>OZ243929.1:1895000-2482130 GCA_965213995.1 Gammaproteobacteria bacterium | reverse complement strand
TATCTTCCGCCTGCGGGCGCACACCCGGCGCATGTACAACTCGGCTAAGATCTACCGGCTGGACATTCCTTTCACCCCCAATGAAATCAACGCCGCCTGCCATAAGGTGATTGCGGAAAACCAGCTATTCGAAGGCGCCTACATCCGCCCCGTCGCGTTTCGCGGTTTCGGCGACCTCAGAATACTGCCGTCGGAGAACGTGCCGGTGCATGTGGCCGTGGCGGCTTGGAAATGGGGCTCTTATCTGGGCGGCACCGACGAAGGCGTTGACGTGTGCTGCACGTCATGGCAGCGCGTGGCGCCCAACACCATCCCGGCGCTGGCCAAAGCCGGGGGCAACTACCTGTCGAGCGTGCTGGTCACGCTGGAGGCGCAGCAGAACGGCTACGTGGAGGGGCTGGCGATGACCCATGACGGCTTGGTCAGCGAAGGCGCCGGCGAGAACCTGTTCGTGGCGGTGGCCGGAAAACTCTACACCCCGCCCTATTCCGCCTCCATTCTTCCCGGCATCACCCGCGACACGGTCATCAAGCTGGCCGGACGGCTGGGAGTCACCGTGATCCAAGAAGCCCTGCCCAGGGAAGTGCTTTACATCGCCGACGAGGTGTTCCTGGCCGGAACCGCGGCCGAAATCACGCCGGTCCGCAGCCTCGACCGCCTCACCATAGGCAGCGGCAAGCCGGGCGAAGTGACCCGGGCGCTTCAGGATGCCTTCTTCGGCCTGTTCGACGGCCGCACCGAAGACCCCCGAGGCTGGCTGGAGCCGGTCGAAGGCATAGCCAAGAAAGGCTGATTCCGCATGCCTGAGCAAACGCTGCTGGCCAAGGTATGGAATGCCCACGAGGTGGCGCCGGAAACCCCGGACACCCCGGCGGTCCTGTACATCGACCTGCATCTCATCCACGAGGTCACCACGCCGCAGGCTTTCGACGTGCTGCGCGAGCACGGCCTGCCGGCGCGGCGGCCGGAGCGCACGCTGGCCACCATGGACCACTCCACGCCCACCGAGCCGGCCGCCACTCTGGAGGAACTGGATAAAGTGGCGCTTCCGGCGGCGGCGGGCCAGGTGCGCGCCATGATCGGGAACTGCCGGGAATTCGGCCTCGAGCTTCGCGGCCTGGGCAGCCCCGAGCGCGGCATCGTGCATGTGGTGGGGCCGGAGCTGGGCGCCACCTGGCCGGGCCACACGGTGGTGTGCGGCGACAGCCACACCAGCACCCACGGCGCTTTCGGCGCGCTGGCCTTCGGCATCGGCACCACCGAAGTGGGCCATGTGCTGGCCACGCAATGCCTGCTGCAACGCCGGCCGAGCGCTATGGCGGTGAACGTGAGCGGACGGCTGGGGCCGGGCGTGACCGCCAAGGACCTGGTGCTGGCCATCATCCGCAGGATGGGCGTGGGCGGCGGCACCGGGCGGGTCCTGCAATACCGAGGGGAAACGATCCGCGCGCTCACCATGGAGCAGCGCATGACCGTGTGCAATATGAGCATAGAGGCGGGCGCCCGCGCCGGCATGATCGCCCCGGACGACACCACCTACGAATGGCTTAACGGGCGCCCGATGGCGCCGCAGGGGGCCGGCTGGGACGCGGCGCTCAACCGCTGGCGCGATCTGGAGGATCGCGGCGAGGCGGAATTCGACCGCGAAGTGAGCCTCGATGCGGGCGGTTTGCGCCCCATGGTCACCTACGGCACCAATCCCGGCATGTCGGCGCAGATCGACGAGCCGGTGCCCTCCAGCGGCAATCCCGCCGTCGATAAGGCCCTCGCCTACATGGGCGTGGAGCCGGGCAAGCCGCTTCTCGGCCGGGGCGTGGACATCGTTTTTCTTGGAAGCTGCACCAATTCCCGCATCAGCGACCTGCGCGCCGCGGCGAGCCTGATGCGCGGCAGGCGGGTGGCGGGCCATGTGCGCATGCTGGTGGTGCCCGGCTCGCAGCAGGTCAAGCGCGAAGCCGAGGCGGAAGGCTTAGACGAGGTGTTCATGGCCGCCGGCGCGCAATGGCGCGAATCGGGATGCTCCATGTGCTTGGGAATGAACGGCGACACGGTGCCGCCGGGCAGCCTGTGCGTGAGCACCAGCAACCGCAACTTCGAGGGCCGCCAGGGCCCCGGGGCGCGAACGGTTCTGGCCAGCCCCCTCACCGCCGCGGCCTCGGCGATACGCGGCGCGGTGGCGGACCCGCGCGAACTGATCACTGCCTGACCGGCAAGCGCCGCCATGGAAAAAATCGCCCGCATCGCCTCGCGCACCATGGTGCTGGATATCGACAATATCGATACCGACCAGATTATTCCGGCGCGCTTTCTCACCACCACCGGGCGCCAAGGCCTAGGCAAAGCCGCCTTCCACGACTGGCGCTATGACGCCGAGGGCCGGCTCAACCCGGATTTCATTCTCAACCGCAAGGAAAACGAAGGCCGCGCCATACTGGTGGCCGGCGATAACTTCGGCTGCGGGTCGTCGCGCGAGCACGCGCCCTGGGCGCTGCTCGACAGCGGCCTGCGCGCCGTCATCAGCACCCGCATCGCGGATATCTTCCGCAGCAACTCGCTCAAAAACGGCTTTGTTCCGGTGGTCATCGAGGCGCGGCCGCACCGCTGGCTTGCGGACCATCCCGGCGCCGAGGTCGTGATCGATATCGAAAACGCCCGCGTGGAGCTGCCCGAAGGCCCGCCCGCACCCTTCGAGATCGAACGCTTCGCACGTTATTGCCTGATGAACGGCGTGGACCAGCTCGGCTACCTCCTCGGGCAGGAGGAGCGGATCAGCGCCTGGGAACAGCGCAGGGCATAGCACAAAATGAAGCCTTTCCCCGCCCCCTGGCGCAATACGGAGGCCGGCAATTGACATCCCTCATTGCCGTATTGCCCGGCGACGGCATCGGGCCGGAAGTGACGCGCGCGGGGCTGGCCGTGCTGCGGGCCGCCGCCGCCCGCCACGCGCTTGACCTGAGAATCGAGGAGGCGCCCTTCGGCGGCGCCGCGCTTAAAGCGCTCGGCGCCCCCCTGCCCCCTTCAACGCGCGACCTGTGCATGGATGCCGACGCCGTGCTGCTGGGCGCCGCGGGGCTGCCGGGGCCGCCGCCCGCGATCCCCGCCCTGCGGCCCGAGCAGGGCCTTTTGGACCTGCGCGCGCTGCTGGGCGTGTACGCCAACCTCAGGCCCGTGCATCCTCTGTCCGGCGCATGCCAAGCCTCTCCGCTGCGCGAAGAGAATCTCGCCAACGTCGATTTCATCGTGGTTCGCGAACTCACCGGCGGCATCTACTTCGGCGACAAGCAGGAAGGCGAGGACGCGGCCGCCGACCTGTGCGCCTACAGCCGCGAGGAGGTCGAGCGCGTGGTGCGCTTCGCGGCGAACCTGGCCCGGCAGCGCCGCGGCCGGCTTTGCTCGGTCGATAAGGCCAACGTGCTGGCCACATCGCGGCTCTGGCGCACGGCCACTTCCCGGATCATCGCCGACGAGTTCCCCGGGCTTAAGCTTCAGCATCTCCTAGTGGACGCGGCGGCCATGCGCCTGCTCACCCACGCCGCCGATTTCGACGTGCTGGTCACCGAGAACCTATTCGGCGATATCCTCACCGACGAGGCCTCGGTGCTGGCGGGCTCGCTGGGCATGGCGCCCTCGGCCTCCATCGGCGATGGCGGCAAAGGGCTCTACGAGCCGATCCATGGCACGGCGCCGGACATCGCCGGCCAAGGCGTGGCCAATCCCTGCGGGATGATCCTGTCGGTGGCCATGATGCTGGACTTGAGCCTCAAGGCGCCGCAGGCGGCGCGGGCGGTCGAGGCCGCCGTGGCCGCCGCCGTCGCGGGCGGCGCGCGCACCGCCGATATCGCCGGCCAAGGCCCTGCCGCCTCCACCGGGCAATTCACCGAGGCGGTTCTTGAGCGGCTCGAAAAAAGCAAGGACGGCCCCGCATGACAGCCCAATGGAAGCGCAGCGAGCGGGTGCAGATCGCGGTGCAGAAATCCGGCCGCCTGACCGACCACTCCATGGCCCTGCTGAAGCGCTGCGGCCTCAGGCTCACGCGCGGCACGGACCAGCTGCTGGCGGTGTCCGAGAACATGCCCGTGGATGTGCTGCTGGTGCGCGACGACGAAATCCCCGGCCTAGTGCGCGAGGGCGCCTGCGACCTAGGCATCGTGGGCCTGAACGTGGCCGAGGAGCAGCGTCTGGCGCTTGAACCGGAAGAGGCGCCGCCAAAGGCTTTGCGCCACTTGGATTTCGGCGGCTGCCGTCTGGCGATGGCCTACCCGCGCGACGGTGCAGCCGGGGCCGTGACGGACTTGGACGGGCTGCGGGTGGCCAGCAGCTATCCCAAGCTCACCGCAAGGTTCCTCGATGAGGCAGGCGTGAAAGCGGAAATCGTGCCGTTTTCCGGCGCGGTGGAACTGGCGCCGCGCCTGGGAAGAGCGGAGGCCATCTGCGACCTCGTATCCAGCGGCAAGACCCTTGCCGCCAACCAGCTCGACGAAGGCGAGACGGTGCTGAAAAGCCAGGCCGCCCTGCTCGCATGCCCGGCCGAGCCGCCCGCCGCAAGGCGCGAGCTGCTGCAACTGCTCAAGCGCCGGATCGACGGCGCGATGCAGGCGCGGGAAACCAAATACATCATGCTCCACGCCCCGCGCGAGGCGCTGCGCGCTATCGCGGGGCTGCTGCCCGGCTCGGAGTCGCCCACCATCATGGCGCTTGAAGGCAGCGAAGACCGCGTGGCGGTCCATGCCGTGTGCCGGGAGAGCGTCTTCTGGGAAACCTTGGAAGCGCTCAAGGATGCCGGCGCCGGCTCGATTCTGGTGCTGCCGGTGGAGAAGATGCTGGAATGACTCCCCTCCCCCGGCTGCTGCGCTGGTCGGCGCTTGCCGACGGGGAGCGCGAGGCCGTTCTGGCGCGCCCTGCGGCCCCGGACGACCCGCGCTTGGAATCGCGTGTGCGCGACATCATGCGGGATGTGCGCCAACACGGCGATGCCGCTTTGTTGCGCCTGGAAGCGGAACTAGACGGCGCGGAGCTGGATTCGATACAGGTGGGCAGCGAGGAAATGGAGGCGGCCGCGGAACACCTCACATCCGCGCAGCGCGCAGCCATACGCACGGCGCTGGACAATATCCGGGCCTGCCATGCGGCGCAGCGGCCCCAAGATGTCCGCGTGCAGCCCGCGCCGGGAATCGTTTGCGAGCAGAGGCACCGGCCCTTGCAGGCGGTGGGCCTGTACGTGCCGGCCGGCATCGCGCCCCTGCCCTCCACCGCGCTGATGCTGGCCGCGCCGGCGCAGCTGGCCGGCTGTCCGCTGCGCGTCCTATGCACGCCCCCCAACCGCGACGGGCGCGCCAATCCCGCGGTGCTGCACGTGGCGCAGCTGTGCGAGGCGCACCAAGTATTCAAGCTGGGCGGCGCGCAAGCGATCGCCGCCATGGCCTACGGCACGGAAAGCGTGCCGCGCGTCGATAAGCTGTTCGGCCCCGGAAGCCGCTGGGTGGCGGCGGCCAAGCGGCAGGCGGCGATGGAGCCCGGAGGGCCGGCGCAGGACCTGCCGGCGGGGCCGACCGAAGCCATGGTGATCGCCGACGCGGGCGCGGAGCCGCTGTTCGTGGCCCTCGACCTGCTGAGCCAGGCCGAGCACGGCGAGGACGCGCATGTGCTGCTGCTATGCCTCGACGCGAGCCTGGCCGAAAAAGTCCAAAAGGAAATCGCAAGCCAGTTGCGGACCCTGCCGCGCCGCGACGCGCTGGAAAAATCCCTTTCGTCCGGGGCGCTGCTGGTGATGGACTCGCTCGAAGCGGCTGTCGAGCTGGCCAACCGCTACGCGCCCGAGCATCTGCTGGTGCATGCGGCCGAGCCCCGGTCGCTGCTCGACGGCATTGCCCATGCGGGGGCGGTGTTCCTCGGCCCTTGGTCGCCGGAATCAAGCGGCGACTACTGCAATGGCGCCAACCATGTTCTGCCCACCTACGGCAGCGCCCGCTGGGCCAGCGGACTGTCGCTCGCCGACTTCCACAAGCGCATCAGCGTGCAGGAACTCACGCGCGAGGGGCTGGACGGCATCGCCGGAGCCATCGCCGAGCTGGCCCGCTTGGAGGGCTTGGAAGCGCATGCGCGCGCCGCCGAGGCGCGGAGCGACCGCCTACAGCGCGCGGGAACCCGCGAAAAGTAAACGGCTATGCTCTAATCCCGCAGATGAAGCCATTGCCCGCCCCCTTCCGCCGGGAGACTTATGCCGCTTCGGGTTCGCCTCTTTGCGCGCTCCCCTCTTTGCGCGTTCCCCTCTCGCGGGAGACGCATGAACCCATCCATGAGGCTTGGCGGCGGCTGTCCTGCCGCCGACACTCCCGCGAGAGGGGAACGCGCAAAGAGGCTTCGGCTGGCGCAGCCCCTAAAAGGGCCGGCACCCCGCAAGCCCTCTGCTTGCTGCCTCTGTTGGCCGCATCGCTGCTGGGCCTGGCCAGCCTGCCCGCCGAAGTCCTGGCGCAGCAGGCGCTGGTCAGCAACATCGGCCAGGCGGACTTCGTATCCCCCAGCCCCATTGCCAGCGCCCTTGGCGGGATCGACCACGCCCAGCAATTCACCACCGGCGGCAACAGCCGGGGCTACCGGCTGAACAGCGTCGAAATCGAATTCGCCAGGTTGGATGCCGGCATCCCCTTTTCGGTGTCGATCCGCGCCAACGCCAGCGGCGCGCCGGGAACCGTCGTGGGCACCTTGCAAAATCCCGCATACACCGCGTTCACGACCGACACGGTGCTGACGTTCTCGGCATCCGGCAGCGGCATCGCCCTTGCGGCCAACACGTCGTACTTCCTCGTCCTCGACGTGACCGGCGATATCGGCACCCGGATCGGCAACTGGCGGGTCACCACATCGACGAACGAAGACAGCGGCGCCGCCAGCGGCTGGAGCATCGCCAACCTGCACCGCTTCCGGCTGAACGCGGACGGCTCGCAGTGGACCAACAACATCGTCCGCTCCAGCCTCAAGATACGCATCAACGGCTCGGCGGTCCCCGACCCCGCAGTCACAATCACCCGCGTCGCCTCGCCGGTCACCGAAGGCGCGACGGCGCGCTTCACCGTCAGCCGCGCGGGCGCGACAACAGCGGCGCTGGCGGTGCAGCTGTCGGTGTCCGAGAACAGCGCGGGCGGGCGCGATTTTGTGGCATCGGACAACGAAGGCAGCAAGACCTTCACCATTCCCGCCGGTTCCGCATCGGCCATCTATTCCGTAGCGACGGTGGGCGATACAACCGACGAGCCCAACGGCGCGGTGACCGTGACCGTGGCCACCGGCACCGGCTACAGCGTGGGCACTCCGTCCTCGGCGACCGTGACGGTCAACGACAACGACCTGCCGGTCGTGACCATCGCAAGCGATGCGTCGCCGGTGACAGAAGGCACGGCGGCGAGCTTCACGGTCACGCGCGCGGGCGTGACGACGGCGGCGCTAGCGGTGAGCCTCACGGTCGCTGATGCGTCGGGCAGCGACTTCGTGGCATCGGGCGATGAAGGTGCCGACACCGTGACGATCGCGGCGGGACAGGCATCGGCCACCTACAGCGTCGCGACGGTGGCGGACAATGCCGACGAAGCGAACGGCGATGTGACAGTGACATTAACGGCCGGCACGGGCTACAGCCTAGGCACGTCGGCCTCGGCCACGGTGACGGTTGAGGACGACGACACGCCCGAGGTGCTCATCGTTGAGTCGGACGGCGGCACCTCGGTTGGCGAGAACGGCGGCAGCGACACCTACACCGTCCGGCTTGCCACCCAGCCCAGCCACAATGTCACCATCACGGCCAGCTCGGCCACCGACAGCGCGGCCACCGTCAACAAGGCAGGAGGCTCGGCTGGCAAGACGCAAACGCTCACCTTCACGCCGAGCGGCAGCGGCGCTTGGAATGTGTTGCAAACCATCACCGTCACCGGCGTCAACAACAGCCGCGACGATGTGGGCAACCAGCGCAGTTCGGTCATCGCCCACACGGCGGCATCGAGCGATACCACCTACAACGCCATCTCGATAGAAAGCGTGACGGTGACTGTGACCGACGACGACACGCCCGAGCTGACGGTGGCGGCGCAGAACGGCATCACCCGCATCAACGAGAGCGCTGCCGCCACCATCGTCGTCACTTCGGATATTCCCGTGGACGGCTCGATCGACCACGGCCAGCCTACGGTGTCCGCGAGGGGTAGCGTGAGCGCCTCGGCCACAACCATCGCGGGCGGCGGCACCACCAACAGCTACACCGTCACCGCAACCGGCAACAACCTGGACGAGCCCGACTGGTCGATCACCACCGGCATCGCCGCCGGTTCCGGCTACACCCTCGGCACGCCGAGCTCGGTCGCCCTCGCTGTGCGCGACGACGATCCCACGATCGTGTCGCTGGCGGGCGGAGGCTCACTGTTCGAGGGTGAAACATCAGTATTCACGGTCGCACTTGGTCGCGCACTTGTTGCGGGCGAGATCATCGACGTGCCGCTCGCCGTGTCCGGTGTCAACGTCACCACCAGCGACTGGTCTCTCGCGTTGCAATCCGGCGCTGGCCTAAACGCAGGCATAGCGCTCAGCGGCGACACCACCGCCACGCCGCAGCTGCGCTTCAACGGCGCCGGTGCTCGCTTGGCGACGCTGGCGCTGACCGCCGCGACCGGCAGCGGCGGCAAGACGCTGCGGTTCGAACTGGGACCGGACGGCGCCGGCGCCAACGGCTTCGACCGCACGAGCCTCGGCAGCAATGTCGGTGGCGGCGCGGACCCCCACGCCACGGCCCGTGGCTCTAGCTTCACGGTCACAGCCAACACCGTTATCAACGACCGTGACTTCATTGTGTTCTCGCCGTCGCGAAGCGAGGTATCGGGGCAGGCGCTGGCCGAAGGCGCACAGCGAACGCTCACCGTCCACCGGATCGCCTACAAGCCGGATGGCAATGGCTTGCATCTGCCGAACGCCTGGGGGTTCCGGCTGTGCTTCACCGGCACCGCGACGCCCGGCGCGGACTACTCAATCCGCCACAACCGCGGGCGCACCAAATTGGATAGTGAAGGCTGCACCCGGACGAACAGCGCGGCGGATGGCACCGCGCTCACCGCGGGCGCAAGCTTGGCCCGCTTCTACATCAGGCTCCTGCACGATGATCTGGACGAGACGGAGGAGAGCGTGATCGCCACCCTGTCGAGGACGGTCAACTCGGGCATTTCCAGAGACGGGCTGAGCGAAACCCGCTTCACCATCGTCGAACCATCCCTGATCAATAAGGTCCGCCACTACACTTCCGAGACCGAGCGCGGCTGGGGCCATGTGCTGCGCTGGCGTCGCGTGCTGTATGCGTTGAGCAGCGGCGCCGAGGGCGAAGGCCCGGCCATGACCGCGACCGAGGCTGAGGGCTACGCCGACCAAGATCGGACGCGCTGGGCGCCAGTGGTGGCGGCACTGACCTTGCTAGAAGCGCAATCGAGGAGCGCGAGCGACGAGGCCGAGGACGATGCCGTGCCGCCTGCTTGCGCCGCGACTTCGGCGAGCTTGGTTGACACAGTGCGTGGCTACTGGCAGTCGAACCGCCACCGCGCGGACCGCGGCTACGGCGCGAACTGGCACCGTGTGCTGATTGCCTTCGGGGCAGAAACACACGCGACGCTTACGCCTTACACGGCGGCGGAGGCGCGGGCGGGCGAGCGCAAATGGTCTGGCTGGCGCCCGGTGCGCGAGGAGCTGGAGCGTTTGGAGGCGTGCAGCGTGAGCATTTCCGCCGCGCAGGATGCCCCAGCTAGCGCGATGGCGAAAGACAACGACGAGCCCGTCGTCAATCCGTATGCCAGCCTGATTGCCGATGTGCGCGGCTATGCGGCGGAGACCTGGAACGGGCCGGCCCATGTGAAACGCTGGCAGAGGGTGCTCAAGGCATTGGGCGAGACCGATGCGGCGTTCAAAGACCTTACGCCGATGACGGCAGCCGAGGCGCGGGACAATGCGGGCAAGTATTTGGCAGATCGCTGGAGTCCGGTGGCGGCGGCGCTGACGGCGCTAGAGGGCGGCGCGCCACAATCGGCATCGATGCAACAGGAAAACGAGCCCGCAGCCGCGCCAGCGCTGTCGGTCTCCGATGCGAGCGGGGCGGAAGGCGAGGCCATGAAGTTCACCATCACGCTGTCGCCAGCAGCCGAGGACAGGGTGAAGCTGCTGGCGGCCACCCGGCAGTCGAATCCGGTGTCGGCGCGCGAGAACGAAGATTACCAGCACAACTCATGGTGGGTGACGTTCGCGCCAGGCGAGACAGAGCGGCATTTTTGGATCTACGCCTTTGATGACTCGCACGGCGATTCCGGCGAAACCTTCGAGTTCGTGCTTTCGCGCGCCCAAGGCGCCACCATCGCCGATGCGGTGGGCGTGGGCACAATCACCAACGACGATCCGTTGCCGGGCGCGTACCTGGCGCGCTTCGGACGCGCGGTCGCCGAGCAGGCGCTCGCCGGCATCGCCGCGCGGCTAGAGGCGCCGCGCGAGCTTGGAATGCAGGCTAGCTTCGCAGGCCATGCGCTGTCTTTCGGCGGCGAATATCCAGATACAGATAGCACCTTGCCAGCGCAGTCACGAAGCATGACGCTGCGCGAGGCGCTGCTCGCATCAAGCTTTACGCTGACGGGCAGGGGCGGCGAGTCAGGGGGTAGCCTAGCGCTGTGGGGGCGGTCGGCGCAGAGCGGTTTCGCGGGCCGCGAGGAGAACCTGTCGCTCGACGGCGAGACGACAACGTCGATGCTGGGAGTGGACTATCAACAAGGGCGCTATCTGGCGGGACTCGCTGTGACGCGCAGCACGAGCGAAGGCGGCCATCGTATGAGCGGCGCGGCGTTGGGCGAGGGCGATGGCCAGGTCGAAGCCACATTGACAGCCGCGCTGCCGTATGCATCGATGCAGGTCGCAGATCGGTTCAGGGTGTGGGGGGCGCTTGGGCAAGGCCAGGGCGAAGTGCGGCTTACCCCTGCTTTGGGCAGTCGCTATCAGGCCGATATGGACTGGCGCATGGCCGCCGCTGGCCTGCGCGGCGACCTCATGCCGCCTTCGGACGCAGGCCCGGCGCTGGCGGTCATTTCAGATGCGCTGTGGGCGCATACGACATCGAAAGATGCGCCCGGCCTTGCAGCGTCGGATGTCGCCATCACCGGTTTCAGGCTCGGCCTGGAGGGTCGCTGGCCTCTATCCTTGGCGAATCGCGCCAGCCTCGTGCCTCGCCTAGAGGCAGGTCTGCGTCACGATGGCGGCGACGCCGAAACCGGTTTCGGTATTGAATTCGGCGGCGGACTGTCCTGGAGCGCACCGGTGTTCGGCCTCGTCCTTGACGTGGCAGGCCGCTCGCTGCTGACGCACGAAGACAATGGGTTCAAGGATGAAGGACTGTCCTTCTCACTTGCCTTCGACCCAGCGCCGACAACAGATCGCGGGCTGTCATTCACCCTGCGCCAAGACTACGGCAGCCGAGCGCAAGGCGGGCTCGACGCACTGTTCGCATCGGCGCCGCTTGCGAGCCGTTCGAAAAGCGAAGCGGCGGGACGTTGGACGATGGAGGCTGCCTGGGGCATGCCGGTCTTCGGCGGGCGCTTCACCGGCAGCCCTTATGCTGGACTTGGGCGCTCCGGGCTCGCTCGCGACTTTCATCTCGGCTGGCGACTCATGCCGGAAGGCCACGGCGCGCAACATCTGTCGCTTGGTCTTCAAGCACGCCGCCAAGAGAGCGGCCTGAGCAGGCCGGAGCATACGATCAGCCTAGAAGCCAGTGTGCGCTGGTGAGCATGGTCGCTGGCGCGCGGTCGGGGCGGGCCGGGCCGGGCGCGTTTCCCTGCGGCTGGCGGACCGTCCGCTCGTGTTCCTGGCAGAGGATGTCGTCGAGCGCGCCCGGATCGCGGAGCGCGACAAACGCCGAGCCGTTGTCCTTGGGCGGCTGCATGAACTCCTCGTTGAAGGCCGGTCGGCAGACCTCTTCAAGATACCGGTTGGCCCCGGCCATCGTCGTGATCGACAAGGCGGCCAGCTCCTTGGGCAACCGCCCCTGATGAGTCCGGAAGGCCCGCTCGGAGCGCCCTCGCGCCTCGGGCGAATACGCCGGAGCCATCTCCACGCCCAGTTGCCTCATCGCCCGCCCGAACTGGGTCAGGTTCGCCTTGTCCACCTTGCCGCCCGCTTCGGGCGTGTGCCAGTAGTGCGAGGCCCGGTCGGTGCACAGCGAGCAAAACAGGCCCCGGGACTCGATCACGTCCCGGACGCCGGCGAAACTGCTCATCGTGCCTTCCTCCTCGCAGAGGAACATCGAGTAATGCTCGGAGGTGGCGTCGTCCATCGTCACGATCAAATCCCAGGCCTTGCCGGGAACCCACTCGTGCGGACTGCCGTCCTGGCGCAGCAGCATGCCCGGCCAGGGCGCCCGCTCGCGGCGCTTGCGGCGCGCCCCCTTGCGCGGCAGCCTCTCCACCGCGCCGGCCGCCTGAGGATGGGTGCGAACCCAGTTGTAGCTGCGCGTCCCCCCGTCGCGACGATACCAGGCGTAGTAGTGCCTCACGCTCCAGCCCTCGTGCCGCCGCCGGTACCGGTCCACCATCCGCAACGCCTCGTCCGCCGGCGCCCGGCGATGCGAAACCTGGCTCATCCGCTTGTCCAGCAAACCATCCAGCCCCTCGGACTCGTAGCGGTGAATGTGGCGCCGGAACGTCCGCGCGCACGCCCCCAGCAACTCCGCCGCCTGAGCCTGCGTCAAACGACGCTCGCCCCAACCCGTGCAGGCCTCTTCAAATCGCATCCGACGTGTCTCCTGCAACCAATGTGTCCGTCTCATCCAACACCACCTGCCAGTCCAAAAGGACAACAGCAAAACCGGACAGTTCATTTGTTACAAGTGCGGACAGTTTATTTGTTCCTAACATGAACCCGCAGAACCGGTTGACGTGCCGCTCAAGCTGTCTTACACTCCTTGATGCAGCATCTATCCCGTGAATCAACAATGCCACAGCATGACCCCCCCCTGCTGACGGTGGCCTCCTTGGCCGCCGCTCTCGCCCTTCTGGCCGGGCCCGCCGCGGCGCAGACATTCACGATACCTGGCAACTTTGACTATTACACACAGGTCCTTGAGAACGAGGGCAGGGACCACGGGAACCCCGTCACCTCGCTGAATGGCCCCTTGTTCACCGACACGCAAGCTACGTCTGCTCTTCGAGACTTGGACATTGAGGCCAAGGACTGGCCCGGCACCGCGGCCCTCGGCGTGGGCGCCACGTCCCGGTGCGCATACGGCAGCGGGAATGCAACGCGGCTGGTCGACTTCCACAGAGAGACCGACAAGTACACCCACGGCCAGCCCATCGCCACAGCCTGCACGCACTGGGGGCAGCCAAGATGCTCGAGAACGGTCACTGTTCGTGGACGAACGTACACGGCCAATCGTGGAAGCCCTCCCTGTCCGCCAAACCCGCAGCAGGGCGCGGATAACGTGCCAGCCGGCAGGCATATCCCTCACACCGGCATGTTCACCGTCCGCATCTGGGGCAAGGTGTGCTTCAGCGGGAGCGGTTTCTGTCAATCGGCGGGGGAGCCAATACCAGCAGGTGATGTGCGTCCCATCAATGGCAGTGGGTATTTCGCCACCTTCAAGGGCGGCGGCAACAATTGCGGCCCACCCATATGGCCCACGCCGGAGGCGCGGGCATTGGGCGCGCCGCCCTACGCCGCGTGGTGCGACTTCACCTTTAACATACAGTGAAGCGGCATCGACCGAAACACGAAAAGGGCGGCTTCGGCCGCCCTTTTCATTGCCGGTTTCGCCAGGGCGCGTTCACATTGGACAACGCCGCCCGGCCCGCTGTTGCCGATGATCTTACAGGCAGAGGAACGCGAATGTAATGTTGTCGCACGCTGGGGCTCGCGAATAGACAGCGGCGAGATCGTCGCAGGCCGCGCCGCAATATGCGCATCGGCGACCTACGACGCCCCGTCAGCATAGCCGTTGCTCTCAAAAGTATATTTATCAGCCCCAGACTGCGTGGATAGCTCAAGCGTCATTTCGGTGATGATGGGAGCGGTCCAAGACCGTTTTTCGGGATGGCGCGGGTTGGCTTTACTACGATATTGGACTGTAGCCCTGCTCGAATTCCTAAGGCCTGTCTCTGGTGCCGGCGCCTTGCGTTGACCGGAGGTTAAACTCGCGGATTGAGGGACGCGCTCAAGGCCGTAAGTTTCTAGGGGGGGGGGGGGGGAGGTGGGATTTATCGTTCATTAGCCCGGGTCCTCCATTTCATCAAATCCGGTCTTCCAATTGTATAAGAAGAAAATCTTTTCCATCGTTCGCCGTGCGCCCTGAGGGAGGAAAGCGCTAATACTTCCGCCCGCAACCAAGCGGAAGCAAAGACCCGATCACCCCGTCCCCAGTGCCGCATCCGGCTGAATCCGTGCGCGGATTTGATGTATCCCGCCAACGGCAACTAAAATGCGCTCCCGCAGGCGTTTCCCGGAGCAGGCAGGACAAGGCATGAGCTGGATCACATCGCTGGCGCGAGAGGCGGTGCGGAACGGACGCGCCTACAAGGCGCCCACCACGCCCAATCTGGCGCGGCTGCATGCCAATGAGTTGCCCTGGCCCCAAAATTACGACCCGGCGCCCGGCCAACTCAATTTCTACCCGCTTTTGCACCCCGAGGCGCTGGCGGAAAAAATGGCCGCGCATTACGGCGTGAGGGCGGAGGAAATAGCGATCACGCGGGGCAGCAGCGAGGGCATAGACTGCCTCTACCGCGCCTTTTGCGAGGCCGGCCGGGATGCCGTCCTTTTTTGCCCGCCCTCTTTCGAGATGTACCGCTGGTACGGCCATATCCAAGGCGCGGAGGTGATCGAGGTTCCGCTGCGCGCCGAGGCCGGATTCGCCCTTGACGCGCCCGCCCTCAAAGCCGCTTGGAGCGGCAACGTCAAGCTCCTGGCGCTGTGTTCCCCGAACAACCCCACGGGCAACCTGATGAACCCGAGCGACCTGCTCGCGCTGGTCGAGTTCGCCCGCGGCCGCTCGCTGGTCGTGCTGGATGCCGCATACGCCGAATTCGCGGGCCAGAACCCCGGCGCAGACTGGATTGCCGACCATCCGCACGTGGTGGTGCTGCGAACCGCATCCAAAGCCATGGGGCTGGCGGGGGTGCGCTGCGGGGCCATTATCGCCCGCGCCGAGATCATCGACCTGGTGCGCCGGGTGCAATCCCCTTATAGCTTTTCGCCTCTATGCGAGCACACGGTGCTTCAAGCGCTTCGGCCCGAAAGCCTTCGGGAAACGCAAAGGCGCATCGCCATTCTCATTCGGGAGCGGGAGCGCCTAGGCCCGCTGTTGGCGGCATTGCCGCAAGTCGAGACCGTGCATCCTAGCCAAGCCAACTTCCTGCTTCTGAAAGCCGCCGATGCCGACGGTTTCACCGCCGCCGCGCGCGAAAGCGGCTACCTGCTGCGGCGGATTCCCGACGAGCCGGGGCTGGAATCCTGCGTGCGCATCACGCTGGGCACGCCGGAGCAGAACGACGGCCTGCTGGCCGCGCTGAGGGCGGCGGCATGAGCGCGAAGATCGCCTTCCTCGACCGCGACGGCACCTTGATCGAGGAGCCGCCCGATTTCCAAGTGGACAGCCTTGCGAAGCTCAGGCTGGCGCAAGGCGTGGTGCCGGCGCTGCGGCGGTTGCAGGATGCCGGCTTCGAGCTGGTCATGGTCAGCAACCAGGACGGCTTAGGCAGCGACAGCTTTCCGCAGGAGGCTTTCGACAAGCCTCACGAGTTCCTGCTCAGGCTGCTGGCCTCGCAAGGTATCGGGTTCGCCGAAGTGTTCGTTTGCCCGCACCGGGACGGGGACGGCTGCGAATGCCGCAAGCCCATGACCGGCCTAGTGAATGCGTTCATGCGCGAGCGGCCCGTGGACCGCGCCGCCAGCGTCATGATCGGCGACCGCGAAACCGATCTTGAGTTCGCCGGAAATTTAGGCGTGCGCGGCTTTCGCGTCGATGCGGCCGATCCGGGGAGCTGGGAAAAACTGGCGCATGAAATCGTGGATGCGCCCCGCGTCGGGCGCTGCCGCCGCGCCACCCGCGAAACCGATATCCGGGCGGAAGTCGATCTGGACGCGCCGGGGGCGGCGGAAGTGGCCACCGGCATCGGCTTTTTCGATCACATGCTGGAGCAGCTCGCCAAGCACGGCGGCTTCGCGCTCAAGCTGAGCTGCCAAGGCGATTTGCAGGTGGACGAGCACCACACGGTGGAAGACTGCGCGCTGGCCCTCGGAGCGGCGCTCAAGGAGGCGCTGGGCGACCGCCGCGGCATCGGCCGTTTCGCCTTCCATCTTCCCATGGACGAGGCGGATGCCAAGGTGCTCCTCGACTTGTCCGGCCGGCCCTGGCTCAAGTTCAAGGGAAAATTCGCCCGCGAGGCCGTGGGCGGCCTGCCCACCGAGCTGGTGGAGCACTTCTTCCGCTCGCTGGCCGAGGCCAGCGCGGCGACACTGCATATCCGAGTGCGCGGCGAGAACGCCCACCACATGATCGAATCATGCTTCAAGGGTGTGGGACGGGCGCTGCGCGTAGCCATCGCGCGCGAGGGCGGCGGCATCCCCAGCACCAAGGGCGTGCTGTGACGATATGAGCGGGCCGCGGGGCATAGTGGCCTTGGTCGATTGCGGCGGGGCCAATATCGCTTCGCTGCGTTTCGCGCTCCGGCGCCTTGGCGTGGAAGCGCGGTTCACCCGCGAAGCCGCCGAAATCGAGAGCGCCGACAAGGTTTTCCTGCCTGGGGTGGGCGCTGCCGGTACTGGCATGGCCAAGCTGCGCGAAGCCGGCCTCGACACGCTGATCCCGCGCCTTGAGCAGCCCGTGCTGGGCATTTGCTTAGGCATGCAACTGCTCTACGAGCTGTCCAGCGAGGAGGACACGCCCTGCCTGGGGATCATCCCGGGCGGCGTGGGCCTGCTGCCCGCATCGCCGGAGCACACCATTCCCCACATGGGCTGGAACCAGGTCGTCCGGCGCGGCGAATCGAAGCTGCTGGAGGGCATTCCCAACCGCGCCTGGTTCTATTTCGTGCATAGCTACGCCGCTGCGCCGAACGCGGATTGCATCGGCGAAACCGAGCACGGCCGCGGCTTCGCCTCGGTGGTGCAGAAAAATAATTTCTTCGGCGTGCAGTTCCACCCCGAACGCTCCGGCGCCAACGGCCAGCGCCTGCTCAAGAATTTCCTCGCCGCCTGATGACGAAAGCAAGCGTGGAGCTGATTCCTTCGATCGATCTGATGGGCGGCCAAGTGGTGCGCCTGCGCCGCGGTCGTTTCGACGATGCCACTTTCTACCCGGAGGCGCCGCTGGATTTAGCGCGGAAATGGGCCGGCTTGGGCGCGCGCGCGCTGCATGTGGTGGATCTCGACGGCGCCCGCACCGGCCAGCGCGAAAACGCCGAAGCCATCTCGCAGATGGCGCATGGAACATCGCTTAAGGTGCAGGCGGGCGGCGGCATTCGCGACGACGACACCCTGAAGCTGGTTTTCGCCAGCGGGGCCCACCGGGCCGTGGCCGGCAGCGCACTGGCCGAGCATCCGCAGCGCGCGCGGCGCTGGGTGAAGGAATATGGCGCCGACCGGCTGGTGGCGGCGCTGGACGTCCGCTCCGGCTCCGGCCCCGATCCCGAGGTGCTGACCCGAGGCTGGACCCAAGGCAGCGGCCTGTCGTTATGGGCGCTGCTGGATCAGCTGCTGGAACAGGGCGTGCTCTGGTTCCTATGCACCGACGTGGGACGCGACGGCATGCTGAGCGGGCCGAATGCGGACCTCTACGCGCGCTGCGTGCGCCGCGCGTCGCAAGCATTCTTTATCGCCTCCGGCGGCGTTTCGCGGGCGGGCGACCTCAAGGCGCTGGCGGACACGGGAGTGGCGGCGGCGGTGTCCGGGAAGGCGCTGCTTGACGGGCGCATCAGCGATAAGGAGGCGGAAGCGTGCTGGCGCGGCGGATAATCCCCTGCCTTGATGTGCGCGACGGCCAAGTCGTGAAAGGCGTGCGCTTCCGCGAGCACCGCGTGATGGGCGAAATCATGGATTTGGCGCGCCGCTACCGCGAGGAGCACGCCGACGAGGTGGTGTTCTACGACATCACCGCCAGCCCGCGCGACCGCTCGGTGGACCGCAGCTGGATCCTGCGCGTGGCGGAAGCGCTCGACATCCCCTTCTGCGTGGCCGGCGGCATCCGCGATATCGCCGGCGCCGAGGAAGTGCTAATGAACGGCGCCGACAAAATCTCCATCAACAGTCCGGCGCTAGCCAACCCGGACCTGATCGGCGAACTGGCGCGGCGCTTCGGCTCGCAATGCGTGGTGGTGGGCATCGACAGCAGCGGCAACGGCGGCCGCTGGCGCGTCCACGAGCTCACCGGCGACCCCTCGCTGAGCCGCGAAGCGGGACGCGACACGCTGGACTGGGTACGCGAAGCGCAGGACCGCGGCGCCGGCGAAATCGTGCTCAATTGCATGAATATGGACGGCGTGCGCCAAGGCTACGATATCGAACAGCTGTGCGCGGTGCGCGAGCGCTGCCGCGTGCCGCTGATCGCCTCCGGCGGGGCCGGCGCGCCGGAGCATTTCGCCAACGTGTTCAGCCAGGCGCGGGTGGACGGCGCGCTGGCCGCAACCGTCTTCCACTCCGGCGAAATCGCGATTCCCGACCTCAAGGAATACCTGGCCTCCGCCGGCCTCCCCATCCGCGCCTAACCGCCCCCGAAAACGCCTGCGAGGCCCCGGGCGTTGACAGCCGTATCCAAAGAGCTGAACGACCTGATCCGAAAGGCACGGAAGACCAAAGCGGTCCGCGAGCGCCTCAAGCTCGCGGAATCATCGGCTAAGGAACTTGGCTGGATGAAAGGAATAGCCCTGATAGCCCCCATGCAGCCGCTTGCATAGCGATATCGCCCGGTTTAACATGAAGATCATCTTCAACTTCATGTGTTACTCCCATGTCGTCAATATCAATGGTGGAACTGAGGCAGGATGCCGAGGGGGTCTTGCGCCGGATAAAGCAAGGCGAGAATTTGATTCTCACTTACCGAGGCAGGCCCGCAGCTCGTTTGATGCCCTATACCACATCGGTCCCGCAGCCGGACGATCCCCTGTATCGCCTGCCTGATCTCGCCGCATCCGGCGGGGAATCGCTTCGGAACGAGCAAATCGACGCGATAGTCTATGGCCGATGAAGTATTTGTCGATACCAGCGGGTTCTACTCGCTATTGGTGCAGATGGAAGGCATGCGCCGGCAGGCCACCGCATTCATGGCGAAGGCCGCTCGGGAGCGCAAGAGATTCATTACCACGGACTATGTGCTCGACGAAAGCGCGACGCTGCTGCGGGCGCGCGGGCACGGAACGCTCCTAGATCCGCTGTTTGAAACAATAGAAGCTTCCTCGGCTGTCCGGGTGGAATGGACCACTCCCCAGCGTTTCCACGAAACCAAAGCATTTTGTCTGCAACACTCCGACAAGGCCTGGTCGTTCACTGACTGCCTTAGCTTCGTAGTGATGCGCGAACTCGAATTGCGGGAAGCCCTGACCAGCGACATTCATTTCGAGCAAGCCGGCTTTCGGCGCCTGTTGAATCCCTGACCAGCCCTCATTCAGCCAACGCTAGCGCGGGAGGCAGCCGTATCAGCCAACCGGCCCCTTGCCTGAATGATTTCCTGGATGACCGCGTCAATCTCCTCGTGACATCTCCACGCCGGCAAACGCAAAACCGTCCACCCGAGCCTCGCAAGAACGCGGTCACGCGTGATGTCTTGGCTTGTTCTGACACGAAGCCGTTGGGTACAAGATGCGCGGCTGCTGTTGATGCCCAATCCGTGCGGCTTTGCGAATAGCGTAATTCTTCGCGTAGAGCGCGCGGCCCTTGATATCGTGCGCGAAACCGTTGCTGTCGTTGCAGTTGCCCCGCTGGTCGGGAAATTCCTCCCCCGCCAAATCCACGATCGCCTGGAAACTGCGTCCTTGAGCAATGACGCTGCGGTAGTCCAGCGCCCGGAAATCCCGCTGGCGGTTCATGTTTCCCTTTGCTACTTCTCGTCCATAGGGATCAACGGGCTTCAACCGCGCACTTCGGGAGCCACCCGCAGACCTTCCAGCTCCGCCGCGCATGCAAGCCTGCTGTCCAAGCACACAAACGATAGCGGTGTGGCCGAATGCTCCTGAATCAACAAAGCCGCGCCAAGTTGGCCTGCGTCGGCCGCTCGTAGCGGATGGCGCGCAAGCAAGGCGTTTGCACGCGCCCGAACCGCAAGCATTTCAGTTACTTCGTCCCAAGTGGCGGCAAAGGCGGAGAACCGCTCAAGCACTGCACGGCGTTGCTGTCGGGAAAGCGCGCCCTCGCGGGTTCGGCGCTCGACCGCGCTGATAATCTCGGTGCGCGTCCAAGCCCAGGAAACAATATGGCTGTCTTCGGCAAGCTGGCTGCGGACCGCGTCGCTGGCCGACTCGGCCACGACCAGCGGAACCAAGGCGGATGCGTCCCAGTACCTCATAGCCGGTCGGCCCGTTCCTCCATGAGCGCAGCCGAAAGGCTGGTAGGCAACTGAATCGGAGGCGCGCCCAGGATGGCTGCGGCCTGACCCTTTCCAGGCCGCAGCAAACCGGCCTTGACAAGTGTCTGCCGCAATGCGCTGTCCATGGCAACCGGCGGCGCCAAACGCGCAACCAGCGTGCCCCGGTCAAGAACCTGAACCTCGCCTCCGCGCCGCACTTCGCGAATATAGCGGGACAGGTTCGCCTTGAGATCGGAAATGGATGCCGTAGCCATGGCGACTATTATAGTCTCGCGCCAATGACCTATGCGGTCTTCTTATAAGGCGACATCTCTGCTTTGCGCCGACATTCCTGCCTTGTCTGTTTGCAAGGCGGGGGCAATCAGCGGCGCGAGCGCAGTTCGGCGAGCACTTCGGCCAGCGAAACGCCGCTTCCTTGCAGCAGAACCAGCAGGTGGTAGATCACGTCGGCGGCCTCGGCGCGCACATCGGCGGATTGGCCGGAGGCGGCCGCCAGCGCCAGTTCCACGGCCTCCTCGCCGAATTTCTGCGCCACGCGCTGCATGCCTTCGCTCAGCAGCCTCGCGGTGTAGCTCTCCTGCGGGGCGGCCTCGGCCCGCGAGCGGATCACCGCCTCGAGTTCCAGCAGGAAATCCGCTGACGGGCTGTTGCTTGCCTGGCTCATTCGATCACCTCCTCGCGGGCGGGCGGGCGCAGGTTATAACCCGAAGCCATGACCCGGCCATAGGCCCCGGCGTTGGCGAACAGCAGCACATCGCCTTCGCGGCACTCCGGAAGCAGGCGGTCGCGCGCCAAAACGTCGCCGCTTTCGCAAATAGGCCCCACCACGCTGGCCATCCGGGTGGCCGGCGCATCCAGCCGGCTCAGGTTGCGGACCTCGTGGAAGGAGCCGTAAAGCGCCGGACGGAGCAGCGAGTTCATGCCGGTTTCCACGCCCACGTAGCGGGCGCCCTTCTTGCCTTTCACTTGGGTGACCCGGGCCAGCAGCACGCCGGCCTCGGCCACCACATAGCGTCCAGGCTCCAGCCAGAATTCGATTTCCCCCGGCGCCTTGCGGCGGCACTGCGCCAAGCTCTTGTCGAGGGCCGCCAAGTCCAGGCCCGCATCGCCGGCATGCTGGGGCACGCCCAAGCCGCCGCCCAAGTTGAGCGCGCGCGCCTCGGGGAAATGCTCCAGGCAATCGATCAGCGTGTCGGCGATAGGCGCCCAGGCGCCAGCATCCATAATGCCGCTGCCCATATGCGCGTGCAGTCCGGTGACCTTCGCCCCGGCCGCGGCGGCCGCCTTCGCGGCGCGCTCAACTTCGAACAGCGGAATGCCGAATTTCGAGTGAACGCCGGCCGTTCGGACATGGCGGTGCAGCCCGCGGCCCACGCCCGGGTCCAGCCGCAGAAAAATATCGCTGCCGGAGAATAGCTCCGGCCAGTTTTCGAGCACGGCGAGATTATCCACCGTCACCTGCGCGCCCGCCTTCAGCGCCCGGCGGTATTCGGACCGCGGCGCGAAATTGGGCGTGAACAGAATCCGCGACGCTTCATGCTTCGGGAACAGCTCCCCCAGCAGGTCCAGTTCACCCGGCGACACGCACTCGAATTCCAGCCCCGAAACGCGCGCGCGCGCCAGCACGCCGGGATGCGCATTCGCCTTCAGCGCGTAATAGACGCGGTCGATGGATTCAAGCCCGCCAAGCCGCCGGGCGGCGGCGGCCACTTGCCCCAAGTGGTAGATGTACGCGGCGCCATGCCGGACGCCCAGCTTAAGCAATTCCTCGCGGCGCTCCATCCACCAAGGCAGCGGCGCGGCGCTGCGAGCCGCCGGCGCCGATGCCGATGCCGGCCGGGTCAATTCCTCCCAAGCCGGCCCGAACACCTCATCGTCGGCTTCCGGCGCAATCAGGCGACCGTGCAGATTTTGCGCCAGCCGCCGCGCTTCGCCCGGATCCACCACGAAGCTGATATTGAGATCGCTGGCCGCCTGACTCAGCAGATGGATGGGCTGCTCGCGGAAAGCCTCAAGCGCCGGGCCCACTTCGTGCAGCACCGCCCGGATGCGCTGGCCCACCAGCGTCACCACGCTGGTGTTGGCGGTGATCCGCACCTGCCCGATCCGGCCCAGCTCGGCGCGCAGCCGCGCCATGAGCGCGGGAGTGAGCGCTTCGGGATCGGTGTCCAGCGTAACGGTGATATTGCTCTCGGCGGTGGAGACCAGGTCCACCGACAGCCCCAGCGCGCCGAAGCAGGTAAAGACTTCCTGAAGAAAACCCACGCGCCGCCACATGCCCAGCGTTTCCAGCGAAACCAGCGGAACGCCGCCGCGCAGCATCACGGCCTTGACTTGCGCGCTGTCGTAGCCCTCGGCCGGACCGATGCGGGTGCCCGGCAGCTCGGGATCAAGGGTTGAACGCACAGCCAGCGGCACGCGCCTGTCGCGAAGCGGAGGTATGGTGAGCGGATGCAGCACGCTGCCGCCCGAGGTGGCGATTTCCTGCGCTTCCGCGTAGCTCAGCCGACGCAGCAGCCGCGCTCCGCTGATCATCCGGGGGTCGCCGCTGAAAACGCCCGGCATGTCGGTCCATATTTCCAGCCTGCGGGCGCCGATGGACGCGGCCAGCGCCGCCGCCGACACGTCCGAGCCGCCGCGCCCAAGCAGCACCTCTCCGCCCTCGGCATTGCGGGCGATATAGCCTTGCGTGAGCGGCACGCCGGACAGGCTGTCGAGCAATGCGCTTGCCTCGGGGTCGGGATCGTGGGCGCAGGCCGCATTGAGCATGGAATCGCGCTCGCTAGCCCAGGCGCGCTCCTCGGCCCGCAGCAGGCGGGCGGGATTGACCGGCGAAACCTCAATGCCCCTTGCCTCCAGCGCCGCCGCGCCCAGCAGGCCGGCCAGGCGCTCGCCCAGAGCCAGCACCTTGACCCGCGCGCGGTAGCCCGCCTCTCCCGTCAAGGCGATGCCGCGCAGCATCTGCGCGAGGTTGTCCAGTTGGGAGTCCAGGCAGGCGCGGGGATCGGCAATTCCGCATTGGCGCGCCAATGCCAAGTGCCGCTCCGCCAGCGCCTGCTCGCCCGCCCCATGCTCGCCGCGACGGGCCAACTCGATTAGCGCTTCCAGCTCGTCGGTGGCGCCGGCAATGGCCGAATGCACCACGACGGGCCGCAGGCCCTGCTCGCGACGGCGGCGCACCAAGCGCGCCACCGTATCCCAGCCGGCCGCAGTGGCCACGCTGGCGCCGCCGAATTTAAGCACCGCCCAAGGGGCGCTCATGCCGCCACAACCTTGCCGGGATTCATAATGCCTCGCGGGTCCAAGGCGCGCTTAACCGCCCTCATCACGTCCAGCTTGACCGGATCGCCCAGCCGCTCCAGCTCGCCGGCCAGCAGCAGCCCCACGCCGTGCTCGGCGCTAAAGCTGCCGTCCATGGCCGAGGCCAGCTCGCGCAAGGCCGCGCTCAGGGATTCGCCCTGCTGGACGAAGGATTCCGGCTCCGTTCCGGGCGGGCACGAGATCGAATAATGCAGATTGCCGTCGCCAACATGCCCAAACGGCGCCGGCTCGGCATCCGGCATGAATGTCCGGCACAGCCCGCGGGCGGACTCGAGAAATTCGGGAATCCGCTCGGGCGGCACCGCAAGGTCGTGGTGCAGGGAGCAGCCGGATTGCCGAACCGCCTCCGGCACGCCGTGGCGCAGCCGCCAGATCGCTTCGCGCTGCGCCTCGGTCGCAGCGCAAATGGCATCCAGCAACTCGCCCGCCTTGAGCGCATCCTCGAGGAACACCATGAATCGCTTGCTCAACGCCTCGTGCTCAACAGCGCCCGCCAGCTCAACGCACAGCAGCCAGGGCGCGTCGATAGCCAAAGGCGCGGCCACCTCTGGAAGATGCTCTTCGCACAGGTCCGCAGCGCGCCGGGAGAGCAATTCAAAGGCGTTGAGCTCGCTTCCCAATGCAGCCTGCGCCTTGCGGTACAAGGCCACCGCCTGGCGAGGGGAAGCGATCCCCAAAAGACCCGTTACCCAGGAATTAGGGCGCGGACGCAGCTTGACCGTGGCCGCCGTGATCACGCCCAAAGTTCCTTCGGAGCCGATGAACAGCTGCTTGATGTCGTATCCCGCATTGTCCTTGGAAAGCGGCTTGAGATCGAGCAGCAAGCGCCCGTCGGGAAGCGCCACCTCCAAGCCCATAACAAGCTCCCGCGCCATGCCGTAGCGCAGCACATGAATGCCGCCCGCGTTGGTCGATAACACGCCGCCAAGCTGGCAACTGCCCTCGGAGCCCAAGCTAAGCGGAAAAAGGCAATTCGCTTTCGCGGCTTGCTCCTGAAGCGCGGCCAGAACGCAGCCGGCCTCGGCGGTGATGCTGCCGGCATCCATCCGGCGCACCCGCCGCTGCCGGTGGAGGCTCAGCAACACCTCGCCCGGCCGCGAGTGCGTGCCGCCGCACAAGCCGGTGCGCCCGCCCACCGGCACCACGCCCACGCCGAGCCGGTTGCAGCACGCCAGCACCCGGGCGGTTTCATCGGCGGTTCCGGGCGCCACCAGCAAACCCGCCTGTCCCCGGTAGCGGCCGCGCGGCTCCTCAAGCCACGGTTTGAGCGTATCGGGATCCCGCACGCAATGGCTCTCGCCTACGATAGCGGCCAGCTCCCCGGCCGCATTTTCGGCCTCGCCATTGCCCGGCGCTTGCGCGCTCATGGCTCCGCTCCCGTTTCCGCCGGCGAGAACTCCTCCTCGAACAGGCGCCAGGAAACGAAAAACAATGCCGCCAAGACCGGTCCGATAACCAATCCGGAGAAGCCGAAAACCGACAAGCCCCCAAGCGTTGCAAGCAGCACCACATAGTCGGGCAGGCGCGCCCGCCTGCCCACCAGAATAGGGCGCAGGACATTATCAGCCAAGCCAACCACCAGGATGCCCGCGGCAACCAGCACCAGCCCTTGGACCCAAGCGCCCGAAGCAAACAGCCACACGGCCGCCGGCCCCCACACCAGCGCGGGCCCCACAGCCGGAACAATCGACAGCACTCCCATCAGAACGCCCAGCAGAACCGGGCTGCCAATGCCAAGAAGCGCCAGTGTCAGGCCGCCCAGCCCGCCCTGAACCACGCCGATCACGACCGTGGAAGTGACGCTGATCCGGGACACCATTGCAAACTGCGCGAACAGCTCGTATTCGCGCTTATCGCCCAGAGGCAGCATCCGCACCAGCAGGGCCACCAGTTTCTCGCCGTCCCGCAGGAAGAAGAACAGCAGGTAGAGCATGAGGGCGAGCTGCAGAACCAGCTTGAGCACACCCTGGCCCGCGGCGGCCAGCCCCGTGGCCGCGAACCTTCCAGCGTTGGCCGAAGCGGACACCAGCCCCGCGCGCATCTGCTCCAGGCTCAGCCCCAAGGTTTCCAGCCAGTCCTTTACCCAAGGCAGCCAGGCCACGATCGTTTTCAGCGGCGCGGAAGGATCGAACGCGCCCTGCTCCACCGCCGCGTAGAACAGGCTGGCCTCGCGCGCCACCGCCCAACCCAGCAACAGCACGGGCGCAACCACTCCCGCCGCCACGATCAGCAGCACGGCGGCGGCCGCCAGCGGAGGCTTTGCAAGCAGGAGCGGCAGCAGGCGCCGGTAGAGCCCGTGAAACAGGATTGCCAGCACAGCCGCCCAGAACACCGCGAGGAGCAGGTCGGCCAGCAGCAGGATAAAGGCCGCGGTGGCGGCGGCGACCAGCACCAACAGGGAACTACGCTGAAGAGTGATGCCCATGATTGAATCGGGTAGGCAGAAGCAAGTGGTCGGGGCGAGAGGATTTGAACCTCCGACCACCTGCACCCCATGCAGGTGCGCTACCAGACTGCGCCACGCCCCGGACCGCCCGCCTATTCTATCGCCAGCGGCAGGCGGCCGAACATGCGCCGCGGCGTTGCGTTACTTGAGCAGGCCGTGCAGCTCCTCCAGCTCCACGCGCATCTGACGCACGAATTGCCGCAGATGGCTCTGGTCCTCGCGCCGCTCCGCGCCCTCCAGCCGCTGCCGCGCCCCCGCCAGCGTGTAGCCTTCAACCTGAAGCAGATGGCGGATCTGACGGATCAGCATGATGTCCTTCGCCTTGTAATAACGGCGGCCGCCGCGGCGCTTGGTGGGGTTGAGTTGTGGAAACTCCTTCTCCCAGTAGCGCAGCACATGCTGCTCAACCTGGCAGAGCTTGCTCGCCTCGCCAATCGTAAAGAGCCGCTTCGCCGGAATGGGCGGCAGCTTGAGGTCGCGATCAATCTGGTCCAGCACCCGCTTCCACCAATTGCCTCAGTTTCTGTCCCGCCGAAAACGTAACCACCCGGCGGACGCTGATAGGAATGCTCTCGCCGGTGCGCGGATTGCGTCCCGGCCGCTCGCCCTTGTCGCGCAGTTCAAAGTTGCCGAAGCCCGGAATCTTCACGCGCTGGCCATCCACCAACGCGTCGCTGATGCTTTCGAAGACCTCGCTGACAACCATCGCGCCCTCTTGCTTGCTCATGCCGATATTGGCATGCAGGGAGCCGACAATGCCTGCCCGGGTTAGCATGTTTCGTTTCATTCGCGAACGCTGATTCCGAACTTTTTTCCGAGGAGCGAGACCACGCCGCGTACAGCGCCGTCCACCTCCCGGTCGGTTAGTGTCCGTGAAATTGACTGAAAAATCAAGCCTAAACCAACGCTTTTTGTATCAGTTTGGAAATTCTTCCCGCCTTCATAGAGATCGAATGCGAAAACTTCGCGCAGAAGATCGCCGCCATAGGCGCTGATGGTCGCCAGCATTTCGCCCACCGGAACGCTTTGCGGCGAAAGCAATGACAGGTCCCGCCGGGACGACGGAAAGCGGGAGGTGCGAACGGCCTTGGCCGGCCGGGATTCGCAGACCGCATCAAGGCGCAGAGCGAAAACCTTGGGCATCGTTTCCGTGCCGCCATCCACCAAGCCCGGGTGCAACTCTCCCAGCCAGCCGACCTCCTCCGCATCCCGCAGGATGCGGACCGAACGGCCCGGGCGCAGCGTTTCGCACTGCGCCGCTTCAAAGCGGAAACGGTCGGCGAACGAGGACAGGCGCAGCATGGCTTCGACATCGCCGCGGGCGTCGAAGAAATCCGTTTGCCTTTTGCCTTCGCCCCACTGCTCCGGCACGGCCTCTCCAGAAAGCAGCCCTGCTACCCATTTTTCCTCTATTATTTCATTGGGTTGCCCAGAAAAACAAACCCCAACCTCAAATAATCGCACGCGTGGCACACCCCGGTCCCGGTTGTCCCGCCAGTTGCGCAAGAGGCCCGGCCATAATGATCCGCGCAGCACCGAGAGTTCGCTCGACAGCGGGTTGGCCAGCTTCAACTCGGGCTCGCCGGCATGGAAAGCGCGGTGCGTTTCCTGATCGAGAAAGCTGTAGTTGACGCACTCGCAATAGCCCCTGTCAACCAGAAGCGCCCGGAGCCGGTCCACATCCACTTGCCGTTCGCTGGCCGGCGCGGGATGGGCGCTCCAGCGCGCCGGCGTCTCCGGGATATTGTCGTAGCCGTGAACCCGCGCGACCTCCTCCGCCAGATCGATTTCCCGATCCAAATCGAAACGGAAGGACGGCGGCGTGACCCGCCAGCCCGTCTTTAGCGCGCGGACCTTCATGCCCAAGCCCTTGAGCATCGCCGCCACCTCGGCATCGGGCAGCGCCAGCCCCAAAAGCGCCGCCAGCCGATCCCGGCGCAAGTGGATGGGCTCGCGTTGCGGCAGGCGATCGCCATCCTTGGAATCGACCACAGGCCCCGCGCACCCGCCGGCGGCTCCCACAATCAGTTCCGTGGCAAGTTCCAAGGCCTCCACTTGGCCGGCCGGATCAACGCCGCGCTCGAATCGCAGCGAGGCCTCGGTCTGGAGGCCTAAGCGGCGAGCCCTGCCGGCCACCGCCGACGGCGCAAAGAACGCTGATTCGAGCAGCACGGCCCGGGTGCGGCCGCCCACCGCGCTGCCCAAACCGCCCATGATGCCGGCGGCGGCCACGGCCTGGCGTTCGTCCGCAATCACCAGCACGTCGGAATCCAAGGCCGCTTCGGTGCCGTCCAGCAGCGTGAGGGTTTCGCCCTGCCTGGCCCAGCGCGCGCCAAGATTGCCGTGAAGGCGCGCAAGGTCGTAGACATGCATGGGCTGGCCCAGCTCCAGCATCACGTAGTTGGTCACATCCACCAGCAGGTGCAAGGGCCGCACCCCTGCCGATACCAGTCGGCGGGCGATGAAATCCGGAGTCGCGGCGCCGCCTTGAAGGTCCTCGATCACCCGGCCCGAAAACCGCGGGCAGCCCTCCGGGGCATCCAGCCTCAGTTCCCGCCGCGCATCGCCGGCGGGGGGCGCGGCGGGCGGCTTGGGCGCGGACAACTTCGCCTTGAACAGCGCGGCAACCTCGCGGGCCACGCCGCGCACCGAAAAGCAGTCCGCCCGATTCGGCGTGAGCGCCAACTCCAGCACGGCGGAGCCATGCTCCGAACGGCTGATCCGGTCCACCTCCAGCCCCGCCATGGTAAGACGGTCGGCCAACGCCTGCTCGCCCGCCTGCGGATCGCACCACTCGCGCAGCCAATCCAAGTCGATTTTCATGGCGCGAACTGTCCGAGAAAGCGGATATCGTTATCGAAAAAGCGCCGGATATCGCGCACGCCGTAGCGCAGCATGGCCATGCGCTCCACGCCCATGCCGAAGGCGTAGCCGGTGTAACGCTCCGGATCCACTCCGCCGAAGCGCAGAACTTGCGGATGCACCATCCCGCAGCCTAGGATTTCCAGCCAGCCGCCGTCCTCCCAGCGCACATCCATCTCGGCCGAAGGCTCGGTGAACGGAAAATACGAAGCCCGGAAACGCACCTCGACCTCGCGCTCGAAAAACCGCTCGGCAAACTCGTGCAGCAGCGATTTGAGGTTGGCCAAGCTCAAGCCTTCATCCACCGCCAGCCCCTCCACTTGATGGAACACCGGCGTGTGGGTTTGGTCCGAGTCCCGCCGGAACACCCGCCCCAGCGAAATCACCTTGAGCGGCGCGCCCTCGCCCAGCATGGAGCGCACCTGCACCGGCGAGGTATGGGTGCGAAGCAGCATGCCGGACGGCAGATAGAAGGTGTCGTGCATGTCCCGCGCCGGATGGTTGGCCGGCATATTGAGGGCCGTGAAGTTATGGAACTCGTCCTCGATCTCAGGCCCCGACCGAGCCGCGAAGCCGGCGCCGGCCAGTATCGCGCGCACCCTTCGAATAGTGCGGCTCAAAGGGTGCTCCGCACCGGGAAGCACACCGCGACCCGGCAGGCTCACGTCGATCCCGCCTGCGCTCAAGGCCGCATCCAGCCGGCGTTTGCTTAATGCCTTCTTTCGGGCGGCGATTGCGGCGCCCAATTCGTTCTTGGCGCGGTTGACCGCTTTGCCGACGGCCGGTCGTTCCTCCGCCGACAGAGACCCGAGGGTCTTCAGTTGCGCGGTAATCTCTCCATTGCGGCCAAGCAGGCGCACACGCAGCGCCTCAAGCTCGTCCAGCTTGCCGGCGGACTCGACCGCCGCCAGCGCCTCGCGCAACCGCTCACTGAGGTCCGCCACGGAGGCGGATCAAGCCGCGGCGGCCCGTTTCGCCAGGTCGGCAAACGCCTCCTGATGATGTACGGCGATATCAGCCAGAACCTTGCGGTCCAGCTCGATTCCCGCTTTTCTCAGACCGCTCATGAAACGGCTGTAGGAAATCCCGTTCAGCCGGGCGGCGGCGTTGATGCGGACAATCCACAGGGCGCGGAACACGCGCTTGCGCTGGCGCCGATCGCGGTAGGCGTATTGACCGGCCTTGGTAACCGCTTGGCGCGCCACGCGGTACGAACGGCTGCGAGCGCCCTGGTAGCCCTTGGCCTTCTTCAGTACCTTCTTATGTCTGGCGCGCGTGGTCACGCCGCGTTTCACCCTAGCCATATCTGAACCTGCCTTGTGAGTAGTCGCTAAATGGCTAGCCGTACGGCAGCAGCCGTTTGGCGCCGGCCACGTCCGCCTTGGCCACCATGGCCGGAGAACCCAGCTTGCGTTTGCGCTTGCTGCTCTTCTTGGTAAGGATGTGGTTAAGGTGCGAGCGGGCCCGCTTGAACGAGCCGCCGCCGGTGCGGCGAAGGCGCTTGGCCGCGCCGCGGTTGGTTTTCTGCTTGGGCATGGGGGTGTTTTCTCGTGCGGCGGTTCAATTTCGCTTGCGCGGCGCCATCACCATCGTCAACTGCCTGCCTTCCAGCTTGGGCTCCTGCTCGACCATCGCAACCTCGCTCAGATCCTCGCGCACCCGGTCCAGCAATTTGGCGCCCAACTCCTGGTGCACCATTTCCCGACCGCGGAAGCGCAAGGTGATCTTGGTCTTGTCGCCGTGCTCGATAAACCGCAGCAAGTTGCGCAGCTTCACGTCGTAGTCGCCTTGGTCCGTGCCGGGCCGCAGCTTGATTTCCTTGACCTGAATCTGCTTCTGCTTCTTCCTTGCCGCGTGCGCCCGCTTGCTCTGCTCAAATACGTAGCGACCGTAGTCGAGTATCTTGCAAACGGGAGGCGTGGCGTTGGGATCAACTTCCACAAGGTCCAGCCCCCGCTCCCTTGCGGTGCGGAGAGCGTCCTCGCGGTTCATGACGCCGATCTGTCTGGAATCCTCGCCAATCACCCGAAGCTCGTAGGCTTCGATTTCCTCGTTGCGAAGAATCCGCTTTTTTTGAGCGATATTGATGTCCTCCAGGAAATTGGTTCTGTCAAGCGCCTTGCAGGGATCCCAAGCCTTCGGCAGCCACTCTGGCGATGAAATCGTCCAAAGGCATTGCGCCAAGGTCTCCGGCCTCACGCGACCGGACAGCCACATTGCCTTTCTGCTCCTCGCGGTCCCCGAGAACCAAGAGGTAGGGAACGCCCTGCAAAGTGTGGTCGCGGATTTTATAGCCTATCGTTTCGCTTCTCAAGTCGCAATCGACGCGAAAACCGGCCTTTTTCAGCGCGCCGGAAACGCTGCGCGCATAGTCCTCCTGGCGTTCGGTGAGCGCCAGCGCCGCAGCCTGCACCGGCGCCAGCCACAACGGGAACCGGCCGGCGTGGTGCTCGACGAGGATGCCGAAAAAGCGCTCCAGCGATCCCAGCAGCGCCCGATGGATCATGATCGGCCGGGGACGCGATCCGTCGGCGGCCACATACTCGAGATCGAAGCGCTCCGGCAGGTTGAAGTCGAGCTGCACCGTCGAGCATTGCCATTCGCGGCCGATGGCATCGCGGATCTTGATATCGATCTTGGGGCCGTAGAAGGCGCCGCCGCCAGGATCGAGCTCGAATTTCATGTTCTTTTGGCGAAGGGCCGATTCCAAGGCGCGGGTGGCGCGCTCCCAGATATCCTCCCCGCCCACGGCTTTCTCCGGACGTGTGGCCAGAACCGTGTTGAATTCCTCGAATCCGAAAGCGCCGAACACCTCCAGCGCCAAGTCAAGGATATGCAGAATTTCATTCTCAATCTGCTCCTCGGCGCAGAACACGTGGGCATCGTCCTGGGTGAATCCGCGAACGCGCATCAGCCCGTGCAAGGCGCCGGACATCTCCCGCCGGTACACGGTGCCCAGCTCCGCCCAGCGCATGGGCAGCTCGCGATGGGAGCGCAGGCGGTTGCGGTAGATCAGGATATGGAACGGGCAGTTCATGGGACGCAACTGGTAGCCGCGGCCTTCGTCCTCGACCGGCGCGTACATGGATTCGCGGTAGAAGCCGGTGTGCCCCGAGCGGTCCCAGAGACCTTCCAAGGCGATATGCGGCGTGAACAGCAGCTCGTAGCCGGCCTGCTCATGGCGGTCGCGCCAGAAGTCCTCGATCACGCGCCGTATACGCGCGCCTTTGGGGTGCCAAAACACCAGCCCGCCGCCGGCGTCTTCCTGGATGCTGAACAGGTCGAGATCGGTGCCGATCCGGCGGTGGTCGCGCTTGGCCGCCTCCTCCAGGCGTTTAAGGTAAGCCTTGAGCGATTTGGAGTCGGCCCAGGCGGTGCCATAGATGCGGCGCAGTTGCTCGTTGGACGAATCCCCGCGCCAGTAGGCTCCAGCGGCGCGGGTAAGCTTGAAGGCCTTCAGATGCCCGGTGGACGGAACGTGCGGCCCTCGGCAGAGGTCCTTCCAGTCGCCTTGGCCGTAAAGGGTAATGGGTTCATCCTCGGGAATTCCGGCGATGATCTCGGCCTTGTAGTGTTCGCCGATGGAGCGGAAGTGCTCCACGGCTTCATCGCGGGACAGCGTTTGGCGCGACACGGGCAGATCGGCCTTGGCCAGTTCCTTCATGCGCGCCTCGATCCGTTCCAGGTCTTCGGGGGTGAAGCCGCGCTCGTAGGCGAAGTCGTAGTAGAAGCCGTCCTCTATGACCGGGCCTATCGTGACTTGCGCGCCGGGGAATAGTTCCTGGACGGCTTGGGCCAGAAGGTGCGCGGTGGAATGCCGGAGTATTTCCAGGCCTTCGGCGTCGCGGGCGGTCACGATGGCCAGATCGGCATCGCCTTCAATGCGGAAGTCCGTGTCCACGAGCCGCCCATCGACCCGCCCGGCGAGCGCGGCCCGAGCCAGCCCGGGGCCGATGCCGGCTGCGACTTCGGCCACGCTGGGCGCTTGATCGTAATGGCGGCGGCTGCCGTCGGGAAGCGTGATTTCCGGCATGCGGCGATTGTACGCGGGCGGCATCCAATCCGGCTTCCGAAATCGCGCTTCAGCACCTGACGGCAGAAGCAGGCTTGGCATTGAAGGCAGGCCGGAGTCGGTGCGGGTGCTTGCCACCTCTTCCGGACGAAGGGTGATGGCAAAAGACCCCAATGCCAGCCGCGAAAAAACCAGCGGAGGCGCTCAGGCCGGAATGAGGGCGAGGACGCGCAGGGGGCTGCCGGAGCCTTCCTCGAGCTTCAGGGGCGCGGCGAGCAGGACCGCGCCGGTGGGCGGCAGCCGGTGCAGGTTGTTCAGGCATTGCAGGCCGTACTTGCCGGCGCCGTGCATGTAGTAGTGGCAGGGATACGGGGGGTTCAGGCGCTGCGCCTGGCCGCTGTCGGTGCCGATGGTCTCGGTGCCGAAGCCCAGCACGTCACGCTCATCGACCAGGAACTTGACGCAGCCCACATCCGGTCCCGGGGTGTGCTGGCCGATCTCATCGTAATTCTGGAACGCCACCGGATCGTCCGCCCGGCGCGCCCAGCCGGTCCGCATCAGCACCCAGGCGCCTGCGGGGATCCGGCCGTGCTCGGCCTCCCATTGCCGCAGGCACTCGCGGGTCAGCAGGAAGTCGGCATCGCGTTCCGCGTCCTCGGTGCAATCCACCACGCAGGCCGGCGCGATCATCTGTTCGGGCGGAACCGTATCGACCGAGTTATTCGGCAGCTCGCGCCCGGAAACCCAGTGGATGGGCGCGTCGAAATGTGTTCCGGTATGCTCGCACAGCGTAAAGTTATTCCAGTACCAAGCGGGGCCGCGGGCATCGTAGCGTGAAATTTCCTCGCTTCGGTAAGGCAGCGCCTGACCCATTTCCGGCGGCAGGCTGAGCTGGGGGAAGGAAGGACTAAGCGTATGCGTAAGGTCAACGACCTTGAGCTTGCCCGCCGCGATGCCCGCAAGCAGCGCCTCTAGCACCTCGTTCACAGCGTCAACGACCCCACCGAGGTGCCGCCGCAAACGTAGAGCGCCTGCCCGGTCACGTAGCCGTTGCCGCGGTCGAGGAAGAACAGCGCGGCGCGAGCCACGTCGGCGGGCCGGCCGAGCCGTCCGGCCGGAATCGAAGCGGCCAGCCGTCCGGCGCGCTCGCTGTCCGGGGGCACGGCATCGTCGAACATTTCGGTTTCCGCGATCGGGCCCGGCAGAATGACGTTGGCGGTGACCTTCAGCGGCGCCAGCTCCAGCGCCCAAGCGCGCGCCAAGCCAAGCATGCCAGCCTTGGTGGACGCATAGGCGGTGCGTTTGGCCAGCCCCACCACCGCCCGGCTGGAAACCAGCACGATGCGGCCCCAGCCGGCCTCGCGCATGCAGGCGAGATTGGCTTGGACCATCGCCACCGCAGCGCCCAGATGCAGGCGCGCCAGCGCATCCATGTCTTGCTGGGTCACTGCCGCCAGCGGCTTCTCGCGAATCGCGCCGGCGTTATGAACCAGCCGGTTTGCCGGAACGCTGGCGGCGGCTTCCGCGAAGGCTTGCCGGAACGCTTCGGGATCGGCAAGATCCACCGCTATCGATTTCACTGCGGCGGAATCGGCCGCAGCGGGCCGACGCGAGAAGCAGATCACCTCGCCGCCCTGCTCCGCCAGCTTTTCCGCCAAGCAGGCGCCGATGCCCGAACTGGCGCCCGTCAGCCAGACCCGCCCCTTGCTCATGCGGCCCGCGACTCCAGCGCCAGCTCGCGCTCCAGCACCTTGGGATTATCTTTCCAGCGCTCCAGCCATTCCTTCGCCACCTCGCCCGGAAACAGATCCTCGATGCCGTCGCGCAGCGCCTGGACGATATCCCTCGCCAGCCGTTCCGGCGCCAGCTTGGGAGGCGGCAGGGGCTGGTTCCATTCCTCATCGATGGGTCCGGGGAACACGTTCACGACCCGGATTCCCGCATCCTGCATTTCCGCGCGCAGGCATTGCGACAGCGATAGCGCCGCAGCCTTGGAGGCCGAATAGGTGCCCTGCGGCGGATAGTTGCTCAGCGCGTAAACGCTCAGCACGTTGACCCAGGCCGTGGCCGAAGCGCCGCCGTCGGCGCCGCGCGCGCGCATCGCCGGACCGAAGGCCTGGGCTAGGCGCAGAAGGCCTAGGTAGTTCACTTCCATTTCCCGCCGGGCCTGTTCCGCCCCGCCGCTGCCGGCTATGCCCTGGGCCCGGTGCACCTCGGCGTTATTGATAAGAATATCCACCCGGCCGCCAAGCTCGGCGCCGATACGCTTGATGCCGCGCTCGTCGGTCAGGTCCAGCGGAATGACGGTCACCTGCGGCAGCTTGCCGATGGCATCCTGGCCGGCATAGCGCTTCCACGGTTCGGCCAGACCCGCCCAGATAACAGCCGCGCCGGCCGCCGCCAGCTCCCGCACCAGCGCTTGACCGACCTGGCTTTTGCCGTCGGTCACCAGCACTTTGCGGTGCTCGGGGCCGCAAGAGAATTCGCCGTGGCGTGGATCCGCGCTCATGTCTCCCAATTCATCCTCGGGCAGCGCTACCAGAACGCCTTGCCCCGCCTTGTCCAGTTTAGCCGTAACCCGCACGGCGGCGGGCGGCGGCGGGCAATCGCGATGCAAATGCGCCACCGCCACCGGCCCTTCCTCAAGCCGCAGCAATCCCAGCCGCCAAGGCAGGCGCTCGCGATAGAAAGGATCGTTGCTGTGGCGCAGGGTGGTATGCGCCAGCAGCTGGCCGCTGCCCGACATCGGCTTCCAAAGCAGATCTTCGCAAAGACAGGCCCGGCAATTGTCCGCCGGCGGGTACTGCACATGCCCGCAATTCTCGCAGCGCTGCAAGGCGAACAAACCCTCGGCGGCGCGCGCCGTGAAACCCAGCGCCGCGCGGCTGCGCGGCATCGGCGGCGTTAGCGGCTGCCGCGTCCGCAGAATGGGATTCTTAAGCGGAGGCTTAGCCCTCATACCGCACCAAAACGTGCTTCACCCGCCCTTTCTCCGCCCCTTCCCCGCAGGAGACGCATGAACCCATCCATGGGGCTTGGCGGCGGCTGTCCTGCCGCCGACACTCCTGCGGGGAAGGGGCGGAGAAAGGGCTCACGTCGGCGCTGGGGTCGGCATGCATGCTCTCGCTGGCGACAGCCTCCGCACACGGCCGCAGCCTCTCGGCTTCACGCACCCCCGAAGCCTGCTTGTGCGTTTCCCTTTCGCGGGAGCGTTGGAGCCAGTGCGCGCCAATCGCTTGGCGCGCACAGCGTCTCCCGCGAAAGGGAAACGCACAAGCAGGCGGGGTCGAAGCGGGCGGGCAAGTGCTCATGGGCGGGCCAGGACGGCGGCCGCGCTGCATAGGCCGCGATCGTAGTTAATCATGCCGAAACCGGATACTGCGCCATGCGCGGCACCGGCCACCTGCCGGCCCAGCGGGCGGCGCAACAGCTGGCGCAGCGCCTCCGCCAGCCCCAGGAATCCGCCGGCGGCGCCCGCCTGCCCCATCGATAACTGGCCGCCGCAGGTATTCAGCGGGCAGTCGCCGTCGAAAGCGAACTCGTGCTTGCGGATGAACGCCGCGCCTTCGCCGGACGGACAGAATCCCAGTTCCTCGATCTGCATCAGCGTGATCACCGGATAGTCGTCGTAGGCTTGGAAGAAATCCATATCGCCCGGGCCCACTCCGGCCTGCGCCCAAAGCTCGTCGCGGTCCAGCGCCCAGCCCCCGCGCATCTGCACCGGATCGTCGGGAAACGCGTTATGCCGTTCGATCGCGCCCAGCAGCCGCACGGAATCCAGCCCCAAAGCCGCAGCGCGCTCCGCCGTCATCACCAGGTAGCCGTCCGCTCCCGCGCACGGCATGACGCAATCGAACAAGCGCAGCGGCTCGGCAATGACCCGGGCACCCAGGTAAGCGTCCAGATCGAGCGGCTTGCGCAGCAGCGCGTGCGGATTATCCATGGCGTTGCGGCGCTGGGCCACGCACAGCTTGCCGAAATCCTCCCGCCGGATGCCGTATTGCCGCATCCACCAGTCGGTGATGAAGGCGAAGCTGGCGTTGGGGCCGCCCGATCCGTACGGATATACGGCATCCTGGGCGAAGCGGCTGAAAGTCGATAGGGTGCGCCGGAACGTATCGACGTGATTGGTGTCGCCGGCGATGCAGGCAATGATCTCGGCGTCGCCGGCCTGCACCGCGCGGGCGGCCCGCCGCAGGCAAACCACGCCCGAAGCGCCGCCCATGGGCACATGGTCCAGCCAGCGCAGCGTCATTCCCAGATGCTGCGTCAGGCCCACGGCGGTGTCCGGGCCGAGCGTGAAGCTGGATATCCCCAGGCCGTCGATATCATCCTTGCCGAGGCCGGTGTCCTTCAGCAGCGCCGCCAGCGCCCGGGCGATCCACCAGTGCGCGTCGCGGGTGGAGAAGCGCCGGTACGGAACAGTCACCGGCGCTGCCAGCGCAACATCCTCGTAGCTCGCGCGGCTCATGGCGCTCCAAGAAGGCGGGGCGCCCTCTTTCCCGGCAAGGCGTTCATGCTGCTTGCGGCGGGAAGGGACGTTTCAGCCGGCGCGTATCGAGGCAGCCGGCGCGGTCCAGCAGCTCCGCGGCCAGCGACTTGAGCGCCGCGCGATCGAGCTTCTCCGTTGCAGTGCGGGGCAAGGCGTCCACGAAAGCGACGTAGCCGGGCGCTTTGAAGTAGGCGAGCCGCTTGAGGCAAACACGCACAAGGTCCTCCGCCAGCGATTGCGAATCGGCGGACTCCGCGCTCCCGGGCTTCATCCGGATGCAGGCAAATACCTCGTCCCCGCGGATTTCGTCGGGCACGGCCGCAACGCCGGCCTCGGCGACAGCGACATGCTCGGCCAACACCCCTTCAACCTCCACGGCGGCGATATTCTCGCCGCTGCGCCGGATCATGTTGCTCTTGCGGTCGATGAAGCGCATGTCGCCTTCAGCGTCGCGCGCCACGATATCGCCGGTACGGAACCAGCCGCCATCCCAGGCGGCGGCGGTGGCCGCCGCATCCCTGAAGTAGCCTGAGAAAAAGCCCTGCCGGGGGTCGCTGCCGGCGTGGCGGACCCATAACTCGCCCGGCTGATCGGCCTTCGCGTCGTTCGCCTGGTGATCGACGATCCGCACCTCCACCGCCGGCAATGGCCGTCCGAAGCAGGCGGAACCCCGCTTGCGAGGCTCGTGGTTGGCGATGATCGCGGCGCCGGCGCCGGTCTCGGTCATCGCCCAAGCCTCCACCAGCGGAAACCCGAAACGCTCCTCGAACAGCGCATGCTGGCGGCTGCCCGCGCCGGCGCCGAACCCGAAACGCAGGCGGTGGCGACGCTCGGCCGGGTCTTCCTCAAGCTTAAGCAGGATCGCCGGCATCACGCCCAGATAGTGAACGATGGTTGCTTCCGACTCGCTCACTTCCCGCCACCAGCTTCGCGGGTGAAACCGGTCCAGCGGCACGATGCAACCGCCGTTGACCAGCATCGCCATCGTGGAGCAGGCCATGGCGTTCATATGGTGCATGGGCAGCGGCGTGATCAGGAAATCCCCCGTTTCGTCCAGCGCGCACAAGCCGCCGAGCGCGGCGTACCACTCACCCATCATCGTGAAATAGCGGTTGCTGAGCATGCAGCCCTTGGGCCGGCCTGTAGTCCCTGAGGTGTAGAGGAGCGCGCATTCCCGATCGGCGACCTCCTCAGGCTGCCGATCAGCCCCGGACCGCGACCGCAGTTCGGGCAACGCCTCGCCCGGCGCGCGCACCGGCATATCCAGCCCTTGGGCCTGCACCACCTCGCGCAGTTCGGGCACCCGTTCCGGCAAAGCGATCACCAGCCGCGCTTCGCTGTGCGCCAGCGCATAGCCAAGCTCCGCCGAGCGCCAAGCCGGATTCAGCGGCGCCGCCGATACGCCCAGCGCATTCAGCGCCAACCAGTGCAGGAACATCTCCGGGCGGTTCTCCAGCAGCAACGCCACGCGCTGCGGAGCACCTCCGGCGAGCGCCTCGAATTGGCCGATCAAGGCCTGCGCGCGGCCCCAAGCCTGGGTGTAGCTCAAGTCGCCCGCCTCGATGCCGGCGCGCGCGGCCGTGTCCCGCGTAATGCGGAGAAATGGCTTGCCGCCATGCCGCCGCGCCGCGTCCTCCAGCAGGCGCGCCACGGTGCCGGAGGCGGCGGTGCTCACAAAAAGAGCTGTATGGACGGCAGCGCCGCGTCGCGATTCAGCAGCTCGATGCGCTTGACGGCGATCTTCAAGCGCCCATCCTCCCGGCGCAGATCATGGTGCGCGACACCGCCAAGAACGAACTGCTCGTCCAGCCGCGTCTCAAGATAGACGAAGGGGGTGCGCAACGCATACTCGCCGGCATCGTCGTCGCGCTCCACCACCTCCGGTTGCTGCAGCACGTGCTGGCAGAAGCTCGGCTGCTGCTGCGAATGCGACAGCGGATCCTTCAGCCGCTCGATCCGCACCTTGAGCAGAAACTTGTCCTCGCAGAATAATGATGTGTGGCTATGCGGATCGGTCTGCCCGCGCGCCAGCGGCATCCAGTACAACGCATCCTCCGCAAATAACCCGTACCACTCATCCAACCGCTTCTCGTCGATCAGCCGCGCCTCGCGCCGCACGAACCGCGCCAACGCCTTCTTCCCCACACGCTTGCTCACCGCAGAGAACCGACGATTTTCCGCCAATCCCCCGTCTTTGACGCCCCTTCTTTCCGGGACGCGCCGCAGGAATACGCCGGCGGCAGCCTTCTCTCCGCCCCTTCTCTCGCGGGAGTGTCGGCGGCAGGGATGCCGCCGCCAAGCCCCATGGATGGGTTCATGCGTCTCCCGCGAGAGAAGGGGCGGAGAGAAGGCGAGTTCAAGTCTCTCCTGCCCCTTCGCCGCAGGGGAGCATATGTTTGAGCCAGGCGCGGAACTGGCCGCGCATGGAAACTTCGCTGGTGCCGTTGTACACGCCGGCAATGCCGTCCCGCTCCGCAGGATCATAGTTGCGGTGCAGGCTCACCCACTCATTGCCATGGGCATGCAGCCCCTTCTGAATCTCGCTGTAGCAATGCAGATCATCATGCCCAACCACCGAAGTGGGCGCATTGATCAGCCGCGAATAGGTCATCGTGCGCTTGAGCAACTCCTCCGGCGCGCCCGCCAGGCGGAACGTCCAGCTCTCCAGCACCGTCCTGCCCGCCGCCAGCGGCCGCGCCACGCGGATGGCCTGGATGGCGCCCTTGATCGTGAGGCTGGGAAAATACACCGTGTTGTGGCGGTTTTCGCTCAGGATCGCATGCGCCCGCTCCTCGCCGTAGGCCTCGATCATCCGCCGCTCGTATTCCGGCTCCGCCGAGTACTTCGAGTGAATCGAAAAATTCACGCCCGTATAGGAGTGGCCGTTCTCGTAAATCTTCACGCCCATCTTGTCGAAGAAGCCGTAGTCGTTAACAAACGGGGCAAACTGCTGCACCACCATCGGCGGCATCCCGCCAACGCCCTCCTCCTCCCACAGCCGCTTGGCCACGCCCGCCGAGGACTGGTGGGCCACCATCGGGTGCATGGCATCGTTCAGGTTCTCCACGAACATCTTCCAGTTGCAGTTGTGGTCGTAGCGCAGCACGCCGCCGGCGATCTCCAGCCGCCCTTCCGGCGAACGGTCGGCCATATTGTCGATGGAGCTTAAGGAATCGCCGAAATAGTCGTGGAAATCCGGCCCCTCGTTGCTCAGCCGCACGAAAACAAAGCCCCGGTGGATCGCCACGTTGGGCACGGGCGCCAGTCCCTGCCAATGGGCCGATTCGGAAATGCCTGTATCGCGGTAGCCGCCCTTCAGCGGCACCGTCCTGAGGCTGCCGTCAAGGCGGTAGGTCCAGCCGTGGTACGGGCAGCGCAACGCGCTGCCGCAGTTTCCCTCCACCGCGCTCACCACCCGGCTGCCCTTGTGCGCGCAGCGGTTCAGGAAAACCCGCACTTCCTCGTCGCGGCCGCGCAGCATGACCAGCGGCGAACCGGCGATATCCGCGGTATAGAAGTCGCCCGGCTTCGGCACCTGGCTGTCGTGGCCCATATAAACCCAAGTGTTGCGCCACAGGCGCTCCATTTCCAGCTCGTAGAGCGCCTCGGAAATATAGAGATCCCGGTGCACGGCATCCGCGCGCACCAGCGCCCGCAACGCTCCGGGGTCGCTGGCGTAAGAACAAGCAGTCACGATTCGCTGCGATTTCCCACAATGCATAAATTCTAGCCCTTTTGCGGCATCCCCCTTTGGAGGAGCGTTAAAGCCAGGATGGCGGAGCCGATCCACTGCGCGCCAAGCGATTGGCGCGCAGTGGCCCCAAACACGCCCGCTTCGAGTCCGCCTCTTTGCGCGCATGCCTCTCGCGGGAGACGCTGCGCCCGCCAAGCGATTGGCGGGCAGTGGCTCCAACATCCCCGCTTCGAGTCCGCCTCTTTGCGCGCATGCCTCTCGCGGGAGACGCCATCCCTAGCTCGGTTCCGCCATCCATGGCTCCAACGCTCCCGCGAGAGGCATGCGCGCAAAGAGGCTCCGGCAGGCGCAGACCCTGAAAGGGACGGCATCCCGCAAGCAGAGGGCGGATCGAAGCGACCCTCGCGGGAACCAAGGCGAGCAGAATCAATGCGCCTCCCGGAAAAAGGGGCGGACAGGTATGATTGTGCGCTGGAAAAGATCATAAGCGAACTCGTGAGAAGACTGCTGCGCATCTTAGGATTGACCGTGGCCTGGGCGGCGGGAGGGATCCTAGGCTTGGTCCTGCTGGTCGCGGGCGGCTTCCTCGTTGCCAAGCCCACCGAAACCCTCCGGCTCTTCGGCCTGTTTGCCGGCCAGCGGCCCGGCTATATGCAACGGGTGCCGGGAACGCCGGAGCAGCCCCTCCCCAAGGCATCGAGCGGCGGTCGCGCCCTAACCGCCGAAAGCCTCCAAGCGGCCTTGGACTACGGCGCCGAAACCCGGTCCGACGCGCTGATCGTCTGGCGCGGCGGCCACATCCAGCTTGAGCATTACTACGAAGGCGCCAGCGAAACCACGCTCACCTCAACCCAATCCATGCACAAATCGGTCCTCGCCCTGCTGGTGGGCGTGGCGATTGCCGAGGGGCATATCGGTTCCGCCGACGATCCGATCAGCTTTTATCTGCCGGAATGGGCCGACGACGAGCGCGCCGCAATCACGATTCGCCAGGCGCTTTGGCAAAGCAGCGGAATCGATTTCCCCACCTTCGCCTTCGGCAGCCTAGGGCCGATGATGGGGTTGCTGATCGGCCAGGACATGCGTCCGATCACATTCGATCAGCAGGCGCTGGAGCCGCCGGCCAGCCGTTTTGAGTACAACAGCATCAACCCGCTGGCACTGGGCCTCGTGATCGAGAACGCGACAGGCCAGCCCTATGCCGAATACCTCTCCGAGGCGCTCTGGCAGCCGCTGGGCGCCGGCGATGCCTGGGTGCAGATGGACAGCGAAGGCGGCATGGCCCGAAGCTATTGCTGCCTCGATATCCCGGCGCGCGGCTGGCTGCGGCTGGGCCTGCTGCATCTCAAAAACGGCGTCGCCAACGACCGGCGGATTGTCCCCGAGGAGTGGATGGACGCGGTCCGCACTCCGGCCCCCACCAACCCGAATTACGGCTTTCTGACTTGGCTGGGCAACGAGCACGTCCAACAGCGCACCTATAACTCCAGGACTTCGACCGGGGTTTACCACTCGGAACCATTCGCCGCCGATGACGTGACCTATTTCGACGGATTCGGCGGACAGCGCGTCTATATCATTCCGAGCGCCGACATAGTGATCGTGCGCACCGGCGCGATTGCAACCGATTGGGACGATGCGCGCCTTCCCAATCTGTTGCTAGCCGGGCTGCGCTAGCCGGAATGCCGAATGAACAGGACACGGCACGGAGCTCTTGCTGCAATGCTGCTGGCGGCCGGGGCCGACCTGACGATTATCCGCGGCATTCTCCGCGCAGCGGACACCGCTGAATAAAGGAAAGGACGGGAAGAGACCATGCTCAGGCGAATACTTAGAGGACTTGCCAAAACAGGCAAGTGGACGCTGATCGTTATTGCGGTGATAGGCGTGGCGGTCTATTTGCCTTCCCGGCTCGGCTGGTACGGCATCTACGCCAAGCGCTACGTGATCTCGCTATCCGGCAATCCCATGAGCCCGGCGCGCGCCTGGTACGATCCGCAGGAGCGGGTGCCAGGCAGCACCCCCGCGCCGCTGGAGGCTTGGCCGGAGGAGGAAAACCCAATCGACCCGGCAGTCCGCGTCCAAGCCGCCTCATGGGCCGAACAGCAGCGCAGCGATTCGCTGCTGGTGCTTTACAAGGGGCGGCTGGCGCATGCCAGCTATTTCAACGGCCGGACCCCGGAATCGGAATTCAGCACCCACTCGCTCACCAAGGTCCTTAATTCGATCCTAGCGGGCCATGCGATCGCCGACGGCCATATGCAGTCGGTCGATCAGCCGGCGGCGGATTTCCTCCCGGAATGGGATACCGACCAGCGCCGCGCCATCACGGTGCGCGATCTCCTCAATATGGCCGGGGGCCTTGAGGAAACGTTCGCCTTTTATCCAGGCTCGGCGCGGCTGGCGCGCACTATCGGAACCGATATCGTTGCCGCCAACCTCGAAGTGGGCATCTACGCGCCGCCCGGAACCGCGTTCACGCACGCCAATCCCAACAGCCAGGTGGCCGGAATCGTGGTGGAGCGGGCGGCGGGCATGCGCTTTGCCGATTACCTGTCGAGCAAGCTCTGGGCGCCGATGGGGCTGCGCGACGGCTGGCTGCTGCTCGACCGCGAGGGCGGCATGGTCCACACCGACTGCTGCATGTGGGCCGCAATCGAGGACTGGGCGCGGATCGGACAGGCGCTGATGCAAAACGGCTGCTACGCGGGCGCCCAAGTGATTCCGGCGGGCTGGGTCGATGAAATGACCAAGCCGTCGGCGTCCAACGAGAACTACGGCATGCAGCTGTGGCTGGGAACATCGCATCAGCGCCTGCGCCAGTACGATCCGGGCATCGAATTCATGGGCAACCTGCATTCGGAGCCGTTCGTGGCCAGCGATGTGTTTTTCCTCGACGGCGCCGGCGACCAGCGGCTCTATATGATCCCGTCGCGCCAGCTGGTGATCCTGCGCACCGGCAAAAGCGGCCCCGAATGGGACGACGCGCTGCTGCCCAACCTGTTCACGCGCGCCGTCGATTCGATTGGCGGCGAGCCGCCGGCGGCGCATCCGACCCGCGCCGACCTCAACGCCGCCTGCCTCGGCAATCAAACCCGCTAATACTTCACTGTATTGCGAAGATAAAAAGTGAAATGCTTAATGTTTAGTCACAAATTAACTAAAAATAGATTTAATTGCATGAATTACAGTTTTTGATCTATAAATTCACCCTTATAATTCTATAAATAGTGAATTTTAGGCGGGAACGGCATGGCCGTCACTCAACCCATCAGGAACCGCATCCAAGCCCTGAAGCGCGGCTACGATACCCTGCGCCCCGGCAAAGCCGCCTTGCTGTCGATGATCGATGAAGTCGAGGTAAGCGAAAGCGTGTACAACTCCAATGCGATAGAGAACTCAACCCTCAGCTTGGAGGAAACGGAAAGAATCCTGCTGGAGCAGACGTTATCCCGAAATATCTCGATACGGGAAGTTTTGGAGGCGAAAAACCTCGCCCGCGTCATCGAATACAAGCGCTCCCGGATTGATGCCGGGGAGCTGAACAAGGATCTGGTCCTGCTGCTGCACCGTATGCTGCTGGGGGGAATCGACGACACGATCGCCGGACGCTTCCGCCGCGCAGGGGAATACGTGCGAATCGGCCTGCATATCGCCCCCGCGCCGGAACGCGTGGAAGGGATGATGAGCGAGGCGCTGGTGGAGTATTCCAGCAATCTCGATGCCTACTGCTTGGAAAAGATCGCGCGGTTTCATTTGGGTTTCGAGCATATTCATCCGTTTTGCGACGGAAACGGACGCTTGGGGCGCGTGCTGATGAATTTTCAACTCCTGCAACTGGGGCTGCCGCGCATCATTGTCCGCAACTCCGAAAAGCGGCACTACTACCGGGCGCTTCAGGACTACGATCGCGGCGGTTCAACCCGCGCCATGGAAGGCATCGTGGCGCGCGGCCTGATGGAGTCGCTGCACAAGAGATTGAGCTATCTGCGAGGAGAAACCATCGTGAAGCTTTCGGACTATATCCGCCAAAACAAACTTTCCGCGCCTGCCGTCACCAATGCCGCCCGCCGTCAAACCATTCCCGCGTTCCGGGAAAAAGGCGTATGGAAAATCGCTGCGGAATCCGCTCCCTGAAAAAAACGGCAACTGTCCGGCTATTCGGCGGGAAGCGGGAACGTGTTGGGGCGCAGGCGGCGCAGGAAATCGGCGACGGGCAGCAGCCAAATGCCGCCAATGCGCTCGCGGGCAGCGCCGCGGTGCAACAGCGCGGCATCGGCCTGGGGGTAGTCGTTGCGAAAAGCTCGCAGCGGGCGCAGATCGCCCGGCCCTACGCGCCGGGCATTCTTGACCTCGATCGCTTGCAAGCCGCCCTCGCCGTACAGCACGAAGTCCACTTCGGTCCCGGCCGGGGTTCTCCAGTAAAACAACCGCGCGCCGCCTTGGGAGTAAGCCGCCCAAGCGCGCAGGTGTTGAGCCACAAGGCCCTCCAGAGCCTGCCCATCCACTTCCGCAGGCGCGTCCAGCGGGCCGCGCGGGCGAAGCGAGCGGAAAACCCCGGCATCGAACAAATAGAGCTTATCGCGCGCCACCGTCCGCCGCCGGGCCCGGCGGCGGAACACCGGCACCCGGAACGCCAGCAGCAAATCCTCCAAGATATTGATATAGCCCGCCACCACCTTGCGCTCAACTTCGCATTCCCTAGCCACCGAAGCCACGTTCAGCGGACTCCCATGGCTCAGGCTGATGGCTTCCAGAAAGCGGACGAAAGCGCCGATATTGCGGGTCAGCCCCTCCGCTTGAACCTCCTGCTCAAGGTACAGGCTTGCGTATGCGGCTAGCGCGTCAGCGGGGCGCGCCGAGCCGCGCACCAGCGGCAGAAGACCTAGCCGCAGAGCCTCCGACAGCTCGAATTCCGACATTTCAGCTGCCATGAAAGGATGGAGAGTGCGATGCAAAGCGCGTCCGGCAAGCAGGTCCACGCCGCCGCGCCGCAGCTTGCGGGCGCTTGAGCCCGTCATAACGAAGCGGCGCGGCCGCGGCCCTTCCAAAACGGAATGGATGACAGTGAGCAAATCCGGCACGCGCTGGATCTCATCAACCACTATGGTTCCGGTGTCCGGCGAACCTGCGAGCAAGTCATGCAGGCGTTCCGGGCGGGCGGTCAAGCTCCGGTAAAGCGCCGGATCGAGCAGGTCCAGATACAGCGCATCCGGAAGTTGGTGGCGCAGCCATGTCGATTTGCCGGTGCCGCGCGGACCGAAGACAAAGCAACTTCCATCAGGAATTCTAAAAAATCGACTTATTAATTCCATTTTGTAGCCATATATGGAATCTAGAATTCCGTAATACTACTCCATTTCCCTGCGCCGCGCCTTTCAGCGGATGGCGATGCCCACCACCATCTAGCCCGCATATTGCTCCAATCTGCGCCATCTAAAGCCCTTTGCCCGCCCCTGCCTCGCGGGAGCGTCTGGGGCAGGGCGAGCATCGGTCGCTGCGCGCAGCGCAGCGAGGCAAAGCATGTCTTTGCCAGATGCGAGCGGGCCGACAGGAGGTCGGCCCTGGGCGTTATTTCTCGCTACTGCGCGGCAGGGATGCCAACAGCGGCTTATGGGAAACAGGAGGATGGGTTCTTGATCTATGCAGGTCAAGCTTCAAGTAGTCATGCGTCTCCCGCGAGGCAGGGGCAAGCAAAGAGCGAGGGCGAGCGAAGGCGAAGGCGAAGGCATAGCCGTGCCTATGGCGCAGCGAGCCTGTGCGCGCAGCGTGCAAAATCCTGCGCGGCCCCTGCGGCCCGCACGCCCATTAGCGCAATATCCGGGCCAGAAATCCTGCGCATCGATTGCCCGCTCAGGCGAAAGCGTCCGCGAGGTCTAGGAGGCTGCTTACGTTATGGGCCGAGCGGTGCTCATGGACGGCGGGAAGCAACGCCTTCACGCCGCGCGCGAGTGGCTCGAAGCCTTCGTAGCCCAATAGCGGGTTGAGCCACACTAGGCGCTTGCAGGAGCGCCGCAGCCGGGCGGCTTCCAAGCGAAGCTGCTCGACTTGGGCGCGCTCCAAGCCGTCGGTGAGCAGCAGCACCATGCCGGGGCGGGCCAGCACCCGGCGCGACCACAGCCGGTTGAACTCGCCCAGCGCGGCGGCGATGCGCGTGCCGCCCTCCCAATCGGGCGCGGCCTCGAGCGCTGCGGCGGCAGCCACATCGCCGTCGCGACCGCGCAGTTCGCGGGTCACGCGGGTCAGCCGGGTGGCGAAAACGAAGGCTTCGACATTGCGGCGGGCGCTGCACAGCGCATGGGCGAAATGCAGGGCCATGCGCGCATAGGATGTCATCGATCCGGACACGTCGAACAGCAGCGCCAGCACCATCGGCTCCGGGCTGCGCGCCTTGCGCCGCAAGCGCATCAGCTCGCCGCCCGAGGCGAGCCCGGCCCGCAAAGTGGCCTGAAAATCGATGCGCGGGCCGTGCGCGGCGGGCCTGAAGCGCCTTCCCGGGCGCATAGGGCAAAGCACGCCTCGGCGCAGCAATTCCCGCGCCTCGGCCTGCTCCTCCGGCGACATCTGCGCGAAATCCTTGCTCGAAAGCGCTTCCTGCGGCGAATAGCCGGCGCCCACCGCAGTCGGTTTGGCCCCCGGCGCCGCCATCAGCTGCGAGCCGCTGTCCATGGCACGAAGCAGGCGCAACGCCCCCGGCGGCGGCTTCGCCTCCCCCGGCGAACGCAAGCCCTGCGCCTGCAATCCGCCCAGCCGCGCGAACGCGTCCCGATTGCCGAAAAATATCGGAAACGCGCAGTCGAACAGCACGCCCTCGGCCGGGCTCGCGGTCAGCACGCAGCGCAGCGCGCCGGCAAACTCGGCGCGACTGCCCATATCGACGCGCTCGACGGCTTGAAGCGCCAGCGCGCTCCTGCCCGCCCCCAGCGGCACGCCCGCCGCCCGCAGCGTCCTCACAAAACCCACAACGCGCCCGGCCAGCCCCGCGCCCTGAGCGCCGTTTGGCATCACCTGCCCAGCCCCGGCGCCGGATCGCCGCTCTGAGCTAACGATGTATAGTTCCGATATCTATTTCCGCAGAAATCAAGCATGGCGCGCACTCGAATTTATCTTACGGAAAAACAGCGCAACGATCTGGCCGCCATATCGAGACGCCAAGGAAGGCGGCAGAGCGAGCTGATTCGCGAGGCCGTTGACCGCTTCATTGCAAGCGCCAGCAGACGGCGCCGGAAAGATGCCATGCGCTCAGCCGCCGGAATATGGAAGCGCCGCAACGATATTCCCGACTTCGGGGCCATCCGGGCGGAGTGGGACAGAGGCTGAGCCAATGCCGGCCCCGGCGCTGATCGATACCGATGCGCTGGTGGATTTTCTGCGCGACCGCGCCAAAGGGGTTGGCGCCGGCCTATCGCAGGTAGGAGGCGGCGAGCAGGCGCTCCACCATGCTGCCGTCCGCGGCGCCTAAGTCCTCCTGGTATTTGAGCAGCGCGCCCAGCGTTTGCGAAACAGACTCCGCGTCCATATCCTCGGCGCCGATGGCCATCAGCGCTTCGGCCCAGTCCAGGGTTTCGGACACGCCCGGGGCCTTGAACAAGCCTTCCTTGCGAAGCGCCTGAACGAAGCCGGCCACCTTGGCCCGCAACGCTTCAGGCAGGCCGGGAACGCGGGCGGCCAGAATCCGCTCCTCGGCGGCTTGGGCGGGGTAATCGACCCAGCAATAGAGGCAGCGGCGCTTGAGCGCGTCATGCACCTCGCGGGTGCGGTTGGAGGTGAGCACCACGATAGGCGGCTGCCCAGCCTTGATTTCGCCCAGCTCAGGGATGCTCATGCGGAAATCGGCCAGAAACTCCAGCAGATAGGCCTCGAACGGCTCGTCGGCGCGGTCGAGCTCATCGACCAGCAGCACCGGCGGCCCCTGCTCGGAAAGCGCCAGCGCTTCGAGCAACGGGCGCTCGATCAGGAATTCGCGGGAATACAGGCCCTCGGAAAGCGCCTTCACGCGCTCGCGGCTTCCGCCCTCGGCCAGGCGGATTGCGAGGATCTGGCGGGCATGGTTCCATTCGTAGGCGGCGCCGGCCAAATCCAGGCCCTCGTGGCATTGAAGCCGGATCAGGCGGCGGTCCAGCGCGGCGGCCAGCGCCCGGGCCAGCTCGGTTTTGCCCACGCCGGCCTCGCCCTCCAGAAACAGCGGGCGCTTAAGGCTCAACGCCAGAAAAACGGCGGTGCTCAACCGCCCGCCCGCCACGTAGCCCTGCGCCTCCAGCAGCTCGCGCACCTGCTCTGCGGAATCGGGAAGCCTAGCCCGCATATTGCGCCAAGGGGCCGTGGAGGCCGCGCGGGATTTTGGCTGCCCCTCGCCATTTCCCGCCCTCCTTTTCCGGGAGTGCGAAGGCAGGATGCTGATTCGCCCTCTGCTTGCCCCCTTCCTCCGGGAGACGCATGAATACATCCATGTAGCTTGCTCCGGCATCCTGCCTCCAATACTCCCGGAGGAAAGGGGCAAGCAGAGGGCTTGGGAATGCCAGCCTTATCAGGGTCTGCGCAGCCGGAGCCTCTTTGCGCGTTCCCCTCTCGCGGGAGTGTCGGCGGCAGGACAGCCGCCGCCAAGCCCCATGGACGGGTTCATGCGTCTCCCGAGAGAGGGGAACGCGCAAAGAGGCGAACCCGAAGTGCCATGCATCTCCCGGAAAAGGGGGGCGGGGAATGGCGGGGGGAAGGACGCAATGACGCAAGCCGGCCTGTCAGTCGAGGGCCATGGCCACGGCGCGGCGGGCCATTGCGCCCACCAGGTGGGCGCGGTACTCGGCGCTGGCGTGCATGTCGTCGTTGAGATTGGCGGCGGATACCGGAATGCCTTCAAGCGCGCCGGGCGAAAAATCCCGCTCAAGCGCCTCCTCGAAATCCTCCAGGCGATGCACCGAAGACCCCGCGCCGGTCACCGCAACCCGCACGCCCGACTTGAACTGCGCCACGCACACGCCCGCCAACGCGTAGCGGGTGGCCGGATTGGGGAACTTCGCGTAGCCGGCCCGCTGCGGAAGCGGGAACAGCACTTCGGTCACCACCTCGCCGGCGCCCAAGGCCGTTTCAAACATGCCGACAAAAAAACTGCCGGCGGAAATCTTGCGCTTATTGGTAATGATCGTGGCCCCCAGCCCCAGCGCCACCGCCGGGTAATCCGCCGCGGGATCGTTGTTGGCCACCGAGCCGCCCAGCGTGCCGCGATTGCGCACCTGCGGGTCGCCGATGGATTCCGCGGCCTGCGAAAGCACCGGAACGGCGGCGCGCAACTCCACATTGCCGGCCACCTCGACATGCGTGGTGGTGGCGCCGATATGCGCTCCCTTGCGGCTCAGCTTGATGCCCTTCAGTTCGTTAATGCCGGCCAAGTCGATCAATTCCGAAGGCGCGTTCAAGCGCATCTTCAGCGCCGGCAGCAGCGTCATGCCGCCGGCCAGCAGCATGGCGTTGCCGCCCGCCGCAAGGCGCTTGGCCGCGTCGCGCACCGAGCCGGCCCGGTAATAGTTGAATTCACGCATTGGCTTGCCCCTCCCCTACTCGCCGGACCGGGCCGCTTCGATGGCCCACCAAACGGCATTGGGCGTGGCCGGCATGTCGATATGCTTCACGCCCAAGGGCCGCAGCGCATCCAGAACGGCGTTCATAACCGCCGGCGGCGCCCCGATCGCGCCGGCCTCGCCGCAGCCCTTCACACCCAGCGGATTGAACGGCGTGGGCGTGCATCGGGTGGCCACCTTGAAGGCCGGCAGGTCGTCGGCGCGCGGCATGCAGTAGTCCATGTACGAACCGGTCAGAAGCTGGCCCTCGGGCGTGTAGCGGCAATGCTCCATCAGGGCCTGGCCAATGCCCTGCGCCAAACCGCCATGCACCTGCCCTTCCACCACCATGGGGTTGACGATGTTGCCGAAATCGTCGGCGGCGACAAAGTCGCGGATTTCCACCACGCCCGTTTCCGGGTCCACTTCGACCTCGCAGATATAGCAGCCCGAAGGAAAGGTGAAGTTCTCCGGGTCGAAGAACGATGTTTCCTCCAAGCCGGGCTCCAGCTCCTGCAACGGGTAGTTGTGCGGCACGTAGGCCGCCAGCGCCACGTCGCCGAACGCCACCTGCCGATCGGTGCCGGCAACCCGGAACTGGCCGTCGCCGAACTCGATGTCCTCGGCCGACGATTCGAGCAGATGCGCGGCGATCTTGCGGCCTTTCTCGACCACCTTGTCCAGCGCCTTGACCAGCGCGCTGCCGCCCACGGCCAGCGAACGCGAGGCGTAGGTGCCCATCCCGAAGGGAACCTCGCCGGTGTCGCCGTGAACGATCTCCACGTTGCCGAAATCGACCCCCAGGCGGTCGGACACGATCTGCGCGAAGGTGGTCTCGTGGCTCTGGCCGTGGCTGTGGGTCCCGGTCATGACCTGCACCGCGCCCGTGGGATGCACCCGCACCGTGGCCACCTCGTAAAGCCCGGCGCGGGCGCCCAGCTGCCCGGCCGCCTGCGAAGGCGCCGCGCCGCAGGCCTCGATATAGAAGCTCATCCCCCGGCCGCGCAGCCGCCCGCGCGCTTCGCTCCGCTTGCGGCGCTCGTCGAACCCCGCGTAGCCGTTCATTTCCATGGCGAGATCAAGGCATCCCTCGAAATCGCCCGAGTCGTAGAGCTGCCCCACCGGCGACTGATAAGGGAATTCGTCCGGCTGGATAAAGTTGCGGCGGCGGATTTCGGCCGGATCCATGCCCAGTTGCGCCGCGGCCTCATCGACGACGCGCTCGATCAAGTAGCAGGCCTCGGGCCGCCCCGCGCCGCGATAGGCGTCGGTGGGCGTGGTATTGGTGAACACGCCCTTGACGGTGGCGTAGATATTGGGCGTCTTGTACACGCCGGCCAGCAGGGGCGCATAGAACACCGTGGGCACGGCCGCACCGAAGGCCGACACGTAGCTGCCGAGGTTGGCGATGGTGTCCACCCTCAAAGCGGTGAAGCGGCCGTCGGCATCCAGCGCCAGTTCCACGCGGGTCAGGTGATCGCGGCCTTGGGCATCGCCGAGAAACGACTCGCTGCGCTCGGCGGTCCACTTGACCGGCACGCCCAGGCGACGCGAAGCCCAGCACACCGCCAGCTCCTCGGCGTAGTGGTAGATCTTGGAGCCGAAGCCGCCGCCCACATCGGGCGCCACCACGCGCACCTTATGCTCGGGCATCTTCAGCGTCGCCGTGCATAAAAGCAGCCGGTTCACATGCGGGTTCTGGCTGGTGGTGTAGAGCGTCAGCTGGCCAGTGGCGGGGTTGAAGTCGGCCAGCGAGGCCCGCGGCTCCATGGCGTTGGGCGCCAAGCGGTTGTTGACCAGCTCCAGCGACACCACATGCGCGGCTTCCTTGAGAGCCTTCTCGGTATTGGCCTTCGCCTCCGGCGCCATGGCCGAGGGCAGCCATTCCCAGTTAAAGCACAGGTTGCCTTCGGCGGCTTCGTGGATCTGCGGGGCGCCCTCCTCCAGCGCGGACGCGGCGTTGGAAACGGAATCGATTTCCTCGTAATGAACGTTGACGGCCTCCGCGGCATCGCGCGCGGCGGCGCGCGTTTCCGCGATCACCACCGCCACCGGATTGCCCACGTAGCGCACGCGGCCGGTGGCCAAGGCCGGAAACCCGGGCTCCACGGCCGGCGAGCCGTCCATGCTGGTCACGCCCCAAGCCACAGGCAGCGGGCCGATGCCGTCGGCCTCGAGGTCGGCGCCGGTAAGAACGGCGGTCACGCCGGACATCCCCAGCGCCTGCCCGGCATCAATGCCCCGCACCTCGGCATGCGGATGAGGCGAGCGGACGAACCAGGCGTGCTGTTGCGAGCGCAGGTTGATATCGTCCACATAACGCCCCCGGCCGGTAATGAAGCGGCGGTCCTCGCTGCGCGGCGCGGATGCGCCTATGCCCATGCCGCCGCTCATGATCCCTCTCCGCCCATGGCGCCGGCGGCGGCGCGCACCGCCTTGACGATATTGTGGTAGCCGGTGCAGCGGCACATGTTGCCCTCCAGCCAGTCGCGCACCTCAAGCTCGCTGGGCCGCGGATTGCGCTTGAGCAGGTCCGCCGCGCTCATGATCATGCCCGGCGTGCAAAAGCCGCACTGCAAGGCGTGGTGCTCGTGGAATGCCTGCTGCAAAGGGTGCAGCTCGCCGTTGCCCGACAGCCCCTCGATGGTATCGACGGCGCAGCCGTCAACCTGCGCCGCCAGCATGGTGCAGCTCTTCACCGAAGCGCCGTCAACATGGACCACGCAGGCGCCGCACTGGCTGGTGTCGCAGCCCACATGGGTGCCCGTCAATCCAAAGCGGTTGCGAATCAGGTCCACCAGCAGCGTGGCGCCGCCGACGGCGGCGCTGACCGTTTTGCCGTTAAGCGTGAACGAAACCTGAACGTCCATCCCCGCCCTCCATTCTAGTTTTCGATCGATGCCGGCAAACGCCGACCTTAGGCCCGGATCATACCGCGTTCCGCAGCCTGCCGTGGGCGGCGCTCAGGCCAATACCCCAAAGGTCCTAAGCCCCCAGTAGATGACAAACCCGATAAAGGAGGCCGCAATCAACAGAATCGCCCACCGCGGGGCGGGACTCACGAGCCAGCGCACGAAGCCCCAGACTCCCTTGGATGGCGTGGCCACCGACCGCCTTCCGTCCAGGATATCAGCAAGGCAGCCGAAGAAGTGGGCCGCGATCTTGCGGGTCATGGCGGAAAGCAGCCGCGATCCCACCTGCCCCAGCTTGCCGCCAAGCGAAAGGCTGGCCGTGTAGCTGAGGCTGGTGCCGCCTTCCCCGTCCTCGGCCAGATGCACATCCGCCGCGCCGCGCCCGAACCCCAGCGGCGACTTGGCGCTGCCCTCCAAGCGGTAGGCGTTCGGCGGATCGGGATCGACAATGCGTATTTCCACCGAAAAACCGGCGCTCACCGGGCCCACCTCGACCTTCGCCAACGCTTGGTAGGAGTTTTCGCTCACCTGATTGAAGGCATCGCAGCCGGGCACGCAGGCGCCGAGCACCTCCGGATCGAGCAGCGCCTCCCAAACCGCCTCGCGGGGATGCGCGAAAACCTGTTCTCCCTTGATCTCCAATGTTGCGGGGGGACGGGGTGCTAGAAGCCTAAGCGGGCCTCTAGGGAGATGCCGTGGTCCGGCTTGTCGGCGATGCCGATGCGGCGCGTCAGCTTAAGGCTCATGCCGAGGTCGAGCAGGCCGTTGTCATCCTTGTCGAAGGGCTCCAAGCGCCAGCCCAGCGTTTGCAGGCGACCGCTATCCTGCGCGCCGTGCATAAGGAAGGGCGTTCCCACGAAGCGCTCGCCGAACAGGGGCAGGCCCCAGCCGAACTCGGTCTCGATTCTCCGCATGCCCGACTCCAGCCTGAAATGATCCATGTGGCGCATCGCGAACAGCTGCTCCAGCCCGCTGGCCGTGTTGATGCCCCACTGCTGGCGCACCGACAAGGACGGGCCGAAACCGGTGGCGCCGGCCGCATCCCAGGCGAGGAATACTGAAGCGCCGGTTTGGATGAAATCCTCGTCCTCGTGCTCGACCAGGTGGCGGCCTTCAAGCTCGAAGATGAAGCCGCCCTGCATCCAGGAGAGGCCTGCGGACACTTCGCTGCCCATGCCCTCCTCCGCATCGCCTTCGTCCTGGCGCGCCCCGCCTTCCACGCGCATCGAGAATTGCCCGCCGCCTGAAGTCCTGATGGCCCAGGAAGCCTCGACCGCCGCCCGGATGCGGCTCAACTCGGCCTCCATTAGCGGCATTCCGGCCTGATCCTCGGAAGCGGATCGCATCGCCATCGCGTCGGACAGCAGCGACACGCTAAGGCCGTTGCCGAATCTCAGCAATTCGCCGCGCAAACCAACCGCGCCCATCTCCATTTCAATATCGGTTTCGGAGGACAGGCCTTGCTCCGGCGTGAAAGTCATTTCGCCGCGGCCCGCGCCGGCCGCGGCCCACGCGGAGAAGCGGTCGGTGCCCACTCTGATGTAGGGCGTGGCCGCTGCCATCGTCGATTCCATAGCGCCCCCGCCATCGGCGCCGACGTATTCGCCGTCGCCTTGGCTGTAGGACAGGCTGAGGCCGAGCAGCCAGTTGCTGATCGCCCAGTCCGCGCCGAGCTGGCCGGTCATCACATCGCCTTCAACCGCGATGCCGTCGGCGGAGCGGCCCTCAAGAGCGGCGACCGAGCCCCGCCCCCACAGCCCCCAACTCATGCGGGGGGAGCTGCGACCGGCCGCATTGAAGGACGAGCCGCCAACCACTGCTTGCATCATGCGCTCCAAAGAGCGGTCTTCGGAATCGGCGCCGGATGCCGAGCCGAACGGATCCGAAGGCGCGGCGGAGTCAAAGATCGAACCGGTTCCGGCGCCGAGGCCGCCCGCCCCGAGGCTGCCGCTGCCGCCAAACGGCGCATCAAGCATGCCGCCTTGGCTTTGGCCCGAAAGGCCGCCGCCGAAGCGCATTCCCGCGCCCGCGCCTTGGCCGTGGGCCGGGAGGGCGCCGCCGAAGCGCGGGCTGGCGCCCAAGGATTCGGCAACGGGAGCGCCGTCGGCGCCGATGCGCTGGCCGGCGAACATGGCCTCGAAGCTCACGCCCGAGCTTTCGCCGCCGGCCGCCGCCGAATGCATCGCGCCCACACGCTGATGCGAAGCCACGCGGTCGCCGATGCCCTCAAGTATCTGCTCGGACACCGCGCGGCCGAAGCGCGCCAGCCACGCCGAGGAAACGGCGGCAGTAAAGGGATCGTCGTTGTCCGACACCGACACCGCAACCTCCGCCGAGACGCCGTCGTAGCCGCCGCCCGATGCCGTATGCGACAGCGAACCCGTCTCGTCGACGCTGTCGGCATCCTCCAGCGCCGTCACCGTCAAGCTCTGCGCCACGTTCCAAGTGTCCGCGCTAAACATCAGGCTCGCCGACGACAACTCCACGCCCGCGCCTTCCGAAACCGCGACAGCCACCGTCACCGGCCCCGAAGGCCGCGCCCCAAGCGCCACCGTGTACGAAACGCTGCCTCCCTCGTCCAGCGTCAGCGAGGATTCCGAAACCGCCAGCGAAGGATCGTCGTTGTCCGACACCGAAACCGAAACCTCCGCCGAGACGCCGTCGTAGCCGCCGCCCGATGCCGTATGCGACAGCGCGCCCGTCTCGTCGGCGATGTCGGCATCCTCCAGCGCCGTCACTGTCAGGCTCTGCGCCACGTTCCAAGCGTCCGCGCTGAACATCAGGCTCGCCGACGACAACTCCACGCCCGCGCCGTCCGAAACCGCGACAGCCACCGTCACCGGCCCCGAAGGCCGCGCGCCTAGGGCCACCGTGTACGAAACGCTGCCGCCCTCGTCCAGCGTCAGCGAGGATTGCGAAACCGTCAGCGAAGGATCGACAACCACCGGGTCCATGCCGTCTCCCGGCTCCACTATATCGATATCGACTCTTTCGGCGCTGCCGTCCGCATTGCCGGCCGGCGCCACTTCCGGCGAGGGCGCGATGGAAACGCTCACGCTCCTGTCGCCGCGCTCGTCGCTGCTGTCGGCAATGGGCACAATCACGATCGGCGCCGACAAGGAGGATGCCGCCGCGCCGGGGAGGATGCCCCGCGCCGCCGGCGAGAATGCCGACGCGCTGGCGAAGATGCTCCGCGGCGCCGACAAGGATGATGCCGCCGCGTTGCCGGTGAAGATGATCCGCGGCGCGGTGTCGAGCATCGCGTACTCGACTCCCGGCGGAATCATGTCCGGCGCCCGCAGGACGTAGTCCACCCCCAGCACCGCCTCGCCGCCAAGCGACAACTCCACCTCGATCCTCTCGCCCGCCTCCAGGGCGCGGCCGATCGTCACGGTCACGACGACGCTGCGGTCCTTGGCCGCATCAATGGCCGAGGACGACAAGCTCACGGCGGTGGCATCGTCGTCGGTCACGGCCAGCGATGCCGAGGCATCGGTTTGCGAGCGGATGTAGCCCGTCCCGGCCTGCAAAGCCACCGACACCATCCCGTCGGCCTCGTCGATCTCGTCGTCGATCGTGGCCACGCTAATGCTCGCCGAGGGCTGCGATGCCGACAGCGTAACGAAGCGCTCGCCGGTATCCGCCGCCGCTACGAACGCGCCGCTGTCGGACACCCGCAGGCCCACCCGGATTTCGGCATCCGGCGCCGGGCTGGCCGCGATCGTGAACAGCGCCTCGGCGCCTTCGGTCACCCCCGGCCCCGCGCTCACCGAAACGGCGGGCAGCGCCACGGAGGCATCGTCATCGACAATCTCGAAGCTCACGGCGCCGGTGCCGCTGGCGCCGCCGCCAAGCCCCGTGCCGGAAGTGGAATCGAGCATCGCCAGCGCGATGGACACGGTTTCGCCGTCGCCTTCATCAAAAGTGTCGGACACGGCGGTCAAGGTGAGCATGGTCGCGCTCGCCGCGCCGGCGCCGCCCGTGAAAGTGATGATCGGCGCGCTGTCCAGCCCGGAGAATGCGATGCCCGCAGGCACCGGCGATGGCGCCGACAGCGTGTAGTCGGTGCCCAACGCGGCGCTGCCGCTTAGCGCAAGCGTCACGTCGAGCTCCTCGCCGGCTTGCAGCGCGCGGCTTAGGGCAACGCTGAACGAAACGCTGCCGCCGCTCTCGTCAATGCCTTCGTCGGCATCCGAAGCCAGCGTGACCCCGGTGGCATCGTTGTCGATCAGCGCAATGCGCGCCGCATTGCCGGACGCCGCTGCAAGCAGGTAGCCGGCATCGGCGGCGGGCGCGGCAAGCGTGGCGGTGATGAGGCCGTTGGGCCTATCGATGTCGTCGTTGGCGACCGCCAGCGTCACATTGGAGAACTCGGCGTTCGCGGCGATGATGACGCTCCTGCTGCCTAGCGACTCGGCCGCCACGAAGCCGCCATCGGCCGCCAGCGCCAGCGAAACCGCTAAGTCGGTCGCAGGCGGCGGCGAGGCGCTCACCCGGAAGGTGGCGTTGCCGCCCTCGGTGGCGCTTGCCGGCATTGCGGAAACGCTCACCGTGGGCAGGCTGTCGTCGTCGGCCACAGCAACCGTCACGTCGGGCGCGCTGGCCACGCCCGGATAGCCGCTCACCTGATGGCTGATGGTGACGGATTCGTCGTCGCGGTCGCCGTCGTCCACGGCGCTAACGGTTACCGTTTGCGCTTGGCTCCAGTTGGTTGAATTGAAGGTGAGCGCGCCGCCCACGGTCACGGCGCCGGTATCGCCCGAACTCGGCGTAACGGTGACTGTGGCGCCCGGATCGGTGCCGAGCACGACCTGGTAGCTGCCGTCCGCGCCGCCCTCGTCGATGTCCAGCGCGGCGGGCGTGATGCGCACGCTCGCCGCCGGCGTCACTTCCACGGCCACCGCCGCGGCCGAGACGGCGCCGTAGTTGGGATCGGCGGTGGTGACTTGATGCGTGATGCTGGTTTGGCCGACAGCGATGCCGGTCACGACGATGCTCACGGGCGTGTTGGCATCCGCCGCGTTCAGCGTCACCGCGCTACCCACCGTGGCGGTGGCGGCGGCGGCGCTCGCGGGCGTGATCGTCACGCCGCCGGTCGGCGCGGAGGTGAGGGTCAGCGTGTAGCTGGCGGTCTCGCCCGCAGGCAGGCTGAGATCGGCGGGCTCGACCAGAATCGCGTGGCCGAAGTCGGTTACCGTGACGGTGATGTTATCCGGCGTCGAGGCGCCCGTGTAGCCCGTCACGGCATGCGAAATAAGAACGGTTTCGCCAGTCGCGTCGTTGTCGATCTCGGGCGTGACGGTCACGCGCTGCGGCGTGCTCCAGTTGGCCGCGTTGAAGGTGAGCGCGCCGGAAACGGTCACCGCGCTTGGATCGGCCGAGGTGGGCGTCACGGTCACTTCGGCGCCCGGATTGGTGGCGAGCACCACATCGTAGCCGCCTGCCGCGCCGCGTTCGGACACGGCGATGGCGGATGCGGACAGGCTCACGCCCGGCACCGCGGTTACCGACACCGAAACCGCCGAAGGCGTAATGGCCCGGTAGCCGGCATCGGTCGAGACGATGCTGTGGGTGATGCTGGTGGAGCCGCCGCCGGCGCCGCTCACGGTGAAATTTTGCGGCGTGTCCCAGTTCGCCGCCGTGAAGGCGGGCGCGCCGCTCACTTCCGCCACGCTTTCGTCGGCGCTGGCCGCAGTGATGTTCACCGTGGCACCGCTGCCCACGGGCTGGCTAAGCAGCACCACGCTGTAGGTTTCCTCCTCGCCTTGGTCGATGGCAATGGAGACAGGCTCAACCACCACGCCGCGGCCGCGGTCGGTGACGGTGACGGTGGCGTTGGGCGCGCTGGTCACGCCTGTGTATCCGGCCACCGCGTGGGTAATGGCGACGCTCTCGTTGCCGATATCGCCGTCATCGACCGGGGTGACGGTTATCGGCTGCGCGGCGCTGAAGTTGCTTGAGTTGAAAGTGAGCGGGCCGGACACAGTGACCGCGCTGTCATCGCTCGAAGTGGGCGTGACGGTGACCGTGGCGCCGGGGTCGGTCGCCAGCGCCACCGTGTAGCTGCCCGCATCGCCGCCTTCGGTGAGGGACACCGGCGAGCCGGACACGACGACCGCGGGAATCACGCCGGCATCGGTGATGACGATTTCGCCATTGCCGGTGCGGCTGCCGGCGGCGCCTCCGCCCAGCCCCGACGGAGTAATGGCGCCGAGGCTCACGGTCACGGTCTCGTCGGTGATATCGGCATCGTCCGCAGCGGTGAGGGTTAGCGTGGCGACGCGCGCGGCGCTGGCGCCGCCGGCGAAGGTCAAGGTATTGGTGGCGGATGCGAACGAGATGCCGGTCGCGGCGCCGAGCGCCAAGGTGAAGTCGTCGCCGCTAGCGCCGCCGGCGAAGCCGAGCGCAACCGTCAGGCCTTCGCCGGCGGCCAGCGTCCGGCCGAGCGTGACGGTGAACGCCGCGGTGGCGGTTGAATCGCGCTCGGCGGCGCTGGCGTCGGTCACTGCCAAGGTGACGCTGGTGGCTTCGCCGTCGGCCACTGCCACCTCGTCCGAACCGTCGCTGGCGGACGGGCGGTAGCCTTCGCCGGATGCCACGGCCAGCGTCACCGCGCCATTCGGCTCGTCGATGCTGTCGTCCTCGGTGGCGACGGTGAAAGTGGCCGAGGTCGCGTTCGCCGCAAGGGTTACGGTGGCCGCGCCGAGATTATTGGATGCCACGTAGCTGCCCTGCTGCGACACGGTCAGCGACACCGCAAGCTCGGCGGCCGGGGCCGGTGAAGCGCCCACAGTGAAGCTGGCGGTGCCGCCCTCGGTGATGTCCGCGCCAGCGGTGATGCTGATGACCGGCACGGGCACGCCGGCATCGGCAATGGCGATGCTGCCGCTGCCGGCGCCGCTCACGCCGCCGCCCAAGCCCGTTGAGGTGAGCGCGCCGAGGCTGATCGCCAAGGTTTCGTTGGCGAAGTTGTCGTCGGCCTCGGCGGTGACGGTGAGCGTGGCGACTCGCGCCGCGCTGGCGCCGCCGGTGAAGGTGAGCGTGCTGGCGCCGGCGTTGAAGCTGATGCCGGTGGCGGCCGCAAGCGCCACGCTGAACTCGTCGCCGACGGTGGCGCCGGAGAAGGCCAGCGGCGCGGTGATGCTCTCGCCCGTCACAAGCGCCCGTCCGAGGGTGACGGTGAAGGCGCCGGCAGCATCCGAATCGCCTTCAGTGGCGCTGGCGTCGGTCACTGCCAAGGTGACGCTGGTGGCGTCATTGTCGGCCACAGCTGCGGAGGCCGAGCGGGGGGAACCCGGCTCGTAGCCGCTGCCGGTGTTCACGGTCACGGTCACCGAGCCGTCCGCTTCGTCGGTGCTGTCGGCGACGGTGGCCACGGTGAAGGTGGCGGAGGTCGCGTCCGCCGCGAAGGTGACGCTGCTCGCGCCGAGATTGTTGGATGCCACGACATCGCCTTCCTGCGCCACGGTCAGCGACACTTCGAGTTCGGCGGCGGGCGCCGGCGATGCGCTCAGGGTGAAGCTCGCCGCAGTGCCTTCGGTCACGTCCGCATCGGCGGCGATGCTGATGGCGGGACCGCTCGGCTCGTCGTTATCGAATATTTCGAAGGACCATCCGGGGTTTTCCACGCTGCCGGTGGCGCCGCCGCCAAGCCCTGTATGGGCGATGGCGCCGAACGATGTCAAGCTCACTCTCTCGTTAATGCCGTCGTCGTCGTCGAGCGCCACCAAAAAGGCGTTCAGCGTGGTGTTGCTGGGGCCTGTCACGGTGAGAACGCCGCTTTGGGAGAAGCTCGCCCAAGTGAGCGGCGTGGCATCCGGCTCCAAGGTTGTTCGCAGGAAGAAATCCTCGCCCGCCGCGCCGCCGGTGAAGGCCAAGGGAATCACCAAGGTTTCGCCGGCAACGAGGGCGCGGGAAAAGGTGAATCCGATTTGGTTGTTGCGAGTGGTCTGCTCCAATACGGCATCGACCTCCCGCAAGAAGAAGCCGTTGCTGGCCAACGATGCCTCGAAGGTGGTGGCATCGTCGTCGGCGACGGCCACTTCGGCCGCGCCTTCGCCCTGCCTGACCCTCCAATTGCTGCTGCTTAGGATGGTCGCCACAACAGCGCCGTTCGGCAAATCGGCATCGTCCGTTTGGGTGGGCACGGTAAAGCTGGCCGATGCGGAGCCGACCGGGATGGTGACGGTGCGCGAGGTTGCAAACGAGCTGCTCAGCGAGGCGGCGCCGCGCGTCGATATGCTCACGCCAATGGCGCGGGTGCTCGGCACGCCGGGGGCATCCCCGAACGGGCGGCTCGTGGTGATCGTGAAGGTGGCGGTGCCGCCTTCGGTGATGTCCGGGCCGGCTTCGATGCTGATGGTTTGAACCGAAGCCTGGGCATCAATCACCGTGAAGGCGGCGCTGCCCGCGCTGTTGGCGCCTCCGCCCAGTCCGGTGGCGGTCACATTGCCGAAGCTGACCATGACGTTGTCGTCGTTGTCGTCGCCCACGTCGCGGTCCGATGTAAAAGCGATGGTGGCGACCGTATCCGCGCTGGCGCCGCCGGTGAAGACCACGGCATTGCTTGAGAAGCTGATGCCGCTTGGGCTGCCCCGCAACGAGAAAGCGCCGCTCCTGCGGCCCGCATAGACCAGCGGGGCGCTAACGCTTTCGCCCGCCACGAGGGCGCGGCTGATCGTGACGGTGAATGTCGCGGGGCGGATGGCGCTGGCTTCGGGCGTGACGGTCACGCCATTGGCGAGGGTCACGATGGTGGCGTCGTTGTCGGCAATGGCCACGGTCGCTTGTCCTGCGGTGGAGGAAATCGTGTAGGCATCATCGGCGGTGAGCGCGGCGCTCACCGAGCCGTCGAGGGTGTCGTCGTCGTCGTTTTGAGTGGCGACGCTGAAGTCGGCGCTATCCTCGCCGGCCGGGATGGTGACGGAATCCGCGCCGAGGTCGCCGGAGGCGATGAAGGCGCCGGTTTGGGTGATATTGAGCGCCACCACCAGATCAACGCTTAAAACGGGCGAAGTGCTCACCGTGAAGGTGGCGTTGCCGCCTTCGGTGGCCGCCGCGCCGGCGGCGATGCTGACTTCCGGCACCACGGTGCTGTCGTCGTCCTCGATGGCGAAGGCGCCCGAGCCGCTGCCGGCGGCGCCGCCGCCAAGATTAGTGCCGGAACTGGCATTGAGCGTGCCGAGCGACACGGACACGGTTTCGCTCAAGCCTTCGTCGATTTCGTCGGCGATCGAATCAAGGGTGAAGCTGGCCGCTTCCGCCGACGGGCCGGTGAAGGTAACGGTGGGGGTGGCGCCCGATAAACTGAAGGCGACCCCGGTTGGCGCCACGTCAGGCGCTGTGAGCTCGTAATCGGTGCCAAGCGTTGCGGTGCCGAGGAAGCTTAGGGGCACGGACAGCGCCTCGGGGCTGGCAAGCGCCCTGCTGAGGGTGAGGGTGATCGTTTTGCTGCCGTCGGCCTCGGCGATATTGCCGGCGGGCACGCCGAGGGTCACCGTGGTGGCATCGTTGTCGCGCAGCGCGGTCACCGCGGAATTATTCGGCGCCGCCGCCACCGTGTAGCCCGTGCCGGCGGCCAGCGTGGCGGTGAGCGAGCCGGCGGTTTCATCGGCCGAGTCGTCGGCGGTGGCCGCAGTGAAGGTGGCGCTGGTTTGCGTCGCCTGTATGGTGACGGTCTGCGCGCCTAAGCTGCTGGCGGCGATGCCGTAGTCGCCGCTTTGGGCAACCGTCAGATTAACGGTGAGGTTGGCCTCGGGGGCCGGCGCCGCCGTGATCCTGTAAGTGGCGGTGCCGCCCTCAACCACCTCCGCCGCAACCGCTGCGATGCTGATATCGGGCAGCGCGTCGTCGTCATCGACCTTCACCTCCACATTGGCCGCGCTGCCCGAATAGCCGGCCACGGTATGGGTGATGGTGACGGTTTCGTCGTCCTTGTCGTCATCGTCCACCGGCGTGACGGTCACTTGCTGGCGGGTTCGGAAATCGCTGGAATTGAAGGTGAGCGCGCCGGACACGGTGGCTGCGGCGGCATCGCCCGATTGCGGCGTGACGGTGGCGGTGCCGCCCGGATCGGTGTTGAGCCATACATCGTAGGTTTTGGCGCTGCCGCCTTCCTCGATTTCAAGCGAGGCGGGCGCGATGTTCACGCGCGGGCCGAGATTGACCGTGAAGGGCACGGCGAGCAGGCACTGGCCAACGCTTGTCGGCGGCGTGTTTCGTTGAGTGAAATCGGGATTGGATGACCTCGTGGCGTAGTAGCACACATGGCCCGAAGTGTTCGTGCTGCTCCTCGTGGCGAAGGTATCGACCCGGCGCCTGCTGAAGCCGACGTTGAAGAAACTTTGACCGGCAACGGTTAAGGCGGAATTATTGGGCAACGTGAGAGAGGCGATCTCGAGCACATTGATCAACTCGGATGTCACCATGAGCTCCTTCTCCACGCTCTCGCCCTCGTTCAGCGCCAGACTGGCGACCTGATCCCTAGGGAAGAAAGGATCGCCCCGATCGAGCAGTTCGGTTGCGCGGTCGAGCAGGAGAATGCGCGCGCCGATATCCACCGTGGCCACTGCGACGCCGGGAGCGCTGGAGACGCTGCCGTAGCCGGTCACCGAATGGGTGATCGTGGCGGTTTCGTTGTTCTTGTCCTCATCCGCATTGGCGGCCACGGTGAACCGCTGCGGCGTTTGCCAGTTGCTGGTGTTGAAGGTTGCTACCCTGCCGGTGCCCGTCGGGCCGGTAATGGTGATTTCGCTGCTGGTGGTGGCGGCCGTTACCCGCACCGTGTTGCCGGAGCCGGGATCGGTGTTGAGGCTCACCATATAGCTGCCGGGCGCGCCCCACTCGCGGGCGCTGACGCTGGCGGCCGACACGCGCACCCTGGCGGTGGCGCCAATCGTTACCGCCACCGTCGAAGGAGTGATGGCGGCGTAGGCGCTGTCCTGCGAGGACACCGTGTGGCTGATGGTGGCGCTGCCGCGGTCCGCGCCGGTCACCTGCACCGCGCGCATCTGATTCCAAGTGGCCGGCGTGAAGGTGACGGCGGCGCCCACGGTGGCGTTGGCGGCCGAGCTGCTCGACGGGGTAATCGTGACATTGCTGCTCGGGCGGCTGTCGAGCACCAAGTTGTAGCTTGCGCTGGCGTTTTCCTGCACGCTGAGCGCGGTGGGCGCCACTGTGACGCCGACGCCGCGGTCAACGAGCGACACGGTCACCTCCGGGCCGGCGGTGACGCTGCCGTAGCCGGTGACGGCGTGGGAAATGACCACATCCTCGTTCGCTGTGTCGCCGTCGGACATCTGCGTAACGGTGACCGTTTGCCAATCCTCCCAGTCGCCGCTGCTGCCGCCGGTGAAGGTGAGCGCGCCGGACACGGCCACGCGCGTCGTATCGGCGGAACCCGGCGTGACCGTGACGGTGGCGCCATTGCCCGGGTCGGTGTGCAGCTTGACGCGGTACGAGCCCGCGCTGCCGCCTTCGGTTAAAGCCACCGTGGTGGCCGACACATCGACCGCTGGCTGCGGGCCGGCATCGATGATATCGAAGCTGGCGCTGCCGGTAGCGCGCGCGCCGCCGTCGATTTTGGTAAGCGTCAGGTCGCCGAGGGACGCGGTGATGGTGTCGTCGACCTCGTCGGCATCGAGCAAGGGCGCCACTTGCACGGTGGCGGCGCTGCCGCCGCTGGTGAATGTCACCACGCCCGTCGTCGCGTTGAGCGCAGCGCCTGTGGTGGTGGCCATGGCGAGGCTGAACTCGGTGCCGATGGCGCCGCCGGCGAACTCGATGGGCACGGCGATTTGCTCGCTGCCGGCAAGCGCGCGGTTAAGGGTAATGACGAGCTTGTCGGTGGCGGGGCTGACCAGCTCGGTGAGGTTTCCGCCGGTGCCGGCAAGCGTCACGACCGACTGGTCGTTGTCGAGCACGTTGACCGTGGCGGTCGCTTCGCCGCTTACCGAGGTTGGCCGGTAGCCGGTGCCGGCCAGCACGCCCACAGTGACGCCGCCCGACGGCTCGTCGGCGCTGTCCTGCTGCGTGGCGACCGTGAACGTGGCGGAGCTCGCCCCGCTGGAAAGCGCCACCGATTTATCGTTGCCGAGGTTGCTGGCGGCGACAAAGCTGCCGCTTTGCGCCACCGAAAGCGCAATGCTGATGTTTTCCTGCGGAGCCGGACTTGCCGACAGAGTAAAGCTGGCGTTGCTGCCTTCGGTCGCATCCGCGCCGGCCGCGATGCTGATGACAGGCGTGCCGTCGTCGTCGGTGATCGAGAAACTCGCCGTGCCCGAGGGGCTGGTGCGCGGGGGCTGGCCGAGAGGGATGCTGCCTAAGGCTAGGCCGAGACCGACGGTCACCGTTTCGGCATCGCCTTCGTCAAGGATGTCGTCGTTGGCGCGCAGCGTCAGCGACGCGCTTTGCGGCGCATCCGGGCCAGTGAAGAGGATAGTGGGCTCCGCAGCGAAAGTCTGTTGTAAGGCGGTCCTCGTGCCATCAAGATGCAGGTACGTGATGCCGGTCGCTGGCGAGTCCGGCGCCACCAGCGTGTAGTCGTCGTTAAGGTCCGCGGCGCCGCCCAAGTCGAGGTCCGCGAAGATGATTTCGCCGGATGCCATCGGGCGGCCGAGGGTGACGGTGATGACCTTGGTGCCGCCGTCCTCGGCGATATTGCCGGAAGGCGCCGACAGCGTCACCGGGGTGGCATCGTTGTCATCCACCGTAACCGAGGCGGCGCCCGTGCCGATTTTGTAGGCCGAGGATGCCGCAATAGTGGCCGTGACGGCGCCTTGCGCCTCGTCCACGCTGTCGTTGATGGTGGCGATGCTGAAGGTTTCCGAACCGGCATCCTCGGCCAGCGAGATTGTTTTGCCGGCGCCGAGCGAACCGCTCGCAAGAAAGCTCCCGCTTTGGGTGACCGTGTAGCTGACGGTGAGCGCGGGATGGGTCGCGGGGCTGACGGTGACGGTGAAGGTGGCGTTGCCGCCTTCAACCACAACTGCGCCCGGCGAGATGCTGACCGTGGGCACGGACGGGTCGTCGTCGTCAATAATCGAAAAGCTCGCCGTGCCGCTGCCTGTGGCATCGTCCAAAGCGGTATTGGCGACAAGCGTGCCGAGGGCCACGGTGACCGTTTCGTCGCTCTCCTCGACATCATTATTGACGGAGCGCACGGTAACGGTGGCGATGCGCGATGCGCCCGAGCCACCGGTGAAGGTGATGGTGGGCGGACTATTGGTCAAGTCGGTGCTGGCGAGATTGGTGTAGGCCGCGCCGGTCGGAACCGGGCTTGGCGCCTCCAGCGTGTAGTCGCCGCCGAAGGTGGCGGCGCCGCCAAAGGTGAGCGGCACCGTCAGCACTTCGCCCGCCGCCAGCGCCCTGCCTAAGGTAATTGTGATTTCCTTGCTGCCGTCGGTCTCGCCAATATTGCCGGCGGGGGCGCTCAGCGTCACCGAGGTGTCGTCGTTGTCATTCACGGTTACGGAGGCGGAGCCATTGGTGCCGGAAACCGTGTAGCCGCGGCCGGCGGACACGGCGAGCGTGACGCTGCCGTTGGCCTCGTCCGTGGTGTCGTTGACAGTGGCCACGGTGAACGTGGCTGTGCCGGTGGCGCCCACGGTGACCGTCTTGGCGCCGAGGTTCGCGCCTGTGACGAAGGCGCCCGCGCTGCCGACATTGAGGCTCACCCTCACGTTCGCGGACGGCGCCGGATCCATCGTGACGGTGAAGCTCGCAGCGGTGCCCTCGGTGACCGACGCGGCATCCCGGCTCACGCTCACGACCGGCAGGCCGGCATCGTCGTCGGCGATGGCGAAGGCCACGCTGCCCGATGTGTTCGTGCCGCCGCCCAGGCCGGTGGCCGTGAGCGTGCCGAAGCCAACGGCGATGTTCTCGTCCTCCTCCTCGACGGCATCGCCCGCGGCGCTCACGGTGAGCGTGGCCGTGCGCGATGCGCCGACACCGCCGGTGAAGGTGATGGTGGGCGGACTATTGGTCAAGTTGGTGCTGCGGAGATTGGTGTAGGCCGCGCCGGTCGGAACCGGGCTTGGCGCCGCCAGCGTGTAGTCGGTGCCGAAGGTGGCGCGGGTGGCCGCGCCGGTGAAGACGAGCGGCACCGTCAGATCTTCGCCCGCCGCCAGCGCCCTGCCCAAGGCGACAGTGAGCACCTTGCTGCCGCCGGTCTCGCCGATATCGCCGGCCGGAGCGATCAGCGTCACCGAGGTGGCATCGTTGTCCCTCACGGCCACGGAGGCGGAGGCATCGGTGCCGGAAACCGTGTAGCCGCTTCCGGCGGACACGGCGAGCGTGACGCTGCCGTTGGCCTCGTCCGTGGTGTCGTTGACAGTGGCCACGGTGAACGTGGCTGTGCCGGTGGTGCCCACGGTGACCGTCTTGGCGCCGAGGTTCGCGCCTGTGACGAAGGCGCCCGCGCTGCCGACATTAACGCTTACCGAAAGGTTGGCGGACGGCGACGGGGTGGCGGTGACGGTGAAGCTCGCGTTGGTGCCCTCGTTGACCGCCTCGCCTCCGCTCACGCTCACCACCGGCCCGGTGCCGTCGTCGTCGGTGATGGTGAAGGCCGCCGCGCCCGAACCGGACGCGCCGCCGCTGAGGTTCGTGCCGGAGCTCGCATTGAGCGTGCCAAGCGCCACGCTGACGGTTTCGGCCGTCTCCGTGTCCGTGTCCGAAATCGCGAGCACGCGCAGGGTGGCGGTGCTTGACCCGTTACTGCGGCCGGTGAAGACGATGCCTGGCGTGGCCGTGCCAAGGTTTTGATACCCCACGCCCGCAGGCCGCGTTGCGGGGGCCGCAAGGCGATAGTCGGTGCCGAAGGTGGCAGTGCCGGTGAAGGCGAGCGGCACCGTCAGCGATTCGCCTTCAACAAGAGCGCGGCCAAGCGCCACTGTGAGGCTTTGCTCACCCGAGGTTTCGGCGATGCTGCCCTCGCCTGACAGGGTCACCAGGGTGGCATCGTCGTCGATGAGCGCCACCTCGGCGCTTGCCGCGCTGGAATCGATTCTGTAGTCGTCGCTGTCCGACAGGGTGAGCGCGAGGCTGCCGTCCGCCTCATCCGCGCTGTCGTCATCAAGGGCGACGGTGATGGTGGCGGTGGTTTGGCCTGCGGCGATAGTGGCCGATGTGGACGCGGCGCCGTCTAGGTAGTCGCCCTCGGCGGCGACCGTGAAGTTCACCGCCAAGCCGCCGCTCGGCGCCGCCGCGCTTGACGTAACGGTGAAGGCTGGCGAGCCGTCTTCCTCGAAGCTGGCAGCGCTGGCGGCGATGCCGACTTGGGGAAGGCCGCTCGCCTTCACCGTTACCATTACATCCGGAATGGACGTGTCGCCGGTCTGCGAATAGTTGCTTTCGTTCGAGGTGGTGCGGTTTTCATGGGTAATCGTGGCTGTGCCCGCACCGACTCCGGTCACAGTGACTTGCGTTCCTTCGTCCCAGGAGGTGCCCGGAAAAGCGAATCGCTTCGATGGCACCGTGGCCGCATCCGTATTGTCGCTGCTAGCGTTAAAACGCAACTGCCTCGATGCCAAGCTTAGCGTCCGCACGGTGTATTCAACCGTGCCGCCCGCTTCCACCGTCACGCTGGCGGGATCGACCACCCAGCCGTGGCCCGCGTCGGTGATGGTTGCCGCGATGTTGGTGATGTCAGCAGACATCACGCCGGCATAGCCGGTAATCGCGTGGGTGATGGTGGCCGTATCGGGGTCGGCGTCGCCATCGGCCCCGGCGCTCACGGTAATGGTTCTTGGCGTGTTCCAGTTGCCGGTCAGCCCGCCGCTGAACTGCACGCTCGCTGGGCTGAACGACAGATCGGAGGCTTCCGACGTGCCCGGAGTGATGGTCACGCCCTGCCCCGGGTCCGTGTTGAGCACGATGGTGTAGGTGGCGGATTCGTTTTCGTTAACGGCAAGCGTGGCGCCGCTTAAGGTCACGCCCGCCGCGGTTGCAACGCCCTTATCGGCAATGGCGATGCGGGCGGTGCCGGTGCCGGAAGCGCCGCCGTCCAAGTTGGTGGGGGCCAGGCGCGGATTGGCGTCCGCGGCCGAGGTCGCCGGAATGGTGACCGTCACCGACTCGTTGTCGGCATCGGCGGCATCGCTATCGGCGAGGGCGGTGAAAGTGATGGTGGCGACCCGCGCGGCGGCCGCCCTGCCGGTGAACGTGACCGTGTTGCCGTCCAAGGCCACGCCGTTGGCGGTGGCGACCGCGAGCGAATACTCGGCTGCGGAGATGCCGGCCACGGCGATGGGCACCCCAAGGCTCTCGCCCGCCACCAGCGCGCGCCCAAGGGTGAGGGTGAACGCCGCAGTGTCGTCATTATCGCCCTCGGTGGCCGCGGCATCGGTGGCGGCGAGGGTCACTACGGTGGGATCGTCGTCCGCCACCTCGACCGAGGCTTCATCAGCATCGTTGGCGGTATCGACCGTGTAGCCGGTGCCGGCCTCCACCGTCGCATCGACCGAGCCGCTCGCCTCGTCGGCGCTATCCGCCGCGGTGGACACGGTGAAGGTGGCCGTGGTTTGGCCCGGAGCAATCACCACCTGACGGGTGCCGGCCTCGTTCGCGGCCAGCACCGAGCCGGTCTCGGCAATATCCACGTTGACGGTGGTCGGGGTGGTCGCGGCTTGGCTGTTCGTGAGGGTGAAAGTGACATCCCTGCCCTCAGTGACGGAGGCGCCGCCGGCCACGCTTATTTTTCCAGCGGCAATGCCCGCATCGACGATGGTGATGGTGGCGGTGCCGGAACCCGAAGCGCCGCCGTCGAGGCCGACCGGGTTCAGGCGCGGATCGGCATCCGAGGCCGAGGTGGCGGGAATGGTGACCGTTACCGTTTCGTTAGCGCCGTCGGCGGCATCGCTGTCGGCGAGGGCGGTGAGGGTGATGGTGGCGACCCTCGCGGCGCTATCCTCGCCGGTGAAGGCGAGCGTATTGCCGATCAGCCTCACGCCGGTGGCCTCTGTGAGCGCGAGCGAATACTCGGCTGCGGAGATGCCAGCCACCGCGATGGGCACCTCAAGGCTTTCGTCGGTGACAAGCGCGCGCCCGAGCGTGATGGTGAACGCCGCGGTGTCGGTGGTGCTGCCCTCGGTGGCGCGGGCATCGGTGGCGGCGATGGCGACGGTGGTGGGATCGTCGTCCGTCACGCCGACCGAGGCGGTTCCATTGGTGGCGGACACGGTGTAGCCGGTGCCGGCGTTCACCGCCACATCGACCGAGCCGCTCACCTCGTCGGCGCTGTCCGACGCGGTGGACACGGTGAAGGCGGCCGAGGTTTGGCCTGCGGCAACCACCACCGATTTTCTGCCGGCCTCGTTCGCGGCCAGCACCGCGCCGGTTTGCGCAACGGTGTAGTTGACCGTGGTGGCGGTGGCGGATTCGGCGCCCAAGTTGATGGTGAAGCTCGCCGCGGCGCCTTCGGTGACGGCATCGCCGCCGCTAATAGTGAGGTCGCCGCCGGTATCGTCGTCGGTGATGGCGAAGGTGCCGCCGCCGCTGTTTCCGGCGCCGCCGTTCAGCCCGGTGCCGGAACTCGCGTTCAAGGGCGCGAGCGACACGATAATCGATTCCGAGGCGCCTTCGTTGATGGTGTCCTGGATGGCTCGCACCCGAAAGCGCGCCGAGGTTGCGGTGCCGCCCGCGCGACCGGTGAAGGTGATTGTGGTGGTGGCGCCGAAGGAGTTGTAGGTCACGCCGGCGGGCACCGAGCCGAAGGCGGAGGGATACTCCGCGACATAGTCGGCGGTATAGCGGGCGCTGCCCGCGAAGCGCACCCTCACAGGCAAGGTTTCACCGGCCACCAAGCCTCTGGCCAAGCCCACGGTGAGGGTTTTGGTGCCGCCGGCCTCGGCAATATCGCCCGCGGGCACGGTGAGGGTGACGGCGGTGGGGTCGTCGTCGCGCACTTGGGTGGTGACCGATTGGGAGCCGCCCGCCAGCGTATAGCCCGCAGTGCTCCCGGGCGTTGACAGCGCGAAGGTGATGGAGCCGTCCACCTCGTCGGCCTGATCTGAAACGGTGGCCACCGTATGGGTAATGCTGGTGTCGCCCGCGTCCAAGGTGAGGGTGTCCGCGCCCGCATCGGCGTCTCGCAAAAACGCGCCCGTCTGCGCTACGGTGAACCCGATGGTGAGATCCTCGGCGGACGGATTGGGCGCGCTGATGGTGTAGGTGACGGATGTGCCCTCGGTGATGGCGCCCGAGGGCGCGGCGGCCACCGATAGCGCCGGCGCCGCGTCGTCGTCGGTGACGTTGAAGCTAACCGAGCCGCTGCCGCTCGCGCCGGCGGATAAATTGGTGCCGGAGCTGGCGCCCAATGCGGGCAGATTGATGGTGACCGTTTCCGAGGCGCCTTCGTCGATATTGTCCTGCGTGGCGGTGAAGGTGAGGGTTGCGCTCGTGGCCGTGGCCGTGCTGTCGCCGGTGAAGGTGATGGCGGGCGCGGTGCCGAGGGTGGCGTAGGTGACGCCGGTGGGCAAAGTGGAAGGCGCGGCGAGCGTGTAGTCCCTGCCGAGCGCGGCGGTGCCGCCAATGGCCAGCGGCAGGCTTAGCGCCTCGCCGGTCACCAGCCCCCGGTCGATGGTGACGGTAATGGTTTTGGTGCCGGATGCCTCGGCCACGTTGCCGGCGGAGGCGCTCAGCACCACGCCGGTGGCATCGTCGTCGTTGACTTCCACCGTTACCGAGCTGGCGCTGGAATCCACGGTGTAGCCAGTGCCTGCACTGAGCGCCACGGTGAGAGAGCCGTCGCGCTCGTCGGCGCTGTCGCCGACGGTATCGACCTCGTAGCTCAGCTCGGTGGTGCCTGAGCTTAAAGCGAGGGTTTTGGCGCCGAGGTCGCCGCCCGCCACAAAGGCGCCCGTTTGGCTGACCGCCAGGTTGATCGCCAAGCTCTCCTGCGCAGAGCCATCGATGCTGATGGTGTAGGCGGCCGTGTCGCCCTCGGTGAGCGCCGAGCCGGGGCCGGCGATGCTGACCACGGGCGCATCGTCGTCGTCGGTGATGCTGAAACTTACGCTATTACTCGTCGAATCCTGTTCGAAGCCGCCATCAAGGTTCGTGCCTCCCTCATCATCTGTCGCCGGCAAATCAATGATGATTGTTTCATCGGCCTCGGCGAGCGCATCGGATGTCGAGGACAGGATGAGCGTGGCAACGCTTGCGGAGAGCGTGGCGCCGCCGGTGAAGGTGATGGCGGGCGCGGTGCCGAGGGTGGCGTAGGTGACGCCGGCGGGCAAAGTGGATGGCGCGGCGAGCGTATAGTCGGTGCCGAGCACGGCCGTGCCGCTCACGGCGAGCGGGATGGCGAGCGCTTCCGTCGCCGCCAAGCCGCGACCGATATCGATGGTAATGGTCTTGCTGCCGCCGCTCTCGCTGATGTTGCCGGCCGGCGCAGTCAGCTCAATTCCCGTGCTATAGCCATCTAGCAAATCGACCGAGGCGCTGCCGGCGCTGCTGCTGATGGTGTAATCCGCGCTGGTTGTGATATCGGCCTCCGCCTTGCCTCGCGAAGCGTCGCCGCCCACATCATCGGTATCGAATTGGTGGCGGACCCGCGTGTCGCCGGCAGGAAGCACGATGGATTTCGCGCCGCTATCGGCGCTGTCGAATACTGCAACGGTGCCGGACGCTTTAGACGCGGGTTCCGTCAAGGTGATGTCAAGCCCTACGGTGATGGCCTTGTCCGCAGGGTTGCTTGCAATCACGTCGAACTGGGCAGCTTCGCCTGAATCCACTTCGCCAGCGACCGCCTCGATGCTCAGCTCCGGCTTGTCGCTTTCGGCGATGCTCACTTGGTACTGCCTAGGTTCGTCCGGGCGCGACGGGCGCACGCCGCTGGGCAGCGTGCCCAAGGCAATGGTGAAGGTTTCGGCGGCTTCGAACACATTGTCGTTGGCGATGGACACGGTGGCGGTGCCGCTGCGCGCCCCTGCGGGCACGGTGACGCTGGCGGCGGATGTGTAGTCGGCGGCTTCGGCGCTGCCGTTGGTGTACACGAGCGGAAAAACGGCGGCATCGCTGAGCGTGTCGCCGGCGCGCAGATTAACGGTGACCGTAACGCTGCCGCCCTCGGACACCGACTGCGACGACACGCCGAGCACGGCGCGGGGCTCGGTCGCGGTAGTGAGCGTAACCGCTAGCGACTGCGAGGCACCGTTGAATGTGGAGTCCGAGGAAGTCAATGTATGGTCGATGGTGCTCGAGCCATCCCGCTGATGGGCAAGCTCGACCATAACCGGCGTGTTCCAACTGGCGGGGGTGAAGGTGTGGATAATCTGCCCTGCGTTGACGAATGCCGACGCGGGGGTTGCTCTAGCAAATATCACATCGCGCACATCGGCGGATCGGGCATCGACCGACACGTTCGCGGAGGGCCGCGCTGCCAGCGTCATGGAATAGACGCCGTTGACATCGCTGAGTACTGTGACCTGCGAGGGCGTGAAGCGGAGGACGCCGCTGATGGTATCGACGATGGTGACAGACACCCTGCCAATCTCGACCGTGTTCTGGTCAACTCTAATGCTATGGCTGAGCACGAGGCTTTCGTTGCTCGAGTCGATGTCGCTCGCCGGGGCGACTGTCACGGTCTTTTCCGTGCTCCAATCGCCGCTCGAGCCGCCGGTGAAGGTGAGCGAGGCGGGCGACACTGTGGCTTTGGACGAGCCGCCCGTGCCGATGGTCACCACCCTCGTGACGCCACTGCCCGGGTCGCTGCGGAAACGCACCTTGTAGGTGGCGGTGGCGTCTTCGTTGATGCGCAACGCCGCAGGCGTTAAATAGATAAGGTTCTCGACGGGGTTTGAATTCGCGCTCGCGCTGACCGAGAAGTTGGGGCCGGTCAGGTTGTTGTAGCTGCTATCCGCCGAGGAACTTGCGGTGTGCGTAATCGTAGCAGCGCCCCTGTTCTCGTCGAGAAGGTTTGTACGAACACCCTCGACGCGCTGCCATTGATTCCAATTGCTGGCCGTGAAAGTCAGATTGAGCGAAATCGAAACTTGGCCGCCCAAGTCGCCGAAGCCGACCGAGCCCACCGATTCGTTCGCTACCCTGGCAGTGACAGTAACGTTTCCTTGCGGTTGTTTGGTGAGCCTGACGGAGTAGGTGAAGCTGTTCTCGAGGACGTATATAGTAAAGGACGACTGGTCAAGCTCGATGCCGGCCTGTTGCGCGGAGGCAGGCGCGGGGGCAAGCGCGAGCAACAGCGGCAGCGCCAGCAAAAACGAGGGGGCGCCCCGCCCCGCCCGCCTTAGCTGGGACGCGAGAGAATTAGCAAGGCGCTTTCCAAAACGCCTTGCTTTCCGTTTGCGGTCATGCCGGACGGGCAACGCAACAACACTCTTTATGGTACCCCCCCCCCCCGCTTTTGGGCGGCGAACGGATGAAGAATCGTGGCGACTATACACTACATCCGCAAGGACCGACCACCGTTGATCCCGTGCCCGCCAATCGGTTGCGGGCAACAGGACGCACCCCCTTTACCGGTTAGGCTATACGCCGATGCAAACAGAGCTCACCGTCGCGCAGGCCGAACGGCTGATCCTGAAGACCATCCCGGTTTGGGCGGGCGAGCGAGCTCCTTTGTCCTCCGCCGCCGGACGCGTATTGCGCGAGAATGTCCGCGCCGAGCGCGATCTGCCGCCCTACAACCGCGCCACCATGGACGGCATCGCGCTGCGCTGGAAAAGCTGGCAGTCGGGCCGGCGAGCGTTCCCGCTCGAGGGCGCGCAAAGCGCCGGCAAGGCCGCGGCAACGCTTTTGGATCCGCATGCGGCCTGGCGGATAGCCACGGGGGCGCCTGTTCCGAACGGAGCCGATGCTGTCGTTCCGGTCGAATATATGCGCGATGCCGGCAAAGGCGTGCAAATCGATAGCGGCTACCGCCCAAAGCGCGGCCAGTTCATCCACCGAAAAGGCTCCGACCGCCGCGCCGGCGCGCTGTTGCTGAAGGCAGGGCAGCGGATCGGCGGCGTGGAAATGGCGCTGCTAAGCGCCAACGGCGTGGCGAACCCGCAGGTTGCGCGCGCCCCCCGGATCGCGCTGATTTCCACCGGCAACGAACTGGTGGGGCTGGGGTCCCGCCCCCAACCTTGGCAGATTCGCTCCAGCAACGGCCCTGCCATGACCGCCCTGCTCAGCCGCCACGGCTACGCCGGCATCCGCGCCCTGCACGCGCCCGACGATCCCGGCGTGCTCGCGGATCGAATCGATTACGCACTCTCCCAAAGCGATGTGCTAATCCTAAGCGGCGGCGTTTCCAAAGGCGCGAAGGACTACGTCCCGGGCGTGCTGGCTGAACTGGGCGTAGCGCCCGTCCTCCACCGCGTGCGGCAACGACCCGGTTTCCCGTTGTGGTTCGGCATGCACGGCGGCATCCCTGTGTTCGGACTTCCCGGCAACCCTGTTTCCAGCCTCGTATGCCTGCGCCGCTACGTCATCCCCGCGCTCGACAAGGCGCAGGGCGCTCGCCGGACCCATCCCGAAACCGCCGTGCTGGCCGAAGCTGTCATGTTCAAGCCGAGGCTCACCTGGTTCCTTCCGGTACGCCTGTCGGCCAACAAAGCCGGACGGCTCATCGCCCGCCCCCGGCAAACCAACACATCAGGCGACTTCGCGGCGCTCGCACAGACCGATGGTTTCGTCCAGCTCCCCGCAACGCGCAGCCGCTTCCCGACCGGCTGCGCGGCGCGCGTTTTCCGCTGGAACGGTTAGTCCGCAAGCCTGCGCGCGATATGGATGGCGCACTCCTACGAAAGGGAGTCGAGAACGCGGGCGAGTTTTTCCACGAGCTCGGCAATATGCGATTCCTCGGCGATCAGGGCGGGACATACGGCGATAGTGTCGCCGGTGGCGCGCACCAGCAGGTTGTTGTCGAAGCAATGCCGGAAGGCCTCCTGCGCGCGGGCCGTGGGCTTATTCGGCAGCGGCTCCAATTCCACCGCGCCCAGCATCCCGAAATCGCGGATATCGATCACGTAGGGCTTGCCTCTCAGCGCCTGCAGCGCGTCGCCCAGCAGCTTGCCGGTTTGCTTCCCGCGCTCGAAGAGCCCCTCCTCCTGGTACACGTCCAGCGCCGCGTGCGCGCCCGCCACCGCCAGCGGATGGCCCGAATAGGTATAGCCATGCGCAAACTCGATGAGCTGCTCGGGGCCTTGCATGAAATCGTCGTAGATATCGCGGCGCGCCAGCACCGCGCCCATCGGCACGGAGCCGCTGGTCAGGCCCTTGGCCAGCGTGATGATATCGGGCGTCACGCCGAAGGTCTGCGAAGCGAACGCCTCGCCCGTGCGTCCGAAGCCCGTAATGACCTCGTCGAAGATCAGCAGCAGCCCATGCTTGTCGCAGATCTCGCGAATCCGTTCCAGATAGCCCTTGGGCGGGATCAGAACGCCGCCCGAACAGGCGATCGGCTCAATAATCACCGCGGCGATGGTCGAGCCATCATGCAGCGCCACGATCTCCTCCAGCTCGTCGGCCAAGTGGGCGCCCCAATCCGGCTGTCCGCGGCTGAATGCTTGGTGTTCGAGGTTCTGCGTGTGTCCAAGATGGTCCACGCCCGCCAGCAGCGCTCCGAACAGCTTGCGGTTGGCCGAAATGCCGCCCACCGAAATGCCGCCGAAGCCCACGCCGTGGTAGCCCTTCCGGCGCCCGACCAACCGCACCCGTTGGCCCTCGCCGCGCAAGCGGTGCCAAGCAAGCGCGATTTTCAGCGCGGTATCGACCGATTCCGAGCCGGAATTGGTGAAAAACACGCTCGACAGGCCCTCCGGCGCCATCGCGGCCAGCCGGTTGGCCAGCTCGAAAGTGCGCGGATAGCCCATCTGGAACGCGGTGTAGTAATCCAGCTTCCCGGCCTGCTCCCGGATCGCCGCCACGATATGCGGATGGCAGTGCCCCGCATTGCAGCACCAGAGCCCCGAAGCGCCATCAAGCATCTGCTCGCCCTCGCGGGTCGTGTAGCGCATGCCTTGGGCGCCCACAACGAAACGCGGGTCGCGCTTGAACTGCCGGTTGGCCGTGAACGGCATCCAGTACGCCTGCAAATCAGGAAGATCAGTCATTGCGTTCTTGCTTGTGTCCATGGGCTGGTACCCTACCAGCCTTGATCCGTAAAATGCGAGCGCAAGGCTCCTTCATTCCGGAATCCGGTATCGTAGAATCATTTCGTTAAGGAGAGCACCGGTTTGGGTGAAAAGCCAAGCATATTCCTGCCGTTGAATGTCGCCGTGCTAACGATCTCGGACAGCCGGACGCTGGCAACGGACGACTCGGGCGCGCTGCTGGCGGAGCGCATCGCCGACGCCGGGCACAAGCTGCGCCAGCGGCTGCTGGAACCGGACCACCGCTACCGCATCCGGGCCGTGGTTTCGCAGTGGATTGCCGATGAGGAAGTGGACGCGGTCATTACGACGGGCGGCACGGGCCTGACCGGGCGCGACGGCACGCCGGAAGCGGTGGCGCCGCTGCTCGACAAGCGGATCGAGGGCTTCGGCGAGCTATTCCGGGCGCTGTCGTTCGAGGATATCGGCACTTCCACGCTGCAATCGCGCTGCCTGGCGGGCTTGGCCAACGGCACCTTCGTGTTCTGCCTGCCCGGCTCGCGCAACGCCGTGGCCACCGGCTGGGACCAGCTTATTAAGGCGCAACTCGACACTCGCACCCGCCCCTGCAACCTGGCCGAGCTCAGGCCCCGTCTTAGGGAAACGTAAGTGGCCCTGCTCCGTATCCACCAATTCCCCTGCCTGTCGGATAACTACGGTTTTCTGATCCACGAGCGCCTGTCTGGCCTGACCGCCGCCATCGACACCCCCGACCCCAAGGCCATCCGGCGCGAACTTGACCGCAAGGGCTGGCGCTTGACGCATATCCTCAACACCCATCACCATCCCGACCATGCCGGCGGCAACCTGTGGCTGAAGGAGCACACCGGCTGCATTATTGTCGGACCCAGCGCCGACGCCCAGCGCATCCCCGGCATCGACCTCCAGGTTGGCGAAGGCGAAACGCTGGAATTCGGCAACGCCAAAGCCCAGGTGTTCGACACGCCCGGCCATACCCGCGGCCATATCGTCTATTACTTCCCCGGCGAGGATGCGGCCTTCGTGGGCGATACCCTGTTCGTTATGGGCTGCGGCCGCCTGTTCGAGGGTTCGCCGGAGCAAATGTGGGCCTCGCTGCAAAAGCTGATGAACTGGCCCGGGCGCACCCGCATCTACTGCGCGCACGAATACACGCAGGCCAATGGCCGCTTCGCGCTCACTTTGGATCCGCACAACCAGGCGCTGATCAAGCGCATGGAGGAAGTAGCGCGCCTGCGCGCGGAGGGGCGCCCGACCGTGCCCACGACCCTATACCAAGAGAAACGCACCAACCCGTTCCTGCGGCCGAGCAGCAGGGGCATCCGCGTGCAACTAGGAATGGAGGATGCCGCCGATGTTGAAGTCTTCGCGGAGGTCCGAAGGCGCAAGGACCGCTTCTAGCAGCGACATGAGGAAGCTGTCGTACTGGGGGGAGAATCTGCGGCTGGTGCTGATTTTGCTGGCCGTATGGTTCGCCGTTTCCTTCGGCTGCGGAGTGCTGCTGGCTGACTTTCTCAACCAGTTCACGCTAGGCGGCTTCAAGCTGGGGTTCTGGTTCGCGCAGCAGGGGAGCCTGTACGGCTTCCTCGCGCTGATCTTCGTGTACGTGGCGCTAATGAACCGGATTGACCGCAAGCACGGGGTGAGAGAGGACTGATGAGCCTCAAGACGCTCACCTATGTCGTTGTGGGGCTTTCATTCGCCCTCTACATCGGCATTGCGTTCTGGTCGAAGGCGCGCACCACGGGCGATTTCTACGTGGCCGGCAAGCATGTGCATCCGGTGGCCAACGGGATGGCCACGGCGGCCGACTGGATGTCGGCGGCCTCGTTTATCTCGATGGCGGGCCTGATCGCCTTTCTCGGCTACGACAGCTCCGTTTATCTGATGGGCTGGACCGGCGGCTACGTGCTGCTGGCTTTGCTGCTGGCGCCCTACCTGCGGCGCTTCGGCAAGTTCACAGTGCCCGACTTCATCGGCGAGCGCTACTACTCGGATGCGGCGCGGGTGGTGGCGGCGGTCTGCCTGATCGTGATCTCGTTTACCTACGTGGCGGGGCAGATGCGCGGCGTAGGCATCGTGTTCTCTCGTTTTCTGAGCGTGGATATCAGCGTGGGATTGGCGGTGGGCATGGGCGTGGTGTTCCTGTATGCCGTTCTGGGCGGGATGAAGGGCATCACTTACACCCAAGTGGCGCAATACTGCGTGCTCATCTTCGCCTATACGGTGCCGGCGGCGTTCATTTCGCTACAGGTCACCGGCGTTGCCCTGCCTCAGGCGGCATTCGGCAGCGAAGTGCTCGACGGCGGCGGACGCCTGCTGGAAACGCTGGACCGCATCGTGACGGACCTGGGTTTTACGGCATTCACCAGCGGTTCGAAAAGCACTGCGGATATCTTCTTCATTACCTTGGCGCTGATGATCGGCACGGCCGGCCTGCCGCATGTGCTGGTGCGGTTCTTCACCGTGCCCAGAGTGCGCGATGCGCGCGCTTCGGCCGGCTACGCGCTGCTGTTCATCGTTATTCTCTACACCACCGCGCCGGCGGTGGGAGCGCTGGCGCGGCTGAACCTCACCACCACCATGCAAACCGGCCCGGTGTTCGAGGAAACGGCTAATCTGCGCTACGAGGACCGGCCCGGCTGGTTCCGCACTTGGGAGGAAACCGGGCTGCTGCGCTTTGAGGACTTAAACGGCGACGGGCGCATCCAGTACTACAACGATGCCAACCCGGAATTTGCCGCCCGCGCCGAAGCCGAGGGCTGGCGCGGCAATGAGCTGACCGTGGACCGCGATATTATCGTGCTCGCCAACCCGGAAATCGCGCAGTTGCCGAACTGGGTGATCGCGCTGGTGGCGGCGGGCGGCATCGCCGCCGCGCTATCGACCGCCGCCGGCCTGCTGCTCGTGATCTCGGCCGCCGTGTCGCACGATATGATCAAGAGCGTGTTGGCGCGCAATATCTCGGAGCGGGCGGAACTGCGCGCCGGACGGATCAGCGCCGCCGCGGCGGTGCTTCTGGCCGGCTACCTGGGCTTCAACCCGCCCGGCTTCGTGGCCGAAGTGGTGGCGCTGGCCTTTGGGCTGGCCGCCGCTTCCCTGTTCCCCGCCATCCTGCTGGGCATCCTGTCGCTGCGGGTGAACAAGCAGGGCGCGATTGCCGGAATGCTGGGCGGACTGGCCTTCACCATGGGCTACATCGTTTATTTCAAGGGCGTGTTCGTGGCGCCGTTCGCCGCCAATGTGCCCGAAAACTGGCTGTTCGGCATTTCGCCCGAAGGCATCGGCGCGCTGGGCGCCGGGCTGAACCTGGCCGTAACGCTGATCGTTAGCGCGCTCACTCCGGCGCCGCCGGCGGCAACGCGCGAGCTCGTGCGCCGCATCCGCGTTCCTTCAGGCAGCGGGAACTGACAAAGCGGTTGCGCGTCTCCTTATCCCTTTGCTTGCTTCGTCTTGTTCCCTCGCCCTGTGCTTGCCCCGCTTCCGCAGGAGACGCATGAAGTCTTCCTGACGCGCTTGGGCTAAGGCATCCCTGACTTCGACGCTCCTGCGGAAGCGGGGCAAGCACAGGGCTTTTAGCCGTCGCCGACCCGGCACATCAGGAGACGCATGAAGTCTTCCTGACGCGCTTGGGCCAAGGCATCCCTGCCTTCGACGCTCCTGCGGAAGCGGGGCAAGCGCAGGGCGAGGAAGCAAGATGCAGACAGCCGCTTACCAATTCCAACCGAGCATCAGCCAAGCCTTGGTGGTGTCGGTGGCGAACTCATCCGCCGAATAGTGCGAGACCTTGAACAAAAGCGACAGGTTGTCGCGAACCGGATAGGTCACGGCAAAGCCCAATTCCTGGCCGTAATCCGCGCCCCCGGAATCGGCGCGAAAATCGTGGAACACTCCGGTGACGGAAGCGCCGCCGAGCTTGCCTCCCACGCTTACCCAAGCATCGCGCACACCCGTGGGCGGCGCAATCAGGAACTTGTCCGTCCAGCCTTGGAACTTGTGCAGGGTGGCGGCCGGAAAGCGGAATTGCGCGGCGCCGTCGTCGCTTCCCACCACTTCGTAGGCTGCCGTAATGCTCAAGCCCCCAAGTTTGAGGTCGCCTTGGACCAAGTAGTGCATGGCATCGTACGCCACTGGATTTTCGCCGTGGTCGCTTTGGCTTGAAACCGCCGCCGTAATCGTGAGCGGATCGAAAGCGCCCACATACTCCAAGCCGTAAGTGGAGTTGGCGTTGGCGGGGCCATTATCGTTTTCGAGATCCCAAAGGTAGGCGTAGCCGGCTAGCGTGTGCCCGGGCGCGGCGGCCAAAGTTGCGCGCAAGACATGCGAATTGCCGTGCCAGTCGCCAGGCTGCGCGCCGTCGCCGGGCCCGAAAATCCGGTTGATATTGCCCACGTAGGCGTAGTCCAGGTTGAACGCGCCGCCGGAAGCCTGCACGCGAACGCCGTCGTAGGTCTGCTCGTTATTGCGGTAGGCCACGCCGCCCATAAAGCGCTGCGTGCCGTGATTGATCCGCTGGCGGCCCAGCGTAAGCGTGAGGTTTTCCTGGCTGTATTTCAGGAAGGCCTGGTTAAGATCGAATCCTTCCGGATCGGCCACGACCGGGTATTGCGTCTTGCCGTTAGTGGTGGAATTGAAGTCCTCAATGCCGAGAATCAGCGAGTAGTCGGTTTCGGCGCCGAAAGCGAAGCCATCCGAGTTAGCGGAATTCCACGTCAGGCGGGCGCGGGCGACCGATGCCAGCGCGTCCTTTTCGATTCCATCCTGTGAAACCGATTCAACACGATAGCGAAAACCAAGCGCAGTGTTTCCGCCGGCAACCGCTTCGCCAAAGTCCAGCGCCCGAACGGGCGGCGCGGCCAAGGCCGCCAGCATGGCCATGCAGGCGAAGAGGCCCGCGCAGCCGTTCCGGGAAAATCGCTCCTGCGGATATTTGACACGCCTTCCAATGCGCTCATGATTTGCAAATTGCATAGGCATCCAATTATTTTGCCACGGCTAGCTCCCCAAGTTTACAGCCTATTCGCCGCGCTGGCACCCTGCCGCGCTCAACACGTCGGAGTCGCTTTCTCCATAAACTCCATAGACACCGAAGTATAATGAAATTCCTTTCCTCACCAGAGACACAAAGGTGAATCATGCAACGTAACCCCCCCCCCCCCCTAATTTAGAATCGAAATCCGGCAGCTCCCGGCCCGGCAATTTTAGCGGCGAATCCCGAAAACGCCCTTGGCGCCCGCCGACAGTCAGGACGGTCGATCTCGGCCAGACACGAGCGGGCACCGGCATTCTTAGAGATAATCCTGAAACCTCATCATATCAGGCAGGGCATGTGATGAGCTAGGAGCCTGCGGCGCGGAATCGGGCGGCTTGCCCCGCTTTGGCCTGATGCGGATAATTCCGCCGCATTGTTGACGAGCATCAGGGCCAGTGGCATGCAGATTCCGCAAAACGGCGAAAAGATCACTATGAGCGGCGCGGCGATCAGCGTGCCCGACCGCCCCGTCATCCCCTTCATCCGCGGCGACGGCACGGGGCCGGACATTTGGCGCGCCACCGTGCGGGTGCTGGATGCGGCAGTGGCGGCGGCCTACGGCGAGCGGCGGCGGCTGATGTGGATGGAAGTGCATGCCGGCGAGGCGGCGTTCAGGAAATTCGACAACTGGCTTCCCGACGAAACCATCGAAGCCATCCGCGAATACCGCGTGGCTATCAAGGGGCCGCTCACCACGCCCGTGGGCGGCGGCATCCGTTCACTGAACGTGGCGATACGGCAGATTCTGGATCTTTACGTGTGCCTGCGGCCGGTGCGCTGGTTCGAGGGCGTGCCTTCGCCGGTGCGCGATCCCGGGGCCGTGGATATGGTGATTTTCCGCGAAAACACGGAAGACATCTACGCCGGCGCGGAGTTCGAGGAGGGCAAGGAGGACACCGCGCGCTTTATGGCTTTGCTCAAGGAGCACTTCCCCCAACGCCATGCCAAGATCCGCTTCCCGGATTCCTCCGGCATCGGCTTGAAACCCGTGTCCCGCGAAGGCACCTGGCGGCTGGTGCGCGCCGCCCTGGATTATGCCGTTGCCCAACAACGCCGCAGCGTCACCCTGGTTCACAAGGGCAATATCATGAAATACACCGAAGGCGCCTTCCGCCACTGGGCCTACGACCTGGCCGAGAACGAATACGGCGGGCGGTTCTACACCTGGCGGCAATGGGAGCGCACCAAGGAGCGGAAAGGAGAAGCCGCAGCGAACGCCCAGCAGAAGGCGGCGCTGGCCGGCGGCGCCATACTGATGAAGGACGCGATCGCCGATATCGCCCTGCAGCAAGTGCTCACCCGGGCGCATAGTTTCGATGTGATCGCCACCACCAACCTGAACGGCGACTACCTGTCCGACGCGCTGGCGGCGCAGGTGGGCGGCATCGGGATCGCCCCGGGCGGCAATATCAACAGCGACACCGGCCATGCCGTGTTCGAGGCCACGCACGGAACCGCGCCCAAGTACGCCGACAAGGACATGGTGAACCCGGGATCGCTGATCCTGTCCGGCGAGATGATGCTGCGGCACTTAGGCTGGAACGAAGCCGCCCAGGCGATTATCGAGGCCATGAATGCCGTGATCGGCCAACGCGCCGTCACCTACGATTTCCACCGCCTGATGGACGATGCCACCAAAGTCAAATGCAGCGAGTTCGCCGACCGCCTGATCGCCAGCATGCAGGCTTGAGCCTCCAGCCTAGGAAGCCGTTGACAAGCATGCCAAGACTGATTTCATGCGCCACCTTGGCTTTTCCATAGACGCACAATAAAGCGGTCGTCCTCCTCGACCAGCTCCGCCTCAGTTCCATTATGGCGGCGCATCGACTCGACAATCCGGCTGCGCACGCCCATGCCCTGGTGCTCGATGTACCGGTAGTCTCGAAGAATCTCCTTGAGCAGTTCGTTGCGGGCCACGCGCACCACGCCCTCGCGCATCTTCTCTACCGTGACGCCGTTGGGCAAACGTCCCGGGGAAATCACCTCCAAGCGATCAACGTAGAGCGACACCTCGATATCGGTGCCCTCGCGCGCGTAGTCGCGGTGCGCCACGGCATTCACAACGGCCTCGCGCACCGCGGCCTGCGGCAGCGCCGGCTTGCTCCGGCGGCGCGCGCCGTCGAGCCAAGCAATGCTGCCCATGTTTCGGCTGACAAAGCCCACCGCGCGGTCGATCACGCCTTCTTCCGTCAATTCGCCGCTATCGGAAACCACGGGCGCAAGCGGCCCGCGAATCCGCTCTTCATCCAAGGTGTTGTAGTCCTTGGCGGAGTTTGGAAATGCGGCGGCCGTAATGCCGGCCTGCGGCAGGCGGCGATTGGGGCTCAGACCAAACAGAAGCAAGCCTGCGACCGAAGCGCAGGCACCGCCCCCCGATTCGGACATTAGATCCGAGTTGATCAAGAGTTGCTGCCAACCACCGAGGTCGGAGCGGCTTGGCGCAGCGCGTCGCAGCACGCTGCAAAAATAGTTCTCGATCCGGCGCAAGTCCAAGCTGTCCAGCCCCATGTCCGACACGGACTTGATTTCATATCGAACCAAACCTGCGGATTGGTACAACCGCCCTTCCTCGTCCCGAGTGGCCTCTCGCGAATGGCTGCCCGCGCGGGTGTAAGTGATCCAAGCCTTGCCGCGTCTCGCCTTGTGCGGCTTGCTCAAACTGTCTGCGGGACATTCGACCACGCCAACCAGCTTGCCACCGGCAGTGGCAATGGCGCTCCATACGGGCATAGCCGGCGGCTGAAGACTATTGCGCGCAATGTTGATAACCCACTGCTCCGCTTCCGCACGGCTTCTGGCGAGGCCGGAAATAGTCCCGTCATCCTCAACGCCAAGCAAAATCACGCCGCCGGCGAGATTCAATAGCGCGGACATTTCCTTTGAAATGTCATCGGGATGACAATCATCCCTTTTGAACTCAACGCGCGAGTTCTCGCCGTTGGCGATGAGTTCAAATAACTGATTCCTATTCATTGATAAGGAACCGCGCCCCGAAAATCGAATGTATCCAGCGCGTCAATTGTAAGTGGCCGTCTCGTCCTTCGGTGATTAGGTGTATCTGATTGCGCAGCTCGAAATGCTTGATCACAGCCAAAGCCGTGCAAGTCTTACCGAACCCAGCGCTATCAGCCAAGATGCATCCGCAGCGGGCATTGGCATCGCGGGCACAACTTCGTGCGCCATCCTGCTGAAAATTGCCCTCTGGGTGCGTGGCGCACGGGCAATGCAAGATGCGGGGACGGGCTTTGCTCGCGGGGCGCTACTGCTGGCGCGACTCCATTACTTTCTTGAAGTAGGTCCAGCTGGTTTCGTTGGGGCGGTCGTCGTCCATGGGCGGCGCGTGGCGGTAGAGCGGGAAATGCTCCTCGATGATGGCGCGGAACGCGGCCGGCACGTTTTCGTAATCGCCGACCTTCTTGCCGCCGGCATGGAAGTACATCTGGCCGGCGCGCGAGCCCATCTCCATCCATGGCAGCCATTGCGCGAGCCGCGCCCAGCCCACGAACAGGGTCGCCGAATCGCTGTCGGCCGCCAGCAGGTCATCGAGCTTGCCCTTGAAGTTGAACATCTCGGTGGCGTGGTAGGCGCCGCCCACGTATTTCTGGTAGTCGCCTCCGAGCGGATTCGGATAGAACAGCGGCACCGCCACCGACCACCACCAGTCGTTCCCCTGCGTCACCAGCGGCAACTGGTATTCCGAGCCGTCGCGCCGCAGCGGATGCTGGGCCGGCTGGTTGACAGGGTCGTTGGCGACATGGATGACCTCCACCGTCTCGCCGGTATAGGGGTTCTCCCAAGTGCGCAGCATTTCGCCTGTTTCGATGTCCTGGTACACGAGAATCTCTCTCGTAATCAGGCGGAAGCCGTCGCCGCGCTCGGCGTGGGGCACGCTGGCGCAACGGCGCACGTTGATGCCCTCCACGCGAAACAGCCGGATATCCGGCTGTCCGGCAACGCGGCCGAAGGCGGTGCCTGTCCACCAGAAAAACGACTCCTTGCCGTCGGTCATCGAGCATTGCATCCTGCGATAGGCGGCCAAGCGGCCCTCGGCGGTCTCCAGCCCGGCGGGCGTGCCAGCGTGGGCCATGCCCGCCAGCGCAACGCATGCCGCCAGCAGCGAGCAAAGTTGAATCAGAGATCTCATCGGACCCTCCCGTCAAAACGAAAAAAAACGCCGCGTCCGGCCAGCGGCGGGTGTATAGAATAACCGCCATGAACGATACCGCAACCGGGATTCTCTTCGGCAACTTGGCGCTGGTTCTAGGCATCATGGCGGCGCTTTGGCTGCTGAGCCTGCGGCTGCGCGACAGCAGCATCGTCGATCTGTTCTGGGGGCTGGGTTTCGCCGTCATCGCGCTAGCCACGCTGTGGCGAACCGGCGGCGAGTCGCCGCGCGCCTTTCTGTTGGCGCTGCTCACCACCGTGTGGTCGCTGCGCTACAGCTGGCATTTATGGCGTCGCAATATCGGCCACGGCGAGGATTACCGCTACGCCGCCATGCGCGAACGGACCGAAGCCGGCGGCCGGTCTTGGAACGTGCGCAGCCTGTATGTGGTGTTCCTGCTTCAGGGCTTCATCATGTGGCTGGTTTCGCTTCCGGTGCAGTTGGGGCAGATCGGCCAGGAGCCCGTCACGCTGGGCTGGCCGGTGATGGCGGGTTTGGCGCTATGGCTGACGGGCGTGCTTTTTGAGGCGGTGGGCGACCGGCAACTGAAGCGATTCCGCGCCAATCCGGATAATCGCGGCAAGGTGCTGGACACCGGGCTTTGGCGCTACACCCGCCATCCCAATTACTTCGGCAACGCCTGTTTGTGGTGGGGCATCTGGCTGTGCGCCATGGAGGTCGATGCCGCGGCCTGGGCGTTTTTCAGTCCCGCGCTGATGACTTGGGCGCTGCTGAAATTCTCCGGCGTGCCGATTCTCGAGAAGCATCTGGCGGCCACCCGCCCCGGCTATGAGGACTACATGCGTCGCACCAGCATGTTCTTCCCGCTGCCGCCCAAAGCGAAAGCCTGAGCATGTCCGGCAAGCGGGCGAAGCAGGCCGAACAGGGGCTTAACCTCTCGTTCCTCGATGTGGTCTGCTGCGGCTTCGGCGCCGTTATCCTGCTTCTGGTCGTCACCAAGATCCACGAGCCGGTCATCATCGAACGCAGCCGCGAGGAGCTGGAGGGCCTGATTCTGCTGCTGGAGCGGGAGCTGTTCGAGATCCGCGGCGAAACCTCAGTGCTGAAACGCGACCTCGAACCGCTGCGAACGGAAGCCGCCGAGCGGACGCGGCGCGTGGAACGCACGCGGCGGGAAGTCGAGGAGGCCGAGGAGCGTTATTTCGCCGCCCGCGAGGAGGCCGAGCAGGGCAGCGACGAGGCCGGCAAGCTGCTGGCCGCCCGCCAGTCGCTCACCGAGGAGATGGAACGACTGCTGGCCGGCTACCAGCCGCCTCCCAGCGACACCACGGTGGGCGGCATCCCGGTCGATAGCGAATACATTATTTTCGTGATTGATACCTCCGGCAGCATGCTGGCCAATGCTTGGCCTGCCGTGCAGCGCCTGGTATCCGAAACGCTTCGCGTTTACCCCACGGTCAAGGGCATACAGGTGCTCAACGACGAGGGCCAATACCTGTTTTCCTCTTTCGCGGGCCGCTGGATACCCGATTCCGCTTCACGCAGGCAATCGATCGTGCGCGCCATCGCCAACTGGCAGGCGTATTCGGATTCCAATCCGGCCGAAGGAATCGCCCAGGCCATCAGCACCTTCTACGACGAAAACCGGAAGGTAAGCATCTACGTGTTCGGGGATGATTTTTCGCAGGGCTCGGTTGAGGCGCTGGTGCGTTACGTCGAACGAATCAACCAGGCCGACCGCTTCGGCAACCGGCTGGTGCGGATCCACGCGGTGGGCTTCCCCGTGCAGCTTTACGGAGGCGCCTTCGGCCAGTTCAGCCGCTTCGCCAACCTGATGCGGGTGCTTTGCGAGCGCAACGGCGGCACCTTCGTGGCGCTCCCCTCCCTCAATTGAGCCGCCGCATCGGCACCTGCTCTAGCCCGCATATTGCACCAAGCCGCTTGTTGCCTTCCTTATTTTCTGCTTAGTCAATTAGTTTATGCCCGGAATGCCCGCTTTCCTCCTAATGCGAAACGCGCATGCCCTGTTCCCGCTGGTCTTTGGCCCGATTGCGCGCACATGCTCGCTGCGCCATAGGCACGGCTATGTCTTCGCCTTCGCTCGCCCTCGCCCTTTTCTTGCCCCTGCCTCGCGGGAGACGCATGAACCCATCCATGGGGCTCGGCTGGGGCATCCTGCCCCAGACGCTCCCGCGAGGCAAGGTCAAGAAAAGGGCTTTAGCTGGCGCAGATTGGTGCAATATGCGGGCTAGCGTCCTGTCCGGCAAACCGCAGGAGACGGAAATGCAATGAACGATTCCAAGGCCAGCGCCAACGCCGATCCGGCCGAACTGGAGCGCTTTGCCGCGATGGCGGCGCAGTGGTGGGATCCCAAGGGCCCGAACCGCGCGCTGATCGCCATGAACCCGGTGCGGGTTGGATATATCGCCGAACGGGTGGGCGGGCTGGCCGGCAAAAGCTGCCTCGACGTGGGCTGCGGCGGCGGATTGCTCGCCGAGGCGCTGGCCGCGGAAGGCGCCGAGTCGGTGCTGGGGCTGGACGCCTCCGAGGAAATGCTTGAAGTGGCGCGGCTGCACGCGATGGACGGGAACCTGTCCGGCCTTGATTACCGCCACGGAACCGCCGAGGAAATCGACGGCCAATTCGATGTGGTGTGCTGCCTGGAGGTGCTGGAGCATGTTCCGCGCCCCGGCGAGCTCATCGCCGCCTGCGCGCGGCTGACGCGCCCCGGCGGGCACCTGCTGGCATCGACGCTGAACCGCACTCCCCAAGCGTTCGCCCTAGGCATCGTCGCGGCCGAATTCGTGCTGGGGCTGCTGCCGCGCGGCACGCACCGCTACGAGAACTTCATCCGGCCCTCGGAGCTTGAGGGCTGGGCGCGCTCCGCCGGCTTCACGGCCGAGGATTTCACCGGGCTTCAATACAATCCGCTGCACGGCAGCTTCCGGCTGGGCGGCGGGCTTGGCGTGAACTACATCGCGCACTTCACCATGGCGGACGGCTGATGACGGCCGCCATGCGACCGGCGCGCGCCGTGCTGTTCGATCTGGACGGCACGCTGGCGGACACCGCGCCCGACCTGGTGGGCTGCGTTCAGGAGGTTATGCGCGAGCGCGGCTGCCCTCCGCGCCCGTTCGCAAGCCTGCGAGCTTGCGCGTCCCAAGGGGCAAAGGGCGTGCTGGCCGCCGGTTTCGGGGCAGCGCTCGTGGAAAGCCCGGAATACCCCGAAGTGCTAAAGCGGTGCCTCGACCTCTATTCCACGCGCCTAACGGACCGCTCCCGGCTGTTCCCCGGCATGCGGGACACGCTGGACGAGCTCGCGCGCCGGAGCATCCGCTGGGGCGTGGTCACCAACAAGCCCGAATACCTGACCCGGCCGCTGCTTGAGGCGCTGGGCCTGGCGCGGGAATGCGCGGTGACGGTGGGCGGCGACACCGCCGCCCGCGCCAAGCCCCATCCCGAACCCATGCTGCACGCCCTGCGGCATCTGGCGCTGGACGCGGCCGACTGCGTCATGCTGGGCGATGCCCCGCGCGATATCCAGGCCGCAACCGCCGTTGGAATGGCCGGCCTCGCCGCCGCCTGGGGCTACTTTCCGCCCGATGAGGACTTGAACGCCTGGGGCGCCGCCGCCATCCTGCAATCGCCGCAAGACCTCCTGCGCTGGCTCGACAGGCGCAGCATTCCCGCCGCCCCGGCTCCGGCAGCCCCGCGCGCGGCATGAGCTTGAGGCATTCAGAGCAGCAAGCTCTGCGCGCCGGAAACGGCGAAAACCGCCGCCGCAACTGAGCTAAGCGGTCGCTGTTAAGGGCACCTCCATTTCGATGGCCGTGGCCTGCGGCTGAGGCACGGAGCCGTCTTCTCCAATCAGCGCCTCGACATGCAACGGGATGCCCTCGCGCATCAACCGAATGGCCTCCTCAGGCGTATCGCCCGTGGCCATGCAGTAGAGCCGGCGGTCAGTTCACGGTGACTTCGGCGGGCGGGCTGGGTTGATTCGACACTGTCATTCTCGGCGGCACGTACTGGCCCTCTTCGCAGTAGGAGGGGAGGCTCACTCTTCCGTGCCAATCATCGAATACAACTTCGTTGATCGTCAGGGTGAGCTTGTAGGGCCTCAGATCAGGGTTGCTGTAGCCGCCTTGGCTGAGGTTGACATGGATCAAGCCGCCCTCTGTCCCATCGCAGGAAATCGTGGTATAGCGCCGGATGGGAGCAGGACAGGACGCGTTATTAATGTTCGTTGTGCTGCAAGCGATCTGGTAGTGGACATGCATGACACCGCCCTTGATCCTCATGTTATTGATGTTATCGAGTTGTTGTTGAGTGACGCCGGGCACGCCAGGGGTAATGCGATCAATGATGCCGGGCGAACTGCCTACGTGAATGCGGTAAGCAGCATAGTTGTTCCAGCGATAGCCTTGGGCGGTGATGGGCGGGATGGTCAGCGTCGGGCGGTCCGGGGCTTGCATCGTATTACCCTGCGCCCAAGTCGACGAGATGCCGAAAACGCCTGCGGCCACGGCCATGACGGCAAGCAGCAGGAAGGCGGTTAATCTAGCGAGATGGGGAGGCAAGCATGTCATGGGATGTCCTCACAAATTGATTGGGACGCGATTCTAGCAGATGAGAGTTCCTCAATCCCCTGTTAAGGCGGCCCCGCGATGTTAGGGGAATCACCCTCCAAACCGCTTTGCAACGACTTGGCTGCCAAGCATCAAGACAACGCGGCTCGCATGCGCGGATAACAACGCAGCTTAACAGCGAACACCACGAAGTCATCCCGCTGCTCGTGGCCGTGACTGAGCTAGGCAGTAGCTGCTAAGGGCACCTCCACTTCGGCGACCGTGGCCTGCGGCTGCGGCACGGAGCCGCCCTCCTGGATCAACGCCTCAACATGGAATGGAATGCCTTCGCGCATCAACTGAATGACCTCTTCGCGCGTATCGGCGGTGGCCACGCAGCCCGGAAGGTCCGGCGCGTAAGCTGCGTAGTTGTTGGGGGTCTTTTCGATCACAATGGCGTATCTCATCGGCCCGCTTTCTCCTTGATCCCAGCTTGCTTCATTATATTGTTCCAAGTTCCGGGCGGAAGGTCGTCGCCCGACTTTCCGGCCACTGTAACAATCCCGCGCTTGACGGCATGCCGATACTGGCTATGGCTGCCCCGAGTGCGAACCTTTCGCCAACCCTCACTTACGATAAGGCGGACCGCGTCCCTGACTTTCGGCATCAGCTTGAATCAGCAGCGGCTTGCAGGCTCTTTCCGGCAGATGGCGAGGACCAGCACCACCAGCGCCCTGCGAGCTGCGATGCGATCCCATCCGGAAGATGGCTCGCTGCCGGAGAAGCCAAGCAGCGAAGCCGCAGCTCTCTTTCTTCGAGCACCGGCCGGTCGTCAAGGCATCCTTCTTCGGACAGGCAGCTGCGCAGCTGTTCAATGCTGTTGCTGCGAAATCCTCTCAAGCGTTGGTCTTTGCGGCGCTCCAAAACGTCAAGAAGCCGCTTGGCATCGCCGTCAAATTCAGCGGCGATCTCAATGACAGCATCAAGATAGCGCTCGCTCAAAGCGCCGCTACTCGCCAGCGCGTCCCGACCCACAGGCTTCCTCCGCCCCTGCTTCCAGTGGTCGCAAAAAACCTCAAGCAATTCGATGCGGCGGGTGATTTGCTGCGGATCAATCACCGGGGAAGCAAGCTTGCCCGCAAGCTCCGTGCCCGCAACTGCTTTCCACTGTCCTGCCCGTTCAAGGCCGCAGGCCAGAAAAGCATCTAGCACAGCCAACTCGTCCGACAGCACATAAAAGAAGTGCTGATCCGCATAGCCTTGCGCCGGTCGAAACTTTGGCACGCGCAGCTGCGCGCCGTACTCCTCAGGGGTCAGCCCTTCGGGTGAAATCCTGCCCGGCGCGGGTGGAACGCGAAGCGTGTCCGGCCCGCCGACGCTTTCGGCAAGGTTCCGGACATTGCCGAGATCAATAGGATCAGGAAGCTTGATACCGTCCTTGATGAGCGCATGCCGAATGCGGTCAACATCAAGCGGATCGCTGGTGAGGTAGAAGATTTGGCGTTTCTGCTTATCCGCAATCCTCCCAAGGCTGCGGGCTATATCCTCGAATCGCTGCGGATCGCTCTGATCAAGCGCTTCGTCGAGAAAAAGCGGCAGCGTCTCTGCCTGCTCCACCTCCTGCGCGTAGGCGATGCGGGCCGCGAGCAGCAATTGCGACCGTGTGCCGTCGGAAAGTTCGCTCAACTCCCGCTTTTTCCGCCGGACCAGGTCGTGCGCCCATAGGCGCGGAGCATCGCTGCCCGCATCCAAGCGCAATTCCAATTCGTAGCGATTAAGCGTGAACTCGGAAAAGCGGCTTCGCGCTCTTTCATAGACGCGAGGCATGCGCGCCTGCTCGTACGCCTGCTTGACGTGGCCGAGAAGAAAATTCCCGGCCGCCGCAAACAAGGCTTCGCTGCGGACGCGGCGCAAACTTGCGCGGGCCTGCTCGCGGGCGGCGATGCGATCCTGCAAGCTGTGGCTGCGTCTTGCTTCCTTGACTTGCGCGGAAACCTCGGCGATCTCGTCCCGCAACCGCTGCGCTTTCGATGATTGCGATGAGGCTTGATCCAGTTGCGCCTTGAGGTCTTGCAGGCTCAGACCGTTCTTCTGGGCCAAACCGGACTCGCCGACTTTTTCCAGATCGGCGCAATCCATATTGATCTCGATATCTAGTTGCTCTTTTGCCTTCGCCCGCTCGCGGTATTTTGGCAAGGCCTCCAGCAGCGAGGCAAGGGAGGCAAGGTCGCGCGCGTCGCCGTCCGCCAGTCCGGCTTTGTCGTAGATAGCGGCGATATCACCAAGAGCGCGCGTTTGATCCACCTTGTTTTGCGTCAGCGCGATGTTCGCCTTATGCTTCTCGGCTAGGGCACTTTTCAACCGGTCACTCCGTTTAGCAAGCCGGTTCAAGAAGGACTTGGCCGATGCAGCGTCCTGGGTCCACGTCCCTCCGTATCTATCCAGAACGTCCGCCAATTGCTTCAGAATTTTCTTGTGATTGGATTCGTGGCTATCGACCTGCGCGCCGACGGCAGCGAACTCGGTTCGGGCCATACGCAGCTGGTCCAGCGCCCAGGCCATGTCCACCAGTTCCGCATCCTGCGGAAGATGGTCGATGCCGAGTGCTTCCGCAAGGCGCTGCCTGCGCCCGTCAAGCTCCTGCTTCTGCTCGGCCAGAATGCTCTGCTGGTTCCGCAGGTTTTTCAGCTCCACCGCCCGATCGCGCGACCGCACGAGAGAAGCTTCGCCCTCAGCAATGCGGTTCTCCAAGCCGCGCAAGCTGGATGAGACGGAAGAAACATCCCAGCAAGCAGGCGCCTCCAGCCCCAATTCCCTGAGCTTGCGCTGCGCGTTCCGCCTGTGGCTGCGTGACTGCCCCGCGCCGCCTGGGAACAGCGCCGCGCAGCCGATCCCGAAACCCGGCATTGCCAGCAGAGCAAGTTGCGGATCAATGAAGAAAGCCAGCGCAGCGGCGACCACAAGGGTCGCGCATGACAGCGCAAGCCAAGGCCAACGTATTCGAGCGCGCGCAATAATGGATTCCGGCTCCGCTTGGCTCAGCCAGCGGCGCAGAGCATCAGCTCCGGCGCGCAATCCATCTATATCCTGTTCGGTCAACAAAGGCGCATCAACACCCTCAAGCAGCCGCAACCGCTCAGCGATCGCGCCTGCCCCGGCGGCATGCGAATTAGCGGACCGAAGGAACTCGAATACTTTGGCATGCTCATCCAAATTGAACGTCTTGGTTCCGGCATTGCTCCCGCCTACGGCTTTGAGGGCCGAAGCTAGCTTTCGTTGCGCGGCCTCGCTGTTGACCTGCGCCGACTCAAACTCCATTTCCACACGCTCAAGCTCGTCGGCCTTATTGCGCCAAGCCTCCAGATCGGCGCCATCAAGCGGGCCGTCAAGCCCCAAGCCGCGTATCTTTTGTATCTTTTCCTCCGCTGCATCGCGAATGCGCTCGTGCGCGCGGGCTTGCTCCTTGAGCGTGGAAACCTCCTGCTGGCGTTGCTCAACCTCCTTGTGCTCGCTTCCTGCCAACTTGGCAAGCGCATCCGGCATGTCCGCGAGTTGATGCTCAACGCGAGCCATTGCATCCCGGCGCCCGGCAAGCATCATGGCGCGCTTTATGTGAGGCAGTCTTTCGGCGGCATCCTCGGCATCCTGAAGCTGCCGTTTCATGCCCTCTAGCTTGTCCACGCGCTTCTGGAGGCCCGCTTGCTCGTTTTTAGCGCGCAGCACTTCTTGCTCTGCGTTATTAAATTGCATCCGCTCCCGCCGAATTCGTTGACTTGATAAAGCGGAGAACAGGCTCGAATCAATCTCTTCCAGATCGAATCCGCCCGAAAGCTGGCGGCGAATCTCCTTGGCGATATCTTGGGTGCTGTCTGGCGACAAATCGACAAGATCCCGCAGGCGCAGGAAAAAACAGCGATGGTTTTGCGGCGCAGGGAAACCCGGCGAACCGGCGTTTTCGGTGCCGCAGATCCAGCGCACATCCCCTCCCTCGCGCTGGGCGCGCCAAGTTTCTCCTCGAAGCGCAAACTCTCCGACCACCTCCGTTTTCCTGTCTGCCCCCCGACTCTTCCAATACAACCCCTCAACCGCACGGCAAATGCTTGATTTTCCGATTCCGTTGGGACCAAAAATCACTTGGATGCCCTGTTCGGCCGGCGCTATTTCAAAGGCTCTCTGGATTCCCGGCAGACGGTTGATCTTCAGACGTTTGAGAATCATTGCGGCTCGCGCTCAGCGAGACTGGCGGTCATGGCGCTCAGGGCGGCCTTGCCGGAACGCAACAGAATATCGCGCAGGGCATCATCCGAAAGCGGGTCGCTGGCGTTGCGATGTTCGGCCACCGGACTCCACACGGCCTGACCGGCGATTGCCTCCAACTGCTCCCGCGCAAGTGCCAAGAGTTCCCGGGATTGATCGTTCCCCTCGCTTAGCAGCAGCAAGTTCTTGGCAAGCAGCGCGGCAGGATCATCTCCGGAGGCGATTTCGTGCATATCCAGCGCGAGTTCCATTGCATCCGATACTTTGTTGATGAAGACCATCGCGCCGTCCTCGAAACGCGCCAAAATCTCCCGCTTGGGGTTTTCGATCCAGCGCCGGATATCCTCGTACGCCGTGGGCGACCCGGTAAGCTTCACGCGCAGGCCCAGCGCGGCTGGCATCCTTCCGCCCCGTCCCATCTCCTGCGCGAATTTTTTCGCCTCGTCTAGCAGGCGGTCGCACACATCCTCGATATTTTCGATGCCTCCCACTGACACCTCGATGGATTCCCATCGCACCGGGGCCAACGGAACTTGCTCCACCTTAATGCCGCCATCACCGGATACCTCCACCAGCCACGGCCCATGCGGTCCTGTTTCGGAAGGATCAAGCGCCGCCAGCGAACCCAGATAGCCGCAAGGGCGCGGTCGCGGCCCGCTGCCCCGAGCGTCTAGCGAGGGCTTGTGAATATGGCCCAGCAGCCAGGCGTCGAAGTTGGCATCGTCCAACTCCGTCTGCCTCACGGGCGCATAGTTGCCGCCGGACGCTCCGAGATCGCAATGCAGAAGTCCGATCCGCGGCACCGCTGCAGGTGGCGGCAGTTCTTTGAGAAGCTGAGCCACCGGACTCTGGCGAACGCGCTTTTCGCCGAAAGACCAGCCGACGACCTGAACCTGCGGCGCGCCCGCCCTCGACAGCATGAAGTCCTCCCAACAACCCCCTTTGCCTAGGAGAGTGAAGCCGTCGATCAAATTCGCAAGCCGGGGCAGCGCCTCGACATCGTGGTTCCCGGCAACGGCGACCACCTCGACTCCGGCTTTCAGCAAACGCTGAACACCCTCTTCCAGCGGCGGCAGCGCCTCGAACCGGGCATTGGCGCTCTCCACCACATCGCCGGCGAATAGAACCGCCGCCACCTGCCGCTCGATCGCCAAATCCACTGCCGAACGCAAAGCGGCGGCGGGCGTGAGTTCCTTGGGATCAACGCCCTGCTCCGAAATTGCGCTTGGAATCCCCGAGCAGGCCGTGCCTAAATGGATATCGCCAATCGCCAAAATAAGCGTTTTTTCGTTCATCGCCCGCAGCCGGATGGCATTGCGCCAATAATATCTTGGTCCGACATGCGAATGCGTCGGAAACTCGCCTACCGCCGCATCGAGTTGACCGAAGCGGTATTCGAGCGCGCCATCGAAGTTCAGGGCTTGCTGGCACGCCGCGGACTCCATCGCCTGCCGATACCGGACCTCATCATTGCGGCAGCGGCCGAAAGCGAGGGCATGGCCGTGCTTCATTACGATGCTGATTTCGATGCGATAGCGGGCGTGACGAAGCAGGCGGCGGAGTGGGTGGCGCCCCGGGGCACGCTGTAGCCGGAATCCGTTCCAACGCGGAGGCTGGCAACCGAACCCGCGTTCATGCGAACAGCGCGGGGTCGAGTTCGCGCCAGCGGCCGCGGGGAAGGTCGCGAGGCAGGCGAACAGGACCGTAGCGAATGCGGATAAGGCGGCTTACGGCATGGCCTTGGGAGCTCCATAACCGCCGCACAACGCGGTGGCGACCTTCGCTGATAACGACACGGTACCAGCGGTTGGCGCCGCTGCCGCCCTGCCCGGCGAGCGAATCGAAACGCGCCGGCCCGTCTTCCAGCATCACGCCTTCCGCAAGGCGCCGCAAAACCGCGGCGCCGGGCTGGCCCAGCACCCGCGCCAAGTACTCGCGCTCCATGCCGAAAGAAGGATGCATCAGGCGGTGGGCCAATCCGCCGTCGGTGGTCAGCAGCAGCAGGCCGCTGGAGTTCAGATCGAGCCGGCCCACAGCCACCCAGCGCTGGCCCTGCAAGCGCGGCAAGGCGGCGAAAACCGTTGGACGCGCGACCCGGCGGCCGCGGGTGACCAGTTCGCCCTCCGGCTTGTTGTAGGCGATCACCCGGGCGGCGGACGCCGCGGAAGAACGAACCGGCAGCGGCCGGCCATCCAGACGAAACCGCTCGCCGCCAGCGACGCGCAGTCCGGGAACCGCCGCTCGACCGTTTACGGTAAGCCGGCCGGCGGCAATCCAGCCCTCCACCTTGCGCCGGGAGGCGACCCCGGCATCGGCCAGATATTTATGGACCCGAATCAATCGCGGGCCGGATTGGCATCGGCCGAGCCCGCCGCGCCGTCGAACAGCCCGGCGCCCTGCTCGGCGGCGGTCCCGGCGGGAAACGCCTGCGCGCCGCCCGGCGGTTTGGCGGGCGGCGCATCCTCGGCCAAGCCGAATTCCCCCGACGACGGCAGCTCGTCGAGCCGCTTGAGACTGAAGTAATCCATGAAGTCGCGGGTGGTTCCATACAAGGCAGGCCGGCCCGGCGTTTCCCGATGCCCCACCACTTCGATCCAGTTGCGCTCCATGAGCGTTCGCATAATGTTGCCGCTCAGGCGCACACCCCGCAGCTCCTCGATTTCAGCCCGCGTGATCGGCTGCCGGTAGGCGATGGCGGCAAGGCTCTCAAGCAGCGCGCGGGAAAATTTAGGCGGGCGGAATTTCTCCAGCCGCGCCAGCCGTTCCGCCGCCGCGGCGCCGGTTTGAACGCGCCAGCCGCCGGCCACCTCGGCCAGTTGGATTTCCCGGCCGGCATAGTCGCGCTCCAGCTCGCCCAAGGCCTGGCGCACATCGCCCTCGCCAACTTCCTCCAACGGGTCGAACAGAGCCAGCAACTGGGCCATGCTCAATGGATGCCCGGCGCCAAGCAGCGCCGCCTCCACCAGGTTGCGCGTATCGGCGCCAGTCACTTCAGCGGCGCCTCTTGGGCGCTGGCGGCGGAGGTGACATAGATGGGCGCATAAGGCCCGTTCTGGACCGCCTGCACCCCCCCCTTGTCGCGAACCAGCTCCAGCAAGGCCGAAAACGTTACGGCGGCGCCCATGCGGCCTTCGCGGGCGGGAAACAACTCCGTAAACTCGGTGAAGTCCCGGCCGGACACCTGCTTGAGAATATCCGCCATCCGCTCGCGGGTCGATAATTGCTCGGTCTGAACGGCCCAGCCCACTTGGAAACGGACGCGCTCGACAATCCGGGCATAGGCCAGCACCAGCTCGTTGAGCGTGGCTTGCGGCAATTCGCAGGGCTGGCGCTTTTCGGGCGCTTCGGCCGAGGCATGCAAAGCGTCCCGTTCCAAGCGGGGCATTTCGTCCAGCGAAGAAGCCAGCTGCTTGAGGCGCTCGTACTCCAGCAGCTGCTGGAACAGCCGCGCGCGCGGGTCCGCTTCATCATCCTCCTCAAGCGGCAGCTGCGGCACCAGCATGCGCGACTTGATCTCCGCCAGCGTCGCGGCCATGACCAAGTACTCCCCGGCCAGTTCAAGCTGCATTTCCCGCATCAACTCGATGTACCGCGCGTACTGCTCGCAGATCTCGGTGATCGGCACTTCCATGATGTCCAAGTCATGCCGCCGAATCAGGTACAGCAGCAGGTCGAGAGGCCCCTCAAAGGATTGCAGAAACACCCTGAGCGCTTCCGGAGGTATGAAGAGGTCGGCCGGCGCCTCCACGTACGGCTCGCCGGACACGATGGCCAGCCCCGCCGCGGCGGCAGCGGGCTGTTCAATGAATTCCCGTTTTTCAGCCATCGCGCCGCTCCGCTTCGCAAACGGAAACATCCCCGCGCCGGCGGATGCGGGCGCGATGCCCTCGTTCGCCGCATTGCGGAAAAGCGGCCAGCCCGCAGCTTAAGCCTTTCCGCGCCCCCCTCTTCAGGGAGTATCGGAGGCAGGATGCCGAAGCAAGCCCCATGGATGGGTTTATGCGTCTCCCTGAAGAGGGGGGCGCGGAAAGGCGAGGAACAGGCAAAATCCTGCGCGGCCTCCACGGCCCCTGGTGCAATATCCCAGCCAGCATCAGTTGGACTCTACTACTATTTTGGGAAACACGCTGCGCGCGCCGCGCGGCCGGCCGGCCAGGCGCGCGGCCACGGCGCGGGAGAGCGCCCGGTAATGGCCGCCTGAATCCGGCTCGCCCGGAGCCACCAGCCGCCCGTCGTCGGTGGCGGCGCGCACGCCCGCCGAAAGCGGCAGCTGCGCCAGAAGCGGCAAGTCGAACTCCCCGGCCAGCCGCGCGCCGCCGCCTGCGCCGAACAGCGGCTCGCTGTGGCCGCACTGCGGGCACTCATGGGCGCTCATATTCTCCACCACGCCGAGCACCGGCACTTTGACTTTGCCGAACATGGCGATCCCCTTGCGCGCGTCGGCCAGCGCCAGTTCCTGCGGGGTGGTCACCACCACCGCGCCCGCCACCGGCACGCGCTGCGACAGCGTCAGTTGAATATCGCCGGTGCCGGGCGGCATATCGACGATCAGATAATCGAGGTCTTTCCAGCGCGTCTGGCCGAGCAACTGCATAAGCGCCTGCGTCACCATAGGGCCGCGCCACACCACCGGGCTGCGCGTATCGACCAGAAAGCCGATGGAGCTGGCCTGCAGGCCATGAGCGCGCAGCGGCTCAAAGCTCTTGCCGTCGGCGCTGCGCGGCCGCTCGCCCTCCAGACCCAGCATTCGCGGCACGCTGGGACCGTAGATATCGGCATCGAGAATGCCCGCGCGCGCGCCGTCCATGGCCAATCCCGCCGCCAGATTGGCCGCCACCGTCGATTTGCCCACGCCGCCCTTGGCCGAAGCCACCGCCACGATATTCTTGACGGCCTCGAGCCTTTGCGTTTGCGGCTGCACCGTGTGCGCGGCAATATCCGTTCGCACGACGACCGACTCCACGCCGGTTTCCTCCTGCACAGCCGCGCTCAGCTGCGCCGCGAAACCCGCGCAGGGGAAGCCCACCGTGATCTCGGCGCCATGACCGCCGCGCGGCAGGCGCACGCGCGCGCCGGCCTCGCCGAGGGTCAGCCCGCCGAACGGCGCTTCCACAGCCAGAATGGATTTTTCGAGGTTGCCCGACATCCGAATCCCAAGAGCCTAGGACCGGAATTTTATGCGCGCCGAAAGACTGGCTTGAACATGACCTGCTCCAATGCGGGCCAAACCGCATATTGCACCACCCTGCGCCAGCTAAAGCCCTTTTCTTGCCCCTGCCTCGCGGGAGCGTCTGGAGCAGGGCGAGCATCGGTCGCTGCGCGCAGCGCAGCGAGGCAAAGCATGCCTTTGCCAGATGCGAGCGGGCCGACAGGAGGTCGGCCCCGGGCGTTATTTTTCGCCACTGCGCGGCAGGGATGCCAACAGAAGCTTATGGGAAACAGGAGGATGGGTTTATGCGTCTCCCGCGAGGCAGGGGCAAGAAAAGAGCGGGTGCAAGCGCATAAGCGCGCAAGCGGCGCAAAAGACCAGCGGGAACGCGGCATGCGCGTTCCGCATCAGGCGGAAAGCAGGCATTCCGGGCATAAGCTGTTCAATAAGCAGCAAAACAAGGAAGGCAACAAGCGGCTTGGTGCAATATGCGGGTTAGCTTGCTTGGTCTGGAGTCAGGGCGGTAATGGACAGGGCGTGGATTGCCCCCCGCATCATGTCGTCGAGCGCCGCGTAAACAAGGCGGTGGCGCGCCAGCGGCGCATGGCCGCGAAACCGCTCGGCCACGATGCGAACCGAAAAGTGCCCGCCGCCTTCGCGCCCTCCCACATGCCCTGCATGCAAATGCGAATCGTCGCGCACTTCAACTTCGCAGGGCGCCAGTGCTTCCAGCAGCCGCGCGCGAATAAGTTCCGGGCGTTCCCCCGATGTCACTTGCTTTCGACCATCTTTATCGAGCGCACCACCCACAAAGCCTGAAGCGCCCCGAAAACCAGCGTCAGCCCGGTCAGCCCGAATAGCTTGAAATACACCCAGGCGGATTCGCTGAACGTGTAGGCCACCCAGATATTGAGCATGCCCATGGCCGCGAGAAAGATCGCCCATGCCCAGTCCAGCACGGATGCCGCGCGGGCCGGCAGCGCCGCGAACCCTTCCGCCTGCGAAGCCAGAAGCGCATGCACCACGCCTTTGCGCTTCCACGCTCTCGCGCCAAGCAAGCCCAAGCTCATGGCCCAGTAAAGCACGGTGGGCTTCCATTTAATAAACAACGGGTCCTTGAGCGCCACCGTGAGCGTGCCGAACACCAGCACCAGCCCCGCCGAGGCCAGCGTGACCGGCTTCGGCTTATAGACGCCGCCGATCAGCCATTGCGCCCCAACCTGCAAAACCACCGCGCCCATGAGCACCCAAACCGCCGGAATCAGCCCCCACAGCAGGTAGGCCGCGAGAAACGGCGCGAGAAAGAAAAAATCCAGAAGAACCTGCACGGCGGCGGCAATGATATTGCAACCGGATCAGCGCCGTTCGACCGGGCTCGCCATGGCTAGCGCGAGCGGCTGCATATAATGCGGGGATGCTGAATTTCTTCCAGCATCCGCGGGGGCTTGTCACCCTGTTCTTCACCGAGATGTGGGAGCGCATGAGCTATTACGGCATGCGCGCGCTGCTGGTGCTGTTCATGGTCGATCAGGTGCAGCGGGGCGGCATGGGCCTGACCGACGAGATCGCCACCGCCATCTACGGCGTTTATACGGCCGCCGTGTACTTGGTCGCCCTGCCGGGCGGCTGGCTGGCGGACCGGCTGCTGGGCGGGCAGCGGGCGGTGTGGGCGGGCGGCATCATCATCATGTGCGGGCATTTCGTGCTCGCCGTTCCCAGCGTCGCGGCCTTCTACTTGGGGCTGATCTTGGTGGTGCTGGGCACAGGCCTGCTCAAACCCAATATCAGCGCGCTGGTGGGCCAGCTGTACGCGCCCTCCGACCCGCGCCGCGACGGCGGCTTCACGCTCTATTACCTAGGCATCAACGTGGGCGCTTTCATCGGCCCGCTGGTGTGCGGCTGGCTGGCGGACTACAACTGGCATTACGGCTTCGCCTCCGCCGGCGTGGGCATGCTCTTCGGCCTAGTGCAGTTCCACTACACCCGTAAGCACTTGGGCGAAGCGGGCGCCCGTCCCGAATCCGCCGCCTCCGCCGCCTACCGCAGGAAGGCGTGGCTGGGCGTGGCGGCCGCGCTGGCGGCGCTCGCCGCCGTGTACGCGGGCGCGCTGGGCGGCGCCATCGAGCTGAACGCGCGCGCCATCGCGGAAGCCAGCGCCGTGGTGATCGTGGCCGTGGCGGCGATCTACTTCCTTGCGCTGCTGCTTTTCGGGGGGCTTGCGCGCGACGAGCGCCTGCGCGTGGGAGGCATCATCGTGCTGTTCTTCGGCGCCGCCATGTTCTGGGCCGGATTCGAGCAGTCCGGCTCGTCGCTGAACCTGTTCGCGGAGCGCTACACGATCCGAGAATTCGGCACCTTCAGCTTCCCTGCCGAATGGTTCCAGTCGCTCAACCCGTTCTTCATCATCGTCCTGGGGCCATTGTTCGCGATGCTATGGACAGCCTTGGCGCGGCGCAATCTGGACCCTTCCACGCCGCTTAAATTCGCTTTCGGCCTTATTCAGCTGGGGCTGGGCTTTTTAGTGATGATCGGCGCCGCCACCTTGGTGGCCGAAGGCAATCCGGTGCTGCCCACTTGGCTGTTCTTCACCTATCTGCTGCACACCACCGGCGAACTGTGCTTAAGCCCGGTGGGCCTTTCCGCCGTGACCCGGCTGGCGCCGAGGAAATACGTGGGCCAGATGATGGGCATCTGGTTCCTAGGCGCGTCGCTGGGCAGCCTGATTGCCGGGCTGATCGCGGGCGAGTTCGATCCCAACGCGCTCGGCGACATGCCCGGCCTGTACTGGCAGATTGTGCTCACAACGGCGGGCAGCGGCCTGATCCTGGCGGTTTTCCTCAAACCCTTGAAAAAATGCATGACTCCTGCGGAGGAAGAAAAGCATGAATAACCGAGCCATCCTTGCGGGGCTGGGGCTGGCGCTGGCGGCGTGCGCGATCGCGGCCGCATCCGCCGGCAGCGCCTTGCGGTCCGGCGCGGAGCCGCAGCCGGGCGAAATGATGAAGCTGCGCCTCATCCCCCCGTCCGCCGAGAAATCCTGGCGGGCCGACGCGGAGGAATTCGTCCGCCAAACCAACGGGAAATTCGATGAGATGCGCGTGGAGCGCGCGGCGGCGGCTTGGGCGCACGCCACCTACATCAACCAGGACACGGCGCTGTTGAGCGCGCGCGCCCAGGAACGCTGGCTGAAGTTCCGAAGCGGCGCGGTCGAGAAGGCCAAGCGCTACGACGGCATCGAGCTGGAGCCGCTCACGCGCCGGGCCATCAATTCGATCAAGTGGGGCGCAACGCTGCCGGCGCCCGACGACGATGCCAAGCGCAGGGAACTTTCGGAAATCATGGCCCGGATGGAGGGCGCGTACGGAAGCGGCAAGCACTGCCCCAAAGGGCCGGAAAGCTGCCGCGACTTGGAGAAGCTGAGCAAAGTGATGGCCCGCAGCCGCGACTACGACGAGCTTCTCGAGGCCTGGCGCGGCTGGCGCACCATATCGCCGCCCATCCGCGCCGACTACCAGCGGTTCGTGGAGCTCGGCAACGAGGGCGCGCGCGCGCTGGGATTCAACGACATGGGCGAGTTATGGCGCTCCGGCTACGACATGCCGACGGCCGATTTCCGCGACGAGGTCGAGCGGCTGTGGAGCCAGGTGTCGCCGCTTTACGAGCAACTGCACTGCTACACGGCCGACAAGCTGCGCAAAGCCTACGGCGAGGCCGCCGTGCCGAAGGGCGAGCCGATCCCGGCGCATCTGCTAGGCAATATGTGGTCGCAAACCTGGGGCGAAATCTACGACTTGGCCGAGCCGTACGCGGGCATCGCGGAGCTGGACGTGACCGGGGCCATGCAGGAGCAGAACTACGGCGCCGCGCGCATGACGGAACTGGCGGAGGACTTCTTCGTGTCGCTGGGCATGCCCCAACTGCCGGCCAGCTTCTGGGAGCGGTCGCTGCTGGTCAAGCCCAGGGACCGCGAGGTGGTGTGCCACGCCAGCGCCTGGAGCATGGACGGCAAGGACGACGTGCGGATCAAGATGTGCATCGAACCGACCCAGGACAACCTGTTCACGATCTACCACGAGCTGGGCCATATCTACTACTACCTCGCGTACCGCGACCTGCCCGCCATCTTCCAGACCGGCGCGCACGACGGCTTCCATGAAGCGGTGGGCGACACGGTGACGCTTTCAATCACGCCCGCTTTCCTGAAGAGCCTAGGCTTGGCGGAGGAGGTGAAGAGCAGCCGCGAAGCGCTCATCAACACGCAGATGAAGCTGGCGCTGGACAAGATCGCATTCCTGCCGTTCGGCAAGCTCATGGACCAATGGCGCTGGGGCGTGTTCTCCGGGGAAATCGCGCCGCAGGACTACAACGCCGCTTGGTGGAACTTAAGAACCCGCTACCAGGGAATCCGGCCGCCGGTGGAGCGCAGCGAGGCCGATTTCGATCCGGGCGCCAAGTACCATATTCCGGGCAACACGCCCTACACGCGCTATTTCCTCGCTTTCGTGCTGCAATTCCAGTTCCAGCAGGCGCTGTGCGAAGCCGCCGGATTCGAGGGGCCGCTGCACGAATGCTCCATTTACGGCAACAAAGAGGCAGGCGCGCTGCTCTGGAACATGCTCCGGCAAGGCTCGCAGAAGCCGTGGCAGGACTCGATGGAGGCGCTGACGGGCCAGCGCGAGATGGATGCGTCGGCCCTTATCGCCTACTTCCAGCCGCTCATGGACTGGCTTGAAACAAGCAACCAAGGGCTTGCCTGCGGCTGGTAGTTCCCGCCTCCCCTTCCCTCGCGGATGAAGCCTTTTCCCGCCCCCCCTTTTCCGGAAGCATCGGAGGCAGGAGGCCGATCCTCAGGGTCTGCGCCAGCCGGAGCCTCATTGCGCGTTCCCCTCTCGCGGGAGTGTCGGCGGCAGGACAGCCGCCGCCAAGCCCCATGGATGGGTTCATGCGTCTCCCGCGAGAGGGGAACGCGCAATGAGGCGAACCCGAAACGGCATGCGTCTCCCGGAAAAGGGCGGCGGGGAATGGCGGGGGGCGGACAAAATCCTGCGCGGGACCCACGCCCCTTGGTGCAATATGCGGGCTAACGCCGGAGGCGGGATTGCGGGATAATCCACGCCTATGACGCGGGAGATTCTTGTGACCGCGGCGCTGCCTTACGCCAGCGGCCGTATCCATCTCGGCAACCTGCTGGAGATGGTGCAAACCGATATCTGGGTGCGCTACCAGCGGCTGGCCGGCGCTAACTGCGCGTTCGTGTGCGCCACCGACGCGCACGGCACGCCCACCATGCTCAAGGCCCGCGAGGAAGGCATCGATCCCGCGGAGTACGCCGAGGCGTGCCGGACCGCGCACGCCCGCGATTTCGAGTCCTTCGGAATTCGTTTCGACAACTACCACACCACCCATTCGCCGGAAAACCGCGAGCTGGTGGAGCGCATCTACAAGCGGCTGGCGGACGGCGGGCATATCCGCACCCGCACCATACAGCAGGCCTACGACGAGCAGGCCGGCATGTTCCTGCCGGACCGCTACGTGCGCGGCGAATGCCCTTCCTGCGGGGCGAAGGACCAGTACGGCGACAGCTGCTCGGTTTGCGGCGCCACCTACGCGCCGTCGGAACTGGTCAACCCGCGCTCAATCATCAGCGGGCTGGCGCCGGTCACGCGGGAATCGGAGCACAAGTTCTTCAAGCTGAAGCCGTTCGAGGCGCCGCTTAAGGATTGGATGCGGGACAGCAACCTCGACCGCGGAGCGCGCAACAAGCTGGCCGAATGGTTCAAGGAAGGGCTGAAGGACTGGGACATTACCCGCGATGCGCCTTATTTCGGCTTCAAGGTGCCCGGCGAGGAAGGCAAGTATTTCTACGTGTGGCTGGACGCGCCGGTGGGCTACATGGCCAGCTTCAGGAACCTGTGCGGCGCCGGCAAGGACGGCGAGGAGCGTTTCGAGCGTTATTTCGGGGCGGACAGCGATGCCGAGCTCTACCACTTTATCGGCAAGGATATCCTCTACTTCCACGCGCTGTTCTGGCCGGCGGTGCTGATGGGGGCGGGCCTGCGCACGCCCAGCGGCGTTTTCGTGCATGGCTTTTTGACCGTGGACGGGCAGAAAATGTCGAAATCGCGCGGCACCTTCATCACCGCGGCGGATTACGTCGCCGCCGGCTTGGATACCGACCAGCTGCGCTACTACTACGCCGCCAAGCTGGGGCCGGGGCTGGACGATATCGACTTGCAGCTCGACGATTTCGCCGCCCGCATCAACTCCGATTTGGTGGGCAAGCTGGTGAATATCGCCAGCCGCTGCGCCAGCTTCATTAGCCGCGGATTCGGCGGCATGCTGGGGCCGCGGCTGCGCGACCCGTCGCTGCACGAGGAGTTCGCCGCCGCGCGCGACGAAATCGGCGAACTCTACGAATCGCGCCAGTACGCCAAGGCCATGCGGCGGATCATGGCGCTGGCGGACCGCGCCAACGTGTGGATCAACGCGCAAAAACCTTGGGAGCTGGCGAAGGACCCGGGCCGCGCCGAGGAATTGCAGGCAGTCGCCACCCAAGGCGTGGGCTTGTTCAAGGTGCTGATGACCTATATGAAGCCGGTGCTGCCGCGCATGGCATCCGACGCGGAGGCCTTTCTGCGCTGCGAGCTCGCTTGGAACGATGTGGCGGCGCCGCTGCTGAACGCCCGGATCAACCCGTTCAAGGCGCTGGCGCAGCGCATTCAACCCAAAACGCTCAAGGCGCTGGTGGAGTCGAGCCAACAGCCAGCCGAATCCGCCGGCAGCCAGTCCGCGCCCATCAATATCGAGGAATTCCTTCGTGCCGACCTGCGGGTGGCGCGCATCGTCAAGGCGGAGCGCGTTCCCGGAGCAGACCGCCTGCTGCGCTTGACGCTGGATGACGGGGCCAAAGGCCGCACCGTGTTCGCCGGGATTGCCGGCGCCTACGCGCCCTCCATGCTGGTGGGCCGCAAGGTGGTGCTGGTTGCCAACCTCAAGCCGCGCAAAATGCGCTTCGGCGTGTCCGAAGGCATGGTGCTGGCGGCAGGCGAAGGCGATTCGCGCGTATTCCTGCTGTCGCCCGACGAAGGCGCCGAACCCGGCATGCGCGTGCGCTAGCGGCTCGTGGCAGGCCCCCGTTGCCAGACGCTTGCCAAGCGGATGCGAACTTATCCGCTCGGCAAGGCACTGGCCGCTCGAATCTGATGCAGCCTTCAGTGGCGCGAATCGACGAGGCGGCGTGCGTGGGCTGCGCGCGCTGCCTGCCGGCCTGTCCGGTCGATGCGATTATCGGCGCGCGCAATTTCACCCACACGATCATCCGCGACGAGTGCGTGGGCTGCGGCCTGTGCTTGGCGCCCTGCCCCGTCGATTGCATCGCGCTTGAGCCGCGCTTCGCCGCGCCGCCTGATGATGCCGAAGAGCAGGCCATGCGCCAAAACCGGCTGCGTCGCCTAGGCAAAACCGCGCGGCAACGCTTCCGCGCCCGCAAAGCGCGGCTGAAAGCCCTCGGCCAACGCGCCGAAGCGCGCATATCCGGCGCCCCGCCCGCCACCGCCGCCACACCCAGCGACGCCGAAATCGAAGCCCTCATCCGCCGCCTCTCCTAACCCGCGTATTGCAACAAGCGGCTTGGTGCAATATGCGGGCTAGCCGGAGGACCGGAAGCTGCGACGATGGCTCGAGACCGGCGAATCCCTGAGCATGAGCACGGACAGGGGGCCCAAAGCGTGGGAGTGTCCTATCGTGAGCCGGGAAACACCCAATTCCGCAAGGCGCTCCTCGGTATTCCCCAATCCCCCGCAAACCAGCATGAAGCTGGGCACGCCCTCGTGAAGCTCCTGCAGCGGGGGCTTTCGATCCCTAGGTTTGGATAGCCAACGCAGTTTCTCGGGGTTGAAAGGCATGGCGAAATTATAAAAGGCGGCGAACTTCGGAGGAGATCGCCGCAGGGGCCGGGATCATAGTTGAGCCTGCCTCCCGCGATGGCGCAGCGAGTTTCTCTTCGGGCTAGAATCGGGCCGAGGCACCGGGACGCTGATGGATCAGGTGGCGGCTTCGATTTCTTTTTCGCTGGCGTAGTGGCGGATCTGCCACTCGGAGATCATCGGCAGGCAGCGGCTTAAGACCAACAGCAGGAACAGCCAGGCGCTGAGCGCGCTCGCCGCGATAAGCCATTCGGCGGCGCTGGCGAAGGGGACGTTTGCCGGATCAAGAACCGATAGTACCAGCAGGTAGCGGTTGACCCAAAAGCCCGCGACGATCACGCCCGACAGCGCCAGCATCGCGGCCCATGAGCGCTTCACCCAAGCGAAGATTCCGCATAGCAGCGGAATGAAGAACAGGCAGCTCGCCATCACCCAGAAATACGGCTGGTAATGGCCGTACATTTGCTTTGAAACCACCCCGTACTCGTGGTCGAGGTTGGCGAACCACGACACGAAGAACTGCGCCCAGAACATGTACAGCCACAACAGGCAGAACGCGGTGATAAGGATGCCCATTTGCCGCGCCTGGCCGCTGTTAAACCACTGCCGCAAGCCTTCGGTGCGCCACAAAAGCGCGGTGACCAGCAGCAGCGCGGCGGCGCCGGCCAGATTGATGCCTTGGATGAAGTACATGGGATAAATCGAGCTGTGGTAGTGCTTCACCAGCATCATGCCGAAATCCCAAGCAACGAAGGAATTGCTGACCACGTAGAACAGCAGAATGAAGAACGAGGAGAAAAACAGCCGCCGTTGCAGCGTGAACGTGCCCACCCCGCGCCGCCAAGCGGCCAGCCGCCGCCACACGGCGCGGCACAGCGCGCTGCCGTTTTCGGCCCGCTCGTCGCCGCAATCCGGCAGCAGCCCCCAGAGGAAATAAAGCACCGACAGGCCGTAGAAAGCGGCCATCGCCACAAGGTGCCGCCAGAGCAGGAAATCCTCGTTCAACCAAGGACTCAAATCGCCGTCGTAGCTCAGCCAGTAGAACAGCGATTCGCGGCCGCAGGCGAATATAAGCGCAAAGCCGATGAAGGCGAAGGGCAAAAACGCCAGCGTCATCACCTCGCCGATGCGGTAGAACGCCCGCGCGAACTCGGCCTTGCACAAGCGCATCACCGCAGTGAAGCAAATGCCGGCCTGGCTTAGGCCGGTCACGAACATCCACATGACCACCGCGAAGGCCCAAGGGAAGGTCTCGCCGTCCATTCCCAAAAGCGCGACAAAGGATGCCAGCGCCAACGCCGCCAACAGGCCGGCCAACGCAAGGAACGGCCCGCGCTCCATCGCGGATGCGGTTTCGCTTGCGGGCGCGGCGGCGTTCATTGCGCCGCCTGCGCCCCGGCTTGGCCGCCTGCCGCTTCGCTTTCTCCGTCGCCGGACGTTTGCGCTTCAGCGGCTTCCTCCGCCAGCCGCGCCGCCTGCTCCAGCAAGCCGCCGCGAAGATAGCGCACGATCAGCCAGCGGTCCTCCTGCGACAGCGCGAAGCGGTAGCCGGGCATCACCACGCCGCCGTGGGTAATCGTGTAGTAGAGCTGCCCGTCCGGCTGGTTCTGCACGTACGGCAAGGTCAAGTCCATGGGCTTGGGCGTGTACTTGAGGCCCACGCTGCCATCGCCCGCGCCGCCGGCGCCGTGGCAGGATTGGCAGTGATACTCGTACTTGAGCGCGGCGCGCTCCTCGTTGGCGCCATCGGACGCAAGCGGGTCGCTGAGCATTTCGCCCACCCTGATCCGGGCGCGCACCAAATCCTGTATCCCGTCCGGCCCGTCCAGTTCGCCGCCATCGTCAGGCACGGATGCCGACGGCAGGGCGACGACCGCTTCCTGGGTTTTGACGCTGGGCTGATCCTTCATGTCGTCGTTCCAAGGCAGCGCCTCAAGCCCCCCCGGCGCACACAGCGCGCCGCACGCGAAAAGGCCTGCAACCAAGCAAGCCTTTCCCGCGCCGAGCCTTTTGGCGAAAACCGCCTCCCGGGATGGCGCAACCGGGCCGGCGGGGATCGGCGCCTCGGAATCCGCATCATTTCCCCCAAAGGCTCGGCGCGGGAAAGGCAGGGGAACGGCGCCGCTCACGACGCATTCTCCCGCTCGACGGACTCGGCACCCGAGGCGCGCAAAATCTCCTCGGCCTGGCCTGCGGAAGCTCCGGCAACCGAAATCACAAACCGGTCCACGTTGCTGGCAGGGTGGTAGGCGCGGTCCTTCCAGGCCGGCAAGCGGCCCACCACGAAAAAGCCTAAAAGCGTGGCCAGCACCCCCAACAGAATCGTGGTTTCGTAGGTAATCAGCAGGTAGGGCGGCAGCGCGATGATCGGCCTGCCGCCGGTGGGCAGCAAAAAGCGCGTGGCCGTCCATACGCACAGCGCGAAACCGCCCACTGCCCCCAGCACGGCGCCCAGCAGCGTGAAAACGCGCACGGGGCTCTTGCCCAGGCCCACCGCCGCGTCCGCATGGTGAAGCGGAATCGGCGAGAACAGCTCGAAATCCTCCACGCCCTTCTCGCGCAAGGCCGCCGCCGCGCTCACCGCCGTGTCCTCGTGGGCGAAACTGGCCAGCAGCGTCATGCGCGCGCCTCCCGCTTGCGCAACGGGGCCAGCGTTTCCTTCACCTCGTAGATCGACACCGCCGGGAAGATCTTCACGAACAGCAAAAACAGCGTGGTGAAGACCGCGAACGAGCCCACCGTGATCGAAATCTCGACCAGGCTTGGGAAGTAGGTGCCAAATGCGTCCGGCAGGAACTTGCGCGGCAGCGAGCTGGCCACGATCACGAAGCGCTCGGTGAGCATGCCGATATTGATGATAATGGAAATCACCAGCATCACGTTCCAGTTCTGGCGGATCCGCCGCGAGAACAGCAGCAGCGGAACGAAGGCGCAAAACGCGATCATTTCCCACCACAGCCACCAGAACGGGCCTTCCCATATCCGGTAGAGAATGGCCTCGTTCTCGAACGACGTGTCGGCGTACCAGGCGGTGAACAGCTCGCAGATATTGATGTAGGTCCAGATCAGCGACAGCACCAGCAGCAGCTTCGAGAGGTTGTCGATATGCAGCTTGCCGATGTAGCGGCCAAAGCCCATGTAGCGGCGCAGCATCCACATGACCGTCACGATGCCCGCGGTGCCGGAGTAGATGGCCCCGCAAACGAAGTACGGCGCGAATATGGTCTGGTGCAGCCCGGGCACGGTGGACATGGCGAAATCCCACGACACGATGGAATGCACCGACACCGCCAGCGGGATGACCAGCACGGCGAAAAAGGTGTAGGACCATCCCAGCGTATGCCATTCCTGGGCGGTGCCGCGCCAGCCGAAGCACAGCACCGCGTAGATCCGCCGGCGCAGGCCTTTGGAGGCGTCGCGCACCGCGGCGAAGTCCGGCAGCGAGCCCATGTAGATGAACACGCTGCTGGCCGTGAGATAGGTGAGGATGGCCATGACATCGAACATCAGCGGCGAGCGGAAGTTTGGCCACAGCTCCATGGGATTGGGCACCGGGAAGGTCCAGTGGACGAACCACAACCGCCCCACATGCACCATCACGAACAAGGCGGCGGTCATCAGCGAGAACAGCGTCATCGCCTCGGCGCTGCGGTAGATCGACTTGCGCCAGTCCGACTGGGTGATGTGCAGCACCGCCGACAGCAGCGTTCCGGAGTGGCTCAAGCCGATCCAGAAAATAAAGTTCGAGAGGTAGGTGCCCCACATGGCGTTGCGGTTCATGCCCGCGGCGCCCACGCCCACGATGATCTGGTAGATCCAAGGCGCGACGAAGCACAACAGCGCCACGCCGGCCGATACGCCCAGCGTGATCCAGTAGCGCCAAGTGGTGGTGGTGAGCGCGCCGATGACATCGCGGTTGACCTCGGCGTAGGACGGCGGGCCGTGGTCGAACATCTGTTTTCTGAGCGCTGAGGACATGGTTTCAAGTCGCCGCGCTTTCGGCTTCGACCATCCGCGGCTCGCCGGCGGCTGCGTGCGGTTCGGCATCCTGCGCATGGCCATCGCCATGATGGCTCCCGTCGTGGCGGCCCCCGCCATCCGCCGCATGCAGCGGCTCGCGCGCGTTCTTCAAGTAAATAACGCTGGGCGCGGTGTTGAGTTCCTTGAGCACCTCGTAGGCCCTGGGGTCGCGCATTTTCCTCGACACCGCGCTGTCGGAGTCGTTGCGGTCGCCGAACACGATCGCATCGGTGGGGCAGGACTGGGCGCAGGCGGGCTGCACCTCGCCATCGGCCACCCGGCGGTTCTCGTCGCGGGCCACATCCTTCGCCCGGTTGATGCGCTGGATGCAGAACGTGCATTTCTCCATCACGCCCTTCTCGCGCACGGTCACGTCCGGGTTAAGCTGCTGCTCCAGCGGCTCGTCCCAGGTGTAGGTGAACCAATTGAAGAAGCGCACCTCGTAGGGGCAGTACACCGCGCAGGTCCGAGTGCCGATGCAGCGGTTGTACACCTGCGCGTTGAGGCCGTCCTGGTTATGGTAGGTGGCGAACACCGGGCAAGCGATTTCGCAGGGCGCCTTGTCGCACTGCTGGCAAAGGATGGGAATAAAGCTCAGGCGAGCGTCGGGGTAGTCGCCTTCCCAGTAGCGCTCCACGCGCAGCCATTTCATCTCGCGGCCTTGGCGCATGCGCTTCTCGCCCACGATAGGCAGATTATTCTCCGCTTGGCAGGCCACCACGCAGGCGCCGCAGCCGATGCACTGGTCCAAGTCGATGGCCATGGTCCAGTGGTAATCGAACTTCGTGAAGTAGCCGTCGGCGCGGTATTGGCGCAGCGTGTCCGCGATCTTGCTCATCGTCCTAATGGTCCCCGTCCGGCCCGAGAATTTGCCTGCCCAGCGTGCGGCCCACGCCGCCGGTGCGGGTCAGGCGGCCGCGCTTGCCTGTTGCGCGCAGGGCCACGCGGGTGGCCGCCCAAGCCAACGCCCCGGTGGCCGAATCGCCCTTCGCTGCCAGCAGCGAGGCCGCGTTCGCCCCTCGTCCCTGGGCGTAGCGGCCGTTGGCGCGGTGGCCATGGCCCAAAGGCATGGCAATCACGTCCGGGCGCACGCCGGGATACTCCACCACCGGCACGCTAACGCTGCCGGCCGGCGATTCCAGCTCCACCAAGTCGCCCGTGCGCAAGCCGAGGGCGCGGGCCGTGGCGGGGTTCACTTCCGCCCAGCTTCCGTATGCGACGCTGGTGAGCGGATCCGGCAATTCCTGAATCCAAGGCAGGTTGGCACCCACGCCTTCACGAAAAGCCGGCGTCACGTAAGGATGGAAGACAAACGGATACTCGGACTCGCCGCCGGCGAACTCGGCATCGGGAACCGGGCCCGGCGCAGCCGCCTCGGGCGAAATAACGTCCGCCATGCCTTCCGGGAGCGGCGCGGACCAGAGCCCGTCCTGCTGTGCGCGGCGGAAACGCGCGTTGAAGTCGCCGGACACTCCCAGGGATTCCCAAGCATCCGCCCATTCCGAGCGGATGAACGCCTGCGCGTCCTCATGGGGAAGCGCCTCTGCGGCCGCTCCGCCCATGCGGCGGGCCAGGCTAAGAATGATATCGGTGATGGACAGCGTGTCGTAGAGGCGCTCCTGCACTGGCTGCTGCAGCGTTAGCGTAAGCCGTCCCGGACCGCCCGGAGAAGCCATTTCGTCCCCCCAGGTTTCCAGGAAATTATCGGTGGCCAAGACCCAGTCGGCCATCATGGCCGAATCGTTCAGGAAGCTGTCCAAACTGACTACCAGCTCGGACCTTTCGAGGGCTTCGCGAATGCCCAGCGATTCCGGCAGGTCGTGGACAGGATCCACCCCGGCAAGAATAACCAGCGAAACGTTGCCTTTGGCCGCTTCCGACGTGAACGCTTCGATATCCGGCATCCCCGAATAGGCCGATGCATGCGCCAAGCCCGGCTGGACCGTGCGGCCTGCAGCGCCTAACACCCGATTCAGCGCGGCCACCGCAGTCAGCGCCTGCGTGCCGTTGCTGCCCGCTCCGGTGGCGCCGCCGCCAAGAACGAGCGGCGCCTCGGCGGCGGCCAAGCGCTCGGCCAGCGCTTCAATGCGCGCAAGAGGAATATCCGCATGGCGCGAGGCCTGCTCGAGGGTCATAGCCCCCTCCAAGCCGCTCCAAGCCGCGATATCTTCGCCGCCCCGGCCGCGCCGCAGCAACTCGGCGGCCAGGGCGAGGGCCAGCGCGCCCTCCGTTCCCGGCCTCGCGGGCAGCCATTCGTCGGCGTTGGCGCCGGTAAGCGACATGCGCGGCTCCACCTGCACCAAGTGGCCGCGCCCGTTTTCCCCGGCTTGGCGAAAATCGCCGTACGCCTTCGCATAAGCAGTGGGCGAGCGCCAAGCCCCCAGGAAATCGGCGCCGAAGGAAACCACTATATCGGCGCTGGCGATGTCATAGTGCGGCAGCCCGTCGAATCCGTACATGGCCTTCGCCGCCGCCAGTTCCGCAGCAGGCGTATCCAAGGCGAGGCGCAGCAACTTGGCATCCAACACGCCGGCGAACCGGCTCAAGGCCTCCGCGCCGGAACTCAAGGCGCCGCCAGCAAGCACCCACACCCGGCTGCCCATTCGCAGCGACTCAAGAGCGGTGAGCCGCGAAACCAATTCCGCGAAGGCTTCATCCCAAGTGGCGGGAATGAATCCGCCCTCGCCGTCGGCGCGCATAGGGGAGCGAAGGCGGTCGGGGTTGTACAGCGCGTTCAGGGAAGCCTGGCCCAAGGCGCAAGTTCCGCCGCGGCTCACCGGATGCTCCGCATTGCCTTCGATCTTTTTGGCGCGGCCTTCGCGCACCCTCACGGAAATGCCGCACCCCGACGGACACATGCGGCACAGCGTGTTGTACCAAGTGTCGATGCCCGGCGCGAAATCCTCCGGCGGGATATGCGTGGAAAGCAGAGTCTCCAGCGGCCTCTGGTTCACTTCCCCCAGCAGCAGCCCCGCGCCCACGCCAACGCCCCCGGCGCCGGCCAACTTGAAAATATCCCTGCGGCTGACCATCGGCTTTTAGTAGTGGCAGGTCAGGCAGTCCCGGCCGTTGGCCACCTGCTCCTCGGTATGGCAGTCGATGCACCAGGGCATGCGGAGATCCTCGTTAATATCGACCCGGCGGGTGACGCGGGCCATTTCCTCCACCGGCCCGTGGCAGGTTTGGCACTCCACGCCGGCGCGGATATGCGGCTTGTGGCGGAAATGGACGAAATCGGGCGTGTCGTGGACCTTGACCCAAGGAATGCCCTCGCCCCGCTCCCAGTAGCCGAACAGCTTCTCGATTTCGGGCCGGTCGCGGACCTCGGCCAGGCCTTTGTGGCATCCGACGCAGGTCTCGACGCTCGGCACGCCGGCGGATGCCGAGCGATCGGCCCAAGCATGGCAGTACTGGCAGGGAATCTCGTTTTCGCCGGCATGGATTTCATGGCTGAATTCGATGGGCTGAACGGGGGTGTGGTCGTTCAGCCAAGCGCCGTGCGCCCAATGGCCGACGAATGCGCCGACCACCACCATCGCGGCAACAATCAATCCTGTAAAAACGGGCCGAGCGGCCTCGAATACCGAAATCGACAAAGTCAACTCCACTCCTGACGGCGCGGCATTATAGACCCTTACGCCAACTCTGCACACCTCTTGCCGCGGTTTTGCAGAGAGCACATAGGTTAAGAGCAAATAGACTGCCCGCTATGGCCATAAAAGTTCTGTTTAGGCATTGGAAAGTATCTCTATTTATATAAAATCAGTCAGTATTGTGATTGATCCTTATATCCCGCAGGCCCAGCTTGTCCGGCTTGAACGCTTGGTGGCGGCCGGCAAGGTCGTGGTCGTGTACGGCCCCCGCCGTGTGGGCAAGACCACCTTGATCCAGCGCTACGCGGAAAAGTGCGAACCCGATGCCCTCGTTATCAGCGGCGAGGACATGGAGGCGCGGGAGTACTTGGAAAGCCAGTCCGTGGACAAGCTGAAAGCGCTCGTGGGCGGCCGGCGAACGCTGATCGTGGATGAGGCGCAGCATGCGAGAGAGATTGGCTTGAACCTGAAATTGCTGGTGGACCACGTGCGGGGGCTCCGCGTCATCGCAACCGGCTCCTCGTCTTTTGATCTGGCCCGCCGGACCGGGCAGCCGCTCACCGGGCGCCAGTACACGCTGCTTCTCCTGCCTTTGGCGCAAATGGAGCTGCGACCGGTTGAGGATGCCCACGAAACCAAAGCCCGTCTCGATATGCGCTTGATCTACGGTTCGTACCCGGAAGTGGTTCTGATGGAATCGGACGAGCAGCGCCGGATGTATATCAAGGAGCTGATCAATGCCTATCTGTTCAAGGACATCCTCGAGCTTGAGAGCATCCGCTACACCGATAAATTGCGGCGCCTGCTTCAGTTGCTGGCATTCCAAATCGGGCGGCAGGTTTCCATCACCGAGCTGGGCGCCCAGCTCGGCATGGCCAGGAATTCGGTGGAGCGTTATCTCGGGCTGCTGGAAAGGGCCTACGTGATCTACAGCCGACACGGCTTCAGCCGCAACCTGCGCAAGGAGATCACCAAGAACCGCCGCTATTATTTCTACGATAACGGCATCCGCAACGGGTTGATCAATAACTTCAACGGGGTTGCGCTACGCGGCGACGCGGGCGCCTTATGGGAGAACTATATTCTGGCGGAGCGGCTGAAACGCAACCTGTACACGGGCCGCTTGAGCGAAAGTTATTTCTGGCGCACCCATGACGGCCAGGAAATCGACCTGATCGAGGAGTTGGACGGGCGCCTGCACGCCGCTGATATGAAATGGTCCCCGCGCCGCAACGCATGCGCCCCGGCCGCTTGGCGCCGCGCCTATCCCGACAGCGCATTCGAGGTGGTCCATCCCGAAAACTATTTGGACTTCATCGCCTGAGAAGGCTGGCCGCCGACCGAATGCGCCAATGCCGCAAAATCTATTGCGGATGCTGACAGGCGCGGCGGCGGGCGGCGTATAATGAGAGTAGAGACGTTATGGAAAATCTCAAGATTAGCGAATTGATCGGGCGCGCGCCTTGGCGGGAGGCCGTGACCTACCGGAAAACCTGGCCGCACGAATACGTGCTGAGCATCAAGGACAAGCAGCGACAGCTATTCGAGCTGGTGTGCGCCCGTTTGCGGGCCGGCGAGGGCGTTGAGTGCCGCTTCTTCACGATGCGCAATACCTATTTGTTTCTCGGCGGCCACAAGTATTGGCTGATGTCGCACTGGGACGCGCTCGATCTCGACGACGGCCAGGAGTACGTCCTGAACCGCGCGCCGCTGTACCGCGACCGCCGCGATTTCGTCATCCAGCCCGGCGATACCGGCAAGCCGGAGGACTACCCGGCCAAGCCCGCCGCGCCCGCCGCCAATACCGCCTGAGGAAGCAAGCCATGTCGAAACTGGCGGTGTGGAGCATTGAGGAGCGATCTGACGAGAATGGCAGCGTTCCGGCGCTACCGAAGAGAGTCGGGCACTCCATGGTGGGACCGGAGAAATGGCTGGAGGATTGGATCGTCAAGGACGTATCTCTGATCGGCGAAGGGTTAACCCTCGTTGGTCGGCAGGTAGCTATTCACGACGGACGGCTCGATCTGCTCGCTATCGACTCCAAGGACCGCTGGGTGGTGATCGAGGTGAAGCCGGACGCGCTTGGATACGGCGCATTGACGCAGGCGCTGTACTACGCCTCGTCGCTTGCCTATCTCAGTTCAGAGGAATTGCTGGCAAAGCTGCGGAGCAATGACAGGCTCGACAAGCTCGGCGAACCAGAAGAGCTTTCCAAAAAATTCCGACAGCATCTGGACAATGAAGGCGAACAAAGAGAGATCGCCTTAATGGTCGTTGGCGTAGGAGTCACAGCGGGGCTGGAACGCACGAACGAGTTTCTCGGGCGGTTCGGCATACCCGTCGAGATCATCAGCTTCGAGGTATTCCAGCCGGACAATAGCCCTAAACTGCTGATTCGCGAAGTGCTTGAAGAACCAGATGAGCCGCCTCCTCCAAAACGCAAGCTGACGGTTGAGGCGATCCGCGACCGCGCTGTCGAAGCCGGCATCGGCGAACCGTTCAAGCGCTTTGTCAGGATGTTTGAAGAGGCCGGGCTGGCCGTGCAACCCCAAAGAGCCTCGGTAAGGATAGCGCCACCGCAAAACCGCACACGGTATTTGGCGTACGCGCGCCCGCAGACCGAAGCGGATGGCGTCGGGCTGGTGATTTCAGTGGGCGGCGAGCAGTTTGTGGAATTTTTCGAGAAAAAGATTAGCGAACAGAAAGGCGCAGCGATCAGCGGTGACGACTACTTTCCGAGCGGGCGAAAGCTTAACGAGCGTCTTGATGAGATCGAGGCTTTTCTCAACGAGCATTTCCCGAAAACGGACGCAAACGAAACATAGTCCAAGTCAGTCAGAAATCACATCCGAGGCAGCTTAGTTTTTTTGAAGGCCTCTTGCGGGCCGGGTTCAGACACATGTGGGACTGGAGCCGGAAACCTATTGCGGCGGTCTCTCTCCCTGAGCGCTGCCGGTTTGGACATCACTGACCGCTGGCATCAGAGACAATCCGGCGACGAAGCCCGTCGCAGTACTCCTCATCTGCCACAACTCCCCGAGGCGACGCGCCGCCTTCAAGAATCAGTCCGCGCAGGCGCTGGCGGTCGAGGTCTTGGCGAATCAACTCGCGGATATATTCGCTGGAAGTGCTGTACCCGCGGGCGCTAACCTGATCGTTTACAAACTCTTTTAGGGTTTCGGGAAGCCTCAGGCTCATTGTGCTCATGGTTGAATCCTAGTGCCGACGGCACCGTTTGGCAACGACCGCACAGGCTCTTTACGCTTTACAGCGTAAAGCTTGGGAAGCGCTCCCTGAGCGGATGCCGTGATATACTCGCTGCCAGCTTTACAAGGAGTTGGCACTGTGTCAGTCAAAGGGCAATACGTTGTTCCGCGCGGCAAGAAGTGGGCCGTTCGCAAGGCGGGAGCCGAAAGGGTCACGCGCCATTTCGATACCCAGCAGGAAGCGCTTGAGGCAGCCCGCAGGATCGCCCGCAATCAAGGCGCCGATGTCTTCATATTCGGTCAGGACGGGCGGATTCGGGGGCGCGACTCCCAGATCAACGGCTCCCATCCATAGGACGGATAGAGAGAATTGCCAAAGGACGGCAACTTCGACCGAAGCGTCTTCGTAAACTGCCCGCTGGACGAAGATTACGATCGCATCCTTACAGGCGATTCTACATTGTTTAGTGCGATTCGGCGCAGGCGGGCCCGCAAGTCCGCCGGCGTTGGAAATTCCGAGGTCTCGCTCTCGACGCCCGTGGTGAAAATCCCGATGCAGGTTTCCCCGACACTCACGATCACGCGCACCTATATGCGGTCGATGATTTTCTCGATGCGGTCCAGTGTTTTGCTCTTTTGCAAGCATTCCGCATAGGAATTCCGCGCTCCCTGAATGAGGGAGTCGTAATGAACAATGCGACTACCAGGCGAAACGGCTGTCATTGACGCCTTGACGCGGTCCGGATTGTCCTTCTCGTCATCCACAGGCTTGCCCAAAACGAAGACGACCTCGATATTGGGGGCACGATCGCCCTGCTCGAGCATTATTTTCCTGAGCTTATCGACATATGTTTGTCCCTGCTCCTGCAACTCAAGGAGTTTCATCTTTCGGCCTGCTCTCTTCAGCTCAACGATGATGTGCTTTCCGGCGTTGGTCCGGTAAGCTATGTCCACGCGACCGAGCCTTTCCTTTTCCGTCAGGCTGTCGGTTATCACGCCCGCGTCAGCAAGACGTGATTCCATAAACTCGCTGTTGGTTGCCCGCTCCCAAGCCGGGTCAAGGAGCCACAGGTGATCGAAGAGGTATTTCTGAAGCACCGCTTCCTTGGCATCATCGTCGACGATTCCTTGGAACTCTTTGATGGCCTCAAGCCGTGACCTGACGATGTCGAGAGAGAGAGGCTTCCAGCGCGTCGCGATCGGCCAGCGCCGCTAGCAGCTTGTCAACTTCGTCGATCCCGGAAACGAATTCCTCGGTCGAGCCGCGAATTCGCATTCGCTCGAAGGCCAGAATGCCGTGTCGGTATAGGAGCTTCCTGTCATCCTCCTCGTCAACAGGCAGGGCGCTTAGCTTGGCGATCAGCGTCTCGGCACTTTTTCTGAAACCTTCAGGCAGTGCGCTTAGCCACTCTTCGAGAGCCGGGGACGTCTCCTTTGCCTTCTCGACCTCGTGCTTTCTCCGCCACTGAGTCCAGCGCGCCTCAACCTTGGTGAGGCTCGACCTCAAAAACGATAGCAGGGCTTCGTAACGCTTGTCGTGTTCCTGAACGCGCTGCCGGTCGCTAGTCGCGATATCGGGCTTGTCATCCACATCCAGGAAGTCGGCCTCAATCTGGCCAGTCAGGTATTTCGTGTACAAGCGACCATCATTTACTTTTTCAAGAATGTTCTCATGGAAGAGGCGGCCACGCGCGAAGACTACAATCCCATTCAGGTTTCCGGCATCCTTGCGATCCAGTTGCTTAGGCAGGCGCGCCGTTCCGATCCAGCCCTTTATGCTCCAGTCGTCATGCCAATCCTCGAAGCGATTTGGAAGCTCTTCCTTTTCCAGCATGTCAGGGACTGATGGCGGGTCGATATTGAATTCACCAAAGGTCCATAAGAACTGCGTGATGGGCAAATCGCCCCGGTCCTCCGTCGTGATGGGCTTCCCATCAATTGTGATGCGGAAATCATGGGCTTCTCCGATCACGGAAAAGCGTCGGGCGAGCCGTTTACGGAGCGCTGCTGCGCCGCGTTCCAATCGCTGTCGTTTAATGCGCCTGAGCACAATCTTGGTGCCCTTGGTGACAGTGATTTTATCTCTAGGCAAAGCAATAGGGGAATAAAACGGCTCGTTTTTTGCGACCGATGCGTTGATTCCCTCGGCACTCATTTGCAAACCGTGCGCTTCCCCATCCTTGACGGATTGCACATCAATGATGCCCGCTATTGAAAATAGCGAAAGCTTGCCGAGCCCCTTTCGTCCCATGACTTGGCGGCCCTTGGCCGTGAACTTGCCATGTTGGGCATCCTCCTCACGGCGACGATAGCCAACACGGAGATACTTCTTGTTCATGTCGCTGATCGTCATACCGACACCGTCATCAAGAATCTCGATCCATTCCGCATTGGAATCAAGCTTGATCTCGACGTTTTCACCGTCAGCATCCCAAGCATTTGCGACTGCTTCCGTCAGCACGGCGGCTATGTTGCTGTAAAGATTGATGCCAAGGTGTTCAAGGATATTCAGATCTACCGTCATCCTGTAAGCGGGTGCCGCGTCATCAAGAATCTCGATCCATTCCGCATTGGAATCAAGCTTGATCTCGACGTTTTCACCGTCAGCATCCCAAGCATTTGCGACTGCTTCCGTCAGCACGGCGGCTATGTTGCTGTAAAGATTGATGCCAAGGTGTTCAAGGATATTCAGATCTACCGTCATCCTGTAAGCGGGTGCCGCGTCATCCATTGATCTATTTCCATTCAAATTGGGATTGAAACACGCGTGTCCGGAAATGCTTGGGAGGAACAACGGCGCCCTCCAACGCATCGCATTGCGTGTTGCCAAGAGGCGCCGCGACAAAATCGACTGCGGATGCAGCGCTTGGCTCAATATTTTCGGCCGGCGTGGGGGTATGAAGTGATGTCATGCGGCAAGCTGCTGTGAATCAAGCCAGTCTTGGACATGCAGCAAGATGCTCTTGCCAATCGCGATTCCTAATCTGACAGGGACGGCGTTGCCAATCAATCGCCCTACGCGTTTGCGGTGTATCGGTTCACCTTGGGGGACGAATTTGTAGGCTCTCGGAAAGCTCTGAAGAATCGCGCCTTCCCGGAGCGAAATCGCGCGGTCCTGCTCGGGGTGCCCGAACCGGCCATTCCCATAGCCGTAATACTGCGTCGTTATCGTTGGGGAGGGGGCATCCCAAGTCATTCGGCCATAAACGCTGGAGTAGGTCCTCCCGGACTTTTTCCGGTGGCAGTCGGCGCGAAGACCGTCCTCCCAGTCATGCCAAGTTCCGCCTGGCCTAGACGCGCGAATGCGTGTGAGGTTTAGTGGCGATAGCTCGCACGACCGATGCAGCGGATCAATTTCGCAAGCTTCGCCGGCCAGTAGCGTGGGCATGTCGCCTATCGCCTTCCTAACGGTCATGCGCTGATCCTCGGTGACCGTTGGGGGAATCATCTCAATCGGGCCAAGTGTCGAGGCGAGCACAACGAGTCTTTGGCGTTGCTGCGGCACGCCATAGTCGGCGCAATTGACAACTGCGCGAAAAACTTTGAATCCCTCATTCTCCAGCATGTTCACGAAGTCCTTAAACACATCCTCATGCTGCAGGGGCGGGACATTCTCCATGGTGATGATGTGCGGGCGGAGTTGCTTTACGAGTCGCGAGAAGTGCTCAAGAAGATTCCAGCGCTCGTCGCTAGGATGGGACCAAGCTCGGCTATAAGTGGAAAATGGCTGGCATGGCGCACACCCGGCAAGCAGCTTGAGGGGGGCCTTGACAAACGCCTCCGGAAAATCTTCGGCATTGATATTCTCGATAGGCTTCAGAAGAAAGGAAGCACCGTTGTTTTCGGAATAGGGGTATTCGCAAGCGGGATCTATGTCGATGCCGAAGACCACAGGAATCCCCGCTGTCTCCAATCCTCTAGTGAGCCCGCCAACACCGCAAAAAAGGTCAACGCCGCGAATCAATGCAGCAACTCTTGTCAGCCCGGCACGTTCCGATGAAAGCAAACCGGTACCATCGCCCTTTTAGCCTTTCCGGCCGAGGCGGTTATTCAAGCGCGTTAAACTGCGGCCATGCTGCAACACCGATTCATCGAATGGGCCAGGAAGCACCCGGGCAAGCTGGCCATCAAGGACAAGGCCGCCGGGCGGGATATCACCTACTCGCAGGCGCTGCTCGGCGCGCTGGTTCTGGCACGGCGCTTCCGGGCGCTGGAGCGGGGCCGCATCGGCATCATGCTGCCCACCTCGTCGGGCGGGGCCTTGGCGGTCGCGGGCGCGCTGATGGGCGGGGTGACGCCCGTGATGATCAACTATTCAACCGGCGCCGGGAAAAACTGCGAATACGCGAAAGCGCAATGCGATTTCCGGACCATCGTCACGGCCCGCGCATTGCTCGAGCGGATCGGCTGCGAGGAATTGCCGGGCATGGTGTTCATGGAGGACATCATGGCTGCGCTGGGCCGCTACGAAAAACTGCTGGCCTATCTGAAATCGAAGCTGCCGCTGGGGCGGCTCAAGCGCATCACAGGCAGCGGCGACCTCGACAGCCCCGCCGTCATACTGTTCACCAGCGGCAGCGAGAAAGACCCCAAGGGCGTTCAGCTGACCCAGCGCAACCTTCTGTCCAATATAGACTCCTTCTCCGACATGATGGATATCAAGGGGATGGACCACATGCTGGCCATGCTTCCCTACTTCCATGTGTTTGGCCTGACCATCCATCTCTGGACTCCGTTGTGCTTGGGAATGACGGCCATCACCTACCCCAACCCTCTCGACTTCAAGGTTGTCGCCAAACTCATCAAAACGGAGAAACCCCAGCTGCTTATCGGCACCCCGCTATTCCTGGAGGGATATGCGCGGCAGTCCCGGCCGGGGGATTTCTCCAGCGTGGAACTGACGGTTTCGGGCGCCGATAAATGCCCCGATTCCCTCAGGCAGCTCTACCGCGAGAAGCACAAGCTGGAGATTTTCGAAGGCTACGGCGCCACCGAGACCTCGCCCGTGATCTCAGTGAACCCAAGGGACGGAAACCGCCCCGGCAGCATTGGCGTGCCGATACCGGGCACCCGGGTGCGAATCGAGAATATCGACAGCGGGAAGGACTGCGCGCCCGGCGAGACCGGCAAGATCATGGTGAAAGGCGAAGGCGTGATGTCCGGCTACCTGAACGACGTGGCGGAGTCCCACCTGCGATTAAAGTCGGACTGGTATGACACCGGCGATCTCGGAATTCTCGACGAGGATGGCTATCTGTGGCACAAGGGCCGCCACAAGCGATTCGTCAAGATAGGCGGCGAGATGATCTCCCTGGTGAGCGTGGAAGAGGAGCTCAATGCGGTGATCGGGGCGGAAACGCAGTGTTGCGTGGTGGAATTGCCCGATGCCAAGCGAGGCTCGCGGATCATTGCTGTGACCAGCCAGCCGATCGACGAGCAGAAGGTGGCCAGGAAACTCGCCAAACAGCTGCCCAACCTGGCGCTGCCGAAAAAATACGTGGTGGTGGAGGCGTTGCCCACCATGGGAAGCGGCAAGATCGATTTTCGCACCCTCACCGACATGGTGCGCCAGCGGGAAGAAAGCGCCCGGAGCTGACAACGCAAACCCTAGGAATTCCAAAGCGGAGCCGCGAGGAGGAGAAAGTGCCGGAAAATATCTTGCGGATTGATCGCCGAAGGCTGATCCGGGCGCTGCTGGCCGCGCCGGCCGTTTTGGCCTGGGCGCCGGCGCGGGCTGCGAGCGGCGCCCATGCGGCGGCCAAGGGCCGGATTCGGCGGCGCTATGTGGACGGGCGGTTCGGCCAAGTGCATGTGCATGTTGCCGAAGCACTGGATGAAACCGCGGGCCGCACGCCTTTGATGTGCTTTCATCCCACCGCCCTGTCGGGCGACTTCTACCGCGACTACATGCTGGAAATGAGCGCCGACCGGCGGGTGATGGCGATGGACACGCCGGGCTACGGGCGCTCGGACCCGCCGCCCGAGCCACAGCCGATGAGCGGGCTGGCCGGCGCCGCGGCCGACACGCTGGACGCGCTGGGCTACGGCGCCGATGGCGAGGGCGCGGTGGACGTGATCGGCTATCACACCGGCACCTTCATTGCCGCGGAACTGGCCATTATGCGCCCGAACCTGGTGCGCCGTCTGGTGCTGCCCGGCATCCCTTTCCGCGTCGGCGAGGAGCGCAAGGCGCTTTACGAGCAATATGCCCGCCCCAAGGAGCTTGCTGAAGACGGCTCAAACGTCATGGAAGTGTGGCGCTTCTGGGTGACCGACCGGCATCCCGAGGTTTCGCTTCAGCGCGGCGCTTCCCATTTCGTCGATCACCTGCAATCCGGGCCGTATTCGTGGTGGGCCTATCACAGCGTGTTCAGCTACCCGGCCGAAGAGCGCCTGCCGCTGGTGCGGCAACCGGTTCTGGTGCCCAATACCCACGGCAATCTTCAGGAGCAGTCGCGCGCGGCCGCAAAGCTGATGAGCGACGCGCGGGTAGTGGAAATGCCCGACTTGAGCCACGGCGCGTTCGATGTGGGCGCGGACCGGCTGGCCGATGTTTCGCGCCAATTCCTGGACGCATAGCCGTGCGGTTTGAAAGAGTCGCCGCGCTCGGCGCGGAAGTGTCGGGAAACGATCAAGGAATTCGAGGAAAAATTTCCGCCCGCGTCGCATCCCTTGGTAAGAACCCATCCGCAAACCGGTCGCAAATCGCTGTTCGTGAACCGCTTCTTCACCAATTTCATCAACGGCTTCACGCCCAAGGAAAGCGCCAACCTGCTCGAGTTCCTCTACCAGCATATCGAAACACCGGAGTTCTGCGTGCGCCTGCGCTGGCGTCCCGGCACCCTGGCGATCTGGGACAACCGCTGCACCTCGCACTACGCCGTGGCCGACTACTGGCCCCAAAAGCGCAAAATGCAACGCGCTTCCGTCTCCGGCGACACGCCCTTCTAGCCAAGAAAAGCGAGCACTTCTTCGGCGATCGCGGGGGCGCCCTCTTCCATGACGGCGCGGGTGACATCCTTGCGCTCGACGAAGGCGGCGCCGGGAATATCGGCAGCGGCCTTGCGCGTATGTTCCTTGAGCATGTACTGGGTGGCCACCACCAAGGTGTCGTGGCGCACTTCCCGGAAGCGCCGCGCGCACTCATAGGTGAGCGTGGCGTGGTAGCCCCAGTTGGCACGCTCGCCGGCGCGCAGGAGTTCGGCGAAGTTGCTGAAGGCGCGCTTGAAGGGCATGCCGCCTATCCGCTTTCCCACGCTGAATTCCCAAACCTCCCCCAAACTTGAAAGATCCTCGCTGTAGCGGGTCTCGGCAGTCGATTTAGGATAGCGTCCGGCCTGCTCCTCGGGGGTGAAATACGGCACGTCCACCAGCGCCATCTTCCGTATCCGATTCGGCTTAAGGCGGGCCATCTCCACGGCCAGCAGGCAGCCGCTGTGGAATCCGAGCAGATCGAAGGAAGCGGAAAACCCGTTGCGGCAGGCGGCAAGCGCCTGATGCATGGTGGTTGCGATTTCCTCCATGGAGAGCATCCCGGACGGCGGATCGGAGCCGCCGTAGCCGGGACAATCCGGCGCGCAGACCACCCTGCCAGCGCCCAGCAGCGGCGCGATCGTCTCAAAAAAGCCGCCGCTGTAGGGAAAGGGGTGCAGGCATACCAGCGCCGGACGGGCCTCCGCAACCCGGGACGGGAATATTCTGAGATGAATCTGGCCGCGGTCCGTGCCCGAGTACGTCCGCACGATGCCTTTACGACTCCAGCGCCGGCCCATAGGCCAAGTCGGGCTTTCGGGCGGCGAGCACTTCGTCGGGGCGCCGGATCGGCATGCGGCGGGGCGCCGAAATCACCGCCTCGGGATCGCTCGGCGCCCGATCGCGAATCCGCACCATGGCATCGATCAATGTATCCAGCGCCTCGGGCGATTCCGTTTCCGTGGGTTCGATGAGCAGGCATTCGGGCACCAGAAGCGGAAAATAAACCGTGGGCGCATGAAAGCCCTCGTCGAGCATGGCCTTGGCGAAATCGGCGGCGCTCACCCCGGTCTCGTCGCGCAGCCGCTTGAGGCTGACCACAAACTCGTGGCCGGCCCGCCGCGACGGATATGCCAAATCAAATCCCGCCTCGGCCAAGCGAAAAGCCAAATAATTTGCATTCAGGACCGCGTGGTCGGACACCCGCCGCAGTCCTTCCCGTCCCAGCATCCTTAAGTACACCCAAGCGCGCAGCAGAACGCCGATATTGCCGCCGTTGGCCGCCAGCCTGCCTATGCTGCGCGGCGCCTCGGTCCTCCAGCGGTAGGCCCCGCCAATCTTTTCAACCAGCGGGACAGGAAGAAAAGGCTTGAGCGATGCCGCCACGCCCACCGCTCCGGCACCGGGACCGCCGCCGCCGTGGGGCGTTGAAAACGTCTTATGCAGGTTCAGATGCATGGCGTCGAAACCCATGTCTCCGGGCAGCACGCGCCCAAGAAGAGCGTTGAGATTGGCGCCGTCGTAATACAACAATCCGCCAGCGTCGTGAACGCGCTTGGATATCTCAAGAATGCGCCTCTCAAACACTCCCAAGGTGGATGGATTGGTGAGCATGATGCCGGCGGTGCGCGGCCCCAGCGCGGCATCCAGCGCCTCAATCTCGATATCGCCGTCCTTGCCGGTGGCTATCTCGCGCACCTTAAGGCCGCACATGGCCGCAGTGGCCGGGTTGGTGCCGTGGGCGGCGTCCGGCACGATAATTTCGTCGCGCTCGTAGTCCTCGCGGGCGCGGTGGTAGGCATTGAACATGGCCACGCCGGCGAACTCGCCTTGGGCGCCGGCCATTGGCGCAAGAGAAACGGCCTCCATTCCCGTCACCTGGGCCAGCATCTCCTGAAGTTCGTAGAGGCATTCCAAAAGGCCCTGGGCCGCGGAATCGGGCGCTGCGGGATGCACATCCAGAAAACCCGGCAGCGAGGCCAGCCGGTGGCAGGCCCGAGGGTTGTACTTCATGGTGCAGGAGCCCAGCGGATAGCTGTTCGTGTCGATCGAGAAGTTGAGTTGCGACAGGCGCGTGTAGTGCCGCACCACGTCCAGTTCGGACACTTCCGGCAAGCGCGCATCCTGCTCGCGGATCAGCTCCGCCGGCAGATCGGCCGCAGGGGCGGCCTCGGGCGCGGGCGCCTGCGCGTGGGCGCGCCGGCCGGGGCTGGCCTTCTCGAAAATCAGCCTAGGCGGCATGCCGCGCCTCCCCGGAGACCGCGTAGCCGCGAATGATTCCGGTCAGCGCCGATGCGTAGGCCTCGATATCCGCGGCCGTGCGCATTTCGGTCGCGCATACCAAAAGCGCGTTGCCCAGCTCGGGGTACTCTGCCGAGATATCGATGCCGCCGAGGATGCGCTTGCCGGCGAGGGCGGCCAGAACCGGCGCCACGGGACGATCCAGGCGCAGAACGGCCTCGTGGAAGAAGGGCGCGTCCCAAACACGCCGCACGCCGTCGATGGCGGTGAGCGCGTCCACCAGCTCGACCGACCTGGCATGGCAAGCCTCCGCCACCCGGCGCAGCCCTTCACCGCCCAAAAGCGCCATATGCAAGGTGGCTGCCGTCACCATAAGGCCTTGGTTGGTGCAGATATTGGAGGTGGCGCGGCTGCGGCGGATGTGCTGCTCGCGCGCCTGCAGCGTAAGCGCATAGGCGGTATTGCCAGCCGAATCCACCGTGCGGCCGACCACCCGACCGGGCATCTGGCGAAGATAGCGGGCCTTGCAGGCCAATAGGCCCAGATAGGGTCCGCCGCCGGACATCGGAATTCCGAGAGGCTGGCCTTCGCCGCAAACAATATCCGCGCCCCATTCGCCCGGGGGCCGCAGCATGCCGAGCGCCACCGGGTTCACGCCCACCACCAGCAGGGCCTGCTCCTGGTCGGCGCGGGCCCGCCAGGCTCGAACATCCGGAAAACCGCCCAAATAGTTGGGCGCCGCCACCGCGATGGCGGCAAAACCATCGCCGGGGTCCCGGTCCAGCGGCCCGAAATCGGCTTTGCCGCCCGCATCCAGCGGAATTTCCACCAACTCGAGCCCCTGCCCGCGCAGCAGCGTTCCGGCCACCGCCCGCCAAGCCGGATGCACGGTTCGCGCCACCGCGATGCGGCGCGAACCCGATTGCCTGTTGCAGCGCACGGCCATGAGGCAGGCCTCGGCGAAGGCCGTGGCTCCGTCGTACAGCGAAGCATTGGCCACATCCATGCCGGTTAGCCCGGCAATCATGGTCTGGTACTCGTAGGTGAGCTGCAGCGAACCTTGGGCGGCCTCGGCCTGATAGGGCGTGTAGTTGCTGTAGAACTCGCCGCGCGATGCGATATCCCATACCGCCGCCGGAATATGATGCTCATAAGCTCCGCCCCCGGCAAAGCACAGCAGCGGATGGTTGCGGCCGGCGCGGGCTTTTGCTATCCGGCCTATTCCGGCCTCGCCCAGGCCTGCGGGAATTTCAGGCGGCGCGGCGCGCTGCAGCGATGCCGGAATCTCGCCGAATAAATCGTCGATCGAGTCCGCGCCCAAGCGGCGCAGCATTTCCTGGATCTGGGATTCGGTGTGCGGAATAAACGGCATTGAAGACCAAGGCCCGCGCTTGCTAGGATTCCAGCAGTTCGCCGTACTGGTCGGAATCCAGCAGATCCTCCCATTCCGCAGGATCTTCCGGCGTCATCCGAAACAGCCAGCCGGCCCCGTAGGGATCGTCCGAAATCAATTCCGGGGAATCCTGCAGGGCTTCGTTGACCGAAACCACGTCGCCCGCTACCGGCGCATAAATATCGCTGGCCGCCTTGACCGATTCCACCACCGCGCAAACATCGCCGGCAACGAACGATGCGCCCGCTTCGGGCGTTTCCACGAACACCAAGTCGCCCAGCTGCTCCTGCGCATAGTCGGTGATCCCCACAACCACGGCGCCGTCGTCTTCCACGCGCACCCATTCGTGCTCGCTGGTGAATTTGAGTTCAGTCGGAATTTCTGACACTGTCCTTATCCTCGCTCTTTGATCTATTCGGAATCAATCAGTATTCGGTTGCGGCGCACGAATGGCGGTTTAACGACGGCGCAGGGCACCCCCGCGCCGCGAATTTCCGCTTCGCACTCCGCGTAGCGGCCCCTAGGCAAGCGCGCCAAGCCGATGGATGCGCTTATGGTAGGCGAATAGCCGCCGCTAGTCACTATGCCCTCGCCGGCCGGAGTCAATATCTTCTGGCCGGCGCGAAGAATGCCCCTGCCTTTGAGCGCAAGGCCCCTGAACGACGGCAGCTGCGGATCTTCCCAAACCGCCTCCAGCGCCCTGCGGCCCACAAAGTTCCGCTGCGGCGGCTCCATGGCCACTGTCCACCTCAGCCCGCAATGGAGAGGGGTAACGGTTGCGTCCATGTCCTGGCCGTACAAGCAAAGGCCGGCCTCCATGCGCAGCGTGTCGCGCGCGCCCAGTCCGCAGGGCGCCGCGCCGGCATCGACGAGGGCCTGCAAGAAAGCCCGGGCCATATCGGCGTCCAGATAAATCTCGAATCCGTCCTCGCCTGTATAGCCGGTTCGCGCCGACAGTATCCCTTGCTCGTTGGTGGCGTTGAAGGTCTTGAGCGCGGCAAGCGCATCCGCATAGCGCGGGCCGATGACCGAACCGGCCGCCGCCGCCCCCATCTCCATGGCCTGAGGGCCTTGAACAGCCAGCGCGGCATGCCCCTCCTCTGCCTGAAGCCGCACCGGGAAAGCCCGGGCCACGCCGCGCATCTGCGCGCGCACCGGCTCCGCAGTCGCGGCATTGCTGACCACCCGGTAATGGTCGTCGGCCAGGCGATAGGCGATCAGGTCGTCGATCACGCATCCGGATTCATCGAGCATGCAGGAGTACAGGCCCGCCGCCCGCTCGCCCAAGCGATCGATATCATTGGCCAGCAGGCGGCGCAAAAAGGCCCTGGCGCCGCGTCCGGAAACCTCGGTGAGCGCCAAGTGCGAGACATCGAAAACGCCGGCGGCGGCGCGCACCGAATGATGCTCGGATACCTGCGAACCATAATGCAGGGGAAGCTCCCAGCCGGCGAAATCGACCATCCGGGCACCCAGCGCGCGGTGCGCGTCCCGCAAAGGGGTTGCCTGACTCATCTCTCCCTATAGACGATACGGCCTTTGCTCAGGTCGTAAGGGGTCAATTCCACGGTCACCCGGTCACCGGTCAGGATGCGGATATAGTGCTTTCGCATCTTCCCGGAAATATGCGCCATCACCATGTGGCCATTGTCCAGGGTGACGCGAAAGGTCGTATTGGGCAAAGTCTCGGTGACTACGCCCTGAAGCTGAATGGGTTCCTGTTTCGCCACTCGAATACTACCTTGCGGGATTGCCGCGGCTTGCGATCGACATCACTGATCTTCCTCGGCCAGCTGGCCTTCCTCCACCTCAAGCCCAAGCCCGTCGCCGGCTTCGTCCAGCGTGACCCGCAGGCGCCCGCCAGCCTGCAGATCGCCGAACAGCATCCGCTCGGCCAGAGGCTTCTTGATATGTTCCTGGATTACTCGAGCCATCGGTCTGGCGCCCATTTTACGATCATATCCGCGCCGGGCAATCCATTCCCTGGCATCGTCTTCCAGAACCAGCGTCACATTGCGTCCTTGCAGCTGGGCCTCCAGCTCCAGCACCAGCTTCTCGACCACCCGCAATATCGAGCCATGCTCGAGCGCCTCAAACTGCACGACGGCATCCAAGCGATTGCGGAATTCCGGCGAGAACGCCTTCTCGATGGCGGTGATGGAATCGCTGGAATGGTCCTGCGGAGTAAAGCCCATGGAACCGCGCGCGGCCTCGCGCGCGCCGGCATTGGTGGTCATGACCACGATGACATGGGTGAAATCGGCCTTGCGGCCGTTATTGTCGGTCAGCGTGCCGTGGTCCATGACCTGCAGCAGCAGATTGAACACGTCCGGGTGCGCTTTTTCGATTTCGTCCAGCAGCAGAACGGAATGAGGATGACGGGTAACGGCTTCGGTGAGCTGTCCGCCCTGATCGAAGCCCACATAGCCGGGCGGCGCGCCAATCAACCGGGAGGCGGTGTGCCTCTCCATGTATTCCGACATGTCGAAACGCAAAAGCTCCAGCCCCAGGCAGTACGCCAGTTGCCGGGTCACTTCGGTCTTTCCCACTCCCGTGGGGCCGGAAAACAGGAAGCTGCCCACTGGTTTTTCGGGTTCCCGCAAACCGGAGCGAGCCATGCGAATGGCGGATGTTAGAGCTTCGATAGCCGGATCCTGGCCGAAAATCACCCGCTTCAGGTTGCTCTCCAACTGCTCGAGCAACTCACGGTCGGAAGCCGAAACGCTGCGCGGCGGAATGCCCGCCATCTGAGCAACCACGGCTTCCATATGCGATACCTCCACATCCTGCGGCGCATCGCTGCGGGCGCTCAACTTAAGGCGCGCTCCGGCCTCGTCCACCACATCGATGGCTTTGTCCGGCAGGCAGCGGTCGCCGATATGGCGGGCGGACAACTCGGCCGCCGCCCGCAAAGCCTCTTCGCTGTAGCTCGTGTTGTGGTGCTCCTCGAAACGGCTCTTCAATCCGCATAGGATTTCGTAGGTTTCCTCCACGCTGGGCTCCGGCACATCGATCTTCTGAAAGCGCCGGGCCAGCGCGCGGTCGCGCTCGAAAGCCCCGCGGTATTCCTTGTAGGTGGTCGATCCGATGCAACGCAGATCGCCGTTGGCCAGCACCGGCTTGATGATGTTGGAGGCGTCCAGCATGCCGCCGGAAGCGGCGCCCGCCCCAATCACGGTATGAATCTCATCGATAAACAGGATGGCTCCCTGTTCCTCCACTAGCTCGTTGACCAGCGACTTCAGACGCTTCTCAAAGTCGCCGCGATAGCGGGTGCCGGCCAGCAGCGCCCCCATGTCGAGGGCATACAAGGTGCACCCTTCCAAGGAAGCGGGAGTGTCCTCGCCCGCCATCAGCAGCGCCAAGCCTTCCGCCAAAGCCGTCTTGCCCACCCCGGCATCACCTACGAACAGCGGATTGTTCTTGCGCCTGCGGCTCAGGACCTGCAGGGCGCGCTCGATTTCCTTGGAGCGGCCCACCAGCGGGTCGATGCGCCCAGCGCGAGCACGCTCGTTGAGATTTGCCGCGTAGGCTTCCAGCGCCCGCGGCGGGCGCTTGCCCGAGGGGTCCTCGTCCGGCGCATCGCCGAGAGGAGCGGGGCGGGACCGGGAAACGCCATGGGAAATGTAGTTGACCACATCCAGGCGGCTGACCCCCTGCCGGTTGAGTTCGCTCACGGCAAAGGTCTGATTCTCGGCAAACAGCGCCACCAGCACGTTCGCCGAGCTGACTTCCTTCACGCCGCTGTTCTGCACATGCGCCATGGCGCGCTTGAGAATCCGGTCGAAGGCGCGCGTGGGCCGTGTCTGGCGGTCGTCCTCCACGCCCAAGGTGGGCATGGTCTCCTCGAGATGCTGCTCCAGTATCGTGGCCAGTTCATCCACATCGGCCTCGCAGGCGGCAAGAATTTCGGCCACCAGCGGGCTGCTGGTGAGCGCCAGCAGCAAATGCTCCGCAGTGAGAAACTCGTGGCGGTGCTCCCTAGCGCGCACCAAGGCATTCGAAAGGCAAATTTCCAGTTCGCGGCTCAGCATCGACGATCAGACCTTTTCCACAACGCAGGCGAGAGGATGTTCGTGGCGGCGCGCGTATTCGAGCACCTGGGCGGCGCGCGTCTCGGCGATTTCAAAGGCAAATACGCCGCACACGCCGCGCCCCTTCATATGCACTTCCAGCATGATGCGGGTTGCTTTTTCCCTGCCGTAGCCGAAAAGTTTCTGTAACATCTGCACGACAAACTCCATCGGCGTATAGTCATCATTAATCAGCACGACGCGGTACAGCGAGGGCCGCTTCACCTCGGGCGGCACAGTCTCGGTGGCTGGCAATCCGCCGGGGTGACGCAGGTAGTCGTTGTCGGTCGTCTTGTTCATTTTGATCAGGCATTGGTGGCGGCCTATTGAGATACGCTTTCGGGGCCTGCCCGTTGAGCAGGTTCAAAGTTATCACAAGCTGCCTGCAACTTTGCGCCTCAATCGTGGATATTTCGCATGAATTTCATCAATTGGAGCGGCCTGCTTAGGCAGGTTCCCGCTTTTGCCTTTCTCGCAGCCGCCGTCTGGCTGGTGGCCCGCATCGCTCTCTCGGCGTGGGAATGGACTCAGGTTGAGCCTCCCGCCAGACTGCCCGACCGGTCGGCGGAGGCGGCGAAGCATCCCGCATCCAAAGCGCCGGGCAGCCGTCTTTTTGGAGAGCCGCAGGCTCGCGCGGCGCCCGTGGCGGCCGGGCCGCCTGGATTACTCAACAGCGGCAAGTACCGGCTGCGCGGCGTGGTGGCTTCAACCCGCCAAGGCATGGCGCACGCCATCATCGAATCCAGCGGGTCAACGCGGGCCTATTTCCCGGGGGAAAGCTTGGCGGCAGGGCTCACGCTCAGCGCAGTGCGGCCAAACGAAGTGTTCCTTCGCCAAGGTGCCGAAATCGTGCGGCTTCCGCTCGCTAGCCTAGGGCCTTCAACAGCCCGCGAACGCGGGCGGGCAGGCATCTCGCAATTTTCCATAGCCGATCCCCCCGGCCTTCTCGCCGCCCCGCCACGCATGTCGCTTTCACAAATTCTGAGCATGGAGCCGGTCATGGAAGATGATGGCGCCATGCGGGGTTATCGGGTTTCCCCGCGCGGGTCGCGGGCGTTCTTCGATGCGCTGGGGCTGGTTTCGGGCGATCTGGTGGTGGCGGTTAACGGCGTGCCCATTGACAGCGCCACGCTGCAGCAGGCAACGCGGGAGATGGGCGGAGGTGGGGATATGATGCTCACCGTGGATCGCGAGGGCGAGCAGCTTGAAATTCGGGTGGGCAGCGAAAGTTTCGGCCTGCTGGCCATGTGAGATGGCCGGAATGAGCGGGCATGACCGGATACCGGTCCCAACATGGGCGCTGCCGGCCCTGCTGATGCTGGCCGGCTTGGCCTGCGCGCAGGAGGCCCAGGTCACGCCCAACTACAGGGGCGCCAACCTGGAGGAAGTCGTTGAAGCCGTGGGGCAGGCGATCGGCAAGACATTCGTGATCGACCCGGCGGTAGGGCTGGACCAGCGGTTCACCCTGATCGGTTCGCAGCCGATGACCACGGAGGCGTTCTATCAGGCCTTCCTGTCGATGCTGAGCGCGCACGGGATCGTGGCGGTGCCGTCCGGTCCGGTGATCCGGCTGGCCCCGGACCGCACCCTGAGAATTTTCGCGGATATTCCCTCGGGCCAAACCGCTTTGGATGAGCTTCAAACGCGCGTGCTCAGCTTGGCCAATGTGGATGCCGAAACGCTGGTGCCGATACTGCGTCCCATGATGTCGCCCGGCGCCCACCTGGCCGCCCATGCGCCCACCAACGTGCTGATACTGTCCGACCGCGGCTCCAGCGTGGACCGCGTGCTGCGGGTGGTGCGGCGTATCGATATCCGCAACGAACAGCCGATCGAGGTGATTCCGCTTGAGCAGGCCAGCGCCCGGGAAGTGGTTCGCGTTCTAACGGAAATTACCGAAGGATCCCGGGCGACCGGCAACGTAGCGGTGGCGGACGACCGCACCAACAGCGTTCTTCTGGGCGGCGAACAAAACCACCGCCTGCGGCTGCGGGCCCTGATCGCGCATCTGGATACGCCGCTTGCCAACGGCGGCAACACGCGCGTGCGCTACATACGCTACGCCGATGCCACCAGCCTGGCGGAAAAACTCAGCACCCAGTTCTCCGGCGCGGACGGAGGCGAAAGCAGGATTCAGGTGTCCGCCGATGAAGACACGAACGCGCTGATTATTGATGCCCCGCCGGAGACGCTGCGCAGCATGCTGGCCGTTGTGGATCAACTGGACATCCGCCGCGCCCAAGTGCTGGTGGAAGCCCTGATCGCGGAAGTCAATGCCGATGATGCCAGCCAACTGGGCGTGAACTGGGCTGCTTATGATCCTGAGCGGGTGCTGGGCAGCACCGACTTTTCCGCTTCCGGCACCAGTCTGCGGGAACTGGTGGCGGGCGCCGTGTCGGATACCGACCAAGGCCGCGCCGCCGCGCTGCAGGCGCTGGGGCCCGGCGCGGGGTTCGCCGTGGGCCAGGTGCGCGACGACGGGCTAAGTTTCGCGGCGCTGATCAGCGCAGTGGAAAACACCGCTGGCGCCAATATCCTAGGCACGCCCATGCTGGTGACGCTGGATAACGAAGAGGCGACCATCAATGTGGGCCAAACAGTGCCCTTCGTCACCGGCAGCTACGCCAGCTCGGGCATCAACCCGAGTGGCGCGAACGGCCAGATCCGCCCATTCACGACCGTGGACCGCGGCGATGTGGGCCTCACGCTCACGATCACGCCGCGCATCAACCAAGGCGACGCGGTGCGCTTGGCGATCATGCAGGAACTGTCCGAGCTGGCGCCGTCGGTGGCGGGCGCCGTGGACCTCGTCACCAATACGCGAACGCTGGAAACGGCGGTGATCGTGGAAGACGGCGGCACCTTGGTGCTGGGCGGGCTGATTCAAGACAAGGTGCGGGAAAGCCGCCAGCAGGTGCCCGTGCTGGGCCGCCTGCCCCTGATCGGAGCCTTGTTCCGGGCGGGCGGGGTGACTCGGGAGAAAACCAACCTGATGCTGTTCATCCGCCCCACCATCCTGCGCGACTCCTCGCAGGCCGATGCCGCCACCAACCTGAAGTACGACTACCTGCGCCGCCAGCAACTCATTCAATCCTTCGCCGAACAGGGCCCAGTGCTGCCGGAGGAAATGGATGACGCGTTCGATCTCCCCAATGGCGCGGATGCGGCCTCCGGCGGCGACGGGTCGGCGCCACGCCCCGGTTCCGGCACGAACTCCGATTGAACGCGCTGCCTTTCAGCTTCGCCCGGCGGCACGGGGTGTTGCTCGTGCCGGAAGCCGATGGCCGGATGGTGGCGCTGGTGCGCGCGGGCTCGGGATTGGGAGGGCTGGCCGAGGCCGGCCGCGCGGCCGGCTGCCGCCTTGAGCCCAAGCTGATCGATGCCGAGGACTTCGAACGCCGGTTGCGGGCGCGCTACGAAGTTGGAACCGACAGCGCCCTCTCCATCGTCGAGGATATCGACGAGGACCAGGAACTGGGCGTGCTGGCAAAGGAGCTGCCGGCGCCGTCGGACCTGCTGGACAGCGATAACGACGCGCCGATCATCCGGCTTCTCAACGCCGTGCTGGCCTCGGCCATCCGCACCGGCGCCTCGGACGTTCATCTCGAGCCGGGGGAATTCGACCTCAACGTGCGGTTCCGGGTTGACGGCGTGCTGCGCGAGACTCTGAAGCTGAGGCGGGGCTTAAGCCCGCTGGTGATTTCCCGGGCCAAGGTCATGGCGGACCTCGATATCGCCGAGAAGCGGCTGCCTCAGGACGGCCGAATTTCGCTGCGGATTGCCGGACGGGCGGTGGACGTGCGCATTTCCACCCTGCCCGGCATCCATGGCGAGCGCATCGTGATGCGGCTGCTGGACAAGCAATCGGGACGCCTCGACCTGGAGTCGCTGGGCATGGACCCGGACACGCTGGCCCGCATGGAGCAGCTGGTCCGGCGGCCTCATGGCATTGTGCTGGTGACCGGCCCCACGGGTTCCGGCAAAACCACCACGCTTTACGCGGCGCTGGATCGTATCAACGACAGCACCCGGAATATCATGACGGTGGAGGACCCGGTGGAGTACTACTTGGAGGGAGTGGGCCAGACCCAAGTCAATAACCGCGTGGGCCTGAGTTTCGCGCGCGGGCTGCGCGCCATTCTGCGGCAGGATCCGGATGTGGTCATGGTGGGCGAGATCCGCGATATCGAAACGGCGGAAATTGCTGTAAGGGCCAGCCTGACCGGCCACCTTGTGTTCAGCACCTTGCACACAAATACCGCCGTGGGCGCGGTGACCCGCCTGCGCGACATGGGTCTGGAGCCGTTTCTGATCTCGTCAAGCCTGCAGGGCATATTGTCGCAACGGCTGGTGCGCCTGCTGGACCCGGCAACGCAGGAGTCCCATGCGCCCGATGAGAGCGAAAGCGCGCTGCTGGGGCCGGACACCCGAAACACTCCGAAACTCTATCGCCCGGGCGCTGTGGCGGCGGCGGAAGGCGGAGGCTATAGCGGGCGCACGGGAATCTACGAGCTCATCAGCATCAACGAGCGCCTGCGCAAGCTGATACACGAGAGCGCGCCCGAGCAGCAGCTTGAAGAAGAAGCGCGGCGCAGCACTCCGCCGCTTCGAGCCAATGGAATGGAGAAAGTCCGGGCAGGCGCGACCTCCCTTGAGGAAGTGCTGCGCGTGACCAGCCAAGACTAGCAGCCCAACGCCGGGGACACCCCTTGCCTGATTGGACCTACTCCGCGCTGGATCGCGAGGGACGCCGGCGGCGGGGCATCCTTCAGGGCGATAGCGCAAAGCATGCGCGCGCGCTGCTGCGAGAGCAGGGCTTGCAGCCTATCGACCTGCGGCCGGCGGTCGCGAGCGGCGGCGCAAGGCGCGCATGGCCCGGAAAGCGCCGAGCCATGGCCAACCAACCGCTGGCGCAGTTCTGCCGGCAACTGGCCACCCTGCTGCATGGCGGCCTGCCGCTGGACACGGCCTTGAAGACGCTGGCCGACCAGCGTTCGCGCCATTCCGTAATCCTGATGGAGGTTCGCGCCAAGGTCCAGGAAGGCCGTAGTTTTTCCGAATCGCTGCGGGCATCGGGGCGCGTTTTCCCTGAATTGCTGGTGGCCACCGTGGGAGCCGGCGAGCGGATCGGCCGTCTTGAGGAAGTGATGGAACGGCTGGCGGAACACTTCGAGAAACGCCAGGCCTTGAGGCAGCAGGTGCGGGCGGCGCTGGCTTATCCCATGGTTCTGGCTGCTCTGAGCCTGGGCATCGTGAGCCTGATGCTGGTGTATGTGGTGCCGCAGGTCACGCCCGTGTTTGTGGACAGCGGCGTGGAACTGCCCCGGCTGACACGAATCCTGCTTGCACTGAGCGATTTCGTGCGCAGCCATGGATGGATCGCGCTGCTGGCCGCGGCGGGAGGAGCGGCGGCGGCTTCCCGCGCCATGCGCCTGCCGGCGGCCCGAATGCGCCTTCACCGCATTTTGCTGGCGGCGCCTCTGTTCGGCGCCTTCTCCCGCGAATTGAATTCGGCTCGGCTCATGCAATCGCTTGCCACGCTAACCGGCGCGGGCGTGTCGGTGTGGGAGTCGCTGCGGGTGGCGGCACGCCTTCTCACCAATCTTCCGATGCGCGAGGCCGCGCTGGCCGCCGCCACCGAGGTGAGCGAAGGCGCTGCCGCCGCCGACGCGCTGGACCGCAGCGGCTTGTTTGCGCCGCTATGCATACAGCTGATCGCCAGTGGAGAAGTTAGCGGGGATCTTCACCAGCTCTTAGGACGCGCGGCGCAAACCCAGGAGAGGGAACTTTCATCCCGCATCGACACCATGGCCTCCTTGCTGCAGCCTCTGCTAATCATGGTTGTGGGCGGTTTCGTGCTGGTCATTGTGCTCGCCGTGCTGATGCCGATTTTCGAGATGAACCGCCTCATTGACTCATAGAAAAGGGAGGCGCGCCCCAACGCCAACAGCGGGCGAATGAGCGCCGATGCGCTTGGGAAAAATCTGGCGCGGCAGACGCAATCACATGTTTTCGCGCCAAACGCAAGGATAAGGAAGCCGTGCCGAACCTGCCGGCTGATTCCCTTCTTTAGGGTAAAGCGGCCGCGACACTCTATATTCGCGGCCGCTTTACTTGGGGGAGATTATTTTTGCTGGTTTTGCTCGAACATGCGATCCATGCGTTCGCTCGTTGCGTCGGCAGTGGCTTTGGCATCTTCCGCCGCTTCCGCTGCGCGTTCCGCCGTCACGCCTGCGCGCTCGACCGCCGCGGCAGTCTGGCGCTGAGATGCTTCCATATCGCCGATTCTGCTCTCCATCGAGGAGATGCGGCTGCCCATCGCGGCGGCGGCGGCATCCATTCTGGCGGCCATGTCCTCCATGCCCGCAGTGCAGCAGCCGGCAAGAGCCACGGCGACAGTCGGCACTCCAAGCAAGGTCATAACAGGTCTGGTGTTTTTCATTAATATCCTCGGCTCCTCAGCCAGTTAATGCGCTATTCCAAGCGCGTTGCGTAATCTTGGCAAACCGTTAAAGGAAATGCAAGAGATGGATGCCCAGCAGGTCAGCGCCCGACATCATGGAGCAGGCCGCCGGCATGATCGGAACAGGCTACCGGACAGCGGTTCGCGTGTCGCGGATTTCGAGCGAAATGGGCGTTGGAACGCCCTTGCTTTCGACCAGAGCGCGGCGCATGGACTGCATGTCCAGATGGGCGCGGGCCGCCCGGGCCGCCGACTCGAGCCGGGCGACCTGGGCTTTCATGTATCCTGGCGGCGGCTCCTCCAAGGGCTGGTGAACCTCCACATACAGTCGGCCGGCGCGCCAGCCGATCTTCACCGGCTCATTGATGATGGCGACCGGCAAACCGGAAGGCACCCTCGGAAACAGCCACTCGATATCCTCCGGCAGCATGCGCAGGCAGCCGTGCGTGACCTGCATGCCCACCCCGCGCGGACGGTTGGTGCCGTGAATCAGGTATCCTGGGGCGGACAAGTTGATGGCGTAGTCACCCAGCGGATTGTCGGGGCCGGGCGGCACTACGGACGGCAGCACTTCGCCATCGGCGGCGTATTCAGAGATGATGGACTGCGGCGGGCGCCACGTTGGCCGCGTGCGCTTGCGGGTCACTTTCCAGTCGCCAAGCGGCGTCTGCCAGTCCATACGGCCGATGCTAATGGGAAACGTCGCCACCATGTCCCGGCCATCCTGGCGATAGTAGAAATACAGCCGGTATTCAGCGATATTCACCACCATGCCGTCGCGCGGCGCGTTGGGCAGCACGAACGCGGTGGGCAACAGCACCGGCGCGCCGTCTGCAGGCACCCACATATCCACATCCGGGTTGGCATGCCGCATGTCGGTAAAGCCCAGGCCGTTACGCCGGGCCATATCCAGCAGGGATTCGCGCCGGTCGGCAGCAATCGTTTGCGATTCGCCCACGATGGTTACAGTGGGCCCTGGAAGAAGAAAATTCTCCGCCTGCGCTGAAGCGCAAACAGCCATCCCGACAAGCGGGACAAGCGTTGCGCCCCACCGCGATAGACGCTCTGCCTTCCGCATCAGTACTGCATCAGCCCGGCGGCCCAAGTCAATCCTCCTCCGAAAGAGACCATCATTATGCGCTGCCCGCGCTGTATTCGTCCATCCCTCACGGCCACATCCAAGGCCAAGGGAATTGAGGCGGCGCCCGTGTTGCCGTGATCCTGCACGGTCAGGATCACGCGCTCATCGGGCAGGTTCAGCCGCTTGCCGATCGCCTGGATAATGCGAATATTGGCCTGATGCGGAATCAGCCAGTCGATGCCGCCGCGGTCCAGGCCGTGCTCCTGAAGCAGCCTGTCCACCGTGCCGCCCATGGTGCGCACAGCGATCTTGAATACCTCGCTGCCCTTCATGCGAACGGCCGCGCCGCCGCTGCTGAACTGCTGGGGATTGCGCGACACGCCCGCGCGGCTGCGCAGAATATCCACATGGGAGCCGTCCGCGCCGAGAAGGAAACCCATCATTCCCGGTTCCCGCGACGGTTCCAAGACAACCGCGCCGGCGCCGTCGCCGAACAGCACGCAAGTGCTGCGGTCGCTCCAGTCGGTAATGCGCGACAGCGTCTCCACGCCCACCACCAAGGCTTTATTGGCGCGCCCCAGGCGAATCATCCCGTCGGCAATGCTCAAGGCATAAAGCCAGCCGGTGCAGGCCGCCTCGCAACTAAATGCCCCGCACGGCGGTATGCCAAGCGCGTCCTGCACCATGCAGCCCACATTGGGGAAGACCAGATCGGGCGTGGTGGTTCCCACCACCACCAGGTCGATCTCGGCGGGGTCGCAGTTGGCGGCCTCCAGCGCCGCCCGGGCCGCCGGGATTGCCAGATCGGAACTGGCCTGCTCGTCGGCCGCCATGTGCCTGCGCTCCATGCCGGTGCGAGTGCGTATCCACTCGTCGGTGGTATCCACTATCCGCTCCATATCCCGATTGCTGATAATGCGCTCCGGCAAATAGCGGCCGGTGCCGGCAATCCGCGAGTGCCTCAGGCTGGAAACGGAATCGGTCACGCGGCCATATTGCTCCATAGCCCCTGAATGCGCTCATTAAGGCCTTTCTCCACCTCTTGCATTGCCAGATGGATGGCCTGCTGCCAGCCGATTTCGTTGCTGGAGCCATGGCTCTTGATCACAATGCCATTCAGCCCCACTAGCGTGGCGCCGTTGTGGCGATTTGGATCCAACCGCTTCTTGATGGCATACAAGAAAGGCCAGCATGCCAAGCCATAGGCGCGGGTAAACCAGCCGCTTTGAAAGTACGAACGCATCTGGCGGTAAACGAATTCCGTCGATCCCTCCATGGTCTTGAGCGCGATGTTGCCGGTAAAACCATCGCACACAACCACATCGGCACGATGCTTGAACACGTCGTTGGGCTCCACAAAGCCGTGATAATCCAAGTGGCTTTCGCTGAGAAGGACGTTTGCCGCCTGGACGGTCTCGACCCCCTTTATCTCCTCCTCGCCGTTATTCAGCAGCCGGATGGCGGGGTTCTCCACGCCGTTGATCGACGCAATCACTGAGCCCATCACGGCGAACTGCAGAAGGTGGGTGGGCGTGCAAACGGAGTTCGCGCCCAGATCCAGCATGTAGCAAGCGCCCTGCATCGTCGGCAGGGCCACGAGGATGGCCGGACGGTCGATGCCCGCCAGCATTTTGAGCACGAGGCGACCGGTGGCCATCAGGGCACCGGTGTTTCCTGCGCTCACGCAGGCTTGGGCTTCGCCGGATCGCACCAGTTCCAAGGCCAAGCGCATGGACGAGCGCTTCTTGTGGCGCAGGGCCTCCGATGGCGTATCCTCCATGGACACGACCTGATCGGCATGGTGGATTTCCACCCGGGCCGATTCCTTGCCCAAACGCCCGAAGCTCGATCGCACCGTATCGGCATCGCCAACAAGTATCAGCCGCAATTCATCGCGGCTGCGCAGCATCTCCAGCGAAGCGCGAACCGCCGCAGCCGAACCGAGGTCGCCGCCCATGGCGTCCACAGCGATCGTAACAAACTTGCTCATGGCAAGATGCGGGCTGTCGCTGCCGGCTTGCTAGCCTTGCTCTTGCTCCTCATCGACTTCGGGAGGCGCTGGAATAATCTCGCGGCCGCGGTAGTAACCATCCGGCCCAACGTGATGCCGACGATGAAGTTCGCCGGTTTCGGGATCCATCGAGAGCGCAGGACGCCCCAAGGCATGATGCGAACGGCGCATGTCCCGGCGCGAACGTGATTTTCGATTTTGTTGAACTGCCACTATTGTGCCCCTCGGAACTGGCTATCAGCATTCAATCCTGGCTTTGCCGCATCAGGGCGCCGAGGCCGGCCAAGGGACGAGAGAGGCCCGGCGCCGCATCGGGCCGGGATTCACGCACCACCTCGCACTGCGAATGCGCCGGCGCCATGGGCAAGCTGATCAGGATCTCATCCTCCAGTATTGTACCCAGCATCAGGCCATCCGGGCCGGCTATTACCGTATCGTAGGGAGAAGCAACCTCCCTGATCTCATTCTCGCTGCCCACTGCGGTAAGGCGGCTGTCCAGTTCGATTGGCCAGACGAGCGGCGAAAGGCATCGCTGGCATTGGAGTTGCAGCGCGCCGCGAGCCCGCAAGCGAATCAGCGGGAAACCCTCCAAGCCTTGCCGAAAAGACCAGCATGCATCAATGGTCTCTTTTGCGCCGCCGTCCGCGTACAACTCCGCCAGCCGCGCGGACGATCCAACCTTAAAGGATGCTTCTATCGCGTGTCGCCGGGCAGCCCACTCGCGCAACTTGCGCATTGCCACGGCACTGAGATGAACCACAGGCCCTCCTGCAGCAAGCCGGAATACCGGGGAAAAGATGCCAATCAGGAACGAGCGCGCTGTCCCGCGAATCACTGCCGCAGCAGACGGTCCGGCACGCTGACGGCGCTATCATAGGAATCCTCCCGGAGGCTGTCAATTCAGCGCTCAAACCCATGATTACATGTCCATAAAGCTCGTTCTGGCCACGCAGTCGCCATACAAGCGCCAGTTGCTTGGCCGTCTGGCCCGCGGCTTTGCGGTCGATCCTTCGGGCATCGACGAGAGCGCGCTCGAAGGCGAGGGGCCTCGCGAACAAGCGCAACGGCTGGCGGAATCCAAGGCCCGCGAAGTGGCGCCGCGCCATCCGGGAGCGTGGGTGGTAGGCGCCGACCAACTCGCCGAATTCGAAGGCCGGGCGGTTGGCAAGCAGCCGTCCGCGGAACAAGCCCGGGCCACATTGCTGGCGTTCTCAAAACGGCGGCTGGATTTTCATACGGCGGCATGCGTGCTCACGCCCGAGGGCAAGGCGCTCACGCATGTCGATCTAACCGTGGCTCGATTCCGGGAACTGAGCCGCGAGCGCGTGGAACGCTACCTCGAGCTGGACCAGCCGTACGACTGCACTGCGGCCTTTAGGGCCGAGGGCGCCGCGCCGCTGCTCCTGAATGCCCTGGAGGGCACCGATCCCACCGCCATTATCGGCCTGCCGCTGCTCTGGCTTGCCTCCGTCCTTCCCCTTCATTCGCAATAGCGGCGCCGCTTTTCCTTATATCCGGAGCCGGCGTTATTCAAGGCTGGCGTTGGCGCGTCTGCTTCCTCCTCCCTTCCGAGAGACGCATGAACCCATCCATGGGGCTCGGCGGCGGCTCCTGCCGCCGACGCTCCCGGAAGGGAGGAGGAAGCAGACGCGCCGCACGGCAGTGGAATGATGATGCCGACGCTGCGTTGCGATTCAACCAGGAACATGCGAGTGCGGTTGCATTCGGGGCTGGTTGCGGCCTTCCTTCGCGGGAGCGGCTGGGGCAGGATGCCCCAGCCGAGCCCCATGGATGTATTCATGCGTCTCCCGCGAAGGAAGGCCGCAACCAGCCCCGCTCGGCTAGAAATAGAACAATCGAGAGGTTAGCCCGCGTTGCGACCGGGGCGGTAGCCGGAGACGATGGGATAGCGCCAGTCGCGGCCGAAGGCGCGCTCGGTCACACGCACGCCTGGCGGCGCTTGGCGGCGCTTATGCTCGCTTGAGCGCACCCGGTCCAGAACCTGCCGAACCACCTCGGAATCGAAACCGCGCGCGGCAATCCGGTCCACCGACAAATCCTCCATCATCAACGCGTCCAGCACTTCGTCCAGCACTTCGTACGGGGGCAGGGAATCGCTGTCGAGCTGGCCGGGCCTTAGCTCCGCGCTGGGGGCGCGTTCGAGCACCCTTTCGGGAATAGCCTTAGACAGCGTGTTGCGATAGCGGGCCAAGCGATAGACGCGGCTTTTAGTGCAGTCCTTAAGCGGCGCGAAACCCCCGGCCATATCGCCATATAGCGTGGCGTAGCCCACCGCATACTCGCTCTTGTTGCCGGTCGCCAAAACCAATCGGCCGTGCTTGTTTGAAATCGCCATCAGCAGCATTCCGCGGCAGCGCGACTGCATGTTCTCCTCGGTCACGTCTTCGGGCATGCCTGCGAACAGCCCGGCCAATGCTTCCCTCATCGTCTCGACCATTCCCGTAATCGGCAAAACCTCGTATTGCGAACCCAGATTCTTCGCCTGGCGCTTGGCGTCCTCAAGGCTCATCGGCGAGGTATAGCGGTACGGCATCATCACGGCCAGCACCCGCTCCGGGCCCAGCGCGTCCGCCGCCAGCGCCAGCGTCAGGGCGGAATCGATGCCCCCGGACAACCCCAGCACAACCTGCGAGAAACCACTCTTGCGCACATAATCCCGGATACCGGCCACCAGCGCCTCATAGACCTCGGCTTCCTCATGCATCAATGGCGCAACGATCCCGGCACGGGGCCGGACGGGCGCGCCGGCTTCGACTTCAAGCCCGCAAAAATACAGTCCTTCCTCGAACGCCTTGGCACGCATGCGAACCTGGCCCGAGGCGTCCATCACGCAAGAGCCGCCGTCAAAAACGAGTTCGTCCTGACCGCCCACGAGATTGACGTAGGCCAGGGGCAGGCCTGTCTCCCGCACACGCTCGGCGAGCAACGTCTCGCGACGCATCTGCTTGGCCAGTTCGTACGGCGACCCATTGATCGCCAAGATCAGTTGCGCGCCTCCGGCGGCGAGACGCTTTGGCACATCCGCCCCCCATACGTCCTCGCAAACCGCTAGCCCCACGCGCATTCCCCGCACATCGGCGCAGTCGGCTTGCTCGCCCGGCGCAAAATAGCGGCGTTCGTCGAAAACGCCGTAGTTGGGCAGCGCGTTCTTGCGGTGCAAAAGCAGCAGGCGCCCATTATGGAACAGCGCCGCCGCGTTGTACCAGCACCCGCCTTGCTCATGCGGGTAGCCAAGAACAACGGCAATATCCCCCGAAGCCGCCTTGATCCGCTCAAGCCCGGCAGCCATGTCCTCGCGCAAACCGGCATGAAACAGCAGGTCCTCAGGCGGGTATCCGCACAGGGCCAGTTCCGGGAACGCCACCAGTTCGGCATTGCCGGCGCGGGCCTGATCGATCGCCTCCAGAATTCGGGCGACATTGCCCGGCACATCGCCCACCAGCAAGTTGATTTGAGCCAGGGCGATCTTCACGGCGCTCACCGTAATATCAGCTCATGCATCCGCCGAAAGTTTCCAACCCCCAACTGCAGCCTAGGCCCGCCGGGACAGCGCATTCGCCATTGTTGCGCCAATGTCGGCGGGCGAGCGGGTCACTGCAACCCCGGCTGCCTCTAGCGCCTCGTACTTGGCTTCGGCTGTGCCCTGCCCGCCGGCCACGATGGCGCCGGCATGCCCCATGCGTTTTCCCGGCGGCGCGGTGACGCCGGCAATATACGCCACCACCGGCTTGGCCACTTCACTGCGAATGTACTCGGCGGCTTCCTCCTCGTCGCTGCCGCCGATCTCGCCCACCATCACAATGCCCTCCGTCGCAGGGTCGCGCTCGAACATCTCCAAGCAGTCGATAAAGTTGAGTCCGCGCACCGGATCGCCGCCGATTCCCACGCAGCTTGTCTGTCCGAGCCCGCAAGCAGTGGTCTGATGCACCACCTCGTAGGTGAGCGTGCCCGAACGTGAAACAATGCCCACGCGGCCAGGCTTGTGAATAAACCCCGGCATAATTCCCAGCTTGCATTCACCCGGCGTGATGATGCCGGGGCAATTCGGGCCGATCAGGCGGCAGTCGTAGGAAGCAAGCGCAGCCTTGACGCGAACCATGTCCAGCACCGGCACGCCCTCGGTGATGCAAACGACCAGACGGATGCCGGAGTCCGCCGCAGCCATGATGGCATCGGCGGCGGCAGGCGCCGGAACGAAAACCAGGCTGGTGTCGGCGCCGGTCAGCCTGACCGCCTCGCCGATGGTGTCATAAACCGGCAACCCAAGGCACTGTTGGCCGCCGCGCCCCGGGGTCACGCCGGCCAGTATCCGGGACCCGTATTCAAGGCATTGCCGGACATGAAACCGGCCCTGCCGGCCGGTCAGCCCTTGGCAAACCGCGCGGGTGGAGGCATCCACCAGAATACTCATGCCGCCGCCTTTACGGCGATGCGCGCCGCCTCGGCCAGATCAGACGCCGCGGTCACGGTGAGCTCGCTCTCGCCGAGCATGGCGCGGGCCTGTTCGGCATTGGTGCCTTCCAAACGGGCAACCACTGGCACATCCACGCTGGCCTCCCGCACCGCCCGCAGAATGCCCTCCGCAATCACGTCGCAGCGCACGATTCCGCCGAATATGTTCACCAGAATGGCGCGCACCTTGGCGTTGGACAGGATCAGACGAAAGCCCGCCGCCACGCGGGCCGCGTCGGCGGCCCCTCCCACGTCAAGAAAGTTGGCGGGCTCTCCGCCTTCGAGCTTGATCAGGTCCATGGTGGCCATGGCCAATCCGGCGCCGTTGACCATGCAGGCAATCGAGCCATCCAGCGACACGTAACTCAGGTCCGCCTCGGCCGCCCGCCGCTCCAGCTCATCCTCTTGGCCCGGATCGCGTTGCGCGCGCAGCTCGGGCTGGCGAAACAGGGCATTGTCATCCAGGCTGATCTTGGCATCCAAGGCCAGCAGATTGTCCTGCCGGGTCACCACTAGCGGATTGATTTCCACTAGGCTGGCATCGCACTCCGCAAACACGCGATACAAGGCCGATGCCAGCCCCTCCATCTGCGCCGCCGCCCGGTCCTGAAGACCGAAAACCCAAGACAGCCGCCGAGCCACGTAGGGCATGACCCCGGCGGCGGCAGGGACCCTGATTCGCGCAACTTTCTCCGGCGCGGAGCGGGCCACCTCTTCAATATCCATCCCGCCTGCGGCAGAACCCACGAAACATGCGCTTTCGGCGGCACGGTCGAGCAATAGCGCCAGATACAGCTCACAGGCAATATCGCTGGCCTGCTCCACATAGACCTGATCCACCGGCAGGCCTTCGGAACCCGTTTGCGGCGTGACCAGACGCCTTCCCAACAGATTTCCGGCTGCGCTTCCAACGGCTTCCGGGGAATCGCAGAGCACCACGCCGCCGCCCTTGCCGCGGCCACCGGCATGCACCTGCGCCTTGACCACCCAGCGCTCTCCGCCCAAGTCGCGCGCGGACCGCTCGGCGCATTCGGGAGAATCCGCCGCCAAGCCGGCTGCGGTGGGCACTTGGTAGCGGCTCAGCAGCGCTTTGGCCTGATACTCATGGAGGTTCACGGGGGCATTCTGAATCAATAACGCAAAGGCGCGCAACCCGATGCCGGCAATACATGTTTCGCCAAGGCGGAAATTGACCGCAAACGCGAGCAGTTTTGCGCTTGCGCCCGGCTCGGCGAGTCACTTATTCTGGCCGCGTTCCGCGCAAGGGGGCTGGATGCCATGCAAAAGACCGCACAAGGATTTACCCTAGTGGAGCTGATGATCGTGATCGCGATCATCGGCATCCTGGCCGCGCTGGCCATACCCGCGTATCAGGACTACACCATACGCGCCCAGGTTCAGGAGGGCGTCACGCTCTCGGTGCAAACGCGAAACGCCGTGACGGAAACCTATATGAGCACCGGGGCCGGACCGGCGAGCCGCGCTGAAGCCGGCCTGAGCGCGGATGCAGACGACACCCAGGGCCGCTACGTCAAATCGGTGGATATCATCGCAAGCGAGGTCGTGATCACGTTCGGAAACGAAGCCAACCGCTTGATCGCCGACAAGACGCTGTACATGACGCCCTACATCGCAGAAGACGGATCCACCCTGATATGGCGCTGCGGCAATGCCGCGGCGCCCGCCGGCGAAGCACTAGGAGCGGAGCAAGCGGCCACCAACTTGGAAAACGCCTACCTTCCCCAAACCTGCCGCTCCTGAACACCAGCCGAACGCAGCGGGCCTCCGGCCAAGGACTGCCAGCCATGAATCCAGGGATGCCGGCCAATCCGCTCATCCGCCGACTGATAGCGGATGGCGTGGCCAGCGAAGCGTTGCTGAAAGCAGCAGAGGATGACTTGGGACCCTCCGGCGGCAGCATTGTTGGCTGGCTGGCGGAGCGCAAAGGAACCGATCCCGCTCGCTTGGCGGGAGCGATCGCGGGCGAATTCGGCCTGCCCCTGCTGGACTTGGACCGGCTCTCCGAAATTCCTTCTGCGGCAACCGGGCTGGACTCTGAATTCTTCGCTTCCCGCCGGCTGCTTCCAATAGCGGCCGACGGGCAGCGCCTTGTTCTGGGCTTGGCGGATCCGGCGCAGCTCGCCATTCTGGACGAGACGCGCCAACGCACGGGCCTGGAGCCGCGCGCCGTCGTGGTGGAGCATCACAAGCTGGCGGCGCGGCTTAAATCGGCGGGCGCCCCAACAGCGGAGCTTGCGTTGCTGGATGATGAGCTGCCGCCCTTGGAATTCGAGGGGGAAACGCCGCCGGAGGAAGACACGGTGATCGCCTCCTCTGTGCAGGAGGCGCCGGTGGTGCGATTCGTCAGCAGCATTCTGCTGAGCGCCATAAGGCAGGGGGCGTCGGACATCCATTTCGAGCCTTATGAGAGCAGCTACCGGGTGCGCCTGCGCATGGACGGGCTGCTGCGGGTAGCCGCCCAGCCGCCCGCCGGACTGGCTGCCAAGGTCTGCGCTAGGCTCAAGGTTCTGGCCAGGCTGGATATCGCCGAGCGGCGCGCGCCGCAGGACGGAAGATTGCGACTGCGTCTTTCCGATCGCCGCAAGGTGGATTTGCGCATGAACACGCTGCCCACGCTCCATGGGGAAAAGGTGGTGGTGCGCATCCTGGATTCCGGCGCGGCGCTGCCTGGTTTGGATGAACTGGGAATGAATACGCGCCAGCAGCGCGATTTTTCTTCGGCGCTGGCCCAGCCGCAGGGAATGATCCTCGTGACCGGGCCCACCGGAAGCGGCAAGACCGTCACGCTCTACGCGGCGCTATCGCGCCTCAACGTGCTGGAGCGCAACATAAGCGCCGTGGAGGATCCGTGCGAGATCCAGCTATCGGGCATCAATCAGGTCAACGTGAACCGCGCCGCAGGGCTGACCTTTGCCAGCACATTGAGAGCCTTTCTGCGCCAGGATCCGGATGTGATCATGGTGGGCGAAATCCGCGATGCCGAAACTGCCTCCATCGCCACGCGAGCCGCGCAAACCGGTCATCTGGTGCTATCGACGCTTCATACCGAGGATGCCCCCGCAACTGTGGCGCGTCTTCGCGACCTGGAGGTGCCTCCCTATGCGACCGGCTCGGTGCGGCTCATCGTGGCTCAGCGGTTGGCTCGCCGCCTGTGCCTGGAGTGCCGCCAGGCATATACGCCGCAGCCGGCCGATGCCCGCGAGCACGGCATGGACTCCAATGCGCTTCCGCCCGGAAGCCGCTTGTACCGCGCGCAGCCTTCGGCGGCCTGCGGCCATTGCGCCGATGGCTATCGAGGGCGGGTGGGCCTGTTCCAGGTCATGCCCGTTTCCGCCGCGCAGCATGAACTGATCCTCAACGGCGCACCGGTTGCGGCAATCGAGGCCCAGGCAAAACTTGAGCAAGTGGCGGGACTGCGCGCCTCCGGCTGGGAAAAAGCACGCCAAGGCATCACCAGCGTCGAGGAGGTCAATCGGGTCACGGCCACCGGCCTTTCCGGCCCAGCGGCGGCACCCTGAGATGGCTCTGAAAGGCTATCAGTGGGAAGGACGCTTGCGGGACGGGCGCCTGCTGAAGGGCATGCGGCGAGACAGCAGCGCAACGAGAGTGCGGGCCGAGCTGCAGCGCGACGGCATCACCCCGATTCGCGTTCGGCCCCGACGCCTGCGCCGCAGCCAGCGCCGCGCCATCAAGCCGGCGGATGTGGCGTTCATGGTGCGTGAGCTGGCCACAGTGCTGGAGGCGGGTCTGCCCGTGGTCCAGGCGCTGGACATCACAGCGGAAAGCCAGCATCTGGCGAGGATGCAGGAACTGCTCGAAGCCCTGTCCAGGGATGTGGCCGCAGGAGCCGCGCTCAGCGAGGCGATGAAGCATCACGGCAGACACTTCGGAAGCTTGCACGTTAGCCTTGTCGCCGCCGGCGAAGGTTCCGGACGCTTGCCGGAATTGCTGGCGAACTTGGCAACCTGGCTGGAGCGCCGCGAACGAATCCGCAGGAAAATATCATCGTCCCTAAGCTACCCGCTTGCGGTTCTAGGGATTGCCGTCGTTGTGGTGGGCCTTATGCTGGTGTACGTGGTGCCGGAATTCGAGCGCATGTTTGCCGGCTACGGCGCGGAGCTTCCGCCGCTCACGCGCGCTGTCGTGGGGCTGTCCGACAGCCTGCGGGAAAGCGGCCCTGCCTGGGCGGTTGCAGCGGCTGCGGGAACCGGCGCGCTGATCTGGACGCGAAGGCGAATGCGCGGGGCGCGTTACTTGGAAGATCGCCTCAAACTGCGCCTGCCCTTCATAGGCGGTCTTTTTGCGCGTGCCGCCATCGCCCGCTTCATGCGCACGCTTGCCACGCTGCTGGAAGCGGGGCTGCCGGCCGTCGAAGCCCTGGATGCCGCCGCCGGCGCCTGCGGCAACCGCGTTTATGAAGCAGTCATCCGGCGCATTCGCGAGGAAGTGGCCGCCGGACAGGGCCTGCGGCGCGCAATGACGTATCTCGCCATCCTCCCGCCCGCGCTGGGCCGGATGATGAGCGTGGGCGAGGAAACCGGCCGCCTGGGCGAAATGTGCGCGCACCTGGCCGAACGCTACGACGAGGAGCTGCAAACCGCCGCCGACCGCATGGGCGCTCTTTTGGAGCCTCTGCTCATGGCTATCCTAGGTGTGCTGATCGGCGGTCTGGTGCTAGCCATGTACCTGCCTATCTTCGGCATGGGCTCGGTCATCTGAACGGACGGCGCTTGCCTGTAAAGTTACTTCCGGTAGATAAACACCAAGGTCAGTTGAAACCAGCCGCATATGGACTTTTCCTGGGAGCAGAACCTCTGGCAGCCGCTGCCCGCATGGACCGGCGCGTTCGCCGTGCTCTTCGGGCTGGCCCTCGGCAGCTTCGCGGGCATGCTGGCCTATCGCCTGCCGCGCGGCCTGGCGCTGGACCGGCCGGGCTCGCAATGCCCGTCGTGCCGAACCGCCATCAGCTTTAGGCACAACGTCCCGCTGATGAGTTTCGCTTTCCTCAAAGGCCGCTGCGCCAACTGCTCCTGCCGAATACACTGGCGCTACCCCGCAAGCGAAGCGCTATGCGGCCTGCTGGCGCTGGCCTGCTGGCACGTTTTCGGCGCCGGCCTGCACGCCTGGGCCGCGCTGCTGGCATGCGCGGCCCTCGTTGCCTTGGCGCTGATCGACCTTGAGCATGGCCTGCTGCCGGATCGCCTGACGCTCGGCCTGCTGTGGTCGGGGCTGGCCTTGAGCTTGGCACCGGAATCCTCGCTTGCGCCCAGCCCGCCTGAGATGGCGTTTCCCGGTCCCCGGCAGGCCATCGCGGGAGCCATTGCGGGATATGCTGCGCTGTGGGCCATCAACCTCGCTTGGAGGGTGCTGCGCAAGCGCGACGGGCTTGGCGAGGGCGACATGAAACTGTTCGCGGCGCTGGGCGCTTGGACCGGCATCAGCGGACTGCCGCTGATTATGGGCTTGTCGGCCACCGCCGGCCTGGCCGTGGCGCTGCCTATGGTCATCAGCCGCCGGGCGGCATTCAGCGATCCGCTTCCATTCGGCCCGTTTCTGGCAGCAGGCGGCTTGTTTGCGCTTTTTCTAGGGCCGCAGGCCGCCAATCCGTTCGGTCCCGGCACGCTTGGCTGAGCATGAACGCGGACAGGCGATTCACAGTGGGCCTTACGGGCGGAATCGCCAGCGGCAAGAGCGTCGTGGCCGACCACTTGGCGGAACTTGGAGCCGCGATAGTGGACACCGATGCGATCGCCCGCGAGCAAACAGCCCCGGGCATGCCGGCGGTCGAAGAAATCGCCGCCGAGTTCGGCGCCAGCCTAGTGGCGCGCAACGGCGCGCTGGACCGGACGGCGCTGCGCGAGAAGGTGTTTGCCGATCCAGATGCGCGCAAGCGGCTTGAGGCGATCCTGCATCCGCGCATTCGCCGCGCAGCCTGGGAACGCGCCCGAGCAACGCCCGGCAGCTACCTGGTGATGGTGATTCCGCTACTGGCCGAGACCGGCTTCACCGCCGGAATCGACCGGGTGCTGGTGATCGACGCGCCGCGGAAACTGCAGATGGAGAGGCTGATAGCGCGTGACGGCATCACCGGCAAGCTGGCCCGCGCCATCATCGCAGCCCAGGCAAGCCGCCGCCAGCGCCGCGCCTTGGCCAACGATATCATCCTCAACGATGGATCCATTGAAGCGTTGCATACGCAGGCCAATAATCTCCATCTCCTTTATCTTGGAGAAAACAAAGCCCGAAATCGGGAAAAGCGATAAGATACGCGGCGGATCAGCCACTACCCCCTACCAGCCCTGAATGAACGATTTCGCCGGCTCGCATGGCGTCGCGAATGCGTTGTACGAATTCCCGCTGCGCGACAGCATTCGCCTGTTTCTGCGCCTGGAAGTCCTTGACCGCCAGCTCGAGGCCGCCGCCAACCACCGCAGCGGCGCGTTCGACCGTCCGGCGGTCCATGCGGTCCTGAGCGTGGTGGACCTGGTGTTCCGCGAGGACCTGCGGGCCCATCTGCTTCAGCAAATCTATTACCTGCAACGCAACTACAAGGTCCTGCGCGCCCGGGAGGATATCAGGCAGGAGAACCTCAAGGCCCTTCTTGACGAACTTGAGCAATTCCGCGAGGAACTTGTGCAATTGAAGGCCAGCACGGGCAGAAACCTCCGCTTTGACCCGCTGATCAGCGCGCTGCTCCATCGCGATTCGGTAACGGACGCAGCGATGGCGGTGGATCTGCCGGTGTACCAGTGGTGGCTGCAGGCCCCGGCGGAACGCTGCCGCGAAGATTTCCTCAAATGGGTTGAGGCCTTGGGGCCGCTACTGAACGCCAACCGCAAGTTTCTAGCGTTGCTGCGCGAACGCGGCGATTACCACAATTGCGAGGCCGATCAAGGCAGCTTCGTGGCTTCCATTACCCGCGACCAGGAACTGTGGATGGTCCGAATCGGCATGCCCAAAGATATTCCCTGCTTTCCGCAAGCGAGCGGCGCGTCCGATAGCGGCAAGATCCACGTGCGGTTCCTCCAGACGCCTTCCGGCGACACGGCCGGAGAACTCTACCGGCCCAAATTCACTTTCATGCTGGCCGTCTGCTGAAGCAGAAATTCCACCAGCGGACGATCGGCGGGCAAGAAGCCCAGCCCGTCAAGGCGACCGGGGAACTCCCACGCCAGTTCCTGCCGCTCGCGCCCGCGCGGAACCCCTGAGTATTCGCTAACCTGATAGAAATGCAGTTCGATCAGCCGATCCGGGTATTCCTGTTCGTAGCTCATGATCCTGCGCGCCCGGCGGACTGAGATGCCGAGCTCCTCGCGCAATTCGCGGCTCAGCGCCTGACGAGGCGTTTCCAGGTCCTGGACCTTGCCTCCAGGGAACTCCCAGGCGCCCGCCATGTGCCTCCCCGGCAGCCGCCTCGATACCAGCACCCGCCCGTCGCTCCGCCGAATCACGCCTGCCGCCACGCGCACCGTTTCCATATCTTGAATCCCTAGCATCATGTCACCCCGCCATAGATTACGCGAACAGCAAGTCCTCCGGCCTTTAGTGGGCGCAATACCCAAAGGCGGGGGCAAGCGCAGGGCGAAAGGCTAGAGCAGGAGCATGCTCGCCAGACCGAGAAAAGCCGCGAAGCCGACCACGTCGGTGATAGTGGTCAGCACAACGCCGCCAGCCAGCGCCGGGTCGATATTGATGCGCCGCAGTATGAGCGGCACCAAAACCCCGGAAGCGGCGGCGGCCAGCAGGTTGATGGCAATGGCAGCGCCAGCGATGAGGGCCACCTCCAGATTGCTGAACACGCCGAAAGTGACCAGCGCCACAACCAGCGCCCAGCCCATGCCGTTAAGAAGCCCCACTGCCAATTCCTTGCGAAGCAGCCAGCGCGCGTTGGAATTCTGAACCCGCCCCTGCGATAGGCCGCGCACCATCAACGTGAGCGTCTGGCTGCCGGCAATTCCGCCCATGCTGGCCACCACCGGCAGCAGCACGGCCAGCAAAGCCACCCTTTCCACCGCCGGCTTGAACCAAGCCACCACTCCGGCCGCAACCAGCGCGGTCACCAGGTTCAATCCCAGCCAGAGCGCCCGACGGCCGGTGCTAGCCGCTACCGGCGCGAACATGTCATCCTCTTCATCCAAGCCGACCGAACCCAGAATCTCGCGGTCATTCTGTTCGCGCAACGCGTCCACCACGTCATCGGCCGTGATCTGCCCGATCAGCCGGCCGCCGTTATCCACCACCGCCGCGACCGGACTGTCGATATTCTGAAACTGAAGGATCAGATCCGACGCGGGCGTGTCGCAATGAATGGGGCGCGGCTCGGCATCCATCAGATCGCCCGCTCTTGCGTCGGGCGAGCCGCCCAGCAGATCGCGGATCCGCAAAACGCCGCGGTAGCGCCGGTCGCGGTCAACCATATAAACGCAGTAGAGGTCCTCAGGCAAATCGGGATGGGCGCGCATGCTGGCCAGCACCGCCCCAAGCGTCATTTCGGGTTGCGCCGAAACCGTTTCCGGCGCCATGATCCCGCCGGCCGAATCGGGCGGAAAGGTGAGCACGGAACGGAGAAGCTGCCGGTCTTCCCGGTCGAGCGAACGAATGATCCGCTCGGTGATGTCATCCGGAAGGTCGCCGACAAGGTCGGCAAGATCGTCCAAGGCCAAGCCCTCGGCCGCATCCACAAGGGCTGCGGACTCCATGCCCGCCATAATCTGGGCGCGAACCTCCTCGTTGAGCTCAACGAGGATCTCGCCCTCGTCCTCTTCGTCAACGAGCTCCCAAGCCAAGGCGCGCCGCGGCGGCGGCAGGGATTCAAGAAGGAGCGCGGCTTCGCGGGGATTCAGCGAATGTACGAGACGACGCAGGCGCGGCCTGGCATCCTCCGCCAGCAAGGCACGCAGCGCCTCCCGCCGGGAAGAGTCGTGTGCATGCTCAGGCATCTTCGGTCGCTCGTCTCGTTCATGGCAAGCGGCATTCTACCGAAGCTGGCATCGCGCCGCGCTCTTTCAGAATTCCAGCGGCAAAACGGTCATTGAATCAGTATGGCCGGACACGCCCGTAATGGCGCCCTTGGTAATAATCACCAAATCTCCAGGCTCCAAGCCGCCTACATCCCGAAGACACCCGAAAATTTCCCGAAACAGCTTATCGGATTCGGTGTGCGTCACGTCGAAGGCGACTGGCACCACGCCCCGGTACAACGTGACCCGGCGCTGGGTGGCGGCATGCCGCGTGAGCGCGAATATAGGAATATCGGCGCGTATCCTGGACATCCACAAAGCAGTGGCGCCAGACTCCGTGAGCGCGGCGATCGCGCGCACATCCATGTGGTTGGCGGCGTACATGGCCGCCTTGGCAATCCCCTCGTCCACGCGCTCGAAGGCGCCCTCGGTCACCGGGCTGGCCTCGCTGCGCGCCGGCAGCCAAGCCTCCGCGCCCTCGCAAATGGATGCCATGGCCGCGACAGCTTCGGCGGCATAATCGCCCACGGCGCTTTCCGCCGACAGCATCACCGCGTCGCTGCCGTCCATCACCGCGTTGGACACGTCGGACACCTCGGCACGCGTGGGCACCGGGCGGTCGATCATCGATTCCATCATTTGCGTGGCCGTAATCACCACCCGGTGGCGGTCGCGGGCGCGGCGGATAATGGACTTCTGAAGCCCGATCAGCCCCTCGTAGCCGGTCTCGATGCCAAGGTCTCCGCGCGCCACCATGACGGCATCCGCCGCATTGAGAATTTCATCAAGATTATCGAGCGCTTCGGAACGTTCGATCTTGGCAATGATGTGCGCCGAGCCTCCAGCGCTCCGGATCAGGTCGCGCGCGGCTTCGATATCCGCCCCGTCGCGCACGAAGGACACGGCGATCCAATCCAGGCCTGCTTTCGCAGCCAGCTTGAGGTCCGCGCAATCCTCTTCCGTAAGCGCAGGCACCGAAAGCAGGCCGCCGCCGCGCTTGTTAACGCCCTTGTGATCCGACACCACGCCGCCATGCACGACCCGGCAATGCACCCGGCCGGCCCGGACGCCCGTTACGCTGAGCTCCACATTGCCGTCGTCCAGCAGCAAGGTATCGCCTTCCTTGAGATCGTCCCCCAGCGTGGCGATATTCACTCCAACGCCGTGGGCATCGCCCGCGTCGCCGTCGAGGCCGGGATCGATAAAGAATTCCGCGCCTTCCTCAAGCCGCACAGGACCGTCGCGAAAGCCCGCGATGCGGATTTTCGGCCCCTGCAGATCGCCCAGCAACGCCACGCAGCGGCCTAAGTCGACGGCCATGCCGCGCGCCTGCTCTATGCGGCGGTAGCGCTCATCCCAGCCGCCATGCGAGAAATTGAGACGCAGCACATCCGCGCCCTTTTCAATAACGCCGCGCAATACCTCCGGCCGGTCCGTGGCAGGGCCTAAAGTGGCGATGATCTTGGTGCGACGCATACGCGCAGCATCATACACGGCGGATGTTTTACGATTTGCCTTCGGCGCGGCTCTCAAGGGCGGCGATAGCCGGCAGCTTGCCGCCCTCCAGCCAAGCGAGCATAGCGCCTCCGCCCGTGCATAGATGGTCCAGCGCCGGAGCCAAGCCGAAGTCATCCAAGGCCCGCAGGGTGTCCCCGCCCCCGGCCAAGCGATAAGCAGCGCTGGCGGCAACGGCTTCGGCGACCTTGCGGGTGCCGCCGGCGAATGCCTTGATCTCGAACAAGCCCAGAGGGCCGTTCCAGATCACCGTGCCGGAGCGGGCGATAGCGGCGGCATATCGTTCCGCCGTGCCAGGGCCGATATCCAGAATCATCTCCTGGTTGCCAACCTGGTCGATTGCGGCAACACGGGCCGCTTCAGCCTGATCGGGAGAAGGCGCCAAAACGGCATCGGCGGGAAGCATCAACTCCGCCCTGCCCTTGAGCAGGGCCAGCGCCTGAGCATGCAGATCGGGTTCGGCCAGCGAGATTCCGATCGGCGTCCCGGCCGCGCCCAGCAGGGTATTGGCGATCCCGCCGCCCGGGATCAGCACATCGGCTTTCGCGGCCAGGGAAGCGAGCAGGCCAAGTTTTCCGGAAACCTTGGCGCCGCCGACAATAGCCACCAGCGGGCGGGCCGGATTGGCGAACGCGGCCTCCAGCGCCGCAAGCTCGGACAGCAGCAGAGGCCCGGCGCAGGCCTCGCGCGCCGCCAGCGCAACCGCGTGGACGCTGGCGTGGGCCCGGTGCGCGCTGGCGAAAGCGTCCATCACATAAACATCGCACAAGGCCGCCATGCGCCGGCCGAGTTCGGCGGAATCCTCCTTTTCCCCAAGGTTGAAGCGCACGTTTTCGCACAGCGCCGCTTCCCCGGGCGATACGTCCAGCCCGTTAAGCCAGTTCCGGCGGAGCGGCACGGGCATCCGCAAGGCGCGGCTGAGCTCCGCGGCCACCGGAGCCAGCGAATAACGCGGGTCGAACGATCCCGGCCGGGGACGCCCCAAATGCGACAGCAGAATCACTGCGGCCCCTTGGTCCAAGCAATGGCGGATGGCCGGGAGCGCCGCTTGAATGCGCTGCCCGTTCGCTACCCGGCCGTTTTCCAGCGGCACATTCAGGTCGGCGCGAATCATGACCCGCCGGCCGGCCACTTCGGCGGAGGCCAAGGGCCGAAGAGGCATCAGGGCGCGTTGAGCAGGGCCAGCGTGGTATCGAGCATGCGGTTGGCGAAACCCCACTCGTTGTCGTACCAGGAGCAGACCTTCACCAAGTCGCCGCCCAGCACCTTGGTCATGCCGCTGTCGTAAACCGAGGAATAGGGGCAGTGGTTGAAGTCGATCGAAACCAAGGGCTCGTCATTAACCGCCAGCACGCCCCGCAAGGCGCCGCCGGCCGCGGCCTGCATGGCCGCGTCGATCTCCTCAACGGTGGTGGCGCGGGAGGCGCGGAAAGTAAGATCGACCAGCGATACATTGATGGTGGGCACCCTCACCGAGAAACCGTCCAAGCGGCCATCCAGCTCCGGCAGCACCAGGCCCACGGCGGCGGCCGCGCCGGTTTTGGTTGGAATCATCGACTGGGTGGCGGAACGCGCGCGGCGCAGGTCCTTGTGATAAACGTCAGTGAGCACCTGGTCGTTGGTATAGCTATGCACCGTGTTCATGATGCCGTGCTCGATGCCCACGGCCGCGTGCAGCACCTTGGCGAGCGGCGCCAGGCAATTGGTGGTGCAGGAAGCGTTGGACACCAGCTTGTGGCTGGAGCGCAGCACATCGTGATTGACGCCGTACACCACGGTGGCATCGATGTCCTTGCCCGCAGGCGCGGAAATCACCACCCGCTTGGCGCCGGCCTCAAGATGGGCGCCGGCCTTTTCGCGGGTGCTGAACAGCCCGGTGCACTCCAGCACGGCATCCACGCCCAGTTCCGCCCAGGGCAATTGCCCGGGGCTGCGCTCGGCCAGCACGCGGATGCGGTCGCCATCGACCACCAGAGCATCGCCGTCCACCGCGACATCCGAGCCGAAACGCCCGTGCGCGGTGTCGTAGCGCGTCAGGTGCGCGTTGGTGCTCGTGTCTCCCAGATCATTGATCGCGGCGATCCGCAGGGCGCCGCGATGCGGCCCCTCGTAGAGCGCGCGCAGCACGCAGCGCCCGATCCGTCCATAGCCGTTGATTGCGATTTTTGCGGTCACTTGCTTTCCTCTTAGGTCGATTCCAGTTTTCCGCGTCGGCGATGGATTCGCGCGCCAGCGCGGCCACCGCCTCCGCCGTAAATCCAAAGTGTTCAAACAGCTGGCCCCCGGGGGCGGATTCGCCGTAGCGGGCGATTCCGAGCACGCGCCCGCAGGCGCCGGCAATGCCCGCCCATCCCTTGGGCACGCCCGCTTCCGCCACCACCCGGGCCCGCGCCTTTCGCGGCAGCACCGATTCGCGGTAGCCGGCCTCCTGCTGCATGAACGCGTCAACGCAAGGCATCGACACCACCCGGGCGGCGATGCCTTCGCCTTCCAGCAGGCTGGCCGCTCCCGTGGCCAGCTGCACCTCCGAACCGGTCGCAATCAACAGCACGTCGGGCTCGGCGGCGGCTTCCCGCTTGAGCACATAGCCGCCGCGCTCCGCCTGCGCCAGCTGCGCCGCGCCGCGCGCCTGGGCCGGCAAGCCTTGGCGCGTCAGCACCAAGCTGGTGGGGCCGTCCCGCCGCTCGATCGCCGCGCGCCAAGCCACCGCCGTCTCCGCGGCGTCGCACGGCCTCCAGACGCGCATATTGGGAATAATACGCAACGACTCCAGATGCTCTATCGGCTGGTGGGTGGGGCCGTCCTCGCCCAGCCCGATGGAATCGTGGGTAAAGACGAAGATACACCGCTGGCGCATCAGCGCCGCCATCCGCAGAGCATTGCGCTGGTAGTCGGAGAAGGTGAGAAAAGTGCCGCCATAGGGAATAAAGCCGCCATGCAGCGCCATCCCGTTAAGCATGGCGCCCATGGCGAACTCCCGCACGCCGAAATAAACATAGTTGCCGCCGCCTTCGGCCGTGATACCCACGGCCCCGGAATGGCGCGTGCAGTTGGACCCGGTCAGGTCCGCCGAGCCGCCCGCCAGCTCCGGCAGCAGCGGCGCGAAAGCCTCCAGCGCGCACAGCGACGATTTGCGCGTGGCTTCCCTCTTGCGCTCCCCGGCTATTTCCCCGATCGCCCGCGCGGCCGCCGCCTGCCAGCCCTCCGGCAGCCGTCCGTCCATGCGCCGCTCGAACTCCGCGGCCTCGACCGGAAAAGCCTCGCGGTAAGCCGCGAATTTCGCGTTCCAGCCATCAACCTGCCGCTCGCCGCGTTCGCGGATATCCCAACCGCGGCGAATATGCTCCGGCACCTCGAACGGCATGTGCGGCCAGTTCAGCGCCTTGCGCGCGGCTTCGATCTCGGCCTCGCCCAGCGGCGCGCCATGCGTATCCGCCGTGCCTTGCTTGTTGGGCGCCCCGAAACCGATCACGGTTTTCGCGCACACCAGGCTGGGGCGGCTCGCTTCCGCGCAGGCCTGATCCAGCGCCTCGCGCAGGGCCTCGGGATCATGGCCATCGACATCGCGAACCACGTGCCAGCCGTAAGCCTCGAATCTGCCGGGCGTATCGTCGCGGAACCACCCGCCAACTTCGCCGTCGATGGAAATGCCGTTGTCGTCGTATATGCAAACCAGCTTGCCCAAGCCCAGCACACCCGCCAGCGAGCAGGCTTCGTGCGAGATGCCTTCCATCAGGCAGCCGTCGCCCAGCAAAACCCAAGTTCTATGGTTAACGATTTCGTGCTGCGGACGATTGAACTCGACCGCCAGCAACCGCTCGGCAAGTGCCATGCCCACCGCGTTGGCCAGCCCTTGGCCCAGCGGCCCCGTCGTGGTCTCGATGCCGGCCTCGACGTTGAGCTCCGGGTGGCCGGCCGTGTGCGAGCCTAGCTGCCGGAAGGCCTTGAGCTGATCGAGGCCCAAGGCGTAGCCCGCCAAGTGCGCGGCGCCGTACAGCAGCATGGAGCCGTGCCCGTTGGACAGCACCAGCCGATCGCGGTCCGCCCAGCGCGGCTGCCCCGGCGCCACCTTCAGGTAATCCGAATAGAGCAACTCCGCGATATCCGCCATGCCCATGGGCATGCCGGGATGGCCGGAGTTGGCGCGCTGCACGGCATCCATAGCCAGCGCGCGCAAGGCGTTGGCGCGCTCCCGGCGGGCGGGCGGCATCGCCTCCGCCGACATCAGCGTTCCGCCGCTAGCTCTGCCACTTTATGGAGCAGCCTTGGCTGGAATTCTGCTCGCGCGGGCCGCGCCCTGTGCGGGCAATCCGAACCATGGCCTCGAACAGTTCGCGCGGCGCGTCCGCAGGCGCGGAGCTGGACGTGCTAGCATCCAGCCGCCCCCGGTACTGCAATTGGAGACCGGCGTTGTAGCCGAAGAAATCCGGTGTGCAGACCGCGCCGTAGCTCCGCGCCACCTCCTGCGACTCGTCATGCAGGTAAGGGAAATCGAAGCCGGCCTGTTCGGCAAGAGCCGCCATTCTCGCTGGCGAATCAGCCGGATAGCGAACCACGTCATTGGGCATGATCGCCACGCTGCCGATGCCATGCCCGCGCAGCTCGGCGGTGTCGCGGGCCAGCTTGCCGAGAATGGCCTGCACGTAGGGGCAATGGTTGCAGATAAACATCACCAGCGTGCCGTTCTCCCCGGCGCAGTCATCAAGGCTGAATTCCCGCCCCGACGGATCCGGCAAATTGAAACGCGGCGCCGGTGAGCCGAAATCGCAGGCAGGCGGTCCCATTAGCATGACATGCTCCTAGTGTTCGATTTCAGGGTGTCGGCAGCGAGCGACACGAGCCGCTGGAAAAGGCGGAGCCAGAAAGCCCAAGGCGTAGCGGCGCCGGATGTAGTTGCGGAGATGCAAGTCGAAGCCTGCGCATCACCAGCGCAGCGCGATATCAAGCCCTATGCCGTGCTCCGCTCCGGTCGTGTCGCCCTCCCTGCGGGTTGCCGTGAGGCCGAACGACAGGTCGGGCGCGTTGACGGCATCAGCCATCGGCATCAGCCGCCAGCCGACGCTGTAGTCGCGGCCGAAGGGCGAGCTCCCGTATCCAAGGCGCGGCGTGCCCACGAAGCGTCCGCCGAATGCCGATAGGCCGTAGCCCGCCTCAGCCGTCCAGCGCGACGCGTCGAGGCCCGGTGCGTCGGCGGACCTTATGCCTGTAGCAGCGAACGGACCGCCGGAGAACAGCGCGTCGATGCCGCCGCCCGAAGGCCCGCCGACATCCTGGCGCAGCGACAGCGACCATCCGAGCGCCGATACGGGACGCGGGTCCCATGCCAGCGATGCCGAGAACCCGCTCCGCCGCGCCGCGCCGTCGGCATGCGCCACCAAGGCGCGCGCCCGAACCTCCATCGCCAAGCCCAGAGACGGCGCCGACAATGCCAAGCCACCGCCGACATCCACCCCGAAGCCGGTCTCCGCGTCTCCGCCGTCATGCCGCGCGGCAACCTCCAAGCTCGGCATTAGGCTCGCCCCGGACAAGGCCCCGCCGCCGAACGCGCGCCCCAGATCGAACCGGTAGCGGCCTTCCAAGCCCGCGCGCACGCGGCTCGCGGCGCCCTCCGATGCCGCAAGGCCCGGAACCGACTCCGAATCCGTCGCCGTCCACAGCGCGTCCGAAACCAACGACAGGCCCGCGCCGCCGCCGGATAGCAGCTCGCCCCGCAAACCCGCAGCCGCCATGCGCCAGCGCGTGCCTGCGGAAATATCCTCGCCTGCCCCCGTTTTGAGCTTCACCTCGCCCCCGCCGAGGCCCGCCGCGCCCCATATCCTCAAACGCTCCGAAAGCCGCGCCGCCGCGTAGGGCACCGCCGCCGTCAGCGTCGCCTCCACGCCGCCGGCCCCCGCCGCCACGCCGCACGGCGGTGCAGCATCCGCGCACTCCGGTCCGCCGGACAAGGGCGCGATGCCCGGGTCGCGGTAATTGCCCTCGCTCGCACTGCGCGCCAGCGCCAATCCAGCTAGCCAGCCGCCCCGGGCGTAATCCGCGCCCAAAAGCCCCGTCGAAACCTCGCCGTCCAGCGAAAGGGAGTCCTCGCGGCCGTCGAAGCGGCTATGCGATGCGCGGCCCCAAAACGCCACGCTGCCTCCCGAGGCATCGCTGCCGCCGGTTAGCGTGAAGCTTGATCCGGTCAAGGCGTCGCGCAGGCCAAGCGCGCCGGAACGCGCCACCGCAGGTTGCCCCGCCGGACCGCCGCGGCCGGTGCCAAAGCCTTCGGAGCGTGGCGCACGCGCATCAAGACCGCGCGCCGTGCCGGACATCGCTAGCGGCGCTCCGCGGACCACCGCCGACCCGGCATCCGCGCCAACTACCCTGTCCGGGGCCACCCCGAAGCCCAGCGCGTAACCCGCGAAGCTGCCCTGCATTCCCGGCGCGCGCGCCGCGTCGATGCGGCCAGCAATTCCGTCTAGCGCCTGTTCCGCCACTGCCCGACCGAAGCGGGCTAGATACGCCCCCGGTAGCGATCCGTCATTCGTGATCGTGCCCGTGGCCACTCCGTCGGCGACGGCCACCTTAAAAGTCTCACCGTGCCCCGCGAGCGCCAAGTGAATGACCACCTCAAAAGTCTCGCCATCGTCGTCGTGTGCGTCGCGCAACGTCGAGATCGATATCTTCCTCTCGGTTTCCCCTTTGCGGAAGACCGCCACCGACAACCGGGCGCCTTTGTAGTCCACGCCCTCCGTCGCCGATGCCGGCGATGTCTCCCGCGTCTGCCAGAACACATGGGCTTTGCCCGGCGAGGGCGCCGAAAGGCGCATGGTGAACTCCATGGCAGTGCCCTCATCCGCCTCGGCATCGTCCACCGAAACCGTCAGCGGCACCTCGGCGGCCAAGGCCGGCGCCCGCTGTGCCTCGACCGGATCGTCGTCGTCCAAGATGTCCACCGCCAGCGAGGACTGCGTACCCACCGTATAGCCGTCCCCTGCGTTCAGCGTCAAAGTCACCGAGCCGTTCGGCTCGTCCGCGCTGTCGCCCACAGTCGCTACCGTCAGCGTCACGCTGCCGGTCGCGGGGATGGTCACCGTGCGGTCGCCAGTCGTCACGCCGTAGTCGCCCGCCGCCGTTACCGTCACGCTCACCGCAAGGCTCGACGCCGGCGCTGGCGCCGCCGTCAGCGTGAAGGTGGCATCGCCGCCCTCGGTGCCGCCGGAGGCCGCCGTGATGTTCACCTCCGGGGGTTGCGGCGCCGGTTCTTCGGCCTGCTGCCCAGCGGAAACGGTGCACTTGGACGAATCCCCACCGTCGCACGCCGCCTTGCGCTCAAGCTCCGTCACCACTGCAACCCATCGGTCCCAGCCCTTATCGACATAGCTCCGGGCCTCGGTCACCGTCATCGGCTCGTCGTCGCCCTTCTCCTCCCCGAGCGCGATCAGCACCCGCACCCAGCGGTACGAATGCAGCGAGCCGTGTTGCGTTTCATTCAGCCACTCCCGGATATTCGCCACAAGTTCCGCGTTCGGCACGAAGGCGGATGCTGGTGCTAGCGCCTCCCGCTTCTTCAGCGCCGCAATCACTTCTGTCCAGCGGTTGCTCTGCGCGGTGTCCTGTTGAGCGATCCCCTCCGCCTCGCTAGAGGTCATCGGCGTCAGGTTAATAAGGTCCACCTTGATCGGGCCCAATGCCTTCAGCACTCGCTTCCAGCGAGTCACGCACTCCGAATTGCACGAGGTCTCGCGCGTCCAGCCGCGGATCCGCGTCACCAGATCCACCTCGTCGTCGTCGATGAATACTGTGTGCGACGTTATACGACCGAGGTCATAGTGATCGGCATCCGTCAGGATCAGCTTGATCCTCTCCAAGGGCTCGTATTCGTCATCGTCAATGATGGTCACCGGAATGTCCACATAGGTGGCATCCTTGGCCACTGCGACCGTGTCCGCCACCGTGAAATCCACATTCCTTGTCGCCGCCCACTTTGTATCGCCCAACGTGTATTCGAGCGTCAGCGATGCGGCCGGAGCCGGGCTGAAGCTGACCCGCACATTGTGCGTGCCGCCAGCCTCGTTCGCATCCCCCGAGTCCCAATCGAAGCTCGCCACCGGCACCACGTCGTTGTCCGACACCGCCACGCTCGCCGAGGCGGAACTGCCCACCGTGTAGCCATCGCCGGAGGTCACGGCGGCATCGATCGAGCCGTCCGCCTCGTCGACGGCATCGTCGTCGGTCGCCACCGTGAAGTCCGCCGTGCCGCCCGCGCCCACCGTCACCGTGCGCGTGCCCGCCTCGCCCGAGGCGGCGAAGCTGCCCGTCTCGGATACCGTCACCGACACCTGAATGCCCGAAGCGGGCGCCGGCGTCGCCGTCAGCGTGAAGGTGGCGTCGCCGCCCTCCGTCACTGGCGAGCCGCCGGAGATGCTAACCTCCGGAGTCTGCGGCACCGGTTCGGACCGCTGCCCGACGGCGGGGGCGCATGCCTCAAGGCGCTCTAGCTCCTCGCGCACCTCGCGCCAGCCATCCCACGCCTGCTCCCCGACGCGCGCCTCCGCCGACGTGTAGGGCCGCAGCGTCGCGTGCGTCTCCGCCCCGAACGCGATCAGCACGCGCAGCCAGTTTTCGCCGTGGTTGCGGTCGGCGCGCCCGCGGTTCAGTTCGTAGTAGCCGCGCACCTTCTTCACCAGCTCCGCCGAAGTCGCCGCACACGCCAAAACTGGCAGAGCCGGATCCGCCAGGGCTGGCGCGACCGGATCGTCGTCGTCCAGGATATCCGCCGCCAGCGAGGACAGCGCGCCCACCGCGTAGCCGTCCCCCGCGTTCAGCGTCAACGTCACCGAACCGTTCGGCTCATCCGCGCTGTCGTCCACGGTCGCCACCGTCAGCGTCGCGCTGCCGGTCGCGGGGATCGTCAGCGTGCGGTCGCCGGTCGCCACGCCGTAGTCGCCCGCCGCCGTCACCGTCACGCTCACTGAAAGATCCGCCGCCGGCGCCGGCGTCGCCGTCAGCGTGAAGGTGGCATTGCCGCCTTCGGTGCCGCCGGAGACCGCCGTGATGTTCACCTCCGGCGTTTGCGGCACCGGTTCGTTCTGTTGCCCGGGGGTGCCGCTGAGAGCGCTCCCGCAGGCTTCCAATCGCTCCAGCTCCGCGCGCACCGGACGCCAGCCAGACCTCCATATCGCCTCGCCCGCACGGGCCTCGGCCACCGTGTAGGGCTGGAGTGTGGCGTGCGTCTCCGCACCGAAGGCAATCAGCACCCGCAGCCAGTTCTCGCCGTAGTTGCGATCCGCGCGGTTACGGTTCGCCTCGTAGTAGCGGCGAACCTCCTGCACCAAGTCAGCCGAGGTTGCGGGGCAGGATGATTGATCGTTGTCATACACTCGAACATATCGCAGAGTTTCCGTTTGCTTTAAGTAATATTTAGAGTTAGAAGATAGCAGGAGTTCGACAGCAATGTCGTCGTAACCCTCGCGGGCGGGCACATCGTCATCCAAGGTAGACATGGAAAAGGTGATCGAGGACTGTCCAGCCGGGAAGACGACGCACTTTGTTCCTTCATCCTTCTGCGCAAGGAAGTTGCCATTGCCGTAGTGCGAGTCCCGCAGATGAAGGCAGACTTGGAAGCTCTCCTTCGGAGCCTGGCCCTCCGCTTTGATGGTGAAGTCCACGGTACCGCCTTCGTCAACCCAAGTGTGGTTCCAGTAATCAGGTATCTCCGGCGCTTCGCTCGTGAGGCTCAAGATGGGGCGGTCGCCTGAGTCGTTGTCCTTCACCACTATCCATATGTAAGGCCTCCAGCCGTTACCGGAAAAGCCGGCACGGGTGCGCAGCGGCTGCGTGCGGCCAGTGTACGGCGTCACGCCTATCCGCCTGTCATTCTCATCCACTTCGTTGTCGACCGTGGGGACGCTCGCAGGAAGCTCGCGCGTGCCCGCCGGGATGGTGTAGTTGATGAATCCACGGCCATCTTCGATAAGCACGGGCACCACCAAGTCCACCGCCTGCACCGGCGTGACTCGAAGGGTAAAAGTCATAGGCTCGCCTTCCGTGACCGCGGGACCGGCCTTGATCTCAATTTTCGGGCGATCGAAGAAACTGACTTCGGCGCTGGCCGCCGACGCGAGGCCTGCTAGCAGCGGCAGAAGGAGGAGGGGAGCAGGAATGCTGGTGCGGGAGAGGTTCTTGTTGCTGGTCATCGCGGCCTTCTCGGTGGGATTCATACGCTGCGGCGCCGGAGGCATCCTTGTTCCCGACAGTTCCGCCGCAGGGCATAACTATACGACAAAATCTACTCGGAATGAGCCTAGGCAAAGGCTCCGGTCGCTATGTCTTGCGCGCAACAGCCGAGCCAAGGCGCCATTGAAGCAGACATCGCACCGCTGGAAGCCTCCATCAATCAATTGCTCAACTGGTTTGTGAGCGGACTGATAACCATTCTGGCCATAATCCCGGCAACGGCAATCCGGGCATAAGCTATTGACTAAGCAGCAAAACAATGAAGGCAACAAGCGGCTTGGCGCAATATGCGGGCTAGCCCGAGAACGGCGACACGCCGCTTCGCGAGGATCAGGGCCGCGCACGGCATATTATTGGCGAATGCGGATCGGAACTCCCTTGTTCCCCCTGCCCACCGTGCTGTTCCCGGAGGGCCCCTTGCCGCTGCGTGTTTTCGAGCCGCGCTACGTGGATATGGTGGGGCGATGCATGCGCGAGGACGAGCCGTTTGGCGTTATCCGCATGCAGGAGAACGCTGGAGCTTCGGATGCTGAATTGTGCAGGATTGGAACGCTCGCCATCATCGCCGACTGGTTTCGCAGCGACGGCGGCCTGCTCGGGATACTGGCGATCGGCTCGCTGCGCTTTAAGCTGCACTCCACGGCGGTGCAGCCCGACGGGTTGCGCACCGGCAACATTGAGGAACTGCCACCCGAGCGCCGGATGCCGCTGCCCCCGGAGTTCATTTCCATGAGCACAGCCCTGCAGCATCTGATCCAGAAGCTTGACCGCCTCTACCAAGGCATAGAAACACGCTTCGACGACGCAAGCTGGGTCAGTTTGCGCCTAGCGGAAATACTGCCGATCGGGCTGGAGCACAAGCAACACTGCCTAGAGATCGAAGACCCGGTGGAGCGCCTGCGCTATCTCCGCCCGCTGTTTCGTTTTGGCCGATAGCATCTGTTGGCGGGCATGAGCGAACAGTTGCTTATTGCGGAGGCAGCCAGCGGCGGATTGCTTAAGCTAACGCTTAATCGGCCGCGGCAGCACAACGCCTTGAGTTTGGCCTTGCTGGAGGAATTGCGGAACTGCCTTGAACGCTATGCTGCGAATGCCTCGATCAAGTGCGTCATCCTTACCGGCGCCGGCGATCAGTCCTTCTGCGCAGGCGGCGATCTGCATGAACTGGACAGAATGCGCTCACTTGAGCAGGCGCGGGAAATATCGCGGATCGGGCGCCGCGCACTTGATGCGGTGCGTTATTTCCCGGTGCCCGTGGCGGCGGCACTGAACGGCTCCGCTCTAGGCGGCGGCGCTGAACTGGCGCTGGCCTGCGATATTTGCCTCGCGAGCGCCCATGCGCGCATCGGTTTTGTGCAGGCAAAGCTGAACCTGATGACCGCGTGGGGAGGCGCGGCCGACGTGATCGCCCGCTGCGGCAGCGCCAGAGGCATGATGATAATGCTCAAGGCGAAGCGGCTGAGCGCCGCCGAAGCGCTTCGAGCGGGCCTGATAGACGAGGTGGGCGAGGAAGGCCAGTCCGCGGACGAGCTGGCGCTATCCTGGAGCGCGGCGATGGCGGAGCGCAGCCGCGCGGTGCTGCGCGGACAAAAAGCCTTGGCGGTTGTCGTGCGAAGACGCATGCAGGAGGCCCTAGCCGAGGCTGAAGAGCAGCACATGGCCAACGCTTGGACCGACCCCGCGCACTGGGAAGCCGTGCGGCGGCATTTCTCCGGCAAGCGGGCATAGAGGCGTTGCGCGCAGCATGAATACGGAGTTTCGCTGGCCGGGCGGCGGCGGCCTTGCGCTTTCGGTGGTGCTCAATATCGAGGAGGGCGCCGAGGCCAGCCCCGAAGACGGCGATTCGCGGGCCGACCCGGTGGACGAGCTCGGCATCGCGCTGCGCGGCCCGGAACGCAATTTGCCCAACGAGAGCAACTACCGGTACGGCGTGCGGGCAGGAGCGCCCCGCCTTCTTGACAGCATGGACCGCTACGGCGCCCCATGCACGGTGGCCGCAGCGGCGCTGGCGCTGGAACGCGCGCCCGCGCTCGCCGAAAGGCTGGCGCGAAGCCGCCATGAAGTCTGCGCGCATGGCTTTCGCTGGGCCTTCCAGCACCGCATGGAGGAAGCGGAGGAGCGCGAATTCATCCGCAAAGCCGCCCGCAGCATCGAAGCCGCCGTCGGGCGCCGTCCGCAGGGCTGGCTGTCGCGCTACCTGTTTAGCGAAAACACGCGGCGGCTTCTTTCCGAGGAGGGATACGTCTATCACATGGACGACTTCAGCGATGACCTGCCGTGGTGGGATATTGAAGGACCGCAGCCGATGCTGGTGATGCCGTACGCGCTAGACACCAACGACATGAAGATGTGGAATGCGCCCGCCTACACGGCGCGCGCATGGCTCGATTACCTGAACGACAGCCTCGACCTGCTGCTGAAGGAAAGCCGCAGCGAACCCAGGATGATGTCAGTGGGGCTCCATGCGCGCATCGCCGGACGCCCTGGGCGGGCCGCGGCCTTCGATTCCTTTTTGGCGCGCGCCGTCACGCGGCCCGGCGTGTGGGCAGCCACTCGATCGCAGATCGCCGAGGCCTGGCGCGCAGCCCATCCGCCGCCCGATTGAAAGCTGCGGCATCCGGCGCCGTGCGCCGCCTATACCCATGGCTCGGCTGTGCCGCTGGACGCGGGCCTGTGGATTTCCTGAACGACACGGCCAGGCGCGGCGAAGCAGGCCGGCTGGCAGGCAAGCGGGTGGTCATCACCGGCGCCGAATTATCCATCGACGGGGGCATGGCGGCCCAGTAGGGAGATAGAGAAATGCCTTTGATGGAAGTCGATACCAGCGAGGCCCTCGAGCGCAATAACGCTACGATTCTGCCTAGGCTGGCCAGCCGAGAAGACGAAAGCTACCTCGACTATGTGGAAAGCCTGAGATCCTTCGTGCTGGACGGCATGCGTTTCGACGAGCAAATCGCAACCCTCACCAGCCATCTCGAGGATACTTCCCGACCACCGGCGGAGCGGCTTGAGGAAGTGCGGCGAATAACCGCAAGCATGCCGATCGCGCAGGTTCGCGACCGTCTGATGCGGTCGCAGCAGGAGATGAAATGGCGCCGCATCGTGAGCTCGCTCAATGCCCGCCGCGACACCTTGCTCAAGCGGCTCGACGAAGCCGGAAGCCTCGGGCCGGCACGGCTGGAGCTGGATCCGGAATTCGAGCAGCCGGACTATGCCAATGTGCATTTCCACCTGCAACCGGACGGCTACTACAAGGACGAATTGGCGGGGTTTCGCTACCACTACGGAACCAAGGTTTTCTTTGCGGGCGATAACGACAAGGATCAGCTGCATGCCTCGCTGGTCAATAACACCGGCATGCGCGACGAGCCACGACCTTGCACGCGGTTCGCGCACACTATCGGCGCTTTCGATTCAACTTGGAAATGGGGCGGAGATTACTCCGGCGCTGGCGGGTCGAAGAAATAGTTTGCGATGGCCGCGAGGTCGGCATTGCTCAGGTAGCGGGTGCCGTGCTGCACCAGTTCCGCCATGGAGCCGCCGTAGGTATCGCCGTCCGGCATGATCCCGCTGCGCAGCGACCATGCCAGGTCGCCTTCGGTCCAGCCGTTCGCTCTAAGCGCAGCAGTGGTGATGTCCGGCCCGTTTGAGCCGACCTTCTCCACGCCCCCCTGGTAGCGGCGGGACAAGTCGCGCCCGCCCATGGCCCCGCGAGGCGTGTGGCAGGCGCCGCAGTGCGCCGGACCTTCCGCCAAGTAGCGGCCGCGGTTCCACTGTTCCGACTTGCCTTCAACCGGGACCAGTACGCCGCGCTGGAAGAACCGGTTCTTCCAGCCGCCCACCGCGCCGCGCATTCGGTACAGCAGCCTGAGCCTGTGCTTGGGAGCGCGACCGGCCACGGGCGGAACGGATCGCACCGCTTCCCACAGGTCCACGATATCCTGGCTCGACAGGCGCGTATAGAACGGGTAGGGATAGACTGGAAAGTAATGCCTGCCTTCGGGATCCAAGCCTTCGGTCAGGGAGCGCGCGAAATCCTCGAAGGTCCAGTCGCCGATGCCGTCCTCGGGATGCGGGGTGATATTGGGCACGACATAGGTGCCCGCCCTGGACTCGATCGGCAAGCCCCCGGAAAACAGCGAGCCGCTTTCGTCGGCAGCCCGGTGGCAGGTGATGCAGCCGGCCGCCCGGGCAACGTAGAAGCCGCGATCCGCGTCGCCGCTCAATCCGGAATAGTCATGCGCAACCGCCCCGCCCGACTCCTGCGCGGCAACGATGCCGCCGCCGAGAGCGGCCAAGGCGCCCAAAGCCAGGCGCCTTGCCGGGAGAACGCGCGGCAGTGCGTTCAGTGATCGTCCCCCTTGCGGAAGTCGTCGTGGCAGGCGCCGCAACTCATGCCGAGCTGGATCAAGGCCATGCCGGCATCCATCGCTTGGGGATCGCCGCCTCCAGCCCCGGAATCAGGCGGTCCGGCGCTCGGCGGCCCGGGAGGATTATCGGCGGCTGCCGCCATCGCGTTGGCCGCGTCAACCATGTTGCCGGCCAGCATCGCGAAGCGGTCCCAGTCCTCCCAGATCGCCGGCAGGGCTTCCCCGGCGGGATCATAGCTGCCTTCGGGAAACAGGGAAGTCATGGTTTCGCCGCCCGAGCCGGCGATCTTCTTTGCCAACTCGCGCATTCTGTCCGCATCGTACGGTTGAATGCCGCGGACCATATCGGCCATCGGCTTGATCGCCCCTGCCAGCCCTTCCATCAGGTCATGGCGCTCCTTGGCAACGCCGGAGAGGCCTTCATCGGCAGACGCGCCGCCTGGGGCAAGCCCTCCCGCGGCCAGTGCCAGAACACTCAAAAACATGCGCTTCATATCATTCCCCTGCAAGTGGACGGAATCAGCTTATATTCTAGGCCAGCATCGAACCAAGAGACATGGCGCGCCGGGAGGATGTCGGCCTACAAGGTCCCCAAGCGCCTGAAGGTGATGGATGCCCTGCCCCGCAACGCAATGGGCAAAGTCATCAAGGCCGCTCTGCGCGACCTGCTTTAACCCGCATATCGCACCGCTACTGCGCGCGGGCCTTGCGGTCCGGGCCGTAGTGCTCATCAAGGTAGTCCAGCACCTTCACGCGGATATCCGGTTGCAGCGGGGCCATCGCTTGGTCCCGCACCATCTCCGCGAGCACCTGCTCCCATACGGCGCGCGGCAAGCCCTGCTGCAGCACCAAGTCGATGGAATGGCAGGACCCGCAAAAACCGAATACTTCCAGCCGGCCCTCGCCATCCGGCATGCCGCGAAACAGGGCCTGCTCCTGCTCGCTTTCCGGGTCGGTCTCCAACTCGCCGCCGGCCCAAGCCATAATCCCAAAGAGCGCGGCAACGACAGCAACCGGAAGGACGCCCCCCGCCAGATGACGCGGCGCAATATGCGGGCTAGCCGACACGCACCGAAACCTGGTGCAATGCGTTGTTCAGATAGCCCTTGGGATTCCAAGGCGGCGTGAACGGCTGGCTGATGCCGTTGCTGTCGGTGGCGCGCGCCCAGATCTGGTAATAGCCCGGCGCGGAAAACCGCACGTTTGCGGAGAACCGCTGCCAAGCGTGCGGATTGCGCGGCGGCGCGAGTTCGGCCGCCTGCCAGCTAGCGCCGTAATCGGCGGACACGTCCACCCGGGCCACCTCCGTATCGCCGGCCCAGGCATGCCCCGCCACCTCAAGCTCGCGCGAATCGATCGAAAGCCCGGTCTGCGGCCTCGTGATCAGCGACTTGACCGGCATCGCATGGATGATCCGCATATCCTTTTCCGCAACAAATTCGCCGGGCGCGACCGGATGGGGCGGAACGCGGTAGGACGAACCCGTCATCTTGGCCCCGTCGTGGACCATATCGCGCAGCCAGATGCGCGTTAGCCATTTTTGCGAACAGGAGCCCGGCCAGCCTGGAATCACGAGGCGCAGCGGCGCCCCGTTCATGGGATGGAGCGGGCCGCCGTTCATTTTGAACGCGATCAGGTTGTAGGGATCCATGGCTTTTTGCAGCGGAATGCCGCGCGAAATCGGCAGTTTGCCGGGCATGCCCGACAGATGCAGGTCGGCGCCCTCATGGGCCGTGTAGATCGCCGTTTCCGCCGCGCCCGCAGCCTTCAGCACGTCGGCTAAGCGAACGCCGGTCCATTCGGAGCAGCCTACTGCGCCGTAGGTCCATTGGTTGCCCCTCGCCGGAGGGTCGAACCCCGCCCGACCGTTGCCGCCGCATTCGATGACCAGCCGGTGGCTCACAACCTCGAACTGCTGGCGCAACTCTTCAATACTGAGCGTCATGGGGCGTTCCACCAGCCCGTCAATCGTGAGTGTCCAGGAATCGGGGCTCATGTCCGCCGGCGCGATGCCGTTGTTGCGGATGAAATGCCGTGCCACCGGCGTGACCTCGTCGTCAAGCAGGTGCGCAGGAGTCTCGGCGGTCAGGGGCCGATCGCCCAGCACCACGAGGCCTTCCTTGCCCTCCAACGGCAGCGGCTGGGCGTAGGCCTCGGAAATAAAGCCGTGCCGCGACCAGCGACCAAAAGGAAGGGCGCCGCCCGCCACTGCGCCGGCAGCGGCCATTCCCGCCCCTTTCAGAAATCGACGTCGCTGCGTGAAGTTCATCTTCATCGTGAGGCCGTATTCTAGAATACGGTGGCCCGTAAAATCCGAACGGCGCCAGAACCTCATTGGCACGGATGGACCCATCATGCAAAGAAAACCCCGGATTCCCTCACTTGAAGATCAGCGCCTGCTGAAAACCATGTCGTACGTGGACGGCGCCTGGGAGGCCGGTGAAGCGTGCGAGCTTCTGGGCGTGAGCAATCCCGCCACAGGCGCCACGATCGCGGAGGTCCGCACAGCCAGCGCGGCTGATACGCGGCGCGCTATCGAGGCCGCTCATCGCGCCTTTAGGGAATGGCGCCGAACCACGGTGAAGGAACGCGCCAGCATTCTCCGGCGCTGGCACGAACTAACGATCGAGGCGGCCAAGGACCTTGCGGCGCTGATGACCGCCGAGCAAGGCAAGACGCTGCTCGAGTCGCGCGGCGAAATCCAATACGGCGCCTCGTTCATCGAGTGGTTCGCCGAACAAGCCAAGCGCGCCGACGGCGACGTGTTCCCGGGCGCAACCCCGCATACGCGGGCCGTCTGCATCCGCCAGCCGCTGGGCGTGGTGGCGGCCATCACGCCGTGGAATTTTCCCAACGCGATGATCGCGCGCAAGGTCGCGCCGGCGCTGGCCGCCGGCTGCACCGTGGTCGTCAAGCCGGCTGAGGACACGCCGCTGTCGGCGCTGGCGATGGCGGAGCTGGCCGAGCGGGCGGGGTTTCCGGCGGGCTGCTTCAACGTGGTGGTGGGCAATCCGCAGCAAATCGGACCGGAACTGACCGGCAGCCCGCTGGTGCGCAAACTCAGCTTCACCGGCAGCACCGAAGTGGGCAGGCTGCTGGAGGCGCAATGCGCCCCCACGCTCAAGCGCACCACCATGGAACTGGGCGGCAACGCGCCGTTCATCGTGTTCGACGATGCCGATCTGGAGGCCGCCATCGCCGGCGCCCTGCTCTCGAAATACCGCAACAGCGGCCAGACCTGCGTTTGCGCCAACCGCTTCCTGGTGCAGGACAGCATCCACGACGAGTTCTGCGAGCGCTTGGTGGCCGCCACCGGCAAGCTGGCGCTCGGCAACGGAGCGGACGAAGGCGTGACCCAGGGCCCGCTGATCAATACCGAAGCGGTCGAAAAGGTATCCGGCCTGGTCGATGCATCCGTCGCCGCCGGCGCGGAATGCCTGATAGGCGGCAAGCCCTCTAGTCTCGGCGAGTGCTTCTATCCGCATACGATCCTGCGCGAGGTGACGCCAGGCATGCCGGTGTTCCGCAACGAGATATTCGGGCCGGTCGCGGCATTGACGCGCTTCAGCGACGAGGCCCAAGCCATCGCGCTGGCCAATGACACCGATGCCGGATTGTGCGCCTACGTCTATAGCCGCGACATCGGGCGCGCATGGCGGGTGGCCGAGGCGCTGGAATACGGGATGGTGGGCATGAACGAAGGCATTATTTCCAGTGAAATGGCGCCGTTCGGCGGCATCAAGGCCAGCGGCTGGGGCCGCGAAGGCTCCCGCTACGGCATGGACGACTACATGGACATCAAGTACCTCTGCCTGGGCGGCCTCGACCGCTAATCCCGCCGGGGAGAATCTCGCCTACGTTCGGCAGGCGTTCTTGCGATGGAAAACGCGCGCTGCCGGCATCGCCTCCAAATCGGGCGACCAGTGCCGCTTCACTGTATGTTAAAGGTGAAGTCGCACCACGCGGCGTAGGGCGTTCGCGTGAGTTTGTTGAGTTTAGAATAAAGTAACTTGAAGTCATTGAACTTATCTGTCCTATGAACCAGATTTCCGCGCGACTTCCGTCCGCGTTGGTCTCCGCGCTCGATGAGGCTGCCACCCAGCTTCGGCGTAGCAGGGCGGACGTGATTCGTCATGCGATTGAGCGCTACCTAGAGGATTTTGACGACCTCGCCGTAGCTGTAGAGAGGCTCCGTGATCCCGCTGATCCAGTCTTGGATTGGCCGCAAATCCGGCGTGAAATTCTTAATTCGGATTAAGCGCAGTGCAGCTAAGGAGCTGGCGCGCGTTCCCGTTCCGGACCGACACGGGTCGCTCAACAGGCTAAAATTGCGTTTCGCTGCCGGCCGGTTTCCTGGCCGCAGCCGCTATGGGGCCGTAGCTCAGTTGGGAGAGCGTCGCGTTCGCAATGCGAAGGTCGTGGGTTCGAATCCCATCGGCTCCACCATTTCAGAAATATAATTCCTTGAAATATAAGTAATTATTTAGTATGCGGGTTGCGTTTATCAGCCAGCATATAACCCCTGATTGCGGCGGCGCCCCGCAGATGCCCTCAGCTTCCGAAGCCTTCGGAAAGAGTCAAGCCAGCCATTTCGCGCAAAGTGCATAGCCCCCGAATGGCCGGTGCGGTTTGCCAGCGCTGCCAAGCGTCCGCGGGTCGCCGCCAGGCATCAACACATCACGACCGGCCCCGGATCAGGCGGGACGCGTGAGGATGGTGGAGTTTGTGTTGTGCAAGACAAAAAGGGCGACCGCAAGGCCGCCCACTGATCCATCAGTTTGCGCCGCTTCTCAAGCAGGTCTGAGCGGGCGCGGCGCTACAGCTTGCGGCCCAGCTTCGCGGCGAGGCGCAGGCGCAGCGCGTTCAGGCGGATGAAGCCCGTGGCATCGCCCTGGCTGTAAGCGCCGCGGTCGTCCTCGAACGTGGCCATGCTCTGGTCGAACAGGCTGTCCGGCGAGCGGCGGCCCAGCAACGTCACGCAACCCTTGCAGAGCTTGAGTCGCACAAGGCCGTTAACCGGCTTCTGCGAATCGTCGATCAAGGCCTGCAGCGCCTTGCGTTCCGGCGACCACCAGTAGCCGTTGTAGATAAGGACGGCGTAGCGCGGCATCAGCTCGTCCTTGAGATGCGCCACTTCTCGGTCGAGCGTCAGCGATTCGATGGCGCGGCGCGCCTTCAGAAGGATCGTGCCGCCCGGGGTTTCGTAGCAGCCGCGCGACTTCATGCCCACGTAGCGGTTCTCGACCAGGTCCTGGCGGCCCACGCCGTGCGCTCCGCCCAGTTCGTTCAGGCGCGCCAGCAAGCTCGCGGGACTCAGGCGCCTGCCGTCCAGCGCCACCGGATCGCCGCCGGCAAATTCGATCTCCACAAGCTGCGGCTCATCCGGCGCCGCTTGGGGGGGACACGGTCCAGCGCCACATGCGCTCGTCCGGCTCGTTCCAGGGATCCTCCAGTCCGCCGCCTTCGTAGGAAATATGCAGCAGGTTGGCATCCATCGAATACGGCGACTGGCCCTGCTGCTCGAAATCCACGGGTATATTGTGTTCCCGGCAATAGGCCAGCAGCTTCTCCCGCGAATTCAAGTCCCACTCCCGCCACGGCGCGATCACCCTGATATCCGGATTCAGCGCGTAGGCGCCCAGCTCGAAGCGCGCCTGGTCGTTGCCTTTTCCCGTGGCGCCGTGGGCGATGGCATCGGCGCCGGTTTGCTGCGCAATCTCCACTAGGCGCTTGGCGATCAGAGGGCGGGCGATGCTCGTGCCGAGCAGGTACTCCCCTTCATACAGCGCATTGGCGCGGAACATGGGAAACACGTAGTCGCGGACAAAAACCTCCCTTAAGTCTTCAACGTGTATTTCCTCCACCCCCATCGCCTTCGCCTTATCGCGGGCGGGCTCGACCTCCCTGCCTTGGCCGATATCGGCGGTGAACGCCACTACCTCGGCTTGGCAGGTTTCCTGTAGCCATCGGCAAATCACCGAGGTGTCCAGACCCCCGGAGTAAGCCAGAACAACCTTCTTGACCTGCATTTTCGCGCCCTCCTTCAACCGCTCAAACACGCGGCGCGGCGAAGGCAGGATACCTGATAACCCTAGCCCGCATATTGCACCAATCCGCTTGTTGCCTTCCTTGTTTTGCTGCTCATTGAACAGCTTATGCCCGGATTCCCAGCTTTCCGCTTGGGACGAAACGCGCGGGCCGCGTTCCTGCTGGTCTTTTGCCCGCTTGCGGGCATAGCCTCGCTGCGCTGTATGCACGGCTATGTCTCCGCCTTCGCTCGCCCTCGCCCTTTTCTTGCCCCTGCCTCGCGGGAGACGCATGAACCCATCCCATGGGGCTCGGCTGGGGCATCCTGCCCCAGACGCTCCCGCGAGGCAGGGGCAAGAAAAGGGCTTTAGCTGGCGCCTCTTGGCGCAGCGAGCATGTGCGCGCAAGCGGGCAGGCGCGCGCAAAAAGTCGAGGCGGCTAGAAGCGGTATTCCAAGCGCAGGCCGAACTCGCGCCGGTCCAGCGGCGACACGGCGATGCCTTGGGTGCGGGTAAGGCTGGCGAACTGGGTGGGGCGGCTGAAATCGGTCCAGCGGGCACCTGTTTGCCAAGCCTCCTCGTCGAGCACGTTATCGATGAAGATCTCCGCCATCCACTGCCCCATGCTCACGCCCGCGCGAAGATTGGCCACCGTGTAGGGCGACAGCCACGCGAGATTGCCCTCGTCCACGTAGGCCCTCCCCTGATGGAAGGCATCGCCGCGAATATAGGCTTCCTGGCCCGCCACGGTGAGCGAGTAGGTGGCCGAGGCGGTGAAGGTGTTCCGCGCCTGGCGGGGCGTCTTGTTGCCGCGCATCTGCGAATAGCCGGTTAAGGGAACCACGAAGTTGTACTCGTAATCCGTGTATTCCGAATCAATGAAGCTGGCAGTGGCCTGCAAAAGCAGATTCTCGCCGGCCAAGTACGACACCTCGATCTCCAGACCTTGGATTTCCGCATCGCCCGGCAGCAGGATATTGCGCGAATTGAAAAACGGCACCCGGTTGCCCATGCCGTCATCCGCAGTCTTGGGCTGGCCGATGGAGGCCGCGTCCGGGCAGTTGGAGGCATCGATCGACTTGCATGTTTCCCGGATCGTGAACGACGAGCGGCCCTTGATATTGACCCATTCCTGGCGGTAAAGCGCCACGTTGATCTGGGCGCGCCCGTCCAGCAGCGACTGCTTCAAGCCCAGCTCGACAGCCTCCAGCGTTTCAGCCGGAAGGAGATCGGCGATATTGGGATCCTGGCTTACATACTGCTCCCTCTCGTACGGAGGGGCTTGCGCGAAAAAGGTATTGAAATCGCCGGCCAGCAAGCCTTCCGAGTAGCTGGCGTACAAATTGGTCGATTCGCTGGGGGTCCAGCGCAGGATCACGCGCGGCAGGAAATCGTCGAAGGTTTCCTCGAAGGAATCGGCCCCGCTGCTCAAACCATCACTGGTGAGCGGACCTCCTTTGGTCAGCTGGTCCTCCACCCAGCGGCCCTCCACAATGGCGGTAATGGAGTCGGTGATATCGTAATCGACCGAGAAGAACAGGCCGGACACTTCGGACATGTCCGAATTGATAAGGCTGTTGTTGAACGAGAGCGACGAGTTGCAGTCTCCGGGGAAATTATTCGCAATTCCCGCAGGGCTGAACCTGAAGCACAAGGTGATCGCGTCGCCGCCCGTGCCCGCCGAGAAAAATTCCTGCTCATAGTAGCTGTAGCCCGCCAGATAACGCAGCCGCTGATCCTGCGGGCTGCTGATGCGGATCTCCCAGCTCTCGTCCTCCAGAGACTGAGGGTCGCGGGAAAACCAGTTCTGGCGGTCGGTGAGGTCGAAATCACGAATCCATACGGCCTTCTGCTCGTTCATGCCGTACACGAACCCGACATCATGGTTCGCCACAGACCAATTCGCCATCACGCTAAGGCGCTCCGTTTCACGCTTCAGGCCAATACGGTCGATATCCGGCAGCCCTGCGAGCTGCGGCGGATAGGATTTGCCCAATAAACCCATGCCCACCATGCTCCGGTCCCACGGGACCGCAGTGTCGATGAAGGTATTCGAGGAAATCAGCTTCGAGGCGCCGCCCGTGACGCCCGCCGGGTTAGCGTTATAAGGCACCTCGCCGCAGACGTAATTCCGCGGCCCCGAAGTGGCCAGCGGATTGGTGGCCGGCTGGCCGCTGCAACTGTCGTTCGCCAGCCCGGTAATGAAGGCTTGGGTGGGCGCGCCGTCGTCATCCTCGGATATCGAGTAGCGCAGTTTCACATCGAAGGCTTCATTCGGCGCGTAAAACACCACCGCGCTCAAGGTTTGCGATTCCTCGCTGCCGGTGCGGTCGCCGCTGGACGCCGTGTAGTGGCCCTGCTTGTCGTAGAAGCGCGCGCCCAGGCTCGCCGACAGCATATCCTGCACGATAGGCCCCTACACGAAAGCGTTGAACTCATTGTTGCTGCGGTCGGTGGTGCGCAGACGAACCGAACCGCCCCACGCCTCGGCGCTGGGATCGCGGGTAATCAGGTTCACGGCGCCGCCGAAGGTATTGCGGCCGAAATATGCCGCCTGCGGGCCTTTGATGACCTCCACGCGCTCAAGGTCCATCAGCGTGAGGGAAGTGCCGCCGTTGAGCACATACACGCCGTCGATAAACAGCGCGCCGGTGGCGAAACTGGGCGAGAACTGGGCCGTGGTGAGGCCGCGGAATTGCAACTGGGTATTGTAGCGCCCCGGCTGCTGATTGCCCTGGTTGACGAACTGGAAGCCCGGCGTCTGAAGGCCCACATCCTCCAGATTGAGCATATCCTTCTCGAAGATATCCTCGGCGCTGAATGCCGTAATGGACAGCGGCACCTCCTGAAGCGATTCCTCGCGCTTGCGGGCCGTAACGACGATCTCCTCAAGCCCCATCGCGGCCTGCTCCTGCGCGAAGCCGGACAAAGCCGTGAATGGACTGGCGATAACAGCGGCCGCCGCCGCGAATATTGTGCGTTTCATTGCTTGAAATGCCTCCTCGTGAAGAGTCTGCCTGGCCCCTATTAAGGCGAGCCGTTTCGCTCCTTTCGGCACCGGTCGATCCAAAACAAAGAGGTAACGACGAGCGCCAGTTCCCTAAACTTGGGCAAGCATGGTGACAGAAATGTTTAACCGCAAGCCCGCAGCCCCAAGTGTCAACGCAAAGCAGAGATGTCCCCTTTCCTGCAAAGCGGAGATGTCCCCTTTGGCCAGCCTTCGGGTTCCGCCGTTCCGGCGCCTGGGCGGAGGAAGCGGAGCGACCGCAGCCCCAAGAGCCCGAAATCGGCGCTAATACTGGAGGGGATTGCCAGGAGATTCAATAAAGGAGCCGCTGTCGCTGAGGGCGAGGCGCGCCACTAGGGCGCGAAAATTGGCGATGGCGGGCGTGAGTTCCAGCTTGGCGGATTCGCCGCCCATGCGGGTCCTTACCCAGCCCGGGCAAATGCTTGCCACCGTGATTCCGCGCGGGCGCAGATCGCCGGACAGCAGGCGCGTGACCATGTTGAGCGCCGCCTTGCTGGGCCGATAGGCGTAGAGGTCGCGCTGCGCCCGGCTGATGGAGCCTTCAATCGAGGATAGCGCCACGAATTTGCGCTGCTCGCTGCGGGCGATATGCTCCACGAAGGCTTCTGCGCACTTGAGCGGCGCCAGCGTGTTGACGGTGAGCACCTGGCGAAGAATGCCGTAGTCGATATGGCCGAATGATTGCCGCAGGTCCGATTCAGCGCCTGGTTTAGGGCCGAACAGCCCCGCGTTGCTCAAGAAAATATCGATCGATTCGCCGCCCAGCTCTTCGCCCAGCGCCGCAATGGCATCGAAATCCGACACGTCCAATTGAAACGCCTCGATATTGCTCTGCCCGGCCATTTCCAGCAACTGCGCGGAATCGGCGGAATTGCGGTAGGTGGCCAACACCCGCCAGCCGTCGGCGGCGTACTGGCGCGCGAACTCCAAGCCCAGGCCCCGGTTGGCGCCCGTGATCATTACGGTTGAAGACATGTCAGGTTTCGGTTGCCGTTTGCAGGCCGCATCGTACAACGGCGGCGGCGGATTTCCTAACACCGGCCATGTCCCCAAGAGCCTCTGAGGAATGCCGGCATTCCGCGGACGCTGCTAAAGTACGGCGCGATGATCGAGTTCCTGCAACCATCTGGCTGGCCGTTTCCATCCGGCTACTCCAACGGCGTGGCGGCGCGCGGCAAGACGATCTATGCCGCAGGCCAGGTGGGTTGGGATAGCGACAAGCGCTTCCCTTCCAGCCTGCCGGAGCAGGTGGAGCAGGCGCTGCGGAATATCGTGGCAGTGCTCGCGGAAGCGGGCGCCAAACCGGAACATTTGGTGCGCCTGACCTGGTTTGTCACAGACCGGCAGGATTACATCGACAGGCAGCGCGAAGTGGGCGCAGCCTACCGGCGCGTCATCGGCCGGCACTATCCGGCCATGAGCCTGGTTCAGGCGGCCGGGCTTTTGGAACCGCAGGCGCTGGTGGAAATCGAGGCCACCGCCATGATCCCGGATTAGGGCGGACCGGGCCTGGCCATGGCGGGCTAGCCCGCATATTGCACCAAGGGGCCGCGCCAGCTAAAGCCCTTTTCTTGCCCCTGCCTCGCGGGAGCGTCTGGGGCAGGATGCCCCAGCCGAGCCCCATGGATGGGTTTATGCGTCTCCCGCGAGGCAGGGGCAAGCAAAGGGCGAGGGCGAGGACAGGCGGGGCATAGCCGTGCCTATGGCACAGCGAGCATACGCGCGCAATCGGGCAAAATCCTGCGCGGCCTCCACGGCCCTTTGGCGCAATATGCGGGCTAGCACTCCGCCGAGCGCCAGCCTCGTTTCAAGAAAGACAACGATTAAACCGCAGCCCGCAAATACACCGGCTGGGCATCCTGGGGAGACACCAGCCGGCCGAGCCGGTATTCGGCGCGGGCCAAACGCAGCAACGCTCGCGCGCGCGGCCTCGCAGCCGGCATTTCGGCCATGATCCGCGACCGTTGCCTGGATTGCGGCATAGCGCACTCATCCCATGCGCTGCCCGCTGCCAGGAAGCTCTCCGCGCCCGGAAGGCGCAGATCCTTCGAGCTGGCGACCTGGTCTTCGGCCTTCGCCGCCGCAAGCCCCAAATCATTCGCCCGGTACCAGCCCCAATAGACTTCTCCCCGGCCCGCCGACAGCACCGGAGCAACAAACATCTCGCCTGCGCGGGCGGGCGCTTGCGCATGATCCAGCGCATCCTGAGCCAGCGCAGCCAGACTGGATACCGGGCACAAACGCAAACCAAGACCAAACGCCAGCCCCTGCGATGCCGATGCGGCGATTCTGAGGCCTGTAAACGCGCCCGGACCTTTCCCGAATGCGATGCACTCCAAGTCATGCAAGGAAAGGCCCACGTTTTTCAGTGCCGTGCCGATCACATCGAACAGGGCAACAGCAACCTTGCGCCCCCCCGGGAGCGCCAGTTCGCATTCACGGTCGCCGTGGCAGGCTGCGACCGTAGGCTCGACCGTGCCGGTTTCCAGCGCCAAGCAGCGGAACCCGCTCATACCGCCTCGGCAAACTGCCCGTCCGTGACCCGGGCCATAAACTCAATCGCCTCACCGGCGCTTCGTATCAGCGGCATCGGAGGCAGGCTGGCCAGGAAACGACGCCCGTACGCTTTGATGAGCAACCGCTGGTCGCAAATCATGACCACGCCAGCATCACTCTCCCCGCGCACCAGCCTTCCCACTCCCTGCTTGAGGGCCAGCACCGCTTCAGGCAGCGAGATCTGGTTGAAGGGGTCGCCGCCTTGGGCCCTGACCGCCTGCTGGCGCGCCCGATAGACTGGATTGCCGGGCGACTCGAAGGGCAGCCGGTCGATCACCACCAGCACCAGACCGGGCCCGCGCACATCCACGCCCTGCCAGAAACTTCGCGTTCCCAGCAGCAGGGCGTCGCCGCGGCGGCGAAACTCCTCCAGCAGAAGATTGCGCGGCTTGCCATCGCCCTGGGCCACGAAACGCGCCTTCCACTTCGGATCAAGGCGCAGGCGGTCGCGCGCCTCGTCGAGGGCGCGATAGCTGGTGAATAGAAGGAAAGCCCGACCCCCGGCGGCCTCGGCCAGCGGCAGCGCCGCATCGAGCACGGCGCGCGTATAGCCTTGCGCATCCGCGCTAGGCAAAGGCAAGCCCTGCGGCACGAACAGCCGGGTATTGCGGCGATAGTCATACGGACTGTCAACGATCAACTCCCTAGGGCCCTCCAAGCCGAGCCGTCGAGCATAGTGGTCAAGGTTGCCGTCCATGCTCAAGGTCGCCGAGGAAAATATCCAAGCCGCCTCTGTCTCCGCAGCGAGACGCTGAAAGTCCTCGGCGATATCCACCGGCGTGAGATGGAGGCCCACGCCGCCCCGGGTGGCCCGTATCCAACCCGCGCGAACGCCGGCGGGCCGCTCCTGCCCGTCGCCACGGGCCTCGCCAAAATCATCCGCCTCGGCCGAAGAGCGTGCCGGGCTCAGCTGCTTCAGCAGGCGGCACATTCTGTCCAGCCGGACGCGCAATTCCTCCAGCCCCTCGGCGGCATGCTGCAACGCCCCCGGCTCTTCTTCCGCCTCGTCGCGGCAACACTCGACCAATTCCTGCATCGCGAATTCCAGCAGCGAGATTTCGGCACGCAGCATGTCCGGGGTCCAATCAAGCTCTCCGGCCCCCCGGGGACAAGCCAGCCGCAGGTCGAGCGCTGCCTTGTCCAGCGCGCTGTGCGTTTCCTCAATATCCGGCCAGCCGCCGCTGGCCAGCGCCTCCCGCTGAATATCCTTGAGCGCATCGGCGATCTGGCGGGTGCTCAAACTCAGCGCAAAACTGTCCCGCGCCACTTCCGGCAAGGCGTGCGCCTCGTCCACCACCACGCAATCGAATTTCGGCAGCAGGCCGTCCGCGCCCGCCGTCTTGAGTTGCAGATGCGCCATCAGGACGTGGTGGTTCACGATCACGATGTCGGCTCGCGCGGCGCGGTCTCGCGCCCGGAATACGTAACAGGAGTCGAAATCCGGACATTCCCTTCCCAAGCAGTTGTCCCTAGTGGAAATGATCCTTCCCCGCAGCAAGGCGTTCTCGGCCAAACCCTCGCAATCGGCCAAGTCGCCGGACACCGTAAGTTCCGCCCACGCCTGCACGAGTTCCAGCTCCGCCCGCTCGGCCGAATCGAGTTCGGCGGCGCTCTCGGCGGTGCGGGCCAGCCGGTAGCGACACAGATAGTTGGCGCGGCCCTTGAGCATGCGCACCTTCGCAGGCCGCCCCAGCGCCTTGCCGATCATGGGCAGGTCGCGGTGAAACAACTGATCCTGAAGATTGCGCGAATGCGTGGAAATCACCGCCCGCCGCCCCGCAAGCAGCAGCGGCACGAGATAGGCGGCCGTCTTTCCGGCGCCCGGCCCCGCCTCGGCGACTAGGCAATCGCCCGCAGCCAGCGTTTCAGCCACCGCCTCCGCCATCCGCACCTGGCCTTCGCGCCTTGCGTAGCCCTCAATCGCGCACGACAGCGGCCCGCCCGAAGCGAACGCCTCTCGAACCTGGTCTATCGTGTTGCCGATTTCGGCCTCCTGCGCCGCGCCTTCCGTCCGGATTGGGCCGCCTAATGCTGCCAATCAGTATTCGACGGAGGGCGGAGGCGGCAGCTCCTCCTCGTCGTCGCCAGCCTCAACGTTTCGAAAGCGCATGCAGGCGCTCTCGAAGTACACTTGGCAATCGCCGGTGGGGCCGTTGCGCTGCTTGGCCACAAAAATAACGCGCTTGTTCGCTTGGTCCAGGTCTTTACGGTCCGTCCCTTCCGGCATGGTCACGAAGGCCACCACATCGGCATCCTGCTCAATAGCGCCGGAATCGCGCAGATCGGAAAGCTGCACCCGGCGGTCGGGACGGCGCTCCACTTCGCGGTTGAGCTGCGAAAGCACCACAACCGGCAGGTCCAGTTCCCGGGCCAGCGCCTTGAGCGATTTGGAAATAGTGCCAAGCTCCATGGCGCGGTTCACTTCGCGCCGCTCCGTGGCGCCCGCGTCAATAAGTTGCAGGTAATCCACCAGAATCAGCCCCAGCTTGCGACCGGCCCGCTGCTCGAACCTCGCAACACGGCGGGCGCGCGAGCGGATCCGGTCGGGCGTCAGCGTTTGCGAATCGTCGATCAGAAGCGGCGCGTCCTTGAGCATGTTCAGCGCGCTGTTGACCTTCGTCCAGTTGCGGCCGATTTTTCCGATTCTGAGATGGTCGTGGTCGATCTCGCCCAGCGAGGACAGCAGCCGCAGCGCAAGCTGCTTTTTCGGCATTTCCAGGCTGAACAGCAATACCGAGCACCGCTTCTCGCCCAAGGCCGCATATTGCGCCATTGTGAGCGCCAGGGAAGTCTTTCCCAGCGAAGGCCGTCCGGCGATGATGATCAGATCGCCATTTTGCAGCCCTGCGGTCAGATTATCGAAATTGGTCAGACCGGTGGGCACGCCGGTGACCGATTCGCCGCTGCGTTCGCGCTCGCGCAGCCAGTTGACCAGCTCCTTGCGGAAGGCATCCCCCATGCCCAGGTCGTCGAGGTTGCCGCCGTAGCTTTCCTCGCTGATCTTGAAAATTTCCTTTTCAGCCGCCTCAAGAAGTTCCTCGGCATCCTTTCCGCCGGTCTTGAGCACTTGGCCGGTAATGCGCCGACCGGCCACCGCAAGCTGACGAAGAATCGACATGTCGCGCACGATGCGCGCATAGGTTTGCACATTGGCCGCGCTCGGGGTTCCAAACAGCAGGTTCCCCACATAACCCGCGCCGCCTGCATCATCAAGCTTCTCGCGGGAGCGCAGATGCTCGCAAACAGTGAGATTATCGCAATGCTTGCCGTCGTTGATCAGGCCGCCAATCGCCCGGTAGATAAGCCGGTGGTCGTCCCTTGAAAAATCGCGCTCGCCAAGCACGTCGGCCACTTCGTCCCATGCCTCGTTGTCCAGCATCAAGCCGCCCAGCAGGGCCTTCTCGGCATCAACCGAAGACGGAAGGAGCTCGCTTTCAGCCATTTGCGGCGGTGTTCGCGGCCTTCTCCTGCGTCTCCTCGCCCTCGGCTTCCTCCTGCGTCTCCTCGCCCTGCGTCTCCTCGCCTTCGCCTTCGCCTTCGCCCTCGCCCTCGTCGTCCTCGGGCAAGGGTTCGGCGCCAGGCAGCACTTCGGTATCGCCGGCCTGCCCGACAACGCGGACAACAACCTCTTCTCTCACATCGGCATGCAGCTTGAGCGCCACTTGGTGCTCTCCCAATTCCTTGATCGGCCCCTCCGGCATCTGGATCTCGGCCCGCGCCACTTCCACGCCCGCTTCCGCGAATCCCGCCGAAATCTCTGCGGCCCCCACTGACCCGAACAGCTTGCCGGCAGGTCCCGCGTTGGCCACAATGGTGAGCGGCGCCACTGACATCACTTGCTGCACGCGCGCCGCAGTGGCCGCCATGCGCTCCTTCTCCAGCGCCAGCAACTCGGAACGGCGGGCCTCGAAAGCAGCAATCTGCTCATCGGTGGCCGGCGCCGCCTTGCCCTGAGGCAGAAGGAAGTTGCGTCCGTAGCCGGCCCGAACATCCACGATATCGCCGATACCGCCTAGGTTCTCGACACTTTCCAGAAGAATGATCCGCATGGCGCCGCCCTATTTCTGCTGGTCGGTGTAGGGCAGCAAAGCCAGGAAACGGGCCCGTTTGACGGCCAGCGCCAACTGCCGTTGATAGCGCGCCGATGTGCCGGTGGTGCGCGCCGGAATGATCTTGCCCGTTTCGCTCACGAACTGGCGCAGCAGGCCTATATCCTTGTAATCAATCTCCTCGATTCCCTCCGCGGTGAATTTGCAGTAACGGCGGCGGCGGTTGTAGCGATTCATTTCTCTTTCTCCCCAGCAGTGTCGCCGTCCTTGCTGGCAGACGATGCCTCGACGGGCTCGACCGGCGCGTCTGCTTCGGTATCGGTATCGGTATCGGCATCCGCTTTGGTTTCGGTTTCGGTTTCGGTTTCGGTTTCCGCTTCCGCTTCGGCTTCGGCTTCCGCTCCCGTTTCGGCTTCCGCTTCGGATTCGGGTTCCGCCTTCGGTTCGGGTTCGGGTTCCGCTTCCGCCTCGACCTCGACCTCGGCTTCCGCCTCGGCTCCGTCTCCTGCGGCCGGCGCGACCACTGCGGCGGCATCGTCGTCAGCGTCAGCCATGTCTTGTTCCGTCACGGATGCCTCGGCCGTCTCTTCCGCGGACGCCTCCGGCGCAGCCTTTTCAGCGGACGCTTCCGCCTCCGCAGGCGAGACCTCTTCCGACGGCGCGTCCGCGCTCTTTTGTTCTTTCGCAGCGGCGGCGGCGACAGATTCGCCCGTTTCGGCCTGGTCCGTCCCGGCTTGGTCCGGCGCATCGGCAGCCGCCTCAACCTTTGCTTGCGCGCCTTTGTCCTTCTCCGGCGCATCCGGCGCGCCCGCCGGGGCCTTGCGCCCATGCGCCAGCTCGCGGTCGTGCGGATACTCGCGGTTCTCCCTCGCCGCTTCTCTCTCCGCTGCCTTGGCCAGCGCCGATTGCTCGGAAACCGCCTCTTCGCGCCGGATGACCAAGTGGCGCAGCACAGCATCGCTGAAATGCAGCGCGCCCACCAGCTCTTGCAGCGTTTCCTGGCCGCACTCCACGTTCATCAGCATGTAGTGCGCCTTGTGAACCTTGGCGATGGGATAGGCCAGCATCCGCCGGCCCAGGTCCTCGTTGCGATGCACCTGGCCCTCGCCGCCTTCGATGATGCCCACATAGCGATCCATCATTACCCGGGCGCGCTCACTCTGATCCGGGTGGATCAGGAGCATGATCTCGTAATGTCTCAAGAAAACTCCTCAGTGGTCTTGGGGCCGCCTGTCCAAGCAGTGCGGCTAAGGAGGCATCCGCAGAAGCAAACCTGCGGCGTGAACTGCCAATTATACGCAAACAGGCGGCGCAGCGGCAGCGCGCCGCGCCGGCAGGCCCTACAGAAGGTCGAGGTCCAAGAAGCCCCGCTCCTCATCCACGCGCGCCACGCGAACCGATACACGCTGGCCAAGCCTGAAGCCATGCAGCCGCATGCTCGAACGGTCCCTGCCCGCCTGCCCCCTGCGGCCCCGCGCCGCAGGAAGCCGCCAGCGTGGAATCAGGCCGCCCACGCCCACCTCGGGAAGCTCCACGAAAAGGCCCTTGCCAATGCCGTTGGACACCACGCCTTCAAAGTTGTCGCCCAAACGGCCCGAGAGGTAGCGCAGCTTATAGGCTTTCACCGCGCCCCGCATCGCTGCCTCGGCCTGGCGCTCAAGCTCCGAGCACGACACTCCCAATCCGGCCAGTTGCGCGCCGCGCAGCCCAGCCGCCTCGCCCCGGCCTCCGTCGATCAAATGCTTGATGGCGCGGTGCGCGAGCAGATCCGGGTAGCGGCGGATCGGCGAGGTAAAGTGCGTATAGGCCTTGAGGGCCAAGCCGTAATGGCCAATATTGGCGGGTTGATAGCGCGCCTGCTGCATGCAGCGAAGCATTCCCAAGGCCACCATTTCATAGCTGGGAAGATCCTTGATCCGCTCAAGCGCGGTATTGATTTCGCCGGGGCGGCGGCCCACGGCATCCGACAGCGAGCCGCCTACGCCGGCAAACAGGTTGCGCAACTCCTCAAGGCCGTCCGCGTCCGGCGGAGAATGAACGCGATACAGCGCCGGCATCCGCGCGCGGCCTAGGAATCGCGCAGCGGCCACGTTGGCCGCGATCATGAATTCCTCGACAACTCGGTGGGCATTATGGCGTTCGCTCTGATGCAGGCCCAGAACCTGCCCGTTGGGGCCGAGACGGACCAAGGTTTCCGGCAGCTCAAGTTCCAAGGCTCCCCGCCGACGGCGCGCCGCTGCCAGCGATCGCCATGCGCCGTAAAGATTCCGCACCGGCTCGAGCAGCGAGCCCAGTTCGCGTCGCGCCTTATTGTTTCCGGCCTCGACCGCAGCATGCACCCCGGCATAGGTGAGCCGCGCCGCCGAGCGCATGAGCGCTCGGAAAAAGCGCCAAGACTTAAGGTTTCCTCCGGAATCCAAGCGCAAATCGCAGGCCAGGCACAAGCGTTCGGCCCCGGCCTTGAGCGAGCATAGGCCGTTGGAGAGGACTTCCGGCAGCATCGGCAGCACCGAGCCGGGGAAGTAAACCGACACGCCGCGCAACTGCGCCTCGGTGTCCAGAGGATCGTCCGGCCTCACATAGTGGGCCACATCGGCTATGGCCACGACCACTCGCCAGCCATCGCCGAGCGGCTCGGCGAACACGGCATCATCAAAATCCTTCGCGCTCGCGCCGTCGATGGTCACCAGCGGCAGCGCCCGCAGGTCTTCGCGCTGGCCCGGCGGCGGCGGCTTCGCGGCAATGCGCTCGGCATGGGCTGCAACCCCGCCGGGCCAGCGCGCGCGCAGGCCCGCCTCGGCGATAACGCGCTGCTCAATAGAGGTGGGCACAGTCCCTCCTCGCCATTTGCGCATATCCGCCTTGAGCCCGCAGCTCAAGCCTTTCCCTGCCCCCCTCTTCAGGGAAACGCATGCCGCTTCGGGTTCGCCTCTTTGCGCGTTCCCCTCTCGCGGGAGACGCATGAACCCATCCATGGGGCTTGGCGGCGGCATCCCTGCCGCCAACACTCCCGCGAGAGGGGAACGCGCAAAGAGGCTTCGGCTGGCGCGAACCCTGAGAGGACCGGCACTCCCAAGCCCTCTGCTTGCTTCCTTCCTCCGGGAGTATCGGAGGCAGGATGCCGGAGCAAGCTACATGGATGTATTTATGCGTCTCCCGGAGGAAGGGAGCAAGCAGGGGGCGGAGCGAAGCGCCTCTGCGAGAAGGGGAACGCGCAAAAAGGCTTCGGCTAGCGCGTTCCCTGAGGATCGGCATCCTGCCTCCGATACTCCCGGGAAAGGGGGCGGGGAATGGCGAGGAACAGGCAAAATCCCGCACGGCCTCCAAGCCTTCTTGGCGCAATATGCGGCAAGGGGACGAATCAATGCCGGAATCAATTGACATAAACGGGCGCAAAACGCAAAATCGCTGGCTGTTCCATGCGCCTTGACGCGCCTCCGGCGGATATCCCCCGCGGCTCGCAAGGCAACATCTTGGCCGAGGTGGCGGAATTGGCAGACGCGCTGGCTTCAGGTGCCAGTGGGGGCAACCCCGTGGAGGTTCGAGTCCTCTTCTCGGCACCAGCCCGCAACAATCCGCACAGCCGCCGACCAAGCCAAAGCCGCACCATCGCAAGCGCATGGACCGAATCACAGGCATCTATTCCGCGAGAGCGAAGGCGGTTTCATTCCCCCCTTCCTCGCGGGAGTGTTGGAGGCAGGGATGCCGGAACCAAGCTCCATGGATGGATTTATGCGTCTCCCGCGAGGAAGGGGGGAATGAAACCGCCGACACGCGCAGCAATCCTTAATGACCAAAGGGATGGCGGCGGATCACCGTCTGCTCCCGCGCAGGGCCGGTGGAGATGATGCAGGCTTCAAGGCCCGCCAGCTCCTCCAGCCGCTTGATATAGGCGCGGGCCCGGGCAGGCAGGTCTTCCCAGCGGGTGGCGCCGCAAGTGGATTCCTGCCATCCCTCGCATTCCTCGTAGCGCGGCTCGCAGTCCGCGTAGCGGTTCATAAAAGGAGGCAGCGTGTCGATATTCTCTCCCTCAAAGCGGTAGCCGATGCAGATGCGAAGCTTTTCCAAGCCGTCAAGCACATCCAGCTTGGTAATGCATAGGCTGCCGACGGAAGCGCGTTGCGCCGCCGAGCGCACCGCGACCGCGTCGAACCAGCCGCACCTTCGGGGCCGCCCCGTGGTTGCGCCAAACTCCGCGCCTTCGCGGGCCAGTCGTTCGCCCGTCTCGTCATTCAGTTCAGTGGGGAAGGGACCCTCGCCTACTCTCGTGGCGTAGGCCTTCACCACGCCGATCACCTCCCCGATCTGCTCCAGCCGCGCCCCGGACCCCGCCAAGGCGCCGGCCGTTACCGTGCTGGACGATGTCACGTACGGATAGGTGCCGTGGTCAATATCGAGCATCGCCCCCTGGGCGCCCTCGAAAAGCACGGATCCGCCCTCGGCATGCAGCCGCCTCAGCCGGATGCCGATATCGTCAATCATGGGACGCAATCCTTCTGCCATGCCCAGCCATTGGTCCGCGGTCCGATCAGGGTCGAGGGGTTCCGCGCCGTAATACTTTTCAAGCATGAAATTGTGCAGGCCCATGGCCGAACGCAGGCGTTGGCGAAACTCCCGCGGCGCAAACAATTCCCCCGCCCGCAGCGCGCGGCGCGCGGCCTTGTCCTCGTAGGCGGGACCGATGCCGCGCCCTGTGGTGCCGATGCGGCCCTGTCCGGCATGGCGTTCGCGCGCCTGGTCCAAGGCGATATGCGAAGGAAGGATCAGCGGGCAGTCGGGGCTGATGAACAGCCGCCTTCCCCCGCCGCCGGAAATGGACTCCAGCTCCTTGAAGAGTTGCGGCAGATAAAGCGCGACCCCATTGCCGATCAGGCACTCCACGCCCGCGCAGAGGATGCCGCTGGGAAGAAGATGCAGCACCCGGGTTTGGCCGTCATCAATCACCGTGTGCCCGGCATTATGGCCGCCTTGGAAACGAACCACGGCGTTGCAGCGCCCCGCCAGCAGATCCACTATCTTGCCTTTGCCCTCGTCCCCCCACTGGGCGCCGATCAGAACAATGCCGCGGGCGGAGGCTGGGGCGTCAATCATGGAGTTGCGAGTCCGAGGGCGGGATGCCCTCATTCCCCGGGAACGGCGAGGGAATGGCGAAACCAGACAGCGGTTCTACTTTTGAGGTTCCGATTCTTTCAGGTAGCGGAAAAAATCGCTTTCCTTGTCCAGAACCAGCAGGTCGCCCTCGCTCCCGAAGGCGTTGCGGTAGGCGTCGATGCTGCGGTAGAAGGAGTAGAACTCCGGATCCCTGCTGTATGCGTCGGCATAGGTTTCCGCCGCCCTGGCATCGCCCTCGCCGCGCAGAATCTCGGCATCGCGATAAGCCTCGGCCAGAATCACCGTGCGCTGGCGGTCGGCATCGGCGCGAATCTGTTCCGCCGTCTCAGCGCCCTCGGCGCGCAGTTCCGAGGCCACCCGGGCACGCTCCTGGCGCATCCGCTGAAATACCGATTCGCTCACTTCGTCCCGGAACTCGATGCGCTTGACCCGAACGTCCACCACGTCGATACCCAGTTCGCTGGCCGCGCGCCTGGCATTGCTGAGCATTTCGAACATCAGCTCGCGGCGCTCAGCCGAAACCACTTCGGGCACCGTGCGCTTGGCAAACTCTGCGCGGATATCGTCCTTGATAATTTCCAAAAGCCGCTGCTGCGCCCGGGTCTCATTGCCCAGCGTGGTGTAGTAATCGGCCACGTTGGAGATTTTCCACTTGACGAAGAAATCCACCAGCAGGTTCTTTTTCTCCGCCGTCAGGAAAGGCTCCTGAGGATTATTGATCGTGAGTATCTGCTTGGGAAAAAACTCCACGTTATTGACCACCGGCAACTTCAGGTGCAGCCCCGCTTCATAGTCCGCGTCCACGATTTCACCGAAACGGAACCGCACGGCGTATTCCCGCTCGTCCACCACAAACACGCTGTTCAAGACCAGCAGAACAGCCGCCACCGCAATAATGATCCAGCCTCCCAGTTTCATGATCCCGGCCCTCCCCGGCTAAGGCCTCTTTCCTGCGACGCGGAACCCGGGACGGGCGCCGCGCCGGACGACTGCCCCGCAGCGGCGCCGCGCCTCATCAGTTGATCCACCGGAAGGTAGAGAAGGTTGCCGCTGCCCTCCGCCTCGAGCAGCACCTTGTTGGCGCCGCCGTAAAAGTCCTCAAGCGCTTCGATATAGAGGCGCTCCCGGGTGACTGCCGGCGCTTTCTGATATTCAACCAGCAACTGCTCGAACCTCTGGGCTTCTCCCTCCGCGTCGGCAATGACCCGCGATTTGTAGGCCTCGGCATCCTGCAGGCGCCTGGCCGCTTCGCCTCGCGCCCTCGGCACCACATCGTTGGCGTAAGCCTGCGCCTCGAAGGCCAGCCGCTCCTTGTCCTCCCGCGCCTTGATGGCATCCTGCACGGCCGCCTCCACCTGCTGCGGATAGTTGGCATCGCGCAAGTTCACCTGGGTAACGCCAATTCCGGCCCGGTAGTCGTTCAGAGTCTGCTGGATCAGCCCCTCCGTCCGCTCGGCAATATCGCTGCGGCCTTCGCCAAGGATGTAATCCATATCGTTCTTGCCGATGATCTCGCGGATGGCGCTCTCGCTCACGTCGCCCAGCGTCTCTTCGGCTTGCCGCACCTGGAACAGGAAATCCACCGGATCGCTGCGCTGGTACTGCACCACCAGGTCCACCACCACGATATTTTCGTCCGCCGTGAGCATTCGTGTTTGCTGGCTGAATTTATTGACCTCAGCCACGTTGACCTTCTCCACCCGCTCAATCGGCCACGGCAGGTGCCAACGCAGCCCGGCGCCGCGGGTTGACGAGTATTCGCCGAAGCGCAGCACCACGGCGCGCTCGGCCTCATCGACACGATAGAGGCCGGTGAGCGCCCAAAGGACAAGCACGGCGGCAAGAATCCAAATGAGGCTCCGCTGGGTGGGCTGGCCGCGCCCTCCGCCGAATACGCCGAATATCTTTTGCAGCGTGTCCCGAACGAGGTCTTCGAGGTCGGGCTGCTGGCGACCGCCCCGATTCCAGGAACCGTTTCCGCCGCCCGGTTCATTCCAGGCCATATCAGTATTTTCCGTGTTGTGTGCTTGGGCAGCGCTCAGGCCGCGCCGATATCCTCTCGGCTGGCCAGCTTGTCATAGGCCCGTCGCGTCATTTCCATGTCCAGTGTCCAGCCTCCGCCGGGCAGCAATTGTTCGCGGAGCACCCGGCCACGGCGATAGAGCAATGCCCTTAGTCTTCCTTGGCTCGCGTCCAACCGAATCGTGCGTTGAAGGTGGCCGGCCGACAAACGCTCGGCAACCTTCGCCAGCAACTGTTCCACGCCGGCGCCGGTGAGCGCCGAAATCCGGGCCGCCGAGCCGACTAAATCGCCCGCCTGCAGCCCGCTGGCAATTATATCCGCCTTGTTGAACACGCGAAGCACAGGTTTATCTCCCGCGCCGATTTGGCCGAGCGATCGTTCCACCTCGTCGATCAGCTCCATCTGATCAGGCAGCGAGGCGTCGATAATGTGCAGGATCAGATCCGCAGACGCGATTTCCTCCAACGTCGAGTGAAAAGCCGCAACCAGCTCGGGCGGCAAATCGCGGATAAACCCTACTGTGTCGGACAGCAAAACCACCTGTCCATCCGGCAAGCCCACCCGGCGAATAGTGGGATCGAGCGTGTCAAACGGCCGGTCGCGGGCCGTCACGCCGGCGCCCGCCAGCCGGTTGAACAGAGTGGATTTGCCCACGTTGGTATAGCCCGCAAGCGAAACCACGATGGCGCCGGAACGGTGCCGGCGCGCCCGGCCCCTGCGGCGGCGGGCCATCACCCCGGAAAGCTGCGACTCAAGGCGGCGTATGCGCTGCGACACCAGGCGCCGGTCGGTTTCCAGTTGCGTTTCGCCCGGTCCCCGAAGGCCGATGCCGCCCTTCTGCCGCTCCAAGTGGGTCCAACCGCCCACCAGGCGGGTGGACAAGTGGCGCAGCTGCGCCAATTCCACCTGCAGCTTGCCCTCGCTGCTGCGGGCCCGCATCGCGAATATATCCAGGATCAGGCTTGTGCGGTTCACGATGGGACAGTCCAGCGCCTTTTGCAGATTGCGCTCCTGCGACGGGCTTAAGGGAAAGTCCACAATCACGATCGTGGGCGAAACAGCAAGGCACAGCCGCTTCAGCTCATTCAATTTACCGCTTCGGATCAGCGTGCGCGGATCCGGCCGGCGCAATGCTGCCGTCATGGTGCGCAGAACTTCCGCTCCTGCGGAAGCCGCCAGCGACTCGAACTCCCGCCGACGGGCGCCGTCGCCTGCCGGCGCCAGCAGGACGGCCCGCTCGCGGCGGCGCGGATCAATCAAGCAACACAATCCCGGAGAGAGCGGGGATGCCTCCGTGCCGGGCTATGCGCTGGCGCGCGGAAGTGTTCAGTCAAGCGGCTCGGCCTCCTCCTCGCGCAGGATGGGCTCCAAGTCTTGCTGGCGAACGGGGACGATAGCGGATATGGCGTGTTTGTACACGATTTGGCTCACCCCATTGTGCAGCAGGATCACGAACATATCAAAGCCCCCGATCACGCCCTTTAGCTTGATCCCGTTAACGAGAAACACGTACACCCGCGCCCGTCTGCGGCGCAGCAGGTTGAGGAATTTGTTTTGCAGGTCTTTTCGAGTATCCATCAAGCGCTCCTTTGCCGACGCTTCGAGCGCCCCGCAGGAAACGGGAAACGCCGCCGCGCCGGCCTGCCCTGCAAGCTGCCCCGGTTGCCCGGCAGGAACAAGCGAAAATGCGCCGCAAATGAACACATTTAGCCTCGCTGCCGCGAAATGGCGGCGCTAACCGTTATATTTTCCCCCGGCGCTGCGCGAACCTTCCCCTTGCCGACCTTCCAGCGGGCGCGAATCGCGCTCTCCAAGCGCGCATCGCAGCGAGGGGCTTCGGCCTCCAGCCGCTCAATATCCGCTTCGGCTCTCAGCCAAGTCAGCTGCCGGCGCCCTAGGGCCTTGGTGGCCCTGATTCCGCGCGCAACGGCCTCGGCAAGCGGATAGCGGCCGTCCAGATGCTCAAGAAGCTGGCGGTAGCCGGCAATCCGGGCGGCAGGCAGGCCGGGCTCCAGGCGCATCAAGCGCAGCGCCTGCGCCTCCTTGATCCATCCCCGCTCAAGCATGCCGTGAAAGCGTTGCTCGATACGCCGCCGCCAAGCCTCGCGGTCGCCCGGAAGCAGAGCGAATTTCAGGTAGCCTCGCGCGCCGGCATGGGGAGCGCCGGTCCAGTGCGAGCTGATTGAGCGACCGGTCAGCTCCAGCACCTCGAGCGCCCGCTCTATGCGGGCGGCATCGTTGGGCGAGAGCCGGTCCGCCGCCGCCGGATCCAGCGCCTTGAGCCGGACATGCAGCGCCGGCCAGCCGTCCGCCGCGGCCTGCATGCGAATCCTCCGGCGCACAGCGGAGTCGGCATCCGGCATTTCCGCAAATCCCCGCTCCAATGCCCGAAAGTAGAGCATGGCGCCGCCCACCAGCAGCGGAATCCGTCCGTCAACCTTGGCGCGCTCAATCTCGCGCCGGGCGTCTTCGGCGAAACGCGCGGCCGAGTAGCGTTCCCGGGGCGAGCAGATATCCACCAGGCGATGCGGCGCCACCCGCTGCTCCTCGGCCCCCGGCTTGGCGGTCCCGATATCCAGCCCCCGGTAAACGCAAGCCGAGTCCACGCTGATGATCCGCAATGGCAGCCGCTCGGACAGGCGCACCGCAAGCCGCGTCTTGCCCACGCAGGTCGGCCCCTTGAGAAGCACCGCCTCCACGATCAAAGTTAGCGGCCGCGCTGGAAAATGCGGTCCAGTTCCTTGATGCTGAATGCCCGCCAGGTGGGACGGCCGTGATTGCACTGGTCGGCCCGCGGGGTCCGCTCCATGTCCCGCAGAAGAGCGTTCATTTCCTCCAGCGTCAGGCGCCGGTTGGCGCGCACCGAGGTGTGGCAGGCCATGGTGGACAGAATATGATGGATCCGCCCGGTAATCTCGCGGGGGGAGTCCTCGCTGTCGGCCTCCGGCCTGGACTGCGCTCCGGACAGCAGATCGCGCAGCAGGGCCTGCGCGTCGCCTCCGGCGAGCAGCGCCGGAACCTCGCGCACCGCCAAGGTGCGCGGCCCCACTTGGTCCACGACAAAACCCAGCCGCCTCCAGGTTTCACGCTGCCGGCCGGCTGTGGCGATTTCCTCCTGCCCGACACGCAGGCGGACCGGCTCCAGCAGCAGTTGCGAACCAATGCCCTGCTCGTCGAGCTGCGCCTTCATGCGCTCGTAAACCACACGTTCATGGGCGGCATGCGCATCCACAATGATCAGCCCGTCGCGATTCTGGGCCAGGATATAGATTCCGCTCAGTTGCGCCAGCGCATAGCCGAGCGGCGGCGCATCCTCCCCGGCATCCGGGAACGGCTCGCGCACCTCGCCCGCGCCAGGCGGCGAGCCCGGCGGCAGAGGGGAGGCTCCCAGCAAAAGGGAGAGGTTCCCGCTGCCGGGGCCGTCGCCGCCGCCGCGGCGCATGGAACCTGCCGTGCCCGGGGATGCCGAGGCAATCCCGGCGGGCGGGCCGGAGTCCTCGAAGTTGGCTGGCCGGGTGCCGGCCAGCACCGCCTCCAGGGTGCGGCGAACAATATCGTGAATGGTTCGCCCTTCCCGAAACCGCACTTCGAGCTTGGCAGGATGGGCGTTCACATCCACCGCCGCCGGATCCATATCCAGATACAACAGCCATGCGGGATGGCGCCCGTGAAACAGGACATCCTCGTAGGCTTGGCGCACCGCGTGCGCCACGGTGCGGTCGAAAATAGCCCGGCCGTTCAGAAACAGATGCTGCATATCGCCTTGGCTGCGCGAAAACTTCGGCCGCGCCAGCCAGCCATGCAGATGGATCCCCTGCCGATCCTCCTCGAAGTACAGGGCGTTGTTCAGGAACTCGGCGCCAAGAAGGCCGGCCAGGCGCTCCTCCTGTTCGGCACGCCCGTCCGCCGCCGGCAGATCATAGTTCAGGCGCCCATCCTTCTCGTAGCGCAGTCCCGTGGAGAACCGGCTCAAGGCCATGCGCAGCAACACACGGTCGATATGGCGCGACTCCGTGACCGGTTTGCGCAGGAAGTTGCGCCTGGCCGGAGTGTTGTAGAACAGATCGCGAACCTCCACCGTGGTGCCCCGGGGATGCGCCGAGGGCAAAGGTTCGGAGGCATTGCCGCCGGCGCTTTTCACGATCCAGGCGCTGCGTTCGCCAGCCACCCGGGAAGTCAGTCGCAGCCGGGAAACCGCGGCAATGCTCGGCAGCGCCTCGCCGCGAAATCCCAGCGTTGCAACCGTGCGCAGATCGTCAAGGCTTGCGATTTTGCTGGTGGCGTGCCGCGTGAGCGCAAGCGCCAGCTCGGCCAAGGAAATTCCAACGCCATCGTCACGCACCCGGCAGAGCTGCGAACCGCCTTTCTCCACCTGCACCACGATCCGCCGCGCGCCGGCATCGAGGCTGTTCTCCATCAGCTCTTTAACCACCGACGCCGGCCGCTCCACCACCTCGCCGGCGGCGATCTGGTTGACCAGATGATCCGGCAGCAGTTGAATCGTCATCGCATGGCCGCAAAAACCCTGCGGGTATTGAGCGGACGCCCCTCCAAGTAGAAATCGATCGCGGCCCTGAGCAGGCGGCGGGCCGCCGTCCTGGTGTCCCGGCTGTCCCATTTGCCGCGCGCCATGCCCAGCAGTTCGGCGCCGCTGAAGTTCATGGCCTTTCCGGTCGGAGCCCCGGCGGGCAGCGCCCGGGCCCCCTCCTCCATGCGATAGCGGTAGGACGCATCGGGGACCAGCGGCCGGCCTTGGGCATCGCGTTCCAGATCCAGGCCAAGGCCCAGCGAGGCCAGCAGGTCGAGCTCGAAGCGCCGAAGCACCGCTTCGAGCGGGCGGCCGCCGGACAGGCCGGACAGCGCAACGCAGTAATGGTCGAACAACTCGGGATGCGGGTCCTCCCTGCGGGTCAGCTTGAGCAGCAATTCGTTCAGGTACATGGCCGGGAGAAGGCTGGCTCCTTGCGGAATTTTGCCCGCTCGATCGTGCGCGGCGCTATCCGCGCCCCCCTCCGCGGCGCATTCGGCGCTCTTCTCCATCGCGTCCATCGCGCATTCAGCGCGATGGAGCGTAGCCAAGTCGCCGCGACCGCCCCAGGAAAGCAGCAGACGGCGAAACGGCTGCGCGGCAAGGCCGAGCGGGGAACGGGGGCGGCGGCCCCCGCGAGCCACCAGCCCGATCCGGCCATGCTCGCGGGCGAAAGCCTCCACAATCAGGCTGGTCTCCCGAAAAGGACGGCTGTGCAGCACCCAGGCTTCCGCCAGCTCCACCCGACGAACACCGCTCACTGGCAAAACCTCGGGTTATTGAACCAGTTCTTTCGCACCCGGACATGGGCCCGGATATGGAACGGGCGCCTGAAAATGCGCTGCAGTTCCATCCGCGCTTGGCGGGAGGCCGCTTTCAGCCGCAAGCCGCCGCCGCCAACCACGATGCCGCGCTGGGAGGCGCGGTTGACCCGCACTTCCAGTTCGGCCACCACCGCCCGCCCGCGCGTTTCCAGAAAAGTCACCGCCACATCCAGATCGTAGGGCACCTCGCGGTGGGTGTTCAACATGAGCTTCTCCCGCAGCATTTCCGCAATGCGGAACCCCATGTCGCGATCAGTCACCGAACCGCCGGGAAACAGAGGCGCGCCCTCCGGCAGGTAGTCCGCCACGATCTGCTGCAAACGCTCCAGATTGTCGCCATGCAAGGCCGAAACCGGAACGATTTCGGCGAAATCAGCTTTCCCGGCGCACAGCTCCAGATACGGAAAGAGGTCTTCCCGGCGCCGCATGCGATCGATCTTGTTAACCACCAGCACGCACTTCAGCCGAGCCTTGACGGCTTCGTTGAGGACGCGGTCGTCCGCCCGGGTCCAGCGGCCCGCCTCCACCACTAAAAGAACAATGTCGGCCCCCGCCAGCGCGCCCAGGGCGGCGCGATTCATGTTGCGGGAAAGCAAACGCTTGTCCGACGCGTGCAGTCCGGGCGTATCGACCAGCACGAGCTGGGCATCGCCGGCGTTGCGCACGCCGGTAATGGCATGCCGGGTGGTTTGCGGCTTGCGCGTTTCGATGCTGATCTTTTCCTTGAGCATCCGGTTAAGAAGCGTGGATTTCCCTACGTTGGGGCGTCCCATGATCGGCGCCACTCCTGCCCGGAAGCTCATTTCGCTTGGTCCAGCCGGGACAGGAGCGCGGCGGCGGCTTCGACCTCGGAAGCCTGTATTGTGCGGCCTTCGCCCTCGGCGCTCAGCGAAAGCTCCGGCACGCTGCAAACAGAACTGAAACGCGGCGCCTGCGGATCGCGGCCGGATTCCGCCAAACGGTAATCGGGCGGCTTTAACCCGCGGCCCTGCAAATGCTCCTGAAGCAGGCTTTTGGCATCGCGCGGCTGCTCCGGCGCCGAATCGATACGCTCCGCGAACAGTTTCCGGAACAGGGCCGAGGCGGGCTTGATTCCGCCGTCCAGCCAGACAGCGGCAAAAACCGCCTCAAGAGCGTCCGCCAGCATGGCTTCGTGCGCCGCGCAGCCGGGCGCCAGTTCGGCGCCGTGATAGCGCAGCCGCTGGCTCAAGCCCAGCTCGCCCGCCACCTCGGCCAGAGTGGCGCGCTGCACCAGGCGCTGGCGCATATGGGTCAGCTTGCCCTCCAGCGCGTCTTCGTGGCGGCGATAGAGGATATCGGACGACACCAGCTCCAGCACCGCGTCGCCAAGGAACTCAAGGCGGCGATTATTGTTTTCGCCCGCGCTGGGATGAGTAAGCGCCCGGCTGAGCAATTCCGGCCGGGAAAAGGCGTAGCCGAGCCTGCCGGAGGCCCATTGAGCAAGCTGCCGGATGTCAGTCAACGAATGGGGTCGCCTATCCTGCCCCATTCCGGCATGCTGCCGACGGCCCAGTTGAACCAGATCCGATCGGCGCGTCCCACCAAGCGGTGCTCCGGAATAAATCCCACGCCCGGATAGCGGCTATCCCTGCTGTTATCGCGGTTGTCTCCCATCACGAAGTAATGTCCGGCCGGAACCTCGAAAACGCCCTCCCTGCCGCGCTGCCCCGGCATGAAATAGATATCGTGGCGCGCGCCGCCCAGCGTTTCCTCCGCCTGCCGCAAGGAAAAAGGCGATTCGCCGTTCGCCGGCACGGGCATGCTCACCTGAACCGGCTCGCCGTTGATGCTCAACCGCTTGTTGCGGTATTCAATCACGTCGCCGGGCAGGCCCACCAGGCGCTTGATGAAATTGGCGCTGGAGTCGGAAGGCAGCTTGAACACCACCACGTCGCCCCGCTGGGGCGAGCCCAGCTCGACGATGCGCGTATTGGTGACCGGCAGTCGGAGGCCGTAAACAAACTTGTTCACGAAAATAAAATCGCCCACCTCAAGCGTGGGACGCATCGACCCGGACGGAATGCGGTACGGCTCGTAAAGAAACGAGCGCGCGCAAAGCACGATTAGAAGAACCGGAAGAAAGGCCGCGGCGTACTCGAACACCTTGGCCCTGCGACGCGGCTCGCCGCCGGCGGCCACGGCGCGCTTGTGTTTCGGCGCAACCACAAGCCGGTCGGCAAGCCACAGGACCAGCGCCAAGCCTGTGACCGCTACCAGAATGAAGGAAAAATCCATGGAGCGCGATTCTAACCGCCTAGGGCAACCGGTAGGCTAGCCCGAATTTTGCACCAAGAGGCACCGGGCCGCGCAGGATTTTGCATAGCCCCCGCCTTTTCCAAGAGATGCATGCCATTTCGGGTTCGCCTTTTTGCGCGTTCCCCTCTCGCGGGAGTGTCGGCGGCAGGACAGCCGCCGCCAAGCCCCATGGATGGGTTCATGCGTCTCCCGCGAGAGGGGAACGCGCAAAAAGGCTCCGGCTGGCGCATACCCTAAAAGGGCCGGCACTCCCCAGCCCTCTGCTTGCCCCCTTCCTCCGGGAGTATCGGAGGCAGGATGCCGAAGCAAGCTACATGGATGTATTTATGCGTCTCCCGGAGGAAGGGGGCAAGCAGAGGGCGAATCGAAGCGACTTTGGCGGAAGCAAGCAGAGGACGGATCGGCATCCTGCCTGCGATACTCCCGGAGGAGGCGCGGGAAAAGGCAGCAAGCGGCTTGACGCAATATGCGGCCTAGGGATTGCGCAGCCGCACCTGCAGCCGGCGCCAATCCGTTTCGCTGAGCATCGAAGGCGTAAGCCACACCCTAAGCCGCCTATGGCGGCCTCTTGCCCCACGTTCTGCCCGAAGAGTCAGCCCCACCAGCGCGCGCGTCACGAAGCCTTGCCGGCGTAGCAGCTCGGCGCGTTCCAGTTCGCCCGTGTCCAGCACTAGGCGCCAGTCACCGCCGGGGGTCAGCCATATAGCGTCGATTCCCGGGGCGATGCCGCCGCCACGCAGCGCCCGCCACTGCCGCGCGGCGCCGACGGCCAGCGCGGCCAAGACCGCCAAACGCAGCCACAGCGCCATCCCGGAAATCAGCACTGCGGCCGCCGCCAGCAACAGTCCGGCAGCGATTGCAGGCCCTCCCCAAGGCGGGAGGGCCGAACGCAACTCAATGGTTGCGGAGAATCCGCTCAACGACCCGCGCCTCCTGCGCGGAACCGGGCATCGCGCGTCCGGCCAGCAAATCCTCCAGTTGGGGATCGCTGAGTTCCAGCAGCGCTTCGAAACCCGACCGTTCGGCAGCGTCGGCATGAGGGTAGCGGCGGGACAGATAGCGCTCCAGCAAAAGGTCCAGCTCGCGGCTGCCGCGGCGGCAGCGCCATCTCAGTCTTGAGGCGGCGGCGGTCAGATGCGGCGCTCCAGCAGCCGCTTCTTGGTTTCCGCGATCGCCCGCGCCGGATTAAGGTCCTTGGGGCAAGCCTCCGCGCAATTCATGATGGTGTGGCAGCGATAGAGCCGGAACGGGTCCTCGAGCTGGTCCAGCCGCTCTCCGGCGGCTTCGTCGCGGCTGTCCTCCAGCCAGCGGTAAGCGGCCAGCAGCGCGGCGGGGCCTAGGTAGCGGTCGCCGTTCCACCAGTAGCTAGGGCAGCTTGTGGAGCAGCAGGCGCACAAGATGCAGGCGGCGGGCGTATTGATCTTTTCCTGGTCTTGGCGCGATTGCAGCCGCTCGCGGTCCGGCGGCGGCGGGGTTTTGGTTTTCAGCCAAGGCTCCACCGAGGCGTATTGCGCATAGAAGTGGGTCAGATCGGGCACCAAGTCCTTCACCACCGGCAGGTGCGGCAGCGGATGGATCGCCACATCGCCCTTCAGATCACTCACCGCCTGCGTGCAGGCCAAGGTGTTGATCCCGTTGATATTCATGGCGCAGGAGCCGCAAATCCCCTCGCGGCAGGAACGGCGGAAGGTGAGCGTGGAATCCACGCTGTCCTTGATATGGATCAGCGCATCCAGCACCATGGGCGCGCAGTCGTTCATATCGACTTCGTAGCTGTCCATCCTCGGGTTCTCGCCCGAATCGGGGTGGTAGCGGTAGATCTTGAACCGCCGGATGCGCCTTGATCTGCCGGAGCCTTCGCTTTCCGCCGCCGGATAGCGGCGGCCGGGCTTGACTCGGGAGTTCTTGGGCAGCAGGAATTGCGCCATGCGGAGGTCCTGTGTTGTTTAAGGCAGCCGGAAGGGCCGTAATAAGAAATGTTAGCAAAATCCAGCGGCGGCTGCCCTAGGCCGTACTGCTACACTCGCTCAAGCAGCTGCGGGCGTGGCAGTCGGCCGTGCGTTCCTTATGCGGGAGGTTCCCTATGCGTGCTGATTCAGTGTTTCTTGCGACGCTTGTCCTTGCGGGCGGATTTGCATCGGCCGTCGGCCAGCCGGATTCCGAGGCGCCTGCCGTGGAGGCCGATTTGGACGCGCATCTGGCCATTGACTGGCACGACGGCACCGTGGAGGAGGCTTTCGCCGAGGCCGAACGTTCGGCCAAGCCGCTTTTTTTGTATTGGGGCGCGATCTGGTGCCCGCCTTGCAACCTGATGAAGAGCACCCTGTTCCAGCAACCGGAATTCATCGCCAGCACGCGCGGCTTCGTGGCCGTTTACCTCGACGGCGACACCGAGCGCGCGCAGGTTTGGGGCGAGAAGCACGATGCGGTGGGCTACCCCACATTGATTGTGTTCGATTCCCAAGGAAATCAGCTGACCCGGCTGCCCGGCACATTGGCCGCCGAATCCTTCATGGCGGCGCTGGACGATGCCATGTCCGACTTGGCGCCGGTGGCCGAGCTCGTGCAGGTAGCGCTCAATAGCGACCGGCCCCTCACGGACGCCGAGCATCGCAGGCTCGCTTACCACTCCTGGTATCAGGACAAGCGAACGCTGGCGCCGGAGCAATACCTGGCGCTATTCAAGCGGCTCGCCGCCCAAGCCCCGCAAGACGACCCCGCGCTGGCGCGGCGCGCGCATTCGCTCAGATTGTCCGAAGCCGTTAGTTCCGGGGATGCCGCATTGGATGCCGAACGCTATTCCGATCTCATGTTCGTGCTGGCTGCGGAAAAGCACGACTTGGACAACCTGATGATGTTTTCCGGCAAGCTGGCCGGCGTTTTCGACGCGCTGGAGGCGGATTCCGCGCAGCAGGAGGCACTGCGCCAAGCGTTCAGCGGCGCGCTCGAGGCGGTGCTCGCCAGCCCCGCGGGCAGCAAGTCGGCGCCGCTTTTCTCCTTGGGAATGCTGCTGGAGCTAGAGCGGCTCGATAACGCCGAAGCCCCGCCTTCGCCGCAGCTGCTCGAAAGGATTTTGGCCGCGGCCCGGCAGGCGGATGCGGTCGCCGAAAGCCAGCAGGAGCGCCAGAGCCTGATCTACTACGCCTACAGCCTGCTGAGCAAAGCCGGCGAATACGAGCAGGCGCGCATCCTGCTGGAAAAGGAGCTGGAAATCTCCGAGGAGCCTTACTATTTCATGTATCCGCTGGCCACGCTCAGCCACAAGACCGGCGATATCGAAGGCGCGGTGCGCTGGATGGAGCGCTACTACCGCGAGTCCTACGGCCCCGCCACGCGCCTGCAGCACGGCGTCAATTACGCCCGCCGCATGATGCTGTGGATGCCCGGGGAGGTCGAAACCATACTCAGCGTGTCGCAGGAAGTCCTGGCCGAAATGCGCGGCCAGCCGGACGCGCTCGCGAACCGCAACCTGCGCTCGTTCGGCTGGCTGGTCGATGCGCTTAAGGCATGGCGCGCCGAGCACCACGCGGGTCTCTCGCTGGCCGCCTTGGACAGCGGAATCGCCACGATCTGCGCCGAACATGCCGCAGAGGAATCCGCGAGCGCCTGCATCGCCATGCAGCAACGCCTGAGCGCCCCCGACGCGGGCGGTTAGGCGCACGCGATTGGGCTAGGCGGGGGCAAAAACGGGGGCGCCGGTTGCGAGGGATGAGACGGGCACGGCCTCGACCTGGTCGGACAAGGGAAAGCGGCGGTTGCCCGGGTACAGGATGGCCACTTTTGCCAGCCCCAGGTCCGCGAGGGCATTGCGAATGGACGGAGTGACGCGCGGCGCGTCGGCGAACTTGCACTCGATTCCATAAAGGGCGCCTTCCCGCCTCAGAACCAGGTCGATTTCCGCGCCTTGGTGCGTGGCCCAGAAAAACGCTTCTTCGTGGGGCTCCGCCAATAAAGCCTGCTCGATCGCAAACCCCTCCCACGAAGCGCCGATCTTGGGATGAGTCAGGAGGTCTTTTTCTCCGTGGATTCTAAGCAACTGGTGGAGAAGGCCCGTGTCGCGGATATAGATTTTCGGCGCCTTGACCTGCCGCTTGCGGATATTGGCGAACCACGGCTGCAACTGGCGCACCATCATCGCGTCGGTGAGCGCGTCCAGATACCGGCGCATCACCAGCGGCGGCGCGCCCAGCGCCCGCGCCGGCTCCGCCGCGTTCCAAGTCTGGCCGTGATAGTGGGCCAGCATGGCCCAGAAGCGGCCCATGGCGGCGGCCGGCGCACGCACGCCCCATTGGGGGAAATCGCGTTCAAGCAAAGCCTGGATGAACTCGCGCCGCCAAGCCACGCTGTCCTCCTCGCGCTCCGCCAGAAATGAAGCAGGCAATCCTCCCCTGCGCCACAGCATCGCCTGCGCTTGCGTTGCGCTCCCGGCTTGATCGCGGACTTCGCTCAACCGCAAGCCGGCCAGCGGCACTCGCTCCCTGCGCCCCGCAAGGCTTTGGGAGGTCTGCCTAAGAAGATTGCCTGAGGCGCTTCCGAGAATAAGGAATCGGGCGGGCGCCGTTTCGCGGTCCGCCAGCACTCGAAGCACCGGGAAAATATCCGGCCGCAATTGCACCTCGTCGATCACGACCAGCCCGCGCAAAGGCTCCAGCGCCGTAAGCGGCTCATCCAGCCGTCCCAAGCTGGCTGGCGATTCCAAATCGAAGTAATTGACCGAATCCTCGCTCAGAAACGTCCTTGCCAAAGTTGTCTTTCCGCACTGGCGCGGACCCGTCAATACCACCACCGGCGCACGGTTCAATGCGGTTCTAATGGCTGCGGTCGCTGTTGGCCGATCCAGCATCGCGCAAGAATACCATGAAAATAGAACTTCTTTTATTCTTTTTTCATGGTATCAAATGGCTCGCAAAATCGACAGGCGCAAACAAGCGCCGCTGCCATTCCCGGCTGGTCACGTCCATTGGTATCGAACCTTGAGTTTGTTCAGGTAATTCCTCGGAAGATGCCCGTCATGCTGCATCCTGCCAACGACAATGCCGGGGGCGATCCCGATCTTCTTGGCGAAAGCGGTCACTGCGGCAACTCTGTGCGCCAAGAAGGGTAAAGCGGAAGCGTCCTTGGGGCTGATCAGAAAATCTTGAGCAAATGCGTCGGCCTCTTCCTCGTTCTTTCCGTCGAGTCCGCCGACCCGCTCCAGAAACAGCATTTTCTTCCCGTGCAGCAGGAGATGCGCCGCCTCGTGGAAAAAAGCGAACCAAAGGTGGTCGTTCGTCTTGTAGCGAAGACTCAGCATCAATAGCGCTTTGTCTTTCGTGAGCCATTTGGTGGCCCCGGTGACAGGACAGCCCGACGGCGCGGGCGCGAACACCACCGCAACTCCCGCGCCGGCGCAAGCCTCGGCAAGTGCCGGAACAAATTTTTTCGGATCGGTTTCGTTTGTCAAGCATCTGATATTGCTAAGTTCGGCTTTGAACGTCCGTGCGTCGAACTGCCCGCACCTCCGATCGGTGGCCTCTCTCTCTCCTCCACGCAGCCATGCTCCGGTCGCAGCGATTTTCTTCTCGTATTTGGACGACGACTTGAAAGCCGCCAGCGCCACCGGCTCCGCATATTTCCTGCGCCAAGCATCCACGGAGGCAACACCGAAGAAAGACAGGCACTCAGCAACTTGGATCGCTTTGTTCGGGGCCTTATCGACCCACTTGTACCGGATCATGTGCGCCAGCGGAATCTCGCGCAGCCATTTTTCCTGCCTGCGGAGCGAAGCCCGTTCATTTTCCCGGGCAATAGCCTCTCGATAATTCGCCTCCCGAGAAAGCCAAAATTGAGCGGTGCCTCCAAGGACTCTTTCCAGCCTGAAAGCCGTGTCTTCCGTGATTGGGGCTTTTCCATTCACCAAAAGGCTTACATGCTTGGGCGTATAGGCCGTCCGCTCCGCAAATTCGCTTTGCGGCCAGCCGCGCTCCTCCAATAGATCCAGGATGGTGTCTCCGGGCGGAGACACCCATTGGGGATCAAACTTACCAGCAACTTCAACCATGATAATCTCCAACAAATACAATCCGAATTGAAGCGACGTTCCTCCAATCGGTCGCTCCGTCGCTCGTGGTTGGCACCGGGTCGTCATTCGCTTGGAACACGAGCCTGTTGCCGCCCGAAAGGTCAACTGCGAATTCACCTGCGCGAGCCCCTTTGAGCGGATGCGGGCGACCCGCGCGAAGGTCCTCCAACCGGCTTGCCGCCACGATGTCGGCAAGCCTTGATCGGAGCTTCCGGGCCGATGCCTGCCCCAGCTTCCGCTGGGCCCGATCAGGGGCCTCACAGATTTTCCGGAGATTCCGGTTTGCGAAGACAACTTCCATTCCGGTTCTCTCTTAGAATTTTAATTACCTCTTGAGTAAAAACTTTTAATAAAAATAGTTTACGAATTATATTACCTATATCGTAACTTTCAATAAGGTTTGCATGGGGCTTATATGCACTCCTACCCAAGCTTGAAAACGGACCGATGCGCTAAATAGGATAGCATTGCGGACATACCCCCCCCCCTTTGATGAATCTTTCTCCAACTTTTGAAGAGTTCGCCGTGCGCCACGGCGCGGGCCAAAGTCAGGTGGTGTGGACTACTCTGGTGGCGGACTTGGAAACGCCGGTGTCGGCGCTGCTCAAGCTGGCGGACGGCTTGCCGAACAGCTTTCTGCTCGAATCCGTGGAGGGCGGAGAGGTGCGCGGGCGCTATTCCATCATCGGGCTGGATCCCGACTTGATTTGGCGGTGCCGAGGCAACCGCGCGGAAATCAACCGCAACGCCCTTGGCGGCCTTGGCGCCTTCGAGCCGTGCGCCGACGAGCCGCTTGCCGAATTGCGCCGGTTGATCGCCGATTCGCGGATCGATTTGCCGGAAACGCTGCCGCCGATGGCCGCTGGCCTGGTGGGATACATGGCTTACGATACGGTTCGCCTCATGGAGCGTCTGCCGGAACCCAATCCGGACCCGCTGGGCCTGCCGGACGGCGTATTCCTGCGGCCCACGGTCATGGCCATCTTCGATTCGGTGAAGGATGTCATCACTTTCGTGACCCCGGTGCGCCCGGAGCCAAATATCGGCGCGCGCGAAACCTATGGAAAGGCCTCGGAGCGTTTGAAGAACGCCGTGGCGCGCTTGGCGAAAGGCCGCATCCAGCCGCAGCAGCGGGCGGAACGCGGGTCTGCGGCGCAGGCGCCGGCATCGAACATGAGCCGCGCGGCGTTCTGCGGCATGGTCAAGAAGGCAAAACAATACATCGCCGCCGGCGATATCTTCCAGGCCGTGCTGTCGCAGCGCTTCAGCCTGCCTTTCGGGCTGCCGCCTTTTGCCCTTTACCGGGCCTTGCGCCGCACCAACCCTTCCCCGTTCATGTACTTCCTCAACCTCGACGGCTTCGCCATCGTGGGCTCCAGCCCGGAAATCCTAGTGCGGCTGCGCGACGGCGCGGTGACCGCGCGGCCCATCGCGGGCACCCGCCCGCGCGGCCGCGACCGCGCCGAGGACGAGGCGCTGGCCGCCGATCTGCTAGCCGACCCCAAGGAGCGCGCCGAGCACCTGATGCTGCTTGATCTGGGCCGCAACGATGTGGGCCGGGTGGCGAAGATTGGCAGCGTGCGGGTCACCGAGCAAATGGCGATCGAGCATTACTCGCACGTCATGCATATCGTGTCCAACGTTGAAGGCGAAATCGACGGGCGCTATGGCGCTATGGATGCGCTGCGCGGCGCTTTCCCGGCCGGCACGGTGAGCGGCGCCCCCAAAGTGCGGGCGATGCAGATCATCGACGAGCTGGAGCCGGAGAAGCGCGGCGTTTACGCCGGCGCCATCGGCTATTTCTCGGCCAACGGCAGCATGGACACCTGCATCGCGCTGCGCACCGCCGTCGTCAAGGACGGCACCATGCATGTGCAGGCCGGCGCGGGCATCGTGGCCGACAGCGACCCCGCCGCCGAATACGAGGAATGCCGCAGCAAGGCCAACGCGCTGGTGCGCGCCGCCGAGGAGGCGGTGCGCTTCGCCGCGCTGGACCACTGATGCCGATGTCGGCAAGCAAGCGCCCGCCGAAGAAGCTGGTTATTATCGATAACTACGATAGCTTCACTTGGAACCTCGTGCATCTGGCAGGCGAACTGGGCGCTGAGCCGGAAGTTTTCCGCAATGACACGATCGATGCCGCTGGCGTGCTGGCGCTGAATCCCAGCGCGATCATCCTATCCCCGGGCCCCGGCTACCCCGATAGCGCAGGAATCTGCCTCGACCTTGTAAAGGAGGCTGCGGGCCGCGTGCCGGTGCTCGGCGTTTGCCTCGGCCACCAAGCCATCGGCCAAGCGTTCGGCGCCCGCATCGTCCGCGCTCCGCGCATCATGCATGGCAAGCTTAGCGCCATCAGCCACTGCGGAAACGGCCTTTTTGAAGGCGTGCCTGCCAATTTTCAGGCTACTCGCTATCACTCGCTGGTGGTGGAACGCGAAACTCTGCCCGATTGCCTAGAGGTCACGGCGGAAACGGGCGACGGCCTCGTCATGGCCCTCGCGCACCGCGAACACCCGGTGTTCGGCATCCAGTTCCACCCCGAAAGCATCGCTTCGGAACACGGCCCCGCCCTGCTGTCCAATTTCCTCGCCCGCGCCCCGAAAATTCGATAGAGCGATAAGGCTAATAAACGCGAGGTTTGAGGGCGACGGTTTCGACCTCGCCGGTCATGGTGTCCAGGCGCACCGGACGGTAGTCGAGGCGGGCGTTGCCGGATTCATCGACCCAAGCCATGCTGTGCTTGAGCCAGTTGTCGTCGTCGCGCTCGGCGAAATCCTCGCGGGCGTGGGCGCCGCGGCTTTCCTCGCGGGCGGCGGCCGAGGCCATGGTGGCCACGGCTTGGCCGAGCAGGTTCTCCAGCTCCAGCGTCTCGATCAGGTCGGTATTCCAGATCAGCGAGCGGTCGGCGATTTTCACGTCGGCGAAGCTTCGCAGCGTGGCTTGAAGGCGGGCCAAGCCTTCGGCAAGCACCTCGCCGGTGCGGAACACGGAGGCATGCTCCTGCATGGCGCGCTGCATTTCCACGCGGATTTCCGCCGTGGAGCGGTTGCCGTCGGCGTGGCGCACGCGGTCCAAGCGGGCAACGGCCTCCTCGCCCGCGGCGGCCGGCAGCGGCCCGGGATGGCCCTCGCCGCGCAGCGTCTCCGCGCAGCGGCGCGCGGCGGCGCGACCGAATATCACCAAGTCGAGCAGCGAATTGGAGCCTAGGCGGTTGGCGCCATGCACCGAAACGCAGGCCGCCTCGCCCACAGCCAGCAAGCCGGGCGCGATCGCGGCGCGGCTTGCCAGCACCTCGCCGTGGCGGTTGGCGGGAATGCCGCCCATGTTGTAGTGAACCGTGGGCACCACGGGAATCGGCTGCCGCGCCACATCGACATCGGCGAACACTTTGGCGGTTTCGGCGATTCCCGGCAGCCGCTCGGCGATCACTGCCGGATCCAAGTGCATGATGTTCAGATGCACATGGTCCTTGTCCGGGCCCAGCCCCCGGCCTTCGCGCAATTCCAGCGTGATCGCCCGGCTCACCACGTCGCGAGAGGCCAGATCCTTGGCCGACGGCGCGTAGCGCTCCATGAAGCGCTCGCCTTCGGAGTTGGTGAGGTAGCCGCCCTCGCCGCGCACGCCTTCGGAAATAAGGCAGCCCGCGCCCGGTATGCCGGTGGGATGGAACTGCACGAATTCCATATCCATAAGCGGCAGTCCGGCGCGCAGCGCCATGCCGTTGCCGTCGCCGGTGCAGGTGTGGGCCGAGGTGCAGGTGTAGTAGGCGCGGCCGTAGCCGCCAGTGGCGAGGATCACGCGGTGGGCGTTGAAGCGGTGCAGATGGCCGCTGGCCAAATCAATCGCCACCACGCCGCGGCAGGCGCCGTCCACCATGATGAGGTCGATGGCGAAGTGCTCGATAAAGAACTGCGCCTCGTGGCGCAGCGACTGCTGGTAGAGCGTATGCAGCATGGCGTGGCCGGTGCGGTCGGCGGCCGCGCAGGTGCGGATCGCCTGCCCTTCGCCGTAATGCGTGGTCATGCCGCCGAAGGCGCGCTGGTAGATGCGCCCGTCCTCGGTGCGCGAGAACGGCATGCCGTAGTGCTCCAGCTCGATAATCGCGCGCGGGGCCTCCTTGCACATGTATTCGATGGCGTCCTGATCGCCCAGCCAGTCCGAGCCTTTCACCGTGTCGTACATGTGCCAACGCCAATCGTCCTCGCCCATGTTGCCGAGCGCCGCGCTAATGCCGCCCTGCGCCGAAACCGTGTGGCTGCGCGTGGGAAACACCTTGCTGATGCAGGCCGTCTCCAGGCCCGCCTCGGCCAGTCCGAACGTGGCCCTGAGGCCCGCCCCGCCCGCGCCCACCACCACCGCGTCGAAGGTGTGGTCAATAATCGTGTAGTCGCCGGGCATTTGCGTGCGCGTCCCCTTGGCAGTCCGCTGGTAGAAACTCGCGTGTGTGGCGCAATAGTTTATCGTTTATGGACGCGCGCAACCAATCCGGACGCACATGCGAATCGTTGCTGACAAATAGAAGCGTCCGGTTTTCAATCCCACCATGAAATCTCGGTGCCTGCAACCGAGATTTCATGGTGGGATCATCTTCGTGATCGTGCGGGCACGGCATATTGACGAGGTCATCAGGCGCCTTCGGATTTTCGATGTCGTGGCCACTCTCGGGCCGCGCCAGATCGGCAAAACCACCTTGGCGAAACAGGTGGCCGAACGCTATCGCGCGCAGTCGCATCATTTCGACTTGGAAGATCCGGCGGAGCTCTCCAAGCTTGAGGAAGACCCTAACCTCGCGCTGAAAGACCTCAAGGGTTTGATCATTATTGATGAGGTGCAGCGTTTGCCTCATCTATTCGAGCTGCTTCGCGTGCTGTCCGACCGGCGCCCGCGACCAAGCCGGTTTCTGGTCTTAGGGAGCGCATCGGCATGGGCAAACACCGCCTTGGCACACCAACCTCAAGAAGCGCCAAGTGAAAACCCCCAAGGTCTATCTGCGGGATTCCGGGCTGGCGCATTACCTGCTGGGCATTCATGACCCTGCGCGGGCTCCACGCCCCTTGGTGCAATATGCGGGCTAGAAGCCCAGGCGGGCCTCGAGCAAGATGCCGTGCTCGTCGTTGGCGGCGGCGGCGGTCCGGCGCGTCAGCTTGAGGGCCATGCCGAGGCCCGGGGCGGCGCCGTCCGGGCCCAAGGGCTTCATGCGCCAGCCCAGCGTTTGCATGCTGCCCCCGGCCTGCGCGCCGTGCAGCAGGAAGGGCGCGGCAAGGAAGCGGCCGCCGGGCAGCGCCAGGCCCCAGCCGAGCTCGGCCTCGAGTCCGCCCGCGCCCGGCTCCGCCCCGAATTGGCCCATGCGGCGCATGGCGAACAATTGGTCCAGGCCGCTGGCCGTGGTGATGCCCCAGCGCCGGCGCAGCGAAGCCGACGGGCCGAGCCCGTCCGGCCCGCAGTCCCAGGAGAGGTGGGCGGAGGCTCCCGTCCGGCTGAAGCCGCCGTCCTCGTGCGCGACCAGATGGCGCCCCTCCAGCTCGAAGGACAGGCCGCCGGGCAGCGCCGTCCAGGAGAGCCCCGCGGAAACCTCGGCCCCCAGGCCCTCCTCGGCGCCGCCGCCGTCCAGCCGCGCGCCGCCCTCCAGCCGCGCCGAGAACCGCCCGCCGTCCGCCAGCTCGCGGCTCCACGAGGCCTCGACCGCCGCGCGGACGCGGCTGGTCCTGGATTTGGCCTCCGGCAGCCCGGCCGCCGCGGCGGCGGCGGAGCGCACCGCCATGGCGTCGGCGGCCAGCGACAGGCTGCGCCCGCCGCCCAGGTCCATCAGCTCGCCGCGCAGGCCCGCCGCGCCCATCCGCAGGTCGATGCCGGCCTCGACCGCAGCGCCGCCCTCCGGCATCAGCTTCATGTCGCCGCTGCCGGCGCTGAACGCGCCCCAAGCGGAGAAGCGCCCGGCATCCATGCTCGCGTACGGCGTCAGCGCGGTCATGGACGACTCCATCGAGCCGCCGCCGGCGTCGTCGGAGTAGTCGCCGTCGCCGCGGCTGTGGGAGGCGCTGATGCCGAACAGCCAGAGGCCGGACGACCAGTCCGCCCCGGCCTGCCCGGTGGCCACGTCGCCGTCGACCGCCGCGCCGCCGGCCGCGCGCCCCTCGAAGGAGGCCAGGGAGCCGCGGCCCCACAGGCCCCAGGACGATCCGCCCGCGCTGAACGACGAGCCCGCCAGCGCGGCGCGCAGCAGGCCGCCGGGCGAGCGGTCCTCGTAGGCTCCGCGGCCCGCGCCGACTGAGGGGAGCGCGCCCGAGGGCATGGCGGCTGCCGAAGGCGCGGCGCCTCCCGGATAACCGCCTGAGCCGGGAGCCGGGAAGGACCGTACGCCGCTGCCGACGCCCGGGACTCCGCCGGCGAGCGCGCCGTAGGAGTCCAAGCCGCGGCCGGCGAACACGACCTTGAAGCCCGCGTCATCGCCCCCGCGGCCGGCGGACTCCGAACCCGCGCCGCCCCGGCCGCGGCGCGAAGCCACGCGGTCGCCGACGCCCTCGAGGATCTGCTCGGCCGCCGCGCGCCCGAAGCGCGGCATCCATGCGCCGGCCGCGGCCGCCGCCGAGGGCTCGTCGTTATCGGACACCGACACCCGGACCTCCGCCGAGACGCCGCCGTAGCCGCCGCCCGACGCCGCGTGCGTCAGCGATCCCGACTGGTCGGCGATATCGTCGTCCTCCAGGGCCTCGACCGCCACGGTCCGCGGCATGCTCCAGTCGTCCGCCGTGAACGAGAGGCTGGCGGGCGACACCGAGACGCCCGCGCCTTCGGAAACCGCGACGGACACCGACACCGGCCCCGAAGGCGCGGCCCCCAGGGCCACCGCGTAGGTCGCGCTGGCGCCCTCGTCCAGCGACAGCGAGGACTGCGAGACGATCAGCGAGGGCTCGTCGTTATCGGCCACCGACACCCGGACCTCCGCCGAGACGCCGCCGTAGCCGCCGCCCGACGCCGCGTGCGTCAGCGATCCCGACTCGTCGGCGATATCGTCGTCCTCCAGGGCCGCGACCGTGACGGTTCGCGGCGCATTCCAGTCGTCCGCCGTGAACGCCAGGCTGGCGGGCGACACCGAGACGCCCGCGCCTTCCGAAACCGAGACGGACACCGTCACAGCGCCCGCGGGCGCGGCCCCCAGGGCCACCGTGTAAGTCGCGCCGCCGCCCTCCTCCAGCGACAGCGAGGACTGCGAGACGATCAGCGAGGGCTCGTCGTTGTCGGCCACCGACACCCGGACCTCCGCCGAGACGCCGCCGTAGCCGCCGCCCGACGCCGCGTGCGTCAGCGATCCCGACTGGTCGGCGATATCGTCGTCCTCCAAGGCCGCGACCATGACGGTTCGCGGCGCATTCCAGTCGTCCGCCGTGAACGCCAGGCTGGCGGGCGACACCGAGACGCCCGCGCCTTCGGAAACCGAGACGGCCACCGCCACCGGCCCCGGGGGCTCGGTCCCCAAGGCCACCGTGTAAGCCGCGCCCGCGCCCTCCTCCAGCGAAAGCGAGGGCTCCGAGACGATCAGCGAGGGCTCGTCGTCGTCGGCCACCGCCACCGACGCGGAGGCGGGGGCGCCGGGCGCGTAGCCGGGGCCGGGCCGCAGCGCCAGGGCGACCGAGCCGTCCGGCTCGTCGCGCCTGTCGTCGACGGTGGCCACGGCGACGACCGCCGAGGGCCGCAAGGGGGTCAGCGCCACGGCGCGCGGGCCCAGCTCCCCCGCCGCCGCGAAACCGCCGGACCCGGACACCTCCGCCGACACCGCGAGCGGGCCGGGCGGCGGCGGCTCGGCCGTGACCGTGAACAGCGCCTCGCCGCCCTCGGAAACCGCCGGCCCCGCCCTCACCGAGACCACCGGCGGCGCGGCGGGCGGCGGGTCCTCAGGGGTCGTGTCCGGCGGCGGGTCCGAGGGCGTGGCAGGCGTCGGATCCTCAGGAGTCGTGTCGGGCGGCGGATCGACCGGCGCGGGATCGGCCGGCGGGTCCGAGGGCGTGGCAGGCGTCGGATCGGCCGGGGTGGACGGCGGGGCGCCCGCGTCCCCCGTCACGGACACCGCCACGACGACGCCGTCGCCGGCGCCCTCCTGGCCGCCGCCGGTCGCCGTGTGCCTCAGCGTCGCGGCGTCGGCGGCGTCGTCGTCGTCCGGCGCGGCCTTGACGGCGACGGCTTGGGCCATGCTCCAGTCGCCCGCGGTGAAGTCGAGGGCGGCGGGCGAGACCGTCACGTCGGGATTGTCGGAGCTGATCCACACCTGCACCGGGCCCGAGGGCGCGGCGCCCAGCGCCACCGTGTAGGTCGCGCTGCCGCCCTCGGCCACGGTCAGCGACGAAACGGAGAGCGCCAGCGGCGGCGCCGAGGGCGTCGCCGTCGCCCGGTCCGACGCCGCGCCCTTGACCTCGCCCGCCGCCGCCCGCACCCGGAACGTGTGGGCCACCCGGTTGGACAGGCCGGCGACCACGTGGCTCGTGGTGCCGGCGCCGCTGCCGGGGATGGGCGTCCAGCGCCCGTGCAGCCAGTACTCCCAGCCGGTGATGTCGCTGTTGCCGGGGTCCGTCCAGCTCAGCGTCGCCCGGCCGTTGCCCGCCTCGGCCTTGAAGCCCTCGGGCTTGGCGGGGGCCGGCGCGTCGTCGTCGTCCACCGTCACCGCCACGCTCCCCGTCGCCGAGCCGTAGCCGCCGCCCGACGCGCTGTGCGTCAGCGTCGCGCTGTCGTCCGCCGTGTCGTTATCCTGCCCCGCCGACACCGCCACCGTTTGCGCGGTGCCCCAAGTGGCGGCGGTGAAGGTCAGCGTGCTCTGGTCGCCCGGAGCCGTGGAGTCGGTGTCGAACGTCACCTCGCCGCTCGCCCCGGCCACCGTCACGGTGACGTTCCCCGTCGGCCGCGTGGCCAGCGCCACCGTGTAGGCGCCGCTGCCGCCCTCCGCCACGGTCAGCGAAGTCGGGTCGAGGACCAGGCCCGGCGCGTCGTTGTCGTCCACCGTCACCGCCACGCTCCCCGTGACCGAGCCGTAGCCGCCGCCCGACGCGCTGTGCGTGAGCGTCGCGCTGTCGTTCGCCGTGTCGCCGTCCTCGTCCGCCGACACCGCCACCGTTTGCGCCGTGCTCCAGGTGCCCGTCGTGAACGTCAGCGTGCTCTGGTCGCCCGGAGCCGTGGAGTCGGTGTCGAACGTCACCTCCCCGCTCGCGCCCGCCACCGTCACCGTCACGGTCCCCGTCGGCCGCGTGGCCAGCGCCACCGTGTAGGCGCCGCTGCCGCCCTCGGCCACCGTCAGGCTCGCCGGGTCGAGGACCAGGGCGGGGGCCCGCGGCGTCGCCGTCGCGGCCGCCGAGGCCGCGCCAAGCACCGTCCCGCCCGGCGCGGCCGCCGCGCGGACCTGGAAGCTGTGCTCCGTGCCGTTGGCCAGGCCCGCCACCGTGTGGGCGACGGTGCCGGCGCCGCTGCCCGCGATGTCCGTCCACGCCCCCCAGGAGACGGGGTCGCCCGTGCCTTGGCGGAACTGGTACTTCGCGATGTCGCTGTTCGACGGGTCGCTCCAGCTCAGCGTGACCTGGCCGCCGCCCGGGCCCGCCGCCGCCGCGAATCCGGTCGGCGCCGCCGGGGCCGCCACCGGCGTTGCCCGGACGATGGCCGACGGCTCGCCGAAGAGGCTCCCGTTGCGCGCGCGCATCTGGAAGTCCAGAACCTCGGTGAAGTCGCCCGTGAAGGTGGTGATGCCGCCGCCGCCGGCCATGGCCGCCCACCCGAACCAGCCGCCGCCCGGGCGGCGGACCCGGTACTGGTAGCCCGTGATGGTGCCGGACGGAGGGGTCCAGCTCAGCGTGATCTGCCCGCCGCCCGGGCCCGCCGCCGCCGTGAAGCCGGTCGGCGCGGCGGGCGCGGCGGCGGCGTCGGTGATGCGGAAGTCCGCCAGGCTGTCGGCGCCGGACGCGCCGCCGCCGAGGCCGGTTCCCGAGTTCGCGTTCAGCGTGCCGAGGCCGATCACCACCGTCTCGCCGCCCGGCTCCGCGGTGTTGTCCGCCGCCGCCGTCAGCGTCAGCGTGACCGTCGTCGCCGTCGTCCCCGTGGTCGGGCCGGTGAAGGTCACCATCGCGTTGCCGGAATCGAGGTTCGCGCAGGCCACCCCGGTCGGCAGGGTCGCCGGGCACGCCGTCGTGTAGTCCGTGCCCCGCGTCGCGGCGCCGGCGCCGCTGCCGAAGGTCAGGGGCACCGGCAGCGTCTCGCCGTTCACCAGGCCCCGGTTCAGGGTGATGGTGAAGGTCTTCGTCCCGCCCTCCACGACATCCCCGGCGGCACCCGCGAGCGTCACCGTGGTCGGGTCGTTGTCCACCACCGTGACGGTGGCCGCCGTGCCGCTGAGGTTGTGGTAGCTGCTGTCCCGGGAGGATGTGCTGTAGGTGACGGACAGTTCCCGGCCGATCGGGCTGTCCGCGCTGTCGTCGGTGGCGCGCACCGTCACCGTCTGCGCCGAGTTCCAGGTCGAGGCGAGGAAAGCGAGCAGCGCGCTGCCGCCGAACGTGCTGCTGCCCGGGCCGGCGAGCTCCAGCCCGGCGGGGGCGGTGACGGTGACCGCGACGGTGTCCGACGGCCGGGTGCTCAGCGCCACCGTGAAGGTCGCCGTGTCCGAGGCGTCGCCCTCGGTGACGGCCCGGTCCGTCGGCTGCGCCGTGGTCACGCCGGCGGTGGCGGCCGTCGGCGTGGCGGTCGCCTCGGACGAGGCCGCGCCCTCGAGCGTCCCGTCCAGGGCGCGGACCTGGAAGCCGTAGGCCGTGCCGTTCGTCAGGCCCGTGACCGTGTGGGTGGTGGTCGCGGCGGTGCTGCCGGCGATGGCCGTCCAGGTTCCCCAGCTGCCGGTGTCCGGCGGGGTGCGCTGGCGGAACTGGTAGCCGCTGATCGCGGCGTCGGAGGGGTCGGTCCAGCTCAGGACGGCCCGGCCGTCGCCCGCCGCCGCGGCGAAGCCGGCGGGCGCCAGCGGCGGGTCGTCGTCCTGGATGGTCAGCGTGAACGTGGTCCGGGCGCCGAGGTCGTAGCCGGCGCCGTCGGCCAGGGTCAGGATGACCGTCTCGTCGGGCTCGCGCAGGGCGTCCTGGATGATGTCGATGTCGATATACGCCCCGGCCTCGCCCGGGATCACGGCCACGCTGTCGCTGGCCGGCGCCGTGAAGTCCCCGTCCGAACCCCGGGTCGCGGTGCCGGTCACCGTGTAGGCCAGCGTGATCGCCGCCAACGGGGCCGGGTTGATACTGATGGGAATGGACGCCGAAACGTTCTCGGGAGTTGATCCCGCGGAGGATGCGAACTGCGCCACCGGCGCCGTCGGCGTGGCGCTCACCGTGTCCGAGGCGGGGCCGGCCTGCGCCCCGGCGCGGGCGCGGATCTGGATGTCGTAGGCGGTGCCGTTGGTGAGGCCTGTGACAAAAATCGAGGTGACGGACGCGGCGGTGCTGCCCGACGCGACGGAGTACCAGGCCCCCCAGCTGCCGCCGCTTTCCCGCGTCCGGACTTCGTATGCGGTGATTCTGCTGTCGCGGGGGTTGTCCCAGCTCAGGGCGACCCTGCCGTCGCCCGCCGTGGCCGTCAGGCCAGTCGGCTTGAGCGGCGGGGGGTTGGCGGCCGGCGTGGCGGTGGCGGCGTCCGAGGCGGCGCCCCCCAAGCTCCCGGCGCGGGCGCGGATGCGGAAGCCGTAGAGCGTGCCGTTGGTCAGGCGGCCGGATATCCGGCCCTCGGTGGCGCCGCGGCCGCCGCCGGAGGAGAAGTTCTTCCAGCCGGGCCAGGGGCCGGTGTTGTTGACCCGCGAGTCGTACTGGTATCCGGTGATGCGGCTGTCGTCCGAGGCCGTCCAGCGCAGCGTGACCTGGCCGCTGCCCGGGCCCGCCGTCGCCGTGAAGCCGGCGGGCGCGGCGGGGCCGTTGGGGGCGCCCTTGAGGGCGAAGCGGAGGACAGCGCCCGTGTTAAACCAACTACCACTAAAGATAAAGCGGCCGTTGTCGGCGATGCTCCAGCCGGACGCGCCGGTCTGCGCGTTGGATGCGGTCTGGGATACTCCCACATTGGAGCCAGGGCTTCCTCCCCTGCCGTCATTGACCACGAGGAAATAGGTCGTGCTCGCCGCGAGCGTGGTGCCGGCCGGAGCGGTGAAGGTGTTCACGCCGTTCGTGAGACTGGACGGGTTGGCGAGCGTCGCCACAAGGGCGCCGGGGTTTATGCCTCCGCCTGCGCGGATCGTGACAACCGTGTCTCTGCCCGACGACCTTTCTAACACTACGTCCACCGCCGAGAGCTTGTAGCCGTAGGCGTTGGCGCCGGTGGTGAAGGCCACTGCGGCTTCAGATGCAGTGGCACCCGCATCCGTCCCCGCCGTGTTGCTGACCAGCGTCGTCTGCGCCTGGGCGGCGGGGGCGAGGGCGGCCAGCAGCGGCAGGGCGAGCAGGGCGGCGGCGGCAAGCGCGCGCCGCGGGCGGGCGGAAGCGGCGGGGCGGGGCCGCCTTTCAAGGGCCCGGCCCCGGCGGGCGGCGCGGCGGAGGCCCGCCAAGGGGCCGGCCGCGGGGCTGGCGGGATGATGGAGGCCCGGCATGCGGGCCGCGGTGGAGCGGGCGGGACCGTCGGGAGAGGGTGGCGCCCGAAGCCGGTCCGGGCGGCGGCGGGAGAGAGGTTCGGGCGCAGAGGCCGGCGGGCGGGAGCGGCCCCGGCTGCCGGGGCCGGACGCCGGTTCCGCGGGGATGCCGGCGAGGGGGCGCCCGGCCCGGCCGGCGGCGTCGGAGCGGGCGTTCCGAAGGCTGTCACATGGCCGGTCGCCCGAACGGCCCCGGCGGCCCCTCAGGCCGCGCATTTCGGGGGGGGGGGGGGGGGTGAGGCGACGACGCGGGCGGAAGGCCGGACGGGCGCGGCATGCCGCGCAGGCGGCAATGTTTCTGAAAGAGCCTTAATAGCTTTTAGTCCCGACATCGCCGCCGATCTCCTCACCGAGCTTTCAATCAGGGATGATAGCCTACCAAAAAACGAGCCCGCGCAGGGAGCGGCAAGGTCAAGGGCCCGCCGGGCCCGCCCCCGAAAAGCCTAGCACCAGCCCCGCTATCACCCCGGTCTGCGCAATCAGCGCCCCGATCATCCACTTCAGCAAATCGGCCTTGAGCTCGGCCATCTGCCGTTGCAGCCTGCCCTCAAGCTCGGCCATCCGCTGCTTCTGCCTGCCCTCAAGCTCCGCCAGTTGCCGCTTCTGCCTGCCCTCAAGCTCCGCCATCTGCCGCTTCTGAGATCCTTTCATCTCCTGTATGTCCCGCTTGATCTCCTGTATGTCCCGCTTGATCTCCTGTATCGTTTGATCGGTGGCCGCCTCATGCTCCGCCAACTGCTGCTTCTGCCTGCCCTCAAGCTCGGTTATCTGCTGCTTCTGGGCCGCCTCATGCTCCGCCAACTGCTGCTTCTGGGCCCCCTCGAGCCGCAGCAGGTTCTCCCTGGTGGCCAGGTTGCTGTTCAGCAGGGCCACCTGCTCATCCGCCAGCGCTTCCGCCTGCTCCTCGGTAAACCCCGTCCGCGTCAGACGCTTGACGAACCGGTGGGTGTCAAAGGCAATGGCTTCACTCATGGCGACACCTTACAACCGATGCCGCGCCTTGGCAAATCCGCGGCGCCAGCTCGGCATCCCCATAGAGGCTAGCGCCGTCGGCACCGTCCGGGATTGGTCCCGCCGCCAATCTCAGGCCGCGAGGGTCTCGATCACGTCGCCCTTGCGCTGCAGCACGGCCACGCCCTGGGCCAAAGCCGCCTTCTTCAGATCGTCACGGATATGGAAGGCGGCCAGAGCGAACCGCTGCCGCCGGCCGGCGTGCTCGGGGAACAAGCGCCGGAAATTGGGCGCCTTCTCGTCGAGCAGGCGCCTGAGGTCGTTCCCGTGCGCCTTGTGCTTCACCTCCACCACGAACACCTCGCTGCCGTTCACCAGCAAAAGGTCGAACTCGTCCTCCACGCCGCCGCGGCTGCGCGTGACGTTCCTGTCGATGAAATCGAAGCGCGTCCCGGCCAGCACCGGATCGGCCTTGAGGCTGTTGTGGTAGAACTCCTCGGCCACAGCGCCCAGGTTGTTGCCGACGCCGCCGTACATCTCCGCCAGCCGGTTGAGCTTGGCCTCGGTCTTCGCCTGCTGGGCGGCGTTTTCCGCCAGCTGGGCATCGGTGCGGTCTTGCGCCACGGCCAAGCCGGCAACTAGAGCTTTCAGTTCGTCGTCGGTCATGGAGCAAACCTCCTTGCGGCTCGGCGACTGAGTATATCCTCATTACCCTGCCAGCGTCGCGCATGGCGGCATGTTGAACGCGGCGCAGTTGGCGCGCTCGCTTGCAGTGGACGGCAAGACGGTCTCGCGCTACCTCGACCTGCTGGCGGACCTCCTGCTCGTGCGTCGCCTTCCGCCGTATCACATCAATATCGGCAAGCGGCTTGTGAAATCGCCAAAGGTTTACTTGAGGGACAGCGGCCTCCTTCATGCGCTCCTTGGCATCAAGGGCATAGACGATATCCTTTCCCATCCGATCGCTGGACAAAGCTGGGAGGGATGGGTCATTGAGAACGTGTTGGCGGGCGCGGGCAATTTCGTCACGCCGTGCTTCTTCCGCACTTCGGCTGGCGCCGAGATTGATCTGGTGCTCGAAATGCCGGGCGGAGCGCTCTGGGCGATCGAAATCAAGCGAGGCTTGGCGCCGAAGCTTGAAAGAGGGTTTCATCAAGCCTGCGAATACCTGCATCCGGAACGAAGCTTTGCGGTCCACTCAGGGAGCGGGCGTTTCCAAATGAGCCGGGGAATTGAAGCGATCAGCATTGCCCATCTTATGGACGAGGTTGCGGCGGCATGAGCGCGCGCCGCCCTCAATTATGCGGGCAGCGCCTTCATGCGGCCCTCCGCCGCCATCCGGCCGCGCCGCGCTCGAGCAAGATCGTAGCTCGCCTGCATCCGCATCCAGTGGTCGGCGGCGCCCCAGCCGATATCCTCTAGCGCCAGCGCCATCTTCGCCGACACGCCCGCCTTGCCGTTCAGCAGGCGCGACAACGTGCCCCGCTCGCAGCCAAGACGCCCCGCCGTCTCGGTCACGTTCCAGCCCGTGTCGTCCATGCTCTCGCGGATCAACTCGCCCAGGTGCGGCGGGTTCAGCATCGGCCCGACGCGTCCGCCTGCAATATCGCTCATGGTCATCGCTCCCCTTCTATCAGTGATAGTCGATCAAATCCACATCCACGGCCTCGCCGTCCTTAAAACGGAACACCACCCGCCAGTTGCCGGAGACGCGAACGCTCCACTGGCCCGCGCGATCGCCCCTCAAAGGATGCAGCCGGAAGCCCGGCGCGTCTGCGCTGCGCGGATGCGTCGCTTCTTGCAGCCGGAACAGGATGCGCTTCAGCCGTGGCGCCAGACCGGCAGGCACCCGAGCGGGACTGTCCCGCTCGTGCAGCGCCCGAAGTCCTTTGTGCCTGATCCTCATGCCGCACTGTAACGCGCCGCGCCACATGCCTCAAGCGTCTGATGGGCGCATCGCGGTTCGCGGCCATCCCGATCATCAACGAATGCGATCAGTAGCCGATCAGAACAAGCCATGCCCTGCGGCGGTTCGCCCGCAGCCTTAGCCTTTCTTCGTCCCTCCCTCTTCCGGGAGTTTCCGAGGCAGGAGCCGAGGAAAGCCCCATGGATGGGTTCATGCGTCTCCCGGAAGAGGGAGGGACGAAGAAAGGCGGAATCAACGCGCCCCGCCCCAAAAAAAGCAGGTGCAACGCGACAGCTACGCCGAAGTAACAATGCGGGCAATAGCTAGCAAGCCGAGCAAGCCCAACGCAATATGCGCGAGCTTAGACGCGATCAAGCCGGCAACTCGCAGAGCGCCGCCCGAATAATCCTCCAGCACCACCCGCACCCCCAGCTCGGAGTGGTAAAGCAAAGCCAGCACAAATGCCAGCAGCAGAGTGGCGTCGCCCAAACCTTGGAAGCAATGCAGAAGGTCCTCGTAGTGCAGCGTAGGCAGCGAGGCCACGCGCAGCATGAACCAAGGCGCCAGCGGAATCAGCGCCACCGCGCTGACGCGCTGCGCCCACCAGTGGCCGCTGCCGTGGCCCGCCGAGCCCAGTCCGGCGGCGCGTCCCAAAGGCGTGCGCAGGCTCAAAGCAAGCGCCCCCCGAAAGGCCCGAGCCACCAATAGACAGCGGTGGCCGCCAGCGATGCCAAGAACACCAGCCATCCCGACAAGCGCGCGCGGCTAGGCTCGAATCCAAGGCCAATATCCCAGAACAAATGCCGCACCCCGTTCGCCAAATGGTAGAACAGGCAATACGTCCATCCCAGCGCCGCAAGCCGCACAACGCCCAGCTCGAACAGGCCCTCCAGCAGCCCCCCGCCTTCAGGCCCGGAGGCCAGCAAAACAAGGCAAGCAACCAGCCCTACGGCGCCCGCCGATAGCGCCACGCCGGTCAAACGGTGCAGAATAGACAGCGCCATGGTGTACTGCCAGCGATAGATCGACAGGTGGGGCGAAATGGGCCGGTTTGCGGCGGAAGACATTGACGGAATCGTTATCGCGATGATCGCAAAGGGGAGCCATTGTAGCCCGCATCGCCGCGCGCGGTTTGATCGAATGAAGGAACAAGGCATGCGCTCGTTGAGTCCGCGCCAGCGGCAGAGCGTCGCCCATTCCGCAGCGGGAATATCCGCATGAGCGATGCGCCGGCCCTGTTGCGCCTTGCGGATTTCGCCGCAATCAAGGTGAGCGGAGAGGACCGGCGCGGCTTCCTGCAAGGCCAACTCACCCAGGATATGGGCCAGGTCACGGCAGCCCGCGCCGCGCCGGCGGCCTGGTGCAACCGCCAAGGCCGGGTGATCGGCCTGATGGCGGCGCTCGAATGGGACGATGCCATCTACTTGGTGCTGCCTGCGGAAATATCCGCAAGCTGCGTCGAAGGGCTGGGCCGATTCGTGCTGCGGGCCAAAGTGCGAATCGAGCCGTCCGCGCTGCCGGTATTCGGCTGCGTGAACGCGGACGCGCTTTTTTCCGTTCCGGGAAAGCAGGAGCAAGGCGTGGCCTCGCTGGACCCTCCCCGGGCACAGGATGACTCCGCGGTCGGCGAAGCGGGCGCCGCCGGTAAAGCGCACTCCCCCAAGGAAGCCCCCGCCGCCGGCAAGGCGTGGCAGTGCGGCGGCGGCCCCGGCTACCGCGCCGCGCGGCTGCCCGGCAAGGAAAACCGGGCGCTGCTGCTCGGCAACCCTCCCGGCGCGCTGGCAACCGCTGCGGATAGCGGCTGGACGGCCGAGCGCTGGCGGCTGGCGGATATCGAGGCGGAAATCCCGTGGATAGGCGCGCGCGCCACCGAGAAATTCCTGGCGCATTCGCTCAACTTGGACCTGTCCGGCGCGGTTAGTTTCACCAAAGGCTGCTATGTGGGCCAGGAAATCATCGCCCGCATGGAGCACCGCGGCAAACCCAAGCGCCGCATGCGGCGAGTGCGCCTTCCGCTAGGCGCCGCAGCGCTTCCCGGCGCCAAGCTCCAGCATCCCGAGCTGGGCGCCATCACGATCATCAGCGCCGCGGCGGACATGGGCGGCATCAGCGCGCTAGCCGAAGCGCGGCTGGCGTAGAACCCGCCGGACAGCGGGTAATGGCCTCATCTGCGAGCTCGAAGGCATAGCCGTGCCTACGACGCAGCCCGCCTATTCGCGCAGGCGGGCAAAAGACCAGCGGGAACGCGGCAGGCGCGTTTCGCATTAGCCCGCATATTGCAACACTCTACGCCAGCTAAAGCTCTTTTCTTGCCCCTGCCTCGCGGGAGCGTCTGGGGCAGGATGCCCCAGCCGAGCCCCATGGATGGGTTCATGCGTCTCCCGCGAGGCAGGGGCAAGAAAAGGGCGGGGGCGAGCGAAGGCGCAGGCTTCGCTTTGCCTATGGCGCAGCGCGCCTAAAAACCTGCCGAACCAGCCCCTCGGCATGGCGGCGGAATAGTTGACGGTGCTGGTCTGGCGCCGCATGCAGCCCTTCCAAGCGTCCGAGCCGAACTCGCGGCCGCCGCCCGTCACCTTGCCGCCTTGCCGGACGCGGCCCGCGCGACTCCCCGCAGCGCCTCGTTAACCGCAGCGGAGTTCCTGAAGACCTTCGCCACATCCGGATCCAGAAGCGCGACATTCGTGCCGCGGCGGTACGCTTCGTGATGCTTTCCCCTAACGCCTGCGGAAAAGTCGTACTCGCTCCGCATGGTATCGATGTCATTCTTTTTCATAGTTCCTGCGCTCCCGATGCGATGCTTTCCTCGCGTTGATTATACGAATCCGATTGGCTGCCCGCTCCGAGTACGACACAACCAGCACGCGCCCTTCCGCCGAAAGCCCCAAGCTCAAAAAGCGGTGCTCGCCGATCGAGTGGTCGGGATCCGGAATCGTAAGCTCAAAAGGATCGCCAAACACCGTGGATGCCTCCGCGAAGCTCACGCCGTGCTTTTTAATGTTGGCTTGTTGCTTCCTGCCATCCCATTCGAACTCCATGATCCCCCCTTCTCTGCTTGGGCCGCAACGTTGCTTGGACGGGCAAGGGGCGTTTAGAGGTCGAATTTCACGCCTTGGGCCAGCGGCAGGGCGGCGGAATAATTGACGGTGCTGGTTTGGCGGCGCATGTAGCCCTTCCAGGCATCCGAGCCGGACTCGCGGCCGCCGCCGGTTTCCTTCTCGCCGCCGAAGGCGCCGCCGATCTCGGCGCCCGACGGGCCGATATTGACGTTGGCGATCCCGCAATCGGAGCCCGTGGCCGACAGGAACCGCTCCGCTTCGCGGATATCCCGCGTGAAGACGCACGATGACAAGCCTTGGGGCACATCGTTATGCAGCGCCAGCGCCTCCTCGAAGGATTCGTAATGCATCGCATACAGAATGGGCGCGAAGGTCTCGGCCCGCGCCGTTGCCGTTTGCTTCGGCATATCGACGATGGCGGGACTGACGTAATAACCGCCCGAGGGCACGCCTTCGCTGATATCCCGGCCTCCGGCAACGGCGCCGCCCTCGCCGCGCGCCCGCTCCAGGGCCTGCATCATGGCATCCCGCGCCGCCTGGTCGATCAGCGGCCCCACCAGCACGCCTTGCCCGCGCGGGTCGCCGATGGCCAGACCGGAATAGACTGCGGCCAGCTTCTCAAGCAATGCGTCTTTGATCGACCGGTGCGCGATCAGGCGGCGCAGCGAGGTGCAGCGCTGCCCGGCGGTGCCCACGGCGGAGAAAACAATGGCCCGAACGGCGAGGTCGAGATCCGCCGACGGCGCCACGATCATCGCGTTATTGCCGCCTAGCTCCAGGATCGACCGCCCGAACCGCGCCGCCACCTTGGGGCCGACAAGCGACCCCATGCGGGTGGAGCCGGTGGCGGAAATCATCGGAACATCCGGGGAGCCTGCCAGCGCGTCGCCCACATCGGCGCCGCCAACGGCTAATTGCACCAAGCCGTCCGGGGCATCGCCGCCGAACCGCTTCAGCGCGCGCTGCATGATCTTCATCGCGGCCAAGGCGGTGAGCGGGGTTTTCTCCGACGGCTTCCAGACCACCGGATTGCCGCACACCAGCGCCAGCGCCGCGTTCCACGACCATACGGCCACCGGAAAATTGAACGCGGTGATCACGCCGCAAGGCCCCAGCGGATGCCAGGCCTCGCTCATCCGGTGCCCCGGGCGCTCCGAGGCGATGGTCTTGCCGTAAAGCTGGCGCGAAAGGCCCACGGCGAAATCGCAGATATCGATCATTTCCTGCACTTCGCCCTGCCCTTCGGAAACGATCTTGCCCGCCTCCAGCGTCACCACCGCGCCCAGCGCCTCCTTGCCGGCGCGCAGCTCCTCGCCGAGCAATCGCAGCAGTTCGCCCCGGCGCGGCGGCGGCACTTGGCGCCATGCCCGGAACGCCGCCTGCGACTTCGCCGCGATGTCCGGCATCTCCGCCAATGCGGTCTCCCGAACGTTCGCGACCTGTGCGCCGTCGATAGGCGAACGAACCGCAAGCGTTCCGCCTTGCAGCTCGCGCGCCGTCAATCCGGCGCCCTTCAAAACCTGTGCGTGCGACATCAATCTTCCCTCCGTCGCGCCGATTCCAGCCTAAACCCGCCCCAAATACGCTCGGAGCATGACCGCCGCCACTGTAACCCCTTTCAAGACCCGTGGATATGCCTTCTGCATTCTCATCAGGGTTTCCATCGACACGCCGAACGCTTTCTCGACCCGTATCGCCATCTCCGGCGACAGGCGCGCTCGCTCGTTCAGCACGGCCGACAGCGCCGATCGCGTGACCCCAAGCGCGGCGGCAGCCTCCGTCACAGTGAGATTGAGAGCTGCAATCACTTCATGCTTGACGAATCCGCCGGGGTGGGCGGGATTTTTAATGCGCATGCCAAATGCCGTTGCCATATCTGCCCCTAAAAGATTTTCGAAAAGGCGCAAGGCGCTTCTTTTAGAATTGCCGGTCTTGTTCGCGCTGCGTTTGCGAACGACCCAGCCGCACCGACAACGCGCACCACACAGCGGCGAAGGGCACGGTGGCGCCCACCATGAGCGCGAGGCTGCCCAAGGCGCTGAGCACCACCTGCAGGCCGGTGCCGGCCAGATCGCCGAAGCGGTACAAAAACACATCCACCACGGGCTTGGCCTTGTAGCGTTCGGCAGGAGGGACGACGCTGAACAGGGTTTCGCGCGCCGGACGCGAAATCGCGTAGCGGGTGGCGCGATGAACGGCCTGGAACACGGCCATCACGCCAAAGACCGGCCAGATGGCCAGCACCGCGAATCCTGCCAGCGTCACCAGTGGCAGTATGGCCAGCGTCCAGCCCACGCCCAGCTTGCGGATCAGGCGGGTCGTGATAAAGATCTGGGTGATCAGCGTTGCGGTTTGCGTCAGCGCGTCCATCAGCGCATACGAGCTCACAAGCTGGCTGAAGTTATCGCTGCGATTAAGGATGATGTTCGCTTGCGTGAAGTAGATCAGCGTATTGGAAATAGCCATGAACATGATCCACAGCGCAATGCCCAGCAGGTAAGGCGAGCGCGCCACGGCGGTGGCGCCGTCCCAGAAATTGCCGCCCGTGCCGGATGGCGCGTTAGGCGCATCGGGCGAATCGCCGGATGCCGCCGCCGGGTTCCCCAGCCGGGAGTGCCCGGAGCGCGCGGCCCGGCGGTCCAGCGTGAGCATCAGGATGATCGCCGCCACGAAGAACCCCGCGCCGATGGCCATCAGCCCCACCGGAAGATAGACAGACTCCGTTGCGGACGCGATCCGGTTGGTGGCCCAGCCGCCGGCCAGCGCCCCGGTTGTGCCGCCAATGCCGATGAAGGCGAACATCCGCTTGCCTTGCTCGACGCTGAAGATATCCACCATGAAGGCCCAGAAAATGCTGTTGATGAACAGGTTGACGGCGCTCAGCCACACGTAGAACGTGTAGCCCACGCCGCGCGCCAGAGCGGTCTCGGAGCCGGAGCCGACCAATCCCCCCCCGGCCCGGGCATCCGCAACGAGCAGGCCGGCAAACAAGAACAGGCAAGCCACCACGAAGCCGTAAGCCACCGGAATGAAGCGTCGGCGGTCCATGCGGGCCACCACGCCGCCGAACAGCAGCACCAGAATCAGGGACGACACCACGGTGACGCCGAACAGCCAGTAGAGTTCGCCCATGCCGCGGGCCACGCCCATGGCGTCGCGCACCGGGCGCACGAAAAAATACCCGCAAAGCACGCAGAAGTAGAAAGCGGCGGCCAGCGCCGCCAGCGGGAATTCCGCCCGCCGGATATTGAAAATTCGCGCCGCCCAATCGGTCATAGGGCTCTCTCCCGAATCCGCCGCTGCGGAAAATTGTATGTTCAGTTGCGCAATTGCGGGAACAGCAGCACGTCGCGGATTGCAGGCTGGTCGGTCAGGAACATCACTAGGCGGTCCACCCCCAAGCCTAGGCCCGCGGTGGGCGGCAGGCCGTATTCAAGCGCGGCCACGAAATCCTCGTCGTAAAGCATCGCTTCGCCGTCCCCGCTCTCGCGCAGGCGAACCTGCTCGCGGAAGCGGCGGGCCTGATCCTCGGCGTCATTGAGTTCCGAAAAGCCGTTCACCAATTCCCGCCCCGCGATATACAGTTCATAGCGGTCGGTGATCTCGGGATCGTCGTTGCTGGCGCGCGAAAGCGGCGAGACCTCGGCCGGATGGCCGGTAATGAATACGGGCCCTTCAAGCCGGTCCTCCGCCGTGCGGTCGAAAAGCTCAGCCAGAAGCTTGCCCCAGCCTGCGTTTGCCGGCGGATCGCTCTCGATGCCTAAGCATTTGCGGCATTCGAGAAGGTAGCCCGCATCGCGCAATCGCGCTGCGTCCAGCCCCGGATTATGCTCCAGCACGGCCTGCTCCATGCTCAGGCGCGGCCATTCGCCGCCCAGCTCATACGTCTTGCCCTGATAGCCCACCTGCGCGCCGCCCAGCACCGCTTCCGCCGCGGCGCGGATTATTTCCTCAGTCATCCGCATGAAATCCTCATAATCCGCATAGGCTTGGTAAGCCTCCAGCATGGTGAACTCGGGGTTGTGCTGGGTGGAAAGGCCTTCATTGCGGAAGCAGCGGTTGATCTCGAATACGCGCTCCATGCCGCCCACCACCAGCCGTTTGAGATGCAACTCCAAGGCCACGCGCAGGTAAAGCTCGCGATCAAGCGCATGGTGGCGCGTGGCGAACGGGCGGGCGGCAGCGCCGCCCGCAATCGGCTGCATGATCGGCGTTTCCACTTCCATGAACCCGCGCCCGCCAAGAAATTCGCGCAGCGCCGAGACCACGCGGGCCCGGCGTTCGAATACCTCGCGGGACTCGCGGTTCACGATCAGATCCAGATAGCGTCGGCGATACCTCTGCTCGCGATCGTTCAAGCCGTGGAATTTCTCCGGCAGCGGGCGCAGCGACTTGGTGAGCAGCGCCAATTCACTCACTTGAACGCTCAATTCGCCGGTGCGCGTTCGCATCAGCACGCCATCCGCCCCAACGATATCGCCCAGATCCAGCGCCCCGGTGTTGGCGTAGGCCTCCTCGCCCATCCCGGCGCGCGTCAGCATAAGCTGCAATCGTCCGGCGCCATCCTGGATTTCGGCGAAGCTCAAGCGCCCCATGCGGCGCTGCGACATCAGCCGCCCCGCCACGCGCACTTCACGGCCTAGTTCCGCAAGCGCCTCGGCATCCATATCGGCACAGTCCGCATGCAGTCCGGCCGAGTTGGCATTGGGCCGGAAGCGGTTCGGAAATGCCCAGCCGCTCTCCCGCAAGGCTGCGAGCTTGCGGCGGCGCTCCGCTATCAGGCGGTGTTCGGGCGCGGAATCCGGGGAATCTGTGTTTGGGGGCGCGGGCATTCGCGGAATTGTACGGCGTGGCTTGCGTGACGACAGAACCGGGCCTTGTGTGCGCCGCTTGCGCCATAATCGGAATCAATGGAGCAGGTGGGAGCGGCTTGGATGAGGAACATGGCATGCTTGGTTTTGGCGGCAGCCGCCAGCCTAGGCGGCGCGGCGGCGGCGGACAGCCTGCGCGACGATCTGATGCGCTGCGCGCAACTGAATAATTCCCAAGTGCGTCTGGCCTGCTACGACGCGCTGGCCTCGGCAAGCGGCGCCGGCGACGCGGCAGCCGTCAACGAGCGCGTTCCGGCTTCCGGCACCGGCGAAGCCGAGGCCGGCAACGATAGCGTATCGGCTTCCAGTAACGGCAGCGGCGCTTCATCGCAGCCGGAATCCATGCCATCCCTCGCGGAACGCGCTTTCGGAATGCTTCCCGGCGGCGGCGAAACGAACCGCATCAGATCGCGCGTGGTAGGCAAGGTGAACGGGCTGCGCCACGGCATGCGCTTCACCCTGGAGAACGGCCAGGTTTGGCAGCAAACCGAGAAATCCAACCGCAACTACCGCGCCAGCAGCCCCGAAGTGGAAATACGCCAAGGATTCATGAACAGCTACCGGATGCGCCTAGAGGGCATCAACGCCCGCATCCGCGTGCGCCGCGTCAAGTAGCGAGAGCGCCCGTAACCGATAACCGCGCCCCTTGGCGCAATATGCGGGCTAGCGCAACCGGATCAGGCTGCGCGATCTCCGGGAACTACACCACGGTCCACAGCCCGAAGCGCTTTTTGAATCTGGCTGATGCGCGAACGACGATCGGGGTTCAGCAATTTGCGAACAGCCTCTTCACTCAGCCCTAGGCGACCAGCCAACGCAACCTTGGTCAGGCCCTCGCGGCGAATTGCATTGTAAAGAGCCAGCTTGGCAGCAATGACGGGCGGAACGGCAACCAATTCCTGGCACCGAGTTGCGCGGCTTGGCAGAGGAACATTTTCCTTGGATTTCATATATGCTCCCAAAGCCGCGGCAAGCGCATCTTCGGCCATGGCCAACGCCTCGGCACGATTGTCTCCGCAGGTAAGCGCTTCGGGAACATCCGGGAAGCTCGCCGAGAAGCCCCCTTCCCTCTCCGGCGTCAGCAAACATGGATACTCGTATTGCATCAGAAGTTCTCCTTGGGAATACCCAGTTGCCTGAGCATGCTTCGCAATGTTCCCGGTTTCAGTTCGCCATATTTCACAACTGTTCGCCGGTCGCCCACGTAAAGCACGCCGTGACTGCCTTTCCCTCGCCGGGCGTCGAAGCTGAACGCTTGGCTGGTGCGCTTGGCATGCCCTCTTGCACGCCTGATGAATTCCCTTCCATCCATTATGCATAGCTTCTTATCTATTGGGACAAATAGTCAAGGCCAGCTGAGCGGGCAGTGCGATGAGAAGGCATCCATGAACCCCACGCACTTGGCCTATCATAGGAATACGCACCCGGAGCGCTTTGATGCGGGCGGCAGCCTTGCCGGCCGCCCTGCTGACGGTCGTTGAGGCCGATAGGGAGAAAACAGATCGCCATGCCCGCAAAAACCCGTGTTGTGCCGCTGGTGGAAGCGACGCCCGAGGCGCTGGCCTCCTGCGGCGAGTTGCTTGGCCGCCACTCCGCGGCCAAGCCCTTGCCGATCCAGTTCTACGAAGGCTCGGTGCAGACCTACCGCACGGTGGACTTCCGCTCCGACGAGCAGACCGAGTTGAGCCTCGCGCATGTGCGGCGGCGGCCCTTCGAGGTGCATTGGATCGAACGCCATTTCAAGCATACTCAAACCTTCATCCCATTGGGCGGCGCGCCGTTTATTGCCGTGATGGCGCCGCCCACCGAAGGCGACCTGCCGGACCTGGATCAGTTGCGCGCCTACCGCTTCGACGGCTCGGCCGGCTTCACGATGAAGCTGGGCACCTGGCACGAATTCCCGTTCGCGGTGGAAGACGAGGCCGATATCGTGGTGATCCTCAGGCGCGAGGCCACCCAAAGCCTGATCGACACCGACCCCGCCACCGGCGAGGTGCGCGGCCCCGATATCCAAAAGCAAGACCTCGTCAAACAGCACGGCGTACGCCTGCGCTTCGATATCTAACCCGGATATTTCACAACATACTTGGTAATTTTCCAGCAAAATTACCAAGATGACCCGCCAAGCCTAGTGTCGGGAGACACCCTCGCTCCCGAGGCGGGGCTAAACCCCCTGCTTGAGGCCGGCCTCGATAAACGGGCCTAAGGCGCCGTTCAGCACCGCTGTCGGGTTGCTGGATTCAACGCCGGTGCGCAGGTCCTTGACCCGCGACTGGTCGAGCACATACGAGCGGATCTGGTTGCCCCAGCCGATATCCGCCTTGCTATCCTCCAGCGCCTGTTGCTCGGCTCGGCGTTCGCGCTCGGCCAGCTCGAACAGCTTGGCGCGAAGCTGCTTCATGGCGGTGGCGCGATTCTTGTGCTGGGAGCGCTCGTTCTGGCATTGCACTACGATACTCGTGGGCAGATGGGTAATGCGCACAGCGGACTCGGTGCGGTTCACGTGCTGGCCGCCGGCGCCGCTGGCCCGGTAAACATCAATGCGCAGATCGCCGGGATCGATCTCCACCTCGCCCTCCTCCTCGATTTCCGGCGACACGAACACGCTGGCGAACGACGTGTGGCGGCGCGCGCCCGAATCGAACGGCGACTTCCGCACCAGGCGATGCACGCCGGTTTCGGTGCGCAGCCAGCCGTAAGCGTAATCGCCGCGCACATGCAAGGAGGCGCTTTTCACGCCGGCCACTTCGCCGTCCGAGGCTTCGATCAGTTCGGTGCCGAAGCGGTTCTGCTCGCAGAATTTCAGGTACATGCGAAGCAGCATCTCGGCGAAATCCTGAGCGTCGTGGCCGCCTGAACCGGCTGTGACTTCGAGAAATGCGTTCGACGCATCCATCGCGCCGCCGAACATGCGCCGGAACTCGATCTGCTCCACCTCCGCAGCCAAGGCTTCCACGCCCTGCCCCACATCGGCAAGCGTTTCCCCGTCTTGCTCGGCAAGCGCCAGTTCCAGCAGCTCGCTCAGATCGGCGGCTTCGGCGGCTAAGCGGTCGAGCACCTCAACGACCGTTTTCAGCGAAGCGCGCTCACGCCCCAAGGCGCCCGCGCGCTGAGCGTCGGACCAAACGGAGGAATCGGCGAGCTCGGCTTCGACCTCGGCTAAGCGCCGGAGCTTTCCGGCGTAATCAAAGATACCCCCGTAGGGCTTCCAGGCGCGCGCCGAGATCGGCGAGCGCAGGCTTGAATTGAGACGTTTCCATAGCCGCGAAATCGTACGGCAAGCCTCCGCGCAACGCAACACGCACCACGCCCTTGGTTGGCACCAAGTCCTTCAATGCTCCGACCCCTCCACCGCACGAACTGGCTTTGCGCTAGAGGGCGATATCCTAAGTCGACTTCGTGCGGAATCAGCAACCGTCCGCTTGATCGGCGTCATTGATGACTCCGCCGATTGCACGCATCAAAACCCTTCATGGGGAGTGTTACCGTGTCTAATGTTGGTTATCATCCGACACCATGGCATCAAACGCTGCCCGATCCAAGCATCACCCTAGCATCCAGCAAGGAAAGCGCAATTGAGCTTCGAATCAATAGACGCCCTGCAAAGAACACTAGCAGATCAGGTGTTCCATTATGCGGCTGATCGAAAGAAGGCAGCGGGTCGCGCATTAGGGACATTGGTTGAAATAATCACCTACTACGCTCTTTGCGCATGGAATCTCTCGGATCATATCGTGATCGAACGCAGGGTGCCCGAATTCGCCAATCCCGAGATACTGCACAATGTGGAGTTTTCCCTTCATCCAGTACGCTCCAAGCATAGAGTGAACATATCGCCTCTTTCTCTTCCAATCACTCCAGCAAAAATCCGGCATTACATGCCACTGCTTGAAAAGCACGAGCTAAAACCCACTCAGGTCCTTAGCAAAGATTCGATTAAGAGAAATGCAGCCGTTCTTGTCGAACGAGAAGACGGCCCCATCGTCGCCAATATTGCAACATTGAATCAGTCACGTTGCACCCTCGCCATATGTGACCTCTCCGCCGACCCTTTCGCAATAATCGAGTGCAAGCGGGTAGGCGTTGAAGAGGGCATGAAGAAGGGACCGCAGACAATCGAGAAAGCCAAGCAGGGTTCCTATGTTGCCCGCTCTGTTTCGTCGCTACAGAAAATCAGACTTAGAAGCGGTCGGTCCCAAGGTTTCATTGAGCAAGCCGACGGAAAATTCCGCATCGAACCCTACCTTGAGCTACAGCGAGAGATTATTGACACATTCTCTCCCAGCGAATTTCCAAGGTTTATGCTTACCGTTGGAGTTGTCAGCAACCATGGGAATTGGTTTACATCCGAAAATCAAAATAAGGAACTTCGGGTGTTGGCACAATCATACGACTGGCTGTTATTCCTAACAGACCATGGGCTATCCAAGTTCATCGGCGATCTTCTTCTGAACCCTTCCGCCAGATACAAGCCGGCAAGCGACGCTTTCCGGAAAAGCTATTCGGGCCGGAAAGGCGTGAACAGATTCACGAAAGTCCGAATTGATGTCGATGCAGACAATGCGCTGCAGCGCTACTTTTCTCAAAACAAAGAAGAAATTGAAGAATGGTTCAACGTAATTGCCCCAAAGGATGGAACGCTTGGCTCCTTGCAAACCGACTTAAGCACGCTGGCCAATCGCAGTTGATTGTCAGAGGGAAAAATGACAGCCGGACGAAAAAACTCAGAATCAGTTAGCCAGCATTGGTGCACGCCGCCAAAATATGTGGATGCGATACGGGAATTCTTTGACGACGAAATTGCATTGGATCCTTGCTCAAATAATTATTCCGTTGTAAAGGCTAATGTCGAATATCGTCTGCCCCACTCTGACGGGCTGAGGAAACGCTGGGATGCGCCTACGATATTCGTCAATCCTCCCTACGGGAGAGATAGGATGCGTGGAACTAGCATTAAGGACTGGATGAGGAAATGCTGCGAGACACACTCACAAATCGGTGCCGAAGTGCTTGCCCTAGTACCTGTCGCGACGAACACCCGACACTGGAAGGATTTCGTTTTTGGCGCCGCTGATGGTGTGGCATTTCTCTACGACACACGGCTCCGATTCCTGGAAAACGGGAAGGACATGGGCAAGGGTGCCCCAATGTCATGCGCGATGGTCTATTGGGGATCGAGATACGAGCGTTTTGAGGCCGTGTTTATCCGATTCGGTGCGACCGTGGACCTTCGGCAGTTGCAGGGCAGAGTCATTGGGGCGAGTGAACACCTTCCGTTATTCCAATCAATGAAGCAGCACCTTCAACCCGACTCCCCCGGGCTAGGTGCATAGCTTGCGCGAGCAGTATGTCGCCTGCGTTCGGTGGTCGCCGCAAGCGGGGCGCGCATCCTCTCGTAGAGGGCGAAGAGATGTTCGACGCGGTCGCGCTCGGAGGCGAAGCCGCCTCGCCGGTAGAGGCGGTCCACGGCGCGGTCGAGCGCCCGGTGGGCCTTGCGAAGGTTGGACGGCATGAGATCGGGATCATAGAGGGTGGCAAGCGTTGCGCCCGGATGCGCGGCGCGGGCATCGAGCACGGCTTGCGCCAGAGGCTCCAATTTCGAGGTATCCAACTCGCCGCTAGCGAAGCCGGGCGGCGTTGGGAAAGTGTTATAGACGAGGCCGCTTGAATAGCGGTACCGGCTCTCCAATCGCCCGCCGACATGGCGCAGCCACGCCATGTGCATGGCCGAAGTCAGCAGCGCAAAGAGAGGCAATGTCGCGTTCTCAACGACCAGCAATTGATTGCTGGGAATTGCGGGAGGCTTCAGATAGCCGATAGGAACATATTCCCGGCGCTCCGAGCTGACTTCGGGGATGACTAGGAAATCCGTTGCCGGCAGAACGGTGACATGAAATTCCGCCGGCTGGTTGGCCAGCGATTTAGCCAGTTTGCCTCCTTCGCATGTTCTGAATGCCCTCACTGCCCGTATGCGTTCCATTACTTTGGGCATTGATCGGAGAACAGACGGCGAGGCACCAGCCACGGCTCCAGGTCGGCGCCGTCCTCGCCGGTGCGGGTCTCGATGAACTCCAGAAAAATATCGCGAGGCTCGAAGATGCCGGTGTCGTCGGCGAACAGGCAGAACACGATGCGCACTAGGAACCGCTCCAGGTCGTGGCCCCGGTAACCGGCGGCGTCCAGAGCGTCGTGCAGCCGCCCCGCCAGTTCCGCGGCCTTGATATTGGCGGGGTCCTGATCGCGGAACGCGCGCTTCTGCACGCCGAGGATGAAGCCGAAATGCTCCACATGCTCGGGGAGGTCCTTGAGACCGAACCGGACCTCCGCGCGCTCGTCCAGATCGTGCAGCTCGAAAGTCCGGAAATCGCTAACGAGGATGTAGCGGGGCCGGTCGCGCTCCTTCAGCGCGTCGAAATACTCCCCGGCCTGGCCGTAGGCTTTGCCGAGATCGCGACCGGCGCTTTTCTGCTCCACGATCAGCACTCCAGGCCAGAAAAGGTCGATGAAGCCGGAACGGTTGTCGAGCTTCGCCACATGCTCCTCGTAGCGCGCCACCGAGCGGCGCTCCACGCCGAACACGCGGAAGAAGGCGTTGTAGAAGCTCTGCGTCTCGCTGGTCTCTCGAACCGCGCTGCTCCATTCCTCGGCGAACGCGGCCGCCCGTACCCGAATCTCGTTCCACGAAAGGCGCATCAGTCCACGCCATTCAAGATCAGCGAAATCGGGGTAATCAACGACCGATAATCAGGAGCGCGCATCGGCCGCCGCGCCTGTGACTGCCAATTGCCGGGGCATCACACACTTCGCGATCTCGTGGCCCGCAGCCATTTCCGCTTGGCGAAGCTCCCAAGTCTTCTGCAAATTCAGCCAGAGTTGCGGCGTCGTCCCGAAGTAGCGCGCCAACCGCAGCGCCGTGTCCGCGCTCACGCCCCGCTGGCCGTTCAGGATCATCGTCATACGGTTCGCCGGCACGCCCAGCGCCTTCGACAGCGCATTGGCCGACAATCCCGCTTCATTGAGCTCATCCCGCAAGACTTCGCCGGGATGCACCGGCCTCATTCCGTTCCTGGTACTCATTTCAAAGCCTCAGTCAGTGATAATCCACGATCTCTACATCGCACGGCCCTTCGTTCGTCCAACGAAAGCAGACACGCCATTGGGCGTTGATACGAATGCTGTGCTGACCGGCGCGGTCGCCGCGCAGCGTTTCCAGCTGGTTGCTCGGCAACGCGGCAAGGTCGCCAAGCGTCTCCGCGCTGTCCAGCAAAACCAGTCTGCGCGCAGCCTGGCCAGCGAAGCCTTGGTATGCAGCAACCCGTCGCCCCTCGAAGAAGCGCCTCGTATCCCGATCCTTGAAACTTCGTATCATGCATGCTGATCGTGCTGTATTTTACGCTTTCCGTAAAACATGGATGCTGGCGCCAACTCTTGCCCTCGCTCCTCCAGCGGAGTTAGCGGATGCGCAGGGCAGCGGCGACGGCGCGGCCCTCGGACAACAGCACGTTATAGGTGCGGCAGGCGGCGCCGGTGTCCATCACCTCCAAGCCGATGCCACGGTTCAGGAGACCCATGCCGAGTTCGTGCGGCGGAAAGCTCTGGCTTTCGCCGGTGCCGAGGAGGATCACGTCCGGCTGCTCCGCGATGAGAGGCGCGAGATGCTCCAGCGTGATGGGTTCATCATCCCCCAAGGCCCAGGGGAGCACTTCGCGGGCGCTCAGCAGCACCGGCTGCCGCCAGACTTCCTGGCCGATTCGCAGCTCCCCGGGGCGCCAGGAATGCACGCGAAGCGGGCCGGAAGGCTCGAGTTCCAGCTTCAAGACAAAGCCACCGCCACGCTACGTGATGAACTGCTCGCGCAGCTTGAGCTTGCTGACCTTGCCGGTGGCGGTGTGCGGCAACTCGTTGGCGAAGCGCACGGCATCCGGTATCCACCATTTGGCCACCTTGCCCTCGAACCAGGCGATCAGCTCGTCGGCATCCGCAGCCGCCCCGTCCTTCAGGCGCACGATCAAGAGGGGCCTTTCGGCCCACTTCTCGTGCGGCATGGCGATCACCGCGGCTTCGCCCACCGCAGGATGCGTCATCGCCACATCCTCCAGTTCGATGGAGCTGATCCATTCGCCGCCCGACTTGATGAGGTCCTTGGTTCGGTCGGTGATATTCATAAACCCGTTGCTATCGATGCTTGCCACATCGCCGGTATCGAACCAGCCGTCATCAAGCGCGGATTCCTCCGCCCGGTAGTAATGGCTGGCCACCCATGGGCCGCGCACCTGCAGCCGTCCCACAGCATTGCCATCCCTCGGCAACTCGTTGCCATCGTCATCAGCCAGACGCATTTCCACGCCGTACGGCGCCCGCCCCTGAGTCAGGCGCTGGGCCAGCCGGGCTTCGGCATCCAAGTCCGCAGACCGGGCCGTGGGCGCATTCACGCTGCCTAGCGGGCTCATTTCGGTCATGCCCCAGGCATGGCACACCTCGATGCCGTGCCGGGTTTCGAAATCCTCCATCATCGAACGCGGGCAGGCGGCGCCGCCCACCACCAGCTTGCTAACGGTTTCCAGACGCTGGCCGGAGGCATCCAGGTAGCTCAGCAGCCCCATCCAGACCGTAGGAACGCCCAGCGCGGTATTCACGCGCTCGGCGTTCATCATCGCCACCAGCGCTTCGGGATCGCCGGCCTTGGGGCCGGGCAGAACCAGTTTGCTGCCCACCATGGGCGCGCAGTACACCACCCCCCAGGCATTGGCGTGGAACATGGGCACCACCGGCAGCACGATATCCGTGCTCTTAAGCCCGATGATATCGGAAAGACCGCTGGCGTAAGTGTGCAGAACGGTTGAGCGGTGCGAATACAGCACCCCCTTGGGGTTGCCGGTGGTGCCGGAGGTGTAGCACATTGAGCTGGCCGTGTTCTCATCAAGTTCCGGCCAGTCGTAGTCATCATCCTCCCCCTCGATCAACTCCTCGTAGCTGACCAGGCCGGGCACGGACGATTCCGGCAGCGCCTCCCGGCCGCAAAGCAAAACAAATTGCTCCACGCTCGGAAAGGCCGGATGCAGTTTCTCCAGAAGCGGCAAAAGCATAAGATCGGCAAAAAGGTAGCGGTCCTCGGCATGATTGACGATGTATTGCAACTGCTCCGGGAAAAGCCGGGGGTTGACCGTATGCAGAACGCCGCCCATGCACGAAACCCCGTAATAAAGCTCCATATGGCGATAGTCGTTCCACGCCAGCGTCGCCACCCTGTCCCCCGGCTTGAGGCCGAGGCGCCTGAGCGCGTTGGCGAGCTGCGCGCAGCGCGAGAATATTTCCGCGTAGGTGGTGCGGTGCGCCGGATTCCCGGCGGTCAGCGAATAAACCTCCGCGGCGCCATGCTGCGCGTTCACGTGACGCATGAGGCTGGTCACGGTGAGCGGATAGTCCATCATCAAGCCGTTCATGGGTCTCGGGCCTCCAGCCAGGATTTACGGGCGCCTTATTTGCGCGGCGGCAACAGGGCCAAGGGTTCGACCGGCTTGCCATCCCGCCGGATCTCGAAATGCACCATGGCGGTGTTGCCCGGGCCCATGCCCATGGTGGCGATGGGCTGGCCGGCGCGCACTTGCTGGCCTTCTTCGACCAGAATCCTTTCGTTGTGCCCGTAGGCGCTAAGCCATTCGGGGCTGTGCTGAACGATCACCAGCAGGCCGTAGGCTTTCAGGCCGTCCCCGGCATACATCACCGTGCCGCCGCCGGCCGCGTTCACCTCCTGTCCGCGCCGCCCCATGATACGCACGCCGTAATCGCCGGCGCGCGACCGCGCGCTCTTCGCGTCAACGCGGCCTTGCGTTGGCCACCGCCAAGCCTCTGCGGCCGGAGCAGCCTGCCGGGAAGCGCCGGTCTTCGCAGATGCCGAACCCGCCGAGGATTGCCGGGAAGCGCCGGTCTTCGCGGGCGCCGCGCGGGATGCCGAATCCGCCGAGGGTTTTTCAACAGCGCCTCTCGCGGGGGCGGTATCCGAACTGGCCGCAGCGCGGCTTGCAGGGCCGGATCCGACCGACGCGCCGGAGGCGCCTCCCTGGTCCGCCGGCGGCGTGAGTCTCAAACGTTGGCCCGCCAATATCAGGCTGCCGTCCCCCAACCTATTCCAGGAGGCAAGGTCGGCCACTTTGAGACGGAACCGCCAAGCGATCGAGAACAAAGTATCGCCGGCCACCACCAAGTAGGTCTGCGGAACCGGAGCAGGGCGAGGCCTGCCACCGCCGCCGGCAGGCACCGCCTCAACCGGTTCCGCAGGCGCCGATACCGGCCCCGGCGGCGCCGGATCTTCGGGTATCCAGCCCCAGCAGCCCACGAGCAGCAAGGCGCCGGCCAGCGGAACGCAAAGCCCGCGAACGCGCCGGTAAGCAAGCAAGACTTTCACACCCACCACCATACCGCAAACGCGGCCAGCGCGAGGCCGGCAAGCAGCCAGCCCAGCCTGTCCGAATAGCGAATCGCCCGCAGGGCCTTGGGGCCCAGCCACGCGGCCAGCGCGCCAACGAGAAAGAAGCGCAGCCCGCGGCCGAGCAGGGAAGCGGTCAGAAATGCGCCTATGTCCATGCCCAGGCTGCCGGCGGAGATGGCGAAGACCTTGTAAGGGAGCGGCGTGAAAGCGGCCAGCACCAGCGCCCAGTAGCCCCATTGCCGATACCAGCTTTCCACTTGGGCATATTCGTCGCCCCAGCCCAAGCTCCCGATCCAAGGCATCAGGGCATCGATCGCCAGATAGCCCAGCACCAGTCCGGCCAGGCCGCCAAGCACCGAGAATGCGGTCGCAAGCGCGGCCAGCCGCAGCATTCTGCCAGGGGTGGCCGCGCACATGGGGGCCAGCATCGCATCGACGGGCACCGGAAAGAAGATCGATTCGGCGAAGCTCACGGCGCACAACAAGGCCGGCGCTTGCGGCAACCGCGCCCAAGCGATCACGCGGTCGGCTAAATGGGCCAGACCGCGCCTAGCGGGATTTGCGGAGTTCATTCCTGGCCCGGCAGGAGCGGAACGAACGCCACCGGCGCCAGGTTTTCGCGAACCTCGCCGTTTTCGGAGCGCTCGACACATAGCAACTTCTGACGGTCGCGGCCACCCACCGGCATGACCAGCCTGCCGCCGGGCGCAAGCTGCTCCAGCAACGCCTCGGGCACGCTGACCGCGCCGGCCGCCACCAGGATGCCGTCGAAGGGTGCCTGCCCCGGCCAGCCTTCCTTCCCGTCGCCATGGCGAAAACGCACGTTTCCGCAGCCCAGTTCACGCAGCAGGGGACGTGACGAGTCGAGCAGCGACCGTATCCGCTCGATGGCGAAAAGCTGCCGAACCAGCGGAGCCAGAATGGCGGTCTGGTAGCCGGAGCCGCTCCCCACCTCCAGCACCTTGCCGGGGCGCCGCATTCGACCGTCGTCGTCCATCAGCAGCGCCTGCGTCATCAGCGCCACCACGTACGGCTGCGAGATGGTCTGGCCCGCGCCGATGGGCAGCGCGTTGTCCTGGTAGGCATAGCGCTCCAAGGCTTCGTCAATGAACAGGTGGCGCGGCGCGCGCCGAATCTGCTCAAGCACTTCCTGGCTGCGGATTCCGCGCTGCTCAAGCTGTTCGGCCAGCCGGTCGCGCGCCCGCGCCGAGGTCAGGCCGACTCCGCTGCGCCGCCGCAAACCCGATTGCGCGCTGTTCATCGCTGCAGCCAGTCGCCCGCGGCTTCAAGCCGCTTATGGTCGGTCAGGTCGCACTGCAGCGGCGTAACCGAAATCCAGCCATCGCTCAAGGCGTGAAAGTCGGTGTCGGGGCCGGCATCCAGGCCATGCCCGGGAAGGCCCATCCAGTACAGCTTGCCGCCGTACGGGTCGTCGGAAATCCTTACCCGCGCGGCCTTGTGCCGGTGCCCAAGGCGCGTCAGCTTAAAACCGCGAATCTCCTTCCAAGGCAGGTCGGGCACATTCACGTTCAGGAGCATGTTTCCGGGCGGCTTGCCGCGGCTTAAGCGCTCGAACAACTCGCTCACCGCGCGCGAGGCCGATTCAAAGTTCCTCGGGGGATAGCCCGCCACCGAAACCGCCACCGCCGGAATCTCGAGCACCCGCGCCTCCATCGCGGCGGCCACAGTGCCGGAGTAAAGCACATCGTCGCCGAGATTGGGGCCGTGGTTGATTCCGGAAAACACCATGTGGGGATCGTCCGGCAACAGCCCGGTAATCGCGATATGCACGCAGTCCGTGGGAGTGCCGGAGCAATACCAGCGGTTCTTCCCCAGTTGCGTGACCCGCAGCGGCTCAAACAGCGTGAGCGAATTGCTGGCGCCGCTGTGGTTGCGCTCCGGCGCAACGATCATGATCTCGGCCTGGCCCAGCAGCGCCCGCTCCAAGGCCTGCAACCCCTCGGCCCGGTAGCCGTCGTCGTTGGAAAGCAGAACGCGCACGGACAACCCTGGTTTCGTCGCGCCGGACTGCTAGTCCCGCGAATCAGCGGGCGTTTCGGGACCCGAGTGCGCTTGGTTATCCGATTCCTCTTCAACCAGGAGGTACATCTTCTCGCCCGGGCCCACCATGCCCAGTTCGGAGCGGGCCAGGCGTTCGATTTCCTCGTCGCCTTCCCTCAGATCCTCCACCTCGGCGGCCAGCCTTCGGTTGCGCTCGCGCAGCGCGGCGTTGTCCTGCTCCTGGACGGCCGCCTCCCGCTGCACCCGGACAAGGCCCAGCAGCCCGTCATCGGCAAACCACAGCGGGTACTGCAGCCCGGCCAGAGCCAGCACGCCCAGCATAATTCCGGCCCACTTAGCCCGCATTGCCGGATTTGCCAGGGAAGTCCGCCTCCTGAGGCGCATGATGGGCGCTCACGTGGGCGGGAAAGGCGCGCAAGCCGGCGTATGCGGCATCGGCGCCGAGCGCTTCGGAGATTCTGAGAAGACGGTTGTATTTCTCCGTGCGGTCGGAGCGGCAGGGCGCTCCGGTCTTGATCTGGGTGGCCGCCGAACCCACCGCCAGATCGGCGATGAAGGTATCGGCCGTTTCCCCCGAGCGATGCGAGATCACCGCCGCGTATCCGGCCGCCACGGCCGCGTCCACCGCTTGCAGCGTCTCCGTCAGCGTGCCCACCTGGTTGGGCTTGATAAGGATAGCGTTGCCGACCTGCCGCTCGATGCCCTCGGCAAGAATGGCCGTTTGCGTAACGAACAGGTCATCCCCAACCAGTTGGACCGTGGCGCCCAAAGCGCGGGACAGAACCTCCCATCCATGCCAGTCGTCCTCGGCCATGCCATCCTCGATGCTTGCCAAGGGGTAAGCGTCGGCCAGCTCCTTGAGCCATCCGGCAAAGTCGTCGGCATCGAACCTGCGGCCTTCGGATTCAAGAACGTAGAGGCCATCCTGATACAACTCGCTGGCAGCCACGTCCAGCCCTAAAAGGAAATCGCCGGGCACCGAAAATCCTGCCCGCTGGATCGCTTCGATCAGCACTTCCAAAGCCGCGTTGCTCGACGGCAGGTCCGGCGCGAAACCACCCTCGTCGCCAACCGCGGTGGAACGGCCGGAACTTCGCAAAACGCCCTTTAGAACGTGATAGACCTCCACCCCCCAGCGCAGCGCTTCGGAGAAATCCGCGGCGCCCACCGGAAGGACCATGAACTCCTGCACATCGAGGCGGTTGTCGGCATGCGCTCCGCCGTTCACCACGTTCATCATGGGCGTGGGCATCAATCGCGCATCGTTGCCTAAACGGCGGTATAGCGGAACCCCCGACGATGCCGCTGCGGCCCGCGCCGAGGCTAGGGAAACGGCGAGCATGGCGTTGGCGCCAAGCGCGGACCGGTTGCCGGTGGCGTCCAATTCCACCATGCGCGAATCCAGCGCTTGCTGGTTGCCGCCGTCCATGCCGAGCAGGGCCTCGCGTATCCGGCCATTCACATGGGCCACGGCCCGGCGAACTCCGCGGCCGCCGAAGCGGGCCTTGTCGCCGTCGCGCAACTCGACCGCTTCGCGCGCGCCGGTGGAAGCGCCGGAGGGCACGGCCGCGCGCCCAACGGCCCCGCAGCTTAAGCCCACTTCGGCCTCCACCGTTGGATTGCCGCGCGAATCCAGAATTTCGCGCGCGTGGATCCGGGTTATGCGAGACATGATTCCTCGGCCAAGGAGCGGGCCTTGACCGTCCGGTCCAACTCAAGAAGCGATTCCATCAGTTCGCGCACGCGGTGCAAGGGCCAAGCGTTGGGGCCGTCGCTCAAGGCCTCCTCAGGGCGCGGGTGGGTTTCCATAAAAAGCCCCGAAACCCCCGCGCCCACGGCCGCGCGCGCCAGCACCGGCACAAATTCCCGCTGCCCCCCGGACGACTTGCCCTTGGCGCCGGGCAGCTGCACCGAGTGGGTGCAGTCGAATACCACCGGGCAGCCGGTGGCGCGCAACTGCGCCAGCGAGCGCATATCCGCCACGAGATTGTTGTAGCCGAAAGCGAAGCCCCGTTCGCACACCAGGATGGAGCCATTGCCGGTGGAGCGCGCCTTCTCGACCACGTTGCCCATCTCCGCAGGCGAAAGGAACTGGCCCTTCTTGATATTGAGCGGCCTGCCGGCAGCCGCGGCGCGCAGTATGAAATCGGTCTGGCGACATAACAGCGCCGGAGTTTGCAGCATATCCGCAACCGCGGCCACCTCGTCCATGGGGGTGTTTTCATGCACATCGGTGAGCACCGGCACGCCGATGCTCGTTTTCACCTCCTCAAGTATCCTCAGTCCGCGTTCCATCCCATGGCCGCGGAAACCCGAAAGCGAAGATCGGTTGGCCTTATCGAACGATGACTTGTAAACCAGCGGAAATCCGAGCTCCCGGCTGACTTCGGCCAGCCGGCCGGCGGTCTCAAGCGCCGAATCCCGCGATTCCACCACGCAGGTGCCGGCAATCAGGAAGATCGGCTGCCCAAGTCCGGCCGTGAAGCCGGCTACTTCCACGCTGCCGGCACCGCTCGGCGAGGCCACTAGCGCCGCGCCGGAATCAAGCGCCGGCGGCGCTGGCCGCCTTCGCCGGGAGGTCGCCCCGCTGCATGTAACGCATAGCGGCGCCAACAAACCCGTCGAACAGGCGGTGCCCGTCGCGCGGCGTGGACGTGAACTCCGGATGGAACTGGCTGGCCAGAAACCAGGGATGAGCGGGCAGTTCGATCACTTCCACCAGCCCATCGGCCGACCGTCCGGAAAAACCAAGACCGGCCTTCTCCAGCCGGTCGAGATAGCGGTTATTGAATTCGTAGCGATGGCGATGGCGCTCATGCACCGGCGTTCGGGCGTATTCCTCCAGCGCCAAACTGCCCTCGGCGAGATGGCAGGCCTGCTCGCCCAAGCGCATGGTGCCTCCCTTATCGGAATCTTCGCTGCGGCGCTCCACCTGTCCCGATTCGTCGATCCACTCGGTGACCAGCGCCACCACCGGATGCGGCGTATGGGCGTCGAACTCGGTGCTGTTGGCGCGTTCCAGCCCCGCCACGTTGCGCGCGAACTCGATCACCGCCACCTGCATCCCCAAGCAGATGCCCAAGTATGGAATCTCTTTCTCGCGCGCATGGGTAACGGCGCGCACCATGCCCTCAATCCCTCGCTCGCCGAAGCCGCCCGGCACCAGCACCGCATGAACGCCGGCCAGGCAGTCAACGCCGGAATCCTCGATCGCCGAGGATTCGATATGGCGCACACGAACATTAACGCCGGCGCGGCGCCCGGCGTGGCCCAGGGCCTCGTTAAGCGAGATGTACGAGTCGCGCAAATCCATGTACTTGCCCACCATGGCCACGGTCACCTCGCCTTCGCAGTTGCGCCCGGCGGCCACCACCTGCTCCCAGTCCGAAAGGTCGGCCGGCGGCAGGTTCATGCGGAACTGCCGAACCAGCACCTCGTCCAAGCCCTGCTTTCTCAGCTCCAGCGGAATCGCATACAAATCGTCCATGTCGGGGGCGGAAAACACCGCCGAATCCCGCACGTTGGTGAAAAGGGCGATCTTGCTCCTCTGCTCGTCGGGCAGGCGAAGCTGGGAACGGCAAACCAGCACGTCCGGCTGAATGCCGATCGAACGCAGCTCCTTGACCGAATGCTGGGTGGGCTTGGTCTTGATTTCCTGGGACGTGGCGACGTAAGGCACCAGCGTGGCATGCACGAACGCCACGTTCTCGCTGCCCTTCTCCAGGCCAATCTGGCGGATCGCCTCGAGAAACGGCAGCGACTCGATATCGCCCACCGTGCCGCCCACCTCGATGATGCACACGTCGGCATCGCCGGCCCCGAGAAAAACGGAATCCCGGATTTCGTCGGTGATGTGCGGTATCACCTGGACCGTGGCGCCCAAATACCCCCCGCGGCGCTCGCGCGCTATGACCGCGTTATAGATCCGCCCGGTGGTGAAGTTGGAATGGCGCCCCGGCCTGCCGGACCGCACAAAGCGCTCGTAATGGCCGAGATCCAAGTCGGTTTCGGCGCCATCCGCGGTGACGAACACTTCCCCGTGCTGAAAAGGGCTCATGGTGCCCGGATCCACGTTGATATAGGGATCCAGCTTGATCATGCTGACGGAAAGGCCGCGGGCCTCAAGAATGGTGCCCAGCGAGGCGGCTGTTATGCCTTTTCCCAGCGAGGAAACAACGCCGCCGGTCACGAAAATATAGCGGGTCATGCCACTCCGACCACAACAACGGATCGGGCATCTACCATAACACACACGGACGATCACGAACGCTAGCCCGCATATTTCACCAAGGAGCGTGGAGCCCGCGCAGAATTTTGCCCGATTGCGCCGCGCATGCTCGCTGCGCCATAGGCACGGCTATGCCTTCGCCCTCGCTGGCCCTCGCCCTTTGCTTGCCCCTGCCTCGCGGGAGACGCATAAACCCATCCATGGGGCTCGGCTGGAGCATCCCTGCCCCAGACGCTCCCGCGAGGCAGGGGCAAGCAAAGGGCTTTAGATGGCGCAGATTGGTGCAATATGCGGGCTGGCCCGCAAGGGAATCGCCCCGCGCCAACCTCCTGTTTTCGAGGAAAGCTTGGAGCGTGCCGCAAACTTCCGCCGCTACTGGCGGAACATCACGTTGTCGATAAGGCGGGCGGCGCCCAGCCAAGCGGCGGCCAAGACCACCCATTCGCCAGTCGCGGCGGCGGCGGGCGGCCCTAGGTCGCCAGCACGGCGCACCGCAACGTAATCCGGCGCAAAGCCCTTCTCCCGAAGGCGCGCCGCAGCCTCCTGCTCCAGCCGGGCGAAGTCGCGTTCGCCCTTGCGCAAACGCTTCGCGCATTCCCGAAGAACCGCGTGCAGCAGCGGCGCGAGCCGCCTTTGTCCGGCGTTCAGGTAACGATTGCGGGAACTCATAGCCAGCCCGTCGTCCTCGCGCGTGATCGGACCCTCGACCACCTCCACGGGAATATGCAGGTCCTCGACCATGCGGCGCAGGATCACCAGTTGCTGATAATCCTTGCGTCCGAAAATCGCGGCATCAGGCAGCATGATGAGAAGCAGCCTCGCAACCACCGATGCCACTCCGGCAAAGTGAGCGGGGCGGTGCGCTCCGCAGAGATCGGCGGATAGGCCCGGCACTTCCACCCGAGTGGGATCCTCAAGCCCCCTGGGGTAGATCTCTTCCGTTTCGGGGGCGAACAGCAGGTCCGCGCCGCCTTCCCGCAGCATGGCGGCATCCGCCTCCAGATTGCGGGGATAGCGTTCGAAATCCTCATCCGGAGCAAACTGCGTCGGGTTCACGAAAATGCTCACCGCGGCTCGCCCCGAGCGTTTCGCAAGCCGCACCAAGTTCAGGTGGGCCTCATGCAGCGCGCCCATCGTGGGCACCAGCGTGACCCTCTCGCCCGCCTCCTGCCAGCAGCGAACCTGCGCCCTTGCCTGCGCCCCCGTCTTAACTACGCGCATACCCCTAACCCCCGATATTGCACCAATCTGCGCCATCTAAAGCCCTTTGCCCGCCCCTGCCTCGCGGGAGCGTCTGGGGCAGGTATGCCCCAGCCGAGCCCCATGGACGGGTTCATGCGTCTCCCGCGAGGCAGGGGCGGGCAAAGGGCGAGGGCAAGCGCATGCCGTCCGCGCCTATGCGCGCAGCGAGCCTATGCGCGCAATCGGGCAAAAGCCCAGCGGGAACGCGGCCAGCCCGAAAACGCAATGCTGAGCGCGAGGCATGCGAGGCATCAGGAGAAGCAGTGCTCGGGGGCCGGATATTGCCGCGACTTCACCGCCGCGACATAAGCTTCGCAGGCGGCCAGCGGGCTGCCTGCCTCGTCGATGAAATTGCGCACGAACTTCGGCACCGGCCCCTGGGTGATGCCCAGCATGTCGTACAGCACCAGGATCTGGCCATCCACGTTCGGCCCCGCCCCAATCCCGATCACCGGCACCCGGCATTGCCTGGCCACCGCCTGCCCCAACTCGTTGGGCACGCATTCAAGCAATACCAGGTCGGCGCCCGCATCCTCAAGCCGCCGCGCGCTCTCCATCATTTGCCCGGCCTGGCCGGGATCGCGGCCATGCACCTTGAAGCCGCCGATCTTATGCACCGACTGCGGCCGCAGCCCAATATGGGCGCAAACCGGGATATCGTGCCGCGCCAAGTGCTCCACGATCTTCCTCTGGCCCATGCCGCCCTCCAGCTTGACCATCATCGCGGCGCCCTCCTGCATCAGGCGAACGGCGTTATCCAGCGCCTGCCCCGGCTCGCTGTAGCTCATAAAGGGCATATCGGCCACGAGAAAGGCATGGGTCAGCGCCCGGGCCACGATCTTGCTGTGGTAGATGATGTCATCCACGGTAACCGGCACGGTGGTGTCGTGTCCCTGAATCACCATGCCCAGCGAATCGCCCACCAGCACAAGGTCCGCTCCCGACTGATCGACCAGCAGCGCGAAGCTGGCGTCGTAGGCGGTGAGGCAGGCGATCGGCTCGCCCTCCCTCTTCATCCGCGCCAGCGTTCTCACGTTAACCGGCGGGCGGCGCATATCGCGCTGCTTCAGTTGAACGTACATCCAAGGTTCCTCAAACCGGGGGCGGCGGATACGCCATGCGGCCCCTAAGCGACCAGGCCGCTGGGATCGAAGTAGGCGCGCCCGGCCGTTACGCTCTTCATTTCATTGAGCAGCATATCCACATGCTCATCGTTATTGGCCAAGTCGATGGACTCGGTGTTCACAATCAGCACCGGCGCCGCGTCGTAGTCGAGTATGAATCGCGCCATCGCGTCATTAAGCTTTTCGAGGTAGCCGGCGGTAATGCGTCTTTCCATGGGAATGCCGCGGTTGGCAATGCGCTTGAGCAGCGTTCGCACCGATGTTTGCAGAAAAAGGACCAGATCCGGAACCGGCGGCTCCACCGCCACCGCCTGCCTCACCATGTCGTAAACCTGCAACTCGTCGGCAGCCAGCGTGCATTCGGCATAGACCCGGTCGCGCTCGAGAAGAAAATCGCTGATCCTCGTGGTCGGGAACAGGTCTTCCTTCTTGATCCATTCGGCCAGTTGCGTTCGGTGCAGCAGGAAATACAGCTGCGTCGGCAAGGCGGCCTGCGATACGCCTCCGTAAAACCGTTCCAGAAACGGATTGCCGTGCGGCGCCTCCACGATCAGCTCGCCTTTCATCCGGTTCGCCAGCAAATGCGCCACCGTCGATTTGCCGGCCCCGATGCAGCCCTCCACGGCAATGTAGCGGCCGGGGCCGGACGGCTCGCTCATCCGCCGTCTTCCTTGCGGGGCCTTTTCGCGGCCTTGCCCGCAGTCGCCCTGCGGCGTTTCGGCCAAGAGCGCGAAGGCGCCGTTCCGGCCCTTTTGCGCCAATAGCGCACCCGTTCCTCATCCACCTCGCCTAAACGCTGTCGCAAGCACAGCAAGCGGTATGCCGGGCGAAACAACGGGCCTCCCGACACTTGGCGCGCCCGACGCGGCTGGGCCGACTGAAGCGTGGCCTGCCGCGCCAGCACCTCCTCCATATCCGCCTGCATCTTCCGCGTGGGCTTGAGCCCGAATTCCATGCCGCGCACGACGGCGCGGAACGCCTCGGCAATCTGGCCGTGCCTCGGAGGCTTGCCGCCGCCGCAAGCGACGCCAAGCCTCATCGACACGGCGCCCCAAAAGAACACGCACATCAGGAACATCAGGCTGGCGTGGCTGCCCTCGTTGAGACGGCGGTCGGTGGTATCGAGCGCCTCGTGCAAGAACGCCTCGGCGCGCGGCTCGGCATCGGACCATGCCTTGAGAAAAGGAAAAAGCTCGTAGAGCAGGCCGAATCGCCGCAACTGGGCAAAACTGGCCGCCGCGTGGCCGCTCAGGAAAAGCTTGCGGACCTCTTCGAGCAAGCGGGCGGAGGGCTCCAAGCGCAGCAGCCTCGCCATTTTCGGAATCGGCGCCGCGCAGCGCTTGTCCAGCGCGCAGCCGAGCTTGGCGGCAAAGCGCGCCGCGCGCAGCATGCGCACCGGATCCTCCTTGTAGCGCAGCCGCGGCTCTCCGATCAAGCGCAGCCGGCGCCGGCGAATATCATCGAGCCCGCCCGTGTGATCGATGATTCGACCGTCGGCGTAATCCCAGTATAGAGCGTTGACCGTGAAATCGCGCCGCATCACGTCCTCTTCCAGGCTGCCGAAACGGTTGTCGCGCAGGATGCGCCCGTGCGCGCCTTTCACCACCGCGTCCCCGGCATCCGCCCTTTCGGCATCCGCCAACTCGGCTCCCGACCCGCGAAACGTGGCCACCTCGATGTACTCGCGCCCGAACATCACATGCGCCAAGCGGAAGCGCCGCCCGATCAGCAGCACCCTGCGAAAAAGCTTCTTCACCTCTTCCGGGCGCGCATCCGTCACCACGTCGAAGTCCTTCGGCCTGAGATTCAGAAGGAGGTCGCGCACGCCGCCGCCCACCACGCAGGCGCGGTGCCCGGCCCGGTGCAAGCCGCGGAGCACCGTAATGACATTGGACGGCAATTGCCGCGAATGAATACGCGGTTCGCCCGAGGAAATTTTCAGCGCCGTTGTTTCGATGGAGGGCGAGACCCCCAGCTTCAAGGATTTAGCGGCGCGCCCTTGCGGCGCGCCCGTTTTCGGCTGCCTATAATATCGCACGGTGGGCGCACCCGGGACCGGCGTGCCTTTAGCGCTCCCTTCGTCTAGGGGTCAGGACACCAGACTCTCAATCTGGAAACAGGGGTTCGATTCCCCTAGGGAGCGCCAACTTCCCTGAGCGACCGACGGGGTCGGCGCCAGCGGAGGCGGTCGGCGCGGAGCAGGAGGAGGATGGCGGCCGCGCCCAAGGCCAGCGTGGGCGCCCAGGCGGCCAGCCAAGGGGCCGCGCCGTAGAGTTGGCCGGCTTCCGCCACGCCGCGGTTGGCGAGAAACCATACCAGCGCAATGCCCAGGCCGATGGCGGCGCGTGCGCTGCCTCCAAGTTTTCTGCGATTGGTGAAGACCAGCGGCAGGGCCAGCACGCACATCAGCGCCACCGCTGCCATGGTGGCAAGGCGCGAATGAATTTCCAGGCGGAAGCGCTGCCCGCTAAGCCGGTTCGTTTCGAGATAGCGCGCGTAGCGCAGCAGGCCCGCCATCTTCATCAGCTCCGGGCGTGATTCCACGAGTTCCACGATTTCCGGACTCAGGCGCGTTTCCATCACCCACTCGTCGCGGGATTGCACACGGGTCTGCTGCGCCTCGATAGCGGTTTCCTCGTAGCCCCGCAATTCAAGCCTGCCGTCCTCGTTGATCCTGGCGGTGCGCGCACGGCCCCAAGCGCTGATTCCGTCGGCGCCGAGGCGGAACAGAATGGCGCTTGCATAGCCCTCCCGCTGGCCGCCGGGGCGCAGGTTCAGGATCAGGTCGCCATCGCGCATCCAGACGCTCTCGCCTTGGGCGAGGGCGGGCGCGGGGCTCAGGGCGGCGGCGCGCATGCGCTTGCCCAGCGCATGCATCGGCGGCGCCAGCGACTCGCCGAGAAAAAATGCGAGCAGAACCAGCGCAGAGCCGGTCGTCCAGACCGGTGCTGAAAGCCTTATCACCGATACGCCGGAGGCCCTGGCCACCGTGAGCTCATGGTGGGCGGAGAGATTGCCCAGCGCCAGAAAGGACCCGATGATGGCGGCGGCCGGCAGGGCTTCAAAAGCGAATTGCGGAATACGCAGCGCGGCATAGGCGAGGCCGTCCAGCAGCGTGTATTGTCCCTGTCCTGCGAACCGCGACTGCTGGGCGAAATCCACGAATAGCGAAAGCGAAAGCAGCGCCGCCAGGCACACCAGCACCACCGGCAGGATGGCGCGCGCGATATAGCGGTCCAGCAGCGTCATGCGGCAGCCCGGGCGTCCAGGCGGCGCCTCCATCGCCTGAGCCGATGGGCATCGCCCAGGCCGAAGCCCGCCGCCGCGGCGCCTGCCAGCAGCAGATGCACCCACCATATGCCCAGCCAGGCCGGCGTCAGCCCCTGCGCGGACCACGAAATCGCCGCAGTCACAAGATTGGTGTAGATCACATACACCAGCAGCGCCCACGGCAGCGATGCGAAACGGCTCTGCCGGGGAAGCCGGCGGCTCAGCGGCAGCGCCATGACGGCAAGTATCAGCAGAACCAGGGGCGCGGACATGCGCCGCTGGAACTCCAGTTGCGATTCCAGACCGCCGCTGGCGAGCAAATCGGCAGTCCGCGCGGCATCCAGGCCGAAACTGCCGCTGCCGGCTTCGGGCATGACTGCCGGGATCCCATGCTCGGCGAAGCGCACCACGCGCAGTTCGGATTCACCTGGCCAGCCGTCGTACAGCAATCCATCCTCGAAGGTCACCATGCGCACCAGTGGATCGGTGGTTTCCTTGAGCGCCATGCGGTCGGCCACGATCACCTGCATGCGCCCGTCAACCTGCCGGTGGCCGAACACGCGCTCAAGCCGCCCCTCTCCGTCGGCCTGCTCGGCATACACCACGCCCTGCCCGCCCAGTCCAACGAAGCGGCCCGGCTCCAAGCGCCGCAGATCGCCCAGGGAAGCGGCCTCCCTTTCAAGCTCATCCACTGCGCGGCGGGCATCCGGCGCCAGACCCAGCGTCATCCAGCAGGCCAGCGCCGCCGCCGGAACGGCCAGCGACAGCACTGGAAGCAGCTGCGAGCGGATGCCGTAGCCGCAGGCCATGGCCGCAGGCAACTCGCTGTCGCGGCACATCCGGCCCAGCGCCAGCAGCAATCCAAAGAAAAGCGCCGCCGGCATGATGACGGGCAGGTACTGCAAGCAGGTGTAGCCGATCATTGGCAGCACCGATTCCCGCGGCAGGCGTTGCGAGGCGGCCGCCGACAGGATGCGCACGCATTGGTTGGTGGCCAGCAGCAGCAGCAGCACGGCCAGCGCGCCAACGAAGTGCGACAGCGCCTCGCGCAAGAGATAGCGGTCGAGAATGCGCCTCACGCGCTTATCGCGGCGGCCGGGATGGCGGGAAGCCGAATCACGGACACTCGCAACGCTGCCCGCCGCCGTGCAAACACAATAGAATGGGCCGCCATTCGCGCCGCTGCCGTTTCGGTGCCGCGAGTCGATTGATCAAGAGGCGAACACATGGAATTCCACATCACCACCGACAAGCTCGATAGTTTACAAGCCGACCTGGGCATCCTGCCGGTTTACCAGGAGGGCAAGCCAACAACAGCGGCAGCCGGATTGAGCCGCGGTTTGCGGTCGCGGATCGCGCAGGCCATGGCCTCCGGCGATATCCAAGGCAAGCCCGGCGAAACCCTGCTGCTCACGGATACCGGCAGGCTCGGCGTGAAGCGGCTGCTGCTGGCCGGACTTGGGCGCAAGGACAAGCTGGACGCCAAGGCTTGGAACAAGGCGCTTGCGGCGGCGGCCAAACGGAGCGAGCGCTCGGCGGCGGAGCATGTGGTCGAGATGCTCGGATTGGAGCCGGTGCCCGGCCTCGACGAAACCCGCAAGGCGCGCAATTTCGCCGAGCAGTGGCACTACGCCTCGTACCGCTACACGGCCACGCGCAAGGCGGCCGAGGACGCCCGCCCGAAAAACCGCAAGCTAACCGTAACGGCAAGCGGCGGCGCGGACCTCGCGGCGGTCGAACTGGGGCTGAAGCAGGGGCAGGCCATCGGCCGGGCGCGCAATTTCGCCCGGGAGCTGGGCAACCTTCCGGCCAATATCTGCACGCCCGCGCATCTGGCCGCGGAAGCCCGCAAGCTGGCCCGGCGCAGTTCGCGGGTCACGGCCAAAATCCTGCTCGAAAAGGAAATGAAGGAGCTGGGCATGAACTCGCTGCTGTCCGTTTGCGAAGGCAGCCAGCTTAAGCCGCGTCTGATCGTGCTCCGCTACAAGGGGGCGCCGTCCAAAATCCCGCCGGTCGCGCTGGTGGGCAAGGGCGTGACCTTCGACACGGGCGGAATTTCGCTGAAGCCCGGCAGCGCCATGGACGAAATGAAGTTCGACATGAGCGGCGCCGGCTCCGTGCTGGGCGTGACGCAGGCGGTGATCGAGCTTGAATTGCCGATCAATCTGGTGGTGCTGGCAGCGGCGGTGGAGAACATGCCCGGCGGCCGCGCCACCAAGCCCGGCGATATCGTCAAGGCGATGTCGGGCGAGACCATCGAGATCCTCAACACCGACGCGGAAGGAAGGCTGATCCTGGCCGACGCGCTGTACTACTCCCTGCGCTTCAAGCCGTCCAGGATCGTGGATGTGGCCACGCTCACCGGCGCCTGCCTGATGGCGCTCGGCAAGCACTACAGCGGCCTGTTCTCGAAAAGCGACCAGCTGGCGGAGGAATTGCGCCTGGCCGGCGAAGGCTCGGGCGACCCGGTATGGCGGCTTCCGCTGGGTCCTGAGTACATGCCGGAACTGAAGAGCAATTTCGCCGACATGGCCAATATCGGCTCGCGCTACGCCGGTGCCACCACGGCGGCCTGCTTCCTTTCGCGTTTCGTGAAGGACGCGAACTGGGCGCACTTGGATATTGCCGGCACCGCTTGGAAGACGGGCTCCGGCAAGGGCAGCACGGGCCGGCCGGTGCCGCTGTTGGCCGAGTTCCTGCTCGGCTGCGCATCCCGTGATTCCTCCTAAGGCGCGTGGCTCCGCCTTTCCCCTGAATCCTCTTCGGGCGCGTCGATTTGCCTATCCCCGGCTCCCCCTTCCGGCGCGTTGATCCGCCTTTCCCCGGCTCCCCCTTCCGGCGCGTTGATCCGCCTTTCCCCGGCTCCCCCTTCCGGCGCGTTGATCCGCCTTTCCCCGGCTCCCCCTTCCGGCGCGTTGATCCGCCTTTCCCCGGCTCCCCCTTCCGGCGCGTTGATCCGCCTTTCCCCGGCTCCCCCTTCCGGCGCGTTGATCCGCCTTTCCCCGGCTCCCCCTTCCGGCGCGTTGATCCGCCTTTCTCCGCCCCCTTCTTCCGGGAGACGCATGAACCCATCCTTGGGGCTCGGCGGCGGCTCCTGCCGCCGACGTTCCCGGAAGAAGGGGGCGGAGAAAGGCTGCGGCTAGTGCGAAACCGCAAGCCAAAGGGAGGCGGAGAAAGGCTGCGGCGGGCGCTTGCGGGCGTGGGAGGCTTGGTTTGGGCGGCGTGAAGAACGCTCCGCTGGAGGGGCGCTACCGTCCGGCCGAGCTGGAGGGCGCGGCTTACCGGCGGTGGGAGGAGGCTGGCTACTTCGCGCCGCGCGGCGACGGGGCGCCGTTCTGCATCGTGATTCCGCCGCCCAATGTGACCGGCAGCCTGCACATGGGCCACGCCTTCCAGGACACGGTGATGGACGCGCTCACGCGCTACCACCGCATGCGCGGTCGCTGCGCGCTTTGGCAGCCCGGCGTGGACCATGCCGGCATCGCCACGCAGATGGTGGTGGAACGGCAGCTTGAGGCCGAGGGCCTGAGCCGGCGCGAGCTGGGCCGCGAGGAGTTCGTGCGCCGGGTGTGGGCGTGGAAGGAGTCATCCGGCGGGCGAATCGGCGACCAGCTCAGGCGCTTGGGGGCCTCGGCGGATTTCTCGCGGGACTGCTTCACGCTTGATGATGCGCGCAGCAGGGCGGTGACGGAGGTTTTTGTGCGCCTCCACGAGGAAGGGCTGATCTATCGCGGAAAGCGGCTAGTGAACTGGGACCCCGTCCTGCAAACGGCCCTTTCCGACTTGGAAGTGGTATCCAGCGAAGAGGACGGGCATCTGTGGCGGTTGCGCTATCCGATGGCGGACGGCGAAGGGGCGGTCGAGGTGGATACGACGCGCCCGGAAACCATGCTCGGCGACACCGGCGTGGCGGTCCACCCCGGCGACGAGCGCCATCGGAAACTGATAGGCCGCATGGTGCGCCTTCCCCTGACGGAACGGCAAATCCCGGTGGTGGCCGACGAGGCCGTGGACCCGGCATTCGGCACGGGGTGCGTGAAAATCACCCCGGCGCACGATTTCACCGACTACGAAATCGGCCGGCGCCACGATCTTCCGGCCATCAACATCCTCACGCCGCAGGCCGCGCTGAACGATGCCGTGCCGCGCCGATTCGCCGGACTGGACCGCTTCGAGGCGCGCAAGGCCGTGGTGCAGGCCCTAAAGGAGGAAGGCGCGCTAGCGGGAGTTCGCGAGCATCGGCATGCCGTGCCTAGGGGCGACCGCTCGCAAACCGTGCTCGAGCCCCTGCTGACCGATCAGTGGTTCGTGCGCGCCGCGCCGCTGGCCGAACCGGCCATCGCGGCGGTGGAGGACGGGCGGGTGCGCTTCGTGCCGGAGAACTGGTCGGCCACCTATTTCGAGTGGATGCGCAATATCGAGGACTGGTGCGTCAGCCGCCAACTGTGGTGGGGGCATAGGATTCCGGCTTGGCACGGCGAGGACGGCGCGGTGTTCGTGGGCCGCAGCGAGGAAGAGGCGCGGCGCAAACATGGCTTGCCGGACGGCTTGCCCCTGCGCCGCGACGATGACGTGCTGGACACTTGGTTCTCGTCGGCGCTGTGGCCCTTCTCCACCCTGGGCTGGCCGGAGAAGACGCCGGAGCTTGCGCGCTTCTATCCGGGCACGGTGCTGGTGACCGGCTTCGATATCCTATTCTTCTGGGTGGCCCGCATGGTGATGATGGGCCTTAAGTTCATGGGCGATGTGCCGTTCAGGGAGGTGTACGTGCATGGCTTGATCCGCGACCACGAAGGCAACAAGATGTCGAAATCGCGGGGCAATGTGATCGATCCGCTGGACCTGATCGACGGGGCGGATTTGGATACGCTGGTGGCCAAGCGCACCGTCGGCCTGATGCAGCCGCAAAGCGCGCCCGGCATCGAGCGCGCCACGCGCGAGCAGTTCCCCAAAGGCATCCCCGCCTTCGGCGCCGATGCCGTGCGCTTCAGTTTCGCCGCCATGGCCAGCACCGGCCAGGACATCCGCTACGACCTGGAGCGCACCGCCGGCTACCGCAATTTCTGCACCAAGCTCTGGAACGCCGCGCGGTTCGTGCTCATGCAGCACGGGGCGGGAAGCGAAGATGCCGCGCGCTCCGGGGAAGCAGCGGGTAGCGGCGCGGCCAGCAGCGGCGGCAACGCGACAGCTATCGTGAACCGCTGGATTATCTCCCGCCTAAGCGTGGCCCTGCGCGCCGCCCGCGACGCGATCGACGGCTACCGCCTAGATCTGGCAAGCCGCGCGATGTACGACTTTGTGTGGCGCGAATACTGCGACTGGAATCTGGAACTGGCCAAGCACATCCTGAGTATCGGCAAAGCCGAGGAGGCCGCCGCGACACGAGCCACGCTGGTGCGGGTTCTGGAAGTGATCCTGCGCGCCTTGCACCCCATCATGCCGTTCATCACCGAGGCGCTCTGGCAGCGCATCGCTCCCCTTGCCGGCGCATCGGGCGACAGCGTCATGATCGCTTCCTGGCCTCAGGCGGACGAATTCCCCGAAGACGCGGCCGCCGAGGCCGAGATCGAATGGCTGCAAGGCTTCGTGCTCGGCATCCGGCAAATTCGCGGCGAGCTGAACCTGCCCCCGGGCCGCAGGCTGGATGTGCTGGCGCAGGGCGCCGACGATCAGGACCGGGCGCGGATGCGCTCTCTTTCCGGCCTGCTCCACCCCATGGCCGGCATCAATAAACTCTCGGAACTAGCGGCGGATGCCGAGCCGCCGCCCGCAGCCTCAGCGCTGCATGGCGGAATGCGCCTTCTCACGCCGCTGGCCGGCATCATTGACCCGTCCGCCGAACGCGCGCGGCTGGAGAAACTCCGCGCCCAAGCGGGCAAAGCCTTGCAGGCGGCCGAAAAGAAGCTGGCCAATCCGCAATTCCTAGCCAAGGCGCCGCCCGAAGTGGTGCAAGCCGCGCAAGACCGCTGCGGCGCGCTTGCCCGCGACCTCGAAAGCCTCGCCGAACAAATTCAGCGCCTCGACGCCATGCGGGACTAGGAGCCTGCGCCGTAGGAGGCTCGGGGCACTTTCAAGTGGGATTCGAAGTCCATAATGACAGCTGTAACACTCCATAGGTGGGATATGCTCGTTCCGGTCTCGGGGAATTGGCGACATCGCATCAATTCTATGCATCGCGAGAGCGCCTCCTGTTTTACTTTGCCTTTCCTATTCCTGTGCTAGAGTCGCTGCGTAAACCTGTGGATGGCGCTGGGATATCGCCACCAGTTGTTGATGCCTGCGAATGGAGTTTGAGAGTTCTCCCAGACCGGTTCGCTGTTCATCGCACTACGTACCTCCCGCACCTGAACGGATTGTTTGTTGTCTTATGAGGCGTTGAGGGAATATGGCCGAAGATCAAGTCAAGACACATGGAAAGGGCGCTAATGGGGGCCAAAGCAAGGAACAGATCCACCTGTCGTTTGCGAATCAACGCGGCCCGAGGAAGGATGGTTGCCAACGTGCGAGACAGGCTAGGGTGGTCGATCTTTTTGCCGGAGCCGGCGGCTTAAGCTTGGGGTTTCAGCGAGTTGGGTTTCCTGTAATCGCGGCCTACGATTGCTGGGAACCGGCAATCGACTGCTATCGCCTGAACTTCGGGCATGCGGTTCACCAGTTTGATCTGTTGAACGTGAGCGAGGCGATCGACCACGTAAGCGGATACGCGCCCGACATCATCATTGGCGGTCCGCCCTGCCAGGATTTTTCCAGCGCCGGAAAGCGCCGGGAGGGAAAGAACGCTGATTTGACCTCGGCCTTCGCATCGATAGTGGTTGGATGTAATCCCAAAATCGTGGTTATGGAAAACGTGCCGCGCGCGCGCGCCAGCGGCACTTTCAGAAGCGCCCATCGGAAGTTGGCCCAGCATGGCTATGATTCTTTTCAAACCGTATTGGATGCCAGTTTGTGCGGAGCGCCGCAGATTCGTAAGCGGTTCTTCTATGTCGCATGGAAGCCAGGCCCGGACCGGTCATTGCATGATGTGGCCGAGTACTTTTGCGACGCATTGTCCGCAAAACGTCTTACAGTGCGCGAGTACATGGAAGATGAACTTGACATTGAGCACTACTACCGCCATCCAAGGAACTATTCCCGTCGCGGGGTATTTTCCATCGACGAGCCATCGCCTACCATTCGGGGTGTAAACCGCCCCGTGCCACCGAATTACCGGGGACACCCCTTGGATACGGCTCCTGTTGCCTCGGTGCGTCCCCTGACCACGTACGAGCGAAGCCGTATTCAGACCTTTCCCAAGAGCTGGAAATGGAAGCCGCACAGCGCCAAGACCGATTCCGAACAACTGGTCGGAAACGCCGTGCCTGCTGAAATGGGGCGTTTTGTGGCGCAGGGCGTGGCCGAAACCCTCCTGTGACAGCTTCGCCGGAGCCCGGTCTTTACGGGATCGTCAACTCGAGTCGCAGCGGCAGGAACCTGTGGGGTAAGAACGAGTTTAATTCAACGTTTCCAATCGCCCTTTGTTGCTATATGCGCGACAATGCCATAAGACCGGTTTACGTAGCGGTAAACGAGATGGCTACTTCGGCAAGCGACATCGAAATAACGATTGAAGACGCATTTGGGACCAGGAGCAATGGAAAGGATATTCGTTTTGAGTTTGAATCAACTTTTCAGCCTTACCAAGGCTACTGTAGCGATGCGTTGCCGCCGATAGACGTAGTTACCAAAGAGCACAAAGGAGAGTTCCGCGCGCCCATTGAAATTAAGCTGACCGTTGTTCCAGACAGTTCAACATACACAAAGGATGAGGCCGAATGGTCGGCGGAGTTAGTGGTTCGACCGGTAAGTTCCGCGTACGCCCTGCTCAGCTTGTTTGATGAAGTTGTCAATTCCCCCGATGTGCGCCAGAAGCTGCATGCCGCCGTGCAGGATATCAACGAGAGAATTCAGGATTGGAACAATGTCAGTGAGGTGAGCAGCCACAGAAACGAAATCCTGTCGTCTTTGACCTCTGCTTTTAAGACGCTGCAGGGGTTCCAGAAACCCTACCTCATGCAACCCATTTGGAAGACAGAGGGCAAGCAAGCGCGCCTCGCGGACAGATGCTTGGACGTATTCTTCTGGTCCAATTTGGCGATTGCGAAGTTGCCTTTAGACATTGCGGAAAACGAGACTCCGAAGCGAAACAAGGTTGGCCGTTCTTTGCGCGAAGCCGCCCGGCACACTCGCTGTCTTTATTCGCTGTTAACCGAGGGCAGATTACGTTACGGACAGATTTACGGGGGAATGTCCCTAGGCAACCAAACCGACAAGTCTTTTTCGGTGAGAGGAAGCCGAACATGGACATGTCTTCGGCATTCCCGTCTGGAGCGCCCTTTTTTCTCGGCAAAAGTACTAAAGAGCCTGATCCTCAACGGCGGACACCGCCTGCTAAGCCCCGAACGACGCTTTGATGCCGCGATTTACTACACATGGAACGACTAACGCGCATCGCTTTCACTAGGGCGTGTTAACACATATAGGATCTTTTGCCTCGTCCTCTTTTCCGAGGGAGTGGCGGCGGCTCCTGCCGCCACTCCCTCGGAAAAGAGGACGGAGAAGCGAGCACGCTCACTCTGGCGGTCAAGCACGCAGGCCCCTGTCTTATCCTGATGGACGAGCCGTCTGGCCGGGCGCATGCTCAACGGCTGGGTATTGCCGTAACCGGTCTGGCCGGAATGCTGGCTGCAGCCAAGAATGCGGGCTTGACGCCCAACGTCCGGCCATTACTCGATGCTTGCGGGTAGTACACTTGAGGCGGTTTAGCGGGTGGCTCGCGGGAGCAGGCTGTGGCCGAACGATCGTTCGCGAAGGAAGTGGAATTGTTGCGCTTGGGGGCGGGCGAGGAATTCCGCGGCGAAGGCATTCTCGCGGTCACCAAGGCGCTGCTGCAATCAGGCGTCGCCTACGTGGCCGGCTACCAGGGCGCGCCCGTCTCGCACTTGATGGACGTGCTCGCGGACGCAGGCGATATTCTCGACGAATTGGGCGTGCGCTTCGAGTCGAGCGCCAGCGAAGCCACCGCTGCCGCCACTCTGGCGGCTTCCATCAACTATCCGCTGCGGGGCGCGGTCACTTGGAAATCGACGGTGGGCACCAACGTGGCCAGCGACGCGCTGGGCAACCTTGCCTCGGCAGGCGTCAAAGGCGGGGCGCTCATTATTCTCGGCGAGGATTACGGCGAGGGCTCCAGCATCATGCAGGAGCGCACCCACGCCTTCGCGATGAAGTCGCAGCTGTGGCTGCTCGACCCCAAACCGCGGCTCGACTGCATCGTCAACGCGGTCCAGCAGGGCTTCGAGCTGTCCGAGGCCAGCAACACGCCGGCAATGCTGATGCTGCGCATCCGCGCCTGCCATCTCTACGGCAGCTTCGTTGCCAGCGATAACCGGCGGCCTCCGTTCACAGCGGACGACGCGCTGAACGCGCCGGCGCGCGACGCTTCGCGCATCATCCTGCCGCCCTACACCTACGCGCAGGAGCAGGAAAAAACGCAGCGGCGCTGGCCGTCCGCGGTGCGCTTCATCCAGGAGCGCAAACTGAATGAGTTCATCGACGGCCCAGAGAGCGAGCTAGGCATCGTGCTGCAAGGCGGCCTCTACAACGGCGTGGCCCGTGCTCTGGACCTGCTGGGGCTGGCCGATCGCTTCGGCGCCTCGCGACTGCCCTTGTACGTGCTGAACGCGACCTATCCGCTGGTGGAAGAGGAATTCGTGCGCTTTGCCGCCGGGAAGCGCGCCCTGCTGATCGTCGAGGAGGGCCAGCCCGAGCATATCGAACAAGCCGCGAACCAATTTCTGCGCCGCGCCGACCTCAATACCCGGGTGCTGGGCAAGGGCCCTCTGCCCATGGCCGGCGAATACACCGGCGAGATGCTTCAGGCAGGGATCAAAACCTTCGTGGACGAGCACGCGCCCCGCCTGCTCAGCCCGGCGCCTGAACAGCCGCTGCTGCCAGCCTCGCAACTGCGCGCGGCAGTGCCCGAGCGTCCGTCCGGGCTATGCACCGGCTGCCCGGAGCGGCCCCTGTTCTCGTCGCTGAAACTGCTGCAAAAGGAGATCGGGCCAGTGCATGTAAGCGCCGATATCGGCTGCCATTCCTTCGCCAGCCTGGCGCCGTTCCACCTCGGCGCCAGCATCCTGGGCTACGGCCTGGGCAGCGCCGCAGCCTCCGCGCTGCATGGCGGCGGCGAGGGCAAGCGCCCCATCTCGATCATGGGCGACGGCGGCTTCTGGCACAACGGGCTGACCAGCGGCATCAGCAATGCCGTGTTCAACGAGCACGACGGCATCACCATCATTGTCGATAACGGCTACGCCGCGGCCACTGGCGGACAATGGGTGCCTTCGTCGGAAGCGGACGCTCCGCGCCGCAAGGCCCGCCTGCCGATCGCCGAGGCGGTGCGCGGCGTGGGGGTGCGCTGGGTGCGCAGCTTGAATACTTACGACATGAAAGGCACGCTGAGGATTCTGCGCGAAGCCATGGCCGCCCGTGAAAAAGGCCCCAAGGTGATCGTGGCCCAAGGCGAGTGCCAGCTCAACCGCCAGCGCCGCATCCGCCCGCTGCTCAAGCGCATGCGCAAGGCCGGAAAGCGGGTCGTCCGCAAGCATTACGGCGTGGATGCCGACACCTGCACCGGCGACCATTCCTGCATCCGGCTGTCCGGCTGCCCCTCGCTCACCGTCAAGCCCAATCCCGATCCTCTCCGCAGCGCGCCGGTGGCGGCGGTCAACCAAGACTGCGTGGGCTGCGGGGTGTGCGGCGAAGTGGCGCATGCCGCCGTTCTCTGCCCTTCGTTCCACCATGCCGAATTGGTCGATAACCCGGGCCGGCTGGAGCAATTCATGCAGCGCCTGCGCCGCAGCCTGATCGGCTCGCTGCAAAGGCGCAATCAACGCAAGCGGGCGCTGGCCTGGTAGCCTTAACCGGCATATTGCGCCGAGGGCTGCGGATGCTGCGGGGAACGAGCTGAAAGGCAGGGAACCTATGGGACAGGACACTGGCAGCCCTAGGGTCTTCAAGCTGGCGGTCGCCGCGCTCGGCGGCCAGGGAGGCGGCGTGCTCACCCAGTGGCTGCTGCGGGCGGCCGAATCCAGCGGCTTCATCGCCCAGTCCACCTCGGTGCCGGGCGTGGCCCAGCGCACCGGCGCCACCCTCTACTACTTGGAGTTCTTCCCGCGCGCCGCCGCGCAAGCCGCCGCCGCCGAGCCGGTGCTGGCGCTGATGCCCAACCCCGGCGACGTGGACCTGGTGGTGGCCTCGGAACTGATGGAGGCGGGCCGCGCCATGCAGCGCGGGCTGGTGACCCGCGACCGCACCACGCTGGTCGTTTCCACCCACCGCGTCTATACGATCGGAGAAAAATCCGCGCTGGGCGACGGCCTGGCCGATAGCGAAACGGTCATGCAGGTGGCGCGGGCCACGGCCAAGCAGCTGGTGGCGCTGGATATGGAGGCGCTGGCGCAAGCGCACAACAGCGTGACCAGTTCGGTCGTTCTGGGCGCCTTGGCGGGTTCCGGCGCCCTGCCCTTTTCGGCGCAATCCTGCGAAGAGGCCATTCGGTCCAGCGACCGCGCCGTCGCGAGAAACCTGGCCGCGTTCGAGGCCGGCAGGGCGCGCGCGGCGGCGGAAGCTGGGGCAGGCGGCGCGGCGCAAAGCGGCGGCGCGGCGCCGCCGGAAGCGAACGCAAGCGCCGATGCGCCGCGCAGCAGCGGCAAATACGGCGCGGCTCGGCCCGATGCCGGCGCAGCCTTTCTCGACCCGCCTCCCGCTCCCGCCAACCCCCGCGCCAAGGCTTTGATGGAGCGGATTGCGTCTGAATTTCCACAGCGCTGCGGCAACCTGCTCGGCATTGGCGCGCATCGCTTGGTCGATTACCACAACCACGCCTACGCCGGACTGTACCTCGATCGGCTGCGGCCCATTCTGCGACAGGACAGCGAGGCGTGCGGCTACGCCCTGCTGGACGAAACCGCCCGCGGGTTAGCGCTTTGGATGAGCTACGAGGACACGGCCCGGGTGGCGGAACTGAAAACCCGCAGTTCCCGGTTCGCGCGCGTTCGCGCCGAAGCGGGCGCGGCGCCGGAGCAGGTTGCGCGGATTGTCGATTACTTGGCGCCGCGCGCGGAGGAAATTTGCGGCAGCCTGCCGGCATGGCTGGGCGCCCCGCTGCTGCGGCGGAAATTCACCCGCAGATTAATCAACGCCTTCACCGGGGGAAAACGGATCGCCACCGACCGCATCTGGGGCTACCTTCTGATGCGCGCCATGGCCCGCTCACGGGCATGGCGGCTGGGCACGCTGCGCCACCGCGAGGAGGACGAGCGCATTCAGGCTTGGCTGGACATGCTGGCCGAACTGGCGCCGGACCATTACGAGCTAGCCGTGGAGTTCGCCGCCTGCCAGACGCTGGTGAAAGGCTACGGCGAAACATTCGAACGCGGCCTAGGCCGCTACCAAGCGGTGAAAAACGCTCTGCCCGCGCTGCAAAATCGGTCGAATCCCGCTGCGGCCGTGCGCGAACTCCGCGCAGCGGCGCTGGCCGACGAGCAAGGCGAGGCGTTCGATGCAGCGCTCGCTCGCCTGTGCCAAAATCCTAAGGCTGGAACCGCACGAAATCCGTCCGGACCCGCGCCGGAGGCGACCACATGAAGACAACCCTGCAACGGATCGTCAACGCCGGCCCTCGGCGGCTGAACCTGCTGGGCGCGGCAGCCTGTTTAATCCTGTTCGGCTACGCGCTGTTCGCCGAGCATGTCCAAGGCTACGAGCCCTGCCCGCTGTGCATCCTGCAACGCGTTGCGGTGATCGGGCTGGGCTTGGCCTTCCTGCTTGCCGCGCTGCACCACCCCGCAGGCCGCTTCCGGCATGCCTACTCCGCGCTTTGCGGCGCCATCGGCCTTGCCGGCGGCAGCGTGGCGGCGCGCCACCTGTGGATACAGGCGCAGCCCGAAGGCAGCGTGCCGCCCTGCGGCGCCAGCTTCGATTTCATCCTCGAGAACTTCGGCGTCGTCGCCGCCGTGCGCGAAGCGCTCACCGCCTCCGGCGAATGCGCCGAAATCGATTGGTCGCTGCTCGGCCTCGCCATGCCCGCCTGGGTGCTGCTGGCGCTCCTAGCGCTCACCGCCTGGGCCGTCTGGGCCAACTCCTTCGCCCGCCAGCGAATATCGCCGCCGACCCGACCAACCACTTGACCAAGCAGGGGCATCGGTCTTATTCTCGCTGTCGAACCCATATTTGAAGCATTGCAGCTTAGGATTCCGATCGGCCAAGAAGCGCTGGAACATGACGCGGCATATAAAAATCGGCGAGGCAAAGACGCACCTCTCTGCGCTATTGGCTAAGGTTGAAGCCGGCGAAGATCTGATCATTTGCCGAGGCGAAACGCCGGTTGCTCATGTCACACGGATCGATAAGGCGCGCGAGCATGCCGAGCTTTGCGAAACGTTGCGTCGGGAGCGGGCGAAACAGCGAGCCGTCACCACCCGTGAAATCTTGTCTTGGAGACACGAGGGACACTCTCGCTGATGCCGTTCGCGCCCGATGCGTCGGTCGCCGCCGCCTGGGTATTGCCCGACGAAGAGGCGGAGGCAGCCGAATCCGCACTGGATCGCCTAGCCGCCGAAACCGCAATAGTCCCGACCGTGTTCTGGGACGAATTACGGAACCTCTTGTTGTCGGCCGAGCGTCGCGGACGCATCAAGGCCGGCCACGCCGAAAGCTCTCTGGCGCGGCTGCGCCGCCTTCCCATTCGCTGCCCGGGAGATGCCCACGACCATTCCATCCTGGAATTGGCCCGCCGTCACCGATTAACCGCCTACGACTCCAGCTATCTGGCGCTCGCGGTTCGTGAAGGCTGCGCGTTGGCAAGCCTCGATCAGCGCCTAAACGAGGCGGCGGCTGCGGAAGGCGTGGCATTGACGAGGCCTCAATAGCAGCCATGCCGCAAGCCATTGCGCGGGTTCAGACACATGTGGGACTGTAGAATGGCTGCTCACGGCGTATGCTGCGGTCGGTTGTGGCAAGCAATGAAACTGAAGGTCGTCATCCATGATGCCGAGGAAGGTGGGTACTGAGCGGAAGTGCCTTCCATTCCAGGCTGCGCCACCGAAGGCGACAGTTTCGAGGAATTGCTAGCCAATCTCTACGAAGCAGTCGAAGCCTGCCTGTCCGTGGAAGTCAGTGAAATTTCTTCCAAGCCGCAAGCCAAGGTCATTGAAATTGCCGTATGAAGGCCATCAGCGGCAAGCAGTTATGCAAACTGCTTGAATCGCGGGGCTGGCAGGCGGATGAGGCGATGGCGTTTATTGCGGCGCTGCAAAAGCAGGTCCGAACCGGCGGACGCAAATTCACCCGGGACGAAATGAATGAGCGCTGATTTCCTCGACACCAATATTTTCATTTGCCTGTTTGATGACAACGACGACCGCAAGAGAGGCATTGGCCGACAGCGCCGCGCCGATTCTGGTTTGGTTTCGCCAGGATCTGCGGCTTGACGACAACCCGGCCTTCGCGGCGGCCGCGGCCACCGGACAACCGGTCATTCCCGTTTATATCCTCGATGACCGGACGCCCGGACCTTGGCACCTCGGCGGCGCGTCGCGCTGGTGGCTGCATCACAGCTTAGCGGCGCTGGGCGAAACGCTTGCTGAGCATGCCTTGGCGCTTGTGCTGCGCGCCGGAGAGGCGGCTGCGATTTTGCCGGCGCTGGCGGAGGAAACAGGCGCCGGCGGCGTGTGCTGGAACCGCTGCTACGAGCCGTACGCGATCCGGCGCGATGCCGCGCTCAAGTCCGCGCTGCTCGCCGCCGGCATAGAAGCGCGCTCCTTCAACGCGGCGCTGCTCGCGGAGCCGTGGGAAGCAAGCACGGTTTCCGGCGGCCCTTTCCGGGTGTACACGCCATTCCAAAAAGCGCTGCGCGGCCGGCTCGGGAATGATCCTCCCGAACCTTCCCATGCGCCCGCTAGCGCGGTGGCGCCGGAACGCTGGCCCGCAAGCGACAGGCTGGCGGATTGGAGGCTCCTGCCGAATAAGCCGGACTGGGCGGGCGGATTGAGGGCAATGTGGCAACCGGGCAGCAGCGGCGCCGCGTCCCGTCTCGCCGAATTTCTCGACGGTCCGCTCCCGGATTATGCGGCCGACCGCGACCGCTGCGACCTCGCCGCCACTTCAGCGCTGTCCGCCCACCTGCACTGGGGCGAAATCGGCCCGCGCCGGATATGGCAGGCCGCGCATGAGCGCATGGCGTGGGACGGGGCAACGGAGCGCGGCACGGAAAAATTCCTCTCGGAACTGATCTGGCGCGAGTTCGCGCATCATCTTTTATTCCACTACCCCGATCTGCCGGAGGCCAACTGGCGCGCCCGCTTCGACGGCTTCCCGTGGCGCAGCGACCCTGCGGGGCTCGCCGCGTGGCAGTGCGGGCTGACCGGCTATCCGATGGTTGACGCGGGCATGCGCCAGCTCTGGGAAACCGGCTGGATGCATAACCGGGCCCGCATGATCGCGGCCTCTTTCCTAGTCAAGCACCTGCTCATCCACTGGAGGCAAGGCGAAGCGTGGTTCTGGGACACCTTAGTGGACGCCGACCTCGCCAACAACGCGGCCGGCTGGCAATGGGTGGCCGGCTCAGGCGCCGACGCCGCGCCCTATTTCCGCATCTTCAATCCGGTGATCCAAGGCCGAAAGCACGACCCGGAGGGCGCCTATGTGCGCCGATTCGTGCCGGAGCTGGCTAAGTTGCCGGCCCGTTGGATCCATGCCCCCTGGGAAGCGCCCAAGGCAGTGCTGGCCGAATCCGGCGTGGCGCTGGGCCGCACTTATCCGCATCCCATCGTTGACCACGCCATGGCGCGGGAGCGCGCGCTGGCCGCCTACAAGTCGATGCCGCAAAATTAGCAACAGCAGCGGCGGCAGGCGGATCCTGCCCGGCCAAGCCGGAATTCGTCTTGATTCGGGCGCGGGTTGCGGGCATCGTGACGAGGCTGTCAATGCCATGGCAATCGCGGAGGGAAGCACTTGAGCGAGACCATCAATGCCATCGTGGCGCGGGAGCGGGACGGAAAAGTGGCCGCCCGGCTGGAGCGGATCAATACGGCGGACTTGCCGGACGAGGATGTGCTGGTTGAAATCAGCCATTCCGCGCTCAACTACAAGGACGGACTGGCGGTGAGCGGGCGCGGGCGGATCTGCCGCCGCCTGCCGATGGTGTGCGGCATCGACCTGGCCGGAGAAGTGCTGGAATCGCGCGACGAACGCTTCAAACCCGGCGACCGCGTATTGGCGAACGGCTATGAACTCTCCGAAAAATACTGGGGCGGCTATGCGCAACGGCAGCGCCTGAACGGCGACTGGCTGGTGCCCGTGCCCGACGCCTTCTCCCCCGAGCAGGCCATGGCGTTGGGAACAGCCGGCTACACCGCCATGCTGGCCGTTCACGCGATTCAGGATGCCGGCGTTACGCCCGACCACGGCCCGGCGCTGGTGACCGGCGCCACCGGCGGCGTGGGCGCCGTTTCGATCATGCTGCTTGCCCGCCTGGGCTACCGCGTAACCGGCGCCACCGGCAACCCCGAAGGCGCAGGATTCCTGGAATCGCTGGGCGCTGCGGAAACCATCGCGCGCGGGGACTTGGCGCGGGATTCGCGGCCGCTGGAGCCGGAAACCTGGGCCGCCGCGGTGGATTCCGTGGGCGGAACCACGCTGGCCACCGCGCTAGCGCAAACGCGGCGCGGCGGCCTGGTGGCCGCAGTGGGGCTGGCCGGCGGATTCAAGCTGCCGGCCACGGTCATGCCGTTCATTCTGCGCGGCGTGACCTTGCGCGGCATCGATTCGGTCATGGCGCCGCAGAACCAGCGGCGGCGCGCTTGGAAAGCGCTTGCAGAGCAGATCGACCCCAAGCAGCTGGCCCGCATTTCCCGGCTCGCGCCCATGTCCGAACTGCCGTCGCTGGCGAACGATATTCTGGACGGCAAAATTTCGGGCCGCGTGGTCATCGACATCAACGCCTGACCGCCACCCGCGCATGGCTTCATGCTCGCCGCTCCATAGGCACGGCCATGCCTCAAGCTCGCAGCTGAAGCCCTTCCCCGCCCCCTTCTTCAGGGAGTATCGGAGGCAGGATGCCGGAGCAAGCCCCATGGACGGGTTTATGCGTCTCCCGGAAGAAGGGGGCGGGGAAGGGCGGGGGACAGGCAAAATCCCGCGCGGCCTCCATGCCACTCGGTGCAATAGGCGGGCCAAGAACGCCCGAAAACCCGCCTGCTGATAGAATCCGGCGCATGAAAAACTACGATTTGAGCGGCAAGGTTGCGCTCGTCACCGGCGCCGGGCGGCCCAAGGGCCTGGGCGAAGGAATCGCCTCCAAGCTGGCCCGGTGCGGCGCCAGCGTGCTGATCACGGACCTCGGCCAATCCCCGGGCGAGCACATGCCCGACGAGCATATCGGCGCCGCCGATTCCATGCAGGGCGTGGCGCAGCGGATCCGCGATGATGGCGGAACGGCGCAAGCCTTCCCGCTGGACGTTCGCGACGAATCGCAGGTTCAGGCCGCGGTGGCGCAGGCGGTGGAACGCTTCGGCCGCTTGGACATCCTGGTGAACAACGCCGGCATCGGCTACCTGATCGCCCCCTGCACCGAATTGCCCCAGGACCAGTGGGACGCGGTGCTGGACGTGAACCTCAAAGGCCCCTTCCTGTGCACCAAGCACGCCGCCCGCCAAATGATCAGCCAGGGCGAGGGCGGGCGCGTCATCAATATCGCCAGCCAGGCGGCGAAATCAAGCTTTCCGCACATGTCCGCCTACACGGCGTCCAAGCACGGTCTTGTGGGCCTCACGCGCACCTGCGCCATGGAGCTAGGGCCGCACGGCATCACCGTCAACGCCGTTTGCCCCAACCACGTCACCACCGGGCTGGGCGCCGCCCAGAACGACTATTTTTCCAATCATCTCGGCCTGACGCTGGAGCAGTACATCGGCAATATCCGCGCCCGCAATCCGATGCGCCGAGAGGGCAAGGTGGCGGACACCGCCAACGCCGTGGCGTTCCTATGCTCCGACCAAGCCGTTTACATCAACGGCGACTCGCTGAACGTGACCGGCGGCGAGGAAATGCACTAATGCCGCCTCAGTGTGCCGCCCTTGGTTCGCATCCATGGCGGGCGCCCGGCGAACTTAACGAACACCCTTGAAGGGAGAAACCACCCGATGATGCAACAACAAGCGTTTTTCAAAGCTCTTGAGGCCGCCCGCCAACCCCGCCACGGCGGCGGCCATCCGTTCAGCCGCCTGTGGGCCCAAGGCACCCTTTCCCGCGAGCAGCTTGGGCGTTACGCGGTGCAGCACTATTACTACATCGCCCCCATCCCGCAGCAGTTCGCCGCCCTCTATGCCCGGCTGCCGGACCTCGATGCCCGCCAACATCTGCTGGAGAACCTGCTGGGCGAGGAAATGCCGGACACGCCGGAAAAACGCCACCCCGACCTGCTGGTCAAATTCGCCGAGGCCTGCGGCCTGTCGCGCGACGAGGTGGTCAACGCGGACCTGCGCGACGAGATCCTCCCCACCACGCGGGCCATGCGCGCCTGGATTTGGGAGCTATCGACCATCCGCCATCTGGCGGAATCGTCCGCAGGCATCATGGTGGCGCTGGAAGGCCAGCTGCCCACGCTCTATCCCGCCTACGTGAAGGCGATGCGCAAGATGGGATTCAGCGAGGACGACATGGAGTTCTTCCACGTGCATATCGAAGGCGACGAGGAGCACGCCGAAGTCGGCCTCGAACTCACCGCCCGCTACGCCACCACCGAAGCGCTGCAGCAACGCGCCATCGCCGCCGTCCGCGCTTCCGCCTCGCTGCGCTGGAGCATGCTCGACGGCATCCACGCCGCCTTGATAGTCCCCAAAGCCGCCTGATCGGGCAGCAACTTCCTGAAAACGAAAACAACGGTCTTGATTCTCATCTATCCAGGTTCGGGGGGCGACTGATGCCGCCCGTAGAAAAGGGAATCAACTCCAAGGTGGTTGCGGCGGCAGCCTGTGCTTGAAGGGCTTTGTGCATGGCGATCAATACGGACTTTTTGAACCGCTGCATCGGTACGCTGGCGGCGGCTTTTGAGCATTTACGGAAAACGGGTGACGACGAGCCGCTCTATGACATTTTCCGAGCCGCTGCGGTCAAGGAGTTCGAGATCGTTCTGGAGCAATGCGGAAGCTTGCTCAAAAAGCGGCTTCGGCCCTACTTCGCAAGCCACCGTGAAGCCGACCGTCTGACATTCAAGGACGCTTTCCGCCACGCGGCGCAGCATGGACTCATTTCAGTGGAGGCCAGCGAGCGCTGGTTCGCCTACCGCGACAACCGCAACGATACCGCGCATCACTACGGCGAGCGGTTCGCGGAAAGCACCTTGCTGTTGCTGCCGGATTTCATCGAAGACGCTAAGGAGTTGGCCCGCGTCATTTCCGAGGGCGGCGATGGCTGACCGCTTGATGCTGCTGCCGCGCCATCGGCGCATGGTGGAGGACACGCTGCGGGAACATGTGCCCGACGCCGAGGTGTGGGCTTACGGCAGCCGGGTGAATGGCCGCGCCCACGAGGCAAGCGATTTGGATCTGGCGGTGCGAGGTCCCGAGCTTCAGCCTATCGGGGCAAAACTGGCCCGGCTGGTCGAAGCTTTCAAGGAATCCAATCTCCCCATCATTGTGCAAATTTGCGATTGGGGGCGGCTGCCGGAGAGCTTTCAACATGAAATTGAGCGGGATTACGTGGTTGTGCAACCGGGCCCGGACGAGCGACCAGCGCAGGAAACGAGGGATGCGTCGGCCAATGGCTGAGGCGGGGTGCGCGCTGGTGACGGGCGCGGCGGGCGGCATTGGCTCGGCGGTCGCGCAGCGCTTCATTGAGCGGGGCCTGAAAGTGGGCGCCATGATCCTGCCCGGGCAGGAGGCGCCTGCGGGCTTGGCGCTGCCGGCGGAAGCAACCGACGAAGCGCAGGTCGCAGAGGCCGTCGCCCGGTGCGCTAACGAATTGGGGCCGCCGCGATGGGTGGTTCATACGGTGGGCATGACCGGCCAAGGGCCGCTCGCGGACGTGTCGCTGGAAGAATGGAATCACGTAGTGGATGTCAATCTTACTTCGGCGTTTCTGCTGGCGCGCGCCGCGCATCCGCATTTGAAGAGCACCCGGGGCGCCCTGCTGCTTTATTCCTCCACCAATGCGATCAACGGCGGCAACGAGCTATCGGGACCGGCCTACACGGCGGCCAAGGCCGGGATTATCGGCGTGACCCGCTATTTGGCCCGGGAATGGGCGGCGGACGGCATCCGGGTGAACTGCATCGCGCCCGGCCCCATCGACACGCCCATGCTCGATCGGCTGGGGCCGGAGCGCCGCGCCGCTCTGGCCGAGCGGGCGCCGCTGGGCCGGCTAGGCACCGCCGAGGAGTGCGCGGCGATGACGGATTTTCTGTGCTCGGACGCCGCCGGCCACACGACCGGCACGATTGCCAATATATCCGGCGGCCTGCTGCTGGATTGACCCGCATATTGCGCCAAGTCGCTTGTCGCCTTCCTAGTTTTTCCGCTTAGTCGATTTCTTATGCCCGGATTGCACGCTTTTCGCCCGACCCGGGACGCGCTGGGCCGCAGATTAGGCAGATGGACAGGCTCTGGCCTTGAGCCGATAATGGCGGGGCAGGCAGGCTCGCAGGCCGCCGCAACTGGATAATCGCAATAGACGCAATCCCCGTGAACCAAGCCATTGCCGCCCTGCGGCAACAAGGACACCCGCTGGTTGCGGGCGCCGACGTGGGTGAGCGCCACAGCGTCGATTTCACCGCCGAGAATGCGCTCAAGCCCGAGGCGGTCCTGCGCCCCGGCACGGCGCGGGAAGTGTCCGAAATTCTCAAGATTTGCAACGAACTCGGCCAGCCCGTGGTGGTGCAGGGCGGAATGACCGGGCTGGCCGGCGGCGCCACGCCCCGGGCCGGGGAGCTGGCGCTTTCGATGGAACGGCTCAACGGCATCGAGGAGCTGGACGAGGCGGCGATGACCATCACCGCCCTGGCCGGCACGCCGCTTCAGGTTCTCCAGGAAGCCGCCGAGCAGGCGGGCTTGCTCCTGCCGCTGGATTACGGCGCGCGCGGCTCTTGCCATATCGGCGGCGCCATCGCCACCAACGCCGGCGGCAACCAGGTGATTCGCTTCGGCATGACCCGCAACCTAGTGCTGGGCCTGGAAGCGGTGCTCGCCGACGGCACAGTGATCAGTTCGATGAACAAGATGCTGAAGAATAACGCGGGCTACGACCTCAAGCAGCTATTTATCGGCGCCGAAGGCACGCTCGGCGTGGTCACGCGCTGCGTGCTGCGGCTGCTGCCGCGGCTGGCCAGCACCTGCACGGCGCTGTGCGCGCTCGAATCCTTCCCGCAGGCGGTCAAGCTTCTGCGCGCGCTTCAATCCAAGCTGGGCGGCTCCGTGAGCGCCTTCGAGGCCATGTGGGCCGACTACTTCGACCGCATCATCGATCACAGCGACGCGCTGCGTTCGCCATTCGCGCAAAGCTTTCCGGTGTATGCGCTGGTGGAAGCCGAAGGAGCCGACCAGCAGGCCGACGCGGAGCGCTTCGAGGCGGCCCTGGGCCAAGCGCTGGAATCGGGCGTGATCGCCGATGCGGCGATCGCCCAATCGGTAGGCGACCGGCAGGCGTTCTGGGCAATCCGCGACGGCGTGGCGGAAATCACCGCCGACCTCACGCCCTACGCCAGCCTGGACGTGAGCATGGATATCGCCGAAATGGCGGGCTTTCTGGACGAATTCGACCAGGAATTGAAAGAGGCGCTGCCCGACGCGATCAATCTAGTGTTCGGGCATATCGGCGATAACAACCTGCACCTGTTCGTGAGCACGCGCCGCGAAAGCGACCTCAAAACGATCTTCGATATCGGCTACCGGCTAACCGGCGCGCATCGCGGCTCGGTATCCGCCGAGCACGGCATCGGCGTGCTGAAGCGCGGCTATCTGCACTATTCGCGCAGCCCGGAGGAGCTGGCGCTGATGCGGCGCCTTAAAGACGCGCTCGATCCCAAGGGCATCCTCAATCCCGGCCGCGTGATTCCCTAGGCGCGGATATTGCTCCAAGGGGCGTGAAGGCCGCGCAGGATTTTGCCCGCCTGCGCGCGCATGCGCTTGCCCTCGCCCTTTGCTTGCCCCTGCCTCGCGGGAGACGCATGAACCCATCCATGGGGCTCGGCTGGGGCATCCTGCCCCAGACGCTCCCGCGAGGCAGGGGCAAGCAAAGGGCTTTAGCTGGCGCAGATTGGTGCAATATGCGGGCTAGCCCTCGTATTTTAGTACTCGTATTTTAGTACTCGTATTTTTCTATGGTTTCAGCCGCCATCTTGTAGCCTGCGGTGGCGAGGCCCAAATCGCGAAACTCCGTTTCGAGTTCGCCAATCGCCCAGATCGGCTCCCAAGTTGATTCGAGATCAAGAGGTTCCTTCGCCAAAACGTGAACCAATTGGTTGGGCGGAGGAGGCGGATAGTGAATGCAGGCCCCGAAGTAAGGCACCAGCAGGAACTCGCTCACCTTGCCCCCCATGGATACCTCCAGCGGCACGATAAAGCCGGGAATCTTCACCACAACGCCGTCGAGCTCCTCCACCACGCCGGTGGGCAGCGCCGGCATCGAAAACGTATCCCCGAACGAATCGCCCCCCGGCTGTCCGAGCGTTCCCGCATCGGGAATCAGATCATCCCAAGTGAGTTCGCGGGCATCCTCGGCAATCGCCATTCCGCCAATCAGCAGCGTTGCCGCGAGCGCGCCGCCGATCACTCGTTTTGTGTGGGTCATTTTCCCTCCTTGCCGCCGCTGCGCCCGAATTGCCATGCCGCAGCGAACGCAAAGCGCCTCGGCGCTAAAGCCTTACCGTCAGGCCGTCGGCGAGCGAATTGCGGTACGCCCGCCAAGCCGGGATGACGCTTACAAGAACCGCGATGCCAAGGATACCCGCCAGCACATAGAAATCAAAAGCCCGCAGGCCAACGCTCATTTGAATGCCGAACTCCGTGAGCGCAAACTGCCGTATCGCCACGATGCCCAGCTGGATCAGCAGCAGCCCGGACAGCGCGCCCAGAAACGCAAGCATGGCCGCCTCCGAAAGCAGCAGCGCAAAAATATGGCCCGGCCTGGCGCCGACGGAACGCAGCACCGACATTTCGCGGCGGCGCTCATTAAGGCTGACCAGCAGCGTGGCCAGCAATCCGAGCACGCTGGCCAGCACCACCATGGCCGACACGCCGAACAGCGCGTATTCGGCAACGCGGATCAGGCCCCAAAGCTGCTGCAACGCCACGCCCGGAATCACGGCGGTCATCGGCTCGTCCTCGAACTCATTGATATAGCGTTGCAAGGCGAATATGGATGTCTTCGACTTCAGCCCAACCAGGAATGCCGTGATCGCCTCCGGCTCGTACCCTTCGGCGGGCGCCGGCACGCGGGCGGCGCCGCTGGAATGGATTAAATCCATGCCGCTCAAACTGATATGCACGGTCCGATCGACGGGCGTGCCGGTGCGCGCGAGTATTCCGGTGATCGTGAACGGGTCCTCGTCGTGCGTCAGGAAACTCGTTTCCGTCAGTCCGTGGGACACGATGATTTCCCTGCCCACATCGTATCCAAGCCGCTCGGCCACCTCGGCGCCGATCACCGCCTCGGAGGCCGTGGCGAACGGCCCCCCTTTCCGGAACGCCAGCTCCCGCCGGTCCGCATACCGGTAATGGTCGAAATAGCCGAGGTCGGTCGCCAAAACCCGATAGCCCCGATGCGCATCTCCGAGGGAAAACGGAATCGTCCAGTCCACTTCCGGCCGACTGCCGATTTTCTCGTAGCTGCTCCATGCGATATTGTTGGTGGGATTGCCGATGCGAAAAACCGAGTACAAGAGCAGGTTCAGATCGCCGCTGCGCGCGCCGATAATCAGGTCGGTGCCGGAAATCGTGTTGGCAAAGCTGGTTCGGGCATCGGTTCTGACCCTCTCCACAACCGACAGGAGGGCCGCGCTCACGGCGATCGACGCAACGGTCAAAATCGCCGTCGCGCGCCGGTTCATCAGGCTCTTGAAAACAAGCGAAATCGCGTTGCCGATGTTATGCGGCATCTGAGTGGGGCGCGGCGGCGTTGCTCAACTGAAGATCAACGGCAATATCAAAGTGCGGCGCCAGCGAAGCATCGTGGCTCACGAACACGACGGTGCTGCCGGCGCGCCCGCATTCGGACAGGAGCAGATCGATGAACTCGCGGCGGCGGTCCGCGTCCAAGGACGAGGTGGGTTCGTCGGCGATCACCAGTTCCGGCCGCCCGATCAAGGCGCGCGCCGCCGCCACCCGCTGCTGCTGCCCAACGCTCAGGTCCGTGGATTTGCGCGAACGAAGCGCCTCGCCGATTCCAAGCGCCGACAGCAACCGCGCCGCCGATTCCTCCAGGGAGCCGTCGGCTTTGACGGCGCGCCTCAACCGCCGCGGGGAATAGCGGCACGGCAAAGACACGTTCTCGACCACTGACAGGTACGGCACAAGATTGAATTGCTGGAAGATAAAGCCAATATGGTCGGCCCTTACCCGGTCTCGGGCCGCGCTCGCCATGCCGGAAAAGCTCCGGCCAAGAATGGAAACGGCGCCGGCGCGCGGCGCCATCACGCCGCCGATCATGGCCAGCAAAGTGCTCTTGCCGCATCCGCTAGGCCCATGCACGAATACCCGCTGCGAAGCCCGAACGTTGAGTTCGCGAATGACAAGAATATCGCCATGCGAACCGTAGCCGAAACGCAGCCCGGAAATCTCAATCGCGTTTTCGGGGCTGATGGCTGCGCTTGGCATTGCGGCTACGGAGGCGACAGGGGCACCGACGATATCCGCCCGTCCGCAGTCAGCACATGGGCGCCGGCAGAGGTGAGGATCTGAATCTCAATCGTTTCGATGCCTGTGAAGCTTTCCGCGAAACGCAGCCCCAAGGCCTCAACAGCCGACACGTTGCCGCATGCCCATTGGTAGCTTGCGTTCACTTCAGCGTGTTGTTCGGATTCCTGGTGATCGTGGGCCGCATGGTCGTCATGGGCCGAGTGGCTGTCGTGCGAATCATGCGAATCGTGATCGTGGCCGTGATTCTCCGCCGCGCCCGCGTCATCCTCCGCCAAGTGCTGTGTCAAGTACGCCGGACCATCAATGGACATTGCCAAAATTTCACACTTCGCCGAGTCCGCCAAGGCAAACATCGCGTTGGCATTCCCCAGCACGGCGGCAGCTTGCCTAATGCGATCGATCTGCTCGTCGCTCTCCGGCGCATGCTCAAAGCCAACGACATCGGAGAGCGGCGCATTGAGCGATACGGCCACGGCGCCGTCCTCCACCACCACGCCCAGCTCGATAACGCCATGGACATGCTGCGCCGGCGCCGGGACGGCAAACAGGGTAAAAACCGCCAACGCGCAAAGCGTCGGCAGCCGCGTCCCGGCTCGTATATTCCGGTTTTCTCGAATCATTGGCGAATCTTACCCGCAATCCCGCCTCAATCGACCTGCCGCCAACTCGATCATATTGCCCGTCATTCCGCAGGCCGCGTCCATGAGGCCGGCCGCCGCCCCCAAATCAGGGCGACTCCGGCCATGGGCGGCCGGGCGGAACGAGTGGCTGCTTGAGGAAGGCGCTCACGTCCCGGACGAAGAGCTGGCTTGGGCGGATCAGTTTCCGGTAAATTTCGCAGGGCGCTTTTCAAAAAACGCCGCCAGCGCCTCGTCGTGGTCCCGGGTGCGCTGCAGAATCCCTTGCAGGTTGGCCGACATATCCATGACCGACTCAAGCCGATCCTGGCGCCCGGCGCGAAGCAACTGCTTGGCCATCCGCAGCGCCACGGGAGGCTGGCGAGCGATTTCCGCGGCCAGCGCGAACGCTTTCGGCAGCAACTCATCCGGCGGCGCCACCTCGCTGACCAGCCCCCAATCCTTCGCGGTGCCGGCATCGATCAGCCGGCCGGTCAATAGCAGTTGCGCGGCGCGCGAGTAGCCGATCAACTGCTGCAGGATCCATGCGCCGCCATCGCCCGGAATCAGCCCAAGTTTCAGGAAAGTCTGCCCGAACAGGGCTTCCTCGGATGCCAGCCGGATATCCGCTAGGCAAGCCATATCGTTGCCCAAACCGATGGCCGGCCCGTTGACCGCGGCGATGAGCGGCACATCGAGGTTCCACAGCGCCCTGACCATGCGGTGGATTTCGCTGCGGTAACTCTCTCGCAGATTCGCGGAGTTGCCGGCAAACGGCCCGGTGCGGTCGCGCATGGCCTTTACGTCGCCACCCGAAGAGAACGCCGACCCCGCCCCGGTAAGGACGGCGCAGCGAATTGCCTTGTCCGCCTGTATGCGCTGCGCGGCCTGCTCGAACAATCCGCCGTCGCCGACTCGGCCCAGAAGATTGCGCTCCGCAGGGCGGTTGATGGTGAGCAGGGCCACGGCCCCGTCGGTTTCATAAAGCAATGCGTCATTCATGCTCGTGTTTCCAGGAAATTTCATCTTTCCCCGCTGCCATGATGCCGGGAGTATAGAGGCCGGCGGGTTAGACGGGCTCGAGCGCGGCGGCCTCGCGCACGGCGGCGCAAACATGCCGCAGATCGCGGCTGGACATCACATAGGCCGGCATCAGGTAGATCAGCTTGCCGAACGGCCGCGCCCATACGCCGCGATCCGCCAGCCGCCGCTGCGTTTCGCCAATATCCACCGGGCGGCGCATCTCCACCACGCCGATGGCGCCGAGCACCCGCACATCGGCCACCTGCGGCAGCTGCGCGCACGGCGCCAAGCCGGCTCGCAACTCCCGCTCGATCCGCGCCACCCGCTTCCTCCACGGCGATTCGATCAACAGGTCGATGCTTGCGGCGGCAACCGCGCAGGCCAGCGGATTCGCCATGAAGGTGGGGCCGTGCATCAGCGCGCCTGCCGCCCCCGGGCCTGCGGAAATCGTCTCGGCCACATGCGCCCGCGCCAGCGTCGCCGCCAGGCTGAGGTAGCCGCCGGCAAGCGCCTTGCCCACGCACATGATGTCGGGAACCACATTGGCGTGATCACAGGCGAACAGCTCGCCGCTGCGTCCGAATCCGGTGGCGATTTCATCGGCGATCAGCAGCAGGCCATGCTGGTCGCACAAGTCGCGCGCCCCCTTGAGGTACTCGGCGTGATAAAAGCGCATGCCGCCGGCGCCTTGCACGATCGGCTCCAGAATCACGGCGGCGATCTCGCCGCAATGCCGCGCCGCCAGGTCCTTGAGCGAATCCAGGTCCGACGGCTCCCAGGAGTCGCCAAAGCGCACGCAAGGCCTATCCGCAAAGAGCTGCTCGGACACGGCGCCGGAGAACAGGTGATGCATACCGGCAACCGGATCGCAAATCGACATGGCCTGGAAGGTGTCGCCATGGTAGCCGCCGCGGATCGTGAGCAGCCGGCTTCGATCCTCCACGCCCTGCGCGCGCCAGTATTGCAGCGCCATCTTGATCGCCACCTCCACCGCCACTGAGCCGGAATCGCTGAAGAACACGCGGTCGATGCCGTCCGGCGCCAACTCCGCAAGCCGCCGCGCCAGCCGAATGGCCGGCTGATGCGTCAATCCGCCGAACATGACATGCGCCATGCGCTTCAGTTGCTGTCGCGCGGCGCGGTTCAGCACGGGATGGTTGTAGCCGTGAATGACCGACCACCACGACGCCATGCCGTCGATCAATTCCCGGCCATCGGCCAGCTTCAAGCGCACGCCACGGGCCGAGGCCACCGGATAAACCGGCGCGGAAGCGCTCATGGAGGCATACGGATGCCAGATATGGCGCCGGTCGAACTCCAGATCGAAGCCCTGCGCCGGGCTTTGGCCAGCATCGCCGCCGGAGTTCCGGCTGAAATCGCGGCGGGCCCCCGATGTCTCGCTTCTCAAAACGCAATCCTGGCGGCATGCAGCCGAATCTGCTTGCGCGAAACCGGCCGCGGAAGCGCCGGCAAATCCAAAAGGCAGGGAACGCCGGTCGCTTCAAGGATCACGCGGCGGCTTTGCGGATGAGGTTCGCCGCTAAAAATAATTCCGGCCAGCGGCAAACCCCGCGCCTTCAGCGCCTCGACCGTCAGCAAGCTGTGATTGATGCTGCCCAGGTAGTAGTTCGCCACCACAACCACCGGCAAGCCCCAATCTTCCATTAGATCGGTGTTCAAAACGCCTTCAGCCACTGGAACCCGCACCCCGCCGGCCGGCTCCACCACCAGCGGCCCGTCCGTCTCCGGAAGCTGAAGACGCTTCCGCTTGAGCGTCCGTCCTTCAAGGTCCGCCGCGGCGTGCGGCGACATCGCTGCTTCAAGCCGGTAAGCCTCGGGCAGAAATCGCGCCCGCTCATTCGTCACCAGCCGCCGCACTTCCATGGTGTCCGTATGCTCAAGCCCCCCCGCCTGCACCGGCTTGAAGTACGCCGCCCCCAGCCGCTCCACAAACAGCGCCGCAACCAGCGTCTTGCCGACGCCCGTCCCAATCCCCGCAATCGCAAACCCCCGCATCACTCACCGCCCGGTTGAATCACCATGCGGAATGCTCCGGCTCCAACGCTCCCGCTTCGGGTTCGCCTCTTTGCGCGCATGCCTCTCGCGGGAGACGCCATCCCTAGCTCGGTTCCGCTCTGCGCGCCAAGCGATTGGCGCGCAGTGGCTCCAACGCTCCCGCGAGAGGCATGCGCGCAAAGAGGCTCCGGCAGGCGCAGACCCCTTAAGGGCCGGCACTCCCAAGCCCTCTGCTTGCTCCCTTCCTCCGGGAGTATCGGAGGCAGGATGCCGAAGCAAGCTACATGGATGTATTTATGCGTCTCCCGGAGGAAGGGAGCAAGCAGAGGGCGAATCGAAGCGACCCTGGCGGAGGCAAGCCACATGGATCATTCTCGACCTTGCAGGTCAAGCCGCAAGCAGAGGGCGAATCGGCATCCTGCCTCCGATACTCCCGGAAAAGGGGGGCGGGGGAATGGCGCAGAGCTCCAGCCCGCATGTTGCGCCAAGCGGCTTGATGCAATATGCGGGCTAGCGACCGGCGGCGGAAGCTCCGGCGGCGCCGTGTTTCTCCACGCCCAGCCGCTCCAGCATGGCGACGATATCCTCAGCGGCGGTATCGGTATTGACTTCGCGGTCCACGGCAAGGATCTTGCCGTCGGCGCCTATATAGAACGTGTGGCGCCTCGCAACTCCGAAAGCGTTCACCACCTTGTAGGCATTGGCGACTTCCTTGCTTTCATCCGACAGGATGGGGAAGTCGGCGCCGTACTTCAGGGAAAAGGCGGTGTTGTCCTTGATGGAATCGACGCTGGCCATGAAGTAGCTGACCTTGAATTCGCGAATCTTGTCGCCGTTTTCCGCTAGCGACTTGCATTCCTTGGTGCATCCCGGCGTGCCGGCCTTGGGGAACCAAGCCAGCACCACGGCGCCGTTCCGGCGCAGATCGGACAGCGAATACTCTTTTCCGTCGGAGCCGGGAAGGGTCCAATCCGGGGCGACAGAGCCGACCACCAGCGAGTCATCGGCAGCGCAGGCGGCGCCGACAAAGGCGAGCGCGCAAACAGCAAGGATTTTCTTCATGAAACGAATACCGTTGGTTGGAATGAAGGCTTGATTATATCGAGCCTTCTAATAAAGCATTCGACAATTGCAAGTTCCCGGATTCCCGCTTGGCAGCGTATTACCGGTCGGTTGCGCGCCGAACGCATCGCACGGCGAAATCCGCGCCCGGAAATCCGGCAGACTACTTGGTGCCTGAAGCGCGCATCGCGCCGTCCGCTGCCGCAAACAGCCGGTCGATCTCCTCGGGGGTGTTGTGCGCGTGCAGGCACACGCGAATCCGCTCCTGGCCGGACGGGACCGTGGGGGCGCGGATCGGCAGCGCCGCAAGGCCCCGCTGCTGGAGCGTCTCGCCCACCCGGCGCACTTCGACCGTGCCAGGAACCACAAGGCATTGAATCCAGGATTCGCTGGGCAGCCAGTTCCACGGAGACTCAGCCGCCCGACGGCGAAAGCAAGCCACATTGGCCCGCAGCCCGGCGCGCAGATCATCCAGCTCCGGCAACAGCTCCAAAGCCGCGCGCGCCCACAGCGCCCACAAAGGCGAAGGCCCCGTTGAAAACACGAAGGGCCGGGCGAAATTCACCAAGTAGTCGCGCAGCGCCGCCGAACACAGCACCGCTCCGCCGGAAAGCCCAAGCGCCTTGCCGAAAGTCACTATCCGCGCCAGCACCGAGTCCTCAAGTTCCGCGGCCGCCACGGCGCCGCGGCCTTCCGGCCCCATCACGCCGTTGGCGTGCGCCTCGTCCACCACCACGCCCGCCCCGCGGGAATGAGCCAGCGCCACGATCCGCGCCAGCGGCGCGAAATCGCCGTCCATGGAATAAAGGCTCTCCACCACTACCACGCCCGCCTCGTCCCGCTTCAGACGATCCAGCCCCCTTTCAAGCCCGCCCATATCGTTGTGGGCGAAGATGATCCGCTCGGCCCCGCTCAAGCGGCAGCCATCGATAGCGCTAGCGTGCAGCAGGCGGTCGCAAAAGAGCTTGTTCGCCACGCCGCCCAGGCTCGCCAATAGCCCCATGTTGGCGGCGAAGCCGCTGGAGAACACCAGCGCCGCCTCGGCGCGGTAGAACTCCGCAAGCCGGCGCTCCAGCGCCTCCAGCTGGGGATGATTGCCGGAAATCAGCCGCGAACCGGTGGCCCCGTGCGGCGGAGCCCGGCGGGCGCTGATCTCCGCAACGCGCTCGCGCAGACGCGGGTCGCGGGACAGCCCGAGGTAGTCGTTGGAGCAGAAATCCACGCCTTGCGGCGGAGGCGGCATCCGCCGCATCAGGCCCGCCTGTTCGCGCTCGGCGAGCGCCTTGATGAGGGCGCGCCGGACTGCCCAGCTCATGCAGGCTGGCTGCGTTCCTGGCTTTGGCAGGGCTCGCGCGCGGTCAGGCCCAAAAGCTCCAGCAACGCCCCGTCGCTCTCGAATGGCGGATTGGGCGTGGTCAAAAGCTTCTCTCCCGTGAAAATGGAATTGGCGCCGGCCAGAAAGCACAGCGCCTGCTGCTCCGCGTTCATGCGGGTGCGGCCTGCGGACAGGCGCACCATGGCTTTGGGCATCAGGATGCGGGCGGTGGCGATCATGCGCACCATTTCCCAAGTCGATACCGGCGGGCAATCCTCCAGCGGGGTGCCGGGCACCGGCACCAGCGCGTTCACCGGCACCGATTCCGGCGGACTCGGCAGGGTCGCCAGCGTGTGCAGCAGGTCGATGCGCTGATCAACGGTTTCACCCATGCCGATAATGCCCCCGCAGCACACCGATAGCCCCGCCTTTCGCACATTGGCCAGCGTTTCAAGGCGCTCGTCGTAGCCGCGCGTGCCGATGATCTCGGGATAGAACTCGCGGCTGGAATCGAGATTGTGGTTGTAGGCGTAAAGCCCGGCCTCCTTGAGCCGCTCGGCCTGCGATTCGGTCAGCATGCCCAGCGTGCAGCACACTTCCAGCCCCAGCTCGCGAACGGCCGAAACCATCTCCAGCACTTCGTCGAAATGGCGGTTGTCGCGCACTTCCCGCCAAGCGGCGCCCATGCAAAAACGGGTGCTGCCCGCCTCCTTGGCCTCGCGCGCGGCTTCAAGCACCGCGTCGAGCCTCAGCAATCCATGCCGGTCGATATCGGTATGGTAGCGGGCCGCCTGCGGACAATAAGCGCAGTCCTCGGGACAGCCGCCGGTCTTCACCGACAGCAGCGTGCAAAGCTGCACTTCGCCGGGTGCGTGATGCTCGCGGTGCGCGGTCGCCGCTCGGTAGATGAGATCAAGCAGCGGCGCATGATAGATCCCTGCCACTTCGGCCTTGGTCAAATCCGGCATGTTCCTTCCTTCAGGCGGCGCGCCGCCCCGAAACGGACGGCATCAGCAACTCATCATGGCGACTGGGGCCCGGTTCACGAGGCCCTTTGTATGCAGTACAGCACGATCAGGTGGCCGTCGTAGTCGAGCAAGCCGATTTCCCGGCCCACCCGGCCGTCGTGCGTATGCAGCGTTTCCTCCGGAAAAATATGCAGACCCTCGGCCCGTGCGCCTTCAAGAACGGCATCGAAGTCATCGACTTCCAAAACCAGCGCGTGGCTGCTCGGCCGCGCAGGCTCCGGCAGGTCGATGCCGCTCACTTCGGTGAGGGCCAGACTGCGGTCATGCGAGCGGCAACTGAGCGCGGCAAATCTCGTTTCGGCCTCCCGGGGGATCTGGAAAACCGTGTAGGAATAGGATCCTTCGCCGCTGTCGAGCACATAGTCCACCCGGAATCCAAGAATATCCCGGTAGAAGCGCAGCGACCGCTCAATATCCGCAACGACAAGGTTGGCGCGCTGAATACGCACCGGCAATTCATTCGGCATGGAATTAACTCCCCATTTTTAGCATCGGAAAATCGGCAAGCGGAATGCTCACCGTCTTGGGTTCGGTAAAAAATTCCAAGCTGCCCCTTGCGCCGTCCCGGCCGACGCCGGATTGCTTGCAGCCGCCGAACGGCGCGCGCGCATCCAATTCCACCTGTGCATCCATGGCTGGCTAGCATAAAGAATCGCCCGCAGCGAATCAATCTGACGAGTTTGCCGACGCTCGCGTTGCAGGCAATGGCCGCTGCGTAACGGCCCGGACGGCAGCCTCCCAAAGCAGCCGCATATTGGCGTAGCAATCGACTAGATGCGCGAGGCTGCGAAAATCCGATGGATGCGCGCGGCCCCGCGCGGCAGCCAGAAGCGTTCGGGCATGCCCGTTTCCAAGATCATGGTGGCCCAGAACCACGGCCAAGTCGAATAGCGGATCGCCGGGGGAAGCGAACTCCCAGTCGATAAGACGCAATGCCGGTCCGCGCAGAATATTCTGCGCCACTGGGTCGTTGTGGCACAGCGCCGGTTCCCTTCGGCGGCCGACGGCCGCCTTGAGGGAACGGCGCGCAGCGCGCGCCAGCCTTCGCGCCCCAGCATTGCCGGCAAGCAATGCGTAGCGGTCCGCCGAATGGGCCAGGTCCAGCGGCGCGATGCCGGAAGGCGCGCGAGCTGTCTCGTGCAGGCGGCGAAGCATTGCGCCCAGATGGCGCAGAAGCTGCGGATTGCGCAAACCGGCGGGCGCCAAAGCGCGGCCCGGCAGCCAACGGATCACAAGCACGCCGCGATGGGGATCGACAAAAACAGGCTCCGGGCCTAATCCGCGACCCTGGATCGATCGCAGCGCGGCGGCCTCGGCGGCCCGGTCCAGCCCCAACCGGCGAACAGCAGGCGTGTCGAAACGAACCATCAGCCGCTCATGGCCCCGCGCCGCTAGCCAAGTCTCGTTCCATCCGCCGGAAAGCCGGCGGATGAGCCTCACATCCCTAAGCCCGGAGCGCTGCCCAAGCCGCCGCGCCGGTTTCATGCCGGCAGGGCTTTTCGCCAGGAACGATAGCCCACCCATGCCAGCGCCAAGTAGCTGGCGTAAAGCGCGGCGGTGAAGTAAAGGCCGCGCTCCAGATACAAGGCCACGTAAATCGAGTCCAGTGCCATCCACCAGATCCAGTTGCCGATGTACTTGCGCGCCTGCATGAAGGTGGCCAGCGGCGCCGCGAGCGCGGTGACCACGTCGATAAAGAACAGGGGCGAGTCGCTATACGGCGCGCCGAAGACCGTGGTCGGCACCGAGACCGCCAGCAGCGCGGCCACCGCGATCAGGTTGTTGCGCCAGCCCCAGTAGCCCAGCATCGCGGGGTTCTTCGCTCCCTTGCGCCATTTGCGGTAGCCGTACACGGCCATCACCATGTAGAAAACCTGCAGCCAGGGCTGGAAGATCAGCCCGGCATCCGCAAACACCACCACGAACAACCCGGAAGCGATATACGATGCCAGCCAGCAGCTGATATGGCGGCGTATGGCCAGCACCACATAGACGAAGCCAAGCACCACGGCCACGACCTCCAGCGCCGTCATCAAGTCCATGTCAGGCTCCCTGCACCTCGGGCAGCACGCGCCTTATACGCTGCGCCAGGTCTCCGATCCTAGCCAGCGTTTCCTCCAGAGTGCCGGAAAGGTCGAGTGTGGCGATCTCCAGCTGCTTGCCGGAATGGCGCACCGTATGCGTCACCGGTTCCCGTTCGCCCTGCGCGTAGATGAGCAAGCCGCCGGGAAGATCGAGCGCGGTCGTGTAGGCAAGCAACTGATACAGATCGGAATTGGGTACTCCGCCATCCGCCCGCTTGTACTGTGCGGGTTCAGACACATGTGGGACTGGAACCGGGCGTGACGGAGGGGTTGTTTACATACTCGACGACACTCAATAGTCCTTTCCACAACCCTGGTAACCTAGTCAATCCTTTCCTGCGGTCCGATGCAGGCAGCGGTGCCAGCTCTGACTCCTGGGCAGGCGCTGATAGAGCCTCGTCCGTCTTCAAGTCCAAGTTGGCCATGGCTCTCCTCGCAGATTTACCGGCGCGGCGACTCTACCACGGCATTTTTCTGGAACTTGCGCCTATTGCATGTGGGCATGGTCGAAATTCGTTCAGGTTGCTCAGTCGTTGCACGGCATATTTCAGAAAACATCCTATTCCGTTGCGCGGCGTGACGGCAAAGGCAATTCAGGACCAGAGGGATGCAATCGGGGCAGCGGCGAATTGGTTGCCGAAAGGAACGGTTTGCTCGTGGTCGCACAGGATCAGGCCCATTACGAATTGGTCGCCACTGGCGGCTGCCAGCCGGCGCAATCCGGAAAAGTCGCTCCGGCTGACGGTTGCCGAAGACTTGGCTTCAATTCCAATGACCCTCCCTTGCTCATCTTCAATGACGATATCGACTTCATTGCCATCCTTATCCCGAAAATAGGAGAAGCGATAGCGCTCCTCGGCCCAGCTTGCGATCTTGAGGAGTTCGCTGAGCGCGAAGGTTTCCACAATAACGCCGAGCGGCGCACGGTTTCTCCTAGCTCTTTCCGGCGTCAGGCCTCTTAGGGCAGCCAGCAGCCCTGAATCCAGAAATTGCAGCTTGGGGGACTTGATAAGGCGCTTGAGAGCCAGCATCAAACGCGGCGCGCGTTGCACTTCGTCGATCACCGCCTTGTCGAAATCGCGCACGAAGCCGACCGGATCGGCCTGCGCGGCATTAAGGAATGTTGGATCATCAAGGGTAACGAACCGAAAGTTTTCGCTGGCGATCTGGCGTGCCAGCGTGGTCTTGCCGGACTGTCGCGGACCGCATAGGAGCACGATACGGGTGTCGGTCAAATTTTCGCGGATTCGGCGCTCGACGTAGCGAGGATACATAAGGAATGCCTTGCGTTTCCTTCCGTGATCAATAATTCAATCCTCCGTCCAATTGAAAATCAAGTATCGTCCAATTGAAAGAAACATGCCGTCCAATTGAAACTTTAGTAGCAACAGGCCTTACCCAAGCGTGCGCAGGCGTTCCTGAGGAAACGTGCGGAAAAGTCCTGAAACGGGCGGCTTGCGAGTGGGCGGGCTGATTTGACGGTTTCGACGGATGTCACCAGAGGCTAGAGCGGCGGGAGCGAGTTGATGGGCAGGTCGGCGTTGATGTATTTGGCCACCAGCACCACGCGGTCGCCGGATTCCATCACCGCTTTCATGCAAGCGTCCACGGCCCGCTGAACATCCTCCAGCTCGCCGCGCAGCTGGGTGCTCATCTGGTTGGCGAGCACCTCGATGCCGGACTGCTCGCGCAACTCCCGGATAAACCCCGTAATGCGCCCGATCGGTTCGGCGCTGGCCAGCGGGTAAAGGCTGAGCTCGGCGGTAATTCGCATGGTTCGTTCCTTAAAACTCGCGGCGTATCGTAACGCCGAAGTGCTGCGGATCGCCCTGCTGGCGGAATTCCTGCTCCGGCCAGTCGGGCGGCACGTTGGCGAAGAAGAAACCGCGCACCGCATAGTATTCGTCGAGCAGGTTGCGCGCCCAGGCGAACGCCTCCCAGCCTGCCCAGGCGCGCCCGGCCCTTAAATTCAACAGCGTGTGCGCCTCCGACTTGCGGTCGTGGCTGCTAGAGAAATAGAAGCCGTCCTTGCCAGTCAGCTCGCCGCTTAGGAACCAGCCGCCCGGATTGCGCCATCGAGCGGCCAAGGCGTAGCCGTAGCCCGGCGCGTGCGGCTGCTCGCGGCCCTCTAGTTGGGGGCGGCCGGGGAAACGGGTGATTTCCGTGTGCAGCAACCCCAGCGCCGCGCTTAAGCGCCATGCCTCGTCGGGCGCCAGCTCGAGGCTCAGTTCCAAGCCGCGGTTCGTCCCTCGGCCCACGTTGCGGGTGAAGAAGACGAAAGTGTTGGGGTCTTGCGGATCCACCTGCCGCGAAGTGTCCACCTGCATGTCCGCTCGCCGCGAAAGGAACGCCGATATCTCGCCGCGCAACCGCCCGTCCAGCCACAAGCCCTTGGCGCCGATCTCGTAGTTCCAGAGAAACTCGGGCTCATAGACCAGTTCGCCGCTGCCCAGGCCGCTATCGCCCAAGCCCAGATTGAAGCCGCCCGCCTTGTAGCCGCGAGCGATGCGGGCGTAAGCCTTGGCATCCGGTCCAAGAGAGCGCGAAAGGCTGACATGCCCGCCGAGCATCCTGTCTTGCGGGGAAAACCGCTCCCCGCCGGAATCATCATAATCGGCTTCGCGACGTTCCCAGCGCAGTCCGACCATCCATTCCCAGGTTTCCGCAAATGCCCGGGAAATTTCGCCGAACATCGCCAGGCTGTCGGCCCTGTAGCGCGATGCGAACCGGTCCTCGCTGGGGCCGGGCGCATAGCCCGGCTCGGCATACAAACCCGTATCAAGCCGGTCGTTGTCTTCCTTAAGATTGAGATACCACAAGCCGAACACGTAGCTCAAGCCGCCGCCCGCCGGCGACAGCAAGCGCAGCTCCTGGCTTAATCCGGTGCGTTCTCGCAGCGTTCGGGAGGCGTAGTCGTAGCGTATTTCAAGGTCGGCAAGCCTCGACCAGTAGCCATCCTCGCCCCAGTCCGCGTCGTAGCTATGCTCTATGTCGGAAATAGCCGCGCCGGTAATGCCCAGCAGCGTATGGCCAGCCGGGAGTTGCAGTTCCGCCCGCATCGAGGCGCCCGTGGAAGTTTGCGAATCGCGCCCTGGCCGGTCGGACCAAGTGGTCAGTTCATTATCGATGGACCAGCCGTCATAGCCGTTATCGAGATCGATACGCAGCAGCGCCAGCTTCAGCGCCAGATCGGGCAAAGGCTCAAGATTGAGTCTGGCTCTCAAACTCAATTCGTCGCGGGCATTGGTGTTATCGCGCCCAAGCGTGGCGTTTCGGCGAAAGCCGTCGGCCTGATATTGGTGCGCCGAGAATCGACCGGCGGCGCGGCGGCCCAGCGGCCCGCCCAGCGCCGCGCCCAGCGCTCGCATGCCGTCATTGCCGAGCGACAATTCGGCGTGAGCCTCCGGCTGCCGCGAAGGCTCGCGAGAGCGCGCATAAACCAGCCCGGCCAGCGCATTAGCGCCGTAGCGCGTGCCTTGCGGGCCCCGCAATATCTCCACGCTGTCCAAATCGAACCGGGTTGCCACGCCGCCAAGGGCCGAGAAATCGATGTCATCGAGAAGAAAGCCCACCGAAGGATTCGGCGCGCCCTCGTACTGGGAACGCTCGCCGATGCCGCGCACTTGGAAATAGCGGGCGCGCGACGAGCCGCCCGCCCAGTGCAGATTAGGCGTAAGCTGCGCCAGCTCCTCGAAATGCTGGACTGCGGACCAGCGCATGGCCTGCGCGTCCAGAACCGTCACGCTGGCTGGCAAATCCAGGCTGCGGACTTCCTTCAGCGAAGCCGTCACCACCACTTCTTCCAAGATGGCGGCGGATGAAGCGTTTGGCGAAGCCTGCCCCCCGGAAGACGGCATCTGCGCTTCAGCGGCCTGCTGCGGCGAACTTCCGCTTAGGACGCCGGTTGGAATGCCTTCCACCCGGGCCGACGCGAACGCTGCTGCGGACCACAGCATAGCCGCAGCCCACAAAAGATTGCATGGATTTAGATGGAATTGCCGCATACCTCGTTCCTCCGCCGGTGCGAACCGGATCAGGTTCAAGGGGTTCCCTTGCGGTAAGGGTCTCAGGCTGATGCGCCGCCCCCCAGGTAGGCCGCTAGTATAAGGCTATTCGGCTTTTTCCTTGCGCGCTCAGCCGCAGCCGGGAACAGGTGCGTATAATGAGCATTGGAAGGGGTAGCCACGCTGCGGCTGCTTCATGGAATTCGTAAAGGAGAACGAAAATGACTCAGGCAGCAATGGAAACACTCCCGTCGGCGCGGGATTATCAGGAAGCGGGATTTCAGGCGGAGCAGGCCGAAATCCTAGGGCGAAGCATGACCCGGATCGATGCCATCAATTCCCGGATATCCGACGAATTGGCGCAGCTTCGGATGTTTGTCGAGGACAACATGCCAACCCGAAAGGACATCGCGCAGCTGGTCTCGAAGGATGATCTCCGGGATATGCTCAAGGACTTCGTGACGAAGGACGATCTCCGGCACATGCTTAAGAACTTTGTCACGAAGGACGACATCAAGGACTTCGTGACCAAGAACGATATCAAGGACTTCGTGACGAAGGACGACATCAAGGACTTCGTGACCAGTTCGCAGATGGCGCTGGAGTTCAAGCAGTTGTACCGGCTGATGTTTGTGGGAATGATGGGCATTTGCGGGCTCATCCTCGCGCTCGTCCCGATCATGCTGGCCTTGCATCTGGCGGGATAGCGGCTATTAGCGCCATCGCTGGCGGCGGATGGAGGATAATTGCCGCCGAGAAAAGCGGAGGCGCTGCATGACCACACCTAGCCACGATTACCGGGCGATCGACGCGGTCGTCAATATCTGGACGACTGAGGCGCTGTCGCACCGGCCCGGCTGGCAGGGCGATTTCTTCGTTGGCAAAATGAAGGCCGAAAGCCCCTTGATGAGCGGGCTCTCGCTTGAGCAGATGATCGAGCGGCTGGACGCGGCAGGCATCGAGCGGGCGTTTTTGATCGCGCCGCGCACCGGCCAGGTGGGCCTGCCCGGCTGCTACCACCTGCCCTACGAGGTGGTGGCCCGCGCTTGCGAGCAATACCCCGAGCGATTCAGCGGACTGGCCGGCATCGATCCCACGCAGGGCATGGAAGGCGTACGAATACTCGAGGACGCCTTGAAGAATATGGGGTTCGTCGGCGCGCACCTCTATCCGCACTGGTTCGAGCTGGCGCCGGATCATGCCCGCTACTACCCCTTCTACGCCAAATGCTGCGAGCTGGACGTGCCCATACAGATGCAGGTGGGCCAGTCGATGATCTACGCCAAGGACGCGCCGCGCCGCAGCGTCGGGCGACCGATCACGCTGGACGCGGTGGCCTGCGACTTTCCGGAACTGAAGCTGATCGGCATCCATGTGGGCATTCCCTGGCACGAGGAGATGATCGCCATGTCGTGGAAGCACGACAACGTGTTCATCGGCTGCGACGCGCACCGGCCGAAATACTGGCCGGACAGCTTCCGCCACTACATCAATTCATTCGGCCAAGACAAGGTCATCTTCGGCACCGATTTCCCGGTGCTGGACTTCGAGCGCACCGTGGGCGATATCGACGCGCTTGAATTGCGCCCGCAGGCGCGCCGAAAGCTGATGCGCGACAACGCCCTGCGCATCTACGGCTTGGAATAAACCGCGCCGCCGCGCTTGCCCGGCTTGCGACGCGCTTGCCCGCCTGCTGCGTATGCCCTTGCTGTGTGGAGACGCATGAACCCATCCTTGGGGCTCGGCTGGGGCATCCTGCCCCAGACGCTCCACACAGCAAGGGCATACGCAGCAGGCTACCGTCTTGCTCGTTGCTCCGTGCGACGTAGAGGCCTTGGCGTTTTCCTCTCCTTCATGGAGCGTCGGCGGCAGGACAGCCGCCGCCGAGCCCCATGGATGGGTTCATGCATCTCCATGAAGGAGAGGAAAACGCCAAGGCCGAAGGGCTAAATCGCACAATATGCGAGGCTAAGCGCGCTCAAGAAGCCAAGTGCGCGCCGGCCCTACGGTATTAAACGAGCCGGTCACTACCACCCGGCAACCCTTCGCCACCGCCAACTCGGCGGCCTGCCCGCAGGCCTCCGCCACCGATTCGCAGCGCCGCAGCGTTGCATGCGGGCATCGCCTCATCATTTCGGCCAGCTCATCCGGGGAATAGGCCCTCGGCCAGTCCGCCCGGGTCACGATGATCCGGTCGTCCGCATTCAAAGGCAGGGCGCGCATGAAACCGGCAGCATCCTTATCGCTGTGCATGCCTAGCACCCAGACCGTCGGGCGCGGCGGCAAGGCGTTGAGGCTTCTCGCCAAGCACACCCCGGCATCCGGATTATGCGCCACGTCCAGCACCCATTCCGCTCCCGCGAACTCCATGCGCTCGAACCGCCCCGGCAATCGGCCGGCTTGAAGGATTTCCTGATAATCATCGCTTTCGGGCACCCAATCGGCATCGAGGCATTCCAGCGCCGCAAAGGCTAAGCTGGCGTTCGGCAACTCCGCCGCGTTGGCAGGATCGGCAACCGCCAAACCGCTTCGGCGAACGGTCCTGCCGCGCCAATGCCAGCGCCCGTTGGCGCGCTCGAAGCCGAAATCAGCATCCGCCTGGTAAAGCGGCGCGTCCAGTTCGACCGCGCGGGCCGCGATCGGCGCCGGCGCAACGCCCGCCCCGTAGAGCGCCGGACATCCGGCGCGCAGGATCCCGGCCTTTTCCGCCGCCACCGAGTCCAGCGTGTCGCCGAGCCAGTCCTGGTGGTCCATGGCGATGCGCGTGATCACGCTCACGTCCGGGTCGATCGCGTTAACCGCGTCCAGCCTGCCGCCCAACCCTATCTCCAGCACCCAGGCCTCGCAGTCCGACCGGCTGAACAAGCTGAAAGCCGCCAGTGTGACGAACTCGAACTCAGTGAGCCGGATATCGCCGCGCGCCGCCTCGACCCGCTCGAACTCGCGGCTTAAGTCATCGGGATCGGCGTAAGCGCCGCCAATCTGCGCCCGCTCCCCGAACTCCTGCAGGTACGGCGAAAGATAAAGCGCCGTGCGAAGCCCTCCCCTTAAGCGCAGCGCCGCTTCGATCAGCGCCGCCGTGCTGCCCTTGCCGTTGGTGCCGGCCACTGTCACCACACGGCCGGGCGGCGGCTTGATGCCCAGTTTTCCGATCACTTGCGCGATCCGCTCCAGCCCCAGGTCGATCTCGCGCGGATGCAGCCGCGCCGCATGGCGCAACCACTCGCCCAAACGCTGTCGGCCCGCAACCGTTTCCGGGCCTGACAAGGCAACAGGGCCGCCGGGACCGCGCGCCAAGGCTGGGCCACCGGTCGTTCTATCGGCGATGCTCAAAGAATTCATAAACGCTCATACCCAAATCGCGTGCGATGCGCCGAAGCAGGATCGGCGACAGATCGCGACCGCCGTGAACCGGAACAGTGGTGGCGCGACCATCCAAGTGGCGGAACCGCTTATGCGAGCCGCGCTGGCGCACTTCCTCAAACCCAAGCGCGGCGAGAATGGCGATCGCCTCACGCGATTTTAGAACGGGAGGCCGCGACACCCGGGGTCAGGTAACGACGACGGTTTGAGTGCCGAGGAATTCGCCAACCATCGCGGGCACCCCTTCCTCAAGAATCATTTCAATGACTTCCCTGATATTGGCATTCAATTCGTCTAGTGTCTCTCCCTGACTGTGAGCGCCCGGGAAACCCGGAACGTATCCAACGTACAGGCCTGTTTTAGGGCAGCGCTCCACGACCGCAGTGTATGTGCTCATGGCCAGCAATCTCGGATTTCTTCGGCCAGCCTATTCTATTAGCAGCTTGCGCCGAATGAAGTCATAAGGAGTGGCGTCCCCCGTTCAACTACAATGCGTTCGCTTTTTAAGGAGTCACGACATGCACGGCAAACTCTCGCCATTATTTGCGCTTCTTTCCCTAGTGGCCGCGTTCGCCACACTCGAATCACGCGCTGAAATCGCCGCCAGCTCCGAGGAGACTTCGCCGCTTGCCGCTGGCGTTGCCGCGCCCGCCTTCACCGCCCGGCATCCGGATAGCAGCGATTTCGCGTTCGATCCCGGCGCGCTCGAACGCCCCGCCATGCTCATTTTCTACCGCGGCGGCTGGTGCCCGTACTGCAACGCGCATCTGGCCGAGCTTCGCCACGTGGTCCCGGAGCTTGAGGAACGAGGCATGGATGTCTATTTCCTGAGCGCCGACAGTCCCGCCAACCTAGCCTCCGCATTGCGCGGGGATGCCGAGGGCCTCGACTACACGCTGCTTTCCGATGCCCGGCTCGCCGCCGCGAAAGCCTTCGGCCTCGCCTTCCGCGTGCCCGACAGCTACTACCAAGCGGCCAAGAACTACGGCATCGACCTCGAGAAAGCCTCCGGCGAAACCCACCGCGCTCTGCCGGTTCCCGCCGCCTACCTCATCGGTGCGGCAGGCATCATCCGCTTCGCCCACGCCAACCCCGACTACACCGCGCGCCTCAGCGCCGAAGAACTCCGCGCCGCCGTAAACGCAGCCCTCGATTCCTGAACAACGCGGGTTTCGCGGCTGCTGCCGCGGAAACGGCGCATGAGTGCCCGCCTTGCTGCGCCGCATCCGCCGATTCAAGCGCATGCAACCGGCTTGCATTGCGAACCATTTCGGAATACATTCCAATTTAGCTTGACCAAATCGGAATGCGCTCCGAATGGGTTTGTACGAACGCCAACTATCCATCGACCTCCCAAGCGGGCAGTCCGCTTTCCTTTGGGGGCCGCGGAAAACGGGGAAATCCACGCTCCTTTGCCAGCGGTTTCCCGGCTCGAAGCGTTTCGACCTGCTGGATACGCGCAAGCTCATCCAGTACGCCCGCGAGCCTTGGACATTCCGGGAACAAGTGCTGGCCTTGCCGGAGGCGCAACGCCGGCGTCCGGTCATTGTTGACGAAGTGCAGAAGGCGCCGGCGATTCTCAATGAAGTTCACAGATTGATCGAAAGCGAGGGCATCTCGTTTATTCTCTGTGGCTCCAGCGCCCGCAAGTTGAAGCGGGGCCGCGCCAATCTGCTCGGCGGCAGAGCTTGGCGGTTCCGTTTGCATCCTTTGAGTTGGCGGGAAATGCCGCAATTCGATCTGATGCGGGCGCTCAACACAGGACTGGTGCCGGCCCACTACGACAGCGGCTCGCATCGCCGAACGCTCGACGGCTACCTCAACGACTATCTCAAGGAGGAAGTGTTCGACGAAGGCTTGATCCGCAACGCCGCAGCCTTCTCCCGATTCTTCGACGCGCTCGGATTCAGCCACGGCGAGATTCTCAACTTTTCGAGCTTGGCGAGGGATTGCGGCGTTGATTCGAAAACCGTCAAGGAGTATTTCCAGATCCTCGACGACATGCTGCTCGGCTGCATGATCGAACCGTATGCCAAGCGTCGCTCGCGGGCCATCATTACGCGGGCGCCGAAATTCTATTTGTTCGATGTCGGCGTGGCGGGCCATTTGACGGGCCGCCGCATCGGGCGCGAACAAGGCCCGGACTTCGGTCGCGCCTTGGAGCACTTCATCCTGATGGAGTTGATCGCCTATCGCAGCTATTCGGAAATGAACTTTCCGATTCGCTTCTGGCGCACAAAGTCCGGACTCGAAGTTGATTTCGTGCTGGGCGACGCCGGACAAATCGCGATCGAAGTCAAGGGCGCCCGTGTTCGCCAGCACGGCTTCAGCGGCCTCAATGCTTACAGCGCGGAGCACGAGCCGGAGTCGGCCTTGATCGTATGCGCCGAATCCAGCGGGCGCCGAGTCGGTGCTATCGACATCCTTCCCTGGCAAGCTTTCCTCGAAAAACTCTGGTCCGGCGACTTGGCGAAGCATCTTTGATGATCCCGTCCCGGCCGACCCGCCCGAGAATCCCGCGCGATGGACCTCGCAGGCCCCTCGCGCGAGGCGCCGAGCGAGAAGCCCGGCACACTTCCGCAACAGCGCCCTTGAGCGGGGCAGGATCACGCAGCAGCGGCTACCCGCTCGCTAATTGACTTTGCCAGCTTTCGGAAATCCTTGCACACCTACCGGACAGCGGCGGCGTGCGCGCCGATGGCGCCATCCGCGCTGGTTAGCTCGAAGATGGGCTTTCGTGCTTCCTGCGCCATGGGCACTAAGCTTCGGTAGTGCTTGACGGTCGCTATGCACAATTTGTCATGCGCGGGCGTTTGGGCAAACGGGCCTTTCTTTTCGCCCATTAGACGACTGGCATAAGCCTCGGGCATGCGATTGACCCATTTGTCATAAGCCTTGACTGGCCGTCCAAGTTGCACGCCGTGCTGCTGCACGATGTATCCGATCGGACTCATTGAGCCTTTGGGCAACTCAAAGTCCGGCTCTTGCCAGTTCGCGCGCCGCTTCGACCATTAGCGGCGCCGGAGCGGGTCAAGGGGTGCTTGCTGGAGGATCAGGCGCCGGCGATGCTTAGGTTGTCGATGAGGATGGAGCCGGTGTGGATGCCGCCGCGGCGATCCATGTCGGCGCCGATGGCGCGAACGTTGCGGAACATGTCCTTTAAGTTGCCGGCAATGGTGATTTCGTGCACGGCATGGGCCGGCGCGCCGTCCTTGACCCAGTAGCCGGAGGCGCCGCGGGAGTAGTCGCCGGTCACGATATTGGCGCCCTGCCCCATCAGTTCGGTAACCACCAGGCCCTCGCCCATTTCGGCCAGCAGCTCCTCGAGCGTTTCGCCGGTGCTTTGGAGCACTAGGTTATGCGCGCCGCCGGCATTGCCGGTGGTTCCCATGCCGAGCTTGCGCGCCGAGTAACTGCCCAGGAAATAGCCGTTAAGCACGCCGCCGCCAACCACCTCGCGGTTCACGGTGGCCACGCCCTCCGAATCGTAGGCGCGGCTGGCCATGCCGCGCGGCACATGGGGGCGCTCCGACAGGTTCACGCAATCCGCGAACACCGGCTGCCCTAAGCTGTCGAGCAGGAAGCTGGCGCGGTTGTAAAGCGCCCGCCCGCTCACCGCCGCGCAGAAATGCCCCATCAGGCTGCGGGCCACCCGCGGCGCGAACGCCACCGGCGCGCGGGTGCTTTTGATCTTGCGCGCGCCCAATCGCCGCAATGCGTATTGCGCGGCTTTCGCTCCCACTTCCTTGGCCGGCGCGAGCTCCTCCGGCGCCCGAGCCGCGGAGAATTCGTAATCGCGCTCCATATGGCCGTCCTGCTCGCTGAGCACCACGCAGGAAAGGCTGTGGCTGCTGGTGCGTCCGGCTTGGAGAAAACCGTGCGAGTTGCCGTACGCGTAGCTGGATTCGCCTGTATCCACCCCCGCGCCCTCGGAGTTGCTGATTCGCGGGTCCGAATCCAGCGCCGCCGCCTCGCACTCCAGCGCCAGTTCCATGGCCTGCTCCGCATCCAGGTCCCAAGGGTGGTGGAGATCCAGCTCCGGGAATTCCGTGGCCATGCGGTCGGCATCGGCCAATCCGGCGAATTCGTCCTCGGCGGCGAAGCGCGCCAGACTCAACGCCTTGTCAACGGTCTCCCGCACGGCCTGGGGCGACAGGTCCGAGGTGCTGGCCGATCCCTGCCGCTGTCCCAAGTACACCGTCACGCCCAGCGAATGGCCTTGGTGGCTCTCCAAGGTTTCCACGGAGCGCATCCGAACGCGCAGCGTGAGCCCGGAATCGTTGGATGCGGAAGCCGCAGCCTGGCTGGCGCCGCCCTTGCGGGCGTGCGCCAAGGCATCGGCCACGCGCTCGCTCAAATCATCCGGCGACATCGCTGTTGCGCGCGGCTTCGGCGGTCTGGGCTTCGCGATGCGCCTTGAGCGCGGCGCCCACGCCATCGTCGCTCAAGGCCAGAATCGCGGCGGCCAGCAGCGCGGCGTTGACCGCGCCGTGGCGCCCCACTCCGAGCGTGCCCACCGGCACGCCGGCCGGCATCTGCGCGATCGACAGCATCGCATCCGCGCCGCCGAACGCCGCGCTGGCCAGGGGAACGCCCAAAACCGGCAGCGCGGTAAGCGCCGCGACCGTTCCCGGCAGGGCGGCGGCCAGCCCCGCTCCGGCGATCACCACCGCGAAGCCGTTGTCCTCGGCCCGCTCCACGTATTCCGCCAGCAATTTGGGGGCGCGGTGGGCGGACAGCGCCCGGGCCTCCCATTCCACGCCCAGCTTGTCCAGCGTCGCAGCCGAGTGCTCCATGATTTTCCAGTCGGAATGCGACCCCATGAGAATGGCCACCTTTTTGGTCATTTCTATGCTCCTTTTGCAGGTGTATGAGATGGGTTGGTTATAGTGATTGATCGAGGGCTTGCTTGAATGAGGGCATACCCCGCTGCTCTTCGCGGGGTTCAGGCCGTGCCTCCAACGGTGATCCCGTCCACGCGGACGGTGGGCATGCCCACGCCCACCGGCACGCTCTGGCCCTCCTTGCCGCAAACGCCGATGCCCGAATCCAGCGCCAAGTCGCTGCCGACCATCGATACCCTCGTGAGAACCGTGGGTCCGTCGCCGATCAAGGTCGCGTCGCGCAGCGGCGCCCCCAGCTTGCCGTTCTCGATCCGGTAAGCCTCGCTAGCGGAGAACACGAATTTGCCGGAGGTGATATCAACTTGGCCACCGCCGAAATTCTTCGCGTAAACGCCCTTTTTGACCGAGCGGATGATTTCATCGGGATCATGCGGCCCGGGCATCATGAAGGTGTTGGTCATGCGCGGCATGGGCAGGCAGTCGTACGACTCGCGGCGGCCGTTGCCGGTGGGCTTCACGCCCATCAGGTCGGCATTCAGCCGATCCTGCATATAGCCGGCCAGAATGCCGTTTTCGATCAGCACGGTGCGCCCCGTGGGCGTGCCCTCGTCATCCATCTCCAGCGAGCCGCGGCGCCCGGGAAGGCTGCCGTCGTCCACCACCGTGCATTGCCCGCTGGCCACCTTCTCGCCGATACGTCCGGCGAAAGCCGAAACCTTCTTGCGGTTGAAGTCGCCCTCCAAGCCGTGGCCCACCGCTTCGTGCAGCAGCACGCCGGGCCATCCGGGCCCCAGCACCACGATCTCCTCGCCTACCGGCGCCGGCTGCGCTTCCAAGTTCACCACCGCTTGGCGCACGGCCTCGCGCGCGTGCCCGCGCCCGCTTTCCTCGCTGAACAGTTCCGCCAACGGCAGCCGCCCGCCCCAGCCCGATGCGCCGTGGCGCACCTCGCCCTTGTCCTCCAGCAGCACGGTCACGCCCAGCCGCACCAGCGGGCGGTCGTCCGCCGCCAGACGGCCGTCCGAGGAGCAGACCAGCACCTGCTTCCGGGCGATCGACAGGCTAGCGATCACTTGGCGGACGCGGGAATCGGCGGCGCGCGCCTCGCGATCCAAGGCATGCAGCAATTCCACCTTGGCTGGATCGGAGAATCCCGCCCCCGGATCGCCCGGCGCGTACAGGGCGCGGCGGGCGCCTTCGCGGCGCGCCCTCAGCTGGCCGCGGCCACCGCTCCGCGCAATCGCGCCTGCGGTCTTCGCGGCCTCAAGCAGGCCGGAGGGGTCCAGCTCGTCGGAATAGGCAAAGCCGGATTTATCCCCGCTCACGGCGCGCGCGCTCATGCCCCGCCCGCGGTCATGGCTCGCGGTTTTGACGATGCCGTCCTCCAGCACCCAGGATTCGCTGGAGTGCTCCGAAAAATACAAATCGCCCCAGTCCACGCCGGGACGCAGCAGAGCGCCGAGCGCCCGGTCGAGCTGCGGTTCGCCCAGATTGCACGATTCCAGCAGGCTGGCGCGGGCCAGCGCGACCGCATCGGGCCGCACGGCGTGAGTGGAGGGGTCAGACGGAGCGCTCATGCAGGATGGGGAATTTCAGAACAATAAACGGTCGAGGTCAAGCCCCGGCGATAAGAAAATGAGCGCATCCCGGCCGCGCCGCAGGCCGAAAGCCATCCTTCCGGGGAGAGAGCGCTCGCGGCGCTCACAGCCGACGGTGATTCAGCGCCGGAAAACCCGCGCGCAAACGCTCAAGCCCGGACAAGGCGACATCGTGGCACAACGCCGCCTCGCCTTCATCCTGCTCCGCGACCATCTGCCCCCAAGGTTCCACGATCATCGAATGGCCGTAGGTTTCGCGTCCTCCGGGATGCCCGCCGCACTGGGCCGACGCCAGCACGTAGCAGAGGTTTTCGACCGCGCGGGCCCGCAGCAGCACATGCCAGTGAGCTTCCCCGGTGGCGCGGGTAAAAGCGGCGGGCAAGGCAATGACTTCGGCGCCGCGCTCGCTCATGGCGCGAAACAGCTCCGGAAAGCGAAGGTCATAGCACACCGCCAGCCCCACGCGCCCGAACGGCGTTTCCGCCACCACCGGCTTGCGCCCAGGCGTGGTATTCGCGGATTCGCGGTAGGACTCCGCGCGCCCCGGAACGGACACGTCGAACAGATGCACCTTGTCGTAGCGCGCCACCATGGCGCCGGCGCCGTCAAAAAGACAGCAGGCCGAGCTCGGGCGCTTCGGGTCATCCGAACGCATGGGAATGGTGCCGGCCACAATCCATAGGCCCAAACGCTGCGCCTGTTCCGCGGCGAAGTCCTGCCAAGGACCGGAACCCGGCTGCTCGGCGTGCTTGGAGCGCCTGCGCTCCGCATCCTTGGACATAAGGGCGAAATTTTCCGGCAACACCGCCAGCGCCGCGCCTTGGTCGGCAGCCTCGCGCAAGAGCGCGGAGGCCCGTGCGAGGTTGGCGGCGGGATCGTCGCCGGAACACATCTGAATAACCGCCATGGCGCTCATGGCGCAGTCGCTGCGGGCGGCGCAGCATCGGGAGCCGCCGGCAACTCGCTCGCCGATGTTTCCGCTTCCGGCTCGCCGCTTCCGGCCGCCGCCTCGGCCTCTTCCGCCTGGCTGAGCAGGGCGTCCCAATCGATATTCGGCATGTCGGTCAAATTTTCCTCCAAGTAGAGGGCACAGTCGGCAAACGCCCCGAAATCGATTTCCTCGCGAAGAACCCGGTTGACATCCGGGTTGTCCCAGCTTCCGCCAACCCGATAATAGTTTGCCGAAATGGCTTGCAGCGGCTCGCGGAACGCTTGGGACAGCAGCAGCATGGTGGCGCCCAGTCCGGTGCCGCCCACGATGACGCCGCCCAATGACAGCAGTCCGGGCAAATTCGGCGACACCACGGCGACCTGGTCGTAGCTGCGGTCCTTAAGCCCGGTGCGGCCGAACAGGGCCAAGCCGGCTACTGCGCCTTGCAGGCCCATGTTGCAAGTATAGGCCTGGCCGGCGCGAAGGCTGAAGTCGCCCGCCAGCCGATCAAAAGGCAGGCCCTCTTCGGTCATCTCGCGAAAATCCAGCGCCAAACGCCGCGGAAGCCGGGCCACGCTCAGCACGCCCAGCATCCGGCCGCCGCCGGGATCCAGCGCCGGAACGTCGCCGGACTCGACCTCGACGCTAACCATGCCGTCGGCGCGCGTAAGAAAGTCGCCGGCGGGCGGCCCTTCCCAGCTCGCCGACAGCGACATTCTGCCCCGATCCCCCGAAATCCCGCGGGCGTAGCCGAGCTGCTCCAGCGACGCGGCAACATCGGAACTCTCCATCACCATATCCAGCCGGCCCAGATGCTGCGTGCCCGCCTCGTCCGCCACCAGCCATGCCGCGCTGCCCTCCGAGGAAAAAGCGGGGGATTCGGTCCTGAACCAATCCAAACCCAGCCCGCCGGCGGTTTTCCCGTAGCGCGCGCGGACCGCGCCCAGCCGCATCGCGCCGATTTCCAGATCGTCCAGCAACAGCTTCCCCGCCGGCAGGCTGCGGGGGTTGGCCGGCGGCGGCGGCCGCGGATCCCGCCGCGTCAACCGCAGCCAGTTCATATCCGCCAACATCTCCGCTCCCCGGGCATCGTGCCGCGGCCAGAATATCCGGCCATCGGCGGCCTGCCCTTGAAGCTCCACCTGCCATCCGTCGGGCTGCGGACGAACTTGGATCCGCTGCTCCGGCAATTCGCTGGAAAGGGCGTACAAGGCATCCGCCTTAAGGTCGATCTCCCAAGGCAGGTCCATCGCGCTTCCATCACGCGCAAACAGGCTTGTCCAATCCCCCGGCCTTAGCCAGTCAAGCTCCCCGTCCACCAGAAGGCCTGCGGAAACAGGCAATTGCGGCAGCGTGTCCCCGAAACGCAAACGCCCCCGGCCGATGCGCCATCCCTCGCCTGCATCAACGAACTCCATGGCGATGCCGGGGCCCAAGCCGAGGCGCCCTGCGAGGCGCGGAGGCTGCGCCGAACCCCATCTCAACTCCAGCCAAGTCGGGCCCGGCGTGGCCGCGAGCTTATCCGCGGGATGCGGGAAATCGCTGGCCAGACCCACCAAATCCGTCTCTAGGCGGGCGCGCACGGCGCGCATGGGCTCGGCATCCGTCGAAGGCACAAGGACCTCGCCGGTCCAAGAGAATTGCCCCGACAGACGGTCCAGCATGCAACAGTCGAACAGGTCGCGCAAAGCGCCCGCAGAGGCTGCGCCGTTGAGTTCGAGGCGATAACCATAGCCCTGCGCGCCCAGGGGCGCCTTGCCCAAACGAATGGCCAGGGCCTCGTTGAGAAACCGGCCTCGCAGATTATCCGCGAGCACGCCATCGCGGGTCACCGTGATCGTGCCGCGCATGCTCCGAACCGGCGGGACCAGCTCGTTCAGCCGCAAATCAACCCCGTCCAGAACGGTTTCGGAGCGCATCCGCCAAGCGCTGCGGTTCGGAATCGGCAAGCTAAAGCCGAAACGGGTGCTTGCCGGACCGGAAGTTTCGGCCTGCAGCAACCCGCCGTAAATCCGGTCGGCCACGGGGGTGCGCCCCAAACCCTGCAGCAAGTCCGGCACAGGGGCTTCGCTCACGGCGCTGACCTCCACCACGGGGCGGCTTAAGTCGGCCACTTCCACCTGAACGTCCCGCCACCAGACGCCCGCCAGATCGCCTTCTCCTCCTTGAATCAACAACCTCGGCCCATTCAGCACGATTCGTCCGGCCACCCCCAGCGCATCCGGCCAGTCCGGGAAAAGCGTCATCCGGGCATCGCGAAGTCTTATTTCCAAGCGCAGCACGCCGCCGCCGAAAGGAAACGAACGAAGCGGGCCGCTTACCAGCAGGCTCCAGTCCCCCCCCTCCCCGAATGCAGCGCATTGCTCATCCAGCCGAAGGGAAGCCCGGGAGTGTTCCGCCAAGGAAGGAGGCGGAGGGCCTGCGGAAGATCGTCGAGGCGCTCGCCGCCGCCGCTCAGATCAAGCACCGGCGAACCGCCGTCCGAAGGCAGGGCCAGCGAAAAACGGCCAGTCCAATCCATGCCCTGCGCGCTGACGCGCAAATTGCTGCCTTCCAGCAACCACCCGCCGCTCTTGCTCCAGCTCAGCTCCGCCTGCAACTCGTCCACATCCGCCGACTGTTCCAGCCACCGCGCCTTCAAGCCGCCGCCCGAGACCGCAAGCACGGCGCTTCCGGATTCCCCCCGGTGCCGCAGCTGACCATCCACACCCGTCAAAGCCAGGCCGCTCTCAGCCCAGCCCAAGTCCAGCCCGATGAAGTCCGCCTCTATATCCGGCAGCGACACGCCAACCTCCGCCCATTCCATATTCAAGTTCGCAAGATCGCCCCGCAGCGGCAGCAAAGGCAAGGCAAGGCCGGCGCGGGATGCCAAGCCCATCAGCGCCGGCGCCGCATCCTCAAGCCGCACAAAGCTCGATTCAAGCATCAGGCCGGTCAGCCTTCCGTCCTCTTCAGCCGACCAGCGAGCGCTGAGTTCTGTCTCCGGCCAAGCCTCGCCGGCCCGGACGACCCGGACGCGCCCGGCGCTCAATGCGTGCTCCCGCCCCCGGCTCTGCCATTCGAACTGTCCGCCCAGGCTGTCGAAAACAATAGGGTCGATCAAGTCCTCGGTCATGCCAAAGCCGGTGAAATCAATCTCTCCGAAAAGCTGCTCAATATCCGTGCCTGCAAGATCCGCGAACAGGTTGAAGTCGCCGATTCCGCTAACGGGCAGGGAAGCGGCTTCGGCTATCAGTTCCCGCATGCGCGCCAGCCGAATTGCGCGACCCTCAAGATGGAGCCGCCAAGGGCCGGAGGGCGCCAGCGAGCCGGTCCATTGCCGCAGGCCGATATCGGCGCCCAGCGCGAGCCATTCGCCGTATTCCTCCGGCAGCACCAGGCGCCCGTCTAAAACGATCCGCCCGTCGGCAATCTTGGCCGAAAGCCGCTCCAGCCAGAAGTTTTCGCGCACCTCGCGGGCGGGATCCAGGTACTCGATCCAGATATCCCGGACCCTGATGTCCCCGGGCACAAAGGCCAGCAGGCGGGCCGGGCCGCCCGGATAGTAGGCGGGGTCGCGCCCTTGGATCGAAAAGGAGCCGGTCTCTTCGCGCAGCAGCGAGAGCCGAGCCCCGGCAATGGATATGCGGTCCAAGGTGAGGCCGCGTCCCGGCAGCAGCCTCCAAAGATTGATTCCCAGTTGTATTTCGTCGGCCAGCAGCAATGGTCCGCCGCCGCGTTCGGACACCACGCGTACGCCGCGAAGCCGAAATTCCGGCCCGGTCAACCCCCAGGAAGGCTCGATCCGCGCAAACTCCACAGGATAGCCAAGGCTTTCGCTGGTCCAGCGCGCAATTTCCTCCTGGAACGCCGGCGTCAGGGGCAGAAGCAGCCGCAGAGCGCCGAGCAGCAAGGCCAGAAGCAGCAGGCATACGCCGGCGGAACCGAGCACCCAGCGCAGCGCCCTTTTCAGTGCTACGGACACTAGGCGGCGCCGTCAAACTCCCACAAGTCCTCCAGCTTGTAGAAGTCGCGTGTTTCGCGGCGCATGAGATGGATCACGAGATCGCCGAAATCGATCAGGACCCAGTCGCACCATTGCAGGCCCTCCACGCCAAGCGCCGGGCATCCCGCTTTCTTGCCGCGCTCGACGAGGCGGTCCGCAAGCGCCTTGATATGGCGGGCGTTGCGGCCAGTGGCGATCGCCATGCGGTCGGTCAGGGCTGTTTGGCCGCGCACATCCAGCCAGCGCACATCGGCGGCCTGCAACTCGTCGAGCACGCTCTCGGCCAACGCCGGCAGCAGATCAGCGCTCACGGGCGGCCTTCCGCGTAGGCGCCGGATTCGCGGATGATCCGCGCCACCGGAGCCGGGATCAGATCGCTCTCCAAGCGGCCGGCGCGCGCCGCCTTGCGAACATGGCTGGCGGAAATCGCCGCAACAGGCTGCGCGCACATCAGTATCCGGCCAGACCGGATGGTCCGCAGTTCCCGCGCATGGGCCGCGGAGCGCGCGGCAAGCTCCCGCTCCAGCGCGGCAGGCAGGCCATCGGCGTAGCCGCTCCGCGCCCCCACCACGAAATGAGCGAGATCAAACAGGACTCGCCAGTCACGCCATTGGGTCAGACCGGCAAAGGAATCGAAGCCCATCATCCAGCAAAGCGGGCGCCCCGGATTGCGGCGCCGCAAAAGCGACAGGGTATCCACTGTGTAGCGCGGCCCTGAAGGCTCAAGCTCGCAATCCTCCACCGCATAGCCGGGAATATCGGCGATCGCTGCCTCCAGCATCCGCCGACGCAGCGAAGCGCCCGCCGTTAGAGCGCCCCGGTGAGGCGGCCGGGCCGCGATCACGAAGCGAACCTCGCTGATTTCCGCTGCCGCGGCCAACTTGCGCGCCAGCTCGATGTGTCCCTTGTGGACGGGATCGAAAGCGCCTCCCATGAGACCCAGGACATCGGATTCGCTCAACGCCCGCCTCCCATGCGGTGAGGCTCCGCCAAGGCAAAAGCGAGTTGCTCCAGCTCCGCCCACGGCTCGCCCGTTCTGGCGCCCTTAATCACCTGGTCCGCCTTGGACGACCCGCGCAGCAGGGCGGCGATGGAGCGCGCGCCGTGCCGCTTCAAGGCAGCCCGGAATTCCGCCTTGCGGCTCGACCAGACAGCCAGCGCGCCCATCGCCGAGGGCAGGCTGTCGCCGCGTGTGGTCCGCCAGTGCAGGTCGGCCAGCGTGGTGATGTCGCGCACCAGAACCCAGAGAATCAGCGTGGGCGGCGCGGCCTCCCGCTTCAAGCCTGAGAGAATGCGGGCGGTGCGGCGCAGATCCTGGCCCAAGGCGGCCGCCCCCAGCTGAAACACGTCGAAGCGACTGGCATCGGCGATCGCCCCCATCACCGCTTCCAAACAGAGCGGCCCCGGCTCGTTGGTCAGCGCCAGCTTGTCGATCTGCTGGCGCGCCGACAGCAGATTGCCCTCGGTGCGCTCCGCCAACAGGGCCACCGCCTCGGGGGCGGGCTGGAATTGCTCCTGTGCAAGGCGTTCCCGTATCCAAGCCCGGTGTTCGGCGCTCGATGGAATCGGGGCATCGATCCAAGCGCCGGCAGCGTCCAAGGCGCGCACCCATGCGCTTTTTCTGGCGTTGCGGTCCAAGCCTCCGGAAATCACCATGAGCAGGGTGTCTTCCGGAGGCGAACCGGCCAGCTCCTTGAGCACTTTCGCGCCCGCCACGCCGGGCTTGCCGTTGGCGAGGCGCACTTCCACCAGCCGCCGGCCGGCAAACAGCGAGCGGCTGCGCATGTCGGCCTTCAATGCGCCCCAGTTGTAGCGGGCGTCGGCCACATGCAGCGCGCGTTCGGAGAATTCGGCCTTGCGGGCGGCAGCCCGGAGCCGATCCGCCGCCTCTTCGAGCAGCAAAGGCTCAGTGCCCGACAACAGGTACAGCGGCGCCAGCCCCTTTTCCAAGGCATCCGGCAATTCGTTGCAGGACAGCCTCACGCCGTGTCCTTGGCGCTTGCCGCCTTGATCGCCTGATCGACGAGCAGCACGGGAATGCCTTCGCGAACGGGATACAGCCAGCGTCCGCAGACGGAAACCAGCGCCGCTTCCAACGGCTCCTCCACCTTGTTTCCCGAGGCATCGGCCAGCTCGCCCTTGCGCACGGAATCGTTGAGCGCCGCCAGCGTCTCCGCGCCGGCGCGCTCAAGCCCGCCGCCGGTTGTGGGGCATCGCAATAGCGACAAGAAGCTGTCTTCCACGGCCTTTACCGGTGCGGCGGCTGGTCCGCGCCCGTTGGCGGAACCGGATCCCAGCCCGATGGACCGAGCGGATGACAGCGCAGCAGCCGCCGCGCCGACATCCCGAAGCCGCGAAGCAGGCCGTGAGCTTTAATGGCTTCCGCCGCGTACTGCGAACAGGTCGGCTGGAAACGGCATCGCGAGCCCAGAAATGGAGAAATGCAAAGCTGATACGCGCGTACCAGTCCAATGGCGAGCGATTTCACTGGAGGCATTTTACGGCCAGCCCGCGGATCTGGCTCACCATTGAATGCAGCCCATTGCTTCGCGTGGGGCTTAAGTGATGGTCCAAGCCCGCGCCGGCTATGAAGTCAGGCGGCGTTTCGACGATCTCGCAGGGTAAACGGCCGCTATATACGCGCATCAGCAAGGCGGCAAGCCCGGAAACGATCGCCGAGTCGCTAACGGCCCGGAAGAACAGCCGACCATCTTCCTGCCAGGACTTCAGCCATACCTGCGACTGGCACCCGCGCAGCCGGTTGTCCTCGATGCGCCACTCTTCAGGAAACTCCGGAGCGCTTCGGCCCATCTCGATAATATGCTGGTAGCGCTCCATCCAACTGTCGAAAAAACCCAACTCTTCGAGCAACTCCTCCTGAGCTTCCCGCAAGCTGCCGCAAGACGGCTTCCCGGCGCTCACAAGCGGGTCGGGTTTTCGTGCCCTGCGTAAACCTGCTCCGGATCGAACACTTTGCCGCTTTCGGTGAACTCAAGCTCCACCGGCCGCTTATCCGCAGTCAGCGGTATCCGGCGATAAAAACAGGAACGGTAGCCCACGTGGCAACTTGCGCCGCCCGCTACCTCCACGCGCAGCCACACGCAGTCCTGATCGTCGTCCACCAGCAGCTCGCGCACCTTCTGGATCAGGCCGCTGGTCTCTCCTTTGCGCCACAGCTTGTCCCTGCTGCGGCTGTAGTAATGCGCCTCGCCGGTGCCGATCGTCCGTTCGAGCGCATCCCTGTTCATATACGCATGCATCAGAAGCTCGCCGCTGGCATGGTCGGTCACCACAGCCGGTATCAGGCCCTGTTGGTTGAATTTCGGCGCGAGCTGCGAGCCCTCCTCCACCTCGGCCACCGAACGCCTGGCTGCAAATAGTTTGCTCATGCCGCAATCATAGCGCCTGCCGTCAGACCCGCCGCCAAGTGGTTCCGCCGGCGCCATCCTCCAGCGCCACGCCCAAGGCCTTGAGCTGCTCGCGTATCCGGTCGGCCTCGGCAAAATCGCGGCGGTCGCGCGCTGCCGCGCGCTGATCGATGCGCGCCTCGATCTCGGCGGCCGTCAGGGACGCAAGCGGCGTTTCCGCCACGTCTTCCCCCAAGGCCCCGCCCGCCTCGGCTGCCGCGGCCTCAACCGGAGCGGTAAACCACTCCTCAGGCTCGGCCTGCAAAAGTCCGAGAAGCGCAGCGCCGGCCCGGAGCGATTCGGCCGCCGCTTGGGGGTCGGCCCTGCCCGCCCGGAGTTCGCGCGTCTGGCCCGCCAATACGCCAAGCGCGGCAGGCGTGTTCAGGTCGTCCTCCAAGGCCCGGACCAGTTCCCCCGCCGGCGCCGCGCCGCCGTTCCCCTGCGCCTCGTTCCGCAGGGGGCAATCGTGCAACGCCCGGTACATCCGGTCCAAGCGACGGCGGCTGGCCGCGATAAGCTCGCCGCTCCATTCCAGCGGGTCGCGGTAGCGCGCGCTGAGCAAGGCGAGCCGCAGCACTTCGCCCCGGTGCTGTTCCAGCAGCCCGCGAATGGTCAGGATATTGCCTGCGGACTTGGCCATCTTCGAGCGGCCCATGCGAATCATGCCGTTGTGCATCCAGTAGCGGGCCAGCGGCGCGGCATGCGCGCATTCGCTCTGGGCGATCTCGTTTTCGTGGTGTGGAAAGATCAGGTCCTGCCCTCCTCCATGAATGTCCAAGGTCTCGCCTAAGTGCTCGCGCGCCATGGCCGAGCACTCCAAGTGCCAGCCGGGACGCCCGCGGCCCCAAGGGCTTTCCCAGCCGGGCAGCTCCGGCGGCGATGGCTTCCATAGCACGAAATCCGCCGGGTCTTCCTTGTACGGGGCCACCTCCACCCGCGCTCCGGCAATCTGCTCCTCGCGGGCGCGGCCGGACAACTGGCCGTACCCGGAGCAGGCGCTCACCCGGAACAGAACGTGTCCTTCGGCTTCGTAGGCATGCCCTGTTTGCAGCAGCAGCCCCACTAGGCCAATCATCTGCGGGATATGTTCCGTAGCCCGCGGGCGATGGTCGGGCGGCAGCACGCCGAGCGCCGCGATATCCTCCTCCCACACCTTCGCCCAGCGCTGCGCAATCGCGGCGATTTCCACGCCTTCCTCGGCGGCGGCTTTATTGATCTTGTCGTCCACATCGGTGATATTGCTGGCGTAAACCAAGCGATAGCGCCGCCGCAACACACGCGCCAGCACGTCGAAGACAACGGCCGGACGGGCGTTGCCGATATGCGCGGGGCCGTACACGGTGGGGCCGCACACGTACATCGTGACCCGTGACGGGTCCCCGGGCACGAAAGTCTGCAACTCGCGGCCCAGCGTGTTGTAAAGGCGAATCAAGGCTGTTGCTGGACGGCGGGGGAGGGCAAAGCCGCCAGATCGCGGAGAATCTGCCGCGCCAATTCCTCGGCCAGGGCCTCGCGCAAGACCTCGGCTTCGCGCTCCATGCCCAGCACCCGGAACTCGTCTTGCGCGCGCGTGTGGTTGGCCTCCCGCTCGCGCTCCTCGATCAGCCGCCGGCCTCCCAGGCGCAGGGAATACCTGACGCGGTAACTGATTTCAGTGACCGTGGGCAGATTGTTGGCCGAAATCGCCACCAAGCTCTCCTGGCTCTCGTCATCCAACAGCCGCAGGATCGCGACGCCTTCGCCAGGCCCGCCCCGCACATCGACCTGCGCCAGCCGCAACTGCTCCTTGAGCGCCCGCTGAAGCGGCGTGGCGCCGTGGGCGCTTTGCAGCCATATCCCGCCGGACAGCGCCGGAAAACTGAGCGCCCCCTGAAACTGGAAGCCGCAGGCGGCCAGCAGCGGCGCGAGCAGCCAAGACAGCACGAATATCCGGATGGGGCTTGCGCGAGGCGGGACGATGAAGCCATTCTCCGCCCCTTGGCGCAATAGGCGGGCCAGGGCCGTCACAGCACGAAATTGACGATGCGGCCCGGAACGTAAACTTCCCTTCGCACCGCCTCTCCAGCCAAGCGCGCAGCCACCCGCTCGTCGCCGCGCGCCGCCGCCAGCACCGTCTCGCGCCCGGCATCCGCGGCCACGCGAATGCTGGCCCTGAGCCTGCCGTTAACCTGCACCGCGATCTCCACGGTTTCATCCTTCAGCCATTGGTCGATCGCCTTAGGCCAGGGGGCATGCGCAAGCGATTCGCCATGTCCCAGCCGCTCCCATAATTCCTCTGCAATATGCGGGGCAAAGGGGCTTGCAATCAGCACCAGCGGTTCCGCCACGCTTCGCGGCAATTCCTTCCAGCGGGCCGCCGCGTTGACGAACTCCATCAGCGCAGCGATGGCGGTGTTCATTTTCAGTTCGCGGATATCGGCAGTGACCTTGGCAATGGTGCGATGCAGCAAACGCAACTGCTCCGGCGTGGCCCCGCCTTCGCTCATGCCGCCGTCCACCAAGCTCCACAAACGTCCGAGGAATCTAAACGGGCCTTCCACGCCGCGCGTGCTCCAGGGCTTGGATTTCTCCAAAGGACCCATGAACATTTCATAAAGCCGGAATGCGTCGGCGCCGTAACGCCGGAGCACATCCTCGGGGTTCACCACGTTGCCGCGCGATTTGGACATCTTGTGGGCGCGGGACTCAAGAACGATCGAGGAATCGGAGGCCAGCACGAAGTGCTCGCCGCTCTTGCGAACCTGTTCCTCGTCAAGGGCCTGCGGCGTAAGATCCGCGCCGCTTTCCCCATCGGCCCAGGCGGGCGGCTGAGAGCCCGGCACGCGACGGGCGCGCACTGCGGAAACGAAGGCTCCCGAGCCATCCTGATAAGCGGTGAACTCGCGCTCCCCCAGGATCACGCCCTGATGCACGACTTTGCGGAACGGCTCGTCGGTGGAAACCAAGCCCGCGTCGTACAGCACCTTATGCCAAAACCGCGCGTAGAGCAGGTGCAGCACCGCGTGCTCGGCGCCGCCGATATAGAGATCCACCGGCATCCAGTAGCGCTCCAGTTCAGGATCCACCAGCCGGCCAGGGTTGCGCGGATCGATAAAGCGCAGGTAGTACCAGCAGGATCCGGCCCACTGGGGCATGGTATTGGTCTCGCGGCGGGCAGACCGGCCGCTTTGCGGATCGATGGCTTTGAGCCACTCGCCGGCCTTGGCCAGCGGGCCTTCAGGCGAACCGCTGGGGCGAAAGTCGTCGAGTTCCGGCAGCGTGAGCGGCAGTTCCGTTTCCGGAAGCGGCCTGGCCACGCCGTCCACGAATATCACAGGGAAAGGTTCGCCCCAGTAGCGTTGCCGGCTGAACAGCCAGTCGCGCAAGCGGTAGGCGGTCCGCGCCCGACCGCGCCCGTTGCGCTCAAGCCAACCGATGGCGGCCTGCTTGGCCTCCTCCATCCGCATTCCGTCAAGAAAGCCGCTGTTGATCACGGTGCCCTCGCCGCCGAAGGCGCCATCCTCGTGCCCCCGGGGCGGCTGCACGGTGCGCACCACTTCAAGCGAATGAGCTTGGGCGAACTCCCAGTCGCGCTGGTCCTCGCCGGGCACGCCCATAATGGCGCCCGTGCCGTAACCCATCAGCACATAGTCGGCCACCCACACCGGAATCTCCTTGCCGGTGACGGGATGGATGGCCCGCGCCCCGGTATCGACGCCGCTGCGGTCATGCGCATCGGCCACGCGCCTAAGCTGGCTCTTGCGCGCGGCCGCGCGGCAATAGCGCCGCACCTCGTCAAGCCGCTCCGGGGAGGCGATTTTTTCCGCTAGCGGGTGCTCCGGCGAAAGCGCCAGGAAGGTAGCGCCGAACAGCGTGTCCGGCCGGGTGCTGAACACGCTGACGGCTTCGTCGGCGTTGGCCAGCCCAAAGCGGATCTCGGCGCCTACTGAACGGCCGATCCAGTTGCGCTGCATTTCCAGCGTGGATTCGGGCCAATCCAGGCCATCGAGTCCTTCCAGCAATCTCTCCGCATAGTCCGTGATCTTTAGCATCCATTGCCGCAGCGGCCGTCGCTCGCACAGAAAACCGCCCACTTCCGACCGGCCTTCCACGACTTCCTCGTTGGCCAGCGTGGTGCCCAAGTCCGGGCACCACCAGACCGGCTGCTCGGACTGGTAGGCTAGGCCGCGCTCGTGCAGCTTCAGAAAAATCCACTGCGTCCAGCGGTAGTAGTCGGGATCGGCGGTGCTGATTTCGCGCGACCAGTCGTAGGAAAAGCCCAGCGACTTCAGTTGTGTCCGAAAGCGGTCGATATTGCGCCGCGTGGTCACGCGCGGATGGGTATTGGTCCGCACTGCGTATTGCTCGGCGGGCAGGCCGAAAGCGTCCCAGCCCATGGGATGCAGCACGTTGCAGCCGCGCATGCGCTTGTAGCGGGCCACAATATCGGTGGCCGTGTAGCCTTCGGGGTGCCCCACATGAAGGCCGGTTCCGCTGGGATAAGGGAACATGTCGAGGATGTACGCCTTGGGAAGCGAGCGGTCGGGGATGCCGGGTGTCCGGAAAGTGCCGTCCTTTTCCCATCGCGCCTGCCACTTCGCCTCGATTTCGGCGAACGGATACGAACTCATGGGCGCGAATTGTACGGGCCGGAAGGCTGGCAATCCCGCTTCAGCCTTTTGCCGAAGCATCTCCGGCTCCGCAGGGCTGCGCCCATCGGCAGATGATCTCAGGTGGCGGGGATCGTGAGAACCTGGCCGACACGCAGGCGGTCGTTCGGAAGTTTGTTGGCGCGCATCAGCACCGGCACCGGCACCCTGAAGCGTTGCGCAATGCCGCTAAGCGTGTCGCCCCTTCGGGCCACGTATTGCTGTTGCGGGACCTCGCCCATCGCCACCCGCTCCGCGATCAGCGTGCCGCGCGGAGGATTCCTGTAGAAGTAGGACCTGACGCCGGCCAGCAGCGCGCGCGCCAGCTTCTCCTGATAGGCAGCGGTCTTCAGCAGCTGCTCTTCCTGCGGATTGGAAATGTACGCCGTTTCGACCAAAATGGACGGCACATCGTGTGCCTTGAGCACGGCGAAAGGCGCCTTCTGCACCCTGACCTTGCGCACGCGGCCCACCCCGTGCAAATGCTGCAACACCTCGTCGCCCACCTCCAAGCTGGCGCCGATGGAAGCGTTCTGCTGCAAATCAATAATCACCGTGGCCAGCGCGGGAGAATATTCATCCAACTCCACGCCCGCCGCCAAGTCGGATGCATTCTCGCGCGCGGCGAGGCGGCGCGCCTCGTCCGAGGAGCCCTTCTCCGACAGCACATACACGCTTGATCCCCGAACCCGACGATCCCGAACCGCATCGGCATGAACGGAAACAAACAAATCCGCATTGCGCTGCCTGGCCAGTTCGTAACGGCTGCGCAACTTCAGGTAGTAATCGCCGTCTCGGGTCAGCAGCGCCCGCATGCCGGGTTCGCGCTCAATCAGCCGCGACAACCTCCGGGAAATCCCTAAAACCACGGTTTTCTCGTACAAGCCGTTCCGTCCGATGGCGCCAGGATCCTTGCCGCCGTGGCCCGGGTCGATCGCAATCAGGACATCGCGCGCAACCTGGGTTCCGTTTGCCTTCGCTGGCGCGCCGGCATCCCCGAGGCTGGAGAAGATATCCACCACAATGCGGTGCCCTTCGCCCGGCCTGCTCGCCGCGATCGCGACGCTGCCGGCGGTGGCGGGGGCGCGCAGATCGAAAACCATGCGCAGCTCTCCATCCTGGTGGCGGGCGTGGCGCATGCGCCGCACAATTCCCCTGCCCCGCTCCGGGAGGCTGGCATGCAGCGTGCTTGAGGAAATATCCACGACCACGCGCGGCTGGTGGTCGAGAACCAGCAAACTGTGGCTCCGGTTCTGGTCCAGTTCGATGACCACTCGCGTGCGGGCATCGTACTCGGCCACCCGAATGGCTTCGACACGGGCAGGCGCGGCGCTCAGGGCGCCAGCCAGCAGCGCCGCGCCGAAACCGGCGGCCAAGCGGCAAGCAGTGATGCCTGACCAGTGCCTTCTCACACGGACACCTCCGAAGTCCCTCGCTCGCGAGTATAGACCTCAGGGTCGGCTTGTCAAGGGAGAAAATCTATATTTATTAAGAAGGTATTAGTACTACTTAATGCAGCTTTCATTAAATCCGCGCGACCACATCCGGATGGCCAACTGTGCCGAGGCGGCGCGCTATCTCGCTGCCCGAGGGTGAATATTCCCTCACGCGCACGGTCCTGCCGGGATTGGCATGGCCCAGCAAAACAGCCAAATCCGGCTTGCCCAGCCGACCGCGCGCGTTTGCGAACCACTCCACCAAGAGCACTCCGCCAGGACCGGCGGGCGAACCGGGCAATTCCTCCGGCAATCCGAGTTCATCCAGCTCCGACACCTGCTGAAGGCGGTACAGATCAATATGAAGAATTTCCATCGTCGCTTCCCACCCTGGCGGCCGCACGGCATAGGGATGCACCAGCCCGTAGGTCGGGCTGGTGACCGGCGCCTCAAGACCCAGCGCATGCAGGGTCCCGCCGATAAGCGTGGTCTTTCCTGCGCCGAGTTCCCCGTCGAAGCCAAGGATTATTAGCTTTTCCCTCAGGCCCGCCACAGCGGCTAGGGCCTCGCCCATGGCCCGCCCCAAGGCCACCAGACCGCTAACGCTGCCAACCCTGAAAGAAGCCTCAGGGGCTGACCGGCGCCCGCCCAAGAATCACAGATCCTCGCGCAATCGCTGGACGGAAAAAGCCCGGCTGCGCTGTCCCAACGAGAAGCTATCGGGACCGGCATGCACGATGTCCATCCGCGAGAGCGACAGTTCCTCCATGGTCTTCTGCATGGTGCGGGTTAGACGGGGGCGGATGCTTCGGCGAATCGCGAATCCGCGCAACACGGCGCCGGTTCGCACAATGAGATCCACCTTGGCGCCGGTATGCGCCGCCCAGAAGTAATACTGGTTGTTTTCCTGCCCGAGCGAATGCATGAGGTTCTCCAAGACAAATCCCTCCCAGGAGGCCCACGACCTCGGATGCCGCTCAAGCTCCCCGTAGGTGGTCATTCCAAGGCAGCAGTGAAGTAATCCTGAATCACGGAAATAGACCTTCGGAGACTTCACCTGGCGCCGCGGAAGATCAGCCTGCCAAGGCCGAATGCGCCTGACCAGAAAGGCCGATTCCAGAATTTCAAGATAACGCCGAGCGGTGTGGTGGGAAACATCCAGCGACCGCGCCAGCTCCGAGCCATTCCACACTTGGCCGTGGCACCCCGCCAGCATGGTCCAGAAACGCTCCACCAGCGCAACGGATGCATTGCCGGTCAGACGATAGATATCGCGCTCGAAAAAATCGCGGATGCACCGCTCCCTGAATTCGTAGCTGCCGCTGTCGCTGCTGGCGGCAAACGAATTTGGCAAACCACCCCGTAGCCAGAGCGTATTCAACTGCGGCACGGGCAGCTCCTCCGCCAGCAAGCCTGGAAGCTCATATCGCTCCAGCAGATCCTCAAGCGGTTGCATTTTGCCCCCGAGGCTCTTGTGATCGATGCTGCTGAGCAGCAGGAAGCGGGCCTGGGTCCAAGTTCGCTGCGCGAGGTTCCGAATCACCGGCAGCACGTTCGGGAAGCGGTCAATTTCGTCGAGGATAATCAGTCCCTGCAACTTGGCCAAGCCCGCGCCAGGATCTTCGATCTGCGCACGGTCGGCGACCTTCCCCAAATCGAAATAGTAGGAATTCCAGCGCCAACGGCTGGCGAACTCCTGCGCGAGCGTGGTCTTGCCGACTCCGCGCTGCCCCATCAACACAACCACGGCATGACTGGAAAACAGCCTTCGCAGCGCCCGGATATGACGATCACGCTCAATCATGGAACTATGTCAGGAAATATGGAACATCATATCCTATTTTTTCTAATAATCCTGCCTGAAGCGGTCGCTGATCTCGCTCAAGCGCCTCGGGATTGACGACTTGCCGCAAGGCAGCGACAAGATCGCTGGCGATCATGCCGCGCTGTCCGGCGCTGGCAGCGATGTCGCCGGCGCGCGCATGCGCATAGGCGGCGAGGGCCGCGATATTCTCGGGAATCGCATCCGCAAATTGCGCCCAAAGCCCCGCCAGCAAGCCGGTAAGCACATCGCCCATGCCGGCTGTCGCCATCCCGGGATTGCCGGCATCGATCACCCAGGGCGGTCTCTGTCCGGCTGAAACCAGCGTATGCGCGCCCTTGAGCAGCACCACCCCGGCAACGCGCTGCCGAAGCTCGCCCAGCGCCTGCAGCCGATCCGCCTGCACCTGTCCGCTGGAAAGGCCCAGCAGCCGACCCGCCTCGCCCGGATGAGGCGTAATGACGAGAGGCGGGGCATTGCTGCGCGGCTCGCCTCGAGCAGGCGACTGGGCAAGCAGATTCAATCCGTCCGCGTCGATGATGCAAGGCAGGCTGCTTTCGCGCACCGCGGCAAACAGCTCGCGCGCCCAGGGGTCCTGCCCCAGGCCGCAGCCCACGGCCACCACCGTGGCGCGCTCAAGCAAGGATGCCAGATCGCTGCCGCCGCGCGCCGCGCGCACCATCAGCTCGGGCCTCTTCCTGATCAATTCGGCCGCATGTTCCGGGTGGGTGGCTACCGAAACCAGCCCCGCGCCAGCTCGCAAGGCGCCCTCCCCGGCCAGCCGGACGGCGCCGCCCATGCCAAGGCCGCCACCTACCACCAGCACATGCCCGAAACGGCCCTTGTGGTCCGTCCGGCGCCGGACGGCCAGCATGGCGCGCCAATCCTGCTCGGCAAAAATCCGCAAGCCCTGCTGCCTCCCGTCTGCGGCATCCTCGACCTTGCGATGCGGTTGCGGCGGAATGCGGCCAAGAGGCTCCATTACCCGCTGCCCGACGTGATCGGGGGCTTCGCCCAGGAAAAGACCGCTTTTCTCGGCAATGAACGTGACGGTGAGCGCCGCTCGCACGGCGGCGCCCATGCGGCGGCCGCTATCGGCGTGAATGCCGGTGGGAATATCAACGGACAGCGCCGGGATGCCGGACTCATTCACGGCCCGAACCGCTTCGAGATAGCGGCCCTTCAACGGGCGGTCCAAGCCGATCCCGAGCATGGCGTCCACGATCAGATCGCATTGGGGAAGCCCCCCTCCCCCGTAGGCCGCCACGGGCACGCCAGCGGCGGTCATGGCCTCGAACTGCGTCGCCGCATCGCCGCGCGGCCGGTTCGCCGGCGACAGAAGCAGCGTTTCGACATCCAGTCCGTATTCCTTCGCCAGACGCGCAATCACAAAGCCGTCGCCGGCATTGTTGCCCGAACCGGCGAGGACCAGCCAGCGGCGGGCATGCGCGAAGCGCCGCCGCCCATGCTCGAAAGCCGCGGCGCCCGCACGCTCCATCAGCGCGTTGCCGCTGATGCCTTCGGTCGTCATCACGGCCTCTTCGAGCGCGCGCACCACTGCGGCGGGGTAAGCGTTTCGAGTTTCCATCAGCACGTATATTGCACCAGCGCGCTTGCCGGGAGACGCATGCCGCTTCGGGTTCGCCTCTTTGCGCGTTCCCCTCTCGCGGGAGACGCATGAACCCATCCATGGGGCTTGGCGGCGGCTATCCTGCCGCCGACACTCCCGCGAGAGGGGAACGCGCAAAGAGGCTCCGGCTGGCGCAGACCCTAAAAGGGCGGGTCAAAGCGCCTCCCGGAGGAAAGGGCGGGAAAAGGTTTCAGCTGCGAACGGCGCTGGGGCAATATGGACGACCATGCCGCCTATCACGGACTATTCCCGCCTTGCCGCCGAGCTGCCGGATATCGCCCGGGAGTTCGGCTTCGAGCAGGCCGGCGTGGCCGGGATCAATCTGCAAGAAGCCGAAACGCGGTTGGACCGCTGGCTGGAGCTGGGCCGGCATGGAAGCATGGGCTGGATGGCGCGCCATGGACGCAAGCGCTCGCGTCCGAACCTGCTGCTGCCCGGCACGCTACGGGTGCTGTGCTTTCGCATGCGCTACTGGCCGCGCCGGGCAGCGCCCGCGCTGTCAGTGCTGGCCAATCCCCAAAAGGCCTATATTTCGCGCTACGCCCTGGGCCGCGATTACCACCGCCTGATGCGCAAGCGGCTCAGGAAACTGGCCGAGCGCATCGCCGGGATCACCGGGCCCATGGGCTACCGCGTCTTTGTCGATAGCGCGCCGGTGATGGAAAAACCGCTGGCGGCGCAGGCCGGACTGGGCTGGATGGGCAAGCACACCAACCTGATCAACCGGCATGAGGGTTCATGGTTCTTTCTTGGTGAAATCTATACCGACCTGCCGCTGCCGGTCGAACAACCCGTCGCCAATCACTGCGGCAGTTGCCGAGCCTGCATCGATATCTGCCCCACGCAGGCCATCGTGGCTCCCTATCAACTCGATGCCCGCCGCTGCATCTCGTACCTGACCATCGAAAATCGCGGGGCGATTCCACGGGAACTTCGGGCAATGATCGGCAACCGCGTTTTCGGTTGCGACGACTGCCAACTTATCTGTCCCTGGAACCGCCATGCCCGGGCCAGCGAAGAGGCGGCCTTCGCGCCCCGGGGCGGCCTCGACGATATTGCGCTGACTTCGCTGTTTGGCTGGTCCGAAAAACAGTGGCGCGAGAGGACCCGCGGAAGCGCCCTGCGCCGCGCGGGCTATATCGGCTGGCTCAGAAACCTGGCTGTGGCGCTGGGAAACGCCGCGCGTTCCGCGCCCGTCATCGAGGCGCTGCGCCAGCGCGCCTCGCATGCCAGCGAGCTCGTTCGCGAACATGTCCTTTGGGCGCTGGATCGTCACGACTAACACAAGCCCAAGCCTGCGCCACAGGCACGGCTATGCCTCAAGCTCGCAGATGAAGCCTTTTCCGCCCTTTGCTCCGGGAGGCGCTTTGATCCGCCCTCTGCTTGCTCCCTTCCTCCGGGAGACGCATGAATACATCCATGTAGCTTGCTCCGGTGTGCGCGCCAAGCGATTGGCGCGCACTGCCTCCGATACTCCCGGAGGAAGGGAGCAAGCAGAGGGCTTGGGAGTGCCGATCCTTAGGGAGTTTGCGCCTGCCGGCAAAAAAGGGGTGGGGCGGAAAAAAGCGAGGGCTATGCAAAATCCTGCGCGACCTCCACGATACCTTGATGGAATATGCGGGCCAAGGATCAGTCCGGTTTCGGCGGCGCGTGCGGGGAAATATGGATGCGGCCGCGGCGGCGGGACAGCCGCGCGCCCCGCCAGCGCGCCTCAGGATGCCGGTCAGCGGCCGCGTTCAGGAGCATATCGAGCGCCGCGTGCAGCCGCGCCTGGGCAGGGGCGGCCAGCCCCAGCGCCGTCAGGCGCTCACGCAGCAGGTTGGCGCGGCGGGCCGGCGAAAGTTCGCGCAGGCCCTCGCAATCGATGGAGTCCGCCCGCGCAATCCCGCAGCCGTCATTCTCGGCCAGCGCGCCGAGCAGTTCGCGGGTTTCGCCCGCCAGCCGCGCTAGACGGCCGGCTGTGGCCCCGCCTCCGGGCCAGCGATCCCGCAGCAGCGGCAGCACTTCGTTGCGCAGAAACGAGCGGTCCAGGCCGGAATCCCGGTTGGATGGATCGTCAATATATTTCGTGCCTTTGCTCTCAAGCCATGACCTTAAGTCCGCCTGAGGCATATCCAGCAGCGGCCGCAACAGCCATCCGCCGCCAAGAGGACGGCTCTCACGAATGCCGGAAAGCCCCGTCACACCGGTGCCTCTCAGCATGCGCAACAGGAGCGTCTCCCACTGATCGTCCTGGTGATGCGCGGTGAGCAGGCACTCTTCAGGCTGCATGATGTCCTCAAGGGCCGCATAGCGCTCGCGGCGCGCCGCAGCCTCCAGGCCGCGACCGGCAGCCCGCACCTTCACTTCGCGGCACTCGATGGGAATGCCTAGATCGCCCGCCACCGCCTTGCAGTGTTCCGCCCAACCGCCTGCTTCGCTTTGCAAGCCGTGATTAACGTGCGCCGCGCGCAATCGCTTGCCCCCGGATGCTTCGAGCAATTCATGCGTGGCCAGCAGGAGAGCAGTGGAATCGGCCCCGCCGCTGAACGCCACCAGCAATGAACGCTCCTGCCAGTCAGGCCGCAAGCGGCCAAGCGCCGCCTGCAGAGATTCGGGAACGGATGCGATCGCCAGCCTACCGCTGCCGCCGCCAGCCTATGCGGATGCTCCCGCCAAAACGCCCTCGGGGTGCTCGATCAGGCCCGGGTGGTGGAGCTTTACCAAACGGAGCAACTCAACCGGCAAGCCCCGAATGCTCGCCAGCGTGCGCGCCAGCGGGCCAGAAGCGGCGCACCAAGCGCGCCGGCCAAAACCATGCGGCGATTCAGTTTGGTGTCCATATTTTCATTGTCTCCCTGCGTGTCAAGCTTCGCGGAAAACGCCGTAATTCAGCAGGCGTTGCTGGCGGCGTTCGAGCAGTTGCGGAATATCGAGGCGGGTGAGATGCGCCAAATGCTTGTTGATCGCCTTTTTGAGGCTTTCCACGACCTCGGCGGGATTACGGTGGGCGCCGCCCAGAGGCTCGTCAAGCACTTCGTCAACCAGCTTGAATTTAAGCAGGCGGCCGGCGGTAACGCCCATGGCATCGGCCGCCTCGGCGGCGTGCTCGGCGCTCTTCCATAGGATGCTGGCGCAGCCTTCCGGTGAAATCACCGAGTAGATGCTGTATTCAAGCATGACCACCATGTCGGCAATGCCGATGGCGAGCGCGCCGCCCGAGCCGCCCTCGCCGATGATGGCGCTGATGATGGGTGTCTTGAGGCCCACCATGCAATTCAGGCTCGAAGCGATGGCTTCGCTCTGGCCGCGTTCCTCCGCGCCGATTCCGGGGTAAGCGCCAGGCGTGTCGATCAGCGTCACTACCGGCAGGCCGAACTTCTCCGCAAGCCTCATCAGCCGCTGGGCTTTGCGGTAGCCCTCCGGGCGGGCCATGCCGTAATTCCGCCGCACCCGGGTTGCGGTGTCGCGTCCTTTCTGGTGGCCGATAAACATGACCGGGGTTCCGTCTATCCTGCCGGGGCCGCCCACTATGGCGTAGTCGTCGGCGTATATTCGATCGCCGTGCAGTTCCTGGAAGTCGGCGCTCAGGCTGGCGATATAGTCCAGCGAATAGGGGCGCTTGGGGTGGCGGGCCACCTGCGCGGTCTGCCAAGGCGAAAGCTTCCGGTAGATGCTGCGCGTGAGCGAGCGGCGGCTGCGCTCAAGCCGCTGGATTTCCGCAGCCACATCCACGCCCGAGTCATTATCGAGAAACCGCAGTTGCTCGATCTTGCTCTCCAGCTCCGCGATGGGCCGCTCGAAGTCAAGGAAAGATTCCATAGTCATAGGTCTGACCGGGACTCGCGATTTTATGTCCTTAGAGCCCGCATATTGCACCAAAGGGCCGCGCCAGCTAAAGCCCTTTGCTTGCCCCTGCCTCGCGGGAGCGTCTGGGGCAGGGCGAGCATCGGTCGCTGAGCGCAGCGCAGCGAGGCAAAGCCTGCCTTTGCCAGATGCGAGCGGGCCGACAGGAGGTCGGCCCTAGGCGTTATTTTTTCGCCACTGCGCGGCAGGGATGCCAACAGCAGCTTATGGGAAATAGGAGGATGGGTTCTTGACCTATGCAGGTCAAGCTTCAAGTAGTTATGCGTCTCCCGCGATGCAGGGGCAAGAAAAGGGCGAGGGCGAGCAAAGGCGCAGGCTCCTAGGGTCGCCGTGGCGCCCGCCCGTAGCGGAACTCGAATTCCTCCACCGCCGGAGACTGCCGCAGCGCATGCCGCAAGGACTCCGATGCCCGGACCCTCCAAGCGGCCCCCAGCCGCAGGCGGCCGGCCGCGCCGCGTCCCGAGTGCCGGATAACGACGGCGGCGTTTCCCGGAGTGTGGTCCTTCAGCAATCGCTGCAATTGGGCGAATGTTTGCCTAGGTTCGGGCGAAGAGGCGCAGCGCAAAAGCAGCTCCCGGGCGCGGCTATCCATCATATCGTCGAGCGACTCCACCGAGTCCGCGAACAGGCTGCGCTCGCCGCGCATCAGACGGACCAGGCGACCCTTCACCGCAACCAGGGAGTGGGGCGCGATAAGCCCGGCAGGCGGCGCCCCCGAGTCCCAGCGCGGCAGACGCACCGGCAGGCGCGCTTCGCCATCGTCAAGGTCGAAGAAGTTGGCACCGCCCCTGCGCCACTTCCTCAGCACGCTGCCGGCCACCATGATCGTTGGCGCGTCGTTCTTTTCCAGCGTTCCCGCCCGAACGCCATCAAGGATCTCGCGCAGGCCGCCGCCCGTGAGCTTGCCCGCCTCGTCCCTGTACTCGTCGAAAGGATGGCCGCTCAAGCAGAAACCGAGGCTGCGCCGCTCTCCGTCCAGCCGCTCGCGAAGCCCCCATTCGGGCACGCCGGGAATCTCGATCCGCTCGGCGGAGCCGCCGTCGTCGAACAGCCCCTCCTGGCCGCATTCGGCATCCCGGGCGGCTTGGGCGGCCGCGGCCAAGGCGCCGGGCAGCACCTGCATCACCGCCGCGCGATTGCCGCAGAGACTGTCGAGGGCGCCAGACCGCCCCAGCGGCTCGGCTTGGCGCAGATGCAAGCCCGAAGCGCTGACACGCGCTAAAAAATCGCCCAATGTCGCGAATGCCCCGGCTGAATCGCGCTCGGCAACAATCGCCTTGGCGGCGCCCTGTCCCAGCCCGCGTATGGCGCCCAGCCCGCAACGGACGGTCTTATCGTCCACCGCGCTGAAACCGACCTCCGAGTGGTTCACATCCGGCGGCAGCACCTCAATGCCCAAGGTCAGGCATTCCTGCGTCATCCAGTAGAGGCGCTCATGCGCGCTCATGTCGGTGGTCATGGTGGACGCCATGTACTGCGCCGGATAGCGCGCCTTCAGCCAGGCCGTCTGGTAGGCGACCGTTGCATAGGCGGCGGAATGCGATTTGTTGAAGCCGTAACCGGCGAAAGTCTCCATTAGATTGAAGATATGCTCGGCCTTGCCGCGCGTCAGGCCGTGCTTAAGCGCGCCGTTGACAAAAACCGAGCGCTGGTCCGCCATTTCCTCCTTGAGCTTTTTGCCCATCGCCCGCCGCAGCCCGTCGGCTTGGGCGAAGCTGTAGCCCGCGATCAGCCGCGCGATCTCCATGACCTGCTCCTGATAAAGGATCACTCCGTAAGTCTCGCCGAGCAGCTCCCGGAGATCCTCGTGCAGATAGTCCACGGCTTCCTGGCCGTGCTTTCGCCGGATGTAGGTATCGGCCATGCCGGTTTGCAAAGGCCCGGGGCGGAATAGCGCCACCAGCGCGATCATGTCGCTGAAGCGGTCGGGCTTGAGGTTGCGGATCAGTTCGCGCATGCCCCTGGATTCCAGCTGAAACACTGCCCGCGTGCGCAGGTTGCGAAGCAATTCGAAGACTCCGGCATCGTCCAGGGGAATGTCCGCGATATCGATGGGACCCTTGCCGCAGGCCGCGCGGTCGCGATTGACCTTGTCCACGGTGCGGGTAATGGTGGTGAGGTCGTTCAGCGCCAGAAAATCGAATTTGACCAGGCCCACGGACTCGATATCGTCCTTGTCGAACTGAGTCACGGTGGGGGAATCGCTATCCTGGCGGTAGAGCGGCGTAAAGTGCTCCAGCGCCGACGGGGCGATCACGACCCCGCCCGCATGGGTGCTGGCGTTTCGAGGTAATCCCTCGAGTTGCAGCGCCAAATCAACCACTTCGCGCGCCTCTCCGTCGGTATTGTAGAGGTGGCGAAGCTCCCGGTCGTCCTTCATCGCCTGCTCTATGGTCACCCCAACCGGCAAAGGAGGAATGAGCCCCGCGATCTGCTCGCCCAGCCCCAGCGGATAGGCCAGCACCCGGGTCGCGTCCTTGATCGCCGCGCGTGCCGCGAGGCGATTGAAAGTAATGATCTGGGCGACGCGATCCTCGCCGTATTCCCGCGCGACATAGCTCAGCACCCGTTCCCGCCGCTCGCCGCAAAAATCGATATCGATATCAGGCATGGAAATCCGCTCAGGATTCAGGAAGCGCTCGAAGATCAACCCGTAGCGCAGCGGATCGATGGCGGTGATGCCCAGCGCGTAACTGATGAGCGAACCGGCCGCCGACCCGCGGCCCGGGCCCACCGGCACATCGTTCTGGCGCGCCCAGCGAACGATATCGGCAACGATCAGGAAGTAGCCCGGATAGTCCATGCGCTCCACTACTTCCAGCTCGGCCTGCAAGCGCTTTTCATATTTTTCCGGCAACCCGGCCTCATGCCCGCCCGCGGTCTCGAGGCCCAGGCGCTCGGCCAGCCCGGCCTGTGCCTCCGATTGGAGAAAGCGGCCCTCGTCCACCCCTTTCGGCACTCGCGCCTTGGGCAGGCGCGGATGTCCCAGGTTCAACTCCACGTTGCAGGCGCGCGCAATGGCCACCGTGTTTCCAAGAGCCTCGGGGAGGTCGCTGAACAACTCGGCCATTTCTCCGGGCGTTCTCAGGTACTGCTGGGCCGTGTACAGGCTACTGCGCTGGGGATCGTTAAGGATTTCGCCTTGATGGATGCACACGCGGGCTTCATGCGCCGTGAATTCGCTTTTGTCCAGGAAACGAACATCGTTAACCGCCACTAGGGGAATCCCCTGCGCGGCGCCCATTTCCACGGTCCGCTGGATCACCGAGGACTCGCCGGACCGGCCCAGCCGGCTGACCTCCAAAAACAGGCTCTCGCCCATGGCGCCGCGCAGCGCTAGCACCCGGCCCCGCTCGGCGCGCGATGGCGGGCCGCCCGCCGGGCTTTCCAGCGCCGTCAATCCAAACAGGCCCTGCAAGGCTTCCGCCGTCAGCCACCGCGGATCAAGCAGCGGCGCCTCGCGCGCCTCCATCTCCAAGTGCATCCGCGAAACAAGGCGCAGCAGCCTCCTATAGCCCGCGGCGTTTCGGCACAACAGCGTGAGCCGGGCGGGCGCCCCGCCCGGCGTGTCCGGCGCCAAGTGCAGATCGGCGCCCAGAACGGGCTTTATGCCGGCGCGCAGCGCAGCGCGGTAGAAGCGCACCGCGCCGAACATATTGTTGAGATCGGTTAAAGCCACGGCCGGCATGCCCCGTTCGCGGACGGCGCGGCAGAAGCTGGCGTTGCTTCCGCTGATGCGCAGAACCGAATCCACCAGCGAGAACTCCGAATGCACGCGCAGATGAACGAAGGGGGCCGTTTGCATGTTCCGCTCAGACCTCACAAGACATCACGAACCGGGCGGAAACTCATCCGGTGCGCCGGACTAGCCCCAAGGCGCCGCAGAGCCAAGCGGTGCGCCGGCACTCCGTAGCCCTTGTGCTGCGCCAAGCGGTAGCCCGGCCAGCGGAGGTCCAGCTGCTGCATTGCGCGGTCCCGCCACTCCTTGGCCAGCACGGAAGCCGCCGCGATTGCCGGGCAACGGCGGTCTCCGCCAACCACCGCTTCCAGTTGAGCCTTGTCCCTCCAGCCAAGCGGCAACTCCGGCAGATGCGGACCGTCCACGCGAACCAGCGCGGCGCGCCGCGAAAGCCCGCCCAAGGCCCTATGCATGGCCAAAAGGCTGGCTTGCAGAATATTCAAGCGGTCGATCTCCTCGACGGTGGCCAAGCCCACCGCCCAGCATAAGCACTTGATCCTAATTCGGCGTTCCAGCACGGCGCGGCGGCCGGGGGCCAGTTGCTTGGAATCGCGCACTCCGGGCACGCGCCCGCCAGCCGGCAGCACCACGGCTGCCGCAACAACCGGCCCGGCCAATGCGCCGCGGCCCGCTTCATCGACTCCCGCAAGCAGCCCTTCCATGTTCAGCAACCGCGCGCCGCGGCCAGCACCGCCTTCGCCGCCCGCGCGCTCGCGCCCCGGCCCAGCAACGCCGATAGCCGGGCAAATTCCGCGCGCATGCTCCGGCGCGCCTGCGGATCGTCATGCAGGCGCAGCAATTCGGCGCCCAGCAACTCGCCGCGGGCCCGGCCCTGGAGCAGCTCGGGCACGATCCCGCTCCCGGCCAGAATATTGGGCAGCGAAATCCAAGGCGTCTTCACGAGCCGCAAGGCGCGCGCGATCCATGCGGTTAGCGGCGCAACCCGGTACGCAACCACCAGCGGACAGCCCGATAGCATGGCCTCCATCGTGACCGTGCCCGAAGCCGCCAGGGCGAGGTCGGCTTTCGCCAGCAGGGCGCGGGCGCTGCCGGACGAAGTCCGCACCTCAATATCAGGCGCAAACCGCTTCAGGATTGCGGAAAATTGAATGGCGCCCGGGCCTGTGGCCGCCGCGAAGGCAAACCGGGCGCTAGAGCGGCGTGCGGCCAGCCACGCCGCCGCTTGCGCGATCGACGGGCCTATGCGCAAAATTTCCGAACGCCGGGAGCCCGGCAGCAGCGCCACCAGCAGGCTGTTTCCGCGGTTGCCTTGCCGGCGGCTTCCGTTCCGCGCCGCATCGGCCATCGGATGGCCCACGAATTGGCCCGGTATGCCCTGCTCGCGCAGCAGGGGAAGCTCAAACGGCAGCAGGCAAAGAACCGAATCGCAGCAGCGCCGGATGCGCCGCGCGCGGCCTGCCCGCCAGGCCCATATGGAAGGGCAAACGTACTGCACGGTTGGAACGCCCAGCTTCTTCATGCGCGCCGCCAGACCGAGATTGAGTTCCGGCGAGTCGATGCCCACGAAAACGTCCGGGCGAAAAGCCGCAAGCTGCCCAAGAAGCCGCCGCCGAAGCATCCAGAGCCGGGGCAGATGCGAGAGGATTTCCGCAAGGCCCATCACCGCAAACTTTGATGCGTCCATCAGCGGCCTGCAGCCGGCCTCACGCATTTCAGGGCCGGCCGCGCCGGCTATTTCCACTGCGCGGGGTCCGGCAAGCAGAGCGCGGACCAGGCCCGCGCCCAAGCGGTCGCCGGAGGCTTCGCCGGCCACCACCGCGATCCGCAAAGGCCGGCCCCTAGAGCTTGTCAGCACTCTGCGCTCAACGCAAGAGGCCGCGGCCGGATTCGGCAAGAAATTGGGCCAGCCGGTCGAGCTCGGGCTGCTCGCTCGCCGACTCGGCGATCGCTTCCACGGCCTCGGCGCGGCTGAGTCCCCTGCGGTACAGCGTTCGGTAGGCGCGCTCGATATTGGCCCGCTGCCCGGCGCTGAACCCATGGCGCCGCAGCCCGGTGACGTTGACGCCTCTGGGCTTGGGCGGCTGCCCGGCTACCAGCACATAGGGGGGCACGTCGCGGGTAACGCCCGAGTAGATGCCCACAAAACTGTAGTCGCCGATCCGGCAGAACTGGTGGGCCCCGGCAAAGCCCGCCATGGTGACGTGGTTGCCCACCTGCGCATGGCCCGCCACGCTGGCGAAGTTCGCCATCACCACATCGTCGCCCACGATGCAGTCATGGGCAATATGCGCGCTCGCCATCAGCCAGCAGCCATTCCCTATGCGCGTCACGCCGCCTCCGGCTTCGGTGCCGCGATTGATGGTCACGAACTCGCGGATCGTGTTGCCGTCGCCGATCTCAAGACGGCTGGTTTCTCCCGGTCGGAACTTGCGATCCTGCGGATCGCGGCCGATGGCGGCATGCGGATGGACAACGTTGCGGGCGCCCATGCGGGTGGGCCCCTCCACCACCGCGTGCGAACCGATCTCGCAATCGTTTCCGATCTCCACGCCGGCGCCGATCACCGCGTAAGGCCCCACCCTGGCATCCGCCGCCAGCCGGGCCTTAGGCGATACCACCGCAGTAGGATGGATCGCGGTCATTTCAGGCGCTCCAGCCGCCGCACCCGGCGATACAGCTCATCCAGCCGCCGGAATCGCGCGGCGTTCCTGCGCCAGCTCGCGACCTCCTCCATCGGCGTCATGGAGCCGGCGTAGGTGCCGGGTTCCCTCACCGAGCGCGTCACCACCGTGCGCGCAAGCAGGACCACGTCATCGCAAATTTCCAGATGGCCGGCAATGCCCACGCTGCCGGCAATCCGGCAGCGCCGGCCGATCCTGGCGCTGCCGGCAATCATGCAGCCGGCGGCAATCGCGGTGTGCTCGCCGATATGCACGTTGTGTCCCACTTGGATCAGGTTGTCCAGCCGCGCGCCATCGCCGATCACGGTGTCCTCCAGCGCGCCCCGGTCGATCACGGCGCCGGCGCCGATCTCAACATCGTCGCCCACCCGCACCGAACCCAACTGCGGAATCTTGCGCCAGCTTCCGTCCTCCGCCGGCGCCTGCCCGAAGCCGTCTGAGCCGAGCACAGCCGAAGGATGCACGATGCAGCGCCGCCCGATCTTCGCCTCCTCGCAGATCGCGGCATTGGCCAGCAGCCGGGAACCTTCGCCGATGCGGGCGCCGGCGCCCACCGCAACGTTGGGGCCCAGGAACACGCCCCGCTCGAGCACGGCTCCCGCGCCCACGCGCGCGCCGGGCGACACTTCGCACGAGGGATCCACGTTGGCGCCGGACGCCACAGTGGCATGAGGATGAACCCCGGGACTGAGCGGCGCGAGCGCATGCAGATCATCGGCGACGCGCGCGTAAACGCCATACGGATCGGGAGTGAGCAGCGCCGCGACAGGGCATTCCCCGGCATGCCGCTCGCTCAGGATCACGGCAGCGGCGGAAGTGGCGCGCAGGTCGTCGAGATAGGCCCGCTGAAGAAAGAAGGCAATGCAGCGGGAGTCGGCGCGGGCCAGCGGCGCGACGCGGTGGACGCGAATATCGGGCTTGCCGCGCAAGGCGCAATCATTGCGCCGGGCCAGTTCGCCAAGCTCAAGCCCCCGCTCGTGCTCCGCAAGCCGTTGCATTAAAACCTCATGCAAATCGCCGCACCATAGGCACGGCTATGCTTCAAGCGCCAGCCGAAGCCATTCCCCGCCCCCTTCTTCCGGGAGTATCGGAGGCAGGGTGAGCGCCGATGTCCCGGCGCGAACGAAGCAAGCCCCATGGACGGGTTCATGCGTCTCCCGGAAGAAGGGGGCGGGGAATGGCGAATCAACGCGCCGCAAGAAGGAGGCAGGGAATAGCGAGGGGCAGACACAATCCTGCGCGGCCTCCAGCCCCTTGGTGCAATATGCGGGCTAATCCTGCTGGTTGCTGCTGTAGGTTTCCTGGAGGGCGCCGAGCACCTGCGGGGTGATATTCACGGCATCGCTGAAGTACACCACGCCCCCGGTCAGCACCAGGTCGTACTCGTTGGACTCAGCCACCTGCCGCACATGCGAAAGAAAAGTGCTGCCCAGATCGCGGCGGCTGGTTTCCTGCTCCAACTGGAAATCCTCCTGCAAAGCCTGGTTCATCTGCTGGATTTCACGCCTCAGGGCGATGATTTCACGCTCGGCGGTGCGCAACTGCTCGGTGCCCATGGTTTCGCTGTCGCGCTCGTAGTTTTCCGTAAGCTCCTCAAGGCGTGTCTGGCTGGCATTGAGTTCGCGCTGCCGCGGCGCAAACATTTCGCTGATTCTTTCATTGGCCTCGCGTCCCTGGGGCGACTCCACGGTGAGAGCCTCCAAGTTGACGAAACCGATCTTCAGGGCGGTCTCCTGGGCCAGCAATCCGCCGGCGGCAAACAGGCCCAAGGCGGCGCCCGCGAGCAGTGTCTTTGCGATTTTCATTGCTTTATCGAAAAGCCTCTTGTTTCAAACGGCACGGCGGGACGCGATGCTAGAACGCGCCGCCCAGCGAAAACTGGAAGCGTTCAACCTCGTCCCCCCAAAAGCGGTCGGTTTCGGGATCGGCGTTGAGCGGGGCGGCAAAGCTGAATCGCAACAGACCCAACGGCGCCAGCCATTCCGCGCCTATTCCAACCGAACGCTTAAGTTTACCCGCGTCAAAGTCGTAACTCAACGGATCGCCCATGCGGTCGAAGAACTCCAGATCGGAAGTGGAAAACACGTTGCCCACATCGACGAATGCCGCCAGCCGGGCATTTTGCCGGAACCTTTCCGGCAAAGGCAGGATCAGCTCCGCCTGTCCGGTCACCAGCATGTTCCCGCCGTAGGCATTGCCGAAACGATCCTTGGGGCCAAGACGGTACTCCTTGAAGCCACGCACGGAGTCCGGGCCTCCCCCGTAGAAGTGCTTGTAAGGCGGAACCGCGGTGGTGTCGCCGAAAGCCTCGGCGATGCCCACATCGGCGTTGAGGCGGAAACTGAACCAGCGGAGGCCCGGAAACGGCAGATAGTGCGTGTACTGGTAGCGGGCGCTAGCGTACTCCACATCGCCTCCCGGAACGGCGGCCGAAAGCGACAGGCGGTGGCGCATTCCGCGATCGGGGAAGAGAACCCGGTTGCGGCTGTCGTAGAGCCAGCCCAGCAGCAGCTCCAAGCTGTTGAACTTGGAGCCGTAATACAGTTGCGGCTCGCCGCCGTTAAGACCCGGCACGGTTCGCTCGTAGGGCTGCCCGTTGGTTTGCACCCACTGGCGCGACTGCTCGTTGCTGAGCTGGGTGGTAATCAGGTCGGCCCGCTGCAAGGTGGCGCCGAAAATCAGGCTCTGCAACTCGGTGATCGGATAGCTCACCTCGGCGGAAGCCGACGCGGTGGTGGTGTCCAGGTCCGAGCCGGCGCTGAAGAACTGGCTGTAGTTCTGATAGGTGATCGAACCGGTAATGCTCATGCCGTCCAGCGTGACATAGGGATCGGTGTACGACAGGTTATAGAGCCTCGAATAGTTGGTGCCCGTGAGGCCGATGGCGAGCCGGTTGCCGCGCCCGAACAGGTTGGTATGCACGGCGCTGCCGCTGAGCTGCAAGCCGTAATACCCGGTGTAGCCCACGGAGCCTTGAAATTCCCCCGGCTGGCGCTCCGTAAGGCTGAACACCACATCCACCTGGTCTTGAGAGCCGGGCACCCGCAGCGTCTCGAAATCGACTTCCTCAAGGTAGGGCAGGCGCTGCAGGCGAATCTTCGAGCGCTCCAGCAGGTCGTTGGACAGGTAGGCGCCCTCGAACTGCCGCATCTCGCGGCGCAGAACCTCGTCGTCGATGGACGCGGCGCCGTCAAAGCTGATGCGCCGCACGTACACGCGGCGCTCGGCGCTAATCAGCAGGGTAACGGCCACCTCTTCGCTGTCCTCGTCGATTTCGGGGATAGGCGTGACTTCGGCGAAGCCATAGCCCTCCTGGCCCAGGCGCAGGCGGATCAGCTCGCTGCTTTGGGTAATCAGTTGCTGCGAGTAACGCATGCCAGGCTTGAGCAGCACGTAGGGATTCAGCTCCTCCTCGCTCACCACGAAATCGCCCGCCAGCTTGATGTCCGAGACAATGTAATTGCTGCCCTCGCGGATATTGATGGTGATGAACACGTCCTTCAGATCAGGCGACAGGGCCACCTGGGTGGATTCCAAGTTGAAATCGGCGTAGCCGCGATCAAGGTAGTAGGAACGCAGCTTTTCCAAGTCCCCCTGAAGCGCCTCGCGCGAATAGCGGTCGTCCTGGCGAATGAACGACAGCCAGTTGGGCGTTTTCAGCTCGAAATCCTCCTTGAGCTCCTTGTCGGTGAACAGCTCATTGCCCACGATATTGATCTGCCGGATGCGCGAGCGGTCGCCCTCGCTGATATCGATCACCACATCCACCTTGTTGTCGGGCAGTTCCGTAACGTCCACCTCGACCTCGGCGCCGTATTTGCCGCGGCCGAAATACAGGTCGGTCAGCGACAGCTCGACTTCCTCCAGAACCGACGGCTTCACCAGGCTGCCCTCGGAGATGCCGTTGCTCGAAAGAGTCCGGTTCAGATCCTCGGTCTTGACATCCTTATTGCCTTCGATCAGGAGCGATTCGATAGTGGGTTGCTCCCGCACCGCCACCACCAGCGCATCGCCGTCGCGCCGGAATTCGATATCGGAGAAAAAGCCGGAACCGTGGAGGCCGCGCAGCAACTGTCCGATTTCCCCGCCATCCAACGTGTCGCCGATATTCACCGGCAGGTAATTGAGTACCGCGCCCTCGGAAATGCGCTGCAAGCCCTCAATGCGGATATCGCGCACCACGAAATCCGGTTCCTGCGCCGCGGCGCGGCCCGCAGGCAAGGCCAGCAGGGCCAGCGCGGCGGCCAAGGACAGTTTCGGGTCCAGCCTCATGGGCCGAACAAGCCGCTGATATCGTTGAAGAGCGCGATAAACATAATGGCAAAAATCAGCGCCAGGCCCACCCGCTGCGCCGCGAGTTGAGTGCGTTCCGCTATCGGGCGGCCGCGCAGCCTTTCCAAGGTCTGGCTCACGATCTGGCCGCCGTCCAGCATCGGAATAGGCAGCAGGTTCAGTATGCCGAGGCTCACGCTCACCAGCGCGAGAAACGTTGCGAAGGCCACCCAGCCCACCTGCACGGCCTCGCCGGCGTAGCGGGCAATGCCCACCGGCCCGTTCAGGGTCCGCAGCGACACGTCGCCCGTGAACATGTTGCCGAGCACGCGGAAGGTCAGCCCGGTGATTCGCCCGGTTTCCGACATGCCGCGCATGAGCGCGTCCAACGGCCCCAAGCGCTCGGTGACGTACAACGCGGAGCGCGCTTCCGGCGACCGGCCGATGCCCACAAAGCCGATGCTTGACGGACCGGATGCGTTGTCCGCCGAAGCGTCCTGGCGGCTGCCGATTTCCACCAGCAAGCGCTGCTCGTAGCCATCGCGCAGCACAGTAACAGGCACGGTCTGGCCAGGCCGGGCGCGAACGTAATCGACCCATTGCCCCCAACTCGAGATGCGCTCGCCGCCAGCCGCCAGCACCCGGTCTCCCGCAGCGAACCCGGCGCGCCCCGCCGGTCCGCCGGGATCGACCTCGCCCATAATGGGGAACGCCGCCATCGGTCGCAGGCCGGCGGCAGTGAACAGGTCGCCGTTCTCTAGGATGCGTTTGCTCTGGTTCTCAAGATTGAGGACCAGATTGCGATTTGCGCCTCCCCCGGTTTCGACAGCGAGTTCCACGGCAGGGTCGCCCAGGATATCCTCGACCAGCGCCATGACGACCGCCTGCCAAGTGGATGTCTCGCGGCCCTCCACGGCCACGATGCGATCGCCGGCGCGCAAACCGGCCTCCTCGGCCAAGCCGTCCGGGTCCACGGCGCCCACATACGGCGCGATCGATTGCACACCGGCCATGAAGATGATCCAGTAGGCCACGATGGCGAAAAGAAAATTCATCCCGGGGCCTGCGGCGAGCACAAAGATGCGCCGCCAGTAAGGCTGGCGGGTAAAGCTGCGATGCGCCTCCGCTTCGTCCACCGGTCCTTCGCGTTCGTCGAGAAGCCGCACGAACCCGCCCACCGGCAGAAGGCGCAACTGGTACTCGGTGTTGTCGGCCCCCGCCTTTCTGCGCCACAGGAACGGCCCGAAGCCGATCGAATACTCCAGAACCTTGATTCCGCAGAGGCGGGCCGCGATGTAGTGCCCCCATTCGTGCACCGCGACCAGCAGGCTGATCGCCAACACAAACGCGCCAATCGCAATCAAGGTGTCCGCAAACATATCGGGGGCCTATGCTAGCAAAAACATCCGCTGCGTTCCCGCCTGCTACAAAGGCAGCCAGCCCAGCGGCTCAAAGACCAGCAGGACCAGCAGGGGCGCGGTTGCCAGGCTACTGTCCAAGCGGTCCAGCATGCCGCCATGCCCGGGCAGGGACCGGCCGCTGTCCTTGATTCCCGCGCGGCGCTTGAACAAGCTCACGGTGAGGTCTCCGAGCATTGAGAAACCCCCGATCGCCATGCCCGCAAGCGTCCAGTAGAGGGCGGAGCTCCCCACGAGGAAAGATGCGCCAAAGCCGGCAAGGGTCGCCATCGCCACGCCTCCCACCGCACCCTCCACCGTCTTGCCGCTGCTCAGCTTCGGCGCCAGCGGATGCCTGCCGAAAAGCTTGCCGAAAGCGAAAGCGCCGGTGTCCGCGCCGGCAACCAGCAACAATAGCAATAGCAGCAAGCCGGTCTGTCCCGCTGCGGCCAGGGCCAGCACGGCCAGCCAGGCGGGCGCCAGCGCCAACAGCCCGCAAGCGGCGGCAGCCACGTTGCCGAGCGGGCGGGCCGGCCCGCGCAAAACCGGCAGCGCCAGGCACCACCAGAACACCCCCAGCACCATGGCGGCATAGGAAAATAAGGACGGCAGCGGCCAGGCCGCCGGAAAGGCCAGCAGCCCGGCAAACAGCACAATGGCCGAAGACCTCGCCAGCGGGCTATTGATGCCCGCCATCCGCAGCCACTCGCGCCAGCACAGCAGCAGCACCAGTCCGATCATGGCCAGCCGCAGGGCCGGCGGCGCCACAACGGCGACTGCGACAGCCGCGAGGAGCGCGGCCGCGGTGAGCAGCCGAGGGGGCATGCCCCATCCTCCGCCGGACGGCGCCGCCAACCGGCTCATGACGCGCCGAAGCGGCGCTGACGCGCCGCGAAGTCGGACAGCGCCGCCTCAAGGTCGCCGATGCCGAAGTCGGGCCAAAGCACCGGCGTGAAATGCAGTTCCGAGTAGGCCAGATGCCAGAGAATGAAATTGCTGATCCGCTGCTCGCCGCCGCTGCGGATCATAAGATCGGGCGGCGGCAGGTCCGACAGCCCGGTTTGGCGGGCGAACATCTCCACGGAAATCTCCTGCGGGTCCAGCTCTCCGCGCGCGGCGCGCTGCGCCAGCCGCCGCGCGATCCCGGCGATCTCCTGCTGGCCGCCATAGGAAAGCGCCACCACCAGGTTCATCCGGTTATTTCCGCGAGTGCCTTCCTCGGCCTTGTCCAAGGCGTTGCGGATGCCGCGCGAAAAGCGGCGGCGGTCGCCGATGCAACGCAAGCGTATCCCGTTGTCGTTGAGAAGGTCCATATGCCTCCGCAGGCTCTCGGTCAGAAGCGTCATCAAGCCGCCCACTTCGCTGCTTGGCCGCTGCCAATTCTCGCTGCTCAGCCCGAACAGCGTGAGGGCCGGCAGCCCGCGCCGGGCGCAGGCCTCCACGATCTTGCGGGCCGCCTCCACGCCGGCCCTATGGCCATCCGATCGCGGCAGGCCGCGCTGGAGGGCCCAGCGGCCGTTCCCGTCCATGATGATCGCCAGATGCCGCAGAAACTTGAACCGAACGTGTAGTGTGCTATGCCGCCCGCTAGATGGACATGATTTCCTGTTCCTTGTCCGCGAGCATCGCGTCCATTCGGCCAACGTGCTCGTCGGTGAGCTTCTGGATCTCTTCGGACGCGCGCTTTTCCTCGTCCTCGGTCGCCATTTTTTCCTTCACCAGCTGCTTGACGTCGGCGAGCGCGTCGCGGCGAATATTGCGCACGGCGACACGTCCCATCTCCGCCTCCTGGCGCGCCACCCGAACCAGCTCGCGGCGGCGCTCTTCGGTCAGCTCCGGGATCGGAACGCGGATCACGTTGCCGGCGGTGACCGGGTTGAAACCGAGGCCCGATTCCCGGATGGCCTTCTCGATGGGCTGCACCATCGATGCCTCCCAAGGAGAAACAGCCAGCGTGCGGGCATCCTCCACGGTAATGCTGGCCACTTGGCGCAAGGGCGTGTCGGCCCCGTAGTAAGGCGCCGCAAGGTGGTCGATCAGCCCGGCATGGGCGCGGCCGGTGCGCAATCTGGCAAGGCTAGCGCGCAAGGCGGCAACGCTTTTTTCCATGCGTTCGATCGCGTCGCCCTTCAGTTCGTCAATCATTTGCGGCCCCTGCCCAAGCGCGCTTGGATCACGGCGTTTCGCTGCTGACCAGCGTGCCGACATTCTCGCCGCGCACAATCCGCAAAAGATCGCCCGACGAGGCCACATCATAAACGCGAATCGGCAGGTCGTTGTCGCGGCACATCACCGCCGCCGTCGAATCCATGACTCCAAGGCGGCCGCCGATGAGTTCCTCGTGGGAAATGCGCTCGTAACGCTTCGCGTCCGGCACCAAGTTCGGATCGGCGGAATACACGCCGTCCACCTTGGTGGCCTTGATCAGCAGATCCGCTCCGATTTCAACGGCGCGCAGGCTGGCCGCGGTATCGGTGGAGAGATAGGGATTGCCGGTGCCGGCGGCGAAAACGCAGATCCGGCCCTTCTCCAAATGGCGCAGCGCGCGGCGCCGGATATAGTCCTCGCAAACCGACCGCACCGCCATGGAGGACATCACCCGCACCCCGGTCCCAAGGCGCTCCAGCGCGTCCTGCAATGCCAAGGCGTTGATCACCGTGGCCAGCATGCCCATATGGTCGGCCGTGACCCGGTCCATGCCCGCCCGCGCCAAGCCCTCGCCGCGGAAGATATTGCCGCCGCCCACCACTACCGCCGTCTCCACGCCCATGGCCGAAAGCTCCCGGATCTCTCCGGCAATCCGCTGCAACATGGACATATCGATTCCGTACGGCTCCCGCCCCATCAAGGCCTCGCCGCTGAGCTTCAGCAAAATGCGGCGTAGCGATGGCGCTGGCGAAGGCGGGGACGCGGAGCTCATCGGCGCCCCCGAAACCGAGATGTTTCTTCTTGCGCCGGACTCTCGTTGCTCAAAATAACCGCCGAACCTTCTTCACAACCCGCCGCGCATTTTACAAAGGCGAAGCCGATATGTCGCCCGCCGCGACCGCTCACGCGGCAGCGCCGCGCTTAGCCTGCGCGAGGCCGCAGGCCGCTTGCAGGCGAAGCCACTGCCGCGCCGTACTCCATCCCAATGCCTCCAAGCGCAGCGCCAGCACCGCCGTCACCGGATGCGCGCCACGCAAAACGCGGTATAAGGTGCTCCGGCTCACGCGCAGTCGGCGCGCCAACTCCACGGCTGTCACGTCGCAATCTTGGTCGTCCAAGCAATCGCGGATCACGGCACCCGGATGCCTCCGCAGAGAATCATGCAGCTCCACGTGCTCCCCGCGCTCGTCATTCATCTTGCCCATCTTTCCGCCCTTCGCTCAGTGATAGTCGATCAAGTCCACGGCCTCGGCTTCACCAGCCTCGAAATAGCAATGCACAGGCAAACTAGGGCTTGTTAACACATATGGGGTTGAGTGTGGTCCCCTTGTCTACCGGTCGTTATGGCCGGGAAAGTGAAGGGGAATCAAAGGCATGGAACTCACTGCGGCCCAATGCGAGCGGATTGCCCCGCTGCTTCCGAAACAGCGCGGGAACGTCAGCCTGCCGAACATCCAGGTGCTCAACGCGATCCTCCATGTGGCCGAGCACGGCTGCAAGTGGCGCACCATTTATACGCGGATGAGCCGCTGGTCGAAGAACGGCGTGCTGGATCGCGTGTTCGCGCATCTGCAGCGGGAACGGATCGTTCGAATCAAGGTGGAGGCGCTGGGCCTGGACAGCACCAGCGTCAAGGTGCATCCGGACGGCGCGGGGGCCCGAAAAAAACGGCCCGCAAGCCATCGGCAAGTCGCGCGGCGGCTGGACCACCAAGCTTCATATGGTTGCCGCGGATGCCCGAACGGCGGTGGCCTTCCGCCTCTCGCCCGGCAACGCCCACGACGCCCCCGAGGGGCGCAAGCTCATAAGCGGCATGGAAAAGCCCTCCGGCGCCCCGGCCCTGGTGATGGACCGCGCCTACGAGGACAACGCGACGCGCCAACTGGCGCTTGAACTCGGATTCTCGCCGGTCGTCCCGCCGAAGAGCAACCGCTTGAATCCTTGGGAATACGACCGGGAGCTCTACAAGCGGCGCAACGAAGTGGAGCGCCTGTTCCGGCGGCTCAAGGGATACCGGCGCATCTTCTCGCGGTTCGAGAAGCTCGATGTCATCTACCTCGGCTTCATCACCTTCGTGCTCATCGTCGATGCGCTATTAAGTGTTAACACGACCTAGTATCGGCTTGAAGCAAGGATCGTATTTATCGGGCTATCGTGAAGCGAACAACTTCAGAATATGTTCGGTCAGCAGGTGGACTTGGGTGGAAGGATTGCCCTCAGCACGCCCCTCCTCTCGCCGCCGCTTGCGAGAATTCTTGGCTCGTGCGACAGCATCCGTATAGCCGTTCTGAATTGCGGCGGAGTCACCGAAAACTTTTGATCCGCTGCTGCCGTAGCTGGGACAGAGGCTTTCAAGCTCTCGTTGACACGCATGCCTATCCACCGGCGCATCATAGTCTCGATAGTGAAAAACTCCCCAAATCTCGAAACAGGGGTTTGATGTTGCTAAATGGATGCCATTTGCCTTGGCCATGTCCACTGCCTCAGCAAATCGCGGATGCATATCCCGGTCGAACACTGCCCAAACCGTATCTTGAGCGGCAAGACTGTCACCCTTTAGCGACTCTTTTTCTTGAACCGCGCGTTCCACCACCGCGCGAGGGTCGCCCTTGGCGGTGCGAATGACCAGCTTAATCGAGTTGTGCGTATGGATGAGATTAAAGGACTGCAGGTATCGCGGTTCGGTCAATGCCCCTTCGGTAACAATTACAACCCTTGGTGCGGGTGTGAGAAAAGCGCGCTTGCGGCTGAGATTCTTCGGGCGCGCCATTTGGGATCAAGCCACTAAGCGCTACCCGACCAGTCGATAAACTCGTCGCTAGCGGGGACGCCGCCCAAACGCCCATTCCGGTACGCCCGTTCAATGTCTTCCCGTGACCGCAGCTTGAAATCCGTAAGAGGTGTAAAGCGAGATGCGCCCTCGTTGTCTTTTTGAGAAATCCATACTTCATCCTGCGAGAGAAGCTCGCTGCTCAATAGCGTCACGTCGTGCGTGGTGAATATCAGCTGGGCGCCATGCGGATTGGTTTCGGCTTTGCTAAATAGTGAAACGAAAGCACGGGTCAGGTCTGGATGCAGGCTGGTATCCAGTTCGTCAATGACTAAAAGGGATCCTGTCGCTAGCGCCTCTAGCGCAGGAATAAGAAACGAAATCAGTGTTTGGGTGCCCTTGCTCTGCATGCCGTATTCGAACGAGTGGGGGAACTTCCCGGAGGTCGCGTGGATAAAGCTAAGTTTCTTGTGCCGACGCATCCAATCCAAAAAAGAAGCTTTGGAGGAAGCATCTTCGTCAGACTCGTTCGTATGTTTCGAGACAACTCCGAATATTTCCCGCATCAACTCAACCTGGCTTTCTTCGGCCTCCTCTTCCTCCACTTTAATCTCGCTGATTCCTAAATCAGCTTGCCTTACAAGCGGCAGAAGTTGTTCCAAATGCGCGTAATTGGACAAGTGTTCCGCGACCATTGGATCCGCCATGGGGCCTGCATTAAGAATTGTCTTCCACCGAGAAGCAAAATAGGCATGCAGAGGGCCAAGCTGCGGATGGTTGTTCTGCGCGGCAGCCGAGAGAAACAAACTATTTGGGCGCGTCAGATTGGCAATGGTCTTGTTTTCTCCCCTTAGCTGGCCGCCAAAATCAATACTGGTTTGGCCATCTGCCGTCTGCCGCTCGAACAGCGTTTGAGTGCTAAGCCTCTCTTTACGTGTTGTTCGGAAAAGCCATTCGCGAGTAAATTCCCTAGACCTGAACTCAAAGCCGTACTCGTATATCGCGGCATCGTGAACACTCTTCCGCTTCTCGCCACTCGTTTCGGCGACGGTGAACGTGCAATCAAATCGAGTGGGCTCTTTAACGGCTTGCATGTCTAGCAAAAAAGGGAATCTAGGAATCGGATTCGTGGCCCCCGGAGCTTGGTGGGACCGGACAATTGCCCGCCCAATCTCGTCCAAAGCATCCATCAGATTTGATTTCCCGGAGGCATTCGGACCGTAGATTGCGACAACCGGCACGGCTGCCTGCCGCAAAACCGGAACCGGAATGCTGATTCCCCGACGCTTGATCCTTTTGGATGCCGTCAGAAACAGTTCCTGATAATCTCGGATCGACCGGTGATTGGCCACTCCAAAACGCAAAAGCATTAGGCTGATCTCGGCTAAAGAAACTTGACGGCAAAGTATGCCACATAATTTACTTATAGAAACCCATTTTCACTGCGGATTGACCATATAAGGAAAACAGTTAGCAGGCGCGATCTTCTCCCTGCCAGCCGATCCATTTAAGGATCAGAGTTGAAGGTCCCGTCATAGCTGACTACCGATGTTTATTCTCGGTTTGAGTACAGTACGATCAAGGCTCTTTGGGACGGAGGCGGTTCCCTTCAAGCCTCACCAAGAGAATATGTTAAAGACCCATGGGGCGATGAACCACCAAAACAAGATGGTCAGCAGCAAGGCCACCCAATTCGAGAACAGGTCGGCCCTTTTCCGCACAAGTGTTATCGCCGGGTTCCAGAATATTTTCTGCGGCGGAGCGCCCGGATTACCCATTACCGGATCTTTTTCAAGGATGCCATCCTCCGATAGATGTTGGAATCGATGCACATACCAGTAAAGCTGGGCGGCTATGGCAGCGGCGCCAAGAACGTCGACTCCCCACTCGCTCGCAGGCTTTATTCCAAACAGATTCAGCGAGTGCAGGCCAGCGCCGACCAATCCGGCAAGAGCCAGCAACCCAGACAGCACGATGGTATTGCGGCGGCAGTTTTTGGATTCTCGTGGTTCAATGATTTTTTCGAGGCTTTCTTTTGAGCGCTTACAGGTCTTGCGTGGATGCGCACGCGTCAGGCCAAAGAACAAGAAAATGAACCGGGAAACATTCATGAAGCATGTATTCTCCCCTCGTTCCGATCCGAACGAAACTTTCGCACCTTAATCGGAATCAGCAGTCTATAGCTTGTCGCATTATGATTTGAGGCGCGCAAGGCTATTGCGCGCCGGATAAGCGACCAGAACGCCGAAGACCGAAACCGAATTCCGCAGGCAGAGTCCGCATCGCTCACTTCGCACTGCGCCAAAGGAGATTGAGGCATGAGTCCTGAAAAAGTCGTGAGTGCGGTTATGAGGATGTCGGACAATATGACGAGGCCAGCCTATAGGGGTCAGGCCGTAGCAAGTTGGCCTCTCCAATCCGGCGCCGAGCGCCGTTTGCGCGATGCTCATAGGGCAAACTTTCCTGACGACGAAAGTGAGCGACTAAAGATGATTGATCGATACCACAAGGATCAACTCATCGTTCCCATGGAAGTCATTGATGGGTCGAAGCTGTCCCAGTTGCAAAGGCTATCCATTCTCCAGCATCAAGGAGCTGCAACAGGACTTCTCGACTTCACGGAATATCCCTTGGTTGCCTTGTGGTTCGCTTGCGCGGAATCACCCGACAAGGACGGCAAGGTATTCGTTATAGACATTGGAGACCCGCAGAACGCGAGAAACGCCCGGTCGAGCGAACAAACGATGGAGAACCCCTTCATCGTCGGGCAGGGCCCAAGACATCAAATTCTCTACTATGAGCCCGACCAATCTCTGGGGGCGCGGATAGTCGCTCAAAAAAGCCTATTCGTGATCGGTGGCCCGAAGGTATCCGATCATCACTTCAAGTCAGTAATCGTTCCGCAGCAATCAAAGGAGCATTTGCGCGCCTATCTGGAACAACTGGGATTATCAGAAACGACCCTCTTTGGGGATATTCCCGGGCTTGCGGCAGCCAATATTGCAAACAAAAAACTGCGAATCACTAGTGCACCATCGCCAGAACAACATCGAGACCGGGGGAATAGAGCCTACCAAGCGGGCCAATTTGAAAACGCACTAGCTGAATACGAGTTGTTCGCGGAAGCGCTACCAGATGTAGCACAGCCATATTGCCTGCTAGGAGACACGCTTGCTGCGCTCGAACGATACGAGAAGGCTAACTTAGCGTACTCGCGAGCGATCCAGAATCTTGATCGCCCGATTTATCTTGGCAAACAAGTCATTGCAGCTCCCCAGGACACAAACATGATGGCCCTTGCGCTGCACTACAATCGGGGAAATGTGCGTGCAGCGGTAGGTGACCACCAAGGTGCCTTAGCAGACTTCGACATGGCGTTGCGGCGGGGCTTCCAACCGCCGGAATGTGTCCTGTGCAACCGGGGTAACTCGAAGTTTGCGTTGGGCAAATTTCCTGAGGCCCACAAAGATTTTGAGGCCGCATGGCTGAAACAGGAAGGAAGCGCCGCCGCACTCGCCATGGGGAACTGCAAGGTCAAGATCGGGGCGTTCGAGGATGCTTTGCAGCGATTCCAGAACGGCAGCGCAACGGAACCAGAGAACTTGGCAACCATTTGCCGGAACAGTGCGGCGCAGGTGAGACAAATCTTGCGGGCGTTAGATGGAAAGGACTATAAAGTTCGAGCCGAGGGATCGATCGTTTTTGTCGAGACTGAGGGCGCAAAGGGCCATTTCCCGTTTGCGGGCAATCGCGGCAACACGGGGAATTTCCCGTCGGGTATGGTCAACTCCAGCGGGGGGAAGGGTTATCGAGGCGCAGCAGGATTCGCTGTGGTCATTACTTCGCGGAATCCATGAACATCAAGCGGCCAACACTTTGCCGCGTTATCTCGTTTGCGAATATGGCATAAGCGGGCATCGGTGTCAGTGCGGTAGAGCTGCTGGTTTGCTATCGGTCTGTCTGCGCATATCTTCGGCGCAACGCCGCGCCAAGGCCGTTGCGAAATCGCAGGGCAGCGCATTGCCAATCATGTTGCAGACATGCTCCATGTACGGTGTGTCGAGCCGGTAATCCAAAGGAAAAGTCTGTAGAAGAGCTGCCTCCCGAACGGAGATCGTTCGATCACCCACAGGATGTCCGAAGCGGCCTTTGCTGAAAGTAGTGCAGCCGCCGGTAATTGTGGGGGACGGTCGGTCCCATTCCATTCTTCCATAGACATTGGTGAATCCCTCGTACCCGCCGCGATGACACTTGGGCCGCAGGCGCTCTGGTATATGTGTCCATGTCTTGCCTGCTTGGGCTGCCTTGATCCGCTTAATGTTCCCGGCTGACAAGTCGCGAACAACATGCCAATCGAAGCGCTCGATGTTCCCCGTGGCTTTGGCTTTCCGCAAAGTGATGGGTTCGGGCATGAATTCAATCGTGTCACGCACGGTTCGCCACAACGCCAAGCCACTTTTAGGCAAACCCGAGTGGGTGGCAGCCGGAAAATCGATATCGAAACCATGGCCACCAAGAAGCACGAAACGTCGTCGAAACTGGGGGACACCGTAGTCGGCCACCTGCAAGACGCCTTCGGTGAGCCTATAGCCGAGTGCTTCAAGCCGTGACCGCAGCCGACTGTGGAGGGCTTGCCCCTTCCGCATGAGCCCGGGAACGTTTTCCATCATGATTGCGCGCGGCTGCATTTCTTCCGCCAGCCGAGCCATCTCCAAGATCAGCTTGTTGCGCGGGTCTTCCCGGCCCTTGTATTTTGCGGTCAGGCTAGTGAAGCCTTGGCAAGGCGGGCAACCTACCAGGAGATCGAGCCGGTCGGTTCCCGCGAGTTTCAGCAGAGCGGTGCCGGAGACGGTCGCGATGTCCTGCTTAAGGCATTTCACCTCGGGATGGTTCGACTTGTAGGTGGCAAACGAGTGAGGTTCCAGTTCCACCGCAGCAGCAACACGAAAACCCGCCCGTTTCAGGCCGACCGTCAAGCCGCCCGCACCGGAGAAGACATCAATTGCCGTATATGTCATGCTTGTCAATGATCCTTGGGAGCGGATGGTCCAACATCACGCAAGCGCCGCGACTCGTTCAAAAAATCCTGATGGACACGTTCCGATTTCAGAAGAAACGCTTTCCAATTCATATGTGTCAGTTTGCTCTCGTTGCGATAACCTTTGAACGCGGCGCGCTGCGAACCGCTCAACCCCAGCTCGTCGCAAACCACCGTAATGTGGAAGTCATCGAAGTGCTTGCGGAATTCAGCGCTTCCCGGGTCTTTGAGGAACGCGTCCATGTTGTCGTAGTAAGTGACTATCCTCTCCATTTCCAAGTTCGACAGTCTGTGCCCCGGCTTCTTGATTTCGATGATCTGCACGGTGCCTTCTTGACTGGACAAGACGAAATCCGGTCGTTTGCCCGTCGCTTGGAAGTCCGCCAAAGATACGGACCGACCAGTCTTGGCCTTGTAGTACTTCTCGAACTCCCGACGCAGACTTGCGAAAGTCTGGTTTTCGGTCACCGGCGCCCATTCGGGGTCGATTAGCCAAGGAGCGTCGGCGATAAGCTGCTGGAGATCGTTCTCGCCGGAATCGTCGGCATCCTTCAGATATTCCAAGCGCTTGATGACCTTGAGGCGGTCCTCCGCGATTCGACCGAACGAAGACAATTCGGCCAGTCGCGCTGTGCGCAGTAACGAAGACAAGAAGGAGAGCGGCGTGTCGGCGCTGGCGGCCGCTTCCCGCATACTGGCATCTAGCGTAACGTGAGGCGCAAGGGTGATGCTCAAATCGACCAGATCAGTCACGACGCTTTCATCCTCGACCTCGCCCCGGTTGATGGTACGCCCGAAAGTCCGTGCGATCTTTGTAGCGCTGTCGCGGATGTTCTGTTGATCGTCTGTCGGATACGCTTCTAGGATGCGAGCCTCGACCTTGCCAATATCAAAGAACAATTCCAAAGTCTCTTTACGCATCGGATCGCGCGACAGCGTCCCAATGCGCTTTACGATTTTCTGGCCCCAAACCTGAAAGGCAGCAGCGAGTTCATCCGACCAGAGAATGTCGCGCCGATCGGTCTGGATCAGGTCGTCATCCTCATCCAGCCAGTCAGCATGAAGCTCGCCCACAAGATACGAGCGAACGTTGTGCTCGCCGGTAAAACCCGCCCGCTGGTTGAAGATGGATGTTTGCGCGGCGATCTTGCCGAGGCAGTAGATTCTGACTCCGGCCATGAGGTCATCTTTGTAGGGTGCCTTGGAGTACGCCATCCAGCCAGTGACGGGACGAAACGCGCCCTCGTGCTCAAATCCGGCGGACAAGTCCTCGGCAGGAGCACCATCGGGGCCCAGTACAGTGCTGTCGGGCTGAAACGTAAGCCGCGTATTCGGCATGGTCTCAATATCAAAGTTGCCGATCATTCGCGGCGGATGATCGGACTTCGTGTTGTCCGCGAGTTGAATCTGCCAGTTCTCCGATTTGATGCCAAAGCGTTGAGCGAGTTGGCGGCTCAGGACATTGAGATCGGGAACCTTGCGGAAATCGAAGTTCCTCAGAATGATCCGAGTGCCTGATTTCGGCAAATAAGATTCGTTGTGTGATCCGACATCCGGTTTGTAGCGTTCGTCGGGTTCGTCGCCGAGCGCCATGATGTCGTCATACTTGAGAATGATGTGAGATATGAGGTGGCCCTTCGCATCTGAACCGGAATCAGCGCCATTGATTTTGGCCAGCTCTCCACCTGCGCTGATTACCTCAATGGTTTTACAGATTCCGAACGGCGCCAGCTTGCCGACACCCTTGCGCCCCATGACTTTCCGCTTGAAATGAGGCGAGGTGTCACCGCGGCTGGCATCGTTGCGGCGCTCCGCGCCAACGACGAGGAAAAAATCCTGTACCTGCTGCGGAGTCATGCCGATGCCGTCATCGACCACTTCGATGTCAAACCCTTTGTCCGACAGCAAGCCGCCCGCCCGACTGGCCAGGAATTGCCCCATAGGCGCTCGAACCGTCACAACCCTTGCGTCGGCATCGTAGGCATTCGCGATGAGTTCAGCGATCACGGCGGACACTTTGTCGTAAAGCTTAACGCCCAGCTTATCGACGGTAAGCCGGGAGATTCTCATCGAGTATTCGACTGGCTCGCTCATGTGCCGTGCGTATCCATTGCGGGCTCGTTGGAAACAGTCGGTTCGCGGCTAATCCGCGCTCTCATATCCCTGATCGTGGCTATATCGATCCCGGCGGTTTCCGATGCAGCCCGGTCGAGGCAGTCACGCATTTCGTCATCAGAGGAATCCTTCCAAGGATTGACAGCCATCCGCTTGGTTCGATCATAAGCTTCCGCAAGGCTGACGGGGCTGGTTGCCTTGAAATTCGGAATGCGCAACGTGGCAAGGTCTGCCTGCGAAAATGATGGATTGGTCAGCGTGGTTGCCCTCCTCATGAGGAATCCGAGCGCACCCAGCGTGCTGTTGAACCATGCGCACAGCGCCTTCGCCTCAACCGGACTCGTTGTCTGCCTTTGGAGCGGAACCCACATCGACCCCAAAGCGGGCTCCTCGCTGAAAATCGCGAGCAACCGACCGGAGTCTGTTGCGAATCTCGCCGCAAGAAGAACATGCCCGGCCTGTTGCCGGTAACGCGCAGCGAGCGCCGGTTTCTTGTCCATAACCAGCCGTTCTGGACGCGCCTCCATCGTGGTGCGTAGATCCTTTGAGCGGCCCCAAAACACGCGGTAGTTCCCGCCCCCATCATCAACCGGGCGGAATGCATCGCGGACCCGCCGCCCTGCGGGACCGAGAGAGTGCCGATCGCGCAACGCTACCAATCCCGCCTTCTGCTCAAGCCGCATCGCGGCATCTATGAGCACGGGATCATAAAACTGGCACGGACGCCAATCACCCTCCTTTATGCGCGCCAAAGGTTGCTCATAGACGGTGGCCCATTCGCTGGAGGAGTCTGTCTCGACAGCATCAACGGCCTCAATGGCTTCCGCAGGCGTGGCTGGCATCTTGCGCAACGCGACAAAGCGGGTTGTCGGTAAATGGCCACTACGATGCTGCCGTCGGCATATCAGCAGCGATTCGTGAATCGCAGTGTTCTCGCTGAAATTCGGGCGCCGAGGATCGTGGCTGGTCACGACCGTTTCGATGTGGAAGCGCTCGGCCAAGAATTTTCGTTCGGCGATTCCGCTCGGGCCCGTGCAAGCTGTGGTTGGAATTACCATGGCAAGCTGTCCCTTCACATCATGGATCAATATGTCCGCGAGAGGCGTAAAAAACGTTCGAATGCTATTCGAGGTGATAACACTTCCCGCCAGATGGTCTCTGATTTCCACATGCTCCTTTATGCCAAGTTCGTTGAGCTGCATCGCCTTTCTGCCAGCATCACCGTATTTCTTGCTGCGGTTTTCGTTCGCAGTGAACGGAGCGTTCATTATGACGGCATCAAGATCCCGAAGCGGGAACAAAATCTCCGCGTTTGCATTGATTTGAGCCGCATCGAGGCTATCAAGCGACCGGCGCGGCGAGATCATCGACCGCAGGTTCGCGCGGATATCTTCTTCCGCAACGAGAATGTCCAGCGATCCGGCCTTCGTAGAGCCATCGGCTTGCGGCCCATGCGGCATCGTGGCGAGGTTCATGCGGGCGTAATCGACGGTGGGGGCGCCGAGGGTCATGTTGCAGGCGGCAAGCTGGACGCCGTGCTGGTTGATATCGAGGCCGCAGAGCACATCTTCGACGAGCAGCTTGTGCAGAGCGTTATGCTCCTCGCCGATGCCGTTGTCGGCGCCCGCCTTGGATGCGGCGACCCGGGCCTTGATGTTTTGGAGCGTGGCCATGAGCAGGGTTCCGGTGCCGCATGCCGGATCGATGATGCGGAGTTTCGCTACCGCCTCCGGGTCTGACCAGTCGATCATATCCGGCGTGAACGCCAGCCGCGCCAGCATCATGGCTGAAAGGTTGTTAGTGTAAAAGGCGCCGTCGCTCTTGGCGGAGCCGAGGATGCGGTGATAGAGCGGTCCGGCGTGGTCGTGGCCAAGTTCGCTCAAAGAATCGGCCACCCGGTTGGCGCATTCGGCGAGCATGCGGATGGCGTCGTCGATCGCCTTGCTTTCGCGCAAGGCGCCAAGCGCCGCGAGAGCGGGCCGGAAAACCGGCGCGTAATCCTTTTCGAGGATCGCGTCCCATGCGATTTCAAGAACCTCTCGCGGATGCTTCGCGCCCGCCACCTTATCGAGCCGAACGATGGTTTTCATTTCCGGCTCGTCGCGCAAACGGCGCTGCAAAAGGCAGGCATTGCAGAGCATCAGCGCGGCCACCGTGCAGACGCCCTTGGCGCCGCCGTCGTTCTCCGGCGCCAGATCGAGCGCCTCCGCAAGCGGGCCTTCCATGGATTCGTCCTGGAGCGCGGCGCTTGCCCGCCGCACCGCTTCGGTGATTTCATCAGCCACAAGCTGGCCGGGCTTGCCGAGTCCCGAGGCTGCGGCGACATGCGCGTAAATGATCTGTTCGGCTTCCTTCAGCTCCAACTCGCGCTGGATATTCTCGCCGTCGGTTTCGCGCACCTCGCCGCCGCTTGAGGTTCCGGGCGCACTATCCTTTTTCTGCTCGTAAACCTTGATGAAATTGGCCGGCGATTCCGCAAGGCGTCCGTCATGCGCTTGAAGCGCCCGCAATACCCGGCCTACGGTCCGGTATCCCTCGGTTCCCCGCTCAAGCGCGGCCGCGACATCGCTTCCCGGCTCCACGACCACGGGAATGATGATGTAGCCGAAGCGCTTGCCCGGCGCTTTTCTCATCACGCGCCCGACGGCCTGGACCACATCCACTTGGCTGTCGCGGGGATCAAGGAAGGCCACGGCATCCAGAGACGGCACATCCACGCCTTCGGTGAAGAGCTTGACGTTGCACACCGCCGGCATTCGCCCTCCCGGTCCGCTTGCGCCAACGCCCGCAGTTCCTGGTTGCGCTTCAGCGCGCTGGCCGACGCATCGAGGTGCCGGGCCACCACCTTCATCGCCCGCCCGGCCTGCATCCGCCTAGTCGTCGCCCTCAGAACCTCGCTCTCCATCAGCGCTTGCGCATACCACTTCGAGCGCGCGATGCTGTTCGCGAACGCCATGGCGCGCGGAAGCTTGCCCGGCTGCTCCAAGGCTCTGCCCTCGGTCACGCCGTTCACCGCCAGCGACACGCCCAGCACCCGCGTCATATCGTTGGTGGTGGGGGCCTGTTTGCGCTTGGCCGTTGGCGCGAGCCCTTCGAGCCGCCGCCGCAGGCCCGGGGTGACGCTGCCTTCGCTCACGCCGAGAACGATGACCCGGTAGTCGGACAGCATCCGGTTTTCCACGGCCTTGGCGAACGGAAGCCGGTGGAGCTCCGGCCCATAAACGCGGTAGTCGCCCATATCGACCACATTGATGTCGTGCTGGGCAAGCTTCCTCTTGGATCGCTCGGTATAGAGCCTGGGCGTGGCCGTCATATAAAGCCGTTTTCCCGCACGCAGCCGCGTTTCGTCGTGGAACTCCTGGAAATTCACTTTTCTGGCGACCTGCGCTCGCCTTTCGTTAACCAGCGCGCCGGTTGTGCGGTGCGCCTCGTCGGCGATGGCCAAATCGAATGGCGGCGCGCCATGGCTCGCTTGGGCTTCCGTGACCCGTCCCAATGATTGGTAGGTGCAGAAAACCACCCGCGGCGCGCCCTCGCCTTCGAGCGACCGCGCGATTTCGGCCGGATCCGTGGTGACCGGGCATTCGAGCTCGGAAATACGGATGTCCTCGTTCTCGTTGCGGCCTCCGGCTGTGGGGTCGGAGCACACAACGATGCAGTCCAGCTTGCGCGTGGTGTGCCGCAGCCATTCGCGCCGCGCCTGCGAGACCAGCGCGATGGTGGGAGCGGCGAACAAAATCCGCCGCCCATCCCCGACGATCTGCTCGGCGATGCGAAGGGCGGTAAAGGTCTTGCCGGTGCCGCAGGCCATGATGAGGCGGCCCCGGTCGTGATTAGCCAGCCCTTCGACAACATCCTCGATGGCTTCCGCCTGAAGCGGCCAAGGCTCCTGCACCGGGCGCTTGGCGTCCTGCTCCTGCACCTCAACGTTCAGATACTGCCGGAAATCGATCTGCGTGATTTGGGGATGCGCGCTCTGGATCGCGCGTTCGGCATTCGGCCCCCAGCGGCAGGTCGCCACGATCCAGCGCAGACGGAAGATCGGCTGCTGCGAACCGCCCAGAAACTTGTCGATATCGCCCTTGCCCAGCGTATGCCGCTCGTCGTAGCACTTGCACTGGATGGCGACAAGCTCGCCGGATATTCTTTGCGCGACCAGATCGATGCCCATGTCGCGGCCATCAAGGCCGGTCAGCGCCTCGCGCTCGGGCCAATCGGGCCAGGGCCATATCCGGCCGATCTCGAATTCCGGCTGCTGAAGCGCGAGCCGCATGAATAACTGCTCGAACCAGCGCCCCTTCTCGGCTTGGTCGCGGCTCTCGTTGCGGATGCGGTCGAGGATATCGCCCGCTATCGGTTTCCCGCCTAAATCAAGATTGGCCTGCTGGCTCCTCACTCGCCAACCCGTTCACAGCCGACCGCTTACTGGTGTTCGCGGAGTTGGGCTTCCACCTCTTCGGCGAGATCGCTTACGGGGCGTTCGATGCCTTCGCCGACCTCGAAGCGCGTAAAGCTATGTACGCGGGCCTTTTGGGAAGCCAACAGCTTGCCCACCGTGATATCGCTGTCGCGCACGTACACCTGCCCGGTGAGGCAGATGCCGCTTAGGAACTTGCGTAAACGGCCTTCCACCATCCGCTCCACGATTTGCGGCGGCTTGCCGGAATCGGCGGCTTGATCGGCGAGAAAGACGCGCTCGCGCTCCACCACTTCGGCGGGCACATCGTCGGGGGCCACATGCTGGGGGCGCATGGCCGCCACATGCATGGCGATATTCTTGCCCAGTTCGGCATCGCCGCCTTCGAGGTCCACGACCACGCCGATGCGGTCGTTATGCACGTAGATGACGGCGGCGGCACGCGGCGCAATGCGTGCGAACCGGCGAACCGTGATGTTCTCGCCGATGCGAGCCACCGCAGCTTGGCGCGATTGCTCCAGCGACTGCCCGTTAACCTTAACGGCAAGCAGCGCATCAAGATCGGCGGGGGCTTGCTCAAGCGCAATACGGGCCACCGAGGAGGCGTAGTCCTTGAATTCGTCGCGGCGGGCCACAAAATCGGTCTCGCAGTTGACCTCGGCCATGGCCACGCCTTCAGGCCCCTCCGCCATGGCAATGACCCCTTCCGCAGCCGCGCGGCCGGCCTTCTTCTCCGCCGCCGCGGCGCCTTTCATTCGCAGCAGGTTGCGGGCCGCCTCGGCATCGCCGTTGGTTTCGGTGAGGGCGCGCTTGCAGTCCATCATGCCTGCGCCTGTCGCTTCGCGCAGGGCCTTGACCTCGGCGGCGGTAATGGCCATGCCTTAATCCTCCTTGGATTTGGAGGCTGGCTCAGCCGCAGGGGCTGGCTCGACCGCAGCGGCAGCGTCGGCGGCTTGCTCGGCATCCGGCACGACCGTCGCGGCTTCGTCCGGCGCGGGTTCGGGAGCAGGCGCTTCGCTCGCAGGCGCGGCAGAGGCAGGTTCGGCCCCGGCTCCTGAATCAGAAGGCGTCGGCGCCTCAGGCGCGGCTTCGACAGCGGGCGCGGCTTCGGCGGCAGGAGCGGCTTCGGCGGCAGGCGCGTCCGGGGCCGTTTCCTCGGCAGGCGGAGCGGATGCCTCTTCGGCGGCGGGCGGAGCGGATGCAGCCTCGACCGGCGGCGCGGCAACAGGCACGGCTTCGTCCGGCTTGGCGGAATCGCGGTCCTCGCGCTCCCTAGCAACCGCTGCGGTGCGCCGCGGCATCCGCCTGGACACGCCGCGCAACCGTGAAGGCGCGCTGGGCCGGGAGCGGCGCCGACCGCTCTTGGCGATCGGTTTTCCGGACTCGTCCAGCTCCACGAACTCATCCTCGCCCAGCGAGATTTCCGGCATTTCCTCGCGGCCCTTCATAACGGCGTCGGCGATGCCGCGGGCGTAGAGCTCGGCAGCCCGGATCGCGTCGTCGTTGCCGGGAATCATGTAGTCCACATCCTGCGGCGAACAATTGGTATCGACCACTGCGGCCACTGGAATGCCGAGCTTCCTGGCTTCGTTGAGCGCGATGCGCTCGTGCTCCAAGTCGATAATGAAAACCGCATCCGGCAGGGAATCCATATCGCGGATTCCGCCCAGCGAGCGCAGCAGCTTTTCCCGCTCGCGCTTCAGCCCCAGCACTTCCTTTTTGGTGAAGCGCTCCCGCGTCGCGTCCTCGTCAAGCGCCTCAAGCTCTTCCAGCCGCGCAATCGACTTCTTGATCGTCTTGAGGTTGGTGAGCGTGCCGCCCAGCCACCGGTGGCTCACGTACGGCATGCCGCAGCGCGTGGCCTCGTTGCGTATCGCATGCTGCGCGGCGCGCTTGGTTCCCACGAACAACACGGTGCCGCGCTGCGCGGCCACCGAGCGCACGAAGTCGCAGGTTTTCCTGTAGAGCGGGACTGTCTGCTCCAAGTCGATAATATGAAGCTGGTTGCGTTCGCCATAGATGAAAGGCGCCATTTTCGGGTTCCAATGCCTTGCCCGGTGCCCGAAATGCACGCCCGCATCCAACATGTCACGCACGGTGATATCCGCCAATCGTCTGCTCCTTAAGAATTCAAAAAGCGCCCTGGTTAGCCGCAGGGCAGCCGCAGGGGCCGAATGCCAGCCGCCAACGCTCCCCGAAGCGAGCGCGCAATTCTATAACATCGGGCATCGGCGCTGCACCTGCCGCAGCCGCGACTAGCTTCGCGGGTCCGCCTTTTTCGGATGCCCCGTCGCGCGGAGACGCATAAACCCGTCCATGGGGCTCGGCGGCGGCTGTCCTGCCGCCGACGCTCCGCGAGACGGGGCATCCGCAAAAGGCTACCGCAGGCGGGTTCCGGGCAGGGCGGCTTGCGCGCTACTATTGTCGAAAACGAGCGCCGAGCCTCATGCGAGTCACCATCAAATCAGCCGAGGAACAGCAGCGCATGCGCGTTGCGGGGCGGCTTGCGGCCGAAGTGCTGGACATGATCGAAGCCCATGTGCGCCCCGGAATCAGCACCGGGGAGCTGGATCGGATCTGCCACGATTACATTACCGAGCAGCAAAAGGCCGTGCCGGCGCCGCTCAACTACCGCGGCTTTCCCCGCTCGATCTGCACCTCCCCGAACCACGTTGTGTGCCACGGGATTCCCGGCAAGCGGCGCCTTAAAAACGGCGACATGCTCAATATCGATATCACCGTCATCAAGGACGGCTTCCATGGGGACACCAGCCGGATCTTCCATGTGGGCCAGCCGCGCATCAAGGCGCAGCGCCTGGCCCGGATCACGTTCGAGGCCATGTGGGCGGGAATCCGCGAGATTGCCCCCGGCAAGCAGCTGGGCGATGTGGGCCACGCCATCCAAACGCTGGCGGAATCGCAGGGCTTGAGCGTGGTGCGCGAATACTGCGGCCACGGCATAGGCCGCAGGTTCCACGAGCCGCCCAATGTTCTGCACTACGGGGAACCCGGCACCGGCATGACCCTGCGCGAGGGAATGGCGATGACCGTGGAGCCAATGCTTAACGAGGGGCGGGCGGAAACCCGCCTGCTGCCCGACGGCTGGACGGTCGTGACCCGGGATAAAAAGCTGTCGGCGCAGTGGGAGCACACCGTGCTGGTTACCGCCTCCGGTTACGAGGTCCTAACGCTGGGAGCGGGGCCGCTTGAGCCCTGAGCGCGCAGTTCCGGCAGAGAGCACGGCCGCCGCCCAGGAACATCGGCAAGCCAGCCTATGCGCCTGGCGCGCCCGCATCAAGGCGCACGGGAAGCAGGCGCGGCGCTGCTTCGAGCAGGGCGAAAAAAGCGCGGGGGAATTGCTGAGGCTGCGCTCGGACCTGCTGGACGAGCTGCTGCGCGAAGCTTGGCGGCTGCATGCCGGACCGGCGCTGCGCGGCGCGGCGCTGCTTGCCGTGGGAGGATACGGCCGCGCGGAAATGTATCCGGCTTCGGATGTGGATGTGCTAGTGCTGCTGCCGCAGGGGTATTCGCAAGGCGCGCGCGCCGAGGTGGGCGAATTCCTAGCCTTTCTCTGGGATGCGGGACTGGTGCTGGGCCATGGCGCCCGCACCGTGGCGGAATCGCGCGACCGGGCGCGAGCCGATATCACAATCATGACCGCGCTGATGGAAGCACGCCTCGTGACCGGTTCCGAACGCCTGTTCAGGCAACTGGACAAGGCGATCAATACCCGCGGCGTGTGGCCCGCCGGCCAGTTTTTCCGCACCAAAGTGGGCGAACAGGCTGAAAGGCGGCGCGAGCACGGCGACACGGCATCCAACCTGGAACCGGATGTCAAGAATGGGCCGGGCGGGCTCAGGAGCCTGCACACGGTCAACTGGATCACGCTCAGGCGTTTCGGGCGGGCATCGCTGGAAACATTGCTGGAGCATCGGCTGATTGCTGCGGAAAAACTCCAGGAACTGCGCGCGGCGCGGGAGTTCCTGTCGAGAGTCCGCTTTGCGCTGCATCTTCAAGCAGGCCGCATGGAGGACCAGCTGCTGTTCGACCACCAAAAGCAGCTCGCCGCGGCCTTCGGCTACCACGACCGCACGGGCAACCGCGCCGTGGAGCAGTTTATGCAGCGCTATTACCGCACCACGCGCAGCGTATCGCTGTTCACCGAAATCGCCACGCGGCGGCTGGGAGAACTCATTGCGCCCGCGCGCGGCAGCGCCCGCAGGCTCAACGCGCGCTTCGTGCTGCGCAACGGCTACCTTCATCCCAGACGCGCGGGCCTGTTCGAGGCTTCGCCCCAAGCGGTCCTTGAGCCGTTTCTGCTGCGCCAGCGCCAACCGGATATCCGCGGGTTCAGCGCCGGGCTGGTGGAGGGCCTGATCGAAAGCGCGCCGCGGATCGATGACCGCTTCCGCGCCGACCCCGAAATCCGCCGCTTGTTCCTAAGCATCCTGGCAGCGCCTCCCGGCACCCCCAGCCAGCTCGAAGCCATGAGCCGCTACGGCATTCTGGGCGCGTACATCCCGGAATTCGGCCAAATTACCGGGCGAATGCAGTACGACCTCTTTCACAGCTACACGGTGGATGCGCACAGCCTGCGGGTTGTCCGCAACCTGCGCCGCTTCGGCGTGGCCGACCAAGGCGGCCGCGATGCCCGGCTGAGCGAAATCATGCAGGGCATCGAAGATCCGCTTCCGCTCTACGTGGCGGGCCTTTATCACGATATCGCCAAGGGGCGCGGCGGGGACCACTCGGAACTCGGCGCCGCCGATGCCGAACGATTTGCGCTGGACCACGGCCTGCCCCCCCGCGACGCGGCGCTGGCGGCCTGGCTGGTGCGCCACCATCTCGCCCTATCGACGACCGCCCAGAAGAAGGATGTGTACGACCCGGCGGTGGTGGCGGAATTTGCCGGCCTAGTGGGCGACAAGGCCCATCTCGACCATCTCTATCTGCTGACGGTGGCGGATGTGCGCGGCACCAATCCAAGCCTCTGGACCGTCTGGAAAGCGCGCCTGTTCGAGGATCTCTACCGCCAAACGGAGAGGGCCCTGCGCATGAATATCGAGCGCTCCGGCGGCGCCGTGGAACTGCTGGCGGCCCGCGAGCGCGCCGCCCTGCTCGAACTGGGCGCTAGGGGGATGGCGGAGGACGAGGCGCGCGCTCTATGGGGCCGCTTCGCGGAAGACTACTTCTGGCTGTTCCGCGACGACGAGATTGTGTGGCAGGCGCAGGCCCTCAAGAACGGCGCGAACGGAAACAGCGGCTTTATGGTGGCCGCGCGCGCCGATGGCGGCGGCCACACGGCGATCCTCGTGCATGGCCCCGCGGCTGTCTATCGGTTTTTCATTACCTGCTCGATTTTGGATGCCAGCGGACTCAATATCCTCGACGCGCGGATCCTGCCTTCAGGCGCCGGATACAGTCTGGCGCAGTACTTGGTGGTGCAGCGCGACGGGGCGGCGCTTCGCGATCCCAAGCGGCTGGACACGATCCGCGCGGCCCTGCGCGAAGCGCTGGCCCGCGGCGAACCGCCCCCCCGGACGGTGCGGCGGCGGCTTCCGCGCAAGCTGCGGGCATTCGATATTGGCGTGCAGGTAAGCTTCCGCAAGGACCCGCGCGGGCGGCATACGGTCATGGAGCTGGTCACGACGGACCGCCCCGGGCTGCTGGGCCTAGTGGGCGGAATACTGACGCGGCAAAACATCGGCGTGCGGACCGCCAAGATCGCCACCGTAGGGGAACGCGCCGAGGATGTGTTTCACCTGATTAACAACCGGCGGAAACCCCTGTCGGGACCGCAAGGGGAAGCGCTGCGGGCAGCCCTTGAAGCGGAACTCGCCGAAGCGGCCTGACCGGGCAGGTATATTCGACAGCCGCGCGCCTTTGGCTAGCCCTGCGGGCGGGCGGGCGATGCCTGAATCAGGCCATCGCGCAATGCCAGACGCACGAAGGGCACGGTGAGCTGCTTGCTGCGGGCGGCGGCGAGCGCGGCGAGACGATCCACAAGAAGAAACAAATCGGCGGGGTCGCGCCGCACCCGACGCATCAGAAAACGCGCGGTGGCCTCGGGCAACGTGATTCCGCGGATGCGCACCCTCAGCTGCAGGGCCTCCAAGCGTTCCTCGTTGGTGAGCGGGCTGAGCTTCCAGATCTGCCCCGAGGCCAAACGCGTGCGCATATCGTCGCGCCGGTAGCCGGCGCCGGCCGGCGTGGTGGCCGCCGCGAGCACCAGGCGGGCGCCGCGCCTTTCCAGCTCGCGGCACAAGCCGCCCATGGCATCCTCCGCCTCGGCGGCGCCCGCCAAGCGGTCGGCATCGTCGATGCACAGCAGCTCGATTCCGCGCAATGCGTCCAGCGCGTCGGGCTTGAAACCGGCATGCGCGGGCGTGTAGGCGGACGAAAGGCCCGCGTCGGTAGCCGCCCTTACCGTGGCCAGCAGCAAATGGGTCTTGCCGGTTGCGGGAGCGCCCCATAGCCACAGCGGCGGCCCTGGATCCTGGCCCACATAGCCCTTGAGCGCCGACACCACCTCCGCGTTGCTGCCGTTGTAAAAGTTGTCGAACACGCAGGGGTCTTCGCGGGCCAGTTCGAGCGGCAACTGCCTGGCCGGCTCCGTGACGGCCTTGATCTGCTCGCGCTTGCGCTGGGCGGCCAAGCGCGTTCCCGACAGCACGTAATCCATGCCGCTTAATACCGCGAACAGCAAAACCAGAGCGCCGCCCGCCTGAATCGCCGCCGCCGGCAGGAACCCCGGGAAGGCCTGCATGGCAATCACCGCCACGCCCAAGCTGATTTGCAGCACCGTGTTGATGCGACTGACCCGCGAGGGCCGCGGATGCAGCTCGCCGCGCAAAACCCGAAACACCTGCCAGCCGCCAACGATCACCAGGTCGCGCGCAATCACCGCCGCCGCCAGCCAGGCGGGAATATGCGCCAGAGCGGCCAGCGTGACATACACGCTGGCCAGCAGCACCTTGTCGGCCATGGGATCAAGCACCGAGCCCAGAAAACTGTCCAGCTTCCAGCGCTTCGCCAGAAATCCATCCAGCCAGTCGGAAAATCCCGCCAGCGCCACGAGCAGCAGCGCCTGTCCATAGCGCCCGTCAAGAAGGCTGGCCACGATCACCGCGGCCAGCGCCAGCCGGAACAAGCAGATCAGGTTAGGGATGTGCCGAACAAGGCTCATGGTTCCATCCTGCTCAGCTCAAAGGGAATATCCAGCGAGCCCAGCGCCTCGCGAAGCGGCGCTTCGGCGGTGCGGGAAGCAATGCGAAACCGCAGCGAATCGCTCACGGCGCCGTCCACGCGCCAGTCGCGCACCATCTCCAGAGCATCCAGCCCGGCCCTTAGCCGGATGTAGGCCTCGATGTCGGGCACCGGCGAAACGACCAGCCGATACGAACGGCTGGGGCCCTGCGTGGCCATGAAGCGGGCGGCGAGCAAATCGGCTACGGAATGGATTGCCTCGGCGGCATCGCTCTCCCAAACGCGGTTCCACCGGCCGTTTTCACGCAGGTTCCACTCGATGGCTTCCGGCGCGCCGGGGATCGCAACCCGCCCAAGCATCAGCATTTCGCCGCCGGTGTCCGGCAGACAGCTGAAAAAGCCCGTCCATAGCTGCTCGGCGCACTGCCGGACGGCAACCGGATCCGGCGGCATCGCGAACCGGAGTTCGATGCCCCGCAATTCCGAAACCTCGCTCAAGGTGCGGCTTAGCGCGCCGCTGAAAATAATTCTCACGTCGAGCGTCATTGCCGCGCCCGCGCTGGAATCCATTGGCCGAAAGAACCACCGCTCCCCGTCGTTGGCGACTAGCCAAAACGCCAGCGCCGGACGCGGCCCGTCCCAGATGCCCTCATTGGCCTCCTCAAGAACCCGGCGCACCAGCGCCTCGTCGAATTCCGCCTCCAGCCGACTGCCTTGCACAACCCGGTATTGCCGCACGATGCTCGCCGCTGGCGGAAAGCGCTCCATAAGGACGGTGGCGTCACGGCGCCCGGTGACCCGAATCAGCAGGCGACCGAGCGCATCCTGCAAGGCGCGCTCCACGCCCGCCTGTCCGGGCTCTGTGAGCGGCGCAGCGGAACGAAACGCCGCCTCGCTTGCGGCTGCCGCCGACGTAAGTACCAACGTCAGCGCCAAAGCGTGAGGCACCAAGGCGTAAGGCACGATGCGCGAGAGCATGGAAAAAGGCATTATAGGGCGCTGTCACCCGTTGAATGGACACGGTTTCCATGAATCTGCGCAAACCGGTCACTTACCGTGATGCCGGCGTGGATATTGAACGCGGCGCAAGCATCGTGCGCCGCATCGCGCCCCTTGCGCGCCGAACCTGGAGGCCCGGCGTTCTGGGCGGTATCGGCGGCTTCGGCGGCCTGTTCGAGCTGGCCGGCGGCAACTACCGGGAGCCGGTGCTGGTGGCCGGCGCCGACGGCGTGGGCACCAAGCTCAAGCTATGCCTTGAGGCGGGCCGCGCCGATGCGCCCGGCATCGACCTGGTAGCCATGTGCGCCAACGATGTGGTGGCCATGGGCGCGGAGCCGCTGTTCTTTCTGGACTACTGCGCGGCCAACCGCATCGACGCGGAGCGCTTCGAGCCGCTCATTCGCGGCGTGGCCAAGGGCTGCAAGCAGGCGGGCGCCGCGCTTTTGGGCGGCGAGACCGCCGAACTGCCGAACACCTACATGGATGACGGGCTGGAACTGGCGGGATTTTGCGTGGGCGTTGCGGAAAAGGAGCGGCTGCTGGACCCGGGCGCAGTGGCCCAAGGCGATGTGCTGCTGGGCTTGGCGTCGTCCGGCCCGCACTCCAACGGCTACTCGCTGGTGAACGAGATCATCAGGAGAAAGGGCGGGCTTGAAGCCTTGGGAAGCGAGCGGATCGGCGCGCTTTGCGAGCCCACGAGAATCTACGTGCGAGCGGTGCTTGGGCTGGCGCAGTCGGGCCAGTTGAAGGCCATCGCCCATATCACCGGCGGCGGCCTGCCGGAGAACGTGGCGCGGATTCTGCCCGAAGGCTTGGCCGCCCATATCGACACCCGCGCCTGGCCTTGGCCGGAGGTGTTCGAGTGGCTGAGCCGCGAAGGGCCGGTGGAGCGCGGGGAAATGCTCAACACCTTCAACTGCGGGATAGGGATGGTGCTGGCCGCCTCGCCCGACAACGCCGATGCGGCGCAAGCGGGCTTGGAGGAGGCGGGCGAGCGGGTCTGGCGCGTGGGCAGCGTTGAGGCCGGCAGCGGCGTCGCGCTGCACTGACAGCGGTGAGCCTGCGCGCCGCCGTTCTGCTGTCGGGAACAGGCAGCAATTTCCAAGCCATACTCGAACAGGCCGCCTGCGGAAACTTGCGAATAGAGGTGGTGGCCGCGCTCAGCGACCGGCCCGGCGCGCAGGGCCTTCAGCGGGCGCGCGATGCCGGCATCCCGGCGGCAGCGCTGCCTCCTTCGGAATACCGGGACCCGCGCGCCTGGTGGGACGCGTTCGCCGCGCGGCTGCGAAGCTTCGGCCCGCAGGTTCTGGCGCTGGCCGGATTCATGCGCATCCTCCCCGCTTCCTTGTGCGACGAATACCGCGGACGGGCGCTCAATATCCATCCCTCGCTGCTGCCCGTCCACCCAGGCCTGAATACCTACCGGCGGGTGATTGAGGCCAAGGAAGCCTGGCATGGCGCCACCGTGCATTTCGTGACCCGCGAGCTGGATGCCGGCCCGCTCATCGCCCAAGCGCGGCTGCGGGTAACCGCCCGGGACGACGAAGCCTCGCTCAAGGCCCGGGTTCAAGCCTGCGAGCATGTCCTGTATCCTCGCGTTCTGCAATGGATGGCGGACGGACGCCTTGAAATGGGCGGGTCCCATGCGGTGCTGGACGGGCGCGAATTGCCCAAGCCGATCGTGTTTGAGGAAAAGGAGCTGTTGTGAAACGTGCAACCCCATTGATTGCCGCCTTGCTGCCCCTGCTATTTTCGGTCGGAGCGGCGGCGGCCAGCGAGAATGGCCATGCGGCGCCGTCGCTCGCAAGCATCGGCGTGCTCTACGATGTGGACGCGCCGTTCGGGTCGCGGGGGCGCAGTTTGAGCGTTATCCGACCAGAGGGCAGCGGCTACGTTTACGAAACCTACTCCAAGGGCCTTGGCTTGGCGCGTCTGGCGATTGCGTCGGACGCGCTGGAGAGCACGCGCTTTGATCTCGACAATGCCGGACAGGTGCGGGCCACGGGATATCTGTGCCGGTCGTGCGATTTTGGCAACAAGGGCGGGTTGGTGAGTATCGCCTACGACTGGGCCAGCGGCAGCGCGCTGTTCACCAGCGGCGGCGCGGCGCTGGAGTTCGCGCTCGAGCCGCGGGCCATGGACCGCAAATCGTGGGAAATTCAGAAGATGGTGGCCTTGGCGGAAGGAGCGGCCTTGGGCGTGGAGCCTACGATCGAAGGCGGCAAGCTGAAGCTCTACAGCGGCGAGAGGCTGGGCGAGGAAACGCTGGTCACCGGCGCGGGCGAGATGCAAACCGTCAAGTACCGCCGCCAGCGCGAGGGTTCGGAAAACTTCCAGCATATCTGGTACGCCCGGGAACTGGGCTGGCTGCCGGCGCGCTGGGAAATCTGGCGCGGGGACAAGCGCAAGGACAGGCGCATGATTATCATCGAGGCCTACGAATACCACTGGGGCGAGGATGCGGCGCTAGCCATGCGCCAGGACTGGCTGGGCCGGTGAGCGTGGGGTCGGATGCCTGGATCCGCCGCATGGCGGCGGACCGCGGCATGATCGAGCCCTTTGCCGAACAGCAGGTGCGGCGGGTGGACGACCGTCCGGTCATCTCGTATGGCGTATCCAGCTACGGCTACGATGTGCGCTGCGCCAACGAGTTCAAGGTGTTCACCAATATCCATTCGGCCGTGGTGGATCCAAAGAATTTCGAAAGCAAGAGCTTCGTGGCGCTCACCGGCGGCCACTGCGTGATCCCGCCCAACTCCTTCGCCTTGGCGCGCACGGTGGAATACTTCCGCATTCCGCGCGACGTGCTCACCATTTGCCTGGGCAAATCGACCTATGCCCGCTGCGGGATCATCGTGAACGTGACGCCGCTGGAGCCGGAGTGGGAGGGCTACGTGACGCTGGAATTCTCCAACACCACGCCGCTGCCGGCCAAGATCTACGCCAACGAGGGCGTGGCGCAGATGATCTTCTTTAAGGCCGGCGAAGTGTGCGAGACCTCGTACAAGGACCGCGGCGGGAAATACCAGGGGCAAACCGGCGTCACTCTCCCCAAAGCCTGATGGGTTCTATGCCGACCTCGCACCTGTTCCTGCCCTCGCGTCTGTGCCCATGCCCCTTTGCGGAAACGCATGCCGCTTCGGATTCGCCTCTTTGCGAGCAAAGAGGCTCTGGCTGGCGCAGACCCTGAAAGGGACGGCAACCCGCAAGCCCTCTGCTTGCTCCCTTCCTCCGGGAGTATCGGAGGCAGGATGCCGAAGCAAGCTACATGGATGATTCTTGACCTGTGCAGGTCAAGCTGCAAGCAGTCATGCGTCTCCCGGAGGAAGGGAGCAAGCAGAGGGCGAATCGAAGCGACCCTAACGGAAGCAAGCAGAGGGCGGGCCGAAGCGACTCCTGCGGGAAAAGGGGCAAGCCGGCCTGTAAGCCGGGTTCTGTCGGGGGCAATCATTCATCTAGGACCGCCGTCGCCGGCGGCCTCAAGCGGCTCACCCGGAAGCGCGCGCGGACGTGCGCATTGCTTCCCTACTTAGCCTTGCTCCGAACGGGGTTTACCCTGCCGCGGCTGTTGCCAGCCGCGCGGTGCGCTCTTACCGCACCTTTTCACCCTTGCCCGGCGCCGCTGAGGGTGCCGGGCGGTATATTTTCTGTGGCACTTTCCGTAGGCTTGCGCCCCCCAGGCGTTACCTGGCGTCCCGTCCGCCGGAGCCCGGACTTTCCTCCCGCCGCGCAGGAAAAACCCGCGCGGCCAGCGATTGCCCGGCCGGCTTGCCCAAGGCAACACTAGACCAGACCGCGCACCGGCGCAATATGCTGCACGCGGGACACGCACACCGAGGCGCGCCGCGCTGCCGCCGCAAACCGCCTCGCGCAAGCGGACGCGGATTCAGCGAAGGGCGTCCGCGTTGGCCGTCCGGGGCCGGCATGCGGTGGGTTATCATGCGTGCGGCGGCGGCCACCGCTCGCGGCAGGGTCGGGAGCATCCTGCAAACCGCCACCCTTCCCAGATATCGACGGCGGCGGCATGTCCATCCAGTCCATCGGCAGCGATTACCGCAACCTGGTGGAGTTGAATTACCAGCTCTACAACGGGCTGTTCCTCACCTTGCCGCTCGATGCCGTGCAGCAGACCGGCGTGCTGCTGCCGCTGCTTGAGCAAGCCTGCCGCGACGGTCTCGCCGCCGGTGCCAACCCGGCGGCGATCGTCAGCGGTTTTTTTGCCGCGCACCGGCCCGACTTCAACGAGGAGGAGCAGGCCGCGTTCCTGTTCAAGGTGGTTCAATACGTCGAGCGGCAAATCGTGCTCGTGGACGCGCTCGAAGACGCGGCTTTCGAGAATATCCACGATACGGCGCAGGGCAACGAGTTGCATCGCCTCGCCGCCAAGGCCAACGCCGACAAGCTGCAGGACGAACTCCTCGCCCTGCTCGGCCGTTTCGGAGCCCGGGTGACGCTCACCGCGCATCCCACCCAGTTCTATCCCGGCACGGTGCTGGCGATTATCAACGATCTGACCGGCGCGATCCGCAGGCAGGACATCAGCCGCTCGCGCAATCTGCTGCAGCAACTCGGCAACACGCCGTTCTTCAACAAGGAGAAGCCGACACCGCTCGACGAGGCGGACAATCTAGGGTGGTATCTCGGCAATATTTTCTATCCGGCCATTGGGCGCATCCACGCCCGGCTTGCCGATCAGATCAACGGCGATTACGCGCCCAATCCGCGGTTGCTGAGCGTAGGCTTCTGGCCGGGCGGCGATCGCGACGGCAATCCTCTTGTAACTGCATCGATCACCGCGCAAGTAGCAGCCAAATTACGTGATCTCATTCTTTCCTGCTACCACAAGGATATTCGCAAGCTGAAACGCAGGCTCAGTTTTGCCGGCGTTCACGAGCGCCTCGAAGCGATCGAGCATCGCCTGCACCGCGAACTGGTCAACGAGCTTGACGCCGCCTATCCTTCGGCGGATGGTCTCGTGGCCAAGCTTGAGGAAATCCGCGCGCTCGTTGCCGAAAAGTACCAATCGCTCTACTTGAATCAGCTCGACTCCTTGCTGCTCAAGGTAAGGGCTTTTGGCTTTCACTTCGCCAGCCTCGATATCCGGCAGGATTCGAGGATGCTCGCAGCGAGCCTCCGGCAGGCAGTGGAGCGCAATCCGAAACTGTTTCCGATCGATTTCAAGTCGATGAGCGACGGGGAAAAAGTCGATTTCCTGCTGAGTTTCGACGGCGAAATCGAATGGCCGCGGGATTCGGACGGGATTTTTGCCGACACCATGAACTCGCTCGCCCGGATGCGCGAAATCCAGCAAGGCAACGGCGAGCTGGCCTGCCATCGCTACATCATCAGCAATTGCCGCGGGCCGCTCGATATGGCGAGCTTGCTGGCGCTGCTGCGCGGCAGCGGCTGGGCCGAGCCCTCAGTCGATATCGTGCCCTTGTTTGAAACCATCGCCGACCTCGATCGATCCGGCGAAATCATGCGCGGACTGTATGGCCATTCGCGTTACCGCGAGCATGTGCGGCGGCGTGGCGGCAAGCAAACCGTCATGCTCGGCTTTTCCGACGGCACCAAGGACGGCGGCTATATGACCGCGAACTGGTCGATCTTCAAATCGAAGGAGGATATCACCCGGGTGTCGCGGGCGGCGGGAGTGGAAGTGCATTTTTTCGACGGCCGCGGCGGCCCGCCCGCCAGGGGCGGCGGCAGCACCTACCAGTTCTATGCCGCGCTCGGCAAAACCATCGAAAGCAACCAGATACAGCTGACCGTGCAAGGCCAGACCATCAGCTCCCATTACGGCACCAAGGAAGCCGCGGAGCATAATCTGCGGCAGTTGCTGGCTGCCGGGCTTGAGAACAATCTCTACGGCCAAGCGGAACGGGAAATCGATCCGCAACAGCGCGAATTGCTCGAAAAATTATCGCGGATCAGCTTCGAGCATTACCAGCAGCTCAAGTCGCATCCCCAGTTCCTGCCGTATCTGCGGCAGATGAGCACGATGAGCTATTACGGCCAGTCGAATATCGCCAGCCGGCCGCCGCGCCGCAGCGGCGGCGGGGAAGAGGATTTCGAGAGCCTGCGCGCGATTCCCTTCGTGGGCGCTTGGAGCCAACTCGGCCAGAACGTTCCGGGATTCTACGGCTTGGGAACCGCGCTGCGGCAATTGAAGGAAGCAGGATGCCTGCAGGACCTCAAAAATCTGTACAAGCGCAACCGGTTTTTCCGCACCTTGGCGGACAACAGCATGCAAAGCATGAGCAAGGCCAATTTCGAGTTGACGGCCTACATGGGCGAGCATCCCAGGTTCGGCGAATTCTGGCGCCTGGTCCACGATGAATTCAGGCTGAGCCGCGAAATGGTGCTGGAAATCTCCGGCCAGCGGAAATTGCTCGAGGACAACCCCGCCAGCCGCCTCAGCATCGAATTGCGCCAGCGCATCGTGCTGCCCCTGCTTGTGATCCAACAATTCGCCTTCATGCGGATCAACCAAGGCGGAAGCAAGGCAGCCGACCGTTCGCGCTACGAAAAACTGATCGTCCGCTGCATGTTCGGCAATATCAACGCCTCGCGCAATTCCGCCTGAGCGCAAGCCGCATAGGCGGTCGCGCCGGGAGAATGCGAGCGGACGGAGCGCGGGCGATGCGTTTTTTGGACCTGCTTCGCGCTCATGGCCGACGCGCAAGCGGCGCTGCTGGTTTGGGCGCTGGCTCCAAGGAGGGCAGGCCGCCGACGAGCGACATCGCAGCGAGGAATGCAATCAGGCCGCTTGGCCCGGAACCGTTCCTTGCAGCGCCGCTTTGCTCAGCGAAGCGTCCAGCGCCGGCAAATCAAAGGGCAGCTTGCGCAAGCGCAAGCCGGCAGCGGCGAAAATAGCGTTGCCCACCGTCGGCGCCGGCGGCGGCACGCCGGCCGCGACAAAGGCTCGGCGATTCAGCCGGACATTGCTCAAGGCATCCATGCCGCCGCCTTCGTTGCCGGTCAATCTGGCGGAGAGGGTGGGATTCGAACCCACGAAGGGCTTCTAGCCCTTACTCCCTTAGCAGGGGAGCGCTTTCGTCCACTCAGCCACCTCTCCGGTCCCGGCATCGGCACGTCGCTATTCGTCGTCGTCCTCGGAGACGCTGCCTTGCTCTTCGGCAATGCGCCGGTAAACCTCTTCGCGATGCACGCTCACTTCGCGCGGCGCCTCGACGCCCAGCCTGACCTGATTGCCGCGAATATCCAGCACTGCTATGCGCACGTTATCGCCAACGCGGTTTATTTTCTGTGGCACTTTCCGTGGGCTTGCGCCCCCCAGGCGTTACCTGGCGTCCCGTCCGCCGGAGCCCGGACTTTCCTCCCGCCGCGACGGATCAACCCGTGCGGCCAGCGATTGCCCGGCCGGCTCGCCCATGCACAAACTAGACCACAAAGCGCCCTTTTGCAAGGTGCCGGTCCGCCCGGGCGTGGCGGCCGCCACCACCAACTCCTGATCCACCGGCGGCCTAGGAATCGTCTCAACGCGCCCGTTAGCCCAGCATACGTCCACGCGGTCCACGCTGGCGCGGCTTCCCAAGCCAAAAATCGGCGCGGGCTCATCCACCGAGTTGTAGCCGGTGGACGAGAAGATCTCGCGCCACTGCACGAGAGCGCCGGACACCACGCGAATCCGCGCGTTCAGCCGCTGCCCGCGCAGTCGAACCTTGATCCAGTGGTTGCCGTTGCCCTGGTTCAGCCACAGGAAATTGCGCTGCGGTTCCGAGAGCATTTCACCGCCGTTATAGAAGGTGCGGGCGGTGCCCGCAATATCGGTAAAGCCGTCGCCATTGACGTCGCCGCTGGCCACGCCCGCGCCAATGCTCAGGCCCTCGGCGCCTGATCCCTCGGTCACATCGCTAAAGGTGCCGTCGCCGTTGTTGCGCAGCAGCGTATTGGACGCCTCCTCAATCGCAATATAAAACTGCACAAACGGGGGCATATCCTCAACGATATCGTTGATCAGCACATTGGACAGGCCGCCGTTGCTCACATAAATGTCCAGCCAGCCATCGTTGTCGTAATCGCCCATGGTGCAGCCTCGGGCGCCGCCCGCATCGCCCGCGCCCGAGGCCAGGGTGACATCGGTGAAGCCCCCCGCGCCCGTTTCCGCATAGTTGTTGCGGATCAGGCGATTGGCTTGGTCGGCGTTCGGCAGATAGGCATCGATGTCGCCATCGTTATCGATGTCGCCCAGGCACACGCCGTTGGCGTTGCCCGGATTGAGAAAGGCCCGCCCGGAAGGCGGGCGCCGCGAGCGGGTGATGTCGGCGAAGCTGCCGTCGCCGGTATTCATGAACAGCACGTTGGGCGTGCCTTCATTGGGCGCCAGCAGGTCCAGATCGCCGTCGTAATCGAAATCGAACCAGCCCGGCGACCCTTGGCTGTTGGCCTCCTTGATGCTTTTCAGCAGCAGCACGCCGGCCTTGGAGGTGACATCCTCGAACTCTCCGCCGCCGATATTGCGAAACAAGGCCTGATCCACATCGTAGTCGGCGGCGCGCCAGATCAGGTCCAAGAGGCCGTCGCCGTCGTAATCGCCAAAGCCCACGCCGCCCGAAGTGGCCGTAATCCCTTCGTTGGACTCATCCTCGGGCATGCCGCGGCGCACCAACCCGGCCTCGCCCGTCACATCCTCGAAATCCGGCCTGCCGCTTTCGGCCAGGCGGTTGCGGTACAGGGTAACCGGCGGATCGTATCCGCCTCTGGCGCCCGACTGCATGTTTGCGACCACCATGTCGTCATCGCCGTCGTTGTCGTAATCGCCAAAGGTGATGCCGCGGCCCAATCCGCCCTCGTTGGCCACGCCGCGCGCTTGCGCCACATCGGTGAAATAGCCGCGGCCGTCGTTCTCCCAAAGTCGGTTGCGGAAGTCCAGCCCGAGCGTGCCGCTGTCGTTATTGGTGATGTAGATATCGGCGTCGCCGTCGTTGTCGTAATCGTTGAAGGCCACTCCGGCGCCGTCCAGCCCCACATCCGCAATACCGCGCTCCGCAGCCTTTTCCGCAAAGCGGATGGGCGTATCCGCTTCGCTCCCGGCGGCCCCGGCCGCCCCGACCGCGCCGCCGCCGAGCAGCATCACAGCGAAGCATGCAAGCAGGCCGCCTGGTTTGTAGCCGTTCTTCACAGTGCCGCTTTGCTCAGCGAAGCGTCCGGCACCGGCAAATCGAAGGGCAGCTTGCGCAAGCGCAAGCCGGCAGCGGCAAAAATAGCGTTGCCCACCGCCGGCGCCGCCGGCGGCACGCCAGGCTCGCCGATTCCGCCCAGCGGCTCGCCGCTGTTGACGATATGCACCCGGATATCGGGCGTTTCATGCATGGTCAGCATTCTGTAGCTGTCGAAATTGCGCTCCGCAAAACCGTTGGAGCCAAGGTTCAGCTTGCCGTGGAAGGCGGCGGTCAAACCGTAAATGATTCCGCCGCTGATCTGCGCCCTGAGCGTGGCGGGATCCACCGCCAGCCCGCAGTCCACGGCGCAGTCCACGCGGTCCACGCGCAGCCGTCCCTGCGCCAGTGAAACCTGCGCCACCTGAGCCACGAAACTGCCGAAACACTCCGAGCAGGCGATGCCCCGGCCGCTGCCCGGCGGAAGCGGGGTTCCCCAATCCGACTCCTGGGCCGCCCTCGAGAGCACCGCCGCCATGCGCGACGCTTCGGGCAAGAGCGACAGGCGGAACGCATAGGGGTCGCGGCCCGCTTGGCCGGCCATTTCGTCGATAAAGGTCTCGACAAAAAAGCAGGTGTAGGAATGGGCCACCGAGCGCCAGAAACCCAAGTTGACCGGCGCGCGCGGCGCGACATGGGAAATTTCGATATTGGGCGAATGGTAGGGGAAGTTCACTGCGCCATCCAGCGCGGAGGGATCCGGATTCATCTCGACTCCGCGCATCTGGCGGAGGATCGACGGAGCCGAGATGCGCTGGCGCCACGCGATCAGCCTGCCGGCGTTATCGAGCGCCCCGTCCATGCGGGTGATCGCGGCCGGCCGGAAATAACCGTGCCGCATATCGTCCTCGCGCGTCCACACCACCTTGACGGGACGGCCCGCATGGCGCGACGCAAGCACGGCTTCGGCCACGAAGTCCACCTCCAGGCGGCGGCCGAACCCGCCGCCCAGCGGCGGCGTATTAATGCGCACCGCGTCGGGCGGCAATCCAGTCAGCTTGGCGGCAGCCTGTTGCGACTGGCTCTGGACCTGCGTGGGGGCCCACACCTCGCACCGATTGGCCCGCACATCGGCGGTGCAATTCATCGGCTCCATGGTTGCTTGGCTCAAAAAGGGAACCTCGTACTGCGCCGTGTGGCGGCGCGCGGAGGAGCCGTCCAAAATGGCGTCCGCATCGCCCTCGCTGCGGACAGGCGGCGCATTCTCGTGCAAGCCGCTCACCAGCCGGCGGCGGAAATCCGCGCCCGGGTCACTCGCTGCGGGGGCACTCGGGCCATCCGCCGCCCACTCCACGCCCAAGGCGGCGCGCGCCTCCTGCGCCGCCCAGAAATCCCGCGCCAGAACCACAACTCCGGGGGGACGGTGCTTATCGCCGGAAATTTCGAAAACATCCTCAACGCCCGGAAGAGCCAGCGCCGCCTGAGCGTCGTACACAGGGCGCATCGGCACGGCGCCAGGCCATGGCGAGCGGGCGATAACGGCGGTCCGCTGCCCCGGCAGGCGCACATCGATGGCATAACCTTCCGAGCCAAGCACCTTGCGGGGAATATCCGGCCTGGGGTACGACCTGCCGATCAGGCGAAATTCCGAAGAGTTTTTGAGCGCCGGGGCCGCCGGCGGGTCCAGCCTTGCCGCCGCGGAGGCCAGCGCCCCGTAATCAAGCCGCGCCCCCGTTTGCATGTGGACGACTTGGCCCTTAACGCAGGCGCACTCGCCGGGATCGACGCCCCATTCGCCAGCCGCCGCCGCGCGCAGCATTTCCCTGGCCGAGGCCGCGGCCTCGCGAAGCGGCGCAAAGGAGTGGCGCACCGAGGTGCTGCCGCCGGTGCCCATGGGGCGCGGCCAAGCAGCGGGATTGTCCGGCATGCGCGTCAGCTTCACGCGATCCCAAGGCGCCTCCAGCTCGTCGGCGACGATGCGAGCCAGCGCGGCGGGGCTGCCCTGCCCCATATCGGTGCGGTCGGAGGTAAAAAGGATGTCGCCGGAGGAACTGATCTCAATCCATGCGCTGGGCCGGAACGCTTCCTCCCCGCGGGCCCGGCCGACCGGCAGATACACCGCCACCGCCAGCGACCCGCCGGCCGCCACAAAGGCTCGGCGACTCAGCCGGGCATTGCTCAAGGCATCCATGCCGACGCCTTCGTTGCCGGTCAACCTGGCGGAGAGGGTGGGATTCGAACCCACGAAGGGCTTCTAACCCTTACTCCCTTAGCAGGGGAGCGCTTTCGTCCACTCAGCCACCTCTCCGGTCCCGGCATCGGCACGGCGCTATTCGTCGTCGTCCTCGGAGACGCTGCCTTGCTCTTCGGCAATGCGCCGGTAAACCTCTTCGCGATGCACGCTCACTTCGCGCGGCGCCTCGACGCCCAGCCTGACCTGATTGCCGCGAATATCCAGCACTGCTATGCGCACGTTATCGCCAACGATGACGGCCTCTCCCGATCTGCGGGTAAGAATCAGCATTTCCCAAACCTCCCTGGACGGACGGCAGGGCCGCCTTGCGGCTCCGTCCCGCCCTGTTTGTTATAGGCGGAATCATAACGCGGAATCGCCCCGCATGCCATACAGCCGACGCATCGGGCCGGTCCGCCGGCAGGCCAAGGGGCGGCGATCAAGCTTGGGCATGCGCCTCCACCAGCCAGAGATTCTTGTCAACGGACCGCGAAATCTCCACAAACAGGTCCTCGGTATCGGCATCGCCGGCATCGCCGGCTGCCGCTATGGCCGCGCGCGCGCCTGCCCCGAACGCGGACAAGGCGGCGCTGACCGCCTCCACATGCGCGGCGCCGGAAAAGATATCCAGCGGATACTCGGGCAATGCCGACTTGGAGGCAGCCACGGCGACCGTGCCCAGCGCTGTTCCGCCCAAAGCGGTCACGCGCTCGGCCAGATCGTCCACCTGGGCAAGGGTGTCGGCATGAATGGCATCGAACAGCTCATGCAGCGCGATGAAGGACGGCCCCTTCACGTTCCAGTGGGCCTGCTTCATTTGGGCGGCGAGGTTGACCGCGTCGGCCAGACGCGCGTTGAGCAATTCAACCATCTGCCCGCGCGTGGACAGGGCCAGATCGATTTTGCTGGGGTGAAGTTGTGTTTGCATGGTTTGCTCCTGTGGGGGTTTGCTCCTTATGGGCGCTAAGGCCGCAGCGTATAGAGTTGCGGATCGTCGAGAATAGGCTGAAGAACCCCGTGCAACCGGTCCGCCATGCGCTCAACTGCGGTCGCAGTGCCCAAATGATCCTGGCGCACCTCGATGGCCGCGTAGGGAAAACGGCGTTCCTCGGCGTGGTGATCAACGGTGAAATCCTCGGGATGGCGCCCGGAATACGGCTGGTTGTCGCCCACGAGAAGCGTGCCGCTTTCACGCAGCCCGTCGAGGAGCGGACGGGCTATCCGCCCGTCGAGATCCCAGAGCACGCCGCAATCCCAGCGCCGCTCATGGCCTTCAAGATAACGGGTAAAGCTGTGTATCGCGATCAGCGCCGGAGCCTCCGCGATCGAGCGCAGCCGATCCAGTTCCCGGTCGATGGCGCCGTGATACGGCCGATAAATGGCTGCCGCCCTGAGTTCCTTTGCCTGGGCGCTTAACGCCTGGTTGCCGGGCACCTCAATGGCATCGCTAACGTCGAGAAAAGCGGATTGGTCCGTCAGCGCCCGGTTGCAATCCACCACTAGGCGCGAGTAGTTGCAGAGCACGGCGGTTGCGTCGAGGCGTTCGCTCAGCGCCAGCGCGAGATCGCCGGCGCCGATATCCTGGGCGATATGGCTGGCCCGGTGCTCGGGCGCAAGGCCGAGATGGTTCAAGGCCTGCGGGATGCGCCTGGCGGCATGATCGCAGACCACCAGCTGAGGCGCCGCCGCGCCGCTCCGGCGCACCTCGTACGGGGCCGGCTCGGACGCGTCGAGCAGGCTGTCGTTGCGATCGTTCAGCGCGGCGGATGAAATCGTAGTGTTCCCCGGAGCAAACCAGTTATTCAATCATATTTCCGAATGCTAAAGTGGCGTCCCCAAGGGGATTCGAACCCCTGTTGCCGGCGTGAAAGGCCGGTGTCCTAACCACTAGACGATGGGGACGCCGGGGTTCTGGTGGAGCCAGGCGGGATCGAACCGCCGACCTCTTGCATGCCATGCAAGCGCTCTCCCAGCTGAGCTATGGCCCCAACGCAGGGTGCAGCATTGTAGCCGCTCGGCTATCCGGGCGCCAGTTGAAAGCCGTCGGCTTTCGCGTCCTCGCCGTTTTGCGGACTTAACGATATCGATACGGAACCGCCGGTTCGAAGGCAACAAGCGGCTTGATGCAATATGCGGGCCAGCCCAAGCCGGAACGGGCTATGGGGCGCTCGCAGGAAACCCGGGCGATAAGCCCGGGCGAACATTCGAGCGCGCGGATATGAAATTCGTCAGAGAGGAACTATCTGGAAGAAAGCCTGCGCCTCAAACCCTGCGTTGCCACTCGCGGCGAACCCGGACGGCCGCTCATCCATTTGGGCGAATTTATCCACCGGCAGCGAGCATCCCGGCATGGCTTGCCCGGAGTTGCCGAACCTGCCGCCGCCCCGGCCGGGACGCTAGGAGCCTCTACCGCCAAGTTTCGCAGGCACCATTCGCACCAACTCGTGATACTGCTGTCCCGCCCAGTGGAATCCAACCCGGCTCACGCCAAATCTGTGTTTCCAAGCATTTGGCGAGGCACCCTTCTCCACCTTGTCCACGCACCGGGATTTCATGCGCTCGGCAATCGTTTCCGTGTCGATAGGCTTGGTTATACTTAGTCATTGTTTTGGGGTTTGCGCAGTTAAACCCCGGAAAATAATCATCGTCCTCGTGTACATACGTTACGTTATTGACTACCACCTGTCGTGTTGCATTCCCGTTTCTACAACCGTCCATGGATGTATGTGGCAACTGGGAAGAGTCTCGCGATAGTGAAGCAAGGATCGTTCCCGGTCTCGCCACAACCTGTAGGGATGTTGGATACACCGAGCGCGGCGACAACTGCGGCCTCTGTTCCCAAGTCAATCAGCACTGAGTGCCCTTCGCGGACCGAAGTCTGAGCCCCAGCCGGACTCGCTATAGCTGCAAGCAGCAGGAAGGCTGCTAAATGGGGTAATGATTTAAGGAATGGCTTCATGGTTTTTCCTCCTTCTTTTCAAGGCTACCCGCCAGTCAAACAGAGTAAGCTAGCAGACGGCCTAACCTTATCACGTAAATGGGAGACATATGCGCGGGTTCACAACATATGGCACTTTTCGAGTTCGGCTGCCCCTTGCTGGTGAATGAAGGTATTCCATCGGGACGGGCAGGTCCAGCGCGCAGTGCGGGCGGACATGGTTGTAGAATCGCTGTTGTTCGGCCAAGGTAGTTTCGGTGTCCTTGACGGTGGGGTGTCCTTGGCAGAGGCTCTGGAACTCGGTTCTTGATCTGTCGTTGGCGCGTTCAACGCCGCCATTAAGCTCGGAGCTTTAGGGCGGCAGCACGGCCAAGGGGAGGTTGAACGCTTGGCAGGCATTCCCGAACCCGGCGCGGAACCCGCTGCCCTAAAGCCCCAATGCCATTGCGTAAGCTAGAATACTGCCCCGTTTTGGCCCGTCGGCATCCGGCGGCCGGGTGCCGTGAATTGGCAAAAAGCGTTCATGCGGGCCGGACTTTTTGTATGATCGCGACCACCGAATGGAGCTAGAGCGACTCTGTTGAATAAAGAAATCCTTTTAGAAGCGTTTCGGCGCATGAGGACGATCAGGGAATTTGAGGATCGCATCCATATCAATAGCGCGAAAGGCGAGGTGCCTGGTTTCATCCACCTGTCTGCAGGCCAGGAAGCCAGCGCCGTGGGAATCTGCATGCATCTGACCCGCGAGGACCATATCGCCAGCACCCACAGGGGGCATGGCCACAGCATTGCCAAGGGCTGCGACGTGACCGCCATGATGGATGAAATCTATGCGAAACGCACCGGCCTGTGCGCCGGCAAGGGCGGCTCCATGCATATGGCCGACCTGAGCAAAGGCATGATCGGCGCCAATGGCATCGTGGGCGGCGGGGTGCCGTTGACTGCCGGGGCGGCCCTAAAGGCGAGAATCCTCGGCACCGACCGCGTGGGGGTGGCGTTTTTCGGCGACGGGGCGCTCAATGAAGGCGCCACCCTGGAAACCATGAACCTTGCCAAAGTCCTGAACCTGCCGATGATTTTCGCGATGGAGGATAACGGCTACGGCGAGGCCACGCCATCGAGCTGGGCGATTGGCGGCGAGGTGCTCAAGCGCGCCGAGGGCTTCGGCCTGTCGGCCTGCGCGCTGGACGGCCACGATTTTTTCCAGATGCACGAGGCGGCAGGCCGGATCATCAAGGACGTGCGGGCCGGCAAAGGCCCCGCTTTCATGCATATCAGCACCTACCGCTACTACGGCCATTTCGAGGGCGACGCGGCCACCTACCGCTCCGAAGGCGAAGCCGAGAAAATGCAAAAGGAGAGGGATTGCCTGATGATCTTCAGAGACAAGGCCCTGGCCGCCAATCTGGCGACGGAGAAGGAGCTCGACGATATCGAGCAGCAGGTTGCGGGCCTGCTCGACGAGGCCGTTGAGCACGCCCGGCAGGCGCCCGCGCCCGACGCTGCGGACCTGGCGACCGATGTGTATGTTTCCTACTGAGCGTGCGTTCCCATGAGTGAAAAATCATTCCGCCAAGCGATCAACGAGGCTCTGCGCGAGGAAATGCGCCGCGATTCCAATGTCTTTCTGATCGGCGAGGATATTGCCGGAGGAACGGGCGGCGACGGCGAGGAGGATGCCTGGGGCGGCGTGATGGGCGTCACCAAAGGATTGCTGGGGGAGTTCGGCGCCAGCCGCGTGATCGACACCCCGATCAGCGAAACCGCCTATATCGGCGCCGCGGCCGGCGCCGCCGTCACCGGCATGAGGCCCGTCGCGGAATTGATGTTCTGCGATTTCGCCGGCGTTTGCTTCGATCAAATCATGAACCAGACGGCCAAGCTGCGCTACATGCTGGGCGGCCAGGCCAAGGTGCCGCTGGTGATCCGCATGCAGTGCGGCGGCGGATTCAACGCCGCCGCGCAGCATAGCCAAACCTTGCACGGCTTGTTCACGCATATTCCGGGGCTCAAGGTGGTGATGCCTTCCAATCCCTACGAAGCCAAAGGGCTGCTGATCGAATCCATTCGCGACGACGATCCGGTCATGTTCATGGAGCATAAATTCATGTACGACGACAAGGGCGAAGTGCCGGATGAAAGCTACGCCATTCCGCTGGGCGAGGCCTATTACAGCCGCGACGGCGATGACATCACCGTTTGCGCGCTGGGCCGCATGGTCAACCTGTGCAACCAAGCGGCGGACGACTTGGCCCAGGAGAATATCGGCTGCACCGTGATCGACCTGCGCAGCACCTCGCCGCTGGATGAGGAATCGATCTGCGAATCGGTGGAGGAGACAGGGCGCCTGGTGGTGGTGGACGAAGGCTATCCGCGCTGCGGCTTCGCCGCCGATATCGCGGCTTTGGCGGCGGTGCGGGTTCAGCCCGCCCTGCGCGCTCCGGTGAAGCTGGTGACCCCGCCGCACACCACGATCCCTTTCGCCCCGACGCTCGAGGAACTCTATATACCGAGCGTTGACCGCATCAAGCAAGGCATCAAGGAAACGCTGGCGGCTTAAGCCATGGCCGGAAAAATCCAAGCGATCGTGATGCCCAAGCTGGGCTTGTCCATGACCGAGGGCATGGTGGCGAAATGGCATGTGGAGGAAGGCGCCAAGGTGGCGCCGGGAGACGTGATCGCGGATATTGAAACCAGCAAGATCAGCAACGAGCTTCAGGCGCAGAGCGCCGGCATGATCCGGGGAAGCCTGGCCGAGGAGGGGGTTGACCTGCCGGTTGGCGGCCTGCTGTGCGTGCTGGCCGACGAAGCGTCCAGCGAGGGGGAAATCGAGGCCTTCATCGCCGCCTTCAAGCCGCTCGACAGCGACCGCATCGAAGTGGGCGAAGCAGAAATCGCCGGAGCCGAAGAGGCAAGCGACGATGCCAGGCGACCGCAGCGGAAAGCCGATGCGGCCCGCCCGGACCCGTCCGGCCAGCAGCCTCCGCCGGACGACAGCCGCATTCCCGCCACGCCTTCGGCCCGCAAAGCGGCGGCGAAAGCCGGCATCAGCTTGGCCGAGGTCACCCCCACCGGCACCCGCGGCCGCGTGACCCGGGAGGATGTGGAAAAAGCCGCAGCGGCTGCTCAGTCGGCGGCAACCGCTGAACCTGCGGCGGCGGCCCCGCCCGCGCAATCCGCAGCAACGGCTTTATCCGGCGAGGCCTACGAGGAAGTACCGCTCACATCCATGCGGCGAACCATCGCCAAGCGCTTGACGGAATCAAAACAAGCCGCCCCGCACTTCCGCCTGGTTGCCGAGGCGAACGTGGATCGGATGCTCGACCTTCGCTCCGATCTGGACCGCAGCATGGAAGACGGCAAAATTTCCATCAACGACCTGCTGGTCAAAGCGGCTGCCGCAGCCTTGATGCAAGTGCCCGCAGTCAATATCCAGTTCGACGGCACTACGATACGCCGCTACGCCGCCGCGCATGTCGCCGTTGCGGTGGCTTTGGAGGAAGGGCTGCTCACCCCGGTCATCCGCAACGCCAACCGCAAAAGCATTATGGAAATCTCCTCCGAAATAAAGGAATTAAGCCGCCGCGCCAAGCTGGGATCATTGCAGCTGGACGAACTGGAAGGCGGCACCTTCACCGTGTCGAATCTCGGCATGTTCGGCATCAAGGCGTTCGACGCGATCATCAATCCGCCGCAAGCCGCCATTCTCGCGGTGGGCGCAACGGAAAAGCGCCGCATCCCTTCGGCGGGCGGGGAACAGGCAGCCACCATCATCACGGCCACGCTGTCGTGCGACCACCGGGTGGTGGACGGGGCCACCGGAGCGCGCTTCATGCAAGCGTTCAAGGCATTGGTGGAGCATCCGTACCAGCTTTTGATTTAGCGTGCCGTGCCGATGAGCAAGCCGCCCGCCTTCAAATTGCACCACGGCGCCCTGTCGGTGAGCGATTTGCGGCGCTCCATGGAGTTCTACGAGCGGGTGCTGGGCTTTAAGGAATCAAGCCGCGTGTCGGTGCCCGAAATCTCCCTCGATATCGTGTTCATCAAAAACGGCAGCGACTACCTGGAATTGTTTTGTCACCAGCAGGCGAAGAAGCTGCCGGAATTCTGCAAGGACAACCTCGCGGATTTCCAAGTTGTGGGCACCAAGCATATCGCCTTCGAGGTCGAGGACCCGAAAGCCTTCCACCGGCACTTGAAGGAGCAGGGCGTGGCCGGTTTATCGGAAATCCACGACAACAACCCCACCTACTTCTATTTCTTTTTCCGCGATCCCGACGGCATTGCGCTGGAAGTCATCACCCGGAAATAGCCAAGGGCCGTGCCAAGCCGATGCCGCCGCGCCAGCGCCCCTCCGCTTCGCGGCACGGGCGCCGCCGCAAAGCCGCAGCCTCTTGGCGGGCATATTCATATCTAACAGTAGAGCGGGCATGACCGATAAAACAGCCTATTTCAGCCGCATATTGCAGACCGCGCTGGCCTTTGTTCCCGCATGCCTAGGCTTGCTCGCCTTCCTCAATAATGTCACCGACTGGGCCGGCACCATGGAACGGTTCACGTTGCCGCTGTTGTCCATGGCGGGCAACACGGCAAGCGAGACTCAAGGCTGGCGAGCCGTCGGCAGCCCCATGCTGGCGCACCTGGCTTATGGCTTCGTCACCGCCTTGGAGCTGGTCATGGGATTGATTGCGGCCTACGGAGCGATTGGCATGATCAGACACCGCAACAGCTCTCTTGCCGAGTTTCGGCGATACAGCCATTTTGTTCGTCTGGCCTGCCTTCTGGGCGCATTCATTTATTGCTTCATCTTTTTCACTATTGGCGGGGACTGGTTCCTGGCATGGAAGAACGAAGACCTGCTTTTTTTGCATGGCGACTCGCTCAACTACGCCACGGTGCTGGTTATCGTGTTTCTGTACCTGCGCTTTTCTGTTGACGAAATCCCGTAAGGCGGGGTATGGTATCCCGCCTGATAATCAGGGTGCGAAAACCGACTGGCGGCGCCGTTGCGGTTTGCCGCTGCCGATCATTCCTGATTCCGCATGAATCATATAGGATAACGCTATGCGCTATATCACCAAGCCCGCCCTTATTTTGGGCAGCGCAGTCTTTGTGGCTGCATCTCTTCATCCAACTGCGAAGCTGCATGCACAGGCGGCTATAGAGGAAGTGGTGGTCACCGCCCAGAAACGCGAGGAATCGCTGTCGGACGTGCCGATTTCCATTACCGCGCTGACGCCGGAGACGCTGGACAACGACAACATCCAGAGCCTAGCGGACATGAGCGCCATGGCGCCGGGCTTGGTGGTTGCCAGAAACGAGGGCTTTTCGAGGGTGGTGGCGATACGCGGCATCGGCTTCGAGGCCACCCAGAATGTCGATGCCTACCCCTCAGTGGCGTTCCATATCGACGGAGTGTTCATCGCCGACCCCAATGCCACCAACCTCGAATTTATCGATGTGGACCGGATTGAAGTGCTGCGCGGCCCGCAAGGCACCTTGTTTGGGCAAAACTCCACCGGCGGCGCCATCAATGTGGTCAATAAAATCCCCGAGCTGGGCGAGTTCAGCGGCCATGCCGATATCGCCGTCGGCAACTACAGCCTAGTGCAGCCGCGGGCCGCCATCAACGTGCCTCTGGGCGACACGGCCGCCGCGAGGGCCGCGGTCACCTACCTCAGCCACGACGGATTCGGCGAAATCGTGGGCGGCGCGCAGGATATCAACGGCCAAGTGAATGATGGCTACGACTTGGACGAAGCCGATAACTTTCAATTCCAAGGCAAGCTGCTGTGGCAGCCCGCCGACAATTTTTCCGCTATTTTGGGCGCCACATTCTTCTCCATTAACGATGTGGGCGACCGCGCCCAGCGGCATGTAAACGACCCCAGCGGGGATATCAGGAAAGTCACTTCGGATACTGCCGGCCAATACGATGCCGAAAGCTCGATTTTCTCCCTCACGTTGGAATACGACGCGGGCATTGCCACCGTCAAGTCCATCACCGGCTATGTTGAATTCGACCAAGCCAACTACCTTGATGTTGACAAGGGCGTGTACAACGCCATGGGCGAGCCGTGGTTTGCCGCCCTCCGCGCGGAGAGTGCCTCGGAGCGCGCCAGCGAAACCCTAACGCAGGAACTCAATGTGGTGTCCAACACGGACGGCATGCTGGACTGGGTGGTTGGCGCATTCTGGCTGGATAACGAAGGCACTGTTTGGTACGACTCCGTGCGGGACTTAAACGGCAATGGCGTTTTCGACCGGGGAGGCACTTGGAGCGGACCGCAAACAACCCGCGCGGAATGCAATCGCGGATTTATCTTCGCCGAGCGCGACTTCTGCACCAATATCGCCTCGCAGCGGAAATCCTATTCGCTGTACGGAGAGGTCAACTTTGATCTCACGGAGCAAGCGCGCCTCACGGCGGGCTTGCGCTACACGGACGACGAGCTGATATTGCGCTCTGGAGGATTCATGGGCGCGCCTCCGGAGGACCCCACCGGAAATCCGCAGGATTCGGCGCTCACCGGCAAGGTCGGGGTCGAGTTCGATGTGAATGACAGCCTGATGTCTTATTTCTCTTGGACGCGCGGCTTCAAGCCCGCCACCGGCAACCTCACCGCGGAGGACAGCGACGAGTTCATCAATGCCGCTTCGGCGCCGGAGGAGGTGGATGCCTTCGAGATTGGCGCCAAGGGCCAGTTCATGGACGGCCAGATGAACCTCAGCGTGGCCGCGTTCTACTACGACTACAACGACATGCAGTTCCTCACAACGGGCGGCAACGCAACGTTTTCCGGCGGTGTCGGCAATCTGGATCAAGCGCGGGTGACAGGCTTGGAAGTGGAAATGCAAGCCTTGGTAACCGAGAGCTTTTCCATAGATGCCGGGTTTACTTTGCTGGAAACCGAAATCACGGCCGACCAGCGGGTGCTCGATAACAATAAGAAATGGCGGCAATGCGCGGTGCCCGCCTTCCTAAGAGGCGAAAACGTTAATTTCGGCTCGGAAGCCAATCCGCGCTTCAGGGCATGCGGATCGGCCCTGGCCGAGAATATCAAAGGGAACCCGTTGCCCAAAGCGCCGGAGGTCTCGGCCAACTTCGCTTTGAACTACGTGTTCAACACAACCTTCGGCGAGGTTGATTCCAGGCTTTCGTTCATCCGCCGGGGCAGTTTCTCTTCGCGCGTGTTTTCCACCAGCGACAAGGACAACCGCGGCGTTTCGCTGGACACCACCAAGGCTTACGGCCTGGCCAATCTGAGCGTTTACGTAAGGCCGGCCAATTACGAGAACCTGGCCTTGGGCCTGCTGGTATTGAATCTCACCGACGAGGATGCCGTCAACTCGCGCTGGAGCAATAATTTCGGCACCGCTCAAACCAGCGAGGAGTTCGTGCGGCCGCGCCAGTTCATCGGGCGGGTCTCGTATCGCTTCTGACCCGCGCCCGCGACGCGAAATCCTCTGAAATGGGCTTGCAAGGCAAAGCCGCCCTGGTGACCGGGGCGGCCCAAGGGATTGGCGCGGCCATCGCCGCTCGGCTGGCGCAGGACGGGGCTGCGGTTGCGGTCATCGATATCAATGCGGAACAGGCCGATGAAGTGGCCGCCGCGCTGCGGGCGAATGGCGCCCGCGCGGCGGCGGCGGCGATCGACGTGACCGACCGGGACAGCGTGGCCGAAGGAATCAAGGAGATCGCCAAGGCATTGGGGCCGCCGCTTATCCTAGTGAATAATGCCGGCGTTTATAAAAGCACGGCGCTGCTCGATGACTCGTCCGAATCATGGGATATCAGCTTGGACGTGATGCTGAAAGGGACGCTGCTGATGTCCCAGAAAGCCGCGCCCCACATGATCCGCGCGGGCTGGGGCCGGATCATCAATCTAGGCTCGATGATGAGCAGCGTGGCTTACGGCGAGGACTTGGCTTATTGCACGGCGAAGTCGGGCGTTCTGGGCTTGACCCGGTCGCTGGGCGCCGAGCTGGCCAAGCACAATATTTGCGTGAACGCCATCTGCCCGGGCAGCATCCTCACCACCATGCTGGAAAAAGTCGGCGGGGCGGTTGAACGTCGGGACGGTCTGGAAACAGGATCATGGCTGCAAAAAAGGGCGGGCGAAATCCCCCTCGGCAGGCTGGGCCTGCCGGAGGATATCGCCAACGCCGCCAGCTTCTTTTGCAGCGAGGACTCAAGCTACATCACCGGCCAGTCCCTGCACGTGAACGGCGGCATCTACCAGTCCTAACCTCCGTGCCTCTTCTTGGGCGGCGGCGGTGGCGGCGGCGGCTTTTTCGCCTTCGCAGGCTTAGGAGAAACGCCATCCTGAAAGGTTACTTGAGTCTTGCGCGCCGACGAATCTGCCTGTGGGTGTGGCGGTTTGGGGGGATGTCTCATTCGGCCAGCCCTTGATTATCGGAATCCGTCGCCATGAGTAGAAATTCTATCATTTCCACTTCCGAAGCCGGGATCAACATATGCGATACACCAGCGATAGGGCGGCGATCTTGATCCTCTAACCATTCGCATTCCTCAATCAGGAAGTGCTGATCATCCGGACGGCTCGGCCATTCTCTCGGCCAGCCAAACAGCCGCCGCTCTCCCTTAAGATGCAAGACCACGTAACAATTGGCATGAAACGCAAAAGCCGAGTACTGGGCCGAGCGATAAGAACTCTGGCGCGTTAATTTCCACTTGCGCAACCAACTATGCGGCAGGTCCTTATTCCAAAGCCAAGCTGCAAACAGTCCGGCAATAATAGCGATCAGCACCGACACAACGATCCCGACCGTATCGTCGGACATTGGCGCAGTTATTTCGGCATCCCTTCTCCACAAAACCAAGCGCGTGGCAACCTGCACGATCACGGTGAAAATAAAGACTTGCGCTAGCTAGTCAAACCCGCTGAGTTTCGGGTTTGATATGAGCGTGCGAAAAATTCCTGTTGCCACAAAACCTGGCAGCAGGAACCAGAGCACCGCAATCGCTTCGCTACTTGCCCAAGACATAAGTCGAATTCCTTTCTCGTATAATCAGCATCATTGCAACAAGTCTCGTCGGTGGCGGAACCGCTACAGCCCCGGATGCGCGGGAAATATAGTATGTCAGCGGGACTATTTGGAAGCGGCAAAGCGTGTGCGTTTAACGAGTTTGGCCGCGTCTGCCGCTCGCCGTGCATCCCATCCACCTCGAGCGTTCGTTCGACTGCGTACTGAACAAACTGATGAAACGCAAGTCATCTCTGGCTCGCGCAGCGCTATGGCCTCCGTCCAATCAAGACTATGACATCAGCATGCTGATGGCTGGCCTCAGCGATGGGGAACCAACCGATTTGTCTGAAATTGATAATCTTGACTGGGCGCAATTTGAGGACTGGGTCATGACGCGCGCCCGGGACAGTGGCGATTGGGAAGTTGCTAGGACACCGGCCTCCGGTGATGGCGGCGCCGATGCGGTATTGCGCCATCGCCGACGGCATCATGACGCTGCCCTTGTTCAAGTGAAGTACACGGAGAAGCGCCAGCGTCTATTGAGCAGAGCCGCGATTGTCGAAGCCATGGACGCAAGCGGGCGATATGACGTAAGCAATCCACAGCTCGCAGTCGTAACCAATGCCCAAGGTTTTACGCTTGATGCCCAACGTCTTGCGCGTGAAAAAAGCGTTGCGCTGGTGGACCGCGCTCGTCTTGGACTATGGCCGACCCATATTCTCGCTTAGATTTGCTCACGGGCGAAGTTGGGACATCTCCTTTGCTTGAACAGACCGCAACGGATTGATCCATGCCCAGCGATTCAGCGCCCGATACCGGCGAGTTTCTGCTCTATCAGACTGAGGACGGACAGACCCGCATTGAGTGCCGTTTCAAAGCGGAGACAATCTGGCTTAGCCGCCCCCTTATGGCAGAGTTGTTTCAGACCACGCCGCAGAACATCACCTTGCATCTAAAGGCGATATACCAAGACGCTGAGCTGGACGAAGCAGCAACTAGTAAGGATTACTTACTAGTTCAACAGTAGGGAGCGCGCCAAGTGCGGCGACCGGTCTAACGGCGGCGAGCCTTTCTTGAATCGGAGGGCGAGCATACTCACTTGGAATCATTGGAAGCCGCAGCTAAGCTGCTGGACAAGCGGCTAAAGGACTACCTACATATTGCATGAGATGGTGTTCAGATGACGGCATTGCCGAAATCAAGGAACAGGAGCTTAGTCCTGCCCGATGGCGGAGAAAATATCGCCAAGTGGATGCTAGAGCATGGCAATCCCGACCGATGCCACCCAAGTCTTGGACAGTGCGGCGGAGGCGTCAATCCGGCTTGCGCTCGCTCCTGGTGAAGTAAGGCGCGAGGTAGAGCACAACCGCCATCGCCAGATAGCCGGTGGCCCATTTAGTCCACTCCGGCACCGGGAGCGACAGCTGCCCGATCACGTCGGCTGTTGTGATGGTGTAGGTGTGCGTAAAACCGATCAACGACAGCAGCGCGCCCACCATGCACCAATGCGCGGCAACAGTGAAGCGCCGCTCGATCGCGTAGTAGGTAATGCCCGCGAGAATCATCGAGGTGTAGATGAATCCCTGTCCGAGCGCGAACATCCCGTCCGCGTAAAAGGTGCGAATCGCAACGAAACTGTCGATAAAGCCTTGGTTGTATAGATTGATGCCGGTGGCAACCTCGGCGGTGGACATGGCATGCTTGACCGCCAGTCCCACATAGCCGGCGATGGCCGGGGTCAGGCCCAGAACGACAGCCGGGACATGGCGCTTTTCCGCCACTTGGAAGTTCTGCGCGCACACCACCATGCCTATCCAGATCAAAATCGGCATCACCGCCTCGATGGGAATAAGGTAGGCGAACACGCTCAAGGTTCCGGTCATGCAAACCAGCGTCCAGACAATGGCGTTGATGGTGGAATAGCCGGCCCTGGCGCCGATCCTCTTGTAGCCCGGGTGGCCCAGGAAAATAGTGGTGGGAAAAGGCGAGCCGAAAAAGGCGGTGCCCAAGCTGCCCGCGCCGTTGGCCAGCAGCAGCGGCTTGGGCGGATAGGCATCGCCGGCCGCCGCCGCCGCTTCTATATTCTGCAAGGAGCCGATGAGGAATATGAAGCCGAATGGAATCACCACGGGCAGGAATTCCACGATCATCTCAAAGGAGGAGAAGACCCGCATGACCTCCAAGGCGGGCAAGTGCAGCCCGATGTGCTCCAAGCTGAAGTCCGTGGAAGGCGGCACCACGGAAGGGAATCCGCTCCAATGCAGCGCCCATGCCATCAGGCTGCCGCCCGCGAGGATCAGCAGGCCGCCCGGAACGCCGCCTTTGGCCTTGGCGCCGCCGAAATAGAAAACCAGCGCCAGCGCCAGCGAAGTGAATCCGATCAGCGGATAGGCGTAAGTGCGAAAAACGTAATCCATGCTGATGAAAGCGAGCCCGGTGCCGGCGATCGCAACCAGCATCACCACCCTAGGCGTGACTTTGCGGATATGGTGCGCCACGAACGACCCTAGGAACTCTATGCTGCCGGACACCATGCAGGCCAGCAGGCCGGTGTGCCAAGCAATGATATCGGCCGTTTCCTTGTCCATGCCCATAGACAGCGCCTTTTGCTGGGTGGGAAACATCACCAGGAACACGTAAACCACAACGGTGATGGCGCTGGCGCCGTAGGGCATGGCGCACACGTCGTCGCGATTTTCCCGCCTGGCCAGCTTCAGCGCCTGCCAAGCGTAAAAGCCGTTGCCGATAATCAGGCCTATAGCCGATGCCGGCAGGATGCGGTAGAAGAAAAGCTCCTCGGAAAAGCCTAGGAAATCCAGGCACAGCTTGTTCATCAGGATGAACACGAGCAGCGCGTCCAGCCCGAAGGCGAAAAAGCCCTCCCAGTCCCCTTTGACAAACCATTTCGCCCTCATGTTTCAAACAGCTCCAATTCGTTGCCGTCGGGATCCAGCACATAGACTGCCTTGCCGTAGGGGCCGGGGCCGGGCGATCCCCTAGTGAATCGCGCGCCTTTTTTCTTCAGTTTCCGGTAGAGGGCATCAACGTTTCTAACCTCGAACGCCAGATGGTCCACCTGCTTGAGGTCGCCGGGGCCGCCAGCGGTCAGCCCCAGCCCTTCCATGGTGGCAATAAACGGCCGGCCGTCGGGCAGCGGCTTGGCATCCACGCGCCGGGTAAAGCCCAAGGTCTCGAGATAGAAATCCATGGACCTTTCCAAATCGCTCACCATCAGCAGCAAGTGGTGCAAATACACCGGGCGCGGCTGCCGCTGCCGCTCCATCCAGCCGATGAAATCGCTGGAATCGCAGGTCACCCCGAGATACTGGCGCCATACTTCCTTGGCGCTTTCCTCCCACTCAGGGTTCACGCCCGAGATGCAGTCCTCGATCGCCACCACATCGTAATCCCGCAGGTAGGCTTCGCGGATCGTGGTTTCCACGCAGGCATTGGCGGTCAAGCCGGTGACGAACAGCGCTTCCACGCCCAGTTGCTCCAAAACCACCTCCAGGCGGGTTTCGTAGAATCCGCCAAAACGGTGTTTGCGGATCACATGGGCGGGATCCTTCACCAGATCCTTCAGCTCATCGACGATTTCCGCGTCCCAGGTGCCCGCCAGCGCCGATACGCCTTTTCTTTTCGAGGTATGGGAGGGAAGGCGCTTGCGGCTGCGCCTGCGATCCTCTTCGAAATGCTCCTGCACGGTCCACAGCACAGGCATGCCCGCGTCGTGGCAGCGCTCGATGACATGGCGCAAGGGCTCGACCACGGCGCCCAAGCGATCCGTGTCCAAGCCGGACTGGCCGAGAGTGCCGTCCTTATGGCAAAATGCGTTTTGCAGGTCGATGACCAGCAGCGCGGATTTTTCGATAGCGAGGAGGTCGAGCGTCATGGCTTATGGTCTTTCCTGTCCACGCCCAGCACCCCGGCGCGCGCCCAGTCCTGCAACTCGTATTCCTGGAATATCACGTGCAGGCCGTCAGGCTTGGCATCGGCATGCTCAACCATGGCATCGGTAATGGCTTTCGCCAATTTGCGTTTCTGGCCCGTGGTGCGGCCCTTCCAAAGTTGCACAGTCACTACCGGCATGTTCTCGCCTCCCTATTCAGTTCCCGCCGTCGTACAGCGTGGTTGATGTTGGAACATCCGCCCGGTGAAGCCCTGCGCGCATCACTGCGGCGGCGGCCAGCTCGCGCGCCTTGCGCCTGAGGCGCGATTCATCGACGCCCGCCACTTTTCCGTTTGCGTACAAGGGCATGCCATCCACCCAGGTTTCCTCAATGCTGGAGGTCGATGCGGAAAACACCAGCGCCTGCATGGGGTCATGGAAGGGCGTCCACTCGACATGGTCCAAATCGAAGATCACGAAATCGGCCTTTTTGCCCACTTCCAGCGAGCCGATCTCGTCGTCCCACATCAAGGCCTTGGCGCCTTCGATGGTGGCGGCGCGCAAGGCCTGCCGCACCGTGAACACGTCCGGCTTCAGGCGGGCATCCTTGAACATGCCGGCGGCCATGAACATCTGCCGCATCATATTCATATTGCCGGCGGCGGACACCCCGTCGGTGCCCAGGCCCACGGTCACGCCCGCCTCGACCAGCTCGGGGTATTTGCCGATGGCGGTGGCGCCCTTGCCCAGCTTGAACGAGGAGGAAGGGCAAAACGCCACCTTGGTGTCGTGGCGGGCAAGCGTTCCCACCTCGTCATCGCTGACCGCGGCGCCATGGGCGATCACGAGGTTGCGGCCCAGCCCGCCCGCCTGCTCGATGCGGGTGATCGGCCATGCGCCGTGCTTGCCTTCGCAAACCCGGGCCTCTTCGATGCTGGTTGCCAAATGGTAGGTGGTGCCCACCCCCAGGCGCTCCGCCAATTCGCGCGCGCCCACATGGAGATCGAGCGTGCAAGGCTCCTTGCCCTCGATATTCACCCAGCAACGGACGCGCCCGTCCAAGCCGCCGTGATAGGTCTCGACGCATTGCTCCAGCGTTTCCAGCGCCGCCTTCGCGCTGGGGAAGAAATGATGCTTCATCATTTCCTCCGACCAGCCCCGCGGCGCGATTTCCGGCGGATTATCGGCCGCATGGCGGCCGGTGATGCCGCGAATGCCGGTTTGCTCCATGGCCCGCACCGTAATGCCCGGGTCGTATTGCGAGCCCATGTCCAGAAAGCAGGTGGTGCCGCAGCGCAGCATCTCGGTAATGCCGAGCAAGGCGCCCCAGTACTCGTCCTCCGCGCTGATATGCGCGTAAAACGGCTTGGCCCAGTGGAACACCCAGGCCCGGGTATTGAGATTGTCCGGAAACACGGCGCGGGAGAGGGTTTCGGATAAATGCACATGGGAATCTATGAAGCCGGGACAAACCCCTTTAAGCCTGCCGTCCCTGATCCGGTCGAAACCATCGCGGGAATGCTTTTGCGAGATTTCCGGAGAAGGCCCCAAGTCGATAATCCTGTCATCCTCGATCACCATTGCCGCATCCCGCAGCACGGCATCATCCCTATCGACCGTAAGGACAAAATCAAGATTTTCGATCAGGGTCTTCAAAGCGCGGCGGAAGCCAATCAGCCCACCTTCAGCAGGGCATCGGTATCGGAAATATCCGAAAGCAATTCCGAGCCGGTTTCGGTCACCAGCACGATATCCTTGTTCTGCATCCCGAAGCCGTGGCCCGTGTCATAAACCAAAGGCTCAATGCCCAAAACCATCCCGGCCTCCAAAGGCACATCCGAGTACATGCCCAGATAGGGCTCCTCATGCAGGTGCAGGCCGATGCCGTGGCCAATAAACTGAATGGGCGGCAGGCCCAGCTTGCCGAGATGGCCGATAAAAGCCTCGTAGATCTCCTTGGAGCTGGCGCCGGGCTTGATCATATCCAGCACCTTGTATTTGCATTCCACCAGGTTTTGCCAGATTTCCCCGGAGCGGGCCGGCGGCGATTCCACATAAGCGGTTCTGCACACCCCGGCGTGGTAGCCGTTAATCACGGAGAATATCTCCACCCGGCAAATATCCTGCCTCTCCAGCCGCCGCATCGTCGGGCCCACATTCGGGAACACGCTGCGCGGGCCGGTGGCGACGATCATCAACTTGTAGTCGTCGGCGCCTAGGCTGTAGATATTCCGGGTCAATCCCGCGGCTATATCCATTTCCGTGCTGCCGACTCCCACGCCGTTCAGCGCGTTGCTTATGGATTCATCGGCAATGCGCGATAAACGCCGCATGAGTTCGATCTCATCCGCTGACTTGATCTGGCGCAAACGGGCGAGATGGCCTTCGGCGGCCACGAATCGGGCGCCGGGCACAGCGCGGGTCAAAGCCTCGTAATCGCAGGCAGGCAGATAATCCATCTCGGTGCCTATGGTTGCGTTCCCAAGCCCCATTTCCTTAAGCAGTCCCGCCAATACCTGCATGGGGCTGTCGGTAAATTCGCCCCACACGCGCACTTCAACGCCATCAACGCTGTTCTTGACCGTGCTTTCCTCCATATCCACGGCCAGAAACCGGCAACTGCCGTCCGCCGCCACCACCACCGCCGCATGCCGCCAGCGCATCAAGGACTGGGAAGGCACCACGAAACCGGCAAGATAGGCAAAGTTTTCCGGCGACAGGCAGACCACCGCGTCGAGGCCGCGCTCGGTCATGGCCGGCATCAGCCGTCGGATTATTTCTTCGCGCATGTTGCGCTCCTCTTGCGCCTTGCCAGCGTCGCTATCCCGCTACCGGGCGGGTAGATACTACATCAACCGGAGAAGGCTTCGGTCAGCCCTGGCGGATGAATCGGATTCGCTCCACTGCGGCGGCTAGGCGGTGGATTGGAGTTGACCCGTTTTCGTGGGTACCTGATCCTTTGGGAAGGAGGACCTCACGATGCAAAGAACAAGGCCCCTAACCGTTCCCCTGTAATCCGGGCCGTTTGGAATTGGGAAGGCTTCCGGGAGAAAGCCAGCATCTATTGTTCCGCGAACGCTCGCGAATCGTAGAGGTCAGCAAGCGCTTCGACTATCCTGATCTCGGCAGGCGCAAGTCTTTGCGGACTCGCCAGCACGATGTTCCCCAACCCTCCGGGCACGGCGGCGCTGGGCACGGAGAGCAGCGATTCCTGGCCGCGAAGCAGCCATTCGGTTCCTTCTTTCCGGGTCCACTGCGAGTGCGGAAATTCATTCCAGTCTTTCGGTAGATCGCGCACCTGCCATTTTTTCATGGACGCGGAAGACGCAACCTCATAGACGCCGAGCCGGTAGGCGGCGGGCACCATGCGCGGCGATAGCAAATAGTTCGCCATTTCCAACATCGCCACGCTTGCGCTTTCGGCGAAGTAGAGAACGGGAACGCCCGCTATGTTCCAGCGCCCGCCGTCCCTGAAACTGGCCCCGCGGCCTTCGAAGTTCTCAAGATGCTCGACCGGACATATCCGATAGATCCGCATCAGGGAAATTCGCCGTGTTCGATCTTGGCGATCGCCTGCTGCACCAAACGGCGACCGCTGAAGGTGTCGCAAAACTCAAGCGGACGTTGCCCGCCCATCGCGGGAAGCGGCGTCTCCAGCCATTCGCGCGCGGCATCCAGCCCGCCCAGGACCGTTGACGCGCGGTAAAACACCCATAGCGCATCCAGGAGCGCCTCCGACTGGGCGGCGCTAAGGCTGGGACGCCGATAGACGCGATTCAGATTGCCGGATGAGACTCCCACCAGACGAACGAACAAATCGCGCTGGCCCACCACGTCCACGGCCTGCTTCACAACCTTTCCAGGCACCCCCTGCCGCACAACGCGTATAAACGCGCTGGTATCGCCAAAGGCCGATATCGGAACGTCTATTCCCGCCAACGGCTGAGGGGCTGAGCGTCCAATGCTCTGCTCCATGGGGTTCTCCATTATTGCGTTTTATCTCAGCTTATCATCATAAAGACGCTTCCACCACATCATAATGAGGATTTTTCGGACAAGGGGTTGCGCCACCTTTGTGAAAGGAGCGTGGAGACCGGAGCGGGCCAAGAGCCGGTCTTGTCGGCGGGGCTGCAGTCCGTTTCCTAGTCCGGTTCGTTGCAAAGCCCCGTCGCAGCGAGTCACCAGCTTTTTGCCGCGTTCCCTCTACTCCTCGAATTCAACCGGGCTTCCATCGCGGAGGATGATCGTGACGTTACAAACCGAACGGGTTCGGAGCCTGGAAGAGGTTCGAGCTTTTGTGGAAGGCAGCAAGGCGGTGGATTTTGTCGTCTCGGACCAGGCGGTGATCTACCGCTTGGTGCGGCGCACGCTGGTGCGGTTGGAGTATCACCGTCTGGGCAAGGCGGGCCCGCACAGTGAATTGAAACGACTGCTGGCCTGCGTTATATTCCTGCATCACAAACCTACACTATGTTTCCGCAAAAGGTGAATGCAATGAAGGCTGTTAGCATTCGTGAACTCAAGAACAACCCATCCGCAGCGCTTCGCTCGGCGCGCAAGCAGCCGGTGATGGTGCTCAATCGCCACCAGCCGGAAGCTTTGCTGATCCACTTGAGCGACGACGCGCTGCTTGGCGAGCCTGGGGTCCGGCAGGCAATCGCTGCAGCCTTGTTTCAAGAGCGCAGTCTTTCGCTGGGGCTGGCCGCGAAATTCTCCGGCCTTGGAGTCGCAGGATTTATCCAGCATGTGTCGCGGCTTGGCATTCCAGTTGTTTCTGGAACGGCGGACACCGTGAAAGCTGACGCGGATTTTGCTCAGGCATGGCGAAAAGAATCGTCGTAGCGGATGCCAGCCCCCTGATTGGCCTCGCCTCGGCTGGCGCGTTTGATTTGTTGCGCCAACTCTACGGGCGGGTCACGATAACGGACATAGTGCGTGATGAAGTCCTTTCCGGAGGCCGCCTGCCGGGCGCGCTTGAATTGAAAGATGCTTTGGGCGCGGGATGGATTGCCGTAGTGAAAGCGCCCGCGGGCGGATTGCTTTTTTCGAGCCTGGATGCCGGCGAGTCAAGCACGCTGAGTTTTGCAATCGAACATTCCGGCTCCTGCCTGCTGCTGATGGATGATCTGTCGGGACGCTTCCATGCCAGTGCGCGAGGACTTGCTGTGACGGGCGTTGCGGGCGTGCTGCTGGCCGCTCGACGGCAGGGATTGGTGAAGAGCATCAGGCCATTGCTTGAGAAGCTTGAAGAGAACAATTTTCGGCTGTCACGCACAGTAGTGCGGGCGGTGCTTGACGAGGCGGGCGAGGATTGAACCGATCGCTGGACATCAACGGGAGCAACGATAACGTTTTTGGCGCAGGCCATCATTGCATGCCTTGGCGAAGTAGAGTGTGGGTATCCCATACTTGCACTGGCTGTCCTGTTAGCCACAGACATGCTACCCTCTTGCTCGGACTTGCAGGTAGATTTGTTGTTCGGATTCGAGACATATGATTCAATGCCAGGAAAGCTCTTGTGCTTCCCTGATCCCTATTGCGGCTATAGCCATTATGGATATTGTCCACCCGCGTGTTTGCGTAGGAGTGCCTGCAAGTCCGCCTTGCCAACGGAAATGTGAACTATCGCGACAAGCTGAAAGCCGCCAAGGACAGGAAGGACCTCGCAAAGCTACTAGGATTTAAGCCGAGCGCTTTAACATCCATCATTTACCGGACGCCGCCCGAGAAAAAATACACTACTTTTGAAATTGCTAAGAAGAATGGTGGTACCCGAACCATCAAGGCACCAAACCCGAAACTCAAGAAGCTTCAATCACATCTTGCCCATTTTCTCTATGGTTGCCTCGCCGAAATTGAGGAAGAGTGCCAGGCTCGGCACGTCTCCTACGGTTTCAGGAAGACACGCACGATAGCTTCCAACGCCAAGAATCACAAACGCCGACGTTATGTGCTGAATATCGATATCGAGGATTTCTTCCCGTCATTTAATTTCGGCCGTGTGCGCGGGTTCTTTCTAAAGGACAAGGCTTTCGGGCTTAAGGAACAGGTTGCAACCACGATTGCCCAAATAGCATGTGACGGAGAGGCATTGCCTCAGGGTAGCCCGTGCTCTCCAGTCATTTCGGAGTTGATCGGGCAGATTTTGGATCTGCGATTGCTGAGAATCGCCAAGAAGCATGGTGTGCGGTATTCGCGATATGCGGACGACATTACGTTTTCGACAAGTCAGAGAAACTTCCCTGATGCTATAGCGGTTCAAGAGCCAGGGAGTCTGTCTGGTTGGGAACCGGGTGCCGAACTGGTTCACGAAATCAGGCGTGCGGGTTTCAAGATCAATCCAGCCAAGACCCGTATGCATTGCAGGGGCAGCCGCCAGATGGTCACCGGCTTGGTCGTCAATGAGAAAGTCAACATAAGGAGCGATTACTACCGCAAGGCGAGGGCCATGTGCGACTCCCTCTTTCAGACTGGAATCTATTTCCGATCCTTTATTCCGGCGGTCAGCCCCGGAGAGGATCCGCAGCCTGACCTCACGGTTAGTCTCAATCCGCTCGAAGGGATTCTGAGCCATATTTATGCAGTCACGCAGAGCGAGGAACGCAGGGAGTTTACGGATCAGCGTGTTAAGCCAAGAGCAATCAGGAAACTGTACAGGCGCTTTCTCTTCTACAAGTACTGCATAGCTCTGGATGCGCCACTCATAATCACCGAAGGGAAGACCGATCCAATCTATCTTCGTGAAGCGATAAGGTTCCGCAAAATCTTTCATCCTCAACTGGGAGAGCCGGGAGAGAGCGGATTTAAGTTTGCGATACGGTTCTTCAACTATGCCGGGCAGACGCACGAAATCATGGACCTTGGGGGAGGTGCGGGGGACTTGAAGTCGGTTCCGCTGGACTATCTGCGGAATCTCAAACCGAAAAAAAGAAAGCCTTTCAAACACTTGCCCATGGCCCATCCGGTAATCCTTGTTCTCGATAATGACGATGGCCTTAAGTCCATTAGCAGCACGGTGAGAAAGAACTTTGACATTTCGATCACAAGGACTTCTACGGATGATTTCTATGCCATAACCAAGAACCTCTACCTAATCAAGACGCTCGAGACCAATGGGCAAAGCTGCATTGAGGATTTATTCCCCGCTGAATGGACGAACAAACGGCTCAATGAAAAGAAATTCAACCACAGCGGAAGCATAGACCCGCAGACCGAGTATGGAAAAGAAGTATTCGCAAAGTCAGTCGTAAAGCCCAACTCACACAAAATCGATTTTTCCGGTTTCGATCCGCTCTTGAATCGGATAGTGGCAGTGCTTGACCATTATTCACCAGAAGGCTAACAAACCCTGTAAATCTTGCGCCTTTGCCAGCTAATGTTTGGATTTAATTGCGATGCTTAGTCTCTGATTCGATCCTCATCGTGTGCCTACAATTTCGATTGCTGCTGACCCCGATTGCGCCGAAACAGTTATGGACAACACAGGCTTCGCTCAACTTGTAGTCGGCTCGCTTTGGACGCTCCCGTGGCGACGGATGAAACCTAGTTTTCAGAGGCGAATGCCGACTCCCGCCACCTCTACCGCGTGTTCGGGTTCAAAGAGAGCCCGCGTGTCTTCACACTGCCAAGCGAGGTGGGACAGCATGTCAGACTGCAGGCCACCACCCGCGAAGCGCGATTGAATTAACAGATGCTTTGGGCGCGGGATGGATTGCCGTCGCGAAAGCGCCCGCGGGCGGATTGCTCTTTTCGAGCCTGAATGCCGGCGAGTCAAGCACACTTTCTGCATTTCCCTCACTCCTCGGATTCGATGGGGCTGCCGTGCCGGATGATGATTCTTTCGGCGGGGCGCCTCGACAGGATATCGCTGAAGTCCGTGCCCTGCACCAGCACTAGGTTTGCGGGCTCGCTGACCTGCATCTTAGAGCGACCGTCGCAAACCGATTTCACCAGCGCCGCGCTTGAATCCAGTTGCGCTCCCAGCATGCCGGCATGCAGCGTGTCCAGCAAATCCGCATCGCCATAGGGATAAAAAGCATCGCAAACATTATCGCTGGCAAAGCGCACTTCAATGCCTGCGTCAAGCATCTCATGCACGCAGGTCAATCCGCGCTTAAGCGGCGTGCCGCCGCCCCGGTCCTGCAGGTACAGATTGGTGAGCGGAAGCGCCACCACCTCGATTTGCGCCCGCAGCAGTTTTTCAATCAGTCTGTTGCGCTCCGGCAGCTCCAGCACAGACAAGACGCAGCCGTGGCTAAGCGTGAGCCTTCCTTGCAAGCCATTGCTGATCGCCGTGTCGGCGAGGTAATCGACGGATGCAAGCTCCGGGCTTAGGTGCTCGTCCTGATGCAGGTCAAGAGCCGCGCCATGCTCGATCGCCAATTCGACCACGGCATCAATCGAGCGCTTCGGCTCGGCATACAGCGCCGGCGCGGCGCCGATGAGGTTGGCGCCACTGGCCAGCGCCTCCCTGATCAGGCTCCTGCCGTCGGAAGTTGACGGATCCAGCCGCTGCGTCGCAAAGGCAACCACCTCGATTTGCATCTTCGCCGCCATTTCCGCCGCGGCATCCAAGGTGCCCTGCACTGCTGCCAGGCGGGTCGAGCCATCCAGGTCGGCATGGGTCCTGATGCCGGTGGTGCCATGGGAAAAAGCCCGCTGAAATAGCTTTCGCGCATGGACGCGGTATTGATCGCGGCCAAAGCTGCCGAGCATTTCGAGGGTCAAGGCAATGGCGTGCTCAAAGGAATCGGGCTTGCGTCCCGCCAAGGTAAAGGCGCGGTTGGCGTGGACATGCTTGTCGACCAGCGGCGGCAGGCAAACCCATTCAGCCGCTGCCTCCAGCTCCCTTATTTCCGCTATTTTCCCCTCGGAAAACGCAATCTCCAGCGCCTGATTCGAGCCGGGAAAGGCGACATTGCTGACGAGGCCGCCGTTATTGCCGGAAATATCGACGGGGCTGGCAGGCATCGCTATATCCAAGGCCTGTTAGCGCGTAGTGCTAACAGGCTCTGCTCATGCGGGGCGGGTGATGCAGATGCCCTTGCCCTGCTGCTGGTCGTCGATTTCGCCGTTTTCATAAATAACGCGGCCGTTCGAGACCGTCAGGACGGGCCAGCCCTTCAGCTTCATCCCTTCATAGATGCAGGTGCCGCGGCCGTCATGCCTCACCTCGCGTTCCTCATCGAGATCCACCAGCACCAGATCCGCATCCGTGTTCGGCTCCAGCGAGCCTTTGCGCGGATAGTAGCCAAAGCGTCTGGCGGGCCCGTATGAGTTCACCCTCACCAGCTGCTGCAGCGAGAGGCCCCGGTTGATGACCCCATGGGTAATCAGCAGCGGCAATTCCCAAGGGAAGCTGACCACGCCGGGAAACTCCGTCCACAGGTCTTCGCCCTTCTTGGGCAAAAAAGGCACATGGTCGCTGCCGATGGAATTGACCTTGTCCGCCATCATCCCCCGCCACAGCCATTCCAGTTGCTTGCGGTCGCGCAAAGGCGGCGAAATCTTGGCCGTCATGTCCAGATCCTCGTCGTAGCAGGTGCGGGTGAGGTAATGGGGGCAAGTTTCCACGGTTACGTCCAAACCCTTGGCGCGGGCCTCGGCGGCCAGATCCGGGCCGGCGCCCACGGAGGTATGCACCAGTTGCAGGGCGCAGCCGGTGCGCTCGGCCAGAAAGATCATGCGCTTGATGGTTTCCACCTCGCAGAACGCGGGGCGCGATTCGGTGTAGGCGCCCAGGTCCTGGCGCCCGGATGCCAGCATGTCCTGCTTGAACCAAGAGGCGATGGCGGTGTTCTCGCAATGCACCGACACCACGCCCTGCGGCAGCTTGGCCACTTGCAGCATGGTGGCGTAAACCCAGCCGTCGTTGGCCGGCACGATCCCTATGGGATTATCCGGCTCGTAGCCGAAATACAGCTTGAAGGATTGCACGCCGGTATGCTCGACGATGGCCGGAATCTCGCGGATATGCTCTTCGCGCTGGATGCCGAAATGGAAGCCGAAATCGATGCAGGCGTGCTCCTCGCCGATGCCGCGGCGCTCGTCGTAAAACGGCAGGTAGGATTCCTTCTTATTGCGGATGTACAAAAAGATGGTGGAGATGCCGCCCCGGGCCGCCTGGGCGGTTTCCGTGCGCATGTCCTCATCGTAGGGATACGCCACTCCAAGATGGCAATGCGTGTCGATGACGCCCGGGAACAAGCACCGGCCTTGCGCATCGATCACGCGCTTGGCCTGCGGCAAGGCATCGCTGGCGCCGGCCATGAGGATCTTGCCGTCCTTCACGGCAATGCCGCCAAAGAATTCGCCCGAGTGGTCAACAACGCGGGCATCGCGAATCGTCAGATCCGCCTTCATCCGGCCTTCCCCTCCAACACCCCGTCAATGATCTTGGCAATGCCCGTCCACTGGCTGGCGCCCACCGTGACCGGCGCCCGGCGCCCCAGGGCCCGCGCCCAGATCGCCTTGCGGCCGCTGCGCCTCGCATAATCGAGATCAACGCCGCCCGGCGGCGCGGACAAGTCCATCACCAGGGCGGTTGAAGGCAATGCGTCGATCAGCTCCGGGGTGACGAGAGGCGCCGGCACGGTTGAAAGGATCATGTCAAAACCTGGCGCCGCTTCGTTGAGGCGCTCCAAGGGCAGACCTTCGGCGGCCGCTGTATAGGCCATGGCGCGCTGCGCCGGATTGCGCGCCGCCACCGTTACCCGGGCGCCGAGGGCGATCAGGGAGCGCGTGAGCACCGAGCCGATATTGCCGTGGCCGACCACGCACACGGAGGCGTTATGGATGGTGATGGCGGTGTTCTCGATAATGATCCGGATGGCGGCTTCCACAATGGCCGGAGCCCGCAGCAGCATCAGCTCCTGGTCGTGCTCGTATTCGTGGATGCCGATTCCCAAGCGCCGCGCCGCATCTTTAAGCCCTTCATCCGCCTTGCCCAGAATGATATGCGCGCCGTCGGCCATCGCCGACAGCAGGCTCTCCCTAGGAATGATTTTCTCGTCGGCGAAAATGCTGCCGTCGGTGGCGATGCCGGGTATGGGCATGAGGCAAAAATCGGCGCCCTGCAAACAATCCCGCGCGGTCGCCGCCAAGGTGGCCCCGGCCATTCCGCCCTCGGGCCAGGGGAAGCCGAAGGCCGTCACATCGGCGCCGGCGGCAGCCGCTAAGCGGGCGATTTCCTGCTCGCGCTCGTCGCCGCCCAATATGGCTATTTTCAGCGACTTCAGCTTTCCGGGAGCGTTGTGTTGATCGGGCATGGCAATGGGGATTTAAGCGGAATCGAAATTGATGTGCTTGGTTTGGGTGAACTCATGCAAGCCGTCGAAGCCGGCCATGCGGCCCACCCCGCTTTCCTTGTAGCCCCCCACTTCGGTTTCGGCGTAAAAGCGGTTGTAATTGTTCACCCAAACCGTGCCGGCTTTGATTCCTCTGGACAGGAACCAGGCCCGGTCGAGGTTTTGGGTGAACACTCCCGCCGCCAAGCCGAAAGGCGTGTCGTTGGCCAGATGAACCGCCTCCTCATCGCTAGCGAAGGGCTGCACGGTCAATACCGGGCCGAATATCTCCTCCTGCACCAAGGGCGATTGCGGATCCATGCCGGTAAAAATAGCGGGCGCGACAAAATTGCACTTGCCGTGATCAATGCCGGCCACTGGCTCGCCTCCGGCCACCAAGGTCGCCTCCTTTTTTCCCAATTGAACGAAACCCAGAATTTTCTCATATTGGTCGCGGGTGCTGATGGCGCCCATCTGGCTTGCCGGGTCCAAGCCGGGGCCCACCTTGATGCCGTCGATCGCTTGGGCCAAACGCTGGCAAACCGCCTTCTCGACCGAGCGCTCAACCAGCAAGCGCGAAGGCGCGGTGCAAATCTGCCCGCAGGTTGTAAAGAAGATGAAACGCGCCAAAGTGGAGACCGCCTTATCCATATCGGCATCGGCGCACACGATGAAAGGCGACTTGCCGCCCAGCTCAAGGGCCACCTTTTTCACGGTGGAGGCGGCATCGCGGGCGATGCCCTTGCCGGTGGCGCCGTCGCCGGTAAAGGCGATCATATCGACCCCGGGATGCTCCACGATGGCTTGGCCCACGCTGCCGCCGGAGCCCGTCAGCATGCCAACCACGCCCTCCGGCAGGCCGTCGCATTCCACCAGCAAGCGCAAAATCTCCACGCTCACGCCCGCCGTTTGCGAAGCGGGTTTGGACAGCACGGCATTGCCCGCCGCCAGCGCCGGCGCCAAGTCCCGCACCAGCAAGCTGATCGGCCAGTTCCACGGCGAGATCACCGCGACCACGCCCATGGGCTCGCGCGCCACCACCCCCATCACCTTAGGGCCCAGGCTATGGCTGTGGCCGCTCAAGGCGCGGGCCAGCCCGGCATTGAAGCGGATTACATTCACCTGGTTGCTAATTTCAAATTGCGCCTCGCGCAGCAGCTTGCCGTTCTCCAAGGTCAACTGCCGCGCCAAGGCATCGACGTTCCTCTCGATCCGCTCGGCCCATTGCAGCATCACATCGGCGCGCAGCCGGGCATCGCTTGCCCAGCCGCTGCGCGCCAATGCCTGTTGGGCCGCCCGCACCGCCGCATCCACATGCCGGGGCGTGAGCGCAGGCACTGCGGATACCGCTTCGCCCGAGGACGGATCAATAATGGCGTTGCAGCCGACGCTGGGATCAACCCATTCCCCGGCCACGTACGCTGCGTATTTTTTCACGAGTCTCTATTCCGCGGCGCCGAGCCGCACCAACCCAAGCAATTCGTCCTTGCCCAGCCCGTCAATGCCCATCGCCGCGGCGGAGCGGCCCTCGGATACCACCGAACCGCCCACTAGGACTTCCGCCAGCTTCATCAGCGAGGCGGCAACCGGAACCTCCGCGCCGGCGACCCTGGCGAGGGCGAGAAAAGGCTTGACTCCGTACCAGAAATCCTCGCGGTAGTAGCGATGGGCCAGCGAGTCGGGCGCTTTGATGCGGCTGTTGGCTTCGCCTTGGCGAACTGCGGCCGCCAGTCCGGCGGATGGGTCCGCATCGCTTTCAATGGTGCCTATGGACTGCATTTCAGCAAAAAGATTCGGCAAATCATGTCCGTAGCGCCGGGCAACGGCCAGCCGCTCCCGATCGAGCGCGGCCATGATGCGGCCCACGCCGTCGGGCAGGCCCTGCACGTAAAAAGTGAAATCGCCCCGGCACGACTCCACCCACGCCGCGCCCAGTATAGCGCCGGGCGGATGCAGCACCATGTTGACGTTCGCCAGACCGGTGGCGATCACGTCGGCGGCTGTCCGCGCCGCCGGGTAAAGAGCCTTGGCGGCGCTCAGCGCCGCTTCCCCGCCCGGCATCGCCGCCACCCGCACCTGTTTCGCCGCGCCCGTGATAGAAACCATGCCGGGACGGGGCTTTCTCGCCACGTACGTCAACGTGGAAAACTCGGCCGTGGGAGGCGGGGGCAGGTTGCGGCGGCGGAATGCCGCGACAAACTCCAGCGCGCCGCCGGTGTGCCCCGGATTCAAAACGACCGGCACGGCATTCGCGCCGAATCCGGCCAATGCCGCAGCGATTCGGCCATGCGCCAGAGTCGGCAAGCAACAGAGAATCACATCCGCGCCTTTAATAGCGGCGGCCAAATCGGTTGTCATCCGCTCCGGCTCGGCCAAGCCCTCGCCCAAGACGCCGTTGTATTGAATGCCTCCTGCGCGCCGAAGAGGGCGCAGGGCTTTATCGGAGCGGTTCCAGAGCCGGACTCTGAAGCCCTTTTGAACCAGATCCGCCAGCGCCGCAGCGCCGCCGTTTCCGGCGCCCAGCACCGCCACGATCATGGCGCCGCATATTTCTTAAGCTTGTCCGTATCCACCTTGATGCCCAAGCCGGGGCCGTCCGGCACCTGCACACAGCCGTCCTCGAAACTGAAAGGCTCGGCAATCAGGTCGTCGAGGTAATAAACGCCGGCCACCGAGGGGCCTTGAGCGCCTTCGGGCTTGGACACGGGAGACACGCTAGGCAGAATGGCGTTCGGCAATGCGGCCCCTAGATGCAGATTGGCCGCGTTGCCGATGCCGGATTCTATCGATCCGCCTATATCGCAGCACATCCCCAAAGCGGCGGCGATTTCCGCCTGCTGCCTGGCCCGGTGCAGGCCCCCCGGCTTGGTCACATAACAGGAAAAACAGGAAGCGGCCTTGAGTTCGTGAAGCTCGAGAATATCGTGGACGGTCCAGGCGGATTCGTCCGCCATCACCGGGCAGTCGATGCGCTCCGCCACGAACGCCAGCTGCCTGCTGTCCATCAAGGGCTGTTCGCACAGGAGAATATCGTATTCCTCCTGCCGCCTAGTCACATTGATCGCTTCCCAGACATCGCGGTAGCCCTCGTTGCCATCCACCCTGATCCTGACTTCGCCTCCCAAGCGCTCGCGCAGCTTCCTGACCACCTCCACATCGCGCTCCGGGTCGAGGCCGGTTTTGCATTTGAGCGTTTTCGCGCCCTCCTCCACCGCCGTCACCGCCTCATCGACGCATTTTTCCACCGGCATGATGCCCAGCGAGTGCGCCACTTCGATGCGGTCGCGGAATTGCCCCCCCAGCAGCCGATAAACCGGCACATCCGCCGCTTTCCCGGCGATATCGTGGCAGGCCATGTCCAAGGCCGCCTTGGCGTAAGGATTGCCCTTCACCGCTTTGTCCATGGCGCTGTGGACCACGGCGATATCGCGCGGGTCGAGCCCCTTGACGGCTTCGATCAGGTGCGCGGCGATCACATGCCGGACGGTTTCCGGCGATTCGCCGCAATAGCGCCCGTGGGGGCCGCCCCAGGAGATGCCGGCCGGGGCTTCCCCCCAGCCGCTCAGCCCCTCATCGGTATCCACCCTCACCACCGCATGGCGACCGATGGGCGCCGTCATCTTGCTGGCCCAGGTATGGTGCCGCCTGTTAGGCAGCGCCACTAAAAAGATTTCGCAACCGGTGATTTTCATGGTTCTTTGCGTTGTTGGATGCGTGGCCTATGCTCCTGCCGGGAATCATACTGGCATTGACCACAGGGCGCGACCCGGCCAAGTCGGAAACCGCCCTCCGTCAGCCTGCCCCCAATCCGCATGCGTCTGAACCCGGACATTTGGCATCGCAGCGGCACTTGGCGCGGGGTCACCCCCGGAAGCATGCCCTAGCCGGGGTCTTTGGCAATTTGCGCGAGATTTACTAGGAAGCGAGATAAGTAGGAGTGCGCGCTTGCTTTCCTATAGAAGGTTTGATCGGCTGTGACCACCGGATACTGCGTCTGAATCGCCAGCGCTAGATAGAAGCAGTCGTAGACGGGATGATCGAGGTCGATTGCCAGTTGCGAAGCGGCGGGCATGAGCTTGCTCATCGGGCGGGGGATGGAGATCGGTGCGTTTTGCAATACTGCTATTGCTTCAACGAGGTCGCTTGCCGCTATCTTGCCGCGCCGGTGAATGGCCCAGAGCGCGTTGGCTGCCTCTGCGAATACCAGTTCCGGGGCGCAAAATTGCGGACTGCTATTGAGCAGCCTTATTGCATGTTCGGAATCAGATTCCAATACCAGCCATTTGACGACCACGGATGCATCAACGACAAGCGCACGGGTCATGTGGTCGAATCTCGGTCTCTGTCGGAGCGAATAAGGTCGGTGCTATCGACATCGGATTGCAAGCGACTTCGTAGCCTAGCGGCCTGCACAGCAAATTCCTCCATCTTGCCGACAAGCACTGAGCGCAGGATTTCTCGGTGCTCAGCCTCGGCGGAGCGACCGTTATCTGCCGCTCTCTTGCGCAAGGCCATGGCAATTTCAGGAGCAACACCGCGAACTGTCAGTTGTGTCATTTGCTATGCGTTCAATGAAGTGACTTCAATGACATCATAGTCCGCGATTCCAAGGTGCGCAAGCTGCTGCGCGGGTTCACCACAGGTCGCCCTGAACTCCTTGAGGGTGGCGCCATCGCGCGACACGCCCGTGTGGTCGATCTGGATCATGTCGGCCATTCGACATGCACCTCGCGCGGGCCGTGGAAGCTGATATTGGGCAAGTAATCGAAACGCTGGCCGGCGGCGAGGCGCATGCCGGGCAGGCGGCGGCTCAGCGCTTCCAGCGTGAGCCGGGCCTCCATTTCCGCCAGCGTCGCGCCTAGGCAGCGATGGACGCCGGTGCCGAAGGATAGATGCCGGCCGGCGTTGCGCCTTTCTATATCGAATCGCTCGGGCTCGTCGAACATCTCGCCATCGCGGTTGGCGGCGCCGAGCAGCAATAGCAACTTGGCATTGGCGGGCACCTTCACGCCGGCAATTTCCATTTCGCGCTTCGCCTTTCGGCGCCAGCTAATCACCGAGGAGTCGTAACGGAGGATTTCCTGAACGGCGCCGGGGATCAAGGCCGGCTCAGCCACGATCCGCTCCCATGCCTGCCGATGCCGGAGAAGCTGGATGATGCTGTTGCCTAGCAGGCTGGAGGTTGTTTCGTGGCCTGCGGTAAAAAAAGCGAACAGGATGCTGGCAATGATATCGAGGCTAAGAACCTTGTCGTCCCCGCCCCGCACCCGCAGCAGCTCGCTGGTCAGATCGTCGGCGGGGAGGGCGAGACGCTCATCCACCAGCTCCCGGCATAGGCTGAAAAAGCTTGCAAGCCCGGCAGCGAGCCGGGTTTGCTCGTCATCAGCGGGCCGCCCCCAAACAAACAGGATGCGGTTTTTCGCGCCCTCCTTGATGGCCGGCGCCTGCTCATCGGAAAAACCCAGCAGCTTCAATATCACGTAAGCCGGCAAATCGAAAAGCAGCTCCGCCATGAGCTCGGCCCCGCCCTTATGCTCGAATCCGTCAATGGCGGTTTCCAGCATGGCGCTCACATAAGGCTCCAAGCCGGCGATGCGGCGCGGGGAAAACGCCTTGATGACGCTGCGCCGGGTTTTGGTGTGTTGCGGACGGTCCGCATTGCCTAGCGCCGGCACCATATTCCAGCCGCCGTCCGCCAGCGTCCGGCGGGCCGCTTCGCAAAGCGGGTGAATGGGCGCGATGGTGTTTTGCGCCGAATAATTCTCGTGGTCCCTGAGCACCTGCTTCACATCCTGGTAGCGGCTCACCACCCAGTGACCGATATCCTCCGCGAAAAAGACCGGCGCTTCCCGCCGCAGATGCTTGAAAAAAGGATAGGGATCGGACAGCTGCGGCTCGCGGAACAAGTCGAAGCGGTTGCTGGCTGTGCCGGATAGCGTTGCTGTTTCGCCCCTCGCCGCTGTCATAAAATTAGTATAGCAATGCGCCGCCACTGTTCCGGCGCGCCCGGGCCGGACGCGGCAATTCCTTTTCAACATTGGCCAAATGGATTCCAAGTGCTTGATACTAAAGATCAAATACCGATAAACATCGTAACCGGCTTCCTCGGCAGCGGAAAAACAACGGTGCTGAACCAGTTGCTTTCCTCGCCCGATTTGGCGGACACGGCCGTTTTGGTGAACGAGTTTGGCGAAATCGGGATCGACCACCTGCTGGTGAAATCCATCGACGATGATATTTTCCTGCTGGAGTCCGGCTGCATTTGCTGTAGCGTGCGCGACGACTTCAGCGCCTCGCTGCTCAGGCTCCACGACCGGCGCGCCCAAGGAAGCGCGCCGCCGTTCCAGCGCGTGCTGCTGGAAACCACAGGCATCGCCGACCCCATAGCCATCAGCGAGCTGGCGCTGTCGGACAAGGAAATAGTGCAACGCTATTTTTGCCGGAAAATCGTCACTGTGGTCGATGCGGTCTATGGCCAGAGCAACCTCGACAAGCACATAGAGGCCGTCAAGCAGGTCAGCGTCGCCGACCACATCATCGTGTCGAAAACCGATCTGTGCGCTCAACCGCAACTAGACGGCATAGAGGAGAGATTGCGCCAGCTGAATCCTCTGGCGCCGCAGTCCCATTCCGGCCTTGATCCAGCCGATCCGAATATTCTGCGCGGCGAAGGCGGTGGCAAGGCGCCGGGCTGGGAAGGCAAGCAACTGCCTCGGCAAAACAAGCGCGAGCAAGATGCGTTGTCATCTCCGCACGACCATCGCTTCGCCACGTTCTCCCTGCGCTGGCCTGAAGCCGTGGCCTGGGATGATTTCGTCGCCTGGCTGGAAGCGGTGCTTATTGCGCGCGGCGACAGCATCCATCGCGTGAAAGGGCTGCTGAATGTGGCTGGGGAATCGCGCCCCTGGGTCATACAGGGCGTGCAGCATTCATTCCACGCGCCGCAAAAACTGGATGGCTGGCCCGCAGGGGAGACAGCGACAAGGCTGGTGTTCATCACCAGCGATTTCAGCAAGCCGGCCGTCCTCAACAGCTTGGAAGGCATTCTGGATGTATCGGCATGCTGAACGGGCAACCGCTCGACCAATACCGGGAAAACGGCGTGGCGGCCGTCCCGGCGACGCCCGTGGAGGACTATCTTCCGTTCCTGCGCGGACAGTTGGCGGCCATCTATCGATCGGCAAGGAAAGTGCGGCCATGGCTGCTATGGGAGCTGCATAACCCTTGGAGCCGCTCGGCCTCCGTTGCGGATAGCTGGAAGTTCCTGGAGTTATGCCAATCGAAAGCGTTGCTGTCGCTTATCACGCCGTTCATCGGCGAGGATATCATCCTGTTCGACAGCCAGTTCTCGCCGGACTTGGGCGAAGCGGGCAAGCCATCATTGCAAAACGACCGGCTTCGCTGCCCGACGGAGCCTCTTAGGGGGCTGGTCGTGCGCATCCCCTTCGCGGGGCCGGCCAACCACGGCGCAAAATTCATCTGCAAGGCGGATCAGTCCACAACCCAAACGGTCGAATATGGCGTCGGCAGCATCGTCTGCCACAACATGGACCTGGATTACCAAATCATTGCCGGACCTGGATGCGCGCAACAACCCTTCGAGTACGTGATTCGCTACTTTCCCGCCACTTCCCTTTACCTGCGCGAGCCAACGGCAAAGCCCCATATTCAGCTGACAGAACGCCTCCCCCTGCTCAACTACGCCCAAATGCCGCTGTGGCTGGTTCAGGGCGAGGACAAGGCCGGCAACGATTTCGCCACCGGCTTCCAGCCTAAGGCGGGGAGGTGGATTAGCCGTCCTGATCCTCCCGTATCAGCAGCGTCAGGATGAAAAAAAAGCAGGCGGCGAAAAGGAAAGCCGGCTGTTGCGCGTTCCAGTCCTCCGATTGCCACATCAGGAACCATTCGCCCGCAAGCACCACAAAGCCTGTAAACCAAAGCAAAACGCCTAAAGTGAGAGCGAGGATCGCCTTTTGCTTCCGCCGATTGAATTCGGCGGCATCGCGGCGCGCCTGCCAAAGCTCGAAGGCGCCCCAAAAACCCAGCAGCGCGATGGCGATTTCAGTGGCGATGATGAGCCAGTAGGCCAGATGGTGCAGCCATGGCGTTGTCACCGCGCGCCACATGGAATGATTGCCGGGAAACACGCTGTCCATCGACATCACATGCCGCACGCCGGCAAAGTTGATTTGATAATCCAGCATATTGTTGATGCTCACGAGGGCAGCGAACAATGCGGCTGAAAACACAAACAGCACTTTGCTGATCCTGATTGTCATCATGGCTCTCCGCAGCTTTTACGAGCCAAAGATACTACGCTTGGCGCCCGGCCCGCATCAGCCCGCTCCGCCATCGCTACAGCTATGCCTTGAGCCCGTCCGCTAAAGCCTTTCCCGGCCCGTCAGCCTCCGAACAGCACCCGGTTGAGGTACGGGAGGGCCAGCGCCAGGATCACGCTCACGATCAAGCCGGAAAGCGCCTTGAGCGCATCCATGAACACGATGCGCAGCGAACGCCTGAAGCCGGTGTCCGCCAAGTACATCGAAAGCGCGAACTCCCGGCCCGCCAGCAGCCCCAGGAACACCCAGGTGGTGCTCATCGGGATATTGCTGATTTCCTTGAACAGCAGCAGCACCAAGCCATAGATGAAGTCGATGATGGTGGCCGCGCGGATATCGGTGGTGTCGGTTTTGGAGAGAACGATCTTCTGAATCACCCCGCCGAAGGTGTAGAAGATATAGCCTTGCATGGCAACCAGCGCCACCACGCCGAACAAGAGCCAGGAAACCGAAAGCTGGCGCGGCAGATAGACGAAGATATTGGCCAGATCCTGTATCAGCCACTGGCTCCATAGAAACGCGGTGGAGGACCACTGCAAAACCACCCAGTAGCGGGGAATGTCCGCGCCCTTGGTGCGGTGGAAATACTCGGTGGCGCGCTTGAAGACCAGGCGGAACAGCACGATCGCGGCCGCAAACGCGACCAGGTAGCCCAGCAGGGATTTCGCCAGCATGGCCTGGAGATTGCTGATAGTGAAAACGGTGAGCACCATGAAGGTGGTGCTCACCGGCACGCCCGCCCGCGTCAGTATCAGCAGCGCCAGGGGCGGAAGCGCGTGGATCCAGCTGATCCCGCCCTCGGGAACCGGGAATTTCTCCAAGCGGCCGTAGGACACGTCGCCGCTATGGAAAAACCAGCCGTAGGCCAGAACGGCCGCGAGAATGCCGGAAGCGAACAGCCAAAGCGCCCACCAAGGGCGATGCGAGTTCGATGCCAGAAAGGTGCCCAGCGTTTGTATCGAGTCGTTGGCCACGACCGCGTAGGCCGCCAGCAGAAAGCCGGCCACCATGAAAATTTCAGTCAGTGAAAACGCCAAACCGAACCTCAGGCGGCGACCGCGCGCTCCGTCCGGGCGCGCAGAAAGGCGGCAATGCCGACGATCTCCTCAGCGCACACTTGATGCCCCATTTCATACTCATGCCACTGCACTTGGCAGCCTGCGGCCTTGAGGTTATCGCGCAACTCAAGCCCCAGCCGCAACGGAAGCACCTCGTCGCAGCGGCCATGCGCCACGAAGCACGCCAGCCCGCCCGCCGCGGCGCCCCGGATCGACGATTCGCTGGCCGGTATATAAGTGGAGAGGGCCAGCACGCCGCCCACCGGGCGGTCAGCGATGAGCGCGGTGCGCGCCGCGATCGCGCCGCCCTGCGAAAAGCCGGCCAGCACGATATTCCCGCGCGCAATCCCTCGCTGCTCTTCGCGTTGAACCAACGCCTCCAGCGCCGCGCAGCTGGCATTCATGCCTTCGCCATCGACCATCGTGGGCGGATCGAGCGAATCAAGGTCGAACCAGGCGCGCATAGGCATGCCGCTATTCAAGGTCACGTTCCGAACCGGCGCGTTGGGGAACACGAACCGCCATGCCGGCTTGGGAGGCAATCGGAGTTCCGGCACGATCGGCCAGAAATCACCGGCATCCGCGCCCAGGCCATGCAACCAGATCACCGCATGAGCGGGTTGCGGCCCGGTGGCACGCTCCAGGCATTCAAGCATGATGGATCCCGCCGGGCCCTCAGCCCTGCGCGGCCGGCCCGGCAGCGGCGGCGGCGCGAGCTTCGATATAGCCCAGCGCCGCGCCGAGCCTCTCCAGAGTCCTGGCGCGTCCGGCGAGATAAAGCGTGGTATCGATCGGCGGCGAAACCGTGTCGCCGGTCACGGCCACCCGCAAAGGCTGACCCAGTTTCCCGAAGCCGATACCCAGCGATTCAGCGGTTTCGGCAATGCAGGCGTGGATGCCCGGGGCGCTCCATTCCGCCACCCCGGCCAGCGCCGCGCGCGCCGCCGCCAGCGGCTTGCGCGCCGCCGGACGCAAAACCTTCCTGGCCGCTTTTTCCGCCAATTCGACTTCATCGATGAACGCCCATCGGGCCGCTTTCGCCATCCCGGCCAGCGTTTCCGCGCGCTCGCGCCATGCTTCCACCACCTTCTGCAATGGCGGGCCGTCCTCAGGATCCAAGCCGATGCTTTCAAGCTGCGCCCGAAGGCCTTCGCACAGAGTATCGACTGCCGCCGTCTTGATATGCTGCTGGCCGATCCAGTTGAGCTTGTCCGGGTCCAGCCTCGAGGCGGATGCGCCCAGCCCTTCGCGGCCGAAGCATTCGATTAGTTCGGGAATCGAGAAAATTTCGCGGTCGCCGTGCGACCAGCCAAGCCGCGCCAAGTAATTGAGCACCGCCTCGGGCAAATATCCGGCCCGCAGGTAGCTGAGCGCATCGGTGGCCTCGTCGCGCTTGGATAGTTTCCGCCCGTCGGGCGCCAGCAGCAGCGGCAAATGGCAGTACTCGGGCGGCTCCCAGCCTAGCGCCTCGATCAACTGAAGCTGGCGCGGCGTGTTGTTGAGATGGTCGTCGCCGCGAATCACTTGGCGCACGCCCATGTCGTGGTCGTCGGTCACGCAACTCAAATGGTAGGTGGGCGAGCCGTCGGCGCGCAAAAGCACCAGGTCGTCGAGCTGCGAATTGCGGTAGCGCACCTCGCCATGCAGCCAGTCCCGCACCACCACCTCCTCGGCATCGGGGCGGCGAAAGCGGATCACCGGCTTCACCCCCGCCGGCGGCGGCTCGGCCCGGTCGCGCCAGCGCCCGTCGTAACGCGGGACCTCGCCGCGGGCGCGCTGCTCCTCGCGCATGGCCGCCAGCTCCTCCGGCGTGCAATAGCAGCGGTAGGCGGCGCCCCGCTCCAGCAGCGCCCGCGCCACTTCGCGATGCCGCTCCACCCGCGAGGACTGAAGCAGCGGCTCGCCGTCCAGATCCAAGCCGAAGCTTCGCAGCGCCTCGACTAAATCCTTCGCATGCGCCTCGGAGGACCGCTGCCGGTCCGTATCCTCGATCCGCAGCAAAAACTCGCCGCCGTGGCGCCGCGCGAACAGCCAGTTGTAAAGCGCCGTGCGCAAGCCGCCGAGATGCAGCACTCCGGTGGGGCTGGGAGCGAAACGGGTGCGAACGGCAGTCATAGCCTCAAATCCGAAAGCGGGGCCGGGCGGATCGGGGCATCCGGCAGCGCCACTTGCAGCCCGCCCGCGCAACGGACAATAATAACCGCCAACGGGCGATTAGCTCAGCGGGAGAGCACTGCCTTCACACGGCAGGGGTCGCTGGTTCAATCCCAGCATCGCCCACCACAGCCCCGGCATCATCCGGTATCACCCAAGCGCCTCGAACGTGGATTCCATCTGCTGAGGCAAGGCCCCGGCGGACTTCACGCATGCCATAGCGTCTTCCACGCATTGCGAGTCGATCGCATCAAGAAAACCAGCGCTTGGCACAAGCACGCCGTTCATATCGCCCGGCTCAAATTTCTCCAAGCCGTCTCCGTACTGCCGCTTCGATCTTGAGACAATTGCCCGCCCTCTTCCGGAGAGGAGAAACAGAAATATCCGGTCAACGTAATCGCCGCCAAACAGGTTGGGCTGGAAACCGTGGAAGCAGGTGAGCGTAATCGCGTCGCTCGTGTTTCGCACCACCTTGTATCCGTTACGCGAGAACACGCCCATCAATAGCGGAGACGGTTGGCGCTCCTCCGTTTTGTACCACGGGCTGCGTGTCCTTGTCAGGTAACGCAAGTGATAGCCCTTGGATTCTCCTGAGCCGATGTACTCGCGAGCTTGCGGCGATGCGCCCGCTGCATTTGCGCTGAACAGCAGCACCGGCTGATCGAGACGCGCAAGCTCTTCATAGTCCGCCTCCGCGAAAAACGATTTTTGAATTTGATTGCACTTGGTCACGCAGGGAAGAAGCTCGCGGGAATTTAATTTCAGATCTTTGGCTTGCGAGGGACGAAGAGCAAAGAATTTATTGGCGCCGGTGGCAATGCCTCGATGAAACCGTCCGTAGAAAGACAAGGGCACCAATCCGTCATCACGCGCAAGAATTTCTCCGGGGGAAAAATGCGCGAGCCATTTGGACCGCGGATCAAGGCTGGAAGCAGGAACTCTGTTGACCGGCTTGCATTTCAATATCTCCTGCAACCTGCTGATGGACGAGAGCACATGAAAATCAACGTGATCAAAGGTGCGCGCCGCATCGTAGAGAATAATGCCTGCGGAAGTGATGGCGTCAGGGAATACCTCTTTCTCGCATTGAATGGATATGACCGCCCTCAAATGCCTGCCTGAAATCAGGCGTTCCTTGACGATCCTCCCGTAACCGGTATTAAGAAATTCCAGAGGCATTATGTAGGCTAGCCTGCCGGATCCGTTAAGTTCCGACAGCGACTTAAGGAGAAAAGCGGACGCGGAGTTGGTGTAGCCCGGCAACCTCATGCTCAAGTTCTTCTCAAATGCCTGCCCCACCTCCTTTCGATTCACAAACCGCTGAAACCGCATGTGGGGAGGATTGCAAACGATATTCCCCGGTCGCCTGTTCCAAGACAGCAGGTAATCCGTGTGCTCAACAAGGCCCGCACTGCCATTCCGCTCGTTATCCCAAGATTGAAGAATACGGGAATCCACTTCACAGCCTCCGAATTCCGTGATCCCCAACCTCGCCGCTGATCCGTGAAACGCACCAAGCCCGAATGCTGGATCAAACATTGATTTCAATCCGGAGCCGCTTGCCCATTCAACCATGAAATCGGCAACCTGGGGCGGAGTGAAGTACTGCCCGAAACGCTTGCGGTGCGGCTCGCCAACCGAGCGCAAATACTCATTGCTATCCAGCATTTCCTATAACCTCCTTGTCAAACACGTCGGCATCCAAGTATCCCCGGCCGCCGGAAAAAGCAACATAGCACAGCAGCCTCCCGCGCTCCAGCTCCTTCAATTCCGACGAGTGCTCGGGCATGTCTATCCGGCCCAATAATTCCTTGCCGATCTTTACGTTGATCTTGAGCGTGGTCTTCTGCTGGTTCTTAACATCGCGTTCCACCGAGAACACAGTGCCTTCATTGTTCGAGTCCGAGGCAATGGCGAGTATCTCTTCAAAGGAGATCAGGTACGCCTTATCGAAGAATACTTGCAGGTAAAAGTGTCGCACGCCGAACGACTGTATCCATCGATTAACCAATGCCAAGTCTTCGAGCTTCGGCGTAATGCCGAGATAGTCCCGCCTGTGAAGCAACTTGATTCGGGCTTTCAAAGCCTTCAGCAACCTGCTCATCCGCTCAAGTTGCGGCGATGATGAGTAATGCACGGCCCTGAAGTCCAATTCCTTGAAAGTTTCCGGCATTGCGTTGCGGAGGATCTTGTAAAGGGTCTCGTTCTTCCCCTTCAATAGTGTTGCGTAAGGCGGTGCAAGAAGTTGCCGGCACAATGATTCGCAATCCTGCAGGGCGTTGCGCGTCCGCCGCTCCATAAAGTCAGCGTATTTGTTCGCAAGAAAACTACTCGACCTCACCTCGATAGCTGCAACCGCAGAAACCACGGCTGATTCGTCCAATTCCATCGTGTCCGGGGCGGGACAAAGCGACCGGTCAAAAATCAGAATATCTGGAGCCTTGCCGATGCTGTTGATCTCTCGCAGATATGCAGAGTAAAAGTCGGCAAATCCTGGATCGCCGGCAGCCAAGTCGTCGGATTTTCCGTACCTCACTGCGGTGTATCCCGGCGAGGCATTGTTTATCGCTTCCAAGACTATCTTTTCGGCCCAATCGCCTTGCTGATTGTTGGTGAGGAATTCTGAGCTTGCAAGCGTGGGGGCACGCCCTGTGGCCTCCCAATCCTCTCCGATATCAAATGGCAATTGCCTTATGAGACGGGAGATCCCTGTTCCTGTAATGCTCTGCCATGGCCGTACTTTACACTTCAGGTTAGCGGCTGTTTGGCTTCGCCGCCGCCTCGAGAGCCAGCCCCCCGAGCCAGTCGAACCTTTTCGTTTCTTGATCTGATCCAAAACGGCTCGAATGATCGGGAAACGGTGATCCACGCATCGGCAACAGGCATTGACAACGTTGTCATTGCTGGCTAGAGTCAGATTCCTGTTCAAACTAGGGGAGGAATAATGTTTGATCTTTGCGCCATAGCCAAGCGGCGCTTGCGCCCGTCCGCCATTTCCCTTCCGCTGCTGATTCTGGGCGCCGCCGGACCGGTCCTAGCCCAGCAGGACAGCGGCGGCAACGCCATCGAAATCGAGGAGATCGTTGTGACCGCAACCAAGCGGGCCACCGACCTCATGGCCACGCCCATCGCCGTGTCCGCGCTCACCCAGGAGCAATTGACCAGCCAAGGCGTCAGCGATGTCACGGATATTGGCGACCTAGTGCCGAACATGCAGGTGGGAACCTCGCCTTCGGATTCCGGCGTGCAGGTGACCGTGCGCGGCATCACCTCCAATAATTTCACCGAGCTGGGCGATCCCACGGTGGCGATCCATGTGGACGGCATGTACTCGCCGCGTCCCCAAGCCGGTTTGGCGCTGCTGCACGACGTGGCCCGCGTGGAGATCCTGCGCGGCCCCCAAGGCACGCTTTTCGGGCGCAACTCGACCTCCGGCAGCATCAATATCATCACCTCGCGGCCCGACACCGAGAAGCTCGAAGGCCATGCCGAGCTGGATGCCGGCAATTTCGCCCGCTTCGGCGCCCGCGGCTGGTTCAATTTCCCGATCGGCGACCGCTTGGCTTTCCGCTTTTCCGGGATGGTGGAGGAATCGGATTCGTTCATCGACCAGGAGGCGGACCGGTTCGACCTCGCGTTCGACCCGGATGGCGACGGCAATTTCGAGATTCCGGCCGACGGCATCCCCAATACCGACCAGCGCAGAAACCGCGATGTGACCAAGGGCGAAGCCTATTTCGCCGTGAACCGATCAGCCGCGCGCCTGGCCGCGCGCATCCTGCTCAGCGATGCGGCGGAATGGCAGCTCACCTACGACCACTTCCAGGACAACAGCCCGGGCGGCCTGTCGATGAAGGATTGCGAGAAGGCCGAAGGCACCTTCTTCGAATGCGACCACGACCAATGGCACGCGCGAATCAACGTGCCCGGGGAGCTGGATTTCACCATCAACACGCTGCGCTCGGAGTTATCCTGGGATATAGCCGACGGCGTTCTCATGGAGTACCGCGCCGCTTGGTCGAAACAGGACCGCTTCCAGCAATGGGACGGGGACGGCGGCGCCTGGGTCGATCCGGATCATCCGGGCTACGGCATCACCCGCGTCTGCTGCGGCGGCTTCCCGCCGCTGGTGCGCGACGCGGCGGCTTTCGGGCGGCTCGGGTTCGACGTTGAAGTGAGATTCCCTTTCGAGGACTTGCAGCTCACCACCCGTTATTCCAGCTTCGATTCGATGGTGCATGAGCTGCAATTCAAATCCACCGGCGACGGCAAGCTGCAATGGATTGCCGGCGCTTTCTACATGGAGGAGGAAAATTCGATTCGATTCGACGTGGAGATTCCGTTCTGCTGCGGCGGCGGCATTCCGCTGGCGCAGTCATTCATGCAGCCCGACCGCGGGGTGAACACGGAGGCGGCATTCGCCCAGTTCGACTACGCCGTCACCGAGCGGGCCAATCTGACGCTGGGCTACCGCCACACTTGGGACGAGAAATACGACCGCGGCGGCTCCAACCATCAAACAATCGGCTATTGGGTCAATCCCGGCGCCTACGACCCGGCCGACCAAGACACGTTCTGGTACGAGTCCTGGGGACTGATCGGCATCAATGCCGGCTGGGCATCCGATCCGGCCTTCCATCAAGCCGACGTTCTGACGCCCGCCATGGGCTCGCTGGCGGAGGACTTCACGACGCGCGTTCCAGGCACCGACAACACCTACCAAGCCGACTGGGCCAAAGGCACCTGGCGGGCGGGCTTCGACTATCTGGTCAGCAACGATCTATTCGCCTACGGATACGTGGCCAGCGGCTTCAAGGCCGGCGGCTTCGGCGACAAGGTGGATATATGCGAGTGCGGCCAAATCACGTCCTTTCCGTACGACCCCGAGGAGGTCATCACCTACGAGCTGGGCCTGAAGGCGGAAGCCCTCGACGGCAACCTCCGCCTGCTCGCCAATGTGTTCTTCAGCGATTACAACGATATGCAGCGCACCTCGTGGGTGGTCGTGGGCGAGTCGGTCAATAGCGGCAACGATATCGGCACGCTGCTCACCACCAACCTAGCGGAAGCGGGCATATTTGGCGCCGAATTCGAGTGGGACTGGGCCGAACCTTGGCCCGGCGGCCGGCTCCACGGCTGGCTGTCGTGGCTGAACGCGGAAATCGAAAAATTCGAGGACGGCGACGACGGGCTATTCTGCTTTGAGCGGGCCTACTTGGGGCTCACGCCCTGCCCGCCTCAGGACCCCACCCAGCTGCGCGGCGACAATACGCCGCGGCGACCAACGGACCTAGCGGGCAACAAGCTGCCGTGGTCGCCGGAATGGTCGTTCTCCGCAACGGTCGATCATACTTGGTGGCTCGGCAACGGCTGGGTGATCGGCCCTTCCCTCACCTGGAACTGGCAGGCCGAGATGTTCTTCAACGACAATAACTACGCCGAAGGCCCGTTCCATGCCGGCCAGAAAGCCTTCAGCCATTTCAACGCCAATTTCCGCATCATCAACGAACAGCAGGGCTGGGCGCTGGTGCTGTTCGGCTATAACCTGAGCGATGAATTGATGCGCTCCTGGGCCGACCCGGGGCCGGGCTATTGGCGCGCCAACTTCTTCCCGCCGAGAACCTACGGGGTGCGATTCAGCAGAGGCTTCTAGCGTGCCGTCCTCCGGCATCGGGCAGCTCGCCAGCAGGCGCCTCGCGCGCAAGCGAAGCCTGCGGATGGCGGCGGCGGCGCTTTGACTGGGGCGCCGGCGCCGCTATCGCGCTGCTCATCGGCCCGCATCAGTTGACCGCGACAGCATCCGGCTTATGGTCGCAGTTGATGAATAACAGCCAGCCCAGCGGAAACGCCGCCTCTTTTGCCAGGGCCACAATCCACGACGTGGCCGCCAAGGCCGAGGTATCGATCAAGACCGTTTCGCGGGTGCTGAACGGGGAGCCCAAGGTCCGCCCCGGCACCCGCGACCAAGTGATGCAAGCCGTCGATGCACTCAATTACGAGCCCCATCCGCAGGCCCGCGGCCTAAAGGGCAGGCGCACACACTCGCTCGGCCTTCTTTATGAGAACCCGCAGGAGTTCAGCTACGTGCAGAAAGCGCTCGAAGGCGTGTTCGAGGCTTGCCGGTCGCGCAATCTGTCCCTTCTGCTGCGCCCTTGCCCGGAGCAGGTTGCCGTTGAAGATGTGCGCCGCTTCGTGCTCCAAACGCGGGTTGACGGGTTGGTGCTGCTTGCGCCGATTAGCGACCACCCGGAAATCGTGGCGATGCTGAAAGATATCAAGATGCCGATGGCGCAAGTGTCGCCGGGCATCACGGCGGGCGATACGATTTCCGTTTGCCCCAAAGACCGGGAAGCCAGCGAGCAAATGACGGAACACGTCATTGCGACCGGACATCGGCGGATAGGGTTTATCGAGGGCGACCCGCGCCACGGCGCCAGCGCCAAGCGCCGAAGCGGGTTTCTCGCGGGCCTGCGCAAGCACGGCTTGGAGGGCGGCGAGCGTCTGATTGCGCGGGGCAGCTTTACCTTTGACTCGGGCAAACAGGCCGCGAAACAACTGCTTCGCAGCCCGCCCTCGCCCACCGCCATCATCGCCAGCAACGACGACATGGCCGCCGGCGCCATCGTGGCGGCCCGCGAACTGGGCCTCGACGTGCCCGGCGATGTGTCGGTGGTGGGGTTCGACGACTCGCCAATCGCCTCGCATACCTGGCCCGCCCTGACCACGCTGAGGCAACCCATCAGCGAAATGGCCTCAACCGCCGCGTTGCGGCTGATCGACCAAGTGGCCGGCCTTGCCCAAGTGGCGGCCAACCAGGAATTCGATTGCGAAATCGTGGCGCGCGATTCGCTCGCGGCGCCCGGGGCGACGAGAACGTGAGCGGGCCAGTGCGCTGGCCTGATTGCCGCAGCCCGATTGACCGGGACGCCAAGGCGCAAGCGCGAATCGAAGCGGAGGTCGCGCGGCGTCTGGAAAAGATGACCGCCGGCCAAAAGGTGGCGCAAATGATTCAGGCGGAAATCTCGTCGGTCCGGCCGGAGGATTTGGCTGACATTCCCCTCGGGGCCCTGCTCAACGGCGGCGGCTGCGCTCCCGGCAATAATAAGCGGGCGGCGCCGGCCGACTGGCTGGAGACGGCCGATTCATTCTTCGAGGCATCCGCCGCCGGGGGCGGGGTGCCCATTATCTGGGGGACGGATGCGGTGCATGGCCATTCCAATATGTACGGGGCCACTATTTTCCCGCACAATATCGGGCTGGGGGCCGCGCGCAACCCGCAACTGATCGAGGCCATCGGCGAGGCCACCGCCGCCGAGATGACGGCCAGCGGAATCGACTGGACCTTCGCGCCCACGCTGGCGGTGGCGCGTGACGACCGCTGGGGCCGAACCTACGAAAGCTATTCGGAAAGCCCGGAGATCGTCCAGGAGTGCGCGCCCCGGCTGATTCGCGGCCTGCAGGGCGAGCCCGCCCCAAGCGCTTTGGCGGGGCCGGGCAAGGTGCTGGCCACGGCCAAGCATTTCATCGGCGAAGGGGGCACCGGCCAAGGCATCGACCAAGGCAGCACCCGATGCAGCGAAGAGCAGCTGCGCGACCTCCACGGCCTAGGCCACATGGCCGCCGTTGCCGCCGGCGCGCAGGTCGTGATGGCATCGTTCAATGACTTCAATGGCCGCAAGCTCCACAGCCACAAGCGCTTGCTGACCCATGTGCTCAAGGGGCAGATGGGCTTCACGGGATTCGTGATCAGCGACTGGAACGGGTTTCAGCAGGTTGGCGAGGATTTCGGCGACGCCTGCGCCGAGTCGGTCAACGCGGGAATCGATATGCTGATGGCGCCCGAGAGCTGGAGGCAGGCGCATGAGTGCCTCATTGAGCGGCTTGAGCAAGGCCAAATCAGCATCGAGCGAATCAACGACGCCGTGCGCCGCATCCTGCGCGTGAAGGCGCGCATGGGCTTGTTCGCGAAGCCCCGGCCATCGGCGCGCCCCGGCGCCGGCAACCCGCGGACGCTCGGCGCCCCCCGGCACCGCGCGCTGGCGCGCAGGGCGGTGCGCGAATCCTTGGTGCTGTTGAAAAATGAAGGCGGAATACTGCCGCTGGAACCCGGCGCGCATGTGCTGGTGGCCGGCGATGGCGCCCGCAATATCGGCAAGCAGTGCGGCGGCTGGACCCTCACTTGGCAGGGCACCTTCAACGAAAACGACGATTTCCCGAATGGCCACTCCATCCTTCGCGGCATCGAGGAGCGCGTCGGCGCTAGCGGCGGGCGCGTATCCGTAAGCGAGCAAGGCGAGTTTCGCGAGCGCCCGGATGCCGCCATCGTGGTCTTTGGCGAAGAGCCGTATGCCGAGGGGCAAGGCGATGTGCCCCATTTAAGTTTTTCCGCCCGCCACCCGGAGCCCCTGCGGGTGCTGCGAAGGCTGCGCGCGGCGGAAGTGCCGGTCGTTTCCGTGTTTCTGAGCGGCCGGCCGCTATGGGTCAACCCGGAGCTCAATGCGTCGGACGCGTTCGTTGCCGCCTGGCTGCCCGGAACAGAGGGCAAAGGCATCGCCGACATGCTGTTCAGGAATGGCGGCAACGCGATCAGCCACGACTTCACCGGCCGCCTCTCCTTTTCCTGGCCGCGCGGCCCTTTGCAGACGCCGCTGAATCCAAGCGACGAGAACTACGATCCCTTGTTCCCGCTCGGCTTCGGGCTCAGCGTGCTCGAGGCTCCCAAAAGCCTGCCCAAGCTGTGCGAAGATGATCCTTCGCAAAGGCTGGCGGAAAATCGCGTGCCTGTTTTCGACAAGCGTCCGGCAAACGGGTTCGATCTCTATGTGGGGGACCATAAAGGATGGCGCGTCCCGGTGAAGGCGCGCGCGGCCTGCTCGCCTTCGGGCATGCTGTCGGTGCGCAATATCGACCGGGCCACGCAGGAAGATGCCCGTGAAATCACTTGGCATGGCGGCGGCGCGGGCGCGCAGGTCGGCTTCCACGGCCACCGGCCCCTTGATCTCACGCCGCTGGCCGCTGCGAAGGCGCAGCTCACTTTCGAGGTGCGGGTGGAAGCGCGGCCGGAAAGCGAGGTGATTTTGCGAATGGACAGCGCCCCCCCGAGCCGGGGCTGCTTGGATATCACAAACATCCTTAGGGAACTGCCCCAAGGGGAATGGCGGCGCGTGGCTATCGAGCTTGAGCGGTTCATCGAGTCGGGAACCGACCCGCGCTCGGTGGAAACCCCGTTTTTGCTTTGGTCCCAAGGGGCGATGCGCCTGTCGCTGGCGAATATCGAGATTGCCGCGTGATTCCGGGCGCTTTCAATCCCTGCCGGCTGCGGCTCGCCGCCTTGGCGTGCGCGCTGTGGGGCGGGGCCTGCTGGGGCCAGCAGGCCGCCGGGCCGGTCAAGGTGGAAGTGGTCGGCAGCCAAGGCCAGTACCAGCTATTGCGCGGCGGCAAGCCCTACGTGGTGAAGGGCGCGGGCGCGATCGTGTCCAATTATTCGGAGCTGGCCCGGCGCGGCGGGAATTCCGTTCGCACCTGGAATATCGACATGGCGCAGGCGCGCCTCGACCAGGCGCTGGAAGCCGGCCTGACCGTGTCGCTGTGCCTGCCGGTGGCGGCGCCCCGCTACGGTTTCGATTACAGCAACGAAACCTTGCTCGTTGCCCAGCGCACCCGCGTTTGGGCCGCAGTGGAGCGCTACCGCGACCACCCGGCGCTGCTCACTTGGATTCTCGGCAATGAGCTCAACTACGCCAATACCCAGCCGGCGCTGTGGGACGAAGTGAACAATCTGTCGCGCATCGTCCACCACCTCGACCCCAACCATCCCACCACCACAGCGATTGCCGGGCTGGAGGAGGATTTGATACGGACCGTTCAGGAGCGCGCCCCCGATCTCGATTTTTTAAGTTTTCAGGTTTACGGGGCTTTGGCGCTGCTGCCGGAGTTCGTCGAGGGCATCCTGGCGGACACGCCGTACATGATTACGGAATGGGGCCCCTTGGGCCACTGGGAGGTGGACGCCACCGAATGGGGCGCGCCGATTGAGCAGAACAGCTCGCACAAGGCCAAGCACTATCTGAACCAGTACCGGAAATTCATTGCGCCCCATCTGGACAACGGCTTGGGCAGCTATGCCTTCCTATGGGGCCAAAAGCAGGAGCGCACGCCCACTTGGTACAGCATGTTCACCTATAGCGGCGAGGCCACCGAAGCGATGGACGCGCTGCAAACCGCTTGGACCGGCGCGGAGCCGGCCAATCGCGCGCCGCGCGTGAAATCGCTCCTGCTGCACGGCAAAAACGCTTGGCAGAACGTGACGCTGGAGCCTGGGAAGAGCTATATCGCCAAGATTTCGGCCAGCGATCCCGACGGCGACGATCTGCGCTACCAATGGGCGCTGCGACCGGAGAGCCGGTCCACTGCCGAAGGAGGCGATTTTGAAGCGCCCGTCGCGGAAATCGACGGGCTGATCGAGAATCCGACGCTGCGGCATATCGTGATGCGCGCGCCCGAAGCGCTCGGGGCCTACCGGCTATTCGTGGAAATCTACGACGGCAAAGGCAGCGCGGGCTACGCGAACCTGCCGTTCATGGTGCAGCCCGGGGAGGCGGACGGGCGCCGATGACGGGAGGCTGGCGGAATCGGGCCACGGCCAAATCGGACCGGGTTTCCTTTCCGCAGATGATCGCCTACGGACTGGGCGGCTTCGTCAATAATTTGCTGGCGGCCGCCAGCGGCGGCATGATGGTGGTGCTGAATATCGGTTTCGGGATGAATCCGGCGCTGGTGGGGCTGCTGTCCGCCATTCCCCGCTTCACGGATGCCGCCACCGATCCCGTCATGGGATACATCTCCGATAACACGCGGTCGCGCTGGGGCCGCCGCCGACCTTATATTTTCGCAGGGGCGATCCTTGCCGGGCTGGTTTTTGCCGCGCTATGGCAATTGCCCCGGGAGGCGGACGAAAGCGCGCTGTTCATTATTTTCCTGGCCGGCTCCCTGCTGTTTTTCCTCGCCTACACGGTGTTCGCCACGCCTTGGGTGGCGCTGGGCTACGAGCTGACCCCGGACTACCACGAACGAACGCGCCTGATGGGCGTGCAGAACTTCCTCAGCCAGTTCGCCTACCTCGTCGCGCCTTGGTTTCTCTGGTTCATGGAGCTGGACAGCTTCGCGGACCTGCGCGAGGGCGCCTCGGTTCTGGCGGCGCTGGTGGGCGCGGCATGCATCGCCATAGGCGTGCTGCCCGCCATCCTGCTGCGCGAACGGTTCTCCGGTTCGCCCGCAGCTCCCGGTGGCGGGCAATCGCGGCTGGAGCGCATTTCGGGGCAAGCGGGGCATTTCCTTCGCGGGTTCATCCAATCGCTACGCAGCCGGCCCTTCCTCAAGCTCTGCGGCGCAACGTTCCTGGTCTTCAACGGCTTCCAGCTGATCGCCGCGTTCCAGTCCTACGTCATCATCTACTACGTGTTCGGCGGCGACTTGGGGCCGGCGGGCTATTACATCGGCCTGTTCGGCACCATAGCGACGATTTCCACTTTCGCCGTGGTGGCGCTGGCCGCATGGCTCGGAACAGCGCTTGGAAAACGGCGGGCGTTTTTTCTCTGCATCGGCCTTTCCACGCTCGGATACGCCGCCAAATGGTTCTGCTACGACCCGGCGAACCCCGCCCTGCTGCTTCTCCCGGCGCCGCTGCTGGCCTTTGGCCTCGGCAGCCTGTTCACGCTCATGCCCTCAATGGTGGCCGACGTATGCGACCTGGACGAACTGGAAACGGGCCAGCGCCGCGAGGGCATGTACGGATCGATTTACTGGTGGGTCGTCAAGCTCGGCATGGCGGCGGCGTTGGCTGCAGGCGGCTTTTTGCTCAATTTCACTGGCTTCGACGTGGCGCTTAAGGGCAACCAGACCGAAAGCGCCCTGTTCTGGATGCGCGTGTGCGACGTGGTCATTCCCGTGATCGCCTCCCTGCTCGCCATCGCCTTGGTGGCCTCGTACGATTTAAGCGAATCGAAAGTCCGAAAAATCCGCGCGGCGCTCGACCGTTAGCCCGCACGGCTCTTAGGCGCCGTTGCCGATATTCTTTCCCGGCTGCCGTTCCGGTCGTTCCATTGAAGGCCCGCAAGCGATCCGGCGCTTATTCGGCGGACGCGGCGGATTTGTCCGCGCGCCGGCCGCGTAGCGCAGGCCGAAACCGAGCGGGAAGGCGGGCCTGTAAGGCTCGTCGCCGATATTGTTGACCGCTTGCCCCGGGCTTCGCGGCCAAGAGAACGGCAGGCGGCCGCTGAAGTCGTGGCGCGGCGCGCCGCAGCCATCCGCGATCAGCACATCGGCCACTCCAACGCCTTCGCTGCCGGGCAGCCAAGCCACGACAAACGCATCGGAAGCCTCGATTTCATCGGGCACGGCGAGCGGACGGCCATTCAGCAGCAAGCTCACCACAGGAACCCCTGCGGCTTGCAGGCGGCGGGCGGCCTCAAGGTGGGACTTGTCGAGGCGGCTGAACTCAAGGGTTTCCACATCGCCCTCGTATTCAGCGTAAGGCTTCTCGCCGTAAACGAGCAAGGCAATGTCCGGCCGAGGCTGCGCAGGGCTGGCGGATACTTCGGCGAACCGCATGAATTCCACGCTCCCGCCTGTTGCTTCGACCGCCGTGCGCACTCCATCAAGAATGCTTGCGGCGCCGGGGAAATCCGCGTCCTCGATATCATCCCCCTGCCAAGTCATCGACCAGCCGCCCAGCTGGCTGGGGATACGGGCGGCCGCCGCGCCAGCCACCAGCACCCGGGCGCCAGGGGCCACGGGCAGCAGGCCGCCGTCGTTCTTTAGAAGAACCAGCGATTCCCGCACCGCGCGGCGTGCGAGGGCGCGGTGCTCGGGGTGGCCGATCCAAGCCGAGCGTTGCGTTGCGGCGGCGGAGTCGCCTTGCGGCGCCAGAGGGCGCGCCGAAGGACGCGGCGCATCCAACAGACCGGCGCGCAGCTTCACGCGCAGAATCCGTCGCACGGCATCGTCCAAGCGCGCCGCTTCGATTTCGCCGCTGCGAACCTGGCGCAGCAGGTTGCGATGCAGCGCCTTCCAGTGCTTCGGCGCCATGAACATATCGATTCCGGCATTGAAGGCTTGCGGACAACTGCTGGCCGTGCAGCCGGGAACCTGCGCATGGCCGTCCCAATCGCCGACCAGAAAGCCGTCGAAGCCCATCCGGCCTTTCAGCACTTCCTTGAGCAGGTAGGGATTGGCATGCATTTTCAGTCCGTTCCAGGAACTGAAGGACACCATCACCGTTTGCGCGCCGCTGCTGAGCGCGGCGCGGTAGCCGGCCGCGTGGATCCGCGCCAGTCCGGCCTCGCCGATTTCGGTATTGCCCTGGTCCGCGCCGCCGGTGGTGCCGCCGTCGCCGAGAAAATGCTTGGCGGTGGCCAGCACCTTGCCCGGGGCCATGAAGCCAGCCCCCGCAACGCCCTGCATGCCCTCGATCAGCGCCGCCCCTAGCTCGGCCACCAAGCCGGGCCGCTCGGAATAGCCTTCGTAGGTCCGTCCCCAGCGGTCATTGCGCGGCACCGCCAGCGTAGGCGCGAAATTCCAATAGATGCCGGTGGCCGCGACCTCCCGGGCGGTGGCGGCGCCTATCAGCCGCAGCAATTGGGGGTTCGCTGCGGCGCCCAAGCCGATATTGTGCGGAAAAAGCGTGGCGCCGAACACGTTATTGGCGCCATGCACGGCATCCGTTCCCCAAATAACCGGAATGGCCGGCAGGCCGTCGTCCCGATCCACGGAAGCGTCGTGGAAAGCATCCGCCAAGGCCAGCCAGTCCGCCGCCGACGCATGGCGGTTGCCGCCCGGAAAGGAGCCGCCGCCGTTGAGCACCGCGCCCAGCCGATAGCGCTTCACGTCCGCCGGCGACAGATGCTGGATTTCCCCCATGATGACCTGCCCCACCTTGTCGTGCAGCGTCATGGTCGCAACCATCGCGTCCAAGCGGGCCTCCGCGGCGGGATCGGCGGCAAAAGGGCGGGTTGGCTGCGGCCATAGCGACAGGTCCGCCGCAACGCCCGCGGCCGCAAGCAGCAGGGACAAAGCCAACGGCGCGATTCGGATGCCTTTCATCGCAACGCCGGCCATTAGCGGGCAAGCACCCATTCGGAGAAAACGGTCCAGATCAGCAGCACCAGCAGCACCGCGCCGGCGCTCCAGGCAAAATCGCCGCGCCATCCCGAACGGTTCCCGAAGTCCTCGCGGCCCGCCGTGAGCTCGGACGAGCCGCGCCCGGTGGCTAGGCTGACCCCCACCAGAACGGCAACGGACACCGCGAACAGCCCCAAGGCGATATGCAGGAAATTGATTTCCGCCAGCGCCAGCCACAGGCTGCCGGCGTAAGCGTCCGGGTCCATGCCGGTCACCACCTCGATCAATAGCCGCGCCAATCCCAGCGCGGCGCCTGCGGCCAGCGACCATTTGGCGCCGGAAGCGTTGGCGCCGGACCATAGAACGCCCACCAGGAACACCGCCGCGATGGGCGGCGCGATATAGGCTTGCACGCTTTGCAAATAGGTGAACAAGCCGCCTGACACGAAATCCATGAACGGAATCCACAATAACGCCAGCACCACCATCACCGCGGTTGCCGCGCGGCCGACGGCCACTAGGCGCGCTTCGCTGGCGGCGGGGGCCACGCGCCGGTACAAATCGACCGTGAAGATGGTCGAGGCCGAATTGAATACGGAGGACAGCGAGCTCATCAGGGCTGCCAGCAGGCCGGCGGCAACCAGGCCCTTCAGCCCAACCGGAAGCAAGGCTGCGATCATGGCCGGAAGGGCTTGGTCGGGATCCTCCAGCTCGAGCGCGCCGGTATTGCTGAGCGCCAGCGCCAGAACGCCGGGCAGCACAAACAGGAATAGCGGCAGCTGCTTCAGCCACGCGGCGAAGATGGTTCCCCGGCGGGCCGCATTGATGCCGTTGGCGGCCAGCACGCGCTGCACGATGAACTGGTCCGTGCACCAGTACCACACCGCTAGGATGGGCGCGCCGAACAGGATGCCGGTCCAAGGGAATTCCGGATGGCTCATGCCGCGCCAAAGGCTAAGCGCCTGCGGCTGCACCGCGCGCTGCATCCCTTCCCAGCCGCCCACGGTATCAAGGCCGATCACGGTAACGGCGACAGCGCCGCCGAGCAGCACGAACATTTGCACCATGTCCGTGTAGAGCACCGCCCGCAGGCCGCCCCATGCGGTATAGATGCCGGTCAGCGCAACGATGGCCAGCGCGCCCCACCAGAACGGAATGCCCATGAGGGTCTCGAACACGATCCCGCCGGCCGCGACCGTGACGGCGATCTTGGTCAGCACGTAGCCCACCACCGAAATCACGGCCAAGTAGGTGCGCGGCCCCCGCGAGTAGCGCTTCTCCAGGAATTCCGGCATCGTGAACACGCCCGAGCGGAGGTAGAAGGGCGCGAACAGCCAGCCGAGCAGCAGCAAGGCGAAAGCCGCAAGGATTTCGAATTGCGCCACCGGAACGCCTTCGCTGGCTGCGGAGCCGGCCAGCCCCACCAGATGCTCCGAGCCGATATTGGAAGCGAATATCGACGCGCCCACCACGAACCAGCCCACGTTGCGACCGGCCAGGAAGAAATCGGCGCCGCCTTCCCGGCGCTTGCGGCCGACGCGCCAGGCCACCCAAAGAATCAGCGCGAAATAGGCGCCAATAACCAGCCAGTCAATAAAGGAAATAAGATGCGCTCCGCAAAACCACGCGCAAGCAAATTTAGCAGAAACACGCCGCTAAAAAGCCACCCGCCGCCGGAATATCGGGGCCCGTGACCGCAAACCTCGGCTAGGCGGCCTCTTCGCGCAGCATTGCGATAGCGTCCGCAACTTGGCCGAGCGGCGTGGATTCGTCCAAATCGAGGAGTTGGCCCGCCCAAGCTTCTGTTTTTCCGAAACGCTTTGCGAGCAAGGCGGGGTTCATGTTCCTCTTGAGCATCTGGTTATACAGAGCGAGCTTCAACATGACTCCCTCAGGCAGCTCGGCAACGGCATCACCCTCGATTGTTGAAGGAACCGGAATGGGCCATCCGTTGGCGATATAACCACCTAGGGCGCCAATGAGGCAGTCTTGCGCCTCCTCCAGCGCCTCCCGTTCGGTTTCTCCTTCCGTTAACGCCTCCGGCACATCGGGAAAGGAAACCAGAATCCAGCCGTTTCGCTGAGTTTCCAGCTTGATGGGAAATGCAAAACGGGGCATGCGTGGCATGTGCAAGGCAGAGGAGCCAGATTCTAGCATCGCTAACGCAGATCCCTGCGAGTTAGGCCAAGTTGCCGCAACATGGCAGCGACCAATCCTGCTCCCAGTTGTTTGCGCCGATCTTTCACCATGGTAAAGCGGTTTCCGTATTCGAGCCGGGCATGGCTCCCCTTGCCCCGTCTGGCATCAAGATGCACCGGCACACCGCGTGATCGCCCAAGAGCCCGGACGCGCCGCACAAACTCGTTTCCGGTCATAAGGACGCAGGCCCAATATCGGAACGCGGCTCATTTGGCACTCGAAATCTCCGAACCGGGGGAGATCAGGGTAAGAGGCAAGGCTTGTCTGTTTCAATGGAGAAATTGCGCGTATTTGCGTAGCAATGCGCGCCAAGGCCGAGTTAGGAGATAGCGGTTTTGAGTTCGGCGGTTTTTTGGGCGAGCAGTTCGGGGTTGGCGCGGGTTTCGAGGTTGAGGCGCAGCAGCGGCTCGGTGTTGGAAGGGCGCAGGTTGAAGCGCCAGTCGGGGAACGCTGCGGAAAGGCCGTCGATGCGCTCAACGGAGCCGCCACGGGCGGCGTATCGCTTTGCCAAACGCTCCAGCAATTCGCCGGCGTTGGTTGACACGGGCAGATTGATTTCGCCGCTGGCGGGGTAGCGGGCCCGGCGCTCGGCCGTGCGTTCGGCAAGGCCGCCGCCTTGCGCGGACAGGATTCCGGCCATGAGGATCCAAGGAATCATGCCGGAATCGCAGTAGAGGAAATCGCGGAAGTAGTGGTGCGCGCTGCTTTCGCCGCCGTAAACGGCATCCTCGTCGCGCATCCGCTGCTTGATGAAGGAATGCCCCGCTCGATTCACGATGGGTTGGCCGCCTGCGGCGCGCACCTGCTCTTCGGTGTTCCAGACCAGCGTGGGGTCGTGAACCACCCGCCGGTCGCCGGACGGACGGCCGGATAACAAGGCCGACGCGAACAGGCCCACGGTGTAGTACGGATCGACGTATTCGCCTCTCTCATCAAAGAAGCAGCAGCGGTCGAAATCGCCGTCGAAGGCCACGCCGAAATCCGCGCCGTGCTGCTTGACGGCCTGCCCGGTGGCCAGGCGGGTGCTCTCCAGCAGGGGGTTGGGCACGCCGTGGGGGAAGCGCCCGTCAGGCTCGGCGCGCAAATGCACAAGCTTCAGCGGCGTGGCGGCGGCCAGCGGCTCCACGCTCGGACCAGCGGCGCCATTTCCCGAATTGACCACTACCTTAAGCGGCTTCAGCGGCAGGTTCCCGGCAAAGCCCATGACCCTGCGGCGCCAAGGCTCCGCCATATCGACCGGAAGGCGGCGGCCGCGGGCGGCGCCGGAAGGCGGCAATTCCGCCAGGGTTTGGATCTCCGCCAGCCCGGTGTCGGCGCTGATCGGCCGGGCCTCCTCGCGCACCAGCTTCAGCCCGTTGTAGTCGGCGGGATTGTGGCTGGCGGTGACCATCACGCCGGCCCCGCAGCCGAGATGGCCGGTGGCGAAATACACCTGCTCGGTGCCGCACAGCCCCAAGTCCGCAACATCGGCGCCGGCGCGGGTCACGCCCTCGGCCACCGCATCGGCGATATCCGGGCTGGAAAGCCGCGCGTCGCGGCCCAGAACGACTTCCTTCGCGCCGGTGAATTCGACCAGCGCGGCGCCGATCCGGCAGGCAAGCGCCGCGCTGAACTCGCCCGGCACCCGTCCGCGCACATCGTACGCCTTGAACGGCGGCTTAAGCCTCATATTTCACCAAGGGGGCGCGGAGGCCACGCAGGATTTTGCCCGCCCTCGCCATTCCCCGCCCCCCTTTTTCCGGGAGACGCATGCCGCTTCGGGTTCGCCTCTTTGCGCGTTCCCCTCTCGCGGGAGGCGCCATCCTTGGCTTGGTTCCGCCATCCATGGCTCCAACACTCCCGCGAGAGGGGAACGCGCAAAGAGGCTTCGGCTGGCGCAGGCCCTGATGATCGGCATCCTGCCTCCGATACGCCCGGAAAAGGGGGGCGAGGAATGGCTTCATCGGCGCACGGTTAGGATTTTGCCCACCAAGGCAAGCGAGACACACGCAACGCCATTCATGCGCGGCCGTAAGCGTCCTCGAAGCGTTCGATATCGTCCTCGCCCAGGTAGCCGCCCAGCTGCACCTCCACGATTTCGGCGGGCGCCTCGCCCGGATTGCGGATGCGGTGAACCGCGCCCACCGGGATAAGGATATGGTCGCCGACCTTAAGCGGATGGTCCTCGCCGTCGCGCACGGCCACCGGGGCGCCGCCCACCACCACCCAGTGCTCATCGCGCTGCCGGTGGCGCTGCAACGACAGCGTTTCGCCGGGAAGCACCTTCAGGCGCTTGACTTGGTAGCCGGCGCCCTGCCCCAGCCCCTCGAAGCTGCCCCAAGGCCGAACCACCTCCTCGCCCACCGGATGCATGCCCACGCCGTTGTCCGGCGCAATCCGCTCGCCCCGGCCCACGCCGAAATAGCGAAACCCCCGCTCGCGCATGGATTGGGGGGAATACAGGTTGCGGCCATCGAAGATCACGGCCTCCTTAAGCTTTTCGCGCAGGGCGCCGAAGTCCGGCGAGCGGAACTGCGGCCATTCGGTCAAAATCGCCAAAGCATCGGCGCCTTCAACCGCTTCGCTTGCGCTCGCCGCGTATTCCATGCCTTCGCGCTCGCCGAGCAGCCTCTTGCAGCGCGCCGCCGCCACCGGATCGAAAGCGCGCACCCGCGCGCCCTGCGCCAGCAGGCACTCGATCAAAACCAGGCTAGGCGCTTCGCGCATGTCGTCGGAACCCGGCTTGAACGAAAGGCCCCAAACGGCAATCAGCCGGCCGGCCAGCGAATCGCCGAAATAAGCCTTGATCTTGGCGCCCAGCAAGGTTTTTTGCCGCTCATTGACCCTCGATACCGCCTCCACGATCTGCGTTGGAAAGCCGTGCCCGCGGGCGGTTTGCGCCAGCGCCGCCGTGTCCTTCGACAGGCAGGAGCCGCCGTAGCCGCAGCCCGCGTAGAGGTGGTTGTAGCCGATGCGCTTGTCGGCGCCGATTCCGTTGCGGATCTGCTCGATATCCGCGCCCACGCGCTCGGCCAGCCCGGCCAATTCGTTGATAAAGCTGATGCGCGTGGCGAGCATCGCGTTGGCCGCGTACTTGGCCAGTTCCGCCGAGGCCCGGTCCATCACCATCAGGCGGTCGCGCTTGCGGTGGAACGGCGCGTAGAGATTCCCCAGGTATTCGATCGCGCGCTCGCTGTCCGTGCCCAGAATAATGCGCTCCGGGTGCATGAAGTCGGCCACCGCCGCGCCCCCTTTCAGAAATTCCGGATTGGACACCACCTCGAAATCGTGCTCAACGCCGCGCTCGGCCAAGCGGGCGGAAATGCGCTCCTCCACCGCAGCGCAAGTGCCCACGGGAACGGTCGATTTGCACACCACCAGCCGGTAGCCCGGCATGCGCTCCGCAATCGCTTCCGCCGCCGCGAACACCTGCTTCAAGTCGGCGGCGCCGCTGCCCCCGGGCGGCGTGCTCACGGCAATGAATTGCGCGTCGCCATGCGCCACCGCATCGCCTATGTCGGAAGTGAACCGCAGGCGGCCCGCGGCTAGGTTGCGGCGCACCAGCTCATCAAGCCCCGGCTCGTGGATATGCAAATCGCCTTCGGACAGCCGCTCCACGGCCTCCGAGTCGATATCGAAGCACACCACGCCAACGCCGGTTTCCGCGAAGCAGGCCCCGGTCACCAGCCCCACATAGCCGCAGCCGTGAACAGTGATTTTCATGGGCCTAGTATTTTAGGCCCGCCGCGTGACGCCAAAGTTTCAGGCAGCCGCCGCATGATTGGCGGGCCTTCGCATGCAGGTTGTCGGCTCGCCGTAGATTCCGCCGGCAAGCGATTCCGGGCTGCGGTGTTCGATGAGCGGCCCCTCGCCCATCTTGCTGCGCCAGCGTCCGTTGGGCATCTGCCGTGCCGCGTGTTTCCACTCGCCCTGTTCCTCGTACAGCGCGACTTTTTCGTAGCCGCTTTCAAGACCGCTGTCCTCGCATTGTTGATAGCCGAGACCAGCAAACACCTCAACGAGGCTTCCCATGCGTTCCGAGCGCGTGGCGTAGTCCGGCCAGTACCGCGTTCCAAAGGCGCTCCACCACTTGCTTGTGTCTTTGGCGGCATACGCTATGCAATTGTACGTTTCCGTGGGTTTATTTATGATTTCATAGCCTTCTCTGGATAGCCTTGGAAATGCTTGGGCAAGCACCTGCTCCCAGCTAGGTATATCCATTGGCTTCGCCCCAGTCCAGCCAGGACGCTTTAATCGCAGCGATCTTGCCCCAATCGGCCCGTTTTACCGGATTGGCTCCCGTGATTTCCCCCAAAGCGCAGTCCCAGTGTCCTCTTTCTCCTCGCATCCGTTGCAGAATCAAGGGCACAACCGGTTCGCCCATGCTGATGATTTCTTGATAAGCGGAATGCCGGCACGCCAGCGCTGTATTTGAATAAAGGACGGTCTCCATTTCCCATTGGTCGGCGAGTTCCGTGAAGCGTTGGAGATCGGCGGGATCGACCTCCACTTCGTCGGCGTACTGGCCGTAGCCTAGGCCGCGCACATGCGGCTCTTTGTGCAGCAGCAGGCGCAAGCGCGTGAGTTCGGCGGGGTCCCAGCCCATCGCTTCGGCGACGGCTTCGTCCCAGAGGCGGCGCACTTCGCATTCGCCGTCGCGGAACTGGGGCACCTCAACCTCCGCGGTGGCTTCCCAACATTGAGCCAGTTTGGCCACGATATCGCTATTGGAGAGATCGGGCAGGCGTATGGTTTTCAGGCCTGCCGGACGGTATAGGGGAAAGGTTATTTTCCGTCCAGCATTTCGCATGAGTTGCAGGCGCCCAGGTGTTGAGTTGAGGAACACCGCGATTGCCTTCGCTTCTTGCAAGGTGACGCCCGGCACTGGAAGCCAGCCCACGCCCACGCATCGCTCCTGTTGCGCTACCGCTGTCAGACGGCCTGTACAGGAATCCTGGCCGCTTGTCACCAGCAGATGAGAAGCCTGCGGGGCGATTCGCCCAGCTGTGAGAGGGTGTTGCAGACCATCGGTTCCGGGCGCTTCGACCCACTCGTTCCGGGGAACCTGATTTTTGGGCGCCCAGCGCTGATCGGGCACGCCTTGAATGGTCCGCTGAATATCAGCGCTCTTGGAATACAGCACCGGGAAAGCGCCGAACGCATCAGCGTCGGCCTCGCCGAACACTTGCAGCTGCCCGCCGCCGCTCAGCACTGCGGAGGGCACCATTCCCTGATCCTCCATCGCCAAGCACGACGCATGATGAGCGAATTCGTACGCGGCGGCGGCCAGTTCCGGAGAGCGCCAGATAGCCGCCGACCAATCACCCGCCTCAATATGCTTGGCCGGCCAGTAGGAAACCTCGCCCCAGCCGTTCGCGATCAACCCCTCGTCGCAACCCAATAGACAGCGATGAAATTCGGCGGCTTCGGCCTCGTCCGCTGGCAGCCTGTCGAGATTGATGAACCGGGTTGGCGGCTTCTCGCCCTCATGCCGCCGCATCACCACGATGCTTTCGTTGATGGAGGTGTGCTGGCTTAAGTTGATGTTGCGGGGCTGGTGCGAGGTCAGCACGGTATGGATATGGAAGCGGCGGGCCAGCGCAAGCCGTCCTCGCAAAGCGGAAGGCGCTGTGAGCGCTATGGTCGGGTTGATGATCGCTAGGATTCCGTCTGGCCGCTCAATGCAATGGTGCGCAAGGCCCACGAAGAGAGGGCTGATGGAATTCTTATCCGCAAAGCCCTCTAGAGCGGGGTCGGCTTGCGTCAACTTTTGCTCCATAGAGTCCGCTCGGTTGCGCAGCGCGCGCTGCGTCTCCTTCGCGAACTTCTCGCCCATATTGGCGCGGTTGGTGAACGGCGGGTTCATGATGACGATGCGCGCGTTCCTCACCGCATCCACGGCATCTTCGAGCTCGGCATCGTCCGTCGCCTCCCATGTCGCTTGGGAAGCGATGGCCTCGTCGTCCAAATCCAGCTCGCCGGGCCTTTGCACGACGGCCCGCTGGCCCAATAGCTCGAGGGTGCCGGCGCGCACTTGGGCCGGGGCGTGCTTGTCCGGCCCGTAGGGCATCAGATGCAGCCCCATTCGCCGGTAGCTGACGCGCTGGTTGCCCGCCGTCAGCTGCGAGGCGGCGAGTTGCAGCGAAACGGGATTGATATCCAAGCCCTTGATGACATCCTCGACCGCGAGTTTCTGAAGCTGGTTGAGCCTCTCGTCGTCCGCGCCGCCCTCCGCCGCCCGACGCTTCATATCGGCAAGCATCGCGGCCAGCAGCGTGCCGCTGCCGCAGGCCAGATCCACCGTTTTATGTCGCCGCCAGACTTCCGCGCTCGACCAATCCTGGTCGCCGCAGGCATCGAGCGCGAGACGCGCGGCGAGCGAGGCGGCGACGGGCCGGGTGAAGAAGGCGCCGTCGGACGCCTGGTTGCCCATCACGCGGTTGAACAGCGGCCCGGCGTGGTCGGCGCCCATGTCGGCGTAGGTCTCGGCGATGCGCTCGGCTTCGGCGGCGAGATGATGCAGAGCGCGTTCCAAGCCTGCGGTTTTGCCCGTTGCCTCGACCGCGTAGATGGCTTCCAAAGCGGGTTCGAGCACCGGGCGGAAATCGTGGCGCATGATGCGCTCCCACTCGCGGCCCATCTTCCGCGCCACGTCGGTCTCGTTCTTAATCAGCGAAAGATCGCTGATGCCCGACAGCCAGCCGCCGTTGCTGATGCGCTGGTGCAGCATGGCGGCGTTCATCATCAGCAGCGCGGCGATGGTGCAGCCGTCGGCCTGCTTCTTGCCGGTTTCCTTGAGACGGTCGAGTCCGAAATGCCGGTTGAGCGCGGCCAGCAATCCATCGGCCCGCATATGGCGGGCGGCTTCGGCCACGCTGCCTTCCAAGATATTGAGATCGCGCAGCACACGGTTGCCGCTTAAGCCCGATTTCGACAGCAGGTTCATCTTGATGGCGCTGCCGTGGTCCTCAAGCCCGCTGAGCTTGAGCATCAGCGCTCCCTGCTCCTCCGCCCGCTCCTTGGCGGTTCTGCGGAATTGGCGCGGCCTGCCCGACAGCAAGCGAATGCCGCTGCCGTCATTAATCATCTTGCGGGCCTTGGCTTTGGTTTTCTGGATATTCACAACGCCCCGCGGCGCGCCCGCCTTCGGCTTGTCGCGGGCCACCGAGTCGGCGCGAAGCTCAACGGTTCCGTCATTATTTCTTTTCCCCGTAAGAATCTGCGTGAACTCCGCCGCATCGATATTGGCGAAACTTGCGTAATCATGTCCGGGTTCAGATACATGCGAGGCTGGGGCGGAGGGAATGGGCTCGCCGCCATCGGCGGGCTGCTCGCTCAGGCGGCGTATCCCCGCTTCGGCGCGGGTCTTGCCCGCCAATGCCTGCTCGACCGCTTCCTGCGCGGCGCCGGGAGGCCCCTCGACCTCGCCGTACCCTATGCGCCTGCCCTCGCCTGCGGCGACCGCCACCAAGGTGCGCTCCACCGGCGGCGGCTTGGGGATGTAGAGATGCAAAAGCTCCCCAAGGTTTTCCTCGATGCGCTGGTCGTGGGCGCGCAATGCGAGCAGGATCTGCCCCAATTCCTGCCAGCCTTCCTCAGGGCCGCTCGTGCTCAGCCATTTCTCGGGGTCGGCGGTGGGCGGAACCAGGATGGGGCAGACGATATAGCCGAGCTTCTTGCCGGGGGCCGTGCGCATGGCCCTGCCAACGGCTTGCACAACGTCTATGGGGCTTTTGCGGGCTTCCAGGAACGCCACCGCGCTCAATGACGGCGAATCGGTGCCCTCTCCGAATATGCCCACATTGATGATGCCGTGGGGGCGCGTCGCGGCGGCGGCGGCTAAACGCTCCTTGGCGGTCTCGCGGGCGGCGGCGTTGCTCGAAGCATCGAGGTGCTCCAGGCTGTAATCGGAAGCCGCCCTGCCGTCCGCGTTCTCGCCGAGCCATTGCGAGACCCATTTTTTCACAACGTCGGTTTGGAGGTCCGCCGCCATGTTCTTGGATTTGTCCACCGTATTCATAAAAGCGATGCACGATTTGATATTCACTGCCTCGCCTTGCGTGGCTCCGCCCATGGTGAGGGCAAAAGGCAAGCCGCGCAGATAGTCGGTGGTTGTGAGCTGGCCGCGGCCTTTGGCGCTCGTGCTCTTCGCCAATGCGTTGGCCGTCCTGTAAGCTTCCGGATCGTTAACGCCCATGGCGATGATCCGGTAGTCGGACAGCCACCGGTTGCGCACCGCTTCCTGGTAGCTCTTGCGGTACAGCTCCACTCCGAAAGTCGTTTCGTCGTCCATCGAGCGCACGATCCAGTTCGGGTTGCCGGTGGAGCGCTTTCCGTCGTAGATGCGCGGCGTGGCCGTTTGATAGACGCGGTAGGTGGCGGGGAACCTGCCGCTATCGTGGCAGACGGTGAAGTCGCGAAGACGCTTCTCCTCTTGGCTGGCGGCGGCGGATTTCGAGTTCCTGCGCTTCAATCCCGCCGTTCTGTGCGCTTCGTCGGCAATCAGCACGCTCGCTTTGACCCCGGCTTCCAGCAAGGCTTCGGATACCCGGGCGCTGCTTTGGTAGGTGCCGATCAGAACCTTGATTCCGCTGCCGAGGGTTTTCCGGCGCATCCATCCGGCTATTTCGCCAGCATCAGTGGTGACCTTGCCTTTCACTTCGGCGGCGCTGACATTGCTGTTATCGACTGTCGGATCCAACGTGGCGTTGCGGCTTCCTTCTTTTTTGGGGTCGTAGCCCGCCGTGGCATCCGAGCAGACCGCCAGCACATCGATCGAAGCGTTGGCGTTTTGCAGGTATTCGCGCCTGATCTGGCCCACCAAGGCAATGGAGGGGCATAGCACGATCGACAGTCCGCCCGCAGGCGTGAGCGCTTCCACGATGCGCAGCGATATGCGCGTCTTGCCCGTTCCGCAGGGCAGAATGATCCGGCCCCGGGCCTCGCCCGCCGGCAAGCCGCCGCTGTTCGAGCGTTCCTGCTCCCTCAGTAGGCGGACGCTGTTGGCGACCGCTTCGTTTTGCATGGAGTTTTTTGTTTGCCGCTGCTCGTCGCCTGGTTGAGCGCCGCGGGCGGCCGGCTGGCAGTGCTCGGCGGAGGCGGCGTTGGCCTGCCGCTGCTGATGCAGATCGGTTGCGATATTGACCAGTTTAAGGGGTTTGCCCTGCATCAAGGCCGATTGCTCCGCGCCGCTGGCAAGCCGGTTGTCGCCATTGGTGGCGATCCAGCGCTCGGCCCAGAAATCGCCGGCGGATGCAGCCAAGAAATCGGTCATCTCGCCGCGTTTGATCGAGTCGCCGCGCCCATTCTCGTCAAGCCGCCGCGACTTGCACTGGATCGCGATGTATTCACCATCGCTGCGGCGAATGGCCACGGCATCAATAGCCGGATCCTGCCTAGTGCTCCTAGGGAAATGCCTCTCTCTATCTGGCCACTCTTTCCAATGCCAGCATTCCGCGATGTCCCATTCCTTGATGAACGGGGCGGACTCCACAGTGACCACTTCAAGCCACTTGCCATCGGTCTCTTGCGGATTCATCTCGGCAATTCTTTTGATTGCCGCTTCGATGGTGTCATGCGCATCCGAGGTCGCCATCATGCCTCCCTCTCACAAAACAGGGCCGGTTGAATCGCGCTGCGGCTGTCTGCCAAAAAACGGGGTGCTTGATCCTTTTTCAGCAAGAGAAGCGCGCCGCGCGTCAACAGTATGGCGCAGTTTCCCTTTGCCTGCCAGAGGCGTAAACCAGCGTGCCGGGAGCGCATGGATCATCCGGCTTTTCTGAAAACGTATTTATCATTTAGTCCGACTAAATGTAAAATACGTTTATGATTCAGCGTCCTCTTTGGTTGGAGAAAATACGGCAAGGCTGGTCCCGCCGCCCGGTCGTGTGGCTGTCCGGGGTTCGACGGGCCGGAAAAACCACGCTCGCCCGGATGTTGCCGGATGCCGTTTACATGAACTGCGATCTGCCGTCGGTGGCGCGGGCGCTGGCGGACCCGGAGTTGTTTCTGGGCGGATGCCGTCCCGGAACGGCCATCGTTTTCGATGAAGTGCATCGCCTGCCCGACCCCAGCCGCCTTCTGAAAATCGCCGCCGACGAGTATCCGCAGCTCAAGATTCTCGCGACAGGTTCCTCCACGCTTGCCGCAACAGGCAAATTCCGGGACTCGCTGGCCGGCCGCAAGGCGGTGGTTCATTTATGCCCGGTTTTGTGGGAGGAGTGCGGCCATCCTTTCGGGGCGGGCGACCTCGACCGGCGGCTTCTACATGGCGGGCTCCCCGAGGCATTGCTGGCGGAATCGAAATCGGCCGAGCTGTTTGCGGAATGGATCGACAGTTTTTTCGCTCGCGATATTCTGGAATTATTCAGCATCCGCAATCGGCAGGGCTTTCTATCGCTGTTCCGCCTCCTGCTGCGGTGGAGCGGCGGACAAATCGACTACAACCGGCTGGCGACAAGCGCCGAGCTGAGCCGCCCCACCGTCAAATCCTATCTGGAAGCGCTGGAAGTGGCCCACGCGGCGCATCTCTTGCGGCCCTTTCGCGGCGGCGGAAGCGGTGAAATCGTGAGCCGCCCCAAGTGCTACGCGTTCGACACCGGCTTCGTGGCCTACGAGAAAGGCTGGAGCCGAATCCGCCAAGACGACCGCGGCTTGCTGTGGGAGCATCTGGTTCTGGATGCTCTCCGAACGCGGTTCCCCAGCGAAAATATCTTCTACTGGCGCGACAAGGCGGGCCGCGAGCTGGATTTCGTGGTTCGCGGCAACGATAACCGGGCGGATATCTTCGAATGCAAAATCAATCCCGGCGAACTCAAGCCTGCTGCCGCCAATGAATTCCGCCGCCGGTATCCGCTTGGCCGCAACCATGTGCTCACGCCGCTGTGCCCAGCCCCTTGCGCCATGCGGCGCGGCGGCCTTGAGTTCACCGTGCGCGGCTTGGAAAGCCTAGGCACGACCGCATAGCAACGCATGGCCTGGCGCGGCAGCGATTCCTCTAGCTGCCAGCCCTCCGCGGCCGCGTTTGTTGCGGCGGCCGAAGGCGCCAAGCTACACTTGGCGCCCGATGCGCGCACCGCTGCTCCTGACGCTGCTGCTGGTAGCCGCCTGGCTGTTGTGGTCGGGCATTTTCAAGCCCCTGCTGTTGGGCCTCGGCGTGTTTTCCTGCGCGCTCACCATGTTCATCGCCAAACGGATGGGATACTTCGACCGGCAGGTGTTCGCGTTCCGCTACGACCTTCGCCTAGTGGGTTTCTGGCTATGGCTGCTGCCCGAAATCGCACGCTCCAGCCTCGAAGTGGCCCGCGTGGTTCTGTCGCCTAAGCCGAAGCCGAAGCCCGAAGTGATCGAGCTGGATGTCGGCGAGCTGGATCGCGTCGATCAGGTCTTGCTGGGCAACTCGATCACGCTAACTCCCGGCACGCTCACGCTGGAGGCCCGCAACGACAAGCTCGTGGTGCATGCGCTAACCGCCCAAGGCGCGCAATCCCTGCGCAAAGGCGAGATGCAACGGCGCGTGGCCGCCTTGCATGGCGGAACAGCGCGCTAAATTGATGTACTACGCGGTCACGCTGGCAACACTGGTCACGATGGGGCTGGCGGTGGCTCGCGCCATCCTCGGCCCCACGCTCTACGACCGCGTGCTGGCAATGAATATGTTCGGCACCAAAACCGCGCTGCTGCTGGCCGTCGTCGCATTTCTGTTCGAGCGCCCCGACTTCCTTGATCTCGTGCTCACCTACGCGCTGATCAACTTTATCGGCGTGTTCGCGGTGCTTGAGTTTTTCCGCATCCGCGCCGCGCGCCGCCAGGACAGCGGCGGGGCCGGAAGCTGATGGCGGCGCTGCTGGATATCGCAAGCTGGGCGCTGCTTACGCTCGGCGGCTTCGCCGTGCTTGTGGGCGGAATCGGCGCTTTGCGCATGCCGGACCTGTACACGCGCATGCACGCGGCGGGCGTAACCGACAGCATGGGCGCAATACTCGTTATTTCCGGCCTCATGCTCCAGGCCGGACTCTCGCTGGCAACCATCAAGCTGGGAATCATCCTTCTGTTCCTGCTGCTCGCTAGTCCCACAGCGTCCAACGCGCTGGCCTCGGCAGCCTTAGTGGCCGGAACCCGGCCCCGGCCGGACGCGCAGCAGCAGCCGGACGACGGCAGCGCATGACCATTCTGTTCGGCATTTTCCTGCTGACGCTGCTGCTGATCACCGCAGTGGCCATTGTCCGGGCGCGCAATCTGTTCGTGGCCGTGATGCTGATGGGCATCGCAAGCCTGCTGATTGCGGCCAGCTTCCTCCTTCTCGATGCCGCCGACGTGGCGTTGACCGAGGCCGCCGTGGGCGCCGGCGTATCGACCGTGCTGTTTCTGAGCGCCCTTTCGATCATCTCGGAGCGCGAGCGCGCCTCCTCATCGAGGCCGCTCATTTCCTTGGCCGTGGTAACGGCCGCAGCGCTCGTCATTATTTACTCGGCCTCCGATGCGCCGGCGCTCGGAGACCCCGCGGCCCCGGTGCATGCGCACGTTTCGCCGTGGTACATCGAAAAAACCGAGGAATACGTGGAAATACCGAACATGGTCACGGCCGTGCTCGGCAGCTTCCGCGGATACGACACGCTCGGCGAAGTGTTCGTGGTTCTAACGGCCGGGATAGGCGTGCTGTTCCTGCTATCGAGCGGCCCCGGGTTCGACAGCGGGAAGCCAACGCCTCCCTGGGCCCAAGCGGGATTGCGCCGCTATCTGATACCGCGGGTGGCGGGGAGGCTGCTGATTCCGTTCATTCTGCTGCTCGGCCTGTACATACAGTTCCACGGCGAATACGGGCCGGGCGGCGGATTCCAAGCGGGCGCGATCATTGCCGCCGCAGTGATTCTCTACGCCCTGCTGGAGGGCGAGCAGCAGGCGCTTAAAGTGTTGCCGCGGCCGGTTCTGACCGGCCTCATGGCGGGCGGGGCCATCCTCTACGGCGGCGTGGGCGTGCTTGGCATCCTGATGGGCGGAAACTTCCTCGATTACTCGGTGCTCGCGGCTGATCCCGTGAAAGGCCAGCAGCGGGGCATCCTGCTCATCGAGGCGGGCGTAGGCATGACGGTGACCGGCGTGCTTCTCAGCATCTTCCACTCTTTCGCGGCGCGAAGGCGGTAGCCGATGCAAGCGCTGGGCATTTATTACTACTGGGTTTTCGCAATCCTCCTGATGATCGGCTTCTACGCCGTCATCGCGAAGCTGAACCTGGCCAAGAAGCTGATCGGGCTCACGCTGTTCCAAGCCGCGGTGTTCCTGTTCTACATCGCCTTGGGCAAGATGGAAGGCGGAACCGCCCCCATTTACAGAGCTTCGGCTGAAGCGTTCTCCAGCCCCCTGCCGCAGGTGCTCATCCTCACGGCCATCGTGGTGGGAATCTCCACCACTGCGCTCGGCTTGGGCATTTTAGTGCGAATCAAGGAGGAGTACGGCTCGATCCAGGAAGACGAGATCCGGGAAATCGACCGGCGATGAGCCCGCTGGCGGCGCAAATGCCGGCGCTCCAGGTCGTCGTGCCGATGCTGATGGCGCCGTTCGTCCTGCTGCTGTCCCGAGGGCTGGCCTGGGCGGCAGCCGCCGCCGCCAGCCTTATGGCGTTTGGGATTGCGGCGCAGCTCACCGCCACGGTCATCGACAGCGGCCCGGTCGCCTACCAGATGGGATCATGGCCGGCGCCTTACGGAATCGAGCTGGGCGTCGACGCTTTGAGCGCGTTGCTGCTGCTGGTGGTGACCGGCGCTTCAAGCCTGGCGCTGCTTGGCGGGCGCGCCAGCCTGGTGGCTGCGGTCACCGAGGACCGCGAACACTACTTCTACGCCGCCTGGCTGCTGGCGCTGGCCGGACTTGCCGGAATCGCCGTGTCCGCCGATGCGTTCAATATCTTCGTGTTCATGGAAATTTCCTCGCTGGCAAGCTACGTGCTCATTGCCGGCGGCCCCGACCGCCGCGCGCTGCCGGCGGTTTTCAAGTACTTGGTTATGGGCACGGTCGGCGCCACCTTCTATCTGGTCGGCATCGGGCTGATCTACATGATGACCGGCACGCTGAACCTCGCCGACATGGAGTCGCGCATCGCCGGGGTCGCGGACAAGACGCCCATTCTCGCGGCCGCCGGATTCATCACCGCGGGCCTGGCCCTGAAAGCCGCGATTTTTCCGCTGCATGCCTGGCTGCCCAAGGCCTACACCTATGCGCCGCATATCGCGACGGCTTTTCTGGCCGCTTGCGCCACCAAGGTATCGCTGTACGTGCTTTTGCGCTTCGATTTCCTCGTTTTCCAGCAGAACCTGCCCGGGCACGCCTTGCAGTTCGCCGCCTATCTGATGCCGCTGGCGATACTCGGCATTCTCGTAGGCTCGGGCGTGGCCATGTTCGAGCGCAACGTGAAACGCCTGCTGGCCTTCTCCTCCGTGGCGCAGATCGGCTACATCGTGCTTGGCGCCAGCTTGGTGAGCATGGGCGGGCTGACGGCCGCCACGCTGCACATGTTCAACCACGCCCTCGCCAAGGGCGGGCTTTTCCTCGCCGTGGCCGGACTGGCTCCGATCGCCGCCGGCTTGAGCCTCAAGGACATGGGCGGCATGGCGCGGCGGGCGCCATGGACATTCGCGGCCTTCGTCGTGGCGGGGCTGAGCCTTATCGGCATCCCGGGCACCGCGGGTTTCGTGAGCAAGTGGTATCTGGTCAGCGCGGCCATGGCGCTCGGCGCTCCCGGCATCGCAGTCATTGGCGTGATTGTCCTCGGTTCGCTGATGGCGGTGGTTTACGTGTGGCGAATCGTCGAATCGGCCTGCTTCGGCGAACCTCCCGCCAACGCCGCGCAATCCGCCGCGGTGCCCCGCCCTCTTGGGGCCGCGATCTGGGCCGCGGCGCTGGCTAATGTTTATTTCGGCATCGCCCCCGGCTTGCCGCTGCGGCTGGCTTCATCCGCCGCCGCAACCCTGCTCGGCCAAGCGCCTATATGAGCGGGCAGCAAACCATTCTGGTTGCGGTCGCGCTGCCGCTGTTCGGCGCGCTCGGCATAGCGCTGGCCGCGCGCATCGGCGCGAACTTCCGCGAGGCGGCCACGCTGCTGACCGCCGCCGCTCTGGCGTGCTGCGTGTGGAGCCTCGCGCCCTCGCTGCTGGAGGGCGCGAGGCCTGCCGTGAGCATTGCAGAAGTGCTGCCGGGCATCGAGATCGCTTTCGCGGTCGAGCCGCTGGGCATGCTGTTCGCCGCGCTCGCGTCCCTGCTCTGGATTATCAATTCGCTTTACTCGATCGGCTACATGCGCGGCAACCGCGAGCCGAAGCAGACGCGCTTTTACGTGATGTTCGCCGTTTCGCTGTCGGCAACCATCGGCATCGCCTTCGCGGCCAACCTGTTCACCCTGTTTTTGTTCTACGAGGCCCTCACATTGGCGACCTACCCGCTGGTGGCGCACAAGGGCGATAAAAGCACCGTGGCATCGGCGCGCGTTTATATCGGCGTGCTGCTCACCACCTCGATCGGGCTGTTCCTGCCCGCCATTATCTGGACCTACACAGCCGCCGGCACCACCGATTTCACTGTGGGGGGCATCCTTGAGGACAAGCTCCGCGGACCGGCGGCGGGGCTTCTGCTCGCGCTTTTTGTTCTCGGCATCGGCAAGGCCGCCGTAATGCCGGTCCACCGCTGGCTTCCCGCGGCCATGGTGGCGCCCACCCCGGTAAGCGCGCTGCTGCACGCGGTGGCCGTGGTCAAGGCCGGCGTGTTCACGATCACCAAGGTGATCGTTTATATCTTCGGCATTGACTACCTGTTCGCCTCGCCGGGAACGGGCTGGCTCGTCTATGCCGCCGCGTTCACGATTATCGCGGCCAGCGTGGTGGCGTTCCGCCAGCGGAACCTCAAGCGCCTGCTCGCCTATTCGACCGTGGCGCAGCTGTCCTACGTGGTGATGGCGGCCGCCATCCTAAAGCCGCTGGCCGAAATCGGCGCGGCCATCCATATCGTTGCGCACGCGTTCGGCAAAATCACGCTCTTTTTCGCGGCGGGCGCAATCTACACGGCCGCCAAGAAAACCGAACTGCACGAGCTGCGCGGCATTGGGCGGCGCATGCCCATCACCATGGCCGCGTTCACGATCGGCGCGCTGAGCATGATCGGCGTGCCGCCCACGGGCGGCTTCGTTTCCAAGTGGTACATCCTCGCCGGCGCCTTCGAGGCGGACAACTACGTGGCGCTGTTCACCATCGTGGCCAGCACCGCGCTGAATGCCGCGTATTTCCTGCCGATCGTCTATATGGCTTGGTTCGCGCCCGAAAGCGAAAGCGGCAAGCCCCCGCCAACGCACGGCGAGGCGCCCTGGCCTTCGGTGCTGGCGCTGGCGCTCACGGCGGCGCTGACGATCGCTTTCTTTCTTTTCAACGGGCCCGTTCTGGAGCTGGAGCGGCAGGTTGTGGCGGCACCTTAACCCGCATATTGCACCAAGCCGCTTGTTGCCTTCCTTGTTTTGCTGCTTAGTCAATGGCTTATGCCCGGAATGCCTGTTTCCCGCCTGATGCGAAACGCGCATGCCGCGTTCCCGCTGGTCTTTTGCCCGATTGCGCGCATAGGCACGGCTATGCCTTCGCCTTCGCTCGCCCTCGCCCTTTTCTTGCCCCTGCCTCGCGGGAGACGCATGAACCCATCCATGGGGCTCGGCTGGGGCATCCTGCCCCAGACGCTCCCGCGAGGCAGGGGCAGGAAAAGGGCTTTAGCTGGCGCAGATTGGTGCAATATGCGGGTTAAATGAACAAGCAGGATCAAAAAGACCACTGGCTGGCCCGACCGGCCAACGTCAAGCGGATCTGGCGGGCGTTCGCCGCCCTGCTCGCGCTCACGGTTCTCGCGCAACTCGCAGTGTCGGTCAAAGGCTACTTCGGCATGGATGGCTGGTTCGGTTTCGGCGCGGCATTCGGCTTTTTATCCTGCCTCGCCATGGTGCTGTTCGCCAAGGGCCTTGGCTATCTGCTCAAGCGCCGGGAGGATTACTACAGCGGCAAGGAGGATCCGCCCGATGATGTTTGAGCCGGTTCCGCCGGCGCTCGCGCTGCTGCTTGGCGGAGCGTTGATCGGCATTCTCCGGGGCCATGCGCGCAGCGCGGCCGTGCTGCTGGCGCCGCTTGCGGCGCTGTGGCTGGTGTGGCAGGTGCCGGACGGCGTGGCGCTCGATATCCAGTTTCTCGACTACCGCATCGAGCCGCTGGAAGGAAGCCCGGTTCGCCGCCTGTTCGCCACGGCATTCGCGCTCATGGCTTTTGTTGGCGGCTTGTTCGCCTGCCGCCAAGCGAAATGGCATGAGCTGGCGGCAGCCCATATTTACGCCGCCGGGGCAATCGGCGTGTGCTTCGCCGGCGATCTAATCACCCTGTTCATCTTCTGGGAGCTGATGGCGCTGTTCTCCACGGTCATCGTCTGGTGCGGCGGCGGGCCCGCCGCGCGCGCGGCGGGGATTCGCTACGTCATCATGCATCTGCTTGGCGGCGTGATCCTCAAGGTGGGCATCGAGGGCATCGCGGTGCATACCGGCTCGATCGATGTGCAGCCCATGCTGGCTAGCAACTTCGATGCCATCATGGTTCTGACCGGCATTCTGATCAACGCGGCGGCGCCTCCGGTGTCGGCATGGCTTTCGGACGCTTATCCGCAATCCAGCCCCACCGGATCCGTGTTCCTTTCCGCCTTCACCACCAAAACGGCTGTGCTCGCCCTGATCCTTTTGTTTCCCGGCGAGCCGCTTTTAATCGGCATCGGCTTGTTCATGGTCATGTACGGCATCATCTACGCGCTGCTCGAGAACAATATCCGGCGCATCCTGGCATTCTCGATCGTCAACCAGGTCGGCTTCATGGTTTGCGCCGTGGGCATCGGCACCGAAATGGCCATCAACGGCGCGGCGGCCCACGCTTTTGCCCACATCATCTACAAAGCGCTGCTGTTTATGAGCGCGGGCGTTGTCGTGTACCGGACCGGGCTCAACCGCTGCAGCGATGTGGGCGGGCTGTTCCGCACCATGCCGCTCACGGCGATATGCGGGATTGTGGGGGCGCTCGCCATATCGGGTTTCCCGCTCACTTCCGGATTCACCACCAAAACGCTGATTTCGCAGGCAGCGGCGAACGAGGCCATGGTCTTTGTCTATTTCATGCTGGCTGCGGCATCGGCCGGGGTGTTCCTGCATGCCGGCATCAAGTTTCCTTGGTTCGTGTTCTTCCAGCGCGACTCGGGGCTGCGGCCCAAGGATGCGCCTTGGAACATGGCGGCGGCGATGCTGGCGTTCGCGTTCCTCTGCGTGCTGCTGGGCGTGGCGCCGGAGCTTCTCTACCGTTTTCTGCCCTATCCGGTCGATTACCACGCCTACGCGCCGGGCAAGGTGCTGTTCTATTTGCAATTGCTGCTGTTTTCGGGGCTGGCGTTTTTCCTGCTTCTGCCGCTGATGAAGCGAACGCGAACGATCAGCCTCGATGCGGATTGGCTATGGCGCGTGCTGCTTTCCGGAGTGGCGCGCGGCGCTTATGGCGCGCTGGGATGGATAGGCGCCCTAGCGGCGAAAGCCTTGATGCGAATCGGCAGCCGCTTGCGTGCGTTGGCGGCGCGGCACATGTCCACCTCGCCGGACGGCCAGCGAGCCGGCGTTTTCGCCCGCGCTTGGCCGATCGGCACCACCGCGATCTGGATCGCGGTACTGCTGACGTGCTACGTGTTCGCGTACTACCTCTAACCCGCATATTGCGCCAAGGGGCGTGGAGCCCGCGCAGGATTTTGCCCTCTCCTCGCCTCCCCCCCCCCTTTCCGGGAGACGCATGCCGCTTCGGGTTCGCCTCTTTGCGCGTTCCCCTCTCGCGGGAGACGCATGAACCCATCCATGGGGCTTGGCGGCGGCTGTCCTGCCGCCGACACTCCCGCGAGAGGGGAACGCGCAAAGAGGCTTTTGCTGGAGCAGACCCTAAAAGGGTCGGCACTCCCGAGGCGCGTCAGTCGTGCAGAAGGGCGGCGAGAGGGGGCTGCGAAGCTTGGTCGGCGGCGAGGCGCTTGGCGTGCTCAACGCCCCACTGATCGAAAGGGTTGATGCCCAGCAGCGCCGCATGCACGAACACTTTGTGCTCGTAAAGGGCGATAAGGGCGCCCAAGTGGCGGGCATCCAGCGTTTCGAGCAGAAGCACATTGGATGAACGCCCGCCGGGAAGCGCCTTGTGCGCCGCCAGCGGGTCCGAAGCGATCGACTCGGCCGGCAAACCGCGAGCCAAGGCTTCGGCCTGCGCCAGCATCTGCCGATGCGACTCGGCGCGCATTTGCGGATAGGCCCCGACCGCGTCCCGCACCGCAATAAAGTCGGCGGACACGTTTCGCGCGCCCTGCTGCGCCCATTGCATGATCGAATGCTGGGCGCTGGAGCCACAAGCGCCCACTTGCGCCGCCACGCCGTCAACCGGCAGGGGGCGGCCTTGCGCGTCGGCGCTTTTGCCTAGGCTTTCCAGCTCCAGTTGCTGGAGATAGGCAGGCAACAGGCCCAGCCGGGTGTCGTAAGGCAAAAGCAGATGCGCCGAGCAGCCCAGCAAGGACTGGTTCCATAGCGCAAAAAGCGCCATCAGTACCGGAAGGCTGCGCTCCGGCGGCGCATTGAGAAAATGGCGGTCCAAACCGGCGCCGCCGGAAAGAAACTCGCCCATCCGCCGGCGCCCCAGGCACAGCCAGGCGCTGAGCGCGGCGGCCGACCACACGGAATAACGCCCTCCTATGCCCGGCGGAATCCCGAACTGCAATTCGGGCGCAATGCCCCAGCCGCTCATGGCCTCGGCATTCGACGAAACGCCCGCGAAGTGGCGCGCCGGAGCATCCCCGCCCAAATGCGACACCAGCCAGTGGCGGGCGGAATAAGCGTTCGCCAGCGTCTCCACGGTCCTGAAGCTCTTGGAGCACACCACGAACAGGGTTTCTTCCGGGGGCGTTCGATTCAGCGCGCCTTGCAGCTCCACGCCATCCATTTCCGACACGAATTCCACCGGCGCCGCCCTCTCGTCCGCTAGCGCCGCGCATAAAAGCCGAACGCCCAGATCGGAGCCCCCAATACCGATATTCACCACCCGGGAGAGCGGCCGGCCGACCGCTCCGGGCAGCTCCGCGCGCCTGAAACGCGCTGCGAACCGGCTTATTCTTTCGCGCTCCCGGACGAGCGCCGGAGCCTGCGGCGAGGGCGACCGCGCATCGGTGTGCAGGGCTGGCCTCCCCTCGCTTAAGTTCACGACCTCCCCGTTAAACAGCGCCGCGCGGTATTCGTTCAACCCCCGCGACCTTGCCAGCTCGGCCAGCAGGCGCAGCGTTTCGCGGGTGGCCCGCTGGCGGCTGAAATCCAGAAACAGGCGGTCATCGCCGTCCTCGCCGCAGGCCATCGAGAAGTCCGCAAACCGCCCTTCCGAATCCAGCAGATCGGCAAGGCTCCAAGCCCGCGCTACCCCGGCGTGCGCCGCCAAGGAGCGCCACGGCGCCACGGCCGCAGCCGACGATTTTTCAAAAACAGCGATGCGGGGGCCTCCTATTGTGCCGGCTTGCAAAAGGCGGTCAGGCTTCCTTGAAGTCTTTGAGCCAGGCTGCGCCCTGTTCGGATTTTCCGTTAATCATTTCCAGCATCTCCCGGTGTCTTTTCAGATCGTCCGCGCCGGGTTCGAAGCGAGCGAGCGCCAGCCCTTGGCGGCTCAGCGCCTGCGCCTCGGACGCGCCATCGCTGGCGCCGGCGCTGTCGGTGCCTATTCCCAGCGAGCCTTGCTCCTGCGTCATTTTCAGCCAGACTCGCGCCGCAAGCCGGGCATCCTCCAGCGCGTCATGGGGGTAGACACGGGCCTCCGAGGCAACGCCCAAATGGATACTCAGGTCATCGAGGTTGTAGCGTGGTGGCGCGCAGCGATAGGGGGATCTGTCCCACGGCATGTTCCGCGCCACCTTGAGCGTGCAAGTCAGTCTGCACAGCTGCTTCAGACTTTCCTCCCTTCCAGCGCGGCGCAGCTCCTCGTCGAGAAATCTGCGATCGAATTCCAAGTTGTGTGCGAGCAGCTCCGCCCCGCGCACGAAATCAATAAATTCGCCGACCAGATCGGAAAAGCGAGGTTGCCCGGCCACCTGCTCGTCGGTAATGCCATGAATGCAGGAGGATGCCTTGGGTATGGAACGTTCGGGATAAACGAGCCGATAGAACGTCTTCCCGGTCAGCTGCCGATCCACCAGCTCCACGCAAGCCACGGAAATCACGCGGTCGACGCCTTCGGGGGCCGGCCTGGTGGTCTTGTCATCGATGGTTGCATTCAGCCCGGTGGTCTCGACATCGACGGCTACATGGCGCAACGTGCTCACCTCCCGTTTCCGCCGCTTAGGGAATCGATCGCGGCGCGCGCCAGTTGATCGACGCGCTCGTTATCGTCAATGCCGGCATGCGCTTGCACCCAGCGCCATTCCACCCGGTGCCGCGCTCGAGCCTGGTCGAGGCTACGCCACAGATCTTCATTGCGGACCGGCTTTTTGCCCGCCGTCCTCCAGCCGTTGCGCTTCCATTTCTCAAGCCAGCCGTTCATGCCCTGCTGCAGGTACTTGGAATCCGTGTGCAGAACCACGCGGCAGGGGCGCTTGAGGGCCTCAAGCGCGCGCAAGGCGGCGGTCAGCTCCATGCGGTTATTGGTGGTGTCCGGCTCCGCGCCGCTCAGTTCGCGCTCGTGTCCGCCCGAGCGCAGCAGCGCCCCCCAGCCGCCGGGCCCAGGATTCCCGAAGCAAGCGCCGTCGGTATAAATCTCCACCTCCCGCACAAAGCCGGATTCTACCTCCCAGACGCTTCGATCCCGCCTGTTCTTTTTTCGGGTCGCTTTGGGTTCGCCTCTTTGCGCGTTTCCCTCTCGCGGGAGACGCCATCCCTAGCTTGGTTCCGCCATCCATGGCTCCAACACTCCCGCGAGAGGGAAACGCGCAAAGAGGCTCCGGCTGGCGCGGATCCTGAGAATCGGCACTCCGCGAGGTAGTCGCGCCAGCTAAAGCCCTATTTCGCCGTGCCCCTTTCTCGGGAGCGTTGGAGCCATGGATGGCGGAACCGAGCCAAGGATGGCGTTTCCCGAGAAAGGGGCACGGCGAAATAGGGCGAGGGAACAGGATTGTGGGTTCTTGACCTTTCAGATCAAGCTTCAAGTATTCATGCGCCTCCTCCGGCAAAGGGGCGAAACGGAGGCGAGGGGGTTGTAGAATGCCGCGCATGCCGATATTGAAGGGAAAGCGGGCGCTGGTGGCAGGAATCGCCAGCAAGCGGTCCATTGCCTGGGGCATCGCCCAATGCCTGCGGCGCGAAGGCGCCGAAGTGGGCTTAAGCGCGCTGCCCGGCCGTCTTTTCGAGCGCGCCCAAGCCTTCGGCCAGGAACTCGATGCGCCATTCTGCCTGCCGCTGGATGCCGGCAGCGACGAGTCCATCAGCGAGGCGTTCGCGCAACTGGAAAAAACCTTGCCGCGACTCGATATTCTGGTGCACTCGATCGCCTATGCGCCGGGCGATAATCTTGCGGGCGATTTCGCCGACAGCGTGTCCCGCGAAGGTTTCCGCATCGCCCACGATATCTCGGCATACAGTTTCGCGGCCATGGCCCGCGCCGCGGCGCCGCTAATGCCCGATGGCGGCGCGCTGCTCACCCTTTCATATTCCGGCTCCACCCGGGCGGTGCAAAACTACAACGTGATGGGTCCGGCAAAGGCCAGCCTAGAGGCGGTCACCCGCGCCTTGGCCATGGATCTTGGCAAGCGCGGCATCCGGGTCAACGCGCTCTCGCCCGGGCCGATCAAGACCCTGTCCGCCGCCGGAATCCCTAACTTCCGGAAAATGCTGCGCCACTACGAAGGCGCCTCGCCGCTCAAGCGCAACGTGAGCCTTGAGGAAGTAGGGAACGCGGCAGCGTTCCTGTGCTCCGAGATGGCCAGCGGCATTACCGGCGTGGTCCTCCCGGTGGATGCCGGCATGGATGCCGTGGGCCTCGCCTTCCCCAACTTATAACCGCGCCTCGCCGCCAAGTAGAGGCTTTTTCCTGCCCATCCCTTCGCGGAAGCGTTGGAGCCAGCCCGCATATTGCACCACTCTGCGCCAGCTAAAGCCCTTTTCTTGCCCCTGCCTCGCGGGAGCGTCTGGGGCAGGGCGAGCATCGGTCGCTGCGCGCAGCGCAGCGAGGCAAAGCATGCCTTTGCCAGATGCGAGCGGGCCGACAGGAGGTCGGCCCTGGGCGTTATTTTTTTCGCCACTGCGCGGCAGGGATGCTAACAGCAGCTTATGGGAAATAGGAGGATGGGTTCTTGACCTATGCAGGTCAAGCTTCAAGTAGTCATGCGTCTCCCGCGAGGCAGGGGCAAGAAAAGGGCGGGTGCAAGCGCTTATGCGCGCAAGCAGGCAAAAACCGCAAACGAATCCCGCCCTTGAAAGGCGGGATAATGGCGCTGCGGCTCAGGCGAGCGCGGTGAGGATTTCCTCAACGGGGCGGCGCTTCTGTTGCGGGATGACCTGCGGATAGCCCATGGAGAACAAGCCAACCACGCTCTCTTCATCGGCATCAGCGCCAAGCAAGCCATAAAAGCGCGCATCGCGCGTGAGCGCGCCGGTGCTCCACTTGCAGGCCACGCCGCCCTCCCAAAGGCATAGCATCAGGTTTTGGACGGCGCAGCAGCAAGCGGCATAATCCTCGCGCTCGCGAAAAGCGTCTTTTGAGCGCCGGCAGGTCACCGCCATCCATGCCGGAACCGATTCCATCAGTTCGCGCCTCCTGCTTGCCGCCTCGGCGCCGCGCTTCGCCCGCGTGATCTCCTCGGCGATACCGGTCATGGCGCGCGCCGTTTCGCGTCCGAGGATGTAGAAGCGCCAAGGCTCGGTGAGATGGTGATTGGGCGCCCAGCGGGCCGCCTCCACAGCCGCGAGCATCAGTTCCTGAGGAGGCGCCTCGCGCTCGAAAAGGGCCACCGTCCGGCGCCTGCGGACCAGATCCATGCCCGGCCGCCGCGAGGTATTCAATCTGCCGTGGCGGCTGCGCGCCGCAACGCGTTTTCCTCGCCCAGAATACCTGTCTCGCCCTCCAGTCTGGCGATGGCGACCGCGCCGCAACTGTCGCTGAACACGTTGACGGCGGTCCGCGACATATCGAGGATGCGATCAAAGACAAACAGAACCCCGATCGCTTCCACCGGCAGCCCCACCGCCCCCAAAATCACCGCGATGGCCACGAACGATGCCGCCGGCACGCCGGCCACGCCAATCGAGGTTAAAAGCGCGGCCACGATAATCGTGAACTGCACCCCGAAGCTCAAATCCACGCCGAACGCCTGGGCGATGAAAATCACCGCCACGCATTCGTAGAGCGCCGTGCCGTCCATATTCACGGTGGCGCCCAGCGGCAGAACGAAGCCGGTGGTGCGGCCGGAAACGCCGGCATTATCCTCAACGCAGCGCATGGTGACAGGCAAGGTGGCCGAGGAGGAAGATGTCGAGAACGCAGTCAGCAGCGCGGGCGCCATGGCCCGGTAGTGGCGAAACGGATTGACCCTGGCCACGAAAATAAGGATCAGCGGCATCACCACCAGGAAATGCACCGCCAAAGCCGCCAAGACCGTGATCGAAAAGACCACCAGCGGGCGCGCGGCGCCCAAGCCCACATCGGCGACCACCGAGGCCACCAGCCCGAAAACGCCGATCGGCGCAAACCGCATGACAAAACGGGTCACGCCCATCATGGCCTCGAAGCAGGCCTGCACAAAGCTCGTGACCGGCGCGCTTTTCGCCTTCGCCAACCGGGAAACGAAATAGCCGAACAGAATGCAGAACATGATCAGGCCGAGCATCTGGCCTTCAGCAGCGGCCTTCACGATATTGGGCGGGAACATGCGCAGAAATACTTCCGCCACGCCGCCCTGGGCGCCCGACACGCGGGCCGCCACTTCCTCGGAGTTGGCTTGGAAATCCAGAAGCTCGCGCACCGGAACGCCGTTAAGGATGCCGGGCTGGACGAGGTTGACGATGGTCAGCCCCACCAGGATGGCGATGGTGGAGGTGGTGAGGTAATAGAGCAGGGTTTTGCCGCCCAGCCGCCCCAGTGTTCCCGGCCCGCCCAGCCCCGCCACGCCGGAAATGATGGAGGTGGCGATCAGCGGCACGATCAGCATCTTCAGCGCGTTCAGAAACAGGGTGCCGATATAGTCGTACGCCGAGTCGAAAGTCAGGCCAGGCGCCAGTTCGGCAGTGTCGCCGCTGATCAGCCCGGCGAGCACGCCCAGCACGATGCCGGCGAATATCTGCGCGTAAAGCGGCCAGCGCAGCGGATTGAGCGAATTCATGGCGTTTCCTCCAGCGCGTCAGGCGATATCCAGATCCGCGCGCGGTCACGCAGGCTGCTCCGGTAGGCTTCGTATTCCATCATGCCCTCGCGTTCCTCCAGGTCAGCTTTCACTTCGTCGCGTTGCCCGCGGGAAATCTCCTCAGGCCGGCCCGGCGATACTTCGTCCACCTCGAACAGCGCGTAGCGACCGTCCATAAGCCCAAGGCCTTGCGGCCCCTCGTCAGCTCCCGCTGCGAATATGGCGTTCAACAGCTCGGAGGGATAGTCCGCCGCATCGCGCCGGATCTCCTGCGCTTCGAACAGCGCCACGCCCTGCCCGCCGGCCAGAGCGCTCAAGGCTTCCCCGGCGAGCCGCCTGTCCAGAAGGGACGCGCCCTGCGCCGCCGCCGCCGCGGATGCCGCATCGTTAATCAGGAATTCCCGGATGCGTCCCGCCACTTCTTCGAGCGGCTGCTGTTGCGAAGGCTGATGGCGGGCCACGCGCAGCACCACCGCCCGGTCGGAGCCCACCTGGAGAATCCGCGAATTCCCGCCGCGGTCGAGCACCTCCTCGCTATAGGCGGCATCAATAATCCGCCGGTTACCGGCAAACTCGCCCGCGCCTTCGCGGCTAAAGCCTTCCAAGGTCTTGAGCGGCAATTCCAGCTCCTCGGCAATCCAAGCCAGCCCGTCCTCGCTCTCCAAGGCCATGTCGGCGAGCTGCTCCGCAAGATCGAAAAAGCGTTCGCTGGCGCGCCGTTCCTCAAGATCCGCCAGCACCTCGTCGCGGGCGGATTCAAACGGCGCGATCTCCCCGCCGCGGGCGCCATCCAAACGAATAATGTGGTATCCGAACTGCGACTGCACCGGCGCGGTGTACTGCCCTATTTCCTCCAGCCCGAACAATGCTTCCTCGAATTCCGGCACAAACACGCCAGGTTCGTTCCATCCTAGGTCGCCCCCGGCGGAAGCGGACCCCGGATCATCGGAAAGCTCGGTCGCCAGCGCCGCAAAATCCTCCCCGGCATCCAAGCGGGCCACCACCTCTTGCGCGCTCGCTAGCACTTCGTCGTCTCCCTCCGGATCGGCCGCAAGCAGAATATGGCTGGAGCGCCGCTGCTCCGGCGTGATGAACTGGTCGCGGTTTTGCTCGTACCATTCCAGCGCGTCCTGCTCGGTGGGCGCCCCCAAGCCCGGCAAGGCGGCCGCGTCGAGTTCGATGTACTCCAGATCGACGGTCTCCCGGGTCCAGAAATCCGATGCATTGCGCTCGTAGTGGTCGCTTACCTGCTCATCCGTGATCGGCGACTCGGCGCGGAAAGGCTCAGGGCTCACGTAAAGCCCCTTCACGGAACGGCTCTCCTGAACCAGTTCGATGTAGGAGCGGAAATCCACCGGCGTATAGAAGGCGCTTTCCGCGATGCTCCGGGAGAACTGCTGAAGCGTCATGAAACCGCGCTGCCGGTTCTCGAAGGAAGCGGGCGTTTCGCCCACATTGGCAAGCGCGCTGCGGTACAGGTCAACGGAAAAAGCGCCTTGGTCGAGAAAGGCAGGCACGCTGCGGAGCACATCCGCGAGCCGGGCATCGGTGGTCGCGAAGCCGCGCTCTTTGGCGTGCGCCTGCATCATGTAGGAGTCGATCAAGTCATCAAGCACCAGCGCTTGGATCTGGGCCTCGAAATCCTCAGGCAGGCCGTCGCCGAATTGCTCGCGCAGCCGAAGCTGCTCTGCCTGCACCCTCTGCAGAAATTCGGTCTGCCCAATATCCAAGCCGTCGACGCTGGCCACCACATTGGCGGTCATGCCAACGTTGCCGCGCATGGTTCCGAAGGTAAGGACCAGCGCCAACCCGATCACGCCGAAAATAATCCCGGCCACCCATCCGCTGAGCTTGTCGCGAATGACTTGAAGCACGGATCCGGCGCCCTTGCGCTTAAGCGGTGGGTTGGCGGAGTGGACGGGACTCGAACCCGCGACCACCGGATTGACAGCCCGGTATTCTAACCATCTGAACTACCACTCCGCTATGGGTGCTGAGGGGTTCGAACCCCCGACCTTCGCCGTGTAAGAGCGACGCTCTCCCAACTGAGCTAAGCACCCTCCGGCGCTGTAACCCGCGCTGAACCCGCCGCAGATATCCGCCGGGGCCTATGCCTTGGCGGCAGCAGGAAGCGGTTAGTTTACGGCATCCTTAAGGGCGCGGCCCGCCTTGAAACCGGGAACCGAGGTGGCGGCGATCTGTATCGTCTCGCCCGTACGCGGATTGCGTCCCTGGCGAGCGGCGCGATGTTTAACGCTGAAGGTTCCGAAACCGACCAGAGAGACCGAGTCCCCCTGCCCCAAAGCACCGCTGATGGTGCCCAAAACCGCGTCAACGGCCTTGGCCGCTTCTGCTTTACCAAGACCCGCGGCCGAGGCTACAGCGTCTGTGAGTTCCCGTTTATTCATGCAATTCTCCGAAAGGTTTGGCCCGGTATGACCGGAAGGATACACTCTGGCGGTGTCGCAAAGACAATCAACTTTCCCCCTTTGATTTAGGCACGCCTTCCACCCAAGGTGATGCAGCCGAATTGCCTCAACGAACGGGAATAATTCCCGATGGGCGGAAATTATAGTACTAATTCCCGGCCCCCCGCAAGATTACACCAAAGTGCCTATAGAAAGCACACAAAGTGTCCGGTTTTAGAGCACTGGAGTGGACCCGTTTTCGGGGGTATCTGATCCTTTGGGAAGGAGGCTCTCACGATGCGGAGAACAAGACCCCGGTATTCACCGGAATTTCGCGAGCAGATGGCGGCTTTGGTGCGTTCGGGGCGCACGCCGGAGTCGCTGTCTCGGGAGTTTGATCCCCTGGCGCAAACGATTCGCAACTGGGCGGAGCAATCGGACCGCGCGCTAACGGCCCAACCAACGCCGAGTGGAAGGAGATCCGTCGACTTCGGCGCGACAACGAGCGGTTGCGCGTTGAGCGGAACATCCTAGCAAAAGCCGCAGCCAAGCCCGCATATTGCACCAAGCCGCTTGTTGCCTTCCTGGTTTTTCTGATTGGTCAATGGCTTATGCTCGGAATGATTGCTTCCTGCCTGATGCGGAACGCGCTGGCCGCGTTCCCGCTGGTCTTTTGCCCGCCTGCGCGGCCTCCGCGCCCCTTGGTGCAATATGCGGGCTAGTTCGCACGGGAGACCGATGCGGCGGCGCCCGTCTCTTCGCTTTCGTGAGCGCGACCCGGGCCATTTATCCGATTGCCACGAAGTGCCGGGTGCTGGGCGTCTCTCCCAGCGGCTACTACGCGTGGCGTGCCTGCGGAGCCTCGCCCCGCTCGAAGGCCGATGAGGTTGTTGGGACGTATTCGGGCGATCCATGCAAAATCCCACGGGATGTATGGTGCCGCCGCGCATCCATGCCGAGTTGCACGAACACGGCGTTTGCGCAGCGCGCAAGCGGATCGCCCGGCTGATGCGCAACGTCGGCTTAAGCGGCTTCGGCCGATGCCGCAGAACGGTTGCCACCCGACAGCACTCCAAGGCACATCCTGCGCCCGATCCGATCAAGCGCGACTTCACCGTCGAACGTCCAGATGAGTCGCATGTCGCCGACATCACGCACACGCCGGCCTGGACAGGGATCTTGTTCTTGGCGGCGGTGCTGGATGCCTGCACCCGACGCGTCGTCTGCTGGCCCATGGCCCATCACTTGAGAACCCGGCTGGCGCTCGATGCGCTCAATTATGGCGTTGCACCGGCGCCGGCCCGCTTGTATGATCCACCATTCCGACTAGGGTGCGCAATACACCTCCCTAGCCTTCGGGCTGCGCTGCCGGGAAGCTGGCGTGCGCCCGTCCATGGGGCTCGGCAGGCGACTGCTACGATAACGCGCTGTGCGAAAGCTTCTTCGCCACCTTGGAATGCGAACCGGTCGACCGGCGCTCGTTCCGCTCGCGCGCCGAGGCCAAGCTGGCCGTGTTCCCGTTCATCAAGGACTGGCACAACCCGCACCGGTGCCATTCTTCGATCGACTGCTTGTATCCCGTCGATTACGAGCAAAGGCTGAAATCAGCCGCATGAATCCCCAATACTTAACCGCCCACGAAAGCGTGGCAACTCCAGCAAAGGCAGGTAAAACGCTCGCGGGCCGTGTGGAAGCATATCGAGCGCAAGACCGCACAACAGGCAAACCTGAATCGCCTTTGGTATTCGGATTGAATTCTGAAGGCGTGGCCATTGCCATTGGAATTGAAGTCATAGAGCATCGGACGAGTAAGCGATGAAGCCTCGCAAACTGGGAAGGAACGATCCCTGTTGGTGTGGATCAGGAATAAAGTACAAGCGCTGCCACCTGAACCGGGAATCTCAAACGCCGGTTGCCCACTGGAAGGCGGATCGGGATTTCCGGAAGGCATTTGCCGCGAAGACATGCTTGGCACCCGGAAGCTGGCGTTCCGACTGCTCGCATGCCATTGCTCGCGCCCATACCGTCCCGAGGGCGGGTAGCCTCAAGCACATCGCACGTGACGGTCACGTGTACTCGTTCGTGCCAAACCTTGAGAATCTCAAAAAGCATCATGGTGTACTTCCTCCCGAACTGAGAGGAATAAATCGTGCGTCAACCTTTACCGGCTTCTGCTCCAAACATGATGATGCGATCTTCGCCGCGATCGAAAAGAAACCTTTCTCTGCGATGCCAGAGCAGTGTTTTTTGCTGGGGTATCGGGCATTGGCGCGAGAGGTATTCACAAAGCAGGCCGCAGCTTCGCTTATCGAGCTTCGTCGAACCATGGACCGTGGAAGACCTCTTGAAGCACAGAGGAACATCCAGATGGTCAACTTTTTCAACGAGATTGGCATCCGAGCCGGACTAAAGGACAATGCCCACCACAAATCCATTTATGACCAGATACTTAAAACGCGGGACTTCTCAAAAGTGCGCTACTACGTCATCGAGGTCGAGGGTGCACCCGATGTTATGTGTAGTGCAGCGGTGTTTCCAGAGCAAGATTTCAACGGCATCAAGCTTCAAGACATCGGAGATATCACGATAACGCTCGATTTGCTGAGCTTCACATCCTTTTTCGGAGGAAACGCCGGAGCGATTGTGTTTGCTTGGACGGCAGACAGCGATCGATCCTGTGAACGTTTGATCAAGAGTCTGCACACGATTGACGATAACCACGTTACTGCTGCGCTGCTTCGGTTGTTCTTCGAGCATTGCGATAACGTTCACATGAGACCTGACTGGTGGGAGGGCCTTAAGGACGTTACCCAGCAAACTCTCGTCCGAAGAATATCGGCTTCAGCAAATCCCAATATGCCAAGGCCAAACGCAATTCTCGCGGACGATAGCTTGCAAGTCCCTTCGTGGAAGGTGTTACGTCGGATAAGCAGCCATATATAAGATGCGCTCCAACTTACGGATGGAATACGCACCATTATCTAAGAGGTAGTGGCGATAATCTTTCGCGCTTTTGCTTCAGCATTGGCCTCGGTCTCTCCTTTAAGGCTGCTGCACTTGACCGTTCCCCTGTAACCTACCTCCAGAGTGACTCGGATCAAAGAAAACGGTCAGCCTCACTATGGCATCGTAAGGCAAGCAGGCCATGCCTATCCTTTGTCAATCAGGAACAAGAATTCAAAATTCGGAGCTTTTGTGTCTCTTATCCATTCGTGGGTCCACTTCATTCCCGCCATAACATTCCGTCCATAGTCTAATTTAACAATGTTCACGATTTCGCCGCAACGAGATAGCATGTCATTGATCTCACTCGCTGTCCCGCGACCACCCGAACTGTATGACAAAATTATCCATCGGGCAGCAGTAGCGCCAATTAGCCGTTCCAAGGCTTCTACCGCAATGAATCGACCGGTCTCTCGATTCCTTCTAAACTCTTCGAATACAGAACTCGAAACTCTATCTGATGTGTCTAGTCGCCGCCTTGCTTTACCAAACAACTCTGGCGTGTCATTCAAGCAAACGGTAGTCCACAAATGGTAATAAGACGCGTACCTAACACGTGACGGCGGCATCTTCTCATTATTCGAACCGTACGGCGGGTCAAAGTAAGCAAGGTCCGCATCAACGTTGCAGATTTCAAATACATCACTTCTCGGTACCTCGTGTTCGCAATCCGATACGAATGTCTTGGGCACCTCAAGAATAAGGTCCTTGTATGATCTCGCAGACCATTTGCTCAAATACGACACAAAGTGCCCTAAAGTGTTGTCCACCCGATCTAATGCCAGCATCAGGCTACTGAGAGCTACAGCCCGCTCGGTTGGCGACAATGACAACCTCTCGATTTCCTGCCGAATCCCGTCTAGCTTTCGCGTATTGTGAGTCTGCCATGGCTTTTTCAGGCCATCTTCTTGAATGGCGCTGCCACTGTTTGGTTCGCCACCATATTGCTCAGTGAACCATCCATCCCTGGGCGGCACATTATTCAAGCAGCGGATAAGATCTGAAAATTCGTTCTCATGGTTCCGGTTTTGGAGATAACACCGTGCGAAGACCTGCGACCAAATTGCAACATCGTTGCTGATCACTCTGTACCCGGATTTGGCAAAGGCTTGAGATACGCGCGTCGAACCTGAGAAACCGTCGAGTACAGTCTTAGCGTTGGTTTTGCTTGCTAACTGGAGGATATACGGCAACAGCTTCAGTTTTGAACCGGCGTACTTGATCCCTTGGGTGACAGGTACCCCGTCGATCATGTCGGGAAATAGAGATAAGTTAGCTGACATTAATGCCTATGCTAGCCCAGCTTTCCGCTTCATTTGCAGGATATCTTTCGATACTTCAAAAAGTGCCTCGGCGTGCCCTGTCTTGGATGAAACGAGCGCGTGAGAAAACAGGGATACAAGCAAATGGTTATGAGAGTAATCTACCCAACCGTTAGTGATGCTCTCAAAAAACTCTCGGCCTTTCTTGGTGTGTGTCCATAATCCGCGCTGGAGCGCATTTGCAGCGGCATCACCGTAGCGGACCTCGCAGATGTAATTCCCTTTTGAGTCATGGAATTTATAAACCGGATGTTTTCGCCCGCGACCTTTGTCTTCGCGCACGATTCGCGATATAGACCTGCGAGCAAGGCCGTAGTCGAACACCAAGATGTTGCAGCGCTTTGACTTCTCATCATAGATCAACGGCAAAACATTTATTTCGCCAAAATCCGAGAAGGCCGGACTGTCAAGGAGATTTTTGATCCGTTCGTTGTCCGTAATCTCTCCCGCTTCCTTGTCTTCGTTCTCCAGAAGCGGAAACATTGAGAAAGTTTTATCGGTTGACAACTGTAACGGACCATCTCCGTACGCCTTCAGGCTGACAGGAAACTCGGCTTTCGTAATCTCGTTTGTAATCATTATGTCCTCTTCTTGGGACTTAGCGCGGTATAGATCCTTCCCTACATGAATTGAACGAAAATCGTACATGTACTGATTAACGAACTCAGATATTGCGATTTCTGCCAAATCACCATGCGTCTTGTTCCCAACCAAGCGCATAGTGAATATGTTGCTCAATGTCGTTACGATGAGTTCAGGATGCTTGCTTATGAATAGCCTAAGGCGGCGTGTGAAGTCGCTGTATGCCGTTGCTGGTTCCATCGGCCTCTCTCAATGATCGCAAAGAATGCTTGCGTCAACGCACAATTTTGCCGAAGCAAATAAATGATTAAGCGCGCTGGTTCAGTGGGTGCGCGGCTGTTCGGGCGCGGCGGGCTCGGCGGTTGATGCGGATGCTGAGGGCGGATCCGGCTCGTCCGGCTCCGGGACGGCCGCTTCGGGCATGCGCGCAAGCGCAAGCTCCAGCACTTGGTCGATCCAGCGAACCGGGCGGATATCCAGATTGCGCTTGACGTTGGCGGGGATTTCGGCCAGATCCTTGACGCATTCCTCGGGGATCAGCACCGTCGATATGCCGCCGCGGTGGGCCGCGAGCAGCTTCTCCTTCAAGCCTCCCACCGGCAGCACTTCCCCGCCGAGGGTGATTTCGCCGGTCATCGCCACATCGGCGCGCACGGGAATATCGGTGAGCGCGGAAACCAGCGCGGTGCACATGCCGATGCCGGCGCTCGGCCCGTCCTTCGGCGTGGCACCCTCGGGCACATGCACATGCACGTCGATCGCGGCCGGGAAGCCCGGATCCAGCCCCAGCGCGGCGGCGCGCGCGCGCACCACAGTCAGCGCCGCCTGTATCGATTCCTTCATCACCTCGCCGAGCTTGCCGGTAAGCGTGAGCTTGCCCTTGCCGGGCGTGACCGAGGCTTCTATCCGCAGCAATTCGCCGCCCACCTCGGTCCAAGCCAAGCCTTGGGCCTGCCCCGTGCGGTTCTGGTTTTCGGCGCGTCCGTAGCGGAACTTCCGCACGCCCAGATAGGTGTCGAGCTGGCGCGGGCCCACGCAGATTTCCCGTTTGGCGGGACGCAGCAACTGCTGCTTGACCACCTTGCGGCACACGCGCGCGATCTCCCGCTCCAAGTTGCGCACGCCGGCCTCGCGGGTGTAGTGACGGATTATGCTGCGCAGCCCGCCGCGGGTGAACTTCAGCTCGCTGCCGCGCACCCCGTTGTTCTTCATCTGCTTTCTAATCAGGTAGTTGCGGGCAATGGCCATTTTCTCGTCTTCGGTGTAGCCCGGAATCCGCAACACTTCCATGCGGTCCAGCAGCGGCGGCGGAATCGCCAGCGTATTGGCGGTGCATACGAACATCACGCGGGAGAGATCGAAATCCACCTCCAGGTAGTGGTCGTTAAAAGCCGAGTTCTGCTCGGGATCCAGCACTTCCAGCAGCGCCGATGAGGGATCCCCGCGAAAATCCATCGACATCTTATCGACTTCGTCGAGCAAAAACAGCGGATTGCGCACGCCCGAGCGCGCCAGGTTCTGGATAATCTTGCCGGGCAGCGCGCCGATATAGGTGCGGCGATGGCCGCGGATTTCGGCCTCGTCGCGCACGCCGCCCAGCGACATCCGCACAAAGGACCGGTTGGTGGCGCGGGCGATGGACCGCCCCAATGAGGTCTTGCCCACTCCCGGGGGGCCCACTAGGCACAGGATGGGCCCCTTGAGAGCCCGCACCCGCTTCTGCACCGCGAGGTATTCCAGGATGCGCTCCTTGACCTTTTCCAGCCCGTAGTGGTCCTCCTCGAGCACCTGCTCGGCGCGCCTGATATTGCCGTTGGTGCGGCGCTGCTTCTTCCAGGGGGCCTTGAGCAACCAGTCGAGATAGTTCCGCACCACGGTGGCCTCGGCGGACATCGGCGCCATCATCTTGAGCTTGCCCAGCTCCGCGAGCGCCTTTTCCTGCGCCTCGCCGCTCATTCCCGCCTCTTTGATGCCCTTCTCCAGAGCGGAAATCTCGTCGGGCGCGTCCTCAAGCTCGCCCAGTTCCTTCTGAATAGCCTTCATCTGCTCATTCAGGTAGTACTCGCGCTGGCTTTTCTCCATCTGGGTCTTGACCCGGCCGCGAATCTTGCGCTCCATCCTGAGCATGTCGATTTCGCTGTCCATCAAACCCACGAGGTACTCGATGCGCTGGACCGGATCGCCGGTTTCCAGCACGGCCTGCTTTTTATCCAGCGCCAGTTGCATGTGGGCCGCCACGGTGTCGGCCAGCCGACCGCTGTCGCTCAAGCCCGACACGCCGGCCAGCGCCTCCGGCGGCACGTTTTTGTGCAGCTTGACGTACGACTCGAACTGCGTGAGCAGCGACCGCCGCAGGGCCTCCATCTCGTCGTCCGTGGCCTCCTTGCGGACCTCTTCGGAAACAGGCTCGAACTCGGCGCTGAAGAAATCCCCGGACTCCAGCGACTCCAGGCCGGCGCGCAGCACGCCCTGAACCATCACCTTGACGGTGTTGTCCGGCATTTTCATCATTTGCAGAACGGTCGCCAGAGTGCCCACTTGGTAGATATCGTCCGCCGCGGGCTCATCGACCTCGGGCTTGCGCTGCGCCACCAGCAGAATTTCCTTGCCCACCGACATGGCGTTCTCAAGCGCCAGAATCGACGGCTTGCGGCCCACGAACAGCGGCACCACCATGTGCGGATACACCACCACATCGCGCAGCGGCAAAACCGCAAGGCGGCGCCTTGCGCTTGCGTCTGTTCCGGAGTCTTCGCTCATCAATTCGCCTCGATCACTATTTTTATTCCTTCGCGAACCCTTAAGGATATGGGGTTGGACGAAGGGAAACCCAACCGCGCGCCTGTTCCGCGCGAGCAGCGGGGAACTACCCGTCCGACCCGGTGAGCCTTTCGTATTCCTCGGGAGGCTTCAGAGCCAGCGGCTCGTCGGTCTCGTAAACCACGCAGGGCTCGTTCTCGCCCATGATGGCCCCGCGGTCAAGCACCACGCGGCGGGCGTTCTTCATGGACGGCAGCTCGAACATGGTGTCGAGCAGCACCTCCTCAAGAATCGTGCGCAGTCCGCGCGCGCCGGTCTTGCGCTCCATGGCGCGCTCGGCAATGGCTTCCAGCGCGCCGTCGCGGAATTCCAGCTCGCAGTCCTCCATCTCGAACAGCACCCGGTACTGTTTGGTGAGCGCGTTCTTCGGCTCAACCAGAATGGCCACCAGCGCTTCCATGTCCAGCGGATCCAGCGTGGCCACCAGCGGCATGCGTCCCACAAATTCGGGAATCAGCCCGTAGCGGATCAGATCCTCGGGCTCAACGTGCGATAACAGCTCCCCTAGCCGCTGATTCTCGTCTTCGCCCCGAACCTCGGCGGTAAAGCCGATGCCGCTGCGCTCGGTGCGGTTGCGGATAATGCTGTCCAGGCCGGCGAAGGCGCCGCCGCAGATAAAGAGGATATTGGAGGTATCGACTTGCAGGAATTCCTGCTGCGGGTGCTTGCGGCCGCCCTGCGGAGGCACCGAGGCGATCGTGCCCTCAATCAGTTTCAGAAGGGCCTGCTGCACGCCTTCCCCGGACACGTCGCGAGTAATCGAGGGGTTGTCCGACTTGCGCGATATCTTATCGATCTCGTCGATGTACACGATGCCGGTCTGGGCCTTCTCGACATCGTAGTCGCACTTCTGAAGCAGCTTCTGGATAATATTCTCGACATCCTCGCCCACGTAGCCGGCCTCGGTGAGCGTGGTGGCGTCGGCGATGGTGAAGGGCACGTTGAGAATGCGCGCCAGCGTTTCCGCCAGCAGGGTCTTGCCGCAGCCGGTGGGGCCGATCAGCAGGATATTGCTCTTGGCCAGTTCCACCTCGGGCGCGTCCTTTTCGCGGCGCCGGGAGCGCATGCGCTTGAAGTGGTTATAGACAGCCACCGACAGCACCTTCTTGGCGCGGTCCTGGCCGATCACGTATTCGTTGAGGAATTTCATGATGCCGGCCGGCAGCGGCAGCGAAACCGGCTGGTTCTCCGCGGAATCCTCGAATTCCTCGCGGATAATGTCGATGCACAGCTCCACGCACTCGTCGCAGATGTATACGGACGGGCCGGCAATAAGCTTGCGCACCTCATGCTGGCTCTTGCCGCAAAACGAGCAATAGAGGAGCTTGCGCTCGCTTGAGCCGCCTCGATTATTCTTGCTGGGCATGGGCGCTTATGGCTTTATGGCGCGGACAGGCTTGATCGACGCGGAGGCATTGTAACCGCCTTCGGCAAGCGAGTGCTCCGGCAGCCTGCGGCTATTCCGCTTCCTCCTCGGGACCGGCCACCTCCTCGCGGCTGGCGAGAACCTTGTCGATCAGCCCGTAGGCGCAGGCTTCCTCGCCGCTCATGAAGTGGTCGCGGTCGGTGTCGCGGGCGATGCGCTTGAGGGGCTGGCCGGTGTGCTCGGCGAGGATGGCGTTGAGGCGCTCGCGGGTCTTGAGGATTTCGCGGGCGTGGATATCCACGTCGGAGGCTTGGCCTTGATAGCCGCCCATCGGCTGGTGGATCATCACGCGCGAATGGGGCAGGCAGTAGCGTTTGCCTTGGGTGCCCCCGGCAAGCAGCAGCGCGCCCATGCTGGCGGCCTGGCCTAGGCACAGGGTGCTCACGTCGGGCTTGATGAACTGCATGGTGTCGTAGATGGACAGGCCGGAGCTCACCAGGCCGCCGGGGGAGTTGATATAGAGGCTGATGTCCTTGCCGGGGTTTTCGGACTCCAGAAAAATAAGTTGCGCCACCACTAGGTTGGCCATATGGTCGTCCACGGTGCCGACCACGAACACGAGCCGCTCCTTGAGCAGGCGCGAGTAGATATCGTAGGCGCGCTCGCCGCGGGCGGTTTGCTCCACCACCATCGGCACAAGATTCAGTGCTTTTTCGTTCATTTGCGGTTTCCTTATAATTCCGGTGCGTCTCTTGCTAAAAGGCGCTCGAAGAGGCGCTCGAACCCGCCTCCTCTCTGTTCCCTTCCTCGCGGGAGACGCATGAACCCGTCCTCCTTCTTTCCGGGAGTTGCTGTTGGCATCCCTGCCGCACGACATTGCCGGAGTAACGTCCGGGGCCGTCTTCCTGCCGGCCCGCTCGCATCTGGCAAAAACATGCTTTGCCTCGCTGCGCTGCGCGCAGCGACCGATGCTCGCCCTGCCGCCGACACTCCCGCAAGGAAGGGAACAGAGAGGAGGCTGCGATGGCGCTTTCCCTAGCGGGAGCGGAGAGGAGGCTTGCGCTAGCGTTTCCCTGGGGCGGTTGCTTGACGCGCTGCCGTAGCCTGTTCTTGCCCCTTCCTTCCGGGAGTGTCGGCGACAGGAGTCGCCGCCAAGCCCCATGGATGGGTTTATGCGTCTCCCGGAAGGAAGGGGCAAGAACAGGCGGAATCGAAGCGGCAACAAGTGGCCACCGACGCTCCAGTGAAGGAAGGGCGTGGCAAAGGCTCTCGATGGCGCTCTTGTAAATCATGGGGATGCTAGCCGGTGAGGATGGGGGGCATGGGTTCCATGAATTCGTCCAGGCTCATGGGTTTCTTGCAGACGGCGGCTTTTTCGTAGAGCCATTCGAGCACTTGCTCCTCGCGGATTCCGGCGCGCAGATTGCCCACTAGGTCGCGATTGCCCGCCAGCTCCGCGAACGCGGCTTCGGAATCCGGCGCGCCGGCCGCCAGCGCCTGAAGCTGCTGGCGCAGGACCTGGTCGTCGGGGCTGATCTTTTCGCGCGCGGCCAGCTCCGCCACCAGCAGTTGCAGCCGAACGCGGCGCTCCGCCATGGCCCGCATCTCGGGCGTTTCATCGGGCTGCCCGTCCTGCATTTCAGGCGCAGGGCCGCTCTCGGCATCCTCCGAATCGGCAGCGGGCGGCGGGCGCCTGCTGGACAGCATCTGCTCCACATCCCGGTCCACCAGCGATTGGGGGGCAGGCCCTTCGTTGGCCTTGAGCAACTGGTCGAAAAGCGACTGGCGCTTATGGGATTCGGACAGGGATTTCAGCTCGCGCTCCAAGCTGGCGCGCACGTCCGCGCGCAGGTCCTCGACTGAACCGCTTTCCACGCCCAGCTTCCGAACAAACTCCTCGTCCAGGTCCGGGAGCTGCGGCTCGGACAGGCCGAGCACCTCCACTTCGTAGAGCACGCGCTTGCCGCGAAGGCTTTCATCGGGGTACTCCGGGGGCATCTTGAGCCGAAACCTCTTTTTCTGCGAGGCGGCAAGGCGCATCAGGCGCTCCTTGAGCGGGGGCATGAGACGGGTCTCGCCCAGCATCAGCGTGGCTTCCTTCAGTTCGCCGGCCTCCAGCATTTCGCGGCGGCGGGAAACCTTGAGGTTCACCACCATCCGGTCGCCTTCGCGGGCAGGCCGTTCCACATCCTTCCATTCCGCCTCGCGGCGCCGCAGCCGGTCGATCGTTCGATCCACGTCGCGGGATTGGATCTCGACCTCCGGCTCCTCGTAGCTCAGCGCGTCCAAGCCGCTGAACTCGATATCCGGAAGCACGTCGAAAGCGGCCTGATACTCAAGATCGGAGCCTTCGCGAACTTTTTTTGCCTTCACCTCGCCGCTGCCCACAACGCGCAATTCCTGCCGCTGCGCGCCTTGCCGGAAACTTCTCTCGATGGTTTCGCGGGTTAGTTCGTCCCACACTTCCTGGCCGTAGCGCTGTTTGATCAGCTTGATGGGCGCCTTGCCGGGGCGGAAACCGCGAATCCTTGTGCGGCGCCTCAGCGCCCCGAGCCGCGACAGGAATTCCTCCTGCATGGCGGTTGCCGGAATCCGCACATGCAGGGTGCGGCGAAGTCCTTCGCCGTCTTCCACTTTGTAGTTTGCGCCATCGAGATTCATGGATTCAAACCGACCGCAGCCTTTGCGGGAACTGGGAAACCGATGCGAAAGGAGAGATTCGAACTCTCAAGGGGATAACCCCACAGGAACCTAAATCCTGCGCGTCTACCAGTTCCGCCACTTCCGCGCCGCCTGCAATTATAGATTTACCTGCTCGCTGCGTGGCGCATTCCCCGACCTCTTCTTGTCCGGGGGCCCTCGACATCTTCTCCTGCGAACCCTCGCCCTCTTCGCGCCCAGCCCTTTTCAGGAGGCGCCATCCTGGCTCGGTTCCGCCATCCTGGCTCCAACGCTCCTGAAAAGGGCTGGGCGCGAAAAGGGCTTTAGCCGGCGATGTCGGCTAAAGGTTCCTCCGGCACGCCTGTTCCGGGACCGTCGGAGGCAGGATGCCGATGCCGAGCCCACAGGGATATGCTCGCAGGCGTGTCCCGGAACAGGCGTGCCGGAGGAACCGGGGGTTAGCGCCAGCGCCGTTGCCGGGGTGGTCAAGAGGTGAGAAGCTCCAGCGCCGTCTGGTATTTCTCGGCGGTGCGCGCGATCACGTCATCGGGCAGGCGCGGGGCCGGCGGCTGATGGTTCCACGACACCGAGTTGAGGTAATCGCGCACGTACTGCTTGTCGTAGCTCGGCGGCGACACGCCCACCTGGTAGTTGGCGGCGGGCCAGAAACGCGAGGAATCGGGCGTGAGCACCTCGTCGATCAGCACCAGCTGGCCTGCGGCGTTGATCCCGAACTCGAACTTGGTGTCGGCCACGATAATGCCGCGGCGGGCCGCGTGCTCCGCGCCGTAAGCGAACAGCGCCAAGGAAACGTCGCGCACCCGCTCGGCAAGCTCCCGGCCCACCAGCGCGGCCGCTTGGTCGATGCCGATATTCTCGTCGTGCTCGCCCGGCGCGGCCTTGGTGGCGGGCGTGAAAATCGGTTCCGGCAGGCGCTCGGCAAGCCGCAATCCCTGCGGCAGGCGGATTCCGCAAACCTCGCCGTTGGCCTGGTAGTCCTTCCATCCGGAGCCGATCAGGTAGCCGCGAACCACGGCTTCGATAGGCAGCGCGCGCACTCTTTCCATTAGAACGGCCCGGGAGGCGAGATCGGCAATCTCTCCCGCGCCAAGGCCGTCCGCCACCGCGTCCGCAGGCGTGTCGAGCAGCGCATTCGGCACGATATGCCCGGTATTGGCGAACCAGTAGCGCGACAGGCCGGTCAGCACCGCGCCCTTGCCGGGTATCGGGTCCGGTAGAACCACGTCGAAGGCCGAGATGCGGTCGCTGGCCACCAGAAGGAGACGATCCTCGCCCACCGCGTAAAGATCGCGCACCTTGCCGCGGCCAATAGCCTCAAGGCCCGGAATTTCGGTATAGGATACGGTCACTGCCTGCCTCCTGGTTCGTGCATGAAGGGCGTATTCTAGTGCCCTTCAATCGCGTGGCGGGGGGCTGGTTCCAAAGCCTGATAGACCCGCGCCCCATGCATCTCTTTCTTCTCGGAAAAGTTGCCGGATTCACCCTCGGCTTCATGTTCGGCAACTTGCCGGGCGCGTTTCTCGGACTGCTGCTAGGACACATGGCGGACCGCAGCCTGATGGGCAGGGCGGCAGGTTTCCGGCCCGCCTTCTCCGCCGGCGCGGAAAACCGGCGGCAGGTTTTCTATGCGGCCACCTTCCGGGTCATGGGGCATATCGCCAAGGCCGACGGCCGGGTCAGCGAAGAGGAGATCCGGGCGGCGCGCCAGATCATGCAGGGCATGCGGCTGAACGCCTCGCAGATGCAGCAGGCGATCTCTTACTTCAATGAGGGAAAGTCGCCGGACTTCGATCTGGACCATGAACTGTCGGAGATGAGCGAGGCTTGCCGGGGCCAGCCGCTGCTGCGGCAGTTCTTCGTCCATACCCAGTTCTTCGTGGCGTTCGCCCACGGCGACGTGACCCGCGAGGAACGCGCGGTTCTGAATCGGATCGGAGCGGCCCTGGGCCTTTCGCAGTGGCATATCAGCCAGCTAGAGGCGCAGGCGCGCATGCGGTTCGGCTTTGCGGGAGGAAACGGAAGCGCCGGGCCTTCGCAAACGCAGCCGCTGGGAGACGCCTACCGGGCGCTGGGCGTGGAATCCAGCGCCAGCGACCAGGAAATCAAGACCGCCTACCGGCGCCTGATGAAGGAGAACCATCCCGACAAGCTGGTGGCCCGCGGCCTGCCCGAGGCGATGATGGAGCGGGCCCGCGAACGAACCCGCGAAGTGAACCGGGCCTACGAGCGCATCAAGGAGCAGCGCGGCATCCGCTAGCCCGCATGGCCCGCCGACGCTACCAGCGGTATTTGATCTCGATTTCGATGCCGTGGTCGGCGCCGGCCGCTCCGCCCTCGCGGCGTGTAGAGAGCACATGAAGTGTCCGGTTTTGCGGCAGCGCCTTCGTGCCGATGGGCGACATCGCCCGCCTCGACGACATCCTGTGCGAGGTCCGCGAGCGGACGGCCGGGCGCGACAACTGCGCGCGGTTCGAGCGGCTGTCGCTGCAACTGCCGCCCATAGCGGCGGGCTATTCCTCCAGGGCGGCGCGCATTTCGTTGATGGCGGCGGCGTAGTCGGGCGCGCCGAAGATGGCCGAGCCGGCCACGAAGGTGTCGGCGCCGGCGGCGGCGATTTCGGCGATATTGGCGGCCTTCACGCCGCCATCCACCTCCAGCCACACGTCGCGGCCGGAGGCGGCGATGCGCTTTCTGGCCTCGGCGATCTTATCGAGGCTTTGCGGAATGAACCGCTGGCCGCCGAATCCGGGGTTCACGGACATGACGAGCACCAGATCCAGCGCATGCAGGGTATGGTCGAGCCAGTGCAGCGGCGTGGCGGGGTTGAAGGCCAGGCCCGGCCGGCAGCCCTGCTCGCGGATCAGGGCGATGGTGCGATCGACATGGCCGCTGGCTTCGGGATGGAAGCTGACGATGCTCGCGCCGGCCTTTGCAAAGGCGCAGGCCAGCTCGTCCACAGGGCTCACCATCAGATGCACGTCGATAGGCGCCTCGATTCCGTAATCGCGCAAGGCCCTGCAAACCAGCGGCCCCGCCGTCAGGTTGGGCACGTAGTGGTGATCCATCACATCGAAATGGATGATATCGGCGCCCGCATCGAGCACGGCCTCGACCTCCCCGCCCAAGCGGGCGAAATCGGCGGAAAGGATGGACGGCGCGATGCGGGCGCGTTTCATGGGCCGATTCTAAAGGCAGCGGGCGGCTTGTCCAATGAGACATGAGCCTGAACTTGGCGTACGCAATCTTGCTTGAAGCGAATCGGCAGGAGCGCCTAGAGTGCCAAGGTTTGGGTTGGCTTATGACTTACAATGGCCGACCATCGCGCTTCCATAAGAGAACGGGCAAGTGCTTAAGTCTCTCAAAATTAGGGATTTCACGGTCTTCAAAACGGTCGAATTGGAATTCGCCAAAGGGCTCAACATCATTGTCGGCGCAAACGGAACCGGCAAGACGCACTTGCTGAAGCTCCCCTATGCGATCATGGCCCTTAGCGCTGAGGAGGGCAAACGACGCAAAGAGCGGCCCACCAAAACGCTTTTGCAGCCTCGTATCGCTGATAAGATATTCAGCGTCTTTCGCCCGGAAGACCGCTTGGGCCGTCTGGTGCATCGCCAGAGGGGTCGCAATGGCTGCGAAGTGAAGATGAGTTTCAGGCAACCCAAGACATCCTTGGCGTTTCGGTTCTCCTCACTGGCAAAATCCGAAACAAGTGTCAATCGTGTTCCCGCCAAATGGCAAGATAAGCCACCCGTTTTTCTTCCCACTCGAGAGCTGCTGACGCTCTATCCGGGATTTGTTCCGCTCTACGAGACTCGTCATTTGGAGTTTGATGAAACTTGGCGGGACACTTGCCTGCTGCTCGGCGCTCCGGCCTTGCGAGGGCCTCGGGAAGCAACCATCGGCGACTTGACTAAGCCGCTGGAGCGGCAACTCGGCGGACGGGTCGTGCTGGACGCGAACGGTCGCTTTTATTTGAAGCCATTCAACGCCAGCAACATGGAAATGTCGCTGGTCGCGGAAGGCTGGCGCAAAGTTGCCATGCTCGTTCGTTTGATTTCCACCGGCTCCCTGCTCGACAAGGGATGCCTGTTTTGGGACGAGCCTGAGTCCAATCTGAACCCGAGGCTGATTCGTGAGACCGCCAAGGCCATTCTCGGTGTCTGCAAGGCGGGCGTGCAGGTTTTGGTGGCCACGCACAGCCTATTCCTTCTGCGGGAGTTCGAGATTCTTCTTAAGGATGAGTTCGCTGAAGTCGAGCAAAAATACTTCGCGCTTAGCCGGGGCGATGATGGCGTGGAAGTGTCCCAAAGCCACGACATCGGGTCTATAGATCCGCCGCTGCTGTTGGATGAGGATCTCGAGCAGTCGGATCGCTTCGTTGATCTGTTCATGTCAAGGACGGAGCAACAAGCGTGACGACCCTAAGCGAAGGTTCTCTCAAATTCCGCTTTCCCGACAACTGCCTAGCCAGCAAGTACGATTGCTGGGCCTTCTATCGCAAACAGTTCCAATCCGTCGCAAAAGGATCCAAAGCCGTCGATATTGTCTGTGTTGAAAAAGACGTGTGCTGGCTGGTAGAGATCAAGGACTACCGAAAACATCCCCGCTCAAAGGCGATCGATATTGATCAAGAGTTGGCAGCTAAAGTGCGAGATACCTTGGCAGGGCTGGCAGCGGCAGCGAAAAACGCCAATGATGACAGTGAAAGAGAGCTCGCAAGGAAAGCACTGGCCGGGAACCGCAGATGGCGAGTCGTGCTGCACTTGGAACAACCTTCCATGCCATCGAGGTTGCGACCGAATCCCATCGACCGCGCAAGTTTGTTGGGAAAACTCAAACGCAAGAATCTGAAGGCAGTTGATGCCCACCCCGTCATTTGTGATCGAAGCACTCCGCCTCGCGGCGCTCCGTGGACCGTCGAATAAGGCGGAGCGAGGGGAGTGGCACCTCGACCCAGACTTCGAGAAACTAAATTCGATAGGTGGTTCGGTCATGGTGCCAGCGCACGGCATGGGCCTTGGCGAAGCCGAAGGATGGACGGTGCGATGCGGGCGCGTTTCACGGGCCAATTCTAAAGACAGCGGGCGGTGGTGGTCATCATTTTCGACGCGAAACGCATGGCGGCGCGGGCGGGCTCGGGCAGTGGTTCGCCGCCGGCCTCCTCGGCATTGCGACCGTGGCGGATTTCGTCCTCGCGCATGCGCTCCAGTATCTTGCGGCTGCGAAGATCCGATGGCGGCAATTGCTGAAGATGGCCATCGAGATGCTGTTCCACCTGCGCCTCGGTTTCAGCCAGAAACCCTAGGCTTGAGCGGTCGCCGAACAGGCCGGCCAGCGCGCCGATGCCGAAGGAGCCGGCATACCATAGCGGCGTGAGCCAGCTGCGCCGCCCGTTGAGTTCGTCGATCCGGTCCTCGCACCATTTAAGGTGGCGGCCTTCCTCGGAGGCCGCCTCCAGAAGGCTCAAGCGCACTGTCTCGTCGCTCGCCACCCATGCCTGGCCGCGGTACAGCGCCTGCGCGGACACCTCGCCGGCATGGTTGACGCGCATCAGCCCGGCGCTCAATTCGCGCTCCTGATCAGACGTGAAGGAATCCTCAGCATCCCCGGCGGGATTATCGGCGGCGGGCGCAGGCTCGCCGGCGCACACGCGCAGCGCATGGCCCAGTTCCGCGAGAACCTGATCGCCGATGGAGCGGTCGTTTTCGGGCATGGACGAATTTTGGCCGACGTTGCCCCTGGTCCGCAACAGGCTGCACGGGGGTTGCCGGGGAATCGTTCCGCAGCCGGCACGAGGGTTTTGGCCTGTAGCGCGCGGCGGCGGCGCAAGGGCGGCAGCCGCCTGTTCGGGATATGATCCGCATTGGCGGAAGGCGGCAAACCCATTCGGAGAGGGGCGCCGATAGCGAGTGCCGGCGGCAGCCGCCAAGGGAGGCGGAATGAATTCACATCTGCTTGATTTGCGTATCCAAGGCGAGCGCCTGTGGGATGCCTTGATGGCCATGGCCGAGATCGGCGCAACCCCCAAAGGCGGTTGCAACCGCCAAGCGATGACCGACGAGGACAAGGCAGGCCGCGATCTTTTCACGCGCTGGTGCGAACAGGCAGGCGCGACGGTGGCTGTGGATGCCATCGGCAACCTGTTTGCCCGCCGCGAAGGCAGGTTGCCGGAGGCCCCGCCGGTGATGATCGGCAGCCATTTGGACACGCAAATCACCGGCGGCAAGTTCGATGGGGTGTACGGGGTTTTGTCGGGCGTCGAAATCCTGAGGCGCCTAGACGAGGCTGGCGTGGAAACCAGCCATCCGATCGAAGTGGCGGTGTGGACCAACGAGGAGGGCGTGCGCTTCGCCCCGGCCATGATGGGCTCCGGGGTTTGGTCGGGGGCGCTGGATTTGAAGCAGATGTACCAGGCCGTGGACAGGACCGGCATTTCGCTTGAGAGCGAGCTGCGCCGGCTCGGCTGCAAAGGGCAAGCGCCCGCCGAAGCCAAGCCGGTGAAGGCCGCGTTCGAGGTGCATATCGAGCAAGGTCCCGTTCTTGAGGCCAAGGGCTGTCAAATCGGCGTGGTCACCGGCGCCCAGGGAGTCCGCTGGTACGATCTGGAGCTCACGGGCGAACCCTGCCACGCCGGCCCCACGCCCATGGAAATGCGCCGGGACCCGGTGGCCGGGCTGCTGCCGCTGCTCGGCCATTGCTACGATTTGGCCGTCCGGCATGCGCCTTGGGGCCGGGCCACCATCGGCGATATCCGCGCCGAGCCCGGGTCGCGAAACACGGTGGCCGAAAAGGCGCATGCCAAAATCGATATGCGCCATCCCGAAGCGGCCGTGCTCGATCAAATGGAGCAATCGCTCCGGGCCAGCGTGGCCAAGGCATGCGAATCCGGCAAGCTGCAAGGTTCGCTTGGGGAAGTATTCCGCATGCCGGTCACGGAATTCGCGCCCGAATGCGTGCAAGCGGTGAGACAGGCCGCCAAGCGCCTCAACTACCGGCACATGGATATCGTGAGCGGCGCCGGGCACGACACTGTCAATCTCGCTGCGGTGGCCCCTGCGGGAATGATCTTCGTGCCGTGCGAGAACGGGATTTCCCACAACGAGGAGGAGAACGCCAAGCCCGAGGACTTGGAAGCGGGCGCCAACGTCTTGTTGCAAGCCGTGCTGAGCATGGCCTGCTAATCCGTTGCCCGCAGGCGGAGGCGCAAACCCCGTGCCTTGGGCGCTCGCTGGCCAGCAAGCGGCTGGCGGCAGAGCCCTGCCCTCGACCGCGTGTTGTAAAGTAGGCTTTTGAGGATATCGCCTTGCCAGAGAAACCCGCGCCATGAACCGCAGAATCATCGCTCCCGCTATGGGAATCGCCCTTGTTTTGAGCACCGTGGCAGCGTCCGGCGCGACCATCGACGAAATTGTCGTCACCGCCCAGAAAAGGGAGCAGAATATCCAAGAGGTGCCCATTGCCATCACCACGCTGGATGGCTACGAGATGCGGCAACTCGGATATCGCACCGCCGCCGATATCCAGTATCAAACCCCGGGCCTTATCGTGTCGTATTCATCCACCAACGCCATCCCCAACTTCGTCCTGCGCGGCGTGGGCTTGAACGACTTCACGGCCATCCAGAGCTCCCCCGTGGCCATCCATGTCGATGAGGTCTTCCACGGAAACTCCACGCTGCTGAATTTCGCGCTGTTCGATCTTGAGCGGGTCGAGGTGCTGAAGGGCCCGCAAGGCACCCTGTTCGGACGCAACACCACCGGCGGCGCGGTGAATTTCTTTTCCGCCGCGCCCACCGAGGAGTTCGAGGCCGGCGTGGACTTCGGCTACGGTCGCTACGATGCGCTGGCGCTTGAGGGCTACTTGAGCGGCGCCTTGGGCGAAGGGCTGCTCGGGCGGCTTTCGGTGAGCGCCATCCAACAGGACGGCGGGCCTTTCAGCCATCCTGCGCATGGCGAAATCGGCGCCCAGGAAAGATTCGCCGCGCGGGGCCAGCTGCTTTGGGAAGCCTCCGATCGGCTGTCCGCCCGGCTGGCCGTTTTCGGCGGACAGGAGGACTCGGAAGGCAACCAGTACCAAGGCCTGCCCACCTTCACCACCGACGGCGAATATGAGATCTGCGATGCCATCACCCAAGGCGATCTGGGCGTTTCGGCGGGCTGCGCCTTCAATAGCGGAGATTCCCTGATCGACGACGGCGATCCCTTCACCCTGCAAAGCGGCATCATCAACCGCGACGACATCGCGGCGGCGGGCGCCGTGCTCACTATCAATTACGAGCTGAGCGACCAATGGTCGCTGATTTCCGTGACCGGCTACAACCGGGCGGACCGCGAATCCCAGGAGGATGCCGACGGCGCCGCCGACAGGAATATCGACGTGGGCTACCGCACGGACTTCAACCAGCTATCCCAGGAGCTGCGGCTGGCCTCCTCGGGCACCGAGTGGGATTGGACCTTGGGCGTGTTCTATTCAACCGACAAGCTGGACACGCCCCTTACGGAAACGGACGGCTTCGATCTCGAATACAACCAGAACCATACCTATGTGCTCGATACCGATGCGCTGGCGGCCTTCGCCCACGGCGAATACCATCTCAGCGACCGGTTGCGATTGATCGCCGGGCTGCGCTACACCACCGAGGACCGGCATTTCACGGGCGGCACCTTCGATGTCGAGCCGGCCGGCGGCCCTTCCGCGGCGGGGGATTTCCTGCCCGCCTCCGGCACCGGCACGGTGTCCGCTTTCCTGGACCGGGAAATCAATTTCAGCGCGCTGTCCTGGACCTTCGGCGCCAGCCTCGACCTGTCGGAGCAAGCCATGGCCTACGGCAAAATCTCCAATGGATTCAAAAGCGGCGGCTTTATCGGCGATATCACCGTCCAATCCATACTCGAGGAGCCCTACGACGAGGAAACGCTGACCTCGTACGAGATCGGCATCAAGTCGGAATGGCTCGACCGCAGCCTGCGGCTGAACGCGGCCCTGTTCTACTACGACTACAACGACGTGATCCTCGCCCTTTCGGTGCCCGGGGCCGCATTGCCCGACGATCCCGGCTTCGACCCCCTGATCAACGAGAACGGCGCCGATGCCGAAGTGCTGGGCTTTGAATCGGAACTATGGCTGGTGCCTGCGGATGGCTGGGACTTGAAGCTGGGATTGACCTGGCTGGACACCGAAACCACGAGAATCGATACCAGCCCTTATGACGTGCAGGAGCGGCTGGACGGCAACGAGCTGATCTACGCGCCGCAATTCAGCGGCAACGGCCTGGCCCGCTACGAGGCCGCCGTGGCCGGGAACTGGCTGGCGTACGGGCAGATCGATTTCACCATCCGCGCAGACCACTGGGCCGAAGCCACCAATACCCCGATCAGCAAAATCGAGGGCTACGCATTGCTCAATGCCAGAGTGGGCCTTGGCGATGCCGACGGCAAATGGTCCGCGTCGATCTGGATGAAGAATATCGCCGACGAGGAATATTCCCAGTACCTGAACGATCTGCAAACGCTGGGCAGCATCCTGATTACGCCCGGCTACCCGCGCAGCTACGGCATCGACGTGTCGCTGAGCTTCTGAAATGCGGATGCGATCGAGGCCGTCGGCCGCATAGCGCCGCTCCCCGGCGCGCAAGACCGGCCTTGGCAATATGCGGGCTAGCCCCTGTCGGATGCCCGGGGAATTCGAGCCCCATGCGGCCGTGTGGCTCGGCTGGCCCACGTTCCAATGGTTCCATGATCCGGCGCTGGACACCCGAGCGACCATCGCGCAACTCGCCTGCACGCTGGCCGATCGCCGGATTCCGGCCAATATCCTGTGCATCGACCAGGCGGGCATGGCGCTGGCGCGGGACTGGATGGAGGACAATGATTACGCTGTGTCCCCGGGCATCCGCTTTCTGCCGATCCCGCAAGCCGATTTATGGGTGCGCGACTACGGCCCCGTCTTCCTGGAGGACCGCCACGGCGGGGGCTTGGCGGTCGCGGCCTTCGAGCAGAATCAATGGGGCTATTCCACCACCTCCGACCCGGCATCGAGAGCCATGTCCGCGCTTCCGGGCCGAGTGGCTGAATTCCTCGGGATCGGCAAGGTGCTGCACTCAAGCCTGGTGAGCGAGGGCGGCAACAGGATAGGCAATGGCCAAGGCGTTGTGGTGGCCAACCTCACTGTGGAGCTTGAGCGCAATCCGAATGCCACGCAGGAGGATCTGGAGGCCGCCTACCAAAACGTTTTGGGCGCCAGCAAGGTGATCTGGCTGCATGCCGGCCTTCGGGAGGACGACCGCGCCGAGCGCGGGCCGATCCGCTATTTGAACGCCGCTGGCGAGCCGATCCATCTTTACCATCCTCAAACCACCGGCGGCCATGTGGATGAGTTCTGCCAATTCGTCGGTCCGCGCCGTATCCTGCTGGCCGAAGTCACCGACGAGGAGGCCGCCAGCGATCCCGTCGCCGCCGCCAACCAGGCGCGGCTTGAGGAGGCTTGGCGGATCCTGTCCGGCGCAACCGACCAGAACGGGCAGCCTTTTGAAATTATCCGCATACCCACGCCCGATGTGGGCTACCGGCTCGCGCAGGCCCGCGAGCCCATGTGCCGCGATTTTTTGCAGGCGCTGGACTATCCCGATAACGCGCCGCCGTTTCCCGAAGGCCAGCCTGTGCATATCGTGGCGGCGGCCAGCTATGTGAACTGCCTCGCCACCAACGAGCTGGTTATCGCGCCCGAGTACGGCAATCCCGCCAAGGATGCCTCCGCGCAGCGCGCGCTCGAAGCGGCCTACCCGGGGCGCGACGTGGTCCGCATCGATCCGGCGCCGCTCAACTACGCGGGCGGAGGCATTCACTGCGCCACCCAGCACCAGCCGCTAGGCGGCGAACGGGCCGCGGCCTGAGCTTCCCGGCGGCCGGTCGCGAATCCGCCATGGACGCTTTGCCCGCAACCGGCATCGAGTGCCTGCTTCCCACTTTGCTGGTGCTGGTGCTGGCGATCCTCTCCAAGCGCACCATCGAACCCTTGGTGGCCGGCGTGATCCTGGGCCTGCTGATCCTGCAGCCCGCCGAGCTGCTGGGGAATCTCACCGGCGTGGCGCTCACGGTCATGGCCGATGAAACCATAGGCTGGGTCATCATGGTGTGCGGCCTGATGGGCAGCCTTATCGCGTTGCTGGTGAAGATCGGCGGCGCCGCCGCCTTCGGGCGGATGGCGGCGCGGAGAATCAGAGGCAGGAAGGGGGCTTTGATCACGACCTGGGCGCTGGGTCTGGCGATATTCATCGACGACTACCTTAATTCCCTCACCATCAGCTCGTCGATGAAGGCGGTGACGGACAAGTTCCGGGTCTCCAGGGAAATGCTGGCTTACGTGGTCGATTCCACTGCGGCGCCCATTTGCGTGATCGTTCCGCTATCCACCTGGTCGGTGTATTTTTCGGCCCTGCTGGAGGACAGCATGGCGCTTAACGCCGGCCAAGGGCTGCGCATCTATATCCAAGGCATTCCCTATATGTTCTACGCTTGGGCCGCGTTCCTTATCGTGCCTTTGGTGGCGCTGGGGAAAATCCCGCTGCTTGGCGCCATGAGAGGCGCGGAGCGCAAGGCCGCCGAGCGCCCTGATCCCGGGCCGGCGCGGAGCGATGCCGAGGCAGCGGAAAAAGGCGATGCCCGCAAAGTGGCGCTTAATTTCTTCATTCCCCTTGCAACGCTGATCTTCTTCACCTGGTTTTTGGGCATCGATATCTTCAAGGGCGTGATCGTGGCCCTCGCAGTGACCTTGGCCTTGGTGTTCGGCCAGAAATTGCTCAAGCCCGGTGAATTGTTCGACACCATGATGGACGGATTCAAATCGATGCTGCTGCCGCTCGGCACCGTGGTGGCCGGGTTCATGCTCAAGGAGGTGAACGACCAGCTGGGCCTCACTCCGTATGTGATCGATCTTGTCGAACCCATAATGACGCCGGCGCTGCTGCCGCTCGTGACTTTTCTGGTGATGGCCTTGATCGCTTTCGCCACCGGGTCGTTCTGGGGCATATTCGCAGTGGCCATGCCTATCGTGCTTCCGCTGGCCTCCAGCATGGACGCAAGCATCCCGCTGGTGGTGGGGGCGCTGATTTCAGCGAGCGCCTTCGGCAGCCATGCCTGCTTCTACGGCGATTCCACGGTGCTCTCGGCGCACGGCAGCGGCTGCCGCGTGATGGACCACGCCTTGACGCAGCTGCCCTACGCGCTGCTCGCGGCGGCCGTCGCCGCGATCGTTTTCATTGCGGCCGCGGCGCTTTAAGCGAGGATCCGTAATCCATGAGGAAAACCGATGCCCAAGCGCTATGGCGGATGGACCGCGACCATTTCATCCATCCCTACACCGACTTCGCCACCTTCGGCGAGGAGGGAAGCCAAATCATCACCCAAGCGGACGGGGTGCATATCACTGATGCCGGCGGCCAGCGCTTTCTCGATGGCATCGCCGGACTGTGGTGCGTGAATATCGGCCACGGCCGAAGGGAAATGGCCGAATGCATCGCCGGGCAGGCGATGAGGATGGAGTACTACAACCCGTTCGGCCACAGCGGCAACGAGCCTGCGGCATTGCTGTCCGCCAAGCTGGCCGAGCTGGCGCCCGGCAATCTGAACCATGTCTTCTACACCACCGGCGGCTCCACGGCCAACGATACCGCAATCCGCTTGGTCCACTACTACAACAACCTGCGCGGCAAGCCGCGCAAAAAAAAGATTATTTCGCGGCTCAGGGCCTATCACGGCTCAACCTACGTTACGGCCAACCTCACGGGAATACACGACACCAAGCAGGGTTTCGACCGCATCGCCGACGACTGGATCCACCATGTGTCAGCGCCGGACATGTACCGCCGACCGCAGGGCGCCGAGGGCATGGGCGAGGCGGACTATTGCGATTTCCTGATCGCGGAGCTGGAGAACCGGATCGCGCAGCTCGGCGCCGAAAACGTGGCGGCCTTCATCGCCGAGCCCATCATAGGGGCCGGCGGGGTGCTGGTGGCCCCGGAGGGCTACCACCGCAAAGCCTGGGAGACCTGCCGCAAGCACGATATGCTCTACGTGGCCGACGAAGTGGTCACGGGGTTCGGGCGCTTGGGCCATTGGTTCGCTTCGGAACCCGCATACGGCTACGTGCCGGATATCTTGGTGGGCGCTAAAGGCGTCACCTCCGGCTATGTGCCGCTTGGCTTCGCCCTGTTTTCCGACGAGATCTACGAGGTCATCAGCCAGCCGCAATGCGAAGGCGGGCTTTTATCCATGGGCTTTACCTACTCGGGGCATCCCGTTGCCTGCGCAGCGGCGCTGAAGAATATCGAAATCATGGAGCGCGAGCGCCTCTGCGAAAAAGTCCGCAAGCGGGGGCCGCAGCTGCTGGCCTTGGCGGAGTCGCTCGGCAGCTTGCCGATCGTGGGGGATGTGCGCGGCAGCCATTTCATGCTGGGCATCGAGCTGGTCGAAAACAAGGCTTCGCGCAAGCCTTTCGCCGCCGCCGAGAAAATCGGCGAGCGCGTATTCCGGCATTGCCGCAAGCGGGGGCTGATTGTCAGGCCCGTGGGCGCGCAGGTGGTGCTGTCGCCGCCTTTGATTCTGGATATGCCGCAGGCGCGCGATATGTTCGCGATCCTGCGCGCCGCCATCGAGGATACCTGCGCCGAGCTGGGGCTGTGAGCGTTTGAAGCGGGGCGGCGCGGCGGCAAGCCGAGGGCACCTTAAAAGCGCGGTCCGATCAGCGCACTAAAGCGATCGGCTTGGCTGGGGGACCAGGATTCGAACCTGGATTCTCGGAGTCAGAGTCCGATGTCTTGCCGTTAGACGATCCCCCATCCGCCGGCCTGCAACCGGCTGGCGGCAACGCGCCGCCGCCGCGAAGCGCGGTCAGCGCTTGGAGTATTGAGTGGCGCGGCGGGCCTTTCTCAGGCCCACTTTCTTGCGCTCCACCTTGCGCGCGTCGCGGGTCACGTAGCCGGCTGAGCGAAGCTTGGGACGCAATTGCTCGTCGTATGCAAGCAGGGCGCGCGTGAGGCCATGGCGTATCGCGCCGGCCTGGCCGGTGGTGCCGCCGCCGCGAACGTTCACGGTCACGTCCATTCGGCCTTCCATGCCCGCCACCTTCAGCGGCTGATGAACGATCATGCGGGCCGTCTTGCGTCCGAAAAACTCGTCCAGCGGGCGCTTGTTAACGGTGACTTGGCCGGTGCCGGGCCGCATATACACCCGGGCCGCGGATGTTTTGCGCCTTCCGGTGCCGTAGTAAACGTTCTCGCTCATGCGCTGATCTCCAAGGGCACGGGCTGCTGGGCGCCGTGCTTATGCTCGGCTCCCGGATAAACCTTGAGCTTTTTGAGCATGGCGCGGCCCAAGCGGTTTTTGGGCAGCATCCCCCGCACGGCGGAGTGAATGGCCCGCTCGGGCGCATCCCGCATCACCTTCTTCAGCGGAACGGATTTCAGGTTGCCGATATAGCCGGTATGGCGGTGGTACATCTTCTGGTTGAGCTTGTCGCCGGTCACGCGCACCCTGGAGGCATTGATGACCACGATGAAATCGCCGGTATCCACATGCGGGGTGTACTCGGGCTTGTGCTTGCCGCGCAGGCGCACGGCCAGCTCGCTGGCCAGCCGGCCCAGCGTGCAGCCCGCGGCATCCACCAGGAACCAATCCTGCCTGACCTGCCCGGGTTTTGCGGAAACGGTGCGCATGCTCGTTATTCAATCAGATGGGCCTGTTTGAGGCCGGAAGGCGCGGATTCTACACGATCGCAACTCCCGCTGCCGGCTTGGCCCGCGCTTTTTCTTGCTAGCGCGCCCAGCTTGTCCGCTTTCCGCCTAGTGCAGGATGTGCTTCCTCCGCCTTTCCTCCGCCCCTTTCCCGCAGGAGACGCATAAACCCATCCATGGGGCTTGGCGGCGGCTGTCCTGCCGCCGGCACTCCTGCGGGGAAAGGGGCGGAGGAAAGGCTCACGCCGACGGTGGCAATGGCGTGTTCTAGGGGGCGTCGCCGACGCGATGGGGCGGGAAATGGCAGGTAAAGGTGCTGCCCGAGCCGGGCGTGCTTTCGATCTCGAGGCGGCCACCGTGGCGGTTCAGCACATGCTTGACTATGGCCAGCCCCAGGCCGGTGCCCGGCACTGGAGGGCTGCCGTCGCCGCGCACCCGGTAGAACCGCTCGGTGAGGCGCGGCAGGTGCTCGCGCCGGATCCCGATGCCGGTGTCGGTGGCGGAGAGCCGTCCGCCGGATCCGTTGGCTTTCCAGCGCAGCACGACCTTCCCGCCGGGCGGCGTGAAGGCCACCGCATTGATCGCCAGATTGGTCGCGACCGAGCGGATTTCAAATTCCTCGCCAAGCAGGGGCCGGTCGCTCTCGACTTCAGCGAAGATATCCAACTGGCCGACGCAGCGCGCCGTGCCCACCTGCACTGCATCCCCGAGCACATCCATCATGCTCAAAGGCGCGAAGCCGGGCGGCGTTTCGGATGTTTCCAGCCGCGACAGCTCGAGGAGATCGCGCACCAGCCGGGTCATGCGGTCGCACTGCGATGCCATGTGCCGAACCGGATCGCTCCATCGTTCGGGGAAATCCCCGTCTTCGCCCATCGATTCGAGGTAGCCGGTCAGCACCGTAAGCGGTGTCTGTAGTTCATGCGAGGCATTGGCCACGAAATCGGAGCGGGTCTTGTCGGCAAGCACGGCGGTTGTGATATCGCGCACCAGCAGCAGGAACTGCTTTTCCGCATACGGCACCCGCTGCGCCTCCAGCCAGACATCAGGCTGCTCGGGCGATTTGAAGCGAACCAGTTCCTTGCCGCCGCGCTTAAGCCAGTTCGCGAACTCGGGATCGCGGATCAGTTTGAGCGCAGGGCGGCCCTTGTCCAGCCGCTTGCGCACGCCCAGCATCCGGCGGGCCTGCCGGTTGCTCACCACCACTTCGCCCTGATCGTTGAGAACCAAGGCCGCATCGGGAAACGACCGGGCTGTGCTGCGCAGGGCCTTCAGCACCTGCTTGAGCCGCTGTTCCGCCTCCTCGGTGCGGCTCTCCAGATCGCTGAGCTGCTGCGGCAGTTCGGCAAAGGAGAATGCGCCGCCGGACCAGGCATCGGCATCGAACAATTGCGATAGCTCGCCGGCGGCGCGCAACTGGACCGACAACTCCCATGCCAGAACCAGCACCATGCCAGCCAGAGCGCCCGCAACCGGCATTCCGGCCAGCAGCCAGCCAGCGGCGGCCAGCGCTGCCGCAGCGGCACAGGCACGCAGGGTGATGCGCAGTACCAGTTTGCGAACCAGGGTATCCAAAATTCAAGACCGGCGTTGCGGGCGCGCCGTTCCCGCGCGCGCCCGCAAACCATCGCATGGCGGCGCTAGTTTAATGAGAAACGGTAGCCCGCGCCCCGCACCGTTTGGATATAGCCGACCGCTCCATGCGGCTCCATGGCCTGGCGAAGCCGGCGAATATGCACGTCCACAGTGCGTTCTTCAACGAATACCGCCGGCCCCCATACGCGGTCCAGCAGTTGGGCGCGGCTGAAAACCCGCTCGGGACGCTCCATGAACAGGCGCAGAAGCCGGAACTCGGTGGGGCCCAGCGCGAGCGCGCCGTCGTCGGAAGTCACCCGGTGGCTTTGCGGGTTAAGCGTGAGGCGACCGCGGGTAATCACCTCCTCGCTGCCACGCTGGGAGCGCCGCAGCACCGCGGTGATCCGCGCCAGCAACTCGCGGCTGGAAAAAGGCTTGGTGACGTAATCGTCGGCGCCGCTGCTCAGGCCGGCAATCTTGTCCTGTTCCTGGGAGCGGGCAGTGACCATGATGATGGCCACATCGCGCGTTTCCGGCGTGCGCTTGATCCAGCGCGTCAAATCCAGCCCGCTGCCGTCGGGCAGCATCCAGTCGATAATCGCCAAGTCCGGAAGCCGCTGGCCAATCGCCTTGCGGGCGGCCTGCGAGTCCTCCGCCTCGCGGACCTCGAAATCCGCGCGGCGAAGATTAAACGCCAGCATGCCGCGTATGGCATTCTCGTCTTCAACTACCAAGATATCGTGCGCCATAACGCTTTCCAATTATGCCACCTCCTCAGGCGCGCTGTGCCATTGCCCGCGTTTCCTAGCTGGGCCTCCCTCGCAGGAGACGCATGAACCCATCCATGGGGCTCGGCTGGAACATCCTGGCCAGACGCGCCAACGCCCGCGTTCTTCGGACGGCCTGCCTTCGCAGGAGACGCATGAACCCATCCATGGGGCTCGGCTGGGGCATCCTGCCCCAGACGCTCCCGCGAAGGCAGGCCGTCCGAAGAACGCTACCGCCGGAGCGAAGGAAGGCCGACCAAAAGACGCTACCGCCGGAGCGTTGGAGGCAGGGATGCCGGAACCGAGCCACAGGGATGTGCTTGTTGCGTCTCCGGCGAAGGAGGGATGGGGAAAGAGCGCGGGCATAAAGCAATGCTTCTCCGATCTGGAAAGCAAGCTATTCCTCGTCGAAGTTGGTGGCGCAGGACACCACATTGTTGCGGAACGCGATCGCGCCGGTGTTGTAGCGGCCGAAGGTGGCCTCGTTGTCGAAATCCACGCAGCGGTTGTAGCCGGTAATGACGCTGTTCCAGATGAAAGCGCCGGTGCCGCGCCTCAGCAGCACGCCGATGGTGGCGCCGCCGCCTTCCTCGGTGCCGATCATCGTGAAGTTGGCCAGCGTGGGGCCGGAAATGGGCTCGGCGTTGGGCGCGTCGCCGTCGTTATCGGCCTCGATGCCGCGGTCGGCGTCATCGGCCGCTTGGCGGATCACCACGAACTGGGCGCCGCCCCGGTAGCCCTGGCCCCAGTCGAAGGAGTCGTCGGCCGCGTCCGTAATCACGATATGGTCCATGAAGTCGGTGGCGCCGAAATGCTCCACGCCGTCGTCCAGGCCCTTATGCACCTGCACGAACGAAATGCGGGTGCCGGAGCCGGTGGCGAACAGGGTCAGCCCGTTCAGCTCGTTGCCGTTGCCGTCGATATCGTTGCCGGCGTGGCGGATCACCAGATAGCGGAGATAGCCGCTGTCGTCGAAATCGTCGTTGCCGCCGTAGGCGCCGATATTGCCCTCGGCCGCCACATCGCAGGGATTGCCGCATTCGTTGGAGCGGGCGTAGCCCATCAGCGCCAGACCGGCCCATTCGCCGCGGCCTGCGGTGCCGTCGCCGCCCGCAACCCAGTCGTCGAACTGGCGCCGCGAAGTCATGACGATGGGGTTCGCAGCGGTGCCGTCGGCCTCGATCCGCGATCCTCGGGTAATAATCAAAGCCTCGCCGGACGAACCTAGAACCAGGGTTCCCTCCTCGATCTTGAGTTCCACCGACACGTCGTTGCCGACGTTGCCGTCGGCCGCGTCGCCATTGCCGATATAGGTGCCGGGAAAGCCCGAAGCCGGCGCGTAGATATTATCGTTGGTGAGCATGACGGCGGCGCCGTCGGTGTCGTAGCGGCGCTGCATGCGGCATAGATCCATCTGGCCGCCGCCGGCGCTCGCGGGCAGGCTCAGGCTGCCGTCGGCGGTGGTGCCCGCAGGGCAGCTGCCGTCGGCGCTAGGGTTGGCGGCCGCCGATTGCCATACGGTGTGGTTGCCGTTGAGGGAAACCGTCCAGCCTTCGGTCCAGTTATCGTCCGTGTCCTGCGCGAAAGCGCCTATGTAGTCGGTGGTCGCGAAATTGGCGCTGGCCACGTCGGCATCCGGCGGGTTGGGCCGGTAGTCGGCGCGCAGGTTGGGGTTGGCCACCTGGTTGTCCGGATCGCTGTCCACCCAGTTGGCGATGGCCGCGCCGGACACATCGTTATCGCCGCTTTCATAGACCTCCTTGGCGGGGCAGTAAAACAGCGAGTTCTCGATGGTGAGATCGGTTCCGAACAGGGCCTCGGTGGCGCTTCCGTCCACGTCCAGGCAGGCATCCTGGAAATCAGCCACGAGGAAATTGTAGATCCGGGCTCCGGTTCCGCGCCGCAGCAGAATGCCGTCGGAGCGGGTCTCGGCGCTGTCGGCCGCCCCTAGGATGGTGAAGTTCGCCAAGGTTGGAAGCGATACCGGCAGCGCCAGTGGGTTGTCGCCGTCATTATCGGCCTCGATGCCGCGGTCGCCGTCATCGCTGGCCTGGATAATCAGCACGAACTGGGCCGTGCCGCGGTAGCCCTGCCCCCAGTCGAAGGAATCGTCGCGGGCGCCCGTGATCACGATATGGTCCATGTGGTCGGTGGCGCCGAAATGCTCCACGCCGTCATCGAACCCGTAATGGACCTGCACGTAGGAGGACTCGGTGGCCGAGCCGGTGGCGAACAGCGTCAGCCCGTTCAACTCGTTGCCGTTGCCGTCGATATCGTTGCCGGCATGGCGGATCACTAGGTAGCGGAGGAATCCGCTGCCGTCGGAATCATCGCTGCCCCCGTAGGCGCCGATATTGCCTTCGGCGTTCACGTCGCAGGGGTCGCCGCATTCATTGGAGCGGCCATAGCCCATCAGGGCCAGCCCGGCCCATTCGCCGCGCCCGTCCGCCCGCGCGCGCCCATCGACCCAGTCGTCGAACTGGTCCTTGGAGGTCATCACGATAGGATCCTCGGCGGTGCCCGAGGCCTCGATGCGCGAACCGCGGGTAATGATCAGCGCCTCCTGCTGGGAGCCGAGAATCAACGTGCCGGACTCGATCTCCAGCGTCACCGACACGTCGTTGCCGCTGTTGCCGTCCGCCGCCTCGCCGTTGCCGATATAGGTGCCGGGAAAACCGGCGGCCAAACGATAGATATTGTCGCCCGTCAGCGTAATGGTCTGGCCGTCGGTGTCGTAGCGGCGGGCAAGCTGGCAAAGGTCCATCGACCCTCCTCCCACGGATTCGGGGAGCGCCTGCGCCTGCACGAAAGTGGTTCCGGCCGGGCAGCTGTTGTCCGAGCGGGGGGTGCCCTTGGGCTGCCAAACGGTGTTGTTGCCGTGGACTCCCACGGTCCAGCCCTCGGTCCACGCATCGGAGCTGTCCTGCGGGAAGGCGCCCACGTAGTCCACATCCTCGAATTGGCCGCCTAAGGAGATGGCGTAGGCATCGCCTTGCAGGTCCGGCGAACTGGAGGTGAAGAGCCACTCCGCGCCCTGAAGATCCGGCGAGGAGCCGCTGGGCGTGCCGTTGTCGTTCAGCATGGGATCCAGGCCCACGCGATTGCCGTTGCCGTCGAAAGCCTCGGACACCGGAAACGGATCGTTGCGCTGCGGAGGCGGGGCCGGGTTGACCGAAGCGGCTGCGGGCGGAGCCGTCGTGATAACGATGTCCTCGCCTGAACCGCCGCCGCAAGCGGTGGCAAGCAGGATGGCGAGCAAAGTCGCGGCAAGGCAACGAGCAGCGTTCAAAGACATGGAGGCAAACCTCTCTGGTAATGAAATGGATGTTTGGACCCGAAGCGCGCTATGCAGGCCCGCCGCAGCCGCAGCTTCTCCCTGCGCCCCCTGTCTTCCGGGAGACGCATGCCGCTTCGAGTCCGCCTCTTTGCGCGTTCCCCTCTCGCGAGAGACGCATGAACCCATCCATGGGGCTTGGCGGCGGCATCCCTGCCGCCAACACTCCCGCGAGAGGGGAACGCGCAAAGAGGCTCTGGCTGGCGCAGACCCCTTAAGGGCCGGCACTCCCAAGCCCTCTGCTTGCTCCCTTCCTCCGGGAGTATCGGAGGCAGGGATGCCGGAGCAAGCTACATGGATGTATTTATGCGTCTCCCGGAGGAAGGGAGCAAGCAGAGGGCGAATCGAAGCATCTCCTGAAGGAAGAGGAGCAAGCAGAGGGCGGGCCGAAGCATCTCCCGGAGGGGGAGGGGCGGGAAAAGGCGAAATCAACGCGCCTCGGAATAGGGAAAGCTGGCGGAGCATGGGCGGTTAAAACTGGATATCGACGGAGAAGCTGGCGGAGCGGCCCCGGGTGAAGAGCCTTTCGACCTGGTTGCCGCGCAGCACCTCGAAATCGTCGTCCAGCAGATTGCGTATCTTCAGTTGCAGGCGCATGGGCCAGCCGAAAAAGTCCACCGCTTGGCGGTAGTTGAAGTCCAGCCGCGCCACCGGCTGCTCGTAGGAATCCGGCAGCCCCTGGGTGCCCACATCCACGATCCGCTCGCCGGCCATGTTGAACAGCAGCGCCGCCTGCAAATCCAGGTCCGGGTTGTCGTAGCTGAACTGCAAGTTCGCGACCCACGGCGACTGGCCCTCAAGCTCGCGCTCGGCGTTGGTCTGCTGCGCGCCGGCCTGGCCAATATCCACCTTGGAATCCACCAGCGAGGCGTTGACTTTGAACTCGAAATCCCTGAGCGCGTCCGAAACCAAGCCCAGCCCGGCGCGAAGCTGAACCTCAAGGCCCTGAAGCCTAGCCGATTCGGCGTTGGCGAAAGTGCGTATCCCGCCGGCCCCCAGCCGGATCACGCGCTCGATGGGGTCCCCGAATTTCTTATGGAACAGGGCCACTTGGACGTTGTTGACATTATCGAAGTAGTACTCCCAGCGCAGATCCAGATTATCGATCGAGGCCGCTTGGAGGTCCGGGTTGCCCACCACCGTGTAGCGTTCCTCCGGATCGATGTAGGGCGCTTCGGAAAGCTCCTTGAGGTCCGGCCGGTTGAGCGTGCGGCTGTAGCCGAAGCGCAGCTGCTGCGTTTCTCCGCCGCCCGGCAGCCAAGTGATGGCCATGGCCGGCAGCAAAGCGCTTTGGGCCAGTTCGCGCACGTTCCGGCGGGCGGGATCGATCAGCTCGAAGGTGGTCACGTTTTGGGTGGAATCCTCGTAGCGCGCGCCGAGCATCCATCGCCAGCTCATGCCGAGGTTCAGGTCCGCCATCAGGTAGGCCGCCGCCAAGCGATGGCCGGCCGTGTAGTTGTCCGTGGGCTGCGTGGTTTCCTGCAATTCCCAAAGGTCTTCGGCGATCAGCTCGTCGGCGAAGATCAGATCGGGCGTCTGGCCCAGCTGGGTGCGCAGGTTATTGCGCGAAAAGTCGGTGAGGAAGCGGAAGCGGCGGAAATAGGAATCGCGCTCCTTGTCGAGGTAGGACAATCCCGCGGCGATCTCGCCGTCGGACTCCGCTCCGAATTCGATCGGCACGGAGAAATTCAGCGCGTAGTTGACCGCCTCGTCCTCCAAGTCTTCCCAGCTGCGCTCGTTGGACTGGCCGGTGTCGGAGAAGGCGTAGAGGTTCTCGGCCTCGTTGAAGCGCTCGAAGCGGTAAAACCGGGTGTCCGGCTCTTCGCGGGCGGCCGCCGACCAAGTCAGCGACCAATCGATCGCCAAAGCGTTCCACGCATCGATGAAGTGCTCGCCGGCGAACTGCTGGCTCAGCAGCTGGCGCTCGACGAATTCCAGCGTGGTGTCGGCCACATGGATATCGTTCTCGGAAAAGAAATCGAACTCCCTTAAGAAGGTCCGGTCGGTGCGGCGCGTGACGAAAGTGGTGCTGCGGAGAAAGGCGCCGGCATTCACGTCCCATTCCACGTTGGCCAGCAGCGACAGGTCGATCACGTTGCGGGTGCGGCTCTGGGCGCCTTCGTCAAGAACCGACAAGTCGCCGCCCGCGCCGGAGAGGCCGAAGGTGCGGCGCTCCTCGTCGCGGTAGGTCCAGCCGTTGGAGTAGCGCGCCGAAACCAGGAAGCCCAAGTCGCCGCCGTTGAACTGCGTGCCGCCGCCCCAGCGCCCGGAAACGCTGGCATCGGGGCGAATCTCCTTAAGCTCGGTGTCGTACTCGCGGTTAAGCGAGCGGCCGGCCATGGCGCGCTCCTCGTCGCCCACCAGGTTGAGCGACGTTGCGCCGTTCCCGGTAATGCGGTTGAGCGCCGCGGGCAGCTCGCGGATTCCGTCGTCCATTCCCAGCCAGTCGCGGCCGCCGCCGCCGAATTGCAGGCCGGTTTCGCCGGTGGTCTGGGAATTGCCGCCGATCCCCACGCTGATCTCAAGCACGGGCTCCGCAGGCGCCGCGCGGGTGGCCATGGCCACCAGGCCGCCTGAGAAATCGCCGGACAGGCGCGGCGAGTAGGTTTTCTGGATATCGATATTCTCCAGTGCGCCGACGGGGAACATGTCCATCGGTATCACGCGCCGGGTGGGGTCCGGGCTGGGCAGCGGCGAGCCGTTGAACACCGTGTTCGAGTAACGTTCGCCCAGGCCGCGCACGTACACGTACTTGCTATCCACCACGGTCAGGCCGGGCACCCGGGCCAAGGCATCGACAGCGCTGGAATCGCCGGTGATGGCGAAATCATCCGACGACAGCACGTCCACCACCGATTCCGAGTCGCGGCTGCGGGCCAGGGCGGTGGGCCGGTAGGCGCCCAGCACCACGATCTCCTCCATGCCTTGCTGCGCCGCCGCGGCTTGGCGGCTCAAGCTGATGGTGAGGCTCAGCTCGATGCCCGCTTGAATGGTGATCTCCCGGTCGGCGGGCGACGCATAGCCGGAATGCGAAACAGACAAGGCGTAAGTTCCGACGGGAAGCACCGCGAGGAACGCGCCGGCTTCGTCGCTGCTCGCATAGCGCGGCGCAGGGCCGCCGGAAAATATCAGCAGGGCGCCTTCTATCGGCGCCCCCGAAGAAGCGGAAACCACACTGCCGCTAAAGCTGCCGTCGGTCGTGGCGGCTTCCTCCTGGGCCGGCGCGGGCGCGGCGGCCAGCAGCGCCGCGGCGGCGGCCCACAGATATTTTCTGATGGTCATGGAACGCGCATCGTCCTCCGTTGCGGATGCGCGCATTTCAACGGCGGCGGATAAATTTCCCGTTACAAGGAAATGACCATTGAGTTACCAATATGAAGCTTCGATGACTTGCCCGCCCTAGGCCGGTCGCTCCGATCCCGCCCTTTCTTGGCCCCCGCCCCTTTATGCGCCTCCCTCTCGCGGGAGACGCATGAACCCATCCATGGGGCTTGGCGGCGGCTGTCCTGCCGCCGACACTCCCGCGAGAGGGAGGCGCATAAAGGGGCTACGGCAGGCGATCCCTATGAGAGGGAAGCGCATGAAGGGGCGGGATCGGAGCGCCCTCTCTCTGCGGAATCAGCCGTCGATGTCTTCGATCAGCTCGATCGCGAAGCCGTTCGGCGCGGCCAGCGTGGCGCGCCGCGTTGCGCCAGCCACCGGCAGCGCATCGACCACTTCCGGCCCGCACAGCTGTTCCGCTCCGAATCGCTCGGCGCGAGCTAGCACCGCATCCAGATCCTGCACGATGAACGACCACATCACCATGCCGCGGCTCGGCGGCCGGGACGGAGCAACTGCATCGGCGCCGGTGCCGAACCAGTCGAGGAATACCAGGTAGCGGCTCTCGGAACCCGGAGCGAACACCTGCAAAAAACGCATGCTCGAGCCCGACGGCACACCGAGCAGGCCGCCGGTGGGACCCTCCGACGGCAGCTGCACATCGCGGCGGACCTCGTAGCCCAGCACTTCCGTATAGAAATCCAAGCTGCGCTGGCCGTTATTGATCACTTGGCTGGAATAGGCCGGCCCGCCGGCAAGGCTGCCCTCGGCGATAGGGCAGATGGGCGCCAGATCCGAGGGGCGGGCTATCCCCAGCACGTACACGCCGTCCGGGGCGCGCAGGTGCGTTTCCAGCGCTTCATAGGGGCTTCCGTCCGGCCGGTGCAAAGGAATGCGGGTCACTCCGGCCACCGTTCCAAAGCCCATGCTCTCGCTTTCGGCGATCAATTTCTCCATATCGGCGCAGGCAAAACCCACGGCCAGCCCGCCTTCCAGCAGCGCGTTCATGCCAGGCCGCACCGCCGGACGCTCGCCGGACACCGCAATCACCCGCAAAAAGGGCATATCGGGGCTGTTGGGCTGCTGGTACAGGGCGTGTTCCCAGTTGCCTGCATCCTCAAGGCCCCAAAGCCGCGCCAGCGGCGCGCGGGCCTTTTCGGGAAGGGGGGCAAGCGCCGATTCAAGCCCCATGAGGTCGCAATAAAAGCGGCGGCAGCGATCCATATCGCTCGTCACCAAGGTGGCGGCGGCCAACGGGCCAACCAAGGCATTGCCGACATCGGCGCCGGGCGCAAGAGGGTTGGTTGCGTTCATGGCGCAATGATAACCAAGCGGAACGGCGGCGGCTCTTGAGGATTAAAGAAAGCCGAAACCAAGGAGGCCTTTATCCGTGCGAGAATGAGCGCGAAGCCGCCGAGGGTGGTTCCTGCCTGGGCGTTGTCAGTCCTAGGGCGCGGGTTCAACTCCCGCCGGCGGCTTCCTGCTCTCCGAACATTATAAGGGACTTTTCCTTTCTCCGAGCAAGGCACGAAAAAGCGAGGCGGAAACAGGCAAAGGGGATGCCGCCAAGCGGCAAAAACCGCTCCTTGCAGTATCCTTTCGGCGGTGTTGCCTAAGGAGAACGCGCGATGACGGCACAGCGCCGACGTTTTCTCAAGATGCTGGCCGCCGGCGCAGCCGGGGCGGCGGTTGCGGGGTGCGCGCCGGGCCCCTCGGACGGCGGGCGCGGCGCGCCGGAACCGGGCATCGGCAAGCCGGGCCAACGCTACCGCTGGCGGCTGGTCACGGCTTGGCCGCCGGGATTGCCGGGCTTCGGCACAACCGCCGTGATGCTGGCCGATACGCTGCGCGAAGCGTCCGGCGGGCGGCTCAGCGTGCAGGTCTATGCCGCCGGCGAGCTGGTGCCGGCGTTCGAGGTCTTCGACGCGGTATCGCGCGGCAGCGTGGAGATGGGCCACTCGGCGCCGGCCTACTGGAAAGGGCAGGCGCCCGCCACCCAGTTATTCACGGGCTTTCCGTTCGGGATGCTGCCGGCGGAATTCAATGCCTGGCTGGCCTATGGCGGCGGCATGGAATTATGGCGGGAATGCTACCAACCCTATGGGCTGGTGCCTTTTCCCGGAGGCAATACCGGCACCCAGATGGGCGGCTGGTTCCGCCGCGAAATCCGCTCCATGGAGGATTTCTCGGGCCTGAAGATCCGCATGCCGGGGCTGGGGGGCGACGTGTTGCGGCGCCTGGGCGCCACCGTCGTCAACCTTTCGGGCGGCGAGCTGTACACCGCGCTGCAAACCGGAGTGATCGACGCCACCGAATGGGCCAGCCCCTACAACGACCTGCCGCTGGGCCTCTACCAGGCGGCGCCCTACTACTACTATCCCGGCTGGCACGAGCCGGCCGGCGCTATCGAGGTGATTGTGAACCGCGAGGCGCTGGAATCGCTGCCGGCGGACCTGCAAGCGCTCATCCAGACCGCCTGCAAGGCGGTCAACCACCAGATGCTCTCGGAATTCATGGCCCGCAATGTGCAGGCGCTCAATATCCTCGTGAACCAGCATGGCGTTGAGCTGCGGCGCTTCCCCGATGAAGTGCTTGAAGGTCTTCGCCGGACATCCGGCGACACGCTCGACGGACTGGCCGCGAACGACCCGCTGGCCGCGCGCATTCTCAAGTCGTACAGGGAATTCCAGCAGGGCGTGTCCGGCTGGCAGGCCATTTCCGAGGGTTCCTACCTGAGCGCGCGCGATTCGCGGCGATAGCGGCGCGAGCGCCTCAGCTTCCAATGGCGCCGAACAAGGCCATTCCGCCGATCGCCATCGAGCGCAGCGCCGTCAGGATTGCGATTCTGACCGCATTGATCCCCACGCTTACGGTTAATCTCTGCTACTTGGTATCCAGCATTCAGGGGCATGTGCTGGTATGCGTGCCTTACTTGGAGGGCTGCACTTCGATCAGTTCCGCCGGTCGGCATGGTATCAGCTTCTGGCTGTTCAAGGCGGGCATGGCGTGCTCGGCGGCGCTGCTGGCGCTGTACTGGAGGCGGCTGGCGGTTTTGATCGAGGCGGGAACTGGCCGCACGGCGCCGGCGGTGCTGGTCGTTGGAGCCGGCGGCGCGGTTTTCCTAGTGCTGTACACGGCGTTTCTGGGCACCGAGGGGCATATCTACTTCCTGCTCCGGCGCTTCGGCACCATCCTTTATTTCGGGCTGACGGTCACCGCGCAGCTGATGGCGCTGCGGCGCTTGGAAGCGTTCGCCCCGCGCTGGCTCACGCGGGCGAAGAAAGCGGGCTGCGTGGCCATGCTGGTGTTCGGCGGCGCCAGCATTCCGGTGATGAACTACATGGACAACCGGCACGCTTTCCAAAACATTATCGAATGGAACCTGTCATTGCTCATGCAGACTTACTTCCTGCTCACCGGCATCTGGCTCGCCCGCCTGCGAAAAAGCCGCGTGTCCTAGACCGCATGGCACGGTCGTTTCCGGAGTTCCGCACAGAAACCATTTGCCTACCCTCGCCCTTTGCTTGCCCCTCCTTCGCGGGAGACGCATGAACCCATCCTCCTGCTTCCCCAAGTTGCTGTTGACATCCCTGCCGCGCGGCGGTGCCGGAATCACGTCCGGGGCCGGCCTCCTGCCGTCCCGCTCGCATCTGGCAAAGGCATGCTTTGCCTCGCTGCGCTGCGCGCAGCGACCGATGCTCGCCCTGCCCCAGACGCTCCCGCGAAGGAGGGGCAAGCAAAGGGCTTTAGCTGGCGCGATCCTTGGCGTGGCACTGGCTAAAGGCTGCTTCGCCGTCCTGCTTCCCCGGAGCCTCGGCGGCAGGGATGCCGCCGCGGAGCCCACAGGGATGTGCTTGTTGGCGTCTCCGGGGAAGCAGGTCGAGCGCGACCAGCCGACGGCGCGCAGCGCGGCGGCTTCGCCGCAGCCCAAAAAATCGGTCAGTTTGATGATACGATGATCAAACTGACACATTTGGGCCATCAATGATGTTCGTCCGCCGCTGGCTCAACGTCTTGGAAATCGGCGGCCTCGGCGCCGGTATTTGCTGAGATGGCGCCGGCATGGGTTGCCTCCTTGGCGCTGGCGATAGTCGCCCTTATCGGCGCGGCGGGCGCGCAAGCCCGGATGCCGCGTGTGCAGTGGCAGCCCATGGAGTCCCTCAATGCCGAACTGCCGGCCGCCGTACGGGTTTTCTCGGGCGCCGATCCAAACATTCCGTTGCGGGCCTGGCACGTTTCCGTTCGCCCCGGCGCCGATTCGGCGCGCGCCGAAATACTGCTTTCCGGCGATGAGCATGACCGCCGCGAGAGGGTATCGGCCTTTGCCGCCAACACCGGCGCCTGCGTGGTGGTGAACGGGGGCTTTTTTTCCATGGAGCGCATCCCGGCAATGCATGCGGGGCTGCTGGTGGTGGACGGCGAGATCAAGGCGCCGGCGACACGGTCGGTGGTGCGTGGCGGCATCCGCTACGAAACGGCCCGCGCCGCCCTTGGGGTGATGCCCGACGGGTTCGATATCGCCTGGGCCACGAGCCGCGGCGGCCGGCTGCGGGCTTGGCCGAAACCGCCGCCGCATATTCCGGGAAGCCCCGCAAAACTGGAGGGCGAGCCGGTCGAATGGCCTGCGGAGGACGCGCTGGGCGCAGGTCCCGCCCTAGTCTCCAACGGGCGGGCGCGCGTGACCGCCAACGAAGAAGTCTTCTTCGGCTCCTCCATACCGGACACGCATCCGCGAACGGCGGCCGGCATCCGCGACGACGGCACGCTGCTGCTGCTGGTGGTCGATGGCCGTCAACCGGCCAGCCGGGGCGTGGACCTGGAGCAGCTCGCCGCGATCATGGTGGAACTCGGCGCCCGCGAGGCGCTGAACCTGGACGGCGGCGGCTCATCGGCCTTGCACGTTAACAACAGGCTGGTCAACCGGCCGTCCGGCATTGCCGGGGAGCGCGAGGTGATGAGCGCGATCGGGATATTCTGCGACTGACGACCAGCCCGCATATTGCACCAAGGCGCTTGCTGCTTCCGCCTGGTTCGGAGCGTGCTTCCCCCGCCCTTTTCTTGCCCCTGCCTCGCGGGAGACGCATAAACCCATCCTCCTGTTTCCCATAAGCTGCTGTTGGCATCCCTGCCGCGCGACAGTGCCGGAATCACGCCCGGGGCCGACCTCCTGTCGGCCCGCTCGCATCTGGCAAAGACATGCTTTGCCTCGCTGCGCTGCGCGCAGCGACCGATGCTCGCCCTGCCCCAGACGCTCCCGCGAGGCAGGGGCAGGAAAAGGGCTCTAGCTGGCGCAGACTCGTGCAATATGCGGGCCAGCCTGCGATCGTTCTGAACAACGGAGAATAGTCGCTATTTAATAGGTGTTATATTGCCTATAATCTAACTCTTAGTCGTTTAGAAGGCTATATATGTCCTTCAATGAATCTCTTAATTCTTTTCAGTTGGCAACCGAAATCGGCCAGCGTCTGGCGCGGTTTCGGCTTTCGCGGAATATAACCCAGGAATTTCTTGCCAAATCCTCGGGAATCAGCCCGAGAACCCTGCGCCGGATGGAAGCGGGGCAACCGGTAGGCTTGGAAAATTTCCTGCGCGTTGCGATCACGCTGAAATTGGCGGATGGCTTGCTGGCGGCAGTGCCTTCTTACGATATCCGGCCGATGGAACGGGTGGAGCGGCGCAGAAAGGAGCGGCTGCGGGCAAGACCGAAGCGGGCGGACCCGCAGCCGCCTTCTTGGAGTTGGGAGTAGGCCGGCGATGACCGACGCTGCCGTCAACCTTTGGGGGCGCCGGATCGGCGCGGTGTCCTGGGCTGCCGAACGCGGACTCGGCGTGTTCCAGTACGACCCCGCTTTTCTTGCGGCCGGAATTGAGTTGTCGCCCATTGCCATGCCGGCGCAAATAGATCCCTATGCGTTTCCCGATCTGCGCCAAGGCGCATTCCGGGGGCTGCCCGGCCTGCTCGCCGACTCCTTGCCCGACACGTTCGGGAACCAGTTGATCGACGTATGGCTAATGGCCGCCGGACGCGCAATCGAGGATTTCAGCCCTGTGGACCGGCTTTGCTATGTTGGATCGCGCGGCATGGGCGCGCTGGAATTTGAACCCGCAATCCCCCGGCCGGGCGGGAACGCGAAAGTGGATATTGAGCAACTGCGAGAGTTAGCCGATCTTGCAATGATCTCGCGGGGACGCTTGCGCGGCATTCTGGAAGGCATCAACGATCGCGCCGCCTTGGAGGGGATTCTGGCGGTCGGTACCTCTGCGGGCGGCGCCCGTGCCAAGGCCGTATTGGCATGGAATCCGCAAACCGGCGAGTTCCGATCCGGACAGGTGAACACCGATCAGGGCTTTGAGCACTGGATGCTCAAGTTCGATGGAACCACGGATTTGAATCAGCAGCGGCTCGGCGGCCCGCAGGGCTATGGAAGGATCGAGTACGCGTATCACCGAATGGCGCGGGATGCAGGAATTGAGATGTCGAAGTGCCGCCTGCACCACGAGGGGGGACGCAGCCACTTTATGACCAAGCGCTTCGACCGCGATGAGACGGGAGCCAAGATCCACATGCAGACATTGGGCGCGCTGCGGCATCTTGACTACAACTACCCCGCGGGCGCCTCCTACGAGCAAGCGATCGACACGGCTCGAAAATTGGGGATGGGAGCGGAGGAGGCCAAGCAGCAGTACCGTCGGGCGGTCTTTAATCTCGCGGCGCGGAACCAGGACGACCATGTGAAAAATATTTCCTTCCTGATGGATCGCAGCGGCCGCTGGCGGTTGTCGCCCGCCTACGATGTGACGTACTCCTACAATCCTATTGAGGGCTGGACGAAATCACATCAGATGAGCCTCGCCGGCAAACAAGAGGGCTTTTCGCGCGATGATTTGCTTCAATCCGCCCGGGTATCAGGGATTCCGCTTGCCGCGGCCCGGCAGGTCGTGGACGAAGTGCTTTCCGCTGTGGCGAGCTGGCCGCAATATGCCGCCGAGGCCGGTTTGCCGAAGCGCGACATCGACCGCATCGGCGCGGCGCACCGCGTTAGCTCGCTGAAGGCGGCCAAGGTTGGCTTCCAGCCGCGCGGGAGCGGGAATTTGCCGCAGGCGCCTTGAAGAGTGTCGTCATATATGACAACATACGGTTTGAGCAGGAATTCGAGGCCCATCGGCTGGATCAAGGCAGCGCGCAAGATGTTCGACACGTTTCCCGAAACAGTGAAGAACCGGGCGGCCGCCGCCCTAACGGTCGCGGCCGAGGGTGGCAAGGCGGACATCGCCAAGCCGCTCAAAGGTATGGGGCCGGGCATCTTCCAGATTGCCATTCGGCACCGGACCAACGCTTGGCGCGTCATCTACGTCACCGAGCTGGCCGGACGGCTCTGGGTGCTCCACGCATTCCAAAAGAAGTCGAAAGTGAGCATCAGGACACCGAAGCCAGAAATCGATCTGATCGCGGCCCGGCTGGACCGATTAAAGCGGGAGGCACTGTAATGAGCGAGTCCGAATTTGAACTGATCGAAGGAAGCGGCAATGTGTATCGCGATCTCGACGACCCGGAAGCCGATCTAAAACACGCCAAGGCGGTTCTCGCCGCCCGCATCATCATGTCGCTGGACGAACGCGGTCTGTCGGTGCGCAAGGCCGCCGCCTCGACTCGATTCGCCGCTGCGGACTTCTCGCGCATCCGTAACGCCGACCTTGAGCGCTTCACGCTGGACCGGCTAATGAAAATGCTCGCGGCCCTAGACCACGATCTGCAAATTACGGTACACATTGATTCCAAGCATCAAGGTGAATCAGCGATGGCCACTTGAGCCTTGCTCAAAATCCAGCTCCCCATCAACCTTGGAAACCTTTCTCTTCATGGGCCCGACTGGCTTGGCGCCTCGCCTGAGCGGTCTGGCGGGGAGCCGCCCGCGCCGCTAGCCGGGCTTGTTCAGGAACTGCGCGGAGACGGCTGCGAAACGGCCTTCGGCGCGGGATAGAGGCCCAGTCCCAAGGCATTCAGAACCCCAAGAATCGTTGCGAAACTGGGATTTCCGTTGGTCGAGAGCGCCTTGCAAAGGCTTTCCCGGCCCAAGCCAGCTTCGACCGCGGCCCGGGTCATGCCTTTCCGTTTAGCCACATCTCCCAAAGCCGCAGCAATAACGCGGGCATCGCCATCCTCGAACGCGGCCTCCAAGTAGGCAACCATGTCCTCCGGCTCGTCAAGGTAATCCGCTGGATCCCATTCGCTGATCCTGGCATCCTCCGCCGCGCCTTTATTCTTCTCCGCCATTTTTTCTCCTTCCTGCGATCATCCGCGCCATTTGCTATAAGTGCTCATACCCCAATTATCGGCTATTGCCGCAGCCGTTGCAGACGCTGGCGTAGTTCTTGGCTAGGCAGGAAAACGAGCGGATCGTTAATCAAAGCCTTGATCGCCCTTGCCAGCCGGACAGGCCCGACAACCGCGAGCCGATGCATTTCATCCAACACCCAGATGACGCCGTGGACATCAATAGTCTTTTCGGTCGCGATGCGTCGCAGCAGGCCGTCGCCGGTCAAAAGGATGGCGGCTTCGGTCTCTTCGGCCATTCGCAGCGCGAGGCAATCGTTCCAAGCCAGTGCGGGATAACGGTCGAAATACCGTTTGGCCTGAGCGAGCCCGGCGGTATCGAGATGTCGTGCCTGCAATCCCCGGTCGATCATCTTGCGTTTCTCGTCTCCGGTCAGCCGGATGAGTTCGTCGTCCAGCAATGTTTGCGACATCACGATGGTATAGGGCAACTCGAACAGCTGGAGCAGAAGGCCCACCTTGTGCAAGTCGATCACGCACGGGGAATCAGCGACCAGCGTGGGCATCGACGAGTTCCGGTCCCTGCATGGCTTGTTCGATGCGATCCAGCGGTTGTTTCAGCAATTCCATGGCTTTGCCCGGAGTGATGTAGCGTTCGGCGAGCGCCCGGTAGCACAGGCGCTGGAACCGGCGGGGCTTTTCAAGCTGTCCCCGCAGCTCGACAGCCTCGATCGGCTCGGGTTCTTCCGTCCGCCACCCCTTGGCGAAAGTCTGAAAGGCATAAGCCAAGGTCTGGTCGCCGATGATGCCATACCGGTTGAGCCGCACAAGCAGGGCTGCGGCGCTGATGCCGTATTGGCGCTTCAATTGGACCAACTCGTCATAGCTCAGGGCGTTCCTGTGCGGGCCGAGCCGGCCTTCCAAGTGCTCGCGGGCCATGAGGAAGGCGCTGGCGAACTCGGTGGCGGCCTTCTCATGATCCACCGGAGAGTCGGGGGCGAACACGCGGTGTCCGAGTTCGTGCGCGAGGGTCAGACGCCGACGTTCCAGCGAGTGCGTGGCGTTGACGGCAATCACGGATAGCCGGACGTTGTCATGGGACTGCCTCACCGAGCAAGTGAGGCCGGAAACCTTGGCCGGCAACTCGATGAGGAGCACCTTGATGCCATGCTCCTCGAGCAGTTCGGTCATGTTCGGTATGGGGTCGATTCCCAGCCGCCATTCCTTTCTCAATTCCATGGCGAGAAACTCCGCTTCCTCAAGACATTCCAGGAACCGGCGGCCGAGCCGGGGAATCTGCCATTCGGGACTTGCCTGCCGGAGAATCCGCTCGATGGCGCAGTAGCGCTGAAGTTCCTCGATGGCCGCGGACTCGACTGCGGCGCGGTCCCGGGCGGAGGTGCCGGCGCGCTTGCGGAACTCCATGTCGCGCAGCTCCAGCACCTGGTCGCTCATGAGGTATTGCGGCGAAACGTCGAGGCCCCTCGCCAGAAGGTCCAGCACATCGGAACCCGGCATCATTTCACCGCGCTCGTACTTGCCGATGGCTTGGGCGGTCACACGGTTTCCGATCTCGGCGGACAGCGCGCGAAGCGAAAGCCCGGAGCGCTTGCGGGCGAGTTTGAGACGCTCACCGAACACGGCGGCCTCCGTTGTTCTAGATAAGTTTACAAATTATAAAAGAAAAATAATCTGTAAACCAAAGTGGTCACGCAACAATGCGTAAGAACAAAATCACCTAGGAGATTACTGACAAGCAAGAGGACTCATACAAAGTTGGTTCATCAGGTCTTGAAAATCAGGGCAGACGAATCAGAAAGCCTTGTGCCGCAAATCGCGCCAGTCAAACATCGCGCTGAGGGGTTCGCCGGCATCGCTGCGTTCGGTGGCAAATCGCGGCTTGAGGCCGAGCCGCACCAAATCAATCCTCACGCTAAAAGCCGGAATCGAGACCGGATTCGCAGCTCCGGCTTGGCCCTCGAACCCGACCCTTGCCGTCCGAAGCGATCGGACGCGCCAAGGATATATCGAGTGTCCAATTGCCTTTTTGGATCTTGGTTCGCGGTCTTTGCCACGAGTTGCCTTCGCCTAACCTGAAAACGGCATCCGGCGGTGTTTGGCCTTGGCGGGCGCGGCGAGCGGGGCGTGGAGTTGCTCGTAGAGGGCGAAGAGGTGTTCGACGCGGTCGCGCTCGGAGGCGAAGCCGCCTCGGCGGTAGAGGCGGTCCACGGCGCAGTCGAGCGCCCGGTGGGCTTTGCGGAGATTCGGCGGCATGAGGTCGGGATCGTAGAGGTTGGCCAAGGTCGCGTCCGGATAGGCGGCGCGGGCATCAAGCACGGCTTGCGCCAGCGGCTCCAATTTCGAGGTATCCAACTCGCCGCTAGCGAAGCCGGGCGGCGTTGGGAAAGTGTTATAGACGAGGCCGCTGGAATAGCGGTAGTCGCTCTTCAGCCGCCCGCCGACATGGCGCAGCCACGCCATGTGCATCGCCGAGGTTAGCAGGGCGAAATCAGCCAAGGTTGCGTTCTCCACGACACGGACCAAGTTGCTCGGAATCACCGGCGGTTCAAGCCAACCGATGGGCACGTATTCGCGGCGCTCCGAACTGACCTCTGGGATCACCAAGAAAGGCGCGGCGGGAAGCATGTTGACTTGCCACAGCGTTGGGGTATCGGCCAGCTTGAGGGTGGATTTGCGCTTGCTTTTCTGCCGAAAGGCACGAACAGCGGATATTCGCTCCCGCACAAGGGGTAGGCGGGCGAGCACTTCTGGCGGCGCGTCGTGCAATGCCAGAATCCAGCGCTCGCCGCTCCGAAGGTATTCACGCGCTCCGACAAAGGGTCGAAGAAAAGGAGCGGCTTCTGGCTCTACCTCCAGAAACACGCTCCGCTCGGACGCATCAAAGACTGTCTGGCCACCGTCGATTGGTTGGGAGCCAGTGAGAAGCTGCGGCATCCCGTTGATCGGCGCGCTTTCCTCGCGCACCAAAAGATGCGGATCGGACAGGCCGCCCGCATCGAACAGGTAGGGCGACAGCGCCGCGTGGCGGCTTTCCTCCGGCTCGCCGTTGATATCGGGATAGCTGAACAGGCGCTTGTCCGGCAGCGCGGCCTCGCGCCGGTCGAGGCCCAGAATAACCACATGCACATGCGCCTTGCCGCGCGCGTCCGAGCCCCAGGCGAAGGTGCGGTGGGCGAAAGCGATTTCCAGCTTGCAACGCCCGAACAGCGCCGGCCAGAGCTGCGCCACCTGCTCGCCTTGGGTAATCGAATTGGTCGCGACGAAGCCGATTCGGGCATCGCCATCTTGCACGTATTCGCCGGCCTTGATAAACCACGCGGCGACGTAATCCAGCGTGCCGCCACTGTTGCCGAGCGCGGCGATCCGGCGAACCTGGGCGCGCTGCTCCTGCGTCTGATACTTGGCGCCCACGAAAGGCGGATTGCCTAAAACGAAGGCGCATTCATCCGCGGGCAGCAAATCGCGCCAGTCCGTTTCCAGCGCGTCGCCGCGCATGATATTCGGCGAGCTTTCCAGCGGGATGCGGGCGTAGGTTTGGCCGAACACCAGGCTCAGCCGGGTATTCATAATATGGTCCATCATCCATAGCGCGGTCTCGGCGATGCGGGCCGGGAACTCGCCCAGCTCAATGCCGAAGAACTGGTCCACGTCGATGGCCGAAAGCTGGTCGGACGGAAGATTGGAGCCGCCCCGAAGCTCGCGCTGGCGGCGAAGGAATTGGGCGTGGATTTCCTTTAGCACCTCAAGCTCCAGCTCGCGCAATTCGCGGTAGGCGATGATAAGGAAGTTGCCGCAGCCGCAGGCCGGGTCGAGAAACTTAAGCCGCCCGAGCTTGCCGTGGAACCGCTCGAGGTCCGCTTGGCGGCGGGTGTCCTTGCGCGCTTTCAGGCGCTCGAACTCGGCGCGGAGGTCGTCCATGAATAGCGGCTCGATCACCTTGAGGATATTCTTCTCGGTGGTGTAGTGGGCGCCTTGGGCGCGGCGCTCGGCCGGATCCATCACCGACTGGAACAGCGCGCCGAAAATAGCCGGCGAGATATTCGACCAGTTGAACCGGCAGGCTTCCAGCAGCCTCTCTCGCATCGACGAATCGAAGGCCGGAATCCGCAAAGGGCCGCGGAACAGCGAGCCGTTCACGTGCGGGAAGCGCGCCAAGTCCTCGTCGCGGGTCGCGTGGCGATCGTTCTGCGGCGTGTCCAGCACCTGGAATAGCTCGATCAGCCGGGCCCCCGTGTCCGAGCCGTCCTCGCCAGTGCGGTCGCCGATGAAATCGAGAAAGATATCGCGCTCGAAAATGCCGGTATCGTCGGCGAACAGGCAGAACACGATCCGCACCAGGAACTGCTCTAAATCGTGCCCCCGGTAGCCGGACTCGAAAAGCGCGTCGCGCAGCCGGCCCACCCGTTCGGCCGCCTTGATATTGACGGGGTCCTGATCGCGGAATTGCCGCCGCCGCAAGCCCAGCATGAAGGCGAACGCCTCCACGTTGGCGGGCAGGTCCGCCAGCGCGAAGGCCGCAACCTCGCGCTCGCTCAAGTCATGCAGCTCGAATGTTTGGAAATCGCTGACCAGGATATAGCGGGGGCGCTCGTCTTCCGGCAACGCATCGAAATACTCGCCGGCCTGCCCGTAGGCTTTCTTCAGATCGCGGCCGGCGCTTTTCTGCTCAACGATCAGTTCCCCCGGCCAGAACAAGTCGATGAAGCCCGAGCGGTTATCGAGCTTGGCGACATGCTGCTCGTAGCGCGCCACCGAGCGCCGCCGGATGCCGAACACGCCGAAGAAGTCGTTGTAGAAGCTCTGCGTCTCGCCCTTCTCGCAGGCCGCGTCCCGCCATTCCTCCGCGAACCTCGCCGCGCGGACACGCACCTCGTTGAAGGAGAGACGCATGCTAAGCCGATTGGATCGTGAAAAGGTTCGATAGGCGCTGGAAGTCCGCATCGGCGGATTCGATTTGCGCGCCATGGCGTTGGGCGCACGCGGCGATCGCGAGATCAGCCGCCGATACGGTCACGCTTTGAGCGCGGAAGCGGCGGGCAAGATCGTAGGCGGCGGACCACGCCGCCTCGTCCATTGGCAAGAGAGGCAGCGCCTCCGCAAAACGGCGCAGCACTTTCCGCTCGTGGCCCCCGCGAGCGCCGTTCCAAAGCTCCAGTTGGACAAGCGGGCACCAGCAAGCCGTCCCGGATTCCAAAGCCGCCCTAACGCGGCGGCGAACCGCTTCGTCTCCGTCAGGACGCAGCAAGTGAATCCATGAGGACGTGTCAATCAGAGTCAACGGCTTGATCCCTGCTCCGGCGTTGCCTGCGAAGCTCGCCGGCAGTGATGAGGTCCGGACAGGTCCCAGCGTAACGGGCAAGCCCCGCAATCCTCTTGCGCCGGTTGAAATCGGCGATAGCGGTCACGACAGCCTCCCGCTTGGTCTTGGCGCCCGTGAAGCGGATGGCATCCGACATTTCGCTTTTGGGAATATCAATCGTTGTTTTCATGCAGCAACTTTAGCACTTTATGGATTCCCATTTGCATTGCGAAAGAATCTCAAGCATCGGGCCGGCAGATTCTCTTATTTGAATGATGCATCCTGCCGAAGCAAGACGGCAATCGCCGCGGTGAAGAGCGGACAACGGATTGGCGGGCGCTGCCGGAAGGGCGCCCTGAACGGCGGCGGTTAGGCCTTGAGGTGGTCGTCGCGGAGCGGGAGCTTGCGGACGCGGCGGCCGGTGGCGGCGAACAGCGCGTTGCAGAAGGCGGGCGCCACCAGCGGCGTGCCGAGTTCGCCGATTCCGGTGGGCGGGTGGTCCGATGCGATCAGCTCCACTTCGATGGACGGCGTATCGGCCAGCGTCAGCATCCGGTAGCGGTCGAAATTGCCTTCCGCCACCGCGCCGTTGTCGAGGTTGATTTCGCCGAAAAGCAAGGCGCTCAGGCCGTACACGATAGCGCCCTCGATCTGCGCCTCGATATTGTTGGGATCCACCGCCAGCCCGCAATCGACCGCGGCGCGAATCCTGCGGGCCCGCCACGCTCCGCCCTTTTCCTCCAGCTCCACCTGCGTGGCGATATAGCTGGAGAATAGCTTGGCCACCGCGATGCCGCTTCGCGCGGTCCAGCCTTTAGCCGCCGCCTCCAGCACTTTCAGGGCGCGCTCGTCGCTGACGAGTTCGGCGCGCAGTTCCACCGGATCGCGGCCGCCGGCATGCGCCGCCTCGTCGAGGAAGCTTTCGGCGAAGAAGGAATTCATGCTGGCGGCCACGCTGCGCCAGAATCCGCCGCGCACCGGCATTTGCCGCATCACGTAGCTTACGCGCCGGGCCGGAACGTTGTACAGATCGTTGAATAGAGCGCCCGCCGCGGAAGGATCCGCCCTCCCCTCCACCATCCACGGCCAGCGCTCGGCCAATAGCGAATGCCCGGCCGATTTGGCGGCCCAGGCGCTCGGCCGGCCGGACTCGTCGAGCGCCGCGCGCAGCCGCGCCACGTAGGGCGGCCGGTAGCAGTCGTGGCGCATGTCCTGCTCGCGGCTCCACACCAGCCGGACCGGCCGGTCCGGCAGCCCTTGCTGGTGCAGCGCCTTTGCGATCGACAGGGCTTGCACGGCCACTTCCGATTCGATGCGCCGCCCGAACGCGCCGCCCATGTGGCAGTGGTGCAACCGCACCTGCTCCGGCTCCAAGCCGAAGGCGTTGGCGATATCGGCCTGGAGGCGCTGCAAGTTCTGCGAAGGAACCCATAATTCGCAGCCGTCGCCGGTAAAGCGCGCCGTGGCGCCCAACGGCTCCATATTGGCGTGGGCCAGGATGGGCGCCTCGTAGGTCGCATCCAGCGTCCGCCCGGCGGATGCCAGCACGGCCTCCGGATCGCCGGCTTCAATCCAGGCGCGGCCGTCCTCGTCCGCGAGCGCGCCCCGCAGTTCCTCGAAAACCGATGCCGTGCTGCTGGCATCGCCGCCCTCCCAAACCATGTCCGCCTGCTGCAACGCCGAGGATGCGGTCCAGTAGTCCTCGGCCACCGCCGCCACCGCCTGATCGCCGATGGCCATCACCTTGGGCCAGACATCGCCCGGCGGATCAAAGGCGAGGCTAGCGAGACGCGCTCCGCGTCGCGGCGCATTCAGCACGGCGGCATGCAGGGCGCCCTCGCCGCCGGCGGAATCGGCCATGAAAGGAAACGTGCCCCTCACCTTTGCGGCGCTATCCTTGCGCGGCGCGCGCTTGCCGATCAGCCGGAATTCCTCGCGCGACTTAAGCCGCGGCGCTTCCGGCACCGGCATGGCGGCGGCTTTCCCGGCGAGCTCGCCGTAACTCAGCGAGCGGCCATCGCGCCAAACCCGCGATTGCTCGGCGCGGCACTCCGAAGCCGGCACGCCCCAAATTTCCGCGGCCGCCGCCACCAGCATCTCGCGGGCCGCAGCGCCCGCCTGGCGAAGGCCCTCGTGATAGCCCATCACCGAAATGCTGTTGCCGGAACCCTGGCCGCGATCCAGCCGCGCCGCGTTGCCGTAAGCGCCGGGGTCAAGCGGCGCGTAGCGCACCTCAACGTCGTCCCAGGCCGCTTCCATCTCGTCGGCAAGCATCAGCGGCAGGCTGTGCAGAATGCCCTGCCCCATATCGCCCACCGGGCAAAGTATCGTGACCGCGCCCTGCTCGTCGAGCGTGACCCAGGCATTAAGCGGGCCGCCCGATTCGCGGGCCGAAGCCACGCGCAGGCCAAAGGCGGGCGCAACCAGCAAAGCGCCGGCGGCGGCCAGCAGCTCGCGGCGGTTGAGCGAGAAACATGCCGGCGTTTCAGCCGACGCAGGGGCGGAGATCCCCGGAAATGAAGAAGCGTTTATTGGCATAACGCCCGGAATAATAACCGTTACGGCGAAACTCCCATGCGGAAATGCGGGCGCCAGCCCATCAGCTTGCGCGTGATAAACTGCTTGGTCGTGGCAAGCTTCAATCTGAACGGACGCGCGGTAACCGTGGATGTGCCCGGCGACATGCCGCTTCTGTGGGCGCTGCGCGATCACCTTTTCCTGACCGGCACCAAATACGGCTGCGGCATCGCCTTGTGCGGCGCCTGCACCGTGCATATGGACGGCGTGGCAGTGCGCTCCTGCCGGATCAATACCGCGGCGGCCGAAGGCCGCAATATCACCACCATCGAGGGACTGTCGGGCGAAGGCGAGGATGAAATCCACCCGGTTCAGCAAGCCTGGATCGACGAGCAGGTGCCGCAATGCGGCTACTGCCAGCCCGGCATGGTCATGGCGGCGGCGGCGCTTTTAGCTGAGAACCCTTCGCCCAGCGACGAGGATATTAACAGCCGGATCACCAATATCTGCCGGTGCGGCACCTACCCGCGCATTCGCCGCGCCATCCATGCTGCCGCAAACGCGATGGCGGCCACCGAAGAGAGTTGAATCGAGCCATCCAGCTTGCGCCGATCCTGGCGGCGGCGGCGCTTGCGCTCGGCGCTTGCACGGGGGAGCAGCCGGCTTCCGGGCCCGGCGCCGAAACAGCCCCCGAACCCGCCGCGGCGCCGCAGGCGGAGGATATCGCCACGCTTTTGGCCAGCGCCAACCCGGACCGGGGTCGGCGCCTGTACATCCAGTGCCGGGCCTGCCACACGCTGATCGCGGAAGGCAACCAGCTGCTCGGCCCCAATCTGCGCGGTTTTCTGGATAGGCCGGCGGGCAGCGCGCCCGGCTACGAGTACTCCGAAGCCTTGCTGGCATCCGGGCTCACTTGGACGCCGGAAACGCTAGATGCGTGGATGCAAAGCCCTTCCGAGGTCGCCCCCGGCAACAAAATGATCTTCGCCGGCATCCGCAAGGCCCGCGAACGCGCCGATCTCATCGCCTACCTGCAACAGGCCACCACTCCAGCAAACTAAGCCAACGGCGCTTCGGGTTCGCCTCTTTGCGCGTTCCCCTCTCGCGGGAGACGCCATCCATAGCTCCGACACTCCCGCGAGAGGGGAACGCGCAAAGAGGCTCCGGCTGGCGCGGCCCTTGAGGATCGGCATTCCTGCATCCGATACTCCCGAAAGAAGGGAGCAAGCAGAGGGCTTGGGAAATGCCGGCCCTTGGGGAATGCTCCCGCGGCAGCCCGTTTGTGTGTTTCCCTTTCGCGGGAGCGTTGGAGCCATGGATGGCGGAACCGAGCCAAGGATGGCGTCTCCCGCGAAAGGGAAACACACAAACGGGCGGATCGAAGCGCCCTACCCAGGCTCGTTTCCTCCAAGTCAGTCGGTGCTAGGGTTTTCCGCAGCGCGTTTGGCATCGATATGGTCCTTGAATACGGTCCATGATGTCTCTTTGGGGTTCTCGGTGCGGATGGGCGGCGGCTCGCGGTACTCGGGGTAGTTGGCATTGATCTCATCCAGCATCACGTCCGGCATTTCATCGAAGCTACTGAGGCGGATTCCGGCGGTATGAAACACCACCACGCCGGAGCGGTCGCCCATCTTCATCCACGGCAGCCACTTCGACACCCGCCCCCAGGAAATAATCCGGTCCTGCGCGGCGGGAAGGTCCGCATTGAGGATTTCATCGGCGGGCGATGCGCCGGTGCCGAATTCCATCGCGTGGTAGATGCCGCCCACGTACTGCTGGTAATCGCCGCCCAGCGGGTTGCTATAGAACAACCGCGCCGCGCCGCCGCCATTCATCATGAGGCCGTCCTTGAAGAAATACGACAGGGTTGCGCTGGGATTGCCGTCCTCATCGCGGGCCCAGATCTCGCGGTAGTTGCCGGGCGGATCGTTGGCAACCTGAACCACTTCAACCTCCTCGCCAGTCCAGGGATTGGCCCAGATTCTCATCACTTCGTTGGTGTCCGGGTCCAAGTAGAACATCAGTTCCCGCGAACGCGCCACGAAACCCAAGCCGCGCACCGGATCGCTGAGCGTTTCGCAATGGCGGATATTCATGCCCTGCACGTTGAACAGGTGGCGGTTTTTCTCGGCGGGCTTGCGCGAGTACATCCGCCCTTCCCACCAGTAAAGCGCCGTCTCGCCGTCATTCAGCGAGCAGCGGGTTTTCATCAGCAGGCGAATCACGTCGTCGGGATTGCCGAGGTCCAGTTGCCCGCCGTAAGCGGCGCCCGCTGCCAGCGACAACGCGCCGACCCATGCGGCCAGCGGGGATCGATTTGCGCGTGTTTTCATTGCCGCCATTCCTCCTCAGGCTCGGTGATCGATTTGAAGTACGACCAGCTCGTCACATTGGGCCTTGGATCGTCCAAAGGCGGCGGCTCGGCGTATTCGGGATAGTGGTTGCGCAGTTCGCTGAGCAAAGGCTCGGTCAAATCATCGATGCCCGCCACCCGCTTGCCGACGGTGGTGAAGATCATCATTCCGGGGCGGTCGCCCATCTTCATCCACGGCAGCCACTTGGAGGTGCGGGCCCAGGAAAGGCTGTAGCGCTTGAGCGTCTTCAGGTCCGGATCCAGGAGTTCGTCCTCATAGGCGTAGCCGTTGAGCATTTCCATCGCTTGATAAGTTCCGCCCACGTAGTCCTGGTAGTCGCCCGCCAGCGGATTTTCGTAGAACAGCGGGGCGTAGCCGGTGGTCCAGACCCGGCCTTTAACGAAAGTGCCGTTGAACCGGTAGCCGCTGCCATCAGCACGGTAGGCGTAGGACGGGCCGCGCATATTCACGGGATCATTGGCCACATGCACCACCTCAACCGCCTCGCCGGTCCAGGGATTGGTCCAGGTGCGAAGAATTTCGTTGCTTGAGGGATCCATGTAGATCAAAATCTCGCGCGACACCGAGCGGAAGCCGTGGCCGCGTTCGGGATCCTCGAAATTCCTGCACTGGCGGATATTCATGCCCTGCACGTTGAACAGATGGCGGTCCTTCTCGCCGGGCATGCGGCTTATGGCCCCTCCCTGCCACCAGTAAAGAACGGTCTCGCCCTCGTTCAGCGAGCAGTTCAACTTCTGAGCCAGCAAAATGGCGTGTTCCGGCTTGCCCGGATCCAAGCGTTCGTCCGCCGGCAAAGCAGCGCTGGCCAGCGCCAGAAACGCGGCGGTTCCGGCGGCGAGCGACGAAGGAAGCAAGTTTCGCATATCAGATTTCTCCCAGGAATTCCGGGCGGGAGCCGCAACCCCCGACCGGGGCGGCTATCCTAACCCAAGTCCTGCTCCCGCATTGCGCGCTCCTGGTTTCCAGGCGAGCCGCCGTCCCCCGGTTGCTCCGCCGTCCTGCTTCCCGGAGACGCCGACAAGCACATCCCTGTGGGCTCTGCGGCGGCATCCTGCCGCCGAAGCTCCGGGAAGCAGGACGGCGGAGCAACCTTCAGTGGCACGACCACGCCAGCTAAAGCCCTGTTCTTGTCCCTGCCTCGCGGGAGCGTCTGGGGCAGGATGCCCCAGCCGAGCCCCATGGATGGGTTCATGCGTCTCCCACGAGGCAGGGACAAGAACAGGGCGAGGGAACATGGAAACGCAGGCAAGCACCGAGCGAAGGAAAGCACACAGGTGGCATGGCCTCAGCGGGCGGGCCAGGCATCAATGGCCGCCGATTCCGCCAGCCGTGCGAGAAGCGCCTCGGCCCGCGCCAGCGCCGACGCATCCGGATGCGCCACCAGCGGCACCCCCCGGCCAACGCGAAGCGTGGCATCCAGCCCTGCCTTGGACGCGGTCTTGCGGTCCGGCTCCAGCGAAGGATCGAGCAGCGAAGTCGAAAGGCCGTCCACGCGAATCAAATCGCGGTCCCATTGAAAGCGCGTGGCCAGCGCCCAGTTCACCTGCCGCGCATCGAACAGATCGATATCCGCATCCACGGCCACTGCGGTTTTCACGCGCCGCCAGGCGAGCACCGCCGCCAGCGCATCGCGCACCTCCCCGGGCGGCGCGTCGTCGAATTGCAGCAGCGTCAGGAAGCGGCGGCCATCAGCCGGAACATGCACATTGAGCAGGCGCGGCGATATCGCTTTCGCCAATGAATAGAGCCGCCCTTCCATAGCGATATTGTCCGGAACCAAGTTGTCGGCCAAACCGGAGCCGCAATCGTGCAGCACGGCGTGCGACCGATGCGAAATCGATAGCACTTCGCATATCGGCGCATCCACGGCCGGCCCTAAAAATCCGGTGTATTCGGCAAACGGCCCGTCCGAAGCGGTGGCGCCCGGATGCGCCAGCCCCTCGATCACGAATTCGGCATCCGCCGGCACCTTGAGGCGGTCGCCGAAATGCAGCGAGGGCGTGAGCCGCAGCGGCCCGCCCAAAAGCCCGCCGGCCGCCGGCCAGTGGCTTTCGGGATGGCCCAGCTTGACCTGCGCGGCCACGCTCACCGCCGGATGATGGCCCACCCAAAGCGCCACCGGGCAGGGTTCGCCGCGCTCATGCCAAGCGCGCATATTGCGGGCATTATGGGAATTCGGATAGGGGAACCAAGTCATGCGCCGCGACTCCTTGATCCAGCAGCGCTGAATGGCCGAGTTATCGATGCCCGATTCGGGATCCACGGTGGTGGCGTGGGCGGCGGTGAGATATGGCCCGGGGTTGCCCGGGTGCTGCACCGTGGCCGGCAGCCGGCGCAAATCGGCCTCGCCGCCTTCCAGCACCACGGAGCGCACCGGCGCTTGCTCCGCCGGCATGGTCACCGGCGCCGCACGCCGCTGCTGGCGCTCGGCCCACCAGGCGGCGGCGCGACGGGAGTCGCCCAGCCCCAGCGCCGCGCATACCAGCCGCCGGCTGGCGGTGAGATTGGCGGCCAGCGAAAACGCCGCAATCCCGCCATCCGCCAGCCGCGGCTTTCGCACCCAAACCGGCGGATAGCGTCCCGCCCGGTCCAGCGCATGCTGCAGGGCGGTGACCTCGTATTCCACCGCCAGCGGCTCCTCCACCCGCAAAACCTGCCCGCCCAGCGATTCCAGCCAGGCAGCCAAGCCTGCGGAAGCGTCAATCACGCCGTTCGCGGCGCTCATCGCGCCCGGCGGATAAGGAAGCGCGGCGCCAGCCGCCCCTGCGGATCAGCTGGCGGGCAAGCTCGCTGGTGGAAGGCCATGGCCAAACGATTCTAACCGCCGGAAAGGGGCCGGCCCGGCGAAGAGGAAACCGGTTTCCTGGGCCTTCTGGCAATATCCTTGAAGAAGGGCGGAGAAGCCGGTTGTTCCCCGCCTTGGAGCAGCAGCGAACAAGGAGGCATAAAGAACCTTTGAATAAGGAACACCTGCCGGACTACTTCTCGACCGCCAATCCGGCGGCGCTGCGGCGCGAGTACCCGCTGGGCATCGATTTCATAAAGCGCTTCGGCGGAATGAGCCGCGACGAGCTGCGCGCCATCCAGGAAGCGCGTTTCCGGCGCTGCTTGGAGCGCGCCTGGGCCACGCCGTTCTACGTCCGGCTGTGGGGCGATGCGGGGCTGGAGCCAGGCGACGTGCAAAGCCTTGAGGAGCTGCCCCGGCTGCCGATCTTCTCCAAGTCCGACCTCATGGACAGCGTGGAGCGCCATCCGCCGTTTGGCGACTACCACGGCAGCCGCGACGATCCGCCCGGCATCCCGCCCGCAGGTCTGGTGATGCAAACCACCAGCGGCACCACCGGCGCTCCCCAGCCGCTCTTCTTCGGCCCGAAAAGCCGCGAGCTGCAGGCGCTGATGGTGGCGCGCGCCTGGATGCTGCAAGGGCTGAAGAGCGCCGATATCATCCATTCCAGCTACGCGCACGGCATGGTGAATGCCGGCCATTTCGTGCGCGAGGCGGCGCTGCACTACACACGCTCGGTGCTGCTTCCGGCCGGCGCCGGCAATGAAACGCCTTCCGCGACCCAGGTGGCGAACATGGCGCGCTTCGGCGCCACCGTGCTGGTGGGTTTCGCCGACTACCTTCGCAAGCTGGCCGACACCGCGCGCGCCGGCGGCCTTGAGCCCGGCCGCGATATCCGCATCCGCATGATCTCCTCGCACCTGGGCCTCATGCCGCGCGAGGAGCTGGCCCAAGCCTGGGCCGCCGAGGCGGTGTACGACTGGTACGGCGTGGGCGACACCGGGCTGATCGCCGCCGAAGGACCCGATCTCGAAGGCATGCATCTGATGGAGGATGCCCATTTCGTGGAAATCGTCGATCCCGTCTCGCATGCGCCGGCGGAGGAAAGCCAGCCGGGCGACCTCGTTTGCACCTGCCTCTACAAAAACGATGCCTACCCCGTTATCCGTTTCAATACCCGCGACCTGAGCGCCCGACTGCCGGGCGGCAACCCGCTGGGCCTGCCGTTCCAGCGCATCACCGGTTTTATGGGGCGCAGCGACAATATGGTGAAATTCAAGGGCATCAATTTCTACCCGGAGGCGGCCGCCGCCGCGCTCATGGAGCTTAGGGAATATGCCGGCGACTATGTGTGCGTCCGCGAAGGGGAAAAGCTGCATATCGAGGTTGAGGCGAACCACCCTGCGCCAGCAGGCCTGGCGGACCGCATCGGCGCGCTGATTCGCGAAAGGCTGGGCGTGAGGGTGCCGGTGATGCTGCGGCAGCCAGGCAGTCTGGCGAAACTCACCGGCTCGGAATCGCGCCAGAAACCACGGCGCTTGATCTCGCGCTGAGCGCTTGCGGCGGACTTGGTGGACAATAGCGGCCTCGACTGATCGCACATCCGCAAACGGGGAGGCATGGCCGCATGAGCACGCAAAACCAGATCAGGGTCGGCGCATGGACCTGCATGGCGCTGGCGAACCTGTTCGCCGGACAGGCAGCACTGGCCAAGGAAGGCATGTTCACGACCGAGCAGATCCCCGGCATTGCCGGAGATCTGCGGTCGGCGGGCCTGAACCTCGACCCGAATACGCTCGCCGATCTCACGGGCTTCCCGATGGGCGCGGTGATTTCGCTGGGCGGCTGCACCGCTTCGTTTGTTTCGCCGCAGGGCTTGGTGGTAACCAACCACCATTGCGCGCGCGGCTCGGTGCAGTTCAATTCCACGCCGGAGAATAACTACCTTGAGGAAGGCTTTCTGGCTGCCTCGCTGGCGGAGGAACTGCCGGGCGCGCCGGGTTCGCGCGTCTATGTGACCGTGCAGGCGGACGATATCACCGCCGAAGTGACCGGCGGGCTGGATCCGAAGCTGGCGCCGCGCGAGCGCTTTACGCAAATCGAGCAGCGCCGCAAGGCTTTGATCGGGGAATGCGAATCGGAACCTGGCTACCGCTGCCAGGCAGCCTCGTTTTTCGGCGGCCTGCAATACAAGCTCATCAAGCGGCTGGAAATCCGCGATGTGCGCCTTGTCTATGCGCCAGCCGACGCCATCGGCAAGTACGGCGGCGATATCGATAACTGGCGCTGGCCGCGGCACACGGGCGATTTCGCCTTTTACCGCGCCTATGTGGGGCCGGACGGCCTGCCCGCCGATTTCGCGGCGCAAAACGTGCCCTATGCGCCGGGGCATTTCCTGGAGGTGTCCGCCTCCGGCCTGGAAGACGGCGATTTCGTTATGGCCATGGGCTATCCGGGACGCACTTCGCGCTATGCGCGGCGGGCCAGCGTGGCCCATACCTTCGATTGGCGGTATCCCCTGCTGGCGGGGATGTACGGCGAATGGATCCGCGTGATTGAAGCAGCGGCGCCCGAAGGCAGCGAGGCGCGCATCCTCTACGCCTCGCGGCTGGCCAGCCTCAATAATGTGCTCAAGAATCTGAAAGGCCAGATCGACGGCGCCCGGCGCAACGATCTGGCGGGCCGCCGCGCGCAACGCGAGGCGGAACTGGACAACTGGATCGCCGTCGACCCGCACCGGGCCATGCTCGGCCAGGCCATAGCGGCGCTGGACGACTTAGCCGAGGAGACCGCCGCCGAGGGCAAGCGCCTGTTCTGGTACAACAACGCCCTGCGCCCGCAATTGCTGGGCGCGGCCTTGCGCCTGAACCGCCTCGCGCACGAAAGGCAAAAGCCGGACGCGGAGCGCGAGCGCGGCTACCAGGAGCGCGACATGGCCATGTTCCGCCAGCGCCTGAGCCTTATCGACCGGCGCTACGACCCGGTGGTCGATCAAAGCGAGTGGCTGTTTTTCCTCAAGGGCTACTTGAGGCAGCCGCAGGAAATGCGCGTGGCGGCGCTCGACGAGGCATTGGGCCTAACGCTGCCAATCAGCGAAGACGAATTGTCCGAAAAGCTCGGCGCGTTCTATGCGGAAACGGCGCTGGGCAGCGCCGAGGCCCGGCTGGCGCTCATGGATGCGGACCCCAAGGCGCTCAAAGCCAGCAGCGATCCGTTCATGCGCCTTGCGGCAGCTTTGCACGACACGCAAATGCGCCACGAGGAAGCCGCCAAGACCCGCGCCGGCCAACGCAATCTGCTTTATCCGCAGTACATGCGGGCCATCATCAGCTGGCAGCAATCGCAGGGCCACGCGGCCTATCCGGACGCGAACTCCACGCTGCGCGTAACCTACGGCTCGGTGATGGGCGGCTCGCCGGCGGATGGCCTTCTGTACGAGCCGTTCACGCGCCTGGAGGGGATTTTGCAAAAAGATACGGGCGAGGCGCCTTTCAATTCGCCGAGCGCGCAGCTCGAACGGATCCGCGCTGGCGATTACGGCGATTATTTCCTGGAGTCGATCGGCTCGGTTCCAGTCAATTTCCTGTCCGACCTCGACTCCACCGGCGGCAACTCCGGCTCGGCCACGCTCAACGGCAACGGCAAGCTGGTGGGGCTGCTGTTCGACGGCACACTGGAAAGCGTCAACTCGGACTGGGATTTCGATCCGCGCATTACCCGCACTATCCATGTCGATACCCGCTATATGCTCTGGGTTATGGAAAAGATCGACGGCGCCGCCGCACTGATTGAGGAAATGACTATCGTGCGCTGACGCATACTGCGCTTGGAGAGCGGCCTCCGGCCCTTGCGTCCCGCATTCCCCTCCGGGGAGACGCATAAACCCGTCCTTGGGGCTCGGCGGCGGCTCCTGCCGCCGACGCTCCCCGGAAGGGGAATGCGGGACGCAAGGCCCTCGCTTTGCGCTGATCCGCGGAAGATACAATGCGTTGATGCCGGGGGCGCGGGAACAATCACACGGCCGCGGCCAGCCAAAGGCAAAAGCGCGGCTGTTCGCGAACTACGAGGTTCGCCCCGAGTTCCATGATGAGATGTTCGAGGCCAGCGGCGAGCCGCGCACGCATTGCCGCAAGCTCTACGACACGCTCAACCGGATGCCGGCCGAAGAGATCGCCGCGATGCAGGATTTCGCCGAGCGATCGTTCCTGCAGCAGGGAATCACCTTTTCCGTGTACGGCGAAGAGGGGGCGGGCGAGCGCATCATTCCTATCGACTTTCTGCCCCGGCTGATCGCCGCGGCGGAGTGGGATTTCATAGAGCGGGGGCTCACTCAGCGGCTCAAGGCCCTGAACCTGTTCTTGGCCGACGTTTACGGCGCGGGCCGGATCCTGGCCGATGGCGCGGTCCCGGCGGAGCTGGTGCGGGGCTGCCCGCAATACCGAATCGAGATGCGCGGCGTCGAGGCGCCGCATGGCGTGCATGTGGCGCTGTGCGGCACCGATCTGGTGCGGACCAACGACGGCTTCATGGTGCTGGAAGACAATCTCAGGGTGCCTTCCGGCGTGTCGTACATGCTGGCCAACCGGCGGGCGCTCAAAAGCAGTTTGCGCGACCTGTACCGCCGCCACAGGGTGCGCGGCATCGGCCACTACGGGCAGCTGCTGCGGAAAACGCTCGCCGAGCTAGCGCCGCGCGGCGTTTCCGACCCGTGCATCGTGCTGCTAACGCCCGGAGTGCATAACTCGGCGTTTTACGAGCACATGTTTCTGGCCCAGGAGATGGGCGTGGAACTGGTGCAAAGCAGCGACCTCGTTGTGCATCGGGGTTTCGCGCATATGCGGACCACCGCCGGGCTGAGGCGGGTCGATGTGATCTATCGGCGCATCGACGACGATTTCATCGACCCGCTGGCGTTTCGAGCCGATTCGCGGATCGGCGCGCCGGGGCTGTTCTACGCCTACCGCCTAGGCAACGTGACGCTGGCCAACGCGCCGGGCACCGGAGTGGCGGACGATAAAAGCGTTTACGCCTATGTGCCGGACATGATTCGCTATTACCTGAGCGAGGAGCCGCTGCTGGCCAATGTCGAGACCCATCTGTGCCGCGACCCTCAGGCGCTGGCCTACACGCTGGATAATCTGGACAAGCTGGTGGTGAAGATGGTGGGGGAATCGGGGGGCTACGGAATGCTGGTGGGCCCTCACGCAACGCCTGCGGAACGGAACGCCTACGCGAAGGAAATCCGCAGGAATCCGGCCAATTTCATCGCCCAGCCCACGCTCGGCCTGTCGGTGTCGCCGTGCCTTGCGGAGAATGGCGCGGCGCCTAGGCATGTTGATTTAAGGCCGTTTGCGCTTCACGGGCGCAAGACGCGCCTGGCGCCGGGAGCCTTTTGCCGCGTGGCGCTCAGGGAAGGATCGCTGGTGGTGAATTCAAGCCAAGGCGGCGGCGGCAAAGACCTCTGGGTGCTTTCGGAGTAGGCCCTGATGCTGGCGCGAAACGCCGAAGGCCTGTACTGGATCGGGCGCTACTTGGAACGCGCGCGGCACGGCTGCCGGCTGCTGCGCGACCAGCTCGCCACCATGGAGGACCGGCCTGTCGAGCAGATTGCGGACTGCTGGCGGCGGCTCTACCTGGCCGCCGGGCGACTGCCGGTTGGCGGGCACATGGAATCGGCCGGCGATGAGGAGGACTTCATGGCGGCGGACGCCTACACGCTGGCCGACGACCTGACGTTCGCGCGCCACAATCCGGACTCCATCCGCAACTGCGTGGATGCCGCCCGCGAGAACGCCCGCCAGATCCGCAACGTGATCGGCAGCGACATGTGGGCCAGCTTGAATATCACCTGTCTGGACTTGCGCAATGTGGAGATTGCGGAGATCTGGGCGCGGCAGCCGGAGGATTTCTATTCGCACACCGAGGACCGCATTCGCGGTTTCCGGGGAATCGCCGAAAGCGCCATGTACCGCGACGGCGGCTGGCACTTCATGAAGCTGGGACATTTTGTGGAGCGCGCCCAGTTGGTCGGCGCTTTAGTCGATGCGCATATTGCCGTTTTCCCGTTCGACCGGCGCGATACCGAGTGGGAATGGCGCTCGCTGCTGGCGGCATGCGAGGCCCACTTCGCCTACCGCCACCTTTATTCGCTGGAGCACCGCCCCGGCCGCATGCTTGATTTCCTAGTGGCCGACGCGCGCTTGGCGCACTCCATCCGCCATGCGCTAGGCAGAATCACGAAATCGCTGAAGGCCGTTTCCGCCAACCAGGCCGGGCAGGACGAGGTGGCCGAAAGCGCCCGGAGCATGGCGAAATGGATCGATCACGAGTGGCCCAAAGGCGCAGGCCATGATGCCGAGGCCAGGCAGGCGAGCCTTGAGCGTCTGCGCGAATACTGCCTGCGCCTGCACGAGGATATCGCCGCCTGCTGGTTCGCCCGCGAAATCCGGGAGTCGCCATGACGGCGCCGAGACGCTACCGCGTGGAGCATATTTCCAAATTCCGCTACGGCTCCGCAGCGGAGGGGTGCGCGATGCTTCTCAGGCTGCGCCCCGGAGAGGAGTTCGGACAGCGGGTGCTGTCGTTCAGCCTGCGCATCTGGCCCGCTGCGGCCAGCGTGCCTTGCAGCGACGCTTTCGGCAACCGCTGCCATCTGCTCAATGTGCATCGAACCCACAGCCGCGCCACGGTGCGCGCCTCAAGCGAAGTGCAAACGGCGGCGGCGGCTCTGCCTGAGCGCATGGACGCGAACGCATGGCAGGCGCTTGCCGATCCGGCCCTAGCGCTGCGCCACTGGGAGTTCCTGGCGCCGAGCCGGTTCACCCAGCCGACATCGGCGCTTGCGGCGTTCACAAAGCGGCACGGCATCCGCCGCGGACCGGATCCCTTAAGCTCAATCCGAGCCCTGTCGTCAACGCTTCACGCCGTGTTTCGCTACGAGCCGGGCAGCACCGCCGTGGATTCGCCCATTGAACGGATCCTCACCACCGGCAAGGGGGTTTGCCAAGATTACGCGCATGTAATGATCGCCATTTGCCGGAACTGGGGCATTCCCAGCCGTTATGTTTCCGGCTATCTTGGCCCCGGCAGCGGCGCGGACGATTCCGCTTCGGCGGCGGCCGCCGCCAGCCACGCTTGGACGGAATGCCTGCTGCCCGGGCTGGGGTGGGTGGGCTTGGACCCGACCAACGGCATGGCCGCCGGCCCTGCGCATATCCGCACCGCTGCGGGGCGCGACTACGGCGACGCGGCGCCCACCCGGGGAACCGTTTTCGGCGGCGGCGAGTGCCGCCTGAGCGTGCGCGTTACGGTGAGCGAATTATCGCCGTAGCTGGCGCCCTTGGTGCAATATGCGGGCTAGGAACCGTGCGCTGCGCCGAAGCTGAGATCGGACAGCGCCGCGGCGAGAAGCCGCGCGCCGCCGGAAGCGCCGCTGTTGCTCATAAAAACAACCGCGTCGCCCGGTTGGGCGAAAGCGGCCGCGGCCCGCGCGGCCTCGGCCGCATCGGCGCATGGCGTGAGGCGCTCCAAAGCGGAGAATTCCTCCGCCGGGTTCCATTCCAGGCTGCCGGATGGCGCCAGCCACACATGGGCCGCGCTTTCCAGCGCGCCGGGCAGCGCCGCCAGATGGGCGCCGGAGCGCATGCTGTTGGATGCCGGCTCGAGAACCGCCAAAACGCGCCCGTAATCCTGCTTCAGCGCCTCAAGCGTGGCCCGTATCGCGCTTGGGTGGTGGGCGAAATCATCGAATAAGGCGATGCCCGGCGCACCCTCGCCAGATGCCTCGCCTTCCGCGTAGCGGCCAAGCAATTGCAGGCGCCGGGCCGGCGGCAGAAAAGCGCCCAGCGCCTTGCAGGCCCGCTCGGCCGAAACTCCGGCGGCGTGCGCGACCGCCAGCGCCGCCAGCGCGTTCGACAGATTGTGCGCGCCGGGCAAGGCCAGTTCGCCGCGCGCTTCGCCGGAAAGCCCCGCGAACCGCGCCCGGACGCCTTCGAGACTCTCGGCGCGCCACTCGGCATGCGCTTCGGGAACCACGGAAAAGCGCTCCACCGGGGTCCAGCAACCCATCCTGAGCAACGAGCCGATATTCGCATCGGCGCCGTTCACGATCACGCGGCCGCCGCTAGGCACGCGGCGCAACAGCAAGTGGAACTGCCACAGCACCGCTTCGGGATCGGGATAGATATCAACATGATCGTGCTCGATATTGTTGATGACCACGGTGCGCGCCCGGTAATGCAGGAACTTGGCGTTCTTATCGAAGAAGGCGGTGTCGTACTCGTCGCCCTCGACCACGAAATGGCGGCCGCCGCCCAGCCGGGCGGTGCGCCCGAAATTGCCCGGCGCCCCGCCGATCAGAAAGCCGGGATCAAAGCCCGCCTCGTGCAGCAGCCAGGCCGCCATGCTGGCGGTGGTGGTCTTGCCGTGGGTGCCGGTGACCGCGATCACCTCGCGGCCGGACAGCACCTCGCGGCCCAGCCATTCGGGGCCCGACATGAATTTCAGATCGCTGTCCAGCAACGCCTCGATGATGGGCATGCCGCGCGACATGACATTGCCCACCAGAACCAGATCCGGCCGCGCTTCGAGTTGCGCGGGATCGAACCCAACGACCGGATCGATCCCCAGTTCCGCAAGGCGGGTGCTCATGGGCGGCCAGGCGGCGCGGTCGGCGCCCGTTACCTGATGGCCCAGCTCGCGCGCCAAGGCCGCAAGCCCGCCCATAAAGGTTCCGCACACGCCGAGGATATGGATATGCATCAGGTTTGCGGAAGCTCCACGCCGATGAACTCGAACATGAAGGCGTAAACCATCAGGGAGAGAACGAAGTGGCCCAGCGCCAGCAACACGCCGCCGACCATGCTTCGGCCCGCCGCCTGCGACAGGATATTGGCCATGGCCACCAGCCACCAGGCCAGGAAGCCGAACTCGCCCGCCTGAAGAATCAGCGGGGGCTCATCGATCCGCGCCGATAACCAGGCCAGCGGCAGCGCCGCCGCCACGATCAGCGCCTGCACGCCCACCAGGGACACCAAGGTTTGCGGCCAGCGTTCCGGCTTGCCCGCTAATTGCAGAACAAGCCGCGAGTAGCCGAAAAGCAGAAGCAGTTCCAAGGCAACGCCCAGCAGCGCCCAGGCGGGGTATTGCGGAAATACCAGCAGGTTGCTGGAGATGGAAATCGCCGCCCACGGGATCAGGCAAAGCGCCAGCATCCCTGGCGTTCCCGGCAGCGAATCGGGGCCGCGCAGGCTCAGCGAAACGTAAAAAACGCGGCGAACCAGCTCAGCCATGGAGTTTGCCGGACGAAGGGCTGGCAGGCTTTGCCGCAGGCGCCGTCGAATCCGCGGCCGGCAGCGCCTGCAGGATGCGCTCGAAAACCTCATCCGGCGTGCCCGCCGCATCCACGCGGCGCAGCAAGCCGGCGTAGTGCGCAAGCAGCGGGCGGGTCTGCTGTTCATAAACGGAGAGCCGGTTGGCGATGGTTTCCTCGGTGTCGTCGGCGCGCTGGATCAGCTCCCCGCCGGCGGCCCGGCTGGCATCCAGCTCCTCGGCAGAGGAAAAGTAGATATTGAGCAGCTTGCCGGTGGCCGAACAGGTGCGCCGGCCAGTCAGCCGCTTTATCAGAACCTCGCGCGGAAGCTCCAGCATCACCACGGCATCCAGACGCTGCCGCGAGGCGCTCAGCAGTTCCTTAAGCAGCCGCGCCTGCGAAGCGCTGCGCGGAAAACCGTCCAGAATAAAGCCGCCGGAACAATCCTCCGCGCGCAGGCGCTCGTCTAAAAGCGCCATCACCAATTTATCGGAAACGAGTTCTCCGGCATCCATGGCCGCCTTGGCGCGCTTGCCCAGCGGCGTTCCCGCAGCCACTGCGGCGCGCAGCAAGTCGCCCGTGGAAACCTGGGGCCAGCCGCCGCGCGCTTCGAGCCGCTGCGCCTGCGTGCCCTTGCCCGCGCCCGGGGCGCCGAGAAATACTATCCGCATCCAGTCCTCCGGGCGATGCGCAACACCCAACAGTGCTATCGTACACGTTCCCGTTCATAAAGACCCCTTACGCCCATGTCCGCCAGCAACGCTCTCTATGCGCAATCCGGAGGCCCAACGGCCGTCATCAATGCCACCGCCCAAGGCGTGATCGAGGCGGCGCGCGCGGCCCGTCCCCGCCTAGGCAAGCTGTTCGCCGCCCGCAACGGCATCCTCGGGGCGCTTCACGAGCAGCTGCTGGACACCGATGCGGCCTCGGCCGACGAAGTGGCGGGGCTGGGCGAGCGGCCCGGAAGCGCTTTCGGCACGGCACGCTACAAGCTGGCGCCCTTCCAGGAGGACGAGCGCGAATACCGGCGGCTGATCGAGGTGTTCCAAGCGCACGATATAGGCACGGTTTTCTTCAACGGCGGCAACGATTCCATGGACACGGCGCTGAAGCTGTCGCAGCTCGGCCGCCGACTCGATTACCCGCTCGCCTGCATCGGCCTGCCGAAAACGGTCGATAACGATTTGCCGGCCACCGACTGCTGCCCGGGATTCGGCTCGGCGGCCAAATACGTGGCCGTTTCCACGCTTGAAGCGGCGCTGGACGTGGCCGGCATGGCGCGCACCTCCACCAAGGTATTCATTCTCGAAGTCATGGGTCGCCACGCCGGCTGGATCGCGGCGGCTGGCGGGCTGGCCGGCGGCGGCCCCGGCGAGCCGCCGCACATCATCCTGTTTCCGGAAGTGCCGTTCGAGCAGGAAAAATTCCTGGCGCGGGTGCGCGAATCCGTCGAGCAGCACGAATATTGCGTGATCGTGGCCAGCGAGGGCGCGCGCTACGCCGACGGGCGATTCCTTTCGGAAGCCGGCGGCACCGACGCCTTCGGCCACAAGCAACTCGGCGGACTGGCTCCGGTGCTCGCGAACATGGTGCGCGAAAGCCTCGGCCACAAGCATCACTACGCGATCAGCGACTACTTGCAGCGCTCAGCCCGCCATCTGGCCTCGGCCGCCGACCTGAGCCACGCCTACGCGGTTGGCGAAGCGGGCGTGAAGCAGGCGCTGGCGGGCGCCAACGCGGTGATGATTTCAATCGAACGCACCGCCAACCAGCCCTATGCCTGGACCACCTCGTCCGCGCCCCTTGAAGAAGTGGCCAACCGCGAGAAGGAGCTGCCGCCGGAGTTCATCGCCGACGACGGCTACGGCATCACCGAAGCGGCGCGCGCCTACCTGCAACCGCTAATCACCGGCGAAGCTCCCCTCGCCTACCGCGACGGCCTGCCGGTGTACGCCGACCTCGACCTCCCCGAAATCCCCCGCCGCCTGCCGCCTTTCAAGTAACCCCGCCCGCCATATCGCACCAAGGGGCGGGGAAAGGCTTCAGCTGCGGGATTTGAACTGGCGGAGCTGCTCCTCGGTGGCGGGTTTCTGGTATTTCTTTTTCCAGTCCGGGTAGGGCATCCCGTAGATCCGTTCGCGGGCCTCGGCCTCGCCGATCTCCAGCCCCTGCTCCGCCGCAGCCTCCGCATACCAGCGGGACAGGCAGTTGCGGCAGAAGCCGCCGGCAATCATCAGGTCGATATTCTGCACATCCTTGTTGTCATCAAGGTGCTTGAGAAGGCGGCGCAGCACAGCGGCATCAAGGTTGCGGCCGGTTTCCTTGTCGATCATAGCGGTGCTCCTAGCACACTGCCCTGCAAGCAAGTCGCAATCAAGCGCAGGGGCGGGCAGCACGCGAGTTGAAGGGTGCCGGCGGAGTATACTGCCGAGCACTTTGAGCGGAACGCCTCCGGCGCGGGGCCGCGCCGCCCGCCGCAGGGGACGCGCTGAAAAACAAGGAACTCATGGAAAGGATATTAGCGTGACCATCGCTTACCAAGGCATCGCGGGCGCCTGGTCGCATCTGGCCTGCCGCGCCGTCCACCCGCAACGGCAGGCCATGCCCTGCCCGAGCTTCGAGGATGTGTTCGAGACCGTCGAGTCAGGCGGCGCGGACTTGGCCATGATCCCCATCGAGAACAACCTCGGCGGGCGGGTGGCGGATATCCATCAGCTCCTGCCGCGCCAGGCGCTGCACATCGTGGCCGAGCATTTCCAGCCGGTCCGGCACGAATTGCTGGCCGTGCGCGGCGCGAGCGAGGAGCAGCTGCGGGCCGTGTACAGCCACCCCCAGGCGCTGGCGCAATGCCGGCGTTTTTTGCGCGAGCGAGGCTTGGAGCCGCGGGCGGCCAGCGACACGGCGGCGGCGGCGGAGAGAGTCGCCCAGCGAGGCGACCCGACGGTGGGCGCCATCGCATCGCGCCTGGCCGGAGAGCTCTACCAGCTCGCCAGCCTGCGCAGCGATATTCAGGACGAATACCGCAACACCACGCGCTTCATCGTTTTGGCGAGGGAAAGGAACGAAGCGCCGCCCGATGCCGCCGCGCGCTATATTTCCGCGCTGTGGTTCCAGCTGCGCAGTGTTCCGGCGGCCCTCTACAAGGCGCTGGGCGCGTTCGCCACCAATAACGTCAACCTCACCAAGCTGGAAAGCTATATCGGTACGCAGCGCTTCGACAGGGCGCGCTTCTACGTTGAAATCGAGGGCCACGAAACGGACGATCCGGTCCGCTCGGCGCTTGAGGAGCTGGAGTATTTCACCGAGCTGGCGCGGGTGCTGGGCAGCTTTCCGCAGCACGAATTCCGGCGGCAAACAGCGCCCTGCGACCAGCTGGGAGGGAAAGGAAAACAGCAATGAGTGAGCGGATGACGGGCGGCGAGGCGCTGATGCGCTCGGTGCTGGCGCACGGCATCGATACGGTGTTCGGGCTGCCGGGCGGGCAAACCTACGGGCTTTTCGATGCTCTGGCGCGGCACCAGCGGCCGGTCGAGGTGATCAATTCGCGCCACGAGCAGGGCGCGGCCTACATGGCGCTGGGCTACGCGGCCTCCACCGGGCGTCCAGGCGTGTTCAGCGTGGTGCCGGGGCCGGGCGTTCTCAATGCGGGGTCCGCGCTGGTAACGGCCTACGCCACCAACTCGCGCGTGCTGTGCCTGGCCGGCCAGGTGCCGTCGCAGCATATCGACCAAGGCTGGGGCATGCTGCATGAGATTCGCGACCAGCTTGGCATCCTCCGCCGCCTCACCAAGTGGGCCGAGCGGATTCCGAACGGCTCGGACGCGCCGGAAATGGTGGCCGAGGCATTCCGCCAATTGCATACCGGACGGGCGCTTCCGGTAGCGCTGGAAATGCCTCCGGACGTGATGGAGGGCGATTGCGAAGCCACGCTGCTGGAGCCGGCATCCTCGTACGAAGCGAATGAGCCGGATCCGGACGCGCTCAAGGAAGCGGCGCGCATTCTGGGCACCGCCCGCAACCCCGTCATCATCGCCGGCCCGGGCGCATTGGACGCGCCGGAAGCGCTGCTGCGCGTGGCGGAAATGCTGCAAGCGCCCGCGGCCGCCAGCTTCAATGCCAAGGGAGTGATCGACGAGCGGCATTACTTGGGAATCAATCTTCCAGTGTCCCACGCGCTTTGGAGTGAAGCGGACGCGGTGCTGGCGGTGGGCACCCGGTTCGCGGAACCGGAACTGGAATGGGGTTTGGACGACGGCTTGGCGGTGGTGCGCTTGGAAGCGGACGACAGCGCCTTCAAGCGCGGGCGAGCGCCGAGCGTTGCCCTGTGCGCCGATGTCGGCGCAGGGCTGGCAGGCCTGGCAGGGGCGCTTGAGGGCGTCAACCGCAAGCGCGAGTCGCGCAAGAAGGAGCTGCTGGGTCTGAAACGCCGCTTCTACCGGGAATTCGCCCGCAATAATGCGCCCCAGGTTGCGACGCTCGAAGTGATCCGCGAGGAACTGCCCGAAGACGGCTTCCTAGTGGACGAGGTCACTCAAATGGCCTATACGTCCTGGTTCGCGTTCCCTTGCTACCGGGCGCGGCATTTCATCAGCAGCAACTTCCAGGGCAACCTGGGCTACGGCTACCCCACGGCGCTGGGCGTGCAGGCGGCGCACCGCGACCGCAAGGTGGTGGCGTTGGCCGGCGACGGCGGCTTCCTCTACGCCGGCGCGGAAATGGCCACCGCCGCGCGGCATGGGCTGAACGTGGTGGTGATCGTGTTCAGCAACGATGCCTACGGCAACGTGCGCCGCGACCAGGCCCAGCGATACTCAGGGCGAACGCTGGCCTCCGGGTTGACCAATCCCGACTTCAAGGCCATGGCCGAGTCGTTCGGCCTGGGCGCTTGGCGGGCCCGCACGCCCGAAGCGCTGCGCGTTGCCTTGCGTGAAGCGCTGGCGGCCAACGCACCGGGGCTGATCGAAATGCCGGTCAGCGAAATGCCCAGCCCCTGGCCCTATCTCCTGCTGCCGCGGGTGAGGTAGTCCTCAAGCCGGACGGCATCCAGACCCGGCACTTGCTTGGAAACGAACTCGTCCTCCCTGCCGAAGGGCCGGGTGGCGTCCAGCCCCAGCCGGCCGGCGAAATCATCCTGGGCATCGCGGTAGAACCCGGCCCTGCCGGCCACAATGCGGGCGCGCTTATCCACCCGGCCGCGGGTGATGAAGGCGTGGATCACCGCGTTCATGTCATGCAAATCCACGTCTTCCTCCACCACGCAGCAAAGCTGGTTGTAGTCGGCGTGGCTGTCGAACACCGCATCCATCACGTCGCGGGCGTGGCCAGCGTACTGCGGGCGTATCTGCACGGTGGTGTTCATGAACGCCGGCGCGCAGGAGACATTGACGATCCCCGGCAAACGCCGGGTCAAATGGCGGTACACGCGCGCCGCGTTGATCGCCTCAAGCGGGGCAAGGTCCTCGCGGGAGCCGCACAGCAGACTGTGGAATATGGCATCGCGCCGCCAGGCCACGCGTTCCACTTCCATAACGTGGTTTGGCGCCTCAGGAACGTAGTATCCGAGAACTTCTCCGAAAGGCCCCTCGAGGCGCCTTTCCAGCGGCAGGATCCGGCCCTCGATGACGACTTCGGCGGCGGCGGGAACCGGAAGGCCGGTGACCGCTCCGGAATACACGTCCACCTGTTGGCCCATCAGTTCCGCCGCCAGCGCGTACTCGTCAACTCCAGCCGGAAGATGAGTGCCAGCTGCCATAAACACGGGCGGCGGCACGCCGATCAGCAGCGCAACGGGCAGCGCCTGCCCGGACTCCTCGGCACGGCGCTGGTAGTTGGTGAGATCGTGACTGTCGCCCAGGCGCAGGCGCAGTTCCTGCGGACCGGCATGCATCGCCCGATGAAACGACAGGTTGGGCACGCCCGTATCGGGATCGCGGGCCAGAACGATCGCGGCGGTGAAGTACGGCCCGGCATCGCGCTCATGGTAGGTGATCAGCGGCAGATCGGCCAGCTGCCCCTCCTGAATATCCCCCGGCATCGGAGCCTCCCGCGTGGGCGGGCCGACCCGGGACTCCGCAGCGTCCAGCATGCCCGCGTAGGCGGCGGCGAAAGGTCCGTCTTTTACCGGCACGAGGCTTCGCAGGCGCTCCGCGTCGGCAAACAGGTTGGTGACCACCTCAAGCCGCGTTCCCCTAATGTTTCGGAACAGGATCGGACGGTTGCCCGCCTGCTGGGACCGCTTAGTCACCGCCGCCAGTTCAAAGCGGGGATCGACCTCCCGCTCGGCAACTAGCAGTTCTCCGGCCTCGGCCAGCCGGTTCACCCATTCCCTCATCAAGGCGCCCTCAATGGATCGGACCAACGCGGCAAAAAAGCGGTCATCAGCGCGGCGAGGGCGCAGCAGCCGGCGCCTAAAAGGAGCATGGCCGAATAGGAACCGTCGGCGTCGTAGGCCGCTCCGTAGGCCCAGGGACCGAGCGCCGTGCCGGCCAGAAAGGCGCTGAACAGCAGGCCGTAGATAACGGCGAAGGATTTCAGCCCGAAATAGCGTCCGGCGAGATAGGCCAGCAGATCGATTTCCGCGCCCATGCTCAGGCCCAGCAGCAAGGCCGCAGGCACCGCAAATCCCGCAGCGTTGCCGGTGGACAGCACGGCCATTCCTGCTGCGGAAAGAAGGAACACCGCCAACGCGACGCGGGGCGCGAAGATCCTATCGATGAGATAGCCGATCACAACCCGCGAGACCATCACGGCGATGCCCACCAGGCCCACGATCCATCCCGATTCCTCGCCCGAAATGCCCATATCGCTGAGCATCGGCTTGAAGTGCGCCAACATCCCGTAAAGGCTGAACGACAGAAGCGCAAACACGCCTATCAACATCCAGAAAACGCCCCGCCCCATTGCCTCGGGCCAGGTGTCCCCGGCCGTCCCGCAGCCGGGCTCATCGGAACCCGTCGCCGCCGCGCTTTGCGGGCGCGGCGGATCCTTGAGAAACAGGGCCACCAGCGGCGTCGCCACGAAAATAATGATCGCGCCCAGCGCCAGGAAGCTGAAGCGCCAGCCGTAAGCATCATTGATATGGCGAACCATGGGCGGCACGTAAGCGTAACCGAGCCCGGCGCCCGCCATGGCCGCGCCGATGGCCAAGCCGCGGCGGCGATCGAACCAGGACGAGACGGTGCGCATATAGGGCGGGCTGTTGGCGCCGGCGCCGAGCACGCCGATCAGGATATAGACGGCCAGCAGCATCCAGAGCGCGTCCAGTTGCCAGCCCAGCACGCACAGGCCGGCTCCGAGCACCAGCATTGAGGGCGCCAGCACGCGCCGGGAGCCGTAGCGGTCCACCAGCCGCCCGATGAACGGCAGGGTCACGGCAAGACAGAGCGTGAAAAGCGTTAGCGCCAGACTCATGTCGGCCCGAGACCAGCCGAATTCCTGCTCAAGCGGCTCGATGAAAAGGCTGAAGGCGCCGTAGGCGAACTGTCCGGGGCTGGTGGACAGCCCGAAGGCCGCCACCGCCACGATCCACCAGCGCCGCTGGGAACTATTGCTTGCCGACATGCGCGCGTACTATATGCGGCGATATACAGGCCGAATCCGGCCGATATCGAAGACTACAAGGATTAGGCCCTAGTTCATGATCTGCGGAAGCGGCGGCAGCGTGTGAATCTCAAGCGCCGTCGTGACCGCCCGGGTTGACATCACCGGCACGCCGGCGCCGCGGGCGGTTTCCTCGAGCGCGGCATGCTCGACGCTCAAGGTGTAGCGGCTGGCGGGCGCCAGCGCGAAGGCCGGGATCACCCGCCGGGCATCGGACCAGAGCATGAAGCGCTGGCCTTGGAAGGGCCGGCCGCTGTGATCCACCTTGTAGTCGTCCTCATCGCGCAGGATCACGAAAATCATGTCATCGCAGATCTCGCGCGGATCGGCGCGGCCGGATTCGAAAGGCGTGTAATTCACCGCCAAGTCCTGCGTGGGGTCCACGCTGTCGAAAGCGACCTTTGCGCCATTCTGCTCCAGCCATACGGCGGGGCCGGCCGGATACTCGCCCTCGCCAAGCCGGACGCTAATGGAAACAGGCTCATCCGCATCCGGCGGCGAGTAGCGGAAGACGTACTCCCCGTTCGGCCATTCCGCATCCAGCTCCGCCGCGCTGTCGTAGCGGCGTCCGCCCCGCATCAGCAGAATCCGATCCTGCGTGGGTCCCATGGCCCCGCGTTGATCGGTGAAGGCCACCTCGCGCCCGTCCGGGCGGATCAGCGTTGCCTCGCCGAGCGGCGTGTCCTCCGCCAGGAAAATCTCCGAAAAGAACGAGTAGAACTGGCGTTCGGGTTCATCCTCGCCAACCTGCTCATACCCGGCATGTTTACCGACCACGGCGAAATTCACGTCGCGCGTTTGCGCGATGGCCGGGGTTGGCGCGCAAACTGCTGCGGTGGCGAAAATAGCCGCCAAAACCGCAATCCACCGGCAGCCGACGACCGGCCCGCTCCTTAAGCCAAGGCCAGACTCCCCCCGGGGCGGGGCCGGAAACTCTTGCCCCATAGGCTGGAGGGCTGGAAGCCCTCCGGCCAAGGATGCCGCCGGGCTAACCGCCAAACCGGTAGTTGACCTTGGCGCCCCAGATTCGCGGATTCGGGCGAAGGCGGAAGCCGCTAAAGCCGAAATTCTCGCCGGTTCCGGTGAAGTACACCTCGTCGGTCAGATTTTCGATATAGCCCACGACCTCCCAGCACTCGGTCAGATGCACACCGGCGCGCAAATTGAAGATATTGGCTTCCGGGGTGCGGAACGGATGGCCGCCGACGCGGCTTGGAACCTCCGCTATCGGATTCATCCGAGTGAGCGGGTCGCTATATATGGTGACGTCGCTGGTCTGCAAATAGGTCACGTCCTCGATAGTGGAGAACTGCGAATCCTTATAGATGTACTCCAGCCGCGCCCAGCCGTCCCATTGATCCAGCGTGAAGCGGTAATCGGTCGCCATGCTGAAGGTCAGCTCCGGGGCCCTCGGCAAAGGCTCGCCCTTGAGGTTCACGAACAGGTTGCCGCTAAGGCGCGCCACATCGTCGCTGAGGATTTCGGTATCGATCAGGCCAATGCCGCTCGTCACCGTAATATTCTCAGTCACCAGCACCGCCAGTTCCGCTTCCAAGCCTGTGGCGCGCGCCTTGCCGACATTAATCGTGAGCTCCACGTTCGAGGTGGCATCGCCCGGCACCAGGAAGAAGAAGGTCTCGAGCTGGAGGTCCTCCCAATTCAGCAGAAAAGCCGCGGCGTTGAAGCGCGCCCGTCCTTCGAATAGGTCGGACTTGATGCCCACTTCGTAGTTGGTCAGAATTTCGGGCTCGAAGGTCTCATTAACCGCCGAATTGTCCTCGCCGTTGCGGCCCAGCGAGAATCCGCCGGCCTTGTAGCCGCGGGAAACCGTGGCGTACACCGAGGCCTCTTCCGTCAAATCGTAGGACAGCGCAAGCCGGGGCGACAAGTCGGTGAAGGTGTCCTCGCCGCTGATTTCGGCAGTCGGCACCAAGTCGTTGGGCCAGCGCGGCAATCTTGGCCCTGCCGGCGATGATCCAAACGGAAGGTAGGTATTGGTGACATCATCCGATGTGTAGCGGCCGCCCAGCGTAAGATCAAAGCGCTCGCTGATATGCCAAGTCACATCCGTGAACACCGCCAGGCTGGTCAACTCAAACCCGCTGATTTCGCAAGCCAGACAGAAAAACCCTTCGCCCCAACCCCAAACCACAGGGCCTAGGAAGGTTGGGGGCAGCGAGCCGATCTCCGCATGGTCCACGCCGTCCACCACCGTGGTCGTTCCCAGCTGCACCCTGCTGTCGATTTCCTTCTCGTCGCGGGCGTAGAGCGCGCCCACGGTCCAATCAAAGGCATCGGACGTTATATCCAAGCGAAGCTCAGTGCTAAAGGAAGTGCCCTCGCGGGTCTGCTCGCGGAACACCACGTTCTCGGGCACCAAGTCGTTGTCGAAGACGCGGTCGGTATCGGTATCGATCCAGCCGGTAATCCAGCTCAGCCGACTCGTTTCGGACATATCGCGGGCCACCTTGAGAACCGCGATTGTGGTGGTGTTGTCGTTCTTCTCGCCGATTGCGGAACGGGCGGTCTGGTTGCGGTTATCGGGCCAGAAGCCGGTTCCCGGATCCACGGGGGCCAGCAGGCCTCCGGCGGGCCCGCGGAAAAGGAAAGTGGCCACCGAGTCCGTATCCCAGACGCCGGAGGGCACGTTTTCGTCGTGGCCCTGCTGCTCGTCGCTGTGCATGAGCATCAGGTCCACGGTGGTGGCATCGTCGGGCAGCCAGCGCGCCGACAGGCGGCCCATGGTGTATTCGTGGCCGGAATCGCCGCCGCCGGGAACGATATTCTCGACCAGGCCGCCGGAATCCTCGTAGTAGAGCACGCCGCGCAGCATGAAGGCATCCGATAGCGGAAGATTAACCATGGCGCTTAGGTCGTGCTGCTCGGCCGCGCCTTCGAAGGTGCGAAAGCCCGCCGACACGCTGGCATCGTACTCCGGCTGCGGCTTGCGGGTGGTGAGGTTGAGCGCGCCGCCCACGGCGTTGCGCCCGAAGTAGGTGCCCTGCGGGCCGCGCAGCACTTCGATGCGTTCCAAGTCCTGCAATTGCGGGTTGACCGTGCCCTGCCCCACCGACGCCACGCTGAATTCGTCCAGATACACGCCGATGGACTGAATGAACGAGCTTTCGTCGGTATTGATATTGCTGACGCCGCGCATGGCGATGCTGATGCCGCGCGCGCCCACTTGGCCGTCCTCGGTATAGCTGACATTGGGCGTGAGGTTCAGATATTGGGAGGCTTCGGTCACATTGGCGAGTTCCAGCGCCTGGCCGGTAAAGGCGGTGACCGCAACAGGCACTTCCTGCAGGCTCTGCTCGCGGCGCTGGGCGGTGACGATGATTTCCTCCAGCATCATTTCGTCTTCTTGGGCCGCGGCTATTGGAGCGATCAACGAAAGAGCGAGGAAACTAGCGAAAAATCTACTTGTCTTCATCTATTGTTCCTCCACGGAACTCTGCCCGAAGCACAGGGAAAGCCAAACCCGAATCATAACACCAAAGCCGTTTGGCCCGCCTGCGGCAAGCGGTGCGGGCTGCCTAACCCGGCAGCCTCAAGCGCGGAATTTTTCGCAGTGAGATTCAAGCGGGCATCCCCCCATCCAAGGAAACTGCGAGCATGCCCCGGTGCCGCCATGCCGTTTGCCGGGAAGGTTATGGCGCTCCGGAGCACGCCAGCCTGCCGCTTTCCGCTACTTGCAATGTTCCAGGGAATCCTTTGGAGGCGCAGGGATTCCGTTGGTGCTGATTGCTTCGCGCCCGGAATTCGGGCTGGGCATCAATAGCGATCGACTCCATGTCATAGACATCATAGAACTTCACCGTCTCATCGACCAAGCCGTCGGCATCCTGCACTCGTTGCACCACCAGCTTGCCATTGCCGGTGAAAAAGGCGCCGTTGTACCAACCCAAGTCATTTTCAGTCGGTTGATCGGGCAGCACGCTGGAAAGCTGCCGGAGCTGGGCTTCAACATTGCTCGTGGGCAAGGCGAACACCTTCTTGCCGGTGGACGCATCAAGCACATGCAGCATCGAATCGCTGCGCTTGGCTGGCCGACCGGCCGTGCTGGCGGTTCCCGTCCTCAACAACAGCTAGGCGCCGTCCGGCGATGCGTCCTCGCGCACCGCTCTGGTGCCCACTGCGTTATCCTGGCGCCATATAGCCTGGGAAAAACCGTCGGGCCAATCGAACCTTGCCTTCACCATCTCAAGGCAATCAGCGTTATTGGCGCCCTCATAGAAGAAATATCCCTCTTCCGAGGACAAGAAAAGAGCGCGGTCATCCAAGCCCCGGTCCGGAACGCTAATCCTGCGCGGGGGTTCTTTCCCCTCCGTCTTGAAAAAAATAATGCGCTCCAATCCCTCTGGAGTAGGGCCCCGAAGCAGGCTCCAGATGCACTTCTTCGTTGTCGGGCGTGTATGACGCATGGTATGCAAGCCCGCCTTCGGGAGCCGCAAGCATCGCTCCCAGTTCATGATGCGCCTCCGTTCCCTGTTCCAGATTCCGGATGACGAGCCGCGAAGATAAATCGCTACCCAACGGTTCCACGACGAAGTACGAGGAGCCGTCGCTTGCCACGCCCAGCAGCCAAGCGTGGTCGTTTTCATAAACCGCCGCGCCGTCCATGAAGACTCGCGCCGGCTCGCCCTCCGCAGTCAGCCGCATACGGGATGGCGCCGGATCAAGGCCTCCAAAGCCTGCGAGAACCGGGCCATGCGGGCGCTTCCCGATCTTGATCTGAAGAGGATGGAACGGCAGTTCCCCCGTATGCAGCGCTCCCGTTTGATCCAGCACCGAGAACCGTGTCGAGTGCATGGTCGATAACTGGGCCGGGTGGCGGGCGTTGCCGCCATGTTCCGAAATGGCCACTATGGCCAGATCCGCAGCATGGCCTTGGCCCCTCGCCATGCTGCAATCGAAACCCGGCCTGTCGATCACTTCGGCGGGAGCCAGTTCCGTTCCCGTGACGGGCTGTTGCGCGGAGAAGGCCGACTCGGACTCCGTTTCCGAAAACGAGGGCGACCGCTCCGCTTGCTCAATGGCTTCAACTTTGCCATCCGCTTCGTTCGCCGATTGATCGCGCGGCGTGCTTAAGCGCCAGACCATTAGCGATACGAAAACCGCCACAGCCAGCCCGAGAACCGATCCGGCAACAATCCTTGGGTGGCTCACGCTAGTCCGAGATATCTTCCAGGCGCTCGCCGGAGCGAACGTTGATTTGCATGAGCGTGGAAAGCCCGGTGAGCAGCAGGCTGGGCAGGACCGTTACGGTGAAGGCCCATTGCCAGCCGATGCGCCCCACCAGCGCGCCCACCACCAGCGGATAGACAGCGAAACCCACGTTAATGCCGATTCCGGCCACGAAAGCCACGGCGGTGGCGCGCACCCGGGTGGGGAACACCTCGGCCAAGTAGGTTTGCAGCACGGCGATCGCGCCGTAGAAGAAGAAAGTCATTGCCGCCATCAGCGCGATATCGGCGCCCAAGCCCAAGTCGAGCCAGAAAACGGCGGCGGCGATGGGGATGGCGATAAAGACCCAGATCGCCACGGTGTTGCGGCGCGTCGTCACAAATTCGCCCACCGCCGAGGAGACAATGTAGCCGATGGCGCCGATGCCGTAGGAAACGCCCACGATGAGGTTGGCTTCCTCCAGCGTGTGGCCCCGCACTTCGTGAAAGAAGGTGGGGAAGAAGAACGCGGTTCCGGCATAGGCGCCGCCGAAGGTGAGCGAAGCGATCCAGCCCAGCGAAACGCGGCGGATGTACTGTCGGCTGAGCAGCAGCGCAATCCGATCCCGGGCGGTCATGCCGGCCTCGGGAGCGGCTTCCTGCGCCTCTTTTTCCGCCAGAAAGCGGCGGCTTTCAGGAATGCACCAGTAGAGCGCCACGGCGACGGGAATCACAAGGAAGGCCACCATGAACAGCAGGCGCCAGCTTCCGGCTCCCTGCACCGCCCCGGCGGGCATCAAGCCCAGCGATTCGAGAAAGCCGCCAACGGCCCGGCCGATCGCCGGATTCCCCATCAGCTCGACCGCCAGCAGGCCGCCGATAAACCAGCCCAGCGGATAGCCGATCTGAAGGATTCCGGCGTTGAAGCCGCGGAATCGGGCCGGAGAGGCTTCCACCACGTAGGAATTGACGATCGGCACCATGCCGGCGCATAAGCACCAGCCCACCAAGCGCAGGAATATCAGCATGGCCAGCGTTTCCGCTAGCGAGAACAGCCCCACCATGAGCGCCGAGAGGGCCAGGAACACGGAGAACATCGCCCGCCTGCCGTAGCGGTCGGTGAGCAGGCCGGCCACCACGATGAAGAACGCGGCGGCCAGGAACGAGGCCGAGAGGATGTAGCCGATTTGCTGGTCATTGATCGCGAAAACGTCTTTGATCGGCGGGATCGCGTAGCCGAAGAAGGCCTGGTCCATATTGGCCAGCGTCCAGCCGAACAGGCAGATGCCGAACACCTGCAAAAAGTAGGGATTGAGCAGCGCGCGCCAGTTGGCGCGCTCGCTGGCGTGCTGCTCCATCAGTGGCTTGTCTCTCGGAGCGGGCCGGGATCAGGCGGCATCTTCGGCACGGTGCGCGGCCGCGGCAGCGCGCGATTCCTTCAGCGCCAGCCCTCCGGCGGCGGCCATCACCAGCAGATTGGCGAAACCCACCATGATGAAAGGCGCCGACGGCCCATACCGGTCGTAGAGCACCCCGCCCAGCGCAACGAACATGAGAATGCCCAGCACGCCGCTCAGGTTGAAAGCGCCAACCACCGTGCCGCGCGACGCTTTGGGCGCCTCGCGCCCTATCAGCGTGGTGGCGCCCCAGAAGGCGCTGATCTGCCCGGCCCCCAGCATGCACAGCAACGGAATCGACCCCGGCGCCAGCAGGTCGTCCACGAACCACATGCCCAAATAGCCGATCGTGGAAACCGTGAAGGCCACCGCCAGCGCCAGCAGCCGGTCGCGCTTCTCCAGCATGAAGCCCAGCAGCACGATCCAGACCAGGCCGGCGGCCTGCGCTATGGCGAAGGGGCGCACGCTCATCGCCTGGGCCTCAGACCCGGTCATTCCTGCGCTCTCCACCGCAAACCGGCCCCAAAGCGTCAGGAAGCTGCCCAGGATCACCAAATCGCTGCGGGCCACGAAGGCGCCCGCGTAGGCCACGGCGATTCGCGGATTCTTGATGGCCTCGCGCATGCCGGCGGTAAGCAGCTCGCGCACCGGCGGGCGCTCTTCGCGTTCGGTGGGCGTGCCGGGCTGCAAGCCCCAGGCCGCCACCACGGCCGCCACGAAGGCCACCGCCGCGATCAGGAGCAGGCCCACAGTGAGCGCCGAGCCCTCGGGCAAGCCGAGGCTGCCCACCACCACCCGCGCGCCATCGCCGAACATCAGCTTGATGAGCACCACGCCCAAGCCGGTCAGCGCGCCGCTAACGGCCACCACCCGCCCGCGCGAAACTTCCTGCGGATAGTCCGCCAGGATGGTGCCGAGCATTCCCGTGGCCGCGCCAATGCCGATGGCGTACACCACCCGCGCGCCGAATAGCTGCCACATTTCGCCGGCGTAGGCATGGAACACGTAACTCAGGCCCATGAAGACCAGGCCCGCCGCGTAAAGCTGCCGCCGGCCGATGCGGTCGGCGGCCACGCCCACTAGGCCGAAAACGGCAATCAGCACGAATTCCGTCCATAGCACCAGGGCGCTGATCCACTGGCCCTGATCCCTTGCGGGAATGCCGAAATTCTCGCTTAAAACATTGGTCTGAACCCCGGTGATCGCCGTGAGCAGGCCCACCGTGGTGAACGAAAGGGCGATGAACGACCAGCTATGGCCGCGGGTAAGGCCGGGCATGAACCACAGGCCGAAAAGGCGGATGCCGGATTTATCCGGCTCAAGATCAGTCGTCGGCGCTTCGCTGATTCCGCGGGCCATCTGCGCATCGCTCCCCTGCCGGCGTATTGGCGCAGCCCGCAGCCGGCCGGCTCTGGCCGCAGACTATGTGAGGGTGGCGGGTCCGCCTAGGGTTCCTCTCTCGGCGGGGCGGGCGTGCGCTCGATCGCATACCACTCCAGGCTGGACAGGCTTGGCGTTGCCGGATCGTAGGTTTCCGGCGCGTTGAAGTACTTGGGATGGTGCTTCTCCGCGTAGTCGAGCAGCGCCCGGTCGTGCACCTGTTCGAGATCTTCCCCTGAGCCCATGAAGCAGGCGTACTGGCAAAAGCCGTCGGTTTGCCCCATCAGCATCCACGGCAGCCACGGCGTGGTGCGGTTCCACGTGCCGTGGTACGGCAGGGTGGTCATTTCGGCATTCTGCATTTGGGCGCCGTCTGCGTGGAACGCGAAAAATTCGGATACTTGGACCATTGGGCCGCTGGATTCGCGCACCCATTTGGCGGGATCCAGCGCGTTCGGATAATAGAGGTGGATATGGATTTCCATATCGATGCGGGGGCCGCGCTGCATCCAGGGCAGAACGAAGGGCACCTTGGGCGGCTTCTCCTCGTTGAGTCCGCCAAATTCCGGCGGCTCGGGAAAATGCTCGCTGATCACATAGTTGAACGGATCGTTGGCGATGGGCACCACGGGCACGGTTTCGTTGGTGTAAGGGTTCTCCCACTCCTCGAGCACCTCGCCGCTGCGAAGATCGGTGTAATAGCCCACTTCGCGCAGGATCTTGGCGATGGAGCCGTCCTCGTTCCGCTGCAGGCGCGACACGCCGAAGCCAGCGAAGCCGAACAGGTCGCGGATGGCTTCGCCGGGGCGCACGCCCATCACGTAGCCCTTGAACCAGCCGACTTTCTGCTTGCTTTCGTCGAGGTTGCCCTGGGTGCGCGCGTAGGCAATCTTGTTGCCTTCGCCCGTGCTCAGATCCACATACGGCCCGGACAGGTAATCCTGCGGACCGGGGGCCTCTTCCGCCGGCGCCTCGCTACCGGACGGCGCGCGGTTGGCGCAGGCGCCCAAACTGAGGGCGGCGGCGCCGAATGCGCCCACGGCCCCAAAACCCTTGATGAAATCACGCCGTTGCGATCGCATGGCTGTTCCCCTTATTCGGATGCTCCCAGGTTCATTGCCCGGCTGCGGCCAGTTCCCTCAACTGCTGGACCCTGCCGCCTGCGGGCGCATAGCGTGCAAGAATAACAGCACATCGCCGCTGCGCGCCATACGGCTTGCAAGCAGCGGGCCTGAATGGCGCCCAAGGGCCACGGCGGCTGTGCTCAGGTTCCCTGCCTCGGGGGAGCGGGTGTTTGTTCGATGGCGTACATCTCCAAGCTGGAAAGGCTGGGCGTGTCGGGCGAATAGGTTTCCGGCGCGTCGAAGTACTTGGGATAGTGCTTCTCGGCGTAATCGAGCAGCGCGCGGTCGTGTATCTGCTCCAAGTCCTCGCCCGAGCCCATGAAGCAGGCGTACTGGCAGTGCCCTTCGGCTCGGCCCATCAGCATCCATGGCAGCCACGGCGTGGTGCGGTTCCATACGCCGTGGTACGGCAGCATGGTGAGATCGGGGTTCTGCATATCCGCGCCTTTGAGGTGGTAGGCGAAGAATTCCGACACCCGCACCCTTTCGCCGGCGGATTCGCGCACCCACACTTGAGGATCGAGCGCGCTGGGGTAGTAGAGATGAATATGGCGCTCCAGTTGCAGACGCTCTCCGAGTTGCTGCCAAGGCAGGACAAACGGCCGCATGGGGCGCACATCGTCCTCGTTCAGGCCGCCGTACTGCGGCGGCGGCGGAAAATGGTCGCGGATCACGGTATTGAAGGGATCGTTGGCGATCGGCACCGGCTTGACCGTTTCGTCCAGATAGGGGTTGCGCCACTCCTCCAGAATCTCGCCGCTGCGAAGATCGGTGTAGAAGCCCACCTCGCGCAGCACGCGGGCGATGCCGCCGTCCGGCTGGGTCTCCAGGCGCGAGGCGCCGAAGCCGGCGAACCCGAACAGGTTGCGGATCGCCTCGCCCGGGCGCACCCCCATCACATAGCCCTTGAACCAGCCGTAGCGCTGCTTGCTTTCGTCAAGGTCGCTGCTTAGGCGGGCGTAGGCAAGCTGGTTGCCCCGCGGCATGCGCAAATCGAGGTGCGGGCCGCCCATGTAGTCGATGCCGGCGGCGGAGCCGTGGCCGCCGGCAGCCGCCCTGCGCGGGGCGGCGCCAAACGCCAGCGCGGCAGCCCCGAGAGCGCCCACCGCGCCAAAGCTGCAAATGATTTCACGGCGATGATTGGGCATGTTCAACTCCCTGCAAAGTTAAAGGCTCTTGCCTGAAAGGCTGTCAAGCCGCCTCGGCAGCCGCCTTGCGGCGCTGCGACTCCTGCCGCAGCAGGATCAAGGCCAGTGAAAATACGATCACGTTGCCGATGCCCACCATCACGAACGGCCCGTATGCCGCCCAGTGATCGAACAACCAGCCGCCGAAGACGCCGGAACCCATGATCCCCACAGCGCCGAAAAAGCTGAATAGGCCGATCACGGCGCCGCGGCCGCGGGCGGGCGCTTCCTTGCCGATCAGCGCGATGGCCGAAAGCTGCGCGCACATTTCGCCCATGCCGATCAGCGCCGCGCCGAGGAACATCCAATTGCTGATGGGATCAGGGAAGAACGGCATGGCGAGATAGCCGCAGGCCGCGAGGAACATGGCGATGGCGATGCCCGCCACGCGGTCGATCCGGTCGAGTATCGGCGCCATGATGGCCGCCCAGGGCACCGCGAAAGCCTGGGCGACGATGTAGAACAAAACCGCGCGCGCCTGCGCCTCCTCGCTGGACAGCCCTTGCTCTATGCCTACCTGGCGAAGCCACAGCGAGTAGAACACGCTCACCACCGCCAGATCGCCCCGCGAGACCAGCGCGCCCACATAGGCCAAGGCCACCCGGGGGTTGCGCGCCGCCCGCCAAGCCACGCCCCAAGTCTTGAACAGCCCTTCCCGCTTCGACACCTGGGCCGGCGCCCCCGGCTTGAGGAAGATAATCAGCACCAAGGCCACAAGCAAGCAGGTGCCGGCGGCGGTCCAGAACGTGGCCCGGCCCACCATCAGCGATTCCAGGCCCATGCCCTTGTAGAACTCGATCAGACTGCCGGCCAATCCGTTCACCACGCTGATGCCGATTCCGTTCAGTATGAAAGCCGCCGCCTGGAAGCGGCTGCGCGAGGCCTCGTCCGGATAGTCGTTGATCACCGAGGCCAGCATGGCGGAAATGCACGCGGCGCCGAACGCGAATACGGGCCGCGCCAAGTACAGCTGCTCGGCGCTGTTGGCCAAAGGATAGAGCACGTAGCAGATGCCCACCATGCTGAAGCCCAGCGCGTACACCACCCGCCGCCCCACCCGGTCGGACAGCGTTCCCAGCAGATAGACCGTGGCCAGAACCACGATTTCGTTGATCAGAACAAGCCGGCCGGCCACCCCGCCCCACTCGCTCTCGGGAATGCCCAGATTGGTGAACAGGTAGCCCTGCTGAACGTTGATGAAGGTGAGCAGGCCGATGGAGAAGAAGGCGCCGAAGTACAGCGCGTTCACATGGCGGCTGCGCACACCCTCCTCGAGCCGCAGGGGAATGAATCCGAGCAGCCGGTAAACGCTGCCGGAGGAATCAGCCGATGGGGGCATGGGAACGGATACTCAACGATTTCGCCGACAATTACAATCCCCGCATCCCAGCGGCGCCGGAGAGCCACCATCATCGACTTCCACGGCCACGGCCGCATCCTTGAAGATTATTGAGAGCTGCTAAATGCAGCTCTCAAGGTCGGCAAACGTGGCTCTCACAGCCGCTTGGCCGCTCAGTCAGAGGAATCCGACGCAGCCTCCCCGGACGGAGAGGCCCCCGGATCATCGAAAGGCGAAGGCGCCGCATACTCAAACGGCGATTCCCCGGGATCGCCGAACGGAGAAAATGCATCCCCCTCGCCAGACGGAGGGGATGCCGGGCTAAGCGGCATGGGCACCGTATCCCCGTTCAGTTCGAGCGCGCCGTTGCGCAGCGACAGGATGCAAACGTAGTTCTCGTCCCGCTCCTGCAGCAGCCCCTGCGCCAAACCAAGGTCAAGCAGCCTCTCGCCCAACAGTTCACGCCCCGCCGCGATCGGCATTTCGAGGCGCAGGAACAGATCGGCGCCAGCAAGGAATGACGCGATATCGAGGTCTGAGGCGGCGGGCGCCCGCTCGCCGTCAAACGCCTGCTGAAAAGTGAAAGCAAGGGCGTGCTCGCCGCCATAGTTGAGGGTAGCGTCCAGATTGAAGCGCGGGCTGCCCTCCAGCAGCAGGCGCCAGGCTTCCAGCAGTTCGGGGGTCGGCTGCGGAAGGCCGGCGGCCAGCGTCGGCCGGCCGTTCGCATCAATCCCTTGGGCTGGCCCTTCCGCCGCGCCGGCATCCCCCGCCGCTTCCGAAACACGGCCCATCTCATCGACCAGCATGAGGATCGCCTCCTCGCTAAGGCCGCCCATGCTTGCCTCAAGGCGAGCCGGCGCGAACTCCCGCCCGAGGATGTCCAGCACACTGAAGCTCGCGCTGCTTTCAGCAGCAAAAACGCCTTCATCGGACAGCGATGTGGCGGTTTGCGACTCAATGCCGGACATATGCAGCACGGCATCGCCGCCGGCGGACTCCAGCCGCAACTCTCCCACCGAATACACCGAGTTCGAGTCCATGAGCAGCGAACCGCCTTCAAAGCCTTCAGGAAACTCGACGCTCTGCTCAAGATCGGTCAGGCCAAAGCGCATGGACTCGCCTTCGCCCGCAGCAATCACCTCCAAGCTTCCAAGCGCCGCGCTCTGCAGCTGAAAGGAGCCGGGTCCAGTCCACTCGCCTTCCATCAGCAAGCCCTCCAATTCCAGCGAACCGCCATCCAGCGCCGCCGCCATGCCGCTTTCCCGAAATTCCCGGCGCACTTCGCCCAGATTCCAAAAAAGACGCGGCGCCTCGATGCGGTTATAAACGGCTTGCCCGGAAAAAGAGCTTAAGAGAACCTCAATATCGTTGCCCGGGCCGTCCGATGCCCCGGCGTCCAGCGCGATGCGTCCGCGGGCGCTGAACAGCCCTGCGCCAAAGCCCGCCGCGAAGAACACGGGACCGTGCGCAATTTCAATGTCCGCCGCAATCGGCCCGGACATCAGCGTGGCCAGCGCAGGCAGAAGGCTGGAGGCCGATATCTCCCCAAGCTCTTCGGGCGTAATCGCGGCCCCCGGCAGGTTCCATTCGAGCCGCGCCGTGGAAGAGAACCAGCCGCGCTCATATTCGGCTATCTCCACCTGAAGCCCGTAGGGCATGTTCGCAACCCGTTCCCTGAGTATCCTCTCGGTCGCCTCGCCGAAGTAACCGGCCGGCGCAACGAGGCCGACCGCAACAATAACAATGACCGAAAATGCAATAACGCTCTTTTTCATCAAGAGCCTCCCAAAACGCAACCCCTGCGATGATTGATAAACCATACGCAAAACCAATGCGGTTTATCAACACTAATTATTATGTATTTCGCGCCAATTTAGCCCGCCGCCGGCCAAGCCTGCCGGACAGGTGTCAACGCACAGCGCAGATGTCCCCTTTTGGGTGGCCGGGTGTTCTTTGAAGGAGGCCGGTTCCGGAGCGCAGGGAGCGTGGCGGCCGGAGCACCGGAACCGGGCGGCCAAGTCCGGCTTCCGGGGCTTGAGTGGCCGTTCCTTACGTTACCGGGTTTGCTCGATGCGGGTGAGGAGGGCGAAGCCCGCTACGAGGAGCGCCAGGATGGCGAGCACGCCGAGCCGCTGGCTGTCGAGCGCCAAAGAGGCGTAGCCCACCAGGATGGGGCCAAGAATGGCGGCGAAGCGGCCGAACATGTTGTAGAAACCGAACATCTCGGCGGCTTTCTCCGGCGGCGCCAAGCGTGCGAATAGCGAGCGGCTCAGGCTCTGCACGCCGCCTTGGCCTAAGCCGATCATGGCCGCCAGCAGGTAGAAATGCCAAGTTTGGCTGGCCATGCTGGCGAAGAGGGCCACGACACAGTAGATGGCCAGCGCCATGTAGATGCAGCGGCGCGGACCGAAGCGCCGCCCCGCGAATCCGAATGCAAGGGTGGCCGGAAACCCCAAGTAGTTGGTCACCAGGATAGCCAGCACCAAGTGGGAAGGCGGCAGGTTGATCGCGGCCCCGAAATCGACCGCCATCTTAATGATCGTGTGGACCCCGTCGATATACAGGAAATAAGCCAGCAGAAACAGCCACAGCTGCCGATGGCGCCGCGCCTCGCGCAGAGTGCTGCCCAGCCGCCGCCAGACTGCCCCTAGGCCTGGCCGGCGGGCCGGCTGCGCCGCGCGCACGCCGCCGCGCAGCAGCGGAATGGAAAAAAGAATCCACCAGAGGCCCACCAGCAGCATGCTGATCTGCATGGCCTGAACGCCCGAAGCCAGGCCGAAGCGTTGCGGATCCACTGCCACCAGCGCGCACAGGGTAAATAGCAGGGCGCTGCCGATATAGCCGAGCGAGAAACCCAGCGAGGACACCAGGTCGTATTGCTTGGGTTCCGCCACCTCCACCAGCAGCGCGTCGTAGAACACGTTGGCGGCGGAATAGCCCAGCCAGGCCAGCACGAACAGCGCCAGACCCCATAGCCAGCCGCCGCTGCCGGGCAGCGCCAGCAGCATGGTGCAGGCCGCGCCGGACAGGATGCATGCCGCCAGCAGCCGGCGGCGGCACCCGCCGGCATCGGCAAGCGCGCCCAGAATCGGCGCGGCCGCCGCCATCAGCAAAGCCGCGATGCTATTGGCCGCGCCCCAGAGAAATGTGATTTCGGTGGAGGACTCGCCGCCGGTCCAGTGCTCGCGCAGCAGCAGCGGCACGAACGAGGTCATCACGATCAGGGCGAAGGCCGAGTTGGCCCAGTCGTACAAGGCCCAGCGCCAAGCCTCCGCAGACACGGCCCTCAATGCGGCGGAACGCAGCCGCTTCAGTGTTGCGCCGCCTGCGCGCCGCCGGGAGCCTGCCGCAACGCCTCCATTTCCCGCATCGCCAGTTGCAGATCGTCCCACGCCTTGCGCTTCTGGCCGGGGGAGCGCAACAGGTAGGCGGGGTGGTAGGTCACCAGCACCGGGCAGCTCAATCGCTCCGCATGCTTGAGCGCCCCGCGCAGCGCGCCCACCGGCTGGTCGGTGTCCAGCAGGCGCTGGGCCGCCACCGCGCCTAGGGCAACGATCAGGCGCGGGCCGATCAGTTCGATCTGGCGGTGCAGATAAGGGATGCAGGCCGCCGTTTCCTCAAGGCTGGGATTGCGGTTGCCGGGCGGGCGGCACTTGACGATATTGGCGATGTACACCGTGTCGCGGTCGAGTTCCATGGCCCGCAGCATGTTGTCCAGCAGCTTGCCTGCGCGGCCCACGAAAGGCTCGCCGCGCCGGTCCTCCTCTTCGCCCGGGCCTTCGCCCACAAACATCCAATCGGCGTTCGGGTTGCCCACGCCGAACACCGTCTGCCGGCGGCCGGCGTGCAGCGGACAGGCCGTGCAGGCCGCCACGACGCTTTTCAGCGCCTCTAGTTCCGGCGGCAGCGCGGCGGCAAGCGGAGACGGGGCGGGCGCCGGTCTATCCTGCGCCGCAGGGCCGCTGGCGGAAGCGGGCCGAGGCGGCGGGGCCGCAGCAGATTCGCCGGCAGAGGCAGGCGAAGGCGGCAAGGGCGCAGCGGATTGGCCGACAGAGGGAGGCGAAAGCGGCAGGGCTGCGGCGGGTTCGCTATCGGACCCACCCGGCGAGCGCGGCTTCCATACGCGCGCGCCCATCAGCTCAAGCAGATTACGCTGAGCCGGGCTGAAGCCGTCCGGCGGCCTGCTCATTTGCCCAAATGCGCCATGCAATATGCGCCCTTTGCCCGCCTGCGCGCAAAGGCTCGCTGCGCCATAGGCACGGACGACATGCGCTTGCACTCGCCCTTTGCTCGCCCCTGCCTCGCGGGAGACGCATGACTACTTGAAGCTTGACCTGAAAGGTCAAGAACCCGTCCATGGGGCTCGGCTGGGGCCCAGCCGCTCCCGCGAGGCAGGGGCGGGCAAAGGGCTTTAGATGGCGCAGATTGGTGCAATATGCGGGTTAAGGCTCAGTCGGCAGGTTCGGGGTTGGCGGGCTTGGGCATTCCGCCGCGCCGGTTCCTCCCCATCCAGCGCCACAGCAGCAGGCCCGGGCCCAGCCCCACATAGATGCCGAACAGAACAAACAGCATGCGCGGCGGGTCCAGCGCGATCAGCGCGAAACATACCGGGATCGCCGCCATCTGGGTAAAACGCAGCCGGCGGTTGGCCGCGAAATGCTTGAAGCTGGGATAGGCGATGCGCACGCACATCAGCACCGCCGCCGCCAGCGTCACCAGTCCGGCGAGCATCAGCACCGGCAGCCCGCTCCACTGCGATTCCGCCGCCAGCCACACGAAGCCCGCCACGAATCCCGCCGCCGCCGGACACGGCAAGCCGTCGAAGTAGTTCTTGGCCCCGGTCGAATCGCGGGCGGTGTAGCGCGCCAAACGCAAGGCCGTTCCCACGGCGAACAAAAATGCCACCACCCAGCCGACCTTATCCCACACCCAGCCGTAATCGCCCATGTTTTTGAGGCCCCACTGGTAAACCACCACCGAGGGGCCGAGGCCGAAAGCCACCACATCGGAAAGCGAATCGTATTGCCGTCCGAATTCCGTCTCGGTGCCTGTCAAGCGGGCCATGCGCCCGTCCAAGGCATCCAGGATCATGGCCACGTATAAGGAGACGGCGGCTTGCGCGAAGCGCCCTTCGGCACCAGCCACAATAGCGTAGAAACCGGCGAATAGCGCGCCGCTGGTGAGCAGGTTGGGGAACAGGTAGATTCCGCGCTTGCGGATCTTCTCTTTCCCCCTCTCGAATTTCCGGCGGTTGGCTTCCACGAAGCCAAGTGTGCCACAACCCTGTCCGTCGCAACGGCGGCGACCGGCGCGTCCGGGCGGCTTTCCTCTACAATTGCCGCTTCCAGCCCCGAGCTTCGCGATGCGCCTTTCCAAGCTGCCCATAAACACCCTGCGGGAGACCCCGGCGGAAGCCGAGATCGCCAGCCACCGGCTGATGCTGCGCTCGGCAATGGTGCGGCGGCTGGCATCGGGCCTGTTCACCTGGATGCCCATGGGCTGGCGCGTGGCGCGCATCGTGGAGCGCATCACCCGCGAGGAAATGGAGCGGATCGGGGCGCATGAAGTGCTGATGCCGGCGGTCCATCCCGCCGAGCTGTGGCGCGAGAGCGGCCGCTGGCAGGACTACGGCGACCTGCTGCTGAAGATGCGCGACCGCGGCGAGCGCGAATACTGCTTCGGCCCCACCCATGAAGAGGTCGTCACCGATATCGCCCGCCGCGAACTAAAGAGCTACCGGCAACTGCCGGTCAGCTTCTTCCAGGTGCAAACCAAGTTCCGCGACGAGATCCGGCCGCGCTTCGGCGTGATGCGGTCGCGGGAATTCATTATGAAGGATTCCTACTCTTTCCACCTGAACGAGGAGTCGCTGCGCGAGACGTACTGCCACTACCGCGAAGCCTATAGCCGGGTGTTCGAGCGCCTGGGCCTGAAGTTCCGGGTGGTGCAGGCGGATTCGGGCGAAATCGGCGGGTCGAAATCGCAGGAGTTCCACGTGCTTGCGGATTCCGGCGAAGACCTCATCGCGTGGTGCGACGGAGACGATTTCGCCGCCAACCTGGAGCTGGCGCCGGCGCTGCCGCCCGAAGGCGAGCGCGCGGCGCCGGGCGCGGCCATGAGCGAGGCGCACACGCCGGGCATGCGTACCATCCGCCAGATTGCGGCGCACCTCGACCGGCCGCCGGAAGACTGCCTCAAGATGCTGCTGGTGAAGGCCGAGGGCGGCGGCGTGGTGGCGCTGGTGCTTTGCGGCCAGCATGAAGTCAATGAGCTGAAGGCCACCGGCCTGCCCGAAGTGGCCAAGCCCCTGCAACTGGCCAACGCGCAGGAGGTGGCCCAAGCGGCGGCCTGTCCGCCGGGTTTCCTAGGCCCCGTGGGCCTGCGCGTGAAAACCTACGTGGATCATGCCGCCGCCCACCGCGCCAATTTCGTGTGCGGCGCCAACCGGCGCGACAAGCATCTGGTGGACGTGAACTGGGGGCGCGACCTGCCGGAACCGGAAACGGCCGATTTGCGCAACGCGGTGGAAGGCGACCGGAGTCCGGGCGGCGGCGGAACGCTCAAGATTGCCCGGGGCATCGAAGTGGGCCATATCTTCCAGCTGGGCGATAAGTACAGCCGCTCCATGAACGCTGTGGTCTTAGACGAGAACGGCGCCGAGCGGCATATGCAGATGGGCTGCTACGGCCTGGGCGTGACGCGAACGGTGGCGGCGGCCATTGAGCAGAACCACGACGAGCGCGGCATTATCTGGCCGGAAGCGATGGCGCCTTTCAGCGTGGTCCTGGTGGCGCTGAACGCGGCCCGCGACGAGAACGTGCGCGCCACCGCGGAGCAGCTGCACGAGTCGCTGCGCTCCCAAGGCGTTGAGGTGCTGTTCGACGACCGCGACGCCAGTCCCGGGGTGAAGCTGGCGGATGCCGACCTCATCGGCATTCCGCACCGGGTGGTGATCAGCGCGCGGGGCCTTAAGCAGGGAACGCTGGAATACAAGCACCGCCGCTCGGACACGGCCGAGAACTTGAGCGCCGCCGAGGCCGTCCAATTCCTCCAGGCCCGCCTCGCCTCGTAGCCCAGGCGCTTCGATCCCGCTTTTTTGCGCGGGCGGCGTCAGGCGGTTCGGAAATCGGCCAGGTGGGCCCAGTCCTGCGCTTGCTCTTCGCTCACTTGCACTTCGTCCACGCGCGCCGACGGCGGCCCCTTGCGCAGCCAATCGCCCAGCTGCTCCACCGCCTGGGCCCCGCCCAGCGCCAGCACCACAACCTTGCCGTCGCTCGTATTCGATGCCCTGCCCTTAACCCCGAGGCGGTGGGCCATGCTGGCCGTGCTGGCGCGGAAAAACACGCCCTGAACGCGCCCGGACACGGTGTATCGCCGACAGATTTTCTCGACCACAGCGCATATTTTATCGCGACCGGGCGCATTAGAATGGCTCCAAAGTGGGTGATGGAATGAAAATTCTGGTGGTGTATTACTCGGCGAAGGGCGCCACCGAGGCCTTGGCGCGCGCAATAGCGCGAGGCATTGAGATGAAGCCCGACTGCGAAGCCGTGCTGCGCACCGCGCCTGTAGTGGCCGCGCAGTCCGGGGAGGCCATGCCCGGCGTGCCCGAGAGCGGCGCGCCCTATGTGGCGAAAAGCGATATCCGCGATTGCGGAGGCTTGGCGCTCGGCAGCCCCACCCGCTTCGGCGCCCCGAGCGCGCCGATCCAGCATTTCCTGGACGGGCTGGCCGCCGAGTGGCTCTCCGGCATTCTGGTCAACAAGCCCGCCGCGGTATTCGCATCCTCTAACAGCATGCACGGCGGGCAGGAAGCCACGCTGCTGTCGCTGGCCGTTCCGCTGCTGCACCACGGCATGGTGCTGGCGGGAATCCCCTACACCCAGCCGGAGCTCCGCAAAACCACTTCCGGCGGCTCGCCTTACGGCGCCTCGCATGTCGAACGAGCCAGCAAAAACGGCCTCACTGCGGAGGAAAAAATACTTGCGGAGGCGCTCGGTCGCCGCCTTGCCTCGCTGGCGCAGGTTTTAGCGACCGCCGAAATCTGATGCGGCAATATCAGCCCCGCCCGGCGCTTTACCCGTAGCAGAAACGTCAAGTATCTGTAATACCAAAGAAAAACTTCGGAGCCAAGATAGGCGCTCGTGAGCATTGCCGGAGCTGTGATTTGATCGACACCGGGGCCGGAAACCCGCCCGCGCAGCTATTCCCGCGCAAGCGGCAAGCGCGGCGGAGCGGGGCCATAAGCGGGGAAGCGGCTATTCGTTGCCGCACGGTGTTCCTTTCCGACACGCATATCGGCTCACGCGGATGCAAGGCCGACCGGCTGCTGGCATTCCTCGGACGAATCGAATGCGACACCCTCTACCTCGTGGGCGATATCCTCGACGTATGGGCGCTGCGCCGGAAGTGGTTCTGGCCTAGCGAGCACGGAAAGGTGGTGCGGCGCATCCTGTGGCTGGCTCGCGAGGGCATGCGGGTTATCTTTATCCCCGGCAACCACGACGAGGTGTTCCGATGCCTCTCCGGCGCATGCTTCAAGGGCATTGAAATCCGCCGCGAGCACCTCTACCAATGCCGGGACGGGCGCAGCCTGCTGGTATGCCACGGCGACGAATACGATCCGGTGCAAAAGCACACCCCCTGGCTCTCGGCGCTGGGCGGCGTGCTTTATGAATGGCTGCTGCGGCTAAGCGCGGCGCTAATGCGCCTGATGCGTCTGGCGGGGTTGCGCGAGCGCTCCTTGTCGGCCTGGCTGAAGCGCGTGGTCAAACGCTTCGTGTCCGGCGCCCGCAGCTACCCGGAACGGCTGGCCGCGGAGGCCCGCGGGCGCGGTCTGGACGGCGTGGTGTGCGGCCATACGCACCGGGCCGAAATCCGCATGATCGACGGCGTTTTGTATTGCAACGACGGCGACTGGGTGGAGAGCTGCACGGCCTTGTGCGAAACCCGCGCAGGCCAACTCAAGCTGCTTTACAGCGCTGATTCCAGCAAGCAATGGCCGGGGCCGAGAGCGTTCAAAAAGGCGGCGTGAGCGGCAGCGAGATGAATATCGCCTGCGTCACCGATGCCTGGAAACCGCAGGTGAACGGCGTGGTGCGCACGCTGGAGACCGTCGCCAGGGAAGCCGAGGCGCTGGGGCACAGGATCCATATTATCCATCCCGGCCAGTTCAGGACCCTGCCCTGCCCCGGCTATCCTGAAATCCGCTTGGCTGCGGGCTGCCGGCGCGAGCTGGGCAGGCGGCTGGAGGCGCTCGGCGCGGACCGCATCCATATCGCCACCGAGGGGCCGCTGGGCTTGGCAGCGCGGCGTTGGTGCTTGCGCAAGCAGCAGACGTTCACCACCTCCCTGCATACCCGTTTCCCCGAATACCTGCATGCCCGTTACAGGCTGCCGGTCAGCTGGGGCTGGAAAGCCATGCGCTGGTTTCACGGGCCCGCGCGCGGCGTGATGGTGGCCACGCCTTCGCTGAAGCGCGAGCTGCGCGAGCGCGGCATCACCAACACCCGGTCGTGGATGCGGGGCGTGGACACGAAGCTGTTCCGGCCCGGCCTTCCGGTTCCGGCGGCGCTCGGCAATCTTCCGCGCCCGATCCTGTTGTGCGCGGGCCGCGTTTCGGTGGAGAAGAACCTGCCGGCCTTTCTTGAGCTTGAATGTCCCGGAAGCAAGGTGGTGGTGGGCGACGGGCCGCGCTTGGAAAAATACCGCGCACGCTACCCGCAGGCGCTGTTCACGGGCGCGAAATTCGGCGGGGATTTGGCCGCTTGCTACGCTGCCGCGGATATTTTCGTTTTCCCCAGCCGCACCGACACCTTCGGCCTGGTCATGCTGGAGGCGCTGGCCTGCGGAACGCCGGTAGCCGCCTTCCCGGTGCCGGGGCCGCAGGATGTGCTGCGCGATCCACGCGCCGCCTCGATGGACAGCGATCTATCCAAGGCGGTGGCGCGCGCGCTCACCTTGGACGGCGGCGACTGCCGACGCTACGCCGAGCAATTCAACTGGGAGCGCTGCGCCCGCCGCTTCGTCCGCAACCTCTCTCCCTAACCCGCATACACAAGCACACCGGCGCCGCATCTTCAGCTGCGCTGCTTCCTACGCCTTTCTGGAACACGCCTGCAAAGGCATCCGGCGGGTCTTCCACGGACTGCCAGCCTCTCGCCTTCCGGCGCATTCCCTGATCCCGGAAACGCCAACGAGCACATCCCTGTGGGCTCTGTGGGGGCATCCCTGCCCCCACAAGTTCCGGGATCAGGGAATCCGCCGGAAGGCTTTAGCTTGTGCGATCCCCCGGATTGCGCCAGCTGAAGCCCTATGCTTGTTCCCGCCTCGCGGGAGCGTCTGGGGCAGGATGCCCCAGCCGAGCCCCATGGATGGGTTTATGCGTCTCCCGCGAGGCGGGAACAAGCATAGGGCGAGGACAAGCGCGCCGGTTTCGAAGCATCCCGGCTGTCCCGTCCTGTTCCGCCGGAGGAATGCCGCAACTAGACTGGCGCATTGTGCGAATAGGCTCGGCGGGGATGCGATAATTACTAGGTTTGCCGCTGGATGAGCGGCGGGATTCGCCTTGAGAGCTGAAAGTGCAAGACCTGCGCAATATTATCGAAGCCGCGTACGAGCGCCGAGCCGAGCTGTCGCCCGACAGCGCTTCCGCCGAGCTGCGCGATGCCCTCGAGCAGGCCATCGCCCTGCTTGATAACGGTCAGGCGCGGGTGGCCGAGCCGGCGGACAATGGCTGGCGGGTCAATGAATGGCTCAAGAAGGCCGTGCTCCTGTATTTCGCCGTGACGCCCAGCCGCGCAATGGCCGGCGGGCATACGCGCTTTTTCGACAAGGTGCCGCTCAAATTCGACAGCGGCGATATCGGGGCATTCGGCGTGCGGGTGGTGCCGGACGCGCTGGCGCGGCGCGGCGCCTATATCGCGCCGGGCGTGGTGCTCATGCCCAGCTACGTGAATATCGGCGCCTACGTCGATAGCGGCACGCTGATCGATACCTGGGCCACGGTGGGAAGCTGCGCGCAAATCGGCAGGAACGTGCATCTTTCCGGCGGCGCCGGCATCGGCGGGGTACTGGAGCCGCTGCAGGCCACGCCCACCATCATCGAGGACGACTGCTTTATCGGCGCGCGCTCCGAAATCGTGGAAGGCGTGATCGTGGAGCGCGGCGCGGTCATCGCCATGGGCGTGTACATCGGCCAGAGCACCCGCATCTACCACCGCGAACGCGACGAGGTTCTGCACGGCCGGGTGCCCCCGGGCTCGGTGGTGGTGCCCGGAAGCCTGCCGGACGGCAAGAGCCGCGCGCAGCTTTATTGCGCCGTGATCGTCAAGCAGGTGGACGAACGCACCCGGCGGCGCACTTCCTTAAACGAGCTATTGCGCGATGGCTGACAAGTCCGACACGGAAACGCTGGCGCTGGCGCTGGAACTGATGGGCCGGCGCTCGGTCACGCCGGTCGACGACGGCTGCCAGGAATTGCTCGCCGGGCTGCTGGAGGAGGCGGGGTTCAGCGTGGAGCATATGCCCTTCGGCGAGGTGTCCAACCTCTGGGCGCGCCATGGCGGCGATTCGCCCGTGCTGTGCTTCGCCGGCCATACCGACGTGGTGCCGCCCGGGCCGCTGGACGCTTGGGAGCACGATCCCTTCGAGCCCCAGCTGAGCCACGGCTGGCTTAAAGGGCGCGGCGCCGCCGACATGAAATCCGGCATCGCGGCCATGGTTCGCGCCGGAATCGAGTTCGCCCGCGGGCGCCCCGGCCACAAGGGCTCCCTGGCGTTTCTGATCACCAGCGACGAGGAAGGGCCGGCCAGAGACGGCACCCGCCGCGTAATGGACACGCTCAGCGCCCGCGACGAGACCATCGACTGGTGCGTGGTGGGCGAGCCCTCCTGCTCGAAGAAGCTCGGAGACACCTTGCGGGTGGGCCGGCGCGGCTCGCTGAGCGCCACCATGACGGTGCGCGGCGAACAGGGCCATGTGGCCTATCCGGCGCTGGCGCGCAACCCCATCCAGAGCTTCGCGCCGGTTCTCGCCGAAATGTACGCCACGCCGCTGGACCAAGGCAACGAACACTTTCCGCCCACCGGCTTCCAAGTGGTGAAGCTGCATGCCGATGCCGGCGCCACCAATGTATTTCCCGGCGAGCTGGTCACGCGCTTCAACTTCCGCTTCACCAACCAGTGGAAAAGCGATGAAATCAAGGCCTGGGTGGCGGAACTGCTTGCCCGCCACGATATCGACTACGAAATCGAATGGCGGCCGGCCGGCGAGCCCTTCCTCACCGCGCGCGGCCCGCTGGTGGAAAACGCCCGCGAGATCGTGCGCGAGGAATGCGGCATTGATCCGGAGCTATCCACCGGAGGCGGCACTTCCGATGGGCGCTTCATTGCCCTGCATGGCGCCGACGTGGTGGAATTCGGAGTTATCAACCGCACCATCCACCAGATCAACGAGCGGGTCCGCGCCAGCGACGTGACGGGCTTGAGGCGCGTGTATTCGCGCATCATGGAAGGCCTGCTGCCGGACAACGGAGAGTAGCGGCGGGTGGGAGCACGTGTTAGCGGCTCGATGGCCGGTCCGGCGGAATTGGATGCCGAACGAGGCGGGGGCAGCGACTTGCGGCGCAAGCTACGCGCGGCACGGCAGTGCCGCGAGGGCAGAGACAAAACGCGGCGCGGCAGTGCCGCAAGAACGGCGACAAAACGGTGAGGCTGGGATTCATTGGCGTCGGCGCGATCACCGAAGCGGTGGTGACCGGGCTTTGCGAGGCGGGCGCGCCGGGGCTTTCGATTCTGCTGTCGCCCCGCAGCCGCGAACGCGCGCGCGCGCTGGCCGAGCGTTATGCCGCCGCAGAGGTGGCCGCCGATAACCAAGAGGTGGCGAGCCGCTCGGAGCTGGTCTTCCTTGCGGTGAGGCCGCAGGTTGCGGCGGAAGTGCTTGCGGCGCTGAAGTTCCGCCCGACGCAGCAAGTCGCAAGCTTTATCGCGACGCTGGACTCGGCGGAAATCGCGCGGCGCATCCGGCCCGCCGCGCTCGTGGCGCGGGTCGCGCCCGTCCCGCCGGTGGCGCAGCGCAAGGGGCCTATCGCGATGTGTCCGCCGAACGAACAGTTGGCGGAGTTATTCGGCCCCATCAGCACGCTGATCCAAGTCAGCGACGAAGCGCAACTCGATGCCTTCTTTTCGGCCTCGGCAATGATGGCCCCCTACTTCGAGCTGCTGGAATCGGTCTCGGCTTGGCTGCGCGCCCAAGGCGTGGAAGCCGCCCAAGCGGACACCTACACAGGCGCGCTGTTCCTCGGCATCGCGGAAAAATCCATCCAGCCGTCCGGCCAAGGATTCGCGCAACTGGTCGCCGAGCACGCGACCCGCGCCGGAATCAACGAGCAGATGCGCCGCGAACTCCTGGCCGCAGGCTTCTACGACCGCGTCAAGGCCGGCCTCGACCTCATCCAAGCCCGAATGCAGGGCCGCGCCACCCTCAGCGACACCCTGTAACCGAACAAACCCTGAACCGGCAAAGCGGCTACCAAAGGCGGCGGACGCCGTAGCGGTCGAAAAGCGATTCGTTCGACACCAAAACGAGGTTGCGCGCAAGCGACTGCGCGATGAGTATTCGGTCGAAAGGATCGCGGTGCGGGCTAGCCCGCATATTGCACCAAGGGGCCGTGGAGGCCGCGCAGGATTTTGCCCGCCTGCGCGCACCCCAACCGCGGCAAGCTATTCAAGGCGCTCCTTGCCGCGTACGCGCCCGAACGGAGGAAGCATGATCTTCGCAAACGCGGGAGCCTTGGTCAGAACATGTCCCAAGGGTAGTTGAGGCCGGAATCGACCGCCGCGAGGGTCTTGTTCTTGGTGGAGGGATCGTCGAGCGCATCGACGATCAGGCCGGCCAGGTCGCTGCGGTTGATGATGCCGAAGGCTTCGCGGTCCTCGCTCAAGTAGCCGTTGCCGGTGGGCGCATCGGTGCGCAGCGCGCCCGGGCGGATGATGGTGTAGTCCAAGCCGCTGGCCGCGAGGTGCTCTTCGGCCTGCGTCTTCAAGGGCAGGATCTCGCGCAGGAAAATCCGGGCCATCCACGGCGCGGCGCTATAGCTGTCGCCCGCGCCTATCGTTGTGACCAGAATCATCCGGGCGACGCCGGCCTCGGCGGCCGCGTCGAAGATATTCGCGTTGCCCAGATAGTCGGGCCGCGGATCGCAACTGAAGCAGCCGATGGTGGTGATCGCCGCCGTGTAGTCGCCGGCCTCGAATGCGGCGCGCACGCTGTCGGAATCAAGCGCATCGCCCACCGCGAACTCCACGCCCAGCGGCTCCAGCCCGGAGCGGTCGGAGCTAGGCCGCACAAACGCGGTGACCCGGTCGCCGCGCGCAACGAGCAGTTTCGCCGCCTCCAAGCCGGTATTTCGGGTGCCGCCGAACAGCAGCACATGCTGGCCGCCTTGCGGCGGAGCAGCCGCCGTCATTTCGTAAACGGGGTACTGGGTGATTCGCAGCGACACCAGCACAAGCGCGGCGATCACCGCCAGCAAGGCAAGAACAATGCGTTTGAATGTCATGGCGGGTGGTTTCTCCTTAAGTGGCGCAAGAGCGGCCTGCGGTTAAAGCACAGTGGATTGTAGGCGATGGAGCGGAGCAGCAGCACCAAGGCCGACAACAAAAATAAGGCAATATGCGGGACCAGACATATGTGAGACTGTGACCGGGTTAGGCCAGCCAAATCCCGCCAATCCCATATTTGGTGAACCCGCACAAACAATTGCAATAGGAGCGGGCAATCGCTACAATCCCCGCGCCTTGCAGCGAGGAAGCCAACTTGCCGACCGTACGGGTAAAAGAGAACGAGATTTTCGACGCGGCCCTGCGCCGCTTCAAACGCGCCTGCGAAAAGGCCGGCATCTTAGCCGAGGTTCGGCGGCGCGAGTTCCACGAGAAGCCAACTCAGATCCGCAAGCGCCAGAAAGCGGCCGCAGTCAAGCGCCAAGCCAAACGCACCAGCCGCGAAACCAACCGTCGGCACCGCCTCTACTAAGCCGCTAAATCCCGCAAATCAGCTACCGGTTCGTTTCCTTCTCCCTCAGATCCAACCCCTCAACACAAGGGGGATCTAATGAGCGTAAACAGAAACGCATCCCCCCTCGCATTGACCGCCGTTCTTGCGCTCGCTGCTTGTGGCGGTGGCGGCTCCGATAGCGGCCCTCCTGAATCCCCGGCGAGCTCCATTCCGCCGCCCAATATCGCGCCCACGGCCAATGCGGGCGCGGATCAGACGGTGGACGAGCTTTCCGATGTCACGCTGGACGGATCGGCCAGCAGGGACAGCGACGGCTCCATCGCATCGTATGCGTGGTCGCAAACATCCCCAGCGTCGCCTAGCGTGGACATCGCGAACGACAGCGCGCGGATGGCCACTTTCACGGCGCCGGAAGTGAGCGGAAACACGGAGTTCGTATTCGAATTGCGGGTGGTGGACGACGATGGCGACGCTTCCACAGACACCGTTCGGGTGACGGTCAATGACGTGCCGCCGCCGGAGATCGAAGTGGTGGAGTTCTACCAAGGGCAGGTAATCGACAAGCACCCGCGCCCCGACGGCTTTCAGAGGCTGCCCGCGATTCCAGGACGCAAGACCGTGATGGCGGTCAGGGCTAAGGAGGCGGTTAGCGAGGGGCGGTTCTCCGTGGAAATCCTCGATAAGGAAGGCAACCGCCTTTCAGACAATCTTGATCCTTCGGTCGCCGAGAACGGATTTCAACCGGGCAAAGGGTTGAATCAATACGCCGAGCGGGAAGTGGTGTTCGACATCACTGGCGCGATGGCCGACGACAGCGCCGTCTCTTACCGCGTCGTGTCCCGAGGAGAGGAACTGACCGCTGCGGCGGTCCTTCCGGGAACAATTGAAGGTTTGGGGTCGCTCCGGCTGGTTTTCGTGCCCATGAACTATCCCGGCGAGGAGGCCATCACAAAGGCGATGGTCGAGGAATGGGCGCCGCCCCGCATCGCTTTGGCCATCGACCGCTTGCCCGTCCGGGAAGGCGCGGAGTTCGAGGTGGCCTCCCCGATCTCAATTCCTCAAGAAGTGGCAGAGAACACTGAAGAATACGAAAACCCGTTGCAAATACTCGACGAAATGGCGCTTTTAAGCCGTCTGGGCTTCCCTGATGATCTGGCGCCGAGGGGCAATCGTCACTTGGTCGGTGTGCATCCTGCCAGCAGGGATGCTGATTTTTGCGGTAGGGCTTTCATACCGGGCATTGCGCTCACATTGGACTCAACTTGCCGCAGCCTAAGCACTTTCTCCCATGAGCTGGGCCACAACCTTAATCTCAAACACCCGTGGGACTATGCTGATGGCCTTTTCCCGTATCCGGGCGGGGTTCGCCCCGCGGACGCGGAGGAGGGGCCTGCTCCGTATGACGACCATCGGGGGTGGTCGAGCGCCAACGGCTCTCGGCCGGGTGCGGGCTTTGTCTATGTGCGGAAAGATGCGGGCGATCCCCCGTCCTCCGCATGGCAGGTTCCCTATTCCGTGATGGGGTACTCCAACCCCGACCCCGAATTCATTTCCCGCTTCGAGTATGGCAGAGCATTAGACCAGCGGGGCGCCACCAATGTTGACGCGAACGTCACTTTCAATGTCCCGCCGAGAATCGTAAGCGTTAGCACACGCTCTCCGTCCGAAATCTCTGAGAGACTCAAGGAAGAGAATGTGAGATGGGCTTTCTTTTCGCCCGAAGACGACAATCTTTTTGAGCCCTACGAAGGCGGCGGCATCCCCATCTTCTTCATCTTCTACAGCGACTTGAACCGCGACGACACGCATGCTTGGGAGGTTGATGACGACCGGTTCTATTTCCCGCTCAATGATCCTTGGGCCGCGCTCCGGGAGCCGCGGCGGCAAGTGGCGGCGCTGAAGCCCGGGGCCTCGCTGGAAGGCGGCACGTTCACCGTCAATGTCACCGTCACCGACTCCGCCGGCCTGTCCGATTCCGCTACTGCCACCAACACCAACACTAGCGCGTCCCAAAACAATCGGTTCATCGGCGCCGCTTCCCCGCACGGGCGCTCTTCCGGCGACCAGCGCCCGGAACCTGATCCCCGTCCGGCCGCGTCCCCGCGCGAGCGCTCTTCCTCCGCTAGCGGTGCTGCCATTTCTCCTGCGCCGCGCCCTGCCCAAAGAAGCGTCGCGGTATCGGGATTCGTGGACCAATACAGCCAATGGAAGCTGCGGTTCGTGGAGGAGGTGCAAAAGCCGCCCCCGGCTTATTTCCCCGCCAATGCCAAGCATCTGCTGGTGGCGAGGGGGGCGAATTGGGAAATCCTGCACCAGCAGTTCCTATTGCTTTCCGAAGTGGGCCATACCGGAAGATACGCATGGAGCGCGGGATTCCCGGTGCCGCCAACCCCCATTGCCCGCATCGAAGTCATCGACATGTCAACAGGCAACGAGTTGCTTTCATCACCTCCCCAGCGCTCTTCTTTGCCGAAGGGGTTGGTGCGCCAGTTTGAACGGGCGGTCCACAACGCCACGCCGATTCGGATGGACGAGTTCGAGAAATAACCCTTGATTCCGCATAGGCGGCATCCTGCCCTAGCCGATCCCGCGAGGCAGGACGGCGAAGCGGCCTTTAGCAAATGCTACGCCAAGGACCGCACCCGCTAAAGCCCTTTTCTTGCCCCAACCGAGCCCCATGGACAGATTCATGCGTCTCCCGCGAGGCAGGAGCAGGAGCAAGAGCAGGGCGAGGGAGCACGCCTGACGGAAAACCTCGAGCGGCTTGGGGAAGCAGGCCGGATGGTGCAATATGCGCGGTTATGGCGGGGCCGATTCCGAGAGAGTTTATCGACGATCTCCTCGATCGCGCGGATATCGCTCAAATTATCGGCGAGCGCGTCAAGCTAACCCGAGCCGGTCGCGAATACAAGGGCCTTTGCCCCTTTCACCAGGAAAAGACGCCCTCATTCACGGTAAGTCCGGCCAAGGGCTTTTTCCACTGTTTCGGCTGCGGCGCCCACGGCAGCGCCCTGAGCTTCCTGATGCAGCACGACCGGCTGGACTTCCCCGCCGCTGTCGAAGCGCTGGCCGACCGCTACGGCTTGGAGGTGCCGCGAACAGGGCCTTCCGGGCCATCGGGCAAGGGGCTTTACGAGTTGCTCGAAGATGCCTCGAAGCACTACATCAAGCAGCTAAAGACCCATTCCCCCGCCAAGGAATACCTGAAGCGCCGCGGGCTGACCGGCGAAATCGCCCGCGACTTCGCGATCGGCTACGCGCCCGCGGGCAACAGCCTGCTGGCCCGTTTCGGACAAGCGGATGCCGACCGCCAGCGCCTGATCGATGCCGGTCTGGCCAGAAAGAGCGACACCGGCGATTGCTACGACCGGTTCCGCGACCGCATCATGTTTCCGATCCGCGATCGTCGCGGGCGTGTCATCAGCTTCGGCGGACGCGCCATGGGCGAAGCGCAGCCCAAGTACATGAACGGCCCTGAAACCCCAGTATTCCACAAGGGACGGCAACTCTACGGCCTCTACGAAATGCCCCGGGGCAAGGTTCCGCAATGCGTGCTGGTGGAAGGGTATATGGACGTGATCGGGCTGGCGCAGCATGAGGTGAAAGGAGCCGTGGCCACGCTGGGCACCGCGGTCACGCCGAGTCAGCTCACGCGGCTGTTCGGCATTGCCCCCAGCGTGGTGTTCTGCTTCGACGGCGATGCCGCCGGCCGCCGCGCCGCCGAACGCGCAATAGAGCGGACGCTCCCGGAAATGCGCGCTGGCCGGGAACTGGGGTTCGCGTTTCTTCCGGAAGGGGAGGATCCGGACAGTTTCGTTCAATCCAAAGGCGCAGCCGCCTTCCGTGAAAAAATCGAGCAGGCCACGCCGATGTCCGAGTTCATGATGACGACCCTCTCGCAAAAGTGCGACATGGCCACTGCCGAAGGGCGCGCCCGCTTGGCCGAACTGGCCAGGCCGCTGCTGAAGGCCACGCCCATCGGCGTGTACCGCGACCTGCTGATTGCGCGGCTGGCCGAGGAAGTGCGCCTCGGTGAGGACAGGCTGCGCCAGCTACTCAACACGGTGCCTAACCGGCGCAGGGCGGCGCGACCGACATCCGCCGAATCCCTGCCCACAGGGCGGCTGGCCCCCCTAGCCGATTCGCTGATAGGGTTGGCGCTGAATTTTCCCGAACTCGTTTCGGCAGAAGAACCCCTGCCGGAGCTCAGCCATCTTGAGGAGCCGCGCGTCGCGGCGCTCAAGGAATTGATCGAGCACGCGCAAAGCATGGCCGATGCCAAGCCCGCAAAACTGCTCGAACGGTTCCGCGGCCGCCCGGAGCATGAATGGATGACCCGGCTGTCGGCCCGGGATTTCAGGCGCGAACTCACTCCGCAGCAGGCGGCGCCCGATATCAGCGGCGGCATCAAAAGGCTCCGCGAGGCAATCGAACGCCACCGGATGGCCACGCGCGTCTCCGCCTAAGGCCAGCGCGCTGGCGGTTCTCCAGCCAACCACGGCGCGGCGGCGGCGAATTGTCCCTAGGTTCATTTCGCCGCTTGTATGATTCGGCGCATCGGATATTCAGGAGCTTTCAAAATGGCGCAACGCATCTACTTGGGGATCATGGCGGCGCTCTACTTCGCTTCGGCCCTCTATGCCTACTTGGACCCCGCCGCCTTGGGCGAATGGCTCGGGATCGCGTCGCTGACCGATTCGGGCCATACCGAGATCCGCGCCACCTACGGCGGGCTGGTGCTGGGCAGCGGGCTGGTGCTGGCTGCGGGCGTATGGTCGCGGAACTTTGCGCTGGCCGGTTTGCTGAGCACGGTTCTGGGCATGGGTTCCCTGGTGCTGACGCGGCTGGCGGCGGAGGTTTTCTCGGGCGGCCCCGGCATCGACGCGAATCAGGGCATCGTGACCGCGTTCGAGGGCGTGGCGGTGGCGTTGGCCGTGTTCTTTGCCCGCCGCGCGCTGCGCGAGAACCGCAAACTCGCCGACAGCCGCTATTGAAGTATTGTCATATGTAGGGATAATTGATCGGTTAATCTTAGCGGAGACTCCGGCCGGCCATGACCGCAAATTCCACCACCCAGCGCGCTCCGCAGCGCAACTGGCTCAAGAACCTGATTTCGCTCGGGCGCCAGCGCTCGTACATTACCCATACGGACCTCACCGACCAGCTTCCCGACGAAATCGTCGAAATGGAGCAGATCGAGGAAATCATCAACGTGCTCCGCGATATGGACATCAAGGTGTACGAGGAGGACGAGGTTCCCGACCCCGACACCCTGGCGCTGTCCGAGGGCGAAGCCAGCGACGATTCCGACATGGAGGAAGCGGAGGACGCGATCAGCGCCTTCGAGGTGGAGCTGGGCCGGACCACCGATCCGGTGCGTTTGTACATGCGCGAAATGGGTTCCGTGGAACTGCTGACCCGCGAGGGTGAAATCAGCATCGCGCGGCGAATCGAACAAAGCCGCGCGGAAATCAAGCGCCTGATGGCCTACTACCTCCCCTGCGTGAAATACTTGGCGGACCGCTTTGCGGACTGCCGGGCCGGGCAGATGAAATTAAGCGACCTGGTGGCCGGCATCATCGACCCGGACGAACCCGAGGATCTGCGTCCGGCGGCCGAGCGCGATCCGGCGGAAAACGCCAACCGCAAGACACCGCCCGATCCGCAGGAGCTTGAGCGGCGAATGCTGGCGCTCAATGCCCAATGCGCCCGTGTGCATCGGGCATTGCGCCGCGTTCGCGCGCAGGAACTGAAGGTCCAATCCGGCGAAGCGCCAGACCATTTCAAGCTTTCCTGCCGCAATCTGAACCATGCCCAGCAGACGCTCGGCCGAATGCTGCTGGAACTGAAGTTCACCCCCCGGGCCTTCGACGGCATGCTTGATGTTCTGCACAGCGCCATGCGGGCCCCTTCCGACGACCACGATGCCCTCTTCCCGTCGTCGGTGGCCGGCTGCGAAAACCGGCTGCGCCGCATCTACGTGCGCGCCGCCAAGGTTCCGGCCAATGATTTCAAGCAGTATTTCACCACCGATCCCAGCAGCGACAGTTGGCTGGAGAGCTTGCTCGATAGCGAGGAGCACGGGGCCAAGCTGGCGCCGCACACGGAAGAGGCAAGGCAGCTCACCCGGCGTTTACGCCGGCTCGAAGACAACTGCTGCCTGCCGATCAATTCCCGCTCCAAGGCCATCCCCAAGGGCGAAGACAGCAAACCGATGCCGATGGCTTGGGGAATCAAGGAGCTGTATCGGGAAATCTCGCGTAATGAGTTCAAGGCCAAGGATGCCAAAAAGGAAATGGTGGAAGCCAACTTGCGCCTGGTGATTTCGATTGCCAAGAAGTACACCAACCGCGGCCTGCAATTCAACGACCTGATCCAGGAAGGCAATATCGGTTTGATGAAGGCGGTGGATAAGTTCGAGTACCGCCGCGGCTACAAATTCTCCACCTACGCCACTTGGTGGATCCGCCAGGCGATTACCCGCTCGATCGCCGATCAGGCGCGCACCATCCGTGTGCCGGTGCATATGATCGAAACCATCAACAAGCTCAACCGGATCTCACGGCAGATGCAGCAGGAGATGGGCCGGGATCCCACGCCTGAGGAATTGGCGCAACGCATGGAGATGCCGGAGGAGAAGGTACGCAAGGTGCAGAAGATCGCCAAGCAGCCGATTTCGCTGGAAACCCCGCTGAGCGAGGATGAGGATTCGCATCTGGGCGACTTTATCGAGGACCAGAACGCCACCTCGCCCATGGACGTGGCCACCACGCGCGGGCTGGAGGAGACGATGCGCGATGTGCTGGCTTCTCTGGGCGCGCGCGAGGCCAAGGTGCTGCGGATGCGTTTCGGGATCGACATGAACACCGATCACACGCTGGAGGAAGTAGGCAAGCAGTTCGATGTCACGCGCGAGCGCATCCGGCAAATCGAGGCCAAGGCGCTGCGCAAGCTGCGCCATCCCAACCACGCCGAGCGCCTGCGCAGCTTCACCCAGGACGACTAACCCCCCCCCCCTCTCAAAAAGCCGGCGTTGCCGCGCTATTGGCCCTGCCTCGTGGGAGACGCATAAACCCATCCATGGGGCTCGGCTGGGGCATCCTGCCCCAGACGCTCCCATGAGGCAGGGCCAATAGCGCGGCGCACAGTGATCACCGCGCAAGAGATGCCTGTGTGCCGCTGCTGTTACCCCCGCTTCCCGGGAGCGTCGGCGGCAGGGCGAGCATTGGTCGCTGCGCGCAGCGCAGCGAGGCAAAGCATGCCTTTGCCGGATGCGAGCGGGCCGACAGGAGGTCGGCCCCGGGCGTTGTTTTTTCGATACTGCGCGGCAGGAATGCCAACAGCAACGTGCGGGAAGCAGGAGGATGGGTTTATGCGTCTCCCGGGAAGCGGGGGTAACAGCAGCGGCAACGCCAGCTTAGTATCTCAGCAACGCCAGCCGTTGCGTTGCGCTTAGGCGGAGTAGCTGCTGCGCAAGGGGGCGATGCGGTTGAATACGAGGCCGCTGGCGGATGAATTTTCGGAATCGGGCGTAAAGTAGCCGAGCCGCTCGAACTGCCAAGTGCCGCCAACGCCTGCGCTGGCCAGCGAAGGTTCAACGCGGGCCAACGGCACCACCTCCAGCGACTCCGCATTGACTTGCTCCCCAAGCGGCGGCGAACCCGAATCCATATCCGGCCGCTCCACACTGAACAGCGGGCGATAGAGGCGCAACTCGGCTGGAACCGAATGTTTCGCGCTTAGCCAATGGATGGTGCCACCCACCTTGCGCCGCGCGCCCTCGCCGCCGCTTCGGGATTCCGGATCCACGCTGCAACGCAGCTCCGCCAGCTCGCCCGCCGCGTCGCGCACGACTTCATCGCAGCGAATAATGTAGGCGTTGCGCAGCCGAACCTCGCCGCCGGGGCGGAGACGGCGGAAGCGGCGCGGCGGATCCTCCATGAAGTCGGTGCTCTCGATATGGATTTCGCGCGAAAAAGGCACCAGGCGGCTGCCCATCTCGGGGCGCTGCGGATGATTGGCCGCAGGCAGTTCCTCGAAATAATCCGAAGGCAGGTTGGCGAGGACAATCTTCAGCGGCCGGGCCACCGCCATGGCCCGCGGAGCATCGCGGTTGAGCGCCTCGCGCAGCACGCTTTCGAGCTGTTCGGCATCGATCATCTGCTCGGAGCGCGTGACGCCGGCCCGAACGCAGAACTCGCGCAAAACCGCCGGCGGATAGCCCCGGCGGCGCAGCGCCGAGAGCGTCACCAAGCGCGGATCGTCCCAGTCGTCCACCGCCTTGAGGCGAATCAGGTCGGCGACGCGGCGCTTGCTGGTGACGGAATGGCCTAAGTTGAGGCGTCCGAACTCGTATTGCCGCGGACGGGTCTTGAGTTCCAGGCCGCAGTGATCGAGCAGCCATTCGTAGAGCGGGCGGTGATCCTCGAATTCCAGCGTGCAAATCGAGTGGGTGATGCCTTCGAGCGCGTCGCTTAAGGTATGGGCAAAGTCGTACATCGGGAAGATGCACCAATCCCGGCCGGTGCGCGGATGCTGCACGTGGCGCACCCGGTAGAGCACGGGGTCGCGCAGGTTGATATTGGGCGAAGCCATGTCGATCTTGGCGCGCAGCACCTGCTCGCCGTCGGCGAACTCTCCGCCGCGCATGCGCTGGAACAGATCGAGGTTTTCCGCCGGGCTGCGGTCGCGAAAGGGGCTGGGCCGGCCAGGACGGGTGAGCGTGCCGCGGTCGGCTGAAATGCGCTCGGCGGAACTGCTGTCCACGAACGCGTGGCCGCTGCGGATCATATGCTCGGCGATCCCGTAAAGGCGCGGAAAATAATCGGAGGCGTGGGTAATCAGCGGCGTATTGAAGCCCAGCCAGTTCACATCGCGGCGGATGGCGTCCACGTAGGCTTGATCCTCGGCCACGGGATTGGTGTCGTCGTAGCGCAGGTAGCACACGCCGCGGTTTTCCGCCGCAACGCCGAAATTAAGGCAGATGGACTTGGCATGGCCGATATGCAGGAAGCCGTTAGGCTCCGGCGGAAAGCGCGTCACCACGCGCTCATGGCGGCCTGAGGCCAAATCCTCGGCGATGATTCTGCGAATGAAGTCCTGCGGCGGCATCTTTGAATTCAGAACCCCAAGCCGGCATCCATGCGGCTGGCGCAGGGATCAACCGCCGCGTCCCGCAAGGCCTGCATATTGCACCAAGGCGCGCCAGCTAAAGCCCTTTTCTTGCCCCTGCCGAGCCCCATGGATGGGTTTATGCGTCTTCCGCGAGGCAGGGGCAAGAAAAGGGCGAGGGCAAGCGAAGGCGGAAGCATAGCCGCGCATACAGCGCAGCGAGAATAAGCGCGCAGGCGGGCAAAAGACCAGCGGGAACGCGGCATGCGCGCGCCGCCCGTCGCCACCACTGTTTTTGCCCATGCCATCGAAAATCCTGCCGTTGCCCGAAACGGGCGCTAATCTATCACGCCGTGCAACGCATTGACCGGAACGGGGGAGGCACCTAATATGGCCGACAGCCTAAGCGGTCGGCCAAGGGAAGGCTGGCCTCGGTTCCGCAGCAGGAGTTGAAAATGAATCTGAATCTTTCCACATGCCTTTTCCCGGCGGTGATCGCCACGGCGCTGCTGGCGCCGATAGCCCCGGCCCAAGACGCCATCGAGGAAATTATCGTCACCGCCCGCCAGCGCGAGGAAACGCTGCGCGACGTGCCGGGAACGGTGCGGGTGCTCACCGCCGAGGATATCGAGCGCTCGGGCATTCAGCGCGCCGAGGACTTCGTGTACATGACGCCCGGCGTGTCCATCGTCGATACGGCTGAAGTGGGCGACACGCAGGTCAATATCCGCGGCATCAACGGCGCACGCGATGCCGAGAACTCCTATGCGCTGATCGTCGATGGCGTGCTGATGACCAATCCGGCGGCGCTGAACCGCGAGTATGCGAACCTGAGCCAGATCGAAATCCTCAAGGGGCCGCAGGGCGCGCTGTACGGCCGCAACGCCGCGGCCGGCGCCATTATCATCACCACCGACAAGCCCTCCGGCGAAACCGGCGGCTACTTCAAGGCCAGCGGCGCGGCCGACAACAGCTGGCTGTACTCCGGCGCCGTGGAGAGCGCGCTGGCCGAGGGCGTGAATTTCCGGCTGCAGGGCGATTACCGCGCCACCGACGGCTTCTACGAAAACACCTACCTCGACCGCGACGATATCGTGGACGACTATCGCGGCTACAACCTCAATGCGCGGGTCACCTGGGATCAATCCGACGAAACGAGCTGGGACTTCAAGTTCCGTTACGGAGAGGTGAGCGGGGCATCGATCACTTTCAACGCCGCCTTCCATCTGCCGGGATTCGCGCAAGCGTTCAGCGTGCCCCAGTTCTTCGAGGACGTGAACGACCACGAGTTCGCCTTCCAAAGCAATATCGATCCCACCAACGAGCAGGAGGCCACCGAATTTTCCGCCCGCGTCGATCATGGGCTGGGCTGGGCGGATATGCGCGCCTGGTTCCTGTTCAGCAAGATCGACAATAACCTGAGCGCCGACGGAACCAGCGGCGCCTTCGGCTTCTTCAACACCAACCAGCACTGCCTGGATACCACCACGGAGGCGTTCAACGCCGGAGTGCGGCTGCCAGCGCCCACCTATCTCGGTCCCACGCCCGCCTTCCCGGTGTCGCTGCTGGGCCCCTACACGCCGATCGCCTGCGACGGCACCCAGTACCAGGAGCGCAAGCAGACCGACTACAGTTTCGAGCTTCGCCTTAATTCAACCAACGACGGCCCGCTCAGCTGGCTGGCCGGCGCCTACGTGCTGGACATCGACCGCGAGGTGGGCGTGAACACCGGGCTGGACCTGGGCAACGGCATCACCATGGAGCTTTACGTGCCCCAAGGCGGCAACAACCCCACCGAGCAGCTCGTTCACGACCGCTTCAGCAACCGGGTGCTGGCGGCTTTCGGCGAGCTTTCCTACGAAATCACCGAAACCACCGAGATGTCGCTGGCGCTGCGCTTCGACAGCGAGCGGCGCAAGGTGGAGAACCTGGTGCCAGTGAACGCGATGTCGCAGCACATCGATTGCGACGGTCCGCCCTACACCGGCGGCGCGCCGATCAATCCTGGACTTTGCCCGGGCGTGAACCCGGAAGGGCGCATCGCCCCCAAGGAGCGCACCTTCAGCCAGCTTCAGCCCAAGCTCTCGCTCACTTGGGACGTGGCCGAAAACTGGACGCTGTTCGGCAGCGCCGGCGTGGGCTTCAAAAGCGGCGGCTTCAATAACCAGGGCGCCAAGGCCACCGTGGATATTTTCATCAACGGCCTTATCAACAACGTATTCCTGGCGAACGCGGGGGCGCCGCCCCAATTGCCCGTGGGCATCAGCGACGATGTGGACAAGGAAACCTCCGTATCGCTGGAAGTGGGCGTGAAAGGCAGCTTGATGGGCGACCGGCTACGGCTGGAAGCCACCGCCTTCAACGTGCAGGTGGACGACATGCAGTTCTTCGAGTTCATGGTGGGGCCTTTCGGCCTGCTGCGATTGAACGGCAACGTGAATGAAGTAAGCCTGCAAGGCGCCGAAGCGGGCGCAAGCTGGGCGGTGACGGACATCTTGGACGTGTATGCCGGCTGGGGCTATGTCGATAGCGAGATCAAGGCCAACAGCGTGCGCCCGGACACGGTGGGCAATAAATCCCCCTACACGCCGGACTGGACCGCCAGCGCCGGCGCCCGCGTGGTGGTGCCGCTGGCGGGCGCTTGGCAGTTCGCCGCCTCGGCGGATGTGTCGGCAGTGGGCGAAACCTGGTTCCATGTGGTCCAGGACCAGCAGCGCGCCACGCTGTTTGAAGGCGCCGCCAGCGATTTCACACCCACCCGGCGCGATAGCTACACGGTGCTGAACCTGCGCGCCGGCGTGGAGAACGACTGGCTTTCGGCAGTCGTGTTCGCGAAGAACGCCACCGAGGAGGTGTACCTGGAGGAAGTGATCCCGGCGCCGGAATTCGGCGGCACCTTTATCCACCCGGCGGACCTGCGCCGCGTGGGCCTGGAACTCACCGTGCGCTTCTGATCGCCAACCGCGCAGGCTACAGATCGGCGAAAGGCAGCGCGGACACGCCGCCGCCAAGCGGCAAGCGGCTGTCGCCGGGATGCACAACATAGCCGGGATGCGTCTGCGCGGGCAGGCTCGCTCGAAACGCCCGGATGGCCTTGGCCATCTCGGGCCGGGGCGTGGCTGAAAGCTTCGCCTCCAAGGGCACGAGTTGCCCGCCGACATCCACCAGCAGATCCACCTCGGATCCTGCCGTTGTCCTCCAGAAGTAGAGTTGCGGCATTAGGCCCCGGTGAGCCAGCGCCTTGAAGACCTCGGCAATCATGGCCGTTTCCATAATTGCGCCGCCCATGGGCCCGGACGCAGCATGCTCCGCGTCCTTGAGGCCCGCCAGATGGCACAAAGTGCCGACATCGGTGAAATACACCTTGGGACGCTTGACCAAGCGCTTGCCTGCGCTGGTGAAATAAGGGCGCAGCACGATGATTTGATAAGTCGCCTCAAGTATCCCGATCCAAGCCTTTATGGTGTTCACCGCAACGCCCAAATCGCGGGCTGCGTCGGTCAGGTTGAGAAGCTGCCCGCTTCGGGATGCCAAAAGCCGCAGGAAAAGGCGGTATTGGGTAAGGTCGCCAACCTGTCTCAGCAGGCGCACGTCCCGCTCCAGATAGGTTTGCATATAGGCTGAATGCCAAAGATTGGCATCCCTGTCCGGCTGCGCGGCTAGTTCCGGATATCCGCCGCGCAGGAAGCTGTTCCACAACTTCCCGAAAGCGCATGAGCCTTGGGCCATCGAGTTCCTCCCGGCCTCCCAGGGGAGTGGAAGAAGCGGGCGGCCTTCAGCCTCGCGCCGCGAAAACGGCAGCAGTTGCAGCATTGCCACCCGGCCTGCCAGCGACTCGGTCACACTGCGGGCAAGCGCAAGGTTCTGTGATCCGGTCAGCAGATACTGGCCCTTGCGCATGCGGTTGGCATCGATTTTTTCCTTGATGTAGGGAAGCAGGCTGGGGCAGTGCTGCACCTCGTCAATAATCGCGGGCGGCGAGTGCGCCTCAAGAAAACCTCGAGGATCCTCGTCGACCGCCGCCTGCGTATCAGGAGCGTCCAAGGACACGTACCGGAAATCCTGTCCGAAAAGCTGCTGCAAAAGCGTTGTTTTGCCTGACTGCCGCGGCCCGGAAAGCACCACTGCGGGAAACTCCGCCGCTGCCCTTGCAACGACGGGTTCAAGAGACCGCTTGATATAGCCTTGCACAAGAAACTCCGGTGATGCCAGAAGACAGGATTTGCTCCCGCCAAAATAAAATCGATATTATGCATTCATAATGCACGATATCGACCAAGATAGGTGTCCAAGCAGCTTGAATCCCTGATTGCGCGGATGGCGCTGACGGAAAGCCAATATCCGGCATCCCGGTAAATCGCGAAACCGAGGCCGCTCCAGCACCGACACATAACCCTAAATTCAGGCAAATTATAAAGTTTGATTTATTTTTTGACTGAATTTAGGGTTATAGTTTGTCGCATGGCGATCCGGCGCCACGCCCAATCCCAGCATGCTCGCCCAGCCCCGGCGCGCACGGCGGAACTTCGACGCGGACGGCATTGCCGTCGCCTACGGCGGTGACCAAGCCCACCGCACGGGCACTGGGCCTATTGTGTCTTGGCACGCGCTGGATGGCCTTGAGGATAGCGCCTGAGCGGGAAGGAGGGTGTGCTGCGCTCGTGATTCAGCCGGCGTAGCGGCGAAGCCGGATATCGGCTTGCTCCTTGTTGCCGGCAAAGCCTTTGAGCGCGCAGCGCACCGGATGCCGCCGCATGACAAGGTGCCCGCCCAACGCTGTCCGGCCCCCGACCGGGCAGCAATTGCCGCAAGCTGTACACCACGCCCGACAGCATAGCCTCAAACGTGCCTATTTCTTTCGGGGGAGGGGCGACGGCCAGAAAAAACCGCCCCGGCGCTGGTGCGCCGGGGCGGCAGGATGGGATGCCTGGCGGTGACCTACTCTCGCGCGGGGAGGCCCCGAACTACCATCGGCGCTGGACGTTTTCACTTCCGAGTTCGGAATGGAATCGGGTGGGACCCGTCCGCTATTGCCACCAGGCGAAAAAGATGGCGCGTCCCTGTTTTATAAGGGACGCGCCCAGAATTGTTCCATTCATTGCATGTTGAACCTTAGGGAATGCTTCGGTGTGACGCGGTTTAAGCCGCACGGGCAATTAGTACTGGTTAGCTTCACGCGTTGCCGCGCTTCCACACCCAGCCTATCAACCTTGTAGTCTTCAAGGGCCCTTCAGGGATCCGAAGATCCGGGAAACCTAATCTTGGGGTGGGCTTCCCGCTTAGATGCTTTCAGCGGTTATCCCTTCCGTACATAGCTACCCGGCAATGCCACTGGCGTGACAACCGGAACACCAGAGGTACGTCCACTCCGGTCCTCTCGTACTAGGAGAAGCTCCCCTCAAGTTTCCAACGCCCACGGCAGATAGGGACCGAACTGTCTCACGACGTTCTAAACCCAGCTCGCGTACCACTTTAAATGGCGAACAGCCATACCCTTGGGACCTGCTACAGCCCCAGGATGTGATGAGCCGACATCGAGGTGCCAAACTCCTCCGTCGATGTGGACTCTTGGGAGGAATCAGCCTGTTATCCCCGGAGTACCTTTTATCCGTTTAGCGATGGCCATTCCATACAGAACCACCGGATCACTAAGACCGACTTTCGTCCCTGCTCGACTTGTACGTCTCGCAGTCAAGCACCCTTTTGCCTTTACACGCAATGCGCGATGTCCGACCGCGCTGAGGGTACCTTTGTGCTCCTCCGTTACTCTTTGGGAGGAGACCGCCCCAGTCAAACTACCCACCATGCACTGTCCCCGACCCGGATAACGGGCCTGGGTTAGAACCTCAAACAAGCCAGGGTGGTATTTCAAGGTTGGCTCCACGGGAACTAGCGTTCTCGCTTCAAAGCCTCCCACCTATCCTGCACAAGCTGGCTCAAGATCCAGTACAAAGCTGTAGTAAAGGTTCACGGGGTCTTTCCGTCTAGCCGCGGGTACACTGCATCTTCACAGCAATTTCAATTTCACTGAGTCCCGGGTGGAGACAGTGTGGCCATCGTTACGCCATTCGTGCAGGTCGGAACTTACCCGACAAGGAATTTCGCTACCTTAGGACCGTTATAGTTACGGCCGCCGTTTACCGGGGCTTCGGTCACGAGCTTCGCCCAAAGGGCTAACAAGATCACTTAACCTTCCGGCACCGGGCAGGCGTCACACCCTATACATCCTCTTGCGAGTTAGCAGAGTGCTGTGTTTTTAGTAAACAGTCGCAGCCACCTGGTCACTGCGGCCTCCGACCGCTTAGGGAGCAAGTCCCGTCACCGTCAGAGGCGTACCTTCTCCCGAAGTTACGGTACCAATTTGCCTAGTTCCTTCACCCGAGTTCTCTCAAACGCCTTAGGATTCTCTCCCTGCCCACCTGTGTCGGTTTACGGTACGGTCGTCCGCAACCTGATGCTTAGAGGTTTTTCCTGGAAGCATGGTGTCAGCTACTTCCCGGCAATGCCGGTGGTCTCGCATCTCGGCGTTAGCGGCGCTCCGGATTTTCCAAAAGCGCCCGCCTACCTGCTTTTCCCGGGACAACCAACGCCCGGTAAGCCTAACCTTCTCCGTCACCCCATCGCAATTGCGGCCGGTACAGGAATGTTGACCTGTTTCCCATCGACTACACCTTTCGGTCTCGCCTTAGGGGCCGACTCACCCTGCGCCGATTAGCGTTGCGCAGGAAACCTTGGGCTTCTGGCGTGCGGGTTTTTCACCCGCATAATCGTTACTCATGTCAGCATTCGCACTTCTGATACCTCCAGCACGCCTCGCGACGCACCTTCACTGGCCTACAGAACGCTCCCCTACCCCCGATACGCTCCGAAGAACGCATCGAGCCGCAGCTTCGGTATACGGCTTAAGCCCCGTTAAATCTTCCGCGCAGGCCGACTAGACCAGTGAGCTGTTACGCTTTCTTTAAAGGATGGCTGCTTCTAAGCCAACCTCCTGGCTGTCTGGGCCTTCCCACTTCGTTTACCACTTAGCCGTAATTTGGGGACCTTAGCTGGCGGTCTGGGCTGTTTCCCTTTCCACGACGAACCTTAGCACCCGCCGTGTGTCTCCCGTGCTGCACTTACCGGTATTCGGAGTTTGCATCGGTTTGGTAAATCGGTATGACCCCCTAGCCGAAACAGTGCTCTACCCCCGATAGTGATACACGAGGCGCTACCTAAATAGCTTTCGGGGAGAACCAGCTATCTCCAGGCTTGATTAGCCTTTCACTCCTATCCACAGCTCATCCGATAATTTTTCAACATTACCCGGTTCGGGCCTCCAGCAGGTATTACCCTGCCTTCACCCTGGCCATGGATAGCTCGCCTGGTTTCGGGTCTACTCCCAGCGACTCAATCGCCCATTTAAGACTCGGTTTCCCTACGCCTACCCTACACGGTTAAGCTTGCCACTGAGACGTAACTCGCTGACCCATTATACAAAAGGTACGCGGTCACCCGGTCTAAAAGACCAGGCTCCCACTGCTTGTACGCACACGGTTTCAGGTTCTATTTCACTCCCCTCACCGGGGTTCTTTTCACCTTTCCCTCACGGTACTGGTTCACTATCGGTCGGCAGAGAGTATTTAGCCTTGGAGGATGGGCCCCCCATGTTCAGACAGGGTTGCACGTGCCCCGCCCTACTCTTCGTCACCCACACACCGCCTCCTTTCGCATACAGGGCTATCACCTTCTATGGCCAGGCTTTCCAGCCTGTTTTGCTAGGTTTTGATGTGATTCCGGTGAACTGGGCTGTTCCCCGTTCGCTCGCCGCTACTAGGGGAATCTCGGTTGATTTCTGTTCCTCCGGGTACTTAGATGTTTCAGTTTCCCGGGTTTGCTTTAACGCACCTATGTATTCAGTGCGCAATGACCGTCAAACGGCCGGGTTTCCCCATTCGGAAATCCCCGGATCAAAGCCAGTTTGCAGGCTCCCCGAGGCTTATCGCATGCTACAACGTCCTTCATCGCCTTCTGCCGCCTAGGCATCCACCATGCGCGCTTGATTACTTAAACCACGTCACCCGAAACATTCCCGTTTAGAGACTGTTCGGGGCGCTTGAAATAACCACGCGAATGCAGTTCCCACAAGTTCAACATTGCCGGCGAATCCTGCCCATTGGGAGCCTGACCCGCCTTGATTGGCAATGGAACAATCCTGTTTTTAAAAGCGCCGCGCGGCGGCAAAGCCGCGCGGTTGAATCTGGTGGAGCTGATCGGGATCGAACCGACGACCTTCTGCTTGCAAAGCAGATGCTCTCCCTGCTGAGCTACAGCCCCGGGGGGAGCGAGGCCCGGGATATGGAGGATTGCGAACGCTGATTAAATTCCTGCGAGAGGCAGCGCATCCTCTTTCCCGGCCACTCCTTGCGGTCTGCCCTCAAGATGGTGGGTCTGGGAAGATTTGAACTTCCGACCTCACCCTTATCAGGGGTGCGCTCTAACCAACTGAGCTACAGACCCGCGCACGATGCACGCCCCTATGCCGGCCCGCCGAGGCGGGCGCGCGAAAGATGCGTGCCGTTGTAAAAGAACAGGCCCCGAAGCGCGCCCATGCGCCGGAGGATTGGAAATTGTATGGCAATTCCATCGCTCGTCAATAGCATTGCGCGAATTCTGTGAACGCAAAGCAGAGATGTCCCCTTTGGCCAGCCTTCGGGTTCCGCCGTTCCGGCGCCTGGGCGGAGGGAGCGGAGCGACCGGCTGGGGCTGGAAGCAACGCAAAAGCGCGCCTCGGACTTGATGAGCATGTGGGTGGGCCAAACCGAAAAGAACATCGCCCGGGCTTTCCGCGAAGCAACCGACGACGGCTCCTTTTTGGTGTTTGACGAGGCTGACTCGCTGCTGGCCGACCGCTGCGGCGCGCAACGCAACTGGGAAATCAGCCAAGTCAACGAAATGCTCACTTGGATGGAGCGCCACCCGCTGCCGTTCGCTTGCACCACCAACCTCATCGAAAAGCTCGACCCGGCAACGCTGCGCCGCTTCGTCTTCAAAATCAGCGTGGACTACATGGATGCGGGCCGCGCCAACGCCATGTTCCGCGCCTGGTTCAGCCTGCCGCCTCCTGCGGCTTTGAGCTCGCTGCAAACCCTAACCCCCGGCGACTTCGCCGCGGCCCGCCAAAAAGCCGAAATCCTAGGCCAGCTCGAGGACCCGTCCGCCCTCTGCGCCCTCCTCAAAGCCGAGTGCGAGGCCAAGCCCAACCAGCCCCGCTCCATCGGCTTCGTGCATTGACACGAGCGCGCGCCGCCGCGCCAATCGCCAGCGGTTTATGCGCCAGGGTTGTTGTGATCAGCTTGCCGCAAAGGCCCGCTCAGTTCTGCCTCCAAGCCGTCGAACGCCAAGTCGTTCAGGAACTGTGTTCCCATCAGATGGCGGCGGTCCGCGTCGCTAACTTGGGCTTCTTCGCACACTGCGTTGAAACGCCGGACAATTACGCCGATTAGCTTCTCCATGATGACCAGCGCCTGCTCATTGGATAGCAGGAAATTCGGCGCGGCATCCAAGCAGGTCGCCAGCCGTGCGCGTCGGTCCTGCCCGCAAACCAGCATTGCCTGGGAAGCTTCGCGGCCCACGCGGTTCTGCGGAGCGATGTCGTAGGCGGGCGCCAGCGCAAGCCGCCCGCCATCCCAGAAGCAGGCGTGATTGCGGGCGTGGTCGTCGGTATTGCCGACCAGCACGTTGAAGGCCATGCGTCCGAACAGCTCGGCCAGCGTCGCCTTGGCGGGCCCGGCACCGCGCACGCGCAGAATTTCGGCGAAATCCTCGTAACTTGCGTAGCGGGCGAGCATTTCGTCCAATCCCAGCAGGGTCAGCGCCGATACCGCCATCCGGCGCTCGCCGTCATCGAGCTCGTTTGAGGGGCCGGGCCGGTCGAACCTCTCGACCAGCAGAACATCTCTGCCCATCGCGCGATCGAGGCGCACCCGCGAAACATCAAGGCCGGCCTCGAACGCCAGACGCATCGCCACATACTCGGCCTTCACCGGATTGAAGGCATCGCCATCCGAGCCGAGCCGGCCGAACTTGGCGATGTGCTGCGCGTCTTCGCCGCGAATCTGCGCCTTGGGCATTGCACCGCCGATCGACGTGGCGTGCAGCAGGCAGGCGGCCAGATCGGGCGCCATAGGCAGGCCGCGCTCGACCCGCTCCGCCGCGCTCGCCAAATGCGCCAGCGGAGTCGGATCGGCCTTGCGCGGCATGTAGCTCTCAGCCGAGTGCTGAAAATCCAACGCCCCGAAGCGGTTGGAGCCGGAGCGGAGCATGAAGGCCAACTCGTCGATTTCATCGCGCCTGCCCCCGTCTCCCCGAGCAAATTGCGCTCCACCTTTCGAGGCTGGCCGCTCAAGCCGCATGTCGTAGGCGATGACCCGCCGACCCCAGGCATCCGGCATCGCGTCGCGCAACGCCGAGGCCAGCGCCAGCGGAGGCGGCGGCAACTGCGGGCCTTCTTTCAGCGGCAGCTCGGGCGTATATAAGGAAATCGCTTCGGGCCGTTGAAGGTAGGCGGCACCGTATGCGAAGCCGTAGCGTGAACCCGTTTGGAAGATGCGTCCGGCCGGCACGGGAGAAGCCTGCCCGGGCAGCCAGATCCAAACATAGGCTCCCTTGGCAGCCCGTGGCGAAGAGACAGCCGCTTTCGACCGGGCGCCCATCCCGCCGCGACTGCTAGAACCCGGGGTCAAAATCCGTTCCTAGGCCGCCGCGCACCGATGCCGGCAGCAAGGCAAGCTGATCGCGGGCGCGGTCGAGCTGCGGCGCGAGCGTGGTGGCTTGGGGCACGAACAAATCCACGCCGGTCAGCGCCGCCGCTTCCAGCACGCGGCCAACGGCCACCGAGGGCGCGCCTTTTTCGATTTGCTGCACAGTGCGCCGGGTAACGCCCAAGCGGTCGGCCAGCTCCTGCTGGGTCATGCGCAGGCGACGGCGATGCAAGCGAATCCGCATGGCGAGCAAATCGAGCGCGTCGCCAGCCAAGCGAGTAGTGGGCTTATAGGACATTAAATGAGAATTATAATTTTCTTGAAGGCTTTTCAAGCACATTATTATGCTCATTCTTTAGCGCGGAAACCTTGACGAAGCCTGATCTCGCCGGGAACCGCCAAAAAACGCTTCGTCATCGAATCAGCAATGATCGCTGAAGCAGCCCAACCACTGCGGAAGCCGGATGGCGCCAGCATGCATATGCGTTCGCCATTCCATACGGCAATTTCCAGACGACGCTTTTCGTCGCATTGACCTCATACCATGCGTCGCGAACTCAAGCTGCGAAGCGCTGAAGTCGCTCAAACACTACATGAAGCTAGGTAGCCCCCGCATGCAAGCTAGCGAGATTCCCGACCTTGCCGCGTTGATCGGTCCTGCGCGCGAGCTAGCGCAAGGAGCGGGCCAACTCGCGCTGAGCTTTTTTCGAGAAGCGCGCGTTGCGGTCGATTACAAGTCCGACCGCAGCCCGGTCACCGACGGGGACCGGGCCGCGCACGAGCATATCGTGGCCGGACTTAAACGGCTGACGCCCGCCATACCGGTGTTGCCGGAGGAATCGGGGAACGATCCGCGCTGCGAACGGCGCCTGGACTGGCCGTGGCACTGGCTGGTGGATCCGCTGGACGGAACCCGAGGATTCATCCGGGGAAGCGAGGAATTCACCGTGAACATCGCGCTGATCCATGCCGACCGACCGGTGCTTGGCGTGGTGTGCGCGCCTGCGAAGGGGGAGACGTACTTCGCCCACGCAGACGGAGGAGCCTTCTTTAGCCGCCTTGGATCGGCGGCCGCCGAAAAAAATAGCACAGCCCGCCGCTCACGCTGCATAGGACTCCAATTTCTCTATGCAGCTCAGTTGACATGCGAGAGGTCGGCATGCGTCGTTTTGCCTCCATTCGCCACTATCGCAACGTTGGTATCCACGACATATGGAGACATGCGGTCCGGCCCATCTTCCGTCTTATCGCAGCCTTTGCGATCGCGGCAATCTCGCCCATTTCATCGCCAAAGAAATGCCGCGGCCAGTTTTCTATTTCGCCCCATTCGTTTAGAGCCAAATCGTCAGCCCGGGCCGTGCCTTCTCTCGCCGAAACGAAATACAGCTTCACATCTTCCGAAGACAGACCCCGACCCGCTTCGGCCACCCGGCGTTGCAATCGCCGCATCAGATGCTCACTATGGCTCTCCACGATAATCTGGACGTTGCGGGTCTTGGCAACCGTTAGCATGACATCCGCTAATTTGCTCTGCACGGATGGATGCAAATCAATTTCAGGCTGTTCCATCAACACTGTTGAACCCTCCGGAACGTAGTAAAGCAAGACCAAGGCCGGTAAAACCTGAGAGACGCCAAACCCGACATCCGTTAACGCGGTTGACACGCTCGACGACGATGTTTTCACCATCGCCCGGTACAAGTTCGTCCCCTCGCCAATCTCTTCAAGGTGAAACTCGTGAATCAATCCCAGCTCTTTCAGCCAATAGGCAATCATTTCTTGGAATGTCTTTCTCCATTGCCTTTTTCCGAGACTCCTTTTTTCTCCTTGCTCCGCCGCCGCGAGAATTGCCTCCACAGTGCGCTCGCCTCTTTGACCCACGGAGTCAGGGCTGGACCCTGCCCAGTGATACTCCCGCCGAGGGTGCTCGCGTAAAGGCCCGAGATAGTAGATCGAGTCCATTAGCTTCTCGTATTCCAGTTCAAAGTCATTCAAAAGGCCGACATTCTGGTAGGAACTCTTTACTGCATTGGGAAACAGGTAGGTCTTGGCTGGGCGAGTAAGATGCCAAGGACGGCCCTGAATACGTTTGAACTTGAATCCTTCGCAGTTGAATTTAAATTCCGTCGGCTTAAGCTGCTGCTTCAAGCTGAAATCAGCGCCTCTAAACCGGTAAGACAGCTTATGGGGCCAAAGGCTTACACCTCTCAATCCAACCTCACAAAGGATTTGAAGACAACTGTCTTTGAGCGGAGAGTTCGCCGAAGCATCCGGCGGATCATTTATCTCCAGTGGTTTGGGCAAGGTCCAGTCAAGCCCCCAGCCAATTAGCCGAATCTTGTCGTGCCCGTGAACGATATCCGCGAAGGTCCCCCAGATTCGCCATGTCGCCAGGGCCGCCCAAATCAAGCACCAGACCTCGATCCGTGGCGTCCCTAGTTTGCTTGAGCAGCAAAAGCAGCTGAATAAGACTGCTCTTGCCCGCGCTGTTCGTTCCGAAGAGCCCGGTGATCTTCCCAAACGTCAGATCAGCTTCCCTCCACGCCTTGAAATTGCGGAGTTTGAAGCGTGTCAACATATGCTGCCCTTGGCGAAAGCCGCGATTTTTTTGGGGCGATATATCGTATCGCCCCAAGGCATCGAATCTTACTTCAATTAATCACATACAGCCTCGCAAACAACATGCCCGACGAGCATTGCTACTGAACTGCCCCGAAATATACGGAGGTCCTTTATTGTGGGTCAGGTCACCTTGGCCCACTCTGTACGGGTTCACCACATATGGGACTTTTCGGGTTCGGCTGTCCTTGTGTTTGCGAAGGTATTCCATCGGGGTGAGCAAGTCCAGCGCATAGTGCGGGTTCACCACATATGGGACTTTTCGTGTTCGGCTGTCCTTTGCTGTCGAAGGTATTCCATCGGGGTCATCAAGTCCAGCGCATAGTGCGGTCGGATGTGGTTGTGGAAGCGCTGGTATTCGGCCAGCGCGGGGGCGACGTCCCTGACGGTCATTTCTCCTTGGTGGAGGCTCCGGAACTCGGTTCCGGATCTGTCGCTGGCGCGTTCGACGACGCCGTTGATCCGGGGGCACTTGGGCGGCAGGACGGCCAGAGGGAGGTTCAGCGCCTCGCAGGCGTCCTCGAACCCGGCGCGGAACTCGCCGCCGCCGTCCACCTGGATGGAGCGAGGCGGATAGGGCAGGTCATCGAGCACGGCTTCGAGGAAGCGGCGGGCGTTGTTGGCGATGGCCCTTGAGCACGCCCGCGCCACCATCTGCTTGCCGAGCGGGCAGGTCGCCCTGAACTCCTTGAGGGTGCCGCCGTCGCGCGACACGCCCGTGTGGTCGATCTGGAGCCATTCCCCGGGCCGCCGGGCCTTCATGTGCCGGCGCCAGGGCACGGCGTGGCCCTTGGCGAAGCCGCGCCTGCGCTTGGCCTTGGCCCGCCCGCGCAGGAAGGCGCAGGGCCTGATCCGGCCCAGCCGCAAGCCCTTGGCGAGGATGCGCCCGACGGCGGACTCCGACAGCGCCGTCCCTTCGCGGGCCAGCATCACCCGCAGCCGGCGCTTGCCCAGCGGCGGCATGACCGTCGCGGGTATTTCCTTCGCATCTTCCACACGGCCCGTCCCTGGGCCCGCGTCCAGCGCGAGGGGCTCGCGCGCCGGGGGCGGCGGCTTTTGGCCGCCAGGCCTTTCACGCCGAGGGCCCGGCGGCGCGCCCGCCAGCGGCAGCAGGTCGAGCGCGACCAGCCGACGGCGCGCAGCGCCGCGGCTTCGCTGCAGCCCTCGGCGCGCAGTTCCAGATAGGTCCCGATCCTGCGCAGGCGCTCGAAGGCATCGGCGGGCGTGGTATCGTCAAGGCGCAGGCGCTTGATCCCAAGGGATTTGATCTGCATCGTTCGGCTCCTTTGTGCCAGTGTGAAAACACAAGGCTAGCCGAACCCGCGCCCCGGCGGGAGCCGGGGCGCGCCCGCCCCGTCAGGGCGGAAACAACCCCTCCGTCACGTCCGGTTGCAGTCCCACATGTGTCTGAACCCGCACACACTTGCGGAGCGGGGCCGAGCCAAATCGTAATCCACTTCGTTTCCGCGGATATCCCAGATAAACCCTTTTCTTTTGGCGGAAAATCCGGTGCGTTCGAGGATGTCGGTGTATAGCGCCAGCTGAACGGCGTAGTGCTTCTTGAGCTTTTTGGATCCCTCCGAGCCTTCCGCGCCGACCCCGGACTTGATATCGCCGGCAATATAGCCGCCGCCTTCCCGGCGCAGCAGGTCCGGGACGCCCAGCAGCTCGCCGGCCCGGATGCGTCCGGCGTAGATCAAGGCGTCTCCACGGCGAATGGCCTCGCTCGTCTTGCGCTCGTGCTCCTCGCCGCGATAGCCGGAAAGGTCGGTGAATGGCCTCTCAAGCCCTGAGTTTGCCCGGAGCGGCGGATGGGTACCTGAACTGGGACATTGACGCGCACCGCGCGCGCATTCTGAGGAGCGAACTGCTTTCAAGCGCGTTTTGGGTATTCGACGAGATTCACAAGTACAGGCGCTGGCGAAACCACCTCAAGGGCTTGTACGACGGCCGACCTCCGCGCCAGCGCATTCTCGTGACCGGCAGCGGGCGGCTCGACCTCTACCGGTTCGGCGGCGATTCGTTGCAGGGGCGCTACCATCTGCTGCGCCTGCATCCGTTCTCAGCGGCGGAACTTGGGCTGGACCGACCCGCCATGCTGCTGGATCTTCTCAGGCTGGGAGGCTTTCCGGAGCCTTGGCTGTCCGCCAGCGAAACGGAATCCAAGCGCTGGTCCCGCGAGTACTCGGCACGGCTGGTGCAGGAAGAGGTGGCCACGCTGGAAGGCATTCGCGATTTGGGGCAGTTGCAGCTAATGATGCTGTCGCTGCCGGAGCGCGTTGGATCGACGCTTTCGATCAATGCGTTGCGCGAGGCTCTCAACGTGAGCCAAAAGACCGCCAGCGCATGGCTGGAAGCGCTGGAGCGCTTGTACGCGATTTTCCGGCTTGCGCCTTTCGGCTCGCCGCAACTAAGGGCCCTGCGCAAGGACCGCAAGCACTATCATTTCGACTGGTCGGTGGTTCCCTCTCGCGGCCCGCGCTTCGAGAACCTGGTCGCCTGCCATTTGCTCAAATGGGTGCATTTCCGGCAGGACACCGAGGGGCTGGACTACGAGCTGCGGTATTTCCGGGACCGCGACGGGCGGGAAGTGGATTTCGTGGTGACGAGCCGGGGCGCGCCCGTTCTGCTGGTTGAATGCAAGTGGTCCGACGCGCCCCTCGACCGCGGCCTCAAGTACCTCAAGGCGAGATTTCCCGATGCCGAGGCCTGGCAGATTTCCGCCGCAGGCGCCAAGGACTATGCCTCCCCCCAGGGCTTGCGCGCGGCCCCGGCGCTCAAATTGCTGACCACGCTGGTTTAGCCCGCTCAATGCCGTGGCGCGGAACGGCTCCAACGTTCCCCGCCGCGCATCCAATGTGCGATCTTCTGCGGTGGCATCAGCTTTAATCGTGGCTGCGGGAGGAGGCGGAGTCCATAAACCGGCGCCAGCGCAAAATCTTGTCGCCCGGAGACATGGCGGCGTAGGCCGGACTTGATGAAGGCAGGCGGCAAACGCTTATTTCACGCGGGAATTCATCCAGCCACGCGCCAAAGTGCCGGCAAAACGATTGATAGGCCTTGCCGCCATTGCATCCCACAGCGCGGAGGTCCGGCAACCGGCTGAGCAGCGCCGGCAAATCGTTCGGACGCTCCTTGCGAATAGCCGCATCGAGGCTGCCAACGCGCTCGGCCGCTTTTAGCACATCCCAAAGCGCAATGCGCTTTTGCAGCAGGAACGCGCATTTGCGCTCATACCCAAGGCGCGGCAGATGCTGCCCGAATACCGCAGCCAGCAGCGCCCAGAACTGGTTTTGCGGATGGCCGTAATACTCGCGCCGACGCAGCGATTCGTCGCCCGGCAGGGAGCCGAGAATAAGCACTCTTGCGCGCGAATCGAAAACAGGCGGAAATCCATGCTTGATCTGCATCCGCGGAACGCTACCATGCGAGCTTCCTGTTGCGCGCTATGCGCTGTGGCGATCCGGCGGGCCGTAACCGCGATCCCGCCGCGCCGCCTTCTCGGCGCCGCCATGCTGGCACCCCGGGCGGGGCTCCATGGCAAAGGGCGGTTAGCTGCCCTCGAACAAGCCCACGTCGTACAAGCCGGTATTGGCGCGCAGCGGCTTGAGAACTTCCTGGTATTCCTCGCTGTTCCAGAACGCCTTGGCGGCTTCCAGCGAGGGCCAGCGCGATATGACGCAGGGGCGCTGGCTCCACATGTCGCCCTCCAGAACTGTTTCCGCAGGACCACGCACGATGTACTCGCCTCCGCAGCGGCTGGTCAGCTCGCCGGCGCGCTTCGAATACTCGATAAAACCCTCGGTGCGCTTGTCCAAGCGCGCCGCCACAACGATATAAGCAGCCATTTTCATTCTCCTTTTGGCAATCGTGGCGCAAGTCTAACCAAAACCCCGGCGGACCGCGCCCGGAGAGCGCGTCAACAGGATTCCGAATACCGCCCGCATCAATCCCATAGCCTGACTCAACATGAGCAATCGGCAACAATGGGCGCCGCGCGATAAAGCAAAACGAGAGCGGAACACCCTCGCCCCTAGCCAGGCCGGACCACAGGCCATGGAAGTCATCGCAAAGTCAATTCCGGCACCACCACTTCCCACTCGTCGCATTTCATTTCCTTGCGGTATTCCGGTTTGCTTATATCGCGCCGCCAACGCACTATGGCATGCACACGCGCGGAACTTGCATCGCCGGAAGGCTTGTATTTCCTAGCCAAGTGGCCAACCCGCACATCATCCTCGGTGGTCAGTGCCCAAGTAGTAGAGGCGGTTTGCACCTTAAGCGGGTCGCCGGGCTGGAGGCGGCGGATAGCCGCATGAATCTCGTGTCTTGGATGATAAAGACCGGCAAAACCCAGATTGATTTCATTGAGACCCAGCGATTCGCGCCGCTTGTCCAATCCGGGCGGAGGTGGTTCCGGCGCGAGCACAGCGCGATGCAGCACGGACGGATGACCGTCCAGCTCATGGACGGGAAATGCGCGGCCCGGATAGTCGGACCATTGATCCCGCACCTGCCATTGAAATGCCCTCAAAGCGCGGCCTGACGACTCGGAGCGCTGGCGGCGGGAGCCACCCGAAGCCGTGAGGCTGACCAACGCGAGCGTTTTCCGGGCGCGTGTCATGGCCACGTAACAAAGACGCCGCCAAGCGTCCAGATCCTCGTGACGGTCGGGGCGGCGCGTCCAATCGCCATCCAGAATGATGACATGGTCGAATTCGAGACCTTTCGCACTGTGGGCTGTCGCCAGAAGCAGGCCGGTTTGCCTCTGCCGCATTTCCCGCCCCCATTCCGCCAGCCACTCCTTGAAGCTATCAACGGAATTTTCAGAATCACCCGCTTCATTCTCTTCGTAATCGGCAACCGCCCCATGCAGGGTTTCGATCCATATTCCTACGGGCTGCGCGTCCAGCCATTCCCGGATAGCCGACGCCGAAACCAGCGGCTTGCCGCGCGACTCCAGCCAGCCGAGCAATTCCTGCGTTTCGCGCAGATGCCAAAAATACGAAATATCGTCATTCGCCATCTGCACCGGAATGCCCTCCCGTTCGCATTGGTTCCGCACCGGATCCAGCGTTCGCCACTGCCGCGCCATGACCGCGCATTGGCGCCAGTCCCAATCGCCGGCATCAGCGGCCAGCGCCTCCAAACGGCGCAATTCGGCCACGGCCGCAAACGCTTGCGCGCTGTCATCTCCGCTTGCAGTCAATATCTGAACTCGTCCGCGGGCAACCGGGTCGCGTCTCGACCAGTCGCCGCCTGGCGCCGCTTTTGCGCGCTGGCGGTCGATTTCGATGGGATGCTCGCACTTCATTCGCTCACGGGCGGGTTCGATGAACGCATTGGCGGCGTTGATGATGTGCGCCGTGGAGCGGTAGTTCTCGGTGAGCCACGCGGGACGGGCGGCATAGTCCTCGTTGAAGCGGCGGATGAATTCCACCGAAGCGCCATTGAAGGTATAGATATTCTGGTCGTCGTCGCCAACCGCGAACAGCGTGAGCTTGCTGTCGGCATCGTCCAAGGTGCGCCCCGCCAGCGCGGAAATTAGATCGTATTGCCCTTGGTCAATATCTTGATACTCGTCCACCAAGATCCAGCGGAAGCCGGCTAGAAGCCGGTCGCGCTGAACATCCGCGTCTTCCGACGGCAGACCATTGCCCTGCAACAGATCGACCGCCTCGCGCAGCACGGCGGCGTAACGATCCTGGCCTTGGTCTTCTTGCGGGCCCGCCAGCGCCGAGAAACTGGCGCCCACCAAGCGCATTGCCAAGGCGTGGCAGGTAAGCACGGTGACACCCCGGGCATCGTCGCCCACCATCTGGATCAGGCGGCGGCGAATCTCGACCGCCGCGTGCCGATTGTAGGCCAGCGCCAGAATGCTGCGCGGCCTTTCGCGCCGCACCCGCAACAAATAGGCGATGCGATGCACCAGCACCCGCGTTTTGCCGGACCCCGGGCCGGCCAGCACCAGCACGTTGGTTTGCTCCCGGCTGTCGGTAACGATTTGCCGTTGCACCGGACTCAAATCCTCCACGATCGCCCGCCAAGTTTCCGGCGTGGTCTCGCGTGCGGTTTCAGCATCGCGCTCCGGCAGCCAGCGGGCCAGAAAATCGCCCCGCTCCATGCTGAAATAGTCCATCGCCAAACGCAGAGCGTCGCTCACGGCCCCAAGCCCCCGAGCGGCAAACTCGGCCATCACGTGGATCTGCAGCACCTGTTCGCGGTAGTGGATCTTCAGGGGCTCGAAATCCGCATCCACAAACCCGCGGCGCTGTCGCCCGGGCGCGGGCTTCTCGGACAAGCGGACCGTCATAGCCGGACGAAAAACCGCCAGTCCCTTGTTCAGCCGAATCACTTCCTGTTCGTGCAGCCAAAGCAGAGAGCGTTCAAGCAGCTTGTCCAAATTGGGGCTCTGGCTCTTGAGCACGAGGTCCTTATCCAATGCCTCGCGCAAGGCGCCAAGCGTAGTCTCTGCCAAAAGGTCCGTTCCGCGCTCACCCTTAGGCAAGGCCTCCTCCAAGTGCGCAAGCAGCAACCCGGCGGCGTCTCGGCGGCGTTCGGCGATTTCCTGTAGAGGCGTCCAATTACGGCGCAGCGTAATTGATACGTTATCGCCGCCGCGCTGGCGAACATCAATGCTTCCGGCCGAACCTCCCTCCGCCCGGTCTTCGCCGCGGCCGTCTTGGGAAATGCTGCGCACGATCCGCAACAGACGCTCCGGCAGGGCGTGATCGAGCCCGTCCGATTTCAGGGTCTGCGCGGCTATCCGCAGATGCAGCCACGAGCGCTCTCCTCGGTCGAGTTCCGGCGCTTTTTCGCGCAGATGGGCAATCAGCGCGCCCTCAAGATCGCAGGCATCCTGGAACCGCTGCCGCGAAGACCTCTGCACTCCAGCATGCACAAACGCCGTGATCTCCATATCGTTGCTCGCCAAGCCCAGCACCTCAAGATCGCGGAGCGCGCCGCGCACACCCTCCGAAGTCAGACCGGTCGCAGCCATCAACTCGTCGGTGGAGATGCCTTCGTCCGGGTCCGCGTCAAAAAGCCTGATAACGATCTTCAGGAGTTGCTCGCGGCGCTGATCCGCAAGGCTGGCATCGCTGGCGAGCTTCTCCTTGGCTTGGTCGACCGACTGCACCCGCAAGGACGATGGAAACACCTCCGCGCGGTTCTCCTCGCGCGACACGAGCCGCGCTTCCTCCAGCCAGGCCACCGCAGTCTTCACGCGGGTATCGTCGGTCGAATCGTCGCGCTGAAAGGCGCTGTCCTCGTCTTCGCGCAGGATTTCTCCAGGCGTGGCAACCACCTCCCCCTTGAGACGGCCTTTGCGGTCGATGTTTCGCAACGCCTTGAGAACCCCGTGGATTTCATGTCGGGTGAGGCGCGAACGGGCCGACATGCCGAATTGCCGCTCCACGTCTTCCTGCGTGTACAGCAGAGTGCAGCGCGCCTGTTTCCGGTCGCGTCCGGCGCGCCCGGCTTCCTGCAGGTAGTTCTCGAGCGAACCGGGAATATCGGCATGTATGACCAGCCGCACATCGGGCTTGTCGATACCCATGCCGAAGGCGTTGGTGGCGGCGATTACCCGCAACTCGCCGCTGATGAACCGCTGCTGAGTGAGCTTTTTCGTTTCAGGCGGAAGGCCGGCGTGAAAATGCGCCGCGTTCCAGTTCTTGGCAACCAAGTGCTCCGCCACCTCCTCGCAACCGCGCCGGGTCGCGCAATAGACGATGGCGCCGCCGGGCCTGTCCTCCGGCAGATCGGCCTCCAGCGCCCTGTGGATGTCCTCGAACTTGTGTCCCGCATCCGTTTCCAGCACCACGAAATCGAGGTTCTCCCGCTGGGCGCCGCCGTTGAAAACCGCAAACTCGATGCCAAGCTCCTTGCGAAAGTAATCCCGGATTTCCGACACCACATCGGGCTTGGCAGTGGCGGTGAGGCAGATTACGGGCGCGAGCGCCGATGCCTGCTCGCGTGCGGCATCGGATATGGTTTCGGCAGCCGAAACGGAATCTTGCGCCGGTCCGGCTCGCACGCGCCCGCCATGCTCCCGGATGAACCGGCCCACGTAGCGGTAATCGGGGCGAAAATCATGCCCCCAGCGCGAAAGGCAGTGAGCTTCATCCAGCACCCAAGCGCCGAT
>OZ243929.1:0-1890000 GCA_965213995.1 Gammaproteobacteria bacterium | reverse complement strand
GCCTTATTGACGAATGGCAGATTGAGCCTTCCATCTGGAACCATGTGAGGCGGGAGGCGGACCGGCGTTCGCGCCCCGGCCAGTTCATCCTGACCGGCTCCGCCGTGCCTGCCGACGACGCATCGCGGCACACCGGCGCGGGCCGGTTCACGCGCCTGCGCATGCGTCCGCTCTCGCTCTACGAGGCGGGCTGCTCCTCAGGCGAAATTGCCTTGGGCGGCCTTCTGGATGGTCGTAGCCAACGGGCGGAACGCAGCGAACTTTCAATTGCTTCGGCAGCGGAGCTCATCTGCGCCGGGGGCTGGCCAGGCAACATCGGAAAGCCCCTCTCGGCGGCATTGCGAGTGAACCGCGGATACGTTGACGAGATATGCCGCGCCGACCTGTCAAGAGTGAGCGGAAAAAGAAGGGACCCGATCAAGGTGGAGCGGCTGGTTCGCTCGTTGGCCCGCAACATTGCAACTCCCGTGGCTGCTTCCACGCTCGCCGCCGATGTCGGCGTCAGCGGCAACGGGCTGAAACGGGATACCGCCGCCGAGTACCTGGAAGACCTGGAACGGCTCATGGTGGCGGAAAACCAGCCCGCGTGGGGAACCCATTTGCGGTCGCGGGCCACTCTACGAACCATGCCGGTCAGGCACTTCGTGGATCCGTCAATCGCGGTGGCCGCGCTTCGCGCCGCGCCGGAAAGCCTGCTGCTCGATCTTGAGTTTCTGGGCTTCCTTTTCGAGTCCATGGTGATCCGCGACCTTCGGATCTACGCGCAGGCCGCCGACGCGCGCGTCTATCACTACCGCGAGCAGGACGGCCTGGAAGTCGATGCGATTGTTGAGGCGGCGGACGGGCGCTGGGCTGCTTTCGAGATCAAGCTGGGCGAACGCCGGGTTGCGGAAGGCGCCAAAAGCCTTCGGAGGCTGGCCGAACGCGCGAGGGGGAGCGGCCACGAGCCCCCGGCGGCATTGGCAGTGATCACGCTGAACGGCTACGGTTTTACCAACGGCAACGAAGTGGGCATCATTCCGATCGGCGCGCTAGGCCCCTAACTCGAATATCCCGCCAGCATTCCGAGCAGCGGAAAAACCCTGCGGAGGAAAAGCGCTTCGCCCTCGCCCCGTCAGCGCGGAAACAACTCCTCCGTCACGCCCGACTCCAGTCCCACATGTGTCTGAACCCGGACAAAGCGGGACATGCGCGGCGATTTCTGCTATTTTCCACTCTCCCTTCATCCAAGGCCCAAAAGCTATGCCAGTGAGCAAGCATCGCTCAAAGAGCAGAGGCAAGAAGAGCAAGGCGGCCGCACGGAAAAAGCGCAAGCCTTCCTCCGCAAGCTCGCCGTCGGCACCCGACCGCCAAACAACGGAAGCGGCCATAGCCGCGCTCTCCGCCGAAGCCGCGCGCGACGAGCCTGAAGACGCGCTTGGCCAAGCCCAGGAACTGATATACGACGCCTGGGAAACGCCAAGGGCCGCGCAACGCCGGGATTCCTTAGGGAACAAGAGGAATGATTGATCTCGACGCGGCCCGCGCAGTGCTGCGGGCCAACGACCTTGGCGGCTACACGGTGCCCACGCGAACGCTGTATCCGTTCCAATGGAACTGGGATTCCGCCATCATCGCGCTCGGCTGGCATTGCTTTGATGAGCAACGCGCATGGCAGGAGGCGCGCACCATGTTTAGCGGCCAGTGGGATAACGGCCTGCTGCCGCATATCCTCTTTCACCGCGAGTCGGACTCGTATTTCCCCGGCCCCGATATCTGGGGCGCCCAATCCCGGGTGCCGTCAAGCAGCATTTCGCAGCCGCCCGTCTGGGCGCTGGCAATTGCCCGGATGCTGCGGCGTTCCGCCGCCGCCGCGGCCACCCGCGATGAAGCGCGGGCGCTGCTGCCGCGGCTCGTTGATTATCATCGCTGGTGGTACCGCGACCGGGACAGGCACGATTCCGGGCTGGTGGACTGCTACCACCCATGGGAATCGGGCATGGACAACAGCCCCGCCTGGGACGAGCCGCTGGCCCGCGTCCCGCGCGTGGAATGGGAGTATCGGCGGCGCGACCTCGGCCATGTCGATCAGGCGCAGCGCCCAACCCGGCAGGACTACGACCGTTATCTGCATCTGGTCGAAGTGCAGAGGAAAAACGCATTCGATCCGTTCCGCCTAGCCGCCGCCTCGCCCTTCCGGGTCATCGATATCGGCATCGTTTCCATCTTGAATCGCGCCACGCGCGAACTCATTGGGCTGTGCCGGCAATTCGGATTGGAGAAGGAGGCCGAGCAATTCCAAGCCGAAATCGCCCGCACGGAGCAAGCGGTCGGGCGCTGCTGGTCCGGCGAGCACCGCTGCTTTTTAAGCTGGGATCAAATCTCCAACGAGCCGCTGGCCGAGATCACCACCGCCACGCTGCTGCCGCTGTTCGGCCGGCTGGCAACCGACAAGCAGGCCGGGCAGATGGCCTCGCTGATTGAGGAATGGCTTGCCGCGAACCGCTTTCCGCTCTCATCGATCCATCCCCAAAGCCCGCGCTACGATCCGGAGTGCTACTGGCGCGGTCCCGTTTGGCTGCATATCAACTGGATGGTCGCCGACGGCTTGCGCGCCTACGGCCACCATCAGCTGGCCGATCGCATCAAAGAGGGAACCCGGAAATGCATCGAGGCCGCCGCCGGAAACGGCTATTTCGAGTACTACAGCCCGGAAACAGGCCAAGGCTACGGCGGCGGGGATTTTTCCTGGCCGGCGGCGGTGGCGCTGTTCTGGCTGAACGAATAGCTTCGGCGACCGTCAGGCGCCCAGCACAACGGGTATCAGCCAGCCGATCAGCAGCATGGCGGTGAACATCAGCAGCAAGGCGATGGTTTCATCGCGCCGCCACGCGCCAATCGTCACGCCGCCAGCGGCTGTAGCCTCCGGTGCGGCCGCGCGGCCCTTGACCACCGCCGACACCAGCATCGCCACGGCCACGGAAGCCAAGCAGCCGATCGCGTTCCACCACAGCCAGAATACTTGCGGCTGGGCAAGCCAGAGGTGGATATTCAAGCCCACACCCGCCAGCAGGCCGGCATTGGCGGCTCGCGGGCCTACTTGCGGACGCAAAATAGCCAGCAGGAAAGTGGCGAGTATCGGCCCGTAAAACACCGAGCCGATCTTGTTGATCGCCTCGATCACGGTGGGCGCGATATCGCCGCCGAAAATCGATAGCGCAACAATCACCACGCCCCAGAACACCACCGCCGCGCGCGACCAGAACACATAGCTTTTCCGCTCAAGCTTCTTGCCGCTCAAGCGCGTGTAGTCCTCGATGCTCACCGCCGACAGCGAGTTCACCACCGAGCTGAGCGACGACATCGATGCCGCGAGCAGGGCCACAATCAGCAACCCGATCAGCCCGTGGGGCAATTGCTGAACGATGAATAGCGGCACCAGCGTGTCGGGCTCTTGCGTTTGCAATTGAGCTAGGAAATCCGGGTTCAAGACCACGAACACGCCCAAAACGAGGCCGGTGAAGCAATACAGAAGCACCACCGGGAACCGCGCCAGCCCGTTCAGCATCAATATGCGCCTCACCGCGCCTTCGTCCTTAGCCGACAGCGTGCGCTGGGCCTGGGTTTGATCGCAGCCGTAATAGGAAGCGTAGAGCACGATGCCGCCGAAAATCATCGGCCAAAGCCCCCATTCATCGCCCGAAAAGCCCCAGGAATCCGTTCGCAGCACGGTCAGGCGGCTGCTGTCGATATTCGCCAGGAAAATATCCATGCCGCCTATGCTGCGCAGGGAAAAGAACAGAATCATGGCGAGTCCGAAAAAAATCAGAAGCATTTGCGCGGCATCCGAATACACAACGGCCTTCATGCCGCCCTGGAACGAATAAATCAGCGTGACCACCCCGATCACGGCAATGGCCACGTAAAAATTAATGCCCATGGCGGTATTGAGGATCAGCGCGGTTGCGTAGATTGCGATGCTGGTGCCAAAGGCGCGGCTGACCATGAACACGAACGAGATCAGCAAGCGGGTGGAGAGGTCGAAACGCTTCTCGAGGAAATCGTAGATGCTCACCACGCCCGAGCGGTAGAGCGCCGGCAGCACGTACACCATCAGCAGCAGCATGGCCAGCGGCACGGCAAACTCGTACGACAGCCACACCATGCCGCCGTCGGGGCGCAATCCGACAAAAGCGGGCGCGGAAATAAAGCTGATGGCCGAAAGCTGGGTGGCCATGGTTGACAGCGTTAGAGGGAAAACGCCGAGTTGCCGACCGCCAAGAAAATAGTCTTTTTTGGAGTTCTGTTCCTTAAAGAAGTAACCGAGGCCCAGCAGCATCGCCAAGTAGGCGACGACAACGATGTAGTCGAGGGCATTCATGCGGCTACGGCGCGCGCCCGGCCTTCCGCGGAAAAAGCCTTTCCGCTCAGGTCGCTTCGATTCGCCCTCTGCTTGGGAGCGTCGGCCCTATCAGGGTCTGCGCCAGCCGGAGCCTCTTTGCGCGTTCCCCTCTCGCGGGAGTGTCGGCGGCAGGGCGAGCATCGGTCGCTGCGCGCAGCGCAGCAAGGCAAAGCATGCCTTTGCCAGATGCGAGCGGGCCGGCAGGAGGACGGCCCCGGACGTGATTCCGGCAACGCCGCGCGGCAGGGATGCCAACAGCAACTTCCGGGAAGAAGGAGGATGGGTTCATGCGTCTCCCGCGAGAGGGGAACGCGCAAAGAGGCGAACCCGCAGCGACCTGCGTCTCCCGGAAGCAGGGGGCGGGAAAAGGCGAGGGCTAGGCAAAACCCTGCGCGGCCTTCACAGCCCCTTGATGCAATATGCGGGCTAGAAGTCGTAGGACACTCTGAGCGATGCGCGCCGGGGAAGAATGGGGCGGCCAACGAAGAATTGCGCCGGCTGGCCCGATTGCGCGTTGCCCTGCCTCGGCGAGCCCTCAGTGATGCCTTGGGTGTCGGTGAGATTGAACACGTGCAGGCTCACGCGGATCATATCCTCGTTCCCCACCATGAAGGAATATCCGGCCTCCAGCCGCCACAGTCCGTAGGAATCCAGTTCGACGGAGTTCGAATCGTTGGCGAAATTGGAACCGTGGTAGTTGTACATCAGCAAGCCATCGAAACCGTTGATATTGAAGCGCGCGCCGAGGTTGGCCATTTCGGTGGGCTGGCGGCGCAATTCGTTGCCAACAATCGCAGGATTGCCTTCGGCCTTGGTGAATTCGTGCTCGCGCAGCGTGATATTGCCGTTCAGCGTGACGTAGTCGTTCAAGTAATAGATCGCGCTCGCCTCAATGCCGTAAGCCTCAGTCGATTGCAACGATACATCCTCGATGATATTGCCGGGATTATTGGGGTCGTTGATGAAGTCAACATTGCGGCGGTCGTCGAGCGTTGAGAGGAAAAACAGCGCTTGGGCGGAAAGCGACTCGGTCTCATACTTCACGCCCGCCTCGATGGTATCGATAATTTCGCCTTCGTAGGAAGCGAGCTTGCCCTGATTGAACGGCACGCTGCGAATTTGCGGGAAGAAGAATCCCCGCGAGGCATTGGCGAACAGATTGACCGAATCGTTCAAGCGGTACAAGGCGCCCGCCGAGAAGGCCCATTCGGTGGCGTCGAGGGAATCGCTGGTGAGCGAGCCGTTGGTGTAGCTCACCGCCTCGATATTATTGCTCACGCTGGGATCGTTGCTCATCACGTGGGCGCTGGTATTGAACTGCTTCACATCGCCTTCAAGGCGCTCGACGCGGGCGCCCACGTCAATCGACCAATCTCCGGCTTCGATCTGATCGGCCACATAAAACGCAGCGCGGCGGGCGCTGCGGTCGCGATTGCCGGTCATGCCGTTGCTTCTGGCGAGTCCGTTGCGGGTCCAGTGATAAACGGCATCGGGATCGGCGGCGGCCATCAGCTGCCCCGAAGCGTTTTCAACAACGCCCATCAGATGCACGTCAACCAGCAATGGCGCGTTGCGGAAATCGCCCAAATAGGTGGTGATGTAGTTGATATCGTCCGCTTGGGAATTGGAAAAGAAGCCGCCCACAGTGAGGCCGTGCACCGAATCGCCAATCACGAACTCGCGCCCTAGGCTGGCCTCCACCGACATATCGGAAGCGTTGCGCCAGCGGTCGAGCGTGCGGTTGCCGAACACAAGATCGCCCGCCGCCAGATTCATGCCGGATTGCACGTACTTGAATTGGGCGTTGCCGTGGAAAGCCGGGTCAATGCCCCGCCGGGCGAGGTATTCGGATTGGGTCTCGGGCGTGTTCGGGCCTAGCGCGTCGCCGTCGAGGAAAAGATTGAACTGGTGGTCGTAAGCGGCGTAGCGCAATTTCGCGTTCAGCGACCATTCGTCGGTGATATCCCTGTCGAGCACAGCGGCGATCATGTAGCCCTCGGTGAGCACGCCATCGCCGATAGGCGTCTGGAAGCGCCCGCCGGGGGTGTCGTAGCCAAGGCCGATCGCCTCCACCGTGTTCATCGTGAACACCTCGGCGCCGTCGTTGCCGCTCACGCGCTCGCGGGTTTGGCCGTCAACCGGCAAAGGCAGGAAGAACTGCACGCTGTCGTCGATCAATTGGGCGTACACCGTCATGGCGCCGGAGCCGTCGCTGAATTCGTGCCTCAGGTTGCCGCGAAGCTGGAAGCCTTGGGTATCGAGGCCCGAGTTAAGCGGACCCTCGTCGTTGCGGAAATAGCCGGAGAAAGCGTAGAAGGTGTCGGAGCCGCTGCCGCCAACGGGGCCGCTGAAAAACACATCGCCGCGGAATCTGCCCTCCTCGGCGGCTTCAAGCTGCACCGTGCCGGTCGGCTCCGGCCCGCCGACGGCGGAGATGTAGTTGATAATGCCCGCCACCGAGCCGGGGCCGAAAAGATTGGACACGCCGCCGCTCACGAACTCCGAGCGCTCAATGCCCAGGTCGTTGCGGAAATACACGTCGAAAGCGGATGAATTCAGCCCGAAGGTAGTGAAGGCCGGCATGCCGTCGTACAACAGCGGCGTGAAGGAAAACTGGCCGCCCGAAGGCAGGGCGCGGTGAAACACGTTGGTGGCCACTTCGCCGCCGCCGCCCTCGGCGCTGATGCCGGGCAGCTGGGTCATAATGTCGGCTTGGCTCGACGAAGTGAACGACCTTAAGTCCTCTTCGTTGAATCCGGCCACCGATTGCGGCGTTTCAAAACCCGTGCGCTCGACCCCGGTGCCGGTCACGATGATTTCCTCTATCACCTCGCTGCCGGACGCTTGCTCCGATTGCTGCGCCAGAATCGGGAAGCTTGCCAGCGAAGCGGTCAAGGCGACGGCGGCTGATACTCGAAAATAGCCCATGTTTCTCTCTCCTATTGCTCGAAACGTTATTTATATTATAGGTAATTTAGGGCCCTTTAGGGCCCTGATAGCGGGCAATCATAGCACACTATCGGGGGCTATCGCCTCTATGCCCGTGCGCGGTTTCGCCGCAGCCGACGCAACCGGGCGCCTGCGCGAACTCCGGATACTGCCCAAGCCACCAACTCACGGAGCGTCTTCGATGCTCACCCGGACGAAGCGGCGTTTGCCGACCTGAAGGATGCTTGATCCGCCGGCCGGCACGACCATGGCGCGGTCGCTCACGCGCTCGCCGTCCAAGCGCACGGCGCCCTGCGCGATAAGCCGCATGGCCGCGGCGTTCGAGGCCGCCAAGCCAGCGCGGCGCACCAGTTCGCCCAGCGGCACGCCCGACCCGCCGCCCGCGATCGTGACTTCCGGCATGTCCCCGGGCGTTTCCCCGCGCTGGTGGCGACCGGCGAAATCCTCCGCCGCCCGGGTTGCTTGGCTCTCGCCGTGAAAGCGCGCCGTGAGTTCATGCGCCAGCGATATCTTCACGTCGCGCGGGTTGCCGCCGGCCTGCACATCGGCCCGGAGCTTGTCCAGTTCGGCTTGCGTGCGAAGGCTCAGAAGGTCCAGATAGCGCCACATCAGCTCGTCGGAAACCGACATCAGCTTGCCGTGCATTTCCGCAGGCGGATCCATGATGGCGATATGGTTGCCCAGCGATTTGGACATCTTCCGAACGCCGTCGGTGCCTTCCAGCAGCGGCAGGGTCAAAACGATCTGCGAAGGCTGCCCATGCTCGGCCTGGATCTGCCGGCCGAGCAGCAAATTGAAGGTTTGGTCGGTGCCGCCGAGCTCCACGTCGGCCTCTAGCGCCACCGAGTCGTAGCCCTGGGCGATCGGATACATGAACTCGTGCAGGCCGATGGGGTTGCCCTCGCCAAAACGCTTCTTGAAGTCGTCGCGCTCCAGCATGCGCGCCAAGGTGCGCTTGCCCGCCAGCCGCACCAGACCGGCCGCGCCGAGGCTGTTCATCCAAGTCGAGTTGAACTCGACGCGTGTCAGTTGCGGATCCAGCACCCGATGCACTTGTTCAGCATAGGTGGCGGCATTCTCCTTGAGCTTGTCCTCGGTCAGCGTGGGACGCGCCTTGCTGCGCCCCGAAGGATCGCCGATCATCCCGGTGAAATCGCCGATCAGGAAGATCACCTCATGGCCGAAATCCTGAAACTGGCGCATCTTGGTCAGGATCACCACATGCCCCAAGTGCAGGTCCGGCGCCGTGGGATCGAACCCGCACTTCACCCGCAGCGGCCGTCCGGCGCCCAGGCGCTCCAGCAGCTCCTCCTCGCGCACCAGATCCACCACGCCCCGGCGCAGTTCCCGCAATTGCTGTTCAGGCGAACTCATAGCGCGAGAATATACGAAACGCCTAGGCCGAGGAAAACTTGCCAAGGCATGCAATTGGCCTTTTTTCGCGCCTCGAGAACGACAAGGCAGGTTATGATTTCACAAGGCAGGAGACGAGCTTGAAGAATGAGCAAGCAACCGCAGCTTAACTGCGGCCATGTTGCGCAAATGTCGGAGAATTGAATTTTGGCCGAAATCCAGCAAATGCCACCCGTCGAATTGCCTGCGGCCACGCTGGCCGATTGGGGGCCGGCGCTGGCTTGGAGTCAATGGTGGTGTGCCAAGCGAGGACGATGCGCCGCCAAAGGATGCCAAGCGCTTCAATAAGAAGCAAGGAAATGGAATTCGGGCGCGTTTTTGATCTTGCATTCGGTAACGCATTAGCCCAAATGCTGGGCGGCATCGATGTGGTGCAGCCGCACGGCAGCGCCTTAACACCACCACGGCCGGATTGCGTTGAAGTTGGAACTACGCGAGTCATTGGCGGAATTCGACCGCAGAACTACGACGCTGCTTATCGTCCGGATGGCCCCCGAGTTGTGTTTGACAGCAAGACGCTGAATGACGATGCCAGTATCAGAAAAAACTGGCAGAACATGGTTAACGACTTGGCTTCGGAGGCCTCCACTGTCCACATCCGCTTTCCGTTCTGCATTGCCGTCTTCATCGTTGCCTTGCCTGCGACTGCGTTTCACGCACTCTCGTTCAAGCAACGCCGCGCCATCACGACTACGCTGGAGCGTTTGGGATCAAGGAAAGATGAATTGGACCAGCATCATCTGGCAGAGGCAATCGCATTGGTAATATGGGACCCTCATACCGGCCAGTTGGACTACGAGACACCGCCTCCCGCATCTATAGTTTCACTTGGCTCAATGCCCGATCGAATTTACGCAAGTTATGCTGATCGCTACCAGCACTTGCCGCCGCATACGACATGAACATGGCCACTTCACCAAGGATGGAAACTACTGATTCATTCAAAAACAATAAGAAAAATCCCGGTGAACGCAAACTAAGGGGCGGGTATTACACACCCCAAAAGCTTTCCGACTACCTTTCAAAGTGGGCGATCCGCCGCCCCGAAGATAATGTTTTGGAGCCTAGTTGCGGCGACGGGAACATAGTCGCTTCCGCCGCAATACGCTTGGGTAATGAAGGCAGGATTACGGCTGTTGAAATCGTCCGGGAAGAACTGGAAAAAGCGCAAAACAGACCGTTGAGCGCAACCCCAACCATTGACTGGCGTTGCGGGAGTTTCTTTCAGGTTTTTCGAGAGCTCACCTCTCATCAGCAATTCGACGCGGTAATTGGGAATCCACCTTTTATACGATTTCAATACTTCGAAAAAAGCGAGCGGGCTTTGGCGTTCAGCATATTGAACGCATTCGGTTACCGGCCAAATGGTTTGGCAAATGCTTGGGCTGCTTTCGTAGCATTGTCAGCAGAGTCACTCAAGCAAGGTGGAAGGCTGGCGATGGTTGTGCCTGCTGAACTGCTTCAAGTGCAATACGCTGCGGAATTGCGCCACCGTCTCCCCGCTCTCTTTGACGAAGTGCTCGTGGTCGCATTCAAGGAGCTTGTTTTCCCCGAGATTCAGCAGGAAGTGTTACTGCTGCTGGCCGACGGCCGCAATAGAGATCAAGACAGAGTTGGCCGATTGCGCACACTGGAAGTTAGAAACGGACAAGAATTGCCGGAAATCAACGGCTTGTCGAGGGTTATACCCCATCTTCCTGAACGCCACACTAATACAGAAATGAAATGGACATCACTTTTTCTCAAGAATGACGAATTTCAAGTGCTTCGCGAGTCACTGGATGTCGCTCAAATCAAGCGTCTGGGCGAGTATGCCGATGTTGACGTGGGAATCGTAACAGGCCGAAATAGTTTTTTTGTTGTCAATGAGAACCGGGCGCAAAACTTGGCGGCTGACGAGCATGCCGTCAATGTAGTCGGGCGAACAGCGGCGCTGAAGTCGATCCGCTTTACTGATGCGGATTTCCGCGAGTTTGGCAAAAAACACCCATCAAAATTGCTGAGCCTGCGAGGCTTAAAGAGAGATGATTTTCCTATTGAGCTAGAGCGCTACGTCAAAACAGGGGAGCAACAAGGCGTCCATAAGGGCTACAAATGCCGTATCCGCCAGCGTTGGTTTGACGTGCCCTCGGTGTACGTGCCGGATGCCTTCTTATTCCGCCAAATTCATAATGCTCCGCTGCTTGTCGCAAATCACGCCGAGGCCACATCGACGGATACCATTCATCGTGTGCGCGTCCCTTCGGGCATTTCCGTAGAAAGGCTTTGCGGCGCCATGGTTAATTCGCTAACTTTTGCGTGGTCCGAAGTCGTGGGCAGAAGCTATGGCGGCGGGGTCTTGGAACTAGAGCCCAGAGAAGCCGAGAAATTGCCGGTGCCTTATAGCTTCGCGGAGAATTTGGACCTAGACTATATCGACCGCGAACTGCGAGCGGGAAATATCTCGGCGGCTCTTGAGCACGGCGACCAAGTGATGCTGCACAAGGGCTGCGGGTACACGCCCGTAGAATCTGCCAGAGCCAGGTCTGCATGGATGCGGCTTCGCAATAGGCGGCAAATGAGGCGGCAAAGCCCCGCTTGACCGAGTGGGGCGACCAAGTGGGTTAATCCGGATATTGCACCAAGGAGGCGTGGAGGCCGCGCATGGCTTCGCGCAGCACGGGGAGCGGGGGCGTTGCCGAGCGAGAGCGGCGTTTCGTGAAATTCTTTCCAAGCGGCGCGGGCGTTCAACGCGGGGCGCAGCGCAACAACCGCCTAACCGCCTTCGGAACGGAACGCCCGGTGGCAGCTCCGGCACGCATCCGCCAGCCGCTTGAGTGATTGCACCATGAATTCCTTGTCCCCTGACTCGGCGGCGGCCACCAAGTTGCGGCCTTCGCGTTCAGCCGCCTCCGCCCGGGCCAGGAACTGTTCCGGGCGCTGCCAGATGGCCGGCAGGGCGGCGGTTTCCCCGGAGTTCGAGCCCGGCGGGAAAAGCGTGCTCACCAACTGCGCATTGAGCCCAAGGGATGTTGCCTGAGCTTCGACATGGCCCTGGTCGAAATCCATTTCACCGGCAAGCAATCCGGTTAGCGCCGAAAGATGCGCCGCCATGCTCAGCATCACGTCCTTGCGGTAATCAATGACGCTTTGGACATCGGCGCTGGCCGAGGCCGCCGCCATCAGCATGGCGGCGCCAATGGCGCAGCAAGCATGCGCGCCAGCGCCAAAACGCCAGCGCGAACCCTTTATCCGCCCCTTTCCTGCGGGAGACGCATGAACCCATCCTTCTTCTTCCCGCAAGTTGCTGTTGGCATCCCTGCCGCGCGGTGTTGCCGGAATAACGTCCGGGGCCGTCCTCCTGCCGCCGCCACTTCCGCAGGAAAGGAGCGGAGAAAGGGCGGGAACCAGCGCGTTGCGAATCAGGCGCAAAGCGGAGGCAGCACGCTCCGAACCAAGCGCAAAGCGGGCAATTCGCACATCAGCCATTGACTAAGCGCCGAAATCAGGAAGCAACAAGCGCTTGACGCAAGATGCGGGCTAAAGCTCGCGCAAGGCCACCGTCACCGGCGCGGTGGCGGCGCGGACGGCAGGAAAAATCCCTCCCGCCAAACCCACGACCAGCGCAGCAGCCATGCCTTGGGCAAGCAGGTCGGGCGTGACCGCGAAGTTGAACACCACCTGGCTGAAGCTGGTGGCCAAAGTAGAGGCTTGGAAGCCGTTCAGCGCCAGCCAGGCAATGGCGCAGCCAAGCGCGCCTCCAAGAAACGCCAAGGCCACCGATTCCAGCAACGCGGCCAAGGCCGTGGGAAAAGATCCGAAGCCCAGCGCCCTCAAGGTGGCCAGCTCCCGCGCCCGCGCCACGATCGACGCATACATCGCGTTGAGAGCGGCAAACATCGCGCCTATGGCCATAAGCACCGAAACCGGAATCCCTATCAAGCGAATGAGCACGGTCGTGTCCTCGGCCTGTTGGGCATAGAACTCCTTTTCGCTCCGCACATCCGCAGCCAGGCGCTGATCGCCCGCCAAGGCCTCCTCAAACCGCGCGCGGCCGCCGGCGCCATCCATCCGGGCACGCACCACCTGAAAGCCGCTGCCGAGCTGGTACGCGGACTGGAGCACGTTCACATCGCACCACAACTCCGACTCGAACACCGAGCCGCCGGCCTCGAACACGCCGGTCACCATCCATTCGGTCTTTCCGAAGCGGATGGTCTGTCCCGGCTCCAAGCCTGCGAACTGATTGCGCGCGCCGCGTCCAACAATGAGTTCGAACCGCCCGGGCGTGAACTCGCGGCCCTCCGCCAGCCGGTAGTCCTTGCGCAAGGCGTAGCCCGAGGGCTGGATGCCGCGCAGCGCGACGTTGGTCTCGCCGCCCGAGGATCGATCCACCGCATTGACCACCCAGAACAGCTCCGACGAAACCTGAGGCTCGCCCGCAGCATCTCTGGCAATGCCCGGAGCAAAGCGTATGACATCGGCCTGTTCGCTGGTGAAGCGGCTGTTGAGTTCCGTAGTGGAGCCGCTTCGCAGCACCAGCGCCACATCCTCCTGGCCGCTGCCTCCCATAGTTTTCTCGAAGCCCGACGCCATGGACAGAACGCCGGCAAACACGCCGGTCAGCGCGGCGATGCCGGACATGGCCACCGCGGCGGTGCCGGGCCGCTGCGGCAGGCTGCGCAGATTCAGCGACGACAGCGCCGCCGTCTGCTTCAGCCACCCGAACACCGCCCCGATCCTTTGCCGCTAAGCAGTGCGCAAAAGCGCGATGATATCCAGCCTCAGGGCGCGGATCACCGGCGGCAGAACCGAACCGAGGCTAATCGCCAGCATCAGGGCCAAACCCATCAGCACGCTGCGGGTTCCGATGCTCAAACCGGCCGGGAACAAAGCGCCCATCATGCCGGACAGGAACGTCAGCGCGCCCGAACCTAGCGCCATCGCCAGGATGCCCGTCGGCAACACCAGCAACAAGCCCTCCAAGACGGTGAGCCGGAAGATGCTGCCCGAAGTGAAGCCGAGCGTCTTGAGCACGCCCATTTCGTGGATCCGCTCGCGCACCGACTGCGCCATGGTGTGGCCGGTCACGAGCAGAATCATGAACACCACGGCGCTCAGGATGAGGGTCACGATCAGGCCGATATTGCCGAACTGCTGCGCGTATTCCTTCGCGAAGGCGGCCTCGGTGTTGGTTTTGGTCTCGGCCGGCGAGTTCTCGAATTCCGCGTCGATGGAGGACATCAGCTCCTCAAGCGGCAGCGAGCCGTCGCCCTTGGATACGTACCAGCCCACGGTGCCTTTGCCGAAAACCCGGGCCTCGTCGAAATAATCGTAATGCAGCAGCATCACGCCCGCGTTCACGCCGCCATCGACATCCTCGAAAATGCCTTCGATTTCGAATTCCCACACATTGCTGCCGTTGGACCGCGTCCAAATGCCGGATCTGATCGGAACAATATCGCCAAGCTCCCATCCGTACTGAGTGGCCACCGGGCGGCCGACGATGGCGCCGCCCCGATTCCCCAGCCAAGCCTGCCTCTCGGCATCGGAAAGCCTGATTTCGGGATTGAGCGCCAAGTACTCCTCGGCCACCACCGGGTACTGGCCGAACTCGGGATTGTCCTGGTAGCGGCCGGCGAACCAGCTGGCGTGGGACACCGCCTCCACGCCGGACAGGCGGGCGATCCGCGACTGGTAGGCCACCGGCAGCATCATCACCAGCGACACCTTGTGCGAGGTCAGCAGCCGCTCCTGCGATTTATCGCTGATATCGCTGAGCGTGAGCGCGCCCCGCAAGCCCTGCAGCACGGTAAACAGGAAAAACACCACCAGCACCGCCAGCATCGTGAAGACGGTGCGGATGGGCTTGCGCCACAGGTTGCGCCAAATGAGGGTGAAACGGTTCAACGCGAATTTCCTAATGGCTTGGCTCCGGCGCGGCGCCCAGCTCCCCCTTGTCGAGGTGCAGCACGCGGTGCGCGAACGAGGCGGCGCGCGGATCGTGCGTGACCATCACGATGGTTTTGCCGTAATCGCGGTTCAGCTGCTGCAGCAGCGCCATGATCTCGTCGGCCGTGGCGCGGTCGAGATCGCCGGTAGGCTCGTCGCAAAGCAGGATGGGCGGGTCCGACACGATGGCGCGGGCAATGGCCACCCGCTGCTCCTGCCCGCCGGATAATTCGCGCGGATAGTGCGAAGCGCGCTCGGCCAAGCCCACCAGGCGCAGGGCTGTGTTCACATGCTGCTTGCGGCGCGAGGCCGGCAGCGACGTGAGCAGCAGCGGCAGGGCCACGTTGCGGGCGGCGGTCAGCACCGGCAGCAGGTTGTAGAACTGGAACACGAAGCCGATATTGCTTGAGCGCCATTTGGCCAGCGCACTCGGCGATAGCGCGCTGATCGTTCGGCCATCCACATCCACCACGCCTTCGGTGGGCTTGTCGAGGCCGCCCAGAAGATTCAGCAAGGTGGTCTTGCCGGAGCCGGAAGGCCCCATCAAGCCCACGAAATCGCCCTTATTGATTTCCAGGCTGATGCCGTCGAGCACGCGAACCACTTCGCGGCCCTTGCGGTAACTTTTGCCTACGCCCGTAAGCCGGATCAGTTGCTCAGCCATGTCTTGCGGTTCAGCGCGCTGCGGTGAAACTTCAAGGATAGGTGATTTCGTCGCCTTCGGACAGCCCGCCGGGCGGATCGAGAACCACGCGCTCCCCCGGCGACAGGCCGGATGCGATCGCCACCCGCGGCCCGTCGCGGCGGCCCGCCACAACGGCGCGGCGGATCGCTTGGCCGTCCTCGGCAACGAACACCCACTGATCGCCGGCGCTGCCCATCAGCGCCGAGGCCTCCACGCTGATCAGGTCCGATCCGGGCGCCGGGCGGGCTTGGCCGGGCTGGATGAAGGACACCTTGGCGCCCATGTCCGGCAGCACGCGCGGGTCGCGCTCGAGGATCCCCACGCGCACGCGCACCGTGGCCTTCTCGCGGTTGGCCGCGGGCACGATGGCGATCACTTCCGCCGGAATCCGCCACTCGGGATAGGCATCGAGACGGGCCGTGACCGCGCCGCCCGGACGGACCCGCTGCAAGTAGGCCTCGTTCACGTCCACCTCGATTTCCAGCGACTCCATATCCACTAAAGTGCAAATGCCGGTGCGCGTAAATCCGCCGCCTGCCGATATCGGAGAGACCATTTCCCCGGGCTGGGCGTTCTTATCGATCACCACGCCGGCGAAAGGCGCGCGAATCACCATTTCGCTGCGCGCCTGCTGCTGCACCGCCACCGCCCGCTCGGCAACCGTGACCGAAGCCTCATTGGATTCGAGGCGGGCGCCTAGGCGGTCGCGCGCCGCCCGCGCGGCATCGAGCTCGGCTTCGCTGGCCAGCCCCCGGCCTTGCAGTTCCGAGAGCCTCGCGAAGGACCGCTCGGCTTCGTTCAATTCGGCGCGCGTTTCGCCCAGCGCGCTGCGCGCCGAAGCCAGTTGCGCCTCGGCCAGACGCAGTTGGGCCAGTTCCGCCGCATCGTCCAGCTCGGCCACGATCTGGCCTTGCGCCACGGCCATGCCCTCCTCAACCAGCACCTTGCGGATTCGCCCGGTGCGCTTGGACGACACCGTTGCGCTGCGCCGGGCGGTCACGTAGCCGCTGGCATCCAGAACGCTTGCGCCGCCGCCGGCCGACGATCGGCGCACCGTCTCGACGCGCACTTCGGTGGCGGCGGCCGGCCAGAACAGCGCCGCCAGAGCGGCAAGGATGCCGACCACGGCCAGCGTGGCGACCGCAGGCCAAAGAAACCGCTTGGAGGCGGCGGGACGGGGCTGCTCATCGCGCCGGATGCGGAGCCCCTCAAGACCTGGACTGGCGTCGGCTTCGCTCATTGAGCGCCATGCCCGGCGCGATATGGATCCGGCAGCTCCGAATGGCGTGGCGCGAAGGCGGAGGCCTCGTCCTCGTTGTTGGCCGGGGCGGGCGGCACCCGCCGTTCGACCGGCATGGGCTGGCCCGTGAACGGCTCGGGAAAAGCGAGGTTGGATGCCCCTGCGCCCGCACCCGCGCCTACCGCCGGATTGCCGGCATGCTGCGACAGAACCGAGTCCATGGCCTGGAAGAAAGCCTCCACGATGGGCCCGCGGTAGCGGCCCACCGGCGTGCCGTTATAGATCACGCGGGTGCCTTCCTGCACGTATTCGCGCACCAGCGGCTCATTCCAATCCGGATAGTCGATAGGATCGTAGCGGCTGTACTCGTCGAATCCCTCGAAGCTCACCATCGCGTGCCCGAAGGCCGTGTCGGTATTCTCGGCAAAGAACGAGACGGGCACGTTCACCACGTAGTCGAATCCGTCGCGGATGCCGTCCCAGTAGGCCTCGTTGGTCGATAGATAGTTATTGTCCGGATCGTTGAGCGGATCGGCGAAATTCTCCTGGCTCATCACCAGCTTGTGGCGGGCGAAGCCGTAACTCTCCAAAAGCTCGCCCAGTTCCGTCTCGATAGCCTTGAGATACGGCGGCCCCAGCTCCAGCCAGGCCTCGTGCGGAACCTGATCCCAAGGCATGCCGTGCGTCGAAACCACCACTTTTACGGAATCCGTCGCGGAAAACGTGTCCAGGCGGTCGGCGAGCATGCGCAGGTAAGCGCTGCGGATCACCGGCATATCGCCGAGCTGGGGCGTAATGATCACCTTGATTTGCTTGCCGTTCTCCTTCTCCCAATCGTGGATGTAGTGCATCGCGTGCTTGATGCTGCTATTGAATTCCTCGTGGTGCGAGTAAATCGGCCGCGGCACGGCCAGCAATACGGTATCGACGCCCGTTTCAAGCAAATCGTACATGGCCCTGCGGGCCATCCCGAAATGCTCGGCCGTGACCCAGGCCCAAGGGATATCGCCGTGCTTTTCATGCACCTTGCGCATCGCGTCACCGGCGATAATCCGGTTGCCGGCCTCATGGGGAATGCGGCCGTCCATGAACCCCTTGCCCGGGGCGTAGTAAAAGACCCGGCACTTGGTGATGAGCCTGGCCACCGATGTGGACATGCCGGCCTTCCGGCCGGGAAGGAGAAAGTACCCTTGGGCCATGTAGGTGCCGGTGGACGGCGGCGACCACACCACCTCCCCGGTCAGGTATTTTTGGGCGTACGGAACGCCGTCGAAGTCCGTGTCTCGCCCCATGTGGTCGATCAGCCGGACGGGCTTGAATTCCTCGAATTCGTAATAGCGCTCCGCGTCCATCAGCACCACGCCGCGGTCGGCGCGGACCATGTTGCGGATCGGCCAGGGAATGTACTGGAAGCTCTTCTGGGCCAGGACGTAATAATCCTCGAAGCGCAGTTCCTCCGGCTGTATAAGGTGGGAAATAAATACGCCCACCCGCCCTTCGGGCCGGTTGTCCTGGGCCTTGTAGTAGCTGAAGTAGTTCGGCTCCGCCAGCTGCGGCGGAGTGCGGTTCATGTATTGGAAAACGCCGAATCCGGCCACCGCCAGCGTAAACGCGGCGATGCCGGCCACCACCGCGGCCTTGAGCAGTTTCTTCATCATGTGGGCCGCCTCCGGATTTCAGCGGAATCGGAAAGCCCGGCGAATGGCACGCGGTCCAGCCAGACGCCCGCGCCGCCCCCCAGGGAACCGGGAGAGATCAGCACCACCGGCGGCCCGACCCCTTCATCGCGGCAATGAATGCGGGCTAGCCCTCGGATGCGACCAGCAGCAGAGGCCCTTTGGAAACCACCACGCCGCCGGCCTGTTCCAAGGTGACGGCGAATGCCACCGGTTCCGCCACGGGAAGCTTGGCCTGCACCGCCACCACGGACTCTCCGACCGGAGATGCATCAAACACGCCGCCATCGACAGGGTTGTCGTAGCGGTTGGGATCAACAATCCAGAGCTGGTACTGCGCCACGCCAGGATCGTTCGGCGGCAGTCCGGAAAAACGCATTTCGCCGGCCTGCAACGAATCGCTCCATAGAACCCGGCCCCGCACCTGCTCATAGCCGGCGATATCGGAACTCCAGGGCAGGCTGACGGTATCCGCTGCGGCCTCGATCGCCTCGGAATCCATCAGCGGCTGCGGGCGCTGCAGCCATACCGCAGTGGCCAGCCACACCAGCAGCATCGCCGCCGCGGCCGCCCAGCCCCAGCCGAATCGCGCGGCCGGCCGATGCCGGCGGATCGCCTTGTCCACGGCGCGCGCGCGGCCCATGGCGATCAGGCGGGCGCGCAGATCTTCGGGAATGGCGCGCCAGCTGGCCCGGTCCTCGGCCAAGAAGGCCGCCTGCGCCAGCGCCGCAGCCTGCTCCATTTCCTCCCGTTGGCGGCGGCGCTCCGCGGGCGGCATCGACGCAAGCAGTTCCTTCAGCTCGAGCCATTCGGCATCTTCAAGCCTTTCCCCGGCGGTCTCGCCCGCCAGCAATTCCCTCATTCGATCAATCGGAGCCACGATGTCCTTCCTCCTGACTCAGCTTCAAGCCCCGGCGCAGGCGGATCAAGCTGCGCCGTATTCGAGTTTTGACGGTGCCCACAGGCATGCCCGAGCGTTTCGCAATCTCGCTATGTGAATAGCCTTCGTATAAGGATAAAGAAAGGATTTCCCTTTCGTTTTCGGACAAGTCGCCCAACAACGGCTCAAGCCGGACTGAATCAAGCAGCACCGCAAGCCCTCGCTCGCCATCCAAAGCCGGATCAGGCTCGTCGCCAATCAACGGAACGCTGTCGGAAAATCTCGCCTCGTGGCGGATCTGGTCCACCATTCGCCGTCGCGCAACGGTGAGCACAAAGGTCAGCTCGCTGCCCCGTCCGGGCGAATAGCGACCGGCCGACGACCACAGCGACAGGAACGCCTCCTGAACCGACTCCGCCGCCAGCGGCGATGCGCCGAAATAGCGCCGCGCCAGCGACCAGACCAGATCGCCGTAGGTGTCCACGAGGTCCGTCATGGCTTGAGGATCGCCGCTGGCCACCCGCTCAAGGATCGGGGTATCCGACGCGCCGTCCGAAGAGGTGCCCTGCGGCGGTGTCCGGTTTGTCACTCGATCGTCCAAAATCTTGCGGCTCCAATAAACACAGGCATTGTATTCCTAAACCGGCGAAGAATCGCGGCCCGGAACCGACCGGCCGGGCAATCCGGCCAGCGCAATTGACGCTTCCGCGTAGCGATGGCATAGACTGGCGCTCAGGCAACTCCGGGGATGGAGGCCCACAATGAATCGGCTCGGCAACGAAACCAGTCCGTACCTGCGCCAGCATGCGGGCAATCCGGTGCATTGGCACCCTTGGGACGAAGAGGCGCTGCGGGCGGCGCGGGAGAGCGGGCGGCCGATCCTGCTTTCGGTGGGCTATTCGGCCTGCCACTGGTGCCACGTGATGGCGCATGAATCGTTCGAGGATGCCGCCACCGCCGAAATCATGAACGAGCTGTTCGTGAACGTGAAGGTCGATCGCGAAGAGCGCCCGGACCTGGACAAGGTCTATCAGACCAGCCACCAGTTGATCACGCGCCGGACCGGCGGCTGGCCGCTGACGGTGTTCCTGACCCACGACGAGCGGCTTCCGTTCTTCGCCGGAACGTATTTCCCCAAGGCGCCGCGCTTCGGCATGCCGGCATTCGCCGATCTGCTCCGCAACGTGGCCGCCTACTACGCGGGCCGGCGCGAGGAGGCGCGCGGCAACGGCAAGGCGGTCCAAGAAATGCTGGCCCGCATGGCGGCGCCCGGCGCGCATTTCGCCGGCCCGCTCAACGAGCAACCGCTCGCCAACGCCTTGGAGCAGATGCGCGCGGCTTTCGATCCGGTCCACGGCGGCACCCAAGGAGCGCCCAAGTTTCCGCGGCCGGCGGATATGGAACTGCTGATCCGGGCCGCCTCGCAGTCGGGCGGCGAGGCGGCCCGCGAGATGCTCGAAACCACGCTTAACGCGATGGCCGCAGGCGGACTGAACGACCACTTGGGAGGCGGGTTCTTCCGCTACTCGGTGGACGCCCGCTGGGAGATCCCGCATTTCGAGAAGATGCTCTATGACAACGCGGCGTTGCTGTCGGCCTATTCGCTGGCGTATCAATTCACCGGCAAGCCACGCTACGCGGAGGTCGCCGACGCCACTGCCGGATGGCTGCTGCGCGATATGCGCCACGAAGGCGGGGCGTTCTTCGCTGCCCTGGATGCTGATTCCGAAGGCGAGGAGGGCCTCTACTATCTATGGAAGCCCGAACAGGCCAAGGCACTGCTGCCGGGGGATGAATACGACGGCTTTGCGGCCCGCTACGGTTTGGACGGCAGCCCAAATTTCGAGGAAAGCGTCTGGCACTTGGTGGAGCAGCCCGCAACGAACAGCGCCGATACGGATTTCTCGGCGGCTCGGCAACGCCTGCTGAAAGCCCGCGCCCGGCGCGAGCGCCCGATGCGCGACGAGAAGCTGCTGACCGCCTGGAACGCGATGGCGGTGCGCGGGCTGGCCATCGCAGGCCGCTGCCTCGAACGTCCCGATCTGACTGCGGCGGCGGAGCAAGCGGCCGACTTCATCATCGCCGAAATGACCTGCGACAACCGGTTGCTCGCCTGCTGGACCGACGGCCGGGCCGGCGAAGAGGGTTTTCTGGACGATTACGCCTTCTTCATCGACGCTTTGCTGGAGCTTAGCGGCGAGCGGCAGGCCACGGCCGAGGCGCTGGCGCAAACCATGCTGGACAGTTTCGAGGATGCGGACAACGGCGGGTTCTATTTCACGTCCATCCGGCACGAGCGGCTGATCCACCGGCCGCGCTCGCTGTCCGATGATGCGCTTCCCTCCGGCGCGGCGGTCGCGGCGCGGGCGCTGTTCAAGCTCTCGCAGGCCACGCCAAGCATGCGCTACGCGGCTGCCGCCGAGCGCGCCCTGAAAACCGCATGGGAACAGATGAGCCAGCATCCGCTCTCGCACACCGCGCTGTGCCTGGCGCTCGACGACTGGCTGCGCCCCAACGCCTGCCGCCTCGACGGCGCCTGCTGATCCCCGCGCACGAGGATTCCCAGCTCTCAATCCCCCAAAGCTGGGCGCTTCGATCCCGCCAGTTCTTGCCCCTTCTTTCCGGGAGACGCATAAATACATCCATGTAGCTTGCTCCGGCATCCCTGCCTCCGATACTCCCGGAAAGAAGGGGCAAGAACTGGCTACGGGGAGCATGAAGACGACAGGCGGAGGAAGCATGCGTTCCTCAAGGCATGGTATAAACGCGGCGCTGCCCGCTTAAGGAGAAAACGAATGAACTCTGCGCCCCGAATCCGCAATATCGTCAAGCGCACCACGCTCATCGTGCGCGATATGGAAAAAAGCCGCCGCTGGTACGAATACGTGCTCGGCATGTCCGCTTGGATCGATATGCCGTACACGCTGTCCGGCGAAGGCATCGCCGCAGGCAAGAAGGGCGACGAGACGCATTTGGTGATTATGAAATGCGAAGACCCCAAAATCGGCATGATCGGACTGCTGCACTGGGTCAATCCGCCGCTGCCGGCGCCGGAAATTCCCACTTCGGTGGGCTACGGCACGCCGGTGTTCGTGGTAGAAACCGAGGATGCCGCCGAGGTGGCGCGGCGCGCGGCGGAACTGGGCACGCGAGTGCATATGCCGGAGCGAACCTTCCAAGTGACCGGCTCGCAGGGCGAGACGCGCCACCTGCTGGGATGCGCGATCTTCGACCCCGACGGCTACTTCTTCGAATGCAACCAGGTGCTGCGCATCGAAAAACCCGAAGACTCCGGGGGCTGATGCGTTGAGCTAAACCGTCGGCGCAATATCCGGGCCGCGCAAATCCGAACCGGCATCATCACTGGACACGGGCTCGTGCGCGCCACGCATTCCAGAAGGCCCGCCCCTGCGGGCGTGTTCCCGGCCAGACGCGCTGCTGATAGCTGCGGTCAGAGCCTTCACGTCATAGCCAGCTTCGCGCGCCATGCGGTCTTTCACGCGCCATAATTCCTCGATAATCGCGTCAGCCGCTTCATGCGGAAGCTTCCTCGGTTCTTTTCCGGGGCGGTAGCGCAGCAAAGCCTCTGCCACTTGGCGGGGAGTTGATCCCTTGTAATCGGCAGGCAAACCCGGAGCACGCCGCTTCGGTCTCTTGGTCATAGAGCCCGTTCCAGCAGTTCGTTAGCCACCTCGTCCGCCGTCCTGTTCTGATCATTTGCCAGACGATGAACGCGCAGCACAATGTCCGGTTTCAACCTGATGGGCCTGTAGCGCTCAGGAAAAGCCCATCCGCACGTGTTGCAATCCAGCGCGCAATTACTGCATTGCGTTGATTTTGCGTTGTTGCAGGCCGCACAGAGCACTTGCAGGTTTCCTTCGTATGAAGTGCCCCCTCGGAGCCTTGGCACGCGATGATCCACATCGATCCGTCCGCCATTGATGGATATTGGCCCGCCGCACACGGTGCATCTGCTGCCTTGCGAAATCGCAATTGACCGGCCAACCGATGCGGGGATGGGTCTTCTGGGTTCGCGCTTCCCGGCCATTCTTTATTTCCCGACGAATGATCCCTTTGCAGTTCGCAGCCGTCAGCAATGACTCGATGGGCACCGTCGTTTCCAAGACTCGCGACAATGATGACTCTTTTCCGGTTCTGGGGCAGGCCGAAATGGAGCGTGTTAGCCGTTGTCCACCCCCCCATATACCCGATTTCTTCAAGCTCGTCGATAACTGTTTCAAGCGCCTCCCCCCGATCCGCCGAGAGAAGGCCAATGACATTTTCAAGGATGATCCAGCGAGGCTTAGCTTTTCGAGCCAAGTCCGCAAATCGATAGAAAAGCCCGCTTCTTTTTCCGTCCAGCCCTTCGCGTTGCGCATTGGCGTGGCTGAGGTCTTGGCAAGGCCACCCTGCGCTCCATACATCGGCATAAGGTATCTCTCCTGGTTCAAGCGTGAGAATGTCATCATGCAAGGGAATCGCAGGCCAATGGCGGCGCAGCACCATTTGGCAATGCGGGTCGATTTCGCACTGAAAAACGACACTGAAGCCGGCTCTCTCGAATCCCAGATCAAAACCGCCAATCCCTGCGAAAAAAGAAGCGAGCTTCACGCCCGCGCTCCTGAGTCCGGCCCGTTGGGAGCAATAAGCGTCGCGTATTGCGGCTGCTTGCCTCCCATCTTCTCGGCTAGCGGCGCCATTTGCGACGGCAGGCCTTGATGCGCGAACGCTTCGCGGATGCGCTGCTGCATAAACCAAGCCGTTTTTTGCGTGATGCCGAGTTGCCTATGCAGTTTCATGGAAGCCACACCCTTCAGGCTAGTGACATCCAAGTAGATGGCATACACCCATTTCAACAGCGGCAGCGGCGATCCGGCCATCAGCGTATCCGTTTTGACGCTGTAATGCTTGCGGCAGGCTCCGCAGCGGTAGGGCATGGGCTTGAGATTTTTGCAGGGCCGCGCATCGCGGCTTTCGCAATGCGGACATCGCGGACCGTCCGGCCAGATAATCCCCTCACACCATTGCCGCGCTGCTTCCTCGTCGGGGAACATCCGCTGCAACTCAAAAAGCGTGATGCCTTGCCTTGACATTTCAGGCGCACCCTGGAAATACAAGAAACTTGGCGAACAGCACACTAGCCTCCTTTGATGGACAGCATCGTATCATATAAATGGCTAGGCAAGTATATAGCTCTTCGGCTTATTATTTGAAGTTTCCCGCGAGCTCGCTTGGAGCGCAAATCTCCAAGCTGGCACGGTGCCGCGCCCTCCGCCAACTTGTCCGCAAATGGAGCTAAGCCGCGTCGGTCCCGAAGCGATGCGGCACTCCTGCCCCAGGCTGCTACACTTCGCCGCGATGATTGAATATCCCGGATTCGATCCTGTGGCCCTGCGGATCGGGCCGCTGGCCATTCGCTGGTACGGCCTCACGTACTTGGCGGGGTTTTTCGCCGCGTGGTGGCTTGCGAAGCGCCGCAGCCGACGGTCCGGCAGCGGTTTCAGCCCGGTCATGGTCCAGGATTTGATCTTCTATTGCTTCCTGGGGGTGATACTGGGCGGGCGCCTGGGCTACGTGCTGTTTTACGGCTGGGGGCAAGTCCTCGCCGATCCGCTGCATATCGTGCGCATCTGGGAGGGCGGAATGTCCTTCCACGGGGGGTTGCTGGGCGTATGCATCGCTGCGCTCATGTTCGCGCGCAAGCATTCCAAGGCCTTTGTCGATGTCGCGGACTTCGTGGTTCCGCTAGTGCCCATCGGCCTGGGCGCCGGGCGGATTGGCAACTTCATCAATAACGAGCTTTGGGGCAAGCCTAGCGATGCGCCCTGGGCATTCGTGGTGGACGGCGTGGCGCGCCATCCCACGCAGCTCTACGAAGCCCTGCTGGAGGGCCTGGTGCTGTTCGTGGCGCTGTGGTGGTACACCGCCGAGCGCAAGCCAGGCTCGGCGCCGCGAAAGCTCGGAGGGGCCACCGGACTGTTTCTGGCGGGCTACGGCATTTTCCGCCTGCTGGTGGAATTCCTGCGGCTGCCGGACGACCACTTGGGCTACTTGGCTTTCGGCTGGCTCACTATGGGGCAGCTCCTGAGCCTGCCGATGATCGCCTTCGGCCTGTGGCTGCTGGCCAGGCGCGCCCCGGCCCGCCAAGCGCCGCAGGAGGCGCGCTGAAAAACGAGGCATCGATGAAACAGCACACTTATTCGCACCATGCGCCAGTACCTCGATCTGCTGGCTGAGGTTTTGGAGCACGGCGTGGAGCGCAAGGACCGCACCGGCACCGGCACCCGGGCGCTATTCGGCCGGCAGATGCGCTTCGACTTGGCCGAAGGCTTCCCTATGCTCACCACCAAGAAGCTGCCGCTGCGCGTGATTGCGGTGGAGCTGCTGTGGTTTTTGCGCGGCGGCACCAATGTCAAATGGCTACAGGAGCGGGGCGTGAAAATCTGGAACGAATGGGCCGACGCGGACGGCAATCTCGGCCCGGTGTATGGAGCGCAGTGGCGGGCCTGGCCCGACGGCAACGGCGGCGCCATCGACCAAGTGGGGCTGGCGCTTGAGACCATCCGCAACAACCCGCACTCGCGGAGAATCATTATCAATGCTTGGAACGTGGCCCAGATCCCGCAAATGAAACTCCCGCCCTGCCATCTAATGCTGCAATTGCATGTGGGCGGCGGCAGGCTTTCGGGCCAGCTTTACCAGCGCAGCGCCGACCTGTTCCTAGGCGTGCCCTTCAATATCGCCTCCTACGCCTTGCTGCTCAGCCTGATGGCCGACCAGACCGGCCTTGAACCCGGCGAACTTATCTGGACCGGCGGCGACTGCCACCTCTACAGCAACCACTGCCCGCAGGCCCGCGAGCAGCTTTCGCGCGCGCCCCGCCCTCTTCCCAGGCTCGAAATAAACGCTGCCAGGAAGTCCATCGACGACTACACGGAAACCGACTTCGCGCTCGCCGGCTACGATCCGCACCCGCATATTCCAGCGCCGATTTCGGTGTGAGCCGCAAAAATCAGGAGAGCAGAATGAGCAACGAGCCGCACGCCTCGAACCATCCCGGAACCGACCGCCGACCCATGCCGGCAGGCTGGGGATCGAGCGCCCTGAAGGAGCGCGAGAGAGGCCGAATGCCTGCTTGCGCGGAGCGCGGCGAATGATTTCAAGCGAGCACATCCATATCGAAGTGGAACCCGCCTACTTGGGACAGGATGCCGAGGGCGCCCGCTACGTTTTCAGCTACACCATCACCATCCTGAACCGCGGAGCGGAACCCGCCCGGCTGCTGACGCGCCACTGGATCATCACCGACGGCAACGGCCAAGTGGAGGAAGTGTTCGGCGAGGGAGTGGTGGGGGAGCAGCCGCGTCTGAACCCCGGCGAAAAGCACCGCTACACCAGCGGGGCGATTATCGACACGCCCTTCGGGACCATGGAGGGCAGTTATGGCATGATCTCCGACACCGGTCGGAAATTCTCCGCAGCCATCCCGCTGTTCCGCCTCCAGACCCCCGGCGTTCTCCATTAGATGCGCTTCCCTTTCCCGCCGCCTGATCACGCCGAAGCCGCGTAGGCAGCCTCCCCAATGGCAGTCTGGGCGGTAGGCGATGTGCAGGGGTGCTTGGAGCCGCTGGACGCGCTTCTTGAACGCATCGCTTTCGATCCGGCATCCGACACGCTGTGGTTGTGCGGCGACCTGGTCAACCGCGGACCTGATTCCCTAGGCGTGCTGGCCCGCGTGCGCGATTTGGGCTCCGCCGCGATCGTGGTGCTCGGCAATCATGATCTGCACTGGCTGGCACGCAATTGGGAGAAACCGGACACCACGATCGGCAAGCACGTCGAATGGCTTCGCCGGCAACCGCTGGCGCATTACGACCATTCGCTGGACTGCCTGATGGTGCATGCCGGCATTTATCCGGGCTGGGATCTCGAACAAACCCTCGCCCGCTCCAGGGAGGTGCAAGAAGCGCTTGAGGGTCAAGGATACGGCGACTTTCTCGGCAATATGCACGGCGACTCGCCTAATCGCTGGAGCAACGATCTTGATGGCATCAGGCGCCTCAGGACGATTGTGAATGCGCTCACGCGCATGCGCATGATCGACGAGCAGGGGTGCATGGACTTCGCTTTCAAGCGCCCGCCTGGACAGCAGCCTCCCCATCTGGCGCCGTGGTTCACCCGCCCTTCGAGACTACCGCCAAAAACCCGGACAGTGTTCGGCCACTGGTCCGCGCTGGGGCACTTCTCCAGCGACCGGCTCGTGGCACTGGATTCCGGATGCGTATGGGGCGGAGCGCTGACCGCCGTTCGCCTGGACGGATATCCCGAAACCGTCCGCGTCCGCTGCCCCGGGAAAGGGAGGCGCGCATAAAACTTCGCGGGAGACGCAAGCATTGGGCGCTTCGATTCGCCCTCTGCTTGCTCCCTTCTTCCGGGAGACGCATGAACCCATCCATGGGGCTTGGCGGCGGCTGTCCTGCCGCCGACACTCCCGGAAGAAGGGAGCAAGCAGAGGGCTGGCAGGGTGCCGATCCCTAGGGTCTGCGCCAGCCAAAGTCTGTATGCGCGCCTGCCTCTCGCGGGAGCGTTGGAGCCGGGGATGGCGGAATCAAGCCAAGGATGGCGTCTCCCGCGAGAGGCAGGCGCGCATACAGGCGGCCTCGAAGCACCCTTCGCAGAGGAAACGCGCAAAGAGGCTACGGCGGCAGCATTTCCAGGGAAGTAGGCGCGGAAAAATCAGGTAGCGGCAAGCTGTTCCGCCAGATTTGCGAATTCCTCCGCCGAAATCCGCTCCGCTCGCTGTGACGGATCGATCCCGGCAGCCCTGATCGCCTCTTTGGAAGCCATCGCCCGCAAGGCATTGGCGATCGTCTTGCGGCGCTGCGAAAAAGCCTGGCGAACCAACCGCTCGAAAACCTCCGGCGCCCCAACGCGCAAACCCGAATCCGGGACCAGCCGCACCACCGCCGATTCCACCTTCGGCTGCGGCCGAAAAGCTTCACGGCCCACAGCAAGGCATAACTCCGACCGGCAGCGCGACGACGCCATCACCGTCAGCCGTCCATACCGGCGGCTGCCCGGCAGCGCGCAAAGACGCTCGGCCACTTCGAGCTGAAGCATCACGGTGAGGTCCCGGAAAATGCCGGCAAACTCCAGCAGGCGAAACAGCAACGGCGTGCTCAGGTAGTACGGAAGGTTGCCAATCAAACGCAGATCCGCCGCCGCCACGCCGGCGTAATCGAATTCGAGCGCGTCCGCCACGTGAACCGTCAGCCGTGCACCGGGCCAGCGGTCGCGAAGCCGTTCGGCGAGCGCCGGATCGATCTCCACGGCATCAACGATGGCGCCCGCCTCCAGCAGCGGTCCCGTCATGGCGCCGCGCCCCGGGCCGATCTCCACGAATCGCTCGCCGGGCAGCGGCCGCGCGATTTCAAGAATTTCATCGACCACATGCGGATCGACCAGGAAATGCTGGCCGAGACTCACGCGCCGACTCATAAAGCCGGCTCAGTTTCGCGCCGGCGGCGCGGCGCTTCTGCGCCTGGCCATGCGCGCGGCGGCGACCACCGCCTCGAGCAGGCTGCCTTCGTCGGCCCGCCCCGTTCCGGCCAGCTCGAATGCGGTGCCATGATCGACAGAAGTGCGAACGAACGGCAAACCCAGCGTCACGTTCACCGTCCGGCCAAAGCCTGCGTATTTGATGACCGGCAGGCCTTGGTCGTGATACATCGCCAGCACGGCATCGAAACGCGACGAGACTGCGGGCGTAAAGGCGGTGTCCGCCGGGATGGGGCCTTCCACTCGCGCACTGCCGAAATCGGCGATGGCGCGAGCCACCACGTCCTGGTCCTCGCTGCCCAGCTCCCCCTGCTCGCCGGCATGCGGATTCAGGCCCAATACCGCGACCCGAGGCAGGGCGATTCCGAAATCGCGTTCCAAGCCCTCCAGCAGCACTGCGAGGACCGCTTGCAGGCGGCGGCGGGTAATGGCGGCGGGCACCGCCTTGAGCGGCAGATGAGTGGTGGCCAGCGCCACGCGCAGCGGAGCGCGCCCGGGGCTGGCCTCGCAGGCCAGCAGCATGACCGGCGTGGGCGCCCCGGCCAGCCGCGCCAAGTGCTCCGTATGTCCCATGAAATCCAAGCCGGCGCGCCGCAACACCGCCTTGTTGACCGGTCCGGTCACCAGCGCATCGAACTCCCCGCTCAGGCATCCCTTGGCGCCACGATCAATCGCCTGAAGAACGGCTGCGGCGTTGCGCGGATCGGCGCTGCCCGGCGAGCAGCGGCGGGCCAGCGGAATCGGCTCCAAGCTCAAATCGCCCCAGCGATCGCGCGAATCGCGGGGCCGGAACTCAAGACCGAGCTGGCGGGCTCGGGCGCTGAGCAATTCCGGATCGGCAAGCAGCACCACGCTCAAATCGCGCATTCGAGGAGCCGCCCTGATCACTATATCCGGGCCAATGCCGGCCGGCTCGCCGACGCTGATCGCGATTCGGACTACTGTTTGTATTCCACAAAGGCTTCGGCGCGCAGCCGCTGCAGCCAAAGCTGGGTTTCCTCCTGCACCTTGCGTTCACGCAAAGCCAAGGCGGCGCGCTGACGGCGCGCCTCGTCGCTCACGTCCTGCATGCGAGTGCCGGACCGCTGCGCGATATGCCAGCCGAAGGCGCTGCGGATCGGCTCGCTGACCTCGCCGTCTTCGAGCTCAGCCACCCCGTCGGCAAAGGCCGGGTCGAGACCCCCCGGCGAAACCCAGCCCAGCATCCCGCCCTCGCTGGCCGATCCGGGATCCGCGGAGTAGGCGCGGGCCATGGCCGAAAAGCTCTCCCCCGCCACGATCTGGGCCCGGAGCTCGTCCAGTTCCCGCCGCGTGGCGTCGCTGTCGCGGATTTCGTTCGGCTGCAACAGAATATGGCGCACTTCCCATTGCTCCTCGATGACGGGTTCGCCGCCGCGCACCCCATCAAGGCGCACCAAATGCACTCCGCTGCCGGTGGTGATCAGTTCGGCGAGCCCGCCCGGCTCAAGCTGCGTCACGTGCGCCACAAATGCGGTGGGCAGCGCGTTGCGCTTGCGCCAGCCGAGGCTGCCGCCTTGCAGCGCGTTTTGCGCCTCGGAGTAGGCGATCGCTAACTCGGCGAAGTTCTCCCCGTCCAGCACGCGCCCGCGGAGCTTGCTGGCCCTCTCGCGGGCCGCCTCCCGCTGTCCGGCGGTTGCATTGAGCGGCACGCCGATAAGAATATGCGAGACGCTGTACTCCCGGTTGGCGCTTTCCTCGCCTTCCGCGCCGCGCAGGAAATCATCCACTTCGCGGGGATTCAGAAAAACCCGCGCCACAACATCGCGCTGCCTCAGCGTGTCGAGAACAATCTGGCTGCGCAGCTCCTCGCGGTATTGCGCATAGTCGAGACCCTGCTCCTGCAGCGCCTCGGGCAGTTCGCTGAGCGGCACGCCGTTCTGCCGGGCCACGAATTCCAGCGCCTGGTTCACCTGCTCGTCGGAAATTTCGATGCCCACGCGGTCGGCGCGCTGTTTTTGGATTTCCCGCAGCACCAGCCGCTCAAGCACCTGGGCGCGAAGCACATTGGATGGCGGCGAACGCAGTCCCTGGGCCCGGATATTGGCCCGCACAGCGGCTAGTTCCCGGTCCAGTTCGCTTTTGAGAACCACGCCGTCATTGACCACCGCCACGATGCCTTCAAGCAGGGTTCCGGATCGGCTCAGCTGGGCGCTGGCGGGCGAGAGCATCGCGGCCGCCAGCAACGGCAGCGCCGCCAGCCGGACGCAGCGCGCGGCAGCGGGAAAACGCGGTTTCCGACCGCAAAGCGGGCTCATGGCGCTTGCCGGTTCATAAGGCCTGTTGGCACTGTGCGCTGCTCATCGGCTGGGGTAGCCGAGCATACCACGCTCAATCATTTGCCTGGCATCGCCGCCCAGGCTGGTGAGGCCCTTGAGCGTGAACTGCAAGTACACCGAAGCGCCGCCTAGCGAGGCATCCCGCTCCACATGCTGGCGCCATAGCAGCGCCACCGCGATGCAGCAGGATTCATATTCAAATCCAAGGTAGCGCTCAAGCTCCACTTCCTCGGCAAAGGAGTAGTTGTAGCGGCCCACTGCGGCCCAGCGCTCGCTCACCGCCCAGCGGAACGCGAGATCGAGGCTCTCGGTCCGCGCCCAACGGCTGCGATAGGCCAGCCGCACGCTGCGGCGCGGGCTCCTGCGGTAGATCACGGCCACCTCCGAACGGCTGGCGGCATCGATTTCGGCATCCCACAGGTAGCGCATATCCACCCACCAGTCCCGTCCCAAGCCATAGGCGAACTCGGCGATATAGTCCGAGGCCGCGTCCTCCTGGGAACTCAGCCCTTCCAAGCTCACGCTGCGGCCCCGAAAGTTGTAGCGTTGCCCAAGCGTGAATCTCAGCAGCTCCTTTCCGTCCGAACTGCGCCGCAGCGCCCCCTTAAGGCCGGCGCTTACATGGACGGAATCGCCCACGCGATCAAAGCCCAGGTAGCGGTTGGAGCGAAACAACTGCACATAATTGAAATCCGGAATAATGGTGTCGAACACCGGCATGTAGTCCTGGTTGACGGTGGGAATAAAGCTGATCATCCCGCGGGGCTGAAAGATCACGTCAAGATTGCGCGACGCGAAGCGCCGCCATAAATCGGCGCTTGCATCGACGCTGGCGACCGGCAGCACCCGGTAGTAGGTGTCGTACTGGCGCTGGAAGGGCTCGGACACGTGGTAGCCGGTCACCATCATGGCCAGCGAGGGCATCACGTCCACAGGGCCGGCGCGGTAGCGGCCGAGCAACCGCGGCTCCAAGTGCATCCGGGCGCCTGAGATGCGCTGGGGATGCTCAAACCATCCGCTCTCCAGCCGCAGCTGCGCGTCCATGCCGGGCAGCAGTCCGGGCCAGCGGCCGTGCAGGCGGAACTCGGGAACGCGCACATGGGGCCGGAACAGCCGTTCCACATCCGGATGCACAACCTGGTGCCCGGTCACGCGGAACAGGGCATCGATGTTATCGCCAACGTAGGCGGCGGCAAGTTCCCGGCGCAGGTGCGTTTGAGCCTGCTCCCAGAATCCCCGGCCGATATCTTCGATATAGAACCGGTCGGAAACCCAGCGGCCGGCGGCGGCAATCGCCCAGCGCCGGGAAAGCCGGGCCCGCATTTCGATATCCACATCGAAGCGCGAGCGCTCGCGCAGCTCGTCGTTGGGCAAATAGCCCAGGTTCAAGCGGCCCGATGAGCTTCGGGTAATGAAGCGATAGTCCGCGCCGGCAAAGAAACCCAAGCGCGACAGGTAGCGCGGAGTGAGAGTGGCGTCCATGTTCGGAGCGATATTCCAGTACCACGGGGCATCGATCTCGGCGCCGCGGCGGCTGGAACTGCCGATTTGCGGCATCAGGAAGCCCGACTTGCGCGTGCCCCGGGCCGAGAAGGACAACGACGGCAGGTACATGACCGGCACGTCGAGCAGCCTGAGGCTGATCCGGCGGGCGCGCCCAAATCCGCTGGTCTGCTCCAGCTCAATGGATCCGGCGCGCAGTTCCCAGTGGCTGCGCCCGGGCAGGCAGCTTGTGTAGCTTACGTCGTCAAGTTGCACAAGGCTCTGCTGGCCGTCGATAAGGACCGACCCGGCGCTGCCCCGCACCAGGCTGTCGCTCAATGCGTATTCGGCCTCGCCGAAGCTGAATTTCTCATCGTCCAGATCCAGAAGCGCGTCGGCAGCGCGCACCCTCACGGCATCCCCCGAATAAGCGACATGGCCGGAAAACTCGAAGCGGTTTTCCCGCTGGTCGAAGCGGGCGGTCCGCACGTCAAGCCTGTGGTTGCCCAAGCAGAAGGAAACGTCGCCCAGAAAATCGAATTCCCCTCCCAGCGCCCCCCGGATACCCTTGGACGCGGTGATGCCCAAGGTTGAGTCCGAACGCTGCATGGCGATTTCGCAGGCCAGGTTTGCGCCGGGCCGCTCCTCCCACAGATCGGTCGGCGGCGGAGCGATGCAGGCGGCGGCCAGCGGCGCAAGCAGGGAAATCGGCAAGCTGGGGTTCCTCAGTCCAAACGGCGGCCGACGCGGCGACGGCGGGTGCGCCGCCAAGCATGGCCGGGGCCATCATAGTTTCAATGCGCGGATATTTCACTTTTACCACGCTCCGCCCCCCGTGAGACAATCCGCCTCCTAAAAGCCATGACCAGCGCACAACAACTGATTCGGCCCGCAAAGGCAATGATTCTGGCCGCCGGACGCGGCGAGCGCCTCGGGCCTTTGAGCGACCGCCTGCCCAAGGCGCTGATGCAGGCGGGCGGCGGAAGCTTGATCGAGCATCTGCTGGAGGCGCTGGCCGCCGCAGGCGTGCGCGAGACGGTCATCAATCTTTCCTGGCTGGGCGAAATGATACGGGAACGGCTGGGAGAGGGTTCGCGCCACGGGATCCGGATCCATTACAGCAACGAGGGCGATGACGCGCTCGAAACCGGCGGCGGCATCCGCAAGGCCCTGCCCCTGCTGGGCGCGGAGCCTTTCTGGGTGGTCAACGCGGACCTGAGAACCGACTTCCCCTTCGGCGCCGTGCGGCTGCGGCCGCAAGACTTGGCCTGGCTGATGCTGGTGGCCAATCCGGCGCACAATCCCGGCGGCGACTTCGGCCTGCGCGGCGCGCGGATCGGCGCGCCCGGAGCGCGCCATACTTTCGCAGGCATCAGTGTGCTGCGCCCCGCTCTGTTTGCCGGAATAAAGGATGAGCGATTTCCGCTGGCCCCGCTGCTGCGGGCGGCCGCCGACGCGGGGCGCGTGTCGGGCAAGCTCTACGAAGGCTACTGGGCCGATGCGGGCACCGCTGAACGGCTGGCTGCCATCCGTTCGGCAGGAGCGCCGGCCTCCGCGATGCCGTAAAGCCGGCCGAGCAGATGCGGCCTCAGCCGGACAGCGGCGCGCGGCGGATCGGCAGGCCCGCCCAGATCGGCGAAATTGACCGCTTCGAGGCCCGCGAAGCCGCAAGGATTGATCCGCGCAAAAGGCGCGAGATCGGCGCACACGTTAAGCGCCATCCCGTGATACGAGCAGCCGCGCCGCAAACGCAATCCGATCGCTGCGAGTTTGGCGCCGGCCACATATACGCCGGGCGCGCCGGGGCGGCGCGCGCCCTTAATGCCGAATTCCGCCGCGCAATCGATCAGCGCGGCCTCCAGCGCGCAAACCAGAGACCGCGGTCCCAGCCGGACGCGCCGCAGATCCAGCAGCGGATACACCATCAATTGCCCGGGGCCGTGATAGGTCACTTGGCCGCCGCGGTCGGATTGCTCCACCGGAATATCGCCGGGATCAAGAACATGCGACGGATCCGTCTTCACGCCTAGCGTGAACACGGGGCGATGCTCGCAAAACCAGATCTCATCGGCATCGGAGGGCTCCCGCTCGCCGGTAAAGCGCTGCATTCGCCGCGCCACCTCCGGCCACGGCTGGCGCCCCAGCCAGCGGACTTTCACTGAATCCGCCAGCATGGGCTATTCGAACCACAGCAGAACGGCATCCCTTGTGCGTTGCCACCAGCTTCCGGCCGAAACCGCGCGGGCCGGAACCAGCGGCCGCTGGGCAAGCACCTCGCCATTGGCCGTAACGATCACCTTGCCAACCACGGCGTCGGCGGCCAACGGGGCGATCAGGGGCTCGTTGATCGCAACCTCGGTTTCGGCGCCGTCGGCAGCGCCCTTGGGAAGCGTCATCGCCACTCCTTCGGGCACGGTCAGCCCGATCACCGTGTCGCCGCCTTTCCATACGCGGGCGGAACCCATGGACGCGCCCGCCTCAAGCAGTGTGCGGTTCTCGAAGTAGCGAAAACCATAGCTCAGCAATCGCAGCGCATCCCGCGACCGCTGGGCATCGCTGGAAGCGCCCATCACCACGGCAATCAAGCGCATGCCGTCGCGCACCGCCGAGGCAACCAGGCAATATCCCGCCGATTGCGTGTGCCCGGTCTTGACGCCATCGACCGTGGCATCCCGCGCCAGCAGCGTATTGCGGTTCGGTTGCGCGATTCCGTTCCAAGTGAATTCGCGGATCGCATGCATGGCGTACAGTTCCGGGTGATCGCGAATCATGGCGCGGGTCAAAAGCGCGGTGTCGGCGGCGGTGGTGTAATGGTTCTCGTCGGGCCAGCCGGTCGAGTTCTCATAGCGGGTGCCGGTAAGCCCCAACCTTGCGGCGGTCGCATTCATGATCCCCGCGAAATCCTCTTCCGCCCCCGCCAGGTGCTCGGCCAGCGCCACGCTGGCATCGTTGCCCGACTGCACGATCATCCCCAGCAGCAGGTTTTCCACGCTCACCCTGCTGTTCAAGTCGAGAAAGGTTCTGGATCCCTGCATGCGCCAGGCATTCTCGCTAACGACTGTCTCATCCGAAAGGCTGGTCTCGCCCGTTAGCAACGACTCGAATGCCACGTAGGCGCTCATGATCTTGGTGATGCTGGCCGGCTCCACCCGGAGATCCGGTTGGCGCGAGGCCAGAACCGCCCCGGTTGACTGCTCCATCAGCACGAACGATGAAACCTCAAGCGCTGGCGGCTGCGCCAGCCCGGGCGTTGGGCGCGCCGTTTGCGCATCCGCCGAGGAAAGCGCAAACGCCGCGATCAGTCCCAAAAGCGATACGGTGCTTTTCTTCATACTTGGTCCTCAGATGCAGTGTCCGGTCTCGAGGCTAGCCGGGAGGCGCATCGCCGAACACCCGCATCGTCCGCGCAATGCCAAGGGCCGCCAGCCTTCCCGCCAGCCTTCCGGATTCGCGGTCATTCCCAAGCGGGCCCACCCACACGACATACACGCCGTTGCCTTTGCGGCGCACATACACGCCGGCGATGCCCGCCTGCTGGATGCGTTGATACAGCTTGACGGCATTGTCGCGGTAGGCGAACGCGCCGGCTTGGATATAGGCGTGGGCGCCCTCCACATCCGGCGACCCTCCTGGCTCCAGCGCTTCCACGCGCACTCTGGCCGTGCCATGCCGAACCACGCCCAGTTCCCTGGCCGCGCTGTAGGACAGGTCGATCACGCGCCCCTCCACGAAGGGGCCGCGGTCGTTGACGCGCAGCTCAAGGCGGCGACCGTTCTCGAGATTGGTTACCCGTACGCGGGTGGGCAGCGGCAGGGTCTTGTGCGCGGCGGTCATGGCGTACATGTCGTAGGTTTCGCCCAAAGCGGTGGGCCTGCCGTGAAATTTCTCCCCGTACCAAGAGGCTATGCCGGTTTCGACAAAGCCTTCGGCGGACACCATGGGGCAGTAGCGCTCGCCGAACTCCGTATAGCAATCCTTTCCCGGCCGGCCTCCGGACGAGCCCCCCCAGGCAAAGCCGGCCACATCCCTGATAATCGAGCAGGAGGGCGCAAGGATCACGGAGCCCGCCAGCAGCATTACCCGCACCAGTTTTGCGTGACACGACACTGGACTAGAGCGGACGCCGCGTTTCCCCGGAGGTAATGGCCTCTCCGAGCTGATGCACGACCAAGGCGTACATATAGCTGCGGTTGTAGCGCGTAATGACATAGAAATTGGAAAGCGCCAGCCAGTATTCCGGCCCGTCGGCGCCCAGCATCATCAGCAGGCCCGCAGGCGTATCGTCGCTGAGGCCGGCATCGAAGAGCACGCCGTCGGCGCGCAGCGCGCCCACCGAAGTGGGCGGCGAAAGTCCGCGCTCCTGGGGTTTGGCGGCGCTTCCTTCCGCCAGCGAAGCCGGCAGCGCAACGCCGCCGCCCCGCTGCCATCCATGAGCGCTCAGATAGGCGGCAACGCTGCTGAGCACATCCCGCCAGCTGCCGAACAGGTCGCGCCGACCGTCGCCATCGCCGTCAACGGCATAGCGGCGATAGCTCGACGGGATGAACTGCGCGCGCCCCATGGCGCCCGCGTAAGAGCCTAGGACCTCCGCCGCATCCAGAGCGCCCTCGCTGGCCAGCGCCATGAAGTCCTTAAGTTCCCGGCGGAAGAAATCGCCCCTGCGCGGATGGTGGAAGGCCAGCGTGGCCAGCACATCCAGCACGCGGTGCCTGCCGGTAATGCGTCCATAGCGCGTTTCCACGCCAAGAATGCCCAGCACAACCGATGCCGGGACTCCGGTTTCGCTAGCCACGCCGGACAGCACTTCGCCATGCAAACGTGAAAAAGCCTTGCCCGCTGAAATTCGCCCGCTGCCCATGAAAATACGGCGATAGGCGGCCCACTCGACCGTGGACTCCGGCGCCCGGCTCATCAGCTCGATCACATCGGGGCGCAGCTCCGCCGAAGCAAGAAGTTCGCGGGCATGCGCCGGAGACGCCTGCTCCTCTGCGGCCAGTTCTTCCAAAAAGCTCCGGACAGCGGGGGCGTCGAGGTCCATGGCGGTCGCGCTCCACGCGGCGCACAAAAGGCAACAAGGCAAAAGAAATCGATGCACGGGCTTAACGGGCGAGATAACGCTGATCGCTGTGAATAGCCATGAGAATACCCAAGCCCGCAAGGAAAGTCACATTGGCGCTGCCGGCCACGCTCACCAGCGGGAACGGCAATCCTACCACCGGCAACAGTCCGGTGGTCATGCCCGCGTTCAGGAGAAAGCTGGAGAAAAAACCCAACGCCAGCGATGTGGCCAGCAAGCGGGAGAAACGCCCGCGCGCGGCCAAGGCGATTTGCAGCATGCGAACCGAAATCGCGATAAAAATCAGCATCGCGACCAATGCGCCCACAAACCCGAACTCCTCGCTAATCACGGAAAATACGAAATCGGTAGTGGGTTCCGGCAGGAAGCCGAACTGCGCCTGGCTGCTCTGCATCCATCCCTTCCCGAACAGCCCGCCGGAACCGATCGCGATCTTCGACTGAATCACCTGGTAGCCCGCTCCCAAAGGGTCGGCTTCGGGATTCAGCATATTGAGGACCCGCGCACGCTGATAGTCCTTGAGACTTACCCAGAGCACCGGGGCCGCCAGCAAGGTGGTGAGCGCGCCGCCCACTATGAACCGCCGCCGCAAGCCGGCCAGGAAAAGAGGAATCATGCCAAACAGGAGCAACACCGCGCCGGTCCCCAGATCAGGCTGAAGAACCACCAGCCCCACCGGAGCGGCGATGAGCAGCAGCGCCGTCATTGTGCATCCCGCCCCCGGCGCTTGCCTGGATTCGCGAAGCAGCGATGCCACCATCACAGGCACCGCCAGCTTGGCGAATTCGGAAGGCTGAAAGCGAATGCCGAAGTCCAGCCAGCGTTGCGCCCCGCCGCCTTTCTCGCCCACCAGCAGCACCAGGATGAGCAGGAACACAACGGTGCCGTAAATCCAAGGCGCGGCAATCGCCAAAAAGCGCGGAGAGAACTGCGCCAGCACCAGCATGACGCTAAAACCGATCAGCAAGCGCGAACACTGAAACAACAGCACGTTGCCGGAGCCGCCCGAGGCGCTGTAGAGCACGGCCAGTCCGGCGGCAACCACCAGAGCCACCCACGCCAGAAGCCAGCCGTCCAGCTTCAGCCGCTGCAGCAGTCCAAAGCCCGGGGAGCTTGCGGCGGCCGGGATCATCTCGCCTGCGCCACTTGGTCCGGCGGCGAATGGTTGGCCAGGTAGGTGTCCAGCACCCGCGCAGCCACCGTGGCCGCGGCGCCCGAGCCCGAGCCCCCGTTTTCCACAATCACTGCCAGCGCAATGACCGGATCGTGCACCGGAGCAAAAGCCACAAACAGGGAATGGTCGCGGAAACGCTCGTTAATTTCGCCGGGGTCCACCTCGCCCTCCTGCGGCAAGGCCACTACCTGCGAGGTGCCGGTCTTTCCCGCTGCGGTATAGGCAAGCCTAGCCCCCGTGGCGCGGGCTGTTCCCCTAGGGCCGTGCAATACCGCCACCATCGAGTCCACCACCGTGAGCCAGTGCTCGGCGGATTCGGGCGCAATCATTCCGGCCGGCTCCGGCGCCCGGGTCACCAGCCGGCCGCTAACGGGATCGCGGACCGCCTCAACCAGCCGCGGCTTGTATCGAATGCCGCGCATGGCGATCTGCGCCGTTGCCTGCGCTAATTGCAATGGCGACACCACGAGGCTGCCTTGGCCGATGCCGGTCACCACCGTTTCGCCAGGGAACCAGGACTGTTGCGCGGGATCGCTGAAAGCGGACCTTTTCCAGGCCCGGGACGGCACAATGCCTGGCCTTTCCCCGGCGATATCGATACCCGAGGCCACGCCAAAACCGAACCGGGCCAGACCCTCGTGGATTCCTTCGATATCCATGTCGCGGGCCAGCTGGTAAAAATAAACGTCGCAGGACTGGGCAACCGCATCGTGCATCGTCAGCGTGCCATGGCCCTCGCGCTTCCAGTCGCGGAACAGGCGGCTGTTTGCGGACAAGCGGTAGCTTCCTCTGCAATACATGGTCTGCCCCGGGTCCCGGTAGCCTTCCGCCAGCGCCACCAGTGCCAGCATCGGCTTGATTGTGGAGCCCGGCGGATAGAGCCCGCGCACGGCCCGATTGAACATCGGCAGGGCCGGGTTGCGGTTGAGTTCGGCGAAGCGGGCGCTGTCCATGCCGGACACGAATTCGTTGGGATCGAAAGCCGGACTGCTCACTAGGGCCAGCACGCCGCCATCCCGTGGATCCACGGCAACCACGGCGCCGCGGCGTGATTCCATGGCGGCAAAAGCCTCTCGCTGGAGTTCTCCGTCGAGGGCGAGCCGCAGGTCCGCGCCAGGCAAGGGATCCAGATCGCTGGTGCGTTCCAGCGGCCGCCCGTAGGCATCCATGAGGATTCGTTCCCCGCCTGCGGAGCCGCGCAGATCCTCTTCGTAGCTCCCCTCCACGCCGGTCTTGCCGATAAGCGGAATGCCGGCGTAAACCGACGGATCCAGGCGTTGCTTGTCGGCGGCGCTGACCGCTGCCACATATCCCAGCGCATGAGCGCCGGACGGCCCCAACGGATACTCGCGCAGCAACAGTCCTTCGATATCCACGCCGGCAAACTGGTGGCGCCTCACGGCAAACCGCGCCGCTTGCTCCTCGGGCAGCATGGCGCGAACAGCAAAGGGCGCGAACGAGGGCGAAATCCGCAAGGCTTCCATCAACTCGCCATGCCGCCCGGTCTTCACGAAGCCCTGATTTTCCAAGCGCGTGAGCGTGCCGGGAACGTCCTCTGCCTGCTCGGCAACCAGAATCAAGCGGAAACTCGCACGGTTGGCCACCATAAGCTCGCCGTTGCGATCCAGGATGATGCCGCGCCGCGGAGCGATCCTGCGGGGCTGCATCTGGTTGGCCTGGGCCTGCCCCACATAATGGCTGTGGCGCACAAGCTGCAAGTGGCTCATCCGGGCAAGCAGCAAAAGCACAAAAAAACCCATCAGTGCCACGAGATAGGTCGTGCGGCGCATGAAGGTTCCCGACCCGGCGGTTTCGATATGCCTGCGGATTGCCATGAAGGATCAGACCTTGAGGAACAGGAAAGCGACCAGGATAAGCAGGCCCCCGCTCAACAGGCTGCTGACCAGGCCCGGCAACGAGCCGGGTTGGCCGAACCAGCCGCCGATCAAAGCCACCGTAAGCAGGTAGGCCGCCAGAGTCGCCATCGCCAGCAGGAAGCGCTGCCAGGGCGGCGAAGACAGCATCCAGTCACGCAGATTGGCGGCCATGAAGGTGAGCACTGTGGCGGCCATTGCGTGCAGGCCCAGGGGCGCGCCGGCAAGCAGATCATGGACAAGCCCGGCAACTGCGGCGATCAGCAGGCGGTTCTGCACCGGACCGGCGAGAACCAGCCAGATGAGCGCCACGCCCAGCCACGGCGGCTGCCAAAGCCGCAGGGCCTGGGGAAGGGGCAGCACCGCGAGCAACAGGGCCCCGGCAATCAGGTAGTAGCTTCGCGCTGCCGCGCTGGCCATCACGATTCCTCGCCATCCCGACCGGCGGCCGTGCTGCCGGTGACGACCGCTTCAGAGCGCAGCAACAGGACCTGGCGCACACCCTGCAGGTTTGCGGCGGGACGCACGAAAGCTTCCACAAAGGCCTGCCCCGAAGCATTGCGCACCCCTTCCACAACGCCCACGCGCAAGCCGGCGGGGAACCGCCCCCCGCTGCCCGAGCTGACCAGCACGTCGCCTTCGGCGACATCCGCATGCGTGGGCATATACGGCAGCAGCAACCTGTGATCGCGCTGGCCGGTTCCGAAGGCAATGGCCTCAAAGCCGGTGCGCTCGAACATCACCGGGATGGCGTGATTGGCATCGCTGATCAGCAGCGCCTCCGAAGTCACCAAGTAATCGCGGGCGATCTGGCCCACCACGCCTGCGGAATCGACCACAGGCTGGCCAATAAACGCGCCCTGGCGGCTGCCGATGCTCAGGGTGACCCGGTGGCGGGAAAGATCCGGATTTCTGGGCAGAGCCCGGGCGGCAAGGTTGCTGGATCCGTGCATCGCGTCCAGCGCCAGCAGCGCGCGCAGATCCTCGTTCTCCGCTCTCAGCAGGGCCATTTGCTGCATCTCCACATCCTGATTCAGCAGGCGCGTGCGCAAAGCTTCATTCTCACGCAGCAGTTGGGCTTGGTTGCGAAAGTACCCCTGGGTTGCGCTAAAGCCACCCGCGCCCAACCGCACTGCCGCTTGAACGGGAATCTTGAGAAGCTCTCCGGCGCCCCGCAAATTCTGGACGGCCGGGACCCGGGACTCGACGATCAGCAGCGCGAAACAGGCCAGACATATGATCAGGCAATCCCCTGCAAGGATGGGCCCCTTCCGCCTTCGAGAGGGATTCGGCGCGAGCGTTGCGTTCCAGTTGCGCATGCTTCAGGCCTTGGTGCCGTGGCACGGCCCTAGTCCATGGAATCTCCCGTGCCCATTGTGAGGCCGGAACTCTCGCTCACATGGCCGATCGTGCCCTGGATCTCCACCAAGTGCCCGCAGCCGCGCACAACGCAGGTCAGAGGATCCTCGGCCACGAACGCGGGCACCGCCGCGCGCTCGCGGATCAGCGCATCCAGCCTCGGCAGCAGCGCGCCTCCGCCAGCCAGCACCAATCCGCGCTCGCTGATATCGGCGCCCAACTCAGGCGGCGTGCGGGACAGAACTTCCAGCACCGCCTGCACGATTTCCTCCAGCGTGTCGTTCAAGGCATCGCGCACCTCATTGCTGTTGAGGCTGAACTGGGAATGCAGGCCGCGCGACAGGCTGCGACCGTGGAGCCTGATCTCCCTTACTTCCTCTCCGGGATAGGCGCTGGCCACCTCGCGCTTGATGGCTTCCGCCTGGCTGGATCCGATCGCCATGCCGTGATTTCGCCGCACGTACTGGACGATGGCATCGTCCATGCGCGTTCCGCCCGCCTTGACCGAGCGCGCGAATACCACGCTGGACATGGACAGCACCGCCACCTCGGACGTTCCGCCGCCAATATCCACCACCATGTTCCCGCAGGGCCGATGCACCGGCAGCCCGGCGCCGATCGCGGCCACGATAGGCTCTTCCACCACAAACACTTCGCGGGCGCCGGCATCGCGTGCCGACTCCTCAATGGCGCGCCGATCGACCGGAGTGGCCCCGTGGGGAATGCAGATCACCAGCCGACGGACAGCGGGCCGAAAGAAACCCTCGCCCAGCGCCTTGACCATGAAGTGCCTGAGCATCTGCTCGGCGACTTCGTAGTTGGCGATCACGCCGTCCTTCAGGGGTTTGACGATCTGGAGATCGCGCGGCGTGCGCCCAAGCATTCCGAAGGCTTCGGTGCCGATGGCGAGCACGCCGTCGCTGGCGCCATTGGAGCGCAACGCGACCACCGACGGCTCGTTGAGCACAATTCCGCGGCCGCCCACGTAAACGAGCGTGTTGGCGGTGCCGAGATCTATGGCGAGATCAACGGCCAGCCGCTTGGCGAAACCACGTACGACACTGCTCATAGGGCCAGCAAATCCATGAGGGTGAAACCTTTTTTCGGTTTTGGAATCATAGCAGATCAGCCAGCGATTCGGCGGCGCGCCAAGGGATTCCGGCCAACCGGCGGCTGCGCTTGAAGCGGGTTAAGCCCCCGAAGCGGAGGATCGCGTGATTGCAAGCCGAAGGCGGGAATGCGAAGATGGGCCATTACGCTGCCACACCGCCACGATTGCGAGCATGAACAATCTCAAAACGCCGAAGCGATCGGAACCGGCTGCGGAATTTTCAGATGCCGAGCTGTTGCGGATGGCGCGTCTTATGCGCTTGGCGCTGGACGACGGCGAGAAACCGGAGCTGGCGGCCACCTTGCGCCGCATTATCGGCTTCGTGCGTGTTCTCCAGGAAATCGACACCGAAGGCGTGGAGCCCATGGTCCATCCGCTGGATCTCAGTCTGCCGCTGCGCGCCGACGAGGTCACCGAATCCGACCTGCGCGCGGAGGCGCAGGCTTGCGCTGCGGATGTGGCCAAGGGGCTGTACCGCGTGCCTAGGGTGATCGATCCGGCATGATCGAGTTTTCCTTGGCCGGACTGCGCCGCGCGCTGGATGGCGGCGAAATCTCAAGCATGGAGCTCACCGAGACCTGCCTGCGGCGGATCGAGGAGCGCAACCCGGCGCTCAATGCTTTTGTAACATTGTGCGGAGAGTTAGCGCTTAAGCAGGCATCGCGCGCCGATTCCGGCAAAGCGGCAGGCGGGCCGCTGGCCGGCATTCCGATTGCCCACAAGGACATCTTCTGCACCCGCGGCCTGCGCACCACGGCGGGATCGCGGATTCTCGACAATTTCGTGCCGCCGTACGATGCCACGGTGGTCGAGCGCCTTGCGCAGGCGGGCGCTTTGCTCATCGGCAAGACCAACATGGACGAATTCGCCATGGGATCGTCCAGCGAGACCAGCTACTACGGGCCGGCGCTCAATCCCTGGGACCTGTCCCGCTCGCCGGGAGGCTCGTCCGGCGGATCGGCCGTCGCGGTGGCGGCCGGGCTGGTTCCCGCCGCCACCGGAACCGACACCGGCGGCTCGGTGCGCCAACCCGCGGCGCTGTGCGGGATTACCGGCTTCAGGCCCAGCTACGGGCGCGTGTCCCGCTACGGAATGATCGCCTTCGCCTCCAGCCTCGACCAGGCCGGATCGCTTACACGCACCGCCGAGGATGCCGCGTTGCTGCTCGACAGCATGGCCGGCCACGATCCGCGCGACTCCACCTGCGCCCAGCGTCCTAGCGAGCGCTACTCGGCCGGCCTGAGCCAAATGAGCGCCCGGGCGCTTGAAGGTGTGCGCATCGGCGTGGTGAAGGAATTCATGGGCGAGGGCCTGGACCCCCGCTGCCAGCAGGTATTCTCCGACAACATGGCCACGCTGCGCGGCCTGGGCGCGGCGGTGAGCGAAGTGTCGCTGCCGCGGCTGCCGCTGTCGGCGGCGGTGTACTACGTGGTGGCGCCGGCCGAGTGCTCGTCCAATCTGGCGCGTTTCGACGGGGTGCGCTTCGGTTTGCGCGAAGCCGGCGCCGACAGCCTGGAGGCGCTGTACACGCAAACCCGGCGCGCCGGTTTCGGCGAGGAGGTGCGGCGGCGCATCCTAGTGGGCGGCTGGGTTTTGTCCAAAGGCTATTTCGATGCCTACTACCTCAAGGCCCAGCGGGCGCGGCGGCTGCTGGCGAACGACTTTGCGAGCGCCTTCGAGAGCGTGGACATGCTTGCCGGCCCCACCACGCCGGCCCCGGCATTCGCGATCGGCGAAAAGATCGACGATCCCATACAGATGTACCTCAACGACGTGTACACGATAGGCGCAGCCCTGGCCGGCCTGCCCTGCATATCGGTTCCCGCCGGTTCGGTGGATGGACTGCCGGTGGGCCTGCAGCTCATGGGCCGACCGTTTGCCGAAGCCGAGGTGCTGCGGTGCGCCCATGCCTACCAGCTTGAAACCAACTGGCACCGCCTGTGGCCGCCCGGAACCGCGGCGCCTTTCGATGCGGGCTAAGGCGCAAAGCATGAACTTGGAAGTTGTTATAGGGCTTGAGATTCACGTCCAGCTAGCCACCCGCAGCAAGATGTTCTCCGGGGCCTCAACGGTTTTCGGCGCGGCCCCCAACACCCAAGCCTGCCTAGTCGATCTCGGCTTTCCCGGCACCCTTCCGGTGGCCAACCGCGAAGCCGTGGCGATGGCGGCGAAGTTCGGCTTGGCCACAGGGGGGCGGGTGGCGGCGCGTTCCGTTTTCGCCCGCAAGAACTACTTTTATCCGGACCTGCCCAAGGGCTACCAAATTTCCCAGTACGAACTGCCGATCGTGAACGGGGGATCGGTGGAGGCGGCGGTTCCGGGCCATGCGCCGCGAACCATCGAACTGACCAGAGCGCACCTCGAGGAGGACGCGGGGAAATCGCTGCACGATGCCCTGCCCAATGCCACCGGCGTGGATCTTAACCGCGCCGGCGCGCCGCTGCTGGAAATCGTTACCGAGCCGCAGCTGCGTTCCCCGGAGGAGGCCGGCGCCTGCATGCGCAGCATTCATCAGCTGGTCACTTGGATTGGCATCTCCGACGGCGCGATGCAGGAGGGATCAATGCGTTGCGATGCCAATATCTCCTTGAAGAATCCGAATGATCCGCAGCTAGGCACCCGCACCGAAATCAAAAACCTCAATTCCTTCCGCTTCGTGGAGCGCGCGCTGCGCAGCGAAATCCGCCGGCAAGGCGAAGTGCTGCGCGATGGCGGAACAGTCATCCAGGAAACCCGCCTTTACGATGCCCGGCTCGATGCCACCCGCCCCATGCGCGACAAGGAAGAGGCCAACGACTACCGCTACTTCCCGGATCCGGACCTGCCGCCGCTGGTGCTCGAATACGGTTTTTTGGAAGCGCTGCGCCGCGCGCTGCCGGAACTCCCGACGGCGCGCCGGGAACGGTTCGAGGCCGATTACGGGCTGAGCGCCGAGGATGCCCGCCGCCTCTGCGAAAACCGGGCCACCGCCGATTACTTCGAGGCGGCCGGGCAGGCCTGCGGCGACATGATGCTGGCGGCGCGCTGGGTGACCGGCGATTTGGCCGCCGCGCTCAACCGGGACGCGCTCGATATTTCCGCCAGCCGGGTCGGCGCCGGCGAACTGGGGGTGCTGCTTGCCCGGCTGCGCGAGGGGGTGCTGTCCGGGAAGCTCGGCAAGGAAGTGTTCCAGGCCATGTGGGCCGGCCAAGGCGGGGCCGACGATATCATCGCCGCCCGCGGCCTGAAGCAGATTTCGGACACAGGCGCCCTGGAAGGCATCGTGGACGATATCCTGGCGAGCCATTCCGATCAGGTGAGCCAGTACCGCGAAGGCAATACGCGCGTTTTCGGGTTTTTCGTGGGGCAGGTGATGCGCGCCACCAAAGGCCGGGCCAACCCCGCGATCGTTAACGAGCTGCTCCGCAAGCGGCTGTAGGGCCATGAGTTCTTGCGCCATCCGCACCCGTGAAGTCACTCGGACCTACCGGATGGGCGCGGATACCGTGGCGGCCCTTCGCAATGTCAGCTTTGCGGTGAGGACCAACGAGTATCTGGCCGTCACCGGCCCGTCCGGCTCGGGCAAATCAACGCTGATGAATCTGCTCGGCTGCTTGGAAACGCCCAGCTCCGGAGACTACTGGCTGAACGGCGCGCACGTATCGGAAATGAGCGCCCGCGAACTGGCGCGGGTGCGCAACCGGCAGGTGGGATTCGTGTTCCAGACCTTCAACCTGCTGGAGCGGTGCAACGCGCTCAAGAATGTCGAAGCGCCGCTGATCTACGCCCGCATGCGCCGCCGCGAACGGCTTCAGCGCGCCGCAGCGGCGCTTGAGCGGGTAGGGCTGTCGCATCGATTAGGGCACCGCCCTGCCCAGCTTTCCGGCGGCCAGCGCCAGAGAGTGGCCATCGCCCGGGCGCTGGTCACCCGGCCGAGCATCCTGCTGGCCGACGAACCCACGGGCAATCTGGATTCCGCCACCGGGGAGGAGGTTCTGGCCTTGTTCGACTCGCTGCATGCAGACGGGCATACGCTGATCGTGGTCACGCACGATGCCGAAATCGCGGCGCGGGCCGGACGCAGAATCGAGATGCTGGACGGCCGAATCACAACCGACACCGGCGCCGCGCCACAAGCCCATGCGTAATTCTCCGCTCCGCATCCAAGCCAGCCTCGCTCGCCGGATAGCAGCGCCCCCCGGCCACGCCTCCCAGCCCTTTCCGGGCGCTTCAATCCCGCCTGTTCTTGCCCCTTCCTTCCGGGAGATGCATGCTGCTTCAGGTTCGCCTCTTTGCGCGTTCCTCCTCTCGCGGGAGGCGCCATCCCTGGCTTGGTTCCGCCATCCATGGCTCCAACACTCCCGCGAGAGGAGGAACGCGCAAAGAGGCTTTGGCTGGCGCGGACCCCGAGGATCGGCATCCCGCCTCCGGTACTCCCGGAAGGAAGGGGCGGAGAAAGGGCGGGGGAAAGCGCACTGGCAGCATCAGTGCGGGGCTTTCGGGCTGATGCTGATGCTGGCTGGCTGCGCGGAAGCCCCGGCCCCCGCTCTCCAAGCCTACGACCAAGCCCCGGTGGAGCGGCGCGATATCCAGGTTTTCGTGGAAGCCGCCGGCGCCGTGGAGCCGCGGCGCACGGTGGAGCTGAAATCCAAGGCCTCCGGCGAGATTCTCTCCATCAACGCCGAGAACGGCGACCAAGTGAACCGCTCCACGCTGCTGGTGAGGATCGATAAGCGCATTCCCGCCAATAATCTGGCGCAAGCGGAGGCAGCGCTCAAAGCGGCCGAATCGCGGCGCTCCATCGCGCAGTCGCAAATGGAGCGCGCCGAGACACTGGCGCGCGACAACACCATCACCGACAGCGAATACGAGGAAACGGCGCTGGCGCTGTCGGAAGCCGAAGCGCAGCTGGTGCGGGCACGCGTGGAGGTGGAGAACGCGCGTATCGCGCTGGGCGATACCGACGTGCTAGCGCCCATCGACGGCACCATTATCGAGCGCAACGTGGAGCCGGGCCAGGTCATTTCCTCGCCGACGCAGGATGTGGGCGGCGGCACGCTGCTGCTCAAAATGGCCGATCTGCGCCGCGTGCTGGTGCGCGCCCGGGTGGACGAAACCGATATCGGCAAAATCAGCGCCGGCATGCAGGCGAAGGTGAGCGTGGCGGCGTATCCGGGGCGCGATTTCGCCGGCCAGGTCGATAAGATCGAGCCGTTGGCGGTGGTGGAGCAGAACGTGACGCTGTTCTCGGTGCTGATCCTGCTCGACAATCCCGATTCCCTGCTGCTTCCGGGAATGAATGCCGAGGTGGAAATCAAGATCGCGGAGGAATTGCAGGCGCCGGCGGTGCCCACGGCGGCGCTGCGCACCTTGGATGATATCGCCGCCACGGCCGACATGCTGAACTGGCCGCGCGACGACCTGCTCGATGCGGTGGTCAATCAACGCGCTGCCGCGGGCGGCGGCGGTTCAACGCGCGGCGCGGCATCGGCGCCTGCCGCGCAGGACGGCGGCGCGCGCCGTATGCCGAACGCATCGCGAGTGCGCCTCGGACCCGGCAGGGCGCCGCGGCGCGCGCCGCGCGATTCGAATCACGGCTACGACTTTCGCGACGATTACTGGGTGCTGGTCATGCGAGACCGGGGGCCGGAGCCGGTGTGGGTGCGGACAGGGATGAGCGATTTCGAATACTCGGTTGTGCTGGCAGGTTTGCGGGAGAGCGAACAAGTGCTGCTGCTGCCCAGCGCCGGACTCTACCAATCGCAATCCACCCTCCGCGACTGGATGCGCCGCCGCGCCGGCGGACTCCCCGGCATCGGCTAGCCCGCATATCGCGCCAATCGGAAAGCAGTGAATCCGGGCATAAGCCATTGACTAAGCAGCAAAATCAGAAAGGCAACAAGCGGCTTGGTGCAATATGCGGGCTGGCCGCGCAGGCGGTGCGCCTAAAGCCGGGAAACGCGAACGATTTGGGCTTGCTTGCGCCGAGTGCCGGGAGTAGGATCAAGCCCATGAGCGATTCAAAGGAAAGCCGGTTGCGCCGGGCCAGCCCGGAACTGATCGCGGTGCTGGGCTTGGGATTGACAATCCTGCTGGCAGTGCTCGGCCAAGCGGTCTGGCTGGACGGAAAAATCGAACGAGGCGACGCTAGGCTGGCCGCTCAAATCGAAAGAGTAGATACCAAGCTGACATCAAAAATCGACAGCGCCGATGCCAGATTATCCGCCCGAATCGAAGGCCTCCACGCGGGCCAAGCCGATATCCGGGAAAGGCTTGTCGCCATCGAGGCGCAGTACGGAAGAGCCGGCTCGCCAACCGCGAACAACAAGGGGCCGCAAGACTCCTCCCTCTAACCAAATCTCTTGCGCAGCTTCTCGCCCGCTTCGATGCCTTGGCTGCCTTCAAAGCTCCTAGTGCTGCCCTGAGCGAGGCATTTTTCGGAATATAGCGGGCTAGCCGATCTCGGCGGGGTCCACGTCGACGGACCAGCTGACGCGGCGCGGGCGCTTGAGTTCGCGGACCGCGGGAATCCATTGGTCCAGGAACGATTGCAGGCGGGCGCGGCTGGCGGCGCGGGCCAGAAGATGCGCGTGGTTGCGGTCGCGGCGGCGCTCCATCAGCGCGGGGGCCGGGCCCAGCAGCTGCACGTCGGAACCGGCGGCATCCGCGCCGATGGCTGTCTTGGCGCGGTTCAGGAATTCATCAAGGCTGGCGGCCTCAGGCGCGTTGGCGCGCAGCACCGCCAGATGGGCGAAAGGCGGCCAGCCGCTGCTTCGGCGAAGCTCCAAGGCGGTGGCGGCAAAGCCAGGATAGCCCTCTTTGAGAAGTTGGCGCAATAACGGATGCTCGGGAAACCGCGTTTGCAGCACCAAAAGCCCCGGCTTTTCGCGCCGGCCGGCCCGGCCGGCCACCTGAACCAGCGTTTGCGCCAGCCTTTCCGGGCCCCGGAATTCCTGCGAAAACAGGCCCTGGTCCGCGTCGATCACCGCCACTAGGCCGAGGCTGGGGAAATCGTGGCCTTTGGTGAGCATTTGGGTGCCGAGCAGAATGCGGTAGCGGCGCTCGCGGATGCCGCCCAAGATATGCTCCAGCCTGCGCCTGCCGCGCACATTATCGCGGTCCATGCGCGCCACCGGGTAATCGGGGAAGCGCGCCTGAAGCTCTTCCTCCAGGCGCTCGGTTCCGCGCCCTATCGTTTGCAGCGGCGTGCCGCATTTCCCGCACACGGGCGGCGGACGGCGCCTGGCGCCGCAATGATGGCAGAGAAGCAGACCGCGCCGACGGTAGAACACCATGCGCGCGTCGCAATGGCGGCATTCCTCCGCCTGTCGGCAGTCCGGACACATCAGCACCGGCGCGAAGCCGCGGCGGTTCAAGTACAGCAGCACCTGCGAGCTTGATTCAAGCTGTTCGGACATGGCCCGAACCAGCGGCGCGCTCAAACCATGCTCCGGCGGGTGCCGGTTAAGATCCACGAGGCGGGCCTGCGGCGGGCGGGCGCCCGTGACCTTTTTGGTCAAACGGCGGCGGGCGTAGCGTTTTCTTTGCACGTTCAGCAAAGATTCGAGCGCCGGCGTGGCCGACCCCAAAACGACCGGGATGCCTGCCTTGGACGCGCGCATCACGGCGAGGTCGCGGGCTTGGTAGCGGAAGCCGTCCTGTTGCTTGTAGGACGGATCGTGCTCCTCGTCCACCACGATCAGGCCGAGTTCGCGGCAGGGCACGAACACGGCGGACCGGGTCCCCACCACCAGCCTCGCCCGTCCGCTGCGGGCATTCGCCCAAGCGTCCAGGCGCTCGCCGTCGCTTAAGCCCGAATGCAGCACCGCCGCCGACACGCGGAAACGGGCCGCAAGCCGCTCGGCCAGCTGCGGAGTGAGCCCGATTTCCGGCGCCAGCAGCAGGCATTGCCGCCCGGAAGCGAGCACCTGTTCCACCAGATGCAGGTACACCTCCGTCTTGCCGCTGGCCGTCACGCCGTCCAGAAGATGGCAAGCATAGCCTTGGCCCATCGGCATGGCGTTTACCGCAGCGGCCTGTTCGCCGCTCAACGCAAGCGGCTTCTCGCGCAACATATCCGCAGGGTCCGGGGAGGCAGGCGCGAATGATTCCGCCAGCCCCTTGCCTTCGAGCGCCCGAACCATTTTCCGCCAGCCTGGCATGAATGCAGCAAGCGCCCTCTCTTCCAAACCGTCGCGCCCGGCCTCGATCAGCCTGTCAAGCAATTGGCGCTGCCGCGGCGCGCGCGCCATGAGCTCGCGCGCTTCATTCGCAGGCTTGCCGCTTGCCCGCCAAAGAACGGCGGCCGGCGGCAGACCGGCGCCGCGTCGCAATGGCTGCGGCAGGGCGTAAGCAAGAACCTGGCCTACAGGATGGCAGTAATAGCGCGCCGCCCATCGCAGCACCTCGAGGGTGGCCGGGTCCCAAAGCGGCTCGGCATCCAGCACCTTGAGCACCGGCCGCAGCCGGTCGGCGGGCACTTCCGATCCCTCAAGGTGCTCAAGCACGATGCCAGTGCGCCTTCCAGTACCCAGCGGCACCGAAACGCGCGTCCCGATTGGCGGAACCGGCCCCTCTCCCGGCGCCAGATAGTCCAGCAAAGGCGCCGCGAAGCGCGGCCCCACCGCCACCCGCAATAAAGAATCGACCGGCATTCCGTCACGATAACCCGAACCGAATGCCGCCGCGACCACGGTCGGTATTAGCGTTACGTCCGGCCCCGGTCTCGTGGGAGACGCATGAACCCATCCATGGGGCTCGGCGGCGGCTGTCCTGCCGCCGACGCTCCCACGAGACCGGGGCCGGACGTAACGCGCGCCAGCTTTAGCCTTATCGCGCCACGTTAGCGCTCCAGTTCTCAGCGGGGCGGTCGATAATGTTAATCATCATGCCGTCGGGATCGCGGCAGGTCATTTCCAACTGGCGCAGGGTGTGAACCACAAGCAGTTGAGGTTCGCACACGACTTCGCCGCCAAATTCAACGATGCGGTCGCGCACCGCGCGGATATCGGTGGCGAAGAACACCATGCAGCCTTCGCCCAGATTGGCGCCCTTGTTTTCGCGCCTGACCGGCGGAGGCGAAGGCTTGACCTCGAACAGGCCCACCATGCCGAAATTGATCTCGTCGGCCTTAACGATCTCATAGCGGATCACGCTGTCTTCCGGAACCCCGATCAGCGCGTGCCCCGCCTTATGCTCAAGCACCCCGCTGGCGTAAACCTCGCGGTAGCCGAGGGCCTCCCTGTAAAAACGAACCGATCTTCCCAAATCGGCAACGAAGATAGCCGTGCGCACAATGCGGCTGACTTGCGGCGTGTCGTTCACGTTGGACCTCTCTTGCGAATTAAGAGCGGCAGCCCGCTCGGCGGAAAATTTGGGGCTACATCTTTCTCCCGCATTGGATGCCCAAGCATTGCGATCGCTTGCAAATTGCTAATCGCTTGGATCAGTCCCCGTCCTCATAGCCCGATCCGCTGAGCGCTTGCTGATTTCCGTGACATTAACTGCTGTTCCTTCGCCCCCCGCCTGCTCAACTAGAGCTGTTTGCTTGGTTTGAATCAGGATTTGCTCAGCCTGCTTTGCAATCCGCTCCACCTTTTCCCTGTTCTCCGCAATATCACCGTGCCTGTATGCAAGATATGGAACAAAGCGATAGGCGGTATTTTGCAATTCCTCAGCGCTCGCGTGAAGCTGATCGCAGAGTTGATCCCTTATGTTGCCAGGATGGTCAACACTCTCGATTGAAAAACTGTCAATTTCCTGAAGGCGTTGCAAAATGGATGGAATGTGATTAAGGAGTTCTTGTGCGCTTGCTTCTGTAAGGTGCTCAAGCGGTAAGCTCAAGAGGTCAGTTGCAATGCCGATTACGGCCTCAATGTCGCCGCTTGACTGCCCAAAATTAATCGCGCCCCATTTTGATCTGTGAACGAGCCGCTTACCTGCGAACTCCTTCAGTGGTTGCAGGCTTTCTCGCAATTCATGTGCTCGATCTTTCGTTAGCATGTTACGCTCCGGTTAAATTTCGGTGTCAAGTCAGGCGGGAGAAATTCTAGGTGTGGCTTGCGGTGGCTAATGTTCCTGCCATCTTTGTAGAACAAGCGTACTTGTTCCGGCACAACCGCATATTACCGACTCTCGCAATTGAGGAGCACACTGCACAAAGATTGTATTCAAGCTCGCAGCGTTTCCAAATTCGCCGAGGCACAATCCTCAGCACACAATACTTAGCCGTCCTTCACCGCGCTATACTTCAGTACTGTTTTGATTTGCGCGCTCCCCAGCAGTTGCCGCAAATCCCGAAGGTCCAAGCTCGACAAACTGATTGCGGCGAAGTCCATGCTTAACATCAATCTATCGCTTGATCCAGACGGTCGGTTCGACCTCAAGCTAACTGAACTGGGGCTTGGCGCCCCGGGCATTACTCCCGCATTTGGCGAAAGCTTGGCCGAGGCTGCTGGCGTTTGCCTTGAGGACCAAAATCATTCCAGCCCGACACCTATGCAAGTCTCAGGGGCATTGGCAGGGGCTGCGGTTCTTGAGTGGGAACCCATATCCGCGCAAGCGCGGCGATGCTGGAACGATGATGACGAAGCAACGGAACATGGAGCCTATGGAATCGCGACTCTCATCGTGCCCCAAATCTCAGGCTTACAGGTAGTCGAACGATCCAAAAAGGGGACTGGATTCGACTATTGGCTAGGATCGGCCACGGAGGAGGGCTCGTTGTTTCAGAACAGGGCGCGGCTGGAAGTTTCTGGCATTCGCAATGACACAAACTCAAGGGTAGCTCAGCGCGTTCGCGAGAAGATCAAGCAAACCAAGCGTTCAGATGGACACTTGCCCGCGCTGATAGTAGTGGTTGAATTTAGTGAGCCTCAGAGCCGGATCGCCAAGCGATGACAGATATAGCACGGCTTCACAGGAGAGCAATGGAACTTGCAGATGAGGCGGCTGCAAAGCGGCGGCTTGGATTCCACGAACAAGCGGTAGAACTTACGCGCCAAGCGTACGAGTTGGAGCGGGACGCCGCTCGAGAAATCGAGAATCAGCTTGATTTGGAGCCAACTAGGTCAGTGCTTCACCGCAGCGCCGCTTCTCTCGCGTTGGAGTGCGATGAATCTCGCGAAGCCGAACGGCTAGTGGGACGAGCACTATCCGGTAGTCCGCCAGACGAAATTGCGGAAGAACTGCGCGATCTCTTGGAAGAGGTCTATTTCCATCGCCACCTTTCCTTGAGGGGCATAGCGCTCCAAGAAGATGAATTTCAGCTATCGATGGAAGGAGACGCCGTAGGCTTCGGTATTGCACAGGCAAATCACTTCACGACACGACTCCGGGATATAGAAAATCTCATTTTCCGTACAGCAGAGCGTAAGTCGGGACATCCTTTTCGTGAAGCAGGCCGCCGACCAAAAGACTTGGCCGACAATCTAGCGCTTTACGTCTCTGTGCCGCGCGCCGCAAGTTTTGCGGTTTCTATCCGAATTGGAAGTGCGCAACTCAACCTCCCTGGAATGAATTTTCCTCGCGAAATCATCGCGGACTTATTCGATTGCCTCGAATTTCTAGACGCTGGGAGTATGCGCAAGCTAGAAGAACGCATTCCAGATGAACCGTACCTCCGCAATTTCATCGGACTAGCGGAAAAGATTGCCCCAGACGGAGAGAATATCAAGCGTATTGGTTTTACCGCTACAACAGATCAAGGGGAACGGCGCGTTGCGCTATCGGCCAAGCAAGGGCAAATTCGCAAAGCAGCTATTGCTGCAAAGCGAACAGAAGAAGATCAAGCAATGGAAGTGCAGGGCATCCTGCTGGAAGCTGATGCCAAACAAGAGAGGCTAGGCCGTATCCAAGTCGTAGATGACCACGGTAAAGCACATAAGGTTCGTGTGCCCCGCGGGATGATGGGCGACATTGTCAAACCAATGTTTGAGGAACGCGTCACAGTGAACGCACGGCGCTTTGGAAAAGGCTTGCTACTTGAATCAATTGATCTTCTGGATGCCAACGCCGATGTATAGGAAACCAATGACAAAGCTCCACACAGACAGAATTGTGGACATCGCAAAGCATTCTTGTGGCAAACAACGCTGACTACTGACCGTCACTGCACATATCCGGCTAGATTCTCCGGGGATACGCTCAAGACGATGGGATTCAAGTTTAGTCAGGCGTATCCAAAAGAACATCCATGAACGTTCAAACGCACGAAGAGCTGAAAGCCAAGATCCGGGAGATCGCGAACCGGCTGCGGGGTCCGTACCGCCCGCCCCAGTATCGACTGGTGATGCTGCCGATGGTCGTCTTGCGTCGGCTCGACTGCGTGCTGGAGCCCACCAAGGACGCCGTTCTCAAGAAGCTTGGCGAGCTTCAGGCTAAGAAGGTGCCCGAACCTGCCATGGACCGCCTGCTCGGCAAAGCTGCTGATCCGAGCAGGACACACCCGCTTTACAACACCAGCGCCTACACCTTTGGCAAGCTGCTTGGCGACCCCGAAAACATCGTGCCGAACCTCGCGGCATACATCAACGGCTTTTCACCAACCGCGCGGCACATCTTCGAGCGATTCAAGTTCGCCGAGCAAATCGAGAAGCTCGACTCCAGCAACCGCCTCTTCAACGTGGTCAAGGCAATGGCCGACCTTGATCTCCATCCGGACAGGATCGACAACCTGCAAATGGGCTACCTGTTCGAGCACTTGGTTATGCGCTTCAACGAGCAGGCCAACGAGGAGGCAGGAGACCACTTCACCCCGCGCGAGGTCATCCGCCTGATGGCCAACCTCATCTACACCGGGGAGCGCGATGTGTATAAGCCTGGCATCTACCGCACGATCTTCGATCCGGCTTGCGGAACGGGCGGCATGCTCTCCGAATCCGCCAAGCTGATTCTCGATCAGAACTCGCGGGCATCACTGGCCCTTTACGGCCAGGAATACAACGACGAATCATGGGCGATCTGCTGCTCGGACATGCTTATCAAGGACGAGGACACCGGCAATATCGTTCTCGGCGACACCTTGGGCGACGGCAAGACCGGCGACGGCTTCGAGAGCAAACCCTTCCACTACCTGATGGCCAACCCGCCTTTCGGCGTCGAGTGGAAGGACCAGAAGGACACTGTCCGGCGCGAGCACGAAAAGCTCGGCTTCTCGGGCCGCTTCGGCGCGGGGCTTCCGGCCATCAACGACGGCTCGCTGCTCTTCCTGCAGCACATGATTGCCAAGATGCATCCCCACGAGGAAGGAGACGAAGACCAGCCTGGCTCGAAAATCGCCATCGTGTTCAACGGCTCGCCGCTCTTTTCGGGCGATGCCGGATCGGGACCGTCCAATATTCGCCGCTGGATCATCGAAAACGACTGGCTCGATGCCATCGTGGCGCTGCCGGACCAACTCTTCTACAACACCGGCATCTTCACCTATATCTGGCTGGTCACGAACCGCAAGCCGCCGGAGCGGCAAGGCAAGGTGCAGCTCATCGACGGCACACGCTTCTTCCGCAAGATGAAGAAGAGCCTCAACAACAAGCGCAACGAAATCGCTGAGGAGCAAATCCGGCAGCTCACCCGAATCCAAGGCAACTACCAGGATGGCGAAACAGCCGAGATCAAGATCAACGGCGAGACCGAGCACCGCGTTGTCTCCCGCATTTTCGAGAACCGGGAGTTCGGCTTTCTCAAGGTGACGGTGGAGCGCCACTTGCGGATGAACTTCGAGGCGACGCCGGAGCGGATCGCAAAGCTCGACGAGCAAGCCGCCTTCGCCAATCTGGCGAAACCGAAAAAGCGCAAAGATGCGACCGCTGCTCAACGCGAGAACGAGGAAGGGCGAGAGAAGCAGGGCGCTATTCGCGCCATGCTCTCGGCGCTCGAAGGAAATGGGCGCTATATGGACCATGCGGTATTCGAGGACGAGTTAGCGAAAGCCGCCGAGCGCGTCGGCCTCAAGCTGCCCGCCCCGATCAAGAAAGCAATCCTCGCGGCGCTTGGCGAGCGCGACCCAGATGCCGAAACGTGCCGAGACAGCAAGGGACGACCCCAGCCCGATAGCGAGCTTCGGGACACTGAGAACATCCCCTTGCCATCCGGCACGGCGCTGCCGTTGCCGATTGATTTCGGGCCGGACAAGCCAAACGACCGGCTAGTTGAGGCGCTTCGCGACGACATCGATGCCTACATCGCACGCGAAGTGCTGCCGCATGTGCCCGATGCCTGGGTGGACCACTCGAAGACCAAGGTGGGCTACGAAATCCCCATCAACCGGCACTTTTACGTGTACAAGCCGCCCCGCCCGCTCCAAGAGATCGAAGCAGACATCGCCCGGATGGAAGGCGAACTCACCGGCCTGCTGAGGGGCTTGACGGCATGAACAGCAAGGATCAATCCAAGCCTAGCGGCGAGCTCCTAATGTATCGGACAACCGAGGAAGCAACACCCATCCGTGTGCTGCTTGAAGGCGAAAACGTATGGTTGCCTCAACGTCTGATCGCCGATCTCTACGACACGTCGGTTCCCAACATCAGCCAGCACATTACAGCCATTTACAAGCAAGGGGAGCTGCGACCGGAGGCAACTCTTAAGAAATACTTAATAGTTCAATTGGAGGGCGATCGGGAGGTCAAACGCCTCGTTGAGCACTACAGCTTGGAGATGATCCTCGCCGTCGGCTACCGCGTGCGCTCGAACCGCGGCACTCAGTTTCGCCAATGGGCCACCGCGCGTCTCAGCGAGTACTTGGTCAAGGGATTCACGCTCGACGATGAGCGGCTCAAAGGAACTTCCGGCACGATTGATTACTTCGATGAGCTGCTGGCGCGCATCCGCGACATCCGCGCCAGCGAAGCCCGGGTTTACCAGCGCATCCGCGACACTTTCGCGCTCGCCAGCGATTACCGCGAAGGCGAGCGCGAAACCCAGCTTTTCTTTGCCGCCATGCAAAACAAGATGCATTTCGCCGCCACCGGCCTGACAGCGGCCGAGATCATCCACAAGCGGGCCGATGCCGGGAAACCCAACATGGGCGCAACGAATTGGAAAGGCCGCCAAGTGCTCAAGCGCGATATAGGCACGGCCAAGAACTACCTCGACCATAGGGAGATCGACACCTTGAACCGGATCACCGTCATGTTCCTCGATCAGGCCGAATTCCGCGCCGGACGGCGGCAGGACATCCGCATGGACGATTGGGGGATATTTCTTGACAAATTCCTCATGGGCACCGAATTGCCCGTCCTCGAAGGCCCGGGCCGCATCAGCCGTCAGGATGCCCTCGACCATGCCAATCAGCAATATGCAGCCTTCTCCGAGCGCCGTCGAACGGCTATGGAGGCTAAGGCCGAAGCCAGTTACGTCGATGATTTGAGAGCATCGGCAAAACTGCTGGCCGATTCTCGCAAGCAAGCGGGGAAGAAAATCGAAGGCGACGGCGAAAATGAAGGAGGGCGAACATGATCTGGCTCGGCCAAGCAACCCCAATCCACCAGAACGTCTGAATTTACAAAGCCCCGCGTACGCTCAGAGCCTAATTGCCCTCCTTATGGAGTATCGCGCTGCGCTGATTACGGCCGCCGTTACCGGTCAAATCAAAGAACTGCTATAGCGGCCACTGGACATCCACCTGATCTATGTTGAACTTTCGCATTCTTGGGCGAATTGGGGACGAGGAGACGATCGCGCAGGGGACGGGCATCCGCGAGCTTCCGAGGTTGAGGCGCGCTTACGGTCCCGGCAACTGGCGCAAGCGGAAGGGAACCGCCCGCATACAATTGGACAACGGTGACATCCGCTTCGCCGAGCTACACTGGTATGAGGCACACGGCATCGGTCGCCGCGAGCTGAAACGCAAACGCTACCTGGACTGAACATGACTACACGAACCGCCAACCCCGAATATGTCGTATGCGTCGAAAACGACGGTTATCCGGTTTCCTTGGAACTGCACAAGATCTACCGCACACTGCCTGACGAGGACGCGCTCGCTGACGGCGATTTGCGCATTATCGACGAAAGCGGCGAAGACTACCTGTTCCCCGCCGCCGCTTTCGTCGCCATCACCCTGCCCGAGCGCGTCCGCTCGTCCCTCCTCAGCGCCACCCCATAATCTTCCAAGCCATCTTTTCTTCCAACTACGCATCGTAGCTGGGTGAAGTGATGCCCAAAACATACGGAGCGCGATTTCGAGGCGGCGATAGAGGCCGGGTTGATCCCCGAGGACCACGCCGCGGAGTGACTAGAGGCTAGCGGGGCAACCAAGCCCAAAGCCGACGGCTAGATTTCGTGGACGGCGCGGATGAGTTCGGCGCACATGGCTTGGCCGTCGCCGTAGAGCATGCGGGTGCGGTCCTCGTAGAAGAGCGCGTTCTCGATGCCGGAGAAGCCGGTTCCCTGGCCGCGCTTGATGACGATGGCGTTGCTGGCTTTGTCGGCATCGAGTATCGGCATGCCGTAGATGGGGCTGGCGGTATCGGTGCGGGCGGCCGTGTTGACCACGTCGTTGGCGCCGATCACCAGCGCCACATCGGTCTTGGAGAACTCCGGGTTGATTTCCGCCTCGTCGAAGATCAGGTCGTAGGGCACGCCGGCTTCCGCCAGCAGCACGTTCATGTGTCCCGGCATCCGGCCGGCCACCGGGTGGATCGCGAACTTCACCCGCACGCCGCGCTTCATCAGCGCCTCGGCCAGCTCCCATACCTTGTGCTGGGCCTGCGCCACGGCCATGCCGTAGCCGGGAATAACGACGACCTGGCGGGCGAAGCCCAGCATGACCGCCGCGTCGATGGCTTCGACCGGCTTCATGGCCCCCTCGATCCCGTCGCCGCCGCTGGCCGTCTCGCCGAACGCGCTGAACAGCACGTTGCCCAGCGAGCGGTTCATGGCCTTGGCCATCAACTGGGTCAGCAGGGTGCCGGCGGCGCCGACCACGGTGCCGGCGATAATCATGGCGGCGTTGTCCAGCACCAAGCCTTCCAAGCCCACCGCCAGCCCGGTCAGGGCGTTGTAGAGCGAAATCACCACCGGCATGTCGGCGCCGCCGATGGGCATGGTGAGCATGGCTCCCAGCAACAGCGCCAAGGCGATGAACAGCGTCAGCCACGGCCCGTCCATGCCTGCGATCAGCAACACGGCCGCCGCGGCAGCAGCTAAAAGAATCAGGAGGTTGAGCGCGTTCTGTCCGGCGAAGCGCAGCGAACGCTTCAGCCAACCTTCCAGCTTGGCGAAAGCCAGCAAGCTGCCGGAAAACGATACCGCGCCGATCAGCGCGCCCGTTACCGCCAGCGCCTCCCCGGTCCAAGCCAGTCCGTCTTCGCCGCCATGCCCTCCCAAAAGCGCCACCCAGGCAATCGCCGCCGCCGCGCCGCCGCCCATGCCGTTGTAGAGCGCGATCATTTGCGGCATGCCGGTCATCTCCACCCGGCGGCCACTAATCCAGGCCGGCACGCCGCCCACTAAAATGGCGGCGAGGATCAGCAGCCGGTTCTCCATGTCCGGCCAGAGGAAGGTGACCAGCGTGGCCAGCACCATGCCGGCGCCGGCCCAAACAATGCCGCGGCGGGCGCCGGCCGGCGAGCTCATCGCCTTCAAGCCGAGGATGAAAGCGACCGCCGCCAGAAAATAGCTGCCGGCAATGAGCGTGCTGAGCGTCACTTGCCGTCGTCCTTATCTTCGTCCTTATCGCCGTCCTTGCTGCGCTTGAACATCTCCAGCATCCGCTCGGTGACCACATAGCCGCCCACCGCGTTGCCCGAGGCCAAGGCCACGCCTGCAAAGCCGATCGCTTTCTCAAGCGTCGTGTCCGCGAAGCCCAGCGCCACCATCGCGCCCACCAGAACAATGCCGTGAATAAAGTTGGATCCGGACATCAGCGGCGTGTGCAGGATCACCGGCACCCGCGAAATGACCTCGTAGCCGACGAAAGCCGCCAGCATGAAGATGTAAAGCGCCACGAAGCCGTCAATCATCGCGGTTCAATCCCTCCTCGCTCCGGCGTAGCGGATCTCGCCCTCGTGGGTCAGCAGCGTTCCCGCGAAGACCGGGTCGTCCAGATCGAGTGAAAACTCATCGCCGTTGATGGCGGGCTTGATGAAATTGAACAGGTTGCGCGAATACATGGCGCTGGCGTGGCGGGCCATCATGGCCGGCACTTTCAGGGGCGCCATGATGCGCACGCCGTTATGCTCCGCCGTCTCGCCCGGGCGGCTCAACTCGCAGTTGCCGCCGCCCTCTGCCGCCAGATCCACGATCACCGAGCCTGGCCGCATCCGCTCGACCGCAGCGGCGCTCACAATGCGCGGCGAGGGCCGGCCGGGAACCGCAGCCGTTGTGATGAGCATGTCGCAGGCGGCGATATGGCGGTCCAGGGCCTCCTGCTGCATGGCTTTTTCCTCGTCCGTCAGCTCGCGCGCATAGCCGCCTTCGCCGGTGGCGCTGACGCCGGAGTCAACAAAGCGGGCGCCTAGGGATTCCACCTGCTCGCGCGTCTCCTCGCGCACATCGTAGGCCTCGACCACGGCGCCCAGCCGCCGCGCCGTGGCGATGGCCTGCAGCCCGGCCACGCCAACGCCCAGCACTAGGGTGCGGGCGGGGCTGATCGTGCCGGCGGCAGTGGTGAGCATGGGAAGAAACTTCTGCATCTCGTCGGCCGCCATCAGTACCGCCTTGTAGCCGGCCACCGAAGCCTGCGAAGACAGCACGTCCATCGACTGGGCGCGCGATATGCGCGGCACCAATTCCATCGAGAAAGCCGTAACCCCGGCATCGCGCAAGGCATCCGTCGTTTCCGATGGCGTGTAGGCATTCAGCAGGCCCGCCACCATCGCGCCCTTGCTCAGCTCCGCGATGCGCCCGGTCTCCGGCGGACCCACGCAAAACAAGGCGTCGCATGCCTTCGTGACGGCGTCGGGCGAAGACTCAAGTCTAATATCCTTGTAATCGCTGTCCGCGAAGCTGGCCGCAAGGCCCGCGCCCTTCTCCATCACCAAGCGCAGCCCCGCAGCCTGCATGCGCGCCCAAACCTTGGGCACCACGGCCACGCGCTTTTCGCCGGGCGCGGTCTCGCGCAAAACGCCGATGGTTAGAGGCATCTGGAAGAGGAAATCATGCGCAGAAAGCGGGAGTTGGCGCGCATTTTAGCCGACCGGCCGCGCCGATTCCCCCCGCCTGTCATTGAAATTTCTCAATTTAGAGGTATAAGGCCACTTGAAAGGGAGCGTGTGATGCTGCTGCTTGAAGATGCCTTGGATTTGCGCCAATGGGTGCTGCGCACCGATGTGGCGGGCCACCCCCTAGGCTGGATCGATTACCGCGATGCCGTGCGGCTCTATCACGCGGGCCAGGTGGCCTATCACTGCGGCCGGCCCCTGTTCCGGATTCGCGGCGGAATCTGCGCGCATACCGGCGCTCGCAGCGAGGTGGACGTGAATACGATCGTGGCCACCCAAGGCGTGTCGGCGGGACTCAATAAGCGGCTCGGCAACTATATGCCGCCGCTCAACAATCACACGCTGTTCCGCCGCGACGCGCAGATTTGCATGTACTGCGGCGGACGCTTCCTCACGCGCGACCTCACGCGCGATCATGTGCGCCCCATCAGCATGGGCGGATCGGATGCCTGGGCCAACGTGGTGGCGGCCTGCAAGCGCTGCAATAATTTCAAGGGCGGCCGTTTGCCGGAGGATGCCGGCATGCAGTTGCTGGCCGTGCCCTTCGTGCCCACCTATGCCGAGTACATCTACCTGAAGGGGCGCCGGGTGCTGGCCGACCAGATGGAGTTCCTCAAGGCCCATTTCCCGCGCGACAGCCGCCTGCAAGGCCGCTTCGAGCAGGCCGCCTAAATCACCCCTGAATCACCCGGACGGCGAGGCTTCGTGTCAACCGGAAAGATCGAATCGGTGCTGAGCGAGGAGCGCAGCTTCGACCCGGGCGAGTCTTTCGCCGCCCGCGCGCAAATCAACGAGGAACGGCTGGCCGCGCTCAGCCGCAAGGGCGAAAGCGACCCGGAGGGCCTGTGGGCCGACTTGGCCCGCGAGATGCTCATTTGGCACAAGCCGTTCACCGTCACCCTCGACCGTTCGCGCGCGCCGCACTTCGCTTGGTTCTCCGACGGCGAACTGAATGCCAGCGAGGCCTGCCTAGGCCCTTGGATCCAAAAGGCACCGGACCGCGCGGCCATCCTCTACGAGGGCGAGAACGGCGATAGCCGCGCGCTAAGCTACCGCGAGCTGGGCGAAGCGGTGGAACGGCTGGGCGCGGCCCTGCGCGGGCAGGGCGTGGCCAGCGGCGACCGGGTGGTGATCTACATGCCGATGTGCCCGGAGGCCATTATCGCCATGCATGCCTGCGCGCGCATCGGCGCCGTGCATTCGGTGGTGTTCGGCGGCTTTTCGGCTCGTTCGCTGTACGACCGGGTGGTGGATGCCAGCGCCGAAGTGGTCATCACCGCCGATGCCGCACGCCGCGGCGGCAAATTCGTGCGCCTCAAGGCCGCAGTGGACCAGGCGCTGGAACAAGGCGGGCATCCGGTGCGCCGGGTCATCGTTTTCCGGCACTCGGGGGAAGACATCGCTTGGCATAACCAGCGCGACCGGTGGGCGCATGAGCTCACCGAAGCCGCCGCGCCCGATTGCCCGGCGGCGCATGTCAACGCGGAGCATCCGCTGTTCCTGCTCTATACCTCCGGCTCCACCGGCAAACCCAAGGGCATACAGCACTCCACCGCCGGCTACCTGCTGCATGCGAAGCTGACCTGCCAATGGGTGTTCGATCTTCGCCAAAACGACGTGTTCTGGTGCACCGCCGATGTGGGCTGGATCACCGGCCACAGCTACGTCGCCTACGGGCCGCTGGCCAACGGCGCCACGGTGGTGATCTACGAAGGCGCGCCCACTTATCCCGACGGCGGGCGGTTCTGGAGCATCTGCGAGCGCTACGGCGTCACCGTGTTCTACACCGCGCCCACCGCGATCCGCGCCCTAATGAAGCTGGGCGACGAGTTGCCGGGAAAATACGATCTTTCCGCGCTGCGGCTGCTGGGCACCGTGGGCGAGCCGATCAATCCCGAAGCCTGGATGTGGTACCACCGCGTGATCGGCGGCGAACGCTGCCCGATCGTGGACACTTGGTGGCAGACGGAAACCGGCGGCATCATGATTTCGCCGGTGCCGGGCGTGACGGCCACCAAGCCCGGCTCCTGCACCCGGCCGCTGCCCGGCGTGCAGGCGACCATCGTCGATGAGAACGGAAACGAGATCACCGAGCCCGACAGCGGCGGCTACTTGGTGATCCGCCATCCCTGGCCGTCGATGCTGCGCAATATCTGGGGCGACAGCGAGCGCTACCGCGAAACCTACTTCGGCCAGTTCGGCAACGACTGCTACATCACCGGCGACAGCGCCCGGCGCGATGCCGACGGCTACTTCTGGATCATGGGTCGCTTGGACGACGTGGTGAACGTGTCCGGCCACCGCCTCGGCACGATGGAAGTGGAGTCGGCGCTGGTGGCGCATCCTTCCGTGGCCGAAGCCGCAGTCGTGAGCCGCCCGCACGAGATCAAGGGCGAGTCGATCTTCGCCTTCGTGGTGCTGAAGGGCGAAGCGGCCCGGAACGTGGGCGCCCCGCTTCGAAACGAAGGCGAAACAGCGCCGAACGAGGACGAAGGCGCGCGCCGCCGCGACGAGGGAACGAGCCAAGCCATCGCGGCGCCCTCGAAACAAAACGCCATGCAGCAGGAGCTGCGCGCCTGGGTCGATGAGCAGCTCGGCCCCATCGCCCGCCCCGACGATCTGCGCATTGTCGAAGCGCTGCCCAAAACCCGCTCCGGCAAAATCATGCGCCGCCTGCTCCGCTCCATCGCCCGCGGCGAAGCCATCAACCAAGATATCTCCACCTTGGAAAACGCCGACCTCGTCCGCCAGCTCACCCAGCCCTGATCTTGCGCGCAAAGCGTCAGGATGCCCGAAGAACGAGGTCGGCCGCGAACACGGCATCGGAAGGAACCGCAGCGCGGCCAGTGCTATACTGCGAACTCGGCTTTGGATCAACGGAGGATCTTCATATGAAGTCATCGGGCGCGCCCAACGGGGTTCTTACTATTTGCATGGCCGTTGTGGCATCGGCCGTCGCGCTCGGCGGGCTTATTCTTGTCAGTCAATCGAATTTGCGGGCGGATTTGCGGGCGGAAATTGCGATCAACCGGGCGGATATCGCCGCGAACCGGTCCGCTATCGCCGAGGTTCGGCGGGACTTGAGCGATCTACGCGCTGATGTGGCGCGCATGGAGGGATCGTTGCTGGCGCGCGAATCAGCCGTTCCATCCGTCGGCGCAAGTTTGCTGGCGGACTGATATTCGCCGCGATCATCAACGCAGGGCGATGGCGGGGAACAGGATCAGCACGCCCAGCAGCAGGGCGTGGCAGGCTAGTCGGGAAAATCAGGAAGGCAACAAGCGGCTTGGTGCAATATGCGGGCTAGCCAGCGCGCGGGCCAGTTCCGCTTGGCGCAACCCGCGCCGCAAAAGCAGAAAGCCAACGGCGGCGGATGCCAAATTGCCCAAAGCGCCGCCGTAGAAGACCCCGGCCAGTCCGAATAGCCGGCCCAGCAGCCACGAGAGCGGCACGTAAACGAGAAGCGTGCGGCAAAGCGACACCAGCATAGCCGCCAGAGGCTTGCCCAGCGCGTTCAAGGAGGTATTGGCGACTATGGTCACGCCCAGCAGGCAGTAGGTCCAAGGCAGGATGCGAAGCTGGGTCACGGCCGCGCGCGCTGCGCCTTCGTCCTGGGTGAAGAATCCGACGATAGGCGCGGCGAAAATGCTCAGCAACGCGGCCACCGACAAGCCGTAAATAGTCGTGAAGCGCAGGCACCAGCGATGGGCCTCGCGCACCCGGTCCATGCGTTCCGCTCCCGCATTCTGGCCCACGAACGGGCCGATCGCGGCGCCCAGCGCCATGAACGGCAATAGCGCCAGCGCCTCGGTGCGGATTCCAACCCCGAAGCCGGCCACTGCGGTTTGGCCGAAGCGCGCCACCATCGCAACCACGAAAGCGGAAGTGAGCGGCGCCATCAATCCCGATGCGGCAGCCGACAGCCCCACATGCCCAATGCGCTTCCAAGAGTCGAGAATAAGCCTCATGCCCCGCAGCGTCAGAAACTTGTCGCGCCTTATCCCGATCGCCAGCATGGCGATCAGCGAAATCAGGTTGGCGATCACGGTGGCAAGCGCCGCGCCCTGCACCTCCATACGCGGGAATCCGAACAGGCCGAAGATCAGGATGGGATCGAGAATGGCATTCACCAAAGCGGTGAGAGCGAGCAGCACTCCCGACAATTTGGCATCGCCCAGCGCGCGCAGTATCGATCCGCCTATGGTTGGCCCCACCACGAATACCAGTCCAACCAGGTAGATTTGCATGTAGTCGCGCACCAGCGGCATGGTGGTGGCATCGGCGCCCAGCAGACCGAATATTTCCTCCATAAACAGCCAGCCGATAGACAGCAGCACAACGCCAAACAGGCCGCACAGAAGAAAGGCATGGGTGGCGATACGGCGCACACGGCGCTTCGCGCCCTGGCCCACCAGCCGGGCGATCACGGAACTGGCGCCCGCGCCGATGCCCATGGCCATGGCGGCCACCACAAATCCGACCGGCTGAGTGTAGCTCACCGCGGCCAGCGGCAAAGGCCCCAGCCGGCTCACGAACCACGCATCGACCAGGCCAAAGGAGATCAAGGCCAGAAGCCCGATCATCATGGGCGCCATGAGCTCCCACAGATGGCGGCCAACGGGGCCTTCGGCGAGGCGCGCTTTCATGACCCGCGCATGATACGGGACGGGCGCCGGATGGGCGCCGGACCGTTAACCCGCATTCGGGCAAAATCCTGCGCGGGCTCCACGCCCCTTGGTGCAATATGCGGGTTAAAGCGTCCGGGCCAGTTCCGCCTTGATGTTCATGGCTTACCTCCGCGGCACCTGCATTTTAGCGATTGCACGGCGCCTGCCGGGAAGCGGATCCCCCGCCCTTTGCTTGCCCCTGCCTCGCGAGAGGCGCATTCCGGATACAGGCGAAGCCAGCGAACGCACCGCCTAATTTAAGACAATTGAAGGTTTGGTTTTGAAATAGCCTATATTTTTTGCTAGGCTGCTAGTCGCCATGATCGACCGGGACATGACTCCCATTGTGCTTGAAGCGGCGGCGCAGTCGCCCGCCGTTACGCTCACCGGGCCTCGCCAAAGCGGCAAAACAACCCTGTGCCGCGCCCTGTTTCCCAAACATCCCCACGTCACGCTTGAAGCGCCCGACGCGCGCGCGTTCGCAATCAGCGACCCGCGCGCTTTCTTAGCGCAGTTCCCGGCTGGCGCCATTCTTGACGAAGTGCAGCGGGCGCCCGACCTGCTGTCCTATTTGCAGGGCATCATCGACGACGACCCGGCGCCCGGGCGCTGGATTCTGACCGGCTCGCGCAACCTGTCCTTGATGGCCTCCGTAAGCCAATCCCTAGCCGGTCGCACGGCGGTGCATAACTTGCTGCCGCTCACTTACAGCGAAGCCACGCGATTCCCCCGGCATCCCGCCACTTTAGACGAAGCGCTCTTTTCCGGCGGCTACCCGCGAATCTTCGACCGCGGACTCAATCCGGCAACCTGGCTGCGCGATTACGTCATCACGTATCTGGAGCGGGACGTGCGGTCCATACTCAATATCGGCGAACTCGAAACATTCCACAGATTCCTCGAATTGTGCGCGGGGCGCACCGCGCAATTGCTGAATCTCTCCTCCTTGGCCAAAGACTGCGGCATCTCGCAGCCAACCGCCAAGTCCTGGCTCAGTGTGCTGGAGGCCAGCTTCATAACCTTTCGGCTCCCGGCGTTTCATTCCAACTTGCGGAAGCGGCTGGTGAAGATGCCCAAACTGCACTTCCACGACACGGGGCTGGCCTGCTGGCTCATGGGCATCCGCAGTCCGAGGCAGCTTCGCTCCCATCCGCTTCGCGGGCCGATATTCGAAACTTGGGTGGCATCGGAAGTCATCAAGCATCGCGCCAATCAAGGGCTCGCGCGCGGATTGTCCTTCTACCGCGACAACAATCGCGCCGAGGCCGACCTTGTCATCGACGAAGCGGAATCAATCACGCTCGTGGAGGCCAAGTCCTCCGCAACCCCCTCCCCCGGAATGCTTGCCGGCGCGAGGCGGATACGCCGCCACTTGGCCAACCCGGGGCGGCCATGCCGGATCGCAGTGGCTTACGGCGGCGAAGAAGGCCAGCAGCACTCGGACGGACAGCTTGTTACTTGGCGGATGCTCGCGGAGGTGGCTCGGCCAAGCGCGCCGCCTTCCGTTTGCGTCACAACCCCCCAAGGCGAACCGGTTCCGAAGGCGGATGTTCTGGCCCTCTTTCCGAATAGGACTTGGAAAAGGGCCACGACCGCCGAGGATGGCTGGGCGGCATTTCAATTACACGCCAGCGAGCTTCCAATGACCCTGTTTATTGCGGCTCCCGCATTTGAGGCACTAGCCCGCCGATGCTGGATTCCCGAAAAAGGCGTTCTGCGCGCTGAACTCATGCCCCTTTGCACCGGCGGCTCCGTTATTTTTCCAACCGCAACCGGCCACGTTCCAGGTTTGGCGGGAAGGTTGAATCCAAAGTTGGACGCGCTCGAAAGAACGTGTCTCTACGCTGACAACATCGCCATCAATGGCGGAAAGCCGCAGCCTGTTCCCTTCGATTTGGGAGAGGAATTGCACCTTGCGGATGCGGAAGGCAGTGAAATGCAGGTTCGCATCATCGATATCCTTGGGCGGTCGGCTCTGATCGAATACCGCGCGCTCAACAAAAGAGATTGAGCGTTTCACCATGAGAGACCCCGGCCCTTGAGCGTGTTGGCGGAATCCGTTGTCGAGGAGGCGGCTCTCAGGTGGCTTGTCGGGCTAGCCCGGATATTGCACCAATCCGCGCCAGCTAAAGCCCTTTTCTTGCCCCTGCCTCGCGGAAGACGCATGCCTGCTTGAAGCTTGACCTGCATAGGTCAAGAACCCATCCTCCTGTTTCCCATAAGCCGCTGTTGGCATCCCTGCCGCGCAGTGGCGAAAAATAACGCCCGGGGCCGACCTCCTGTCGGCCCGCTCGCATCTGGCAAAGACATGCTTTGCCTCGCTGCGCTGCGTGCAGCGACCGATGCTCGCCCTGCCCCAGACGCTCCCGCGAGGCAGAGGCAGGCAAAGGGCCTCAGATTCAGCCAATCAATTTGCGGCGCTGGCTTTTCTCAGGCCTTCGCTGAGCTGGTACACCGCCATGGCGTAAAGCTCGCTATGGTTGTAGCGGGTAATAACGTAGAAGTTCTTCAGGCCGAGCCAGAACTCATCGCCCTGCTTGCCCGCCAAGCGCATGGGCGTGACCTGCTGCTTGCGGTCCAAGCCGTCCGGTGCCGCCGCCATGCCCAATGCCTCCAGCTCGGCGACGGTTTTGCTGGGCTTCAACGACACATTGAACGCGTCCTGCGGCGCTCCTCCAGCCTCCACCGGCAAGGCGATGCCGGCATCGCGCTGCCAGTCGTGTTCCGCCAGGTAGTTGGCGACGCTGCCAATGGCATCCACGGGGTTGTTCCAGATATCCCGAAAACCATCGCCATCGAAATCGACCGCGTAATTGAGATAGCTGCTGGGAATGAACTGCCCCCACCCCATGGCGCCCGCATAAGACCCCTTAAGACTGGCGATCGGTTTACCCTCTTCGCGAACAAGGCGGATAAAAGCCTTCAGTTGCCCGCAAAATAACTTGGCCCTAGGCGGATAATCGAAGCAAAGGGTGGCCAAGGCATCAAGAACGCGGTAATCGCCGGTGAATTTGCCGTACATCGTTTCAACGCCGATGATGGCGGTTACGATGACCGGCGGCACGCCGTAAACATTGCGGGCCTCCTCAAGCGCCGACTCATGCTCCGCCATGAACTTCACGCCGGACGAAGTGCGCTCCTCTGTCAGGAAGATATCCTGGTATTTGGCCCAGGTCAGCTCTTTTTCCGCCGGACGGCTGATCGAATCAATCACGCTTTGCTGGTATTGCGCTTGGCCGAGAATCGACAGGATTCCGGCCTCATCCAAACCGTCTTCCTCAGCCGCCAGCTCGCGGGCAAATGCCTGCGCCTCAGGACGGCTGGCGTAATTGCCGGCCAGCGCCGCCACCGGGAATACAAGCAATAAAAAAGAAGATAGAAGGATTTTGCACATCGCAGACGATCTTTGCGGGCCGCACGAGAGGTTTGCAGTATGCCAGAACCCGCACAATCAAGCGATCCGGGAATTATATGCAATCCTACCCGTAACGCTTGACGTGCCCCGCATCCATCAAGATTGCATCCTCACGGGCAGCCAAGTATTTTGACAGCGCGGCCATCCGATTTGAGCAAATCAAACAATCAGGAGAGTTCGCGCCAGACTTCATTGAGGAGTCCGAGCCAACGAGCACTTATGCGACGCAATACTCTTTTTGCGTCATATAAAATCGCTTTTCTGTCGCATAAGAGCGTTTAGCGACATATAATCCGCCACATGCCGAGGCGGGTCCCCGAAGAAGAGCTAGACGCCATCGTCAGGGTGGTGGCGGCATATCCTCATAGCGTGCGGGTCAGTGCCATTCGCGATCAGATGCCACACGAGATGCCGGCGCGCATGTTGCAGCGCCGCCTTGCGCTCTTGGTAAAGCAGAAACGGCTCGTCGCTGAAGGGCGGGGGAAAGGTCGCCGCTATCGCGTGCCACCACGCGATGCCGTTCCCGCGGTTGAGGGAGAAATCTATCCGGATGTCTCTTCGGAAGCCAAAGCAATCAGAGAGAAGGTGCGGGCGCCGATTCAGCAACGCGCGCCAGTCGGCTACCAGCGCGCTTTTCTTGATGCCTACCAACCGAACGTCACCCACTACTTGCCAGCGGAAGTCCGTCAACATTTGCTTGAGATAGGTCGCCTGCCTGGCGATGACCGCCTGGCCGGAACCTTCGCACGGACGATTTATGATCGCCTGCTGATCGATCTCTCTTGGAACTCAAGCCGTTTGGAAGGCAATACTTACTCCCTGCTCGAAACCGAACGTCTGATAGAGTTCGGCGAAGCCGCCGCGGGCAAGGATGCCCTGGAAGCGCAGATGATCCTGAATCACAAGGCGGCGATTCAGCTGCTCATCAACCAAGCGGATGACATCGGTTTCAACCGATACACGATTCTCAATCTGCACGCGCTTCTGTCGGACAACCTGCTCGCTGATCCGCAGGCGAGCGGTCGCTTGCGGAACATGCCAGTCGGCATCAAGGGCACGGCCTACTATCCGCTAGAAATCCCGCAGCTCATTGAGGAATGCTTCGAGTCCATTCTCAACACCGCGGATGCGATCAAAGACCCCTTCGAACAAGCGTTCTTCGCGCTCGTGCAGCTTGCTTACTTGCAGGGTTTCCAGGATGTCAACAAGCGGGTGGCGAGGCTCGCAGCAAACATCCCGCTGATCCGCGGCAGTTTCTGTCCTCTGTCGTTCGTTGATGTGCCGGAGCAAGCGTACATTGATGGTGTATTGGCCGTCTATGAGCTCAATCGCGTCGAGCTATTGCGTGACGTGTTCGTTTGGGCCTATGAGCGATCAAGCGCGCGATATTCTGCTGTGCGCCAGTCCTTTGGGGAGCCTGATCCGCTGCGCCTACGCTACCGGATATTGATCGACGAGATCGTGTCATTCGTGATCCGCGCAAGGATGGACAAGAAGGCCGCGATTGCGCTGGTGCGGCAGCGTGCGGAAGCGCAGGTGCCGCCATCACATCGCGCGCGGTTCGTCGAAATCGTGGAAACCGATCTCATGCATCTCCACGAGGGCAATATCGCACGGTTTTCCTTGCGCCCTAACGAATACCGAGCTTGGCGGCAAGGCTGGCGTTGACAGCTTGCCTTGCCGGCCTCCCTGTTGAAGCGCCGCTTCCACTCCGAAGAGAAACACCGTCCCGGCAGGTGTTGCACTTCGGAGCGGAAGCGGTGCAATATGCGGGCTAAGGTTCTCCGCTTCCTGCGCCGCCTTGAGAACGGCCCCGGGATCGTTCCATCCGCCGGGCAGCTCGTTGGCGATATTGTCCGGATTCACGTACACGCAGCCGGATAGCCATTGGTGGCCGAGCGCTTGGCTCGTGAACTCGGTCTTTCCGGCTCCGTTGGCCCCGGCGATTACGATCAGCCGGGGCGAGGCCCCGCCCACGCGCGCGATCAAAAGTTCTCGGGCTCCGGATCGGCCTTCGCGAAGGCCGCCCTCCTAGCCGCTGCCCGCTCCGCGCCCAAGGCGGCGGCCGCCTCGATCCGCTGGCGGGCCTGGGCGCTCAAGGCCTCGCTTTTGGCGCGAACGGCGCTGCGGAAAGCCCGCATCAAGGCTGCGAGCGCGTCGTCGGAAGGCTCCGTATGCGGGTCCAGCAGATCGACGCGGGGAACCGCGCCCTTCGGGAATGGGTGTGGCTTCAACACAGACAACTCGATACAGACAACGGACAGTATAAAGGAAGCGTATCCTCCGAATGCCGCCATCGCCACGCCCGCCGCAGCATGAATTCCTCGAACCGGGAAAGCCATGGCATATCGGCGCTGCCGCCCGCACTACCTTAAGGCTTGCTTTAAGGCTCATATCCGTATGGAAGCGGGGATCAAGCGGATCAGCATATCGGCGCCAGGGGGACGAAGCTGCGTGGGGCAGGCCCTGCGCGAGCAAGGAGCAACACAGCCGGAGAGAAAAACAGGTCCGCTAACGATGGCCTTTATTTGCGGGACAGGGCACTAAGGAACGGGCAGCGGCGCCGCCGACACGGGGGTATGGTTTTCTGCGAAGCTTTTAGAACTTCACGTTCACGCCGATCGCGCACCGCAACAATGTGCGGCAAACCTGATGACGGCTATACTACGCTTTGCCAATCGTAGCGAGCCGGATCGGTCCGCCTGAGCGTCAGGCACCAAATTTCCCGCACTTCTAGGATTTTTGGATCTTATGTGCCGAAACGACGAAGAGCCTCGCAGACCGGCTCGAGAAAACAGATGGACGCGCAAAGCAAAATAAAGCCGAAAACCGCTACTTTTCAGGCGGATTCGGCGTTGTTGAGAGAGTTGGGCGAACGACTAGTCGGGCAGGCGCACATCGCTTTGGCGGAGCTCGTGAAGAACGCATACGATGCCGATGCGACGCGGTGTCTGATTGAGATCGGCTCCGACGAGATAGCCGTGGAGGATAACGGTCATGGAATGAGCGAGACGGAATTTCTGACTCATTGGATGACCATCGGCACGCGCCGCAAGCAAGAGAACCAAGGACAGAGCCGCTACTTTGAGCGAAACGTCACTGGTTCAAAGGGGGTTGGACGTTTGGCGGCGCAGTTTCTCGCCCATACCCTCGAAATCACGACGGCAGATCAAAGGAACCAGTCGCGGCAGCTGGTCGCGACGGTGGACTGGGACGAGGCCATTGAGGCCGGAAACCTAACGGAGGCTCTCGCGCACTACAAATTGGAGCCGAGATCACGAGTTTTTCCGGAGCGCCGAAAACACGGTACACGTGTCGCAATGAGAGGCTTGAAGCAAGCCTGGGGCGACAAGGGCATTCGCGAACTAGGTCGCGAATTATGGATGCTTCAGTCTCCGATCGCGCACCATGGGGCGCTCGCCACAAGAAAAACTGACGCAAACGACTTCCGGGTGGAATTAATTTCGCATTCGGAGGGGTTGCAAGACGTTTTCGACGCGCAAATGCAGGCGGTGTTGAAAAATTACATTGCGATAATTACGGGAGAAGTCAAGCGGAAAGCTGATAAAGCCGAGGCTTTTGTACAAGTGTCGTTCTGCTCGGGGGACAGATATTCCGAAGCATTTGAAGTCAACCCACTGATCGACAATGCCAAGTGGGAGATTCGCGTATTCAATCTTGCGGGGCGTCAAGCTGGCGGCATCGGCGTGCAGACAGCGAGAAAGTACTTTGCGCGTTTCGGTGGAGTTAAGGTTTACGACGCGCTTTTCCGGTTGCCATACTACGGAGTCGAGCAGGATTGGCTGGGCATCGAATTCGACCACTCGCATCGTAAGAACAGGTCGGCGCTACTACCCGACCGCCTGCACGTAAGACGCGCTCTGAATGACCTCCCGACACAGGGGCGACTGTTCGGCGAAGTGCATATCGACACCGGCAGGGAGGCGCGCCGGGCATCCAAGAAACAACAGGAAGCGGGCGAGTACCTCAAGATACAGGTAACACGCGATCGGCTTGTGGCAAACGATGCCTACCGGGAACTGCGGAACGCCGTTCGCTGGTCGCTGGACTACTACGCGACCCGACAGCGACTTCGCGCTCAGGAACAGACAGCGCTCGTGAGGCCGCGCGAGGCACCTAGGGATATCGTGGGCCGTGTGCGAGGGCTTGTGCGGGAAGCCCGCAAAGCACATCCGGCAGATGAGACGCTCGGCGCGCTGGAAAGCGAATTCGAGCATCTCTCGGCTACGATCAAGAAGGACCGTGAGGCCGAAGATGCCACGAGCGCCCTGTTAGGACCGCTTGCTTCCGCAGGCATGGCTGCTCTAGCGCTTGAGCACGAAAACCGCAAGGAGATGCAACGCGCCCGGCAACTTCTACGGAAATTGGACCGTGCGGCCAAGGAAACCGGGAATGATCGAATTCGACGGCTGACCATGAATGTGGGCGCCTGGATCGAGCGAGTCGAAGACGCTAGGAGGCTCTTTGCGCCACTGCTGGACATGGATGACAGGGAGGCCATCGAAACCTTGTCGGGGAGGCGTGTGCTCGAGCGGGTGGTCGAATATGTCGAACCGCTAATCCCGGGCATGACGGCCACGGTCGATGTGCCGCGCGATCTATTCCTGCCCGCCGCGACCTTCGCCGAATGGAGTTCCCTTTTCCAGAATCTTCTTGTAAACGCTGGAAATGCGACTTTGGATTCTGATAACGCGAAAGTACACTGCGCTGGCGGCAGAACCGGGCGATCCACATGGATACGAATTCACGATAACGGAGTCGGTATTGAACTGGAGCAGGCCGAAGAGCTCTTTGAACCCTTCGCAAGGCGAGTGAGCATATCGGAAACGAGACGCAGCTTGGGCTTGGGAGGCAGCGGGCTTGGGCTTACAGTTGTGCGCATGATTGCCGGTCGGCGCAACGCCAAAGTGTCGTTCGTCCCTCCGCAATCGCCGTGGGCGACGACCTTTCAACTATCCTGGAGTTCTTGACAATGGCTTATTCGATACTCATCTGCGACGATGATCTTGAACTAGCAGAAGAATGGCGCGATGCCGTCAAAGGAGTGGTTTCCACGAAGCAATACACCGTGAGGCCGTGCGTGCCGACTGAAAAAGTCCGTGCCGGTGCTGGCGAATTGCTGAGCCGGCGGGCTGCCGTACGCTCTGGAGGTGATAACGCAAGGAAAGCGCAGGATTGCGTCTTCGACGATGTTGATATCCTAATTCTCGATTACGACCTGCTGCACATTGACGAGCAACGGGCACGCTACACGGGCGAAGGATTAGCGCGGCTTGCCCGCACGTTCACGAAATGCGGCACGGTAATAGTGGTCAACCAATTCCGCAATGCTCATTTCGATATGAGCCTGCGGGGAAATCTTTGGAGCCACGCTGACTTAAATCTGAAAGGGGATTTGCTGAAAAGGCCCGGCCTGTGGATGGATGGCCCGTGGGAAGGATTTCGACCATGGTCGTGGCAAAGCCTTAATCGGGCTGTGGAGACGCAGCATGCGCGCGAGGCGCTCGTGGAATCCCAGTTCAGCGAGTCCATTGCAGATGCGTTAAATATGGACGAGGATGGCATCATCGCACTGTCAGACACGGCTTTCGGTTTTGTCGCACCTGAAGCCGGTAGCGTTTCGGATTTCGGTTCACGGACGTTCAAGTGCTTTCTCAATGACACGGTCGACGGGCGGGACGCATTGGCGACGACCGACTACGAACCGGCTGCGGCCAGCCGGTTCGTAGCGGCGCGCATAGGAAAATGGCTTGAAAGAGAGGTGCTGGGGCCGCAGGATGCGCTCATTGATATACCGCACCTGATTGAGCGGTATCCTTTCCTAATGGGCAAAGATGTAGCGGATCTCGACGCATGGAACGCGGCGATTCACGCCCCGGGGAGATTGAAGGCAGAAATTCCCGATGGGTGCTGGTTCGAGCCAGCAGAGTTTTTGACGAGGTCGGCAGTGTGGCGGCATCGTTTCGAGGCAGAAGCGGAAGTCTCGGAGCGGCGTCATAAGTACGACTATTCCAATGTGCCAGCGTTCGTCTTTCTCGAGGACACATCCGAATTTGCGCCTCTATCCGAGGCGACCGAGTTCAGGGCAGGGCATCACAACGCCTTCGACCGGCGGTTCGTGCGTCGCCTTGCGGATTTCAACTACGCGCCGCAGCGTCGTCTGGCTATGGCGGGGTGAGCAAGTGGCAAGCAATGGGAACGAGCGAAAAGCGATCTGGCACGTGCTGCGAGAACTACACAAGGGCGGCCAGGAATGGATCAGAAACACCGAAAGATCGAACGAGGCAAGGCTCGCTGTCGAGAGGCGATTCTCCCCGCTTAATCAGCAGGACTTGGGTAGGCATCTGTTACACGGGAAAGCATATGGAAATTTCGGTGAACAGGCACTATATGTGAAGCCACCCCGGCTGGAGTGCGGAGCCGCCGCCGCCGTATGGTGCAAATGGAACTTCGCTAACGAACAAGCAGCGTGCCAGTTCTACTTGGGGTTGTGGCTCGCGGAGCACAGGTTCGTGGGGTTCAGATTCGAGACGCCGGGATCGGGAGACAACCACAACTACTATCACTCCCAGCCATGTAAAACAATGGGGAATCAGAATGCGGCCATTCACGGAGCGTTGGCTGTTCCCGAAAGAAATCCTGCATGGCCATTGGCGGCGAAGTCTGCGTTGGAGTTGCTCCTTTGCCTCGTGGTTTCGATCCACGGGATGAAAGGACTTTCGCAGATGAAATCAGACATGATGGGAGACTCCGCGATACGCCAGAGTCAATTGTTGCGGAAAGCTCTTGAAGACTTGCTGGCAATACGTATGTAGATAGTTGGCATGGCAGAACCAATAGAGGAATCTCCCGACCGCGCCGCCCAAGTCGGCGAAGCTCCCCCTGCGCACGCAAAGCTGCGTGGCAGCGTAGTCGAGGTGTTCTGCGGCGCCGGAGGTCTGAGCCATGGATTCATGCTTGAAGGCTTCAAGGTGCGGGCTGGATTGGATGTGGACCCGGCCTGTCGTTACCCCTTCGAACGCAATAACCAATCTGTATTCATTGAGCGCGACATCGCCGAGCTGAGCGGCGATGAGGTCAGCGGCTTGTTCGCTGAAGCGGAACAGAAGATCTTGGTAGGATGCGCTCCCTGCCAACCATTTTCCACATATAGCCATAATCGGTTAAATGAGCAGTGGAAACTGCTGCGTGAATTTGGCCGACTGGTGCGCGAAGTCAGCCCTGCCATCGTATCCATGGAGAACGTTCCGCGTCTGACCACGTTCCGGGATGGAGAATTATTTGCGGATTTTATCGGCATGCTGGCGGACAGCGGTTATGAGCACATTTGGCACGACATCGTTGATTGCGCTGATTTCGGCGTGCCGCAGACGCGTCAACGCCTCGTGGTGCTGGCATCGCGAATAGGCCCGGTCCGCCTGCGTTGGCCAACCCACTCACCTTCTGGCCGGGTCAGCGTACGTGATGCCATTGGCCACCTGCCGTCCATCGGTGCCGGCGAACAGGACGCAACCGATCCGCTGCACAGGTCGAGCCGCCTGTCACCGATGAATCTGGCCCGAATCCGGTCTTCAAGACCAGGCATGTCTTGGCGGGAATGGCCCCCTAGTCTGATCGCCGCTTGTCATCGAAAACCATCCGGTCGTTCGTATGGCAGCGTCTATGGACGCATGTCGTGGGATGAACTTGCCCCAACCATCACCACACAGTGCATGGGCTTCGGCAACGGTCGCTTCGGGCACCCGGAGCAAGACCGGGCCATTTCGCTGCGTGAGGCCGCCCTTCTACAAACATTTCCGCCGCAGTATGAGTTCTTCGAACCGGGAAAACCATGGCATATCAGCACTGCTGCCCGTCTGATAGGTAATGCGGTGCCCGTGGCGCTCGCACGTGCCATCGCGCAGAGTATTGGAAAAACACTGGGCGCCGCCTAACGAGGGCAACAGCGCCCTCATGCCGATGACTGATTTGACCATCTCGACGACATCCTGTGCGATATCCACGAGCGAACCGTCAACCGCGACAACTGGGCGCAGTTCGAGCAGCTTGCGCTGCAATTGTCGGCCAGCCGCTGCCGCCCGCACTACCTTAAGGCTTGCTTTAAGGCTCATATCCGTATGGAAGCGGGGATCAAGCGGATCAGCATATCGGCGCTGGGGGACGAAGCTGCGTGGGGAGGCCCTGCGCGAGCAAGGAGCAACATAGCCAGAGAGAGAAACAGGGCCTAACGATGGCCTTTATTTGCGGAGCAGGGCACTAAGGAACTGGCAGCGGCGGCCCCGGCTATTGCGTCGGCGGGAACAGGAGCAATACTCCTAGGCTGAATTGTGCCGACGGCGCCCAGTCAGGCGCCGCCGGCACGGGGGATTATGGTTTTCAGCGAAGCTTTTAGAACTTCACGTTCACGCCGATCGCGAAGCGGCGGCCGTGGTTATAGAGGCCGATCGGACGGCCTTGGTCGGGCGTGTGATTTTCCCGGCTCGCATACCACTCGATTTCCTCATCGGTGATATTGATGACCTGGAGCAGAACCTCGATGTCGTCCGTCACGTGGTAGCTGGAATTGAAATCGAGCTGGCCGAAGTCGCCCTTGTAGCCGATCAGGCCGCGGCTGACACCGGTGCCTAATCCAAGTTCGTTGCCCAAACGACTAGCGGCCTCCACGTCGACTAAGGCCTGCGTCGATGTCAGGACGCTGGCTGAGTGCAGATGGTTTGATGCATACTCGGAACGGAAGGTGTAAGACAGCCTAGCCGTGAGGCCGTATTGCTGGTAGTAAGCGGACAGGTTCCAAGTATTTTCCGAATGCCCAAACAGCACAGGCTCCCGGTCGGCGGCCATGAGCGCATCGGTTTGGGTGAGGTCGGCATCCGAATAGGTGTAGTTGGCCTGCACGCCGAACCCAAGCCCAATGTCTTGCTGGTAGCTGAGCTCAAACCCTCGAATAGTTAGGCCCTCGCCGTTGATCGGCCGCTGCAAAGCAAACTCTCTGGACTCTTCAACCTCCATGCCGTTAACTTCCGTCCAGTAGTCGCGCATGGCCGTGAACGATTCAATATCAATGAACGATTCCACATCCTTGTAGAACAGCGCAAGCGCCAAATACGAAGCGTCGGCGAAGTACCACTCCGCCGAGATATCGAACTGGTTAGCGCGATAGGGCTCCAGATCCGGGTTGCCCTCAAATCCAGTGCAGCCCCGGCTGCCGCAGTTGCGCGTCTCGAAAGGCGCTATGCTCACGTAATTGGGCCTCGCCATAACCTGCGCCGCCGCAAAACGAAGAACAACATCCTCGAAGCCTTCATAGTTCACGTTGAGGCTGGGCAGGATATCGGTGTAATCGTTCTCATTCACAGCGGGCCGGATGGCATTGCGCCTTTCCGCGTTGAAGTTGAGACCGGTGTACCGCGATGCCTCCGCCGTGGTGCTGGTCCGAACCGCGCGCAGACCGATATTGCCGCGGAAATTGCCCGAATCGAAGTTGCCCTGCACGTAAGCCGCAGTCACCTCCTCGCTCACGCTAAAGCGATCGTTGGGATCGTTCCACGATGAGTTGCCGGTGCCGGCCACCTCGGCTATGCCGTTTTGCCAGCGCTCGAAAGCGGCAACATTGAAGCTGTACAGCTGCATTGGCGCATTGCCAACTTTGAAGCCGGTGAGCAGCGGGCCGGCAAACTGGGCCAGCGTGCCCTCTTCCACGAAATCCCGTTTGACCCGGCTGGCGCCCTTGTTGTACTCGCGGTATTTAACGCCAACCTCAATGCTTGGGAAGACATCGTTGTTCAGATTGATTTCACTGTCCGCCTGAAGGAACGTCGAATCGGAATCGTTGCGGATGGTGTTGATGTGGGAGTACCAGAACCGGTAGTCGTCCGGTGTCAAATCGGGATCATGCGTCCATTCCATGATGCCTGAGCTGATGTCGAAGCCAAGCGTTGACGGGGCGTAGAACTGGGCGGCCTTGTCGATGGCCAAGCCGTCGGCGAAGCTGTGGCCCGCCTGAACCGTTACTGAGTAGTCCCCGCGCTCCAAGGTGGCCTCCAAGTCGAAGGCGGTGGTTTCGACCTCGTCCTCGTAAAAGCCTGTGTCGTAAACGGCAGATCCCCAATTGACCGTGGTGCAACAGTTCGGCAGATTGCCCGAAACCACCGTGCCGTCGCTAAACCCAAGCTTGGTCATCGGGTAAGCGGGTTGCGCGGCGAGACGCCCAAAAAGCCCCTGAATGGTGAATCCGAACGAGTAAATGCCTTGGGATTCGGTTTCCGTCACTGAATTCAATGCCGTGAGGGTGATATCCAAATCGTCGCTCGGCGCGAACTGCAAGGTGACGAAAGGCGTTTGCAGGCTGCGGTCGGCGGTGTAGCGGTTGGCGCCCACGCGGGCTGGCGAGCGGGCACTCTGGCCATCATTGGCGTCGTAGGCAATGAAACCGAAATAGCCGGCGGTGTTGCGCTTGGAGTCCATCAGCGTGGCGCTGTCTCGGCTTACGAGGGCAGCGTTAATCCCGAAAGTCTCGTCGTCGTTTTTCCAGCTGTACAAGCCGGAAATGTACGGCTTGCTCTCGTCGGCGTTGTCGAAAGTGAAATATCGGGCCTGAAAGGCGCCAGAGTTGGCCTCGGCATCGAGGGGCCTGCGGGTTCTGACAATGACCGTGCCGCCCATGGAGCCTTCGTCGATGCTGGCTTCCGGCGTTTTATACACCTCCACGGTATCGAGAATCTCGGTGGGCAGCAGGTAGTAGTTGAAGCTGCGGTCGCGAAGCTCGGTGCGCCTGTTGCTGGCCGTGGCCGATGCGATTTGCTGGTTATTGAGGAAAGCGAGGTTCAGATGGGAAGGCGTGCCGCGAATGCTGATGCGAACGCCTTCGCCGTCGCGCTCGTCCTTCTCCACTTGCACGCCGGTCACGCGTTGCAGCGCATCGGCAATGTTGAGGTCCGGGAACTGGCCGACATCTTCCGCCGAGATGGCGTCTACTATGGTGTCGGCTCCCCTCTTGATTCCGAGATTCTTCTTCAGTGAATCGCGGTAGCCGATCACTTCGATGACTTCAATTTCGTCATCGTCCGCGTCCGACTCCTGAGCCTGAGCGTTCGCGGCAAAGGCCAGCCCGAAAGACAGCGCCAAGCACAGGATATTTCGCGTAATCGTTTGTTCGCTTTTCATCAGTCTCCCTCAATTTGAAAGGTATGGTCCAAGCGGACGGCTGTGTGTCCGCTTTTTCCACAAGGTGGATTGGGCGAACTATATTACCAATGTAATACTAATGCAACCTCAGGCCTTGCCCAATGAGGCATGAGCCTGAACGGTTCGCGCCGCCCGCCCGCCAACCTCAGGCCGGGAGGGTATCGAACACGTCGCCCTTGCGCTGCAAAACGGTCACGCCCTGGGCCAAAGCCGCCTCCTTGAGCTCGTCGTGGATATGGAAGGCGGCCAAGGCCAACCACTGCCGGCGGCCGGCGTGCTCGGGGAACAGGCGCCGGAAATTGGGCGCCTTCTTGTCGAGCAGGCGCTCAAGATCGCTCTCGTGCGCCTTGTGCTTTACCTCCACCACGCAAACCTCGCTGCCGTTCACCAGCAGCAGGTCGAACTCGTCCTCCACGCCGGCGCGGCTGCGCGTGACGTTTTTGTCGATGAAGTCGAAGCGCACCCCCGCCAGCACCGGATCGGCCTTGAGGCTGTTGTGGTAGAACTCCTCGGCCACCGCCCCCAAGTTGTTGCCCATGCCGCCGAACATCTTCGCCAGCCGTTTAAGCTCGGCATCGGTTTCCGCCTGCCGGGCGGCGCTTTCCGCTAGAAAGGCCTCGGTCTTCGCCAGATAGTCCTCGTGCTTGGCCTCGCGCTTCGCCTGCTTGGCCTCGCGCTTCGCCTGCTTGGCCTCGCGCTTCGACTGCTTGGCCTCGCGCTTCGCCTGCTTGGCCTCGTGCTTCGCCTGCCGGACGGCGGTTTCCGCCAGCAGGGCCTCGGTGCGGTCCTGCGCGATAGCCAAGCCGGCCACCAGCGCTTTCAGTTCATTGTCGGTCATGGAAGAAGCCTCCTTGCAGATTGAAGGCCTAGTATATATCAGGCTCATGTCCGTATTGGATTACGCTGCCGACGATACTCTCCGATATCGGAACGGGCGAATACCAATTCATGTCAAATTAGTATTTAACAGTTGGTGCAGCGCGCTCAGATCAAACCGATCCCAATCCCGCATGTGCCTGAACCCGCACATAAGGGAACGCATAAGGCATGGGGGGAGCGTGCAGCGAACCCGCAGGCTACGTGCCTATTGATAATATATCCGCCCCACATGCATTCTTGGATTTGATCCGGCGAGGCTAGCCTATGCGCTACTTTCTTGGCATTGATGCTGGCGGCAGCCACACTAGGGCGCGCCTCACCAACCTCGAGGGCTTCGTTCTCGGCGAGGCGGAAACCGGGCCGGCGAATGCCGGCATCGGCCTTGAGCGGCTCCGCGCCGTGCTGATGTCCGTGACTAGCGACGCGATTGCCGCGTCGGGACTTGACGAAAGCGAGATGCCCCTGATCGTTGCCGGCATGGGCATTGCCGGCATATCGCGTCCGGGATTGCTTGAGGAGGCATCCCGGCTCGAATTCCCCTTAGGCGCCGTTCATCTCGAATCGGATGCCGCGATCGCCAATCTCGGCGCCCATCTGGGCGAGGACGGGGCCACCTTGGTTCTGGGCACCGGCAGCATCGCCTACATCAAGATCGGCAAGATGAGCCTGACGATGGGCGGCTACGGATTTCCGATTTCCGACGAAGGCAGCGGCGCGGCGCTGGGGCTGAGCGCGATGCGGCATGCGCTGCGGGCGCTGGATGGCCGAACACGGCCCACGCCTTTGAGCGCCGCAGTCACGGAAAAGTTCGACCACGATACCGGACGCGCCATCGAATGGATGGACAAGGCCACGCCTAGGGACTACGCCTCTTTCGCTCCGCTGGTCATGGACTATGCCGAGCGCAACGACGAAATCGCGCGTTCGATCGTGGAGGATGCGGTCAAGCATGTGGAGCGCTTTATCGAAACGATTTTCAACAAGGGCGCGCCCCGATGCGCCCTCGCAGGCGGTTTGTCGCGACGGTTACGACCTTGGCTGCGCGAGCGAACCGCCGCGAGATTAAGCGAGTCCAAGGGCGATTCGCTCCACGGCGCATTGCTACTGGCGCGCACCGAACACTCGTCCGATTCACCTTCCAGCTAACCCGCGTATTGCGTCAAGCCGTTTGGCGCCGCGCAGGCGCTAGCGTGAGCCCTATCTCCGCCCCTTTCCCGCAGGAGTGTCGAAGGCAGGACGCCTCTCGACAAGCGTCATGGATGACGAATGCGTCTCCTGCGGGAAAGGGGCGGAGGAAGCACGATGTTCCAAATCAAGCAAAGGTAAAAACAGCTTGGCGAAACATGCAGGCTAATTGGCAGCCCTACGCCGCTGGCAGCTGATGGCAGTCGGCTTGTTCGATGCCGCCAATCCATACTTGACGAATCGCCAGCTCCGGCGAAATCCGCAGCAAATCGGCCCGTTGCCCGGGGGCTATGGAGCCGACGCGGTCGGCGATGCCCAGAAACGAGCAAGGCATCAGGCTCGCCATTCTTGATGCCTCCTCGATATCCACATCAAGCATCGTCATTGCGTTCCTCACCGCTTCGATCATGGACAAGGCCGCGCCGGCCAGCGTTCCATCCTCCGACTGGCAAATGCCATCGGCAACATGGATGCGGCGCCCGTTGAGGTGAAAATGATCAATGTCCGAACCGACGGCAGGCATGGCATCGGTCACCAGCATCATCCTGCGATCCATCTTGGCGCGCAAAGCCATGCGGAGCATGGCTGGATGAACGTGTTTGCCGTCAACGATCACGCCGCACCAAGCATCTGATTCCAGCGCCGCCGCAATCACGCCGGGGCTGCGGGATTGCAGGGCTGGCATGGCATTGAAGAGATGGGTGAACCCGGTAACGCCGGCCGCAAGCGCGGCGCGGGTTTCGTCAAAGGTGGCGTTGGTGTGCCCCATGCAAACCTTGATTCCGGATTCCACCAGATGCGCTATCTGATCGAGACGGGCGCGCTCCGGGGCCAGCGTCACGACCACTTGGGCGTGCTTGGCGGACGTGAGCAGGCCCACCGCCTCATCCGACAGGGGCCGCAACTTGCTCTCGTCGTGGATGCCTCTTTTCTCGACATTCAGGAAAGGGCCTTCGAGATGAAGGCCCGCGATGCCGGGCGTGTCGCTTGCGACTGCCTCGTCGATGGCCTTGATGGCTTGTTCGACTTTGCTCAAGTCGTCGCTAATCAGGGTGGGCAAAAGGCTGGTCGTGCCGAAGGCCCGGTGCGCTTCGGCAATCCTGATGGCCGTGGCTGCGCTCGGATCGTCATTGAAGAGCACGCCCCCGCCCCCGTTCACCTGCACATCCACAAACCCGGGCAACAAGTAGTCGCCGCCAAGGTCGATGCAGCCGTCGTTGGTGCGATCCGCCGCAATCGAGTTGGCGACCGCGGCGATACAGCCTTCGCGCACCTCGACGGAGCCGCGCTCAACGATGCCGTCGGGCGTGACGACGCGTCCGTTGGCGAACACTAAGGATTCCATGCCGGCATTAGACCGTTTTCGTAACCTTGCTCAGGTTTCTTGGCCGATCCGGATCCAGTCCGCGAGCGCATGACAAGGCATTGGCGAACTTGTAGAACGCTTGCAGGAAAACCAGCGGCTGCAAATGCGAATCCTGGGCGCGAGGGGTGGGCAAACAAAGCGCGGCATCCAAGGGCTCGCCAGCCACCAGCACGCGCGCGCCGCAATCCATAAATTCCCGCGCAACGCTGTCGATGCTTGGCTGCGCGGCATCGAAAGTGGCGATAGCGAGCACCGGGAACTCCTCGCCGACAATCGTCATGGGGCCATGGCGAACTTCGGCCGAACTGAATCCCTCGGCCTGGATCATGCAGGTCTCCTTCAGTTTCAGCGCTGCTTCCTGCGCCCCCGCAAGGCCGATGCCCCTGCTCAGGATTAACGCCTGCCGAACGCGGCGCAGCGAAGCGAGGGCTTGCGGCCAATCCGCCGCCCAAGCCTGCGAGAGCGTGTCCGGCAAGGCGGCGAGCGCGTCCCGCATGGCATCGTCGCCGCGCCACTTGGCGCACAAATGATAGAGCGCCGACATCGCTCCGATACAGGACTTGGTTGCCGCCACGCTGATTTCGGGGCCCGCGCCGATCGGCACCACGTGGTGGGCTAGGCTGGCGAGCGGGCTGGCCTCATCGTTGACAACGGCCACGACGCAGGCGCCGCCGGTTTTCGCGAGCCGCGAGGCGCTGATCAGGTCCGGGCTTCTGCCGGACTGGGAAATCGCAATGAAAACCGCCGCCCGCATATCGGTTTGCGCCGCGTAAAGCGAGGCCACGGAGGGCGCAAACGAGCACACCGCCAATCCCATGCGGGTTTCAAACAGATACTTGGCATAAGTGGCCGCATGGTCGGAACTGCCCCGGGCGCAGGTTGCGATAAACCTAGGCGCAAGCCTTTTCAGCTTTCCGGCCACCTCTCCGATCAGGGCATCGTTGCGCGCCTGTTGCCGGGCGATGCTTTCGGCAGCCTCGCCGGCTTCCCGATGCATCTTGGTGCGCTTGGGCGCGCAAAAAGGCCCCGGCGCCGGATTCTTTTCGGACAGCGCGCCAGTGGCCATCATCTGATGTTGGTCACAAACTGATACCTGTCGCCCCGGTAAACGGAGCGCGTGAACTCAATGACGCTGCCGTCCTTACGCCATGTCACCCGCTCAATGCGCAACACCGCGCTCTTTTCCGGAATCGACAACAGCCCCGCCTCGGTGGGCGACACGGTGGAGGCGCGCACTTTCTGGCGACCTTGCTGCGGCCTGTTTCCCCGGGTTTCCAGCGCCGCATAGAGGGAGTCGCCGATTTCTTCGAGCGGCGGCAGGAGGGACTTCGCAACAACGGCTTGCTCGATCGCCAAAGGCTCGCCCTGCGACAGGCGCACACGGCCAAGGCGCACCACTGCGGATGACATGGGCACTTTCAATTCGGCAGCCTCCGCCCGGGTTGGGTTGGCGTAGCTCCGGGCCAGCCAGACCGAGCCGGGCTCTTCGCCGCGGGCCTGCATATCCTCTGTGAACCCGCCAAGATAAGTGGCCGGCATTTCGATGCGCTCGGAAACGAACGTGCCCGAGCCCTGCTTGCGCAACAGCAATCCCTCGTCGATAAGTTGATCCACGGCTTTGCGGATCGTGACGCGCGAGGCGCCGGCGATCTGACACAATTCGCGCTCGGACGGGATCGCGTCTCCCTTTGCGATCTGGCCGTCCTGGATATGCTGGCGAATACCCTTGGCGATCTGGATATACAGCGGCGTGCTGCTGCTTCTGCTGGAGGAAAGCTCGATCATTTCACGCCGCCCGCGGATGCGGAATCCTTGCTCAAATCGCAAACGGCATCGCGCAACACGCCGTTTCGCCGCGACAACAGCCGTTGGGCCTCGCCAAGCTCCATGCCCAAAGCGCGAAGAACGCCGAGCTTTATGTTGCCTTTGGCGGCATCCAGAGCGGTTTCCGCCGCCATACTGTCCACATCCGCGAGTTGCTTGATGATCCCCACCGCTCGGGCCCGGAGCTTCTTGTTGGAAATCAGCATATCCACCATCAGGCCCCGATAGACGCGCCCGCAGCGAATCATCGTTGCCGTCGAGAACATGTTCAGGATAACCTTTTGCGAGGCGCCGGCCTTCATGCGCGTAGAGCCGGCGATGACTTCGCTGCCGGTCTCGGCGCAAATCCCGATCTGGGCGGCATCGAGCAGAGGCGACGGCCGGTTGTTGGCGATTCCGATGGTTAAGGCGCCGGCAGCGTTCGCCTTTTCGATAGCGCTAACGGTATAAGGGGTGCGTCCGCTTGCCGCCAGGCCAACAAGCACGTCATTTTTTTCAATGCCGATCCCGGCGAGGTCGGCCGCTGCCGCCGGCGCATCGTCCTCGGCAAATTCAACGCTGCTGAAGAGCGCTTCCCGCCCGCCCGCCACGGCGTAGGCCACGCGCGCCGCCGGCCAGCCGAAGGTGGGCCCAAGCTCCACTCCGTCCTGCGCGGCGATTCTTCCCGAAGTGCCCGCGCCTGCATAGATCAGGCGCCCTCCTTCCATTAGGCGCTCCGAAGCCGCCTCCGCCGCCCGCGCGATCATGGCCAACTCCGTGCCCACTGCCGCGACCGCCGATAACTGCGCCTCGAACATGGCGCTCACGGCCCCGTAAGTGGACCAGCGATCAATGTCCGCGAATCGTTCGTTTGCGCTTTCCGTCAACATGTCTGGCTTGGGACTCTTGTGTTCAAGCAGCTGTCGCACACCTCTTCGCGGTAGGAGATGCTGCAAAAAGTATTTAGCCTGTATTTTAGTGGTATCAGACAAATAATCAAACCAGTATGCCCCCGGGGAGCCAAAGCTTAGGTAATCCGGGTTATCTTTGCGTTGGCATGGATCTAATACGCCACAATGAAATTCGGTCTTGACCGCCTGCTGGCGGATAAGGCCCTGCGCGCCCCGCTGCGCGGAATGCGGGTGGCGCTATTGGCCCATCCCGCTTCGGTCACCCGCAATCTCGGCCATGCGCTGGACGCGTTGGCGGCCTGCGACGATATTGGCATCAAGTGCGCGTTCGGGCCGCAGCATGGGCTGCGGGGCGACAAGCAGGACAACATGATCGAATCGCCGCACTTCAGCGATCCCGTCCACGGCATTCCGGTGTTCAGCCTGTACGGGGAGGCGCGCCGTCCAACCCGCGAAATGATGGACGGCTTCGATATTGCGCTCATTGATCTTCAGGATCTCGGCTGCCGGATTTACACCTTCGCCACCACGCTTCTCTACATGCTCCAAGCGGCGGCTGAACACGGCAAATCCGTTTGGGTTCTCGACCGCCCCAACCCCGCAGGCCGGCCCGTGGAGGGATTGCTGCTGCGTAGCGGATGGGAGAGCTTTGTCGGCGCTGGCCCCATGCTGATGCGGCACGGCCTGACACTGGGCGAGATGGGACGATGGTTCGTTGACCATTACCAGTTAAATGTTGACTATCGCGTCATCGCCATGGAAGGCTGGAAACCGGAACAGGGCCCCGGCTTCGGCTGGCCGCTTGCGGATCGATCGTGGGTGAATCCGAGCCCCAACGCGGCCACGCCGGCAATGGCGCGCGCCTATGCGGGCACCGTGATGCTGGAAGGCACCACGCTTTCGGAAGGCCGGGGCACAACCCGTCCGCTGGAGCTCCTGGGAGCGCCCGATATCGACGCGCGCTCGGTTCTAAAAACGATGCAGGGCCTGGCGCCGGCCTGGCTGGCGGGATGCCGGCTGCGCGAGTGCTGGTTCGAGCCGACCTTCCACAAGCATTCGGGCGCCTTGTGCCACGGCTTCCAAATCCACCCCGACGGCAGCCACTACGATCACTCCGCTTTCAAGCCTTGGCGGCTAGTGGCGCTGGCCTTCAAGGCCATTCGGAAACTTGATCCGGAATACCCCATCTGGCGCGACTTCCCCTACGAGTATGAAACAGGCAAGCTCGCTATCGACATCATCAACGGCGGTCCGATCTTGCGCGAATGGGTGGACGATCCATCGTCCGATGCCGGCGAGCTGGAGAAACTGGCCGCAACCGACGAAGCCCAATGGATTGAGCGCATACAGCCTTACAAAACCCGCCCTTTACTGGTGTAACATGTATTCCACAACGGACGAGGGATCGAGACCTATGGATAAGCCTGATCCATTCAAGCTGGCCACCCGGCGAAATGCCCGCTTCAGGAAGGCACGGGGCGGTCGCCGGGGGAGCGCCGATTCAAGGCTGGCGTGAGCCGCTTCGCATGAGCAGAAAGAGCGACCTTCCGTTCGGAAGCGAGTTCTCGCCCTCGCAGATACAGCTTTCCGATGCGCTGCGATTTGCGTCTCGTCATGCTGGCGACTGGCGCGCTTTCGAGGAAGCCGTTCGCTCCGCTTATTTCGACGGCCATCAGACCAGCTTGAAGAACCGCGCCAAACTCGCAAACAACACCAAGCTGGGAATGATCGCTTACGGGATCATCGGTCATGACAAGCCCGCCGTTCGCGCTGACGCGCAAGAAGGACTACGGGAACGAGCAGGAGGATGACTATCTGCAATGGTTCCGAAGTTTCGCCGAGCAGTTCCGACGCATTCTGAGGAACGATGGCAGCTTGGTGATCGACCTTGGCGGCGCTTGGAAGCCCGGAATGCCCGTTCGGAGCCTCTATCACTTCAAGCTTCTGATCATGCTATGCGAGGAATACGGCTTTCATCTGGCCCAGGAATTCTATTGGTGGAACCCGTCGAAGCTTCCCACGCCCGCCGAATGGGTCAATGTGCGCCGCATTCGGGTAAAGGATGGCGTCAATACGGTATGGTGGCTTTCCAAGACGCCTTGGCCGCGGGCGAGCAACCGCCGAGTGCTGCAGCCGTATAGCGACAGCATGAAGACCCTGTTGCGTAACGGCTATAAACCGATGCTGCGTCCTTCCGGCCACGACATCAGCGATAAATTCTCCATCGACAATGGCGCCGCGATCCCCCCTAACCTTATAGCGATCCCCAACACCGAGAGCAATAGCGGCTACCTGCGCTACTGCAAGCAGATAGGCCTCAAGCCACATCCGGCGCGCTTTCCGGCCGCTCTGCCTGAGTACTTTATGCGCATGCTGACAGACACCGGGGACTTGGTGCTGGATCCATTTGCTGGCAGCTGCGTGACGGGCGAAGTTGCCGAACGATTGGGCCGGGAATGGGTATGCGTTGACACAGTGGAACCTTATCTGCGCGGCGCCAAGGGAAGATTTGGGGAAAGGCCGGGGGCGCCGAAATCCATGTCGTCCAGGAAGGATGCCAGCGCGTATTACCGCATCCCGCATCCAGGGTTGCTTTGGAGGCGACGGTCGGACAAGGAAGAACCGCTTCCCGAGGACGGCGGCAGGCACCGCGCCGCATCTCCGGATCTCCGCTTAAGCCGCCTGCGCCCGAGGAGTGTGATCGAAGCTCCGGGGGAGAAGGATCAAGGCGCCTTGATGAAGCGGAACGAACGGGCGCGACATCCGGGGCCATAAGCCCCGTTTTTTTTCACCCTCCCCGAACCCGCATATTGCACCAAGCCGCTTGTTGCCTTCCTAATTTTGCTGCCTAGTCAATGGCTTGTGCCCGGAATGCCCGCGTTTCGCATCAGCAGGCGCACGCACGGAGCATGGGATGGGGCATCTTCGGTGGCCGGCCCCGTGTCGCCTCATGCGCCTTCGATCTTGTGGGCTTCCAAGTCGGCCAGAATGCTGCCGGCCGCCAAGGTTCCGGCTTCGCTCCGGTCCATGAGGAAGCGGTCCGCGTCGGTGTTGGCCACATCCCAATCAATCGTCCGGAGCTTGTCCGCGACATGCCGACGCCAGTTCCCTTCCGTGAGTTCCGAGGCGCCTTCGCCCATGCTTTGTCGCAACGAATTGTTCAGGACAATCAGGTTGGGCTGGATGGCGGGGCGCTTTTGCAGATACCACCGAAGGTCGTAGAGGTCCCTTCCCTTGGTGTATTGGCGGGTGAGCACCGCTCCGATCTTGCCGGACATCATCGAGGGGAGATCGTGGCACCAGATGTGGAACCTGTGTCCGGCCATGGCGACCTCGTGGTGGACGGGTTGCCTTTCGGACCGGTTCCCTTGCGGCGCTCTCGTATCGACCTCGATCTTGATGCGCAAGTTCTGGTCCGGGTGGGGACTGGCTCCGGCTAGGTGCAGCAATCCCGGAAAGCGGATCTCCACCTTTTCAACCGCCGAAACGGGACGCTTGGGCTGGATTTGAACGGCATGTCCCTCCCGTTCCAGCGCGGCGGCCGTTTTCCTTGCCCAAGCTTGCAGATCGTAGCGCGAGGGGTCGCCGTCCAAGGAAAAGTCCAAGTCTTCCGAATACCGGGGGAGGTTGCGCGTTATTCTCAAGCAGGTCCCGCCGTGGAAAGACACGACCGGCATGGCCCCCGCTTTTGCCAGGTTGGCGAGAATTCTCTGCTGCGCGTACTCGCGGACAAGGCTGGCTCTTTCCTCTTTTCGCCTTTCCGCCGCCACGGAGCGCAAAACGCTAATCATGCCGCTTTCCCTGTTGAAGGGGCGATATGCCGGCCGGCCCATTCCTTTTCCTCCCGGATCCTCTTGGCGACCCGCAATGCGAATTGCTCCGCCTTCGCTGTTCGGAAGCCATCGGCATAGGCTAGGAGGCGGTCTTCGTCGAGGAGTTCGTAGTCGAGGCGAAGTTCTTGCAGCCAATGGGGATTCAGGCCGTGGGGGTGGATTTGCGCCCAATCGAGAAGAGCCTTCTCGGGCTCCGCCAAGAGAACGGGCGGGGCCGCCTCGTCGTACATTGCCACCGCCTTGCAGCCGAAAGCGAATCTGCGGGGCACTTTGCTGAATTGCATCAGTAGCCCTTCCTTGGGAATGAGCACATCCGGGTAATAGGCGGGGGCGTGGCTAATTGAGTTGAATGCCACATCGGGAATGACCCCGTAGTAGGAAAGGGCCGTGGCCTCCGTGACCCAGGAGCTTGGCGCGTATCGTCCGCATAGCCTCGACCAGCCCGGCACGGGGCCTTTGCGCCAAGGTTCATTGAGGTAATAGAGGCCCCGCCTCACCTGGATGATCTTGCCGGCCTTCACCCACCTGGACAATTGCACGCGGAATGCCGGGAGATCGGCGGGGTCGAGCAGGAAGTCGGACGGCTCGAACACCGGGTCGGATTGGGTCAGTTCCAGAAGCCGGTCGAATTTCATGTGATTATATTAATGCAAATGATAAGTTATTTTATTTCAATCGGCGGATTGGCGGCGCAAGTGCATCCAATCCAAGTGCTCGGAGTGGTTTTGGCGGCGGGGGATCAGGTGCGGGGAATCGAAAGCGAGAGGATGCGGTCGAGGCGGAAGGTGCGTTCGTCCTTGCGCAGCGCGCACCAAGCGCGCATGCCGAGGAATTCGCGGCTGGAATACGAGCGCATGCCCACCTTCAGCGGACGCACGCGCCGGCGGGTGCGGACATCGTTGCGCTTGAGGTATTCCATTTCCACATCCGCGCCGGCCTCTATCGCCTGTTCGATGATTTCAAGCTTCTCGTCGGTCGATTGCCTGCGCTCGGCGCGCTTGTACTGCTCGCCGGTCAGGAACCGCTGCACCCTCCAGTCGCAGCGGATCGCGCCGGGGGCAATGGGCCGGGCCAGCACCAAGCCCTCCAGGGTGGTGCAACGGCTCAGCGCGACATAGGCCTGGCCGGCGGCGAACACCCGATCCAGATCAACCACCATGCGCTCGAAAGTTTTTCCCTGGCTCTTATGCACGGTCACCGCCCAAGCCAGCCGGAACGGAAACTGGGTGAACGTGCCCGCAGGGCTGGAGACGATGGCGCCTTGCTCCAGCTCGAACCGGATCAGCTCCCATTCATGCGGCTCCACCCGCGCCAACCGTCCCGAGTCGGCCAGTCGAACCAAAACGCACTCCTCGCCGCCGCCAACGGCGATATCCTCGATCACGCCGATGCTGCCGTTCACCCAGCGATCCGCGCTATCGTTGCTCAGTAGCATGACCTGGGCACCCTCCTTGAACCGAAGGCAGGCCTCGGTCGGATAGTACTCGCGCGCGAAATCGCCCTGTATCGCCGCTTGGGATTCGTGCTCCGGGGCATGCAAGGCGTCCAGCCGCGCTTCATTGATCGCGGCCGCCTTGCGGTTGGTGCCCGTAAGCGTGATGTAGCCCTGCCCTTCCGGCGGCTCGAAATGCGGCTCCACCCGTGCGTTCAGGCGCTCAATGTCGCTAGGCTCGGCGGCGTTCTTGCGAATCCGGTTCAGCAGGCCCGCGAACGCCCGGTCGCGCTGCCTGAAAATTTTCGTGAGCTCCACCGTTTCCAGCTCCACGCCCTCAAGCGCCTGGGCGCTGAAGAAATGCGGCGACTCGTAGCGCTGCTTCAACGCCTCCCGCTCCATGCCTGTCACCACCGGCGGCAACTGGTACAAATCGCCGATAAACACCATGTGAACCCCCCCGAAAGGCTGTCCCGGCAGAGGGCCGTGGCGCTTGAGAAACAAATCGACGCAATCAAGCAAATCGGCGCGCAGCATCGACACCTCGTCGATGATCAGCGTCTTGAGATTCCTGTACAGCCGGGGATTGCGCGGGCGGCGTTTGCCCGCTTCCTGGGGCGTAATATCGATGCCGAATCCGAAGAACCGATGGACCGTTTGCCCTCCCACGTTCAAGGCCGCCACGCCGGTGGGCGCCAGAACCACCGGGTCCCAGTCCGCGCTTTCACAAAAAAGGCCGAGCAGCGTCGATTTGCCGGTGCCGGCGCTGCCGGTAATAAGCAGATGCCGCCGGGCCTGCCGCATGGCTTCGAGCGCGCGCGCAAACTCGCCGGTCACTTCAATGGCGTTTGCGTGTTTCACCACTCTTGCGGCTGCTCCTGCGCAGGTTTTAGGGAGCAGCCGCCAGCGTCCAATCCGTAATAGCCACTCTGAGCGTGGCGCCGGGGCCGCTGATGAAAATCCTTCGGGGAACCGTGAGCGGGCCCGTGCGCGCCAAGGCGTTCACCTCCACCCGCCAGCCTGCCTGGAAAAATTCCCGGGCGCCGTTTTCAGGAGAGCGTTTTTCCTGATGCGACCGCGCCGGATCGGGCAGGCCCCTTAGCCAGAACGGCAGGCTGTTCAGCGGAGCGCCCGCGCATAGCAGGGATATTTCATCGGTCGCCGCTTCCGAAGCGCACATCGGCACCCAAGCGCCATCGCTCCACATCATGGCGTCCGGACCTTCGATCAAAACCTCCTCGGCGCCTACTCCCCAAGGGCCGCTCAACCGCACACGCGCCTTGGGGCCATCCTGACGCCACAGAAAATTGGCCTGAACGCCCCGGCCGTCGGCATTGATCGCCACCCGTCCGCGGGATTCCCAAGCCTCAAGCGCCGCGAGCGCGGCCACATCCAGCGGGCTGCGGGCCGCCTCGCGCGCCGGCGTGCATGCCGCCACGGCGACGCACGCCGCAGCAAACGCGCACAGGCGACCGCAGGCGCGCGTCATTGCGAATATCTCTCCTGCACAGCCTCGAGCAAAGCCGTGTCCTCGAATCGCTTCAGGGACTCGCGCAGCAATTCCCCGGCGCGCTCGGTCTGTCCCAACTCGAACAGCACCTCGCACAGATGCGCCGCCACTTCGGGGTGCGGGAATGCGGCCAGCGCCTGCTCCAGAAGCGGCAAGGCTTCCTCCGGCCTTCCCAGCCGATAGAGCACCCAGCCCATGCTGTCCACGATCGCCGGCGCGTCGGGCGCCAGTTCCAGCGCCAGACTAATGTGCTTGTGCGCCTCCTCAAGCCGGATGCCGCGGTCGGCCAGCGTGTATCCGAGGGCGTTGAGGACTTCGGAGTCGCGCGGAAAGTCCTCAAGCAGCGCCTCCATGGCCCGGATGGCCCGGCGGTGCCGCTCAAGAGCCACCAGCATGTGGGCGCGCGCCATCCGCAGCCGGCGGCTGTCCGGCACGTAACGCAGGCCTTCCTCATAGGCCGCCAGCGCATCCCTAGGGCGGCCGGCGGACCGCATGACGCTGGCGGCCAGCGACAGGCCTTCGTAGGTGTGCTGGGGATAGCCGCGAACCAGATGCAGCACCGCGGCCAAGGCCTCGTCGAATTCCTCCAGTTCAACGAAAGCGCGCGCCAAGCCCTGCGCCGCCGCCAAGGCCAGCGTTTCCGAGCGGATGCCGGCGTACCACTCCACGGCCTCCAGCCATTCCCCGCGATCGGCAGCGATGACCCCCAGTTCCTCGCGAACCTGATCAACCTCCCAACCGCGCGCGAATAGTTCCAGAAGGATTGGCTCCGCGAGGTCTTCGGCGCCCAGCAAGCGCAGCATTCGCGCTTCGGCTAGCGTCAATTCAGGCAGATCCGGGTGCCGCCGGCGCAGCTCCCGCATCCGGCTGACGGCCTCGCGCGGCTGGCGGTTCTCCAGCAGCAGCATGGCGTAATTCTGTTCCAGCGACACGCTGTCGCGCAGCGCCATTTGCTCGGTCAGCCGAGCCAGCGCCATATCCGGATCGCCGCCGCGAAGCTGCGCGGTTGCAGCGATCGCATGCGCCGCGTCGTCCCCAGGGTTCCGCCTCAGCAGCACGTTGGCGTGATGCAAGGCCTCGTCGTAGCGCTCAGCGCCCAGCGCCACGCGGGCGGCCAGCGCCAGCAAGCCCTGCGAACCGGAAAACTCCCGGGCGAGCGCGGCAGCGACCGGCTCTAAAGGCCTGGCGCTCAGCAACTCCGGATTGAGCCCGGAGAGACGATCAACAAACAGGGCCACGAAGCGCTCGGCTTTTTCCGGACGTGCCAGCCCCCTGCGGGCAACGGCAATCGAACGGCCGGGCTGATCGAGGGCCACGGCCAACGCCGCAGCCAGCGCCAGCGCTGCCAAGTCCTCAGGGCTCTGCTCCAGCCAAAGCTCGGCGGCCTCCAAAGCGATCGGGTAGAGGTCGCGCCGGTATGCAAATTCGGCCGCCCTGGCCAATGCCAAGGCGGCCTCGAAGGCATCGGAACGACCGGAAGCCTCGGCCAGCATGGCTCGCGCCTGAGATTGGGGGAACGGCGGCCAGCCCGCCTCGTTCATCCAGAGTTGTCCGCTCGCGCAGCCAGCCAGCCAGACACCGGCAAAGATGGCTATGCCACCGCTGGCTAGGGGAAAGCAACTCACCCTGCGATAATAGCCGCTGTTGAGGCTCCGGCCCTGTCACGGCCTTTGCTTGCGGCCCCCTTTTGCCATGAACCCCGCCCTGCTGGAAAAATTGCGCGGCCTCAAGGACCGCTTCAAGCTCCTGGAAGCGTCGCTTGCCGATCCGCAGGTGCTTTCCGATGCCGCGCGTCGCCGTGATGTCGGGCGCGAGCACGCCCGCCTTCAGCCGCTGGCGAGCCTGCTCGACCGTTACGAACGCGCAGTCGCGGCGGAGGCCGGCGCCACGGAAATGCTGCAAGGCGACGACGATGATCTGCGCGAACTGGCGCGCGAGGAAGTTGAGCAGGCGCGCAGCGAGCAGCAGGGCCTGGAATTGAGCTTGCGTCGTTTCCTGCTGCAGCCCGACCCGCGCGACGCGCGCGACGTTTACCTGGAAATACGCGCCGGAACCGGCGGCGACGAGGCCGCGCTATTCGCCGGCGATCTGTTTCGCATGTACACGCGCTTTGCCGAGGCGCGCCGCTGGTCGCAGGAAATTCTGCAGATGAGCGAGGGCGAGCACGGCGGCTACAAGGAAGTGATCTGCCGGCTGTCCGGGAAGCGGGTCTTTTCGTACCTGCGCTTCGAATCCGGCGCGCATCGCGTGCAGCGGGTTCCGGAAACCGAGTCCCAAGGCCGTATCCATACTTCGGCCTGCACGGTGGCGGTGCTGCCGGAAGCCGAGGAAACCGGGGAAATCGAAATCGATCCGGGCGACTTGCGGGTCGATACTTATCGCGCTTCGGGGGCCGGCGGCCAGCATGTCAACAAAACCGACTCCGCAGTGCGGCTCACGCACCTGCCCACCGGCATCGTGGTGGAGTGCCAGGACGAACGCTCGCAACACAAAAACCGCGCCCGGGCGCTGTCGCTTTTGCGGGCGCGCCTGCTTGATGCCGAGCAGCGCCGCCTTGAGCGCGAGCGCGCCGAGGAACGCCGCTCCCAAGTGGGCAGCGGCGACCGCTCCGAACGCATCCGCACCTACAACTACCCCCAAGGCCGCGTCACCGACCACCGGATCAACTTGAGCCTCTACAAGCTCCCGCAAATCATGGAAGGCGATCTCGACGGGATCATCGAGCCGCTGCGCCAGCACATGGAAGCCGAGCAACTCGCCGCCCTCGACCCCGCCTGACCGCGGAACCCCGCACTCTAGCCCGCATATTGCACCAAGGGGCCGCGCCAGCTAAAGCCCTTTTCTTGCCCCTGCCTCGCGGGAGCGTCTGGGGCAGGATGCCCCAGCCGAGCCCCATGGATGGGTTTATGCGTCTCCCGCGAGGGAGGGGCAAGCAAAGGGCGAGGAATGCAGAAGCCCCTCATGTCCACCGTTATGATGCGCGCCATGGGAAAGAAACGCGCGTGGCTGACGGTGGCCGCCATCGCCCTTCTGGCGCTGCTGGGAATGCTCGGCTGGATGGCGAGCGACTATCATCTGTGGATGCGTTTCGCCACCTGGCCGCAGGACGCGGACGACCCGGCCAATGCCCGATGGTTCTCACCGCAGGTGCCCATCGGCTATGGCGCCACCCCGGCGCCAAGCGCCGGACCGGATCCGTTAATCCCGCAGGACATCCTGGAAGAGGCTTGGGGCTACGCGCAAAGCCAGCAAACCTACGCGCTGCTGATTTCCGTTAACGGCGTTTTGCAGTTCGAGCGTTACGACCGCGGAGCCAATTCCCGGACGCCCTACCAGTCCCAGTCGCTGCACAAGAGCCTCACCGCCGTGATGCTGGGCGCCGCCATCCACAACGGCGCGATCGAATCCGAGCATCAGCCGGCCTCGTACTGGCTGGAGGAGTGGGCAGCCGACCCGCAACGCTCAGGCATTACCTTGGCGAACTTGGCTTACATGGAAGGCGGGCTGGAGCGAGGCCGCTTCGCCGTCAGTCCGTTTGCGCCGGGCGCGCGGCTGTTTCTCACCGGGCATCTGGTCCGTGAAACGCTGGGCACGCCCATGGCCGCCGAACCGGGCGCCGAGCACATCCAGTCCAACGCCAGCGTGCAGGCGCTTTCCATCGCCATCGAAAGGGCCGCCGGACGACCCTGGGCGCGACTGCTGCGGGACTGGATATGGGAGCCGATCAGGGCGGGCGAGGCTTGGGTGCAACTGGACCGCCCTGGAGGCACCGCGCAAACCTTCTGCTGCCTAGTGTCCAACGGGCGCAACTGGCTGCGCATCGGCGAGCTGCTGGCCGCCGACGGCATCTGGAAGGGCCGCCGCCTTCTGCCTGAGGGATGGGCCGCGAGGATGGCGCAGGGCGCGGCCACCAACCCCAATTTCGGCATGCAACTGTGGCGCAACGAGCCCTACTCGCCCACCCAGCTGCGCAGGTCCCTGCCGCGCATGGAAACGCCGCGCGATGCGGCGCTGGCGGCAGCCGACGCCTGGCATATGGAAGGGCGCTTCTCGCAGCGCGTCTATGTGGTGCCGTCGCTGGGGCTGGTGGTGGTGCGTTTCGGGAAAGACCGGCTCGACTGGGACGAAGCGAAGATGATGAACGGCCTGATCGGAGCGTTGAAGCCCGCGCCTCCGGCGTCTCTCAATAATGCGGCTGTTCCGGACCATGCCTTCGGCGAGCGCGCCACGCCGCGTCCGCCCGATTACGAGCGGCGCGGGAACTGGGCGCGCTATCCCGATGGCGAAGACACGCTGGCGGCGGAGCATGCCGCGGGCTTCTACATCCATCCCACCACTTGGCCGGGAAGCGAATGGAACGCCGCGGTGCCGGATGCCGAGGCGCGTCCTGCCGTGGATGCCGTGGTGGCCTCGCAAGCCAGCATGCTGGATGCCTGCTGCGCGGTCTATGCGCCGCGCTATCGCCAAGCCGCCTCGGCTGCGGTGTTCGATCAGCGGGGCAACCGGGACCGGGCCTACGGACTGGCGTTTACCGATATAGTGCGTGCGTTCACGCATTTTGCGGAACGCACGGGCGACCGGCCCATCGTGCTGCTGGGCCACAGCCAAGGCGCCCTGCACGCCGAGCGCCTCTTAAACGAAGTGATTGCCGGCAACGACGCGCTCAGGGAACGCATGGCCGTTGCCTATATCGCCGGGATCCCCGTTCCGCTCGGTTCCTACCGGGACCGGCTCAGCAGCTTCGAGCCATGCCGCAAGGCCGACGATACAGGCTGCGTGGCCTCCTGGAGCACCTATGGGCCCACCGGCGACGCGCGGGCGGTTCAATTCGGCGTCGCCATGCGTTTCCCGCAGTATCAGCGACAAGACGGGGGCCTAGACATTCAATGCAGCAATCCCCTGAACTTCTCGGCGTCGGGCGAATGGACGCCCGCCTCGGCCAATCCCGGCTCGGTGGCGCCCGCCCTGCCCGGACAGGGGCGGCGGCCCTCGATCCCGGGCGTTGCCGGGGCCTGGTGCGACCAAGGAATCCTGCGGCTTGACCGCACGCCAGCCGCCCCCTTCGACGCGCTGCTGCTGCCCCAGGCCAGCTACCACTACTACGACGTATCGCTTTTCCACGCCGCGCTCAGCGCCAACGCGGCGCTGCGGGCGCAAGCCTGGCGCCAATCCCAATAGCGCAAATCGTCGCGAGCGGGCTCTCCCGGTGGGCAGAGAGGCGCTGGCCTCTTATGCAGAGGCCAGCCCGGGCTACACGTGCTGCAACGCTTGGCGGAGATCGGCGATCAGGTCGGCGGCGTCTTCGATGCCGCAGGAAAGCCGTACCAAGTTGCCGGTAATGCCGGCGGCCTCGCGGGCCTCCGGCGTCATCAAAGAGTGGCTCATAAGAGGCGGAAAGCCGACCAAGCTTTCGATGCCGCCTAGGCTCTCGGCAAGAGTGAAGACATTAAGGGCATTCAGCAGGCGCTCCGGCGCGTTCTCGTCGCCGCGAAGGCGCAAGGAAACCACCGCGCCGAAGCCGTCCATCTGCCGTTTGGCCAGATCGTGTTGCGGATGGCCCTCAAGTCCGGGATAGTGGACCTGCGCGACCTTGGGGTGCTCCTGCAAGGCCCGCGCCACCTGTCCGGCGTTGTCGAACTGGCGGCGAACCCTTAGCGCCATTGTTTTCAGCCCGCGCAAAGCCAGGTACGAGTCCAATGGCGCCAGTACGCCGCCGGTGCGGTTGCGCACTTTCCTCAGGCGGGCTGCGAGGTCGTTGTCCCGCATCGTGAGCGTGCCGCCTAGGACATCGGAGTGCCCCGCGATGTACTTAGTGATGGAATGCATGGCAATGTCGCAGCCCAGCGCCAAGGGTTGAGTCGCCATCGGCGTGGCGAGCGTGCTGTCCACGCAGCTCAGCGCGCCCCTCGTCCGGCACATCGTCGCCAAGGCTTTGATATCGGTAATGTGCATGAGCGGATTGGAAGGCGTTTCCATCCATACCAGGCGGGTGTTGCCGCGCCAAGCCGCCTCGATCGCCTGCGGCCCCTCGTTCTGATGCACATGGCTGACCTCGAAGCGGGCCTCGCCCGCAGCCCTGAGCATATTGAAGCTGCCGCCGTACACGTTGGTCGGCCCAATAATGTGGTCGCCCGGATCAAGAAGCTCCAGCACCGCCGTGCTCGCCGCCATCCCGGAGGCGAACGCCAAAGTGCGCGCTCCCCCCTCCAATTCCGTGACGGCTGTCTCCAAGGCGTCGCGCGTGGGATTGGAACTGCGCGTGTAGATATGCTCGGGCTGCTCGCGCAGCGCCGGATAGGCATAAGTGCTGCTCTGATGGATGGCAGGCATGACCCCGCCGGTGGCCGCATCATGCGTGTTGCCGGCATGCACGCAGCGCGTTGAATTTCCTTGCGGCTTTGCCATGGCTCCCGCATTATGCCGGTATGCCAAGCACGCCCGCCACCGGCGCCCGTAATCAGCGGGCGCCGTATTCGCTGGGAGAGGCGCTCCGCCATGCGGCCCGGCGCTTGCGGGACACAAGCGGGAGTCCCAGGCTGGACTGCGAACTGCTGCTGGCGCACGCGCTGGGCGTTCAGCGCGCGGATTTATTCGCCCGCAGCCGCGAAACCCTGAACCCGGCGAATGCCAAGCGGTTCGAGGCGCTGATGGAACAGCGCGCCGGAGGGCGCCCGGTGGCGCAGATCATCGGCCGCAAGGAATTCTTCTCCCTGGAATTCGAGATTACGGCGGATGTGCTCACGCCCCGGCCGGAATCGGAATTGCTGGTGGAAGCGGCATCCGGCCATCTCGAATCGGTCGATGGACGCGCCAGTTGCATGGAATTGGGCACCGGCTGCGGGGCGGTGGCGATCGCGCTGGCGCGGCAATGGCCCCGTTGCCGCATCGCCGCTACGGATATTTGCGCGGCGGCGCTGGAGCTGGCGCGCCGCAATGCCGCGAAGCTGGCGCCCGGCCGGATCCGCTTCGCGCAGGGCTGGTGGTACGAGGCCGCCGGAAAGCAATCGCGGTTCGATGCCATCATCGCCAACCCTCCGTACGTGGAATCGCGGCTTTGCCGCTTAGGGCCGCTGCGTTACGAGCCGCGCCGAGCGCTCGATGGCGGCAGCGACGGGCTGCGCCATCTGCGCGCGGTCATTGCGGGCGCAACGCCTCATCTCAATCCAAGCGGAATCCTAGCCGTGGAACACGGCGCGGATCAGGGAGAGCGGGTGCGGGAACTGATGTCCGAAGCCGGTCTCGCAAGGCCGGCCAGCCAGCGCGACCTCGCAGGCAACGAGCGGGTCAGCGTGGGACGCAAGGCCGAACCGGAAAAAGAGCGCCGGACCGGGTCCTGAAACCCGATCCGGCGCAAAAACTGACGCGGACGGCTAGCACGCATATTGCACCAAGGGGCGTGGAGGCCGCGCAGGATTTTGCTCGATTGCGCGTGCTCGCGAGCGGAGGCATAGCCGTGCCTATGGCGCAGCGAGCATGTGCGCGCAATCGAGCAAAAGACCAGCGAGAACGCGGCCAGCGCGTTTCGCTTCAGGCGGAAAGCGGGCATTCCGGGCACAAGCCATTGACTAATCAGCAAAATAAGGAAGGCAACAAGCGGCTTGGTGCAATATGCGGGCTAAAGGCTACTGCGGAGCCAAGCCTCCCATCAACGTAGCCGGCGCGACCTCGCGGGCCACGCGGAAGCCTAGGTTGAAGCTGCGGCTATCCGCAGCCAGCCAGCTGCGGCTGGCCGAACGTATCCGCTCCGGCAGATTGCTCCATGAGCCGCCGCGCAAAACCCGCGCGGCGCAGGCTGCGGCCTGGTCCGGATCGGCATCCGGCGATCCTCCGGCTTCACTGTGATCGGGACAGTCTTGAACCCACTCCCACACGTTGCCGTGCATGTCGTGCAGGCCGAAGGCATTGGCGGCGAAAGCGCCCGCCGGCGCGGTCGTCTGGCCGCCCCAGCGCGACTCGCAGGTGGCGCAATTAGCGCGCCTGCGCCCCACCGCATTGCCCCAAGCGTAGCGGCTCGATGAACCGGCGCGTGCCGCATATTCCCATTCAACCTCGGTGGGCAGGCGGTATTCCTGGCCCGTTTCGGACGAAAGCCAATCCACGTAAGCCTTGGCATCATCCCAGCTGACGCAGGTGACCGGATGGTTATCGGTTTGCCGGAAACCTGGCTGACGCCAGCTGCGGGCCGTGCGCCGGCGTTCGGGGCCGTAGTCTTGGGACATGCAGGATCCCGTCGCCACATACCCGGTGCCCTCCACGAAGCGACCGAATTCCTCCCGCGTGACCTCCAGCCGCGACAGCGCGAAGGCGCGTTCGATCTCCACTTCGCGAATCGGGAGCTCGCGGGCCTGGCAGTCGCGTCCGGAAACGCAGCCCATCATAAAACTGCCGTCGGGAATCATCACCATTTCCGGGCCGCGGCCCCCCGAGGCCAACGCATCGGCAAGGCTGTCGCCAGGAGAGATTGTGATCTCGGCCTTGTCGCGGACCGCATCGGATTGCGGCGGCCCGCCTGCGGCGGCCTGCGAAAAAGCCAGCGCGGCAAAGGCGAGGCAAGCGATCATCGAACGGCTAGAGGAAACGCGCCGATAGCGGCGACTCGAGCTCCGGGTTTGGGTATGGACGGCAAAGCGGGCGTGCCCCAAGAGAGAGCCGCACTCGCCTTTATCATTTGCCAGCCAAAGGCATGGCAGGGAGTTTCTGGTTTGCATGGCTTTTTCCTCGTTTTCTTCCGCAGCCCCTGTGCCACGGAAGTAACGCCAGTGTAATAGAAGCGCTCGGCCATAGGTCAATATGTTTTCTTAATGAAATCTTTAATTAATGGAAAAAATAGCCTTGAAATGCATTTATTTCGATGGCTTCTGCCAAAATTATGTATCATTAAAGACAATTAAATGTATCTTATGATACAAGCCTCTCCCGATTGATCGTTTTATTTGATATTATTTACTGTCTCATATGATAGTTTCACCGAGGCAAATCGGCAAAATTCTGGGCGGGCGGGCGATTGTTGGCCGACGGGTGCGTACGCTGGGGGATCTGGACGAGCTGGTGCGGGGCGGGCTACCCAAAGCGGCGCTTAACGCGCTGATCGACCGGCTCAAGGCGGCCGGCGAGGCGGAGTTCGCGGTGCGACTGCGCAACGGCATCGTTCCCCGGGCCACCTACCACCGGGTCGAGCGCCTGAACCGGCAGGCCAGCGAAACCGTCGAGCGTCTGGCGCGCCTCTACGCGATCGTGCTCGCGGCGTTCGAGGACCCGCAGGCGGCTTCCCGGTTCCTGTGCGGCCCGCATGCCGAACTGGGCAACCGCATTCCGCTGGAAGTGGCGCTAACCGAAATTGGCGGGCGCATCGTTGAGGAAGTCATCGAACGCGGGCTGCACGGCTTCCCCGCGTAGCCCGCATACTTGCACCAAGCCGCTTGTTGCCTTCCTGATTTTGTCGATGAGTGAACAGCTTATGCCCGGATTGACTGCTTTCCACCTAAAGCGAAACGCGCATGCCTCGTTCCCGCTGGTCTTTTGCCCGATTGCGCGCATAGGCTCGCTGCGCCATAGGCACGGCTATGCTCCCGCCTTCGCTCGCCCTCGCCCTTTTCTTGCCCCTGCCTCGCGGGAGACGCATGACTACTTGAAGCTTGACCTGCATAGGTCAAGAACCCATCCTCCTGTTTCCCATAAGCTGCTGTTGGCATTCCTGCCGCGCGGCGGTGCCGGAATCACGTCCGGGGCCGGCCTCCTGCCGTCCCGCTCGCATCTGGCAAAGGCATGCTTTGCCTCGCTGCGCTGCGCGCAGCGACCGATGCTCGCCCTGCCCCAGACGCTCCCGCGAGGCAGGGGCAAGAAAAGGGCTTTAGCTGGCGCGGCCCCTTGGCGCAATATGCGGGCTAGCGGCAAGCCATGAACGCGTATCGCATCGTGAGTCCCGACTACTTGGATGCCGGAGGCTTGGGCACCTACCGCTGGGGCAGCCGCTGGATCAGCCCGCGCCGCCGCGCCGTGCATGCGGCCGCCACCTACTCGCTGGCGGTGCTGGAAAACCTGATGCACTGGCAGCGCAGCGAGTTGCCGGCGGGCCTGCTGTGCGTGGTGATGGAAATACCGCCCGATATTCCGCAGGAGCGGATACAGCGTTCGGAGCTTCCCGCTGCCGGGTCGGGCGGCTACGGGCCGTACCGCGAATTGGGCGATCCCTGGTATGAGCGCGCTGAATCAGCGGTTTTATGGATCCCGTCGCTGGTGTCGCCGCACGAATGGAACGTGATGCTCAACCAAACGCATGCCGACTTCCCGCGCATTACCGTCCACGGCGGCATTCCGGCCCAGATGGACCACAGCATCTTCCCCGCCGCATAGCAGCGCGCACCTCATTCCTAGCCCGCATATTGCACCAAGCCGCTTGTTGCCTTCCTGATTTTGCCGGTTAGTCAACGGCTTATGCCCGGATTGCCAGCTTCCCGCCTAATGCGGAACGCGCTGGCCGCGTTCCCGCTGGTCTTTTGCCCGATTGCGCGCATAGGCTCGCTGCGCCATAGGCACGGCTATGCTCCCGCCTTCGCTCGCCCTCGCCCTTTTCTTGCCCCTGCCTCGCGGGAGACGCATGACTACTTGAAGCTTGACCTGCATAGGTCAAGAACCCATCCTCCTGTTTCCCATAAGCTGCTGTTGGCATTCCTGCCGCGCGGCGGTGCCGGAATCACGTCCGGGGCCGGCCTCCTGCCGTCCCGCTCGCATCTGGCAAAGGCATGCTTTGCCTCGCTGCGCTGCGCGCAGCGACCGATGCTCGCCCTGCCCCAGACGCTCCCGCGAGGCAGGGGCAAGAAAAGGGCTTTAGCTGGCGCGCCCCTTGGTGCAATATGCGGGCTAGCCGCCCTACTCGTATGCGACCACGGCGTTGGTGCAGCGCTCCCCCACCCGGGTGCGCGACACCTCCCGCCGCTCCATCACGTCGATCAGGACAACGTAGCACACCCGCTTGAAGCCCAGGCTGCGCGGGGGATACGATTCGGGCGCCTCGGTTCGCTTGACCGCGGACACGGCGATCAGCCCGCCGCCTTCCAGCACCGCGATCTCTGGCTTTCCCAAATGCAGATTTAAGCCTGTTAGCTCGCGCACCTTGAATCGCGAGATCATCCGCCCTGTGTCGCGATCGAACACGCGCACCTCCCCCAAATCCGTATTACGGGGGAAGAGGTAGATAAGCGGCTCCTCGATGCGCCCCCAAGGCGGATGCATTCCCTTGTTGTCCTCGAGGTACTTGGGGGCCAATCTTTCCGCGGTTCGGGTGCTGCTGACGCTCACTCCCCCTTTCCGCTTCTTGACGATAATTTTGCCGTCCTGGTCGATCTCTCGATCACCGCCGGACCAGATTTCCGCCACATAGTCTCCATCCGGCGACCATGCATCACGGCTTCCAATAGGGTGCGGCAGCAAGCGCAGCGCTTCCCCGGTGTCGGCGTCCCATACTTCCACCAACATCCCGGTGTCTTTGTACAGCCCGCCATACGACACGTACAACTCGCGCCCGTCCGGCGAGACAATGACCTTGTAGGCTTCCCGCATTCCCATTCGCCAATTTGGCGGCGCTTCCCCCGCGCGCGCCTTCTCAAGCAGGTTGTTCTCCCGGTTGGTGGGGAAACGCCCCGCCACCTCGAACTCCCCGCCGCCCACGCGCAAGGATGTCACCGGCCACATGGGCGGCGACCATTTCTTGTTCATGCTGGCAAAGTACAGGCGCGAGCGAACCGGATCGTAGGCGAGATGGTTGGGGGCTCGGACACGTCCGTCAGTTCCCCGGCGAGCAGGTCCACGCGGTAGGCGCGTATTTCGTCGAGGAGGTCGTCGCCGCACAGCACGTAGGCCACCGGCGCGGCCGGCGGCTCCCTTTCGCTCCACAGCCACAACGCGGTCGCCGCCAGCGCCGCCGCCAGGCCAAGCCCGGGGCATGCGGCTTCCATCCGCCCTGGCCCCCTACTCGTACGCGACCACGGCGTTGGTGCAGCGCGCGCCCACTTGGATGCGCGACACTTCGCGCTGTTGCATCACGTCGATCAGAACGACATAGCCTTGCTCTTGCGTGACCACGCTGTTCGGCCAGTGATATACGATTGGCGGCAATCGTTCGACCACAGACACGGCAATCAGCTTGCCTCCTTTCAGCACCGCGATCTCGGGCGAGCCGGCCATGTGCAGCCCTGTCAGCTCGCGCACCTTGAATCGCGAGATCATCCGCCCTGTGTCGCGATCGAACACGCGCACCTCCCCCAAATCCGTATTACGGGGGAAGAGGTAGATAAGCGGCTCCTCGATGCGCCCCCAAGGCGGGTGCATTCCCTTGTTGTCCTCCAACCGCCGCAGCGACAATTTTTCGCCTGTTAGCGCACTGCGGACGCTTACTCCCCCTTTCCGCTTCTTCACGATCACTTTGCCATCCAGGACGCTCTCTCGATCACCGCCGGGCCAGATTTCCGCCACGTGAGCGCCATCCACCGACCACTCATAATGGCTTTCGATAACGGTTGGCAGCCCGCGCAGCACCTCCCCGGTGTCTGCATCCCACACTTGCATGATCGCGCCGGTGTCTTTGTACAGCCCGCCATACGACACGTACAACTCGCGCCCGTCCGGCGAGACAATGACCTTGTAGGCTTCCCGCATTCCCATTCGCCAATTTGGCGGCGCTTCCCCCGCGCGCGCCTTCTCAAGCAGGTTGTTCTCCCGGTTGGTGGGGAAGCGCCCCGCCACCTCGAACTCCCCGCCGCCCACGCGCAAGGATGTCACCGGCCACATGGGCGGCGACCATTTCTTGTTCATGCTGGCAAAGTACAGGCGCGAGCGAACCGGATCGTAGGCGAGATGGTTGGGGGCTCCCACCCACTCAAGGGGCTCGGACACGTCCGTCAGTTCCCCGGCGAGCAGGTCCACGCGGTAGGCGCGTATTTCGTCGAGGAGGTCGTCGCCGCACAGCACGTAGGCCACCGGCGCGGCCGGCGGCTCCCTTTCGCTCCACAGCCACAACGCGGCCGCCGCCAGCGCCACCGCCAGCCCGCCTGCCGCCACGGCATGCCGCATCCTTACGGCGCGCGCCAGCGGCAAGCCTTTTAGCCACGCTTGCCTCATTCCCAAGGCTTCTCCCTCATGTGCTTGCGGATGGCGGCCGCGTATGCGCATCTGCCGGGATACTTCTTGCAATTTCTCTCGCCTTCGTTTCCATTTGGAGAATATATGCTTCCCCCCGTGTTGTAGCGCGAGAATGCGTCGTCCCATATGTTGTTCGGGTCGTCAGCAGGATTGAATGGCCAATCGTCCTCCTCATCATTGTTAGTGGCCGCCAGTCGATAATTCTCGCTGAAATAAGCCTCCGCTTCCGCGTAACGGCCGGCGAGGTACTGCACGCCTTCCCTCATGTTCTCCCGCCAATCCCATAGTTCGCGCTCGTCCCAGCCTTCAACGGGGTTGCGCAGTTCGAGCTGCATCAGCCCCCAGCCGTCCGGCGGGCCCAGCAGCGGCAGGCCGATGCCGGTGTGCCGGGGGGCGTTGAACTGCCGGTGGCTGCTCTCCTGCCAGGCCACGGCCTTGTGCTCCAGGCGCGTGGCGATCGAGAAGATCTGCGCCTGCGTGGGGTTCCGCCCGTGTATCTCGTAGCCGCTCCGCGAGGCCGTCAGCGACTGGCCGTTCACCAAAGCGGCGACGGACACGGTCATCTTGCTGGCGCCGGCGAGCAGGCCGCCCCAATTCGGAGACCATGCGGGAACGGCCGTGGCGCCGGTTCCAACATGCTTGTATGTCTTCCGGCTCCGCCCGTCGAACTCCATATCGAGCCTCCACAGGAATAACGGGTTCCCGGAGTGCTCGACATTGTTAAGGCGGGCCTCGAAGCGGATGTCCGGCATGCTCGGTGTCCTGTCGATATGCCAGGTCGCCGCGGGCGTCGTAATGGACACGGACGGCGCCGCGGGCGCGGTATCGGGCGCGCAGTAGCAGGCCGCCCGCCAGCCGACATGCAGGCCCCAGGCGCGGACCGCGACGAGGATGCAGATGCAGCAGTTCGCGGAGCGGTACTCGAGCGGCTGGAACACGGCGTTGGAGGGCTTCTCGAACTCCATCGCCGCGGAGCGCCCGCCGCCGGACAGCAAGGGCGCGGCCACGTCCAGCATCCGCCGCGCCCCGCGCAGGCCCGGAATCCCCAGTTCCAGAGGGTCGAGCGCCGCCGCCGCGAAGCTCGCGCCGTCGAATGCCACGATCCCGTAGTCGGGCTGCTCCGCAGGGGCGGGATCGTTCCGCAGCACCTCCCGGCGGGCATCCGCGCTTCCTCCACGGCCCCGCCTGTCATCGTCCGGCGACCAGGCGGCGCCCGCGGCCTGCGACGTGATCCGGGCGATCCGGTCCGGCCCCGCGTACTCCACGGCGATGATGTCGCTGCCGGCGTCGAAGCGCACGGCCCGCCCCATCCCGTCGTAGGAGATATCCACCCCGCCCAGGCCCTCGTAGGTGATGTTTTCCACCCGGTTCATATCGCCTATCCGCACGGTTTGCCGCTTCACCTCCCCGCCGGCCTCCCTGACCTCCACCTCCACGATGTTGCCGGCCGGGTCGTGGGCGTAGCGCACCGAGCCGCCGGAGCCGAATTTGATGCCGGAGCGGTTGCCGAGCGCGTCGTACCGGTACTCGTTCACCTCCCCGCCCGCATATTCGACGGCGGACAGCCGGCCCATGAAATCGCGTCTGAATCCCACCTCGCCGCCTCCGCCGCGGAAGGCCGACAGGTTGCCCCCGGCATCATAGTCGGCGGCGACCGCCTCGCCGCCGCGCTCCGCCCGGACGACCTTGCCGGACGGCCCGGCCTCGAACTCCATCTCCATCCCCAAGCCGCTGACGCGCGTGATCGCGCCGCTGTAATCGACAGTGGCCAAAGCGCCGTGCGGCGATTGGATGCCCGTGATCCGCCCCGCCTCGTCCAGCCGGTAGGAGCGCGATCCGGCGCCGTCCGCAACGGTTTTCTCCGTAGCCTGCACGATGCGCCCTTGCGGGTCGTATGCGTAGCGGCGCTCGCCTTCCGGCGAGATCAGCGCCGCCACGCGGTTGCGCCCGTCCAGCGCCAGCCGCCACCATTCGCCGTTTGTGGACTCGAAGCGGTCGGTGATCCCCGACGGGCCGTGGCCGAACACGTGGACATGTCCGGCGCCCTCCGCGACCGCGGTCCCGCCGTCGCCGTAGCGGTACGAGTATTCCCGCCCGCTGCTTGAGCGGGCCACCCGTCCGGCCTCGTCGTAGCCGACGCGCAGGATGGCCCTGCCGTTCGGGCCCGCCGCGCTGGCCAAGCGGCCGCCCGGGCCGTATTCGTACGTCCACGCACGGCCGGCGATGTCCCGGGCCTCGGCAAGCCGTCCGGCGGCATCGTAGGCGTAATGAACCGAGCGGCCCCAGCGGTCCTGGACCATGACGATGCGCCCGCGGCGGTCGCGGGAGATATGGAACGCGGCGCCTGCCGGGCCGGACACCCTGCTGAGGCGCCCGTTGCGGTACGAGAGCACCAAAACGCCTTCGCCGGTCGATACGGAGCGAAGCCGATACAGAACGCCGCCTCGCTGTCGCTCGAACACCCGCGTGGCCGCGCCGTCGCGCAGCACCGCCAGGCCGCCGGCAACCTCTATGGACGTGGCGGCGTGCCGGGGGGTCTCGGGATGCGCGGCGTAGGCGCCGGAAGCGATGCGCCCGGAGCGCGCCGCGTCCGAACCGGAGGCGGGCGGCCGTCCGGCAACCAGGCGCTCGCGGCTGCGGCCCGGCTTGCCGGACGGGGCAGGCTTGAAGAAATAGCGGGCGCCCGACCGGTCCGTGTAGGCCAGGCCGCCATCGACGGCCGCGAGCTCCTCGGCCAGCGACAGCCGCCAGCCGGGGCCGAAATCACGGTTGGACGCGATCCGCGAGTCGTACACGCGGGTGAAGCGAACCCGCCCGCCGGCGCCCGCCACGATGTCCCGGCGCCGGAACGTGAGGTTGCCGCGCCGGACGCTGACGTAGCCGACCTGAAAGCCGTCGAGGATGGACTGGGGGTTGGGGTGGAGCACGTTGACCCGGCGGCGCAGCTCCGTCTCCTCCACGAGATCGGCGTAGAAGGACAGCCACTCGGCATCCGACGGTTCTTTGGGCGGCTGGCCTTCCCGGGCCGTCGAAGCGGTTACCGCCAACGCCGCAGACGCCCCTAGCGCGAGATGCCATGCGCGAAACCGCCGTCCCATGCCATTCATCCCCCCAACTGCTGGCTGCGGACCGAGTGTAGCACGCGGCGGCCCGCTCGATCCTTCGGCCTTTGGCGGGTGCGCTTGTGCGTCTTAAGCCTTACCTCGCCGCTCCCTCCTCCGGGAGGATCGGAGGCCAGTGCGCGCCAGCCGCTTGGCAGGCGCGCTTTAAGCCTTATTCCGCCCCCTCCTCCGGGAGTGTCGGCGGCAGGAGCCGCCGCCAAGCCCCATGGATGGGTTCATGCGTCTCCCGGAGGAGGGGGCGGAATAAGGCGAGGGCTGACGAAAGTCGGCAAGCCCTGCCGCGATATCCGGGTTAATCGGGAAGGTTGGGAGCTAGCCACATGCGCGCTTCTTCCAAAGGGAGGTTCTTGCGGGCGGCGTAGTCGGCCAACTGGTCCTCGCCGATGAGGCCGATATTCAGGTAGCGGGCCTGGGGATGGGCGAAGTAGTAGCCAGCCACGGTAGCGGCGGGCCACATGGCGAAGGATTCCGTCAGGCGGGCGCCGGTGCGCCGCTCCACTTCCAGCAAGCGCCAGATCAGGGCCTTCTCGCTATGGTCGGGGCAGCCGGGATAGCCGGGCGCGGGGCGGATGCCGCTGTAGCGCTCGGCAATCAATTCCTCGCTGCTGAACGACTCGTCGGCCGCATAGCCCCACAACTTCCTGCGCAGCTTCTCGTGCAGGTACTCGGCGAAAGCCTCGGCGGCGCGGTCGGCCAAAGCGCGCAACTGGATTCCGGCATAGTCGTCCAGACCTTGCGCCGTGGCGCCCATGGCGGCAAGGATTTCATGCGGGTCGCCGGCAGCGGTGACCGCGAACATGCCCACCCAGTCCGGCTCGCCGCCAGCCGGCGCCACGAAGTCGGCAAAGCAGCCGTTGGGCCTGCCGGGCGGCATGCGGCGTTGCTCGCGCAGGCAGTGGATGCGCCCAACAGGCCCGTCGCGGGCCGAATCTGAAAACAGGACAATATCGTCGCCGCTGGCAGCGGCCGGAAAAATACCGGCCACGCCCGCAGCGGGGAACTCAATCCGGCCGGCTCGGATCGGCTCGATGAAGGTTTCGTGCAGATCATCCCAAAGATCCCGGGCCGCCTGGCCTTTTTTAGGATCATCCAGAAGCTGCGGAAATTTGCCGTGCAGGCCCCAAGCGGCGAAATACGGCTGCCAGTCGATATAGGGGTAGAGCTCCGAAAGCCCGGGCGCCGCCTCTTCAATCACGCCAAAGCGGGCGGGCGGCGCGGGGGGCTGGGCCCGCCAGTCAATTTCCAAGCGGTTGCCGCGGGCTTCCTCAAGGCTGAGCAGGTCCTCGCGGCGGCGCGTTCCGGCGGGCTGCTCGCGGCGGCGCTTCAAATCGCTGGCCACTTCGCTCAAGTAGCGGCCGCGCTTCGGGCCGCTGAGTTTGCCCAGCACGCCCACGGCGCGCGAGGCATCCTTCACGTACACCACCCCGCCGTCGTAGGCGGGATCGATCTTCAGCGCCGTATGCCGGGGCGAGGTGGTGGCGCCGCCGATCAGCAACGGCTGGGTCAAGCCGCGGCGCTGCATCTCGCCGGCCACATGCACCATTTCATTGAGCGATGGAGTAATCAGGCCGGACAGCCCGATATAGTCGGCATTCTCGCTAACCGCCGCTTCCAAGATCTTCTCGCAAGGGGCCATCACGCCAAGATCAATCACTTCGTAGCCGTTGCATTGCAGCACCACGCCCACGATATTCTTGCCGATATCGTGGACATCGCCCTTCACCGTGGCCATCACCAGCCGGCCGCGGCTGGACACCCCCGATCCCTCCTCTTCGATGAACGGCACCAAGTGGGCCACCGCCTTCTTCATCACGCGGGCGGACTTGACCACCTGCGGCAGGAACATCTTCCCCGTGGCGAACAGATCGCCCACCGTGTTCATGCCGTCCATCAGCGGGCCTTCGATCACGTCCAAGGCGCGGGCGCTGGCTTGGCGCGCCGCCTCGGCATCCTCCACCACGAAGGTATCCAGCCCATGCACCAGCGCATGGCTGAGCCGCTCGGCCACGGGCAGGGCGCGCCATTCCTCGTCATCGTCGCGGTAACTCGATTTTTGCCCTTGGTATTCGCGGGCCAGCTCCAGCAAGCGTTCCCCGGCGCCGGGATGGCGGTTGAGGATCACGTCCTCCACGGTGTCGCGCAGCCGCTGGGGAATATCCTGATACACGGCCAGCTGGCCGGCGTTGACGATGCCGAAATCGAGGCCGGCGGCTATGGCGTGGTACAGGAACACCGAATGCATGGCCTCGCGCACCGCGTTATTGCCGCGAAACGAAAACGATAAATTGCTGACGCCGCCGCTGGCATGCACGCCCGGCAGACGCTCGCGCGCTTGGCGCACGGCCTCGATGAAGGCCCGGGCGTAATCGTCGTGCTCCTCCATGCCGGTGGCCACCGCAAAGATATTCAGATCGAGAATAATGTCTTCCGGGGGAAAACCGGCTTCGTCCACCAGCAGCCGGTAGCTGCGCTCCGCCACCTCAAGCCGCTGCTCCACGCTTTCCGCCTGCCCCTGCTCGTCGAAAGCCATCACCACCACCGCAGCGCCTAGGCGGCGGATCTCGCGGGCCTGCTCGAGAAACTCCCGCTCGCCGTTCTTGAGGCTGATGGAATTGGTCACGCCTTTGCCTTGCAGGCATTTCAACCCGGCCACCAGCACCTCCCAGCGCGACGAATCCACCATCACAGGCACCCGGGAAATATCCGGCTCGGCCGCCAGCAGGTTCAGATAGCGGCGCATGGCGGCCTCGGAATCGAGAAGGCCCTCATCCATGTTCACATCGAGCAGGTTGGCGCCGGCCCCGACCTGCTGGCGCGCCACGGCCACGGCGGCGGCGTAGTCGTCGGCCTCGATCAGCCGCCGGAAGATGGCCGAGCCGGTCACGTTGGTGCGCTCGCCCACATGCACAAAGCCGGTGCTCTCGTCGATATTCAGCGGCTCCAGCCCGCTCAGCCGCGTGCGCTGCGGAATTTGCGGGGGCGTGCGCGGCTCGATGCTTTCGAGCGCGGCGCGCGCCACCCGGATATGCTCCGGCCCGGTGCCGCAGCACCCCCCGGCCAGATTCAGCAGCCCTTCCTGGGCCATGGCCTTGAGCGTTGCCGCCATTTCCTGCGCCGACTCGGTGTACTCGCCGAGCTCGTTCGGCAGGCCGGCGTTGGGATGCACGCTTACGGGCAGATCGGCGATCCGCGCCAGCTCGCGCACATGGGGGTGCAATTCCGACGCTCCCAGCGCGCAGTTCAGCCCGATGGCGGTGAGCGGCGCGTGGCGGATCGAGTTATAGAAGGCTTCGACGGTTTGCCCGGACAGCGTCCGTCCCGAGGCATCCGTGATCGTGACCGACACGATCAGAGGGATGGCGCGGCCCGCCTCCTCGTTCAGCCGCGACGCGGCATACACGGCGGCCTTGGCGTTGAGCGTGTCGAAAACCGTTTCCACCATCAGCAGGTCGGCGCCGCCTTCGAGCAGCGCCCTGCCCGCCATCTCGTAGGTTGCGGCCAGCGCGTCGAAATCCGTGGCGCGAAAGCCCGGGTCCTCCACTTTGGGGGAAATCGAAGCAGTGCGCGTGGTGGGCCCTAAGCTGCCGGCCACGAATCGCGGCTGGCCATCCTCGCTCTCGGCGGCATCGGCAGCCTCGCGCGCGATCCGCGCCGCCTCGCGGTTGATTTCCGCCACGCAGTCCTCAAGCCCGTAATCGGCCTGCGAAGGCGCGTTGGCGGTGAAGCTGTTGGTGGTCAGGATATCGGCGCCGGCCTTGAGGTAGGCATCGTGGATGCCGCGCACTACATCAGGCCGCGTCAGGCACAGCAAATCGTGGTTGCCCTTCAGCGGCTGCGGCCAGTCGGCGAAGCGGGCGCCGCGGTAGTCCTCCTCCGACAACTCGGCGGTTTGCAGCATCGTGCCGAGCGCGCCGTCGAGAAACAGGATCCGCTCGCGGATCAGCCGGTCGAGCGCATCCGCCCGGGCGGGCGGCGCGCTCATGACGGCGCCGCCGCAGGGCTCATCCCCAAGACCTCGAAGATCGCTGCGGGCAGCACCGCGCGGTTCATCGTATAGATATGAAACCGCTCAACGCCCTGCTCGGCCAAGTCCCTGACCTGGTCCAAGGAGAAGCGCCGGGCGATGCGGCCCGCCGCCTCGCTGTCGCCATCCGACTTATCGAAGCGGTTCTTAAGCGCTTGCGGCACTTCCACATGCGTCTTGACCGCAAACGAGAAGACGTGCCGGACGCTGTACAAGGGCATGATGCCCGGCGCCAGCCGGTCGGCGATTCCTGCTGCCGCGAAGGCGTCCCGCAGCCGGTAAAACCTGCTGTTGTCTAAAAAGAACTGGGTAATGGCCAAATCGGCGCCGGCATCAAGTTTGCGCTTCACGAACTCCACATGCCGGGCCAAGGCCGCCTTGCCGCCCCCCGAATGCTCGGGATGCGCGCCCACCACCACTTCCCGAATGCCAAGCGCCTTCAGGTCGGCGATCATTTCCAAGGTCGATCCGTAGCCGTGGTCGCGGGCCGCGCCGGACACGCCGGCGGCGGGAATATCGCCGCGCAGCGCAATCATTCGCGTCACGCCCTCGGCCAAGTACGCCCGCACGATTTCCCGCACCTCGGCGCGCGTATGCGTGATGTGCGTGAGATGGGGGGCGCAGTCCATCCCGTAATCGCGGCGGATCCGCCGCACCCAGTTGGCCGTCCCCTCGCGGGTCGAGCCACCGGCTCCATACGAAACGGTGCAGAACAGGGGGCCGTAGGGAATCAGCGCATCCAGCGTTTTGGCGAGGCGCAGCGCCATCTCCTCCGAGCGCGGCGGAAAATACTCCAGCGAAATTTGCGGATCAGGCCTCATGGCTTTGGGGGCGTGGACATTTGGGGCAGCGCGCATCATACTCACTTTCTTCGCCCACCTGAACGCGCAGCGCCCCCTGCACAGCCTTGCACAGGCACAGGCCCCGGCCGCCGCCAGACAGTCCGCTAGCCGCTCATGTCCATGTCCACGTCCGCATTATCCACACCCGCGTATCGCCGTTTTCTGATCGGCAGCACGGTCACTACGCACGGCCTGTGGATTTTCCGCCTCGCGCTGTCCTGGCAGGCATGGCTGCTGACGGAATCGGAGTTCTTCGTGGCCGCCGTGGCTTTCGCCACCTATTTCCCGGTGGCGGCGCTGGGGCCGGTGTTCGGCGCCTATGCGGACCGCTGGGACCGGCGCAAGTCCGCCCAGGTTTTCAATCTGCTCAATATCGCGAACACCGCCGGCTTGTTCCTGCTGGCGGGCTTGGGCTGGATGACGCCCGCAGCGCTTTTTGCGCTGGCCTTGTGCTTCGGGATCTGCAGCGGCGGCTACACGCCCATGCGCCTGGCGATACTGGCGAACCTGGTGCCTTCAATGCAGCTGGCCAGCGCCGTGGGGCTGGGCGCGGTAACCTTCAATATCGCCCGGGTGATCGGCCCCGTGCTGGGCGGCTACATCATCAAGCTGTTCGGAACGGCGGCCGCGTTCGGCATCAGCTCGGCCACCTTTCTGGGAATGGCCTGGGTGCTTTGGGGATTAAAGCTGCAGCCTGTCGCCCGCAACCTTGAGCGCGAAATCGGGCTGGCGCGGATGTTGCGCGACGGCATCCGCTACACCTTCCGGCAGCCCGCGATCCTTTTCTACCTTTTCCTAGTGCTGATCGGCGCCACCTTCGGCCGCGCCATCTTCGAGTTGATGGCCCCGTTCGCGGCCGAGGTGTTCAATCGCGGCAGCGACGGCATGTCGCAACTCATTTCCGCCTTCGGCGCGGGCGCGATCGCGGGCGGGTTCTGGGTGGCCCGAGTCAGGAACCTGGAACTTCTGCGGCGCTCGGCGGCGGCTTGCGCCGCGCTCACGGGCCTGCTCATTATTTCCTTCGGATTGACCAGCGAATTTTGGATTGCGATGGCGCAACTGCCGGCGCTGGGCCTGGTGCTCACCGTGTGCGGCGTGGGCTCGCAAACGCTCACGCAAGCGGTGGTGGACGAAAACTACCGCGGCCGCGTCATGAGCCTATGGAGCACGGTGGCCTTCGGCGGCGTGGCCCTCGGCAGCACCGCCTTAGGCGGCTGGGCCGATTCGATCGGGCTGACCGCCGCCACCGTGTACTGGGGAATGGTGGCCGCGGGCCTCGGGCTGATCGTCATCCTGCTGCTCAAGCGCGTCCCCGCGCCGTCAATCGCCGCCTCCCCCACCAACTGAATGCCAGCCGACCGGATTGCTCAAGCACAGGCGCAATATCCGGGCCGGGGAACTGAGCCGCACGGTGCTGGCGGGAGGGCGCTCACTCGTGGCGAAGGGCCTCGATAGGGTCGAGGACGGCGGCGCGGCGGGCGGGCCAGAGGCCGAACACCACTCCGATCGCGAGGCTGCATCCCAGCCCGAAAAGCACCGCTTCCGCTGCCACTACGGTCTGCCAATTAAGGAATTGCGCCAGCAGTTCCGACGCGCCCCAGCCTGCCGCCACGCCCAGCAGCCCGCCGAGCAGGCACAGCAGCGAGGATTCCACTAGGAATTGCCACATGATGGCGCCGCGGGTGGCGCCGATGGCGCGGCGCACACCGATTTCCCGCGTGCGTTCGGCCACTGTCACCAGCATGATGTTCATAATGCCGATGCCGCCCACCACCAAGCTCACGCCGGCGATGGCGGGCAGCAGCAGCGCGAAGATGCGCGCCGTCTCCTGGCGCACTTCCAGGAACTGTCTGCGATCGAGGATTCCGAAGTCGTTATCCTCGCCCGGGCGGATGCGGTGTTCGCGGCGCAGGATTCGTTCTATATCCACCAGCGCCTGCTCGACCGCAGAGCCTTTTTTGATCTGAACGTCAATGCTGTCCAGCCGGTCGCTGCCGGTCACGCGGTACTGCGCAGTGGGCAGCGGGATCAGCACATCGTCGTTGGGATTTTGCATTCCCGCCGAGCCTGTTTCCTCCATCACGCCGATCACCTTGAACGGCGTGCCGGCCAACTGCACGTTTCTGTCGAGCAATTCCCCGGCGCTTGTTTCCAGGCGCTCCGGCACCTCGCTGCCAAGAACCGCCACGCGCAGCCGCGCTTGCTCTTCGGCGGGAACGAACATGCGCCCCATAGCCAGCTCATAGCGGTGCAGAGGGGCGTACTCCGAGGTGCTGCCCACCATCCCCACCCGCGCGTTGCGATTGCCGAACTCCAGTTGCAGGCGTTGCGTGATCTTGGGCACCACCACGCCGAGATGACGGCCATCGCGGCGCAGGGCCAGGGCATCGTCGGAACCGAGGCTGCTGTTTTCCAGCGCCACGCCCCAGAACCGGCGCTGCGAGTTGGTGACGGCCAGAATATCCGCCCCCAGCGCCTCCATCTGCTCCTCCACCGCGCGCTGGGCGCCCGTGCCCAGCGAAACCATGGTCACCACCGCCGCCACGCCGATAATCATGCCCAGCATGGTCAGCAGGGCGCGGAACAGGCTGGCGCCGATGGACTCCACTGCTTGGCGCAGCACGTCAGCAACAAACATCGCGCCCTTTATCCGATACCGCTTGCAGGCCGCAAGAATAGCCCATTGCGCCAGCGCTTAAGGAGTCCGCAAGATGGCATGGGGAATTTGCTTCGGGCAAGCGGTAAAGATTTATTGAGTTATAGTATGCGCCTGCATTGCGCGCGAGAAACCGCATGCTGTCGGTTCCCGTGTGCAATCCGCTCAGCTTCCATTGGGGGAAATTTGCAAATGCGCCATATCACCGACCGATCAAAAAGAATCGTGGCGGTTATCGCCGTTTTGTTTGTCGCGCCTTTGGCTGCGCAGGCCCAGCAGGACGAAGGAGGCCTTGAGGAAATCGTCGTGACCGCCCGAAAAGTGGAGGAGAACCTCCGCGACATTCCAATCGCGGTAACAGCCTTCACCGAGCAGTCGATGGAGGAGCAGGGCATCTCGTCGCTGCAGGACATCGCCGACAGCACGCCGGGTTTCGATTTCGCCAGCGCCTTCGGTCGGGACGACTTCCGGCCGGTTATCCGCGGCCAGTCCAATATCCTAGGTCGGGCCAACGCCGGCTTGTTCGTGGACGGCATCATCATCGAGGAAGGCAATGCCTCGATTCCGTTGTCGGCCATGCAACGGGTGGAAGTGGTGAAAGGCCCCCAAAGCGCTTTGTACGGCCGCAACACGCTGTCCGGCGCAGTCAATTACGTGCTTAAAACGGCGGGCGAGGAAAACGTCACCGAAGCTTCGCTTGATCTTGGCGGGCGCGGCATGGCGCGGGCCGAGTTTCATTTCAGCGGCCCGCTCACCGACGCGATCGGCGCGGCCGTCACCGTGGCGCACTATGAGCGCGACGGGGAGTACGACAACAACTATCCCGGCAACGCGCTGGGCACCCCCGCTTATTCGGACGAAACCGGCGCCCAGGAAACCACAAGCCTGACGGGCGTGCTGACCATAGCGGCCACCGACCGCGTCAATATTCAGGCCCACGCCATGTACGAAACGACCGACGACGGCCAGTATCCAATGGCGCTGATACCGGCGGGCCAGAATAACTGCTATATCGCCAACGCCCGCCGCGCCGCTGCGATGGGAGCAGGTCCCTTCCCTCAGCCCGCGCCCCCAGCGGGCACGCCCGAAGCGAGCGCGAGTTTGATCACCTCCGCCGGCTATAACGGCAGCGGATACTATTGTGGCGAAGTGAATGTGTCGGAGGTGCTAGAGGCGCAGGGCGGCGGCACCCGGCAGGAAACGCAGTTCTATTCCGATTCGGGCACCGAGCGCGATGTCCTGCGGCTTGGCTTCCGCATTGATGCCGAACTCACCAACGTCATCACTTTCACCTCTTTGACGGGCTATAACGATGTGTCCACCACCTCGGCGCTGGATCAAACTTTCGGCGGCTCGGATACCCGTCGGCCCGTGGCGGGAGTGGGAAGCCCATTCGCCGTCCAAGGTCTCGGGCCAACCCCGCCGATTGTTCACGGCAGGGTTGGTTTCCTCACGCTGGATGAGGACGAGTTCGACGATTTCTCGCAGGAGTTCAGATTCCGGTTCGATCGCAGCGAGAATCTCAACTATACCGTTGGCGCCTATTTCTACGAGTCCGACGAGAGCGGCGTAGGCGTTAATTCAAGCGCTACGCGGACCACCACTTGGAATGGAACCACGGTCTATAGCCCCTTCAGTAGAACCTTTGCTACGCTGCCAGGCTTCTCAACCAGCGCATCCTACGAGGGCGCGCCCTTGGAGGACGACGGGGCCAGCTCCATATCCAGCCGCTCGGTTTTCGGAACCGTCGAGTTCCGCGCCATGGAACAGCTTGTTTTAGGCGCCGAGGCGCGCTGGAACGAGGACGAGTTCGATACGCGGCCGGAAGGCGCGGACGATAGCGTGAGCGGTAGTTTCGATTCGTTCCTGCCCAAACTCACTGCCCGCTACGAGGCCAGCGAAGATGCCATGGTGTATTTCACCGTGGCCCGCGGCAACAAGCCCGGAACCCTGAACGACGACGGCGGCCTGCCGGAAGCGGACCGCCTCGTGGATGAAGAGGAGGCCACGAGCTACGAGCTGGGCTTGAAAGCGCTATGGATGGATAACCGGCTGGAAACCAATGTGGCCGCATACCGCATTGACTGGAAGGATATGCAACTCACATCCACCCGGGCAGCCACGGTCGATGGCCAAGCGCGCACATTCTCCATTCTGGAAAACGTGGGCGAATCGTCCATCCAAGGGTATGAGCTGGACCTGACTTTGCGCGCCAACGATTTTTGGACCGCACGGCTCGGCTATGCCTATATCGATAGCGAAATCGAGCGTTTCGTGCAATCGGTGGACGCAGGCGCAATGACGGGATCCGGCGTTCGCGAAGCCGCGCTGATCGCCGGTTTTTCCAGCAACGGCGATATAGTGATCTCGGGCGTGCAATTGCCCCAAACCTCCGAGGAGCAGGTGGTGTTCAGCAATGTGTTCGAGGGTCGGCTGGATGCCGTCTGGAACTGGTTCCTGCGCGCCGACTACCACTTCAATTCCGGACGCTTTGCCCAAGTGTACAACCTCGCATCCACTGGCGACCGCGAAATCGTTAATTTGCGCGGCGGAATCCGTTGCGACAATATCGATATCGAATTATGGATCGACAACGCGCTCGACAACGACACCAGTCCGGCCCTGATCCGCTATGTGGAGGCCAGTGATCTCACATTCAACCCGTTCAACCGGGCCATCGGCATTACCCTGCCCGAGAAGCGCCGAGTCGGAATGACCTTCCGCTACCGCCTGTAATCCAAAGCAACGTCCGCGCTTCCCCCTGCGGGAAGCCGGACGATGCGAATCGCCCGAACGGCCGCAGTTTTTTTGATTGCGCCGTTCGGGCGAAACACGCCACCGAAAGCGGCGTTATAATTCAACGGTGACAATCCCGGTGCCGACAATCAGCCTAGAGGCAACGCTCCAATAACGCAAATTATTTTTCGCACATTTCTTAGAGGCGGTGGTCTCTGTCTGGTAAAAATGTTGTTTGACAGCAACCATCAGACCATGAGGAGATCACCTTGGAGCAAGATAGGATGAAGGCATTGGGCAAGGTGATTCGGATCGACGAGGGCGAGCTCCGCGGGCATCCGGCGAAGATGGTTCGCGGCACGGTCGGGGAGGCGATCGTGCATATGTGTCTGGCGGGCGTGTCGGTTCGGCGGGTGCAGGACATCACCGAGGCTTTGAACGGGAAATGCCCCATGAGTCTGGAATTTACGGAAGAAAACTCGAATTACTTCCCGGACTGTCTCTCTTACCCATCCTTATGCTCCCGAAGGAGTTCCTGATGGTGCTCCCTCATGCCCCTGGCGATTTTCCAGGGAATCCCCATTCCCATATGATCCAGATACCGATAGTCGCGTATCACGTCCTTCAATAGCTGGTTTCAGTCCGATCGCTGGCCGAGGAAACGCAATCGGCTATGCAGCTCCGTGCCGATCCGTCCCAAGGGCGGCTCGAGACTGTAGCTTGGCCTGATCTCCACTCCGAGCTTCTGCAGCTCCTTTTCGAGCTTCTGGTGGGCGGCTACTGTCTTCATGTTCACTTTCTTGTTCCGTTTCAGCGCTTCTTCTGATAACGATTCGGGTATCGCGTGATCTTTTGCCATTCTAGAAATACCCTCTTGTTTGAACGAAAGACATGATCTGCTCCCGATGCATGTAATCCTTCAACAGCTCGAAGTAATCCCGAACATCCTTGTGCAAGACTTCATTGTCTGCAAGATTGTCGATCTTGAGGCTGACTTCTTCCTGTAGCGTTCTCATATCTATAGCACGGCCATGAGAGTGCCAACGTTCAGGATCATTCAGTAGATCCGCAACATTTTGGGCACGTTCCTTCTTAAGTTTTGGCGTGACTTCCAATTGCCGGATTTCAGTCTTGTTCCAGTTTTTGAACTTATATCTGGACAACCACTTAACGAGAAGCTCGACGGAGAGCTCCCTTGCTTGTTCAAATTGGTACAGTTCGCCAAGGTCTAGTTTGCTCAAGAGTGCGTATTCGGCTGTAGTGAGAGCTTCGGTCTCCGCTTTACTATTGAGTCGCTCGTACTGGATCAAATAAGAAAGAGCGGGAACCAGCTTGCCATCCCGCTCAACTTGGGGGTCAATTGGTCCAAGACTGGAAAGATGATCCATCATGATGCGATCAGCGCTCAAGGCCAGTATCGTGCCTGCAGACATGGCTCGGTCAGGCACGATTACAGTCACGTCTCCGTACACATGCCGCAGAGCTGTGACCATACGTTCTACAACCTCCACAATGCCGCCCTCTGTGCCAAGTATTATGGCCAAGGAGTCCTTTCGATCGTCAGCGAGAGCTTCGATTGCTTCACGAAGCCTTAGCTCAAGGCCAGGGAGGATAGGGCTTACGATTGTGACGACATCGGCGCCGAGCGTATCACCGATTTTCACAAGGTGCGAAGTCAACTGCTCTCGGATGTATCCATCAAGCGGCCTCATAGCAGTACCCCCCAGAATATATCGTGTTTGCCGGTGACCACTGTTCCGATACGGCTGCTCTAATGAGAATGGTAATTGAAACCGCTGTGATTTCGCATGCCTTGAAGTGCGAATCGAAGCCGTTATGGTAGCACAAGAAGGTAAAAGCATTGTTGGGACAGCAGTGATAACTCGCTTATAAACAGAGTTATAATTGTCTCAGGCGAAACCCTTGGCGGGAATTGAACCTGCTGCTCCGAGGTGACAATCCAAGGTACCGGCAACCAGCTCAGGGGCAACGCTCCCTCATTTCAGCCCGTCCAATAGCCCCAAAAAACCTTGAGCGCAGGACGGCTCCCTCACCGAATCAATTCACTGCGGCCCCGCCATGAAGGAAGCTCTCGGCAACCTCCTCGACCAAGCTCTGCGCCGGGTGGCCGGAGAGCACGCGGACCGTCTCCGCCATGCCGGGCTGGAGCAGGCGCGGGATTCCCGCAACGGCCATTACGCATCCAACGCGGCCATGCGGCTCGCGGGCAAATTGAAGCGAAAACCGGTCGATATCGCAGCGGACATCATCGCCGCATTGCCTGCAAAGCAGATGATCGACCGGGCTGAAATCGCCGGTCCCGGCTTTATCAATATCTGGCTGGCCCCCGGCGCATTGCAGTCCGAGCTACAGCAAATCGCCCGTCAAGGCGATGCCTACGGATGCAGCGATTTCGGCGCCAAGCGCAAGGTGCTGGTGGAATTCGTGTCGGCCAATCCCACCGGCCCCCTGCATGTGGGCCACGGCCGCCACGCGGCGATCGGGGATAGTCTGGCACGGCTGCTCGAGGCCACCGGGCACGAGGTGCGGCGCGAGTACTACGTCAACGACGCGGGTCGGCAACTGTCCGTGCTGGGCCTGTCGGTTTGGCTGCGCATGGTGGAACGAGCCACGGGCACGGAGGCCTTTCCCGAAGGCGCCTACCGCGGCGAATACATTCATGGTCTGGCGGCGCGGATGGCCGATGAGCTTCCCGGGGCCGCCGAAGCAGCGCACAAGGGAATGGCTTGGCCTGAAAAGCAGGCAGGCGGCAACGGAGAGGCGGCCCGGCACCTTGATGCCCTGATTGAAGCCGCCCGCGAATGCCTGGGAGACGCGCTGTTCTCGGAAATCTCCCGCGCCGCGGGCGACTGGGTGCTGGAGGATATCCGCGAGGACCTGGAACAGTTCGGAGTGCGCTTCGATAACTGGCAATCCGAGCGGGAGCTGGTGGCCGCCGGTAAAATTGATGAATGCCTCAAGCGCCTTGAACTTGAGGGGATAACCTACCGGCACGAAGGCGCATTATGGTTTCCGGCCGAGCGCTATGGCGACGAAAAGGACCGCGTGGTGGTGCGCGCGGATGGACGCAGCACCTATTTCGCCTCCGATATCGCCTATCATTACGCCAAGCGCAAGCGCGGCGCGGACCTGCTGCTTGATGTGCTGGGCGCGGACCATCACGGCTATGTCGGCAGGGTCCGGGCGGGCTTGGAGGCGCTGGGCGAGCCGCCCTCCTGCCTTGAGGCGAGGCTGGTGCAGTTCGTTGCGCTGCTTCGCGGCGGCGAGCGTGTGGCCATGTCCACGCGCGGGGGCGAATTCGAGACCTTGCGGAGTCTGCGCGAAGAAGTGGGCGTGGACGCGGCGCGTTTCTTTTATGTGTCCCGGGCAGGAGAACAGCATCTTGATTTCGACCTCGATCTCGCCAAGCGCCGGTCCAGCGACAACCCCGTGTACTACGTGCAGTACGCCCACGCCCGCATCGCAAGCCTGTTGGGGAAACTGGCGGACCGCGGCCTTTCGTTCTCCATGGATGAATCCGCCGCGCATGCCAACCTGCTCACCCACCGCCGGGAAATCGACCTGATGCTGGCTTTGGCACGGCTGCCGGAAACCGTCGAGCAAGCGGCGGTTCAGAGGGCGCCGCAGATCGTGGCGCATTATCTGATTAGCTTAGCCCAAGCGTTCCACGGCTGGTACAACCATTGCAAGGTGCTGGACGCGGAACCGGAACTGCGCTCCGCGCGGCTTGGGCTGGCGCATGCCGGCGGGCAGGTTCTGCGAAACGGACTGGGTTTGCTGGGCGTTTCCGCCCCGAGGAGCATGTAAGCATGGCGAAACGAAGCAAGCGCGGTTCGCGGCGCTGGGGTTACGTTCAATTTATCGCCGGCTTGGTGCTGGGGATATTTTTGGCGTTATGGGTGTATCCCATGCTTGCGCGATGGTGGACCGAACCGCCGGATATCCTGGCCACCAACCCTTCCAGCAGCCCGAGATTCGATTTTTACGATATTCTGGAGCGCGGCGAGGAGGTCGTGGAGGACACCCGCGCCGCTCCGGCGCAGGGGGCGGCGCAGCCGGTCGCCGAAACCGCCGCGCAGCAGCCCGGACAAGCCGCAGCGGAACCGTTGGCGGAAACAGCCGCAGCCACGCCGCAGCCCTCCGATGGCGCGGCGCAGCCTTCCAGCGGCTCCTCAAGCGTCCGCGAACCGCCGCCCCGGACGGCGCCTGCACCAGTGGCGGCGCCCGGCATGTACGTGCTGCAACTAGGCGCATTCACGCGCCAGCGGGAGGCGGAATCCCATAAGGCGCGGCTGGCGCTGATTGGCATGAACGCGCGGATCCAGACGGTGCGGGTGGACCGGCAAACCTATTATCGCGTGCGCGTGGGCCCCACCAGCGATCTGGATCAACTCAACGCGGACCGGGCCCGCCTGCAGGAGCATCGCTTCGATTCCATCCTGCTCAAACTGGTTCAATGAACTCGCCGCCACGATAGCATCAGTCCGAAAACTGATTGACAGGCTGCCGCAAGCTCCGGGAAGCAAGGCAATAATGACTGACGGCACAAGCGCGCACAGCGAGGCCATCCGGCGCGATTTCCCTTGGAGAGCGCTCGCGGACACGCCCACCCCGGTGGAGCAGCACGCGGCGCTGGCCGAGGAGATCGGCGCCCGCTCCGCATGGATCAAGCGCGACGATATCAGCGGCGTTGAGCATGGCGGCAACAAGGTGCGCAAGCTGGAGTTCCTGCTAGCCGATGCCCTTCAACGCGGCTGCCGCGGCGTTGTGACCTACGGCGCGGTGGGTTCCAACCATGTTCTTTCCACTTCGCTGTTCGCCCGCAAGCTCGGACTCGAATGCGTGGGCATTGTTCGCCCCCAGCCGCCTACGCCCTATGTGGAGAAAACGCTTCGCCATCATCTGCTGCTGGGAACGCGCCTTGAGCCTGCTGCATCCCTGGAGGAAACCGAAGCAATCCGCTCCCGATTGCCGGGCGGGAACAGCGCTTGGTACGAAATCCCGCTGGGCGGCTCCTCCCCTCTCGGCAGCCTCGGCTACGTATGCGCCGCGCTGGAACTTGCCGAGCAGGTGGCGGGCGGGCATTGTCCGGCGCCCGACCTGATCTATCTGCCCTGCGGCTCGTCGGGCAGCGCCGTGGGACTGGACTTTGGCATCGCCCTTGCGGGCTTGCCCAGCCGCATCGTGGCCAGCTGGGTGGTGACCAGCCAGATGACTTCAAAAAAGAAAACCGTTGCGCTGGCCGGCAACCTGCGGTCGCTGTTGGACGGCATCTGTCCTCTGCCCGGCGCCAAGGCGCTGGAGCGGGTGGAATTCCGCAAGGAGTTTCTGGGCCGTGGCTATGCGCTTCCTTCCGGCGCTGCGCTGGAAGCTATCGAGTTGATGAAAAGCAAAGCTGGGATCAGGCTGGAATACACCTATTCGGGCAAAGCAGCCGCAGCCTTGCTGCATGACGGGCGCAATGGCCGATTCAGGGGCCTCAATGTGATGTTCTGGAACACCTATAACTCGCGGCCGCCGCTCTCCGGCCTGCCGTCCCTGCGGCGCGAGGATCTTCCCGCGATCCTGCAAGAAAGCCTGCCGGCGGGTCCGTGACCGAATCCCTGCCGCCGGAGTTTTTGCCTCTGCTGATTCTGGCCGGCTGCGCCTCCGGATTCCTCAATGTCATGGCCGGCGGCGGGTCGATGCTGAGCCTGCCGATCCTGCTGCTGGCCGGCTTGCCGGCGCCCGTGGCCAACGGGACGCTGCGAGTGGCAATCATCGTCCAAAACCTGGTGGCCATTGGAACGTTCCGCAAGCACGGTTTTGCGGACCTCAAGAAAGCCTTGTGGCTGTCGCTGTTTGCTTGCATCGGCGCCGGCGGCGGCGCTCTGATCGGGGTTCGCATTGCCGGCCCTTGGTTTGATCGTATCGTGGTGATCACCATGATCGCGGTCACGCTGGCGATGCTGCGGCGCAGGCCGGGCATGACGCAAAAGGAAGTGGAGGTCACGCCTGCCAGACGGCGGCTGGGCTACGCCGCGCTGCTGTTGTCCGGCGCATGGGCCGGGTTCATTCAGGTGGGGGTGGGTTTCCTGCTCATGCCCACGCTGCATCGCATCCTCGGCATGGATCTGGTTCGGGTCAATATGTACAAGGTCGTCATCGTTCTGCCCTGCGCCATCCTGGCGCTGGCGATCTTCGCCTGGCAATCGGAAATCCTGTGGCTGGCGGGCCTGGCGCTGGCCATCGGCAACGGCGCCGGCGGATGGCTGGGGGCGCGCCTGACCTTGTCCCGGGGCGAGGGCGTGATCCGGGCGGTGTTCGTGGCCGCCGTGGCGGCGATGGCGGCTAGCCTGCTGCTAAGGGGTTAGCGACCAAGTGTAGGTGGCGCTGCTCAGCGATAAGCCGAGACCTAGGCGGCCAGCCACATTGCGGCTCCACCAGTTGGCGTTCTCAGGGAACACCCGCGCCTGCACCGAAAACGCATAGGGCTGCCCCGCCGCGAGCGCGGACTGGGCGATGACCGGCTGATCAGTCAGGTAGCCGATCTTGCGCAAGGCCGAAAACATTGTGGCGAATTCCGCCCGGGCATCCGCGGAAGGAATGCTCACCACAAACCGGCCGGATGCCGCTTCGTACTCCAGATAAAGCGCGCGAACAAAACCGGCCAGCCTTTTGGGCGTGATAACCGGGCGCGGCTGCGCCACGCTGAATTCCACCTCCACCTTCAGCCGCAAGCCCTGCCGCACCAGCCGCTCGGCCTCGGCGTCAAGCTCGAAATCCACCCGGGTAGTGACCAGCCATTGCCCCTCGTCAGCCCGCGCATACGCCAAGCGAACATCAATCTCCGATGCCGGCGCAAGCAGCGGAATCAGCAGCAGGCCCAGGAGCGCCAGCCGGCAGGTGAAGCCATTGCCCGCCCCCCTCTTCCGGGAGTATCGAAGGCAGGATGCCGATCTCCAGAGTCTGGGCCAGCCCTCTGCTTGCTCCCTTCTTCCGGGAGTGTCGGCGGCAGGACAGCCGCCGCCAAGCCCCATGGATGGGTTCATGCGTCTCCCGGAAGAAGGGAGCAAGCAGAGGGCGAATCGAAGCGTCTCCCGGAAGAAGGGAGCGGGCAAAATCCCGCAAGGTCGCGGCGCCCCTCGATGCAATATGCTAGCCAGCTTCATCTCAGGCTTTGGTCCCGGCAGTTTTCTCCAATAGCGCATTGAAATGTCCGTCCGCGCAACGGCTACCCGGCAGCACCTGGTAGCCGTGATTCGATAATGGCAGCGTCCATGGCTTGGACGATCGGTCCGATCCCCTCGCTTCGCGCGCCTGCGCTGCATTTTCTCTCAAAAAGCTCTCAATAACGCGGACTGTTTCATCCGGCAGCACAGAGCAGACGCTGTATAGCAATCGGCCGCCAGGCTTGAGCAGCGGCCAAAGGCTTCCCAAAAGGCGCGATTGCAGCTGGGCGAAACGCGGGATATCGTCGGCGCGGCGCAAATGCTTGATATCCGGATGACGCCTGATCACGCCGGTTGCCGAGCAGGGCGCATCAACCAAGATGCGGTCGAAAGGCTGGCCGTCCCACCACTCGCTCGGACGCAAGGCGTCGCCTAAGCAAACGTTGGCCTCAAGTCCGAGACGGTCGAGATTCTCCTTAAGCCGGTCGAGACGTCCGGCATCCGAATCCAGCGCCACCAGTTCCATCATTCCCGGACAGGCCTCGAGCAACTGCGCCGTCTTGCCGCCGGGGGCCGCGCAAGCATCCAGAACCCGCATGCCCGGCCGCGCTCCAAGAAGAGGCACGGCCAACTGCGCGCCCGCATCCTGCACCGAGACCACGCCATCCGAAAAACCGGGAAGCCGTGAAACCGGCATTGGCGGATCGACCCTGATCCCGTCGGGCAGGCCCTGCGGCAGTCCGCAACTCCATGCCGCGGCGTTCAGCAGGCTCAACCGGTAAGCATGGCGGTCGAGTCTAGCGCGATTCACCCGCAGCCACAGCGGCGGCTTGCGGTTCCCGGCGCGCAGGATGCTTTCCCAATGACCAGGCCAGCCTGCCTGGAAACGCCGGATCATCCAGCCCGGATGCGAGAACCGGCCCTCAAGCCGGCGGTCCGCCGCCGCTTCAAGCTGCGAACGCTCGCGCAGATAACGCCGCAGGACCGCGTTGACCAGCCGCGCCACAGCGGGGGAAAGCAGTTCCTTGGCCACAGCCACGCAGGCGTGCACCGCCGCGTGGGCGGGGATGCGCGTGCGGCTCAGCTGGAACAGCCCCACGGAAAGCAAGGCGTCGAGTCTGCTGGCCGGCCGGGGGCGATCCATGAGGTGGCGCAAGATTTCTCTGTGCCGGTGCTGCCAGCGCAGTGCTCCCTGGGCCAGCTCCGAAGCCAGCGCTTGCCGCTCCCGGGAAAGCCGGGCGTGGCCCGCATCATTCAGCGCCTTGGCGTAACTGCGCCCCTGCAGCACCGCGCGCACAGCCAGCGCGCTGACCCGCCGGGAACCGGCGCCGCTCATTCGAGCAGCGATCCAGCCAGAGGCGCGCCACGCGCCGCATCCGCCGCCGGCATCCGCCGTCGGCCCGGCAACTGAACCTCCCGAAGCCGCAATACGCCTTCGCCGGTCCCCACATGCATGCCGCCGCGCTCAACGCTCACCACGCGGCCAGGCTCAGCGCCGCGGTCCTCAAGGGCGCAAGCCCCCCAGAAACGAATGGCCCGGCCCTGCCAGAACGCATGGGCAACGGGCCAAGGATCGCAGGCGCGAACATGGCGGGCCAGCTCCTCAGCCGTCGAAGACCAGCCGATCCGCCCCTGCGCCTTGGTCATCCGCGGCGCGTAGGTGGCCAGCTCCGCTTGCTGCGGCGCAGCGGCAAGCCGGCCGGCAAGGATTGCCGGAAGCTTCTCAAGCAGCAGCTCCGAGCCCATGCGCGCCAAACGGCCTTCCAGTTCGCCAGCGGTTTCCTGCGGGCCGATGCTTGTCTCGCTTCGGGCCAGCAGCGGCCCCTTGTCCAAGCCCGCCTCCATTCGCATCAGCGTCACTCCGGTTCGTTGGTCGCCAGCCCGGATCGCCGCCGCAACGGGCGATGCGCCGCGCCAGCGAGGCAACAGGGAAGCGTGAATATTGATCGCGCCGAGTCGGCAGGCCTCAAGCGCGGAAGCCGGAAGAATAGCGCCATAGGCGGCTACAACCATCAGATCCGCGCCGCAGGCGCGCAAGGACCGAATCAGGCCATCGTCCTGCCAGCGCAGGGGCTGGATCAGATTCAGGCCCGCCTGGCGCGACCACCGCGCGACCACCGAAGCCTTCACGCCGCGGCCGCGTCCAAAGGCGCGGTCCGGCTGCGTAATGACGCCCGCAACCCCATAGCCCGCACCGTGCAGGCCGCGCAGAGCTTCCAAGGCAAAGCCGGGAGTGCCCGCAAAAAGAATCCTAGCCCGCGGCATCATGCCCGCAAGCGCGCCTTCTTCGGTTCCGCGTGTGGATTGCCAGCCCTTTAGCACACGCAACCTCGAAGCACGCACCTGCTAAAGCCCTTTGCTTGCCCCTGCCTCGCGGGAGCGTCGGCGGCAGGAGCCGCCGCCGAGCCCCATGGATGGGTTCATGCGTCTCCCGCGAGGCAGGGGCAAGCAAAGGGCGAGGACAGGCACGCCGGTGCGATAGGCGGCTTAGGGCGCTCGCCTGCCTGTCAGCCGATTTCCGACAGCTCGGGAAGATGCTTGGCGTCCCGGAACAGACCGCTAAAGCTCCGCCGCTTCGGGACGGCCCGCGCGCGCGGTTTTCTCAAGGCGCTTGCGCAGCATCCGGCGCTTCAATGGCGAGAGATAATCAATGAACAGCTTGCCGTCGAGATGATCGATCTCGTGCTGAACGCAGATCGCCGCCAAACCCTCAAGCTCCAGTTCCACGGGTTCCATATCGACGGTGCGGGCGCGCAGCGTCAGCCGCTCCGCCCGGGAGATTTCCGCAGTGAATTCCGGCACCGAAAGACAGCCCTCCTCGCTCACCACCTCGCCCTCGGCATCGACGATCTCGGGGTTGACGAGGCACTGGGGCGATTCGCGCTCCGGCGAGACATCCATCACCAGCAGCCGCTGCTGAACGTTCACCTGGGTGGCCGCCAGCCCAACGCCTCCGGCCGCATACATGGTTTCGAGCATATCGTCGGCGAGGCGCCGCAAACGCTCGCCGGCCGCCGCCACCGGCTGGGCCTTCAGCCGCAGCCGACGGTCGGGAAATTCAAGAACGGTGAGTTCGGCCATTAATACGGTATGCGTGACGCGCCGGTTGTGGTATTTTCCCATAATCGTCCCAAGGAATTCCCGGCATGGAAGCAGAATCGTGGATCGCCCTTCACCTGTGCCCCGGCGCGCCTCCGCACCTGCGCCGGGAACTGCTGCGGCGCTATGGCAGCGCTGCCGCGGTGGTGAACGCCCCGTCCGGCGAATTGCGCGCGGCAGGCTTGGGCCCGGAAGCGCTGGCGGCGCTTGCGCGGCCCAACATGGCGCTAATACGCCGTTGCATGCAATGGCTTGCAGGCGAGGACGCGCACCTGGTTCCGATCAACCACCCCCTTTACCCGGCGCTGCTCAGGGAAATCCACGATCCGCCAACCGTTCTCTTCGCGCTCGGGCAGTTGGACACGCTCGGTCACGCGCAGATCGCAATCGTGGGCAGCCGCTCGGCCACGCCCTTGGGCCGCTCCACTGCCGGCGACTTCGCGCACGCACTGAGCCGCCGCGGCCTTTGCATCGCCAGCGGCCTAGCCGAAGGAATCGATGCGGCCGCCCACGTAGGCGCGCTGGACTGCGGCGGACGCACCTTGGGCGTGTGCGCCCAAGGCCTGGACCGGGTCTATCCGCGGCGCCACGCGAAACTGGCGCGGCGCATCGCCGCCCAAGGCCTGCTGATATCGGAAAATCCGCCGGGCATCGCACTGAAGCAATGGATGTTCCCGCGGCGCAACCGCATTATCAGCGGCATATCGGCAGGCGTGCTGGTCGTGGAGGCCGCCAAACGGTCCGGCGCCAAGATTACGGCCCGGGCGGCGGCTGATGAAGGACGCGAAGTGTTCGCGGTGCCCGGCTCAATCTACAGCCCTGCTTCGAGAGGATGCCACGACTTGATCCGCAACGGGGCCAAGCTGGTGGAGAATCCCGAGGATGTGCTGGTGGAGCTGCTGCCGTTGCTGCAAGGCGTCGGAAGCGCCAGCGACCGGCGGGAACCGGCCCCCCCGGGGCCTGAGGAATTGCCGCTTTTCGGCGGACTTCTGCATCAAAAGCCCCAAAGCGTTGACGATCTGGTCAAGCAAACCGGCCTCGGCGCCGCCGAAGTGGCCGCCGGACTTGCCCGGCTGGAGATCCAAGGCCGCATTGCCTCGCTGCCCGACGGCCGCTTTCAATTCAGCCGTTAATCGGTGCTAGGATGCGCGCTTGCTTTTGACCGAAGACAGAGGCCCGCCAGAGCAAGGCAAAATGATTTCCCTAGCGATGCATTTCACAATACAAGCGGATCAGCAATGACGGCTGGCGCAACCGATACAGCCGCGGGAGGCCTCATTGTGGTGGAGTCTCCCGCCAAGGCGCGCACCTTGGAACGCTACCTAGGCAAGGGCTACCGCGTTCTGGCTTGCAACGGCCATGTGCGCGACCTCAAGCAGGGCGGCCTTTCCATCGATACCCGCAACGGTTTCGAGATGGAGTTCGCGCCGGTGGAAAGTTCCCGGTCCGCAGTGCAGCGGATCCGTTCGGCATTGGCGAAAATGCCCGCCCTGTACCTGGCCACCGACCCGGACCGCGAAGGCGAGGCCATCGCCTGGCATCTTCTGGAGCTTCTCGACGGCCAAGGCGCTCTCAAGGGCAAGCAGGTGCATCGCGTGGCATTCAACCAGATCACCCGCCGGGCAGTCACCGAAGCGGTGCAGGCACCGCGCGACCTCGCCATGCCGCTGGTGGAGGCGCAAAAGGCCCGCCGCTGCATGGATCGGCTGCTGGGATTCACGCTTTCGCCCTTGCTCTCACGAATCATTACCCGCGGGCTCTCGGCCGGAAGGGTGCAAAGCCCCGCGCTGAAGCTGATCGTGGAACGCGAAAAGGAAATCGGGCAGTTCAAGCCTCGCGAGTACTGGACCCTCACCGCAATCCTGCAAAAGTCCGGCGAGGATTTCGAGGCGGCGCTGGTGGAGCTGGGCGGCAAGAAGCTGACGAAATTCTCGCTGGGGAGCGGAGCCGAAACAGAGCAGGCGCGCAACGCGCTGCTGAAAGCCATGCGAGAGGGCGCGACGGCCAATGGCGACGGCCGCCTCACGGTTCAGGAAGTTAACGAAACCCGCGCCAAACGCAGCCCGCCGCCGCCGTTCACGACCTCAACGCTGCAGCAGTCGGCCTCGCGGCAACTGGGGATGCAGGCGCAACGGACCATGCGCGTGGCGCAGGGCCTCTACGAGGGCATTGACACCGGAGCCGGCGCGGTAGGACTCATCACCTATATGCGAACCGATTCGGTGCAGTTGGCTGCGGAAGCAATCCGTGAGATCCGCGATTACATCGGCAGCAGCCTAGGTTCCGAGTTTCTGCCAAAAACCCCGCGCCGCTACCGCACCCGCACGCGCAATGCCCAGGAGGCGCACGAAGCGATCAGGCCCACCAGCATGGAGCGTCCGCCGGACACGCTCAAAAATCGCCTCGACGCCGACCAGTTCAGGCTCTACGACCTCATCTGGCGGCGCGCTGTGGCCAGCCAGATGAGCGATGCCTTGTTCGACCGGGTCTCCACCCACCTGGTTCCGGGCGAAAACGCCGCAGAGGAATCGTCCGAACCGCCGGCGGGACGTTTTCGGGCCACCGGAAACACGCTCGCGCATCCGGGCTTTCTCAAGGTTCTTGCGCGATCGGCGGACAGCAGGGACAAAGTGCTTCCGGTGCTGGCCAAAGGCGACACGCTGGCCGTGAAGAAGCTTGAGTCGGAACAGCATTTCACCGAACCGCCGCCGCGCTACAACGAGGCGAGCTTGGTCAAGGCCTTGGAAGATCATGGCATCGGACGTCCTTCCACTTATGCCGAAACGCTTAGGAAACTGCGCGATCGCGAGTATGCCGTCATGGAAAAGCGGTCCTTCGTGCCCACCCAGAAAGGCACCCTGGTGGCGGACTTTCTGAGCCGCCATTTCAACGACTACGTGGATTACGACTTCACCGCGGGCATGGAGGAAGCGCTGGATGCCGTCGCCAACGGAGAGAAGCGCTGGGTTCCGCTGATGGACGAATTCTGGGGCCACTATTCGCAGCAACTGGCCGATAAGAAGCGCACGCTCAAGGGCGCCGACGAGCGCCCCAAGCGGCTGCTTGGCAAACACCCGGAAACGGGCGAGCCCGTGTACGCGCGGCTCGGTCCTTACGGCTATTTCGTGCAGCTCGGCGAACGCACCGAGGACCATCGCCCGCGGGTTGCCAACCTGCGCGAGGGATTGAAGTACGAGGCTGTGACGCTGGAGCAGGCCGTGGAATTGCTGAAGGGGCCCAGGCACCTGGGCGAGGATCCTGAGAGCGGAAAGCCTGTTTACGCTGGACACGGCCGGCATGGCCCGTTCGTGCAACTGGGAGAGCGCGACGGCGAAAACAAGCCCCGCTATGCGTCGCTAGCGGACAATCTCCACGAATCAACCGTGACCCTGGAACAAGCCCTCAAGCTGCTGTCCCTGCCACGAACGCTGGGAACGCATCCGGAGACCGGCCAGCCGGTTTTTGCGGGGCGCGGGCGCTTCGGGCCTTTCGTGCAGCTCGGCGAACGCGGCGAGGACAAGCCCAAATATGCTTCGCTGCCGCCGGATATTTCTCCCTATTCCGTGAGCCTGGACGAAGCCGTGGCGCTGCTGCGCTTGCCGCGCAAGCTGGGACAGCATCCTGATGGCCGTCCGGTATTCGCCGGCTGCGGAGTCAAGGGGCCCTACGTGCAGATTGGAGAGCGCGGCGGAAAAGCGCGGCCCCGCTACCTGCGGCTGCCCGAGTCCTTGTCGGTGTTCACCGTCACGCTTGATGAGGCGTTGGACGTGAAGCCGGCGCCACGCACGCAGCGGCCTCCGATCAAGGAATTCGATGGCGAATCGATCCAAGTGCTGAGCGGCCGCTACGGGCCGTACGTGACGGACGGCCAGCGCAATGCCTCGGTTCCGCGTGGCCAGAATCCGGCCGGCCTCAATCTTGAGCAGTGCCGCGAACTGTTGAAGAATGCCCCTGCGAAGCGCGCCCGGAGACGGTCCAGCAAATCCTGACGCCCGCGTTGCGCGAGTCGCAGCCATCCTGCGCGGCGGCGGGGTGATCGCCTACCCCAACGAATCGGTGTACGGCTTGGGCTGCCTGCCGAGCAACGAGCGCGCGGTTGAACGCATTCTTGCGCTCAAGGGGCGGGAACGGTCGCTGGGCGTTATTCTGATCGCGGCGGAATGGGCGCAATTCAACGGCTGGGCGGCGGCGCTGCGGGAGTTGCCCAAAAGCCGCGAACTGCTTCAAGGCCGCGGCGTCACTTGGATCGTTGGCGCCGCTCCCGGGGCGCCGGACTGGATCACCGGGGCGCGCAAGACCATCGCCGTGCGCCGCAGTTCGCATCCGCTGGCTTGCGCCCTGTGCCGAGCCGCGGATTCGCCCTTGGTCTCGACCAGCTGCAATCCGCACGGCATGCCGCCGGCGCGCACCGCGAAGGCGGCGCGGGATTATTTCGGCAACCGGGTGGACTGGATACTGGAGGGGGAGTGCGGCCCCTTGGACAGGCCCACCGAAATCCGCGATGCCGTTACCGGGGCGACTCTTCGGCCCGGATAATCGGCCGACGCGCGGAAAACCGGCGTTTGACGCTGCGCCAAGCCTCGCGGCATTCCGCGTGGCGGTAGCAGCTCACCAAGTGGTCGTTGATCAGGCCGCAAGCCTGCATATGGGAATACATGATCGTGGAGCCCGCAAACTTGAAGCCGCGGGCCTTGAGATCGGAGGACAGGCGGTCCGACTCCGGCGAGGTGGCGGGAAGCTGATCCTGCCTGTCCCACCTGTTGACAATCGGCGCGCCGTCCACGAACTGCCAAATGTAGCGGGTAAATGATCCGTGCTCTTCCGCTATCCGCAGGAAAGCCGCGGCGTTGCCCACCGCGGCGCGGATTTTCAGGCGATTGCGGATAATGCCCGAATCGCAGGCCAAGGCCTCGATTTCCTTTTCCCCGTAGCGGGCCACAAGCTGCGGATCAAAACCAGCGAAGCCCCTTCGATAGCCGTCGCGCTTATGCAACACGGTCCGCCACGACAATCCCGCTTGGGCGGATTCGAGGATCAGAAACTCGAAATGGGTGGAGTCGTCGATCGCCGGGACGCCCCACTCCTGATCGTGGTAGGCCTGATAAGCGGCGCTGACCCCAAGCGACCAAGGACATCGGCTCATCATTCAAGGCCCCGGCGGCGGAACGACGCGGTCGAGGGAATGTTTGCGGAAACCAACAATCTGGCGCGCGAGAAAAACGCGCAAAAATAATAACCCTGAAAACTTCCGGCACAAGTCCGGAAGGTTTCAGGGTTATTAGGAACCGGGACGGGACGAAACAGCCGGCGAATACAGTTATTCGCCGGCTGTCGCCCTATAGAAAGCTACTGCGGTAGCAGCGATCTAGCTCTCGTCGCCTTCGCCGCAGCTGCCTTCGCCGCAGCTGCCTTCGCCGCAGCTGCCTTCGCCGTCGTCGTCATCGCCGTCATCATCGCCGTCGTCTTCGCCACAGCTGCCTTCGTCGTCGTCGCCGTGCCCGTCGAGCACTGTCGGAGCCGCTGCGCCTGCATCAAAGGTGCTGGCGCTGGCCGCAGCCGCGGTTCCGGCGGCGCCGGCCGCCAAGGCAGCGCTAAGGGCAAGAGCGAGAAGTTTGCGTTCAGGACTGGTCATAAATGCCTCCAGTTTGTTTCTGTTCCCCTCCGCAGAGGGCGTTTTATGGCTGATGTCGCGAACAAGCCGCAATCAGCCTCTCCGGGATTTTTTCCCGCCGCCGAAGTCTAGCACAAGGTTGCTTCGATTCCGCCTATTGCGCCTAAAGGCTGCCGGAAGGAATCCTGCTGTACGCTAGCGTCGGGCAAGCACCATACCCGGGAAACATGGCGGCACTCTACTGCGTAATGGGCCATCCGGTCGAACACAGCCGTTCGCCGGAAATTCATCGCCACTTTGCGGCGCAATTCGGCATTGCGCTGGAGTACCGGCGTATCGATGTCCAACCGGGATCACTGCCGAGCATGGCGAGGCGCTTTGCCGAAAATGGCGGGCTCGGATGCAATATCACCGTGCCGCTCAAGGAGGAGGCTGCGGCGCTGAGCGATTCCCTCGGTTGCGGGGCCCGCCAAGCCGGGGCGGTCAATACCCTCAGCTTCGGCGATGGCGGCCGCATTCATGGCGACAATACAGACGGCCCCGGACTGCTTCGCCATCTGCGAGGCAATCTCGACCTTGAACTGGAAAACGCATCAATACTGATGATCGGAGCGGGAGGCGCCGCTCGCGGCATTATTCCCGCGCTGATGGGAGCAAACATTGCCAAAATCACGCTCGTCAACCGCTCTAGGGAACGCGCGCTGGACTTGGCGCGCCGCTTCGCTCCGCTCGGCACCATAAGAGCAGGCAATCCAGAGACGGAAACCCCGCCGCCGGCCGATCTGGTCATCAATGCCAGCTCCGCAGGGCTAGCGGGCCAACCCCCCAGGCTGCCCCGGTCCTTGGCAGCAGGCGCGCATTGCATTGATCTGGCTTACGGAAAGGCGGCCGAAGCCTTCATGTCCTGGGCGCGCCAAGGAGGAGCGCGTTCGACGCATGACGGCTGGGGCATGCTGGTGGAGCAAGCCGCAGAGAGCTTCGCCATCTGGCACGGCCGGCATCCTGACACCCGCAAGCTGCTGAACCCGTGACGAAGCGGAGGGCGTAACAGCTGCGAGGGCTGCTAGCGCATCGTGACGAGTTCCTCTGCAGCGGTAGGATGAATAGCCACGGTGTCGTCGAGGTCCGCCTTGCGGGCGCCCATCCTCACCGCCACCGCAAAACCTTGGAGCATTTCATCCGCTCCGGGGCCCGCCAGATGGCATCCCGCCACGCGCTCCTCCTCGCCCACTGTAACCAGCTTCATGCGCGCTCTGGGCTTGTGCGAAGCGATACCGTAGTAGAGCGGCACGAACTCGCTGCGGTAGCAGCGGACCGAATCGCCGTGGGCGGCGCGCGCTTCCTCTTCGCTGAGGCCCACCGAACCCAGCGGCGGATGCGCGAATATCACGGTGGGTATATTTTTGTAGTCCATTTTGCGCTCGGCCATTCCGCCGAATTGCCGGTCGGCCCAGCGTCGTCCCGCCGCGATCGCCACCGGCGTGAGTTCGTGATTCCCGGTCACGTCGCCCAGCGCGAACACGCCCGGTGCCGTGGTCTGTTGCCACTCGTCCACTTCGATAGCGCCGCGCGCGCCACAGGACACGCCCGCCGCCCCAAGATTAAGGCCGCGCACCAGAGGCCGCCTGCCAACGGCCCACAGGAGCGCATCGAAAGGCCCGGCGCGCGCGCCCGAGGAAGCAGCCAGCCGCAGGCCGTGCGGATCCTGATCGACCGCCGCCGGCACAAAGTCCGTCACGATGCGCACGCCGGCATCGGCCAGTCCGTCGAGGCAGGCTTTCTGGAGCAGCTCATCGAAGCTTCGCAGAACCGACGCGCGGCGCAGGTGCAGCGTCACCTCCGAGCCCAGTCCCCGCAGAATCCCGGCCAGTTCCACGGCGATGTAGCCGGCGCCCACAACCGCTGCCCGGAGCGGGAGGCTATCCAGCTCGAAGAAGCCGTCGGATGTGCCGCCGAGGTCGGCCCCGGGGATTTCCGGCACAACAGGCGCGCCGCCAGTCGCGATCAGAATGCGCGGAGCCACATACTCTTCGCCGTTAACGGCGAGCGCACGATGGCCCGAAAAGGCCGCATGTCCTGAAATATATTCCACGCCCCGGCGCTTGAGATTTTCGGCGTATATCCCGTTTAGGCGGCGGATATAGCGCTCCCGGCGTTCCACCAGTCCGGCCCAGTCATGGCCCTCAAGCGAAAGCCGAAAGCCGTATTCGCGCGAGTCGGCAAGCTGGCGCGCCAGTTCCGCAGCGTGCCACATGATTTTCTTCGGCACGCAGCCGCGGTTAACGCAGGTGCCTCCCAAACGGCCGGACTCGATAAGCGCCACTCGCGCCCCGTGCTCGGCTGCTCGCTGCGCCGCCGCCAGGCCGCCGCTGCCGCCGCCCGCCACCAGAAGGTCAAACTTTCGCATCCCCAAGAGGATAACGCCTTGCACCCGCGCGTTCATCTCCGCGGACGGCCTCTTTGCGAAATTCGCCAACTTGACCGCGAATGCAAAATTGGCCAAAGTGCGGATTCGCGGCGCCGGACGCAAACATGCGTGGATAGCAAACAAGGGGCGCTTCTCGAATGACGGAACTGTTTGACTATTACCGGCCCAGCCTCGCGGTTCGGGGAATCGAACGGCGCTTTCCTGCGCGCCGCGTATTTTGCGTGGGCTGGAATTACTTGGACCACATCAAGGAAATGGATCGCAAGCGGGTTCCGCAGCCTCCGGTTTTCATGAAGCCGGCGGACGCGCTGCTGCCGGACGGCGGTGAGATTCCCTTCCCCACCCAAACAAGGAATCTGCATCACGAGGTGGAACTGGTGGTGGCCCTGCAAGGCGGCGGTCTGAACATACCGGCGGAGGAGGCGCTGGGCCATGTGTACGGCTACGGCGTGGGTATCGACCTGACGCGCCGTGATCTGCAGGAAAAAGCAAGAAAGGGAGGGGAGCCCTGGGAAACCAGCAAGAGCTTCGACTATTCCGCGCCGGTCAGCACATTGCGCAGAGCGTCCGGCTCCGGGCACCCGGCCAAGGGACGCATCTGGCTGGCGGTGAATGGCGAGGTCAGACAGGAAGCGGACCTTGAAAACATGATTCGCAAGCCCGGCGAACTGATCGCGCAAATTTCCCTTTTTTTTCGAGCTGAAGCCGGGCGACGTCATCTTTACCGGAACGCCGGCCGGCGTGGGTCCGGTCAAGCCGGGCGACCACGTCACCGCTGGCGTGGAGCGGGTGGGCGACGTGCATATCAAGTTTGGCCGGCCGCGCTCCTGATTCCCCGGCAGCCATGATTATCGCCAGCTGGAATGTAAATTCCATCCGGGTTCGCAAGGACCAGGTGGCGGACTGGCTCGAAACTCAAGCGCCCGACGTTCTGGGGCTACAGGAACTGAAGTGCCGGAACGAGGATTTCCCGGCGCAGGATTTTCAGGAACGGGGCTACTTCTGTCTGGCGCATGGGCAATCCAGCTACAACGGCGTGGCCTTGCTGACCCGACGCCCGGTTTCCGATGCTTTGCGCGGCATTCCCGGGCTGGACGACCCTCAGGCGCGGGCCATCGCGGCGACGGTGGGCGACACGCGCGTGATCAACCTCTACGTGCCCAACGGCAAGGAAGTGGGCCACGACCACTATCATTACAAACTGCGCTGGCTTGCGGCGCTGGCCGAGTGGCTGCGCGGCGAAGCGCGGCGCTGGCCGCGACTGGCCGTGATGGGCGACTTCAATATCGCCCCCGACGACCGCGATGTGCATGATCCTGACGAATGGCGCGGCAAAATCCTTTGCAGCGAACCCGAGCGGGCCCAGTTGCAGGCATTTGAGGCATTGGGGCTGCGCGACAGTTTCCGGCTGTTCAGGCAACCGGCGGGCAAGTTCAGTTGGTGGGACTACCGCGCCGCTGGCTTCCGCCGCAACCGCGGCTTGCGGATCGACCTGATCCTGCTGTCAGCCGAGTTGGCTGCGGAATGCCGCGCCTCTCAAATCGATACTGCGCCGCGCAAACTCGAACGCCCCTCCGATCACGCCCCCGTCCTCGCCCGCCTTGCCTGAGCTGATCCTGCTGGCCGCATTTCCGCACGCACATGCTCTCGGCGCCATAGGCACAGCCATCCCTTCGCTTTCGCTCGCCCCCGCCCTTTTCTTGCCCCTGCCTCCTCGCCCCCCGGCGCGATAGGCGTATTCAGCGTTTTTTCAGCGGCAGCGTCTTCTGCCGCGAGCGGGCAAGGGTCAGCTGATCCTCCGGCGCCGGCTGGGTGATGGTGGATCCCGCGCCGATAACAGCTCCCGCGCCCACCTCGACGGGCGCCACCAGTTCCACACCCGAACCGATGAACGCGCCCTCGCCGATCACGGTGCGGTGCTTTGCGCGGCCGTCGTAGTTGCAGGTAATCACGCCGGCGCCTATATTGACGTTCCTGCCGACTTGGGAATCGCCCACATAGCTAAGGTGCGAGGCCTTGACGGCCTCGCCCAGCTCGCTGTTCTTGACTTCCACGAAATTGCCGACACGGGATTCCGCGCCCAACCGCGTGCGGGGCCGAACACGGGCGAAGGGCCCCACGCGGGCACCCGCCCCGATGCGGGCGCCATCCACCACGCAATGCGCCTCGATGCGCGCGTCGGCACTAAGGCTGGAGTCCGCAACCACGCTGTAAGGGCCTATGCTCGCGCCGTCACCGAGCCGTATCTCTCCTTCCAGCACCACGCCCACATCAAGAAACACGTCCCGGCCGGCGCTTACTTCGCCGCGTATCTCGATGCGTTGCGGATCGGCAATGCGAACCCCCTGCTCCATCAGCGCCTCGGCGCGGCGGCGGCGCAGCGCCCGCCAGGCATCGGCCAGTTGCGCCGGACTGTTCACGCCCAGCGCCTCGTCGGCGCCCAGCGCGCCCACCGCGCCCACCGCAAGGCCCTCGCCGAGCGCGATATCGACGGTATGGGTGATATAGATTTCCTGCTTCGCGCCCGCCGGCTTCAGCAACCGGCAAGCATCGGCCAGCCATTTTGCAGGCGCTGCCATGGGGCCTACGTTGATCTCGCGGATGCGGCGCTGCTCAGGCGTGGCATCGGCATGCTCCACGATGCCCGCCACGGAGCCGTCGGAATTCCTCACAATGCGCCCATAGCCTGCGGGGTCATCCACTTCCGCAGTGAGCAACGTCAAATCGTCGGAGCCTGCGGCAAGCTGATCGAGCGTTTCGTGGCGGACTAGGGGCACATCGCCGTACAGCACCAGCACGCGCGACCCGGGATCAATCTTGGGCAGCGCTTGGAGCACCGCGTGCCCCGAACCCAGTTGCTCCGCCTGCACGACCCATTCGATGCCAAGGCCGGGGAAAGCGGCGCGCAGCGACTCGGCGCCTTGCCCGCAAACCACCACCACGCGGTCGGCCTTGAGATGGCGGGCGCCATCAAGCACATGCTCCAGCAACGGCTTGCCGCCCAACAAATGCAAAGGTTTTGGCAGCGCCGACCGCATCCGGGTGCCTTTGCCGGCGGCCAGAATCACTACGTTCAGCGGACGAGCCATCAGGCGGTGCCTCCGTACATCGGCGCCAAGCCGGTCCACGGCCGGACGCGCTCCAGTTGCGCCGCCAGACCCAGCAGCACAGCCTCGCCGCCCTGCGCGGCGGCCAACTGCACGCCAACGGGCAGGCCTTGCGAGGAGCAGCCCAGCGGCAGCGACAGGGCGGGCTGGCCGGTCACGTTATACAGTTGCGTGAAGGCCGTATAGCGGCTGGTGGCTTGCATATAGCCTTTCAGGTCCTCGGTATCCATGTCAATAACGCCAAGGCGCGGCGGCACCGCCGCCGTGGTTGGCGAGAGTATCACGTCATATTGATCGGAGAACTCGCCCATCCGGCGATCAATGTAATGGATATGATTCAGCGCCGCAGCATAATCGGACGCACTGGCTTCGATCCCGGCCTGCGCCATCCGCCAGGTCACATGCGACACGTCCTCCCGGCGGAACTCGCGGCCCAGCAGCCGGCACCGCGCCTGGATATCGGCGTTGACATGCGCGCCCAGTATCAGCGTGGCGCAGTTGTAGAGTTGCTCAGGCGATAGCGGGCAACGAGCTTCCTCCACGCGGTGCCCGAGCATCTCGCACAGCCGGGCCGCTTCCCGCACCGCATCGATCACATCGGGATCGACGGCGACGCCGTTGAATGCGTCCTCAATAAGCGCTACGCGCAAAGCGCCCAGCGGCGCGGCAAGCGCATCCATCCAAGAGCCGTGATGCGCCGGCGGATGGTAGGGGTCGCCGGGTTCGGGGCCCTCCACCGCGTCGAGGAAGGCTGCGGAATCGCGCACGCTGCGGGTCAGAACGTGATGCTGCGACATGCCCGCCCATCCTTCGGCCCTATCGGGACCGGCAGGCGCGCGTCCGCGGGTCGGCTTCAAGCCAACCAGCCCGCAGGCGGATGCGGGGATGCGAATGGAGCCGCCGCCGTCGCTGCCGTGCGCGGCTGGAACAATGCCTGCGGCCACGGCCGCCGCCGCGCCGCCGCTGGAGCCGCCCGGCGAATGGTCCTGGCTCCAAGGATTCAGTGTCGGCCCCGTTTCCTTGGGCTCGGTCGTGACCGCCAATGCCAGCTCCGGCGTGTTCGTCTTGCCGAATATGACCAGTCCGGCCTCCCGGTAGCGGCGCACCAGGGTTGTATCGCGCTCGGCCACGAACCCGTCGAACAACCGGCAGGCGTATCCGGTGGGCTCGCCCGCGCAATGCGCCCCGGCATCCTTCAGAAGAAAAGGCACGCCATGCAGGGGAGCATGCCGATCGCTTGCTGCCAACGCTTGGCGGGCGCGGTCGTGGAAGGCATGCACCACCGCGTTAATGGCCGGATTGCGCGATTCGCACCGCTCCACCGCCGCCTCAAGCAGTTCCGCCGCCGTAATCCGGCGCAACTTGACCAGCTCCGCCAAGCCAACGGCATCATACTTCTCGTACTCGGGGAAGATGCTCACAACCCGGAAACCAAACGAAGGCAGATTCTAGCCCGCATATTGCACCAAGGGGCGCGGAAAGGCCTCAGCTGCGAGTTGAAGGCATAGCCGTGCCTGTGGCGCAGCGGGCCTATGCGCGCAATAGGAAGTATCCACATTTTCTGTGGAAAAACCTGTGGGGAAATGAGCGCAGCGGCGCTGAAAAGCGCACGGTTGTCACATTTCCTTAGGTTTGGTGAAAAATTCACCCAAAAATAAAATCCTTTTATATCAATTATTTATATTTTATTTATCAGGCTGTTCCTGAAATTTTCCCTGTAACTCCCTGTGAGCAGGAAAAGCGCGGACCGCGCTGTGCATACCGCAACCGCGAAGGCTGCGCCCGCCTAGTCGGTTCCGCGCAGTTTCCTCAGCGCCCGATGGCGCGCCGAGGCCTCGGCGAGATCGCGCTGGGCCTTCTCGATATCGGATTTTTCGGTGGCGCCGGCCAGCGCCTCCTCGGCCTTTTTGCGCGCCTCGTCGGCGGCGTCCACATCGAGCTGCTCCGGCCTGAGCGCCGCGTCGGCCAGCACCATAACGGCGCTCGGCTGGATCTCCAGCAGCCCGCCGGTCACATAGAACAGCTGCTCGTCCTCGCCGCCGCGCTGCACCCGCACCGGCCCGGGGCGCAGTTCCGTAAGCAGCGGCGCGTGCCGGGGCGCGATGCCCACATCGCCCTGCGAGGCGGGCGCGATAACGAAATCCGCTTCGCCGGAGAAGATCGCGCCCTCGGCGCTCACAATGTCCACATGAATGGAGGCCATCACTACTGCAGCTGCTTGGCTTTCTCCTCCACCTCGCCGATGCTGCCTGCCATGTAGAAGGCCTGTTCCGGCAGGTGGTCGCATTCCCCGTCGAGAATGGCGCTGAAGCTGCGAATCGTTTCTTTCAAGGAAACGAACTTGCCCGGCGTTCCGGTGAACACTTCGGCCACGAAGAAAGGCTGCGAAAGGAAACGCTGGATTTTGCGCGCCCGCTGAACGCTGAGCTTGTCCTCTTCCGATAACTCGTCCATGCCCAGGATGGCGATGATGTCCTGCAATTCCTTGTAGCGCTGCAAAACGCGCTGCACCCCGCGGGCCGTGTCGTAGTGCTCGCGGCCCACCACCAGCGGATCAAGCTGCCGCGAAGTGGAATCGAGAGGATCCACCGCCGGATAGATGCCCAGTTCCGCGATGGAGCGCGACAGCACCACGGTGGCATCAAGATGGGCGAAGGTGGTGGCGGGCGACGGGTCGGTGAGGTCGTCGGCGGGAACGTAGATGGCCTGCACCGAGGTGATCGAGCCGGTGCGGGTGGAGGTGATCCGCTCCTGCAAAGCGCCCATCTCCTCGGCCAGCGTGGGCTGGTAGCCCACTGCCGACGGCATCCGCCCCAGCAGCGCGGAGCACTCCACGCCTGCCAGCGTGTAGCGGTAGATATTATCGATGAACATGAGGATTTCGCGGCCCTCGTCGCGGAAATGCTCGGCGATGGTCAGCCCGGTCAGCGCCACCCGCAGCCGATTGCCCGGCGGCTCGTTCATCTGGCCGTACACCAGCGCCACCTTGTCGAGCACATCCGATTCCTTCATCTCGTTGTAGAAGTCGTTGCCCTCGCGGGTGCGCTCCCCCACTCCGGCGAACACCGAATAGCCGGACGCCTCCACGGCGATATTGCGGATCAGCTCCATCATGTTCACGGTCTTGCCCACGCCGGCGCCGCCGAACAATCCGATCTTGCCGCCCTTGGCGAACGGGCACAAAAGGTCGATTACCTTGATGCCGGTTTCGAGCAGCTCGGTGCTGCCGGCCTGGTCCTCGAAACTGGGCGGCGCGCGGTGGATGGGCAAGCGCTCCTCCTCGCCGATATCGCCCTTGCCGTCCACCGGGTCGCCGAGCACGTCCATGATCCGGCCCAGCGTTTTAGTTCCCACCGGAACCTTGATGGGGCCGCCGGTGTTATTGACGGGCAGGCCGCGCTTGAGGCCCTCGCTGGACCCCATGGCGATGGTGCGAACCACGCCGTCGCCGAGTTGCTGCTGCACTTCCAAGGTAAGCGCACGGTCTTCCACCACCAAGGCGTCGTAAACCTGGGGCATGGATTGGCGCGGAAATTCCACGTCGATCACGGCGCCGATGATCTGCACGATGGCGCCGGAGGCGTTAGCGGTCATGCGGTTCTCCTTTCAATTTGAATTCGTTGGCCAAGCCTTGCTTCATAAGTCATAAGCATTGGCTGGCGCGCTGCGTGTCTTGCCAGGCCCTTCCGGGAGACGCACAAGCCGTCCATGGGGCTTGGCTCCGCCGTCCTGGCTCCGCATACTCCCGGAAGGGCCCGGCAAGACACGCAGCGAAAAGCGGTAGTGGTTGCAGGCAAGCGCCCTTGCGGGAGGCGTGCAAGCCGTCCATGGGGCTTGGCTCCGCCGTCCTGGCTCCGCATACTCCCGGAAGGGCCTGGCAAGACACGCAGCGAAAAGCGGTAGTGGTTGCAGGCAAGCGCCCTTGCGGGAGGCGTGCAAGCCGTCCATGGGGCTTGGCTCCGCCGTCCTGGCTCCGCATGCTCCCGGAAGGGCCTGGCAAGACACGCAGCGAAGAATGGTAGTTGCTGCATGCGACACCGGAAGGTGCGGGCGGAACAATCAGCGAAAAGCGATAGTCTTTGCATGCAAAAAGCGGGGGTCATACGGCTTCGGCGCCGGCGATGATTTCCGCGATCTCGGCGGTGATCGCCGCTTGGCGGGCCTTGTTGTATTGCAATTGAAGCGAGTCGATCAGCTTGCCGGCGTTATCGGTGGCCGATTTCATCGCCACCATCTTGGCCGCCATCTCGCAGGCCACATTCTCCATCGCGGCGCGGAACACCTGCGTTTCGATATAGCGCTCCAGCACGCCGTCGAGCAGCTCCCCGGCCGAAGGCTCGTAGATGTAGTCCCAGTGCGCAGCCAGCTCGTCGTCCTTTTCCAGCGCCACCGGCAGCAATTGCTGGATGACCGGCTGCTGGCTCATGGTGTTGACGAATAGGTTGCGCGCCAAGTACACCCGATCGACTTGCTCTTCGCGGTACGCCTTGAGCAGAACGCGCACGGCGCTGACTAGGTCCACCACATGGGGCGTTTCCCCCAAGTGGGTTCCGACTCCTGTGATATTAATGTCCAGATTGCGGAAAAACTGCACTGCTTTGGCGCCGATCAGCACCACTTGGGTGGGCACGCCGGCATCCGCCTGACGCTTGAGTTCGCCCAGAAAATGCCGGAATAGATTAACGTTCAGGCCTCCGCATAGGCCCCGGTCGGTGGAAATCAGGATATAGCCGGCCGATTTTTCCTCGCGCTCGGCCAGATACGGCGGCGTGTAGTCCGGCCTCGCATGGTAGAGGTGGCTGGCGATTTTGCTGATGCCGTCCGCGTAGGGCCGGGCGGCATTCATCCGCTGCTGGGTGCGGCGTATTTTGCTGGCGGCGACCATTTCCATGGCGCGCGTGATCTTCTGCGTGTTCTTTACGCTGCCGATCTTGCTGCGGATTTCCTTCGCGCCGGACATTGCCTAGGTTCCTGCTTCGTTTCAGTCGCCGTCAGGCTGGCGCGCCGGGATTGGCGCATGGCTCTTCCGGGAGACGCATGAACCCGTCCATGGGGCTTGGTTCCGTCAGGCTGGCGCGCCGGGGGCGGCGCATGGCTCTTCCGGGAGACGCATGAACCCGTCCGTGGGGCTTGGTTCCGCCATCCTGGCTCCACATACTCCCGGAAGAGCCATGCGCCGCCCCCGGCGAAAGGCTAAAGCGGGGCGGAAAGGGCATGCGCCGCGCTTGGCGAAAGGCGGAAGTGTCTGCGGAAGCAGGCATTAGTAGGCGCCGCTGCTCTTGAACGCTTCGACCAGGGCCTTGAGGCCGGCGGCGATCTCGTCGTTGTAGTCGCCGGTTTCGTTGATCCGGTCGAGCAGTTCCGAGTGATGGTCGCGGGCGTGCGCGTGCAGCGCCCGCTCGAAGGGCAGCAGCTTCTCCACCTCCATATCGTCCATGTAGCCCTCCTGCACCGCATAGAGCGAAACTGCGGTTTCGGCCACGGTGAGCGGCTCGTACTGGTTCTGCTTCATCATCTCGGTTACGCGCTGGCCGCGCTCCAGCTGCCGACGCGTGGCGGCATCGAGGTCCGAGGCGAACTGGGCGAAGGCCGCCAGATCGCGGTACTGCGCCAGCGCCAAGCGGATGCCGCCGCCCAGCTTCTTGATGATCGTGGTTTGGGCAGCGCCGCCCACCCGCGACACCGATATGCCGGGATCGATGGCCGGACGGATGCCGGCGTTGAACAGATCGGTGACCAGGTAGATCTGGCCGTCGGTAATGGAAATCACGTTGGTGGGAACGAAGGCCGAAACGTCGCCGGCCTGCGTCTCGATAATGGGCAGCGCCGTGAGCGATCCCGTGCGGCCCTTCACTTTGCCGCCGGTCATCTCCTCCACATATTCCGCGTTAACCCGCGCGGCGCGTTCCAGCAGGCGCGAATGCAGATAGAACACGTCGCCCGGATAGGCCTCGCGGCCGGGCGGGCGGCGCAGCAGCAGCGATACTTGGCGGTAGGCCCAGGCCTGCTTGGTGAGGTCGTCGTACACCACCAGCGCGTCCTCGCCCCGGTCGCGGAAGTACTCGCCCATGGCGCAGCCCGCGTAGGGCGCGATGTATTGCATGGCGGCAGTATCGGCGGCCGGGGCCGACACCACGATGGTGTGCTCCATAGCGCCGAACTCCTCGAGCTTGCGCACCACGTTGGCCACCGAGGAGTTCTTCTGGCCGATGGCCACGTAGATGCATTTGATCCCGGTGCCGCGCTGATTGATGATGGCATCCACGGCCACCGCGGTCTTGCCGGTTTGCCGGTCGCCGATAATCAATTCGCGCTGGCCGCGGCCGATGGGAATCATGGCATCGACCGATTTCAGGCCGGTCTGAACCGGCTGCCCCACCGATTGGCGGGTAATCACGCCGGGGGCCACCTTCTCGATGGGCGAGAACTCGCTGGTTTCCACCGGGCCCTTGCCGTCCACGGGGTTGCCCAAGGCATCGACCACGCGGCCTAGCAGCGCCTCGCCCACCGGCACTTCCAGAATGCGCCCGGTGGCCTTCACCACGTCGCCTTCGGTGATGTGGCGGTAGTCGCTCAGGATCACCGCGCCCACCGAGTCCTGCTCCAAGTTCAGCGCAAGGCCGTACGTGTCGCGCGGAAACTCCAGCATTTCGCCGTATTGAGCCCCGGCCAAGCCGTGAATACGGCAGATGCCGTCGGTGACGGACACCACCGTGCCTACTTCAACCTGCTCGGCGGCGGCATCGAAGTTCTCAATTCGCTGCCGGATCAGATCGCTGATTTCGTTCGCTTTCAGAGTCATTCCACTATCCGTTATTGAAATACAGGCCTAGTTCGCAGGCCGACCAAGCGCCGAGGCCAGATTGCTCAAGCCTGCGCGCGCCGAACCATCCAGGACTTGGTCGCCCACTTGGACGCGAGCGCCTCCCAAAAGGCTTTCGTCCAGCTCGAAGCGAAAATCCACTTCAAGCCCCAAACGCGCCTTTAGCGTCCGGCCCATTTCTTCCTGCTGCCGCGCATTCAGCGGCGACGCGGAAACCAGCACGGCCTCAACCCGCCGCGAGTCTTCGCGCCATAATCGCTCAAACTGCCCCGCTATCGCGCCTAGCGCGCCCATTCGGCGGTTTTCCCGCAGCAGCCGCATCAGGTTGCGCACACCGGCAAATTCCCCGGCGGCGGCATCCTCAAGCAGCTGGCAAAGCAGTTCCGTCGCCGCCTCGCTGGTCTCGGACGACTCCAGCGCCGCGCGCATTTGCGGATGCTTGGCCGTCCTCGCCGCCAGCGCCAGCGCCGCCGACCATTGCGCCACAGCGCCACGGTCCTTGGCGTGGCCGAAGGCCGCCCGGGCATAGGGCATGGCAATAGCGCCGGGAGAATCCATTAGATGCGGGCGGAGAAGCGCTTGAGCATTTCGCTGTGAGCGCTGGGGTCGATCTCGCGCAGGAGAATCTTCTCAGCCCCGGCGATCGCTAAGGCGGCCACCTGCCCGCGCAGTTCATCGCGCGCTTGCGAGGTTTCCCGTTCGATCTCCGAATGCGCGGCGGCAACCAGGCGCTGCCGCTCCCGCTCGCCCTCCTCGCGGGCCTCCTCAACGATTCGGGTCGCCCTTCCGTTGGCCTGGTCGATGATTTCCGAAGCCTGCCCGCGGGCCTCGCCCACCAGCTTCTCGATCCTTTCCTGGGCCGCGCCCAACTCGCTGCGCCCGCGCTCCGCGGCCTCAAGGCCGTCGGCAATTTCCTTGTTGCGCTTGTCGATGGCATCGATCACCTGCGGCCAGATGAACTTCATCGTGAACCAGACCAGCGCGGCAAACACCAGCACCTGGGCCAGGAGCGTCGCGTTGATATTCATGCGCGGGCGCCTAGCCGATGGCGGCGTTGAGCTGTCCGAGGAAGGGGTTGGCGAAGGTGAACAGCAGCGCCACGCCCACGCCGATCATCGATACCGCATCCAGCAATCCGGCAATGATGAACATGCGGATCAAGAGCATCGGCGCCAATTCGGGCTGGCGGGCCGTGCTTTCCAGAAAGCGGCCGCCCAGAAGGCCGAAGCCCAGCGCGGTGCCCATCGCGGCCATCCCGATAATGATCGCCACCGCCAGCGCGGTAATGCCCAGCACTTGGGCCTGCGATGCGGCCAGTTGGATCATTTCTCCTGCTTGGTTTTCCATGAGGTCTCCTGTTAAAGCGTTGTGCCTTGGTTTTCTAATGCTCCTCGCTCGCCATGCTCAGATAAACGATGGTGAGCATCATGAAGATAAATGCCTGCAGCGTGATGACCAGGATATGGAACAACGCCCAGGCCAAGCCCAGAACGAACTGGACCACGAAGCTGAATGCCGCCGCCGAGGTCACCAGCGAGGTAAGGGTGTTGCCCAAGGTGAACAGCGCGATCAGTATGAAGATCAACTCGCCCGCGTAGAGGTTGCCGAACAGCCGCAGGGCCAGCGACATCGGCTTGGCCAGCTCCTCGACCACCTTGAGCGTCACGTTGAAGGGCAAAAGCCACTTGCCGAAGGGCTTGAAGAAAATTTCCCTGCCGAAGCCGCCCAGGCCCTTGGCGCGGATGCTGAACACGATAATCAGCAAAAACACGGCGATCGACAGGCCGAAGGTGATATTGAGATCGGTGCTGGGCACCACCTTCATGTACTTGATGCCCATCAGCTCGCCGATGCGCGGCAGCAGGTCCACCGGCACCAGGTCCATGAAGTTCATCAGAAACACCCAGCAGAAAATGGTGAGCGCCAGCGGCGCCAGCAGTTTCGAGGGACCGTGGTAGGCGTCCTTGACCTGGGTGTTGACGAAATCCACCATCATTTCGACAAAGCTCTGCCAGCGCCCCGGCACCCCTGCCGTGGCCCGCCTCGCCGCGAAGTGGAACGAGCCTGCGAACAGCGCGCCCAGCAGCACCGAGTAGAACAGGCTGTCCACATGGAAGGTCCAGAAACCTTCGCCCGCCGTGAGATTGGTCAGATGGTGCTCGATGTATCCCGCGCTGCCGCCGGAGGACGATTCGGACGCCATGCCGCCTGCCTCCTATCGGGCCGAGGGAACCGGGGCCTGGCCGGCCTCGCCCAGCACTGCCGGAAGCAAACCGGCCCAATAGCCCAACAAGGTGGCCACGAAACCTCCCAGCAGGGCAAGGAAATGCATGTCGAATCTCACGATGCACACGACGAACCCGGCGGCGGTCACCGCCCATTTCACGGCCTCGCCGGCCAGCACCCGCGCCAGCATTTGACTGGGCGTGGCTTGAGCGCGCACCCGCAAAAGCCCCGCCACCATGAAGAGGCTTCCCGCCAGCCCGATTCCGGCGCCGGAGAACGCGGCAACGCCTGCGGCTGACCCGAATATCAGCACCGCAAAGGCACCCGCGAGGCTGCCTGCCGCTGCCTGTATCAACACCAGCCGCATGGCCGACTTTCGCATGGATTCAAACATAAAAATGCCACCTTCCCTTGTCGGATCGGGTGGCTTGCCCCGGCCATTGCCGGATTCGCTTCAACGAGCCTTTATTGTACTCCGAAACACAGCTTCAATGCGCGCGCTCCCGTGTCAGGCGCGGGGCGTTCGGCAGCTAGCCCGCATATTGCACCAAGGGGCGCGGAGGCCGCGCAGGATTTTGCCCGCCCTCGCCATTCCCCGCCCCCTTTTTCCGGGAGACGCATAAATACATCCATGTGGCTTGCTCCGGCATCCTGCCTCCGATACTCCCGGAAAAAGGGGGCGGGGAATGGCTTTATCCGCGAGAGCGAAGGCATAGCCGTGCCTATGGCGCAGCGAGCATGCGCGCGCAAGCGGGCAAAAGACCAGCGGGAACGCGGCCAGCGCGTTCCGCTTTAGGCGGAAAGCTGTCAATCCGGGCATAAGCTATTGACTAAGCAGCAAAACAAGGAAGGCCACAAGCGGCTTGGTGCAATATGCGGGCTAGTGCGAAGCCTTGATCGGGAAACCCTGTTTATCCTTGAACGCGCCAACCGCGATCATCACGAAGTCCACCAGCGTCCAAATGCCGAAGCCGCCGAAAGTAACGATCATAAGAATGCCCGTGCCGATCTTGCCCGCATAGAAGCGATGGACGCCGATGGCGCCGAGAAAAAAGCACAGCAGCAGCGTGGGCACAAAGCCCTTCTCGCTCACCATGGCCCCGCTTGCGGAAGTGTTTGCGTTGGCCTCGCTGGCGCCCGTTTGATTCAACTCGTTCATGCCCGCCCTCCATCAGGTAGTTTTTGCCCGGGATAGCAAACGCGCTTGCCGTCACCGTCATCGAACGATCCGGTGAGCAACAGGATCGTCACGATCAGAGTGTGCAAGGCGTCCGCGGCACCCACCAGTATTGCCCATACTATCTGCCCGGCGAGCAACAGGTAAAAGGTCGCCGCAAGGGCCGTCAAGTCGAGCATCCCCTCAACCCAGCGCCCCAAGTAGAAGTGCTGGATGCCGGCCACGCCGAAAATGCCGGACAGGCACACGGCAACAGCGTAGCTTTTGCTTGAAACCTCAGGATGGTCCGGCTTCATCCCCTCTTCCCGCGAATCGCAAGCCCTTGCGGCAAGCCTCGCCCGCTCCCTCCTTATCGTCCAGCGCCTCGAGCATCTCGGCCAGTTCCAGCCAGCCGCTGCCCGACTCCTCGATGCCGAGCGAGGTCTCGATATAGGAGCGCGCCTTGCCCCATAGCTTCGCCTTGCGGCACAAACGCCCGAGCGCCAGCAGCAGCGCGGGGTCTTGCGGATGCTCCGCCAGCCAGCTTTCGGCATGGCGGATGGCCGCAGGAATATCCCGGAGTTCGAGTGCGCCATAGGCGGCGGCAAGCTCCGAGTTCCATTGCTCGTCGAGATGCCGCCGCAGGCCCTGCTCGGCAAGCTCATGGGCGCCGTTGCGCATCAGTGCGCGGGCATGGGCCAGCGCCAGCTTGTCGTTGCCGCGCAAGTCCCGCGGCATCTTCCCCCAAAGGCGCTGCACGCGCCGTGCGCCGTCCGCCTCGCCCAGCAAGCCGACATAGGCCCTAACGGCCCAGATAGCCGCGTCGCCGGCGGCCGCCCGCCCATGCTTGCGAAGCGCTTTGAGGCGGCGGGCGGCCTCGCCCCATTCCTTGCGTTGCAATTGCAGCGGAATGAACAGGCGCAGGGCCTGCAAGTGCCGCGGCTCGCGTTCGAGCAGCCCGGACAGATGGCTCATGGCGGCGGCCTGCTCGCCAGCGGCGAGGTGCAGTTCCGCCCGCTCCAGCGCGATCGCGTCGCGGGCATCGGGCTGGGCCTTCCCGGCCAGCGAAAACCAATGATCCCGGCGCTCGGCATCGCCGGAGCCATGCGCCAAGCGGGCCGCCGCCAAGTATTGCAGCACCGGCGCCTGGCTTCGGCCGGCGGATTTGGCCAGCAGCCGCTCGGCGCGGGCGAGCCGGCCGGCGCCTAGCGCCGCAAGGCCGCGAGCGACGTTGCGGCCGGTGCGCCTCGCGCTTGCCTTCGCCGCGCGCTCGGCCACCCGCCGCGGCGCCTGGCGGATCCTGCGCAGCAATCCGGCCACGAACAGCAGCAGGGCGAGCAGCACGATAAGCACAGGAACGGTCATCTCCACCGCCCAACCTTGGAAAGAGATGAGCACGTAGCCGGCATCCGCGGCAAGGAACTGCGCCGCCACCGCCACCAGCAGCAGCATCAAAACCACGATCAGCCCGACGCGCATCAGAGCCTGTTCCCGCTATCAGGCACCGCTCTCATTCCGACCGGATGCTCCGCAGGCGCTGCAAAGAGGATGCGATATCGGGCGCTTCCGGCCCTTGCGCCAGCCCAAGCAACTCGTCGATCTCGGCCAGCGTATCGGAAATATCCGGATCGTCCCCCGCATAGAGGCGCGCCAGCCGCCCGCGGGCCGCAACCAAGGACGCGGCGTACGCCTGCAAATCGCCTTGGATGTAGGCCAGGCGGGCTAGGTGCAGCTCCGCCGCCAGCAGGCGCCGCAGCGTTTCCGTGTCGGCATCGGCCAGGAGCGTGTTAACGCCGCCCTCGGTGCGGCGCACGGTAATCAGCGACCGCAATGCCCGCCGGGTGCTGGCAAGCGCCCGCTCCCAGCCTTGGCCGGGAAGCGCTTTCGCGCCGGGCGTTTCACCCGCCGACGGCCTGATATCCGGCTTTAGGCCCTCGGTCCTGGCAAGCAGGGCGCCCAGGCGAACCACCACGCCTTGGATATCGCGGGCCGGCATTCCCTCAAGCGCCCGCGCCTGCTCCTGCAATTCCGCCTGGACGGCGCCGTAGCGGAGATCGCCCGCCTGGGCCAGCAAATCCAGCGCTTCGCGAACGGCCAGCGCGGCGCCTTCATAATCTCGCGAAAACCGGCTCTGGCGGTGGGCCAAGGCCAGCAGATTTTCCGCCTCGTCGAGGCGCCAGCGCGCCTGCTGGCCTGCGGAGCGGCCTCCCAAGGACTCCAGCGCCCGCTCAGCGGCGGCTAGGCGCGCCTCTAACGCGTCGCGCATCCGCTCCGACGCCCGCCTCGCCGCCTCGGCATCGTCCGCCTGCTGCGCCATGTCCTTACCGCGGCGGCTCTCGAGTGCTTCCAGCCTTGCCGCGATCGGCCCGATTTCGGCAACTTGCCGCTCAATCTCCGCAACGCGGGACGGCAAATCGGCCAGGTAGCCATACCAAAGCCAAAAGCCCGCCGCCGCCACGATCAGAGGAATCGGCCACAGCCACAACCACCACAGGCGCCTTTTGCGGGGAGCCGCTTGTTCGCTCTTCGGCGAATCGGCCTTGGCCGGAGGACCGCCGGCGGAAGCGGCCTTCCCCGCAACGCCGGCTTGCTTCTTTGCCGCCGCCTTGCCGGGGGGTTTGGATTTTGCTCCCGCCATACGATCCTCCGGTGCAATCTGGGGTAGTCTATCAATTCAGCGCGATATTTCTGCCGCTATGCGAACAATTCGACACTGGACAAACCGGCCGCCGGCCACGCAACCTTGCTGCCTATGAACGACGAATTCATTTCCGACTTGGCGAAACGGCTCCGCGATCTGGTTCCGGATACGGCCCGGGGCGCGGCCAAGGATTTGGAGGCAAATTTTCATGCCTTGCTGCAAGCCGCGCTCGGACGAGGCCACTACGTGACCTTCGAGGAATTCGAGGCGCAAAAGCGCGTGCTCGAAAGAACCCGGGAAAAAGTGGAGGCGCTGGAAAAAGCGCTTGCCCAAATGGAAGCGCGGGAAGGCTGACGCCCGCGAAAGCCAGGGAAGGCAATGAACCCGTCCACCGTCCATACGCGCGCCATGCACGGCATCGATGCGCCCCGCGTGGTCGTTGAAGTAGGCATCACCAACGGCCTTCCGGGCGCCACCGTGGTCGGCCTGCCGCAAAAGGAAGTGCGCGAAAGCGTATCGCGGGTGCGCCATGCCCTGCGAAGCGCCGGCTACCAGATGCCGCCGCGCAGCGTGACAGTGAACCTGGCGCCGGTGGAATTGCCGAAAAGCGGCGGCCGCTACGATTTAGCCATCGCCTTGGGAATCCTCGCGGCCGACGGGCAAATCGATCCGTCCACGCTCTCGGGCGCGGAATTTCTCGGCGAATTGGCGCTCACCGGCGCGATCCGACCGGTTCCGGGGGTGCTGCCCTCCCTCATGGCCGCGGCGCGCCAGGATCAAACCGTGTTTCTTCCAGAGGGGAACGCCGGCGAAGCGGCGCTGCTGCGCGACGGGCGGGCCTGCGCGACCAGCAGCCTCAAGGAACTGGTGGCGCAGCTTTACGAGCCGGAACGAATGGAGTTCATCGCCTACCAAGACGAAGGCGTTGACACGCCCGGCTATTCCGACCTCCGGGATGTGGTGGGAATGGCGCAGGCCAAGCGGGCGCTGGAGATCGCCGCGGCCGGCGGCCATAACCTGTTGATGTCCGGGCCGCCGGGCGCGGGCAAGAGCATGCTGGCGAAACGCATTGTGGGGCTGTTGCCGCCCATGAGCGACGAGCAGGCGCTTGCGACCGCCTCGCTGCATTCGCTCAAGGGCGTGGCGCTTAACGGCAACTGGCGCAGGCGGCCCTTCCGCGCGCCCCATCACAGCTGTTCCGGCGCGGCGCTGGTGGGCGGCGGCGCCCAGCCGGCGCCCGGGGAAATCTCGCTGGCCCACAACGGCGTGCTGTTCCTGGACGAGCTGCCGCAGTATCGCCGCGACGTGCTGGAAGCGCTTCGCGAACCTCTGGAAACCCGCAACGTTGCAATTTCCAGAGCCCGCTACACCATCACCTTTCCCGCCCGTTTCCAGCTGCTGGCCGCCATGAACCCCTGTCCGTGCGGATTCGCGGGCGACCCCCAACAGCAATGCCGCTGCACGCCGGAAGCGGTGCGGCGCTACCAAGGGCGCATTTCCGGCCCGTTCATGGACCGCATTGATCTGCGGGTGGACGTTTGCCGTCCGGCGCAGCCCATCCTCGCCGATGCGCCGCTCGACGGACCGCCAAGCGCCCAAGTGCGAACGCGGGTTCTAAAGGCCCGGGCCATGCAGATGGGCCGAAGTGCCAAATGCAACGCCGAACTGGAGGATGCCGAGCTTCGCGCCCACTGCCGTCCGCAACCAGCCGCCCGCGCCCTCCTCGAACACGCCGCCGGCAAGCTCGTCCTCTCGCCGCGCGCCTGCAACCGCATCCTCAAGGTGGCCCGCACCATCGCCGACTTGGAAGCATCCGAACCCATGGCCGAGCGCCATATCGCCGAAGCCCTCGCCCTGCGCGGCCGCGCCCCCGCCTGACCCCTGCCAAGTTTGCGTGCTCCCAACATTGCCGCCCGCTCTCGGTTCGTAGAAAAAACATGCTCTTGACTTCATATTCCGGCGCATTCATCCTGTCACCATGATCTGGCGGGTCCAGATCGCCGAAGAGTTCGAGCCAGAGTTTTCTCTCTTGCCCTTGGAAGCGCGGAGAGCGATCCTTGCCCATTCGCGGCTTCTTCGGCGATACGGCCCGCAGCTTGGGCGACCGCGCGCGGATACACCGCGCGCGGATACGTTGAACGGCTCGCGGCATGCCAGAATGAAGGAGTTGCGGTTCAGCGCGGCAGGCGGGGAGTGGCGGGTCGCGTTTGCGTTCGATCCCGCACGCCGCGCCATGCTTCTGGTGGCGGGCGATAAGTCGGGCATCGGCAAACGGCGGTTCTATCGGGAATTGGTCCGGAAGGCCGACGAGCGGTTCGACCGGCACTTAGCCCGACTCGCCGCGGAATAAACAAGGAGAATCGTTATGGTGCTGGATGTAGAAGACGTGATCGCGGGGCTAGACTCCGCCGAACGCCGCAAGGTGGAGACAATGGCTGCCGAGCTGATCGCCGAGGAAATGACCTTGCGTGAGCTGCGGAAGGCCCGCGAGTTGACCCAGGCGAGTGTGGCGCGCGAGCTTGGCATCGGCCAAGACGCGGTTTCACGGCTGGAGCAGCGTAGCGACCTCCTGCTTTCCACCCTGAAGAGGACAATCGAGGCGATGGGCGGCACCTTGTCGCTCATCGCCCGCTTCCGCGGCCGCCCTCCCATCGAGATTTCCGGCATCGCCGAACACAACGCCCGCAATTCGATAGAGCAGCTGTAGCCTGCGGGGCGCAATCGGCCATAACCAGCGAAATTGAACGTAGCGCTCCATATGTGCTTTGGGGCGACAGTTCATATGTTCACGTGCATGAGAACAGAATCGCGAGACAAAAACCGCCGATAGCCGTCGTCCACGCAGCGACCTTGAGGAGCCGCCAAAGAGATGGCGGCTCTTGCTGCGGGGCTGGGGTGCCGAGGTGATGGAGGAGCGGTTTCTGCCCTGATGTGTCGGGCGGAGCATCTTTCTTTTTAGGGGAGAGGAGGTCCGCTCAACCATCAACCATGGAGATATGCGCGCTCGAATTTTTCCCGGAAGGTCGCGCTCGGATAAAGCCATCGTCATTGCGGGAACCGACTGCTCCTAACGCTTTGCCGCAAGGAGTCCACAGGCGCTCTGCCGGAGGTTGAGAAAGATTAGCGGGGGAGGAGGCCGTGGGGTTCGATGAGGCCGAGCCGCCAGAACAGCAGGATGAGGCCGAAAAGGGCCGCCGAGAGCGCCACGCGCCACGCCAGCGAGCGCACCATGCGGGAGGAATCGCCCTTGGGCGACACCATCTGATACAAACCCGACCCCAAGCTGGCGATAATAGCCAGCAGCATCGCAATGATGAATGCCTTAATCATCCGCCTCGACCGAACCCGCCCGCATGATACCCTCACCCGCCAGCCGCCGCCCCGGCATTCGCAACATCCTGCTTATGCTTTTAGGCGTGGCGGTGTTCGGCTTGCTCGGCAACTGGCAGATGAGCCGCTCGGCGGAGCGGCGCGCCGAGATCGAAGCGTTCGAGAAGGCGCGCGCGGCGGCGCCCGCCGAAGGGCTGGACGCCGTGTCGCCGCAAGACGGCTACCTGCGCGTGGCGCTATCCGGGCGCTACGACGGGAAGCGGCAAATCCTGATGGACAACATGACGCACGAAGGCCAGCGCGGCTACCATGTGCTCACCCCGTTCCACACCTCCGGCAGCGTGGTGCTGGTTAACCGAGGCTTTATTCCCGGCGGAATGGACAGGGCGCTGCTGCCGGATGTTTCCGTGGGCGGCGCCCAAAGGCGGATAAGCGGGGTGGCCGCGCCCTATTTCCGGGCGGGCCTGCAACTTGAAGATACGGGCGCGGGCGATTCCTGGCCGCGCCGCATCACCTATCCCTCCGCCGCGCAATTGCGCGCCTTGATCGACGAGCGGCTGCCAGCCTACCAGATTCTGCTGGACAGCGCGGAGGGGGATGGATACATGCGTTCCTGGCGGCCCTACGGGATGCCGCCTGAGCGGCACCTTGCCTATGCCGTGCAATGGTACGGGCTGGCGGCCGCAGCCTTGGGCATTTGGCTTGCCGTCACGATCAAGCGCAGGAGAACCCTCTTATGAAAGTTAACGCCAAGCAGGCGCAAATCGCGGCCATCGCCGCGCTGTTCGCGGCACCCGTGGCGGTGGCCTGGTTGATGTTCGCCGGGCAATCCGGCGGCGGCGGCGTTCCGGGCGCGCACGGCGTTTTGGCCGATCCGCCGGTTCCGCTGGGCAACATGGAGCTGCCTGCGGGCGGCGATGCCGGAACCGAAGCGCAGCTGGAGGGGCGCTGGTCGTTGCTGTACCTGCACCAGGGGGCGTGCGGCCCGGTGTGCGAGGAAGCGCTAACGCGCATGCGCCAGGTCCGCTTGGCGCTTGGCAAGGACGCGGACCGGCTGCAACGGGTGTTCGTGCTGCTGGACCCGCCGGGCCCCGGAAACGACAACCGGAGCCTGATGCGCGATTTTCCCGGCATGGCTATCGTGCCGGACGGCGCGCCGGGGCGCTCCGACGTGCTGGGGAATATCGGCCAGCGCCTGCCGGGAGAGGTGCTGCTGGTGGACCCCTTGGGGAACCTGGTGCTGAGCTATCCGCCGGAGGCTAGCGCGGGCGGACTGTTCCGGGATGCCAAGCATCTTCTCAAGCTGTCGAAAATCGGCTGACAGGCATGCCAGACTGCGTATTCCGCCGGTGCGCTTGCACTCGCCCCGTTCTTGCCCCTGCCTCGCGGGAGACGCATGAACCCGTCCATGGGGCTCGGCGGCGGCTCCTGCCGCCGACGCTCCCGCGAGGCAGGGGCAAGAACGGGGCTTTAGCTGGCGCATCCCCTCGCACGGCGTTTGCCCGCGCCTCGCGGGAGACGCATAAACCCGTCCATGGAGCCCGGCGGCGGCTCCTGCCGCCGACGCTCCCGCGAGGCAGGGGCAAGAACGGGGCTTTAGCTGGCGCATCCCCTCGCACGGCGTTTGCCCGCGCCTCGCGGGAGACGCATGAACCCGTCCATGGGGCTCGGCTGGGGCATCCTGCCCCAAACGCTCCCGCGAGGCGCGGGCAAACGCCGGGCTTTAGCTGGCGAAAAGCGCAGGGAGCCCGCCGACTAAAGGCCTCTGGTTCATTCCCTGCGTCCCGGAACTTGTGGAGGCAGTGCGCGCCAATCGCTTGGCGCGCACACCTCCACAGAGCCCGCAGGGATGTGCTTGCTGGCGTTTCCGGGACGCAGGGAATGAACCAGAGGCCGGAGGATTGGCAGGCCGCGCACGGAACAAGGGAATGAGCCATGAGCCGGAGGATTGGCAGGGCGCGGACTGATGGATGTCACGCATATTCTCGAACCGCTGAATACCGCCCAGCGCGAGGCGGTCACGGCGGGCGACCAAGCCGTGCTGGTTCTGGCCGGCGCGGGCAGCGGCAAAACCCGCGTTCTGGTTCACCGCGCCGCCTGGCTGGTGAGCGCGCTCGGCGCCTCGCCTTGGAATCTGTTCGCCGTCACCTTCACCAACAAGGCGGCCAACGAAATGCGAACGCGCATCGAAGCGCTGCTCGAAACGCCCACGCGGCAGCTGTGGATCGGCACCTTCCACGGCCTGGCGCACCGCCTGCTGCGCCGCCATTGGCAGGAGGCGGGGCTGCGCCAGGATTTCCAGATCCTCGATTCCGCCGATCAGCTGCGGCTGGTCAAGCGCCTGATGAGCGACGAACACATCGACGAGCGCATGATCCCGCCCAAGTCCCTGCAATACTTTATTTCGGGCGCCAAGGAGGCGGGGCTGCGCCCGGAGCAGGCGCCAGCCGCTTCCGTCCCGCACGGGGAAGAGAAAAAGCAGCTTTACGCGCTCTACCAGAGGCGTTGCGAAACGTACGGACTGGTCGATTTCGGCGAGCTGCTCCTGCGCTCGGCGGAGCTGATGCAGGATCATCCCGTTCTGCTCAACCGCTACCGCGAGCGGTTCCGCTGGCTGCTGGTGGACGAGTTCCAGGACACCAACGGCATTCAGTACAACTGGCTGAGGCAGCTGTGCGGAACCACCGGCACGCCGTTCGCGGTGGGCGACGACGATCAATCCATCTACCGCTGGCGCGGCGCGCAGGTGGAGAATATCCGCCGCTACACGCGCGATTTCAAGGAGGTCCGAACGGTGCGCTTGGAGCGCAACTACCGCTCCACCGGCACCATCCTCAAGGCGGCCAACGCGGTGATCGCCAACAACGCTTCGAGGTTCAGCAAAAAGCTGTGGACGCGCGGCGACGAAGGGCGGCCGGTGCGCCTTTTCGCCGCCTACAACGAGTGGGACGAAGCGAACCAGGTGGTGTCGCGGGCGCGCGGGCACAGCGAAGGCCCGCTTAGCGAACTGGCCGTGCTGTACCGCTCCAACGCGCAGTCGCGGGTGTTCGAGGAGGCGCTGGTGGGGGCGGGCATCCCCTACCGCGTGTACGGCGGCTTGCGTTTCTTCGAGCGCGCCGAAATCAAGGACGCGCTGGCCTACCTGCGGCTGGTCGCGAACCGCGGCGACGATCCTTCGTTCGAGCGCGTGGCGAACAATCCGCCGAGGCGCATCGGCGAAGCCACCTTGGGCCGCGTCCGCGCCCATGCGGGGCGCCAAGGCTCGACGCTGTGGGAAGCGGCGGAGAAATGCGAAAGCTTTCTTAATGCCCGCGCGGCCGACGCGCTGAAGGGCTTTCTCGCCCTCGTCGAGTCCTTGGCGGAAGAAGTCGCAGGAATGGAGCTGAAGGAGCAGGTGGGCCGCGTGGTGCGCGGCAGCGGCTTGTTGGAGCGGCTAACGGCCTCGGGCGACGAGGCGGACCGGATCCGGGTGGAAAACCTGGACGAGCTCGTGAACGCGGCGCAAATGATCGAGGAGAGCATGCAGCGGCAATGGGCTTCGCCGTTGAATGAGGAGGGCGACCAGGAGCCGCCCGCCTCGCCGCTGAACGCCTTTCTCGCCCACGCGGCTTTGGAAAGCGGCGACGATGCCGGCGCAGGCGGCGAAGACGCGGTGCAGCTAATGACGATGCACGCGGCGAAGGGCTTGGAGTTCCCGGTGGTGTTTCTGACCGGCATGGAGGAGGGCCTGTTTCCGCACAGCCGATCGGCGCAAAGCGAGGAGGAGCTGGAAGAGGAGCGCAGGCTGTGCTATGTGGGCATCACCCGGGCGATGAAGGAGCTGAACCTGAGCTATGCGGAGGTGCGGCGGCTGCGCGGCCAGGAGCACCGCAACCGCCCGTCGCGCTTTCTTTCGGAAGTCCCGGCGGAGTTGCTCGAGGAGGTGCGCTCGGCGCCGAACGTGTCGATGCCGGTGCGGATGGGCGGGGCGGATGCTTCGCAGCGGGGCGCACAAGCAGGCCCCGGGCTGGGCCAGCGGGTTTCGCATCCGAAATTCGGCGAGGGCGTGATCCTTAATCGCGAGGGATCGGGCGACCATGCGCGGGTGCAGGTTAATTTCGAGCGGCACGGCTCGAAATGGCTGGTTGTGGCCTATGCGCGCCTGGAATTGATATAGTGCCGGTTGCCGCGCCAAGCAGATGCCTGCGGTTGCGGGCGTGCGGGGCGGGGCATCAGCGGATGCGCTTGAAGCCATGAAAATACTGATCCTGGGGGCCGGCGTGGTGGGCTCCACGATTGCCGAGCGCCTGTCCCGCGAACCCGAAAACGAAATCACGGTGGTGGATATGGATGCCGGCATCCTGCGCAACGTGCATGAGCGCATGGATGTGCGCACGGTGGCCGGCCACGCCTCGCATCCCGGCATCCTGGAGCATGCGGGCGCCGGCGACGCCGACCTGATCGCCGCGCTGACCGGCAACGACGAGGTCAACATGGTGGCTTGCCAAGTGGTTTACTCGCGCTACCGCGAGCACGAGCCCGATGCCCGCAAGCGCACCAAAATCGCCCGCCTGCGCTACAGCCAGTACAGCCGCATGAAGGCGCTGTTCGGGGCCAACGGCTTGCCGGTGGATGTGGTGATCACGCCGGAGGACTTGGTCACGCGCCATGTCGAGCAGCTCATCCGCTATCCCGGCGCCTCCCAGGTCATGGAATTTTCCGAGGGCGGCGCTTTGCTGATCAGCACGCGCGCGCGGGCCGGCTCGTGGCTGGCGGGCAAAACCCCTGCGGCGCTTGGCGAAAACGATATGCAGGGGCGCATCGCCGCCATCTACCGCGACGGCCGCCCGCAAGCCGTTAACGGCGAAACTCCGATACGCGACGGCGACGAGGTGTTCTTCATCGCCGCCGGCGAGCATGCGCGCAAACTGCTGGGCGCCCTGCGGCCGGAACAGCAGCAAGTGCGCAACGTGATGATTGCCGGCGGCGGCAATATCGGGCTTAAGGTGGCCGAGCGCCTGCAAGGCAGCCTCCAAGTCAAGCTCATCGAGCGCTCGGCGGCGCGCGCCTCGCAGGTGGCGGAGCGGCTCGGCCGGGTCATCGTTCTGAACGGCGACGCCACCCGCGAGGAACTGCTGATCGAGGAGAATATCGAGCGCATGGATGCTTTCGTGGCGCTCACCGAAGCCGACGAGTCCAACCTGCTGGCGGCCGGGCTGGCCAAGCGCGCCGGGTGCAAGCGGGTAATGGCGCTGGCGAACCGGCCGGCGTACGCGTCGCTGGCCGACCAAATGGGCATCGACGTGCCGATTTCCCCGGACCAGATCGCTGTAAGCGAGCTGCTGCGCCACATGCGCCACGGCGACGTGGCGAAAGTGCATTCGCTGCGCTTCGGGCGCGCCGAGGCGATCGAGGGCGTGGCCCACGGCAATGCCGGCAACGGCGCGCTAGTGGGCCGCGCGGTGGGGGAGCTTGCGCTTCCTAACGGCACGTCGGTGAGCGCCATCGTGCGCGCGGGGGAAATGCTGCCGCTTGCCGCCGACACCACCGTGCGCGACAAGGACCACGTCATCCTGTTTATAACCAATCCGCGCGCCAAGGCGCAGGTCGAACAACTGTTCGAGGCCGGCGCCTGAACAACCAGCCGACCGCCAAGCCATGCAATTCGCGCTGATCGGCAGCGTGCTGGGCCGCTTGCTGATGCTTTTCAGCGTCACCATGCTGCCGCCCGCGGGCGTGGATCTTTATTTCGGCGACGGCAGCTGGCCGGCCTTCGTTTGGAGTTTCGCCGCCGCGCTCGCGGCGGGATTCCTTATTTGGCTGCCGTTCCGGCGCGCCCGCGGCGAACTGAAGCTGCGCGACGGATTCCTCATCGTGGCCTCCTTCTGGATGGTGCTGGGAAGCTTCGGAGCGGTTCCGCTGCTGTTCGCCGCCGATCCGGCGCTGAGCTTCACCGATGCCATGTTCGAGGCGATTTCCGGGCTCACCACCACCGGCGCCACCGTGCTGACCGGGCTGGACGGCATGCCGCGGGCCATCCTCTACTACCGCCAGCAGTTGCAATGGCTGGGGGGCTTGGGAATCGTGGTGCTGGCGGTGGCGGTGCTGCCCATGCTGGGCGTGGGCGGCATGCAGCTCTACCGCGCCGAGACGCCGGGGCCGATGAAGGACAGCCGGCTCACTCCGCGCATCAAGGAAACCGCCAAGGCGCTTTGGTACATTTATTGCGCTTTGACCGCCGCTTGCGCGCTGGCTTACTACTTGGCGGGCATGATGCCTTTCGATGCGGTCTCGCACGCCTTCTCCACCGTGGCCATTGGCGGCTTCTCCACCCACGATGCCAGCTTCGCCCATTTCCCGGGCGACGGCGTGAGGCTGGTGGCAATCGTTTTCATGTTTCTTGCCGCGATCAATTTCTCGCTGCACTTCATCGCCTTCAACCGCCGCACCTTGGCCGGATATTTGCGCGATGCCGAATTTCGCGCCTACGCCGCCGTCCTGCTGGCGATTTGCGTTGCGGTGGTGGCGGGCCTGCTCATTTGGGGGCGCTACAGCGATCCTTCGCTGGCGCTGATCGACGGCATCTTCCAGTCGGTGTCGATTATGACCACCACCGGCTTCACCACCGCCGATTTCTCGCTGTGGCCCGGCTTGCTTCCCATGCTGCTGATGCTGTCGGCCTTCATGGGGGGCTGCGCCGGCTCCACGGCCGGCGGCATCAAGTGCGTGCGGGTGCTGCTGCTGGTCAAGCAGGGCATTCGCGAGGTGCGCCGCCTAGTGCATCCGAGCGCCGAAATTCCGGTCACGCTGGGCGAGATGCCTGTTCCCACGCGGGTGGTCGATTCGGTTTGGGGATTCTTCGCCGTGTACGTGGCCGTGTTCATCGTGATCCTGATCGTGCTGGAGGGGGTGGGGCTGGACTCGTTCACGGCGTTCTCGGCGGTGGCGGCCACGCTCAACAACCTAGGGCCGGGGCTGGGCGAGGTGGCTGCGGGCTACGGCGGCATCGCGCCGGCGGCGAAATGGGCCTGCATCGTGGCCATGCTGCTGGGGCGCTTGGAAATCTTTACTTTCCTGGTGCTGCTGTCGCCCACTTTCTGGCGGCCGTGATGATTCGTTGCGCCCGCCCGCCATCCGCATCTGCCCCTGTTGATGGGTATGCGGGTTCAGACACATGTGGAACTGGGCGCGTTGGGCTGGTCGAGGATGGCGGCACAGACCCGCAATCTAGAGGCCATAGCGTTCCCCTGTTGGCGTGGAGCGTCGGCGGCAGGACAGCCGCCGCCGAGCCCCATGGACGGGTTCATGCGTCTCCACGCCAGCAGGGGAACGCTATGGCCGGAGGGCCTGCGCTTCCGCAATCCCGTCCGTGCAATCGGATGCGCTTGACCGCCTGCTGCACATGCTCCTAGTGATGGGCTGCGCCTGCCCGCCTCCTGCATATGCTCCTGGTTATGGGCTGCGCCTGCCCGCCTCCTGCATATGCCCCTGTTGGGCGGAGACGCATGAACCCGTCCATGGGGCTCGGCTGGGGGCATCCTGCCCCAGACGCTCCGCCCAACAGGGGCATATGCAGGAGGCTATCGTTGCGCTTGCTCCTTGGCGGGGCGGTGACGCGGGCGGCCGTAGGCGGGCGCGATAGGCGGGGGCGGCGATGAGGCTTGCGTTGAGGGTGGCCGATGCCGTCGAGCGGGCGATTGTTCGGATCGGCGAGGGGGTCGCTTGGCTCACGTTTTTGATGGCTGGGGTCACCTGCGCGGTGGCGGTGCTGCGATACGGCTTCAGCCTAGGCTGGATCTGGCTTCAGGAAACCATCACTTGGATGCATGCCGCGGTGTTCCTGCTGGCGGCGGGCTACACCTTGGCGCGCGACGAGCATGTGCGGGTGGATATCTTCTACCGCGACCTGAGCCCCCGGCGGCAGGCGCTGGTCAACCTGTGCGGCTGCGTGGTTTTTCTGCTGCCGCTTTCGGTATCGCTGGTGGCGGTGAGCCTGGACTACGTTCAGACCTCATGGCTTATCCGGGAATCGTCGCGCGAGGCCGGCGGGCTGATCTTCCCGTTTCCCTCGCTGCTGAAAACGCTGCTGCCGGTCACCGGCGCGCTGCTGGGCTTGCAGGCGCTGGTGATCGTTGCGCGCAGCACGGCGCTGCTGCTGGGCGTTCCGGCCCAAGCGACGGCATCGTTGCCGCGCGATGAAGCGGAGCGGGCGGAAGCCGCCTTAGGCGCGAAGGCATCCCGGCCTCGCGGAGGGCGGGGCCGCCGCGAGGGCAACGACCTTGCGTCTAAGGAAAATCCGCCCGACGGCGGCGCGTAGCCCATGTACTGGCCGGCCTTCGCGTTATTCGCCTGCGTGGTTCTGCTGCTGCTGGCGGGCTTCCCGGTGGCCTTCACGCTGGGCGGCACGGCGCTTTTGTTCGCGCTGGGCGGCGCCTTGGCGGGTGTGTTCGACGTTTCCTTTCTGGGCACCATGCCCAACCGCCTGTTCGGGATCATGGGCAACGAAACGCTGGTGGCGGTGCCGCTGTTCGTGTTCATGGGCGTGACGCTGGAACGGGCGCGCATCGCCGAAGACCTGCTCGATGCCCTGGGACGGCTGTTCGGCGGCTTGCGCGGCGGCCTGGGCATCGCGGTGATCGTGGTGGGCATGCTGCTCGCCGCCAGCACCGGAATCGTGGGCGCCACCGTCATCACCATGGGCCTTCTGGCGCTGCCCGCCATGCTCAAGCGCGGCTACGATCCGGCAGTGGCGACCGGCGTGATCAGCGCCTCGGGCACGCTGGGGCAGATTATTCCGCCGTCCATCGTGCTGGTGCTGCTGGGCGATGTGCTGTCCTCGGCCTACCAGCAAGCCCAGCTGGCGCAGGGCGTGTTCGCGCCGCGCACCGTTTCGGTGGGCGATTTGTTCATGGGCGCGCTTCTTCCCGGATTAATGCTGGTGACGCTGTACGCGGCTTGGATGATCGCCGTGGCCGTGTTCCGGCCGGCCTCCGTGCCTAGTGGCCGCGAGGGCGGGCGGGCAGGCGTTGCGGCGCCGGGATTCGCTGAGCTGCTGCGCTCGCTGGCGCCGCCGCTGGCGCTGATCGCGGCGGTGCTCGGCTCCATTATCGGGGGCGTGGCCACGCCCACCGAAGCGGCTGGCGTGGGCGCGGCGGGCGCGATGCTGCTGGCCGCCCTGCGGCGCAAGCTGGACTGGACGCGCATCCGCGAAATCGCCCGCGCCACGGCGCGCGTAAGCAGCATGGTGTTCCTGATCCTGGTGGGCGCTTCGCTGTTCTCGCTGGTGTTTCGCGGCTACGGCGGCGACGACATCGTGCGCGAATTCCTGATGTCGCTGCCCGGCGGCGTGTTCGGGGCCGTGGTGGTGGTGATGCTGGTGATGTTCCTGCTGGGCTTCGTGCTGGACTTCATCGAGATCACTTTCGTGGTGGTGCCCATCGTGGGGCCGGTGCTGCTGTCGATGGGCCTGGACCCGGTATGGCTGGGCGTGATGATCGCCATCAATCTGCAAACCTCGTTTTTAACGCCGCCGTTCGGCTTTGCCCTCTTCTACTTGCGCGGCGTGGCCCCGCCCGAAGTGCCCACCACCGCCATGTACCGAGGCGTTGCGCCCTTCATCGCGATCCAGCTTCTAGCGCTGGCGCTGCTCGCGCTATGGCCCGAAATCGCCACCTGGCTGCCCGCCGCGCTCTACGGCTGAGCCAGACGGCGCCACTCCCGAAACCGCGAAGGGGCGGGGCCGTGATCGGAGGAGCCAGCCTCGATCGTCCTCAGGGAGCGGGTAGGCGAGAATGAAATGATCGCGGTTGGGCATTTGCACGGCGGGCAGCGCGCGGGCATCCATCACGTCGTTCTCGCCGATGATTCCGTTAAGGAACAGCAGGTACGCGGTCAAGGCATAGACCTGCTCGTCGCTCAGCGACTGCGGCCGCTGGTAGGGCATGCTGCGGCGGATATAGTCGAACACCGTGGTCGCATAGGGCCAGAAGCTGCCCACGGTCTTCCGCGGCGCCGGCCCGTCGAGCGTGCCGTGGCCGCCAGCCAGCGCGTCGTTCAGCTGGCCCTTAGATCCGGCCCTTCAGGCAATTCCATGTCTTGATCCGGGTTGGCCCCGGCAGCGGCGGCAATGGCCAGCGCCACGCCGAACGCCACCGCCGCCAAACCAGCCCGCCTGTTGCGTATGCCCCTGCTGGATGGAGCGTCGGCACCAGCGAGCCGGTGCCGCAAATTGGCGCGCATCGGCGCCATATCCGGGCTAGGCATACACGTTGCCCGCCTGTCCGTCGCTGCCGATGCGCCAGGCCTGGATGCCGTTGTAGTGATAGGTGAATTTGCGGCCTTTGGCGGCAATCAGCGCTTCGCGCGCGGGCTGCGCGGCGCCCGTTTCATCCACCGCCCGGCTCATAATCACCGACGGCGAGCCATCCCAGCGCCACGCCATGCGGAACCGCGTGACGGCCTTGTCGAGCACCGGCTCGGACAAAGCCGCTTCGGCCCAGCTGGCGCCGCGGTCGGCGGATACCTCGACCCGGGCGATCCGACCCAAACCCGACCAGGCCATGCCGGAAATCTGGTAAAGCCCCGGTCCGGCAAGCTCCAGCCCGGGCGAGGGCGACGTGATCACCGATTTCACTTCCATGGGAAAAGTAAACAGCAGCGCCTGTCCGTCCGGCCCCAGGTCCGAATACTTGGCGGTCTCGTCCCTCGTCATGGCAGGCGTGGCGGCCACCTTGATGCGCCGCAGCCACTTAACGCTCATATTGCCCTCGTACCCCGGCAGGAACAGCCGCAGCGGATAGCCGTTGTCCGGCCGCAGGCGCTCCCCGTTCTGGTAAATCGCCAGCAGCGCATCGTCCATGGCTTTGGCGAGCGGAACGCTGCGGCTCATGGCGGCCGCATCCGCGCCTTCGGCCAGAATCCAAGCGGCGGCAGGATCCACGCCGGCCTCATCCAGCAAAATGGAAAGCGGCACGCCGGTCCATTCGCTACAGGCCACCAAGCCGTGAAGCGCGCCGCAGGTGGCGTTGACAGGCTCGGCCGGCAGGCCCGCCAGATAACTGTTGCCCGAACACTCGATGAACTGCGTGCGCGAAACCATGGGGTAGCGCAAAAGCGAGTCCATATCGAAAAACAGTTCGCGCTTCACCATGCCGTGAATGAGCAGCCGATGCCGGTTGGGATCGATATCCGGAATGCCGCTATGGTGGCGCTCAAAGTGCAGGGGATTGGGCGTGATCATGCCTTCCAGCAATTCCAGCGGCGTCCACGAACCGCCCGCGCCGTCGGTGCCTTTGGCGGACAGCGGCTGGCGCTGCACATGCCCCTCGAAACGGGAACGGCTGCCGTAACCGCTCAGCGCCCGGCCCGGCGCCTGCATCCACGGAGGCAATTCTTTCGCCCGCGCCGCCGTCATCAGCCCCAGCGATCCCGCGCCCAGCGCCGCCGCGCCTCGCTTCAGAAACAGCCGCCGGTGCAGCAAGCCATTCCCCGCCACCGGCTCGATATTCTGCGTTATCCGCTTGGGCATGACGGTTATTCTGATGCTTGCTGTGCCGGGCAACTCCCAATCAAAACATATCCGGCATTGCGGTAGGCGTAAAGAGCCAGTGTGCGGAATTTGCTGTCGAGGTTGTGGGGCGACAGAATGTGCATTACCATTTGGATAAATAGCCTTATTTGTAAGGAATTGATATGGACACTGCGAAGATCACCAGCAAGGGACAGGTCACGATTCCCAAAGCCGTCCGCTCCCGAATGGCGGTGGAGGCGGGCGACCGGCTGGCCTTCGAATTCGATCGTGAAGGCGCCGTGCGGCTGCGTCCTCTGCGCCGCGAACACCAGCCCTTGCTCGGATTCCTAGCGCCATTCGCCGCGGGCGAACAGCTGGGCAAGAACGCTGTCCGCGAGGCTTTACGGGCCAGGGCGGTAGCCAAGCATGGCCGCCAGTGATCGCTTTCGATACCAATCTGCTGCTGCGCCTGCTGCTGAACGACCAAGCGCAGCAGGCCAAGCAAGCTGCGGAACTGTTGCAGCGCACCGTGGCGGCCGGGGAACGAGTCCTGTTGCCGAATATCGTTCTATGCGAAATGGAATGGGTATTGGAATCCGTATATGGTCTGGCCAGGGCCCATATTCTGCGAACCCTGCGGCGGATATTGGCGGCGGATGAATTCGAGTTCGAGAATCGCGCCGCAGTCAGTGCCGCGATTCAGGGCTATGCCGCAGGGAAAGCCGATTTCTCGGACTATCTGATAGGAGAAAGCGCTTCCTCGGCCGGCGCTTCCGTCACCTACACCTTCGACCGCGAACTGGCGCGCGCGCCCGGCTTCAGCCGGCTCGGCTAAGCCGTCCAGCCTCTATCAACATGGCACCGGCGAACCCTAAGCTGATAGCGGCGGTGGAGGCCTTCTTCGCCGAAGTGCGGCGGATTCGGCAATCCGGCGCGGGGACGGGCGAGCTTTCCAGCTACCCGGCGCTGGTCAATCTGTTCAACGCCGTGGGCGCGAGCCTTTCGCCCCGGGTGCGTTGCATCGCAAGCCCGAAAGACGAGGGCGCCGGCCTGCCCGACATGTCTCTCTTCGCCGAAAAGCGAGCCGCCAAAGGGCGCCAGCCGTCGCCGGAGGGCCGCGGCGCGGATCGCGGCGTGGTTGAAGTGAAGGCCCCCGAAGAGGATATGAAATCGTCCGCAGTCCGCGACCAAGTAAGCCGGTACTGGCGGCATTACCGCTTGGTGCTGCTCACCAACCTGCGCGAGTTCGAGCTTCTGGGCCAAAGCGAGCACGGCGAGGAAGCCGTGCTGGAAACATTCCGTCTGGCCGAAAGCGCCGAGGCGCTGGACCTTGCCGTCGAGAAACCGCGCGCATTCGCGCGCGCAACCGGCCCGGGCTTGGTCGAGTATCTGCGCCGCGCGCTGTCCCACAAGGCTGCGCTGGCCGATCCTAAAGACTTGGCCGAGCTCTTGGCTTCGTATGCGCGCGACGGGCTGGCGCGGGTCGAGCAGGCGGGCGATGCGCCCGCGCTCGAGGATATCCGCTCGGCGCTGGAAGAAGCGCTGGGCGTTAGCTTTGAAGGCCAACGCGGCGATCATTTCTTCCGCTCCACGCTGGTGCAAACGCTGTTCTACGGCGTGTTTTCGGCCTGGGTGCTGTGGACGCGCTCCAATCCGCCAGCCGATGCGGCCTTCCGCTGGCAGGATGCCGTTTGGCATTTGCGCGCCCCGGTATTGCAGGCCCTGTTCCATCAGCTGGCCAACCCGATGCGCTTGCAGCCGCTGGGCTTGGTCGAGGTGCTGGATTGGACCGGCGCCGCGCTTAACCGCGTGGACCGACCGGAATTTTTCAAGCGCTTCGACCAGGGCGAGGCCGTGCCCTATTTCTACGAGCCGTTCCTAGAGGCCTTCGATCCTGAGCTTCGCAAGCAATTGGGCGTTTGGTACACGCCCAGCGAGGTGGTGCAGTACATGGTGGCCCGTGTTGACCGGGCGCTGAAGGACGATCTCGGCATCGCCGACGGGCTGGCGGCGGACAACGTGTACATTCTCGATCCCTGCTGCGGCACCGGCGCCTATCTCGCCGAAGTGCTGCGGCGCATCGCCGCCAACTTGCACGGCCGCGGCTTGGGCGCGCTGACCGGCTCGATGGTGAAAAAGGCGGCCGTGGAGCGCTTGTTCGGCTTCGAGATCATGCCTGCGCCCTTCGTGGTGGCGCATCTGCAAGTGGGCCTCGCCATGCAGGATCTGGATGCGGCCCTAGCCGACGACGGCTCGGAACGGGTGGGCGTGTATCTCACCAACGCGCTCACCGGCTGGGAACCCGCGATTAAGGAAAAGCAGGTGATGGCCTTCCCGGAACTGGAGGAGGAGCGCGACAAGGCCAACCAAGTGAAGCGCGCCCGCCCCATCCTCGTGATCCTGGGCAATCCGCCCTACAACGGCTTTGCCGGAATGGCCATGGACGAAGAACGCGAATTATCGAACGCATACCGCGAAACCAAGCGGGTGCGCCGCCCACAGGGCCAGGGCCTCAACGATCTCTACGTGCGCTTTTTCCGCATGGCCGAACGGCGCATCGCCGAGAAGACCGGCCAAGGCGTGGTGTGCTTCATTTCCAACTATTCGTGGCTGGACGGCCTGTCCTTCACCGGCATGCGCGAACGCTACCTTGAGGCGTTCGACGCCATCCGCATCGATTGCCTCAACGGCGACAAATACAAAACCGGCAAAGTGGCGCCCGACGGCTCGCCGGACCCCAGCATCTTCTCGACCGAGAGCGATCCGGTGGGCATCCAAGTCGGCACGGCGATCGCGACGCTGGTCCGCAAGGGCGAACGTGCGTCCGACGAGCCGGAGGCGTTTGCCGGACGGCGTGGCGGGCGACAGCCCGCCCGGCGCTCCGCAGCGCCCGAACCGACTGCTCGTCTGGCGGATGGCGCGGCATCGAACCTCCATAACCCCTTTGCCCCAAGCCGGCCTATTGCATTCCGCCATCTATGGGGGCAGTCCAAGCGCGAGACGCTTGCGGCGACGGCGGAGCGCTCCGCGGAATCCCTCTACGGGAATAACGATCCCGTCCTGCCGCTCGGATTGCCGTTCCTGCCGACGGCGGTGAGCGACGAGTGGTTCGATTGGCCGTCGCTGCCCGAACTGTTCCCGGTGTCTTTTCCAGGCGTGACAACCAGCCGCGATTCGTTTCTTGTAGATATCGACCGCGACCTGCTTCAGGCGCGAATCACGGATTATTTCAATAAGGACTTAAGCCACGAGGAAATCGGACGGCGCTATCCGACGGTAATGAAAACCACGGCGCGCTTCGATGCCGCCAAAGTGCGGGAAGGACTGCTTGCGCGGGGCAGGATGGACAGCGCTCCGAGCATCGAGTCCGGGATTATTCGTTTCGCCTACCGGCCATTCGATAACCGTTGGCTGTACTGGGAGCGGGACACGAAATTGCTGGACGAGAAGCGGTCGGATTACAAGCCGCATGTGGTCAATGGGAATCTTTGGCTGTCAGCAGCCCAACATCTGCGAAAGGGCGCGGGCGAACCTCAAAACTGCTTCACGCAAAGCATGGCGGCGCTGCATCTCATCGAACGGGGCGCCAACATGTTCCCGTGCTGGCTGCGCGACGACGGCATGCGGGCGGCGGACGGAATGCCCAATCGACGCGCCAATTTATCCGCCGCCGCCGAGAAATATATCGCGGCGGCAGGCATTTCAGCCGAAGACCTGTTCCATCACGCGCTCGCGGCGCTGCACGACCCCGCCTACCGCGAGGCCAATGCCGGCGCGCTGCGCATGGAATGGCCGCGCATCCCCCTCCCCGGCTGGCCCGCTCCCGATAACGCCAAGGCCCCGCCCGCTCTCGATAGCGCCTCCGCTCCCGCCCGCTCCGATACCGCCAACGGCGCGCCCGCGACTGCTAACGCCGATGCCCCTCCCGCTCCCGATAGCCCCGATATCGAATCCGCATCCACTCCTGATAACGCCGGTGTCCCATCCACGTCCGAGGCCGCGCAAATCCTCGCCCAATCCGCCGCCCGAGGCCGCGAAATCGCCCGCCTGCTCGATTCCGAAACCCCCGTGCCCGGCATCACCCAAGGCCCGTTGCGCCCGGAAATCGCAGCCATCGCCGTGCCCGCCACCGCCAACGCAAGCAACATGGCCGGCAGCGACTACGCCATCACCGCCGGCTGGGGACACTACGGCGCAGCCCAAGCCAGGCAGGCTGACTGACGCCCTCTCCGGCGCCCATTGGTCCCGGCTCAGCATGGACTCCGTTCCGGTTGGCTGCCTCAAAACGGAGGCGGGTGGCGGTTTCGCTCGTTCATGCTCTTCTCCCCGGGCCGCGCCGCCGAGGTGCGTCTCGATGTACACCGAGTGCGGCGGCATTAGCCCGATCAGCGCCTGACACACCCCCGCCGTCGCCCTAAAACCACACTATGCGGTGCCCATGACCCTGTGCGATCATGAACGCACACACCAGAGAACCTCCTCCCTATGAGGTCACGGGGGGTGAGTAGTTGGTCGTGGCTCAACTTGAAACATGTCCCTATACTTGCGGAAACCACAGGGTGTATACTCAATACATCAACTCCATTGGAGGATTCACCATGAGACGCTTCACCCCCCCCCCCCCCCCCCCCCGCTAAATTAGTATCCCTTCTGTGGCTGGCCATGCTGGCCGGGCCAGTGCAGGCACAACAACTGGTCATTCCGGCAACCACCGGCTCTGGAGCCTGCACGCAAGGCGTGTCAGAGTCCGGGGTGTTCCCCGTCGGAAATATTCTCGGGATTCCCACACAAAACAGCCTGACATTCCAAACTGCGCAAACCACCTTTACAAACTCATTCACAGTATATGCGGGGGTTCAAGAAGGCGGGATTGGTACTCCACAGCAGATAACAGATCTCGGTTCATCCCAACCACTGTCGGTACAGACCGTCAACTTCTCCAGCCTGAAGAAGAATACGCGCTACACAGTCGTTGTGTACGGTGGCACAGCACCATATGCACGTCCGATTCGCCGCTTCTGCTTCAAGACCCGTGGCGAGTTCACGACTGCGGAGCAGAACCTGACTGCTGACGGCTCGACCGATCTAACGAAATTCGGCCGGACCGGGTGCTATGCGGTGGCCCGCACGCGGCAAGACATTGCGGACTGCATGTGCAACGGCACGCGCGGCGGAACCCTGATCCTCGCCGGCCAGACTACAAGGAGCCAGGCGCAAAGGCAGCATTGGGGGTGTCCGGACCTCGACAACTAGGCATGGTGTTGGGTGATGAGCCGGCTGGAAGAAAGAACCACGTTCACATACCGGAGGGCGTTCAATTTCTGTTCGTGCGGGAATGCCGCTCAGATTGGAATGGACTTGTTCGGGAAGACATGGGGGCGCTCACGATTCCAATGCGCTGGCGTAAACCACGGAAAATCTTTGTGAATTCGATGAGCGATCTGTTTCACGAAAAAGTAAGCGACGACTTCATCCTCAAGATCTGGCGGGTGATGCGCGACACACCACAACATAACTATCAGATTCTAACGAAGCGCCCCGAGCGCCTACCGGAAATGGTCCCGACTCTGATTGGCGATATCCTTCCCAATGTTTGGCTGGGCACCAGCATCGAGAATGCAGAGGCCGCTCACCGGATTCAGTATTTACGCGAAGCTCCCGCTGCCATTCGGTTTGTTTCTTTTGAACCACTGATTGGATCGGTGGGTGCCATCGATCTTGCGGGCATCGATTGGGCAATTGTTGGAGGGGAGAGCGGCAAATCCGCTCGCCCTATCCGAGAGGAATGGATTGACGAGATTCATGCGCAATGCCTAGCAACGAGAACTGCCTTTTTTTTCAAGCAATGGGGCACTTGGGGGAAAGACAACAAGCGACGTTCAAAAAAAGCCAACGGGCGCGAGTACCGAGGGCGGACGATACAGATTCGGCGCGGCCGGATCACCACTTATTTTCATTGAGGGGTTGGAGCGAGCGTCTGAAACAGTGAATAAGCTCAGATTGGGTCGAAACCTCAAGCCGATAGAAATCGAGTGTCTTTTGATATTCAACCAGGATTCATATTGTCAAGCCGGGCTTTGAGGCTTTCAAGAATTGGAAAAATCGCTTGAAGAGGAGGCATAAGAGACTGCCTGAGGGCCTCGCGACTTAGCCGGTCATGTCCAGCGAGCCTCCGCAAGAGTCGATGTCGGCAGCTGTCGCAAGCCCGCGCGGGCCATCGTTCTGGAAGGACGCGGGCCATTCCCATCCAGCTTCCGGGTAGCGTGCCGGGTAAGGCCGCGCCTCCGGGTCGCCCAGCAAAACCAATCCCCAATACGACCAGTAGCGCCGGGAGTACAGGCCGGGCGGAGCATGGCAGTACGCATCGGCGAGCTGCGCTTCGGAAAACAGCGCCCAAGCCTCTTCGATGTCCGCGTTGGATCCGCGCGCCATAACCTCGTTCAGCAGCTTGCGCGTGTCCGCGGCCACGACCGCGGGCGGCTCGTACCAGTTGACTTGGCGAGCAAGCCGGAGCAGGCGATCCGAACGGCCGGTCACTCCTATGCCTCTATGCCGGCCCGGCGGATGCCTCGCCAGCCACATCCTCCGCCTCGGCTTCCCCGATGCGCCCAAGCGGTTCGACCACAGCCGGCACGCTCCGCACCACCTTCACCGCTTCAATCAGCAGCAGCCGGTCATTTGCCGGCAACCCCGCCAGCGCACGCGGATAACTCAAGGCGGCCAGCGTCAATCGCGGGTTGAACGAGCGGCCGTAAATGGCTTTCGAGCAATCCAGTCCTTCGGGCAGCGAAAACCCGTGGCGCAGCAGTGCGCAAATGTCCTGAAGGTCCTTAAGGCTTTCCCGCTGCTGGACGACCGCGCATTTGCATCCAAAAATGTCGCGCGGCCCGGCCACGGGCACTCCCGGCGGTACTCTTATCGGGTAATCGACGCAACGCAGGCTCAAGCCGCCGAAGAAGCTGATCCGCACCGGTCCATCTTCCGTGTCGGCCAGCGCCGACAGCGTGTTGCGCTCTTGTTGGACGATTCGGCCTTTCGCCAGAAAGTCCAAGGATTGATGCAATCGGAAGGGATCGAGAGGCCGGGCGCTGAAAAAATCAAAATCCACGCTTTCACGGTGGCCCAGCTGCAGCGCAAGGGCGGTGCCGCCATACAGCACGAAATGCTCTGGCAGGCTTGCAAGCCGCGGCCAGAATGCCCTTTGGGCTTCGGGCAGGATGTTCCAGTGGAGGTTGGCGTTCAAGTCGTCAGGCGCGACATTGCGAATGGCGATGGGATATCCGCTATTATGCAACGGGCGGCGCGTCGGCCCGTGCGCTTGGGCTGCTTGATGGGCAAGCCGGCCTTGAAAGTGACAAGGGCATCCGCTTCGCCGTTGATGGCTGTGGGCAGGTTTGATTAGGGATTGGCAGGGGCTTATGCTGCGCCGCACAGTATATGTGGAACTGTGTTTATGAAAAATATTACTGTCACTGTTGATGAGAAGACTCATCGCCTCGCGCGCATCCGGGCAGCGGAATTGGACACCTCAGTGTCCGCGATGGTGCGCGGCTACTTGAGGAGCTTGGTAGCTGGCAATGCCGAAACTGCCGGAAGGGCATCCGGAAAAATGGATAACGAGATGCCAGCGGAACGCCATGCAAGGCAGCTGGAGGAAGTATTCTCTGATTTCGATGCGCGGGGCGTGGGCCTGCGCATAACGGATGACATCAGCCGCGACGAACTTTACGACGAGGCTATAAACAGCAAACCCGATGCGGTTCGTTGACACGAACGTGCTGCTCTATGCGGTGAGCGCGTTGCCGGAAGATGCCAGCAAACGCCGCCGCTCCTTCCGGGCATGGCCTTAAGGGCTTGGTTCGCGCGGATTAGATGCGGCATTTGGGGAAGCCCAGCGCCAGAGCGAACCTTTCGGCGGCGGGTTCCCCGAAGGCGATTCCGGCCAGCACCGACGTATCGACGTAAACCGCGCTCATTCGCCGCGCTCGGCCAGAAAGCGCGCCAGCGCGCCGGGCCTGTCCGCCACCCTCCTGAAATCGCGGCGCGACCGGGTTGATCGAACCACAGCCCCTCGGCGCTCCAGCAAATCGAGCCGTTCATCCAGCGCTGGCGTTTGGGGCTGCCGAATGGCGCGAATCTCCGCCACCGGCTGGCCGCGATACGAAATGGTGGCTGTCTCGCCTTCCCGAACCTCCCGGATCACCTCGGAAAAGCGCGCTTTAGCCTCGTAGATGGAATAGGTGCGGGCCATGGAAAAAAATATACCTAGTCAGACTAGTTATTTCAATCAATTGGCGATTTGTCGGTTAGCGGCGGGCGGCGGTGGCGGCGCGCTCGCCGATATCCAGCCATTCGCCCACTTGCCGCGTCATTACGTCTGCGTGTTTGCCACATCGACCGCGCAAACGGAGATTTTGCGGAGAACTCCCTCAGCAAGGCTTTCCTTGATACGCCGCTCAAGCTCGGCGGCGCTTCTGGGGGTGCCCGCCGTTCCGGGCTGGGGGCTGCAGTGCCGTGTGCTTCCGAACCAGAAAATAACGTAAATCCCATGCCCGTCCGCGCCCGGATCGCGGGCATATTTTGCAATCAGCTGGTTTTCGATGGCGCTCCATACATCGCGGTGGCAGCTTCTTTTGATTTCCACGGGCACATTGAAGCCGTTGCAGGACACGCGAATGTCCGCGCGCTTGTCATCGGCATAGCGTCCCTCCGGCTGGGCATCGATGCCCCAGCCTGAGAGATTTTGCTGCAAGTCGGACAGCAGCGCGTCGCGGCAGGCATCTTCGGGCCTCGGCTCCTCTGGACGATTGCGCGAATCGACGTTCCAGTACTGCCGCCAACCGGAGGCGTTCCCGTTGCGGATATTCCCGGAAATCCCAACTATTTGATCAGTAACCAAGGCGGCCAAGTCGGCGGCATTCGCGGGCTTTTGGTTGCGGAGCGTGGCGAGCGCTTGTTCCAAGCTGGGATGCCGGAATTCCCCTTCGCGCCGCGTCCTTTCCTGCTGCTCCGCTGCATTCAGAAGCTGTGAGCGCCATGCGGCCAAGCGATCATCGGACCCCAATTCCCGGAGTGCTTCCGTGGCGGCCGGGGAAGGGTTGGAGGCCAGTTGATTTATGAACCCCCGCACACAAAGGCTGGCGCCCATGCCTTGCGTCACAATACAGCCCTCCCCATCATCGGACCTCCAAACCGCAGGGTCGTTGTCGCTATTGGCACCGACATGCCGAACCAACAGCTTAAGCGCCGGAATATCAAGAAGCTCGAGCAACCCGGGCGGCACCTCAAACAGCGCGTCTAAGAAACGCTCCAGATTCTGAACCCGGCGCTTGCCTCCGGCCATATAGGCATCCAACTTGCCAACATACTTGTCCGCGGAAAGCAGCATTCCGGCCGCTAGCCAATACACCCGCTGCCCCGGGTTCATACTGCGGCTCGTCAACTTCCGTTCGATCAGAGGCACCAAGCGCTCACCAACATTCAGCGCTGCTGAATGCAGCAAGTGCCGCAAATCCTGAAGTTGCGCCTCCTTGCACCGCACAGGAAACGCTTCCAGTAACGGTAAAACGGCCAAACGCGCCACTGCTCTGTGATCTTTGAAGTGGGCCAGTTCGTGCAACCCGTCAACACCGTCAGCACCGCTCCGCAGTTTGGCGAGGGCAAATTTGGACAAGACCTCGGAGACAATGTGCGGATGCGATTTGAGCAATGGCGTAAACCATAGCGACTTCTGATCTGTGCACCGGTCGCCGCCGATAGAAGAGCCCCAATGCGGCTCCGTATAGTGAACGGCAAGCGCCACGCGCAACTTGTCGTCTTCCAAAGAGATATGATGATCCGGCGCGGCGCAGGCCCGCTCCTCTAGCCCCGCAACAATTGGCACGGCCAGAATATGCCTTTTGCTCTCGCAACTCAGCCGGATGACCTCGTCATCGCTGGGAATGTCGGGGCGGTCGATCGATCCGCGCAAGCCCCGCAGAACCGCCTCCACCAAATCATGGTCATCGCCCAACAGTCCAAAAAGCCTGGATCGAGGATTCCCGCCCCGGAAACGTGGCTTTGCTCCCAAGTAAACCAACGCCAATTTGTATAGCAAGCCCGGATCGGCCCGATTCTCGCGCAGGGCTGCCTCGTGCGGCTTGAGATGCTGGCGCTCTTTCTTACGGCGCTGTTCGCGCTCATTGTCCCTAGCGACCGAATCATTTTCGTCCCGAACACCACTGTCCTCATATCGACCTAGCTTCTCCTTAAACATTTCCTGAAGCTCGGAGTGCTCAGCAAGCCGTTCCTTGACTGCCGCAAGGGAGATGCGTTCATTAACGCCCGTGCCGCGGTCGTCTGCCCATGGGGCTGCTCCGAGCCAGCGAAACAGCCTTTCGGAGTCAACTTCATCAATGGCAGCAAAAGACCAAGGATTCTTTTTCGACTTCCGGCCCAAGTGCTCCAGCAGCAGCGCCTTGTCCTGCGCAGACCAATCCCGAACATCGCCGTACAGCAAGGTGCCGAGAGGATCCCGCGCCGTGATCTCTGCCCGTGCCCGGCCAGACTTGCTGTGTGCCGCCAGCCATGCTGACAGGCCTCGCAACTCGGACACGATGATGCCGTCATAACCGGTCATAAGCGAAAGCACGCGGCGCAACGGCAACCCGTTGCTTATGAGACCGGCGAGATGCCGGGCGGCGAGAAACTCGGCGACCTGCCGATGAATCGGCGCGACATGGCCTTCCGAGGGCGTATGGAACAGCTTGCTGCGTATCGCATGGCGAATGGCTCCATCGCTCCCCTCATCCACTTGGTCCAAGTTGGGAAAATCCGGGGCCTTCACTCCGCCCGGAAGCCTGTAGCCTTGAGTGCCCGCCAGGAGCTGGACGGCGCACAGCCGTCCGGCAGCGTTCATTAGCGCATCCACGCCGAGGGGTTTGCCGCTCGCCAGTTGGTGCTCGCCGCTGTGCTCGCCGAGCAGCTGCCGACAAGCCAAATCGAATGTTTCAGCGCGGGAACGCGGAAAGATTTGCCCGCCCGATTGATTCACTGCCTCGACCAGCATGCGAAGCATCTGCGGGTTGCTGAGCAAATCGCCGATGCCTTGCTCTTTGGCTGAAGCGATAAACGCCGCAGGATTGGAAATCCCAAAAGTTTCCTCCAGCACCCTGCCTACTTCCTTTTCCGGCAACGGATCAAGCCGGACCACGCTTATCCCGCCGTCTGGCGACACGGCCTTCAAGTGCTCGCGGTCGTTAGCTCCGAACCAGTCCGCCTCGCGGCAGGACAGGCGAAAACGCGGACGGCCCAGTTGGTCGAGTTTCCGGCGAATCTCGTCCAACGGCGTGCGCCCGTCCGAGAGACCGGCGCGGCGCTCGTCCAGCCCGTCAATGAAAAACGTCGTGCCGGCATTTCCAGGCTGTTCGCCGAACACAAGAAAATCGCGAGCGGTGATATACGCGCAGCCTGGCATATCCGCCTCTCGCTTGAACGATTCCGTTTTGCCCGCCCCGGGCGTTCCAAGCAACACATATGCATCCAATTCGCGCAAATCCTCAAGCGCGCGGGAATGCCCCTCAGATTGGATAGCCCTTCGAGAACCGCTTTCGTGACTGAGCTCCGTGCAGGTGCGGGGAGCGAAATAGCTCATGAACTTGCGAGCCATTCCGATGCGGGAGTTGCCAGAAATTCCGCAAGTTGGATGTCGCTCGCGCCCACTGCGATGCGACTGACGGCGCGACCGCTTTTCCTGAATCGATTCTCGAATTTCCGGAAACCCGTTTGGGCGCTGCGGCGAACGCCGCTTTTCACCTCAATGGCCGCGAGGCGACCGGCGCGGGCAAGCACAAAATCCACCTCATTACCGCCGTCGCGCCAGTAATAGAGCCCCGTGCGGGAGCCGCGGGTATTGAACAAGTGCGCTCCCACGGCGCTTTCCACGAGCCGCCCCCAATAGGTGCGGTCGGCGGCGGCTTCGTGAAACGTGTAATCGGAACTGGCCGACATCAACGCGGTGTTCAGCACATTCAGCTTGGGGGTGGAGCCTCTTCCCACGGGCTGAGACGCGTACTTTGGCAGTCCGGCGACCAACCCCACGCGCGACATCAGGTCGAGATAGCGCGCCAGCGTGGTGGTGTTTCCCGCATCCTGAAGTTGGCCTAGCATCTTGTTGTAGGCAAGCTCCCGCCCGGAGTAAGCCGCGCTCAGATCAAACAGGCGTTTCATCAGGATCGGCTTATCGACTCGCTGCAGGGCGAGCACGTCGCGCTCAATGCTTGTGCTGACGAGCGCGCCCAGAACGTACCCCCGCCAACGCTCTTCCTCAGCAATTAGCGGCGCCGCGCCAGGATAGCCCCCGAAATAGATGTACTGATCCAGATTGAAGCCGAAGGCGGCCGACATCTCGCTATATGACCAGTGCGGAAGCCGAATGGTCTCGAATCGGCCCGTCAGGCTTTCGGTGAGGCCTTTCTGCATGAGCAGAGGCGCAGAGCCGAGTAACACCACATGGAGCGGGCGGCTAGCGATCCTGTCGGCATCCCATAGCCCCTTGACGGTTTCGGACCAATTCGGAATTTTCTGAATTTCGTCCAAGACCAGGACAAAGCCACGATCCGACCGGTCAGCCTCGAACCGAGCCCGCTCCCATTGGCGCGCTAGCCACTCGGCGTTTGGCTGGCGTGCAACCGGCAATGCGGACTGCCCGCTTGGGATAATGGCCCCCGTGGCATCGCGGCTGAGGAATGCCGGATCGATATTGGGCCCGGGCGCATCAATGGCCAGATAAAGGCAAGGCCGATCAATGGCGTTCAAGGCTTGCTGCACAAGCGTCGTCTTGCCGCTTTGCCGCGGCCCGGTGATGAATATCAGCCACGATGGGGTTTCGGCCAAGCGCGAAAGGAGCATGGCTTTCTGATCGCGCTCATAGATGCTCATGCCGGGAGATTACGCTATTGAGCAAAAATACTCAATAGCGTAATCTCTGTGCGGGATTGAACTTATTCGAGGCAGGCTAGGCGGTAGCGGCGCACTATTATTAGCGGCGGGCGGCGATGGCGGCGCGCTCGCCGATATCCAGCCATTCGCCCACTTGCTGCTGAAAGGCGGTGTACGAGGCGTAGATGCGCGCGGCGGCCTCGTCGCGGGCGGTGAGTTCCGCGATCACCTCCTCGGAGCGGGCGCGCAGCTCTTCAAGCACGGCATCGGGGAACGGGCGGATTTCGATTTTGCCTTCGTCGCGCAATTGCTGGAGAAACTGGGCGTTGCGGGCGTTGTATTCGGCACCCATCCGGCTTTCGACATAGCCGGTGGCGGATTTCACGATTTCCCGAAGATCGTCCGGCAGCGCTTCCCAAGCTTGCTGGTTGATCGACACTTCCAGAATGGCGCCGGGCTCCTGCCAGCCGGGGTAATAGTAGTAATCGGCCACTTCGTGCAGGCCGAAGCCCACATCGTTGTATGGCCCCACCCACTCGGTGGCATCGACGCTGCCGGTTTGCATGGCGGTGTAGATTTCGCCGCCGGGGAGCATGACCGGCGTGCCGCCGGCGCGCTGCAAAACTTCGCCGCCAAGGCCGGGAATGCGCATCTTCAAGCCCCTGAGGTCGTCGGGCGAGTTGATTTCGCGGTTGAACCAGCCGCCCATCTGGGTGCCGGTGTTGCCGCCGGTGAACACCATCACGCCGAACGGCTCGTACAGCTCGCGCCATAATTCGAGGCCGCCGCCGAAATGCAGCCAGGCGGCCGATTCCGTGGGGGTCATGCCGAAGGGAATGGCGCCGAAGAACTGGGCGGCCTCCACCTGCGCCTTCCAGTAGTACGAAACGCCGTGCCCCATCTCCGCGGCGCCCGCGGACACGGCGTTGAACACCTCGAACGGCGGAACCAGCTCGCCGGCGGCGAACACGCGCACCGTCAGCCTTCCGGCGGAGGCGCGGGTAATGGTTTCCGCCAGCTCGGTGGCCGAAGTGCCCGTGCCGGGAAAATTGGGCGGCCAAGTGGTGACCATCTTCCAGTTGAAGGTCTCGCCGGAACCTGCGGCTTCGCCGCTCGCGGCGGCGCGGCTGGAAGGCGCCTCGCCCGCGCATCCGGCCAGCGCCACGGCGCCGGCGCCGGCGCCTAAACCGGCAAGCAATTCTCTGCGTTTCATGGGTTGCTCCTTAATAACCGCGACAGTCGCATTTCACCTGAGGCCGCCAGCCCCTGCCGCACGGCGGCGCGCTGGCCATTCGACGGCCACGACCTCTTTGCACTCGAAAAACCGGCGGGGACTCGCCTCGCTCCCGCGCGCTCCCCCGCTCCGGCAATGGCTCGCCCGCCGATCATTTTCCGCCACGGCTTGCGACGCTACTCGCGCTCGCCCGGCTTGCGGAAGCCGCGCATCAGCACTTTGATGCGGTGGTCGCTGAAGCGGCGGCCGTCGAGATGCGCGCCGCGCATGTAATGGCCCTGCCATTTATCGGCGGAGCGCCGGTCGTGGCCGTGCTCCAGTTCCTCATTGAAATTGCCGCGCGAACGGCTCCATTCGATATGCTCGCGGCAAAGCTCGGTATCGTCGCTGAGCGGCCGCGCAACCGCGTCGAACTGTTCCGCGTAGCCGCGGGGAATCGGCACCAGGCGGCACACCGGCTCGTCCTTCTCGAAAGCCACCCAGGTCCGCTTGCGGGTAAAGCGCCAGTTCATGGTGAAAGTGAACGGCGCCCAATCGGTCTCGATAATGCCTTCCAGCGGGGCGATGGCATCCTTCGCGGTATTGGCCAGCCCTTTGCACCAGAGGTTATGGCCCTTGCTAGTGCGGAAAAGGTAGCCCAGCGTAAAGGTAAGCACCCCGCTGCCGAAATGGGCGCTGATCAAATCGGACTTCTCTCCCGGGAAGCGGATCTCCACGCCCTCCTTAGCGGGCTTGCCGTTCCAGCGGGCCTTGAAATCCACCGGGCACAAGGCGTCCCAGCCGGTCTGGTTGGCAATCAGCAGCGGCAGGCAGCGGTTGGCGAAATGATCCGCAGTGCCGTCCATCCACTGGCGCGCCCGCGACGCGCGGCGCAGCTTCATGGGTCGCTCGATCAAGCGGTAGGCGGTAATCTCAAGTTTTTCGCTCACCCGGCTGGCCTTTGTGGAATGCGCTTAATGGCCCCAATCGAACGCAAGGGTACACTTGCCGGCGTGTCGGCGCATCTCCGCAACGTGGTTCTGGCCCTGGTTCTTTCCGGTTGCGGGTTCAGCGGCGCGCTCTATCTGCCCGAAGAGCCGCCGCCGGCATCCGAAGAGCAGCGCCCGGCGCCCGAAGAGCCGCCGCCCCATAGCGGCGGCGATCAGCCCGAAGGCCCGCCCGCTTGAGCCGCCTGCTGCTAGTGGACGGAACGGCCTACCTGTTCCGCGCCTACTACGCCCTCCCGGCCTTCACCACTTCCGAAGGCCAGCCCACCGGCGCGCTGCACGGCGTTCTGAACATGGTGCAGCGGCTGCTGCGCGACGATCCGCCGGAACTGCTGGGGTTCGTGATGGATGCGCCGGGGCCCACGTTCCGGGACGAGTTGTATCCCGAATACAAGGCCAACCGCGACGTGATGCCCGAAGACCTGCGCGAGCAGATCGAGCCGGTGGTGAGCATGGTCGAGGCCATGGGCGTGCCGCTGCTGCGGGTGGGCGGCGTGGAGGCCGACGACGTGATCGGCACGCTGGCGGCGCAGGCCGCCGAACAGGGGCTGGATACGCTTATTTCCACCACCGACAAGGACTTCGCGCAATTGGTGGGGCCGCGCGTGAAGCTGGTCAACTGGAACACCAGCCGCGTTATGGACAGCGCCGCGGTGGAGGAAAAATTCGGGGTGCCGCCGAAGCGTATCCGCGACTACCTGGCGCTGGCGGGCGACAGCGCGGACAATATCCCCGGCGTTCGCGGCGTGGGGCCGAAAACCGCCGCGAAATGGTTGCAGGCCTACGGCAGCCTGGACGGGGTAAAGGAGAACGCCAACGACATACGGGGCAAGGCCGGCGAAACGCTGCGGGCCAGTTTTGGCGATGTGGACCTGTCGCTCAAGCTCGCGACCATCCGCACGGACGTTCCGCTGCAAGTCGCGCCCGGCGACCTGCGCCTCAAGCCGCCGGACCTCGACAGGCTGGAGCCGATGTGCCGGACTTTCGAGCTCAACAGCCTGCTGCGCGGCCTGCGGCCGTTTTCGCCAGCGCCCGCCGCGCAAACGGACTACGCGATCGTCCTCAACCAAGCGCAACTCAACGAATGGCTGGCGCGCCTGCGCGAGGCGCCGGCCGCGGGCATCAGCGTGGAAGCGGCGGGCGACAACCCCATGCAGCACCGCATGGCCGGCCTCGCCGTTTCCGCGGGCGAAGGCGAGGCCGCCTACATTCCCTTGGCTTCCGGCGACCTGAACGCGGAGGGCCCGGAGCGCGACGATCCCAAGCAAATGCTGGAGGGCCTCAAAGCTTGGCTCGAAGACCCCGAGGCGCCCAAGGCGGGCCACAACCTCAAGTTCATCGGCCACGCGCTGGCCAATCAGGGCATCCGCCTCGCGGGGGAGGCGGGCGACACCATGCTCGAGTCCTACGTGCTTAATTCCACGGCCATCGCCCACGATTTCGACAAGGCAGTGGGGCGCTATCTGAAACTCGGCTGCATCGCCGAGGAGGATGTGCTGGGCAAGGGCCGGAGCCGCATTTCCCTAACGCAGGCGCCGCTTGAGCTAATCGGCCCTTACGCCGCCCAGAAGGCTGACTACGCGCTGCGGCTGCATCGCCATCTGTCGGGCGAACTCGGCGAAAGCGAAACGCTCAACGAGGTGCTCGCAAGCATGGAAATGCCCTTGGCTCCAGTGCTGTCCGGCATGGAGCGCGCCGGAGTGCTAGTGGACGCTCTGGTTCTCGACCAGCAATCGCGGGAACTGGCGGACCAGCTGCGCGCCCTGCAGCAACAGGCCTACGAGCAGGCGGGCAGCGCGTTCAATCTCGGCTCGCCCAAGCAACTGGGCGAGGTGCTGTTCAACCGCCTGGGGCTGGCCCCCGTCCGCCGCACCTCGACGGGCCAGCCTTCCACCTCGGAGTCGGTGCTGCAGGAGCTGGCCTCCGAGCACCCGCTGCCCGCCACCGTGCTGCAATACCGCAACCTCGCCAAACTGAAAACCGGATACACCGACGCCTTGCCGGCCTGCATCGATCCGCGCACCGGGCGGGTGCATACCTCCTACCAGCAGGCCGTGGCGGCCACCGGGCGGCTCTCCTCCATCCACCCCAACCTTCAGAACATCCCTGCTCGCACGCCGGAAGGGCGCCGCATACGCCAGGCTTTCGTCGCGCCCGAAGGCCAGGTGCTGGTATCGGCCGACTATTCGCAAATCGAACTTCGCATCATGGCCCAGCTTTCGGGCGACGAGGGCCTGCTCAAGGCGTTCTCCGAGGACATGGACGTACACAAGGCCACGGCCGCCGAGGTGTTCGCCACGCCCCTCGAAGCGGTCAGCGCCGATCAGCGCCGCGCCGCCAAGGCGATCAATTTCGGGCTGATCTACGGCATGTCGCCGTTCGGCTTGTCCCGGCAGCTGGGCGTGACCCGCGGCGAGGCCCAGGAGTACGTGAGCCACTACTTCGCCCGCTATCCGGGCGTGCAGCAGTACATGGAGCGGACCCGGCAGCAGGCCCGCGAGCAGGGATGGGTGGAGACGCTGTTCGGGCGTCGGCTGCACCTGCCGGACATCGGCGCCAAGGATTTCCGCCGCCGCAGCTACGCGGAGCGCAGCGCCATCAATGCGCCCATGCAGGGCACCGCCGCGGACATCATCAAGCGCGCCATGATCCGCATCCACGAATGGCTGGAGCCGCGCAGCGAGCGGGCGCGGCTGATTATGCAAGTGCATGACGAGCTGGTGTTCGAGTGCGATGCCGATTTCGCCGGCCAACTCGCCGAGGAGGCCGCGCGGATGATGGCGGGGGCCGCAAACCTCGATGTGCCGCTCAAGGTTGACGTGGGCCAAGGGCCGAACTGGGACGCCGCGCACTAACCCGCATATTGCCTTGCCAGCCGAAGTCTTTCCTGCCCTCTGCTTGCTCCCTTCCTCCGGGAGGCGCTTCGATCCGCCCTCTGCTTGCTCCCTTCCTCCGGGAGACGCATAAATACATCCATGTAGCTTGCTTCGGCATCCTGCCTCCGATACTCCCGGAGGAAGGGAGCAAGCAGAGGGCTTGGGAGTGCCGGCCCTTAAGGGGTCTGCGTCTGCCGGAGCCTCTTTGCGCGCATGCCTCTCGCGGGAGCGTTGGAGCCACTGCGCGCCAATCGCTTGGCGCGCAGAGCGGAACCGAGCTAGGGATGGCGTCTCCCGCGAGAGGCATGCGCGCAAAGAGGCGAACCCGCAGCGGGAGTGTTGGAGCCACTGCCCGCCAATCGCTTGGCGGGCACAGCGTCTCCCGCGAGAGGCAAGTAGAGGGCGGGAAAAGGTTTAAGCGGCGGGCGAGTCGAGCCAGGCGGCGAGCGCGACGCGCGCTTCCTCCGCGCCGGCGCCGCGCAGGGCGGAGAAGGCCTGCACCGCGCCGCCCCCCGCAAGCATCCGCTCGGCATCGCGCAGGGTTTGCGCCAGCGCGCCGCGCTTGAGCCGGTCGCACTTGTTCATCAGCAGCCGCGCCGGCGCGCCGGCGGTGGCGCATACCTCGAGCATGCGCCGGTCGAGTTCGCCCAGCCCGCGGCGCGCATCGACCACGATAAACACGCCGCGAAGCGAGCGCCTGCGACTGAAGTATTCGTCCATCATGCCTTCCCATTGCTCCCGCACGCGCAGCGGCGCGGCGGCGTAGCCATAGCCGGGCAAGTCCACCACGCGCCGCCCCTCCCCTACCGAAAAGAATTGCAGCATCTGGGTGCGCCCCGGCTTCTTGCTGGCGCGGGCCAAACCCCTGCGGTTCAGCACGGCATTGATGGTGCTGGACTTGCCGGCGTTGGAGCGTCCGGCAAACGCCACCTCCGCGCCCTCGTCCGCAGGGTATTGCCGCCAATGGGCCGCCGAAGTAAGAAAGTTTGCGTTCATTGTGCGGGGCTGGGCGCGATGGAGGTGTCCCGAACAGGTGGGCAGATGGGTACACTATGCGAAAAAGCGGACTTGATATGAAAACACGGCTCCATTTCCTCGCGCTGGCCGCCTTTATCGCGCTAGCCGCCATTCTCGCGGCAAGCGCCATGCCCGTCCACGCCCAGGACGCTCCGCAGCGGAAGTTCACCGAGGGCGTGCATTACGAACGGCTGGTGCCGGTTCAGGGCACCTCCAGCCCGCCGGACAAAATCGAGGTGGCGGAGTTCCTCTGGTACGGCTGCTTGTTCTGCTACCGCATGGACGCCTACATCGACGAATGGCGCAAAAGGCAAACCGACGAAGTCAATTTCGTCCACCTGCCGGCGGTTTGGAACGCGACCATGGAAACGCATGCGCGGCTGTTTCTGGCCTTGCAGGCGCTAGAGCAACTCGACAACATGCACCGCGATATTTTCCGCGCCATCCACACCGAGCAGCAGCTGTTGCTTACGCTGCGCGACCAAGAGCGCTTCGTGGAGCGCCACGGCGTTTCCGCCGAGGACTACCGCAACGCCTACCGCTCCTTCGGGGTGGAATCGAACTTAAGGCGAATCAGGGACTTGATGCGCCGCTACCGGATACTTTCGGTTCCAACGCTGGTGGTGAACGGCAAATACGTGGTTCGCGGCGGGCAGAACAGCGACATGCCGGAAATGCTGGAAATCGTGGACGAACTGGTCCTGCGCGAACTCTCCGAACGCTAGCCCGCATATTGCACCAAGGGGCGCGGAGGCCGCGCAGGATTTTGCCCGATTGCGCGCATAGCCTCGCGGGGCTGGATGCACAGCTATGTCTCCGCCTTCGCTCGCCCTCGCCCTTTTCTTGCCCCTGCCTCGCGGGAGACGCATAAACCCATCCATGGGGCTCGGCTGGGGCATCCTGCCCCAGACGCTCCCGCGAGGCAGGGGCAAGAAAAGGGCTTTAGCTGGCGCAAATTGCACCAAGGGGCGCGGAGGCCGCGCCTGGTTGGCGGCAAACGGCGCCGAGGCCATGTTCTGGCAATTTCGGTTCATCCTTGGAAAATTGAACGGCGGCGATTCAATTTCCGGGGCCGAGCCGAACTTCAAACCAACTGCGAGAGGAATGTTTTGGCCGGGACGATAATGGGTTTGCGGCGCTCGAAGCAGTCGGCTTCGACATAATCGAGGTCCAAGGCCAGCTGGAAGGCGTGCTGGGCACCGGTTTGTGATTGAAAGCGGGCCAAGGATTGCGACAGGCCCGCCTGGCCGCTCGATTTCACTTCCGCGAGGAACCAGGGCGCGTTATTGCGGGTGACGAGGAAATCCACCTCGCGCTTTTGCTTGTCCCTCACGAAGTGCAGCCCGAATTCGCCGCGGCCGCTCTCGGTCCACCAGTGGACCGCATTTGCCGGTGCTGCCGAAAATGGCTGCGGAACGCTTCCAGATATTGACGTTGCACGGTGCTGACCATTTGGGGCATCGTCGTAAAAAAGTCATGACTATTTTGCGATAGATCGTAAAATGGTCAAACATCTCCCTGCGGGCATTCCTGTTGGCGGCAAATGGAAAGATCCGGATTAGGGGCAAATGATCGGTTCGGAGGCCTCGTCCGGCAGCGCCTGAAGGGCGGAGCCCGCAGGGGCGAGGGTGTGCGGATGCCCCGCATCAAATCGCTTCGCTTCGCGCGGAATGAGCGCAGTGCGAATAAGTGGTATAGTCCCGCCATGGGCGAAGCGCTTGCATTTGATACCCACAAGTTTGTCAAGCGCCCGAAGTGGATGATCGGGGCGCTGATTGCGCAGACCGGAGTGATCGCGGGGCTGGTGCTGGGCTTTTCGGGGCCATGATGCCTTCGCGCCCGACCTGAGCGACAACCGCAGGCGCCACTGATTTGAGCAATAAGGGGGCTTTCAGGGCGAAGTAAACCCTCCGTCACATCCCACCCACGTGCGTCCGGACCCGCCCCTGCGCCGCTTGCGAGTCGAACTCGCCGCCATACGCCCGTTCCGCGCCGCCCTGCTCGCCGCGCCGCTGCTCTTCGCGCTCTTGGCGACCGTCGGGCCGGCGCAGGCGCAAACGCAGACGCGGCTGCTGACGGGCAGATTGGTGGTGACGACCGATGACGACGAGACCCCGGTGGCCGCCCCGACCGGCCTGAGCGCCACGCCGGGCAGCGGCGAGGTGAGGCTGCGCTGGCTCGACCCGTCCAACAGCGACATCACCAAGTACCAAGTGCGCCAAGGCACGGGCACGACCGTCACTTGGGGCGCGTGGACAGATATCGCCAGCAGCTCGGCGAGCACCGTCGGGCACGACGTGACGGGCCTGACCAACGGCACCGAGTACAGCTTCCAGGTGCGGGCGTTCATCGGCACGGTGGCAGGGATGGCCTCGGCAACCGTCACCGCGACGCCATCCGTCCCGGCGGCCACGGTGGAGTTCGCACGGAGCGGCTTCATCACGTTCGAAGGGAGCGCCGCGACCGTGGCCCTGACGCTGTCCGCGGCGCAGTCCGCCGACGTGGACCTGTACCTCACCGCCAGCGCCCCCGCCTCCCAAGCCGCCACGAAAGGCGTGGACTACGCCGCCGGCACGGTGACCGCGCCGAGCGGCGCGACCGGCACCTACAAGGTGACCATCGCGGCGGGCGCCATCCGGGGCACAACGACCATCGCCATCACCGACGACAAGATCGTCGAGGGCCTCGAGAACTTCTTGCTGTTCATCCACGAGATCGCGGGCGACGGCATCGGGCTGGGCGAAACGATTACAGGGAGCGTTGCCATCGCGGACAACGAAATACCCGGGCTGACGTTCGCGCCGACCGCGCTGACGGTGCCCGAGGGCGGCAGCGCCGACTACACGGTGAAGCTCAATGCCCAGCCGAGGGGCACGGTTACGGTGACCGTCGCGGGCGCGGGCGGCGACGTGACGCTCGATACCAATTCCGGCACCCCCGGCAACCAGAACACCCTCGAATTCACGGCCACGAACTGGAGCACGGCGCAGCCGGTGACGGTGGCGGCGGCCCAAGACAACGACGCCGCCGACGATACGGCTACGCTCGCCCACAGCGCCAGCGGCGGCGGCTTCGGCTCGGTGACCGGCGACCTCACCGTCACCGTCGACGACGACGACACCGCTAGCGTGACCGCCACGCAGCCCGCCGATACGGAGGTCGCCGAGGGCGACGCATCGAACACGGCCACCTTCGATATGAAGCTCGACACCCGGCCGTCGGGCGATGTCGAGGTGACGGTCACCGCGCCCGACGGGCTAGCGCTCGACGGCCCGGACAGCGCCACCGCCTTCACCAGCGCGGAGGACCTCACCTTCACCTCCGCCAACTGGAACGCGGCCCAGCGCGTCACCGTGCGCGCCACCAGCGACAACGTGGACAGCCCCAGCGCGCGGTCGCTGGCCGTAACCTACGAAACGACCTCCACGGACACCGGCTACGAGAGATTGAGCGGCACGGCAGCCACCGTCAAGGTCATCGACGACGATCCGACCACGGTAACGCTGGCGGGCGCCGACGGGGATGTGGCCGAGGGCGCCGCCAAAGAATTCACCATCACCCTGAACCGGGGCTTGGTGAACGGCGAGACGCTGCCAGTGCCGCTTACCTTCGGCGGCGGCGCGACGCGGCGCGCGGACTACACGCTCGCGTGCGAGAGCCCGCTGCCCAACGGCGTGACCTGCCAGAACCTCAACCGGGGCGCCAACCCGAGGCTGGTCACCTTCACCGGCCCGTCCACGGGGGCCACGGCCACCGAGGTCACGCTGACCTTGAGCGCGACGGCGGACGACACCGCCGAGGCGGGCGGCGAGACGGTCGATATCGGCCTAGGCACGCTGAACGCGAGTTCGGGCACCGGCCTCGACGGCGGCGCGAGCGGCACCGACAACCTAGCGGACTTCTCCATTACCGACCCTGCCCCGGCGGACACCACCGCGCCGACGGTGTCCATCACCGGCATCCCGGACAAGATCAAGACCACCACCGCCCTCACGGCCACCTTCACCTTCTCCGAGGCCGTGACCGGCTTCGACGCCAACGACGTGAGGGTCACCGGCGGCGTGAAGGGTACGTTCTCGGAAACCAGCGCGACGGTGTACACCTTGGTGGTGACGCCCAACGACGGCGCCAACGTCGTGGTGACGGTGCGCAGGAACGCCGCCACCGACGGCATCAACACCGGCCCGGCCAGCGCGCAGAGCGCGACCGCCACTTGGGACGCGGTCGCGCCGACCGTGAAGATCAGCGGCATCCCGGGCAAGATCAGGACCCGCGCGAACCTCACGGCCACCTTCACCTTCTCCGAGCCCGTGACCGGCTTCGACGCCAACGACATCACCGTCACCGGCGGCGACAAGGGCGCGTTCGGCGGGAGCGGGGATGAATACACGCTGGCCGTGACGCCCGACGGCGACGAGGACGTGACGGTGACGGTGGCGGAAGACGCCGCCAGCGACGGCGCCAACGACGGGCCGACCGCGGCGGCCGCGGCCACGGCCACTTGGGACGACGTGGCACCGACGGTGGAGATCAGCGATGTGCCCGCGAAGATCAACAGCCGCACGGCGTTCACGGCCGCCTTCACCTTCTCCGAGCCCGTGACGGGCTTCGGCGCGGACGACGTGGCGGTGGCCGGCGGGACGAAGGGCGCGTTCGCGGCCCCCAGCGCGAAGATGTACACGCTGGCCGTGATGCCCGACGGCGACGAGGACGTGACGGTGACGGTGGCGGAAGACGCCGCCAGCGACGGCGCCAACGACGGGCCGGCCAGCGCCGTCGCCGCGACGGCGGTTTGGGATGCCTCGCGGCCGACGGTGGCGATAGGCGGATTGCCGACGCGGATCGTGACGCGCGCGCCGCTCACGGCCACCTTCGACTTCTCGGAGGCCGTGACCGGCTTCGACACCAACGACGTGGCGGTGGCCGGCGGCGCCAAGGGCGCGTTCACGGCGACGAGCGCGACGGCGTACACCTTGGCGGTGACGCCCGACGGCGGCGGCGCGGACGTGACGGTGACGGTGGCGGCGGGCGCCGCGAGCGACGGCGTCAACACCGGGCCGGCGAACGACGCGTCGGCCGCGGCGGCCTGGGGCTGGGACGTGTACTTCAACTCGGGAACCGCGAGCGTGGCCGAGGGGCCGAACGCCGAGGCGTCGATCGCGCTGGTCCTGTCGTCGGCGCGCGCCGAGGCGACCACCGTGCGGGTGCAATACATCGGCGTGACCGCAAGCGCGCCCGGCGACTACACGAACAGGCCGACATCGGTCGTGATCCCGGCGGGCCAGACGCAGGCCGACCTGCTCGTTCCGATCACGGACGACGACGAGCGGGAGTCCGCCGAGACATTCATAGTGAGGATCGTCGCGGGGCTGCTGCCCGCCGACCTGCGGCCGGGCGGCACCACCTCGGCGACCGTGACCATCAACGACGACGACTCCGGCGCGCCGGCCTCCACCGGCTCCGCCCCGGCCGTGGCCGAGGCCATCCCCGACCAGCGGGCGGTTGTCGGGCGGGCGTTCAGCTACACGTTCCCGGACGGCACGTTCACCGACGACGACGACGACACGCTCAGCTACACGGCCACCCGGGGCGACGGCGCGGCGCTGCCCGCATGGCTCACCTTCACCGCCGCCTCCCGCGTCTTCTCCGGCACGCCGGAAGCGGCCGACGCCGGCGCGCTGACAGTGCTCGTGACCGCCGACGACGGCAACGGCAACTCGGCCGCGGACGAGTTCAACATCGAGGTGGAGGCCGCGCCCGCAACGGTGGCGCTGTCGGTTTCCGGCGGCGGCGAAACCGCCGAGGGCGGCGCGGCGCTGACCATCACCGCGACCCGCAGCGAGGCGAACACATCCGGCTCCGCGCTCATCATTCCTATCCAAGTGAAGGCCGCCGGCACCACCGCCCAGGCCGGCGACTACACGGTGGCCGCGTCCATCAGCATCGCCAACAACGACAGCGCCGGCGCGGCCACGTTCGCGGCCGCCGACGACAGCGCCGACGAGCCTGCCGAGACGGCGGTGGTGGAGCTGGGCGCGCTGCCCGCCGGCAACGAGGCGGGCGACCCCTCGGAGGTGGAAATCACCATCGCCGACAACGATGCGACCTCGGTGACCTTGGCGGGCGCCGACGGCGATGTCGTCGAAGGGAGGACGAAGACCTTCACCATCACCCTGAACCGCGGCCTCGTGGACGGCGAGGCGCTGGCGGTGCCGCTTACCTTCGGCGGCTCGGCGACGCGGGGCGCGGACTACGCCACGGCCTGCCCCTCAACGCCGCCGGCCGGCGTGGCCTGCGCGAACCTTGACAGCGGCGACGCGGCGGTCACCTTCACCGGCCCGTCCAGCGGCGCCACGGCGACCTCGGTCACGCTGACGCTGACGGCGGCGGCGGACGGCGCGGCGGAGAGCGGCGGCGAGACGGTGGCCATCAGCCTAGGCGCGCTGGACGCGAACTCCGGCACGAACCTGGGCGGCGGCGCCGCCGGCGCCGACAGCTTGGAGGACTTCTCGATCACCGACCCGGTTCCCGCCGGCGTGACCACCGCCCAGCCCGCGGACACGGAGGTCGCCGAGGGCGACGCGACGGACACGGCCACCTTCACGGTGGCGCTCGACAGCCAGCCGTCGAGCGGGGTGACGGTAACGGTCGCCGCGCCCGCCGGACTGGAGCTCGACGGCCCGGACTCCTCCGCCGCCTTCACTTCGAGCGAGCCGCTCGCCTTCACCGCGGACAACTGGAGCATGGCGCAGACGGTGACGGTGCGCGCCACCGAGGACAACGCGGACAGCCCCAGCGGGCGGGAACTGGACGTGACCTACAGCACGGCATCGCCAGACAGCGCCTACAGCGGCCTGACCGGCACGGCGGCGACGGTCACGGCGGCCGACAACGACCCGACCCCCGTGACGCTGGCCGGCGCCCCGGGCGATGTCGCGGAGGGCGGCGCCAAGACCTTCACGGTAACGCTCGGCCGCGGCCTCGTGGACGGCGAGGCGCTGGCGGTGCCGCTTACCTTCGGCGGCGCGGCGACGCGGGGCGCGGACTACTCCACGGCCTGCCCCTCGACGCCGCCGGCCGGCGTGGCCTGCGCGAACCTGGACAGCGGCGACGCGGCGGTCACCTTCACCGGGCCGGCCAGCGGCGCAACGGCGACCTCGGTCACGCTGACGCTGACGGCGGCGGCGGACGGCGCGGCGGAGGGCGGCGGCGAGACGGTGGCCATTAGCCTGGGCGCGCTGGACGCGAACTCCGGCACGAACCTGGAGGGCGGCGCCAGCGGCGCCGACAATCTGGCGGACTTCCTCATCACCGACCCGCCGGCGACCGACACCGTCGCGCCGGCGGTGGAGATCAGCGGTATTCCCGCGAAGATCAACAGCGCCGCGGCGCTCACGGCCACCTTCACCTTCTCGGAAGCCGTCACCGGCTTCGACGCCGACGACGTGACGGTGGCCGGGGGCGCCAAGGGCGCGTTCACGGCGACGAGCGCGGCGGTCTATACGCTGGCCGTGACGCCCGACGGCGGCGCGGACGTGACCGTGACGGTGGCGGCCAACGCGGCCACCGACGGCACCAACACCGGGCCGACCAGCGCGGCGGCGACAACGGCGGCTTGGGATGCCAGCGCGCCGACGGTGGAGATCAGCGGCATTCCCGCGCGGATCAACAGCACTGGAGTGCTCACGGCCACCTTCACCTTCTCCGAGGACGTGACCGGCTTCGACGCCGACGACGTGGCGGTGGCCGGGGGGACGAAGGGCGTGTTCACGGCGGCGGGCGCGGCGGTCTATACGCTGGCCGTGATGCCAAACGGCGATGCGGACGTGATCGTGACGGTGGCGGCGGACGCGGCCACCGACGGCGTCAACACCGGGCCGTCCAGCGCCGTGACCGCGACGGCGGCTTGGGGCGCCGATGCCGCGCCCGCGGTTGTCGTGTCCGGCTCGCCGGTGTCCCTCGTGGAAGGCGGCGCTTCGGGCAGCTACACGGTGGCGCTCGCCACCGACCCGGGCGGCGCCGTGACCGTGACGCCGAGTTCGGGCGATGCCGGCGCGGTGACCGTGTCCGGACCGCTCACTTTCAACGCGGACAACTGGAGCCGCCCGCAAACGGTGGCCGTCAGCGCCGCGGACGATGACGACAGCGCCGACGAGACCGTCACCATCCGCCATGCGGTGAGCGGCTATCCGGGCGTGGCTAGCGCGCCCGCCGCGACGGTGGCGGTGGCCGACGACGACGAGCCCTCGCTGGCCGTTTCGGAGTCCTCGCTGTCGCTGGAGGAGGGCGCGGGCGCGACTTACACGGTGGCGCTGGGGGCCGAGCCCCCGGGGCCGGTGGCGGTGGCCGTCTCGGTGTCGGACGGCGCGGGCGTCTCGGCCTCGCCGTCGAGCCTGACGTTCACGGCGGACGACTGGAATGCGCCGCGAACCGTCACGGTCGCGGCCTTGGAGGACGACGATATCGCCGACGAGTCGGGGTCGATCACGCACGCGGCCTCGGGCGGCGGCTACGGCGGGGTGTCGGCGGAGGTCGCGGTCATGGTGGCCGACGACGACGAGCCCTCGCTGATCGTCTCGGAGTCCTCGCTGTCGCTGGACGAGGGCGGCGGCGCGACCTACACGGTGGCCCTGGGGGCCGCGCCCGCGGGCGCTGTGACGGTGTCCGTCTCGGTTTCCGAAGGCGCGGGCGTCTCGGTGTCGCCCGCCAGCCTGGCGTTCACGGCTGACGACTGGAGCATGCCGCGGACCGTGGCGGTCGCGGCCCTGGAGGACGACGATATCGCCGACGAGTCGGGGTCGATCACGCACGCGGCGTCGGGCGGCGGCTACGGCGGGGTGTCGGCGGAGGTCGCGGTCATGGTTTCCGACGACGACGAGCCCTCGCTGATCGTCTCGGAGTCCTCGCTGTCGATTGACGAGGGCGCGGGCGCGACCTACACGGTGGCCCTGGGGGCCGCGCCTTCGGGCGCTGTGACGGTGTCCGTCTCGGTTTCCGAAGGCGCGGGCGTCTCGGTGTCGCCCGCCAGCCTGGCGTTCACGGCTGACGACTGGAGCATGCCGCGGACCGTGGCGGTCGCGGCCCTGGAGGACGACGATATCGCCGACGAGTCGGGGTCGATCACGCACGCGGCGTCGGGCGGCGGCTACGGCGGGGTGTCGGCGGAGGTCCGGGTGTCGGTGGCCGACGACGACGAGCCCTCGCTGATCGTCTCGCAGTCCTCGCTGTCGATTGACGAGGGCGCGGGCGCGACCTACACGGTGGCCCTGGGGGCCGCGCCTTCGGGGCCGGTGTCGGTGTCCGTCGCGGTTTCCGAAGGCGCGGGCGTGGAGGCCTCGCCGTCGAGCCTGATGTTCACCGCGGACGACTGGAGCATGCCGCGGACCGTGGCGGTGTCGGCCCTTGAGGACGACGACATCGCCGACGAGTCGGGGTCGATCACGCACGCGGCCTCGGGCGGCGGCTACGGCGGCGTCTCGGCGGAGGTCCGGGTGTCGGTGTCCGATAACGACGAGCCCTCGGCGGCGGCCGCGGCCGGCGCATGGATGCCGCGCTTCGGGCGCGCGGCGGCCGAGCAGATCCTCGAGGGCGTCGGCGGCCGGGTGGCCTCGCTGCGCGGCCGGGCCGCGAGGCGGGCGGAGGATGCCGGGAACGGGGACGGCGGCGCGGGCTTCGAGGCCGCGCTCGCCGGCGGGCCTCCGGGCGGCGGCCCCGCTTCCGCGCCTCCGGGCGGCGGAGCGGCCCCCCGCGGCCCGTCCGGCGCCCGGCCCTTCCCGGCTTCCGGGGCCGGCGGCTATCCGGGAGGCGCCGGCGCGCCCTTGGCGGGCCCGCCCTCCCCGGCGGCCGGCGCCGGCGCCCGCGGGGAGCGCCCGTCCGGCGGCCTGCTGCGCGCCGCGCTGGCGGGCTCGTCGTTCAGCGCGGGCGGATCGTCCTGGGGCCTGTGGGGCCGCGGCTCCCTGGCCTCCTTCGAGGGGCGCGCGGCCGGCGGCGCGGCGGTCGACGGCGACGTGGCCACCGGGCAGGCCGGGGCGGACTGGTCGTCCGGCCTCTGGCTGTTCGGCATCAGCGCCTCCCACAGCCGCGGCGACGGCGACTACTCCGACGACGCCGGCGGCGGCTCGATGGAGTCGTCCATGACCGCGCTGACGCCGTACGCGAGCATGGATGCCGGGCGCTTCTCCGCTTGGGGCGCGTTCAGCGCCGGCAGCGGCGACATGAAGCTGATGCCGGAGGGCGGCGCTGCGGTCGAGGCCGGCATCGACCTGCGGATGGGCGCCGCGGGCCTGCGCGGCGATCTGGCGGACCTGGGCGGCGGATGGCGCCTGTCGCTGGCCGCCGACGCCATGGCCGCGCGCTTCGCCTCCGAGGAGGCGCCCGGGCTGCCGGAGGCGGAGTCCCGGGCGAGCCGCTTCCGGGCGGCGGTCGAGGCGTCGTGGACCCGCGCGCTGGCCGGCGGCGGGGAGTTCTCGGCGCGGCTGGAGGGCGGCGCGCGCCATGACGGCGGCGACGCGGAGGAGGGCTGGGGCGCCGAGGTCTCGGCGGGCCTCTCCTGGGCGCGCGGCGGCCTCGCCTTCGGGATCAAGGGCCGCCATCTGGCCGCGCACGAGGACGGCGGCTTCAGCCGGACGGGCGTCTCCGCCCGCCTGGACTGGGATTGCGGGCCGGGCGGCCTGGGGCCGTCGGCGTCGCTGCGGCGGCGCTGGGGCGCCGCCGAGGCCGTCGGCGCGGAGCGGCTGCTCTCCGCGCCCCGCATGGGCCAATTCGGGGCGGAGCCGGACGCGGGCGGCCTCAAGGCCGAGCTCGGCTGGGGCCTGGCGCTGCCCGGCGGGCGCCTCCTGGCCACGCCCTTCCTGCTGCGCGGAACGCGCCCCGGGGGCGGCGCGCAAACGCTGGGCTGGCGCCTGGAGCGCCTGACGCCGGACGGCGCCGCCCCGGGCGCCGGCATGGCCGTCAAGCTGACGCGCCGCGCCGACGCCGCCGGCGGCGGCGAGCGCGGCATCCTGGTCGAGGCGCGCCTGGGCTTCTAGGAGCCTGCGCCGTAGAAACTTAGCGCCGCCGCCCCGGATCACGCCCTCGAAATCGAACTCTACGTCCGCTGGTAAACGAGCGCCCCGGCTGAATCGCGGCGTTAAGCGAAGCGGCGGAGGAGTTTCCGGGCTTGGGCGAGGTGCGGCTGATCGACCATCCGGCCGCCTATCGACATGACGCCGGTGTCGCCGGACTGCTCGAAAGCGGCCACGATTTCGCGGGCCTCGGCCAGTTGCGCCTCGCTGGGCGTGAATACTTCGTTGAGAATCGCCACCTGTTCCGGATGGATGGCGGCGCCGCCCGCGTAGCCCATTCCCAATGCTTCCCCGGCGAAACGACGGAAGCCGTCCAAGTTGCGGAAATCCGCATACACGGCCTCGATCGCATCGACTTCGGCCACGGTTGCCGCCGCAAGGGTAAGGGCACGGGCCACTTCGTACAAAGGCAGCAGGCTCCCGTCCGGGCGGCGGCGGCGCAAGGCGCCCACATCCGTTCCCAAATCCTCGGAACCCCAGCTCAGGGCGGCTAGGCGCGGCAGGCGGGGACGGTATTCGTGCAGCGACATCAACCCGCGCGCCGTTTCCCCCGCCAGCGCAAGAATCCGGGCGGGCGCATCCCGGCAGCCGCCCTCATGGCCGTCCATCCGCTCTGCCAGCGCAAAAACATCAGCAGGCGAGCGTGGCTTGGGCAGCACGATGCCGTCGGCGCCGCCGGCCATGGCCGCGTCCGCATCCTCTTCCCACCACGGCGTGTGCAGGCCGTTGATCCGCACCCACAAGGGCGAGCCGCCGCGCTTGGCCGATTCCAAGTATTCGCTGATCATCGCCCGGGCCGCCGGCTTGCGCGCCGGACTCACCGAGTCCTCGATATCCAGAATCAGCACATCGGCGCCGGTGGACGGCCCCTTGGCGAGCTTGCGCTCGCTATCGCCGGGCACAAACAGCCAAGACCGGCGGCGCTTCATCTTCATAAGGCTAGCCCGCATATTGCACCAAGGGGCCGTGGAGGCCGCGCAGGATTTTGCTGAGCCCGCGGCTTTCCCCGCCCCCTTCGCCGGGAGACGCATGAACCCGTCCATGGAGCTTGCTCCGGTGTGCGCGCCAAGCGATTGGCGCGCACTGCCTCCAATACTCCCGGAAAAGGGGGGGCGGGGAAAGGCTTCATCCGCGAGCTCCAAGCATAGCCGTGCCTGTGGCGCAATCCATTGGCCGCTCCGCTCTGCGCTCGAACGCTCATGCGGGCCCTATATCCATGTCCGCGGCGTTGATCCATTCGGCCGGGCCCTCCGGGTATTGCTCGCGTTTCCAAATCGGCACGCGCTTTTTCACTTCGTCGATCACGTACCTCGCGGCCGCGAACGCCTCGTTGCGGTGCGCGGCGGCCACGCCCACCCAAACCGCGGCATCGCCGATGGCGAGGTCTCCGGCGCGATGCACGCAAAGCACCCGGCTGGCGCCGAATTTTTCCCTCGCCTCGGCAATGACGCGCGCGCCTTCTCTCACCGCCAATTCCTCGTAGCATTCATATTGCAGCCGGACAACCGCGCGGCCCTCGTTGTGATTTCGCACCCGCCCGCAAAAGCACACTGCGGCGCCCGATGCGGCATCCTCCAGCGCCGCGAGCTCCGCAGCCTGGTCTATTTCGTCCGCGCTAATGCGGAAATCGCTCATCCGCCCGCCACCGGCGGCATGAACACCACGCGGTCTCCATCGGCCAGCGCCCAGTCCCAGTGGCGGAACTCGTCGTTCACCGCCACCTTAAGGCCTGTTTCCGGCGGCAACGGGCGGCGCTCGCGCAGCTCCCGGTACAGCTCGCGCGGCGTGGCGGCCCCGGTGTCGAGCGCCTCATGGGCCCTCCCGGCGCGCTCGCGCAGAAATGCGAAGTAATGAACGCGAATACGCATCAGATCAAACAGCGTAGCGGCCTCGAAAACACCGCGCAATGCTACATTAGCGCCATGAACAAGAAAACTTCCCTAGCCCGCATATTGCACCAAGCCGCTTTTTGCCTTCCTTGTTTTCCCGATGAGTCAATGGCTTATGCCCGGATTGACTGCTTTCCGCCTGATGCGAAACGCGCATGCCGCGTTCCCGCTGGTCTTTTGCCCGCTTGCGCGCGCATGCTCGCTGCGCCATAGGCACGGCTATGCCTTTCGCCGCCCGGTCGCGCTGGACCACTACTGGCAGGCCGATTGGCCGCGCGGCGCCGATCCGAAATTCCGGCGGCGACCGCGAGGGGGGGGGGGGGGCTATTGAGCGCCCCTGCTGTTGGGGCAGGCGCCGAACTGCATGGGGCAACGCCGCCGCCCGATGTCCGATGCCACCTCCTCGTTGCCGATCGCACCTCGAACCAAGTCGCCCAGCCCGCGAATAAAGTCGCAATCCACCGACACCGTGGGGCAGCGGGCGAAGAACGGAACGCCGGCTTCAGAAGCCGCTTGGCGAAAATCCATGTCGATTTCCACCAGCGTCTCGACATGCTCGGAAACGAACGCGATAGGCGCCACCGCCACGGGAACGCCGTCCGCTCCAGCCCGGCGCACCTCGTCTTCGGTGGAAGGCCCGATCCATTGCACCGGGCCGACGCGGCTCTGGTAGCAGGTGATCCAATCCAAGCCCGGGCGACCCAAAGCCTCGACGATAGCCGCCGAGGTCAGCTCCACCTGCCACTGGTAGGGGTCGCCGGCATTGATCGTGCGCTGCGGCAAGGCGTGCGCGGACAAAAGCAGGCGCGGCGCGCCGTGCCGCGATGCCTCGTGCAGCGACTTCCGTATGTTCGCCGTGGTGGCATCAAGAAAACCATGGTGCGCCGGGTAGCAGCACACGATATCCTGCGGCGCGGCCAGCCCCTGCCGACGGGCCTCCTCCCTGAAAGCCTTGATGGATGTTCCCGTGGTGGTGGTCGAGAACTGCGGATACAGCGGCAGCAGCACAATGCGGTCGGGGCCGAAATCGCGAATCCGGCTCACGGTCTCTTTCACCAGCGGATGCCAGTAGCGCATGAACACAAATACTTCCACCTGCTCGGCGGTATCGCTGATTTCCTGCTTGAGCGCCTCGGCCTGCTCGATCGTGGCCGGAAGAATGGAGGACGCGCCGCCGACTTTCGCGTAAATTTCCGCCGAAGCGGATGCCCGCCTGCCGGCAATCGCGCGCGCGGCAATCCAGCGCAGCGGATTGGGAATTCGCAATATGGCCGGATCGCTGAACAGGTTCAGCAGGAACGGACGAATCGCATCGGGCGTGTCCGGCCCGCCCAGATTAAAAACCGCCACGGCAAGCTTGCGCGGCTTTGGATGCGGCTTGCTGTTCAAACCTGCGCTACGGCTTGGCGAGCAGGTCCAAGGCGGCTGCGGTCATGGCGCGGATGCCTGTGCGCAGGGTCTCCTCGTACTCGGGCAAAAAGTAGGAGGAATGGTTGGACGGGAGTTTTCGGCCTTCGGTGCGCGCCGCCGCCAAGGCTTCCGGATCGGCGCCGCCAAGGCGGAAATAAAAGCCGGGTATGCGCGGCTCGTCCAAGCCGTAGCGGGCGAAATCCTCGCCGCCCATGACCTGAGTTTGCAGCACCACGTTTTCCTTTCCTAATTCCGCCCGAAGCACGGCGGCAAGCCGCTCGCTCAGCGCCGGGTCATTGTACAGCGCGGGCGTGTATTCCTTCTTCACCTTCACTTCGGGAAGCCGGTTCTCGGGCAGGCCCATGGCCATGGCTTGGGCCTTGGCGATGCGCGCTATCCCTTCCAGCAGCAGCGCCCGGTTCTCGTCGGTGTAGGAGCGCACCGTGAGCTGCATATCGACCCTATCGGAGATGATGTTGTGCTTGGTGCCGCCGCGGATTGATCCCACCGTCACCACGCCGTCCTCGATCGGATTCAGGTTGCGGGAAACCAAGGTTTGAAGGGCGGTGATGATGTAGGCGGAAAGCACGATGGGGTCGTGGGTGAGATGCGGCGCGGCGCCGTGGCCGCCGGTGCCGTGGACGATGATATCGACCGAATCGACGTTGGCCATGGCGTATCCCGGCTTGTAGCCGGCCTGGCCGGTGGCGAGGTTGGACGAAACGTGCAGGCCCAGGTTGTAGTCGGGCCGCGGAAAGCGCGTGAACAAGCCGTCCTCGATCATGGCGCGCGCGCCCAGCCCGCGCTCCTCGGCAGGCTGCGCCACCAAAACTAGCGTGCCGCGCCAGCGGTCGCGCATGTCCGACAGCTTTCGCGCCACGCCGATCAGATTGGCCATGTGGATGTCGTGGCCGCAGGCGTGCATCACCGGCACCTCGCGGCCGAACAGGTCCTTGGCAATCACGGTGCTGGCGTATTCGACGCCGGTTAATTCCTTGACCGGAAGCGCGTCCATGTCGGCGCGGAGCATGACCGTGGGGCCGTCGCCGTTGCGTAAAAGCCCCACCACGCCGGTACGGCCCACCTCGGTCGTGACATCGTAGCCGGCGGCGGCGAATTCCTCCGCCATCCGCGCCGCCGTCTCGAACTCGCGCAGCGATAACTCGGGATTGCGGTGAAAGTGCAGGTAGAGCGCTTCCACGTAATCAAGCTCGGCATCGCCGACGCTGATTTCGGCGCTGGCCAGCGTGGCGCTGAGCGCCAGCGCCAACATTGCTGTCGCGTTTGCGGCAATTCGCATGATCGGTTTTCTCCTATTAGGGTTTGCGCACGCAGCCCCAAGCCACTTTAACCCGCATATTGCACCAAGGGGCGGGAAAAGGCTTCATCTGCGAGCTTGAAGTTCGGAGATATCCTGCGGCCGGTCCAGATCGAAGGCCGCGCGGGGCATCGGCGCTTCCGCCACGTCCCTTGCCGCCGCAAGCATCGCTTGCGCCCCGCTGTCCCCCGAAAGCCCGCTCAAGCGCCGAAACCAAGACCGAGGAAAAACCGCCGGCGCCCCCAGCCCGCCCCCGTAGCGCGCAGCCGCAACGGCTTGCGGGCGATTTCGCCAAGCGGCGACCAGCCGCGCCAGATCCGCCGCCTGCAATTTTGGCTGGTCGCTCAAGCACACCAAGGCAGCACGAGCGGTCGGGGGCAGCGCCTTGATTCCGCAGGCGAGAGACCGCCCCATCCCGTCGCTCCAGCGCGCATTCCGCACGATAGTGATCTTGCTGCGAAACGGCGCCGCCCGATGCCCCAATGCGCGAGCTATTCGATCCGCGCGATAGCCCAAGACCACCACAACAGCGCTGGCGCCAGCAAGCCGCGCCAAGCGCACACTGCGCTCAACCAGCGTTTCGCCACGGTAGCGCAAAAGCTGCTTCAGCGAGCCGTACCGCCTCGACGCGCCCGCCGCCAACACAACGGCATGCAACCCGCACCGCCCGTGGCCGTTGACACGCCTATGCCTCGAAAGCGCATTGGCCATTACAGGCAGACCACTAATCTTTGATCTTCAACAACTCTCGAAGTGTTTTCCATTCCAAAGCCAGACCCCAGTCCGTCGTCTGATTGAGTTGCTTTGCTCCTCCGGGAAGGAGTTTTCCGCTGCGCGCGCATGCTCGCTGCGCCATACGCACGGCTATGCCTTCGCCTTCGCTCGCCCTCGCCCTTTGCTTGCCCCTGCCTCGCGGGAGACGCATGACTACTTGAAGCTTGACCTGCATAGGTCAAGAACCCATTTTCCTGCTTCCCCAAGTGACTGTTGGCATCCCTGCCGCGCGGCGGTGGGTGGCGATGACCGTCCAGCCCTTGTCCGCATACTGCTTCGCAAACTCCAGCCCAATCCCCCGATTGGACCCGGTAATCAGCACAGTCTGAGCACCGGCAGCCGATATCAGCAAAAACGCCGCCAGAAAGCCGATGAAAAATGAAGCGCACCGCATAAGAACTTCCCTGCCCGCATAAAATGCTCTGCTCCATTCTATCCTTGCGCCAAACGATCGCAGCATGAATTTCCTTCAGTTCTGGGGAAAAGCACAGCCTTCGAACTCGAGAAGCGGTCCCGAATGGCATCCCCTCGCGTATCACAGCCTCGATGTGGCTGCGGTGGGGGAGGCACTCATGTTGGCTGCGTGTGGATACGACAGCTGCATTGCTCGCCTGCTTCAAATTCCGCGCGCCGAGGCACGATCACTGGTTTCCTACCTTCTTGCCCTGCATGACATCGGCAAGTTCGCGAAAAAGTTCCAAGCCAAGGTCCCCGCTCTCTACCCGGACTGCTTCGGCGACGACCCCGCCATTGTGGCTACTCACTATGACCACGGCGCGGGTGGGCTCCGGCTATTTAATACTGATGCCGCAGTCTTCATGCTTCCGGAAAGCACGAGCGCCCCAAACTGGCGGCCTCTGATTTCGGCAGTTGCCGGACACCATGGCGCGCCTCCCGATTTCAACCTCCAAGAGGAGTTTGTTTTGGTGCGGCGTGATTTTGGCGATAAAGGCACAAAGGCCGCTCGCGATTTCCTAGAGAAACTGCACGCCCTTCTCGTCCCGCCCACCGCGTTGCCTGTGTTGAGCGCGCATGGGGCCAAGCTTGCCTCACACGTAGTAGCGGGTCTGGCGGTACTCGCAGATTGGATCGGGTCCAACCAAAAGTGGTTTCCCTATCAATATCCGAAGCACGACCTAGACTCTTATTGGTCTTTGGCAAAAGGAAGGGCCAAGCGCGCAGTCATGGAAGCGGGCGTGCTGCCCTCACCGGCAGCGGCTGCTATTGGATACTCCGAACTGATTTCCCCAAACGCCACCCCAAGCCCCATGCAAATATGGGCGCAGGATGCCCAGCTCCCCGATGGCCCTAGCTTATTCATCATTGAGGACGAGACAGGCAGCGGAAAAACCGAGGCAGCGATGATGCTGGCGCACCGGCTGATGATTGCCGGTTCTGCAAATGGCTTATACATCGCATTGCCAACGATGGCGACCGCCAATGCCATGTTTGATCGGCTCACGGACGCGTACCGTCTGCTGTTCGCAGAGAACACCGCACCATCCATGGCATTGGCCCACGGTGCACGCGATATGCATGGCAGCTTCCGTGCGGCAATGACTTGGAGCAACCAAAGCGAGGATTCATACTCGGGAAAGGCTAGCGGCAACGCTTCGGACATCACCGCTTCGGCTGCTTGCGCCCAATGGATTGCGGATGATCGCCGCCGTTCATTTCTGGCCGATGTCGGCGCGGGCACTATTGATCAGGCGCTGCTCTCGGTTCTGCCGAGCCGGCATCAATCTCTTCGGCTACTCGGACTCACCCGGCGAGTGCTCATTCTCGACGAGGTGCATGCCTACGATGCCTACATGCATCGTGAGATGGAACGGTTGCTTGAGTTTCAGGCGGGACTTGGCGGCTCCGCCATTTTGCTATCTGCGACCCTGCCGCAGTCCGCAAGAACACGATTGACCGATGCATTCGTTAAAGGGCTGGGGGGTGATTCCGATACCCACGCCGCGATCGGTGAAACTACCCAGCCCTATCCAATGGCCACGATATGCACAGCGGGAGTAGTTTCTTGCACTGGCGTTTCGGGGCAGGTGGCCAGAGCACGCACGCTGCCGGTGCGGTTCATCTCCTCATTCGAAAGCGCGTTGGACGAAGTCGAAGCGGCCTCTCGCTCCGGCAAAGCTGTTCTCTATATCCGAAACACGGTGGATGATGCGCTTGAGGCTTACGAGATTTTGACGGCGCGCAATCTTGAGGCAACCTTGTTTCATGCCCGGTTCGCGCTGATTGATCGATTGAACCGCGAACGCCAGATTATGAGGAACTTCGGCAGGCACAGCACAATCAAGCAGCGTCAGGGACGGGTGCTGATTGCAACTCAGGTCGTCGAACAATCGCTTGATCTCGACTTTGATGCGCTTGTCACCGACCTCGCGCCTATCGATCTTCTAATCCAGCGTGCTGGCAGACTGTGGCGCCACCATCGGCCCGAGCGTGAAGGACGGCCAGAATTGATCGTAATGGGACCGGAACCGGCAGATGGCCCCGATGAGGATTGGTTCCGCAAAGTCTTTCCGCGAGCACAATACGTTTATCGCGACCATGCCCGGCTCTGGCTGACGGCGCGAGCGCTGAAGCAAACGAAGGCGATCGTCAGTCCAGAGGGGCTGCGACCGCTAATCGAAGCTGTTTACGGTGAGAATGCCCCCGATGCCATCCCCTTGGGTCTAAGTGACCGTCTTTGGGAGGCAGAGGGTCGAAAAGGTGCAGACCGTAGCATCGCGAACACCAACCTTCTGAAACTATCTGGCGGATACCTCCGGGATGCGGGTGCTTGGGATGCGGGTGTCCGCACGCCGACCCGTCTCGACGACGACCCTCATGTCACGCTGAGACTGGGACTGCTGACAAAAGGTCAAATTCAACCCTATGCCTTGAGTGCGGCGCCAAACGAGCTTTGGCGTGCCTGGAGGCTGAGCGAAATCACTGTTCCCGCTCGAAAAATTGGTGGTGAATTCATTGCAAATGATCTCAAGGCCGCGGCAAACGCGGCCAAGGCGAGTTGGACGCGATTTGATGCCGAGAAGATTCTGGTAGTGCTTGACGAGACTGAAGCCAACCCACAAATGAACTTTGGGTGGGCGGCATCCGGCAGTGAACCGAAAGAAAAAGTCAGGCTTCGCTATACTCCGCACTCTGGCTTGGGCTACGCAACTCAATGACCTTCAATTTGATCCAAGAAGCGTGGTTGCCCGCTCGGAGGCGCAGCGGTATCGTCGAGCATATTCCTCCGTGGCTCATTACCGACCGGATTGCTGAGGACCCGATCATAGGATTCGCTTGGCCGCGCCCTGATTTCAATGGAGCAGCGCATGAGTTGATGATCGGTCTGTTGTCAACCGCCACACCACCCGCAGACGAAGATGCATGGGCGGATTGGTGGGGCCAACCACCCACTCCGCAACTCTTGAAGCAACGTTTCTCGACTATCTCCGAGGCATTTGATCTCGACGGAGCCCGTGCTCGCTTCATGCAGGACTTTGATGCGCTTGAGAATGCTCCTCATAAAGAAATCGCCCGCTTGCTGATTGATACACCTGGCACCGAAACGCTTCAGAAGAACGCCGACTTGTTCGTGAAGCGCGGGGCAGCCCCTGCTCTAGCCCGAGCCACGGCCGCCATGGCACTTTTCACACTCAACACTTATGCGCCCTCCGGAGGCAAAGGTTATAGGACATCTTTGCGAGGCGGAGGGCCATTGACTTCGCTGATTATCGCTGATCATGCAGAATACGGTGCCACCCTGTGGGGACGAACTTGGCCCAATGTCGAGAGTCTAGAGCAGATTGCTGAGCGCGAAGTCAACGGAACAAGACCGGATGACCTAACTCGAATATTTCCTTGGATGGCTCCCACGAGCACTTCCGAGAAGGCTAGTGGCAAGGACACCACGCCTGCTGACATTCATCCATTGCAGGTTTACTGGGGGATGCCTCGACGCATACGTCTAGACTTTGAAGAAGTCACAGATCAGCGTTGCGGGCTGACTGGTATGCACGAGACCTCAATGGTGAAGCGATTCAGAACCAAGAACTACGGCACAAACTATTCAGAGGGATTCCAGCACCCACTGACTCCCTACTATCGGCAGAATTCTAAGACGACGACCAAGTTACCTGAGCATCCCCATCCCGGTGGCTTCAGCTATCGTCTGTGGCCAAGAATCGTGCTGTCCAGCCAGGACAAGCTCCGCGAGCCCGCACAGACTGTGCGACATTGGAGGCATGTCCGCCATGACTATGCCCGCACTCGGCATAGAGCTACAGCACGGCTCACAGCTTTCGGCTATGACATGGATAACATGAAAGCACGGGCGTGGATGGAGGGCCAAATGCCCTTGTACCAGTTTGGCGAGGACACACGACCTTGGCTTGAGGTGTTCGTCCGTCACGCTACTGCGGGCGCCAACACGGTTGCAAAGTTACTGACCAGCGCGTTGAAGTCTGCGCTATACGACCGTCCCGGGGATGCATCTGGCGACTTTGGATTTATTTCGGAGCGTTTCTTTCGGGATACCGAGAAGGATTTCTACTCTGCGCTCGACAACGCAAACCGCCACATCCGTAATCATCCGGATTTGGAAAACCCTAACGAGATACCGCTTCAAGAGTGGGTAAAAGTGCTGGCGCAGGCGGCGGAGAAACTCTTTGATGAGCTGGCCGACCCCGGGGGCATGGAACATCGGAATATGCGTCGGCATGTCAGTGCAAGACACTACTTGACGCTCGCGCTTGGCGGGCGCGGAAAGGGCGGCAAATCTCTGTTTGAAAAAGACTTGGAAATTCCTCTCCCAACACGCTCTCGTTCACGCACATGAAAGAAGCAGGCTTGATAATGCATGGGAGCAAGAACCAAGGCGCGAAAATTGCCTATGACTGGTGGCGGCATCTTGCCGGTCAGGACGGCGGGGTGTCCGGTGGTCGGCGGGCCGCGCTTGCGCGCTTGCGCCGGGCATCCACACCAATGGCAATCATGCAGGAACCTGAGGCCCTTCGACTGGTCGAAAGACTGCCGCGCAGTCGGGAACGCGCCGTAATCCTCGCAGGCGTTCTCGCCTTGGTGCGCGAATCGGAGAATCAAACGGTAGCCCGCAGAATCGGTCGCAAATCCTTGGATGACGAGACATCCGCTCTGGTTTCCGAAGGCCGCTTTCGCCGCCTCCTTCAGGCTCACGACGACGAACTGATGGAATCAATGCGCCGTCTTGTGCGCATGACCAAGGGCAAAATCAATGTTCTTGATTTGTCCAACGCCATTCTTTACTGGGGCGATCGCGTAAAGAAGCGCTGGATATTTGATTACTACGGCGTAGGAAGTAGTCTCAATTCGCAGAACGATACGCCTGAGTCGTCAACTACCTCCGACAACCAACAATAGGACAAACCGAATGGGCGACTTCCTTCAATTTCACTTGCTTACCGCATATGGTCCATCCAATCTCAACAGGGATGACACTGGCCGTCCCAAGAGTGTTGTGTTCGGAGGAGCGCCGCGCCTGCGCATTTCCTCGCAAAGTCTGAAGCGGGCATGGCGCACCTCCGATGTGTTCGCCGAAAAGCTGCGCGATCATCTCGCCAGCCGCACACAACGGCTTGGAAAAGATGTTTTTGCTTATCTGAGAGAAGGAGGCATGGAAGAGGATGAAGCACTGAAAGCTGCTCGTCAGATCGCGAAGTTATTTGGCAAGCTCAAGAGCGAAAAAGACAGCGAGCCAACATTTATTGAGCAGCTTGCGTTTGTGTCTCCCGAGGAACGGCAAAAGGCTTTTGGTTTGGCGGACCGCGCGCTCTCTGGAGAAGCACCTTCCGAACCGCGCCCGGAGGACTTGCTCCAACGCGCCGATACGGCAGCGGATATCGCCATGTTCGGACGCATGCTTGCCGATAACCCAAAATTCAACCGGGAAGCCGCCGTCCAGGTCGCGCACGCCATCACCACGCACCGCGCCATTGCGGAGGACGACTACTACACGGCAATTGATGATCTCAAGTCTCGCGAAGAGCCGGAAGACGCCGGTGCGGGATTTATCGGCGTTCAGGAATTCGGCTCCGGCGTCTTTTATCTTTATGTTTGTGTTGATCGCGGTTTGCTATCGCGCAATCTAGATGGCGACGGTGGCATCCGGAACGCCAGCCTTTCGGCGCTTATCGAGGCCGCCGCGACGATTTCCCCGGGCGGCAAACAGAATAGTTTCGCTAGCCGGGCACGCGCATTTTTTGTGCTGGCGGAAAAAGGAGCGGCGCAGCCGCGAAGTCTGGCAGCGGCGTTTCTAAAGCCGGTTCGAGGAGGCGATGATTATGGGAAAAGCTCCATCGACGCGCTAGAAGCTTACAAGGATCGACTGGACAGCGCTTACGGCGACTGCGCCGATGAACGCTATACCATGCATGTCGAGCGTGGGGAAGGAAACTTGTCGGGTTTGCTTAAGTTCGCGGTTAGCTGATGCGGTTTCTGCTCTTCACGTTGTATGCGCCAATGTGCTCTTTCGGCGAAATCGCAGTTGGCGAAAGAAGAATGAGCTGGGCCATACCCGCACGCTCAGCCATCCTTGGATTAGTCGCGGCCGCACAAGGCATTAAAAGGGAGAATGAGGCCGCTCACGTGCAACTTGAAGCTGGTCTTCACTACGCTGTTCGCACCGATCGTCCGGGAAGGCCTTTTGTTGACTACCACACCACCCAAATGCCTAAAGCAAAACGTGGCATGGAATATGCAACCCGCCGCGATGAACTGGCCTTCGACAACCTCAATACCGTACTTTCAACGCGAGAATGGCGAACGGACGCATGCTTCACAGCCATCTTGTGGCTTCGAGACGGGCAATCAATCGACTTGGACCGCATCGCTTCCTCGATGAGGCAACCTCGCTTTGTTCTCTATCTTGGCCGCAAATCTGCGCCCTTAGGCCTGCCGCTTAATCCACAAATGATTGAGGCCGACACATTCATGGACGCTTTCGCCAAACGAATCGCCACCGATGAAGAACAGTGGATATGGCGCCAAACAGCCTCCAGCTCCGTGGCCAGCGGCATGATCGCCTGCGATGGGGATGCGCCAGGGGCTCCCAAGGAAGGACAAATTCAAAGCAGGCGCGATTCCATATCCAACCGGCCGCGATGGCAATTCAGCGAACGCATTGAACGGGTCATTCTTCCGTCGCAGGAAGGAAGTTCTTAGGGAAATACGGATGCCCTATCTTTCCCGGGTCTGCCTGAAACAGGATGCGTCTGTAGGGGCTCTTGCGCCGCTTCTGCTAGGCCAAGCTCATAACCCGAGCAAGACCGGACATCCCGCGCATCATCTCATATGGTCACTCTTTGCGGACCATGCTGATCGCAGACGTGATTTCTTATGGCGGGAAATGCGGACCGGCGTATTTCTTTTGCTTTCCGATCGACAACCCGTAGATCGCCACGGACTGTTCAAAATTGACGAGCCCAAACTGTTCAGCCCGAATCTCGAATCCGGCGATCGCTTGAGGTTTTCCCTGCGTGCAAATCCAGTTGTTCGCCGCAGGCATGGAAAGATGCGGCGGTCCACCAAGCATGACGTGGTAATGGATGCGCTACGATCCTTGCCAGCTTCCCGGAGATCCCCTCATCGCCTTGAAGTGATGCGAAGCGCCGGTGTGGAGTGGCTGGTTCAAATGGGAAATAAAGCAGGTTTCAAGCTGTCTAGTGGTGACGTGTCGGTCGATGGATACGTTCAGCACAGCGTGGCTCGCGGGGGCACTGCTCCGACAATGAAATATTCCACGCTCGACTTTGAAGGAACACTAACCGTCCGGGAACCTTCTGTGCTGATATCCCGGATTCCTCAAGGCTTCGGTTCGGCCAAGGCTTATGGCTGTGGCCTTTTGTTGATCCGTCGTGCGACGCGCTAGCAAACTCGGCGCGTGCATTATTGGAAATGGACTGGTCGGCGGTAATTGAACGAATCCGGGACGGCGAAAGCCTTCGGACAGAATTCAAGCGGGGTGCTGGCGATCTCTCCACAGTGGGCCAAGCGATTTGCGCTTTTGCCAACACCGTCGGTGGCTTGCTTGTGCTTGGCGTCACGGATTCCCGCGAAGTGGTTGGCGTGCAGGGGAATCCGGACACGCTCCATGAGCGTTTGACCTCATTCCTCCAAACCGGCTGTAGCGCACCAGTGCATGCTCAAATCGGTCGGCGCGAACTACCGGAAGGCTGGGTATTCTGGATCGAAGTGCCGCGCCAACGGGGATTCGAACCGATGCGGCACGGCGGTCGCGTGTGGGTTCGTCGAGACCGTAGCAGCGTGGAACCGGCCGCAACAGAACTTCAGGAACTTTATAACGTATTTGGCTATATCCTCACCGAGGAACGCGCGATACTGGACGCGCCGCCATCGCATATCGACCTTGAGGCTTTCCGGGCTTATTTGAGGCGGATGCGCATCGACACCGCTAATGATCCCCAGCCGGACACCGAAGACGACCTTCGAAATCGGGCTGTCATCGTCGATATCGACAGCAAACTCTGCGCGACACTATACGGCGTGATGGCTTTCGGCAGAGACCCGCAGCGCTACCGGCGAACAAGCAACTTCAGGATCGAGTGCGTGGCTTACGCGGGATCGGACCGCGCCAGCGAAGCTCTCCAAGTGGCAAATGCGTCAGGGCGCATCAACGAGCAAGTTGATAGAGCCGTCGGATGGTTCATGGGGCTTGGACATTTTGAATCGTACGAGAATCTGATCCGGGAGGATCGTTATCTTTTGCCGCATCGAGCCATTCGCGAAGCGCTCGCCAATGCGGTGACGCATCGCGACTACGCAATAACAGGCTCCAAGATTCTTCTGGAGGTGTTTGACAACCGCGTGGACGTTACCAGTCCAGGCGCCCTGCCAAATCACGTCACAGTGGAGCGGGTGCGGGCCGGTGCCAACCCGCGCTCAAGAAACGAATACATGGCCCATTTCCTGTCCGCGATGGGTTTCGTCGAGCAACGCGGCAGAGGCTGGCTGATCATGCGCAGCGAGATGCGCGAGTTCAATGGCACGGAACCTGAGTTGGTAGAAGATAAGCGCGATATGTTCGTTCGAGTTACTTTTCACCTTGGCAATCCTTGGCAATCGATTCATGGGGCGAACGGTCCGTAAGGCTTATGCGTGATATGCCAGGTATTGCTCCGCCGCAGCCAATACCGATAAGAGACCGGGCATCCATCCTTTTTGTTGAGAAAGGAAGACTCGATGTGCTAGACGGAGCCTTTGTAGTAGTGGACCGCAACGGCGTTCGCACCCACATACCGGTAGGTGGCATAGCGTGCCTAATGTTGGAACCCGGTTCCCGGATATCCCATGCAGCGGCAGCACTTGCGGCGCGCGTGGGATGCCTGTTGGTATGGACCGGTGAAGCGGGTGTGCGCCTGTACTCCGCAGGTCAGCCCGGTGGAGCACGTGCGGACCGGCTTTTGCACCAGGCGCGGCTTGCGCTTGATCCCGATGCCCGACTGAAGGTTGTTCGCAAGATGTACGACATGCGCTTTGGCGAGCCAGCCCCTCAACGACGCTCCATTGATCAGCTGCGCGGGATTGAAGGCGCTCGGGTGAAACGTCTTTATGAGGCATTAGCCCGACAGCATGGTGTCAAATGGAAAGGTCGCCGATACGATCCTCGGGCTTGGAATAGCGCCGATCTGCCAAATCAATGCCTTAGTCAGGCCACAGCTTGCTTGTACGGCTTGTGCGAAGCAGCCGTTCTCGCAGCAGGTTATGCGCCTGCCATCGGTTTTCTCCACACCGGCAAGCCGCAGTCTTTCGTGTACGATGTCGCAGATGTATATAAGTTTGAAACCGTCGTGCCCATTGCGTTTCAAGTCGCGGGGCGGGCGCAAAATGGGAAGCAACCGGATGCCGGAGATCCGGTTGGCGAAGTAAGGCGAGGCTGCCGAAATAACTTCCGAAAAACCAGATTACTAAGTCGGCTGGTTCCAAGCATTGAGGAAATGCTCAATGCAGGCGGTTTCGATCCACCGTCACCGCCGAGAGAAGCCCAGCCCGTTGCTTTCTCCGAAGAGCCTAGTGGCGATGTTGGTCATCGCGGTTAGCAACGCACCACCTCGTCTGCGCGGCAGACTGGCAATCTGGTTATTGGAGATTCGCGCCGGCGTATACATAGGTAACTATTCGCGGCGCACTCGTGAGATGATTTGGAAAGAGGTCAGACACGAAATCGAAGATGGCGATGCCATCATCGCATGGGCGGCGACAAATGACGCGGGGTACGACTTTGATACCTGCGGCACAAATCGCCGCTCCCCTGTGGATTTGGACGGAATGAAGCTCGTCCAATTCGTACCCGCCCCCACAGATGCATAATCTGCGCAATAGCTTAAGTAATGAGTGAGAACATGAACTTCGGACAAATACCGAAACCAGTCGGCTTAAATCTGGTAAGTTCTTTAACAAGAAATATTTCCTTTTGAATCAGCAGGTTCCAAAAAGGGAGTTCCCCGCCCGCGCGGGGATGAACCGACGGCAACGGCGCGGCGGACTGGATGATCGGGGAGTTCCCCGCCCGCGCGGGGATGAACCGTGGACATGCCGCGGTACGCCGGCCGCACCCCGGAGTTCCCCGCCCGCGCGGGGATGAACCGCGTGGCGGATCATCGATGCCCGCCCGGAGCTGGAGTTCCCCGCCCGCGCGGGGATGAACCGAGGTGCTGGACGCGCTTGCGGAGACGGAAGCCGAGTTCCCCGCCCGCGCGGGGATGAACCGGCACTTGGTGCATGCCCGCGAGCTTGCGCAGGGAGTTCCCCGCCCGCGCGGGGATGAACCGGCCGCGCCCGCATCCAAGAGCAATTTCACGATGTCCGGATGAAAGTTATGCGTCGCGAGCATCAGCGCGGTGATGCCGTTCGCATTCGCCGCTTTCAAGTCCACATCGGTCTCCAGCAGCGATTCAATAACGTGCGGGAAGCCTAATTTTGCCGCCTCAAGGAATTGCTGCTCGATTTCGGTGTCTGTGCGGGCCTCCACCTCCGTGAGGCTCGCGCTCACCCATGATGTTGGCGCGACCAGCAGGCTGGCCAAGGTTACCGCGCATATTCGGATTGTTTTCCGGGTATTGGCTGCGGCTATCATCAAGTTTTACCGTTTTGCTAATGATGCCAGTAGTTTAACCACCGACCGATGCGCGTAACATACGCGCATGCATGCGAGCGAGCGTCCGGTTATTTTGATTGGGGCCGGGATTGGCGGGTTGACCTGCGCCCTGGCGCTGCAGCGGGCGGGCATCCCGGTGCAGGTTTACGAGCAGGCGCCGGAACTGGGCGAAGTGGGCGCGGGGCTTACGCTCAGTCCCAACGGCTCAGCCGGGATCATTGGCCTGGGCCTGGAGGACGAGTTGGCGGAGGCCGCCAGCGTGCCCGGCTATCAGGCGGTGCATCACTACAAGACCGGGCGCGTGCTGGTGCAGGTTGAGCGCGGCGACCTGCCTCGCAAGCAGTACGGCTCGCCCTACTACCAGATCCATCGGGCCGATCTGCACGGAATGCTGGCCGAGGCGGTGCGAAAAAACGATCCGCGCTGCATTCGCCTAGGCCACGAGTTCGAACGCCATACGCAGAGCGAAAGCGAAGCGCGCGCCTTTTTCCGCAACGGCCGCAGCGCCGCAGGCCGGTTGCTGGTGGGCTGCGATGGCGTGAAATCGCCGGTTCGCTCGCAATTGCACGAGAGCGAGCGGCCCGTATTCACCGGCTACGTGGCTTGGCGCGGCTTGGCGACGGCCGCGCAGGTTCCGCCCGAAGCCGTGGATCCGCCTTCGGGCATATATATCGGCCCCGGCCACCTGTTCGTGCGCTATCTGATCCGCGAAGAGGAAACGGTCAACTACGTGGCTTTCGTGAGGCGGGAAGACTGGCAAACCGAGAGCTGGTCGCAGCATTCCGAGGTATCGGAGGTGCTTGACGAATTCGCCGAATTCCACGAGCTGGTCCGCTCCATCATCTCGGCCACGCCGCCGGAGCTCTGCTACAAGTGGGGGCTTTTCTCCCGCCAACCGCTGGAATCGTGGAGCGCGGGCCGGATTTCGCTGCTGGGCGATGCCGCGCATCCCACGCTGCCCTTTATGGGCCAAGGCGCGGTGATGGCGATCGAGGACGGCATCGTGCTGGCCCGCTGCCTCGCCGCGTCGGGCAGCGTGGCCGAGGCGCTGCGCCGCTACGAAGCCGCCCGCGTGGAGCGCACCACGATGGTGATGGCGGAATCGGGGGAGATCATCCACCGCTTCTTCGCGCCCGACACGGACCGCTTCGCCGAGGGCAACAGCCGCAACGAGGAAACGCTGGGGCTTTTCGGTTACGACGCTTGGAAAGTACTGATATAAACTAAATCCGCTTCAGGAAGGAATATCGCCATGTTTATCAACTTCTGGTATCCGGCGGTCCAGTCGGAGAAACTCGAAGACAAGCCGCTCAAGCAACGCATGCTAGGCCAGGACTTCGTGCTATGGCGCGACCAGGACGGGCAGGCCCATTGCCTCAGCAACACCTGCTGCCACCGCGGCGGCTCGCTTGGCGACGGCTTGGTTGAAGACAGCTGCGTGCAATGCCCTTATCACGGCTGGCGCTTCAACGGCGCGGGCCAGTGCGTGCGGGTGCCGTCCATCGGCATGAAGGCCAAGCCGCCCGGACGGGCGCGGGTGGATTCCTACCCGGTCATGGAGCGCTACGGCCTGGTGTTCTGCTTTTTGGGCGATCTCGACGAATCGGAGCGGCCGCCTATTCTCAAAGTCAACGAGTGGGGCCAAGAAGGGTGGACCAACACCCTCCAGGAGTTTGAATGGAATATCAACTACAAGCGCTCCATCGAAAACGGCATCGACCCGGCCCATAACGAATTCGTCCACGACACCCACGGCATGAAGGGCTTGGACGAGAACTACCGCGTGGGCGAGCTGGATATGCGCGAAACCGACTGGGGAACCGGCTTCTTCAACGAAATGAAAGCGCCGCCGTTGAGCGAGAATAAGATGCGCGAGACTTCCGGGGTGGAGGAAAACCGCGTGGTAAGAGTGGGAACCGGCCACCACGGCCCCTCTTCGGTATGGACCTTCATCAACCCCACGCCGGTCATGCATATCTACCAGTACCTCTACGAAACGCCGATCGACGAGGAGAACACGCGGCTGTTTTTGGTCAATATGCGGAATTTCATGCTGGAGGAGATGTTCGACGAAACCATGAAAGAGCGGAACCAGTACGTGGCGTTCCAGGACCGCGACGTGCTCCTGACCCTGCACCCCCCGGTGACCCCGCAGGTCAACACCAAGGAACTGTTCACGCCTTCGGACTATCCCATCGGGCGCTACCGCGAGCGGCTGAAGGAATGGGAGGCGCGCGGCTGGCGCATTGATCTCGACAAGGTGCATGCGCTTGAAAAGCACACCGCCTTCGCGATTCCGAGCCCCGATCGGCGCAAAAAGAAAGGCTGGATCATCGACCCCGTCCCGCTGATGCCGGCCAGGCCGGCGCGGGCCGTGAAAACCGACCAAGCCGCTTAATCAAGCTCCCCTCAGCTTTAACCCGCATATTACGCCAAGGGGCAACGCCCCCCCCCCCCCCCCGGCGCGCAAGGAAATATCAACGTTTTCGGCAAGCCTTGGCGCCTTTGCAGCGCTGCTCACATCAAGTTCCTCCCGCGGATGGCGGGGCAGGATAGCATGCGGTGCGGCCGCGGTGTATGCTCGCCAATCTGTCTGAATTCCCTCTTAAGGAGCATTGCGGCGATGGCCCAGCGCGAGTATCGAAAGTTCTTCATTGATGGCGAGTGGGTCGAACCGGACGAGCCGCGCGAGCTGGCCGTGATCAACCCGGCCACGGAACAGCCGGCGGGCGTTATATCGCTGGGAAACGCCCGCGATGTGGACCGGGCGGTGGCGGCGGCGCGGAAAGCATTCTCCGCTTGGTCCCGGTCGGGGAAGCAGGAGCGCCTAGCGCTGATCGATGCGTTCATCGCCGCATATAAGGCCCGCTACAACGACGTGGCCGCAGCCATAACCGTCGAAATGGGAGCGCCGAAGCAGCTATCCGCCAAGGCGCAGGCCGCCATGGGCGTGGTCATTGCAAAAACCGCGCGGCGGCTGCTGGAGGACTTCGATTTCGAGGAGCGGCGCGGCGCCACGCTCATCCGCCGCGAGCCGATCGGAGTGTGCGGATTCATCACGCCCTGGAACTGGCCGGTCAATCAGATCGCGCTCAAGGCGCTGCCGGCGCTGGCCTCCGGCTGCACGATGGTCCTAAAGCCCAGCGAAATCGCGCCTTTCAGCGGCGCCATCTTCGCCGAAATCATGGAAGCCGCCGGGGTTCCCGCCGGCGTGTTCAACCTAATCAACGGCGATGGCCCGGAAGCGGGCCAAGCGATCGCGGGGCACCCGGATATCGACATGGTGTCGTTCACCGGCTCCACCCGCGGCGGCATTGCCGTGGCCGCAACGGCGGCGGGCACGGTCAAGCGCGTTAGCCAGGAGCTGGGCGGCAAATCGCCCAGCATCATCCTGGACGAGGCCATACTCGAGCGCGGCGTGGCCAGCAGCATGCGCAGCGTGTGCTCGAACACGGGGCAATCCTGCAATGCGCCCACTCGGCTTCTGGTTCCCGAAGCGCTGCACGACAAGGCGGTGGAGGTCGCCGCGGCATCGGCGGCGCGGGCGCGCATCGGCGATCCCGAGTCCGAAAGCACCACCATGGGGCCGCTGGCGAGCGAGGCGCAGTTCAACAAGGTGCAGCGGCTGATTCAGCAGGGGATTGACGAGGGCGCCGAGCTGGCCGCGGGCGGAACCGGCAAGCCGAAGGGGCTGGAGCGGGGTTATTACGTGAAGCCAACGGTGTTCGCCAAGGTTCGCAACGACATGGCGGTTGCGCGCGAGGAAATTTTCGGGCCGGTGCTGTGCGTGATTCCGTACTGCGGCCTCGAAGACGCGCTGGCGATCGCCAACGACACGGAATACGGGCTGGCGGCCTATGTCTGGGGCAGCGATCTCGACCAGGCGCGGGGGGCGGCGGCGCGCTTGCGGGCAGGGCAGGTTTCCCTCAACGGCAATTCATACGATGCCGCAGCGCCGTTCGGCGGCTACAAGCAGTCGGGCAACGGTCGTGAATCGGGCCCCGAAGGGCTGGAGGAATTCCTCGAAACCAAGGCCATTCTCGGCTACGAGCAGGCCGTCTGATATCAAGCCGGCGGCCTCGACGCTCTCCATGGCAGGCGCTGTCGCAATCCCTCCGCTTTCCTCGCCTCCCCTTGTTTCGGGAGACGCATAAACCCATCCATGGGGCTTGCTCCGGCATCCCTGCCTCCGATACTCCCGAAACAAGGGGAGGCGAGGAAAGCTATAGCCCGCATATTGCACCAAGGGGCGTGGAGGCCGCGCAGGATTTTGCCCGATTGCGCGCACATGCTCGCTGCGCCATAGGCACGGCTACGCCTTCGCCTTCGCTTGCCCTCGCCCTTTGCTTGCCCCTGTCTCGCGGGAGACGCATGACTACTTGAAGCTTGACCTGCATAGGTCAAGAACCCATCCTCCTGCTTCCCCGAGTTGCTGTTGGCATTCCTGCCGCGCGGCGGTGCCGGAATCACGCCCGGGGCCGGCCTCCTGCCGTCCCGCTCGCATCTGGCAAAGGCATGCTTTGCCTCGCTGCGCTGCGCGCAGCGACCGATGCTCGCCCTGCCCCAGACGCTCCCGCGAGGCAGGGGCAGGAAAAGGGCTTTAGCTGGCGCAGATTGGTGCAATATGCGGGATAGCAGGCGCTGCCGGGAATTGCCGGACGGCGACCTTAGGGCCTGTTAGTGGTGATGGTGATGGTGGGCCGTGCCCGCTTCCATCAGATGCAGGGCGTAGGCGAGGGCGATGCCAATGAGGAAAGCGACGCTAAGCTTGAGGCGGTCGTGGGTATGGAAGTGGATTTCGGGCAAGAGGTCGCTTAGCGCCACGCACAAAAAGGCGCCGGCGGCAAAACACAGCACATAGCCGGCCAGCTCGCCTCCCGCGGCCGCGCCAAGCTGCGAGCCGATCCAAAAGCTGGCGAGGGCCGCCAGCGGGCATAGCAGCGCATACCCCAGATTGATCAGATTGCATGCCCTGCGGCTCAAACCCGCCCGACGCACCACAAACACAATGGAATAGGCATCCAGCGGCTTGTGCAGCAGAACGGCTAAAAACGCCTCGAATCCCGGCAGCGCCTCGATTCCTCCGCCGTGCTGAATGCTTGCCTGGGTGCTGGCGCCGACAGCAACGCCGTCGATAACGGTATGCACGGCAAAGCCGAAAATAATCCCCGCAACGCCCCCGGCGCCAAGAGATTTTCCGGAATGCGAGTGATCGGCGCGCAGGGCCTTTTCTTCGCTGCTGAAGTCGTGCTGATGAAACTGGAACATGCGCTGCAAGCCCACCATCAGGACAACTCCTAGCAGGCACCACAACGCGCCTTTTTCGATATTTCCTGGCCCGTGAATGCGCTCCAAGCCGTGCGGCAGCAGGTGATAGAGGGCAATGCCCAGGATCAGGCCGGCAACCAGGCTCATCACAACCTGCGTGCGCGTGTGCGTGAGCGCGCCCAAGGCGGATATTCGCCCGCCGAGCATGGACGCGGCGAATATCGCCGCGCAGTAGCCCAGCAACGCCAGGAAAGCCGTGCCCATTGCCTGTCAGGACCCGCTAACGCTCAGCCTTCCATGGGAAAATCACGAACCTGCGCTGAGCGGCACGCGCTTTATTGTGAGGGCTCGGCAAGGAAACGGGCGACGCGAAAGCCGAAAAAGCTGTAGCGCGCTTTTTCGAGGGCGCGGCGAATATCATCCCCAATACAATGGCAAGCGCCATCAATACGCTATTTCCCCGTTTGCATCGGGCACAAAAATCCGCCCATGCGTTGCAGCATAGCACGGCGCCGCGCACCACGAGACCCCCGAACAAGCAGCAGGACAGGCGATGAGAAAAGTGATTGTGACCGGCTCGGCGGGAGGCCTTTTGTGGGCGGCGGCGTTTACAGGCTACGCGATGAATCCGCTTGTCCGCTGGCTGATCGGCATTGCCGCGCTTACCACGCTTCTTTCGCTGTGGACGGGCCCGCTGGCCAAGCGAAACGCCCGCGCCGCAGCGGGCGGCAGCTTTGCGTTTGGGCTGGCCGCGTTCTCCATGGCCTGCCACTGGATCTACTACAGCGTTCGGATTGTCAACGGCGGGCCGGCGGCATTGGCCGTAGCGCTAGTCGTGCTGCTGGCCGCGTTGATGGCCTGCTGGTATGCGCTGGGCGGCTATTGGGCGGCCCGGCTGGCCCCGCATCGCAGTTGGCTGGCGGCGGTGGTGGTTCTGCCTGCGGTTCTAGTGCTCACGGAGTGGCTGCGCGGCTGGGTATCCACGGGATTTCCGTGGCTCAGCGCAGGCTACCTCGCAGGCCCGGCTTTCGCAGGCAAATGGCCGGTGGTTCTTGCCTCCGCAGGCGGCGTGTACTTGGTCGGCTGGATCATGGCCGTGCTGGCCGGCGCCTGTCTGCTGATCTGGCGATCGCGGATGGCTGTTACGCGGCGGGCGGCCTTGGTGGCGGTGCTGGCCGTCGGCGCAGCCGCGCTGGGGCAACTGCCCTTGCCCGAGGGCGGCATGCATCCCGTAGGGGAATTGCGGGCCCGCCTGGTTCAGGGCGGCATCCCGCAGGAAAGGAAATGGCTGCCGGAGGAGTATGGGCCTACCTTGCTGACCTATGAGGCGCTCAGCTTCGACCGCCCGTGGCAGAACATCCCGGATCAGCGGCCGGAATTGATTATCTGGCCGGAAGTCGCGATTCCTGCCACGCAGGAGCTTGCCGCGAATTACCTGGCTGAAATGGATGCCCTGATGAATGATCGCAGCGCCGCCTTGGCACTCGGCATCCTAACCGACACAGCCGAGGGCCGATTCAACTCGCTGATGGTTCTGGGCAGCGGAGAGGGCGTTTATCACAAGTCGCACCTAGTGCCGTTCGGGGAGTTCTTTCCGATCCCGGAGGTGGCGCGCGACTGGCTGCAGCGCATGGGCTTGCCGGCCAGCGACCTGCTCGCAGGCCCTGCCGACCAAGGCCTGCTGCGGGCGGCGGGCGCGGCCTTCGGCGTCAGCATCTGCTACGAGGCCGCGTTCGGCAGCGAGCAGCGCGCCTGGGCGCCGGACGCGGAACTGCTTGTGAATATCAGCAACGACGGCTGGTTCGGCGACACGGTGGCGCTCGAACAGCACCTGGACATGGCGCGCATGCGCGCTATGGAAACGGGGCGCTATCTGCTGCGGGCCACGGGCACCGGAATCACTGCGGCAGTGGACCCGGCGGGCCGCATCATCGCCAGCCTGCCGAAACACGAAGCCGGTTTCCTCGACGTGCGCGCCCCCCGGCTTTCCGGCACCACCCTCTATGCCCGCTTCGGCAACTGGCCTATCGTGATACTCTGCTTGCTGCTGGGCGTGGCCCTTCCAGCAGGGCTTGCAAGGCGCCGTCCGGCTCGATGAGGGCAAATTGCGGCGCAGGCACCCCAAGCCCGCATATTGCGCCAAGCCGCTTGTTGCCTTCCCTATTTTGCCGATTAGCCAATAGCCTATGCCCGGATTGCCCGCTTTCCGCCTAGTGCGAAACGCGCATGCCGCTTTCCCGCGGTTTTTTGCCCGCTTGCGCGCTAGGCTTGCTGCGCCATAGGCACGGCTATGCCTTCGCTTTCGCTCGCCCCCGCCCTTTGCTTGCCCCTGCCTCGCGGGAGACGCATGAACCCATCCATGGGGCTCGGCTGGGGGCATCCTGCCCCAGACGCTCCCGCGAGGCAGGGGCAAGCAAAGGGCTTTAGCTGGCGCAGATTGGCGCAATATGCGGGCTAGAGGAAAAATGAGCCAGCCTGTTGCCGCCCCTGCCCTGCGCACGGGCGAATTCGTGCCGCTGATCGCGCTGCTGATTTCATTGGTCGCGCTGGCGATCGACACGATGCTGCCGGCGCTGCCGGCGATCGGCGAGGACCTCGGGGTGGCGCACCGCAACGATGTGCAGTTCGTGGTTACGGCGGTGTTCCTGGGGATGAGCATGGGCCAGATCGTCTTCGGCCCGCTTTCCGACCGGATCGGACGCAAGCCGGCCATTCATGCCGGCCTCGTGCTATTCATGGCCGGTTGCTTGATGAGCCTTTACGCGCAGAGCTTCGAGCTGATGATCGCCGGGCGCGTGCTGCAAGGCATCGGCGTATCGGCGCCGCGCGTGGTCTCGATGGCGCTGGTGCGCGACCAGTACGCGGGCCGCCAGATGGCGCGCCTAATGTCGTTCACCATGGCGGTTTTCATCATCGTTCCCACGATCGCGCCGGCGTTGGGGCAGTGGATCCAGATGCTTGGGGGCTGGCGCGCCATATTCGCGGTATTTTTCGCCGTTGCCGCGGTCAGCTTTCTATGGTTCGCGATCCGTCAGCCGGAGACGCTTCCTTCCGAACGCCGGCGCCCGCTCTCACCGCGCGCCATCGGCCGCGCGGTGGTGGAAGTATTGAAGATCCGCGCCGCGCTGGGGTACACCCTAGCCAGCGGCTGCGTGTTCGCGCCGTTTTTGGCCTACCTGAGCACGGCGCAACAGATTTTCCAGGATGTGTACGGAACCGGCACTCTGTTCCCCTTGTATTTCGGCGCGCTGGCTCTGGCCGTGGGAGGCGCTTCGATCCTAAACGGCCGCTTGGTGATGCAGTACGGGATGCGGAAGCTGTCGCGTGGAGCCATGCTCCTGGCCACGATCGGGTCGTTTGTCGGCCTAGGGCTGACCTTCATCTTCGACGGGGTGCTTCCCTTTTGGCTATTGATGGCCTACCTGCTGTTCGTCTTCTTGTGCATCGGGCTGCTGTTCGGCAACCTGGGCGCGATGGCCATGGAGCCGCTGGGCCATATCGCCGGCGTGGGCGCGGCCGTGGTCGCGTCGCTGTCCACCTTGGTGGCGGTGCCGCTCGGAGCGTTCGTGGGCTATATCTTCGACGGCACTTTCTACGCCCTGATCGCGTCCTACGCGCTATTCGGAATCGGCGCGCTCGCCGCGATGAAATGGGCCGACGCCTCGGCCCTTGACTAGCGGGGAAAGGCTTAAGCTGCGGGCGGAATGGCCGCGCCGATCAGCCGTTCGATTTCGATTTGCTGGCGCCGGGCATCAATCACCGCTTGAACCAGCTCCGATTGCACCGATAATTTCTCGAGCTCCAGCGCCTGCAAATCGAGAATGCCGTCATCGCCTGCCTCATGGCCTTTGCGGGCATGCTCGGCGGCCTCCCGCAACCTCGGCAGCAGCTCATCGCGAAGCATTTCCGCGCGCAACAAGCTGTGCTCCATCTCCTGATGAATCGCCAGCAACTGCGCTTCGATGCGGGCGCGGGCGGCGGTCCGCTCGGCATCGAGTTGCGCTAGGTTGGCGCGCGCCTCCTGCACTTGCCCCCGGTTACGTCCCGCGCCTCCAAACGGAGCCGCAAAGCCGAACGTAAAGGCGTAATCGTCGTCTTCCTCCAAACGACGAATTCCGGCGCTGATGCTCCAGTCCGGCCGCGCCTCGGATTCAGCAAGCCGGACCTCAGCCTCCCTCAGTCGCCGCCGATTGGCGTAAGCGGCCAGATCAGGCGCGGCATCGAGCTGTTCAAGCAGCGCTTCAACAGTGCTTGGAAACGGCAAGCGCCGCCAATCCCCGCTAACCCTTGGGAAGTCCGGTTTCAGCTGCCCCCACTGCATCGCCAGCGCATGCCGGGCAGCGTTGAGATCATGTTTCGCATCCGCCGAATGCAAGCGCGCTGCGGCCAAGTCCGCTCTGGCCCTGGCCAAATCCCCTGCCGTGGCCAGGCCGGTTTCCAAGCCTTGGCCCAGCATGGCGACGGCTGCCTCGACCGCTTCGATTGCTAGCAGCGAAATCGCATGGCGCTCCTGCAATTCCAAGTTGTCCAAGTACAGCAGGGCCGACAGCGTGGCGGCGTCCAGCCGCCGTATCTCCGCCTCCGCCTCAACGATCGACAACCCGGCCCGGGCGGCGGCGATGTGGTTCCGCCGCTTGCCGCGCTCCAGCACCCAGCCCAGGCTTAGCGTCTCCTCTCCCGCGCCGATGCCGCGAAAGCCAGCCGTGCCGAGCACATTCTCCACGTCCAGCGCCAGCTCGGGAGCGGGACCAATGCCCGATTGGGCAACACGCCCCTGTTGAGCCTCGATCTGGTGGCCCAAAGCGACCAGATCCGGATGGCGGGCCAGCGTGCGGTTGATCGCTTCCTCCATCGAGAGCGCGCCTTCAACATTGGCGGCATCCAAGCGAGCCAGCGCCAACAGGCCCAGGATGGCTAGCCCGCATATTGCACCAAGCCGCTTGTTGCCTTCCTTGTTTTGCTGCTTAGTCAATGGCTTATGCCCGGAATGCCCGCTTTCCGCCCAATGCGAAACACGCTGGCCGCGTTCCCGCTGGTCTTTTGCCCGCCTGCGCACATAGGCTCGCTGCGCCATACGCACGGCTATGCCCCCCGCCTTCGCTCGCCCTCGGGCGCAAGTTTGCCTGAAGCGCCGCCATTCAGGCAGGGCTTACCTTCAGGCGGTTGACGCGGCGACGGTCGGCCGCGATCACCTCCATTCGCCATCCGCCCGCTTCGACGCGCTCGCCCTTCCGCGGCAGGCGTCCGAGACGGTGGATGACCAGGCCGCCCACGGTATCGAATCCTCCGGTGTCCAGTTTGGTGCCAACCTGCTCGTCGAAATCCTCAATGCGCATCTTGGCGCTCACCAAGTAGCTGCCGTCCTCCTGGCGAACCAGTTCCGGAGCCTGCTGAAGATCGTGCTCGTCGCCAATCTCGCCAACGATCTGCTCGAGCACGTCCTCAATGGTCAAAAGCCCCGCCGTGCCGCCGTATTCGTCCACCACCACCGCCAAGTGATTGCGGCCGCGCCGGAATTCGTCGAGCAGCGCGTCAAGGCGCTTGGTTTCCGGGATCAGCGTGACCGGGCGCAGCAGCGGTTCAATCTCCCAATGGTCGCCGGTCGATTCGGTCATTGCGCGCAGCACATCCTTGGCCAGCAATATGCCCGCCACCTCGTCCCGGTTTTCGCCGATCACGGGAAAACGGGAATGGCCGGAACGGATAATGGTTTCGAGCATCCGCTCGCGACTGTCGTCCAAGCGCAGAACCACCATGCTGGAGCGCTGCACCATCACCTCGTGGACTTCGCGGCGCGATACCTCCAGCACCCCTTCGATCATCGTCTTCTCGCCCGCGGTCACTTCGCGCTCGTCGCGCAGTCGGGCGAGCAGCTCGAGGAAGCCGGCGCGGCTTGGCGGCTTGCGGCCTGCGAAGCGGTCCAGCCAGCCGCGCGCGCCGCTCATGCGCGCGCCTCCCCGGCCCAAGGGTCCGGCCATCCAGCCTGCTCAAGCAGCTCCGATTCCTGCGATTCCATGGCTTGAGCCTGTTTCCGCTCCTTATGATCGTGTCCGGCCAAGTGAAGGCAGCCATGCACAACAAGGTGGGCCAAGTGCGCGGCCGGATCGCAACCGCGTTGCCGGGCCTCGCTTCGCGCCACCGGCAGGCAAATGACTATATCGCCAATTTGGCCCACGGCGCGGTCGGCAGGAAACGCCAGCACATTGGTGGGCCAGTCAGCGCCCCGCCAAGCGCGGTTCAGTTCGCGGCTCTCGGCTTCTCCCACGAGGCGCACGGTGACCGTGCCGCTGGAAGCGAATTCCGCGAGGCTGGACCTGGCCAGTTTCCGGATCGCCGAATCGGATAATTCCCGGGCCGTGCGCCCGCCGTCGGCGGCATGTTGCAGCGCAACCCGGATCATGGCTGCCGCCCGCCTTCGCTTTGGCCCTCGTACGCATCAAGAATGCGGCGCACCAGCGCATGACGGACCACATCCCGCGAGGAAAAATAGACCGTGGCGATCCCGGAAATGGACTTGAGAATGCCCAGCGCGTGCCGAAGGCCGCTCTCCCGGTCTCGCGGCAGGTCCACTTGGGTGATATCGCCGGTCACCACCGCGCGGGAATCGGCGCCGAAACGGGTCAGGAACATCTTCATCTGTTCCGGCGTGGTGTTCTGGCCCTCGTCCAAAATCACGAAGCTGCCGTTCAGCGACCGGCCGCGCATATAAGCCAGCGGCGCCACCTCGATGATGCCGCGCTCCACCCATTGCGCCACGCGCTCCGGCCCCAGCATGGCATACAGCGCGTCGTAAACCGGCCTTAAGTACGGATCGACCTTGCTCGCCAGGTCGCCCGGCAGAAATCCCAAGCGCTCGCCCGCTTCAACCGCGGGGCGCACCAGCACAATGCGCTGAACCTGCCCCGCCCGATGCGCCTCCAAGGCGCAAGCCACCGCCAGCCAGGTTTTGCCGGTGCCGGCCGGCCCCACGCCGAAGGTGAGGTCGCTCGAACGAATGGCCTGCGCATAGCGGCGCTGGTTGGCGCCTCGCGGGCGCACATGAATGCGCGGCGTGTTCACCACGAGCCGGGAATCGTCATCCTCCTGCGCCGGCGCGCTCCGGCCGGCCCCGCCATCGGCTTGCGCTTTTCCGGCGCTGTCCGTTGCGCCCTCGGCGCATTCGCTCAAAACGGCTTGGATGCGCGGCGCGTCCAGCGAATCGTCGGCGGCCATGCGGTACAGCTCGTTCAAAGCCGCAGCGCCCGCTTGGGACGCGGCCTCCGCGCCCTGCACCCGGAAGCGGTTGCCCTTGTTGGAGATGCGCACGCCCAGCCCCTGCTCGATTTGCCGCAAATGCCGGTCGAGTTCGCCGCATAAATTGGCCAGAGCGCCGTTATTGGCCGGCCGAAGCACAACTTCCATAGTGTGGGTTTCGCTGTTCAGGACGGCGGGTGGCCTCAGGCGGCGAGGGATTCCGGCAGCAGCCGGCCGCGCAGCGAATTGGGAAGGGCTTCGGTGATGGCCACGTCAACGAACTGCCCGATTAAGGAAACCGGACCATCGAAGTTGACCCAACGGTTGTTGCCGGTGCGTCCGGCAATCAGGCCTTCGCCGCGGCGCGCCCGCCGCTCCACTAGGACGCGCTGCGAGGAATGCACCATGCCGCGCGAAATGCGCCGCGCCTGATCGGCGATCAGCGCTTGGAGGCGCTGTAGCCTATCGAGCTTGACCCGCTGCGGAACCGGATCCTCCATTCCCGCAGCGGGCGTGCCGGGCCTTTCGCTGTAGATGAAGCTGAAGGACTGGTCGAAGCCGATATCCTCCGCCAGCGCCAGGGTTTGGGCAAACTCCTCTTCGGTCTCGCCCGGAAATCCCACAATAAAGTCCGAAGCAACGCTGATGCCTGGGCGCGCTTGGCGCAGGCGTTCGATCTTGTCGCGGTACTCGGCGGCGGTGTAGCCGCGCTTCATGCGTTGAAGCACCGTGTCCGAACCGCTTTGCACCGGCAGATGCAGGTAAGAGGGAAGTTTCTCAGTGTGCGCGTAAGCCTCGATCAGGCGGTCGTCGAACTCCATCGGATGCGAGGTGGTGAAGCGGATCCTGCCGATGCCCTCAAGCTTTGAAATATAGCGGATCAGGCCCGCCAGATCCTCCAGCCCGCCGGAAGGCGCCGCGCCGCGATAGCCGTTCACGTTCTGGCCTAGCAGGTTGATTTCCCTCACGCCCTGGCGCTGAAGCTGGATCGCTTCCGAGAGCACGTCCGCCACCGGGCGGCTGATCTCCTCGCCGCGGGTGTAGGGCACTACGCAAAAGGAGCAGAATTTGCTGCAACCCTCCATGACCGACAGGTTGGCGACCGGCGATGCGGCCCTCGGCGGCGGCAGCGAGGCGAATTTCTCTTCCGCCGGAAAGGCCAGATCCACCACCGGCCCGCGCGCCAAGTCCGACTGCCCAAGCAGCTTTGGAAGCCGGTGCAAGGTTTGCGGGCCGAAGATCACATCGACATAAGGCGCGCGCCTGCCAATGGCCGCGCCCTCCTGGCTGGCCACGCAGCCGCCCACGCCGATCTTCAGATCAGGGCGCTTGCGCTTCAGGGCCTTGTAGCGCCCCAGCTCGGAAAAGAGCTTCTCCTGGGGCTTTTCCCGCACCGAGCAGGTGTTGATGAGCACCACGTCGGCCTGTTCGGGGTCATCAGTGAGCGTGAGACCCTGCTCCTCGCGCAGCACGTCCGCCATGCGGGCGGAGTCGTACTCGTTCATCTGGCAGCCGAAGGTGCGGATATAGAGCTTGCCGCTCACAAGCCGCGCCCCCCTTCCCTGGCCAATAAAGGGGGCAGCAAAGGGCTCATGTCGCGCCCCTTCCCGAAGGCGGGAGCCGCTTCAGAAAGGAACCTCGTCGTCCATGTCGCCGTCGTCCACGTTATTGCCGTAGCTCCCGCGCTGCGGCGCGCCGGAGCCTCCGCCACCGCGGCGCTGCTGATCGAAATCGCCCTCGCCGCCGCGGCGGTCCAGAAACTGCATGTCGTCGGCCACCACCTCCGTGCTGCGCCTCTCCTGCCCTTCGCGGTCCTGCCAGGAGCGCGTGCGCAAGCGGCCTTCCACGTAAATCCGCGAGCCCTTGTGCAGGTACTGCTGCGCCAGCTCGGCCCGCCTGCCGAACAGCACCACGTTGTGCCATTCCGTATGCTCCTGCACTTGGCCGGTGTCCCTGCGGGTCCACCGCTCGTTGGTGGCGATCCGGATATTCGCCACCGGGTTTCCATTCGTCATCTGCCGGACTTCCACATCATGGCCTAGGTTGCCGACCAGAATGACCTTGTTGACTCCGCGCATTCCTACTCTCCAAACACCTCCGGCCCAATCGGCCGACAATCGAAACTATTGTGCCATCACTTGCGCCGGTGGCCACCGCCTTGGCGGAAAGAATTGCAGCGCGTTTCGCCCAAAATGCGCCCGCCCCGCAAAAGATGCGGGTTCCGCCCCAATTGCCACGCAAGTTTCCCGCGTCGCAACAGGGAACAATCAACCCTCCACCTTGATATCCTTAAAGTGGTGAACCTCTATCGCGGAGTGCCCCAAAGGGCTGTAAACATTCAGCCTTGGTATTTCAGCCTTTCGCCGGTCATGCTGTGGACAACAAACGCCATCTGCATCAGCAGGCGCGTGACGAGTTTGTGGTCGTGGTTCGTTCGGGCCTCTTTGTTGCCGAACGATATATATCAAGCTCTTGATCCTTTTTCCGCCAACCGCCATAGACTTTCATACCCTCGCGGATGCTTGGACGGGCGAGCGCATCCTCAAGCATCTGGGCGTGGTTCTGCGCGCGCTTTGACGCCAAACGTTTTTCCGTTTGCATCTTTGTCACTGTCGTCTCTCCGTTGATTTCGACCTTGCGCAACAACCTGTTGCCGCTGCGGATAACCGAATGCTACCAGAACTGGCCTTGGCCCAAACCGGCGGCGCTGCTTGATCGGCTCGATTTCCTTAGTCCGTCAGGCGCAGTGTGTAATCTGCGATTTACGATGCCCCCCATATTGAAGGCCGGACGGTGCTTGACATCTCTGAATAGGGGAAAAGAGGACATTTGCGCTTTGCGTTGGCACCGCCCCGGCAGGTGTGTTGCACTTCGGAGTGAAAATGGCGTAATCTTTTTCAAAATGGCAAAAAATATAGATATGCCTTTTTTTGAAAAACATGCCGACACCAAGCTCGGTCCGCAAGGAAGGATTGTGATTCCCGCCCGGATTCGCAAGTCGCTTGGCTTGCAGCAGGGGGATGTGCTGCACACCCGCATCGAGCAGGAGCAGCTTGTGATTGAGAAGCGGGAGGCCATTGAGCGCAGGCTGCAGGAGCACTTTCGAAAATTCGAAGGCAGGAGCTTGGCGAACGAACTGATCGCCGAGCGGCGCGAAGAGGCTCGGCGAGAGTCCGGGTAGTGGGCGCAGTGCTCGACGCTTCCGCGCTGCTTGCCTATTTGCAGCGTGAAGCGGGTGCCGACTCCGTTCGGTCAGTGATCTCGAATGCCCGCATCTCGACAGTCAACTGGATCGAAGTCGTCCAGAAAATTGACGGGGAGGCGCTCGAAGCTGCTCAATTGCGGACGAGTCTGGAGGGTCTTGGATTGGCCTTTGTCCCGCTTACATCCGCGCAAGCGGAAATTGCAGGTGGCCTCCGGATCCGGACGAAGGGGCATGGCTTGTCTTTGGGCGACCGCGCTTGTCTGGCGCTGGGCATTGATCTGCGCGCGCCCGTCTATACGGCTGATCGCGTTTGGGCGCAACTTGCCATCGAATTGGAGGTGGTCACCATCCGCTAGCCCGCATATTGCACCAAGGGGTCGTGGAGGCCGCGCAGGTTTTTGCTCGATTGCGCGTGCTCGCGAGCTTAAAGCGTAGCCGTGCCTATGGCGCAGCGAGCATGTGCGCGCAAGCGGGCAAAAGACCAGCGGGAACGCGGCATGCGCGTTTCGCATTAGGCGGAAAGCGGGCATTCCGGGCACAAGCCATTGGCTAATCAGCAAAATTAGAAAGGCAACAAGCGGCTTGGTGCAATATGCGGGCTAGGAGCGCATCCATGATCCGAAGATTGCTTGCTCATCGTGCTCTGCTCCCTGTTCGATAGCCTTCTTGCTTGGCAGGGATATGGCAACACCAGAATTGACAGGCTTGCCTCTCGGATTTCGCCGCGTGGTTCCGGCGGGGTATATTGGCGGGCTGCCATGAGTGATATCCGCATCCGTTCGGCGCGCACGCATAACCTCAAGGGGGTCGATCTGTCCCTGCCGCGGGACAAGCTGATCGTGATGACCGGGCTGTCCGGCTCCGGCAAGTCCTCGCTGGCCTTCGACACCATCTACGCCGAAGGACAAAGGCGCTACGTGGAATCGCTGTCGGCCTACGCCCGACAGTTCCTAAGCGTGATGAGCAAGCCGGACGTGGACCATATCGAGGGCCTTTCGCCGGCCATCGCCATCGAGCAGCGCTCGGCTTCGCACAATCCGCGCTCCACGGTCGCGACCGTCACCGAAATCTACGACTACATGCGCCTTTTGTTCGCCCGCGCCGGCGTGCCCCGCTGCCCCAAGCACCAGCGCGAGCTAACGGCGCAAACCATCAGCGAAATGGTCGATGAGGTGCTCGCCCTCCCCGAAAGCACGGCGATCAACGTGATGGCGCCTGTGGTGCGCAACCGCAAGGGCGAGCACCGCAAGCTGTTTGCCGACCTCGTGGCCCGCGGCTTTGTGCGCGCCCGGGTGGATGGCGAGTTGTGCGAAATGGACGATCCGCCGGAACTGGACCTGCGCCGCAACCACAGCATCGAGGTGGTGGTGGACCGCCTGCGGGTGCGCGATGAATTGCGCCAGCGGCTGGCGGAATCCTTCGAGACGGCGCTCACGCTCACCGGCGGAATCGCCCTGGTGGGCTTTATCGACGAGCCGGACAAGGCGGACGTGCTGTTCTCCAGCCGCTTCGCCTGCCCCCTGTGCGATTTCGCCATTCCCGAACTGGAGCCCCGGCTGTTCTCTTTCAATAATCCCGCCGGCGCCTGCGAGTCCTGCGCCGGTTTGGGCACCAAGCGGTTCTTCGATCCCGAACGGGTGGTGCGCCCGCATCTGAGTCTGGCCGGCGGCGCGGTGCGCGGCTGGGACCGGCGCAATGCCTGGTATTACAGCACCTTGGAGAGCCTCGCGCGGCATTACGGATTCGATCCGGAAGTGCCGTTCGAGACGCTGCCGGCGAAAATCCGCCAAGTGGTGCTGCACGGCAGCGGCCGCACGCGGATCAAGTTCACCTACCGCTTCGCCACCGGCCGGAAGTTCACCCGAACCCGCGCCTTCGAGGGCGTGCTGCCCAATATGGAGCGGCGCTACCGGGAAACGGAGTCGCACCGGGTGCGCGAGGAGCTGTCGCGCTATCTGGGTTCCACGCCCTGCCCCGAATGCGGCGGCGGGCGGCTCAACGAGGCCGCCCGCAACGTGATCGTGTCCGGCCGCTCGATTACGGAGCTGAGCGCCATGAGCGTGGCGGCGGCGCTGGATTTTTTCGACACGCTGAAACTGAAGGGATGGAGGCAGGAAATCGCCCAGCGCGTGGTGCGCGAGCTGGGAGAACGGCTGCGCTTCATGGCGGATGTGGGGCTGGGCTACCTTAATCTCGACCGCCGCGCCGAGACGCTTTCCGGCGGCGAAGCGCAGCGCATCCGGCTGGCCAGCCAGATCGGATCGGGGCTGGTGGGCGTGATGTACGTGCTCGACGAGCCTAGCATTGGCCTGCACCAGCGCGACAACCAGCGCCTGCTAGCCACGCTCAAGCGCCTTCGCGACCTCGGCAACACGGTGCTGATGGTGGAGCACGACGAGGAAGCCATTTGCAGCGCCGACCATATCGTGGATATCGGTCCGGGAGCGGGCGCGCACGGGGGCCAAGTGGTGGCTGAGGGGCCTCCGGACACCATAAAACGCGAGGCCGCGTCGCTAACCGGGCAGTACTTAAGCGGCGCCCGCCGCATCGCGGTGCCCAAGGCGCGCCATGAGCCGCGGCCCGGACGCTCGCTGGCCATTGAGGGCGCGCGCGCCAATAACCTCAAGGACTTGGACGTGACGCTGCCGCTGGGGCTGATGACCTGCGTGACGGGAGTGTCCGGTTCCGGCAAATCCTCGCTGGTGAACGAAACGCTGCTGCCGGCGGTGGCGGCGGCCCTCGACCGCAAGCCGCTGGCGGGCGCGAAGCTCCGCTCGCTTAAAGGAGCCGAGCGCATCGACCGCATCATCGAAATCAGCCAGGATCCCATCGGGCGCACGCCGCGCTCCAATCCGGCCACCTACACAGGGCTGTTCACCCCCATTCGCGAGCTTTTCGCGCTCACTCCCGAAGCGCGCGCGCGCGGCTACAAGCCGGGCCGCTTCAGCTTCAATGTGCGCGGCGGGCGTTGCGAAGCCTGCCAGGGCGGCGGGCTCATCAAGGTGGAGATGCATTTCCTGCCGGATGTGTACGTGCCCTGCGACGTGTGCGAAGGGCGGCGTTACGGGCGCGAGGCGCTAGAAATCCGCTACCGCGGCCTGAATATCCACGAAGTTCTGGAACTGAGCATTGAACAGGCGGCGGAGGTATTCGCCAACGTGCCCAAAGTGGCGCAAAAGCTGGCCACGCTGCTTGATGTGGGGCTGGGCTATATCCGGCTGGGCCAAAGCGCAACCACGCTTTCCGGCGGCGAGGCGCAGCGCGTGAAGCTGTCGCGCGAACTGGCTAAGCGCTCCACCGGGCGCACCCTCTACGTGCTCGACGAGCCCACCACCGGATTGCATTTCCACGACGTGGCGCAGCTGCTCTCGGTTCTGCACCGGCTGCGCGACGGCGGCAACACGGTGGTGGTGATCGAGCACAATCTCGACGTGATCAAAACCGCCGACTGGATCATCGACCTAGGGCCGGAAGGCGGCGAGGTCGGCGGCGAGCTGCTGGCGACCGGAACGCCGGAGGAAGTGGCCCGCATCCGCCGCTCGCACACCGGCCGCTACCTCGCCGAAATCCTCCGCGCCGCGCCGCGAATGAAAAAACGGGGCGCGTCCTCCGTAAGGCCTCGAAAAGACGCAGCCTGACAACCGCTCCCAGCTTTCGGGAAAAATGCTGCCCGACGGGCGCGGTCAGGATTTTTCCTTGTTGCTCTTTGCCTGCTCCAGCTCGGCGAGCCGCTTCAGCTCCGCCTCAAGCCGCAGCAGCTCCACGTTGTTCCTTTTGCGGATATCGCGCTTCGGCTTCGCTCGCTGGCGAGCAATGGACCGCTTGGTGGCGGCATCGCCGCCTCTGAGCCTATCGACCGTCGCAGCTTCCTGGCGCTTCTTGATATCCAGCCATAGCTGAACTCGTTCGCGCCGGTCGCGGCCATCCGCTTTCTTCGCGCCATCATCATCAGCCGACGCCACCGCAGGCGCCAGCAACACCGCAGCAAGAAGAAGATGCAAAACCGGCCTCATGGCTTGCCATAGTACCAGCAGCGCTTACCGGCCTTTCAGATATTCCTCTCGCATCAGCTCGCCTGCCCGTCGCTTCTGAATGTCGCCCAGCAGGCCGAAAGGCTTGTGCGCCGCCGCGCCGAAAATAAAAAGCGAGCGCTCGCCGCCAACATTGTGCCATCTTGCGCGAATTTCGTAGCATCGGGAACGTCGTTTGCCGCTGTCTGTCCGTTCAAAAGCGTGGACAATCTCCCAATTGCTCATTGGCGTGAACCGGATTCGCTTGAGATAAGCCTTCGCCACCGATATCGCCACGATCTGCGGCCGCAGCTCCTCGAGCAGCTTGTGCCAGAGCGGAATGCCGGCGGCCTCAAGCGACGCGCGAGCGCCCTCGCCCAGCTTGCTCCATGTGGGACAGGTCGCCACCGGCGAGCAGATATCGGTATGAAGCGCGGTCGATGCGACGCCCTTGGAGTGACTCGCGCCCGATCCTTTAAGCAGCATGCGGCGCAGCCAGCCGCCAGCCGCTGATCGAGCCTCTTTGTAGTAACTCGCGCCCAGCCCTTCAAGCAGCGGCAGCAGGGCATCGAACCAACTTCGGTACGGGCGGGCGCCAAAATAGCCCGACAGGGCATCAAGGTAGCGGCGCGGCTCTCGATGGCCCTCTGCCGAAGGAAAGCGCCGGAACGGCTCGTCGGCCGGAAACTCATTCAGCGAAGGGTTCAGCCCCACGGTAAGCACGCGCAGCGGCGAAGCGCGATACGCATCAAGATCGCCGAAGAACAGAATCGGCATGGCCGGAGTCACGCGGCAAGCCAAATTGGCGGCCCGGTCGAACGCTTCCCAAGCCAGCGAAACCGGCTCGCACAGGAATTGCCCGCGACCCGGCGAGGCGGAATCTCCGCCGGGGGACTGGCGTGTCATTGCGATAACTTACCTGCCTGCAACCCTCTCAAGCCAAGATTGTAGTGAAAACCCGCTCATTCCCCGGAACTCCGGCCCCCGACAACGGTCCGGCATTCACCTCCGAGACGATATTTTCCAAGCTCCAGTGAACCAATGTTAAGCTATGGGCGGCAGTCCGCACTATATATGGCCTCTAAGGGGTGGCCTGCGTGAATAAGTTACCTCAACCTCGTCCGCTCCATTATCCCCATCAAGCTGGGCAAGCTGGCTAATGAAATTCATTATTCAACCTTCTTTTTACGGTGGCCTCGTGAAACTTGCCGGCGCGGCGCAAAGCGCCGCAATCAATGAAGTCCATCGCTTGTCAGAGGAAGTGCGTCGTCAGCAGTTCAATCTAGCCAATCCGGGCAGGCGCTTCAAAAAAATCGGAGGTTCGGGTTTCTGGTCGCTCCGCGCAAACAGCGACATCAGAATAGTCGCCGACCGCAGCGCCAATAGGCTTGTGCTGTATTACGTCGATCATCATGACAAGGCCTATCAGTGGGCTGATCGCCGAAAACCCAAGACAGGCCCAACGACGGGAGCCACTCAAATTATCGAATCGACCAAGACAGAGATGGTTCAAGAGGTTGCACCTGAACCTGAATATGTCGTGAAAGGCGATTCGGCATCGGACAAGCTCGCCGCAACTGCGGACGAGCTTGCCGAAGCCACGGAGAAGCCCGCTGCGCTCAAGGATATGAGCGAGGACAATCTACTCAGATACGGAGTGCCGACCGAAGCGATTCAATCTGTTCTACAGGCTGATGAGGATGAATTGCTGGAGCTGGCTTTCAAACTCCCAACTGATGTAGGGGATGCGCTGCTCGAATTAGCAGATGGAGGAAAACCAGCATTCCGTCCGGTCGTCGTGGGGTCCGGCCCGGATGACAGCGGTGAATCCAAAACCCATTCCGCAAAGCCTGACACTAAAGACCCACGGTGGCTGCGGCGGTTCCGGCTATGGCGACGGCGACGGCCCAAAATCCCTCCCGCACAGCCCGATGCGGGCGATACTGTTGTTCGGCGGGCCGATTCCGAGGCGGCCATGCCGGTTGGCGGAATGGGCAAGTTGGTTGCGGACGCATGGGCGGAGCATGAGCAGGCGGCCGGATCCTGCCGTGTCGATCCCTCCATTCCTATTCTTTTCTTCGGAGACCTTGAGGAGTACCGGCGGTCCGAGCTTCGCGTGATGACGGTTGGATTTCATCCGTCGGGCAGGGAATTTCCGGTCGATTCACCCTTTGAGCGATTCCCCGGAGGCACAGGAAATGATTCAACCCAAAGCTACCTGAATTGCCTAAGCTCATATTTTCGCGTCAATCCCTATCGCGGCTGGTTTCATCAATACGATGCCGTTCTTGATGGAGCGCAGGCCAGTTACTACGCGGGCAAGCCGTCAACGGCCCTGCATACGAATTTCGTCTCGCCCATCGCCACCAATCCAACATGGGGCCGATTGACCGATCCGCAACGCGAGGCGTTGCTGGCGGGCGGAGTTCCGCTCTGGCACAGGCTATTGGAGCATTTGAGGCCGGATATTGTTTTCCTGACCATCAGCCGGGAACTCCTAGCAAAAATAGAATTCGCTTCCCGGCAGAGCGATTGGCAATCGCTTGCTGTGTCCGCATCCGCCGAACCGGGCAGCCGACCCCGCTCCCATGCGATTGATTGGCGATGGCACGAAATCGCGAGCAAACCTTCTCTGTTTATCTTCGATCCGTCATCGCGGATACCTTTCGGCTTATTCAATCATCAGCTTAAAACCCGGATAGGCGAACTCGCCAGGGAGAAATTCCTCGAAAGGACCAAGGCGGCCCTTTAATTGGAACCTCTCGAAGTAGCCACACGCGAGGCTGCGGGAACCCGCTCCAGCGAGCATTGCGGATGGATGACCGATAACGAATGGACGGTGTTCGACCGTCTGGCGCTGATGGAGCAGGTTCTCCGCTGCGGCCACTAACATAAAAGCCGCGCTTTGCTATACTCCACAATGATTACGCCTGATCCGTATTGGAGGCATCTCACTATGACTACCCCCCCCCCCTAAAAAATCCGGCATCTCCCGGCCCGACAACTGTGGCGGCGAATCCCGCAAACTCCCTTGGCACCCGCCGATAGTCAGGACGGTCGATCTCAGCCAGACACGAGGCGGTCCGACCGTAAACCCGGTCAACACGAATGAAACTAATAGCTACTTTCCGCCGGATTCCTAGCTAGCTCCATTGCGATCGTGCTGCCCCTGCCCGGAGGTTGCGAAGGCCCACCAGCTCATCGACGAACGCAATCATTTCGGCAAAATCATCCTCGCTCCGGATCGCCATTCGGGCTGATTTCGGGCCGGGCGGCCGTCGGGGCGGGCGGGCACAGCACCCATGCGTCCAGCGCCACGGAGCCGTGCGCCAATGTTTTCTTTCCCGCCGCATTGCTGCATATCAATGCGCCCTGCGCGGTGAACCTCGACGCGAGCCGCAAAACCTGCGGCTCCGCTGCGGCTGGCTGGGGGCAAAACAGCTCCGTCTTCAAGCCCTGCAACTGCTTGCCCGGAACACGAAGGGTCAGTTCCCGCCGCCCGCCGCTTTCCTCGCCGCTGAACTCGGCGCGAACCATGGTGTCCGAAATGGACACCTGCAAGACCTCGCCGACCGCTTCCGGAGGGCACTGGAACTCGGCGGTCACGCGGAAAGCATGTTCCTCGACCGTCTGGCCGGCAATCCATACGGGCGCGTCCGGCGGCGGTTGGCCTGGCGGCACCGAGCTGTAAGGGCCTTGCGTGAGCGCGAGCAGGGCGCTGGCCAGCAGCGGGTTCATCGCTTCAATTGGGAGCCTTCGGGCTCAGGCCGAAAAGCTTGAACCGCAGCCGCAGGTGCTTTGCGCGTTGGGATTGCGAATCACGAACCGGGCGCCGCTTAAATCGTCCTTGAAGTCGATTTCGGCGCCTTCGAGATATTGCAGGCTCGTTGGATCCACCAGCAGGGTCACGCCCAGTTGCTCCACTTCCGCGTCGCCCTCCTCGCGCTTCTCGTCAAACGTAAAGCCATATTGAAAACCCGAGCAGCCGCCGCCGGAAATGTACACGCGCAGCATCAACCCGGGGTTGTCCTCCTCCTTGAGCAATTCTCCCACCTTGCGGGCCGCCGCCTCGGTAAAGACAAGCGGAGCGCTGTCTTGTTCGGGCGCGTGGTACTGCGGCTCCATAGCTGCGGCTCAGCCCGGCAAGGCCTGGGCTTGCGCCCCGCCCGCGAATTCGGCTGAATCATCGGGCTCCAGCGCGGCCGGCGCGGCAGCGTCCGCGCCCCTTCTCTTTAGCAGGCCGGTCACCACCGCCCCTTTTTCAATTTCTATTTCTTCGTACTCGATGGATCCTTCCACACGGGCCGAGGTGCCCAAGGAAACGGTTCCGGCGCAGGAAAGGTCGCCCACGACCGTGCCTTCAATGAGCATGCGGGCGGCATGCGCGTTGCCTTCGATCCTTCCGCTCTGCGCCATGGTGAGCTCGGCCTTCTTTTCGTCTTTGCCCATCACGTCGCCTTGAACAACGCCAGCCACGTGGCAGCCTTGTCCGAACAGCAGGTTGCCGACAACCTTGGTGTCGGCCCCCACCAGCGTGGTGATGGACTTGGTCATTCGAGTCTTCATGTTTTTGGCTGGCGCAAAACCCAAGGGAACTCGCGCTCGAACTGATGCTCCTCGTCCGGATCGGGCGTTACGCGCACGGTGATTGTGCTAGGTTCGAAGCGGGATGGCAAGGTCATGTCAGCGCGTAGAACCGTGCTGCTCGCGAAATTGAACTCAATGCGGCGGGTTCCTCGCTTGCTGACTTCCTCCAGCGGCAGCTCCGCGCCACCGCCGTCCATGGTGCCGGCCAGCAGCAACTCCACATGGCCCCGGGCGCGCTGCGACCTGGCCAGCAGCGCCTGCGTCAGCCCCAGGCTCAGCCGGTAATCCTGCGCCTCGTCGCCAGGCTCCACGTTGACCGATTGGATCCTCAAGCCCGCCCGCGCCTCCTGGGGCGTGATAATCTCCTGAAGACCTTGGATCGTCATCCTCTGGTTCATCACTTGGCCCTGCAGATCTCGCACTTGCGACCTCAGCGCCGCCATGGCCTCCTCATCAATCATCCGGCTGAGCTCGAGGTTGCGCAGCTCCAGATTCTCGATGCGCGCCTGCATGCCGGCAATTTTGCCGTTCAACCGCTCGCCTTGCAGCCACCAGCCTGTGCCGCCGCCGCCTGCGAACATGGCGGCAAGCAATATGATCATCGCGGCGGAGTAGCGCCCCCGCCACACGAGAATTTTGTTTTGGCCCAGCACGCCCGTATCTCAAGCAGGCAAATTACCCGACAATAGCTACTCCCCCAATGCAGTCGATAAGCCTGCAAGAGGAAATATCCTTTACTTACTTTACCGCATGGAGCCCGCCAACCGCACGGCGACGCTCTCCTCAAACTCCGTAAGCACCTGCTTGTAAACCGCGCGCTTGAAGAACACGACTTCCCTCGCCGGAAGCCAGTAATCCACCCACTTCCAAGCGTCGAACTCGGGTTCATCGGCGAGTTCGAAGCGTACTTTCCCGTCGCCGGACTCCAAACGCAGCAGCCACCAGAGCTGCTTCTGCCCGATGCATGGAGGCCCCGCCGAACGCCGGTAGCGCGCTGGCAGTCGATAGCTCACCCAACTTCGCATGCGGGCCACCTCGCGCACATGCGCCGGATCCAAGCCGAGCTCTTCCTTGAGTTCGCGGTACATCGCCTCGCGCGGCGATTCATCCGGGCGCACCCCGCCTTGCGGAAACTGCCAGCCCCGATGGTCGCGGCGGCGGGCCAGCAGCACCCTTGCGCGGCGGTCGCAAACGACGATTCCCACGCCGCGCCTATAGCCCTTTTGATCGATGATGTCCTGGTCCGCCATCCTGCTTTCCCCCCGTTGCCAGCGCCTAGCGGGATTTTGCCTTTCCCTCGCCTTGCCCCGCCCCCCTCTTCCGGGAGACGCATAAACCCGTCCATGGGGCTTGGCGGCGACTCATGTCGCCGACACTCCCGGAAGAGGGGGGCGGGGCAAGGCTTTAGCTACGCGCTACGGAGAAGGTTGCCCGCGCTAGCCCGCATATTGCATCACTCTGCGCCAGCTAAAGCCCTTTGCTTGCCCCTGCCTCGCGGGAGCGTCTGGGGCAGGGCGAGCATCGGTCGCTGCGCGCAGCGCAGCGAGGCAAAGCATGCCTTTGCCAGATGCGAGCGGGCCGACAGGAGGTCGGCCCCGGGCGTTATTTTTCGCCATTGCGCGGCAGGGATGCCAACAGCGGCTTATGGGAAACAGGAGGATGGGGTTTATGCGTCTCCCGCGAGGCAGGGGCAAGAAAAGGGCGGGTGCAAGCGACTATGCGCGCAAGCGGGCAATCCGGGCATAAGCCAGTGACTAAGCATAAAAATAAGGAAGGCAACAAGCGGTTTGGCGCAATATGCGCGCTAGCGCAGGCGATTCTGCAGTTCGGCCAGGGCATCCGGCCCCGGACAGAGGCGGTCGTAGGGGAGATCCGCCAGCGGCGTTTCTCCCAGCCGGCTGAGTTCGTGCATGTCGGCCCCGCCTTCCTGAAGGAAAAGCAAACCGGTCACCACTTCGCCCTTGCCTTGGCGCGCGTCGAGATAGCGGTAGGCCTCGCCCCGGTCGCCGATGTCGTATTCCCGGGCCAGTTTGCGCAACAGGATGCTGCCGCCTCCATGCAATTCCACGCGCTGCGATTCCCCTCGGCCAATATCGGCCTTGATCTCCGCTTCCGGGGGAATCAAATCCGTGTGGTCGATCGGGAACGCATTCTCGCGGGTAAAGCGGTAGCTCTTGGTGGAGCCCTCATGGTCGTTGAAGGTCACGCAGGGCGAGATCACATCGATCATGGCGAATCCGCGATGCGACAGGCCGGCCTTGAGCAGCGGCACGAGCTGGGCGCGGTCGCCGGAAAAACCGCGGGCCACGAAACCGCATCCCGCGGCAATGGCCAGCAGGCAGGGGTCGATGGCCGGCTGCTCGTTCACCTCGCCGCGCTTGGCGGTGCTGCCGGCATCCGCCGAGGCGGAGAACTGGCCCTTGGTAAGCCCGTAAACGCCGTTGTCCTCGATCAGGTACAGCATGTTGAGGTTGCGGCGCATGGCATGCACGAACTGGCCGATGCCGATCGACAGCGAGTCGCCGTCGCCGGAAATCCCGATGTATTGCAGCCGACCGTTAACAGCCGCCGCGCCGGTGCCCACCGAAGGCATGCGGCCATGCACCGAATTGAACCCGTGCGATGAGGAGGCGAAGTAGGCGGGTGTTTTCGACGAGCACCCGATGCCGCTGAGCTTGGCCATCCGATGGGGCGGGATGGAAAGCTCGAAAACAGCCTGGATCAGCGAACCGGTGATCGAGTCGTGCCCGCACCCCGCGCACAGCGTGGACATGCCGCCCACATAATCGCGCATGGTCAGGCCCAAGTCGTTGCGGGCCAGCGCGGGATGGCTCACTTTGGGGCGGGCGATATAGCTCATGCCGCCTGAACCCTCGTCATGTCCGCTTCGATGGCGCTCGCCACCGCGGTGGCGGGAATCGGCATGCCGTTGTAGTGCAGCACCTCCACCAGCTGCTCCGCGCGGCCGCCCGCTTCGTTGAGCAGCAGCGTGCGCAATTGGGCATCGCGGTTTTGCTCAACCACGTAAACGCGCGAATGTTCGCGCAGGAAACGCCAGACTTCCTCGCCGAAGGGAAAAGCCCGAATCCGCATGTAGTCCAGCGCCACGCCGCGCCCGGCCAGAATATCCAGCGCCTCGCGGCAGGCGGGATCGCCGGTGCCGATGGTGATCAGGCCCGCCTGCGCGCCCTTGGCCGCGCGTATTTCCGCCGCCGGCACGATGGTGGCGGCATAGTCCCATTTCCGGCGCAGACGATCCATCACTTCCTGGTACTCGCCGGCATTCTCGGTGTAGCCGCCGTACCTATTGTGGCCGGATCCGCGCGTGAAAAAAGCCCCTTTGGGATGCTCGCCCGGCAGCGTGCGGTACGGAACGCCGTCGCCGTCCACATCCAGATAGCGGTGGAACGCCTCCGCCTTCTCAAGCTCCTCCGCGCCCAGCACTTTGCCCCGGTCCGGCCGGTAGCTTTCATCCCAGGTCAATTCCTCGCTCACCCAGTCGTTCATGCCCAAATCCAGGTCGGACAGCACGATGACCGGGGTTTGCAGCCTCTCCGCCAAATCGAAGGCCGCCGCCGCTAATTCGAAGCATTCCTTGGGGCTGGACGGGAACAGCAACACATGGCGGGTATCGCCATGCGAAGCGTAGGCGCTGGACAGGATGTCGGCCTGCTGGGTGCGGGTGGGCATGCCCGTGGAGGGGCCCACCCGCTGCACATCGAACAGCACGGCGGGAATCTCGGCGTAGTAGCCGTAGCCCAGGAATTCCGACATCAGCGAGATGCCGGGGCCCGAAGTGGGCGTGAAGGCCCGGGCGCCGTTCCAGCTTGCGCCCAGCACCATGCCGATGGCCGCCAGCTCGTCCTCGGCCTGAATCACGCAGTAGTCGCGCGTGCCGTCTTCGGCAGTGCGGAAACGGGCGCAAAAGCTGCGGAAGGCATCCATCAGCGAGGTGGAGGGCGTGATCGGGTACCAGGCGCCGAAAGTGGCGCCGGCATACACGCAGCCCAGCGCGGCGGCGGTGTTGCCGTCGATAATGATCTTCGCCCCCGGCCCGTCCATGGAGCGGGCCACGAACGGCAGCGGGCAGTTCAGATGCTCCCGCGCATAGTCGTAGCCCATGCCGATGGCGGTCTGATTGGCTTCCAGCAGCGGCTTTTTGCGGGCGAAGGTTTCGCGCAGCAATTCGCGGATGATTTCGAGGTCAAGCTCCAGCAGCGCGGCCAGCACGCCCACATAGGCAATGTTCTTCATCAGGATGCGGGCGCGGGCGTTGTCGAAGCTCTCGTTGCACAGGCGCGCCAGCGGCACGGCCAGTATGCTCACGTCCTCGCGGCGCAGCACATCGCGGCGCGGCCAGGTGGAGTCGTACAGCAGGTATCCGCCGGAGGACAGCTCGCGAAGGTCGCGCTGGTAGGTCTCGGCGTTCATGGCCACCGCGATATCGACGCTGCCCGAGCGCGCCAAGTAGCCGCGATGGCTGGCGCGCACCTCGTACCAAGTGGGCAGGCCTTGGATATTGGACGGGAAGAAATTTTTGCCGGCCACCGGAATGCCCATCCGGAACAGGGTTTTCATCAGCAGGGCATTGGCGCTGGCCGAACCCGTGCCGTTCACATTGGCGATGCGAATCGTGAAGTCGTTGTCTGACGGCATAAGCCTTAGTGCCCTGCCCCGCAAATAACCGCCATCATTCGCGGCCCTGTCTCCTCCCCGGCTGCGTTGATCCTCCTTATGCGGAGCCTGCCGCGCCGCATCGTCGCGCCTTGCCGAGAAGGAAACATGCCTCGCGTCTTATGCCGGTTATTTGCGGGACAGAACACTGGCGGCCCGCTCAGGCGGCCGAGCGCACTTGGCCGGGTCCCTCGTCGAACTGCGGCTCCTCCGGGCGAGCGGATCCCATGGGCGGGCGACCAGCCGCCTCGTGGCGCGCATAAGGCATGAGCAGCTCGGATTTCTGCATATCCCAAGCCGCCGTGGGGCAGCGCTCCGCGCACAGGCCGCAATGCACGCACAGGTCCTCGTCCTTCACCATCACCCGCCCGGTCTGGGGCAGTTCGGCTGAAACATACAGCGGCTGGTCGAGATTGCGGGCCGGCGCGGTCAGGCGCCCGCGCAGCTCCTCCTCCTCGCCGTTGGGCGCGATGGTGAGGCAGTGAACCGGGCAAATATCCACGCAGGCATCGCACTCGATGCAAAGCGGCGCCTCGAACACGGTTTGGATATCGCAATTCAGGCAGCGCTCGGCCTCGCGCGCCGCCTGCTCCGGCGTAAAGCCCAGCTCCACCTCGATATCCAGCTTGCGGAAGCGCTTCTCCAAGCTCATGTGCTGCATGGCCCGGCGCGGCGCGGTTTCGTAGTCGTTGGAATAGCTCCACTCGTGGATGCCCATCTTCGCCGCCAACAGGTTCATGCCGGGAGGCATGCGCTCGGCAACGGGCTCGCCGTGGCAATGCTTATGAATGGAAATAGCCGCCTGGTGGCCGTGTTCCACGGCCCAGATGATGTTCTCGGGGCCGAAAGCCGCATCGCCGCCGAAGAACACGCCCTCGCGGGTGGATTGATAAGTGGCGCGATCCACCACCGGCACTTCCCATTGATCGAACTTGATGCCGATATCGCGTTCCACCCAAGGGAAGGCGGTGTCCTGGCCGATCGCCAGAATCACCTCGTCGCAAGGAATGAATTGCTCGCCGACCGCCCGGCTAGCGGCGATTTTCCCGGCATCGTCAATATCGTATTCCATCAGCTCGAAGACCATGCCCTTGAGCTTGCCGCCCTCAATCACGAATTCCTTGGGCGAGTGGTTCACCACGATTTCCACCCGCTCTTCCTCAGCATCCTCCAGCTCCCAGTCCGAAGCCTTGAAAAAGCCCTTGGGCTTGCGCGCCATCACCTTCACGTCCTTCGCGCCTAGGCGCAGCGAGGTGCGGCAGCAGTCCATGGCGGTGTTGCCCACGCCGATAATGAGAACGCGCTCGCCGACGGAATCGAGATGGCCGAAGGCCACGCTCTCCAGCCACTCGATGCCGATATGCACGGACTGCGTGTCGTGGCGGCCCGGCAGGTTCAGCTCCTTGCCCTTGGGCGCGCCGGTGCCCACGAAAACGGCATCGTATCCGCCGTTATCCAGCAAGTCCTTCATGCTGGTGATGCCCTGCCCTAAGCGCAGATCAATGCCCATGCGCAGAATCTGGTCCATTTCCTCGTCGAGCACTTCCACCGGCAGGCGGAATGCCGGAATGTTGCTGCGCATCAGCCCGCCCGGCTTGTCCAGCAATTCGTACATGACCAGCTCGTAGCCCAGCGGCGCCAAGTCGTTGGCCACGGTGAGCGAGGCGCAGCCGGCGCCGATCAGCGCCACGCGCTTGCCGTTCTTCTCGTCCGGCGCTTGCGGCAGGCGGTGATCAATATCGCCGCGCAGGTCCGCCGCCACCCGCTTGAGCCGACAAATCGCCACCGGCTTGTCCTCCACCCGGCCGCGCCGACAAGCCGGCTCGCAAGGACGGTCGCATACCCGCCCCAGAATGGCCGGAAAAACGTTGGACTGCCGATTGAGCATATAGGCGTCCGCATACCGCCCTTGGGCGATCAGCCGGATGTACTCGGGCACGTCGGTATGCGCGGGGCAGCCCCACTGGCAATCAACAACGCGATGGAAATAATCCGGATTACGTGTATCGGTGGGCTGCATCAAAGCCCCGCAGGAAGCGCGACCGCTCGCTCTAAGACCCAATTATACAAGCCGCCCGCAGCTTAGACCCAAGAATAAAAATCAGCGCAGCCTTTTTTCCAACTCAAGAAAAAAGCTGCCGGTAATCCGGGTATCCCGCCGAAGCCAGCGCCTGCAACGCCTTGCGCCGCTCCTCACGACCGACGATTGGATCGGGGATGCAAGCCACTTTTCGCAATACCTCAACATATTCGTCGTCCAAACAATGCTCGCGCGCTCCGGCAATAACTAGCGCGAGATACCAGTCGAATACGCTAAGTCCCTGCTCGGGCGACCTAGCAAGGTAGGTCACAGCCGCGGCCATCTGACCGTCCGGTCGGTGGACCGGAAAGGCATCGCAACGATCGTAGCCGTTTGGGAAACCCTCGGCGCAGTCGAGCGCATCGCGCTCCATATCCTGAATCTCAAACAGCACGCCGGGGGTTCGCTTACCTTGGGCAGGACGGAGCGTCGCCTTCCCGGAGCCATCACAGCTCAACTTGCTGAACTGGATCATTCGATTATTCGCGTAAGCATTTCCAACGGCCGAAGCCGAATCGCATCGGCTCTTAAGGCGGGCAGTCAACATGTTTGAGCCGTACGCAAAGTACAGAAAGGTCATGTGGGCCTCGCAATTCCTGCTCAGCGCCCGCAGGCAAACAGTCTCCCATTCATTCGCGCAGCAGCGAGCCCAGATCGAACGCTTCAACCTGCCTCCAAATCCCCTCGAAAGTATCGCGGGCTGCCACGCGGGAAATGGGTTCCCCAACCTCGCGTTGACTGAAAATCACATGCTGCACCATTCCCTCGCCGAGAAACTGCAGGCCCACCCGAGTTCCTTGGCCATCCCTCCAGACGGCACGCAGATTACCGTTGTCCATCAACACCAAGTTAGCCTTGCGCGATCGCGGCTCAGATGCAACGAAACGCAAGAAGTCAGACTCCGGGGCGGGATTCAAGTGGTACCCGTCCTGTGCAGCAACGAGACGCAGGGCATTGATTCTCGCCCGATACGCTTGGAGCTTGTTCCGCACTTTCACGATGTGTTCCCGAAGTTTGCTTCAACGCAAAGCATCGTAACGGAATTGACCGATTTTGTGGGTACCTGATCCTTTGGGAAGGAGGTCTCCGCGAAATCCGTGGACACAATAACCCGCCTTTGGCTGTTCTTTTTCGACCGACCGAACCTGCCCCATTGGCCCAAACTCAACTGTCGGCATTACTGACTGTTGGATGTTCAAAAGCATAAGGAGATCGAAATGTATAGTAAGACCATGGAAGCACGGGAGAGCAGCAATTCGCAGTCGGTCGAGCAATGAGCATTGAAATCACTTTACATCCCCGCAAGTCGTCCCGCGAGGGGCTGCGGAAATTTCTTATCGACCTAGGATTCAGGAAAACTAGGCATCTTTGGGATTGGCCCAAAGGGAGCGTCCACTTTCATTGGTTCGACGACATTGATTTCCGGTCTTTTGACGGAGTGGAAGCTACTGTTTTTCCATCAAATGACTCGCTGTCCAATGACCATGAGAAAGTCGCCTGGGAGCTTCATACTCGTACTCGTGCGTCCGCGAGTCCATCTGACAGGACTCAGCAGAACCACGTAATCCGCAGTGCGCGTAAGCAATTTGGCGGCACATTCGAGAACGACTGCTACGGCAGGAATAGGTATACGCCTGTTCAACCTGACGTACGCGACGCTCCTAGCCGGGGTATCCATCTAGCTTACGAGGAAGTTTCCGAGAGCGTCAGGGCCGTTAAATTTGCAATTCCTGATCCCATCGCCAGCCTAGAAAAACTAGTCGGAACCAAATTAGAAGCCGTATCAATAATAGATCCCACCCGGATCTTGTACAACGCGCTTGTGCCGTTTGCCTTGGCGGTCGTGGAAAGTTTCTTCAAGAAGTGTTTCGTCATACTTCTTCAATACGACGATGATGCCCAGAAAAAGCTGGAGGAGGAAAACAAAAAAGTTGATATTTCTGATGTAATTCAAGTTCAAGCGGGCACAAAGCGGATTGAAGAAATCGTTGCAAGATGGTACAGCTTCCAAAACATCAACAGCATTCATAAGGCATTCAATGAATGGTTTGGCATTGATTTCTGGAGGCTGTTGCGGCAAAGAAAAGCAATTGGCAGAAGATGCCCCCGGATGGATGATGCGATGCACAGGCTTATCGCGGACCGACACGATGTAATTCATAGGCTTAGGTTAAATCGCGAACTACGCAAGGAAGGTATTGAAGAGATTCTTGATTTCGTTATGGTTGTAATTGACATTTTCGCCGATCACCTAGAAGGGGATAGAGGAATGATTATCAGGGATTGACTTTTCTCCTAGATTCGACCTGCGAGCCTTGCATTGCTTGGCTTGACTGCATTGATTTATTGCTAATTTGCGTATTCCAGATGGGCAACTCAAGCGCAATGGTGTGGCGCTGTTTTTTCTGTGGCAGGAGTATCGTGCAGCCTGTCCAAAGTTGGCGGAAATTTCCTAGTGCCGCAGGAGACTAAGCCGCTTTCTGGAACTGGAGAATCGCCTCGCGCCTCAATCGATTGCCGAGTGCTGTCGTTTGCGACTGTTTCGATGGAGGGGGAAGATATCTGCGACTCGCTGGCAGTTCCCGGGAACTGCGCGAAACACATGTCAGTCCGACTGTCTTGGCGACAGCCTCGACGATTGTGGCATTGGGGACAAATGTTCCACGCACCGTGTTTTCCCCAACCACATACACTGCCTTCCCCTCGTCCACCAGAACTCGAGCGGTTTCGCTAACAGAACGCTGCATATCGCTGATGTAGCGAGCGAGTATTGCCTCCTGTCTCGCGGGAAGCTTCGACCGCAACTTCAGTTCAGACAATATGGTGTCAGTTACTCTGTCGTCATTTGGGTTCATGCCCACTTCAGTACCCACTGTTCTGGATCGAAGGCGGCGGAGTGCGCCGACGGAGTATCCCATCCACACCAAGGAAAATTTACTGCATCTGAAGTAATCAATAGCATTCAAGTACGGCGGAGATGTGATTACCAAGTCAATGGACTCATCCGCGATGTCCAAGTTTCGAGCATCACCTTCGTAAACTTGCGCCGCTGGCCCAATTTTACGGTTACTGCCGTCAATGCAGTTCTTAGCGACCCGATTCACGGCTAACAGAAACTTGCGAAAGGGCTTCTCCGGAGCACGTTTGAATTTCCGATGTGGCCGACTATGCGAAAGATCCATCGCCAGCGATGCGCCAGATTGCTTGCTGATAATGAGACGCGAGAAGGCACACCACAACGCATCGCGGATCGTGCGATCTTTGGTCTTTTCTATCGCTGCTGCGAGCGATGTTAGTTGCCGTCGAGCGTAATCATCAAACCAATAGCGAGTAAACCGCCGAGTTTCGGTGTCGGCATTCTTGGGGTACGCATCCCGTGTCGGCAATGAAGCAAAGATGTGGCGGGCATTCTCCAACACCTTGTCGGCGGTTTCTCGAACAGCCTCCAAGTCAATGGCGGTTGTCCAGACTTTGGCAATGAGCACGGCCAGGGGGTCCAGATCGACTCCAATCGCTTGATGCCCTTTTGAATGCGCGACGGCGAGCACCGTCCCGGACCCCGACATCGGATCGAGAACGCACATGGGACTCTCACACTTTTCGATAACGTCTAGAGCCAGACTAGGTGCCATCCGCGCAGGGAACGGATGCACAGCTTTGCGTCCCAATATCTCATAGACGCTTTTTTCTCGCCATCTGGTCATCCTGTGCCGATCTCTCTTCATTGTTCATCCGGCGGATAATCTTGCATCGCGGCCTCGATAGCAGCGACCACATTCTCCGCGCTTTGGTCGAGCTCGACCGTTTTGGCGCTTGCGAACATGGCGCCTGGGGCCATTTGCGCCATTCCCCTGCACAGTTCGAATATATGCTCATCCGTCTCGTATTCGACAGGAGGCATCAAGTGCGAGAGCTCAACCCGAAGTGCCGAATACTGCACTGGCGCTTTCTTGAATTTCTTTTGCTGCGCCTCGATTGTCTCGACGATCATTTGGTAAGGAGGTCTTTCCACGACTGCCTGACGAATTGATTCGACCCATGCAGCGCTTTCCTCGGGAAGACTGCACTCCTGAAATAATTCCCGAATCTTTTGAAGACCAATTTGCTTAACAGGCCGAAGCCGCACAAGCTTGGCGAGATCATCCACGGTAATGAGGGTAATGGTCTTCGCCTCTCCAGATGCGCTTGATTTCTCTCTGTCGGAGGTGATTTGCTCTCCCAAGGTCGAGCTATTCCCTTGGGAGGTTGGAAATGCCGGCCCAATGACGATCGCATGCTCGCATTCGCGCTTGTCCCGATGCTGAGCGACCCCGGCAACCCCAACACTTTTTGCGGAAACGGTTGCACCCGATGTCTCCTTGCTTTTCGCCTCAAGGCTCACCCTGTAGTGCCGAGACTTTCCCCTTTCATCCGCAGACAAGTGTGCGGCGGCCACTCCGTCCGGCTCACCTTTCTGGCCAAGAGGAGTTACGTCGAAACCAAGGCTTCGGAACGCGTCGCAGACTGCCGCCTCGAGACGATCCGGGCTGTTGCGCGCATCCGAGAGTGTGTTGGCAACGGACAGAGCACTCTGCCGCCCTGATTCGTTAGTGAGATTTCGCAGTAATTGATCGCGCAACGAGAGAAAATCCTCGATGTTCGATGGGCCGACATTAATTGCATACAGGTGCGCCTCCATGAGAACTTCGGCCATCGCAAGCAGCTCCAGCGGCTGGGCCAGCTTCTTGTTCGTAAACTCATCGTGGAAAGCCGCGACAAAGGGATGCCACCCATTCAGGCGCAAAATGCCCGACTTCGTCTCGAACTTTGTGATACCGTCGCGTGACGAGCCCTTGAAGTCGATATTGACACCGGTTATGAACGTTTGAGCCTCGTCGGCTGCCCGCTTTTCGAGATCAACGAAAAACGCTCCCCATTCCTCGTCAGACTCGTACTCAGGAACGATCAGATAGCGTGACTTGGCCTTGCCTTCCGCAACCGCTCGCGACAAATCCACGATAGGTCGGCGAGACAAGCTGGCAGGACTAGCGGCGAGCACACGAGCCAACTTCGCGCCAGGCGCTTCTTCGCTATCGTGAGTATCAATCTCGGGGCGTGCCGCATTGAAGATCGCTCGCAGCACATCTTGGGCCTTATCAAGCAATGGCCCTTCGCCAATTGTTTCCCGATTCGAACGGAGCCCATCATCCAATCCGTCCATGTGGACGACGAGCCGAAAGCGGCCGAATGTGCCGTGTCGTAACTCATTCGGAGAAATACCGAAATATCCGTCGTCCACGTTCAGGAGCCTTCCGTACACGTAAACAAAGAATCCGTAGCTCCGCCCGATCTCGTCCGATTTCCCGGTCAGGAGATCCTTGTACGCCTCCGCATATCCCGTAATGCGCCCGAGACCGGGCACGTCCAGGCCGAAGCGATGCTCGCTGGACTCGGTGATGTTTATGTCTTCTGAGACAGTGACGCGCTTAGGGCTTGGTCTGGGAAGTTCCGTCATATCCTTGCCGAGAACCCATCGCTTTAGCAGACCCTTACCTGCCTTGCTCGACTCCAACTCCTGGCCGTTGAGCCAGATACCAAAGTCGGGCCGGAGAGGCAAAGCGGTCCGGAGAACCCATCCGAGAATTCCGGGCTTGATTTCATGCACCTTGGGCTTGAGCGACGACATGATGCTGAGTGTCCAAGATGTTGAGCTCCCCCTTCCAAACAGCTCAGTACCTGCCGCCTTGAACGCTGCGGTTATCATCCATGGCTCGATGGCTTCCCTCGCTTGCTGCTCTGTCAGTTCCCGGAGGGCAAGTCTGATCGGAGTCTTGGATTCGACTTCCTGATCGACCCGTCTTTTGATCATTTGGTAGTCCATGGATGTGGAGTAGTACTTACCGCCGCACTTGCTGATGTGCGTCAAACGATTAGCGAGGACATAGGTAGCCAGCTTTCCGATTCCGAACTTCCCAATCTGCTGTCTGCCTCGCGGGAGCTTCGACAGCTTGCGCTTGTTGCTGATACCGATCAGCCAGTGGCGTTTGAGGCCATCCTGATCCATTCCCTCACCGTCATCGAACACTGCAATCGTTGCATCTTGGTCATGCAGTCTTGAAGAGAGGAGAACATGCACTCTGCGAGCTCCGGCATCGAAGGAATTGGCTACAAGTTCTTCAACCGCCTTGTTCGGGCTCGTGTAGAGGCCTTCCGAGAACAGTTCGACAATTTTGTAGCTGATACGGACCTCAATGCTATCGGTCTCATCGCCTATAGCCGCGAAATTCGGTGCTTCGGTCATGGTTCTGTTCCCAGCAAGCGGGACATGATGGACTCGGAAAGCGCAGCGTTACAAGGCTTAAATGCGGCGAGATTGCCAATGTTTCGCGCAGCTTCAGCGCCCCTCGTGAACGAACGCTGCTGGCCAAACGGTGGAACAGGCAAAGGCAGGGGCCCTAGCTCCTTCGCATTTATGTTGGCTTGCCCGACGACAGCCCTCACTATCGAGAAGAGTTGGCCTTTTGATCGCATTGAGTTTAAGAATGCCCAAACAAGTGTCGGAAACAAGCGCGGCCCGTCAAAGGGTGAGCGTGTGAAATGCGGTGCAGCAACAGCCGGAAATGGTGCGTCTCATAATCCGGCCTTGTCTGCAAATTCCTTTCTGTTTGCTCGATTGAGCACTATGTCGCCTAGACGGAGATCGTGCTTTCTAATACCGATGCCCGGAGACACAACATGTTTCAGGGCCGCGCAATCGGAGTTGCCCTTGCATGCGAGGGCATCCATTCTACAACGTTGGTGCGCCCCCTTATGATCGTAGGCACTTTTGCTCGGGCCGTATCGCGCCAAAAAGCAGAATTACCCTACTGGCTTAATCTCCCACCGAAACGGATTTCCGATAGGATCACCGAACATATTGATGAACAACGCTGGTTATGAATTCCCATAACTGCAACTGCGCCCGCTTTTTCATCCGCTCGATTTTCGCCGCCCGGTTCAGAATGGCGACAATCCGCCGCTGCTCGTCGAGTGGCGGGAGTGGAACCTTTGCCTCCTTAAGTATTGAAAGCTTCAGGGAAGGCAGACTCGTAACCTGGGCTTGGGCGCGCGGGTCGTAACGAACCGCCCACCAGAACAAGTAGTCTGGATCAATCCTGCGCTTGTCTGGCATCACCACGGCAAGATGGCTCACCACATGTGCTTCCATGGCGAGTTTGGCGCGATGATTCAGGTTCACGGAGGCACCGCTCTTCGGAATCAGGATACTGTCCTTGGGAAAGAGCCTGAGGCGGTTCATAGCCAACCAATCCTCGGAAAGACGGTCCGCGGAATCGGCCAAAGCTGGGTTGACATGATGTAGGCCCACATCCTGCATCCTCACAAACAAAGGGCCATCAGGCGCGAAGGCCGCCGGTTCCTGAGGTGCAGGATCCCCTGCTGCAACATTGGCAATGTCGCCTAGGCGAAAAACAGGATGCGCACCCACTCCTGTACGGCCCGCCGCGCAAGCATGGGCCAACGAATCAAGCTCGCTCAAAATTTCTATCTGGACACCCCGCAAATACCCTAGGATTTCCAGCGGATCGCGGTGCTCCGCCTTTGCGCGGCTCTGCGGGCGGTGGCGGTTGGCGCTGAGGTTGAGGTCGGCGGCGCGGATCGCGTCGGCATCCGCGAACCACCATTTCTCTGTCCAGTCGGCCTGCGCGTCGCGTTCCTGCCATGCACGCCATCTTGCCTCCCGGTCGCGGAACGCCTCGATCAGGCCGGGCAGGTCGTCCTCGTCGATGGGCTGGTCGTGGTTGGCATCGAGCTTGAAGCCGTCGTTATCGGCGTGCAGGAACATCACGCGCCCGGTCGCGCCGCCCTTGCGGAAGACCAGCGCCGAGGTTTTGACGCCGGCATAGGGGTTGAACACGCCGCCCGGCAGCGAAAGCACGGCTTCGACGGTGTTGCTCTCGATCAGCTTGCGCCTTAATTCCTTGTGCGCGCCGGTGGAGCCGAACAGCACGCCCTCGGGCACGACCACGCCGCAGCGCCCGCCTTCCTTCAGATGGTTGAGCATGTATTGCAGGAACAGCAGTTCCGTCTGCGCCGTGCGTCCGATCTTCACGTCCTCGACGATGCGGTCCTTGTCCAGCCGGCCGGAGAACGGCGGGTTGGCGAGGATCACGTCGAAGCCGCGCGCCGGAAAGCCGAGTTCCGCCTTGGCCGCCCGGTCGAGCGGGCGGGTCAGCGCGTCGCGCCTCAGGATCCTCACCCGGTCCAGCCCCCGCAGGGTCAGGTTCATGGTGGCGAGGCGGACCATCTGCGGGTCCACGTCGGCGCCGAAGAACGTCGCTTCGCGCAATTGCCTCACGGCCTCGCGGCTCAGCATGTCGCCGAGGCCCCGCTGGACGGTCTTGCCCTCCGCATCGATCGCCTCGATCCCGTCGGGCGAGGAGTTGGCGAGCCGGATATGGTCCCACGCGGCGGCCAAGAAGCCGGCCGTTCCGGCGGCCGGGTCGTAGATGGTCTCGCCAAGCCTGGGATCGACCAGCCGCGCCAGCGCGCGGATGACGTGGCGCGGGGTGCGGAACTGGCCGAGCTCGCCCGCCTGCCTGATCTGGCGCAGCACATGCTCGAACAAGTCGCCCTTCGTGTCCGCATCGACTTGATCGAGGCGTAGGTCGTTCAACTGGCTTACGACCTGCGTGAGCACGGTCGGCTCGTCGATCACCAGCCGGGCGCCGTCCATGAAATTGGTGGCGCCGTTTGCCGCGAGTTCCTTATGAAAGGCAAAGACCTCCTCGCGGACCCAGTTGACGAGCCGCTCGCCGTTCAGCGCATCCGCCCAGGACGACCAGCGCAGCAGCTCGCGCGGCACTGTTATTGCTCCAGACTCGCGCGCATTGCGGGGGTCGCGTAGGCCCCATTCACCGCTGAATACACTGGCGTAGGGCGCGGCGCTTGGCCGCTTCGCCGCGCGAACTCTGGCTGCGTCTGCGGACTCGAACATGTAGAAATAGATCAGGAAGCTGAGCTGCTCGGCGTTCTGGGCCGGGTTCGGGTAGCCGCCGCCGAACAGGTAGTCGCGGATGCGGTCGATGCCGCGCCGCAGCTCGGGCGTCATGGGCACGCCGCTAGCCCTCTCCGGCGGCGACGCTTTCGGCGCTGCCCGCCGCCTGCCCCTGGCCGAACACCGCGGCGTTGAATCCGGCGATCAGCCGGTCGAGGGATTGCCCGCCGCCGAACACGCGCCGCGCCTGGTCGTAGCCGCCGAGCGCGGCGAAGGGATGCTCGTCGAAATTCCATTCTCCGAATATGTCCATGCCCATCGCGTCCGCCTTCACGCGGCTGCCGATCAGCCCCGCCCAGCGCGCCTGCTCCGCGTTGAAGCCCTGCTGCTCTCCGCGCCACGCCTCGAAGCGCATGCCGATCTCGCAGGCGCGCGCCTCGTGCTCCGCCGTGCGCGCGATCCGGCCGTTCTCGTCCAGCGTCAGCCACTCGCGGGTCGCCGGGTCGATGTGGTCGTCCACATCCAAGGTCAGCAGCATGCGAGGGTCGGAAGGCTTGCGCGGTGAATCAACCTCGCGGACCGGCCCGCCCTTGATTTCGCTTTCGTCGTCGCCGTGGAAATCCGTCACGCCGACGAAGTCGAAGATCGTGAAGTCGTGCTTGCGGATGTGCGGTGCCTTGCGCGTGCCGCGCCCGCGCATCTGCCGGTAGAGAATCGCGCTGCGGGTGAACCGGGCCATCACAAGATTGACGACCTCCGGGCAATCGAAGCCGGTGTCGAGCATGTTCACGCTCACGAGGATTTTCGGGAAGTCCTCGTCCTTGAAACGCTTGATGATGGCCGCCGCATCGGAAGCGGGGCCGCCGCCGACATCGCTGACCACGAAATCGGCGTAGCGCGTGGACGGATGCGGCTTCCTGTCCGCGAAGCGCTCGTCGAACATCTCCGCCAGCGTCTCGGCGTGGCGCGTGGCGCTTGGTGACCGCGAACACGATGGTTTTGCCCCAAGCGGGCCAGCGCCGCACGCCGTCCCTGCACATGAAGCCCTTTTCGAGCACGTCCCGGAACTCCCGCGCCAAGGCGCGGTTGCGCTCCGGGATGGTGAACTTGCGCTCCAAGGCGTTCGGATCCACTGTGATCGTGTCCGAGTCGGCGAACAAGGCCTCGAACTCCTCCCGCGCCTTGTCGTCCATCGCGCTCCAGCCGAGCTCGGCGCGGCGGACCTCGAACCCGCCCTCGGCCGCGGTCTTGACCGTCATCGCTTTATAGATGCGATAGGGCGCGAGGTGGCCTTCCTCGATGGCTTGGGACAGCGCGTAGCGGTAGGCGGGTTCGGAAAGCCCGAAGAACCGGAGGGTGTCGCGCACGAACTTCCCGTCCTCGGGATCGGGCGGCGCGTCCGCGTCCGCCGCGCAGGGCGTGGCCGTGAGGCCGAGCTGGATGCTGTCGAAATGCCGCAGCGCGCCGCTCCACTTGCCGTAGATCGAGCGGTGGCATTCGTCGGTGACGACCAGATCGCTATTGTTCCCATTCTAATGACGATTGCGATGCAACCAACCCAGCATGCTGCCAACAACAAAACCAAGGCTTCCTGATCGCATCGCTACGGACGCAAATAGTATTGAATGACTCAGCGTCGTTAGGCCGGGCAGCGTCAGGTGCAATGCGTAACCGTGCCTGCATAACGTGGCGATGTACGTATAATTAGACTTTTTTTAGGTTGGCCCATGATTTTCTCTATGGCTGATATGAACAGAAAACCCAACCAGATCATTAACCGAGTGGTCGATTCCGGCGAGCCCGCTATCGTCCTGAAGCACGGCAAGCCGATCGCCGAGATCAGGCCGCTGCTGGGGAACGCCGGACACGACAAGGCATTCGCTTATCTGTCAACGCTGGAGCCAGTGGCAGTCGCAACGCCCTTGGAAGAGGTGCTGCGGGAAGGACGCAGCCATGGGCTTTGAGGTCAGGGAACCGGGAAGAATCTACTCCGGCGCGGGTCTCGTAATCGATAACAGTGTTGCGATGCGCTGGGTTGTCGCCAGCGGAAAATCCGCCGATCAACGTTACGCGCTGGCGGTGCGCCGCTTTGTTCAAGATAAACGAAGCAAAGTGATGGTGCCGTATCTTTGGACCTACGAGGCAGCCAACGTTGCCGCGCACTATGTCCGCAAAGGCGAGCTCGGCTACAGCATGGCAATCAACGCGCTGCACGCCCTCGGTGTGCTTTTCACCATCAATATCGACCGCGGCGAAACGCCCCGCCCGCTGTTTGAGGCGGCGGAGTCATTCGGAATAACCGCCTACGATGCGGCGTATTTGCTGTTGGCTCGCAATGAAGAGCTGCCGCTCGCGACCTTAGACAAGAGCATGCGCAAGGTGGCTGCGGGCATGGGCATCCCGATATTCGGAGTGCGGTGACATCGGGCAAGTTGAGGCGGGATTTAGTTTGGTGCCGCCTATCCCTTGGTTTATCCGACAGGCTTATTGCAGGAGAGGCAACCGGCCCTGACCTACAATAGGGCGTATGCCATTCAACGCCGATCTCGCACAAAAGATTGCCGACTCGAAAGATCGAGATATTGCGACATTTTTCGCGGGCCGGAAAGCGGAAATCACCGCGTTCCATCAAGCCTTGCGCCAAGCAAGTGATTCCACGGCGGCTATCTTCCGCATTTTCCAAGGACCTCCGGGCAGCGGCAAGACTTCATTGGCCCACCATTTAGAGGAGGGGGGCGAACAACTTCTTTGGGTTCGACCAGAGGGGGGGGACATGCTAGACAGGGAGTCTTTTCAGAACGCCATCCTCCATGCGGCGCTTAAGCGTAAAAACTCCCGCGAAGCCGGCGCCACCACTTTGGATTTTATCGCAGCGATTGCGAAACGCCCCGAGGTCGGTGATATGGCTACGGAAGCGTTAGCTCAATTTGCAGAGCGTAACGCGACACTTGTAGTCCATATTGATGAGGCTCATTCAATGAGCTCGAAATTTAATGAGCGCCTCAAATCTCTTCACACAATAGGGTGCGGGCGCCCTTGCATCGTGCTGTTCACGGGCTTAGAACACACCCAATCCCGCATCACTTCCATTCCGGGATTGTCGCGCCTTTCTTATGAGAGTGTTTGGCCAATGGGCAGCCTTTCGGACGAGGATTGCTGCGAATCCACAATGAAAATGCTTACGGCCCTTTTAGGGGGCGGGGCGGCGAATGGCGGCAAAGAGATTGCGGAAATGGCCGGCAAGCTATCAAAAGGATGGCCCGCCCACCTCCATAGCGCCCAAAAGGCAATATGTGAGGAGCTTATTCTCACGGATGGTGATCGGATCAATTACCCCGCGGTCAAAAAACGCTCGACCGATCTCCGCTACCGATATTACGACCGGCGGATGGATTTCCCTCCATTCGACCGGCGCCCGAACCTCGGGCACAAGGTTGCGGCAGCGCTCGGCAAGGCCGCGCCTTGCGAGTTTGACGAAATGGCTAATATGCTGGAGAAGAAACTAGGCGCGCATCTTCTTAACATCAAGGTTACAGCTAATGATCTTATGGATAGAATTTATGAGAAAGGGATATTGACTCAAACGGAACGGGGATTCCAAATCGCTATCCCCAGTATGGGCGAATGGGCGCAATCCCGCAGGCGCGATTCAGATCACGGACACTAGGGCGTGTTAGCACATATACGGGGTCATATCGCCGGTTCGAGGCATTCGTGACCCAGTGACGGATTTCATGGCATACGCAACCGTTTCTTTTCGTCCTTTTCACCATTAACATCGACCGCGCCGAAACGCCCCGCCCGCTGTTTGAGGCAGCGGAGTCGTACGGGGTAAGCGCCTACGATGCGGCGTATTTGCTGCTAGCCTGCGGCGAAGGGCTGCCCATCGCAACCTTGGACAGGAAAATGCGAAAGGTGGCGAAGGGCATGGGTATTGAAGTGTTCGGGATGCGGTAATGCCGCGCAAGCCGCAGTGGCCCGAAACGACGGGGCGCTCAAAAGCGCTGGCTTACATGGGCGCGCCTTAGCGGCCATAATGGGCGCATGGATACGGCGGACCGATATATCGCGATGGCGCTGCAAACCGGCACGCATGCGGTCAGCTTCTGCAAAAGCCGCGAGGAGGCGCGCGGGCGGATGCGCGAGAACCTCCGGCGGACGGAGCGGGTCGTTGCGGGAAGCTGCGCCTTTTCGACGCAATACTCAGGCGAAGCCCCCAAGCTCATCGTTCTCCCGGAATACTTCCTTACCGGGTTCCCGATGGGGTCGGGCATCGATCAATGGCGGGACCTCGCGGCGCTGGAGCAAGACGGGCCGGAATACGCCGAGCTCTGCGGGATGGCGCAACGCAACGGCGTTTACCTGGCCGGCAACTGCTACGAGATCGATCCGGCGTTCGCCGAATTATTCTTCCAGACCTGCTTCATCATCGACCCGTCCGGCAACGTGGTCCTCCGCTACCGGCGGATGATCTCGATGAACGCGCCAACGCCGTTCGACGTGTGGGAGGCCTACCTCGACCTCTATGGGGAAGACGGCGTGTTTCCAGTGGCGGACACGCCGATCGGCAGGCTCGCGGCGATCGCGTCGGAGGAAATCCTCTATCCGGAAATCGCCCGGGCGCACGCGGTGAGGGGCGCGGAGATCTTCGTGCATCCCACCAGCGAAGCCGGAAGCAACCGCGCCACAGGCAAGGAGCTGGCCCGCCGCGCCAGGGCGGTGGAGAATATCGCCTACGTGGCGAGCGCCAATTCGGCGTGGCTGGATCACATACCCATACCCTCGCATTCATGCACAGGCATGTCGAAGATCGTCGATTTCGAGGGCCATATTCTCGCCGAGGCGGCGCCCGGAGGCGAAAGCATGGTGGCGCATGCGAGCATCGATTTGGCGGGCCTGCGCGCCCGCAGAGGCATGGCGGGCATGACCCATACGCTGGCCCGGGTGCCGATGCAGGCTTTCGCTTCAACCTACGCCGGCAAGGTGATGAATTCCGGAAGGCCGCTTCTCGACGACCAAGGCAAGGTCCGCATTCCGCAAAAAGGCGAATTCCGCGCGCTGCTTGAGAAGGACATCAAGCGCCTGACCGAGGAGGGGGTGCTGTGACAACCGCTGCCGCTGCCGCGCAAGGGGGCGGCGACCTGCTGATTCGCGGCGCGGCGCTGATCAGCGACGGCCGCCGCTTCGAGCAGGATGTGCTGATCCGCGGCGAGCGCATCGAGCAGATCGGCGGGGCGCCCAAGGCGCGGGCGGGCGCTGCCGAAATCGATGCGGAAGGGAAATGGCTGCTGCCCGGCCTGATCGACGACCAGGTTCACTTCCGCGAGCCCGGGCATACGCACAAGGGCAATATCGCCAGCGAATCGGCGGCGGCCGTGGCCGGCGGCGTCACCAGCTTCATGGACATGCCCAATGTTTCGCCCGCCACCTCCACCCGCGAACGGCTCGCCGCCAAATACGCCGCCGCCAAGGGCCGCGCTTGGGGCAACCACGCCTTCTACCTAGGCGCCACCGAGAGCAACTTGGCGGAAATTCAGGCCTTGGAAGGCGGCGAAGCCTGCGGAGTGAAGGTGTTCATGGGCACGTCCACGGGCAACCTGCTGGTGGAGGATCCCGCCGCGCTGGAGCGGATTTTCGCCAACTGCCCTGTTCTGATCGCCACGCACTGCGAGGATAGCGCGGTGATAGAGCGCAACCTGGATAAGGCAAAGCGCAAGCATGGCGACGATATTCCGCCGCGCGCGCATCCGCAAATCCGCGATGCTGAATGCTGCTTCCGCTCCTCAAGCATGGCCGTTGGCCTGGCCCGAAAGCACGGCGCCAAGCTGCACGTGCTGCATCTAACCACCGAGCGGGAGCTTGAATTATTCGATCCCGCCACGGACCTGGGGGCACGCGACAGCATTACGGCGGAAGTGTGCGTGCATCATCTGTGGTTTGACGACCGGGACTACGAGCGCCTAGGCAACCGGATCAAGTGCAACCCGGCGATCAAATCCGCAACCGACCGGGCGGCGCTGCGAAAAGCGCTGCGCGAGGGCCGCCTGAGCGTTATCGCCACCGACCACGCGCCGCACACCCAAGAGGAAAAATCCGCCAGCTACGAGGGCGCGCCCGCAGGGCTGCCCCTGGTTCAACACTCGCTGCTGATGCTGCTGGATCTGGCGCGCGAAGGCCACCTCTCTGTGGAGCGCGCGGTGGAGGCCGCTTGCCACGCGCCCGCCCGCCTCTACGGCATCGCCGAGCGCGGATTTCTGCGCGAAGGCTATTTCGCCGACTGCGTTCTGGTGGATCCCGAAGGCAGCCAAGCCGTATCCAGCGACGGCCTGCTTTACAAGTGCGGCTGGTCGCCGCTTGAAGGCCATCGGTTCCGCGCCCGCATCGACAAAACGTTCGTGAACGGCGCGGTGGTTTTCAGCGGCGGGCGGTTGCGCGGGATGCCCGCCGGAAAAGCGCTGCTGTGCAACGACTTCAACCGGCGCAACTAATGCCCGCGGCGGTCAAGCGGGCCCTATTGATGGCACGCGCCGCGGATCGCATGGCAGCGTTCCGCCGCAAATCGCTTCGCGGCTATTGATATGGCTGCGTGAAACGGTTGCTGAAATCGCCCCCCGTGCTGCCGTCCCATCGATTTCATCAAAGAGAGGATATGATGATGAAGAAACCACATCCTTTTGTAACTGCGGCCTCCGGCCTTGCCCTTGGCGCCATTGCTATGTCAACCACAGCGGAACCGATCTCCGAACAAGCGGTCATTGACGCGCAGAAAACCTGGGGCGCTGGCATTGTCGCGATCGCCAAAATGCATGCCGATGGCGGCGACTACGCCGCCCGCGCAACGGAACATATCAATAACCTTTACGCGTACGGCGATGCAAAAGTCATGTTCAAGCCAACCTTGGCATCGGAAGATCAGTTCCGTGAAACATTCGACCAAGCCCTAAGCTATTTCATTGGCCAAGAAGGAACGGAGGACGCAGGCTTCGCGATCAAAGGCTGGACCCATGTCCGATGGGAGAACAACGGCATCTACACCAACGAAATCTCCGCCATGGCCATGGGCAACTACTATTTCACAGGCCCGGACGGCAACGAAACGAAGGTTGAGTACAGCTTTGGCTACATCCTCGTTGACGGCAAGCTGAAGATTAATCTTCATCATTCATCGCTGCCCTACAGCCCCGAATAATCGCAAGGCGCGGCTGGCGGGCCGTACCCGCCTCAGCGTTAATGCTGAGGATGGCATCGCTCGAGGAATCCACTTAACGACGGCGGGAGGAAGGTTGGTGGTGCTCCACGTGTTCGCAAAAAAGTCGCGCAAAACACCGCGCAGAGCCTTGGAAACCGCTATGGAGCGAATGAGGCAGGTGACCACATGACTAAGCTGAAAGAGCTTAAGGACCGGTTTATGCAGGACCCGGCCTTTCGCAAGGAATACGCACGCGCTGACGAGGATTACGCGCTGGTTGAGGCTCTCGTTCGGGCGCGGGCGGCCGCGAATCTGACCCAGGCGGAGCTCGCCCGGCGAATTGGCACCACCCAGTCCGCTATCGCCCGCTTGGAGGGCGGCAAGGTTCCACCATCCTTCGCAACTTTGCGGCGCTACGCTCGGGCGACGGGAACGCGGCTGACAGTAGGGCTGGTGCAAGCCGACGGTTAAGGAACACGCAGGCTCCGGGGCTCGCCGAGCGCGGAGCGGATGGGATCAGTCGTGGTCGTGGCCGTCGTGGTGGATGTGGTCGCGGTAGTGCGGGTGCTCGAAGTCGTGCGGGTGATTGTGGCCGTCCTGGGCGCGGACCCATTCGTAGAGGTTGCGCTTCTGCCGGTATAGCTGGGCCGCGGCGCGCTCCTGGTTCTCCTCGGGCGTGGTCCACGGATTGAAGTGGAAGTAGTTGTGCAGCTGCGAGTCCGTGCGCCCGATGGCGATGCAGCCGTAAGTGCTCTGGAACGCGCCGTGGTTGATCCAAGGCGGGCGCCAGAAATAGCCGCCGGTGGGCAGGTCGCCGAACTGCATCATCCACGAAGTGCCCCAAATGTGATAGCCCTCCTCCATGCAATCGTGGTAGGAAATATTGTCCTGCCAGAAACTGGCTGTCATGCAGTAGAGGAACGTGAACCCGTGGGTGAGCGGATCGAACTTGAGCACCTTCACGAAGCAGCCCGGCGCCACCGACGGCGACACGTTGGCCGGCCCCCAGGCAATATCCTCCAGCGCGTTAACGCTCACGAGCTTATCGCGCTCGGCGCGCGGATGGTCCTCGTCGGACTCCACGAAACTCGGCTCGCCGTAGTTGTAGAACATCAGGCAGCGGGCGCCGTTGGGCGCGCTGATGGCGGGCATTGAAACGCCAGGAGGCAGCCACAGGTAGTGGCCGGTCTCGAAGGTCTTATCGCCCACCTTGAGGCTGCCTTCGGCAACGTAGAGCTCCATTTCGGTGTAGCTCATGCCCGGGGGCAGGGAATAGCCGGACTCGAATTTCACCACCAGCGAGCAGGCGCCGGTGTCGCTGTCGAGGCTCAGCACCTTGTAGTGCATGCCCTTGCCGAAACCGGGCAGGGTCATGCGCCGGAAGGGAACGTTGGTTTCTACGTAAGGTTCGATATGCGGGCGGCCCATGCTTATGCTCCCTTATCTCTAAAATACGACCTTGAAAGGCCGATCGGGACGGGTGGGAATTTCGTCGTCGGGAATTTGGCGGCGATTGTTGTAGTGGACGTTGAAGCCGCGCGTTTGGATGCGCCCGAAGAACTTCTCCACCCAAATATCGCGCTCCTCGGAAAGATCATCCATTTCCTTAACGATTTGCTGGTAGCGCTTGTCCTGCTCCGCGCTCTCGTCGCGAATCCATTGCTGCGCCTCGGCGGATTTCTCGTATTCGATCAAATTCTTCGGCACCTGACAGCCTCCCTCAAAGAAAAATGCAGGCGCGGAATGCTCGCACAAAAAGCCCGATCAATGCAAACGCAATCCGCGCGTTGGCTCGATGCTTGGGATTCCTTGCGGTATCGGCGGCGGCAGCCAGCCGCCAAGCCCCCGCCTAAAGCAGGAAATCCGCGCCGAAAAGAGCGCGGTTCCAAAGAGGAGCATGCGCAACAACTGCCCGGACCGGCTTGTCCTCGCCGCTTCTTCGAGGGGGCATGCGAAGCCATGGATGGCGAAGCCGAGCCCACAGGCATGTGCTCGTCGGCGTCCCCCGCGAAGAAGCGGCGAGGACAAGCCGCGAGAGCCCAACAAGCAAACCCCAAAACGCTGCATTACGAGAGGGCGAAAAAGAGCAGCGTGCGAAGCGCCGATTTTTTCCCAGTACAATTCCCGCTCTGTTCAAGTGTGAAACTCCGCTCCCAGTCAAGGTTTGCGAGCTTTCGCACATTGTGTGTGCCGTTCCGGATACCGAAGGAGAAATGCACGGATGAATTCAATACGCCAAGCCTTGAGCGCGCTGCTCAGCGCCGCTTTGATTGCGCCTGCCCTGGCGCAGGACAACGAATTGATCGAGGAAATCATCGTGACCGCGCAGCGCCGCGCGGAGAGCGCGCAGGACGTGCCGATCGCAGTGAGCGCCTATTCCGACCTGCAGCTGCGTGAATTGCAGGTCACGGAACTGCTGGACATCACCCGCCTAGTGCCCAACCTGATCGGCAGCAACAACACCGGCCTGGGCTCGGCCAACGTCTATGCGCTGCGCGGGCTCAGCAACACCGAATCGATCGCCACCTTCGACCCGCCCGTGGGCAGCTACGTGGACGATATCTTCATCAGCCGCCAGAACGCCAACAACTTCGCGCTGTTCGATATCGACCGCATCGAAGTGCTTCGCGGCCCGCAAGGCACGCTGTTTGGCCGCAACACCACCGGCGGCGCCGTGAACGTGATTCTGAAGAAGCCTGCTGAGGAGTTCGGCGGCTACGTGGAACTGGGGTTCGGCCGCTTCAGCCAGGTTCGCTTCCGCAGCAGCGTGGACCTTCCCATTCAGGACAACCTTCTGCTGAAGCTCTCAGCCTACGCGATCGACGACGACGGCTACGTGGAAAACCGCACCACGGGCGAAGACGGCATCAACCACGAGAAGAACATGGGCGTGCGCGCCGCACTCCGCTGGCTTGGCGAAACCGCCGCCTGGGACGCGGCGGTCGCCTACGTCGATAACGAGCATGCCAACCTCCTCAACCTGCACGACCCGGAGGAGGACGAGCGCTATACCCTCACCGGCGTGCGCTCCGACCAGCCGCCTCCCTGGCCCACGCCCATCCACGGCGCCAAAGCCGGCAGGCCGCTGGGCAACTGGATCAACTCGCTTTCGCTGTACTCGAATATCGAAGTCGATACGGCGTTCGGCCTGCTGAACATCATTACCGGCCAGCGATTCCTGGACCAGGACTTTACGCTCGACTTCCTCAACTTCGCCCGGCCGTACGGCGGCTTCACCATCGCTAATGAAGGAGAGCACGACCAGTTCACTCAGGAAGTGAAGCTGACGGGCTCGACCGAAAACGGATTGCTCGACTATGTGGCAGGCGTTTTCTTTATTCAGGAGGAAAACGTTACCGATTTCGCCGATCTGCTGGGCGTTGGCGGCGCATTCAACGGCTTCCAGCCGGTGCTGCTCGCCGACCGCGTTCTGGAGAACGATGCCGATGCCCTCGCGGCCTATCTCCAAGTGGATTACCACGTTGGCGACCAGCTCACTCTCACCGCCGGCGCCCGCTGGACCGACGAGACCAAGAGCATCGTTTACACGCCGAACCCCAACTGGCCCAGGATTCCGGTGCCCGGGGTCGGCGCCTTCGATTCCACAGATATCGCCGCGCTGGGCTATCCGCTTGAGCAAACCGCCAAGATCACCACGCCGCGCCTCGCGCTGGAGTACGCGTTCAACGACGACGTGATGGCCTACGCCTCGGCCACGCGGGGCTTCAAGTCGGGCGGCTGGAACGCGCGGGGAACCTCGGCGGCCCAGATCGAAGCATTCGGGCCGGAGAAAGTATGGTCGTATGAAGCGGGGCTGCGCTCGGACTGGCTAGGCGGACGGCTGCGCCTCAACGCCACCGTGTTCCGCACCGATGTCACCGACTTCCAGCTGCCCTCCGCGGTTTACGATCCCGTGACCGGCGCTCCCACCTTCAATACAAGGAACTACGCATCGCTGGAAAACCAGGGCGTGGAGGTGGAAATGACCGCTGCCCTTATCGACGGACTCACCGTATTCGTGAATTTCGGAACCCAGGATGCGGAGTACGCGGAGCTGAATCCCTCCATTCTTGAGCAGCAGACCCGCTGCCGGGCGGACCTTGCGGCCGGAACCACCTTTGACGCGAGCCCGGTCTGCGGCGAGGGCGTCGTCAATCATCTGGGCGAGATCGCCAATCCGGTGCGGGCGCCCGACTACACGCTCACAGCGGGCGCCGCCTACGATATTCCGATCGCCTCAGGCTGGGAGCTGCGTCCCAGCGCCTTCGTCTATACGATCGGCAAGCACAGCATCGGCTCAAGCGGCATACCCGTTGCGCTCAGCGACGGCTACTCTAGTGCCGCCGCTTCGGTGACGCTGCGCAACCTCGATCAGGACTGGTCGATCAGCGCCGAATGCCAAAACTGCACCGACCGCGAGCAGGGCGCCTCGTTCTTCGTGGGCCTCTACCTGCAAGACCCGCGCACCTGGACCGTCAATTTCCGCAAGGACTTCTGACCCGACGAAAAATTATTGCCGGGGGGCGCGGGTGGCTCCGCTGGCCAGCATGCCGTCAATTTCCGCCTTGGAATAGCCCGCTTCGCGAAGCACCTCCACGCTGTGCTCGCCCAGCCGGGGAGGATGGCGGCGGATGCTGGCGGGGCTGGCGGAGAAATTCACCGGGAAGCCCGGCATCCGCAATTTGCCTTCGGTGGGGTGGTCCATTTCGCTCCAGAAGCCGACGGCATTCAAGTGCTCGTCGTTCTGCAAGTCGTTAAGCGAATTGACCGCGTTGACCGGCACGCTGCTGCCCTCGAATAACTCCATCCATTCGGCTGTTGTGCGCGTGGCCAGAATCCGGCCCGTTTCCTTGTAAGTGTCGTCGATATTCCGCACCCGGTCCGACAGGGTGCGGAAACGCTCGTCCTCGATCAGGTCCTCGCGGCCCGCCCGGGCGCAGAAAATCTCCCAGTGGCGGTCGAGGTACGGCAGTACGGCGATATAGCCATCCAAGGTCTTGTACGGCTTGCGTTGCTTGCTCATCAGGCGCTTGTAGCCCGCCGTGCCCAAGGGCGGCTCGAATACCTGGCCCCAAAGATGCTCGGCCATCACGAACGACACCATGGTTTCGAACATCGGCACTTCCAGCTCCTGCCCCTCGCCGGTCCGTTCGCGATGAAACAACGCCGCCAGCACGCCGTACACCACCGTGATCGCCGTGGTCTTGTCCGCCACCACGGTGGGGGCATAGCGCGGTTCGCCCTGCACCATCGCGTGAAGCATGGCGAAGCCGCTTACCGATTGAATCGAGTCGTCGAGCGCGCCGCGCTGCGCGTACGGCCCGTCTTTGCCGTAGCCGTAGGTTCCGCAGTAGATGATCCGCGGGTTGACCGCCCGCAAGTCGTCGTACTCGAGCCCCAGCCGGCTCATCACGCCGGGGCGGTTGTTGTGGATCAGAACGTCCGTGTCGCTGGCCAGGCGGAGCACCGCCTCCCGCCCGGCGGGCTTTTTCAGATCCAGCACAATACCCCGCTTATTGCGGTTGCAAGTGAGGTACAGCGCCGCCATTCCGGGCGTGTGATGCGCGCCAAGAGACCGGTTGGAGTCGCCGTACGGCGGTTCAACCTTGATCACGTCCGCGCCCATATCGGCAAGCAACTGGCAAGCCCAGGGGCCCAGAACCACACTGGTTAGCTCCAGCACTCGAATTCCATCCAGAGGTCCGGCCATCAGGGGTTGCTCCTCGTTATTGCGGGCGGGCGGGCAGGCACGCCGGGAGATTTTATTCGCTTTGCATTTTGCTCCCGAATCCGCAACAATCGGGCGCAGGAATCAAGGGACAATCGAGCCATGACCCAACCGATTAACCATGCGCTGGCCTTGGACCGCAGCCGCGACGCGCGGGCGCGGGAAAGGTTCGTTTCCAGCCTGCGCGGCTACGTCCTTAACGACCTTGCGGGGGCCATGCGCGAGGACTTCGACTCCAGCGTTGCCGCCCATGCGGGGAATGAATCGGATGCCGGGAAGATGGACGGCGCCGGCGTGCATCGCGCCATTCGCAAGCGGGATATCTTCAAGGCCTATTCCTCGGCGCGCTGCACCGCCCAGCAGATGGTGTGGGACGTGGTGATGGACAGCGTTGAGCAGCAGCGCGAACGCCTGAACGCCGCCGGCAAGGAACTGATGGACAAGGCCAGCGCCGGCGGCACGCTGGAACTCGACCCGTCGCTCGGGATTCCGCGCTACGTGGAGGCGGTTGACGTGCATCTCATGCCGGGCTGCTATCACCGCGAGCGCGGCGGCGAGGACCTGGCGGCGGGCGCCATTTACGACCAGGGGCTGAACGTGTTCGCCTTCGGCGCCATGGGCAAGGAGCTGAACGATATCGGCTGGTCGATGGCCAATTTCTACAAGGTGCGCTTCAACCATCGCTCGCCCGGCCTGATTCTGGACGCGGGCTGCACCATCGGGCATAACACCCTGCCTTGGAAGCAGGTATTTCCCGATGCCGAGGTGCATGGCATCGACGTGGCCGCGCCCTGCCTTCGCTACGCGCATGCGCGCGCCGAGGCCATGGGCGTAGCGGCGCATTTCCATCAGCAAAGCGCCGAGCATATCCGTTTCCCGGATAACTCGATGGACGTGGTGTTCAGCTCCATGTTCCTGCACGAGCTTCCGAAAAAGGCCATCCGCAACTACCTGGCCGAGGCCCGCCGCGTGCTCAAGCCGGGCGGCGTGCTGCTGAATATGGAACTGCCGCCCAACGACCGCATGGCGGCCTACGACCAGTTCTATCTCGACTGGGACAGCTACTACAACAACGAGCCGTTCTACAAGGATTTCCGCGACCAGAACCCCAAGCAGCTCACGGTGGAGGCCGGCTTTTCCGCGGATGCTTACTTCGAGGGCGTGATGCCGCGCTACACCTATACCAAAGAGAAAGATTTCATCGCCATGGCGCAGGCGGATCCGAAGTTCGGCGAGGACACCGGACGGCTTTCGGACATTATTTTCTGGTACGGCTTCGGCTCGGTGAAGCAGGGCTGAAATGAACGCGGCAGCGGGGGAGCGCTTGAGCCGCCGCATCAAGGGCGGGCGAAAGTATTTCTTTGAAGATCCAGCCACCGATGCGCTGCTGGCCAGCCTGCTCAAGCTAATGGCGGAGCACTGGGTGGTGCGCGAACGGCTGATGAGCCTGGAAACGCTGATTCTCCGCAAGGGGCTGGCGAGCCGCGAGGAAATCGACGGGTTCGAGCCTGATGCGGAACAGGCGACCGAGTGGGCGGCGGCCAACGGCGAACTGATCCGCAAGGTTCTGTCGCCATTCGAGGAACTGGGAGAGGAGGGGAAGGAATGATGCTGGAGCACAAGATACTGGTGTTCTTCCATATTTCGCTGTGGGTGTTCTGGCTGGGCACGGACCTTGGCGTGTTCCTGGCCGCGAAGATGTCCGAAAACTCGTCGCTCAGCATGGAAACCCGCTCCAGCGTATTGCGCTTAGGAATGGTGCTGGATCGGCTCCCGCGCACATGCAATGCGCTGATTCTGCCCAGCGGCCTGCAGTTGATCGCCAACCTCAATCTGATCGCGGTGCCTGCCTGGATTCTGGCGGCGGTCTGGATTCTCGGCCTGCTATGGGTGCTGATTATGTGGCGCGGCTTTCTCAATCCCGGAACGCCAGCCGAGAAATTCTCCGAGAAAACCAACATGCCGTTCAGCCTGCTGTTGTGCGTGGGCGCGCTTGCGTTTGCCTTGGCCACGCAAACCGTCGCCGCGCTTGAGGCGCCGCTGTGGCTGGCGGTGAAGCTGGCGGCGGTGGGCCTGATAGGCTTTGCGGCAGTGCTGCTGGACCGCGGCTTTGCTCCTGCCATCGTCACCTTCGGAACCATCGCGCAGTCGGGCTCCGCGCCGGAACTGGAGCAGAGGTACCGCCAGCAGTTGCAACCCGTTTATGGATGGGTATTGTTTATCTACGCCATGACGATCGTGGCCGCGTTCTCGGGCACTGTATTCGGCCCGTAGCAGTGAAAAACGATTGGTAGTCACACTCCAAGGAGAACCCTAGATGATTCGCCTGTACGGCCCGCTCAACTCCCGGGCAAGACGCTGCCTTTGGATGCTGGAGGAACTGGCTATCCCTTACGAGCATGTTCCCATGGACGACCTTTCCCGCGAGCAGCGACGCGAGAAGATCAGCAAGGTTGCGCTAACCGGCAAGGCCCCGGCCATGGAGGACGGATCGCTCAAGCTGTTCGAGTCCGCCGCCATCAACCTGTATCTGGCCGCCAAGTACGACGACCGGGAGCTTTGGCCCGCCAGCCAAGCAGACCGCTCCCGCGTGCTGCAGTGGGCGTTTTTCGCCATGACGGAGCTGGAGCCGCCCATCGTGACCCTGTTCATGCAGAAATTCGTGCATACAGGCAAGGATCACAGCGAAGGCGCTGTAAAGGCGGCGAAGAAGATTCTCGCGGATCCTCTGGAAACGCTGGACAAACAGCTTAAGAAGCGCTCCTACCTTTTAGGCGACCAGTTCACGGCGGCGGACCTGTTATGCGTGTCGGTGCTGGATATGCTGGGCAGGCTCGAATTCCGCCTCGATCCATGGCCGAATGTGCATAAGTGGGTCATCAGTTGCACCAGCCGCCCCGCCTATGAAAGGGCGGGAGGCTCAGGCTAGCAATCCGCCGAAAAGATCCGCGCTCCGTTGTCTGGCCGCTTTCCGCCTCCCGCCCGTTCCTCCGCAGCCCAGCCAGTGAGCGCCACGGAAGCCAGAGCCTCCAGCGCCGTTGTGCTGGTCCGGCGCAGCGGCGCCGTGGCCACGGTCCTCATGGACCAGCCCGGCAATCTCAATAGCTTCACGCCGGAACTGAGGGAGCAGTTGACGGTCGCGCTGCAGGATGCGGCGGGCGATTCCTCGGTTCGGGCCATCGTGCTGGGCGGCAGCGGAAGATTCTTCAGCGCCGGAGCGAACCTTAAGCAGGGCGGCGCGGGGGCGCAGTCGATCCGCGAGATCCTTCTCAAGGAATACAAGCCTGTTTTCGATGCGGTGCTCAAGGCCCCGCAGCCCGTGGTCGCCGCCGTCCCCGTGCTCGGCCCGGTGAAGGTCACCGCGGCGTTCCCGGAGGCCAGGTTCGCGCAGGCCACCCCGGTCGGCAGCGTCGCCGGGCACGCCGTCGTGTAGTCCGTGGCGCGCACCGTCACCGTCTGCGCCATGCTCCAGTTCGTGTTGTCGAAGGGAATGGCCTCGCTCGAAGCGAACGTGGCGCCTGCGTCCGGACCGTCCAGCGTCAGTCCGGCGGGCGCGGTCACCGTCAACGTGACATTGGCCTCCCATGCTCCCGAAGGAAGAAGGCGGGGAAAGGCTGCGGCGCAGCGCGGATTAGCCGATGCGGCGCATTTGCCCGGCGACCGCGCGCCAAGCGCCCAGCCAGCCGGTAAGGAATCCCAATCCCAGGATCAGCAGACCTTGGCGCCAGCCCACGCCACTTATAACCCGTTCGCTGCCGTAGAGGGCCATGAGTTCGGAAAACGAATCGCCCAGAACCCAGATTCCCAAGCGCACCAAGCCTAGCGCCACTAGGCCACCACCCAAGCCGTACCAAAATCCTTGGTACAGAAACGGACGGCGCATGTAGCCTCGGCTAGCGCCCAGCAGCGCCAGAACCTCCAAGGCGCCAACTTGCTTCTGGACTTCCAAGCGGATGGTGTTGCCGATAATCACGACCAAGGCCACGAGCACCATAAACAGCACCAGCAGCAGAGCTTGTCCGGCAAGTGTCAGCAGGGCGCCCAGGCGCTTAAGCCACTCGGTGTCGGCCAGCACCTCGTCCACCTCATCCAGCGTCGCCAGTGTGGCCTTCAGCACCAGAAATTCGGCATCCGCAGCCGCAGGCGACGGTGTCACTACCAGTGTCCACGGCAACGGGTTGTCTTCCATGGTTTCGAGCGCGTCGGCAAACTCGTTGCGGCCCTCCATGATGGCCAAGGCTTCCGCAGGACTGATCCGCCTTACGGCGCCAACGGCGGGATTGCGTTCCAGATCCGCAGCCAACTGCTCGGCTGCGGCAACGCCCGTTCCGCCTTTCAGGTAAATTGAGAACGACTTGGCCTCGCCCCAAGCAGCCGCCAAGCCCTCGGCGTTGCTCAGCGCCGCGCTCAGGCCAGCCGGAAGCGCCAAAGCCAGCCCTATTGCCGATATCGTCATAAGGCTGCCCAGAGGCTGCCGCAAAATGCGTGCAAGCTCCGCATAACAACAGTCGGCATGCCGCCGGATGAAGGGCAGGAGTTTCATGCCGGCGCGGTGTCGGAGTGGATTTGCCCGTCCGCCAAGCTGATCCGCCTACCTGGAAATACTTCGATGAGGTTCGGGTCATGCGTTGCCACAAGCGCGGTTACGCCGTAACCGGCCATGCGGTGAAACAGGCGCATAACTTCCCGCGACAGATCAGGATCCAAGTTGCCGGTGGGCTCGTCGGCGATCAGCAGTTCCGGCCGGTTCACCACCGCCCTGGCGATGCCTAGCCGCTGCTGCTCGCCCTGCGACAACAGCCTCGGGGATTTGCGCGCGCTGCGCAGCAGGCCCACGGAATCCAGCGCCGCCTCGGTGCGGCGGCGCACCTCACGCGGCCCCAGCCCGGAAATATGCAGCGGCAGGGCAACGTTCTCAAAAGCGCTTCGATCCTCCAGCAACAGGTTGTTTTGAAAAACGATGCCGATATTGCGCCGGTGCCTGCATACCGCGCCGCGGCCGAGGCGCCCCACATTGCGTCCCAGAACGAAAACCTGCCCGCGCGTGGGCCGCTCGATCGCGGCGAGAAGCTTAATCAGCGTGGTCTTGCCGGCGCCGGACGGTCCGGTGAGGTAGGTAAACTCGCCCGGCTCCACGGAAAGGCTGACCTCCGACAACGCTTCCGCGCCGCCCCGGTAGCGCATGGTGACTTGCTGAAGGCGAATCATGAGGCGCGCGAAATGATACTCTCCAAGCATGCCGCCGAAGCAACAGCGAGGCCGGGTGCGAATTGCGGGCGGAAATCTTCGCGGACGACTGCTGCAAGTGCCGCCCAAAGCGCGGCCCACGCCTGCGCGCGCCCGCGAAACCGTGTTCAACTGGCTTGCGCCGGTGGTGGAAGAGGCGCGCTGCCTGGATCTGTTCGCCGGCGCCGGCGCCCTGGGCTTGGAAGCGCTATCGCGCGGCGCGGCCCATTGCGTTTTCGTGGAGTCGGAGCACCCCGCAGCCAGAATGCTGCGCCAAGTGGTTGAGGAATGGCAGGTGGCGGGCCGCGTTGAGCCGGCCGATGCCGTCGGCTGGCTTGGGCAACCGGGTCCGCGCAAGCGCATGAACATCGTATTCATGGATCCGCCGTTCGGAAGCGGTCTTGCGGCGCGCTGCTGTAAACTGCTGGTTCGGAACGGATGGCTTGCGGGCAATTGCCGCCTTTACTTGGAGGTCGGCAAGCGCGAACCCGCACCCGAACTGCCATCGGAACTGAAACTGATGCGCGAAAAGATTGTTGGAGATGTGCGCATGATGCTGGCCGGACGGACACCAGGGCCTGCGGGCCACTAGACATATGAACGCGAAACGGCAGAACACGGGCAGGCGGCGGGGAGTGATGTATCCCGGCACCTTCGACCCCATCACCAACGGCCATTGCGACCTGGTGGGCCGCGCCGCGGCATTATTCGGCGAGGTGGTGGTGGCCGTGGCGGCGAGCCCGGCCAAGTCGCCGATGTTCGACCTTGAGACCCGCATCGGCCTAGCGACCGAAGCGCTAGCCGACGTGCCCGGAGTCCGGGTGGACGGGTACGACGGCCTGACGGTCGAATACGTACGCGCCAACGGGCTGCGCGCAATCCTTCGAGGTGTCCGCACGGCAAGCGATTTCGAGCACGAGTTCCAGCTCGCCAGCATGAACCGGCGCCTGGCCCCATCCATCGAAACGGTTTACCTCACGCCATCCGATCATTACGCCCATGTGTCGTCAACCTTGGTTCGGGAAATCTCGGGCATGGGCGGCGACGTATCGAATTTCGTCCATCCGCAAGTAGTGGCCGCGCTCAAGGAGCATCTGCAATGACACCGTTTTTGAACCGGGCCGTCCAGGTTCTACCGTCGGCCCTTCTGTTGTGGGCTGCCGCCGCTGTCGCCGCCCACGCCGAGGACATGATGGGCAAGGTTGCAAGAGCGACCGGTTCCGGGCACGCAGCGATTGCCAGCGCCCACCCCGCCGCCACCATGGCAGGCTTCGAAATTCTTTCGCAGGGCGGCAACGCCTTCGACGCGGCGGTGGCGGTAAGCGCCGCCCTTTCGGTTGCCGAGCCGCATAGTTCGGGCATTGGCGGCGGCGGCTTCTTCCTGCTCCACCGGGCGGACGATCAGTCCAGCGTGTTTGTCGATGCTAGGGAAACCGCGCCTGGCGAGGCAACCCGCGACATGTATCTTGATGAGAACGGCGAGCCGATCCGCAGCGCTTCGCGATCGGGCCCGCTGGCCGCGGGCATTCCGGGACTGCCGGCGGCGCTTGAGCATGTAGCGAACAAATACGGCCGCCTGCCGCTAGCGCAGAGCTTGGCTCCGGCCATCCGGCTGGCGCGCGAGGGCCTGCCGGTCACCGAGCATACCCAAAGGCTGCTGCGGGCCGTTCCCCGCATGGCCTCGCCTTCCGCTGGCTTTGTGGAAATTTTCCTGCCGAACGGAGAGGCGCCGCCCGTAGGCGCGCTGATCCGCCGCCCGGACCTCGCCGATACGATTGAAATTTTAAGCGTCGAGGGCGCAGCGGGTTTTTACACCGGCCCTAGGGCCGAGCTTATGGTCAAGGGCGTGCGCGAGGAAGGCGGCATCTGGAGCATGGAGGACCTGGCGGCCTACCGGATTGCGGAGCGGCAACCGATCCGCTTCCGCTACCAGGATGTGGACGTGACCACTGCGCCGCCTCCATCGGCCGGCGGCGTGGCGCTGGCCCAAGTGCTCAACATGCTTGGGCAGCGCGGCTACGGCCGGCTGGGCGAGCCGGCCAAAACCCACTTGCTGGCGGAGGCGATGCGGCGCGCCTACCGGGACCGGGCCGAGTATCTGGGCGATCCCGACTTCGTTCCGATCCCGGTGGAACGGCTGATTCATCCTTGGTATGCGGACGGTTTGCTGGCCAGCGTGCGCATGGACCGCGCCACCCCCAGCCATACGCTGCCCGGACCGGTCGGCCAGCGGCCTCTCGGAACGGATACCAGCCATTTCTCGATTCTGGACAAGGACGGCAACCGCGCCGCTGTCACGCAAACGATCAACACGCTGTTCGGTTCCGCTTTCGTGCCGCCCGGCACCGGGGTCATTCTGAATAACGAGATGGACGACTTCTCGGTGAAGCAGGGCGCGCCCAACGCATTCGAGCTGGTGCATTCGCATGCCAACGGGATCGAACCGGGCAAGCGCATGCTTTCGAGCATGACGCCCACTTTTCTGGATTCCGAGCGGGGGCTGGCGATACTCGGCACGCCCGGCGGCAGCCGCATTGTCACGATGGTGCTGCTAGGCGCGCTAGCCTGGATGGACGGCGCGGACGCGGAGGGCATCGTTGGCCGGCCGCGCGTTCATCATCAGTACATCCCGGACTCGGTGTCGTTCGAGGCCGGCGCGATGGACGAGGAACTACAGGCCGCGCTTGCGGAGTTGGGCCACGAATTGCGCGAGTCGTCCCGCCCTTGGGGCAATATGCAGGCAATCACTCTCGACTACGGCAACGGCACGCTCACCGCCGCTAGCGACCCTCGCCGCAACGGCGGCTCCGACATCCGCTAGCCCGCATATTGCCCCAAGAGGCGTGGAGACCGCGCAGGATTCTGCCCGCCTGCGCGCACAGGCGCTTGCACCCGCCCTTTTCTTGCCCCTGCCTCGCGGTAGACGCATAAACCCATCCATGGGGCTCGGCTGGGGCATCCTGCCCCAGACGCTCCCGCGAGGCAGGGGCAAGAAAAGGGCTTTAGCTGGCGCAAAGTGGTGCAATATCCAAGCTAGCCCGCATCCCTCGCTTACCCGCCCGTTACGTTTGGCAGCGCAGGCAGTAGTAGCTGGCGCGCTGCCCGATTACGCAGCGCCTGATCTCCGAACCGCAGCGGCGGCAATTCCGGCCCGCTCGATCATATACGTCCAGCCGCTGGGAGAAATAACCGGGCCGGCCGCGGGCATCGGCAAAGTCGCGCAAGGTGGTTCCGCCAACCTCGATCGCCTCGCTCAACACGCCGCGAATATCGCTAGCCAAGCGATCGTAGCGGCGCAAGGCGATCCGACCGGCAGAGCGGCGCGGATGGATCCCCGCCCGGTAGAGCGCCTCGCTGGCGTAGATATTGCCCACCCCCGCAACAACGGCAGGCATCATCAGAAACGGCTTGACGGCCTGACGGCGGCCAAACGAGCGCTCCTTCAACCAAGCGCCGCCAAATTCGGCGCTGAAGGGCTCGGGTCCAATAGCCGCCAGCAGCTTGTGGCGCAACGGCTCGCGCCCGCCCCACAGCAGGCTGCCGAATTTTCGCGGGTCGGTAAACCTAAGGGCCTTGCCGCCATCGAAAACCACGTCATAGTGGTCGTGGGCGTCAGGCTCGGCCTCGGCATTCACGATCGAGAAGCTGCCCGACATGCCAAGATGGGCGATGGCCGTGCCGCGCTCGCCTTCCAGCAGCAGGTACTTGGCCCTGCGCCGAACGCCGAGCATCCTGGTGCCGGCGAGCCCGCATTCAACCTCCTTGGGTATCGGCCATCTCAGCCGCCGCTCGCGAACAACGACCCGTTCAACCCGCGCCCCCGACACCAGCGGTTCGATGCCGCGCCGCGTCGTTTCAACTTCCGGCAGCTCGGGCACTATCAGAACGCCGTGGCACCTCAATTCCCGGAATTTTGCGATGGCGGAATATTTCTCAGGCGCCGCACATGCGCCGGAATGCCGTTCGCTGGCAAGGCGGAAATGCGCTCGGTTAAAGCATACGGCTCGTCACCCGGATACACCACCCAGAGGTGTTCCAAGCCAAGGCTTTCGATGGCGCTATGCATGGCGCGGGTGGCGGCCGGCGCGTCGCTGTATTTGCACTCGAATCCATGGCGCTTGCCGCCGCAATTCACCAGCAGGTCCAGTTCCGCGCCGCCATGCGTGGCCCAGAAGCTGGCCGAGCGCGTGTTGAAGCAGGAAAGAAGCTGTTCAATAACGAACCCCTCGAAGGACGCGCCGATTTTCGGGTGCCCGACAATGGCGGCGAAGGAGGAAAGCTCAAGCAAAGTGTGCAGAAGGCCACTGTCGCGAATATAGATTTTGGGCGACTTGACCTGCCTCTTCTTGATATTTTCATGCCACGGCGTAAGCGCCCGCACCATGTAGGCGCCCTGTAGGATTTCCAAATACCTGCGCGCCGTGCCCTCGCTGGTTCCCATAGCGCGGGCGAGTTCGGACGCATTCCAGATTTGCCCATGATAGTGAGCGATCATGGTCCAGAATCGCCGCAGCGACTCGGCAGACACGCCGATGCCCAGTTGCGGTATGTCGCGCTCCAGAAAGGTGCGGACAAAATTTTCCCGCCATAGCGCGGAGGCGGGATCGCTTCGGGCCAGATAGCTGCGCGGAAAGCCGCCGCGCTCCCAAAGGGTTCGCCAATTTGAGCAAGGCGTTTCCGTCATATCGAAACCGGCAAGATCAACAATCCCCACGCGACCGGCAAGCGTTTCGGAGGTGTTTTTGAGCAACCGCGGGGAGGCGCTGCCCAGCAGCAGGAATCGGGCGCGGGCGCCGGGGCGGTCCAGCAGCACGCGCAACGCCTCAAACAGCGACGGCATCCTCTGCACTTCGTCAATCACCGCCAATCCGCGCAACGGCGACAAGGCCTGCTCAGGCGTTTCCAGCCGCCGCCGGTCCACGGTCCGCTCAAGGTCAAAGAAGGTCAAATCCGCTTGCTTGTTTGCGTACATTCGAGCCAGAGTGGTCTTGCCGCATTGCCTAGGCCCCACCAGCGCAACTGCCGGATGCACAGCGAAGGCGGCGTTAATACGCGCAATGGCCGTTGGTCTTTCGATCATTTATCCATAATATGCCTTGAAAATCCTTAATTCAACTACGATATTTCATGCTAAAAAGTCTATTCTTTCCTCCTGCAGCCCCTATGCCTGAGGCTAACCAGCGCCAAACGCAAGCAAGTAGGAATGCACCTAAAAAGCTTGGCTATAGCAGGCTTGCGCCAAGCCGCTTAGTGCAATGATGCGGGCTATGCAGGTCTTTCAGGGATTGGTGATGTAAGATGCGTTCCTTATCCGGTGCGGATAGTCGGCGCAGGCGAATCAGGCTTGGGGAAATGAGAAGCGACACCGTAAAACGCGGCATCGAGAGAGCGCCGCATCGCTCCTTGCTGCGCGCCACTGGCGTGGTGCGTTCGGATGAGGACTTCGAGCGGCCCTTCATCGGCATCTGCAACTCGTTTGTGGAGTTGATTCCCGGGCATGTGCATTTGCAAAAGCTCGGCGCCGCGGCGCGCGAGGCCGTGCGCGAGGCCGGCGGCCTGCCATTCGAGTTCAATACCATTGGCGTGGACGACGGCATCGCCATGGGCCATCTCGGAATGCGCTATTCGCTGCCCTCGCGCGAGCTGATCGCCGATGCGGTCGAGACGATGGCGCAGGCCCATTGCCTGGACGGCCTAGTGTGCATATCCAACTGCGACAAGATCGTGCCCGGCATGCTGATGGGCGCGCTGCGGATCAATATTCCCACGGTTTTCGTTTCCGGCGGCCCCATGAAGGCCGGCAAGCTTCCGGGGGGCGGCAAATCGGACCTTGCGACGGTTTTCGAGGCCGTGGGGCGGCATCAGAAAGGCGACCTGAGCGATGAGGAGCTGAAACAGCTCGAAGAGCTCAGCTGCCCAACTTGCGGGTCCTGCTCCGGCATGTTCACCGCCAACTCCATGAACTGCCTGCTCGAGGCGCTGGGGCTGGCGCTGCCCGGCAACGGCTCGATCCTGGCCGTGGACCCCAAGCGCGAGCAGCTGGTGAAAGAGGCTGGCCGACGCATCGTGGAGCTGGTCAAGCAGGACCTAAAGCCCCGCGACATCGTGACCGTGGACGCGTTTGATGACGGATTTGCGCTGGATATGGCCATGGGCGGCTCCACCAACACGGTGCTGCACCTGCTGGCCGCCACCCACGAGGCCGAAGTGCCCTACGATCTCCACCGGATTAACGAGATGTCCGACCGGGTGCCGTACATCTGCAAGGTGTCGCCGGCCACGCCGGACGTTCACATGGAGGATGTGGAGCAGGCCGGCGGCGTGCAGGCCATTCTCAAGGAACTGGATGCCATCGGCGTTCTGAACTCGGACCGGCCGACTGTAGCGGGCACTTTGCGCGAACAACTTGAGCAGGCGGAAGTGCGGAACCGCTCCGTTATCCGCGATCGCGGCACCGCCTTCCGGGCCACCGGGGGGTTGAGCGTGCTGTTCGGCTCGCTGGCGCCGGAGGGCGCGATCATCAAGGTGGGCGCGGTGCCGGCGCATTTGCAACGCTTCGAGGGCAGGGCGCGCATCTACGAATCGCAGGACGAGGCCGTGGCCGGAATCATGGCCGGAGAAGTGCGCGAGGGCGATGTGGTGGTGATCCGCCACGAAGGGCCGCGCGGCGGCCCCGGCATGCCCGAAATGCTTCAGCCCACTTCGGCCATCGCGGGCATGGGCTTGGACACCTCCGCGGCGCTGCTCACCGACGGGCGCTTCTCGGGCGCCACGCGCGGGCTTTCCATAGGCCATGTCTCGCCCGAAGCGGCGGCCGGCGGCCCCATTGCGCTGCTTGAAGAGGGCGATCGCATCGTGATCGATCTTGATAAGCGGCGAGTGGATATGGAAGTGGAACCGGAAGCACTCGAACGCCGCCGAGCGCGGCTCGCCCCGTTCCGCCCCAAGATTAAGGGCGGCTGGCTGGAGCGCTACACGCATTTCGTGACCAGCGCCTCCACCGGCGCCATTCTGCGCGTGGGCGGCTCCGCAGGGGCCGGCACTCGCAAAGCTTCCAAGCAGCATGAGGAATTGACCCATGTCTAGCGCCAGCACCGCCGCCGCGCTCGCGGAACCCCAGGCGCGCCTGCGCGGCAAGGCCGCCGTGCAGCAGCATATCGGCAAGAGAATGTCGGGCGCGGAGATCTTTCTCCGCGCCTTGGAAGCGGAGGACGCGCGGGTGGTGTTCGGGCATCCCGGCGGCGCGGTCATTCACGTCTATGACGAGATGGCGCGGGTGAAGCCCAACTTCAAGCACGTGCTGGTGCGCCACGAGCAGGGCGGCACGCATGCGGCGGAAGGCTACGCCAAGGCCACCGGCGAGGTGGGCACGGTGCTGGTGACCAGCGGCCCGGGCGCCACCAACACCGTCACCGGCATCGCCGACGCCTTCATGGATTCGGTGCCCATCGTGGTGTTCACCGGGCAGGTGCCGCTGCCGCTGATCGGCAACGACGCCTTCCAGGAAACCGACACGCTGGGCGTGACCCGCAGCATCACCAAGCACAACTACTTGGTGCGCGCGCCGGAAGACATTCCGCGCATCGTTCACGAGGCCTACCATTTGGCCCGCACCGGGCGCCCCGGACCGGTGGTGGTGGACCTGCCCAAGGATGTGCTGATGAGCAAGGGCGCGTTTACTTACGACGACGCCATCCGCATGCGCGGCTATTCGGTTCCGCACGAATGCGACGAAGTGCGGCTGCGCCGCGCGGTGCGCATGATCGAGTCCGCGCAACGGCCGCTGCTCTACGTGGGCGGCGGCGCTATCAACGCCAATGCCTGCGAGGCGCTCACGGAGCTTGCCCGGCATTTGAACGTTCCGGTCACCACCAGCCTGCACGGGCTGGGCGCTTTTCCGGAAAACGATCCGCTGTCGCTGGGCATGCTGGGCATGCACGGCACTTGGTGGGCCAACCAGGCGGTGCAGCATGCCGACCTCATCATCGCCGTGGGGGCGCGGTTCGACGACCGGGTCACAGGCATGGTCGATCGCTGGGCGCCGCATGCCGCCATCATCCATATTGAAATCGACAAGTCCTGCATTTCCAAGAATATCTACGCCGATCTCGCCTTCAACGCCGATGCCAAGGCCGTGCTTGAGGCGCTGCGCCCGCTGGTTCGCGCCAGAAAGGTGAAGCGCTGGCACAACAAGATCCAAGGCTGGCGCGACGAGTGCCCGCTCAGCTACGCCGACGACGGCGAACTGCGCCCGCAATTCGTGCTTGATAGGCTCCGCGCAAAAACCGGAGGCGATGCGGTGGTGGTGACGGACGTGGGCCAGAACCAGATGTGGGCGGCGCAGTACATGAAATACACCCAGCCGCGCTCGCACATCACCTCAGGCGGCCTGGGCACCATGGGCTTCTCGCTGCCTGCGGCGCTAGGCGCCGGTTTGGGGCTGCGCGCCTACGGCATTGATAAAACGGTTATCTCGATCAACGGCGACGGCGGCTTCATGATGAACGCGCAGGAGCTGGCGGTGGCCGCGGCGCATGGCGTGCCGCTCAAAGTTGTGATTATGAACAATAACTTCTTAGGCATGGTGCGCCAGTGGCAGGAGCTGTTCCACGAGAACCGCTTCAGCCATACCGATCTCACCGACACCAATCCGGATTTCGTGCAGCTGGCGCGCGCCAGCCGCTGCGCGGCCTTCCGCGCCGAGCGGACGGACCAGGTCGATGGCGTGATCGAGAAGGCCTGGGCGGTGGACGACCGTCCGGCGGTGATGGAGTTCCGGGTGGTCAAGGAAGAGATGGTGTTCCCGATGGTGCCGGCGGGCAAGGCATCCGACGAAATGATCACCTCCAAGCATGCGCCGGAAACATTCGTATGAGCGAGGAGGCGATTACGCTTACGCCGCAGCAACTGATACGCAAGCGGGCGGCGGGCGAGCCGGTGGAGGCGGGCGCCGCCCCCGATATCCAGCAGCACATCATCAACGTGCTGCTGGAAAACTCCATGGGCGCGCTGATCCGGGTGGTGAACATGTTCTCGGCGCGCGGCTTCAATCTCGACAGCGTGACCGTGGGCGTTACCGAAGACCCCGCGGTTTCGCGCCTATGCATCGTGACACGCGGCAATGCGCGGGTCATCTCGCAGATTTTGCGCCAGCTCAACCGGCTGGTCGATACCATCGAGGTGGACGATGTCACCGATACCGATTTCGTCGAACGCGAGTTATGCATCATCAAGGTGCGCTGCCGCGGGGAAAAGCGCGCCGATGTGCTGCAAGTCAACGAGATCTTCCGCGGGCGCGTGGTGGATGTGACGCCGGACATCCTGGCGCTGGAGATCGTCGGCCCCACCAAAAAAGTGGATGCGTTCGTCAACTTGATGAAGCCGCACGGCATTGACGAGGTGGCGCGCTCCGGGCGCGTGGCCATGCAGAGGGCGCCGCAGCCGGAGGACGGCGGATCGGACTGACGCGGCGCAAGGCGCCGCTCAAGGAGCCGCGCGGAAAATCAGGGTTTCCAGCCCTCGCGGGTTGGGCATTAAGCAATCAAGCAAGGGAACGAATATGAAGATTCACTATGAAGCCGACCCGTCCATCATCCGCGGCCGCAAGGTGGCGGTGCTGGGCTACGGAAGCCAGGGGCATGCGCACGCGCTGAACCTGAAGGAAAGCGGCGTTGAGGTTGCGGTGGGGCTGCGCGAAGGTTCCTCGTCGCGCGATGAGGCGGCGTCTCAGGGCTTGAGCGTGATGGACATGGAAGCCGCCGCCGCCTGGGGCGACGTGGTGATGCTGCTGGTGCCCGACCAGCACCATCGCCGCGTTTACGAATCGGCGGTGGCGCCCAATCTGGCAGGCGGCCAAGCGCTGGCCGTGGGCCACGGATTCAGTGTGCTGTACGGGCAGGTCGAGCCGCCGGAGGATGTGGACGTGTTCATGGTGGCGCCCAAGAGCCCCGGGCATCTGGTGCGGCGCATGTACTTGCAGGGCGCCGGGGTGCCCTGCCTGACCGCCGTTCACCAGGATGCCACCGGCGGCGCGCTCGGCCTTGCTTTGAGCTACGCCGACGGCATTGGCGGCATCCGCGCCGGCGTGATCGAAACCAACTTCAAGGACGAGACCGAAACCGACCTGTTCGGCGAGCAGGCGGTGCTGTGCGGAGGCTCCGAGGAGCTGATCAAAGCCGGATTCGAGACGCTGGTGGAGGCCGGGTATCCGCCGGAACTGGCCTACTTCGAGGTGCTGCACGAACTCAAGCTGATTGTTGACCTCTACTACGAGGGCGGCCTCAAGCGCATGAACCACTCGGTGAGCGACACCGCCGAGTACGGCAATTACTCGCGCGGCCCCAGGGTGGTGGGCGAAGCGGCCCGCAAGGCGATGAAGGAGGTGCTCGATGAGATTCAGTCCGGCGCCTTCGCCCGCGAGTGGATCAAGGAGTTCGAGAACGGCGAGCCGCGTCTGCGCGAATTGCGGGCGAAGACGGCCGCCCATCCCATCGAAGCCGTGGGCGCCAATCTCCGCAAAATGATGAACTGGCTGCCCAAGGACTGACTGATTCCCCGTCCGCCTTTGAAGCGCAGTGAGTAATTCACACGGGGTTTCGCAGGCGGCGCGGGATTTTCTCGGCGCAGAGCACCTCGTATTGGCGGGGGAACGCTGGGCGCCGGGACAGGGCGGGGAGCCGTCGCCGATCCTTGATCCGGCCACGGGCGAGGAAATAGCGCGTGTCGCGCCCGCTTCCGCAGGGCAGGCGGACGACGCGGTGGCGGCGGCTCGCGCCGCCTTTCTCGACCGGCGCTGGAGCGGGCAAACGCCCGCGCGCAAGCAGCGTGTGCTGTTGCGCGTGGCGGAATTGATCGACCGCGACGCTCAAACGCTCGCGGAACTGGAAACGCTCAACGGCGGCAAGCTGTATGCGGCGGCGTTGCACGGCGAGGTGCCCCACGCTGCCGAAACGTTCCGCTATTACGCGGGCTGGTGCACCAAGCTGCCCGGCGCCACTTTCGATCCGTCCGTGCCCGGCCAGCGCTTTCAGGGGTTGATCCGGCACGAGCCTGTGGGGGTGGCGGCGCAGATCGTGCCCTGGAACGGGCCGCTGGTGATGGCCGCCTGGAAGCTAGCGCCGGCACTGGCGGCGGGTTGCAGCTGCGTGCTCAAGCCTGCGGAACTGACGCCGCTTACGGCGCTTTACTTGGGTCGGCTGCTGCTGGAGGCCGGAGTGCCCGAGGGCGTGGTCAGCGTATTGCCCGACCCGGGCGGAAAACTGGGGCAGCGCTTGGCGCGCCATCCGCAGGTGAACAAGGTAGCTTTCACCGGTTCCACCGAGGTGGGCAAGCAGTTGCTGGCGGATGCGCGCGGCAACCTGAAGCGCTTATCGCTGGAACTGGGCGGCAAATCGCCGGTATTGGTCTTCGACGATGCTGATTTACCGCGAGCTATTGACGGCGCTGCCAACGCTATATTCGCCGGCGCGGGGCAGGTGTGCGTGGCCGGCTCGCGGATTTATGCCCAAGCGGGCGTGTATCAGGATGTGCTCGACGGCCTGACGGAAGCCGCGCGCGGGCTGAAGCTCGGTCCGGGACTGGACCCGGCCTCGGAGATGGGCCCGCTCATCAGCGCCCCGCATCGCGAATCGGTGCATGCGCTGGTGGAATCCGGGATCGGCGAAGGCGCGCAGCTCGTGACCGGCGGCGAACCGGTCCCCGGCGACGGCTTCTTCTACCCGCCAACCGTTTTCACGGGGGCAACCGAGGATATGCGGATTACCCGCGAAGAGGTATTTGGCCCGGTGGTGACGATAGCGCCTTTTGAAACAGCGGACGAAGCGGTCCGCGAGGCGAACCAAAGCCGTTACGGACTGGCCGCGAGCGTCTGGACCCGCAATCTGGCGCGCGGCCATGCGATTGCGGAGCGCTTGGAATCCGGCATCGTGTGGATCAACTCGCACGGCATTCCCGATCTCTCAATGCCCATTGGCGGCTACAAGCAGTCCGGCTGGGGCCGCGAGCACGGCTTGGAGGGCCTCAAGATCTACATGGAAACCAAGTCGATTATGGCGAGGATGGATTGATGCCGCTGACTGCCGAAGCGCCTGTAGCCAAGGCGGCGGCGCTAGCCCCGTTCGGCGGAAGCGCGCCGGTAACCGCGGATTGCCGGGGCCTGCGCGGCAACAATAGGCGGCGGCATGCCGAGGCCCACGCGACAATGACGGCGGCGCAGCGGCCGGTTTTTCTGGCGGCGGCGAACTGATGCCGCGCATCGCCGAAGCCCGCGTGATCGCCACCTGTCCGGGGCGCAATTTCGTCACGCTCAAGATCGTCACCGAGGACGGCATCCACGGCTTGGGCGATGCCACGCTCAACGGCCGCGAAATGGCGGTTGCCAGCTATCTGAACGACCACATCATCCCCACGCTGATCGGGCGCGACGCCAACCGCATCGAGGACACTTGGCAGTACCTCTATCGCGGCGCCTACTGGAGGCGCGGACCGGTCACGATGACCGCCATCGGCGCGGTCGATACCGCCTTGTGGGACCTCAAGGCCAAAGCCGCCGGGATGCCGCTCTACCAGTTGCTGGGCGGGCGCAGCCGCGACGGCGTGCTCTGCTACGGCCACGCCAACGGCGAAGATGTGGCCGTCGCCGTGGAGGAAGTGGGACGCTACTTGGAACTCGGCTACAAGGCCGTGCGCGCCCAGTGCGGCGTTCCCGGCTTGCCAAGCACTTACGGCGTCAGCAAGGACAGGATGTTCTACGAACCGGCGGGCGCCGCGGTGCCCGAGGAGAATATCTGGTCGTCGGAAAAGTACCTCAACTCCGTCCCGGCGCTGTTCGCGGCCTTGCGCGATGAATACGGCTTCGCGCCGCGCCTGCTGCACGACGTTCACCACCGCCTCACCCCCATAGAGGCCGGACGCTTGGGCAAGGCGCTGGAGCCCTATGCGCTGTTCTGGATGGAAGATCCCACGCCCGCCGAGAATCAGGAATCGTTCAAGCTGATCCGCTCGCACACCACCACGCCGCTGGCCGTGGGCGAGGTGTTCAACACCATCTGGGACTGCAAAGACCTGATCGAGAACCAGCTGATCGACTACATCCGCTGCACCGTCGCCCACGCCGGCGGCATCACCCACCTGCGCCAAATCGCCGCGCTGGCCGCGCTCTACCAAGTCCGCACCGGCTGCCACGGCGCCACCGACCTTTCGCCTGTAAGCATGGGCGCCGCGCTCCACTTTGACCTGTCGGTGCCGAACTTCGGCATCCAGGAATACATGCGCCACACGCCGGAAACCGATGCCGTGTTCCCCCGCGCCTGGCGCTTCGAGGACGGCTACCTGCACCCCGGCGAAACCCCCGGCCACGGCGTCGATATCAACGAGGCGCTAGCCGCCGAACACCCCTACCGCCCCGCCTCGCTCCCCGTCAACCGCCTCGAAGACGGCACCCTCTGGCACTGGTAGCCCCGCCAGATGGGAGATTATGAAATCGCCTTGGGTTTACCGCAGGCTCCGTATCTTGAGAGGATTGGAGCATGAACAAAGCGAAGCGTTATTCCCCGGAGGCTAGCCCGGATATTGCGCCAAGCCGCTTGTCGCCTTCCTGATTTTGCTGCTTAGCTAATGGCTTATGCCTGGATTGACTGCTTTCCGCCTAGTGCGAAACGCGCATGCCGCGTTCCCGCTGGCCTTTTGCCCGCCTGCGCGCATAGGCGCTTGCACTTGCCCTTTGCTTGCCCCTGCCTCGCGGGAGACGCACGAACCCATCGGCAACCGCCCGCCGACGGAAAAAGAGGGCGGGTATTATCGGCAACTGGAAAGATCAGCCATGGCGGCTTGACTCAAACAAATCGGCCTCCGGCAAACCCGGGCCGATTCACTCAGCGTCTTTTAGGCAGGAACATGCAAGATGCTTGATGGCAAGAAAGAACTACTGGACAAGATCCGGCTGGGCGAAAGCACTTTCTTGGAGTGCAAGGAAGTGCGGTTTGCAGGCGGGAAGGTCAGAGCACCGCACCGTGATTCTCTGGCGAACGGTCTTGCCGCCTTGGCCAACAGTCGCGGCGGAGTGCTCGTGCTAGGCATTAACGACAAGACGCATGAGGTCATCGGCATCCCGCCCCAACGCCTGGATACGCTGGTGGATTTCGTTCTCGGCGCATGCATGGATTCCATTGATCCGCCCTTGCAGAACATTGTGCTGGATCGCCTTTGGCTGCCTTCTAGCCTAGGCGAGGAAAAGGCCGTAGTTAAGGTTGATGTGCCGCGAAGCTTGTTTGTCCACCGAAGCCCCGGAGGTTATCTGCATCGCGTGGCGGACTCGAAGCGAGCGATGACACCCGAGTATCTTGCCCGACTGTTTCAGCAGCGCAGCCAAACGCGAGTTATCCGTTTTGACGAGCAGCCCGTCGCCAACGCGACGCTGGACAATTTGTCATCCAATCTATGGGAACGGTTCCATTCCGAGCGATCCCGCGATGACCCTGCGACTTTTCTTCGCAAGCTCGGGATAGCAGGGCCAGATGAAGATGGCAAGCTGCGGCCAACGGTTGCCGGAGTGCTCATGGCAACTGAGGACCCTCGCCGGTGGATACCGAATGCCTATATTCAAGCTGTTGCCTATCGGGGCGACTCGATCAGTGCGGGGGCGACCAACAGCGCTTACCAGCTTGACGCAATGGACGCGACAGGTCCGCTTGACAATCAAATCGTAGAGGCCTGCCGATTCGTCGTCAGGAATATGAAGACTGCCGCCATCAAGCATGTCGGCCGGATTGACCAGCCCCAGTATGACATGACGGCTGTATTCGAGGCTATCGTGAATGCTGCTGTCCATAGGGACTATTCGATTTATGGATCGAAGATCAGGCTGCGCCTGTTCGCTAACCGGTTGGAGCTCTATTCCCCGGGAGCCATTGCAAACTCGTTAGGCATCGAAAGCTTGCGGTATCGGCAGTCTGCTCGAAACGAAACCGTTTGCAGCCTTTTGGCAAAGTGTCAAGTGCCGGACCAGCCTTGGCTACCGACCAACCGCCGTGCCATGATGGAGAAGCGTGGAGAAGGTGTGCCGATTATCCTAGACAACAGCGTCGCGTTATCCGGGAAAGAGCCCAAATATCAGTTATTCGACGATGCTGAATTACTGCTAACAATTTACGCGCACAATCCATAACTGCGATATAGCGCAACTACCCGCCACGGTAATGTGCGAAATGAGCGCATGATTATGCACATACCAAGGTCCGAACCCGCTCCGTATGCAATTGCCTCGCGGGAGACGCATGAACCCATCCATGGGGCTCGGCTGGGGGCATCCTGCCCCAGACGCTCCCGCGAGGCAGGGGCAAGCAAAGGGCTTTAGCTGGCGCAGATTGGTGCAATATGCGGGTTAAAGAGCCTAATCCTCAACGGAGGACATCGCTTGCTAAGCCCCGAACGACGTTTTGATGCCGCGATCTATTACACATGGAACAACTAACGTGCGTATCCCGCCAAGTATTGTTGTAAGGTGGTTGGGGTGAGGTTGAGGATGCGGCTATGAAGACTTCTGCGCCTGATCGTGCCTTTTCGGCGAATGCGCCTCGCAAGAGTGCGCGGAAACGGCGCAAGTCACTTTGGGGAAGTTTGGTGGGCGTTTTGACGGCGATGTCGGTGGCGGCTTGTTCGGTGGTTGGGGGAAAGGCGGCGGAGGAGCCGGCTTTTCGCGTCGTGATTGAGGACGGCGATTTTCAGGTGCGCGATTACGATGCCTATGCGGTGGCGGAAGTGGTGGTGCCGCGGGATTTCGATGGCGCCAGCCGGGTGGGGTTCCGTTGGCTGGTGCGCTACATTTCCGGCGCCAACGAGGGCAAGCGGAAGATCGAGATGACCGCGCCGGTGGAGCTTCGGCCGCGGGGCGAGAAGATTGCGATGACCGCGCCGGTGCTTTTGAGCCCTGGCGGAGATTCAGGCGAGGCCGATGGCGGACGGCTGGCCGGCGACGATATCAGCAACTGGTCGATGGCCTTCGTCCTGCCCGAGGGCTACACCAAGGAAACAGCGCCCGTGCCCACCAACCCAATGGTGAAGATTCGCGATGTGGCGCCTCGCCGCTCGGCCAGCGTTCGATTCAGCGGCTTATTGCGCGACAGAAATGCCGAAGAGCATCGCAGGAAGCTCGCCGCGTGGCTGGACGAGCGCGGGCTGGAGCATGAAGGCGATTGGCGAGTGGCGGGCTACAACCCGCCGTGGACGATCCCGCAGCTGCGCCGCAACGAAGTGCTGGTGAGCTTGCGTTAGCGGGAGACGGCGGCGCCGTGGGCGGCGTAGCGCTGCACTTCGGCGGCGGAAGCGCGTAGCTGATCGCCAAAGATGGTGTGCTTGAGGGCGGCGGCGGCATGCGCGAATTCGCTGGTTCGCTGCGCCGGCCAACCCTCTGCCAAGCCGTGCAGAATGCCGGCCGCGAAGGCATCGCCGCCGCCCACCCGGTCAATGAACTGGCCCAATCCGCGTGGCTGGACCTTGGCGGAATCCTCGCCGTTGGTGGCGAAACCGCCCAGTCTCTGCATGCCGCTTTCGTCCTGATCGTGCAGGGTGCCGGCCAACCATCTCATGTTGGGAGCAACCGGCTTAAGCAGATGGAAGCCGTGCGCGGGATCGGGCGATAATTCTTCGGGGCTGGGCAGATCGGTGATCCAGCGGATTTCCCGGCAGCCGCAAAACACCACATCCGCCAGCGCCACGATCCGGCGGCAGGCGGCGCCGAATTCCCGCGTGTCGGCCCATAGCGCGCTGCGGTAGTTGGCATCGAACGACACCCCGCAGCCGGCCTCGCGCGCGGCCCGGGCCGCCGCTTCGCAAGCATCGGCGGCGGGCTCGGAAAGCGCCAGCGTGATGCCGCTCAGGTGCAGGCGGTCCACGCCCTGCAATAGCGCCGACCAGTCCACGCCGGACCAGTCGTGGCGGGCGAAGGCCGAATGCTTGCGGTCGTAGATAATGCGGCCGCCCCGCCGGCCGACGCCTGTCTCCAGGAAATACGTCCCGATTCGCGCGTCGCTCATGTACAGGGTCTCGGCCCGAACCCCGGCAGCCGCGAGCATGGCGGTGCTTCTTCGGCCCCAGTCGTTGTCCGGCTGACAGGTCAGAAACGCCGCGTTATGCCCCAAGCCGGCCAGCGCAACGATGGTGTTGGCCTCCGCCCCGCCAAAGGCCACATCAAGCGAACCCGCGCCGCTCAGCACTTGGCCGCGCGCAGTGGACAGCCGCAGCATGATCTCGCCGAATCCCAAAATTCCTGCCATCCGTCTATCCTCAGTCCCTTGGCTTTTACAGCGCTCTTCTTGGCGGCAGCAAAAACTCCCGGCCAGTCGACGCTCGACGCGGCTTTGCCAGTCCCTCGGCCTTTGCGCCACCCCCTCTTGGGGGAGACGCATAAACCCATCCATGGGGCTCGGCGGCGGCTCCTGCCGCCGACGCTCCCCCAAGAGGGGGTGGCGCAAAGGCCTCTAGATTACGCATATTGCACGATGCGGGTTGGCTACCAAGGCTTGTTGAGGCCGGTGTTTTCGCGGCGCGTGCGCCAGACCGGGTTGTCGCGGGCAACGAAAGCGGCGGTTTCTGCGTTCTTGCCGGGGGCGGAGGACAGCGCCCGCGCCTGCTCTTGGCGCGAGCGAGCGGCCTTGATCCGCCGCGCAAAGGGCAAGCGGATCAGAAACCCCCACACCGCGCTGGAGCCGAGCATTCTGCCAAGAATGCTGCGGGCTTCGGAAGCGTCAATGCGAATGCGCGCGTCGATGCTGCTCTCCGGGGCGCTATCGACCACCAGTTCATCGCCCTGGCGGCGGATGCGCCCCAGCTTGAGGTTGAGGTCGGCCAAGTCGCTTTTCACGCGCATGCGCCAACCTCCCGGCCATAGCCGATCACGCGAACGCGAACATGAACGCAGCGTGGCATCAGTCGCTTTTCTTCAGCGTGCCGCGCTCTTGGGCGGCGCGCACGCGCTGGCGGTGCCGCTTGGGCATGTCCTCCGCCGTCATGCCGGCGGGCGGCATGAACTGGCCGCGCCCGTAGAGGTCGCGGAACACGGTGTCCAGCGGCCCCATCTTGTCCGCCAGCGTGCGCGGCGGCTTGCCGGGCGGAAACTGGTTGGGCGGGTAGATCGGATTCTCGTAGATCTGCTTGAAGCCCTCGGTGCGCACATCGACCCAGCAGTTATGACCGCAGCGCGACCGATGCTCGCGCAGCGACTCGATATCGATGGTGGCGCCGATCACCTGCTCGGACGGATAGTTGGCGTGGCGCAGCATCATGCCGGTGTAGTCGATGATGAACGAGCCGCCAGGGCAGAAGGCCTTGGGGTAGAAGTCGTAATCGACCGTACCCCAGTTCGAGCCCAGCAGATAGCACATATTGTCGTGGGCGCGGGTGCGGCGGGTAAAGGTCCAGAAATCCCACGGCTCGCTCACGCCCTCGATCTCCTGCAACGCGGTGGGATGGCAAAGCACTTCGCAGCCGTTGTAGCCGAGCGCGCGGGAAACCTCCGGCGTGCAGCCGTCGTGGCAGGTCATGGTGCCGAGCTTGCCGATTTCGGTATCGACCACCGGGAACAGGTCCTTGATATCGTCGCCGAACACTTCGCGGTAGGCATCGAGCAGATCGTGCGGGCTGCTGCCGAGGCCGATATTGGCGGGAATATGCCACTTGTGGTAACGCAGGATCACGTCGCCGGAAGGCCCGATAATGAAGGCGGCGTTGAACCAGCGGTCCGGAAACTCGGGCACCTGCTCCACTACGCCGCCGCCGGCGATGTAGAGGCCGTATTCGCGGGCCTTATCGCCGAGCGCGCGCATCTCCGGGCCGTCGAAGGTAATCGCCTTTTTCATGAAGCTGTCGATGCCGTGCTCGCCCTTGCCGGGCGTGGTCACGCCTTGCAGGAAGTATTCCGGCAGCACCACCAGCTTCACCGGCAACTCCCAGAAGTAGCCCGCGCCGAAGTCGATCATGTTCAGCGCCCGGTCGAGATTGCGCTGTATGCCGTCGCGGTCCTCGGCCACCACCACGTGCGGTTGTATCACCATGCCCGTGTATTTCTCGATTCCGCTCATTTCATGCTCCTCACCAGAAGTCCGCCTCGCGAATGCCGAAGTCGTCCAGCATGACCCGCGCTGTGATCGTGCCCATGGCCGAGATCCCCCCGCCGGGATGGCAGTGCGGCCCGGTCATGTAAAGGCCCTGGACCGGGGAACGGTAATGGGCATAGCCGGGAAACGGCCGGAAATAGCCGAGCTGCGAAGCGATCCGCTCGCCTCCGTTGGTGGTTCCTTCAACGAACGACGGATTGGCGCGCTCCAGGCTCTCGCCGGTTTCCACATGCTGTCCGAGAATATTATCCCCGGCGATATTGGGCGCGTATTGCCGCAGCTTAGGCAGCAGCACATCGCGCGCATAGTTTTCGCCAATTTCGCCCCAAGTGCGCCCATTATCCAGATGATTGGAAACGAAGGTGTCAAATATCAGGGTATGTTGCCCGTCCGGCGCCCGCGTCGGATCAAGCAGCGTCCAGCAAGCCGACCACAAAAACGGATCCGAAGGCGGAATGCCCATGGCCAGCTCGCCGTAGAACTTCAGTAGCTGCGGCATGCTGTCGGTCATGCGATGGAAGGCGCAGCGGCTCATGGCATCGCCGTTGGCGAAGCGGGGCGGTTCCTTGAGTGCCAGGTGCATCCGGCAAACCGTGATCCTGCCGAAGGAGTAGCCGCGCACCATTTCCAGGAATCCGTCCTCGAGCAAATCGTCGTCCAGCAGTCGCAGGAAGGTTTGGCGCGGCTCCAGCGCGGATACGACCGCCCGCCGGGCGCGCAGCGTCTCGCCGGACTCAAGGCGCGCGCCGCAGGCTCGTCCTTGCTCCACAACGATCCGCTCGACCGGGGACGAGATCATCACCCGGCTGCCGTTGCCTTCCAGAAAGGCCGCCATGGCTTCCGGCAATTGCTGGCTCCCGCCTTCGGGAATCGCCTGCCCGTAGTGGTGGATGGCCGGGATCATAATGTAGAAGGACTGCCCTGCACCCTCTTGGTCCGGAAGGATCTGCGGCGCCAGCGCCCAGTTGAGCATCATCGCGCGCACGAAATCGTTCTCGAAGTTGGCTTCCACCCAGGCGCGCGCCGACATGGAGAACTCGCGCAGGCGCTTTAGGCCGTCCACGCTCCCCTCCAGCGCGCGCGGCAGCGTGCTCGGCGGTGCCGGCGGCGAGAAAAAAGCTTTGATGAAGCCCTCGCGGATCCGTTCGAAATCCGCGCAGACCGCAGCGTAGCGGCGCGCGTCCGCCGACGAATACGCCGCAATGGATTCGCAGGTGCGCTCCACGCTCTTATAGACCACGATGCCGGGGCCGCCGCCGCGGTCTGGATGGCCGGTGATGTGCTCCTCCGGCTCGATGTACTTCAGCCCGAATCGCTCCAGCTCCGGCTGAATCGCCTTGAAATCGTCGTTGCAGTGAATCCAAACATGCGAGGAGCCGTACAGGTCGTGGCGGAATCCCGGCAGCGTGACTTCGCGCGTGACCGCGCCGCCGCCTACATAGCGATTGCGCTCCAGCACGCAGCAGCTCAATCCTTCGCGCGCGAGCGTAGCGGCGCAGGCCAGGCCGTTCACCCCGCCGCCAATCACGATCACATCGAAATCCGCCATCAGAAAGGCAAGTGTAGGCGGCGCGCCAGCCACGCCGCAACCGCCCTTCGCTCGCCTCGGCACCAGCCACGCATGTGTCTGAATCCGCGCAGCTAGCCCGCATATTGCACCAAGGGGCGCCAGCTAAAGCCCTTTTCTTGCCCCTGCCTCGCGGGAGCGTCTGGGGCAGGATGCCCCAGCCGAGCCCCATGGATGGGTTCATGCGTCTCCCGCGAGGCAGGGGCAAGAAAAGGGCGGGGGCAAACGACTATGCGCGCAAGCGGTCAAAAGAGCGGGAACGCGGCATGCGCGTTTCGCATTAGGCGGAAAGCTGACAATCCGGGCATAAGCTATTGACTAAGGAGCAAAATAAGGAAGGCAACAAGCGGCTTGGTGCAATATGCGGGCTAACACCTTGTTCAACGCGATATGAGCCTGAACGAGGGCATCCGTTGCCTTGGCTGCGCCAAGTCCGTTGCGGAAGTCTTCCAGTCGCAGCCTTTATATTTGCACTGGATTGAGTTCGGGGGCGGACAGGGGGCGCCGCGGAAAAATGATTGACACCGTAAGCGCCGAGCGGCGCAGCGAAATCATGTCGCGCATCCGCGGCAAGGATACCAAGCCGGAAATGCGGGTGCGGCGGATGGTGCATGCGATGGGCTACCGCTACCGCCTGCATCGCAAGGACCTGCCCGGACGCCCGGACATGACCTTTCCGCGGCTGGGCAAAATCATCATGGTGCACGGCTGCTTCTGGCATCAGCACGACGATCCGGACTGCCCCGCCAACCGCCGCCCCAAATCGAATCAAGACTACTGGAACGCCAAGCTGGACCGGAACATGGTGCGCGACGCGGAGAATGACTCGGCGCTGCGCGAAAAGGGCTGGGAGGTGCTCGTGGTGTGGGAATGCCAGCTCAAGGACACCGCCGCCCTCGCCGCCCGCCTCCAAACCTTCCTCTCCTCTCCCCCGCCGCGTTAGCGGGGATCCGCATCATGTCACGGTTTCCGCCGCTATCAGCACCCGCTGCCAGCAGGCCAAGCTCCCGCATCCCTGAAAGGATAAAGCCCTTAGCCCCGCTGCATAACCGCGCCCGGCTTCCTTGCTCAATACGCTGCCTAGCTATCATCAGATTTTCGATGCTTCCAAAGCAAGACATGGAGTGCGGCGGTGTATAGCCCAAGGAAATCGGATCGTTTTCCGTCGATCAGCCTATTTTCCGGCGCGGGCGGCATGGACATCGGTGTCGATCAAGCGGGATTCAAGACCCTCTGCTCCATCGAATTCGATGCGCCCTGCGTATCCACGCTGCGGCGCAATGCGCGCCGCAAAACGGTTTGGCAAGTGGATGCACGGGCCTTGGATCCTGCCCGCCTGCTTGAAATTTTTGGACTAGAGCAAGGCGCTTTAGCCCTTTTGCATGGAGGGCCTCCCTGCCAGCCCTTCAGCCAGATCGGCAATCGCAAGGGCACCCGCGATCCGCGCGGAACACTGGTGTTCGAGATGGTGCGGTTCACTGAGAAGCTGCGTCCGGCGGCAGTGATGATCGAGCAGGTCCCCTATTTCGCCCGCGCTGCTGCGCCCGGCGGCGAACCGATCATCAACGCTCTGCAAGAGGGCTTTCATGCGCTTGGCTACGATCTCCATATCGACATCCTGAACGCCAGCGATTTCGAGGTTGCGCAGCTGCGCAAGCGCATTGTCATCGTATGTGTGCCTCGCGGGCAGCCATTTAACTTTCCGCTTCCCAGCGGGCGCGTTCCCCACACGGTCGGAAGAGCGCTAGCGGGCCTGCCCGAGCCTGTCGCAAAGGGCCAGGAATCCGAGGTGCCGAATCATATCGATATAACGCCCGACCGCGACCGCGAGCGCATCCGCTATGTTTCGGAGGGCCAATGGCTCTCGAAGTCGCCCAATGTTCCTTCCTCAATCATGCGCAACCTCACGCGCAAGGACACCACCAAATTCCGCCGGCTGGACCGCCAGCAGCCATCACCCACCGTGCGCTGCGGAGAACCGTTCTATCATCCGGTGCAGCACCGCTACCTGACTCCGCGCGAGTCGGCGCGCTTGCAAGGATTCCCGGACCGGCACGTGCTGGTGGGACCCATCCGGGGCCGCACGGGGCAGGTGCGGAACCTCGATCAGCATCGCCAAGTGGCCAACGCCGTTCCGCCGCCGCTGGCCAAGGCCGTTGCAGCCCGTATCCGTGACTCGCTATGCCTTATGTAGTGGGCGAACTCTATGGCCACGCGCAGCAGGAGGCGCAACGCGAGGCGCGTGACCCGGAGTCCGCTCTGCGCCGCGCCCAATGTCCGTTCAGCCAGCGGATATGCGATGGCGGCGGCAATCGCGACATGATGCGCATTCCCGCGAACGATGAGATCCTCGGGCCATTGCTGCATCCTTCGATCGGAGGCAAGACGGGCGGCTTTCTTCCCTGCGGAGTATGCACCGTGCCGTATCGGCGAATTGGAGAGTGCCGTTAGCCGCGTATCCCTTGCCGTAGCCACGAAAGCAGAATAAGCGCCGCAAGCGCGGGGCATGCCCTGTGAATCCGGCGCGCCCGTCCCCATATACTTGCTATCCTTGAATCCGACGCAGCGGAGCACTGCCCATGTTCACTCGTATCGCGCTTTTCATGCTGACCAACCTGGCGGTCCTGGCGGTCGCCGGCGTGGTGCTGAACATACTTGGAATCGACCGGATGGTGCTGGACGCGGCCGGCGGATACGCGCTGAACTACACGGGCCTGTTCATCTTCAGCGCGATCTTCGGTTTCGGCGGCGCCTTCGTATCGCTGTTCCTGTCGAAATGGATGGCGAAACGCGCCACCCGCACGCGAATCATCGACAAGCCTGCCAACGAAACCGAAACCTGGCTGCTTGAGACCACGCGGCAACTGGCGGCCAGCGCCGGAATCGGCATGCCCGAAGTGGGCGTTTTCCCGGCCCAGGAGCCTAACGCATTCGCCACCGGCGCGAACCGCAACAAATCCTTGGTGGCGGTGAGCGAAGGACTGCTCAAGAGCATGCGCCGCGATGAAGTGCGGGCGGTGCTGGGCCACGAAATCGGCCATGTCGCCAACGGCGATATGGTCACGCTTTCGCTGCTGCAAGGCATTTTGAACACCTTCGTTATCTTCTTCTCCCGGATCGTGGGCCACGTGGTCGATCGGGCGGTTTTCCGCAACGAGCGCGGCCCGGGCATCGGCTACTTCGTTGTGACCATCGCCGCCCAGATCGTGTTCGGCATTCTGGCCAGCGCCATCGTCATGTGGTACTCGCGAAAGCGCGAGTTCCGCGCCGATGCGGCCGGTGCCAGACTGGCCGGGCGGGGCGCCATGATCAACGCCTTGGAGTCGCTTAAGCGCGGCTACGGCACCGGACAGGCGATGCCGGAATCCATGGCTGCGTTCGGCATTTCGCCTGCGGCGCGCTCAGGCATTCGGCAGATGTTCGCTTCGCATCCTCCGCTGGAGGCCCGGATACAGGCGCTCAAGTCGTTCACGGGTTAGCGGCCCTTGGCCAAAAACCAAGGTGCCGACGAGGCATTGGCGTCGGCAGCGGGCCAGATTCTCGCGGAGTTCCGCGCCGTCCTATAGCTCCACTGGCGCTCGCTGCGCGTTACAGTACGCGCTCCAGGCAATGTTTAGCCGTGATGATCCGCCGCGTTTCAGTTCGTCCCACCTCACTCCTCAGCACCGCGCTTCTGATCGCTTGCGCAGCGGCGAGCCTGCCCGGACGCGCCGACGGGATCTTGGAGGAGATCGTGGTTACGGCGCAAAAGCGCAGCGAAAACCTCCAGGACGTGCCGCTGTCGATCAGCGCGCTGGACGCCCAAGCGCTGGAGGCGGGCCGGGTGGAAAAGATCGGCGACTTGGCGCTTCGCATCCCCAATCTTTCCTATTCCACCTTCAGCAGCAGCCGCTCGGAGCTGACGGTGCGCGGAATCGGCAACAGCGGCGCCACCCGCAGCGGGCTGGAGAACTCGGTCATCCTATTTGTGGACGAGGTGTATATCGCCCGTTCCACCTCGTATTTCTTCGAGCTCTTCGACCTCGAGCAAGCGTTGGTGCTGCGCGGCCCGCAGGGCGTGCTGTTCGGCAAGAACGTGGTGGGCGGAGCCGTAAGCCTGACCACCAGGGCGCCCAGTCTTGAGGCCACGGAGGCTAAGATCCTGGCCGGCTATGGCGCCTACGGGGCCGCGGAGCTGAAGGGGCTGCTGTCCGGGCCGCTCGCGTCTGGCATAGGCGGGAAAGTATCGCTGCTGCGCAAGACCCGCGACGGCTACGGCATGGATCTCATCAGCGGCGCGGAATCCGACGACGAGGACCTGCTGGCCTTGCGCGCGCAAATGCGAGTAGCCCACGGCGAGAGCCGGGACCTGCTGTTCAGCGCCGATTACAGCCGCGAGGACAACGGCAGCCAGAGCCGCAGCGTGACCCGCTGGGACCGCTTCCCGCCGTCGGCCTCCAGCGATCGCCCGCGGGTTTCCGAGCACGGCCAGCCGATCGGCTATGCGGCCCGGCAGTGGGGCCTGTCCGCCCGTCTGAAGCAGGCCACTAGCGCAGGCGATCTGACCGCAATCGCAGCCTATCGGGACGTGGCTTCCGAAACCCTCGACCAGTTCGGCGCGCGAAGCCTCGCCTCCGGCCAAGGATTCGACGATTTGTTCGGGCAGGAGGAGGACGCGCGCCAGCTCAGCCTTGAGATTCGCTACGCCTTCGAGCCCGCGTCGAACTGGAGCGCTGTTGCCGGGGTGTATTACATCGACGAGAAGGTGGACCGGCTCGAATACGAGGATATCGTGGTGAACCAGGACGGGGTGCTCAACGGAAGCCGGGGCGACTGGCTGGGCCTGTCGAACACATCCGGCTGGGCCGCCTTCGCCGACGCAGCCTGGGAAATCAACCCGGCGCTCACGGTGCGGACCGGCCTTCGCTACACGCGCGACGACAAGGAAAACCGCACCATTGGAACGCTCACCGACGACGCGGTTCCCGGCATCCCCTTGCAGATCATCTTCGAGAATTACGATGTGGCCGCCGAAGCCTCTTTCGATGCCCTAACCCCCAGAGTGGTGGCGGAATGGCGCCCTTTTGACGGAATCGACCTGATGGCCTATGCGAGCTGGTCCGAAGGCTTCAAGTCCGGCGGCTTCGACAGCAAGGTCAGCCGCAGTTCCGAGGCGGGCCAGCCAATCAGGGAGGAAACCGCCACCAACCACGAACTGGGCATCAAGAGCCGCTGGCTGAATGAATCGCTGCAAGTGAACGCCACGGTGTTCTCCACCGATTTCCGCGATCTGCAAAGAGTCACCCTGCTGTTCGACGAGGCGTCCAGCGTATTCGACGGCCTCAGGGTCAAGAACGCCGCGCGCGCCAGCATCAGCGGCGCCGAGCTGGACATTGCCTGGGCACCTGCCAACCGCTTCCTAATCAATCTGGCCTACGGCTACCTGGATGCGCGCTTCGACAAATTCTTGGCGGGAACCATCCAAGGATTCGATATTCGCCGCGACGGCAACCGGATTCCCCATTCGCCCCGGCATTCGGTGGGTCTGGCGGCAGGCTACAGCGTGTATCTAGGCGGTGGCAGCAGCGTGGATATCAGCGTCGATTACGGCTGGAGGCACCATTGCTGGCATCACAGCGATAACGCCCCGGGGCGCTTCGAGCGCGATGCCTCGCGGCAGAAGGCCTACGGCGTCGCCAATGCTTCGCTGGCATGGACCTCGCCGGGCGAAAGCTGGCGGATCGCGGCTTGGGGCAAGAATATTGCCGACGCGCTCTACGCCGATCAGCGCATCAGTTTCGCCGGCGCCAGCTGGGCGCACTATGGCCCGCCCCGAACTTACGGCCTGTCGGTCGAATTGCGGCTCAATTAGGCCGCGCCAACGTCATGGGGATACGGCTGGATGGCGGACGGCGGCGCGAGTCAGGGGCATGACCCTCCGCCAACTCGCGCTGCTTGGCGCGCCCCTCGCCTTGGCCGTGATCGTTCTGGGCGCTTTCGTTCGCCTCTCCGATGCGGGCTTGGGCTGTCCCGACTGGCCCGGCTGCTACGGGCAGATCGACGTGCCGCGGGATGCCGGCGAAATTGCCCGGGCCAACGCCGCCTTCCCTGAACGGCCGGTGGACGTTGCAAAAGCCTGGATAGAGATGATCCATCGCTACGCCGCGGCGGCGCTGGGGCTGCTGATTCTCGCAATCGGCGCGCTGGCATGGCGGCAGCGGCGCGAGCCGGATGCCGCGCTGGCCATGGCGCTTTCGCTGGTGGCGCTGGTGCTGTTTCAGGGGCTGCTGGGCATGTGGACGGTTACCTTGCAGCTGAAGCCGGTTGTGGTGATGGCGCATCTTTTGGGCGGATTCGGCACGCTGGCGTTGCTGTGGTGGCTGGCTCTGCGGCAAACGCCTGCCGCGGTCGGCTGGGCGCGGGGCGAGGACGACCGCCTTCGCCCTTGGGTGTTTGCGGGTCTTGCCCTTGTGGTGGCCCAAGTGGCCCTAGGCGGTTGGACCAGCGCCAATTACGCGGCTTTGGCCTGCCCTGATTTTCCCGCCTGCCAGCGGCAATGGTGGCCGGAAATGGATTTCGTCGAGGCTTTCGTGATGTGGCGGGGCTTGGGCGTGAATTACGAGTACGGCGTGCTCGACAACGCCGCGCGCACGGCCATTCACATGGCGCACCGGCTCGGAGCGCTGGTGGTTCTGCTCTATATGGGCTGGCTATCCCTGCGCAGCGCGTGCTTCGCATCGGCAAGCAAGGTGCGAATTGCCGGCGCGGCGGTTGGTGCGCTAACGCTTGGTCAAGTGAGCCTTGGCATCGCCAATATTTGGTTCTACCTGCCCATGTCCAGCGCGCTAGCGCATAATGCCTGTGCCATTCTGCTGATCCTGGCGCTCATCACGATGGGCCACGGGCTGCGGCCTGCCAAAAACTAGACCATGAATGCGGAAGTCCTGACAACGCACCGTCGATGGCGCGACTACCTCGAAATCACCAAGCCCAAGGTGGTGGTGCTGCTCACGTTCACGGCCACGGCCGGCATGCTGCTGGCAGCGGAGCCGTTTCCGCCTTGGACGGTTCTGATTTTCGGATCGATCGGGATTGCGCTGGTATCCGCCGCCGCCGCCGCGCTCAACCAGGTGGTCGATCAACGCATCGACGCGGTCATGGCCAGGACCCGCAACCGCCCGCTGCCGCGCGGACAGCTCGAAACGCCGCAAGCGGTGGCCTTCGCCGCCTTGCTTGGAGCGACCGGTATATGGCTGTTGCTGGCCTTCACCAACCTTTTGTGCGCCATCCTCACGTTTGCTTCGATGCTGGGCTACGCCGTGATCTACACCATATTCCTAAAGCGCGCCACGCCGCAGAATATCGTGATCGGCGGCGCCTCCGGAGCGGCCCCGCCGCTGCTCGGATGGATTGCCGTCACCGGCCAGTTCGAGCCCGGGGCGACCATCCTTTTCGCGATCGTTTTCGTGTGGACGCCGCCGCATTTCTGGGCTTTGGCCATTCATCGGCGGGAAGACTACGCCAAGGTCGATATGCCCATGCTGCCGGTCACCCACGGCGTGGCGCTGACCCGCCTGCATATTCTGTTGTACACAGTGCTGCTGTTTGTGTTCGCGCTGCTGCCGTATCTGGCGGGCATGAGCGGCCTGCTCTACCTGGTCGGGGCGGTGATACTGGGCGGCCGGTTCCTTTGGCACGCCTACCGCATGTACCGGCGCAAGGATGATTCGCTGGCCATGCCCACCTTCGGATATTCGATCGTTTACCTGTTCGCGCTTTTTGGAGTGCTGCTTGCCGACCACTACCTGCTGATGCTCATGCCGTAGCCTAGCCCGTGACGAGAAGCGTATTGATGAGCGGTTGGATGCGCGGGGAGGAGCCGCAATGAACGCGCACGCCGCCGCGGTTGCCGTGCGCGCGGAGGGGCTCGGCAAGTGGTACGGCGACTTCCAAGCGCTCCGCAGGATTGATCTTGAGGTGGGAGCGGGCGAGAAAATCGTGATATGCGGCCCGTCGGGTTCCGGCAAATCGACGCTGATCCGCTGCATGAACGGGCTTGAGGATTACCAGGAAGGTTCGCTGGAAGTGGCGGGCATTGCGCTGGATTCAACGGCGGCCGCCAGCCGGGTGCGCCTAAAAGTGGGCATGGTGTTTCAGCAGTTCAACCTCTTCCCCCACCTTTCGGTAATGGATAACCTCTGCCTTGCGCCGGTCAAGGTTCAGAGGCTGAAGCGCGAACAGGCCGAAGCCCGCGCCATGGAACTGTTGCAACGCATGGGGCTGGCCGACCAGGCGGGCAAGTTCCCCGCGCAGCTTTCGGGCGGGCAGCAGCAGCGAGTGGCCATAGCGCGGGCCTTATGCATGGAGCCGGAAATCATGCTGTTCGACGAGCCCACTTCCGCGCTGGATCCGGAAATGGTCAACGAGGTGCTCGAGGTCATGCTCGAGCTGGCCGGCGAAGGCATGACCATGCTGTGCGTCAGCCACGAGATGGCTTTTGCGCGCCAGGCGGCTGATCGCGTCATTTTCATGGATGAGGGCGGAATCCTGGAAGACGCGCCCCCGGATTCGTTCTTCGACAACCCCGAATCCGAGCGCCTGCGAACGTTCCTAGGCCAACTCCACCGTTAAACCCGCGCTGGGCATCATCCCTGTTACATTTAGGTCTTGAATTAGGCTGTTTGCGAGGGACATGATGCAGAAAGTTACTGTTCTGCTTGTAATGATCACTTTGCTTGGGCCCTTGGGGGCAGCATTGGCAGGCGAGGAGGCTGATCCGGCCATGTCGCCCGAGCAAGATGGAAAATTGCTTTTCATCGGGCAAGAGGAGATGGAAATCAATTCCGAAGCGACATTCGAGGGAGATGGTTATATCGCCATCAGGCCGGAGGAGCAGAATTCGGCCGTGAAATCCATCGCTCCCTCGGAATGCCCCGAATGCGAGCAGGGTTGCTTGGAGCCGGAAGTGACGTGGTGGAACGAATTTAGTTCGTATGGCGCGGGCTTATTGGTGATTACGGAGGATGAAACCACGAAATGCATACGGTTGGACGGGTTTGATCCCACTGAGGATGTTGCGATATATCTGCGGGTCACTAACGACAGTGCGAACGAATTCTTTGTTCAGGTGCGGGAATCAGGGACGCTGCTGTTTGAGCGGTATGTCTTGCCGAAGGAACCCGTCAAGGAAGAGCTGATCCCATCCGCAGGTCGCCGCTACACTTACTCCATATCTGCGGCTCCGCAAAACGCCCAAGCGCTTCCCGCAAAGGTTGGCTTTGTCATGTACCGGGATACAAACGACCAGAAACACATGATGTCTTTGGTTCATGTCAGCATTGGGGATGGCTAGGCGTGCGGCTACCGCGGCGGGTGAGAAATCCAAAATGAGACTAGGAATCGCGATCTTGTGTATAGTTTTAGCAGGTCACGCTCATGCTGACTGGTTCGGGCACTTTAGCCGCGCAAATTGCGTAAATAATGAATCTATTACTTTTTTGCCAGGCTCCAGATATCCGCATGGTGTCGCTAGTTGGCACTACGTTTCTAATGATGAGTCTAGCGAAAAATATCGTGATCTTCACTTTGCTGGCGCCGAAAATCCAATTTGGTGTTCTTCTTACCCGAATTGCCCAAAAGGCAATACATTCGAGGATGCACTATGCACTCCTTCTGATAATTGCTTATTTCCGTTTAAGACCAATTGGCCCACTGGCAGATGGGCGGCCATTCATAGTGTGGTCAATATTGGTGCTGTAGTCGGCATGGACTTCAAGGATACCTTGGATTGGACTGTAGAAGGTCGCCATACGGTTATTTATGGACGGATATACGGGATTCCGATTTATCGAATCTTTAGCACCGGTCCGGAAACTGACTGTAATTTGCTTTAGACGGTAGTCTAAAGTGAAAATAACAAGCATCTGTTTATTTGTGCCCCTTGGGGGAGCTTTGCATAATGGCGTCAATTGGTGTCGGGCAATACCTCCAGAGCAGCAACGCTGTATTCGATATGCTCGCGCTATGCCCGACGTGATTTGAGAGTCCGCATTGTGCGTGTATTAGGCAAAACTCTTTGGGTATGCGGGGCCTTGCTAGTGGCTGGCATCCTCGTGTTCATCATTGCCGTTAGAGAAGGGGACGATCCTGTTTCTTCCTACGGCAACCCTCCAGCCACTGCGTTTGAAGAGCTTCCCTCAAGCATCGCGCTAACAAACCGCGTGTCTGCGCAAGCACCCGGCGGAGGTCGAACGGAGATACTGGAAAGCGGAGATCAAGCGGTGCTTCCAGAGGGGATGATCAAGATACCCGGCGTACCATTTGCCATGACCGAGGACGATGTGCGGCGTATGGAGGATGCCAAGCAACAACTTGAGCAAAACGGGTATGTTGATCAAAGTGATGCTCAGCCAATGGCATCAATCTATTTGCAAATCATGCGCTCTGAAGTCCAGAAAGGCATAAGCGGACAAACAACTAATGTTTATGAAGCGACTGACTTTGACTTATCGAACTTCGGAGCCGGCAAGGTTCGCACCGAGTTGCTCACCCCTGAATCTGAGGCTTATGTAATAGATAACGACCCGATGCTTATTAGGGTGTACTCGAACACTGCGCTAGGCAATATTTTTATCGAGGAAGGCAAGGGATCTAAAATGGGCGTGGTCGGAAACGCGCCACCCAATGTGCATATTGGCGGGCATCAGGGATACAGCACTCGTGTGCGCTTTGCTGGCGGGCAATTCGCAACCATTGTCATCATGCCAACAGATACAGGCTCCATGCTAGTTGAAATAGGAACTGATGTCGAAGGGCTCAATAAAGTTTCTGAGATGGAGGCACTCCTGACCGGACTTCTTACCGAAAAGGAGGAGTAAGGAGAGCGGGCGGGCGGATTTCGGCAGCGGCCCCATCTTCAATACCGGTTGACACCGAAAGACAGACAGCCATGCAGGGTAAAGTGTCTATTCCAGCGCCGAAGAATCAGTTCGCGGCGGGGCGGTAGCGCGTCAGGCGGCGCTCCAAGCGGGCGCTTGCCCGGGACAGGCTGAAGCAAGCGAGCCAAAAGAAAACGGCCACGAACAGGTAGCCTGCGGCCGTGGTTCCCGTGCCCAGCCATTGCGGATCGCTCGCGGCTCGTTGCACTTCGCCGAGAAGATCGAACAGGCCGATGACCAGCAGAACCGTGGTCTCCTTGAACAAGCCAATGAAATTGCTGGTTATTTGCGGCAATGCCACCACCAGCGCCTGGGGCAGCGCCACCTGCGTCCGCGACTGCGCCCAGCTTAAGCCCAGCGCGCGCGCCGCTTCGTACTGGCCGGCGGGCAGGCTCTGCAATCCGCCGCGCACGGCTTCGGCCAAGTAGGTGGACATGAGAATGGCGAACGCGATCATCGCCCGGCCGAGCGGATCGATTTTGATATTCGCAGGCAGAAACAGCGGCAGCATGATGATGACCACGAACAGCAGCACCAGCACCGGCACCGCGCGCCAGAATTCGATCCACACCGCGCAGGCCTGGCGAAGCAGCGGCAGGCGGCTCTGCCTTCCCAACGCCAGCAGCACGCCTGCCGCCAGCGATACCCAGAACACCGAGCCGGTCACGACCAGCGTGAGAAAGAATCCGCCCCAAAGCGATGTATCGACCGGCGCCAGACCCGCCACGCCGCCGCGGAACAGGCATCCGGCCAGCGGCGGATAGGCCAGCAGCAGAAAAGCGGCGATCCAGCGTCGGCCCGGCATGCGGCGAATAGCCAAAGCTGCGCCCAGCACCGCGCCAAGGCCCAAGCCCAGATTCACCCGCCAAATTTCTGCCGAAGGATACAGTCCGTAGAGAAACTGCGGCCAGCGCGCACGCACAAACGGCCAGCACAAAGCCTGCGTGTCGGCGCAGGCCCCGGGACCGCTGCCCGACCATTGCGCGTCCAAGACAATCCACTGGGCGAGCTTGGCCGCCAGCCACAGCGAAAGCCCCAGCAGCGCCACGCTCACAACGCCATTCAGCCAAGAGGAAAACAGATTGCGCTTAAGCCATGGCAGCACGCGCCCGACGCCGCGAGGCCTTGGGACGAGGCGGCGCAAACTAGCCGCCACGGCGCAGCACCCGCTCGTTCCAGCGCCCCATCAGCCAGGCCACCAGAAAGCTCACTCCCGCGTAAAACGCCAAGGTCACCGCCATCACCTCGACGGGCCGGCCCACTAGGTTATTGACCGTGCCCACAAACACCGACACGATTTCCGGATAAGCGATCGCGGCGGCCAGCGACGTGGCCTTGAACATATTCATGTACACCGTGGTGAGCGGCGGCAGGATGGCCCGCAACGCCTGCGGAAAGGCAACGCGGCGCAATACGGCACGCGGTTTCAGGCCCAGGGCCGCGCCTGCTTCCCACTGGCCGCGCGGCACCGACTCGAAGCCCGAGCGCACGATTTCGGAAATATAGCTTGCGTTGTAGAGCGAAAGGCCCACCCACAGGGCGAGGAACTCCGGCATCAGGTAGAAGCCGCCCTCATAGGAAAAGCGGCCCATCACCGGAGGATTGACGGCCAGGCCGCCGCCGAACTCGATGAACGGAAAATACAAGCCGCGGTTGTTGAGCACTAGATAGTCGGTAATGAAGATGCTGTCCTGGAACGACGGCAGCGCCCTTAAGGCCACGTAGTACCAGAAAAAAATTTGCAGCAGCACCGGAATATTGCGGAACAGCTCCAAATAGGCCAGCGACAGCCGTGAAACCAGCCAGTTGGATGACAGGCGCCCCACGCCCACCAGCAGCCCCAGCGCGCTGGCCAGCGCAATGCAGAAAACCGCCAGCAGCAGCGTATTGAGGATGGCCACGCCCAGCGCCGCGAGGATGGACGAATCCTCGCTGTACGGGATCAGGCGCTGGGAAATGGAAAAACCCGCTTTCTTCGATAAAAAATCAAAGCCGGACTGCACGCCCAAAAGCTCAAGATTCGCTTGGGTGGTGCGGAACACCAGGAACACCAGCGCGGCCAGCGCCAAGCCCAGCAGGCATTGCATCCAGAAAGCGGAGTTCCTGCGCACGGATTACCGGGAGCGTTGGCCGATCCGCATATCAACGGTTCTCTTAGGGCGCATATTGCACCAAGGGGAGTGGAGCCCGCGCAGGATTTTGCTTATCCCTCGCCTTTTCCCGCCGTCCTCTTCCGGAAGACGCATACCGCTTCGGGTTCGCCTTTTTGCGCGCTCCCCTCGCGCGGGAGGCGCTCTGCCCGCCAAGCCATTGGCGGGCAGTGGCTTGGTTCCGCCATCCTGGCTCCAACACTCCCGGACGACGGGGACGGGAAAAGGCTACAGCGGCGGCAGCAAACGCAGGGCGAACCGTCAAAACAGGCATGCTAGCGGTACGGCATGGCGATCATCAGGCCGCCGTCGTTCCATAGCGCGTTGAGGCCGCGCTCAAGCCCCAAGGGCTCGAAGTGCCGGGCAAACACTTCGCCGTAATTGCCCACCTGGGCCACGATCTGGTAGGCCCAGTCGTCGCTCAAGCCCAGTTTCCCGCCGAAACCGCCTTCAACGCCTAGAAAGCGCCGGATTTCCGCATCTTCGGTTGTCGCCCGGATATCGGCCACATTGGCCATGGTCAGCCCGAACTCCTCGGCGGCCACCCGTGAGTTGAAGGCCCAGAACACGATATCGCGCCAGCGCGGGTCGCCTTGGCGAACCAGGCCGGAGAACGGTTCTTTGGAAATAACCTCGCCTAGGATCAGATGCTCTTCGGAATTCCTCAGCGCCACGATGCGCCCCGCCAGCGAAAACACCTCGGTGGTAAAGGCATCGCAACGATCCGAAAGATAGGCGTTGAGGCCGCGTTCCACATCGGCGAAGGTCACGATGGAGTACTTCATTCGGCGGGCGCGGAAATAGTCCGCCAGATTCTGCTCGTTGGTGGTTCCCTGGGCCACGCAAACGGTAGCCCCTTCAAGGTCCGCAATGCGCTCAACGCCGGATGCGCGACGCACCACGAAGCCCTGCCCCGCGTAGAGGTACGCGCCGGTGTAATCCAAACCCAGCGAAGTATCGCGCAGGAACGTCCAAGTGGCTCCCCCGGGGAACACATCCACGCCGCCGGACTGCAACGTGGTGAACGCAGTATTGGGATTGATCGGCACGTATTCGATCGCATCGGCATCGCCGAGCACCGCCGCCGCCACCGTCCGGCAGTTGTCGATGTCGAAGCCGTACCGGCGCCCGTTCGCATCAATGGCGCTGAACCCGGGGCTCGCCTCGATCACGGCGCAGCGCAGCACCCCCCGCTCAAGCACCTCCGAAAGCGTATCCGCCGCCGCGGTTGCCGACAAACCCGCCAGCACCGCCGCGCACCCAACCCCGCGCCAATCGCACTTCAGCTTTAGCATCCCCCCAACTTTATTCCTCACAGGCAGGCGAGTTTAATGCACCTCGTTGCGCCCGCTTGTTCTGCAAACCTGCGCAAAGCCGCGTTGGGCTTCGGATAGAGCCGGATCGTCAAGGTTGCCATGTGGGACACTGTGCTACATGGCCGCCACGATGAGCAAGGTATCAGCCACACAGAAACTGGACTGCTCGCCCTGCACATCATCCGGCGGAAAAACGTCCGGCGCTTTCGAGTGGCATCACCTTGATTTCCCCTGCCCGCATACGGGTCTTGGCAATATCGTAGCTGTTCTGCATCCGCATCAGAGTTTCCATCGACACGCCGAACGCCTTCTCGATCCGCATCGCCATCTCCGGCGACAGACGTGCGCGCTCGTTCAAAACGGCCGATAGCGTCGACCGCGTGACCCCAAGCGCGGCGGCTGCCTCTGTCACCGTGAGATTGAGAGCTGCAATCACTTCATGCTTGACGAATCCGCCGGGGTGGGCAGGATTCTTCATGCGTATGCCAAATGTTGTGTGCGGGTTCAGACAAATGTGGGACTGGAGCCGCACAAGGCGTTGCAAGTGCGGGAGGGCGCGCTACAATGCAGGGTGCGCGGGCAGCGGAGGCATGATGGTTTCCGAAGGGCCTGCGTTGATGTGACCCAAGGGCAGAATGAATTCAAATATCGAAACGCAAGTTTTTGCCAACCGGGAGAAAGTCAAGCAACTCCGCGACGAGCACAGGGATCTGGACCTCGCCATCGCCGAAATGTCGCGCAGCGCGCAAGCTGATCAATTTATGCTGAGCCGCATGAAGAAGCGCAAGCTACGCCTGAAAGACATGATCGCGAAGCTGGAAAGCGAGCGGATTCCCGACCTGAACGCCTGACTCTCACCACGGGCCTGGTTCCGTAATCCAGGCTTCGGCGGATAGCCCTTGGCGGCTGCCGCTAGCGCGTGTCGGCGATTGCCTCCGGCATCCGGGGCCGCGCGCCATGCCGTGCCGTGCCGGGTCGATGCGATATTATCAGCCCCCGATATGGGGCGAGTCCGGCTCAAGAAAGTCTTGGTTGCGCGGGCAGGCGTTTTGCAGCCTGCTGCCACGCGCGGATTTCAGCGCGTCAATAGCCCAGCAATTCCAGCAGCGGCGAAGCGGCGAGCGAGATCATCGCGAAACTCACGCCGCCCACCACGGCGGCGGCCAGCAGGCCCAGCAAAAACGGTCGAAAGCCGATGCGGCGGATGCCGGCAAAGCTGGAGTTCAGGCCCACTGCGGCCATGGCGATCAGCAGCAGAGTCTCGGCGGCATGGCGAAGAAAGCCCACCGCCCATTGCCAGTCCTGCGGCTCCAGAATGCCGAACGCACGCTCCCCGGCATCGCCCAGCGTCCGCAGCGCCGAGCACAGGGCGAACCCCGCCACGAACCAAGGCACCATTGCCAGATACGCTCTTAAGCCGCGTGTTTCGTCCGGCTCGCGGGCCGCGCCGAAAAGAATGCCCGCCAGCGGAATCACGGCGATCATGCAGAGGTTGCGCACCAGCTTGGTGACCGTGGCGATATCCAGCGCCACCGGCGCGCCGTACTGCGCCTGGTACATCATTCCGGCGCCGGCCACCTGGGCCGTTTCATGGATGGAAGTGCCGAGAAACAGTCCGGCCAACTCCGGCGAATCGGCAAAGAAGCCATGCGCCAGAATCGGATAGAGAAACATGGCCGCGACACCGAACACCGTGATGCAGGCGATGGCGTAGCTCACTTCCGATTCGCGGGCGCGAATCAGCGGCGCGGTCGCCACGATCGCCGTGGCCCCGCATATGCTGGTTCCCACCGCGACCAGCCCTCCGAGGCTGCGCGACAGGCCCAGCCGCCGCCCCAGCCCGCCAATCACCGCAAGACCCACGGCAATCGCCACAATCACGAAGGGCAAGGCCACCAGCGTGAATTTGCCCGCGCTCAGCAGGCTCAGCCGGAACCCCAGCAGCATAATGCCAATTCGCAATAGCGTTGTGGAGCAGAACTTAAGGCCCGCTCCGGCGCGCGTCGCCAGCGCCACCGCGTTGCAAAGCGCCATGCCGATAATGATGGCCAGCATGATGGCGCTCACCGGGCTTCTCTCGAATCCCAGCAGCGATTCCCCGACCCACTCGGCGGAGTAGCTCGCCAGAACGGCCACCGCCCCCGCCAGCGCCACGCCCAGCCACCAGGCCCGCAAGCGCAGAGGGCCAGCCATTTGGAATTAGCCTGCCGGCTGCGCGGGCGCCGAAAAGCAGATCGGCGGCGCGGAGAAATCCAGATTCAACAAGCGAAAGTAATTCTCGCCCAGCGCGATATTGCGGAAAGCCTTATCGCTGAGGTGGCCCAGAATAGCGCTGGTCACGCGCAGCTCCTCGCGATAGGTTGCGAAGCTCTTATCGGCGGAGGCCACGAAGTCCGAACCCGGCAGAACGCGGTCGGAATATTGCTCGATAAAATCGAGGTAAGCGCCGCGCAGCTCGGGCTTCGAGAATAGCGCGTCGTCGATGATGCGCCAGGATATATCCACCATCAGCATCGGATAGCGGTCCATCAAAGAGCGCATGAAATCCAGATGCGCTTGCGGATTGATGCGGGTCAGCTCGCGTGAAAGGCCCATGTGCATCCACACAATCGGATTATTCGGATAAAGCCTTAAGACCTCTTCGATCCAAGCCGCGTATTTCATGGGTTCCGTATCGCTGCCCAAGTCCGAATGGACGGCGAACGGGATGCCGCGCTCGCGCAGCACCGACATGAAAGGCTCCCAGTGCGCTATGGTTTCCAAGGGAACCGCCCGGTGGCTATTTCCGAACAGCGCCTGCTTAACCAGATTAACCTCTCCCGCCCAGCGGAACAGGCCCGGAAATTCCTCATCAAGGAGTGCGATGCCTTCCAGCACCTTGTCGGGCCGTTCCAGATCGAAGAAAGTCATCGAAAGCGTAAGGTGGACGTTCTCGGGCGGGCTATCGAGCAGGTTCAGAACATTGGAAAAATCGTTCTTGAGCGTGGGCCTGACCGGCACCCCCGGACAATCCAAATAGTAGGTGCAGGGCGAGCTCAGCGGCAGCATCTGGCCGATGCCGTACACGTTCGCGAACCGAACCCCGGTGCGCTCCATGAACGCGACCACATCGCCGAACGCATGCGCCGGCCCGCCGAAGGGCCGAAAATGGACATGCGTATCCACCACGGCGGTTTGCGGCGAAGCGCTGCGGTCGTAGCAGCCGTCATGCGGCGGCACGAAATCCGCAAGTTCAAGACGATCCGAAGCGCCAACCGCCAGCGGCCATGCAGCCAGCGCCGCCAAGGCCAATTTCCCCGCTGCCCAGCGCCTCGTGTTCACCGGGCGGAGCGGCGGCTGGTTCGGCACGTTAATTCCGACGCTCGGCCAGGCGAGCTTGAATGCGGGCCAGCACGGCCAATTATTGGCAGATGTGCTGTTTCAGAATTTGATAACGGCTGTTAAAGTGGGCTTCACACAATGTAATGTTTTCGGTATACCATGTGACCATACGTGTTTCTTCATCATCAATCGCGGCCCCTTCGGATTGGACCCACAGTTTGCGAAATGTGTCCTCAAACATATTACAGACCAAATCTTCAGATGCGCACGAAAATTGTGCCCCCAAGTTCGCTTTTTTCTGCCGCAGATACGTTTGACCTTGTGTAGTCAGTGCCTTTCCTTCGGTCGCACAAGCGCTGACTAGGTCATCACGTTGCTGTAGAAGTGTAGCAGGACTGTTCGCTGTAACTTTGATGTCGCCGACTTGGGCCGAAATTACCCACGAACGATCATGATTGCTCCATTCGCCCAGATTATATTCTCCTAACGATAGTTGCGGAAAACAGGCCGTGGCAATACCCGGTACCAACGCTATCAATGCTACAAATATTTTAATGTTATTTTTCATATGCTTGTGTTTCTCCATGCCATTAATCCTCTACACCGCAAACACATTTTCGCACACATGTTTGTGCGGTTATCAGGCGTAATGTAACACAATTGCTTACCGCCCAATTGATAAAATCAAGTCCTTGACTAAGGGAGGACAGGATGCTGCGGCGCACCTACGAGAAGCGCAAGGCCACGCTGCAAGTGGAATTGCTCAAGGCGCAACGCTGGATCAAGGAATCCGGCGCCAAGGTGCTGCTGCTGTTCGAGGGGCGCGACGCCGCCGGCAAGGGCGGCGCCATCAAGCGGTTCATGGAGCATCTCAATCCCCGCGGCGCCCGCGTTGTGGCGCTGGAGAAGCCCAGCGAGCGCGAGCGCACCCAGTGGTATTTCCAGCGCTACGCGGCGCACTTCCCCGCCGCAGGCGAAATCGTGCTGTTCGACCGCTCCTGGTACAACCGCGCCGGCGTGGAGCGCGTGATGGGCTTTTGCACCCGAGCGGAATACTTGGAGTTTATGCGCCAGTGCCCGGAGCTGGAGCGGATGCTGGTCAACAGCGGGATTCACCTTCTCAAGTACTATTTTTCCGTGTCGCGGGAAGAGCAGGCGCACCGCTTCGAAAGCCGACGCACCGATCCCTTAAAGCAATGGAAAATTTCGCCCATCGATATTGCGTCCGTCGATAAATGGGATCACTACACCATGGCCAAGGAGGCCATGTTCTTCCACACCGACACCGCCGACGCGCCTTGGACAGTCATCAAGTCCGACGACAAGAAGCGCGCCCGCATCGCCTGCATGCAGCACTTCCTGACGAAGCTCCCCTACCCGGACAAGGACACCGACGCCATCAACGGGCCCGACCCCTTGATCGTTGGCCCCGCCACCCGCGTCGTCGATACCAACGCCCCCATGGACGCCGGCTAACCCACATTGCCGAACACGAATGAATTTCGAATGGGAATTGTGGATAACCCGGTCTTGACCGACCCCGGCGGCGATTCTCAGTGACAATCTGCCTACCGGAACCCCGGATCAGACCGCCAAGACGGTCTGGTCCGGCGAGAGGAAGATCCTGTTGCGGGATCAGTCATCGTCCTGAATCGGAATGCGCAGATGACGGGTCGGGTTGCGCATGATGACGTAAATGGAATTCTGTCCGACATCCACGAAGTTGTTGTTGTACGGAATTACTATTGCACTATGGAAACGCTCAGCCGTGGCAATGTGGGAGCACACCGTGAACCCGCCGCTGCGCTCAAAGCCAGTCCCCCTCACAACACCGCGGGCGCCGGCAACATTGTTGGGCAGGCAGCCGGTCGCGTTGGCATTGCACGGGGTGGTGTCGAAAATTTCGGCGCAGAAGGGAACCCGGTAGGCCCGGGGAGTGGCAGTGCTGCCGGGATTGCCGCACCCTTCGAGTCCGAAGCGGATGGTTGTGCCATTCGCATTATTTTCTTGCAATGGCCCCGACGGGAAGGTTTTGGTCATCACGATATGGGAGGCATCGCACTGCTGGGCCACCGCCGGCCCGGCCGGCAGTGCCAGCAGCAGGAGGATTGCCAGTCGAGCGAGGGGGGGGGGGGGTTGTTGTTAGTCTGGTTCATGAGGGATAGCCGCCGAAAGTAAAGGAACGTGTTCGGTATTACACTTGGGAATTATATTTGTCAACCCAAAGCACAGATGTCGTGTTTTCTCCAATGCAGAGATGTCGTCTTTTGGGCGAGTGAGGATGCTATGAAGGCCCTGGGTTCGCCCGGTTCCGGCGCATAGGGAGCGTAGCGACCGAAGCGCCGGAACCGGGCGGGCGCCGGCCCCGGTCCCCGCCGCCCTCATCGGGCGCCTCGACGCGCTTCGGCTTCGGCGATGTCGCGCCGGATCATCCGGTTCCACGGATGGTCCGCCGGCGGTTTGCGGTTGGGCTGGGAAAGCTGGCGCGCCTTCGCCTCGTTCACGGCGTGCCGCACGCTCTTCCCGTCGTCCAGCGCCACCGGCGCCTCGCCCTCGGCCAGCACCCGGAAAGCCAGCGGGCGGCCCTTGCACAGAACGCTCACTTCTCGGCGACGGCAATTCGATCCTCAGGTATCCGCTCAACATCAATCAAGTGCTGCTTGAGCACTGCGGCCGTCACTTCGCCATTCTTTTTCTGCGCCTGAAATAGAACAATCGGACGTATGGGGCCGGTATCCCCCGCCGCCGTTTCAGCCAGCGACACTCGCGTGGCGACGGCGCCGTTCACCGCGTTTTGCCAAGTGTCATACTCGGAGAGCATGACCGGCAGCTTCACCATCTCCTCGGCCTTCAACTCACTCGCCGTCACGCTGTGCAGGATATTGGAATGGGGCCGGGGCGTTAAGGCGATTCGCTCCCGCTCAAGAGTTGCGGGGGCCAAGCGCGACTGCTCGCCATACACGGTTAGCGGGCCGTCGAAGCCTTGCGCGACTCCCGCTAGCGCCTCGCGTATCAAGGCGAGCGTTCCTCGGGTCAGCACGTTGCCGCCTGCGGGTCTCTTATCGCCCAGTACTCCGTTGTAAAGCAGCGCAAATGCCTTTCCTTCGTGAATGCCGAGCAACGGTGATTCGCCGGAGCCACCACCCCAAGGAATTCCCGTTTCTGAAAACCAGATATGCGCGGCCTGCCGCGCCAATGTCCTTTTCTCGCGTGAGCCACGTCAATGTGGGCATGCGTTGCCTCTAGCCCTAAACGCTTAAGCTACGCGAGGCGCAAGTGCAAAATTTGGGCTTGGCAGCGACCAATAACTCCCTATGTCTAGGCTGGAAAGTCGTAACTTCATGCCACGAAAGGAGTAAAGCGGCTGCGATTCAAGGCTTCAAGCGAATCCGATACAGAAGTGAGGCTATAATGGCGGTCGAGCAGGAAGCCGCCGGCGGGAATCGAACCCGCAGCGCCCCGGTTGACAAAGCAGGGCTAGGAACCACCCTCGGCGGCTTCGCGCTCATTCTCGCACGAAAACCTCGCCCTTTTCCTATTCGCCTTCCCGCAGCGGATAAGGTGGTTACCTTCTATCCAAATAAGGCCGCGATTACACGCCGAAGTGCAACCGCTGCCGCGGCGGCGCGGCCGGTCAAAGCGATAAGCTGAGCCTCGCGAATATCAGCGCGCCGTTGTGGCCCGCCGGCGCGTAGCGCGGGTAGCGCCGACCGTTGCCGTAGTTGATGGCATCGGACCAGATACTGGCCGGCCGCGCCGTCGCGCAATACTTCCATGCGCTCAAGCGCGATCGCCGGAACCGCCGAGATATCCGGCCTCTGTGCGCCGTTCGATGCGCCGATGAAATCTTGGAATTATCTGAAATCTTGGAATTATCGAAAGCCCGCTGTAAACGAATTAATGAATCAATTGACCAGTATTATTCGAGGAGGATTCCGCAGGAGCTCTTCGGCGAGTTCCAGTGCTTCCGTGTTATCGATCGGCAAGTTGCGGGCGCTCATAAAAGCTATGATGTCCTTGGCGTTGCCGTCGCGCGAAGGAGGTCAGCAACTATGAGCACAACACGCATTAGCATTGGATACTCAAGATCCGACAACGCTTACGAAGGGCCGGATGAACCCGGCGGTCGTGGATGGCGCCACCGAGGCGGAAATCGCCTTGCAGCAGCAGAAAGACGAGGCGCAGGCTATGCGGGACATGGTCCGGCACACGCGCAGGGTCCGGCGGCGGCTGGGGCTGACTCAGGTCGAATTCGCCCGCCGCATTCATGTGCCCCATGAAACGATCCGCAACTGGAAGCAAGGCAAGCGCGGCCCAACCGGAGCGGCCAGGGCACTGCTCCGGGTGCTGGATAAAGCGCCGGAAGCGGCATTGCGCGTGCTTGCCTGACCGGCTGATCGCAACGTTCGAGCAACCGTTTGGGGCGAACCATGAAATTTGATTACGCGGCGCTGAAGGCGCAGGCGGAGGGCCTCGCGGAGGATCGTGACGACCGGATTGGCCTTCGCGTTCACCGGGCGTTGAGTTGGCTGAAGCGGGCCGAGTTGTGCGGCGACGATGAGGACGCACGGTTTATTTTCCTTTGGATTGCGCTTAACGCGGCCTATGCCAACGAAATTCAGCGCGATGCGGATGAAGCCGAGCAGGCGGTTTTGCAGCGGTTCCTAAAATTGCTGGTGGCGGTTGATCGCGGCAACCTGCTTTACGCGCTGGTTTGGGACAGGTTTTCCGGCCCGATCCGCTTGCTCTTGCACAACAAGTTCGTGTTTCAGCCTTTTTGGGATTTCCAAAGCGGAAGAATGGGCGAGCGGGAATGGAAGCAGAAATTCGAGCGGGCGAATCAAGCCGCCTTTCGGGCGCTCGGCAGCGAAGGCCAGACGGCCACCGTGCTCGCCATCGTTCTTGCCCGCCTCTATACCCTGCGGAATCAGTTGGTGCATGGCGGGGCCACCTGGAAAGGCAGTATCAATCGGGAACAGATCCGCGACGGGGCCGCCATAATGAGCGAATTAACGCCGCGCATCATCCATTTATTGATCCGGAATCCCAGCGAGGACTGGGGCGATCCCCGCTACCCGGTAGTGAACACTTAAGCCGGACTGCAAAACGCAAGCCATGAGGATGACGGGATGATTCGCAAGCAGTACGTGGACGGGACGGGCTTTGGCGCTTCCGAAATACCCGCCGAGCGCCTGTGAAAAAGGAGCGGATCGTGCTGTTTTCGCATGGCCAGGAAAGCGGGCCTTGGGGAACGAAGATCACGGTGCTGGCGAAAGACGCCCGCGACGCGGGCCTTGCGGTCGATTCCATCGACTACAGGGGAATGCCTGATCCCACCGAGAGGGCGAAAAAGCTTATCGCCCGCATGCGCGATAGCCGCAGGGAAATACTGCTGGCGGGCAGCAGCATGGGCGGCTACGTGGCGGTGGCCGCGGCGCAGGCGCAACCGGCCGCCGGGTTGTTTCTGATGGCGCCGGCGCTGGCGGTGCCGGGCTGGCCGCCGCTTGGGGAAACGGTGGATGCGCCGGCTTATCTGGTGCATGGCTGGGAGGACGATATCGTGCCGCTGGAATGGAGCGTGGATTTCGCCCGCGCCAACGGCGCGCATCTGCATCTGCTGCGCGCCGGCCACGGGCTGACCGAAGCGCTAGACGAAATCCGGGTGCTGTTTCGGCTGTTTCTCTCTAGCTGCGGATGATTCAGCCGGGAGCCGGCCCAGACCGCAGGCGAGCCGCGCCGCACAGCATCCCTTATCTTTCAGCCCGCAACCGAACTAAGCAAACCCTTGGAGGCGCTTGCCAGCAGGGCGGTATCGCTGCCAATCCCCAGGAACTTCGCGCCGTTGGCGGTGTGCGTCCGCACGGCCTCCGGCGAACCAGCCAGCGTTCCCGGCGCCTTGCCCGATGCGGCGATATCGCGCAGCGCCTGCGCCATAGCGGCTTGCACTTCCGGATGGTTAGGCTGACCCAGATAGCCCATGGACGCGGACAGGTCCGAAGGCCCGATGAATACCGAATCCACGCCGTTCACGGCGGCAATGGCCTTGAGGTTATCGAGCGCCGTCACAGTTTCAGCCTGCACGATCAGACAAATCTGCGATTCGGCCTGAGCGGCGTAGTTCTCGATCTGCGTCCAGCGCGACGCCCGCGTAATCGAAGTGGCCAAACCGCGCACTCCCCGCGGAGGATAGCGAACGGCGGCCGCAAGCGCCTCGGCCTGCTCGGCGGTATCGACCATGGGAACCAGCAGCGACTGAACGCCCGCATCGAGGTAGCGCTTGATGCGCGTGGGATCGCCGTCCGCCACGCGGGCGATCGCCTGCGTTCCGCTGCCCTCTATGGCCTGAAGCTGCCGCAACACCGAGCGCAGGTCGTTGGGCGCATGCTCGGCATCGATCAGCAGCCAGTCGAAACCCGCGCAGGCGCAAAGTTCGGCTGCGACCGGCGAACCCATGCCCAGCCAAAGGCCGAACTGCACGCCGTCTTCGCCAAGCCTTTTCTTGAATACGTTATCGGGGAGTTTCATCTTATCGGCATCAAGTGAAACGGCACTCGATCCGGCCGAGAGCGCCGAAATCGGCCAGAAACTCATCGCCCGGGCGCGCTGCCACCGGCTGCGTGAACGAGCCGCTCAGGATCACGTCGCCCGGTTCGAGGGCAATGCCGTGCGCCGCGAACCGGCGGGCCAGCCAGCACAGGCCATTGGCGGGATGGCCCAGCACGCCGGCCGCCAGCCCGGTTTCCTCCACCTCGCCGTTACGATAGAGGATGCCTCCGGCCCAAGGCAGATCAACTTGCGACGGATCGAATCCGCGCGCGCCCAGCACCACTCCCGCCGAAGCCGCGTTGTCGGCGATCGTGTCGATGACCGTGCGGGTGCGTCCGGTTTCCGGATCCACACGGAAGCTGCGCGCCGCGATCAGCTCAAGCGACGGATGCACAGCCCGGGTGGCGGCCAGCGCCTCCTCCACGGTCACATTTGCGCCAGCCAGCGGACGGTCGAGCACAAATGCGATCTCCACCTCCACCTGCGGATCGAGGAAACTCGCCGCTTCGATTTCCGCCCCGTCCTCAAAGAACATGTCGTCGAGCAGCGTTCCGTAGTCCGGCTCGCCGATATTCATAGCGCGCTGCATGGCCTTGGACGTGAGGCCCACCTTGCGACCGCGGATCTTCGCGCCGAGCGCCACCTTCATGGCAATCCATGCGTCCTGCACGGCATGCGAGTCCGCCATGTCCATATCGGGAAAATCGAAGGTGAGCGGGCGCACTTGCCTTCGGCTCCGCTCCGCCTCGTCGAAGCGTTCCGCCGCTCGCCGCACTTGTTCGGACGAAAGCACCGGCACGGCGGCTTATCCCGTTGCCGCCTCGGCTTGCGCGGCGCCATCGCGGGCGCGCAACCCCGCCACAATTTCGGCGTGGCGCGCGCGGGTCAGGCGGAAAGTCGAAAGCATCGCCAAACCGGCCAAGCCGGCGACGGCGCAGAATACGCCCGCGTAAAGCGCCAGATCGCTCGCCACCTCAAGGCTCACATCCACGCCCGACTTCACGTCCGGGAACCTCACCCATTCCAGAATCCAGCCCGAGACCGCCTTGCCCAGCCCGCTGGCCAGCTTGCTGCCGAAGGTGATGAGGCCGAGGATCAGAGCGGTGCGCGAAACATTGCGCACGAACCGGTACTCGTCGGTTGTTTCAGCGAACATGATCAGCGAGCAGATCATCAGCAAGCCCGCGCCGATTCCGGCAGCCAACTGAAAGGCGAACAGAATATTGGCAAGCGCGCTGCTGCCGAACTCGGGCAGCCATCCGAGCAGGGTGAAGAACAGCGGCGCCACATAGGCGGTGAGCAGGATCGCGTAGCCCGTCAGGTAGAGATACTTCGGCTCGGTGCGGGTCACGATGAAGCGGGCGCCGATGGCGGCGGCCAGCATGCCGAAAGGAACCGCCTGCTGCCAGGCCTGAATCTGCTGCGTGGTGAGCCCCCACAGATGCGGCCCGAAATGCAGGTTCAGAGAGCGGAAGCACGAACCCATGGTGGTGGCCAGCAACAGCCCCCAGAATAGCGCGCGCGTGTTGCGCACCTCAAGAATCAGCTCGCTCCAGGCGCGCAGCGTCTTCATCCAGTCGAACCGCGCTCTAGCGGGCGGCGGCAGGCTGCGCTCGAAGCGGCGGATATGGCGGTAGGTGCCCGCCGAGGACACGACCATGAACACCATCAGCGCGATAGCCGCCACCGCTCCGAACGGCGCATAGGCCGCCGGATTCTCCTGCCCTACCGGGAACGCCTCGGTCGCGTTGAAGAAAACGCTGAAAGCCAGGTAGAGAATGCCCGAATAGGCGAGCAATCCGGCCACTTGACGGTAAATGCCCATTTCCGCTCTATCGGCGGGGCGAACAGCGATTTCCGCAGTCACCGCCGCCGCCGGGGCATCAAAGAAAGTGAGCATCACGCGGGCGCCCACGGACATGCCGAGCAGCCACAGGAACAGGCCCTGCTGCGACAGCCCGGCCGGCGGGGTGAACTGCAGAAAGAAGAACAGGCCCATGGGAATAACGGCGCCGAACATCATCGTATGCCGGCGTCCGAATCTGGCCCGCAGACGGTCGGACCATTCGCCGATCAACGGATCGGTCAGCGCATCCACCACCAGGCTGATGAAGATGGCCAGCCCAACAAGGCGCCCATCCAAGCCCACCACGCGCTGGTAGAAAAACAGCACGAACAGCTCGAATACCACAAACACGAGATTCCCCACGGAACCAGTGAACCCGTGCAGCGCCTTGATGTGGAATGGAGCCCGTTCGTGCATGAAGCGAGTCGCTTGCGCCGCGCTACTATAAGCGCCACGCCCGCTTTGAGGAAGCACTGATGCCCAACACGACCGACAACAAACACGCGCTGAACCGCCGCGAGCTGCTGGGAGGCTCCGCTTTGGCGCTTGCCGGAATCGCTGCCGTCGCCTGCGCTCCTTCGGCTCGGAACACCCCGGGAGAAGGCGCCGCCGACGGGGGCATGTCAGCCAAGGCCGCGCCCGAAGCCTCTTCCGGCAGCGAGCACAGCGGCACCGCGCCTATAAATCTGAGCGATGATTGGGCAGCCACGCCTGAACGCCTGTTCGATAGCTTCGTGCGGGTGCGCTGCGACCGCGAAGGCGGAATCGCGCCGTGGTGGTGGAGCGGCGTTTACGTGGCCGTTACGCCGGATCAGAACCCCAAGGTCCTGTTCGCTGCCGAAGGGTGCGAGACCAAGCGTTTCGTGCGCTTGGGCGAAAACCGCTACGAGGTGTGGTCGAAGGTCATGACGGTGTTCAAGGATCCGGCAACCGGCGAAATCCTTAACGGCAAGCAGCACCGCAATCCTTTCACCGGGCAGATGAATCAGGTGGAGCCGAACGTGATCGGGTCGCACGTCATCCTTGAGCCCGACGACGAGGGCCGCATTTCGGAAACACCGGCGGACGGCGGCGAAACCACGGCGCTCGATTTAACCTGGGTGCGAAGCGGCGACAAGCTATTGATGACCGGATCGCGCGACTACCCCGAGCAGCGCCCGATACCGCTTGCCGAGTACGGCTCCACAGTCGTTGATGTGCCGTCGCTGAACGATCCCGCCCCCAACCGCTTGGAAGCCGTCTTCTCCGCTGTGTATCTGGCGCCTTGGCAACGCTTTCTCGACATGCCCGAACAGCCCGGCCACTCCGTATGGCACGCCGTGGGCCGCAAAACCCGCAGCTTTAACGAGCTCACCGAAGCCTACCTGTCCGAAGCCCGCCGCTACATCCCCGATGTCCTCGCCTGGGCCGACTGACTGCCCCGGCCCAGTTTCCGCAACTCCCCTCGCGTGACACGCATAAATCCATCCATGGAGCTTGGTTTCGCCATCCCTGGCTCAGACAGTCACGCGAAGGGAGTTGCGGAAACTGGGCCTCGCATACTGCCGGTATCGGTCAAGGGAGGTATTGCAGCCAGTTGTGGGCGGGGTCGCCGCAGGCGATGAAGAAGGGGTTTTTGGTTGATTGCTTGCCGTAGCGCAGCGGCTGGCCGTCAAGGGCGAACACCGCGCCGCCCGCGCATTCCAGGATCGCCTGTCCGGCGGCGGTATCCCATTCCGAGGTGGGCCACATGCGCGCATATACGTCGGCCTCGCCCCTTGCCAGCAGGCCGAATTTGAGCGAACTGGACACGACGCGGCGGCGCGCCTCGCCCAAGGCCGCCACGTAGCGATCCAAAACAGGCGCGGGATGCGAGCCGCTAGCCAGCACCCGGCGCGGCTGCGACGGGGGTTGCGTGGCGCGAATCGCTTGAGGCGCGTCCGCGGCGCCTTCGCAATAGAAAGCGCCGCCGCCGCGATAGCCGAAGTAGTGCTGATCGAGCGCCGGCGCATCCAGCACGCCCAGCACCGGCTTCCCTCTGTGGACCAGGGCGATATTCACGGTGAATTCCGGATGTCCGCGAATGAATTGCCGGGTGCCGTCCAGCGGGTCCACCAGCCAGTGCCACAGCCAGCCGGAGCGCTGCGCCGCCAGCGTTTCGGGATCCGATTCCTCCGACAACACGGGCATGGAGGGCTTGAGCCGCTCAAGCCCGGCCACGATATGCTCATGCGCGGCGCGGTCCGCGGTCGTGACCGGGCTGCGGTCGGATTTGTAATCGACTTCAACGCGCCCTTCGTCAAAAAATTTCAGGGCGAGTTGGCCTGCGTCCCGCGCCAGCTCGCGCGCCGGACCGATCAGCGCGGAAAGATCGGGAGTTTCGCTGGCTTGCATTTAGGGACGGCCGGGGCGGGCCGGATGGCCAGCCGGATGCAGCGGGGTTTCTGCCACGGGCTGCTATCGGCGGCTCTTGCGGCGGCGGCCTCGGCCGGATTCGCGGCGTTTGCGTTCCTGCGTTCGGGGCGGCACCGCTAGCAGATAGGGCGCAAGCAGCTCGGGATCAATCGACTGGCGCTGAATTGAATGGCCGATAAAGGCTTCGATTTCCGGCAGCGAATAAGCGTAGTGCTCGCAAGCGAAGCTCACGGCATGCCCCATCTCTCCGGCACGCGCCGTGCGGCCGATCCGATGCACGTAGTCCTCCGGGTTCTGCGGCAAATCGTAGTTGAACACGTGGGTGACATCGGGCACATGCAGGCCGCGCGACGCCACGTCGGTGGCCACCAGCACCGGCAGGTCGCCGTCGTGGAATTGCTTGAGCATGCGCATGCGCTTGCTTTGCGGCACATCGCCGGAAATGGCGCCGGCCTTCACGCCGCCCGCATCCAGCCGCTCCGCCAAGCGGTCGGCTTCGCGGCGCGTGTTCACGAACACCATGCTGCGCTCAACGCCTTCCTGCGAAAGCAAAGCCGCCAGCAGCGGCGCCTTCTGCTCGCTGGAGGGGTAGTACAGCCATTGCTCCACTTCGTCCACCACTTTCTTGTCCGGCTCTATGCGCACGATGTCCGGGGCGTTGAGGTGAGTATTGGCCAAGTCCAGAACCAAGTAGCCGAGAGTGGCCGAGAACAGCATGCTCAGGCGCTTCTCACGCGGCGGCAGCCGCCGCATCACGTAGCGGATATCGCGGATGAAGCCTAGGTCGTACATGCGGTCGGCCTCGTCGATGACGATGGCTTCGACGGCGGAAAGCGTGAAGACCTCCTGGCGGTAATAGTCCAGAAGCCGCCCCGGCGTGCCGATCAAAAGATCCACTCCGCGGCTTAGGCGCTCACGCTGCGACTTGTAGGCCGCGCCGCCGTAAACCACCATCATGCTCAAGCCGGTGGCCGCGCCCAGCAGTTGCGCGTCGCGCTCGATCTGCTGGGCGAGTTCCCGTGTCGGCGCCAGCACCACGGCGCGCGGCGAAGACACGTTCGAGCGTTTGGGCGGGGGGTTGCGCAACAGCCGGTTGAAAATCGCCAGCAGGAAAGCCGCCGTCTTGCCGGTGCCGGTTTGCGCCTGGCCCGCTACATCGCGACCGGCCATCGCCACGGGCAAGGTCTTCGCCTGTATGGGAGTGAGCGTCTCGAAACCTGCGCGCCGGACGCCCTCTCGGAGCGGCGGCGGCAAATCAAGCGAATCGAAACGTATTGGGTCTTCGGACAAAGTCTAGCCTAGGTTGACCGCTGCGTATTGTATGGCCTGCCGCGTCCTTGGCCTACGCGCTACGGAGGCTTGCGCGCCTCGCGGGGGGAAGCGGCGAGGAAAGGCGGAGTCGGCGCAGAGACGTCAACACAGTTGTGCGGGTTCAGACACATGTGGGACTGGAGTGGGCGTGACGGAGGGGTTGTTTCCGCCCTGACGGGCCGGGGACGAAGCGCCTCTTCCCTGTAGGGAGCGTAGCGACCGGAGGGGAAGAGGCGCGCCCCGGCGGACCAGCCCCGCGCGCTGGACGCGGGCCCAGGAACGGGCCGTGTGGAGGATGAGAAAGAAATACCCGTTCATGGGCAAGCGGCGCCTGCGGGTGATGCTGGCCCGCGAGGGCACGGCGCTGTCGGAGTCCACCGTCGGGCGCATCCTCGCCAAGGGCTTGCGGCTCGGCCGGATCAGGCCCTGCGCCTTCCTGCGCGGGCGGGCCAAGGCCAAGCGCAGGCGCGGCTTCGCCAACGGCCACGCCGTGCGCTGGCGCCGGGGCATGAAGGCCCGGCGGCCCGGGGAATGGCTCCAGATCGACCACACGGGCGTCTCGCGCGACGGCGGCGCCCTCAAGGAGTTCAGGGCCGTCTGCCCGGTCGGCAAGCAACTCGTGGCAAGGGTCTATTCCCGCGCCACCGCCAACAACGCCCGCCGCTTCCTCCAGGCGGTGATCGAGGACCTGCCCTATCCGCCGCGCTCGATCCAGGTGGACGGCGGCAGCGAGTTCCGCGCCGGGTTCGAGGACGCCTGCCAGGCGCTCGGCCTCCCCCTGGCCGTCCTGCCGCCCAAATGCCCCCAGCCCGACGGCGTCGTCGAGCGCGCCAACGACAGCGCCAGAACCGAGTTCCGGAGCCTCTACCAAGGCGAAATGACCGTCAAGGACGCCGCGCCCGCACTGGCCGAATACCAGCGCTTCCACAACCATGTCCGACCCCACTGCGCGCTGTCAAACCAAAGCACAGATGTCGTGTTTTCTCCAATGCAGAGATGTCGTCTTTTGGGCGAGTGAGGATGCTATGAAGGCCCTGGGCTCGCCCGGCTCCGGCGCATAGGGAGCGTAGCGACCGAAGCGCCGGAACCGGGCGGGCGCCGGCCCCGGTCCCCGCCGCCCTCATCGGGCGCCTCGACGCGCTTCGGCTTCGGCGATGTCGCGCCGGATCATCCGGTTCCACGGATGGTCCGCCGGCGGTTTGCGGTTGGGCTGGGAAAGCTGGCGCGCCTTCGCCTCGTTCACGGCGTGCCGCACGCTCTTCCCGTCGTCCAGCGCCACCGGCGCCTCGCCCTCGGCCAGCACCCGGAAAGCCAGCGGGCGGCCCTTGCACAGAACGCTCACTTCTCGGCCGAAGGCGTCGCACACGGTCACAGAGGCGCCGCGCAAACGGTGCCCCTTGCCTTGGCCGATGATCTGACACTCGCGGTTCAAATACTGGAAGGCGAGGTTCCTCGACAGCTTGCGCGCGGCATGCCGGCGCAGGATCAGGCCCAGCTCTTCGGCGTCATGCAGCACCGCCCGGCGCGCGTCCTCCCCGCTTTTGGGCGCCACCGCGAAACGCCGGTTGTGGTCCTCCATGAACGACGGCGGAAAGGCGTTGCCCGCCTCCATCGAGCCGACTCCTTCCAGCCTCAACTCCTTCACCAGGCGGTCCTGCAGCGTCTGGTTGGCCCGCTCCACACGGCCCTTGGCCTGCGGCGTGTTGGCCTGGATCGGCTCGATGTCCAACGTCTTCACCGCCCGTGCGAACCGCGTCGCCTTGCCTTCCTGGCGCCCGTGGTTCACCCGGAAGATGCTGTGCCGGTCCGAATACAGCGCCACCGGACGCCCGTAACGGCCCGGATAAACGCCCGGAGCCTCCATATACGCCTCGGTCGTCTCCGCCGGAACAAAACGCAAATACAAAAGCCGCCCGGCGGCGTCGTCGATGAACACGATCAGCGTGCAGCGCTCCCCCCGGCCCTCGAACCAGGCATGCGGCGAACCGTCCAGTTGAACCAACTCGCCAAAACACGCCCGCCGAGGCCGGCGCTGGCGAACCCGGGCCTTCCGCCGCGACTTCGCCTTCCACAAGCCGTCCGCGACCATCCATTGGCGCAGCGTCTCGGCGCTCAGCCGATACCCGTGAACCTCCGTCAACTTCTCACAAGCCAGCGTGGGACCGAAATCCGCATAGCGCTTGCGCGCCCGGTCCATCACCTCCCGGCGAACAGCCGCGTCAATCACGTTGTTCGGCGGCCGCACGCCGCGCCTCGAAACCAACCCCGCCGCTCCATCGCCGCGATACCGCCGAACCAGACGCTGAACCTGGCGAACGCTCATCCCCAACCGCTCGGCAGCTTCACGCTGCCGAAGACGCCTCGCCGCCACCTTGCGAACCACACCCAAGCGGTCAATCTCCTTGCCGCTCATCAACACGTCCTCTCTTCCCAAAACCCGATGCCCCTGCCAAAGCAAAAAACATCTTTGCACTCAAAAAGACGACATCTCTGAATTGCACAAACACGACATTACTGCCTTGGGTTGACAACCCGCACACACAGTTTGACATCGCCTGTTATTTATGGTATGAGTGGGAAGAAACTGCTGTTCCAGCCCCAAATAGGGGGTGGGCTATGGCGGCAAAAAGATGTTGGTGGGCGCTGCCCATTCTTGTAGGCTGTTTAGCGCTTAGCGGCTGCAAAGGAAAATTGAATTTCAGTTGCGGGGCCGGTAGTGGCGGATGGTGGTGCAAGGGAGGCATCAAGGGCACTTTCTTAGTGGATAACAAGGGAGAGACGATAGGTGAAGTCATGGCAAGAAATTACGCTATAGCTGAAATCTCCCGAGCTATATCACAGTATGGAAACCCTTACGTTGTCGAGATGCCTGATTGGAATACGCCGAATGTGTCTGTCGAAAACGGAAATACGGTGAGATACTCCTTGGGTGCGGAGGCAAAGGGGCCCCAAGTGGGCGCTGGAAAGTAGCCTTGGTTTGGCCTCTTCATGGTACGATGCCAACGTCTATTGGATTCCTGATCCAAGTGATACTTTAAGCATTCATACGGCGCAGCAATGACGATGTCGAGCAACTCGCGTTTGGCTTTTGTTGGCTTGACGCTAGCGCTTTCTTTGGCGGGCTGCGCATCAGGCACTAGGCTGGTGCTAAAAGACGATGGCGGGGTTCTTGTGGAGAGAATCAGCCGCGGTTCGCCAATGCATCGGGCAATGCTAGAAGTATATGAAGCATGCGGCGGGGCTGCCGATGGAAAGATCACCGAAATTAACTGGCGTTCCGGCGATTCCCCCTTGCCGGTCTGGACGGAGGAAAGAGGATGGCATTTCAAGGATTTTGAGTGCCTTCCACCCGCTGAGGCGGCGGCTGATAAACTTGGGCCGCAAGAAGGCGGCGCGGTTGCCCATCTTGAATTGGGTGGCGGCTGAAGGTCTGCGCGGTAGGGCCTGCTATACCTAAGTAGATGCTCCGGCTGATCGTTTGTCGAACAGCGCGCCATGCTTAGCCCCCTCCGGTTTCGCAGCGCAGCAAGCGTAGCGATCGAAGCCGGAGAACCGCTCCCCCTAACAGAACCCCAGCCAGATCAAAAGGAGACATTTCTAACTTTGCGTTGACAAACCCGCACAGGATGCCGCGCCTGCGCTGGTCGAACACCAGCACTTCCACAACCATGTCCGGCCCCGCTGCGCGCTAGGCTTGGCAACCCCAATGGAATGCAAACACAAGACGGTCGAACACGATCAGTCCCATATCGTGAACCCGTAAAGCGCAAAGCCCTTTGGGGGATTTTTCATGTAGAATGTCAACGCATCCTGAATCGTTCAGGGGCCGCGTGGCTTTTCGCAGTCGGCGCGGGCATTATCAATTCCCTCCCGGCAATCGGAGCGGGCAAAGTTTTTGAAGGGGAGGCCGGGGAGCCTCGCCTAGATATTCTTCTCCAAGTAATTTCTCTTAAGGGGAGCCTTATATGAGCGTTTCGCATGTAGCGGAAGAAAGCTTCCAGTCCGACGTGCTCGACAGCGACATGCCGGTGCTGGTCGATTTCTGGGCCGAATGGTGCGGCCCCTGCCGAATGATTGCGCCCGTGCTGGACCAGATTTCGGACGAATACGATGGTCGCCTGCAAGTCGTGAAAATCAACGTGGATGAAGCCCAGCAAACGGCTTCCCAATACAACGTTCGCAGCATTCCCACCCTGCTCCTGTTCAAGAACGGACAGGTGGAAATGCAGGTTGTGGGAGCGCAATCCCGCCAACAGATATGCAAGATGCTGGATGAAAAACTGTGAGAAATTACTCTGGAAATACGGGCCGCCATCGCAGGCCGCCGCGTCCTAGGAACCCCAACGCCGCCCCGCGCCGCCCGCGCCGGGACCGCCGTCAATACGACGATGTGGGCATTTTCACGACCGAGGAAACGATCACCACCGAACAGCTCAAGGAGCTGGACCAGGTGCTCAAGCTGAGCGACTTCAAGCGAGTCCCGGTAGCCAAAGTCCTTGAGCAGGGGCGCGAACTGGGCCTGGATAACCTGGACCGGGCCCGCAAGCAGGACATCACGTTTTCGGTGCTCAAGGCGCATGCCGAAAAAGGCGCCTCCATCTATGCCGAAGGCGTGCTGGAAATCCTTCAGGACGGATTCGGCTTTCTGCGTTCCGCCGACGAGTCGTACTTGGCCGGTCCGGACGATATCTACGTCTCGCCGGGCCAGATCCGCCGCTTCAATCTGCGCACCGGCGACACCTTGGCTGCGCTGGTGCGCCCGCCCTTGGAGAGCGAACGCTATTTCGCGTTGCTGAAAATGCACCAGATTAATTTCGAGGCGCCGGCCAATTCGCAGGGCAAGGTGCTGTTCGAGAATCTCACGCCGCTGTTTCCCAAGGAGCGCTACACGCTGGAGCAGGGCAATGGCAGCACCGAGGACCTCACTGCGCGCATCATCGATATGGCCGCGCCGGTGGGCAAGGGCCAGCGCGGCCTGATCGTATCGCCGCCCAAGGCCGGCAAAACCATGCTGCTGCAAAACATCGCGCAATCGATCGCGGCCAACTACCCGGAAACCTTCCTCATCGTGCTGCTGATCGACGAGCGTCCCGAGGAAGTGACCGAAATGCAGCGCACGGTGCGCGGCGAAGTGGTGTCGAGCACCTTCGACGAGCCCGCCACCCGGCATGTGCAGGTGGCGGAAATGGTTCTGCACAAAGCCCGCAGGCTGGCCGAGCACCGCCGCGACGTGGTGATCCTGCTCGACTCCATCACCCGTCTGGCGCGCGCCTACAACACCGTCACGCCGTCATCCGGCCGGGTGCTGTCCGGCGGCGTGGAGGCCAACGCGCTGCAACGCCCCAAACGCTTTTTCGGCGCCGCCCGCAAGATCGAGGAAGGCGGCAGCCTCACCATCCTAGCCACCGCGCTGGTCGATACCGGCTCCAAGATGGACGAGGTGATCTACGAGGAATTCAAGGGCACCGGCAATTCCGAAATTCATCTCGACCGGCGCATTTCCGAAAAGCGCGTGTTCCCCGCCATCAATATCAACCGCTCCGGCACCAGGCGCGAGGACCTGCTTACCGAAGAGGACGAAATGCAGAAAATCTGGGTGCTGCGCAAGCTGCTGCATCCCATGGACGAACTCGCCGCCGCCGAATTCCTGCTCGACAAGATGCGCGACACCAAACGCAACAAGGCCTTCTTCGAAACCATGAAAATGGGCTGATCGGCCCTGACCTGCCAAGGGCAGCGGGTTGCGGAAAGCCCGCAAAACATTCATCGCATCGGGGCCAATCGCATTGGGTTATTATTCTTCCTCTATATGAAGGATGCGCATGCAAAGGGCGGGTGGCTTTGCGGCCACAGCCTCAAACTTCTCATATGCGTGGCGCTGGCGGCAAGCCTTCCAGCAGCGGCGCTGGATGCCAGCAGCATTGAAGGCGGCGGACCGGGACTGGTCACCGCCGAAGCCCGCAGGCTGGTCACCATGCCCGCTTTCCCGACTCCTCCCGTCGCCCCAACGGCCACGCTTGCGGGCGAGCCCCAGGAAATAGCGGCGGCGGTGACGGTCGAAACCTTCGATACCGGGTCGCATCGGGTCCATGTCGTGTCCATGGCCGGGAAAACCTACAGGGCCACCGTGCCGCTTGAAGGCCCGCGCCAATGGTTGGCATTCGATCCCTCCAGACGCGCGTTCGCCGAGTTATTGCCGAGCATCCGCGTGGAACTCGGAAACGGCGTGGATCCCAAGGTGGTCGCCAAGGCTGTTGACGCGGTCGGCATTGAGGTATTCGACATGCTGGGCTTCGCCATTGTCACGCTGCCGGCAAACCTGCATCCCGCCGCCGCCGAGGCGCGGATCGAGGCGCTGCCGGGGCAGCCGGAGGCGGCGCTGCGGCTGCGGCGCCCCAAGATCAAGTGGCGGTAATTTCAGCCAAAAATGCGGATGCCGGACGGGGCTTGATCCGCAGGGCCGCAGGGCCGCTGGCCGCGATGATCCTGCTGGCGCTCGTCGGCTGCGACGGAGGCAGCGAAGCGCGCCAGCCGCCGCCCCCGCCGCCGCTCGCAAAGCTTTCGCTCGAAGTGGTTGGCGATTCGCGAGTCGAGGAAGCCGACAACCCCAAGGTTACGCTCACCGTCGAGCTCGACGCGGTCGCGCCCGGAACGGTTACGGCGGCGCTGAGCCTAACCGGAACCGCGCAGCATAATCGCGACTATGCGATTGCCATGGGCGGGAAGAGCGTTGATGTGTCCGATTCAGGCGCGATCGAAGGTGTAACCATAGCATCCGGCGCCCGTTCCGCCAGCGTCGAAATCGATATCTACCGCGATTTCGACGACGAAGGCGACGAAACCATCCAAGTCAGCCTAGGCACAATTACCGGCAGCGCCGAAGCGGGCGAGATGTCGTCCGTAACCCTCACCGTGCTTGATGGCGAGGCCGCCACGCTGGCCAAGCCCTCGCTGGAAGGGGACGGCGAGGAAGTTTCAGACGATGTCCTGACACTGATTCCGTTCGGTATCAACATCATGTCCGACAAAATTGTTACGCTCGTGCTGGCGCAACTCCCAGCCAGCGCTATGGCGCCTGAATCCTTGGTGGCGGAATTGTCCACGGATTCGAACTTCGCTTCAGATGTTCAGACATTCGCCGCCTGTTACGAGCCCTCCTTCGATATGCAGGACAACGGGCCTCCCATCGATATTCAAGACCCCGTCGATATTCAGGACAATGTGCCTTCCGTTGATATGCAAGACAATAGTCCTCCCCCTCCGCGCCTGATGAACCCATGCCAAGCGGCGCCTATCGAAGACCCTCTCTTGGCCTTATTCGGCAACATCCGCGAGTTTCGCCTGCCACTGGATAACCTGAAGCCAAGCCAGAGCTACTTCCTGCGCATCAGGCTCGGGGCGCTTCCTGGCAATTTCGACTCCGAGACGGAAGCACCCAACGTCGTTGTTAGCGGTTTCGTCACCAATGCCCAAGGCGGTATCGCTTTGCGCTGCGAACCGCCGCAGCGCGCGCCGGCAACCGGCGGCGACCCGCTGTTTGCCGAGCAGTGGCATCTGGTCAATACCGGTCAAACGGCATTCTCCAAAAGCAGCGGCTCGGCTGGCGCCGATATGCAAATGATGGCGGCGATCAATGCGGGAATCGACGGCGCGGGCGTCAAGCTTGCAGTGGTCGATACCGGGCTTGAGATCTGCCATCCCGATCTTGCCGCTAATACCAGCAGCGGCGGATCGTTCAACTTTAGCGCTGCGGGCCGCCCCGGCGCGTCATCCGACGATCCTTACAACTTCTCGCCGCTCGGCGACCATGGCACCGCCGTTGCCGGGGTGGCCGCGGCGGTGGCGAACAACGGCCGCGGCGGCCGGGGCGTGGCCCCGGGAGTGACGCTGGTGGGTTTCAACCCGATGGAGGCTGCGGCCCCGGAAGACGAAGACCCCGACACATCATCCGACATCGCGTTAATCAAGAGCCTTGGCGGCAGCCGCAGCGCGCCGGACTCGGCAAGCGTCGATATCTTCAATATGAGCTTCGGCACGGAAGTGCCTTCGGAGAACAGCCCCGATGAGTTCGTGCGGTTGATGAAGATGGGCACCAAGGACCTTCGCTCGGGGCGCGGCGCAATTTACGTGAAAGCGCCCGGCAACGTGTTCGATGCCTGCGATCAGGAACATCCCTTCCATCGCGAGCTCGGCTGCATCAACGGCAACGCGGACCCCGACAACAACCTGCCCTATCTAATAAACGTTGGGGGCTTCAACGCCGACGACCGCAAAGCCTCCTATTCCGTCGCCGGAGCAAGTCTCTGGATCGTAGCCCCTTCCGGCGAGGGCGGCGTTGAAGCGCCAGGCATCATCACCACCGATCAGGCAGGGCCGCTGGTCGGCTTCAACACGTCTCCTGACAACCGCTTGACCAGCGACCATCCGCTCAACCGCGACGGCGACTACATGAGCGCCTTCGGCGGCACATCGTCCTCGGCGCCTGCCGCAGCCGGGGCTGTGGCCCTCATGCTGGGCGTTAAGCCGGAACTTACTTGGCGCGATGTCAAGCATATTCTGGCGCGCACGGCCCGGCGCATCGATCCGGGTATCGCCGAGGTCCGCGCCGCCTTCAACGGCACACCCTACATCGCGCAGCATGCTTGGCAAACCAACGGCGCGGGCTACGCCTTCCACAATTGGTACGGTTTCGGCGCAATCAATGTGGATGAGGCGCTCATGGCGGTTAATAGCTACACCCCGGGCAGCCTCGGCAAATTTGCGGAATCGCCATGGTTTGGCGAAATGGCGGCGAATCAGCCAGGATCGGGAATGGCTATTCCCGATGCGGACGGGGCAGGCGTGCGCGCCATGCTGAATGTTTCGGGGCTGCCCGATGGAGCGAATATCGAAGCCGTGGTGCTGGAAATCACGGCCTCGCATGCGAACGCCTTGGACTTGGGCGTTACGCTGAGCTCGCCGTCGGGCGCTCAAAGCGTGCTCAATCCGCCCTTCAACACAATACTTGACCGCTTTAGCGGGCTTGTCGAATGGCATTTGCTCAGCAATGCCTTCTACGGCGAGAACCCCAACGGCGAGTGGAGCCTCCACGTGGCGGACCTCGCCCCGAACGACACCGGCACCCTCGACCACTGGCGGCTCAGGTTCTATTACGGCGAACATCCAACCAACTGAGCGCACGCAGGATTTTTCGCGGCGAGATGGTGCCGCGGAGGTAGCCTAATCACAGCCTCAACGTGCCAAGGCCCGGGCGCCGATATCGGAGCGGTAGAAGGCGCCGTCGAAGGCGATGGCTGAAACCGCTTTGTAGGCGCGATTGCGCGCTTTCGACACCGATTCGCCCAAGGCGGTGACGCAGAGCACGCGGCCGCCGGAAGTCACGACTTTGCCCCCCTCTTCGACCGTGCCGGCGTGGAATGCCTTCACCAGCGGGCTGTGCGCATTATCAAGGCCGGTAATGCGGCGGCCTTTGGCGTAGCTGCCCGGATAGCCGCCCGAAGCCATCACCACGCCCAGCGCGCAGCGCGGATCCCAGCTCGCGCGAGTCTGGTCCAGCCGGCCCGCCAGCGTGGCTTCGATAAGATCCAGCAGATCGGTCTTGAGGCGCATCATAAGCGGCTGGCATTCGGGGTCGCCGAAGCGAACGTTGAACTCCAGCACGTGCGGATCGCCTTCAGGCGAAATCATAAGGCCGGCATAGAGGATGCCGCGGAAAGGGGTGCCATTGCCGCGCATGGCGCGAACCACCGGACGCATAATCTCGTGCATGATCCGCGCCTCGACCGCCGGGGCCAGCACCGGCGCGGGCGAGTAGGCGCCCATGCCGCCGGTATTGGGTCCGCGGTCGCCGTCGTCGAGGGCCTTGTGGTCCTGGGAGGAAGCGAGCGGCAGCACGTGCTCACCGTCCACCAGCGCAATGAAGCTGGCTTCCTCGCCTTGCAGAAAATCCTCCACCAGGACCCGTCGGCCTGCATCGCCGAAAGCGTCCGCTTCGAGCATATCCTTAAGCGCCGCCCGCGCTTGCCCGCGCGTCTCAGCCACGACCACGCCTTTGCCGGCCGCCAGGCCGTCGGCCTTCACCACCATCGGCGCCGCCCGCTCGTCCACATGCCGCAGCGCCGACCCAAGCGCGGTGAACTCCTTATAGCCAGCGGTGGGCGCGCCCGAAGCCTCAAGCACCTCCTTGGCGAAGCCTTTCGATCCCTCCAGCCGGGCGGCGGCCGCTGTGGGTCCGAAGCAACGCAAGCCCGCCTTCTCTATCCGATCGACGAGGCCCGCCACCAGCGGCGCCTCCGGGCCGGGCACCACCAAGTCAATATTTTCCGCGAGGGCGTAGGCAAGAAGGCGCTCTTGATCCGCCGCGTCGAGCGGCACGTTGCATACACCGGGCTCGCAGGCGGTTCCGGCGTTGCCGGGCGCAACCAGCACTTCGCTGATGCGCTCGGATTGGGCGAGTTTCCAGGCCAGCGCGTGTTCGCGGCCGCCTGAGCCGGTAATCAGTGCTTTCATGCTTGACTCACTGCTTTAGTGATGGCGGGGATAGGGGCGGAAGGCCTCTTTTCCCTCGGGGGCAAGCCCATCAGTGGCGAAAATGGCGCACGCCGGTGAACAGCATGGCCATATCCCGCTCGTCGGCAGCGGCGATGACTTCCTTGTCGCGGATCGAGCCGCCCGGCTGCATAACGACCGTAATGCCCTCGGCGGCGGCAGCTGCAAGGCCGTCTGCGAATGGCAGGAAACCGTCGGAAGCCATGGCCGCGCCGGCCAGGTCGAAACCGGCGGCGGCGGCGCGCCAGGCGGCGATGCGGGCACTCATCACGCGGCTGGTCTGGCCGCCGCCAATGCCGAGCGTTTGCCCGTCGCGCGCATAGACCACGGCATTGGACGACACGAAGCGGGCCACGGTCCAGGCGAAACGGGCATCGCGCAGCTCTTCTTGGCTGGGCGCGCGACGGCTCACGACCTCATGGCGCTCGGTATGATCGGTATCGGCAGTTTGCGCCAAGATCGCGTCGTCCAGCACCTTTAGCCTTGGCATGCCGCTGTCGGCGCTGCCGAAGAGGGGACCACTGCCGCCCTTTTCCCGCGCGCCCGGCGCCGCTTGCTCCACGATGCGCAGATTCCTGCGGTCCTTCAGGATCTCAGCGGCCTTAGGCGAGAACCCGGGCGCGATCACGACTTCGGCGAACTGGCCGGACACCGCCCGGGCCGCTGCCTCATCGACTTCGCAGTTGAAGGCAATCACGCCGCCGAAAGCCGATTCGGAATCGGCGGCGAAGGCGCGTTGGTAGGCATCGCTTGCGCTGCCGCTCACCGCGGCTCCGCAGGGGGTCGCGTGCTTGATGATGGCGCAGGCGGGTTGGGGCAGAGCCCAAACGCATTGCCAAGCCAGATCCGCGTCGGCTAGGTTGTTGTAGGAGAGGGGCTTGCCGCCAAGCAGGCGCATGCTGCCAGCATTCGGCGCGGCGGTCGGCGCATAAACAGCGGCATGCTGATGCGGATTCTCGCCGTAGCGCAAGTCGGCCTGCTTCACCAGTTCCAGCGAAAGCCTGTCCGGCAAAACCGCCTCGGCGCCCGCCCCGAACCCGGCGCCATCACGCGATGCCAGCCAACCGCATATCGCCCGGTCATAGCGCGCGGTGTGATCGAAAGCCTTGACCGCAAGCCGATGGCGCGTCTCCTCGCCCAGTTTCCCGGAGGCCTCGAGTTCGGCGGCGACCGCTTCGTAATCGGACGGATCCACCACCACGCCCACGCGGCCATGGTTCTTCGCCGCCGCGCGGATCATCGCCGGACCGCCCACGTCGATCTGCTCGACCACCTCCGCGGGCGCGGCGGCTGCGCTCGAAGCGGTTTCCACGAACGGGTAAAGATTGATCACCGCCAGCGAAATCGGCTGGATTCCGTGCTTGGCCAAATCGCGCCCATCGACTTCCGGGCGGCAAAGCAAACCGCCGTGGATCAGGGGATGCAGCGTCTTGACACGACCGCCCATCATTTCCGGCGCGCCGGTCACGGATGCGATATCCTTCACCTCAAGCCCCGCCGCGCGCAAGGCCTGGGCAGTGCCCCCGGAAGCGACCAATTCCCAGCCGAGCGCGGCAAGACGCGCCGCGAAGTCAGCCGCGCCGGTCTTCTCGGATACGCTGAAAAGGGCCCTGGGCGGCATAGCCAGGTTGCCAGATCAGGGCCGCCCTGAAGAAGGCCGCTTCAGACGCCTTGGTTGTACCGCCGCAGCTTGGTGCGAAGGGTGCCGCGGTCGATACCAAGCATGCGCGCCGCCCGGGTCTGGTTGCCGCCCGCATACTCCATCACGCCTTCCAGCAAGGCCGACTCCACTTCGGTCACCACCATCGAGTACAAATCGGTGGGCCAGTGGCCATCCAGTGCGTGGCAATAATCCCGCACTGCTTCTCCAGTCAGTTCCCTTAGCGTGCGCGAGCCGCTTGAATTGCCATGCCGGTCTGAAAGGTGCGCCGATTGGCGCCCAATACCTGCCCCGTTGTCGGCGGCCAAACCAACCCCCCAAATGATGTTTTTCAGTATCCGCTCAACCGGTGGAATCCGGGAGCGGAAAAACACTATAGCACGGGATTAACCCGCATATTGCATCAATCCGCGCCAGCTAAAGCCCTTTTCTTGCCCCTGCCTCGCGGGAGCGTCTGGGGCAGGATGCCCCAGCCGAGCCCCATGGATGGGTTCATGCGTCTCCCGCGAGGCAGGGGCAAGAAAAGGGCGAGGGCAAGCGCCTATGCGCGCAGGCAGGCAAAAGAGCGGGAACGCGGCAGGCGCGTTTCGCATCAGGCGCAAATCGGGCAATCCGGGCATAAGCTATTGACTAGACAGCAAAATCAGGAAGACAACAAGCGGCTTGGCGCAATATGCGGGGTAACCTGCGGCTATGCGGCCCCGTCAGCTCTTGATTCGAGCCACTTTTCCAGGAAATGGATATCCGCTCCGCCCGCCGCAAAGCCTTCCGTTTTAAGAATGGCCTGATGCAACGGCACATTCGTCACCAGCCCTTCCGTCACCAGCTCATTCAGCGCCAGGCCCATGCGGGCGATGGCCCCTGCACGGGTGGCGCCCCAAGCGATCAGCTTGCCCACCAGCGAATCGTAGTAGGGCGGCACTTCGTATCCGGTGTACAAGTGGCTATCCACGCGAATACCCGGGCCTCCGGGCGCATGCCAGAGCGCAACCTTGCCGGGCGAGGGCGCGAAAGTTTCGGGATGCTCGGCGTTGATGCGGCACTCTATGGCGTGGCCGCTAAGCGCAACATCGTCCTGACGAATACTGAGCGGTTCGCCGGCAGCCACTCGCAATTGCTCCTGCACGATATCTAAACGGGTGATCAGCTCGGTCACCGGGTGCTCCACCTGCAGCCGCGTATTCATTTCGATGAAGTAGAACTCGCCATCCTCGTAGAGGAACTCGAAGGTGCCGGCGCCGCGGTAGCCCATATCCCGGCAGGCCTTTACGCACAAGGCGCCGATGCGCGCCCGCGCCCCATCGCTTAGGCCCGGCGCGGGCGCCTCCTCGATCACCTTCTGATGGCGGCGCTGCATCGAGCAATCGCGCTCGCCCAAATGGATGGCGTTGCCGTGCGCATCGGCCAGCACCTGCACCTCCACATGCCGCGGCCGGGTAAGGAACTTCTCCATATACAGCCTAGGGTCGCCGAAGGCTGATTGGGCCTCGCCCCGGGTAAGCGGAATAATGCGTTGCAGCTCGTCTGCGGTATGGGCCACGCGCATGCCGCGGCCGCCGCCGCCGCCCGCGGCCTTCACGATGACCGGCAGCCCGATATCCTCGGCCAGCCGCACGATTTCGTCCATGTCGTCACCGAGCACGCCTTCCGACCCCGGCACCGTGGGCACACGCGCCGCCTTCATGGTCTGGATAGCGCGCACCTTGTCGCCCATGGTTTGGATGGCGCTGGCCGGAGGGCCGATGAAAGTGAATCCGGAGCGCTCGACACGTTCGGCGAAGTCCGCGTTCTCTGACAGAAAACCATAGCCCGGATGGATGGCGTCAGCGCCGGTGACTTCCGCCGCCGCAATGATGGCCGGGATATTGAGATAGCTCTGGGCGACCGGCGCCGGCCCTATGCACACCGACTCGTCGGCCAAGCGCACATGCTTAAGCCGGGTGTCGGCGCTGGAATGCACGGCCACAACCGAAATGCCGAGTTCGTGGCAGGCGCGCAGAATCCGCAGCGCAATTTCGCCGCGGTTGGCGATGAGAACCTTCTCAAACACTACGGGCCGCCCGATTAGTGGCGAAATGCGGCATTAGGTCCGGATAATGAAAAGAGGCTGGCCGTACTCGACCGGATCCGAGTTTTCCACCAGCACGGCGGCTACTTCGCCCGAGTGCTCGCTCTCGATATGGTTCATCGTCTTCATGGCCTCGATCACGCACAGCACATCGCCGGCATTGACAGGGTCGCCCACCTTGACGAACGCCGGCGAGGTGGGCGACGACGCTGCGTAGAACGTGCCCACCATGGGCGAGGTCACCTGTTCCCCCTCCGGCTGCGCTGGAGCGGCCGGCTCCGGCGCAGGCGCCGGATCGGAAGGCGGCGGCAGGGCAGCTGGAACAGCCACGGCGGGAGCGGCGGCAACCGTGCTGGCGCGGCTAAGACGAACCGACTCCTCGCCGTCTTTTATTTCGATCTCCGCCAGCTCCGACTCTTGCAGAAGCTGAATCAGCGTCTTGATTTTTCTCAAATCCATCCGAACCCCCTTACGGGTTTTCCCGCAATTGCTCGGCGACAAACTGAATCGCGAGCAGGTAGCCCTGCGCGCCGAGGCCGCTGATGCAGCCAACGGCGATATCCGTGAGCATGGACGAGCGGCGAAACTCCTCGCGGGCGTACACGTTCGACAAATGCACTTCCACAAACGGCAGCGCCAATCCCAGCAATGCGTCGCGCAGCGCGATGCTTGTGTGTCCGTAGGCGCCCGGATTGATAATCAGGTACTGCGCTAACGGCGCGTTCTGATGCAGCCAGTCCACCATCCCGCCCTCGCTATTGCTCTGACGGCAGACAAGTTCGTGGCCCAGCCGAACGGCCTCGCCTTGGCAGCGGCGCTCGATGTCGGGCAGCGTCTCCCGACCGTACACCTCAGGCTCGCGCTGCCCCAACAAATTGAGGTTAGGCCCGTTAAGAAGAAGAATTAACGACATTTGCAAGAAATTAGAAGGATAAGAACGAATTATAAACGACGATAAGCAAGATTATAATCATTATGGATGGCCGCGCGGCAGGGAAACGCCATTCGCTTCCGCAAACCCGCCGCCAGCTTGCGGGCCAGCGGCTACAATTTTACCCAACAAGCGATAATGGGGATAACTTGAGAAAATACTCGCGAATAGTCGGCCTGCTGCTTGCGGCATCGATCGCAGGCGGCTGCGCCACGATGTCCGAATCGGATTGCCTCGGCGCGGACTGGCGCGAGGTTGGACGCAACGACGGCTTGGAAGGCAGGCGCCAAACGCATCTGGGCAGACATTTCGATGCCTGCCGGAAATACGGAATCACGCCGAACCGCGACGAATATATGGCAGGCCGCGAGGCAGGCCTGATCGTCTATTGCACGCAGGACAGCGGCTACTGGGAAGGAAGAAACGGCGCCGGCTACGAGCGGGTCTGCCCGGCAAGCTCGGAACCGGCATTTCTCTCCGGCTACCGCGCCGGGCAATCCTTGTATCAGGCGATGCAAAACATCGCTTCCGTCCATGGGCAAATGGAATCAGCAAAAGCCAGGATCCGCTCCCTTGAGGATGAGATCAGGAAGATCGAATCTCCCGGCGACAAAGACGACACGGAAGAAAAGAAGCCGGCCGGAAGCATCGGCGACAGGCGCAAAGAGATCAGAGACCTTGAGAAGGAACTGGATTCGCTGCGAGTCCAGAGGGCGGTCGCGATCGCGGAATATACGCGGGCGGTCGAAAGAGCACGCAACCTAGGCTACCCGGAAGAAGTTCGGCTGGACATCATCCTGTAATTCGCAGCCGCCCTTTAACCCGCATATTGCACCAAGGGGCGCGGAGGCCGCGCAGGATTTTGTCCGCCTGCGTGCGCTCGCGCGCGAAGGCATAGCCATGCCTATGGCGCAGCGAGCATGCGCGCGCAGGCGGGCAAAAGACCAGCGGGAACGCGGCATGCGCTTTTCGCATCAGGCGGAAAGCGGGCAATCCGGGCACAAGCTATTGACTAATCGGCAAAATCGGGAAGGCAACAAGCGGCTTGGTGAAATATGCGGGTTAACAACCCGCGCCGATTCGCAACCGAGCCGGCGGCTCACAATTGCGGTGTCGGCACTTGAAAAAGCAACATCCGTCCCCATCATTTATCCGCCCGCTGAAAAGGGGGTCAGTTTGTTAGCAGATAGCCGCGCCGAAAGGTGGTGGCAGAAAGCATTTCCGATAGAGGAGAAAGCAAGATGAAAATTCGACCGCTGCAGGACAGGGTGCTGATCCGCCGAACCGAGGAGGAAAGAAAGTCCCCGGGGGGGATCGTGATCCCGGATTCGGCTACCGAGAAACCCATACGCGGGGAGGTGATTGCCTCCGGCAAGGGCAAAGTGCTCGAAAACGGCGAGGTCCGACCGCTGGAGCTTAAAGCAGGAGACAAGGTGCTGTTCGGCAAATACAGCGGCACCGAGGTCAAAGTGGACGGAGAAGAACTGCTGGTCATGAAGGAAGACGATGTCATGGCCGTCATTGAGGGCTAGTTGGCTGCCCGCCAGTCGCGGTCCTCATCCCCTGATTCAACACACACCTAATAGAGGAAACAGCAATGGCTGCAAAAGATGTGAAATTCAGCGACTCCGCCCGGCAGAAGATGCTGGCCGGTGTCAATACGCTCGCCAACGCGGTCAAGGTCACCTTGGGCCCCAAGGGTCGCAACGTGATCCTCGACAAGAGCTTCGGCGCTCCCACCATGACCAAGGACGGCGTGTCCGTGGCCAAGGAGATCGAGCTTGAGGACAAGTTCGAGAACATGGGCGCGCAGATGGTCAAGGAGGTCGCTTCGCATACCTCCGATGTGGCCGGCGACGGCACCACCACCGCCACGGTCCTGGCCCAGTCGATCCTGACCGAGGGCCTTAGGGCGGTCACTGCGGGCTTTAACCCCATGGACATCAAGCGCGGCGTCGATAAAGCCAGCCGCACCGTGATCGAAAGCCTGGAAGGCCTGTCCAAGCCCTGCCAAGAGGATACAGCGATCGCCCAGGTGGGCACGATTTCCGCCAATTCCGACGAAGCCATCGGCCGGATCATCGCCGACGCGATGGACAAGGTGGGCAAGGAAGGCGTCATTACCGTGGAGGAGGGCTCCGGCCTGGACAACGAGCTGGATGTGGTGGAAGGCATGCAGTTCGACCGCGGCTACCTGTCGCCGTACTTCATCAACGATGCCAATTCGCAAAGCGTGGAGCTGGAATCCCCCTACATCCTCCTGCACGACAAGAAGGTCTCCAATATCCGCGACCTGCTTCCGGTGCTGGAAGCGGTGGCCAAATCCGGCAAGCCGCTCTTGATTGTCGCCGAGGACGTGGAAGGCGAGGCTCTGGCGACGCTGGTGGTCAATAATATCCGCGGCATCGTGAAGGTGGCTGCCGTCAAAGCCCCCGGCTTTGGCGACCGCCGCAAGGCCATGCTGGCGGATATGGCGATCCTCACCAACGGCCAGGTCATTTCCGAGGAAGTCGGCCTGTCGCTTGAAAAAGCCACGCTCAACGATCTTGGAACGGCTAAGAAGGTGCAAGTCACCAAGGAGCACTCCACCATTATCGACGGCGCCGGCTCAAGCGAGCAGATCCAAGCCCGTGTGGCGCAGATCCAGCGAGAAATCGAGGAATCCACCTCCGATTACGACAAGGAGAAGCTGCAGGAGCGCGTGGCCAAGCTGTCCGGCGGCGTGGCCGTGGTCAAGGTTGGCGCAGCCACCGAGATCGAGATGAAGGAGAAGAAGGCGCGGGTGGAAGATGCCCTGCACGCTACGCGAGCGGCCGTTGAGGAAGGCATTGTTCCGGGTGGCGGCGTTGCGCTGCTGCGCGGTCAGGCGGCGCTGGACGGCCTCAAGGGCGACAACGACGACCAGAATGTGGGCATCAAGATTATGCGCCGCGCGCTGGAAGAGCCGCTGCGCCAGATCGTCAGCAACGCCGGCGACGACGCTTCGGTGGTCCTTAACGCGGTGGCCGCAGGCAAGGGCGATTACGGCTACGATGCGTCCGTGGGCGAGTACGGCGAACTGGTGGGCAAGGGCATTATCGACCCCACCAAGGTCACTCGCTTGGCGTTGCAGAACGCCGTATCGGTTGCGGGCCTGCTGCTCACCACCGAGGCCATGGTGACCGAGAAGCCCAAGAAGGAAGAGCCTTCCCCCATGCCCGCTCCCGGCGGCATGGACGGCATGATGTAAATGCTCCTCCCGGCGGATGCCGCCGTCGCAGGGCGGCGGCTTGAAGCCTCCTAAAAACGCAAAGCCCCGCCTTTCCGAACGAAAGGCGGGGCTTTTTGCATCCGCATGCGGCGGCGGGCGCCGCGCAGGTTCGGGGGGCCTCCGGTCCTCTTTTCCAAGCAATAGGGGGCATTCGGTGTTATCTTGGCCGCCGCTCCCGCTCCCGCCTGAATCGATTTGACTTCCGTTTCCGCAGCGATACCCGAACCGCTCCTTGAGGGCGTGGACAAAGCGCTGGCGCAGTTGCGCGGCCACGAGGCGCTGGCAGCAGCGCTGGAAAGCGAGGACGTGCTGGCGCCGCTGACCCGCACACTGGCATGCTCGCCCTTCGCCGCGCGCAGCTTTACCCGCAAGCCCGAAATTCTCGCCGCGCTGCTTGAGGACGGCCGGCTGAACCGGGAGCTGGCCGACACGGAATTGCAGGCGCTCGCGGCGGCGGCGCTGAAGGACAGCCGCCTGGAGGCGTCATTCATGCGCGAACTGCGCTGGTTCCGGCACCGCGAGATGTGCCGAATCCTGTGGCGCGATCTCAACGGGCTGAGCGCCATTGAGGAAAGCCTGGGCAATCTCACCGCGCTAGCCGAGGCATGCATCCTCTCGGCGCTGGAATTCGCCCGCAGCAACGTGGCCGCCAGGCATGGAACGCCGCGCGACGATGCCGGAGAACCTAGCGAGCTGGCGGTTATCGGCATGGGCAAGCTGGGCGGCGGAGAGCTCAACTTTTCCTCGGACATCGATCTGATCTTCGTATATTCCGAGGAAGGAAAAACCGATGGTCCGGCCCCGATCGATGCCTCGCGCTTTCACACGCTGGTTTGCCAGCAGCTGATCCGGCTGCTGGACCAGCGCACGGTCGATTCATTCGTCTATCGCGTGGACACACGTCTGCGCCCGTTCGGCTCCAGCGGACCGCTGGCGGTTAAAACAACCTCGCTGGAGAATTACCTAGCCCGGTCGGCGCGCGACTGGGAACGCTACGCCTGGGTCAAGGGGCGGGTTATCAATCCCTGCGACATGGCGGAGGAGCTGTACGAGGAGCTGCTGCGCCCGTTCGTGTACCGCCGCTACCTAGACTACAGCGTGTTCGAATCGCTGCGCGATATGAAGGGCAAGATCAAGCGGGAGGCGCTTCGCAAGGACAAGGCGGCGGACATCAAGCTGGGGCGCGGCGGCATCCGGGAAATCGAATTCATCACCCAATCGATGCAGCTGGTTCGTGGCGGCGCCAACCCGGACCTGCGCGGAAGGAGCCTGCGCGGCATGCTCGCCCGCTTGGGCCAGCGCGATTTTCTGAATCCCGCCACCTGCGGCGAACTGGACCATTCGTATTGCTTCCTGCGCCGCTTGGAGAACCGGCTGCAAGGCATGGACGACCGGCAAACTCAAGCCCTGCCCGACGATCTGGAGGGGCGAACGCGGCTGGCCTTCGCCATGGAGCACGAATCCTGGGAAGACCTCGCCGCGGAGGTGGCCTCGCATCGGGACACCGTCGCCCGGCATTTCGCCGCCATCGTTTTCCGCAACGCCGATCTGCCCGAAGCCGAGGACGCCCCGCCCGGCGACTTGGCGGCTATATGGGAAGGGGAAACGGACAACGTCTTGGAAATTCTTGCCGCGCACGGCTTCTCCGATCCAGAAGCAACGCTGGAATCGATCCGCGCCACCCAGGAAGCCGCCGACTTCAAGCGGCTCGACCAGACCGGCCGCAAGCGCCTGAGCATGCTGGTCCCCAAGCTCATCGAGGCAGCCGCGCAAGAACCGGACCCGGGATTGTTGCTGGCCCGCGCGCTGAGGGTGGTTGCGGCCATCGCCCGCCGCTCGGCCTACCTGGCGCTGCTTTACGAGAACGCCGCCGCCCGCGACCGGCTGGTGCATGTGTGTGGCCTAGGCGAAACCCTGGTGCGGCAGCTTTGCTCGTATCCCTCGCTGATGGACGAGCTTTTGGACACGGATATCACCGAACAGGTCATGAACTTGGAGCAGCTTGAGGAGGAACTGGATTTCCGCTTGGCGCGAACCGCCAATGAGTCCGAGGAGATCCGTCTGGCGGCGATCAGCGAGTTCAAGCAAGCAGCGGCATTCCGGGTGGGCGTGCTGGACCTGGCCGGCGGCCTGCCGCTTATGCGGGTGAGCGATCTGCTCACCGGAATTGCCGAACTGGTGATCAACCGCTCGCTGGAGCATGTTTGGGAGGAGCTGGCGGAGGAATTCGGTGCACCAGGCGCAACCGTGGAAGGCGAGCGGCAAACCGCGGGGTTCGCGGTGATCGCCTACGGCAAGCTGGCAGGCTTGGAAATGGGCTACGGCTCGGACTTGGATCTGGTTTTCGTTTACGACGCGAACGGAGACGACCAGGTGACGGACGGAAAACAAAGCATCGCCAACTCGGATTTCTTCTTCCGCGTTGCCCGGCGCGTGATTACCGTTCTCACGACCCGCAGCATTACGGGAAGAATGTACGAAGTCGATACCCGCCTGCGCCCCAGCGGCCGTTCGGGCCTGCTCGTTTCTTCCCTGCAGGCTTTTGCCAACTACCAGCGCGAGACCGCCTGGACCTGGGAGCATCAGGCATTGCTTCGCAGCCGCGCAATCGCCGGCGCCGCGCAGGTGCGCGAGAAATTCGAGAAGCTGCGCCTGGACCTGCTGCGCAATGCCGTGCGGCGCGAAGATCTGCGCAGCCAGGTGGCCGAAATGCGCCAACGAATGCTGGGCGAGGCGCCGGGAACGCCTGAGGGGCGGTTCGATATCAAGCATGCCCGCGGCGGTTTGCAGGACATCGAATTCATCGTGCAGTTCCTGGTTCTTAACCACGCCCATGAGCATGCCGATCTGGCAGCCTGGCCGGATAACGTTAGGCAAATCGAGGCGCTTGCCCAACACGGCGTGCTGAGCGGGACGGAGGCGGCAACGCTAACGGAGAGCTATCTGGAATTTCGCGGGAATCTTCATCATCGCTCGCTCGCGGATCGACCGGGGCATGTGCCAACCGGGAAGGTGATCGAGCGCGCCGCCTCCGTATCGGCGCTGTGGCGACGCTACTTCGGCGATTAGCGGCAGCGCCGCAACAGCGCATCCCCCGATATACTTGCGCGCATGAGTGTTCCCGCCAGCGGACAGCCGATCAAGTCCAATATGGAGCGGCGCTATCTGGTGTCGAAGGATGACCTGCCCGTGTCCTGCCCCTTGCCTTGGACGATGCGCTGGAATTCGCACCCGCGCGTGTACATTCCCGTCAAGCCCGGCCGGGATGCCGTCTGCCCCTACTGCGGAGCGGTGTTCTCGCTCATCAACCGCGACTCGCAAGGGTAGGCGTCTGCCGGCGGCGGTTCGCCCTGCGGGCCCAAGCTCGATTCACCGCTTCGATCACATCGCTTGCCGCGATCTCGTGCATAGCCCGAGGCTGTTTAAGCCGGCGACCGAAACGGATGCCTTGGGCGGATTTCCCCAACAGCCGCTGCACGGCCTGGGGATAGCGGTTCACCACATACTCGCCGCTGGCCCATGGTCCCGTGCGCTGCGGGTTGGAGCTTGCATAAAGGCCCACCACCGGCACGCCCATGGCGGCGGCAATATGGGCCGGCCCCGAATCCGGACAAACCATGATCCGGGCGCTGCCGATCAGCGCCGCAAGCTGCTTGAGCGTGGTGAGCCCGTTCAGGTCGGTGACGCCGGGCACGGCTCCTATCACTCCCGCGTATTCACGCTCCAGCGGGCTGCCGGAGCCGGTCAGCAGCACGCGCCCGCCCAAGCCCTTAACCACGTGCCGGGCCACTTCCGCGTAGCGTTCCGCCGGCCAGTTGCGAAACGCGCCGCGGCGCTGGCTGCTCAAAGGGCTCATCAGGCAGAACGGCCCCCCGGGCGCCAGCGCCTCGGCCGCCTCCCGGTCGCGGGCCGCAAGCGGAAAATCCCAGCGGGGTTCGTCGGGCATTCTAATGCCCAAGTGCTCGGCGAAACCGAACAAGGCCTCCATCACATGCTGCCCGGGCCGGTGGGCGATGCGCTCGGTGGTGAACAGCCATTGCATATCCCGCGCCCGCGCGCGGTCGAAGCCTACCCGTCGCCGACAGCCCGTCATCAGCGCCACGCGGCTGGCCCGAAAGGATGCCTGCATTTGCAGCACCAGATCGAAGCGGCGCGAAGCGAGCCGCGCCTTGAGGCTGCGCATTCCCCGCCGTCCGGCGCGCTTGTCCAGCACCAGAAAATCCACGCCCTCCAGCCCTTCAAGCAGCGAGTGCTCGGTTTGGCCGATAATCCAGCTGATGCGGGTGCCCGGCCACGCGCGCCGGATGGCCCGCACCACGGGCAGCGTGTGGCAGCAGTCCCCGATGGCGGACAAGCGGATCACGCAAAGGCTGCGGGGCGGCTTGGGCATGCTTGAAAAAACGCAGAAATTCGGAAACGACCGCATCCTACACGACGCGCGAATCAACCGACCGGCCGCGCCGGAGTGGTTCGAGCATAAGCACTGGCAGCGCCTAGGCCAGTGGCAAGAGGTGGCCGGGGGGCGCGGCGGCGGCGGCCGCGTGGGCGCGGGCGGAAAATGGTTCCTGCGCCATTACCTGCGGGGCGGCAAGGCCGCCTTGGCGAGCAGGGACCGCTACCTTTACACGGGCGAGAACCGCGCCCGATGCTTTGCCGAGTTCCGGATGCTGGCCAAGCTGCGCGCATCGGGCCTGCCCGCGCCAAAGCCGGTCGCCGCGCGCTTTCGCGTTTCCGGCCTGCGCTACACGGCCGATCTCATCACCGAATGGATCACGGACACCCAAACACTGGCGGACGCGCTTGGCTCGCGCGCCGACCCGGCGCCGCTCATGGCCGGCGTTGGGGCCACGCTCGCCCGCTTCCACAAGGCTGGCGTGCATCACGCCGACCTCAACGCCAACAATATTCTTGTAGGGAACAACAACGCCGTTTGGCTGGTGGATTTCGACCGCGCCCGCCTGCGCCGCCCGGGTTCCTGGCGGGTCGGCAATCTGCGCCGCCTTGAGCGCTCGCTGCGCAAAACCGGCGTGTATAGCGCGGGGGCCTTCGCGGCGCTGCGCAGCCGGCACGACAAAGACCTGCGCCCTTAGCCTGCGGACGAAGCCTTCCCCGCCCTCCCTTCCTCCGGGAGACGCATACTGCTTCGAGTTCGCCTCTTTGCGCGTTCCCCTCTCGCGGGAGACGCATGAACCCATCCATGGGGCTTGGCGGCGGCTGTCCTGCCGCCGACACTCCCGCGAGAGGGGAACGCGCAAAGAGGCTTCGGCTGGCGCATACCCTAAAAGGGCCGGCAGCCCGCAAGCCCTCTGCTTGCTCCCTTCCTCCGGGAGTATCGGAGGCAGGATGCCGAAGCAAGCTACATGGATGTATTTATGCGTCTCCCGGAGGAAGGGAGCAAGCAGAGGGCGAATCGAAGCATCATGCGTCTCCCGGAAAAAGGGGGCGGAAAAGGCGAGGCGGCCGCTATTCGTAGGGGTCGGACAGCGGCGGCGGGCGGCGCTTGAAGCGCCGGTGAATCCAATAGTACTGCTCGGGCGCTTTGCGCACATGATCCTCCACCAGCTTGTTGATGCGCGCGGCATCCTGTTCCGGCGAAGCCCCTGGAAACGCTTCCAAGGCCGGCAGCAGCTCAACGCGGTAGCGGCCATCAGGCAGGCGGCGCGTGAACCACGGCACCACCGGCGCGCCGCTGATCCGCGCTAGCCGTCCCAGCGACGTGCCCGTCATCGCCGGCTCGCCGAAAAACGGCGCCAGCACTGCGGACTTGGCATCGGTCATCTGGTCGCCCGCAAACCACAGCGCAGCGCCATCGCGCAGCGCCCGCACCATGCCCCGCACATCGTATTTCGACACCGTTTTCGCGCATACCCGCAGTCGGGCGCGGCCCACCAGCCAGTCGAACGCGGCGTTGCCGCCCGGGCGATAGACGGCCACAAGCCCCGCCGGCGGATAACTCAGCGCGCGCGCCGTGAACTCCAGCGCCACGAAATGCCCGCTTAAGGCAATGACGCCGCGCCCGCAGCTCAAGGCCTCCTCAAGATGGCGGGCGCCCTCCACCTCGATCCGCTCGGCCACCTCGGCATCGCTGCACCAAGCGCCCATCGCCAGTTCCACCAAGCCTTGCCCCAGCGAATCGAAAGCGGCCCGCAGCACATCGCGCCTGCGCGCCGCCGTCCATTCGGGAAAGCACAACTGAAGATTGCGGCGCGCAATGGCCCGCCGCCGTCCCAAAACGCGATAGGCAATGCGGCCGGCGGCGCGGCCCAGCGCCAAGCGCAAGCCATGCGGCAGCGCCGCCGCCAGCCGCAGAAGGCCCAGCAAAGGGATCGCCGACCAGACCGAATAGTTCTTGAGAAGAGAGTTCACGCGGCTCGTCCGGTTATTGGGGGCTGATTCTATTCAGGAGGGATCAAAGCGCCTACAAGGAAGGGGCAGGAAGAGGCCGGTTAGTGGAGGCCGCGCCCACTCTGATGCGACAATATGGACCTGCCACGGCATGGGTTGATCCGCATGGGAAACCGTCTTTCAAAAATCTACACGCGCACCGGCGACGGCGGCGACACCGGCATCGACGCCAAGCGGCGCTTACGCAAGCACGATCCGCGCATCCACGCTTTCGGCGACCTCGACGAGCTGAACGCGGCGCTAGGCGTGCTGCTCGCGGAACTGCCCCGGGGCGATATCAGCGGCCTGTTGCGCGAATCCCAGCAGCGGCTGTTCGATACCGGCGCCGAGCTATGCGTGGAGGAGCTGCGCGCCACCACCCCGGAGCACGTGGCCGCCTTGGAGGACGCGATCGACCGCCATAACCGCGAGCTGCCGCCGTTGAAGGAATTTATCCTGCCGGGAGGCGGCCGCGCCGCCGCCGCCTGCCATCTCGCCCGCGCCGTCTGCCGCCGCGCCGAACGCACGCTATGGGCGCTTCAGGATGCCGAAGGCGGCCTCAGCCCCGAATCGCTCAAATATCTCAACCGCCTTTCCGACCTGCTTTTCGTTATCGCCCGCCTCCTCGCCACCACCGAGACCGAATGGCGAGGCACCGGCCGCCGCCACCGCTGAACGCCTCCAAAGCCTTATGGTAGATTGAGCGCAATCCTTCCGTCGGCGAAGGCGCATGCCATGAGCCTCAACATCAAGAACGATGAGACGTGTCGGCTCGCCAGCGATCTGGCGCAGCTCACAGGCGAGACGTGACGAGCGCGCGCCCCTTCCAAGGGAGCCTGTTCGCCGAGGACTTTCTTCGCGATTCGATCAAGGCGCTGCCTGATTGGACGGCCATTGAGAACGCCGGGATCAATCAACTTGAGGCCGATCTCCGCAGCGTTTTCGACCGCTTTCCCGCGAATCTTTCCCCAACCGAAGGCCAAACCGAAGACGACCTGATTTGGCCGGTGCTTGCGCGGCTCGGCTGGACGGAGAGCCTCAAACAGCAAAAACTGTCGGCGCGCGGCCGCGAAGATGTGCCTGACGGCGTGCTGTTCGCTAACGCCGCCGCCAAGGAACGCGCCAACGAGGTTGCCGAGGGCTGGGCCCGCTACGAGCACGGCGAGATCGTTGTGGAATCGAAACGGTGGATTCGACCGTTGGACCGCCGGTCGGGGCGCCAAGGCGAGGCTTCCGCGCCGTCCACCCAAATGCTGCGCTATCTCCGGCGCATCGACGATCTCACCACCGGAAAGCTCCGCTGGGGCATTCTCACCAACGGCGCTCACTGGCGCCTGTACTACGCGGGCGCCCGATCCGTGTCCGAGCAGTTTCTCGAAATGGACTTGGCGCAAATTCTTGATATTCCGAAGCACAACGAGGGCTTGTTCCGACTTGCGGACGCACAACGCAAGCACTGGCTGAGAGTGTTCTTTCTGGTTTTTCGGCGCGAGGCCTTTGTTGCCGGCGCGGCGGACGGCCAAACTTTCCACCAGCGCGCCATCTCGGAAAGCCGTTTCTACGAGGAAAGGGTCGCGGCCAACTTGTCCGATCTGGTGTTCCGGCAAGTCTTCCCGAATCTTGCCCGGGCGCTGGCGGCGGCGGAGCCGGATGCGCCGTTGTCCGAGGTTCGCGATGCGGCACTCGTGCTGCTCTACCGGCTGCTTTTCATTCTCTACGCCGAAGACCGCGATCTGCTGCCCGTGCGCGACAGCCGCTACGACGACTATGCGCTGCGGGAGAAAGTGCGGAATGAAATTGGCCGCCGCAAAGACCAAGGCGACGTGTTTTCGGACACGGCGGCGCGCTACTGGTCGGCATTCGATGATCTGTGCCGCGCTATCGACCAGGGCGATGCCTCGATCGGCCTGCCGCCTTACAACGGCGGTCTGTTCGACCGGAAGCGCACGCCGCTGCTGGCGCGAATCCGGCTCGGCGATGCGGCGATGGCCGACGTGATCGATGCGCTGTCGTTCGAGCGCACATCCGCCGGACGAAGCTACATCAATTACCGCGATCTCGGCGTTCAGCAGCTAGGGTCGATCTACGAGCGCCTTTTAGAGCAGGAAATCGTTCTTGAAGGCGGCGAAGCCATCGTCCGGCCCAACGTTTTCGCACGCAAGGACTCGGGCAGCTTCTACACGCCCGACGATCTGGTAAGCCTGATTGTCGAGGAAGCGATTGATCCGCTGGCGCGCCGCCGGATGGATGCCTTCGATGCTGAATCGGCGAAGCTTGCGCCGGGCCAGTGGCCGGAAAACCGTCAAATGAGCCGTCTCAAGGCGCTCGACCCGGCGGAACGGTTGCTGGAAGTGAAAGTATGCGATCCCGCGATGGGCTCGGGCCACTTTCTGGTCAACCTCGTGGACTACTTGGCCGACCGGGTGATCGCCGCCATGGCCGAGGCGGAAGCGCGTGTTGACGGGTACGTTTCGCCGCTCACGGAGCGCATTGATGCGATCCGCAACACGATCATGTCCAATGCCGATAACCGGCGCTGGGCCTTCGACCAAGCGCGGCTTGACGACCGGCACATCGTTCGGCGCATGGTGCTCAAGCGCTGCGTGTACGGCGTGGATAAAAATCCGATGGCGGTGGAACTGGCCAAGGTTTCGCTATGGCTGCACACCTTCACGGTGGGCGCGCCGCTCAGTTTCCTGGACCATCATCTGCGCTGCGGCGATAGTCTATTCGGCGCTTGGGTGCGTCCGGCTATCGACAAAGCGGAACAAAGCGCGGGCCGGCTGTTCCTGGACGAACCGCTGCGCAGGGCTACCCATGCGGCCGCCCCTATGCAAGACATCGAGGGTTCGACCGATGCCGAGATCGCCGAGGCGCACCGCTCCGCCGATACCTTCGCTGAAGTTTCCGGGATGACCGCTCCGCTGAATGAGTTCCTGTCCTTGCTCCACGCATTCGAATGGCTCGGGCTGCGCGATAGCGAGAACAAAAAAGCCTGCATCGCCTGGCTGGACGGAAGTTTGGGCGATCCCATCGACATCGCCCAAGACACCGCCGCCGCGTCGGCGGATGCCGAGCACGCGGAGCGTTTCGCGGCGCTGCTGCGAAAGGCGCGGGCGCTCATCGAAAGCGAGCGCTTTTTGAACTGGCAGGTCGCGTTTCCGGGTGTTTGGCGGGATTGGGAGAAAACCGGGCTGCACGGCGGCTTCGATGCGGTGATCGGCAATCCGCCCTGGGACCGGATGAAGCTTCAGCAGGTGGAGTGGTTCGCTGTCCGGCGTCCTGATATCGCAAAGGCCGCGCGCGCGGCCGACCGCAAGCGGATGATCGCCGAGATGGAAAAGGCGCGCGATCCGCTGGCGGAGAGCTTCGCCGCAGCCAGCGCAATGGCCGCCAACGCGGCGCGCATGGCGCGCAAAGGCGGCGACTACCCGTTGCTGTCCGGCGGCGATGTGAATCTCTATTCCCTGTTCGTCGAGCGGGCGATGAGCTTGGTCAAACCCGACGGCATGGTGGGCCTGCTGGTGCCGTCCGGCATTGCTTCGGACAAAACGGCGGCGCGGTTCTTCAAGGGCGTCGCCACCGAAGAAAGGCTCAAGGCGCTCTACGACTTCGAGAACCGGCGAACGCGCTACAACGCGCCGCCCTTCTTTCCCGATGTGCATAGCAGTTTCAAGTTCTGCGCTTTCCTTGCGTCGCCTTCGCCGCTTGGCGATCCTGCGCGGTGCGCGTTCTTCCTTCAGGATGTGGCCGAGCGCCGCGACCCCGAACGCTGTTTCCCGCTACAGGCGGAGGATTTCGCCCGCGTCAACCCCAACACCGGCACCGCGCCCATCTTCCGCACCCGCCGCGATGCCGAACTGACCACGGCGATTTACGGGCGCCTGCCGGTGCTCGTGGATCGCTCCTCAGGCGAAGCCGTCAAGACATGGCCGGTGAAATATCAGCGGATGTTCGATATGACCAACGACTCCCATCTGTTCCGCACCCGAGCGGAGCTGGAGGAGAAGGAAGGCGCATGGCCCGCCGGCGGCAACCGCTTCGACAGCCCTTCCGGCAAATGGCTGCCGCTCTACGAGGGAAAGATGGTGCAGGCCTTCGACCACCGCGCGGCCGGCATCGTCTTCAATTCCGCCAACGTGCATCGCCCCGCGCAGCCGAAGCCCGCCACCATCGAACAACAGCAAGACCCGAACTGGCTGCCGGATCCGCAGTACTGGGTTCAAGCATCCGAATGCGAGGCATCCGCACAGTCGGGCTGGGTTCTCGGCTTCAAGGAAATTACCGCGCCAACTAACGTGCGAACATTCATCGCAGCGATCTTTCCGGCGGTAGGATTCGGCAACAAGGTGCCAGTTCTATTGCCAGAAGCATCCAAACGCAGCGAATGGCTACTGTGCGCCAACTTCAATTCCATTATTTTCGATTTTGCAACGCGCCAGAAGGTGCAAGGCCAAACCCTGAACTTGTTCATCGTCGAGCAGCTTCCGGTGGTGCCGCCGGAGCGTTACGAGGCGGTCCGCTTCGGGGCGAAGACGGCCGCGGAGATCGTGCGCGAGGCCGTGCTGGAACTCACCTACACGGCGCACGACATGGCGCCCTTCGCCCGCGACTTAGGCCATGTGGACGAGCGCGGCGAAGCGCTGCCGCCGTTCCCCTGGGATGCCGCCCGCCGCCTTCGCCTGCGCGCCAAACTCGACGCGCTCTATTTCCACCTCTACGGCATCGCCGACCGCGACGATATCCGCCATATCCACTCCACCTTCCCCATCGTCCAGCGCCAGGAAGAAGCAGCCTACGGCCGCTACCTCTCCCTCGACCTCTGCCTCGCCTACCACAGCGCGCTAGCCGCCGGCCAGCCCGATGCCGCCATCGAAGCATGAAGACCGCATGCCCAACCGTTGCCCTCAAACGTCAACGAGCGCCAAAGTCACTTCGCTTGTCACTGCATTGAGCGTTAGAGAAACCCAATCGCCCTCTTCAGGTTTGCTCAAGGCATGGCGTCGAAAAACAGGCAAATTGGCTCCTCCCAACCTTCTGGCTGATGGCGCTACGACCCCATCGATTCCCGAAACCCGGGCCTCTTCGCCCAAAAGATTGCAAAAGGTGTAGTCGTTTGAATGCACCAAGTGCGGCCATTCTCCCAATTGTGGCCGAAGGTCCTTTTCCACGCCTTCAAACCTGCAACTGAATCGACGGAAGAACATTGTTCGGCTGCGCTTAGGGCGCCCTGCATACCGGGGCAAGTGGTGCATGGATTCGGCCTCGGCCGTCCCGATATCCAGCGAACTGTAGAACACAGGAAAGGAACCGTCCGAGAACCGGCTTCTTTCGGGCTTCCGCCTGAATGGGCCGTCCAGTAATTCATTCAGGTCTGCGCCATATCCCGCATCGGCAATAATCCGACGCAGCTCTTCGGTGCTTTGCTCATCAAGTCCCAAACTGCCAGCGAAAGGGCCGCTGGGCGCGATCGCTAACCGAAATACTCGCCGCCGCTTTCTCTTGCCTGCTATCTCGCCAAGAAATTTACCTTCCTGCTGCGGCATCGACGTAGTCCCTCGTCAACAGAATGTCTTGCATTGAGCCGCCCAACAGCAATGACAGCGGCGATTTGCCGTCAAGCGGCGCATGCGGCTCCCGAAGCCATTGATTCTCGGCATCCAGATTGCGGAAGAGGGAATCCAGCGTCTCGCGAATGCGGAACAAGTGCGCAATTCGATCCTTGACATCGCGGCCGCGGAAATCATCCAGCCCTTCGAGCACATCGGCCACATGCGTTGCGTCAGCCGAGCTGAATCCCAGCAAAGAAACGGCGGCGCTTTTTTCCAGCCGCCAGTCTTTCAATAGCCTTAACACGAATTGGAGTGGCCCGGTTAGGCGCCTTCTGGGTAATGCTTGCCGAGCCAGGCAATCTTGGAATGTCCGCTTTTTTGTCTGAGTGAGTTCCAAACTCGGAGTGCTGGCACCCCGTCCCTTTTTGACATTCCCAAGATTGAACTCGGCTTGCCCTTGCCTTTCTCTGTAATGGCGAAGGCTTGCGGGATCGAATGTTGGCGCGCCAGAGGCGCCCGCTGCGGCCTGCATCAGGAATTTCCAGCCTTGTCGAAGATCGGGATCAAATAAACATATCCGCTAGAACCCTCGGACCCCTTATGACCGTCCACGTACCCGGAACCACCGCTGCCCCCGCAGCCACCGCAGCCTATGCTAATCTCGAATTTCTCGCCGACTGACAACTGGCTCAGTTCCTGTATAACGATCTCTCCGGGAAAGCCGCCGCCGCCGTCTCCGCCGTTCGCTGTTATTGCATCTGATTCCCGAACTTCGTTACCAACCTCGCCTCCACTACCGTCTCCACCGTCAGCCACAAGCGCATCCGACAATTCCCCACTCGCGATAATTCTGCCGCCGCGCCCGCCGGAGACACCACCAAAACGACATCCCGCGCCATCTTTCCCTCTTAAGGGTTCCCCATCCAGAATGCCGCCTCCGCCTCCGCCTCCGCCGCCGGTTCCTCCAGCAGCGAAGTGCTTTTGCTTCTTTATTTCCACGCTTGTTGGGCGACCGCCGCCGCCGCCGCCTCCGCCGCCTCCGCCGAACAGGTTAAGCCCCTGCATGCAAAAGGCGCCGCCGCCGCCCCCGCCGCCGCCGGACGCGCCTGAAATAATCAATAAGCCTCGGGTGGCTTCCCAAGGCCACTCAAATTTTCCGCTCTCCACGAGCCGTCGCAGTCCCGCCTCGTTCATGCTGTTCTAGCTCAGCGTCCGAACCATGTGAATGTTGCAAGTGTAGCAGCGTCAATGCGGCCTCCCAGCACTAATTTACTTGGAAACCGCACGCATATAGGCACTAATTCGTCTGATCGGCGGAAGGGGTGGAAGCGGTTGATTCCTCGAGGGCGGAGAGGGCGGCGGCGCGGGCGGCGGCGAATTCGTCGCCCGGGTTCCAGGACTGCATTTCGTTGGCCTGCGCGATCAGGTAGGTGGTGAGCAGGCCGAAGCGGGCGTCCGCCACCATGCCGTCGAACACCCAGTCATCGCCGAGCTCGTCGCTGGGCTGGTGGTAGTCGCGGGCGGTGTAGAGGTCGATCTGCCGCGTGCCCCATCCGTCCGGCTTGCCGATAATGTCCACGCCGCCGTCCAAGTAGATTCCGGGCACGCCGATCCGGGCGAAGCTGAATTGATCGGAGCGGTAGTAGTAGCCCTGGTCGGGGAACTGGTCGCCGAGCAGCCTGCGGCCCACATGGGCGGCCACTCGGCGGGCCACCTCGTCCAGCGAGGATTTCCCCAAGCCGATAAAGATCATGTCGCGGGCCTCGCCCCAGAAACCCACGCCGTCGAAATTGACGTTGGCCGCGATGCGCCCCGGATGGAAAGTGGGGTGGCGGGCGTAGTAGCGCGACCCGATCAGCCCCTGCTCCTCCGCGCCCACCAGCGCGAATACGATCGAGCGGCGCGGCGGGGCCGGCAGGGCCGAGAGCGCCTTGGCCAGCGACAGCACCGCCGCCACGCCGGTGGCGTTATCGAAGGCGCCGTTATAGATCGCGTCCCCGCCCCCGGCAAAGGCAATGCCTTTTCCGAGATGGTCGTGATGCGCCGTGATGACCACGGCCTCGTGCCTGAGCCGTTCGTCGCATCCCTTAAGCACTCCCAGCACGTTGGCGGTTTCCACCCGCTTGAGGCCGGCCCGCATTTCCACGCGGGTGCGGATGCCGAGCGGCACGGGAACGAAATCCCGGCTGCGCGCCGCTCGGACGAGCTCGCCAAGATCGTGGCCGCCGGAGGCCAGCAGGCGGACTGCCGCCGCCTCGGTGAGCCAGGCGGCCACTTCAACCCGAGGCTCCCCTTCAAAGGGAAGCTCGTATTGCGGGCCGGTCCATGAGGTGGCGACGACCTGCCACGGATAACCCGCCGAAGGAGTGGTGTGGATAATGATTGCGCCCGCCGCGCCGAGGCGCGCGGCGATCTCGTACTTGTAGGTCCAGCGCCCGTAATACAGGCGGCGTTGGCCGGCGAACAGGTCCGGGTCCCATTCCGGATCGTTGTTGAGCATAACGAGCACTTTGCCGCTCATGTCCATGCCCTTGTAATCATCCCAGTCATGCTCCGGCGCCTGGATGCCGAAACCCACGAACACCAGCTCGGCATCGGACAGCGATGCGCGAGTGCTCTGGTTGCTGACGTTGGCGACGAATTCCGTGCGCGGCGCCAACGAAACGCCGGTGGAAAAGGCCCATTCACGCGGCAGGCCCGTGGTCACGCCCACCAGCTCGAAGCGCTGCTGGTAGCCATCGTCCGCGCCCGGCGCGATGCCCGCCTCGGCCAGCTGCGCGGCGATCCATTCGCGCGCCTTGGCGTCGCCTGCGCTTCCCGGGCCGCGCCCCTCGTAGGCATCGCCCGCCAACTCCGCGATAATCGAGCGAAAATCCTCTTCCCGAATCAGCGGCGAGACCCGGTCCGCATGGGCCATGGCCTTATCCGGCGCCACCGGCCCGCACGCCTGCCCCCTTCCAGCATCCGCGGCCGCGCACCCCGCAGCCATCCAGCAAGCCGCAACCATGCCCACAGCGCGCATGAAAACCTCCCGTTCCGCCTCAACCCATGCCGCTCCAAAGTGTCCGCAATTTCGCGCCCCGGCGCAATACGCGCCTGCCAAGCGCAGGCTGAGGATGGACGAGCTGAAAGGAGTGCCCTCTGATTTCTGGCCACACTTGCGGAATAAGAGCGAATAAGCTCGGAATAAGAGCGAATAGGCTCGGAATAAGACGGGCGACCGTCGTTTACGTGGCCTTCCAGCGCGCTCCCCGGCCATGTCCGGTCGCTCGCGCCAGACCGGCGGCCCTCAGGGCAGCCAAACACCGGCGAAGCTGAGAATCGCTTAGCTGCCCATCCAGCAGCGATCGAATTTCGCGCAATGCCAACCCACCACCGGAGTGACGCAGCAACGCCAAAACCTCATCTTGCTGCTCTGTGAGTCCGGCACCAGCTTGCCGAACGAACGACGCATCCTTGCGTCGAAACCGGACCGTTACGCAGTCGCCACGCTCCTCGATTTCAGGGCGCGGCAAACCCATTGAGGTTGCCACGTTAGCCATCCTGATCGTGCCCCTGCCCCATTCCTCGATGATGCCCCGCCGGTAGAACGTGCGGGCGATCAGAGGATTCCATGGCCTCGATTCGTGAGGTCCGAACAGGTCGTCCGGAGTCAACCCGAAGTGCAGCGGGCCAGTGGAGCTCACTTCCAGGCGGTCGTCGTATATGGCGAGACCGATGGAGCCGCCGCCCAGTGCGTAGTCGCGGTGGCACAGCGCATTCGCGAGCGCCTCGCGTGTCGCCAGCGGCGGATAGAGCGGCTCGTCTATGCGCTGCATGCGGCCCGACTCGAAGCGGCTCGCAATCGGCAGCGTATCGCGGAGAAAACGCTCAGCGCTCGCAAGGAGAACGAAAGCATTGCCGTTGAATTGCCGGTTGTCCAAGAATTCGGAGCGGTCGAGCCCTTGAAAGCGCGCCACGCGAAGCAAGCATTGAGGCATATCGGATTCGAGACGCTCGCGCTTCCCGAACAGCGCTGCCGCCGCCCGAAACAGCACTCCGTCGCGCATCAGTCCCAGGCCGCGCAGCAAGTCCTCCGGTTCCCGGGTCCCCGGCTCGTCGAGGCGACCGATACGGACGGCCTCCGCGATGGTGTTGCGAATCTCGGCAAGATCGAGATCGTCCACGGTCCATCCGGCTGCCGGCTGGTTTTCCCAGCGCTGCTCGGCGTGCATGCGCTCGAAGAGCATGCGGTTGTGTTCAGCGACCGACATGCGGCGGGTCGTGTTGCCAACACGCCGATAGGCGACCCCCCGGTACTGGTAGGGCTGCGAAGACCCCGGGGCGACGCGAACTGCGATCACCTCGCGGCTCGCAGACACTTGAACGCGTTCGATCTCTGGAAACGCGGGCGGATCGATGCGTTGGATCTCGGCGCTGATATCTTCGATCGTACGATCGCCAACGCTTTGGCCGACAACGGCCCCCTGATGAGTAACGCCGAATAACACATGGCCACCGCGCTGGTTGAGCATCGCGCAAACGGTCGCCGCTGCTTCGCGCCTCGTTCCGGTGGTGGCCTTGAACTCCAGCGTTTCGGACTCGCCGGAGTTTGCCAGCTCCTTGAGTTGATGAGGAGTCACGCGAACACGTCTCGCAAGCTAAATCCCGGAGCGATTCATTATTCGTTGTCCTCATCAAGCAAGCCGAGCTCTCTAAGGGGCTCGAGCACGCCATTTTCCACCTTGGCCTTGTCATAGTCGTCAGGCGCGGTGGCCTTAGCATTAATCGCAACCTTGCCTGCCACATCTGCAAGATTGGCCATGGCGTTCCATGCTTGGTACAAGCTTCGTTGGTCGGCAACAAACGAAAACGTGATTTCCCGACTTCCACTCGGGTAAGCATGTACCGATTTGTCGCTGGGTTGATCGGCGGCACCGGTGCCAGATTCGCCCTGCGAGTCGCCTGAATTGCCGCCGGTATCTTCCTGGCCAAGCGTATTGACGCTCAAAGCGACAGGCTTTTCGGGAATCGCGGCCGGGACGATCAGGAATCCGGAGTCCAGATCGATCTCATCTTCGGCAACATTGCGCTCGAACGCGATACGGCTTCGATCTATCTGGTAGCGCCCATCCTCGCCAAGCGGCGGGCGTCCCGTAGCGTAGCCAAACAGCCCGGTCGCCACTCCGCGTGCGACGGCTTTGCGCACGGCTTCCGCAGTGAGGAGACGCGGGAAGCCGATGAACTCGTAGAATCCGGCGAGCACGGTGTCGGTCGCGATGCCGTATTGAGCCGAGCCTTCTTCGCCCAGCTTGAACAAGTCAACGATTCTACCCGGCGCCAGCGTCCCGAATACTCGCCGGTGAACGACGGTCAATAGTTCCATAAGGCGCTGGTGGATAAGCGCATGTTTCTTTTCGTCCAGCGTCGTCTGCAGCGGCCGGCCACCCAGTTTGACGCGATCGAATTCAAGCGATTTGTCGCCTGAAGAAGGCAACCAAACCTCGCCATAGAGCTTGAGAAGGGCGGACTCGGCGGCGGCGGTCTCCGTGGCGTCGCGTTCCTTGAGTTGACTTCGTTGCGCGTTCGTGAGGTTGTGCTCCCGCCATTTCTCTTTTACGCGTTCGACCGCAAGCAGGTAGCGTACCGCGCGTCGCAATATCTCGACTTGGTTGCCCGATGGCACAGCAAGCCCTAAGCCATTGCGATATTCGCGCTGCCGGCTGCCACATTGTTCGCAGATGGCCAGTGCGGCTCGACGCTGCTCGCTGGCAGACTTGGCCGCGAAATCGGGCGGCAGGTAGGCGATGAGGAACTCCGGTTCCCGGTCCGGCACATCGCCCGGTTTCTCCGGCCATACGAACGCCCGCTGTCCGGCGAGCCGCTGTTCGATCATTTGCCGGACGCGTTCGCGCACTCGTCCCTCGTCGCGTCCGACCGCTTCGGCCTCCTGCTCGACGAGAAGCGTAACGTTCGGATCCCTCTTGAAGCAGTAGCGCACGCCGTCGAAATGCAGGTAGAGGCACTGCTCCTTGAGTTCCTTCAGGCACGCTTGGATGGTGGTGGTGTCGAGATTGGGCCCGATGCTCGCGCCAAGCAGATCAGGCTCAGTGATTCCGGGCGGGAGCAGATCTCCCTCGCCACTCCCACCGCGCCGCAGCCCGCCGAAGGAGTAAAGCAGCATGGCGGTGGCAAGGCGGGTGGCTGGGAGCTTGCCCGACTCGGTCGTCACCTCGCGCGCGCGCCGTTCATCGATTCGGCGAGTTCGCGAATTGGCCCCCACGAAGTCATGCTCCAAGCAGGCTTGGAAGTCCTCCCGCTGGCCCACTTCCTTGAAGAATGCAAGCCGGACATCGCTCTCTTGAATGGGTACGTCACCCGGCCCGAGAAGGGCGCGTGACGCGCCTGCCCTATGTGCCGCGCGCAAGCATGATGCGAGAAAACGCAGGGCACCGCGGGTGCGCTGAAAGTCCGGTATGGCCGCCCATCGCTCGCGCATCAGATCAATCAGGGCCGGATGAAAGGGATAGGACGCCTGAATCCGTTCGCGCAACGCCAAACCGTCTTCCTCCGCCCGCTGGCTCTCTGCGTCCGTCTGGGCATGAGAACGGCGCATCTGCGTAAACACTTTTCCATAGGTCTCCGCAGTAGTGGCCGCAGCATGGGCATCGGGCACACTAGCGAGCAGTCTTCGTTGGATCACGTTTAGGATTTCGTTTCCCTCGACAGGCTCGCGGCGCTGGTCTTTCCGGGCCGCCAGATGCTCAACCGTTTGCAGGAGATTTGTGTATTCGAGGGATTCTCGCTTGCTCGATTGCAGCGAATAGACCAGCACGGCGTTGTCCACGCTCCCGACGGCCGCTGTCAATCGCTGGAGGAAGGACAGCGTTTCATCGCGAAGCGTGGTCTGCTCGATTCGAATACCGCCGGCGCTGATCAGGTATTGCAGCAGTTCATCAATCAGAATCAGGCTTGGTCCGCCCTTGAGCAAATCGATCAGTGCATCCGCGCCAGGCGCCACCCGCGCCTCGTCCTGGGCGCGCACCAGCTCGTAGCCTGCCCGGCCGCCGAGCGACCACGCGACCCAGCCCCAAACCGTCTTGGCGGCAGAGTCGTCTCCCGGCATCGGTTTGCCATTGGTGGGATCGAAAAACTGCCCATCCACCACTGCGACTCGCACACCTTCCGATCGAGGAAGTCCGGCTGCCTCCGGCAGGGCATCAAGCGCGGCGCGGGAACGGGCCGCATGAAGGAGCGCCGCCAGCGTGTGCGACTTGCCTCCGCCGAACGGCGTTTGTAAACGCAGCACCCGGTTGCCCTCTGAACCGGCGAGGCGCCCCAACACATCCTTGAGCAAAGATCGGAGACCGGTCGTCAAATAAGACGCGGCGAAGAAACTGTCTGCGTTCCGATAGACTGCTGGCACACGGAGCAACTCCGTCTCCGATTGTCCCAACTCCTTGCCGATCAGGTAATCGTAGAGCGTACCGAGATCAAGTGCGAAGATGTCCTCGGAAAAATCATCGGAAAGCACGTCGGGATGCAGCTCCACGCACTGAAGCCAGAGCTGCGTGTTGGATTTCATTGAAGTTCCTCGCGACCAAACAGGTCCCCGGTTCCGCTCACCAACGCCTCGACTTCCTGCGCGTAGGCCGCTCCCTCGACCACGCTCCGCCAGTTGGCGTTCAGTCGCTGCATCGCCCCCTGCTCTGTCGTTGCGGATTTTTCTGGAGCTTGCGAGCCGCCGAGAACCGGCGCGCATAGCGCTTGCGTCACCAACCTGAGCTGTTCCGTATTTGGCCGAGCCGACTCGAGATACGCAGGAAGAGCCCCCGGTTGCTCTTCTAGAAGATAGAGGAGCCGATGCAATACATCCAACAACGGAGCCGCTTTGCCATTCGATGCAAGACCCAATTCTTCATGGCCGCCGCGTTCAGCAAAATTGCGCACGCGGAACTTGCCGCCGGACTTTTCCACGAGTTTTGGCGCGTTGCCGGCCAATCCTTCCGGGCCGTCGATCTCGATGCCCTGCGGGTAACAGAAGACGTAAGCGTCTCCAGCCTCTATTAGAGACTCGCCGTAGGTGAAGCGCCAAAGGATGTAGAACCGGGAGATCGAGTCCACGCTGGCGACTGCCGAGCCGCGCAACCCGAATATCTCGTCGAGCATCACATCGAGCACCACGCCTTCGACTTCGCGCAGGTATCGTTCAGCGGATACCGGGTCGCCGTTAGCGTATTCCACTTGGGAGAACTGGGTATAAGCGCGCAGCCCGGCACCGACTACAGCCATCAACAGATCCGCGCCGCCGATTCCCTTTCCGCCATTCCACAGCGTCTTGACCCGCTCCCGCGCAATCCGGCGGAGTTGCGGCGCGACCTCCGTTTCGTACTGGCCCGCGCCGGTTTGCTCGCGCCGACGGGCAACGAAAAAGATGCTGTCGGACAGGGCGGCCGCTCCGAGCGCGTTGACGCGCCCGCGCGATTCCGTCTGCACGGGCCAAGCCTCGGTAACGGTCATACCGGCGCCGACGAGGGCCCGAATCAGGGTCGCCCAGCCCTCGGTCGTGCGATGGGCGTAAACGCAAACCAATGGCGCCCCGGGCTTCAACACCCGCCGCGCCTCGGCGAGCGAGTTTCGCATCAGTCGCTCGTAGTGCGCCTTGGCCTTGTTGGTATCGCCGCCATGCTCGCTCGGCTGGGCCACGGCCTCTCGTCGCTTTGGTGGCGTATCGAGCGCGAAGTGTTCGGGATATAGGTCGCCAACGATCCGTTTCAGCCAGACGTAGAAGAATGCCGACAAATCGGCGTAGAAGATGCTGCTGTAGTACGGAGGATCGGTAACGACGGCATCGAAGGTCTCGTCGTCGAAGTAGAGCTTCTCGGCATTCCCCCGCGCAACTACACAAGGTTGGCCGATTTTGGCGAGTTCCCGGATGCAGAACGCTTCGCGGTCCAGTGCGTGCTGTAGGCATCCCTGTGTGTCGGCAAATGTATTGATTTCCGAGAAGTCGTACACCATCTTCAAGGCTTGGCGATCAAAGACTCCCTCTGTTGCCTGAGTCCCTGACCTCCATCTTGCAAACTTGTTGAATGAAATAACCAGCCTTCCATAGGCCATCGCGAAAAAGGTCGTCAGTGCCCGTGCGCGATCTTCCCCCATGCCGTCGGCGATCATTTCGTTGTGCGCGCGTCGAATCTGGCCGATCAGCGTGAAAAGTACCAAGAGTTGCCGGGGGGTGAAAAGATCGCGCCAATGTTCGATTCCCCATCCGCGTCCAGCCACTGTGGTTGAGTCCTCCGTATTCATCCTCTCGTCCAGAGAGGCTACATGCGACTCGACCAAGACCTGTGCGAGGCGCTGACTACAGGCATCCCGATCAAGAGTTGGCGCTAACCTTGCATTCAGATATACCTTCTGCTGTTTCTTGCTGTGAGGACTTTTCGGAGGCAAGGCGGCCACAACGGCGGCGAGCGAATCTCCCATCCGTCCGGCGACGGCCATCGCCTTCACATAATCCGCAGGAGCGGGCGTGTTGCAGGCCGCGCAAACTGCTTGCCCTGAACCTGTTTGCCCGGTCTGCCGCGCAACCTCGCCGGCCGACCGCCCGGACACGATGTCCCAACGCAAGCGATCCCCGCCCTCGACTCGCGGCACCGCAGCAATCGCTCCCTTTTTCTTCCGAAGCCAGGATTGTCGGACCAGCGGCACTGGCGCATCACAACCAGGGCGGCGGCAAGGGACCGTGCGCGCCCAGATATAGGCGACCGGGGCCGCTTTGTCTGGGGAAGTTGGATCCCCCCTGCCGAAAAGGGCCGCTTGGCGAGAGACTTCCTTTGAGTTTGGAACATCAATGGCTGGGTACAGATCGCCGATTTCTTCGCGCATCCGGTTGAGAATTAACGTGCTCTGACGCTGAAAATCGTCTGCAAGGCTGGGGCCGAAAGCCTGAGGGTAAACCAGCGTGCATAACTCGATCATGTGCGCGACAGGGTTGTAGTCCACCGCATAGCTCTCGCACCCTAGGCGGGCGGCTTCGAGCGGAATCGCCCCGCCGCCGGCGAAGAGATCCAAAACCTTGGGCGCTCGCCCGCCATGTTGCTCCTTGATTGTCTGGCGCGCCTTCGCGACTGTGGCTGGGTCCGTCTTGTAGGCGGCCAGTTTAGCGACGAATGATGCCGCCTGCTCGCGTTCCGCGCTGGAGCGCGGGGCAGGCGCCAGCGCGGCGTAGATCGCCGCTCTGCATGCGGTAATCGGACGCCGGGCCGGCCAGTAATGCACCAATTCGACATAGCGGCGCGGGTGGAGCTTCTCCTTCGACGCAATGGCGTTGAGCACGTCCAGAGGCATGTAATCCTCGATCAGGCGGCGGTCGATGCCCGTCACGATGCAGCCTTCTCTCCCACGGCGCTGGTCCCGGCATCGGCGAAGCCCATTTCAGCCAGAAAGCGGGACGGCCGTTTTGACCATCCCTTGTATCGCGCCGCCCGCGACAGGATCAATTTCTTCTTTGTTCGAGTGATTGCGACAAAGCAACCGCGGCGCTCCTCTTCGAGCGCCGCGCTACCGTTGCCTTTCTCGACGCTGTGCCAAGATGGAAGAACCTCTTCGGCAAGGCCAATCAGGTAAACGTTGTCGAACTCCAGGCCCTTTGCTCCGTGAATGGTGGCAAGCGATACCGCTCCCCGCGCAGGGGCCGGTTCCTTGGAACGCAACTCCAGTTCCTGCAGGAATCTATCGAGCGGCACTGATCCAACGTCACTTCTGATTTCGCCCGACAACCGCCGCCAAGCGCTCAAGTCGTCCTTCAGATCTTCGTCAGGCTCGTTTCCCTTGAAGTGCTCAAGTATCTGATCAATTTTCGAGGAGAATTTAGGGTCGCCTGCCGCCAAGGTGGCAATTAAACTGATGACTGGAAAGACGGGCGAATCCAGTGTGCATTGCTGTACTGCATCCAGCCAAGCCGAAAGATAGGTCACGCCTTCCGCTTGAGATCGGGCTGACAAACCTTCGACATGAGGCGCTGTAGAGGCGAAATCGGCAAACGCCTCGATAAGTGTAGTCAGGTTGCGCAGGTCAAGCGGTCGGTTGATCTGCTTCAGACATGCCACCAGCCAGCGCATTTGAGATGATGCGAAGTCGTCGCGGCGCATCAGGATCGTTGCCGGGACGCTTTTTGCTTGAAGGGCCTCGCACATCGATTCCAGCAGTGCGCGCGTTCTGGCAAGCACGAGCGTTTGAGCGCGTTCGGTGGCCTTCAAATTGCTGATTTCCGCAGCGATGCCGACCGCTTCTTCGTCGGCGGTTTGGAACACGCGGCACTGAATTTGCCGATTGTCGATGGACGCGCCCGTCTGTGCCGGTTGCGCAGGTCGCTTCGTTTGCTCGCGGCGAACGTTATAGACGAGGAGGCGATTCGCGGCCTCTACGATTAGTGGCGGGCAGCGGAAGTTGGTCGGCAACTGCACGACCTCGCATTCGAAATCCTCGACAAGGGTTTGTATTCGGCGCACATTCGCCCCGTTCCACTCGTAAATGGTCTGATCGTCGTCGGCGACGGCAAATATGCGGCGGAAACTCGCACCCGCCATACGCTGGAGAAGCGAGTACTGGGCACCGTTGGTGTCTTGGAACTCATCGACCATCCAGTAGCGGTAGACAGTCTGATAGTGTCGTGCAATCGCCGGAAAATTGAATAGTCTGTATGCTTGGTAGATAAGGGAGTTGAAATCCAGCGCGTTGGCGCGGCGCAATTCGTTCTCGTATAGTCGATACGCTTGCGCCAGCCCGTCGGGGAGCTCGGGCGATCCGGCGGTTGCTTCGGAAACCCTGTTCTCGGTTTGTTCGGGTGCAATCAACCGAGCCTTAAGGGCATCGATCATTGGCAAGAGACGACGCTGTTCGCGACCTGCAATCGGCCCATTGCGCCCGATCGCATCTTCCAGAACAGCTTGCCGGTCGGATGTCCGGGAGAAGATCGCGAAATCGGGCTTGATGCCGACATGGGTGCCATGCTGACGCAAGACCTGCGCGCAGAAGCTATGGAATGTGTGGATATCGGCCCGCTCCTCAAGACCGGGCACCAGCGCTGTCACTCGGTTGGACATCTCGTGGGCGGCCTTGTTCGTGAACGTAAGAGCAAGGACGCGAAAGCGCTCGTCCCTGGATTGATGCAGCAATTGGGCGATCCGGCAGGTCAACACGCGGGTCTTGCCGGAACCGGGGCCTGCCAACACGAGCAGCGAGCCATCGTCCCACTCGACGGCTTTGCGCTGAATATCCGAGAGTTCCTGGAGGGTGGTTTGGAGCACGCCGCCCATTACGACAGCCCTCGCAATTGCTTGATGGCGTTACGAAACGCTTCGGGCGCACGCCCTGCCAAATCGGCATCAACGCGCAGTCTTGCTGCAAATTGCGCCGCGTATTTTGTCTTATCGCGCCGCAATCGGGTTGCGAAATCATCTTCACTCAGTTCATTCAAGTCCTGCGCGCCGATGGACTGCAGCACTTCCCGCAATTCAGGCTTGAGACCGTCGGCTACAAGTTGCGCCTCCAAGTCGCCGGCGGCATGAGTTCGCGTGCGCCGGTTCAGTTCGGCGGCGCTGAACCCACGGTTGCCGATGGCCTGCTTGAAATCTTCGCCAGCTTGATCGCCATCGAATACCGCCAACCAAGGAATAGCCAGCGCACGGGCGAGTGCGGCAAAAGTAGCCGGGTTGCCGTTGTTCTGCGCATCAATGACCGCCACGCCGTGTTGGTCCAGATCGTAGTCCATCGCGTGCGCGATGGCATGCACGATCAAGTAATCCGCTTGGCCTTCGACGATCAGCCACCGCTCCGCAAAGAAGATTTCCCCGCGCATGCGTCGTGCGTAGGTCTCGAGCGCCTGCAACTCGCTATCCTCAATGTAAAGTGCGGAGCGGTCCCGCAGTTCGCGTAATCGCTGCTCGACATCATCGCGGCGCTCGTGCCTGCCGCAACACCTGAGCAGATTCTGGTAGTTTTTTTCGTCGAGCGCACCGTGGACCGTCAGTGTTTGAGTGGCTCTTGAGTAGGCCAGCAATCCAGAGGAGTTTGCGACGAGATCGTCGAGTCCATCAAGTTGCGGAATTGTGGTCGAGAAACTTGCAGGCAATGAGCGCGCTTCGGTTCCATTCGCCGTGAGCCGCACCAGCCGCAGGTCGCGGAACGGAACATTCTGGACGAAATACGGCGAGTGGGTAGTGACGATTTTCTGGCCGGGGAGCGCGTCAATGTGGTTCCACAACGTGCGCACGGCCTGAGGGTGTAAGTGGGTTTCGGGTTCTTCCAAGGTGAGCACCGGCTCGCTTCCCGATTCGTACAACTCGCGCAGAAGATGGTTAACGAACGCTTGGAAAAGAAAAATTACCGAGAGGCTCTGTATCCCTTGCCCCTGACGGCGCAACGGGAGCCATGGCAAGTCCGGCTCATTGCGGAGGATGATTTCTGCTCGCGAGAGCAGATCCCAAGTCTTGAGCGGTACCATTCGAAGATCGAGGCCGCCTTCCCGGTCTCGAGCGGCAATCCGGGTAGCGCCCGACAGAGTCTCCGCGATCTCCTTGAGGCGTGGGTCGGCCTCAAGGAGATCGCGGTTGAGCAGGTCGAGTGTTTGCAGAGCGCGCGCTTCCAGATCCGGAGGTATGTTCAGATCCTTCAGCAGCCGTGTCCAAAACTGGGATGAACGCTGCGAAAACTCGTCTCCCACATCGCGCAAGGCGCCGAGGTAAAACACGGGCAGGTAACGCCAGAACCGTTCCAGGTTTAGTCGGCGGGCGCTCCGGCCACCAAGCGGTTCGCGGCTGGCGTCGAGGAATTCCCAACTGGGCTCAAAAGCCTCTTCATCCGCGTTCCACACGCACCGCGCACGCAACGTGACCGAATTTCGGCCCGTATCCAATTGCGGTTGCACAATGTCGCCAAGGTCGGCCACGATATCGTCGGACCATTCGCCAGGTTCTCGTTCTTCCGAGCGCAGTTCGATGCTGATACCGCTGGAGGATTTCGGGTCTGCCGCGTCGTCCGCGAGATGAATGTCGTATTCGCTAAAGCCGGTGCCACGCTGTCCCCATCGGCGGGTCAGCGCGATTCGCAGAGCGTCGAGTATCGCTGTCTTGCCTGCGTTGTTCGGGCCGACGAAAACGGTGGTATCCCCGAAGTCGACTGCCAAATGCCGGATCGACCGGAAATTCTCGATCTCGATTCGGCTTATTCGCATCGCTGCAACGCCATCTGCTGGATGACGACTTCAATCATGTCGAATTCTTGCGCTGCTCTTGCGACGCTTTCTCGACCGCCGCCGCGGGGATGTCGTACTCACGGACTGCAACCACTTCCTTCTTCGCATAGTCTAGATGCTTGCCGGGATTTTGGACTATAACCGGTACGGCATCCGGGTTTTCCAAGGGGTCCCACACCACGTAAAGCCAGTAAGTGTCGCCGAGTTGTTGGGCCTTATACCACTCGTTCGTAGTGAGCCTGACCGGGCGGCCCGCCCTGCGGCCCTTGACCTCAATCCGCCGCACACCCGTTACCGGGTCGCGATAGCCGGTTTGCGGGTCGGGCGCCGCCAAGCTGCGGATATCGAATCCAATCTTTAGGTGGCCTACCCGCTGGCATTCCCGCTGGTTCGCATTTTCGTATGCTTCGACGATGTCCTCCGCAGCAAGCTCGACCCGCCGCTTCAATCCAGCGTCGAGTTCTTCCGCAAAATCGGGAGCCGCTCCGTCATCGGCATCGGGGGGCAGAACAAGGCAACTCGCCACATGAAGCAAGGGGCCGTGCCGGGCAACCCGAAGGCGATCCATTCCGACAATGCGTTCAAGGCGGGTGCGCTCAAGGTCAGCCAGATCCTGCTCCGCCCGCTGCCTTGCCAACGCGACCTCCGGCTCATTCGGTTCGCGGCCGCGAAGACCCATGACGCGGCTCTGCGCCGCCCGCACACGTGCGTCGAAGGATCTCCGCAGATAGTCCCGCGCGATATCCGCGTAGCGTCCGCGTTCCTCCTGTGCATCACGGCGCCGCTCCATCTGAACCGTGGTCTTGACGTAGTCGCCGACGGGCCCGTGATCGATGACGGGAAGTTCTTCCGGCGGACGCGGGTGCGCGGGCAAGTCGATCAATACATCGGCCGGCACCAGTTCATAACGGTTGCCTTGTGCTGTGGAGCCATCCAATTCCTCCCGAACCGCGGCGAGCTCGGCATGGACGGTCGTGGCTTCGCCACGCGGCGTCTGACCTCGAACGGTGATTTCATAGAAGTGGAGCCGATAGGGTGCCGATGCTACGGCATCGACGTAGACAGCTGTTTGGCCGACCATATCCCGAAGCAGTTCCTTCAGCTTCTCGTCGACTGCGGCGTAGACGGAATGGCCGGGGCCGAGCAGCACGGCATCGAGGTGTTGATCCTGCTCCAGATGCTCTTTGTAGAAGGTCAGTTTGCGGTAGCTCGCGTCCGGAGCGCCTAGGCGACGCACGGTCACAAGGCGTTCCGAGCGTAGGTCGGCGCGGACATGCTCGATCCGCCAAAGCCCGTCGGCTCTGGCCTCCGTGCGGAGTCCCACCGCCTTGGCGGCGTTCAGGAAATGGGATTCGACGTAGCGCGGCATGAGCCGACGCTCCTCAGACTCCAAGTTGGCTTGAGCGAAGGCCGAAAAATCCACATGCCCGCGCGCCAGTGCGATGCCGGTGGCTTCCTCGTAGCGGCCAAGCAAATCGGGGTCGATGCGGTCGATCGCATCGAGATAGTCGTCGAGCCTACGGGGTTCGTAGGCCACCTCGCGAAGCATGTCCGGCAAATTGATCTTGTTGAGCGAAAGCACCTCGCCGACAACATCGAACACGCGGTCTCCGAGTGCCGTCCGCATCCGGTCCAGCTTGCTCAGCAGCCGCTCGAGAATACGCCCCTCGATGACCGGCTGACCATCTTCCGAAGATGTCGCCACAAAGTTGAACGCATACACGTCGCGCGATTGGCCGATTCGGTGGATTCGACCGAGGCGCTGCTCGAGACGGGTCGGGTTCCAAGGCAGATCGTAGTTGATCATCAAGTGGCAGAACTGAAGGTTGATGCCCTCTCCCGCCGCTTCGGTCGCCACGCAAATCTGGCGGCTCGTACGGAAATCCTCCTGGGCCTGCTTTCTCTCGCGCGGGTTCATCCCGCCATGAATCTGACAGGTCGAGTAACCCCAGGACTCAAGATTTTCGCGGAGGTAGTTGAGCGTGTCCCGGTGCTCCGTGAAGATCAGCAGCTTGCCCCGCCCGTCCTTCAATTCCTCAAACTCCGACCGCTGAAGGCACTCGCGAAGGGCAACCAGCTTCGAATCACGGCCGCTCTCCCGCACGCGTCCGACCCGGGCGACCAGATCGGCCAGTTCCGAAAGCTCGGCCCGAAGCTGGTCGAGTTCGGCTGCGGTCGTCGCTTCATCCAGAAGCGCGTCGCGGGCCGTTTCGTCTAGATCGTCCTCGTCCTGCTCGGTGTCGGACAGCCGTCCCTGAAGTTGCGCCAAGCGGCGGGCGCGCTGGGCGGGCGGAAGACCCTCGAGCTCGCGCAGCAGATCGTTGAGCTTCCTCGTGCGGCGGCGAAGCGATTCGTGGATCGCTTGCATGGAACTGGCCAGCCGGCGCTGGAAGACCGTGCGCGCAAGCGCCACACTGTGCTTGCGGCGTCCGGTGGCCTGGGGCAGGTACTCGTTGATGTAGGCGGTAACCGCCTTGTAGATGCTGTATTCATCCGGCCCGAGGTTGAAACTGACCGTGCGGACGTGCCGATCCGGAAACAACCGATGGCCGCGCATATCCTTTAGGTCTTCTTTCAGCCGCCGGAGCGACCAAGGGCAATTTTCCCCCAGCTTGAGAATGTCCTTGCGGATGCGACCGGCCGCTTCGCCGAGGCGGTGCGGTTCGGGAAAAAGGTCGCGATCGAGCAGGCGGATGAAGTGCGCGAACCGGTCGTCGTCGCCGTGGTGGGGGGTTGCGGTCAAGAGCAGCAAACTGTCGCATTGTTCGGAGAGCCGCTCCGCAAGCTGGTAACGTTTGGTGCGCTCAACTTCGTCGCCACGTCCCGCCGAACGCTTCGTATAGGCACTGCACTTGTGGGCTTCGTCGATAATGATTAGATCCCAACGCTGTTGCCATACCCGTTCGCGGACACCGTCCTGCTTGGCGTAGTCGATGGAAGAGATGACTTGCGTCTCCCGTTCCCACAAGTTCAGAAGCTGCTGTTGGTCATTCGCCGAGTGGATGATCTGAAAAGGCTCATTGAAAAACCGAAGAAGTTCATCCTGCCACTGGATGGTCAGGGATGCCGGAGTGAGAATCAGGCACCGGTCGATGGCTTCCCGCAGCTTAAGTTCCTTGATCAGAAGGCCGGCCATGATCGTCTTGCCGGCGCCGGGATCGTCGGCAAGCAGAAAACGCAGGCGCGGTTGCGGCAGCATCTTCATGTAAACCGCCTCAATCTGATGCGGCAGCGTGCGGATACCGGACAGGCTGACGGCAAATTGCCGGTCGTAGGCGTACGCCAAACGGATACGGGCCGACTCCACCAGTAGCCTCAACCGGTCCGCGTCCACAGGCCGCGGCGCGGAAGTTTCCTGTACGCCGAGAATCGAGGCTGCCTCCTCCGGTAAAATGATCGCCTCTTCAAGCGTGCCGTCGGGCAACCGGACGCGGCACTCGAACCCGGCAGAACCGTTAAGGCCCAGAGGCCTTGCCTCCTCTAGGCGGACGGGAATGTCAAAGTGTCCCGCCAAGGATATTTGCGTTCCGATCTGCGCTGCGAGGGAATTCTCAGGCATTCAATCGCTCGCACAAGTCTTCAAATAGTCTCCGCGTAGCCGCTAGCGCGCTTTCGTCGGTCGCCAAGAGTTGGCGCACGGCTTTCTGGTATTTCTCTCGATTTGGGAAACCCAAGGTCTTCGAAATCGTGTCCAGCGCGTTCGATTCTCGCACCGGGCACTTCGTCAAAATCGATTCCCAGTCATCGTTCGAGACCGCAGCGTCAAGCTCTTGCTTCCGCCGCTGCAACATGGAATTCGCGTCGTTCTGGAGGGTGATGTTCCCAACATTGAGCAGTTCGTCATCATTTGGAAGCTGTTCAACGATCAACTTTCGGATCGATTTCTTGGCGGCTTTTCTGCTAAGTCGCGGCGTATGCTCCGCGATGGCCAAAACTCCTGCGGCTAAAGCTGCCTGCGCCATGCCTAGGGCGTCAGCTCCGCTAATGCCCGCCATTCGGTGCGCGATTCTTTGAACGATCTCCGGGTGGAAATAGATAGCCTCGACCGAGTAGAAAGGTAGCGCGTACACCCCTCTCTCCCTTTTTTCCTGAATCTGATCGGGATCATATCCGTCACCATCGACAATCCCATACGCCCGAAGCCAATGGAATCCTTCTCCAGCCCGTAGACCCCCTACCGCACGTTCAACATTATGGCAACTACCTTTCGGAATCACGGAAACCATGGGAAAAATCAGGCCATATAGCGCTTTGTCCAAACTCGCTTCCGTGCCCTCGACGAACAGAATCCTCCGCCTCGCACCGAGCAAGTCTCGTTTGATTGATTCGTCAAGCGACGCATCGAGCGGTAGTTCATCGGCTTCCCAACTCCGCACGTTCTGGCCGTCAAAGGCGCAAGCGCGCAGAAGAAGCGTGCGCGCTGTCGGCAGATCAAGAGGCAAACCGTGATCATGAGTTGACACGACGAACGCGCAGTCCGAGCGAATCTGGAACAACTGGCCGAGTAGCGGCGAGATTATGGATCGATGCAGATGCCGCTCCGGCTCATCAATGATCAGCAGGGTTCCGGGTTGGGCAGTCAGCACGTTTCCCGCAATCAACAAGGCGTTTCTCTCACCATCGGAGAGCTGCGCGGCGCTGTATTCAGGTCCGCCTAATTTGCTTGCCACTACGCGCTCATTTGCATGGACGCCAATTGTGATCGGAATATTCGACTGCCTTAGCAGTTCGTTGATGATCGTGATGGGCGCTTCCTGTCGTGACGCTCTGGCAGCAGCTTTCAAATCTCCGCCGTCGACCAGCGCGGCAATCTGACGTGCCCGGACATTTTCCGCATCAATGAGTTCGTAAATCGTCATGCTAGCGCGTTGTGCAGCATAGTCGTCGCGATACCGCGATTGGAAATGTTGATCCCTATTTTGAATTTGCTGTTCGGTTTGCAGCTTCGTCTCAGCTGTCATGTCAAGCGCGTCGGTGTTCATCCATGTCTGGCGATGAGCCGATATCTTTCTTGATTTTCCTTGATGGCGATGGGCAAAGTGGAACATAAGGCTCGACTTGCCGGTACCGTTGGCACCCAGGACAAACAACAGTTCGCCATTTTTCAAGTTCAACGTCAGAGGCGGATCTTCCTGAGTTGGAATTTCGAGGTCGAAAGTCATGGTGCTGATCGGCGATTTCTGTCGCTCGGCTTCGCAATTGAATTCGATTTTATCCACCCGAAGTCTTACGCTGGCGGGTAAGCATGAGGATGCCAATGTATCGAAGCATGCTAGGACGGTTGAGGAATCGTTGCTATCGCTACCTTGATTGGTTGGCGCGCATCTGGATATCCGCACAACGCTCCATCAGGGTATCGAACGGCTCCTCCTCGTCGAGCAGCATGTGGTCGGCCAGCATCCTAGCCTAATTGTCGTCGACCTCCGAAAGTACGGTGCTAGCAGGTGGGCAAGATATAGGGTGGGGACAGATGCGAGCGGGCTACACTTGGGCGTAGCGGTCGCCTTCGCCTACCCAGCGGCTAATCAGTTGCTCCACTTCGTTCGGGTTGCTACGGAGCATGTCGTCGGCGATGCGCATGGCCGGCTCGGCCAAGGCGCCGTCGCGAACCAGGTCGGCCACCCGGAACTGGAGCGCGCCGGTTTGGCGCACTCCCAGGATTTCGCCCGCGCCCCGCAGCGCCAAATCCTTGCGGGCGATCTCGAAGCCGTCGTTGCTGTTGCGCATGGTATTCAGCCTTTCCTTAGCTATTTCGCTCAGCGGCGGGCGGTACATGAGCACGCAATGGCTATCCTCCGCGCCGCGGCCCACGCGCCCGCGCAGCTGGTGCAACTGCGCCAAGCCCATGCGCTCGGCGTTCTCGATAATCATCAGGCTGGCGCGGGGAATATCAACGCCCACCTCGATCACCGTTGTGGCCACCAGAACGCTCAGCTTGCCGGACGCGAAATCGGCCATGACCTGATCGCGCTGGCGCGAATCGGCGCGGCCGTGCAGCAGGCCCACGCGGATGCCCGACAGCGCCTCACTCAGTTCCCTGTAGGTGGGTTCCGCAGCCGACGATTCAATATGCTCCGACTCGTCAATGAGCGGACACACCCAGTAGGCCTGGCGGCCGGCCCGACACGCCGCGGCCACCCGCTCCACCACTTTGGCGCGCCTCTCCTGCGACACCAGCGCCGTATTCACAGGCCGCCGCCCCGCAGGCATGTCGCGGATGGCGGAGATATCCAAACCCGCATAGAAGGTCATCGCCAACGATCTGGGAATGGGCGTGGCCGTGGTCACGAGCTGATGGGGAATTTCCGCGTCCGCCTGTCCCTTCTCCACCAGCCGCAAGCGCTGATGCACGCCAAACCGGTGCTGCTCGTCCACCACCACCAGCCCCAGCGCGCGGTATTCCACCGCTTCCTGGAATAGCGCGTGGGTGCCGATGCCCACTTGCGCGTCCCCGCCGGCTAATTGCGCCTCGAAGGCGCGTCTTTCGGCCCGGGGCATGCCGCCGACCAGCCACGCCAGCCGCACGCCCAGCGGCTCCAGCCAGTCGGACAGCGTGCGCATATGCTGCTCGGCCAGCAATTCGGTGGGCGCCATCACCGCCGCCTGCCGTCCCGACTGCACCGCCGCCAGCACCGCCGCCGCGATCACCACGGTCTTGCCGCAGCCCACATCGCCCTGCAGCAAACGCATCATGGGCGCGGCGCGGGCCAAGTCGGCATCAATTTCGGCGATGGCCCTGGCCTGGCCCTCGGTGAGGTCGAAAGGCAGTCTGGCCAGAAACTTCCGGCGCAGTCCGCCCTCGGGACGCAGCGCAACCACGTTGCGCTGCTGCCCGGTGTCGCGCAGCCGCCTCAAGCCCAGATGCCAAGCAAGTATTTCTTCCAAGGCCAGCCGCCTGCGGGCGGGATGCTGCCCGGACAGGAGTGTTTCCAAGGCCATGCTGCGGGGCGGGCGATGCACGGCGCGCAGCGCTTCGAGCAGCCCGGGAAGACGCAGCCGACTGAGGTGGCGTTGCGGGATCAGTTCGGGCAGATCGTCCATTGCGTTCTTGAGCGCGTATCCGGCCAGCTTGCGCAGCCGCGGCTGCGTCACGCCTTCGGTGGCGGGATACACGGGCGTGAGCCGATCTTCAACAGGCGCGGCTTCCGATTCGCCCAGCCTGCGGTACTCGGGATGCACCATCTCCAAGCCTCGCGGACCTTGGCGCACCTCGCCGTAGCACAACAGCCTCGTGCCGGAGCGCAAACCGGCTTGCTGCTGCCGGGTGAAATGAAAGAACCGCAGCGTGATCTCAGCGGTTGTGTCGCGCAAGGCGCAAAGCAGGCTCCGGCGGCGCCCCATAATGACCCGCGCCTGGCCAATCACTCCTTCGATCTGAACCCGCTGTCCGGGCCGCGCCTCAATGATGGGCTGTATGCGGGTGCGATCCTCGTAGCGGATGGGCAGCAGGAACAGCAGGTCGCGCACCTTCCGCAGGCCGAGCCGTCCGAGCTTTTCAGCCATGGCCGGGCCGATGCCCGGCAGGGTGGTCAAATCCAAACTGGTATCAGCAGAGCTTGCAGTCAATCGTTGGCCCGGACGGGAACCGCGAGCACTGCGTCCGCTTCCACTTGGGCGCCCTTGGGCAACCCTGCCACTTCGACCGCCGCCCGTGCCGGAAAAGGCTCGGCGAACAGCTCGGCCATAACCTCGTTGACCCGCGCGAAATGCTTGAGGTCCACCAAAAAGACGGTAATTTTTACGGCATCGCGGGCAAGATCGCAGCCTGCGGCCCGGGCCACTGCGGCCAGGTTCCGGAACACCAGCCGGATCTGAGCGCCGATATCGCCGTCAATCAGCTCCCCGGTGCCGGGATCAAGCGGAATCTGTCCGGAAACAAAGCACAGATCGCCGGCCACGATGGCCTGCGAGTAAGCGCCGATCGCGGCGGGCGCCTGGGAACTGTGCACAGCGTCTCGTTGCATAAGAAACTAGCCAATGATACGAAATTAAACGCGATGCACGCGATGCACGCTGGGCAGCGTGCGGATAGCGCGAATCACGCGCGCCAGACGCGACCGGTCCTTGACCAGCACCGACAGGAATAGCTCGGTGCTCTCTTCGGGCTTGTCCTGCATATTGACCTGGGCGATATTGTGGCCTGCCTCGGCCACCCGCGCCGCCACTTCGGCCAGCACGCCGGGCCGATGAGCGATATGAATGCGCAGGCCGGCCGGGAATTCCAGCCGGATGCGGCGCTTCCAGCTCACCGGGATCCATCGCTCCTTGCGCTTGCGCTGGGCGCGGAAGTTGCCGCAGGTATTGCGGTGGATCACGAAGCCGCGCCCGCTGGAGCTGTGCCCCACCACCTCGTCCCCGGGAATCGGATAGCAGCATTGTCCGTAGGTCACGACCATGCCTTCGGCCCCGGCGATATCCACCGGCGTCAGCCCGCCAGCCAGCTCGTCGGAGCGTTTCTGGCCCGGATTCATAATCACCACCGCGGCCAGCTTCGCCAAGCGCTCGCCCAAGCCGATCTGCTCATAAAGCTCCTGGCGGCTTTCCACGCCAAGCTCCTTGAGCGCCTCCTCAAGCGGCCCGCGCCCCATTTTGCGCAGCGATGAACCACGGTCGGCGAGCGCCTGGTTGAGGAGCACCGCGCCCACTTCGCGCGCCTCCCGGGCTTGGGTGTCCTTCAGAAAATCCAGGATGGCCGAGCGAGCTTTGGCAGTCGCCACGTACTCAAGCCAGCCGGCATTCGGGTGGCTATTGCGTGATGTGAGGATCTGCACGTTCTGGCCGCTCTTCAACTGGGTTCGCAAAGGCGTGACCTGGCCGTCCACGCGCGCCGCGACGCAGCGGTGCCCCACATCCGTATGCACGGCGTAGGCGAAATCCAGGCAGGTGGCGCCGCGCGGCAGGCGGAGAATCTCTCCCTTGGGCGTAAAAACATAAACCTTATCCGGGAACAGATCGACCTTCACGTGGTCGTAGAACTCGTCCGCCTGAGCGGTAGCCTGCATTTCCGTGATCCGGCGCAGCCATTCCTGAGTGCGGAACTGCCCCGGCAGCACACTCTTGTCCTCGGCCTTGTACTGCCAGTGCGCGGCGATCCCGCTCTCGGCCACGCGATGCATTTCCGCAGTGCGGATCTGGAACTCCAAGGGCATGCCCTCCGGCCCCAGCAGGATGGTGTGCAGCGACTGGTAGCCGTTAACCCGCGGAATGGCGATATAGTCCTTGAAGCGTCCCGCCATGGGGCGGAATAGCTGGTGGGCGATCCCCAGGCAGCGATAGCAGGCATCGATATCCGACACAATGATGCGCAGGCCGAACACATCCGAAATTTCCTTGAAGCTCAGCCGCTTCTCCCGCATCTTGCAGTAGATGCTGTAGGCGGATTTGGCGCGCGCCGAAATGCTGCCATCCAGCTTGGCCGCCTTGAGCGCGCGCCTCAAGCGGTCGGAGACGCGGCGCAGAACGGAGCGGGGGTGCCTGGGCCTTTGGTTGAGGCGGCGGCTGATGACCCGGTAGCGGCGCGGCCAAGCATAGCGAAACCCTAAATCCTCCATTTCCCGCCGGATGGCGTGTATGCCCAGCCGATTGGCGATCGGGGCGTAAATATCCAGCGTTTCGCGGGCGATCCGCTGCTGGCGGTCGCGATCCAGCGCGTCCAGTGTGCGCATGTTGTGCAGCCGGTCCGCAAGCTTCACCAGAATAACCCGGATATCATCCACCATGGCCAGCATCATCTTGCGGAAACTGGCAGTTTGAGCTTCCGAGCGCCCGGCCTCGCGCAGGCGCTTCAGCTTGGTGACCCCATCGACGATGGCCGCCACCTGACGGCCAAAGCTCTGCTCCACGTTCTCCCTCAGCGTGGGCGTGTCCTCGATCACGTCGTGCAGCAAGGCGGCGATGATGGTTTCCGAATCCAGCCGCAACTGCGCCAGAATCGCAGCGACCGCAACCGGATGGGCAATGTACGGCTCGCCGGAGCGGCGGCGCTGATCGTGGTGCGCTTTGGCGCCGTATTCGTACGCCTTGAGCACTTGGTCGCGTTCGGCCTCGGAAAGATACTCGAGGTCGGCAAGCAGCCTGCGGATGCCCCCGCCGGAAATCCGGATTCGCTTTCTGCTGGCCGCCGCTGCCTGCTGCATGACTATCCCCGTTGCCGCTATGCCGCTACCGCCATACGATAACCGGTTCCAGGAATGCGCCGAGGATGAGCGGCAGCAAACGGCTTGGCGCAATATGCGGGCTGGCCCGATAAAGATGGCGCAGGCGCCGAAAGGGGCGCGCGCCGCAGCTGCGCCCGGCTTAGTACTCGCGGGCTTCCCCCGAAGCGGCAAAAGCCTCTTCCACGGATCGCTCGTGCTCCTTGAGGCTTTCTTCAGTCACCAGGCCAGCGGCGATTTCGCGCAAGGCCACTACCGAAGGCTTTTCATTCTCGCGCGACACCAAGGGCTCGGCGCCGTTAGCTAAGCGCCGCGCGCGGATAGCGGCAACGCGCACGAGGTCGAAAATATTTCCAATGCGCTGCTGGCAATCTTCAACGGTAATTCTGGCCACGGCTGTTCCTGTTTGGAGAAGTCCTAGCGAGGCTGCATTCTGCATCAATCCGGCAGTTCCCTGCAAGACTTTGTGCGCCTGCGTCCTTCCATCCATGGCCTGGGCGGAGACGCATGAACCCATCCTTGGGGCTCGGCGACGGCTCCTGCCGCCGACGCTCCGCCCAGGCCATGGATGGAAGGACGCTCCCGTCCGCTATGGCAGCGTCGTTGACCAGCCGCCGGAGGCGATGAGTTGCTCGACGCGCTCGCGGCGGCGCTCGCCTCCGGTTGAATACCGGTCGCCGTCGCCCTGAAGAATAAGGGACATCCGCCGATAGGTGTCGTCAAGATCATCATTGATGAGCACATAATGAAAATCGCGCCACTTGCCCACATCCTCGCGAGCCTCCGATAAACGGCGCGCAAGCACCTCCGGCGAGTCGCTGTTGCGGCCCTCAAGGCGCCGCTGCAGCTCGGCGCGCGAAGGCGGCAGCAGGAACACAGTCTCCGCCTTGGGCATGGCGCGGCGAATCTGCGCGGCCCCCTGCCAATCGATTTCGAGAATCACCCCGCAGCCGCTCGCCAGCTTTTCCTCCACCTCCCTGCGGCTGGTGCCATAGCGATTGCCGAACACTTCGGCATGCTCCAGAAAGCCATCGCCGTCCCGGATTGCGTCGAAGGCTTTGTCGGTCACGAAGAAGTAATCCCGCTGGTGCCGCTCATTGTCCCGCGCGGGGCGCGTGGTATGGGAAACCGCGAGGCTGATGCCGGGATGGCCGTCAACCAAGCGCCTGACGATTGTGGTCTTGCCGGTGCCGGAAGGAGCGGAAACAACAAACAGCCGGGGCGCCGCTCCCGATGTCACAGGATGTTCTGGGCCTGCTCCCGCATCTGCTCCACGAGAACCCGCATATCCACGGCCTCGTGCGTTCCCTTTGCATCGCTCGACTTGGCCGCCAGCGTATTGGCCTCCCTGCCGATTTCCTGAAGCAAAAAGTTAACCCGCTTGCCAATGGGCTCGCTGGTTTTGAGCGTAGCCCTCAACGCGGCCAAGTGCGCGTCGAGACGGTCCAGCTCTTCGCTGATGTCATTGCGCATCAGCAGCAGCGCCACTTCCTTCTCCAGCCGCTCCGCGTCCACCTGCACTTGAGTGGATTCCAAGCGCTCGTGCATTTTTTTCCAGTTCTGCTGCCGCAAATCAGGAGAGCGAACACGGTATCGCTTGAGCAATTCCTCCATTTCCAGGCAGCGGCTTTCGATGGCGCTCTTCAGCGAGCTGCCTTCGCTCTCTTGCGCTTTGCGCAACTCGTCTAATGCCTTGTGGAGAAGCTTGCGCGCGTCGCCCGACATGTGGCTCTGATCGGCCACTTGCTCTTCGATCACGCCCGGCCAGCGCATCACCTCCAGCGGGCTTACTGGCGCGGGCCGGCGCATTTGCTCGGCAAGCACGCGGGCGTAGCCGATCACGCGCACCGCCAATCGCGTGTTGATCTTGATGTTGTCCGCGAATTTCTCCGGCGGGCGCCAAGACAAGCGGGCATCCAAGTGCCCTCGGCCGAGTCGGTGCGCCATGAGGCTGCGAAACTCCGGCTCAAGTTCCCGGAACACGGTCGGCATGCGCAAGTCCACATCGAAATGCCGGTGATTGACCGAGCGCAACTCCCACTGCAGCCAGCCGTTCTCGCTGCGGTGCTCCGCCTTGGCGTAACCTGTCATGCTTCGAATCATGTCTTATATGCCGTTTTGCGCTTCCTCAACAGCCGCGCTGTGCAATTCTAGCCCGCAAGCGGTTGCCGGGCAGCGAAAATCCGCTTGCTTGCGCCTAATAATCCTTGGCAGCGATAAGATAGCGCTTATATGCCGGGAAAGAAATCACTTAAGGAACGCCCCAGCGGCCGGGCGCCGGACGAGCTGCGGCCGGTGCGGTTCGACATTGGCTACAGCAAGCACGCGCAGGGATCGGCGCTGGCGCATTTCGGCGACACGCGGGTGCTATGCACCGCGAGCATCGACGCTTCAGTGCCGAGATTCCTGCGCGGGTCCGGCCGCGGCTGGGTAACGGCGGAATACGGCATGCTGCCGGGCGCAACGCATACTCGCGGACGGCGTGAAGCGGTTGCCGGCGGGCAGACCGGGCGCAGCATGGAAATCCAGCGGCTGATCGGAAGATCGCTTCGGGCCTGCGTCGATTTCGAAGCGCTGGGAGAGCGCACGGTCACTATCGATTGCGATGTGCTGCAAGCCGATGGCGGCACCCGCACTGCCTCGGTGTGCGGCGGCTGGCTGGCGCTCACCCTGGCCTGCCGGCGAAAGTTCCGCCGCTGCCCGCTGCACGGCCAGGTCGCGGCAATTTCCGTGGGGCTTTATCGCGGCCAAGCGGTCTTGGATCTCGATTATGCGGAGGACTCCGAAGCGGAGGCGGATGTCAACGTGGTAATGAACGAAGCCGGCGGCATTATCGAGGTGCAAGGAACCGCCGAATCGCACGCTTTCCTTCGCGGGGAACTCGACCGCATGCTGGACCTTGCCGACAGCGGCATCCAGCGGATATTGGCGGCGCAAGAACAGGCGCTGGAGCAGTTGGGCTAGCGTGATGCTCGATGCCGTGCTGGCTTCCGGCAATCCCGGGAAATTTAAGGAGATGCAGGAACTGTTCCGGAAGCAGTTTCGTTTGATCTTGATGAGCGAACTCAACTTGGATCCGGCGGAAGAGACCGGCGCAACTTTTGAGGAAAACGCGCTGATCAAAGCCCGCGCCGCAGCCGCGCAGTGCGGCCTGCCCGCGCTCAGCGATGACTCGGGCCTGGAGGTTGACGCCTTGAACGGAGCGCCCGGCGTTTTCTCGGCCCGCTATGCGGGGCGCAACGCCGATTCGAGCGCCAATATCCGCAAGCTGCTGGCGGAACTCGGCGGCGTTGCCCCGCCGCATCGAAGCGCGCGCTTCCGTTGCGTGCTCGCGCTTGTTACGCCCGGCGGGGAGCGTGCTCCGCTGATCGCCCACGGCGTGTGGGAAGGAAGCATCGCGCAACGGCCGCAAGGCAGCGGAGGGTTCGGGTACGATCCGGTGTTCCTTGATCGGGACAGCGGCAAATGCGCGGCGCTGATGAGCCGTGGCGAAAAGGGATATATCAGCCACCGGGGAGCGGCGGCGCGCAAATTGCGGACGCTCGTGGAGATCGGCCGAAATGCCGCTGGCTAGCGCCGCTGCGCGCGCGTTTCCTTGCATCAGCGCGTTCCCCGATATTGCGCCGCCCGTGGCGTGCCGACGCTCCCGGCAACGATGAGTTATGCACATCCTACCGAAAACCGTATTGGCCGCCTCAAATTACGGAAAGTTTCCCAAAACGCTTTCGTTAATATCTCTTAATACATTGATAAATAATTTTTTTTATTCTTTTGCGGAAATCTTCCCCCGTTGCGGAAAAGATCGAAAACCAATGGCCGGAATACTTTTCGGCCACTTTCTCCACATACTTATCCACAGCCCCGCAAACTCAATCGGCAGGCAAGCGTGGCGATAGGCGCGCCGCCGGGAAAGTGGCCGCGCCGCGGTTATGCGTGGTACGTGGCGGGCCTGCTAATGACGCTGTATCTGTGCGCGTTCCTGCACCGCAACATCCTCACGCTGCTGGTGGAGCCGCTGAAGCAGGACTTGGCATTGAGCGATGTGCAAATCGGCATGCTCTACGGACTTGCGTTCGCCGCCTTCTACACCACGCTGGGCCTGTTCGCCGCCGGCATCGCCGATCTCTGGAAGCGGCCGGCGGTGATCGCCGCCGGCGTGATTCTTTGGAGTCTGGCCACTGCGGCTTGCGGGCTGGCAGCCAGCTACGCGCAGTTGTTCATTGCCCGAATGCTGGTGGGCGTGGGCCAGGCGGCGCTGTCTCCCGCCGCCTACTCTCTGATCGCGGACTACTTTCCGCCGAAGGCGCGGCTGCGCGCCACCAGCACCTACGCAACCGGGCTTTACTTGGGAATCGGACTCGCCGCTCTGGGGGGCGGACTGGTAATCAACTGGGTGGCGGGCGGCGGAAGCGCCAGCGTGCCGATGCTGGGCTCGCTGCGCGGCTGGCAGGTGGTTTTCATCGTGGTGGGGCTGCCCGGCGTTGCGCTGGGGCTGCTCACGCTGGCTTCAGTGCGCGAAACCACGCGCCACGGCGACTCCGCCGACAGCCGTCCAAAAGCGCGCGGGTTTATCCGCTACCTCGCCGGCCCGAAGCGAAAGCTCTATTTCACCCATTGCCTGGGCTTTACCTTCCAGGTGACCTACTCCTACAGTTTCGGCGCTTGGACGCCCACCTTCCTGATTCGGGAATTTAACTGGACCCAGGCCGAGACCGGCGTGGGGCTGGGCGCGGTAACCTTGGTGACGGCGCCGCTAGGCGTTTATCTCGGCAGCATGGCGGCGCAGCGGCTGCGGCGGCGCTTTCCACGCGATGCCGAGATTCGCGTGGCCTTGGGCGTGGCGCTGGCAGCGCTGCCCTTTGCGCTCTATTACCCGTTCGCCCCCACCGCTTTGGCCGCGCTGGCGCTGATCGGCATGACTCAGTGCCTGATCAGCATGCCTTTCGGAATCGCTCCGGTGGCGCTCAACGAAGTCACCCCCAACCGCTTCCGCGCCAGAGTCATCGCCGTGTACCTGTTCTGCATCAATCTGGCTGGACTGTCGCTGGGGCCGGTGGGCGTGGCCCTCCTGACAGAGCGCGTTTTTGGATCGCCGGAGCGCCTGCCTTTCGCGCTGGCGGCCATGGCCGCCTGCGCTCTGCCGGCCGCCGCCTTCACGTTCCGGTATTGCGCCGCCGCCTATCGAAGGAGTGATCGGGGCGAGGCCGGAATGCCGTGAAAAAGCGAGCGCTCATGCTGGCGATAGCGCTGCTGGCGCTGCTGGCGGCGGCGGCGTGGCTGCCGGTTGACAACTGGATGGAGCGCTTGATCGAGTGGGCGCAGGCTAATCCGCGCGTCGCCAAGGCCGCCTTCGTATTGGCCTTCGTGATTGCGGCTGTTTGCATGGTGCCCGGCTCGCTGCTCATGCTCGCCGGCGGCATCGTGTTCGGCGTGGCCCAAGGGCTGCCGCTGGCTTGGCTGGGCAGCACGCTGGGTGCGATCTGCGCTTTTTGGGCTGGCAGGTTTCTGGCCCGCGGCTGGGTGGAATCGAAACTCCGCGCCATGCCCCGGCTGCGCGCCCTCGACAGCGCCATTGGACATCGGGGCTGGCTAATCGTGCTGCTGGCGCGGCTTTCGATCGTGATTCCCTATAACTTGCTCAACTATGCGCTGGGCCTCACGCGGGTCGGGTTCGGACCCTACGTATTAAGCACCGCCGTCGGCATGCTGCCCGCCTGCGTGGTGTATCTATACCTCGGATCAGTAACATCCAGCCTAGCCATTTCCGGCCATGGGGCATCCTCCCTGCCGCAGCCGCTGCTGCTGGGCAGCCTTGCGGCAACAGCGGCGCTGGTGGCAGCAGTGTCGCGAATAACTGGACGGGCGCTGCGCAGCGAACTTGACCGCAGCGAGCAGTTACGGTAGAAACTGCGACTGCATGCAGCGGATGGAGGCGGTCGCCCCGGCTTCGCCACGCCAAGGGGCGCCGGGACCTTTAACTGTTGAATGTGATCGACCAGTTGCGGGGAAAAGCGGAATGAATTTGCATCATTCATCCACACCTGTTGCGTTGCGCTCAGTTGAGCAAGGCGAGGCCGCAAAGGCGCATGTGCATCAGCTTGTGCGAAATTCTAAAAGCTCGTTTTACTGGGGGATGCGCCTGCTCCCGGAACGGCGGCGCCAAGCGATGTATGCGATCTACTCGTTTTGCCGCGCGGTGGATGACATCGCCGACGATCCCGGCAAGACATGCGACAAGCTGAGGGCGCTCGACGAATGGCGGGAAAGGATCCGGCATCTGTATTCCGGACAGCCGCAATGCCTTGTCACGCAGGCCCTGGCCGACCCCGTGGCGCGTTTCCGTCTCCCGCAGGAGGAATTCCACCTAGTGATTGATGGCGTTGCGATCGACGCGGCAGAGACGGTGCGCATGCAAGACTTGGAGGCTCTGCTCGATTATTGCCGCAAGGTGGCCGGCGCCGTGGGCATGCTATCCATTCGCGCCTTCGGAATGCCGCGGCGGGCCGGACCGGAAATCGCTGTGGCGCTGGGCCACGCCATGCAGCTTACCAATATCTTGCGGGACATCAACGAGGATGCGGGGCGGCAGCGGCTTTACGTGCCGGAGGAGCTTCTTCAGCGGCACCGCGTGGGCGGCAAGGATATTGGCAACATCATCGCGCATCCCCGTTTCCCCGCTGCCTGCACAGACTTGGCCGGACGCGCGATCGGCTACTACTCGGAAACGGACAAGCTGTTGCCGCAATTAAGCCAGCGCGTGACCCGACCGGTCGTTATTATGATGGAGATCTACAGGCATACGCTCAAGAAGCTTGATGCGCGGGGCTGGCAGCAATGGGCCCAACCGGTTGTCATAGGCCGCTGGCGCAAGCTTTGGATGGTGCTGCGCCATGGATTTCTCCATTCCCGAACGAGCGGTTAGCGGAAGCCCGCAGCGGGTTTGCCCCGAACGCACGTCATAGGCGCCGGGCTGGCGGGGCTTTCCACGGCCGTTTCCCTGCTCGCGAAAAAGCATGCGGTAGTGCTGCATGAGGCAAGCGGGCGGGCCGGCGGGCGCTGCCGCTCCTTTGCCGATGCCCGGCTCGGATGCAGCATTGATAACGGCAATCATCTGTTGCTGAGCGGCAACCAATCGACTGCCCGCTACCTCTCGCTGGTCGGCGCCGCCGCCAACGCGCTGGTCGGCCCGGAAAGAGCCTGCTTTCCCTTTTTCGATGTGGGCGGCGGGCGGCGATGGATGCTGCGCCCCAACTCGGGCATCGTGCCCTGGTGGATTTTTCATCCCGGCAGAAGAACGCCCGACTCCTCGGCATGGAGCCATCTTTCGGCGCTCGCATTGATGCTCGCCGGACCCAGCCGGACAGTCGCGGACTGCGTGGGCAGCCGCGGCGTTTTATTTGAGCGTTTCTGGGAACCGCTTGCCGTGGCGGCGCTGAACATGCCGGCCACCGAGGGCGCCGCGCAATTGCTGCGGCCGGTGTTGCGCGAGACCTTCGCCAAAGGCGAGGCCGCTTGCCGTCCGCTGATCGCCGCGCGGGGGCTGTCCGACGCGTTTGTGGACCCGGCGCTCGCTTGGCTGCGGGCACAAGGAGCGGAGCTGCAATTTAAGCGGCGGCTCACTCAAATCGAGCGGTCGAATGGACGGGCGGAGGCGCTGTGTTTCGGCGAGCGCCGCGTGCGGCTCGGCGCGGACGACAGGGTGGTGCTAGCCGTTCCGCCGCAGGCCGCGGCGGGCTTGCTGCCCGGACTCGCGGCGCCGCTGCAAAGCAGCCCCATCGTGAATGTGCATTTTCGTTTGTCCCAACCAGCCGATATTCCCGCACAGCTCCCGTTTATCGGACTGATCGGAGGCACGGCGCAATGGCTTTTTGTTCGCGGCGATGTGGCCTCCGTCACCATTAGCGCCGCAGCTGATCTGGTGCATGAATCAGCCGCGGTGCTGGCTGAGCGAACTTGGCGCGATGTCGCTGCCGCGCTGGCCGACAATCCGGCGAGCCTTCCGCCGTACCGCGTGGTGAAAGAAAAGCGGGCCACGTTTGTTCAAACACCGGAACAAGCGCGTCTGCGCCCCGGCGCCGCAAGCGCGTTCGCCAATGTGTTCCTAGCCGGTGACTGGACCGCCACCGGCTTGCCTGCCACCATCGAATCGGCAGTTCGGTCCGGAGAAATCGCCGCCCAAGCCATCGTCCGCCAGACGGCCCAGCCCACCCGCCGACCGCTGGCATAGCCAGCAACCTCGCTGTGCTCGACCTCGCCCGGTTCTCGGCCCCGCCTCGTGGGAGACGCATAAACCCATCCATGGGGCTTGGCGGCGGCTCCTGCCGCCGACACTCCCACGAGGCGGGGCCGAGAACCGGGCTTTAACTGCTGTGCGGCTTTGGGGCCGGCTGCGGGAGGCTTCTGGTTCAGTATCCCAAGGCGCTGTAGCTGCCGCTCACGATCAGGTCGATCGATACGAAGAGGCCCAAAATCGGACACAGTATCCATACCGAATTCATTGCCAGAATATAGATGCAAATTTCCCGGCCGCTGAGGCGCTCATAGCGCTTCGCTACCGCAAAGCTCAGAAGATACGCGGAGGTCATGTAGAGGAATTGCCAAAACAGCATGGCCCCAAGAATGCCTGCGGCAAGGGCCGGAATGAACTCGAAGGCGTAGGCCGCATAGAGCGCCAATGTGGGCAGCGGCGTTGCGAAGCCGTTGGCGACATCGACGTTGAACCCGTAGCTGCGGCGGTCCGCGTACGAGCCGTCATATTCGGCGTAGGTGGCCCAAACGTTGGCCCAAACAGTGAGCGAAAACGCTCGCTTGAGCGGCACCCGGGAAAGAACAAAATCCAGCACCGGCGAGCGGCCAGTTTCCTTTCGGTGCTGCCGCCAGTAGCGGGCGCGCTTTTCGATATAGTCGCGGCGGAAGTAGAGGCAAATTTCCCACCAGCAGATAAGAAAGTTAACGGCAAAGAACACGCAGAGGACGGAATAAACCAAGCTCAGATGGCCGTCGGCCCAATAGCGCGCCGCAAGGCCGGGCAAAGCCAAAACGGCCAGTATCAGCGTCAGGAGCACGCCCGCCGGCACCGCAACGCCTTCCCCCTGACTAGCGGCGGCGTGGGTGTGGTCAGCAGTTGTCCGGGCCCGTGTGCGGATCATTCTCGGGCGCCCCTCACGACCTTGCCGTATCCAAGCGCGCCTGACGGCGCTCGAACAGCGCCAGCGCATGCAAAGGGAAATACTGCCGGTAGAGCACGTAGTCCAGAAGCGCGGTTCGGAAAAACACCCCCGCCATATCCTGCTTGGGCCATCCGCCATCCTCTTGCTGCGTTCTCAGCAGGAACTGGGCGCCGCGCGAAAGCGCCGCCCAGTTGGAATCGCCCGCCTCTAAAAGCGCGATCAATGCCCAAGCGGTTTGGATGACCTGGCTTTCCTCATGCTCCACGTAAGTGCCGGGCAAGCAGCCGCTGTGGTGTTCGCCCCATCCGCCATCCTCCCGCTGGCGGTCCAGCAGCCACCGGCAGGCTAGGCGCAGAGCCGGATCGGTCCGGCTGCAACCAGCAGCCAGCAGGCCCCGCACCCCGAAAAACGTGCCGTAAACAAATTGCACGCCCCACACTCCGCGCCACGACCCGTCGCTGGCCTGGGTGCGCCTGAGCCACGCATCCGCCCGCGACACGGCTGCCGAAACAGAGTCGTCGGCAAGGTCCGGGAAATGCCTGCCCGCCGCGGCCAGCGCCGCGAGGCAGGATGCTGTGCATTCCACAAATGAATGCTCGGTCATCGACTCGCCAAACATCTCCGCAGGATTCAGCCACTCCAGAGGAACCCTGGAGCGGCGCGCCTCGTAACTGCCGAAACCGCCGTCGCGGTTCTGGCTGCGCAGCATGAAGGCGACGGCATTGGCGATCGCGGCGCGGTCCGCCGCATCGCCGCGCGCGGCGACAAGCCCCAGCACCGCTTCGGCGGTGCAGTCGGATACCGGCCAACCATGCCAGCCGCCGGCAAAGCACCAGCCGCCCTTCGGGTCCGCCCGGAAGGCTTCGCGAAATCCTTCGAAGCTCACATTGATCTGTTGCGCCGCAAGGAAGTCCGCAGCGTTTTGCATGGCGCTCCCGGTGTCCTCGACCTTGGCGGCGGCCGACAGCGCCTGCAGCGCAAAGCCGGTGTCCCAGGAAGCGCTTCGGGCGCCGGTCACGCGCGCGCCGTGCTCTTCGTCATCCCATATCCAGTCCTCCAGCTTTTCAAGCGCCTTGAGGCCATCGGAATCGTTGGGGTCGCGCAGCCATAACGCGAGGATATTCAGAATTCCGCTCACCGGGGAAATATTCGTGTGGCTTGAACTGTTCAGCTCCCAGCGGATCCGGGGAATGATCGATTTCACGCAGCGGGCACGCAGGCGACGGATATGGAGGCGGTCGTAGAGGCGCGCCATGGCGTAGCCGGCCCTGAGCCAAACGCTCGGGCGGGCAAACAGATCGCCTTGGCGAAGCAGGTTGCGCGCCGCAGAGAAATTGACGCTTGAGAACCCCTGCGGATACAGCTCCTCCCGCAACGAGGCGATCAATGGCGTGGCTGGCGCTACGAACCGCCGCGCGTAGATCGCGGCCATGGCCATGTAGATCAGGCGGGTATGGCAGTACCAGTTGGACGGATGCAAAGGAAACCAGCGCGGCAGCAGCCAGAGTTCGGGAAGCACGGGATTGACCCCGCGCCAGCCGTACAGGCCCAAAAGCGCAAGCCAGAATTTCCCCCAGCTGGGAATGCTTGCAACGCCTTCGGTTTGCATGAAGGCGCGCGCCGGCTCTATCAAGGGATCGTCGCGCTCAACCCCCAGCAGTCTCGCTGCAACATAAACCAGGGTGGTCACAAACAGATTGGGCGGCGAATGGTCGTGCATGCCCCATTGGCCTTGGGCAAAGCGGCTGCGCTCAAATTGGCGCAGAACGCTGCGGCGCCGGGCATCGCCCAGCGGCCGCCCGAGGATATGATGGAGCAGCACATATTGCGCGGTGAGCATGGGGCACCACACCATCTCGCCCTCCCAGGCGCCGTCATCGCGCTGCAAACCCACTAGCCGTTTTGCGGCCCGCCGAACGGCGGTTTCAGGATCGGGCGGAGCAGGCTCTTTTGATTGAACGGACTTCGCCGCGCCGGATCGCGCCGGCATCGACACTAAAAACGCATGCGCCAGCGGATGGCTTGGCTGCGGTTGCATGCTTCCGTTTGCGCTCTTGGCCTTCTGCAAGTCCCGCACGCCAACCAGCGCCCATCCGAGCCGCACGGCAAGCCGCTGAACCAAATCAAGAGGCCGCCGCCATACGCTGGCTTTATAGGAAAGCGGAATCTCGCCCGCCACCGACCGCAGCACCGTGGCACCGAACGCCAAGGTCAGGCTGGAAAGGGATGTGTCCTCGCAGGCCAACAAGCCCACGGTTCGCTCGCGGAAGGCATCATTCGCCCGCCAGTTCCGGTACACCGCGTGGCGCAGCATCGTGGCCTCGTCGCGATGATCGGCGAAGACCTCGTAGAGGCCCATGGCAAGCAGCTCGGGCGCGCGCGTATCCAAAAAACGGCGGTTCGAGAACTCCTCGAAGTTTGCGCTTTCGGCCAGCGCAATCGCATCGCCGAAGCCCAGGGTCATCCCCATCGCTGTCATCGGATGGTAATGTCCAGCGGCATCGCCGATCAGCACCCGGTCCGGGCTGCCGTAGGTGACGCGCGGCCGCAAGCTGCTGGCCGCGGCTCTGAACCTGCCTGAGCGCAACGCCTGCACAAAGGCGGCGCGAACCTCCTCGGGCACAAGCGGAGCATAGGCGTCCAACAGCAAGCCGACCGGATCTCCCGGCGCCCAGTGGTCCAGCGGGATATCCACAATGAGGCGGATGCGCTCCTCGGCCACCCGGTAGATGAGGATCGGGCCCGGACCGCCCAGCAGCAGGTGTCCATAGCCCTCCAGCGGCAAATGCACATCGTTGAGAACCAGGCCCAGCATCCGCGAGCTGGTCATCAGCTCGGCGGACAGGCCCAGCGATTTGCGCACCACCGACATCCGACCGTCGGCTCCCACAATTCTGCCGGCGGTCAGGCGCTGATTCGAGCCATCGAACGTGTAGCCGAGCTGCCGGCCCCCCACCTCGCGCACCCTCGCTTGCGCCAGATAGTCGATTCCCGGCTCGCGCTCGATGGTCTCGCGCAGCCGTCCAACCAGCGTCTCGTGCTCACACACCAGACCGGGCGCTTCGTCGGGATAATTGAAGACAATGGACTCTCCGCCATCGTCCGGGAACACCACAAACCCTCTGCCCGCGCAACTGGGCAGCTGCGTATCAAGATCAACCCCCAGATTGCGCAGCGCGCGCGCCCCGGGCGGATGCAGCCACTCGCCGGCCAAACGCCGCACGGCGCGCGGATTGGCTTCCAGCAAAGCCACCCGGGCACCTTTGCGGGCGTGGGCCAGGGCGCATACGCTGCCTACCGGTCCGGCGCCCACGACGGCTATGTCATAGGACGGCATACTTGAGGATTGTTTCATCTAAACAGGCGGGACTGCCAACGGCGCCGTGTCGCGGCGAAGCGGTTTTCGCGCCCCACGGGCCGGCCGCAAGCTCCTAGTACACAAACGGAATCATGCAGCAGGGCACCCGCTGCCGGTAGCGCGCCCACAGCTCGCCGTACTTGGCCCGACAGCGGCGCTCATCCCGCCGCGAGCGATGCCACAAAAGGCTCGCTATCCAAGCGGGCAGCAGATAGGGCACCCAGGAAGAGAACCCGGTGGTGAGGGCAAACGCCAGGTAGATGCAAATCTCCCCCGTGTAATTGAGATGCCGCCCGATGCCCCAAAATCCCGATACAAGCAGCCGGCCGTCAAGCGATTCCGCCGGCTTGCCCCAAATCATGGCCCCGGGATCATTCTTAAAGCGATCCTTCTGCGAGTTGGCGCCGCGAAATATCCAGAAGCCGACACCGAAAAGCAGCGCGATGCCAGCGGCGAAAACAGGATGCATGGCTGGTCCGGCGGCATCCACCAGCCACCAACCGGCAATGCAGTAGAAAAACGGCACCAGCGCGTAGTCGCCCCACACCAGCATCCATCCGAAGCGTTCGCTCACGATATCCCAAGTTCGCAGCATTCCGCGCTCGAACTGAAAATAATTGAGCACGTAAATAAAACCAAGCGCTTGATAGAGCGCCATCGCCAGCGTAATCCGACCGTGCGTTTCGTATTGCACCACGGCGAAGGACGCATTGAGCAGCGCCAGCCCGATCAGCGAGGGGCGATAGCTGAACATCTTAAGATCCACGCCCAGCAGCGAAGGATTGAGCTCGGTGCCGTAGAAAAAGTTCCGCCAAAATCCGGGCTGCCGGCGCTTGCGCGCGCCGCGCCAATAGAGCCATCCGGAAAGCGCAAACGCGAACAGATTCGCCACTGCGAACAGGGCGAAGAAATGGCTATAGAGCACCGACAGCGGGAACCATCCGCCCAGATGGGCCGCGGCGGCCGCGAGCGCGGTCAGCAGGTACAGCGCCAAGCCGTTGAGCCGGTAGCTCACGGGGTTCCCTTCCGCATCCTCCCCGGCAACGCGGGCGCCGGGCAGAAACATCGATCCGACAAACAGCCAAACCAGAAAAACGCCCGCCATCGCGGCGGCATCGATCAGCATGCCGCCCGACAGAATGGGTGCCGCGAACTGGGATTCAGGCACTGGCGGCCCCGTTGGCTTTCTCGCGCTCCAAGTGCTCCTGCCACTTGCGCACCGTCACGTTCTGAAAGGCTCTAACCACCGGATTGAACTCAAGCGGGCGGGCATCCCAGTGGCGCTCGTAACCTTCCTGCTCCGCCTCAACCGCAAATCCGTCCTGACCCAGCAAGGGGCCGATCAGCCATCGGTTGGATAGCTTCAGCACCGCAGTCATGGCGAAGCGTGGAATCCGCACCGGCACCACGGGGATTTTCAGCGATTTGAAATAGAACAGGAAGAACGCGCGGGTGGTCCGCTCATCAATCGGCAGCACAAAAAGCCAGTGCTTGATCGCATCGTCGGTATTGGACCACTGGTACGGGTACTGGTAGCAAAGCTCGATATACTGGGTGTCGACGCTAGCCTTGTCCACAAACCGGCTGGAAATGCGGCCGGCGCCTATCTCCGTGTCGTAGGACACATGCACATCGTCGCCTACGGTTTCGCAACGGGTCAGCTTTGCGCCCACAAACGGACGGTAGCGGCGGTGCAGAAAAGCATGCGAGAAATCGCTCACATTATCGATCACCATCGAGTGATGAGCGGTCCAAGTAAAAGTGAGAGGCACGCAGGCCCAGCGACCGCGCCCCTCAAGTTCGGGAATATCCGGAATCGGGCGCGATTCGGCCCGGTCCGGATCGCCTGGAAATAGCCATACGAGGCCGTAACGCACTTTCACCGGATAGGTTTTGACTTGCACCTTGGGCAATTTGCCCATCCGCTCATGATCGGTATCGGCCAGTTTTCCGTCCGGGTCGTATTTCCAGCCGTGGTAGGAGCACACCAGCCGGCAACCCTCCACCACGCCCAAGGACAGTTTGAGCTGGCGGTGCGCGCAGCGATTCTCCATGGCATGAAAAGATCCGTCCTTGGCGCGATAAAGCGCGATCGAGCGTTTCCAGAACACCACCTCGACCACAGTCCCCGGCTTGATCCGCCGGACTTCCTCCACGGCGTACCAATAGTCGGGGTCCATGCCGGCGGCGCGGGACTTCTGCCGCAAATTGCCGGCCTCGTAAAAGCCGGGCGGCGGCGCTGCCTGTGCCTCTACCTGTGCCTGGTTCATGCCGAATCCTCCTTAGGAGTAACTGCCATTGAGGCGCCTGTCATTTCCTTCTCCGCCTGTCACGCCGGACCCTCCCTCGGCGCCTTGGCGAGCGGATGAGTAATGGCATTGCGCTGATGATGGAACGCATAGGCTTCATGCACCGCTTCCCGGATGCTGGTGGGCCGGTAGCCCAGCTCCCGCTGGGCCTTGCCAGTATCGGCGTGCAAGCACTTGCGCAGCAGGCGGATGGCGCCCGGCGTAAAGCGCTGCGGAAAATCCGGATGGCAGCGACTGAGATAAAAGCTCGCCACCTCGGAGAACGGCAGCATCAGGCCCACCGGAACCCGGCGGTTTGGGCGCGGCGCACCCGAAACCTCCTCGAACAGATCGAGAATTTCGGAGATCGTTTTGTACTCGCTGCTGAAAATGTATTTTTCACCCGAGCGCCCGCGCTCCATGCACAGCACATGACCTTCCACGATGTCGCGGGCGGCAACAAACTCGAAGCCTCCATCCACGTAGGCCCGCAACTTGCGGTTGCTGAAGGCGCACAAGGCGCTCCCCAGCCTCGAGGGAAAGAAATCCGCAGCGCCCACCACCGCGCAACAGGTCGCCACCACCACATCCTGGCCAGCTGCCGCGGCGCGCCAGCACTCATGCTCAACCAGCGACTTGCTGCGCTCGTAAGGCATGGTGCGCTCCATGGGATAGAACTGCATGGATTCGTTGGCCGGGGAGGAGGGATTATCAAGATCATAGCCGACGGCGCTGAAGGAGCCGGTCACCACCATGCGGCCGGCATCGGCCTCCCGCACGGCCTTAAGCATATTGCGGGTGCCCACAACGTTGCAATCGAATATTTCCCGCCGATGGGCGTGATTGCCCTCGATGGTCGATATCTTGGCCGCGACATGGTACACGCCTTGACAGCCTTCCACCGCCTTGCGCGTGGCATCAAGGTCGCGGATATCACCGAACACGCGCTCCACGTCCAAGCCGTCGAGCCCTTCATTGTTGTCTTGGTGCCGGAGCAGAACGCGCACTTTCACGCCATCTCGGAGCAGTCGGCGAACCAGATTGGCGCCGACATGCCCCGCTGCACCGGTCACGAAAACAGGAGCCGTTCTCCCCAACAGGGCTACCTCCAAAATCAACCGGAAGCATTATTCTAGCCGTTTCGGCCAAGCGATACACGACCGATGCCGCGCATCACGCAGCCGGCGAATTGCATCCTGCTCAATTCCACCCGCTCCGCGACCGGATCGCGGCGGCGCAATTCAGCGCTGAGTTTCCAGGCAATGGCCACTATCGTCGCCGACTCCATAGCGAAGCGCGCGCCGCGCAAGCGCCCGGCCAGCTGGTTGGCCGAAAGCAGCAGGGCGTCAGTGGCATCCAGGCAGCGATTGAAAACTTCACGCAAGGCGCATGGGGCAGCAGGCTCGCGAAGCATTTCGAGGTTTGCGCCGGCCTCGCGCATCCAGTCGCCTGGCAGATATGCCCGGTCGAGCAGGCGGTAGTCGTCGACGCAATCCTGCAAATGGTTGAGGACTTGCAAGGCGTTGCACAACGCGTCGGCGGGCTCGTAGGCGCTGCCGCTCTCGCGGTGCAAATCAATCAGGTAGCGGCCTACGGGCGCGGCGGAGAAGTTGCAGTAGTCCATCAATTCGCCCCAATCGGCATAGCGCCGCTTGACCGCGTCCTGCTTGAAGGCGCGGGTCAAATCCACGCAGTGCCGATGGCTAACGCCGGTTTCCGCAAGGCTGCGGCGGATATCGTGCGCCGTGCGGTAGGCCGCGTCGTCCGTTCTCGCTCCGCTCACCGCCTGCGCGAAACCCTCTAGACGGCGGATTTTCTCCGAGGGCTCAAGTTGCGGATTATCGGCAATATCGTCAATGGCCCGGGCGTAGGCGTAAAACGCCGCGATATGCCGCCGCAATCGCGCCGGCAGCAACCATGAGCCAACGGGAAAATTCTCGTCCGCCGCGCCCTTGCCCGACGGCGTTTCGATGGCCCCCGCTTCAGGCATGGGCATTACCCGCAGGCGGGCGATGCCAGCCCGGCCACTGCTCCCGCCCGTCTTGCCGCCGCCATAAGGCTTGCCATCATAACTTGAGGCGGAAGCGACCGTCCGCCGCCAAGCCCCATGGACGGGTTCTTGACCTATGCAGGTCAAGCTTCAAGTAGTCATGCGTCTCCTGCGGGAAAGGGGCGGAGAAAGGGCAGGGGAAGCACGCTCCGAACTAGGAAGGCAACAAGCCGCTTGTTGCAATATGCGGGGCTAGAGCATGTCGATGGCCAAGCCGGCGTAGAGGAAAAAGCCCAGCAGCGCATTGTTGTTGAAAGCCCGGAAACAGCCCATTCGATCCCGGCCCCGAATCAGCCAGACCTGCCAGCCCGCGCATGCCGCCGCCGCCGCCCAGCCGGTGAAATACAGCGCGCCGAGCCCCAGCAAAAGCCCTAATGCCAGCATCCCGGCCAAGTACGCGGCAAGGCCGCACGCGATAAAAGCGATGTCCCGTCCGCCCAGAAGGACAGCCGTGGACGGCACGCCGATTTTCAAGTCGTCGTCGCGATCGACCATGGCATACAGCGTGTCGTAAATAACCACCCACAAGTAGGTCAGCGGCCACAGCATCCACAGGGAAATATCCCCGAAATCCGACAAGGCCCCGTAGGCCATGGGCACGCCCCAGGAAAACGCCACGCCCAGCACCAGCTGCGGCGCCGAGACCAAGCGTTTTGCGAAAGGATAGAACGCGGCCGCGACGGCGCCCAGCACCGCAAGCCCGATCACAACAGGCGGCAGCGTGAGCGCCAGCAAGGCGGCCGCCACCGTCAAGGCCGCAGCCACCGCCAGGGCCTCGACCGGCTGGATTTCACCCGCTGCCAGCGGCCGGTCGCGGGTGCGCTTGACGAGCGCATCCACGCGGCGGTCGGCAAAATCGTTAAGCGCGCAGCCCGCCGAGCGCATGAGGAAGGTGCCCGCAACGAAAACAAGCAGCACATTGCCCGGCGGAACGCCATCCGAGGCCAGCCATATTGCGAACAGCGTGGGCCACAAAAGCAGCAGCGTTCCTGTTGGGCGGTTCAAGCGGATCAGCCGCCCGTAGGCGCGGGCGCGCGATTTGAGCGCTGCTTGCGCCTTGCCGGGCTTTTCGTTCACTGCGGCTCCAATCACCTCGCGGCGCGGCTGGAAACTTAAGCGGCAATGATGCCCATCGGAAGGTTGATCGCGCAAGGCGCATGGAGGATTGAGACCCGCGCGCGGATTGCGAAACCCGCCGCTTTGGTGTAGAAAGGCAGCCCGACTATGCGGGCTTGCGCCAGAACACTCTCCCTGCTCCCGGCGCTCGCGCTCACCCTCGCTTTCGCCGCCTCGGCCGACACCGGAGGCTTGCCGGTTCCCGAAGGCATGCGCGCCGAGATTGATTTCTGGAAACAGGTTTTCGGCGAAGTGGGCGGCGAGGCCGGTTTGGTTCACGACAACCTTTACGCCGGCGTGGTGTACGGGAAAGTTTCATTGAAGAATCTTTCTCCCCGCGGACGGCGCGACGCCATCCGCAAGGCCGCGCGCGACTACCGCAATGTCCTGAACCGCTTGGCGGACAATCGCCCGGCCAAGCTGAGCGAACTTGAGCAGCGGGCGCTTGATGCTTGGGGTCCCAATCCTTCGCGCGCCATCCTGAGGGCCGCGGCCGGACGAATCCGCGTGCAGCAGGGAATGGCGGAACGCTTCAAGGAGGGCCTCGTGCGCTCCGGGCGCTGGCGAGAGCATATCCTCGCAACCCTGCGCGAGCATGGCGTTCCTGAAGGCGTGGTGGCTCTGCCGCATGTGGAATCCTCGTTCAACCCCAAGGCCCGCTCCTCGGCATCGGCGCTGGGAATGTGGCAATTCACGCGTTCCACCGGGCGCCGTTTCATGCGCATCGACAATGTCATGGACGAACGGCTGGACCCTTGGCGCGCTTCCACGGCGGCGGCGCAGTTGCTGGCCTACAACCACAGTCTTCTTGACAGCTGGCCGCTCGCTATTACCGCCTACAACCAGGGCGTGGGCGCCATGCTGCGGGCCGTAAGGCAGTTGGGCACACGGGATATCGAAACGGTTGTGCGGCGCTACAAGGGGCGAACCTTCAAGTTTGCGGGCCGTAACTTCTATGTGGAACTGATCGCGGTGGTGGAAATCGAGAAGGACGCGGAACGCTACTTCGGGCCGCTCACGCTGGATCCGCCCATTCGCTACGTGATGCTGGACATGCCGGACTATCTGCGAATGGACACGCTTGCCGATGCCTTGGGCGTGTCGGAAAGAACCCTGGCGGAGCTCAACCCCGGCTTTCGGGCAAACGTGCTGGGCAGCTCCCGTTACGTGCCCCGGAACTACACCTTGAGGGCGCCGCCCATCGATAACGCGCAGGCGCTCATCGCGGGCATAGCGGACGATCTCAGGTTTGCCAGCCAGATTCGGGATCGCGAGTACATCATCCAGCCTGGAGACACGCTGTCGCTGATCGCGCAGCGCTACGGAACCACCGTGTCCAGAATCATGCAGACCAACAACCTGCGAAACAGGCACCGCATCCGCGCGGGGCAATCGCTGGAGATTCCCGGGCTGGCCCCCGCCGCCGCCCAGCCCATAGAAGAAGGCGCCGCCACTTATCGCGTGCGGCGGGGCGACACCATCGCCATCATCGCCCAACGGGCCCGCTTGTCCGAGGCTGAATTGCTGGCGCTGAACGATATCCCCAACAAGAACCGGATTTACATCGGACAGGAACTGAAGCTCAAGGCTGGCCATCTGCCTATTCCCGAGCCGCCCGTCACCGAGCCGGAGCCGCAATCGCTCATGGCGGCGGCTGAAATCGGCGGCGGCGGCGAGGCCAACGACGGGATCGGGGAGGAAGCCAGACCGGCGCTCGAGGCTGCGGTGGAGCCGGCGCCCACCGGACCGTCGTACGGCGTGGTGAGCTTGGTGGACCCGAATGACTACTCGGTGATGAGCGGCGGCATGGTCGAAGTGCAGGCCGCCGAGACGCTGGGGCATTACGCGGACTGGCTGGAAATCCGAACCCAGCGGCTGCGGGATCTGAACGGCCTGCGATTCGGACGCCCGGTGGGCGTGGGCAAGCGGCTGCGGCTGGACTTCAGCCGGGTCAGCGCGCAAACCTTCACCGAGCGCCGGGTGGCGTTTCATTACGCGCTGCAGGAAGCGTTTTTCTCCGACTACCACGTGGTGGGCGTCACCGAATACAAGGTTCGCCGAGGTGATTCCGTATGGCAACTCATGCGCCGCAACGATATTCCCATGTGGCTGCTGCGCCAGTACAACCCCGGCCTTGACCCCGACAGCCTGCAGGTGGGAGCGGCACTGCTGTTTCCAAAGCTCCAGGCTAAAGATTCCGCCTCCGTCTCCTGAGCCATGACCCGCCAGCGGCTGGTTGCCATAACCCTGCGGCTGCTGTGCGGCTTTGCGCTTGGCGCCGCTTTCTCCTTGGCGGCCGCGGCGGCGCAGGAAACCCTGCCCGCTATCGACTCGATCACGGTTGATAAATCGCTGCGCCGGCTATATCTCATCAAAGATGAAAAAACCGTGCGTTCCTATGAAATCGCGCTCGGGCTGTCGCCTAAGGGCCATAAACGGCGCGAAGGCGACTACCGCACCCCCGAGGGCAGCTATCGCATTTCGGCTCGCAAGCCGGATTCCAGCTACATGCTGGCCTTGCAGATCTCCTATCCCAACGCAGCGGATCGGGCGCGGGCGGCCGAAGCCGATGTCTCTCCCGGCGGCCTCATCATGATTCACGGGCGCCCCATCCGTCCGGGCAACGGTCGCGACCGCAACTACTATTCATCGCGGGACTGGACCGACGGCTGCATCGCGGTCAGCAATTCCGCCATGCTGGAAATCTGGATGATGACGCCCATCGGAACCCCCATCACTATCAAGCCCTAGCCAAGCCTTGCCCATGTCCGCCAAAGATTCCGCCGCCAAGCCCAGCCGAAGAGCCCGCACCCGCAGCTTTCAAGCGGAGGTTCAGCAGCTTCTCAAGCTGATGATCCACTCTCTTTACAGCCACAAGGAAATCTTTCTGCGCGAATTGATTTCCAATGCCTCGGATGCCTGCGACCGGTTGCGCTTTTCGGCTATTTCGCAGCCGGAACTGCTCGGCGAGGATGCCGAGCTGGCCATTGCCGTGGATTTCGATGCCGATGAAGGCTGGATTGAAGTAAGCGACAACGGCATTGGAATGTCCGAGGAGGAGGCCGTGCAGCAACTCGGCACGATCGCCCGGTCCGGCACCAGCGACTTTTTAGCCAAGCTGTCGGGCGATGAGCAGCAGGACGCGCGTTTAATCGGCCAGTTCGGCGTGGGCTTTTACTCTTCGTTTATCGTGGCCGACCGCGTGGAGGTGGCCACGCGCCGCGCCGGCCTGCCGGTCGAAGAAGGTGTTCGCTGGTCGTCCGACGGCCAAGGCAAGTTCACGGTCAAGGCGGCGCCGCGCGAGCGCCGCGGCACCTCAGTGCGCCTGCACCTGAAGGAGAAGGAGCGCGGCTTTGCCGATGCATGGCAGTTGCGCTCGCTGATCCGGCGCTATTCCGACCATATCGCATTCCCGGTCGGCATGCCGGCCATGCAGGACGGCAAAGACTCCGCCGCCGCGCCGCAGCAGGAAGTCGTGAACACGGCCAAGGCGCTGTGGACCCGCCCCAAGCGCGATATCAGCGCCGAGGAATACCAAGAGTTCTACCGCCATATCGCCCACGACAGCGAGGATCCGCTGTGCCACACGCATAACCAGGTGGAGGGCCGGCGCGATTACGCGAGCCTCCTGTATATCCCTAAGCGGGCGCCTTTCGATTTGTTCAACCGCGAATCTCCGCGAGGCGTGAAACTCTACGTGCAGCGGGTGTTCATCATGGACGATGCCGAGCAGTTTCTGCCCTTGTACCTGCGCTTTGTGCGCGGCGTGGTGGATAGCAACGACCTGCCGCTGAACGTGTCCCGCGAACTGCTCCAGCAGAACGACGATGTGCGCGCCATGCGCCAAGCCTTGGCGCGCCGCGTGCTCGATATGCTCGACCGTCTGGCGAAAGACGATTCGGAAGGCTACCGCGCATTCTGGAACGAGTTCGGGCGGGTATTCAAGGAAGGCGTGGTGGAGGATGCGGGCAACCGGGACCGCATCCTGGCGTTGCTGCGGTTTGCCACCACGGCTTCGCAAGGCGACAACCAGGATGCCACGCTTGCCGATTACGCCAAGCGCAAGCCCGAGGAGCAAAAGGAAATCTACTACATCACCGCGGCCAGTCCGGCAGCGGCGCGGTCGAGTCCGCAACTTGAAGTATTCGCCCAGCGCGGCTTGGAGGTGCTGCTTTTGTCCGACCCCATCGACGAATGGGTGGTGGGACACCTTGGCGCCTATGAGGAATTGCGGTTTCGCGATATCACGCGGGGCGCGCTTGAGGCGGGGGAATTGCCCGGCGCGGCGCCTGTGGAAGTCGGCGAAGCGGCGGGGGACGCCGATGTGGCGGGTCTGCTGGCACGCATGCGGAGCGTGCTGGGAGAGGAGGTTTCCGAAGTGCGGGCCACCGCGCGGCTCACCGATTCGCCCTCCTGCCTGGCGCTGGGCGAGCAGGAAATGGGCGTGCAGATGCAGCGGATTTTGCGCGCCAGCGGACAGGAGCTGCCGGATGCCCGGCCCGTTCTTGAAATCAATACGGGGCATGCGCTTTTCAAGCGCTTGGCCTTGCGCGAGGGCGATGCCGAGCTGTTCGAGGACATGACGCGCCTGCTGCACGAACAGGCCGTGCTCACCCAAGGCCGGGAGCTGGCCGACCCCGGCGAGTTCGTGCGCCGCGTCAACCGCCTGCTCGAATCCTGAATCGCTTCCATCGCTTCCCCCCACGGGAAACGCTTCGATTCCGCCCTTTGTTCGTTCCCTGCTTCCGGGAGACGCATAAACCCATCCATGGGGCTTGGCGGCGACTCCTGTCGCCGACACTCCCGGAAGCAGGGAACGAACAAAGAGCTTGGGGAATGCCGCCCCCGGGGCTCTGCGCCGACCGGGGCCTGCTTGCGCGCTTGCCTCTCGCGGGAGATGCTCTGCCCGCCAAGCGATTGGCTTGCAGTGGCTCCAACGCTCCCGCGAGAGGCAAGCGCGCAAAGAGGCGCCCCGAAACGCCTGCTGGATTTCTGACGACGACGGCGGGGCTACAATGCTGCGATGCACAAGGCGCCGAAGAACAATGAATTGCGCGAGCGGCTGACGCCTCAGCAATACCACGTCACGCAGGAAAAGGGCACCGAGGCGCCGTTCAGCGGCGATTTGCTGTTCAACAAGGACACAGGCGCCTACGAATGCGTATGCTGCGGCGCCGAGCTGTTCCGTTCCGATGCCAAGTTCGATTCCGGCACCGGCTGGCCCAGCTTCTTCGCGCCCGCCTCCAACGGCGCGATTACGCAACACAGCGATTCCAGCCACGGCATGCAGCGCGTCGAGGTGGTGTGTTCAAAGTGCGGCGCGCATCTGGGCCATCTTTTCCCGGACGGCCCCCGGCCCACCGGCATGCGTTACTGCATCAACTCCGCATCTCTGCGATTCAACAAGAAATGAAGCGCCTGCGGCCCCGCGCGGCCAGTGCCGCGCAGCAAGCCGACTCGCAAGCGCGGCGGCGCTCGGCGTTCCGCTTCGGCTTCTCGGCAGTCGTCGCCAGCTTCGTGGTGCTTGGGCTGCTAATCTTGGGCGCGATGTTCCAAGAGGAATACGAGGAAGGCTTTGTGCGCCTGGTGTCCTACGCCGTGCGCCTCGCCTCGCCGGAGGAAGTTGCCGAAGCCGAGGCGCAGGGCCCGATACCGGCGCCGCTGCCCGCAATACGCCCCGACACGCCCGTAGCCGTCATCACCGGCCCGATCGTGAAGGAAAACGAAATGCGCAGCGGCCAGATGGTGTTGCCCGCTCCGGAAACCCTATTCCCTATCGAGGACCTACTGATCGAAACCCCCAACGGCATCGAACTCGCCCTGCCCGACGCTCCAGCGGCAGCAGGAGCGGAAACTGAATAGACGCCCCGAACCGCAAGAGCGATCCCGACAACCGAGAGCAGACTGGCCGACTTGGCCGACGCCGAACCACAAGGATTTGCTTCAAAGAGTAGGCGTTTACTTTTTTCTCGCGGAATAAAAAGAAACAGGCACTTGGAGTTTCTGTTCGACCCATTATTCCATTCCAACCCGAAAGTTTTTGCTCTTATAAATGAGTAAAATTACTCATTGGAATGAGTAATCCGTCTTATCAGCGGCCTCAGGCGGCGGAGTTGCTGCAACGCTTGGGCGCGCCGCGCCGGTTTATCCAGATAGTGACTGGCGCGCGCCAAGTGGGCAAGACCACTCTGATCACCCAAGTCGCCAAGCAGTCAAGCAAACCCTATCGCTTCGCCAGCGCCGACGAGCCGACGCTGCGCGGGCCGGAATGGGTTGCGCAGCAGTGGGAGGCGGCGAGGCTGCTGGCGGACGACAGGGGCGCGGCGGGCGCGCTGCTGCTGCTGGACGAGGCGCAGAAGGCGCCGAATTGGGCGGAAACCATCAAACGGCTTTGGGACGAAGACGCGCGCAACGGACGGCAATTGAGCGTGGTGCTGTCGGGGTCGGCGCCCTTGTTGCTTGAGCAAGGCATGACGGAAAGCCTAGCGGGCCGTTTCGAGCTTCTGCGTCTTCCCCACTGGACTTTTGCGGAGATGCGGGAAGCGTTTGGATGGTCATTGGAGCAGTACCTCTTCTACGGAGCCTACCCCGGCGCTGCGCCGCTGATCAGGCAGCCCGCTCGCTGGTCGCGCTATATCCGCGATTCCCTGATTGAAACCACGGTGGCGCGCGACGTGCTGCTCCTTGCCCGCGTGAACAAGCCGGCATTGCTGCGGAGATTGTTCGAGCTGGGTTGCGCTTATTCCGGCCGGATTCTTTCGTACACAAAAATGCTGGGGCAGCTCCAGGACGCGGGCAACACCACGACGCTGGCGCATTACCTAGAGCTGCTGGCGGGCGCCGGAATGCTGGCCGGCTTGCAGAAATACGCCGGCGACGAGGCGCGGCGGCGCGGCTCCAGCCCGAAATTGCAGGTCCTAAATACGGCCCTGATGACGGCGCGCTCCGGCCTTAGCTTGGCAAAAGCGCGCAAGGACGGCGAGTTTTGGGGACGGCTGGCGGAATCCGCAGTGGGCGCCCATCTGGCAAACGCGGCAGCCGAAGGGTTGTGCGAACTCTTTTACTGGCGCGAGCGCAACCGCGAAGTCGATTTCGTGGTTCGCGCAGGAGATTGGCTGACGGCGATTGAAGTCAAGAGCGGCCGGATGCGCGGGATGCCTGCCGGAATGAACGCTTTCGCCGGCGCTTTTTCGCCGGACCGCATCCTGCTGGTTGGCGGAGACGGGATCGCCATTGAGGAATTCTTGTCCAGGCCGGTCGAGCATTGGGTGACGGCGCGATCCTCCTGACCGGGCCGATGGCTGAGGATGCGGCGGCGGCGCGCTGGCTAAATGGGCGAGAAGCCCCGCGCGCAGTCGAGCGAGGCCGCGGCTTCCGCGCCCGGGAGGAAGCTCAACGCCAGTTGCAGGCCGAGGATGAGCACGAGGGGGCTGAAGTCGATTCCGCCCATGCCCGGAAGCAGGCGCCGGATTGGCGCCAGCGCCGGAGAGCAGATGCGGTGCAGCGCGCCCACCAAGGGGTTGTATCCGCTCGGGGAGAACCAGCTCATCAGGGCCCAGGCCACAACCGCCAGGAGATAGAACCACAGAACCAGCCGCAAGGCGCGGATCAGACCAAAAGCCACGATTTGGAAGATGGTGGGACCGGTCGCGCAGCCCGCGCTGACCGTAAGCCAGACCAGCGCGCATTGAAGCACAAGAAACGCAACAAGCACATGCGTCTCCACGCGCCGGGAGGGCTTCGCCAAAAGGCGAAAGGGGGCCGCCAAGGGGTTGGTCAGGCGCAACACGACGGCAGCCACCGGGTCGCGCGGATCGGCGCCATGCCAATAGAGCGCGAGGCGAATCACGAAACAGACCATGTACAGGTCCGCGACAGTGCCGAGCAGAAAAGAGAGTGCGCCCATGAATCGCAAAGTGGCAGCAACAGGCGAATTATAAGATCGGCGCCGGCTGTCTATAATTCCGCCATGGCCAACCTGATCACGCTGGGCCGCCTCTTTTTGCTGCTCGTCGTGGTGGCCATCGCCTACCAGCCGGTCTCGCCCGCGCAACTATGGATATGGCCCATTCTGGGCTTGGTGTTCATATCCGACGGCCTCGACGGATGGGTGGCGCGCCGCAGGGGCGAGGAGAGCCTGTTCGGCGCGCTGTTCGATATCGCCGCGGATCGAATCGTTGAACTCACGCTCTGGATCGTGCTGGCGGACCTCGACCTGATACCCATCTGGATTCCCATTGTGTTCGTGGTGCGCGGCGTGCTGGTGGATGCCATTCGGGCCAGCATGGTGCAGGCCGACCGGGGCAGCCCGCTGGCGCTGCTGGACTCGCCGGCGGGCCGATGGCTGGTGGCGGGACGCTTCATGCGCGGGTTTTACGCCACCATCAAGGCTTGCGCTTTTGTGGGACTGTTCCTAATCAATCCCCTGCCGGCGGGAATAGAAACGCTTTTGCCGTCGCTAATGGAATTGTGGGCGACGGTGCAGCCGGGCTTCGAGTGGCTGGTCATGGCGCTCACCTACCTTTCTGTGGCGCTCTGCCTAGCGCGGGGAATGCCGGTGATCTTCGAATTTCTCGCCGCGGAGCGGCGGTGACTGTTCTCCCGCAACCGCAGCGCTCCATGAATGGCCCGAAGCCGCCGCAGCGCCTCGCGCTGTTCGATATTGACGGCACCTTGGTGCGTGCGCCAAGCACGGAGAAGCGGTTTGCCCTCTGGCTGCTTTTTCGCGGTCGGATCGGCTTGGTCAGGCTGCTGGCCTACGCCGTTTTTTCGCTGCGCTACTTGCCGCGATATGGCTTGGGCGTGTTCGCGAAAAACAAGTCGCTATTGTGGCGGCGCACGGCGGCAAGCGCCCGCTCGCTCGCCGGCGCCTGGGCATCGCAGCGCCTGAAAAAGGCCCTGTTCGCGCCCTGCGTTGAGCGCCTGCGGGCGCATCTTGAACGCGGAGACATCGTGGTGCTGCTTTCGGGCGCTCCGCACTTCCTAGCCGAGGCCGTGGCCGAGGAATTGCAGGTTTCGACGGTGCTTGGAACACAGTGCGCGGAGCGCAATGGCCGCTTTTGCCTTGCGCCGCCGACATTGCATCGCGTGGGCGAGGAAAAACTGGCCGCGGCGCGCGAACTCTGCCAAAAGCTGGAGGCCAGCCTTTCGAGCGCAAGCGCATACGGAAACGCCGCCAGCGACCTACCCCTGCTAGCGGCCTGCGGCTGTCCCGTGGCGGTCAATCCCGATGCGAGGCTGGCCGCCGAAGCGCGCCGGCAAGGATGGCGGATCATCAACGCGCAAGCGGACAATCGAGGCCGTGCTTCAGCCTGATGCCGGATGGAGCGAAAGCGCGCCCCTATGGCATGTGCCTGACAACGTGCCCCTGATAGCATCCTCCGTGACGGCATCCCCGCCCTTCATGCAGGCGGAATGCCTTCGTCGCAAGGCTTTCCCTGCAAGCCTGCGGCAGGTTCCGGCGGCGGCGCTGGCTGCGTTTTCGCTGGCCATGCTCTGCGGCTTGCCGTCAGCCGGGGCCCGGGATGGACTGCCGCCCGGGGTGAAGCGCATCCTGGCGCACTACGGCATTCCGCAAGGCAGCTACTCCGTTTGGGCGCAGGATGTGCGGAGCCAAGAGCCGCTGCTGGCTCACGGCGCGGATATTCCCCGCAAGCCCGCTTCCGTTATCAAGGTGCTGACTGGCTGGCTTGTTCTTGAAGCCCTTGGGCCGGAATACCGATGGGCCACGCGCGCCCACCTTGGCGGCGAACTGCGCGGCGGCGTGTTGTCCGGCCCCCTCATCCTCGAAGGCCGCGGCGACCCCCGCTTGGTCATGGAGCGGCTGTGGCTCTTCCAGCACAGAATGCGGCAGAAAGGCTTGCGCGCCATCAAAGGCGGGCTGGTCATCGACGACAGCTGGCTGCCGGCCAATGATCTTCCGGTAAGCGGTTTCGAAGCCGACCGGCACCGCGCCTTCAGCGCCTCGCCCTACGCTTTGCTGATGAACTTCCAGTCGGTGCGCGCGGTGGTGGAGCCCGACCGCCTAGGAAACCGGGTGCGGGCGCGTCTGGACCCGCCGCTGACCGGGCTGGAACTGATTAACCGCGTGCGGCTGACCGGCGGGCGCTGCGGCGGGTTCCAGAGAGGGGTTGCGATTCGCATTACGGGAGCCGGCGACAATCGCGTGGAACTCGACGGCAGCTACAGCCGAAACTGCGGCACCTACTCGATCCCGCGCCGGGCGCTTTCCGGCCCCGCGTACGCCTTTGGGCTGTTCGACGCGCTATGGCGCGAAGGCGGGGGCGAACTCGAAGGCGGCTATCGCCTCGGCAGCGCGCCGGACGATGCCGAGCCTTGGCTTGAGTTCGCCTCGGAGTTCGCCTCCCAGGCAGTGCGCTTCATGAACAAGCACAGCAACAACGTGATGGCGCGACAGTTGCTGCTCAGCCTAGGCGCGGAAATGCGCGGCCCGCCGGCAACGCCGGAAAAAGCCCGCACTGCGGCCATCGAAGTGCTGCGCCGCGCGGGCCTGGACCTGCCCAGCCTAGTGCTCGACAACGGCTCGGGGCTGTCGCGGATTGCGCGGATTTCCGCCGCCGACCTAGGGCGCGTTCTGGTCCATGCCGCCCACAGCCCGCTGTATCCGGAACTGATCGCCTCGCTGCCCGTGGCCGGGCGCGACGGCACGCTCACGAGAACCTACAGGAACGCGCCGTTCAGCGGCCAGGCGCACCTGAAGACCGGCAGCCTCGACGGCGTGTCGGCAATCGCCGGAATTGTGCGTTCCGGGAGCGGCCGCGAACTGGCCGTGGTTGCGCTGATGGAGCACCCGCTCGCGGCCAAGGGTCCGGGCGAGGAAGCGCACGGCGCGCTTTTGACTTCAATGAGCGGTCGCTGATAAGATTTTCGGGCTGCGGTTGCGGCTCCTTTCTTCAGTCCGCAGGCAGGAAGGCTCCCATGAAACTCGTAATGGCCATCATCAAACCTTTTCGGCTCGATCATGTGCGCAACAAGCTGTCGGATTTGGGGGTCAACGGCATGACCGTGTCCGAAGTGCAGGGCTTCGGCCGGCAGCGCGGCCACACCGAACTCTATCGGGGCGCTGAATACATGGTCGATTTCATCCCGAAAACCAAAATCGAGGTGGCCTGCACCGAGGAACTGGCCGAGCGGGTGGTGGAGGCCATTATGGATTCGGCCAAGACCGGCAAGGTCGGCGACGGCAAGGTGTTCGTCATGAACCTCGAAGAGGCCTATCGCGTGCGCACCGGGGAGAGCGGCGACTCGACCCTGTAGCCGTGCATTGCGGTAATCCAGGCTAACGCAAATTCGTAAAAGGCGTTTCTTTTGGGAAGCCCGGGCAAGTGGACGCGAACAAATTGCAACGGCTGCGGGAGCGTTACGCGCGGTCGGATGGAGACCTGAAGGCGGACGTGCCGTTCCGCGACGCGCTCAAGCAGATTGCCGATAGCGATCTGCACCAGAAGAAGCCGTACGCCGATCTTCCAACCCTTTTGGACTTTCCCTACCGCGAGGACTGGAAAGGCTTGGACACCGTCTTGGTGGGAGTGCCCATGGACTTGGGCGTGACCAACCGCCCCGGGGCCCGCTTCGGCCCCCGGGCGCTGCGGGCGATCGAGCGGGTCGGCCCTTACCACCCCACCCATGATGTGATTCCCTCAAGGGTGCTGCGCTGCGCCGATATTGGCGACGTTCCGTTTCGCTCGCGCTTCAGCCTGGAAAAAAGCATCGAGGACATCGAGACGTTCTACCGCCGGGTCGCGGCCGCCGGCCTCAAGCCCGTGTCCGCCGGCGGCGACCACTCCATTACCTACCCCATTATGAAGGCGCTGGGCGCCGAAACGCCCCTCGGAATGGTTCATATCGATGCCCACTGCGACACGGCGGGCCCTTACGACGACGAGAAGTTCCACCACGGCGGCCCGTTCCGCCAAGCCGTTCTGGCGGGCGTTCTGGACCCGGAACGTTGCGTGCAGGTGGGGATACGCGGCAGCGCCGAGCTGGCCTGGGCATTCAGCTACGATGCCGGCATGACCGTAATCCACATGGACGAGTTCCACGGCATGGGGCTGCCAGCCGTGATATCGCTGTGCCGCGAAAAGGTCGCGGGCGGGCCGGTTTACGCAAGCGTCGATGTGGATGGAATCGATCCGGCGTTCACGCCCGGCACCGGCACGCCGGAAATTGGAGGCCTGACGCCGCTGGAGGCGCAAATGCTGATTCGGGGCTTGGCCGGACTGCCTATCGCAGGCGGGGATGTGGTGGAAGTGGCGCCGCAATACGATCCCTCGGCCAACACAGCCCATGTGGGCGCAAGCATGATGTTCGAGATACTGAGCCTGCTTGCCCATCAAGCGGCCGCCGCGCAAGCGGGCCGATCTACTTGAGGCGGGCAAGCAGGCTGTCGAGTTCGTCCAGGCTTTTGTAGCGGATTTCCAAGCGTCCGCCCCGCTTCCCGTGCCGGAGGCGAACAGGGGCGCCCCAGCGCTCGCTTAAATCCTGTTCCAGGCGGGCCACGTTGGGATCGCGCGGCTTGGCGGCCGCCGCCGGGCTCGACTCGGCCCGGGCGAGGCGCTCTGCTTGGCGCACGCTTAAGCTTTGCTCGGCGATGCGGCGCGCCAGCGCGGCCTGGCGGGCCGGATTGCCCACTGCCAGCAGCGCCCGCGCGTGGCCCATTTCCAGTTTGCGCTCCGCCAGCAGGGCTCTGGCCGTGTCGCCAAGCTCTAAAAGCCGCAGATAGTTGCTCACCGCGGCGCGCGACATTCCGATGGACTGCGCCGCATCCTTGTGGGTGCCGCCGGAAATTTCGAGGATGCGGCGCAAGGCTTCGGCAAGCTCGATGGCGCTCAAGTTCTCGCGCTGCACGTTTTCAACCAGCGCCGCCATAGCGGCTTCCTCGTCGCCGAGCGGCCGGACGATCACGGGAATCCGGTCGAAGCCCGCTTGCTGGGCGGCGCGCCAGCGACGTTCGCCGGCCACGATTTCGTAGCGCGCGCCGGCGTTGCCCGCAGCGTTCAGCGGACGCGCAAGCAGCGGCTGGACCAGACCTTGGGCGCGAATCGATTCAGCCAGTTCGGCCACGCTTTTGGCATCGATCATCTGCCGGGGCTGGAAGCGGCCCGGCTGCAAGACATCCAAAGGCAGTTCTTTCAGTTCGTGCGGCGAGGGGCCGTCAAGGATCGGACGCCCCCGCTCCTGGCGTGGTCCGAGCAGGGCGTCCAGGCCCTTGCCGAGTCCGCGGTTGGGCGCAGCCATGCGGTGCTTACTCGCCCAGCCCCCGGCGAACCAGCTCGCCCGCCAGCGCGGCGTAGGCCAGCGAGCCGCTGGCTAGGCGATCATGCTGGATGGCCGGCACGCCGAAGCCGGGCGCTTCGGCCAGACGCACGTTGCGCGGAATGATCGTGCGGAAAAGCTCATCGGGAAAATGTTTCCGCAGTTGCGCGGAGACATCGCGGGCCAGACGGTTTCGACCGTCGTACATGGTGCGGATTATGCCGCTTATCTCAAGGTCCGGGTTGGAGTGCGCGCAGAGGTCTTCGATAACGCCCACCAGCGATGAAAGACCCTCCAGCGAGAAATACTCGCATTGAACGGGCACAAGCACGCCTTCGGCCGCCGCCAGAGCGTTGAGGGTAAGGATGTTGAGGCTGGGAGGGCAATCGAACAGGATGGCCTGGTAGTGGAACGATACTTCCGCCAGCGCGCCGCGCAGCCTCAGCTCGCGGCCGCTGCCCAGCTGCAGAAGCTCCACTTCCGCAGCCGTGAGGGCAGAGGTTGCCGGCAGAAGATCGAAACCGGCGGAATCGATTCCCACCCGGATATCGGCGACCGAGGCCTTTCCCATCAACAGGTCATAGGTTGACAGGCCCACGGCATCCCTGTCCACTCCGCAGCCGGTGGTGGCGTTGGCTTGGGGATCCAGGTCAACCAGCAGAGCCTTGCGGCCCATCTGCGCGAGGCAGGCTGTGAGATTGATGGCGGTTGTGGTCTTGCCCACTCCCCCCTTGCGGTTGGCCACTGCGAAAGTGCGTTTCATGCCTGCGCCTGCCATGCCCTCCGGGCCGCGCCCTGGCCGGCCGCGCGGCGGCGAAGCACGGCAATATGGCGTTGCGCATCAAGCCCGGGCACCCGAATCCGCTCCAGCGACTGGCAATGCACCCCGTCAAGCGAAGCCAGCGCCTCGTTGCGGGGACGGCGGCCCAGCATGGCCAGCAGCCAAGAGCCCCGATCAAGCATGCGGCGGGCCAGCGCGACCAGCTTCGGCAGCGGCGCCAGCGCACGGGCGATCACCGCCGCGGGCGCGTCCTGCGGCTGGTAGTTCTCCAGCCGGGAGCGAACAATCTGCACGTTGCTTAAGCCCAATTCCATCCTCGCATGGCCAAGGAACGCCGTTTTGCGGGCCGAGGAATCGAGCAGCACCCAATCCGTCTCCGGGCGCAGCAGGGCCAGCACCACGCCGGGCAGGCCGCCGCCGCTACCGGCGTCCAGCATCGGGCCCGGCGGCAGAAACGGCAGCGCCGCAGCGCTGTCCAGTATGTGCCGCGTCGCCAGCTCCTGGCGCGAAGCGCGGGCCGTGAGACCGTGGGCCGCGTTCCAACGCATCAGCATTTCGATAAAAGCGTCAAGCCGCGCCAGATCATCGCCGCTCGGGCTGATGCCGAGATCGGCAAGCCCGGCCCCCAGCCGGTCTGGCGAATCGGCGGGCACACGGGCGACGGCACCGGGCGGCATACAGGCTCATGCCCCCGAGGGCGCGATTTCCTCGGCGCGGTGGCAAGCCACCATGCTGCGGGCAACCGGGCGCAACTCGGGCGGCTCCCGCCGGCAGCGGTCGATGGCGAAGGAACAGCGGGCCGAAAAAGCGCAGCCGGACGGAGGATTCAGCGGCGAGGGCGGTTCGCCCTGCAGCGGCTCCCGCTTGCGGTTCCGCTCCACCTTGGGATCAGGAATCGGCGCGGCCTCAATCAGGGCGCGCGTGTAAGGATGCATGGGCCTGCCATACAAATGCTCGCTGTGGGCGATTTCCATCGCCCGGCCCAGGTACATCACCACCACTCTGTGGCTGATCTGTCTGACCACAGCCAAGTCGTGGGCGATGAAGACCAGCGCCAAGCCAAGCTCGTCCTGCAGCTCCATGAGCAAGCCCACGATCTGAGCGCGTATCGACACATCCAGGGCGCTGACCGCCTCGTCGCAGATCACCACCGCCGGACCGGGCGCGAGCGCGCGGGCAATGCCGATGCGTTGGCACTGACCGCCGGAAAACTCATGCGGATAGCGGTCGAGCTGGCCGTCGGCCAGGCCCACCCGGTTCAGTATCCGAACGACCCGCTCGCCGCGCTCGCCGCGCGAAAGGTCCGGGCGGCAGGCGCCCAGCGGCTCGGCCACGATCTGGCGGGCGGTCATACGGGGATTGAGCGAGGCAAGGGGGTCCTGAAACACCATCTGCATATCGCGACGGGCATCCTTCCACGCGCTCTTGTCGGCTTCCCCAAGATCACGTCCCAGCAGCGTGATCCGACCGGCGTTGGCGGGCACCAGGCCAATCACCGCGCGCGCAAGCGACGATTTGCCGCAGCCGGACTCGCCCACCACGCCCAGCGTTTCTCCGGGCGCGATCATAAACGCGCCTGAGCTGACAGCCTTCAGCCTAGGCGCTGGCGCAAATATCCCGGGGCGCTTGAGCGAGTAAACAACGTCCAGGCCGTCCACTTCCAGCGCCGGCCGCAGCGCGGCCCGCTTCCGGGCGCGCGAACGCGCATCCTGGTCCAGCCGCGGCACTGCGGAAAGCAAACGCCGGGTGTAAGGATGGGCCGGCCGCGCGTAAACCGACTCCACGCCGCCGCGCTCCCTGCATTCGCCATCCTGCATCACCAGCACCTCGTCGCAAAATCCGGCGACGATGCCCAGATCGTGGGTAATGAAGATGATGGCCGCCTGGAAGTCGCGCCTAAGCTCCCTCATCAGAGCAAGGATCTGCGCCTGGACGGTCACGTCCAGCGCGGTGGTGGGCTCGTCGGCGATCAGCAGGGAAGGCTTGCACAAGAGCGCCGTGGCAATAGTGACGCGCTGGCGCATGCCGCCGGACAATTCATGCGGCCACGAATCCAGGCGCTTGCCGGCATCCGGAATCCGCACCGCCTCAAGCAGCTCGCCGCAGCGCCTGAGCGCCTCGCGCCGCCCCAGACCCTCGTGAAGCTCCAGAACCTGGGCCATCTGCGCGCCAATCCTCAAGTACGGGTTCAGCGAAGTCATCGGATCCTGGAAAATCATCGCGATCCGGTTGCCGCGAATGCCGCGCAACTCCCCGTCCGGCATCCCGATCAGCTCGCGGCCCTCAAAGCGGGCGCTGCCGGAAGACCGGCCGTTGTCGGCTAAAAGCCCCATGAGGCTTAGCACTGTCTGGCTCTTGCCGGAGCCGGACTCGCCCACGATGCCCAGAGTGCAGGCCGCGTCGAGATCGAAGTCGATCCCGCGCACGGCCTCCACGACCCCGTCCGGCGTGCTGAAATCCACCCTCAGGCCGCGCACCGAAAGCAGCGGCATGTCAGGCGCTCCTGTCGCGCGGGTCCAGCGCGTCGCGCAGGCCATCGCCGATAAAGTTGCAGCAAAACAGCGTGGCGGCCAGGAATCCGGCGGGAAAGGCCAGTGTCCACGGGGCGTTCTCGAGCGCCTTGGCGCCCTCATTGACCAGCGCGCCCCAGGAGGTCATGGGTTCCTGCACCCCCAAGCCCAGAAAACTTAAAAAGGACTCCACCAGGATCACCTGCGGGATCGTGAGCGTGACGTAAACCACCACCACGCCGAAGAGGTTGGGAACGATATGCCGCCGGATGATGCGCGGCGTGGAAACGCCCGCCGCCTGCGCGGCCTCGACGAATTCGCGGCGCTTGAGGCTAAGCGTCTGGCCGCGCACGATGCGCGCCATGTCCAGCCAGTTGATGGCGCCGATGGCCACGAAGATCAGCGCGATATTTCGCCCGAACAAAACCATCAGCAGGATCACCAGGAACATGAAAGGCATGGCGTAGAGGATATCGACGATGCGCATCATCACTTGGTCGGTCCTGCCCCCCACATAGCCCGCCAGCGCGCCGTAGCTGATGCCGATCACGAGGCTCACCGCGGTCGCCACCAGCCCCACCATCAGCGAAATGCGGCCGCCCGCCAGTGTTCGCACGAACAGATCCCTGCCCAAGTCGTCGGTGCCGAACAAATGCCAGTTCTCCAGCGAGGGCGGCACGGAAACGTAGTCCCAGTCCAAGTAATCGAATGGCACCGGCGAGAGCAACGGGCCGAACACGCAGAGCGCCGCCACCATGGCCAGAATCGCCGCCGCCGTCATCGCCGCCCGGTTGCGGCGCAGGGCTCTCCAAGCATCGCTCCAGAGGCCGCGCCCGGCCCCTGCCGCCTGCCGGATCGCTGCGCGATTCCGCCGGTTCTTTCTCACGTGCGCAGGCGCGACGCCATCAGTTTTGCTGCCGGGCCCGGGGATCAAGCAGGCCGTAGCAAATATCGACCAGGAAATTAAACAGAATAATCAGCACCCCGTAAAAAACCACCACGCCCATCACCAGGGTGTAATCCCGGTTGAGCGCGCCCTGCACAAAATGGCGCCCCAGGCCAGGCACGCCGAAGATCTGCTCGATAACCACGGAGCCCGTGATCACGGCCGCAGTGGCCGGTCCCAGGTAGGACAGCACCGGCAGCAGCCCGGGCTTGAGCGCATGCCGCAGCAGGATGGCCGGCTGCGAGAGGCCCTGGGCGCGCGCCATGCGGATGAAATTGCTGCGCAGCACCTCGATCATGCTGCCGCGGGTCAGCCTAGCGATATAGGCGATCTGCGGCAGCGCCAGCGCGATCACCGGCATCGCCATGTTCGGCAGCCGGGCGAGGAAGCCCTCCGTGGGCCAGCCGCCCGCCGGGAGAAGATCAAGATGCACCGCGAACAGCAGGATCAGCAGCGGCCCGACCACGAAATTGGGGATCGAGATGCCGGTCATGCTCACCGCCATCACGGCATGGTCGGAAAAGCGGTTCTGCCGCAGCGCCGCCCAGCCGCCCGCCGCCACGCCTGCGAGCAGCGCCAGAAGCATGGCGCAGGCGCCGAGTTGCAGCGATACCGGAAACCCCTCCCGGATCAGCTCGGTGACGCTGCGGTCGATGTACTGGAAGGAGGGGCCGAAGTCACCCTGCGCCAGCCCCCACAGGTAGCGTCCAAACTGCTGATAGAGCGGCTCGTCGAGGTGGTAGGCGGCGCGGATCTTGGCCTCGATTTCCGGATGCAGGGTTTTCTCGGTATCGAAGGGGCCGCCGGGCGCGGCGCGGATCATGAAGAACGCCAGCGCGATCAGGATCAGCAGCGTGGGAATCGCCGCAAAGACCCGCCTTATGGCGTAACGAAACATCCGCGCATCATAAACGCCGCCGCCGCTCCGTAGGCAGGCGGGATCGCTTCAAGCATATCCAGCCGCCGGGAATCGCTCCGGCAAAAAACGGCAGCCGCATATGGCTGGCTAAGGCGCGCTTTATTAAATCGACTTGTTCGGATGTGGAAAAAAGGGGAACGGTCACGGTGATTCGCAATACGCAACAAGCACCGACAACTTGGTATTCAATGCCCCAGCCAATCGCGCCAACACGCCAAGAGTCGGGTTTCGGCGACCTCTCTCCAGCTGGCTGATATAGCTTCTGTGGAGTCCTGACGCCTCCGCTAGTTTTTCTTGGGACCAGCCTAATTGAGTCCGGATGGCGCGTATGCCCAAACCAAGACGTGCCGCTTGATTCACAATGGCACAAGGATGCTGCTTGGCACACTTATGGTCTGTAGACTATCAGTCACATTCTAGGGCGCGGGGACAACCCGCTTGGCGAGGAGCGCTCCGCCCGCTTTGAATAAGCTATGGGAGGTTCGGGAGGCGCGGGCTCCGCTTCAACAGGCTGCTAGTGCTCAAGGATGCGGAGGTGCCGGGTGTAGATATGGTCCATGATGTTGCCTTCGTAGCCCTGCACCCACGGCTTGACCATCCGCTTGGTGACGTAGAAGTACAGGGGCATGAGCGGCTGATCGGCGAGCATCGCCCGCTCGGCTTCCTGCAAATGCTCGGCGCGGCGGGCGATATCCGGCTCGGCTGATGCGGCTGCCAGCAGCGCGTCGTAGCGCGGGCTGTCGTAGCCGAAATCGTTCTGCTCGTTGGTGGATTCGAGCAGCTGCGCGAAAGTGTAGGCATCCTCGTAGTCGCCGATCCACCCGGCGCGATAGATTTGGGTTTCCTCCTTGCGCTTGCGGGTTTCAAGGAAAACCTTCCATTCCTGGTTGGCCAGCGAGGCCTCCACGCCCAGCACCTGCTTCCACATGAACGCCAGCGCGATGGCGATGCGCTTGTGGTTGTCCGACGTGTTGTAGAGCACCTCCACTTTCAGCGGGTTGGCGCTGGAATAGCCGGCCTCGGCGTACAGGCGCTTAGCTTCCGCCTCGCGCCGCTCCTGCGTCCACCACGCCTCCTCCGGCACCTGCTGCTCGTAGCCGCGCACCGGCGGCACCCAGCTATAGGCGGCGATCTCGCCGGCGCCGCTCACGACGTTGGCGATGATGTCGCGGTCCACCGCCAGCGAAAACGCCCGGCGCAGCCCCGGCTGTCCGGCGAACGGCGGCTTAGTGACGTTGAAGCCGAAGTAGTAGGTCCCCAGGTAGGGCGTCACGCGGAACTCGTCGGCGAGGTTGTCGCGGATCCAGCGCAGCTGCTTCTGCGGGATGGTGCTGGTGATGTCCAGCTCGTCGGCGCGGTAGCGCTTGAGCTCGGCGTCCTGGTTCTCGATGGCGTAGTAGCGCACATCGTCGATGGTGGTGCTGGCGTTGTCCCAGTAGTGCGGATTGCGGCTGAGGTGGATATGCGATTGCACCACCCATTCCTTCAGCCGGTAGGCACCGTTGCCCACATGCGTCTCCGCCCGCGACCACTTCGCCCCGTGTTCGAGCACCGTGTCCGGATGCACGGCATAGCAGGTCGAATGGGTCAGCAGCCCCAGCAGGTAAGGCGTCGGCGCTTCCAGCCGTATGACCAGCGTGCGCTCGTCCAGCGCTTCCACGCCAAGCGCCTCAGGAGGCATATCGCCCGCGATCACCGCCCGGGCGTTGCGGATCGGGGCCAGAACGCTGGAGTAGCGCGATAGCGTTTCCGGATCGGCGCTGCGCCTCAGGCCGAATTCGAAATCGCCGGCGGTGACCGGATCGCCGTTGCTCCACCGTCCGTCCGGACGCAGAGTGAAGGTGTAGGTCAGGCCGTCTTCGGAGATATCCCAAGACTCCGCGGCGCCCGGAATCAGCTCGCCGTTCGGCGCTTCGGCCACCAAGCCCTCGAACAGGTCGCGCAGGATATTGGATGAAGGCACGCCTTCGGCGCGGTGCGGATCCAAGCTCTGCGGCTCGGTGCCGTTGCCCCGGCGCAGAATCTGCGCAGCGGCGAGCGCCTCGCCGCTCTCGCCGCCCACCGGGCCGTGCCGCGCCGCCGTGTCCGCCGGCGCGCCTCCGCCGCAGGCCCCCAGGACCACGGCGCCTGCGGCGAGCAGCGTCCTCAGGCGCACCGCAACTCCTTTTTCTTGAGATGAACCAGCAACTGGGACACGGCGGCCGGGGTCATGCCGGGGATTCGCTCCGCTTGGCCAATGGTGGCCGGCCGCGCCTGGTCCAGCTTCTCCCGAACTTCATTCGACAGGCCCCGCACCACGCCGTAGTCCATGCCGGCGGGCAGGGCGGTGCCGCGCAATCGCCGGTTGCGCTCGATTTCGGCCTGCTGCCGCTGGAGGTAGCCGGCGTAGCGGGCCTGGATCTCGACCGCGCTGTCGATCTGCTCGCCCAGCTCCGGCCATTCTCCCGCCGCCGGCGCTCTCGGCCCCACCTCCGGCAGGCCCGCCACCCTGCGGTAGCTCCAATCCGGGCGCCGCAAGAGCTCCAGCGCGGCGCAGGCGCTCCCGCCGCTCCCATCCTTCGCCTTCAAGCCTGCAAGCCTGTCCCGCTCGGCAGCGATGGCCTCCTGCTTGCGGCTGAACGTCTCCCATCGCTCGTCATCGACCAGCCCCAGCTCCCGGCCCCGCGGCGTAAGCCGCGCATCGGCGTTGTCTTCGCGCAGGCGCAGGCGGTACTCGGCCCGGCTGGTGAACATCCGGTAAGGCTCGGTCACGCCCCGGGTGAGAAGGTCGTCGGCGAGCACGCCCAAGTAGGCCTGCTCGCGCCCGGGCATCCACGGCGCCTGCCCGCGCGCTGCCAAAACCGCGTTCACTCCGGCCAGCAGGCCCTGCGCGGCCGCCTCCTCGTAGCCCGTGGTGCCGTTGATCTGGCCGGCGAAGTAAAGGCCCGGGATGGCGCCTACCGCCAAGCCCTCGCGCAAGGCCCGCGGATCGAAATAGTCGTATTCGATGGCGTAGCCGGGGCGGGTCATGCGGGCCCGCTCGAAGCCCGGTATGGTGGCTAGGAACTCAAGCTGCGCATCGGCCGGAAGGCTGGTGGAGATGCCGTTGGGATAGACCTCGGCGGAAGCGAGGCCCTCGGGCTCCACGAATATCTGATGCGAATCGCGGTCGGCGAACCGCACCACCTTATCCTCCAGCGAAGGGCAGTAGCGCGGCCCCGCGCCCTCGATGGCGCCGCTGAATATGGGCGAGCGCTTCAGATGGGCGCGGACGACCTCGTGGGTGGCCTCGGTGGTGCGGGTGATATGGCATTCCACCTGCCGGGGATGGTCGGCGCGGCGCCCCATGAACGAGAACACCGGCCGCGGGCGGTCTCCCGGCTGCCGGCGCATCACGGAAAAATCGACAGTCCGCGCGTCCAGCCGGGGCGGCGTTCCGGTTTTCAATCTGCCGACAGGCAGCTTGAGCTCGCGCAAGCGTTGGGCAAGCCGGTTGGCGGGCGGCTCTCCCGCTCGCCCGGCCGCATGGCAAGCCTCGCCCAGATGGATCCTTCCCGCCAGGAAAGTGCCCACCGTGAGGACCACCGCCGGAGCGCGGAAATCGAGCCCGGAGCGGGTCCGCACGCCGCAGGCGCGGTCGTTGCCGATCAGCAGGTCGTCCACGCTGTCCTGGAACAGCGCGAGGCCCTCGGCGGTTTCCAGCGCATGGCGCACGGCGGCCTTGTACAGCAAGCGGTCGGCTTGGGCGCGGGTGGCGCGAACCGCCGCGCCCTTGCTGGCGTTGAGAAGGCGGAAATGAATGCCGGCCCTGTCGGCGGCCTTGGCCATGATGCCGCCTAGCGCGTCGATCTCCCGGGCCAGATGCCCTTTGCCGATGCCGCCGATGGCGGGGTTGCAGCTCATCTGGCCCAGCGTGTCCAGGCTGTGCGTGACCAGCAGCGCCCGCGCGCCCATGCGCGAAGCGGCCAGCGCGGCCTCCGTTCCGGCATGGCCGCCGCCCACAATGATGAGGTCGAATCGCTTTGCCATCATTTCCGAACCTGTCCGCTTCAAGGCGCTAAGCCCCGGCGCCGCCACGCAAAGCGCAGATTCTACTTGCCGATGCAGAATTGCGAGAAGATCTCGCCTAAGAGATCATCGCTGCTGACGGCCCCGGTAATCTCGCCCAGGCATTCCTGGGCGAGGCGCAATTCCTCCGCGATCAGCTCAACCGCTTGCCGCCGGTCGAACAGCGATGCGGCCTCCTGATGCTTCCGTCTGGCCACCCTCAGGCTGCTGATATGCCGGGCGCGGGCCGAGAACGCCCCGTCGGGCGAACCGCCGGCCCTTTCCGCCAGCAGCTCCCGCAACGCGTCCAGCCCCGCTCCCGTTCTGGCGCTCACGTTCACCGCGCCGGAGGCCAATCGCCCCGGGGCATCTCCCGTCAGATCCACCTTGTTGCGAATCAGCACGGCGCGCTCCCCCGGCGCCGGTTCGGGGCCGCCCGCCGTCGCGTCCCACACCCGCAGCACTAGGTCGGCTGTCTCCTTGGCGGCCCGCGCGCGGCGCACGCCCTCGCGCTCCGCGCCGTCGCGGGCGGCCCGCAATCCCGCCGTATCAATCAGCTCCATGGGAATGCCCTTCACGGAGACCTGCACCCGGACAAGGTCGCGGGTGGTGCCCGGCTCAGCGGCCACGATGGCCGCCGGTTCGCCCGCCAGCGCGTTGAGCAGCGAGGACTTTCCGGCGTTGGGTTCGCCGGATAACGCGACATTGAGCCCGTCGCGCAGGATGCGGCCCCTCTCGGCGGCCTCCGCGATGGCCGTGAACGCCTTGCCGAGATCATCGAAGCCACGGGCCAGCGCGCGGTCTTCCAGCGGGTCCACCTCCTCGTCCGGAAAGTCCATCGTGGCCTCCAGGTGCGCTCGCAGGCGCGTCAGGCGAGCCACCAGCGCCTCCACCGCTTCGGAGAACGCGCCTTGCATGCTGCGCGCCGCCGCCCGGGCTGCGGAAGCTCCGGCCGCGTCGATCAGGTCCGCGACGGCCTCCGCCTGGGAGAGGTCCATGCGATCGTTGAGAAAAGCCCTGAGGGAGAACTCGCCCGGTCCGGCCGGACGCGCGCCCAGCTCGCAAATCCGGGCGATGAGCAGATCGCACACCACCGGGCTGCCATGCACCTGGAGCTCCAGAACATCCTCGCCCGTGAAAGAGGCGGGGCCGGGAAAGAACAGCGCCAGCCCTCGGTCCAGCAGCTCGCCGGAGGATTCGGTCAGCGACACCAGCCGCGCCCTTCGCGGCGGCGGCAACGCCCCCAGCAGCTCTTGCGCGATCCGGCGCGCGCCCTCGCCCGACACGCGAACCACCGCCACGCCTCCGCGCCCGGGCGGGGTGGCGATGGCGACTATCGCGCCGCTCGTCCTTTCGGCGCCTTTTCGGTGCGGCGATTGATCCGCCATTGCTGAAGCGTTGAGAAAACGGAATTGGTGAGCCAGTACAGCACCAGTCCGGAGGGAAAGAACATGAAGAACACGGTGAAGATCACCGGCATGGCCGTCATGATCCTCGCCTGCATGGGGTCCGGCGGCTTGGGGCTGAGCTTCTGCTGCCAGAACATGGCCGCTCCCATCAGCGCGGGCAGCACGAAAATAGGATCGCGCGACGAAAGGTCGTTGACCCAAAGCAAAAACGGCGCTTGGCGGATTTCCACGCTTTCCACTAGCACCCAGTAGAACGCGATGAAGAACGGCAGCTGGATAAAAATCGGCAGGCAGCCCGCTGCGGGGTTGACCTTCTCGGTCTTGTAGAGCTCCATCATGGCCCGGTTGCGGGCTTGCGGGTCGTCCTTGAACCGTTCCTGGATGGATTTGAGCCGCGGCTGCAGCTTGCGCATCCGCGCCATGGAGCGGCCGCTGGCCTCGGTGAGCGGAAAGAGCGCGGCCTTGATGATCAGCGTGGCTAGGATAATCGCCCAGCCCCAGTTGCCGACAAAGCCGAACAATGTCTTGAGCAACCAGAAAAGCGGCTGGGCGAATACCGTGAAAATGCCGTAATCCACCGCGAGCACCAGCCCCGGGGCGGCTTCCCGCAGTTGCGCCTGCAGCTTGGGCCCCACGAATAACCGCGACGAATAGCGCTGCTCGCTGCCCGGCGACACCGCCTTGGTCGGCCCGATCGCGCTGAGGCGGTAGCTGCCGCCGGAGAAACGACCGGCGTACTGATGCGGCTCGGTCGGTTCGGGAATGGCGGCCCCCAAGAAATGGTGCTGTATGGATCCCACCCATCCCCCGGCAATCTCGCTCTCGCTCAAGGGCTCGTCGGCCAGATCCTCGGGATCCATGCGGTCGTAGCTGTCGCCATCGTAGTACACCGGCCCGGTGAACGAATAGGTGTCCACGTCGAACATCGACCGGCCCGGGGGACGGTGCGCCCGGCGAATCAAGACGTACGAAGCCGCTTGGTAGTCCGCGCCGCTTTCGTTCCGCACCGTTTGCTCAACCCCGATGTAGTACTTGCCCCTTTGGAAGCGGTACCGTTTCGTGACGGTGATGCCCCCCGAGCGCCAAGTGAGCGGCACCACCAGCTCCTCCGCGCCTTCCTCGAGCCGGTAGTCGCTGCGGGCGGCCGAGAAGCGTTCGCGGTGGTTGGCTTCCGGGCGCCCGTCCGCAGCGCGCAAACCGGTGCTGATGATGTACTCCTGGCCCGGCGACGGGTTCAGCAGCCGCACTTTCACCTCGTCGTTTTTCTTGTCTTCGGCGTAGCCCAGCAGCTCAGCCTCGACGAGGTCGCCGCCGCTGGCGCTGATCGATACCGCCATGACATCGGTGCGGACCCGCACGACGGAATCCGTTTGAGGCGCCGCGGACGGCGCCGGAGCCGGTCCCTGCAAATCGCCGCGGAAGGGCGCGGACGGCAACGCCGGCAAATCCCCGTCCTCTTCAAGAGCGGGCATGGCCCCCAAGGCGGTTTCCGGCGGCGGGGCCTCGGCAACCATCCGGGCGCGGTCGGCATTCCAAGCCTGCCAACTAAACAGCAGCATGGCGCCGAAAAGCGCCCAGAGGGGAAATCTCAGCCGTTCCACTAGCGGCTCTTCCTAGCTGCGCCGCCGGAGGTCTTCGCGCGCGCCACCGCGCCCCAGAGCTTCGGCAGGGCGTGCCTGACGCCACGCTTGTGGACGGCGTTGATACGCGGCACGCTCACCACGATATCCAGGCCCGCAAGATGGTGCTGATGCAGCCTGAAGCTCTCGCGCACCTGCCGCCGTATTCGGTTGCGGGCCACAGCGCTGCCGGCGGCTTTGAGTCCCACCGACAAGCCCAGCCTGCCATGCTCCCGTCCGTTGGCGATCATTCGAACGCGCAGCGGCCCCGAAGCCGCCCGCATGCCTCGCCGATATACGGCTAGGAACTGCGCGGCCTTGAGCAGCCGAAGCCTGCGCGGAAACTCAAGCCGGGCGGCGGCGGGCGATAGGAGTGCTGAAGCGGTCACAGGCTATAGGGAAAAGAGCCCATTCTCTTCTGACCGCCGCACCTGGCTGGCCACCTGAAGCGAAACAGGCCGGGGCGCGGCGCTCGACGGCAGGGCCCGGTCAGTGGGTCAGCCGCGTCCGGCCCTTGCTCCGCCGCCGCTTGAGGATAAGCCGGCCCGTGCGCGTGGACATGCGCGCGCGGAAGCCGTGGGTGCGTTTGCGTTTGATCCGGCTGGGCTGATAAGTGCGTTTCATGGCTTAATGATTAAAAACGCGACCGCGCAGGCCGCCGCACAAGGGTGGGTCAGCATAGCGTTTGAAAGGCGCAAAGTCAATGAACGCAAGGGGTTTGATTCCGGCGGCAAGTTATGGAATAAAGGCCCTGAATACCCCAAGACAGGGACCTGTCAAGCACCCAACCCATGTCCGGCGCTGCTCTCCAAACAAGCAATCTCTGGCGGCGTGTCTGCCGGGAACTAAGGCCGCTTCTCGACGAGGAAAAGTACAACACCTATATCCAGCCTCTCGAGGCCCGCCCCAGCAACGGAAAGCTGCGGTTGATTGCGCCCAACCGCTTTGTGCGCGGCTGGATAGAGTCCAACTGCTTGGACCTGCTGCGCCAAGCCTGCGAAAGAAGCGGCGGCGAACCCCACGTGGAGTTGCTGGACAGGCCCCTGCCTCGATCGGGCGCGGCGCCGGCACTCGCCAAGTCGCTGCCGCCGCTTCCGGGCTCGCGGCTTAGCCCGCAATTTACTTTCGATGCTTTCGTAACAGGTCCCACCAGCCAGGTTGCCTACGATGCCGCCCGACACGTGGCCAAGCACCGCGCCTACAACCCGCTGCTCATTTACGGCGGCGTGGGCCTGGGCAAAACCCATCTAATGCACGCCATCGGCCACCAGCTTCTAGCAGGCAGGCAGCAGCTCAGGGTGGCTTATGTGCATTCGGACACGTTCATCAACGATTACCTGAACGCGCTGCGCAAGGTGCGCGCTTCCTATGGCCGGTCCGGCTCGGATGCGCTAGTGGAGCAATTCAAGCGCTCGTACCGCTCCGTCGATACGCTGCTGCTCGACGATGTGCAGTTCCTGGCCGGCAAGGAAAGCTCCCAGGAGCAGTTCTATCACACGCTGAACGCCCTCCTGCAGGACGGCCGCCAGATCGTTCTGACCTGCGATAAGCTGCCGCGCGAGGTGGCCGGGCTGGAAACCCGCGTGATCTCGCGCCTGGGGTCGGGGCTAATGGTGAATATCGAACCGCCGGACCTGGAAACCCGAGCCGCCATCGTTCTGGCCAAGGCCGAGGCCGCCGGCGCGCTTTGCCCCGGGGAAGTGGCGATATTTATCGCGCAGCATATTTTTTCCAGCGTCCGCGAACTTGAAGGCGCTTACCGCACGGTTGAAGCGATGTCGCGTTTTCGCGGAATGCCTATTGATTTGCCGCTGGCCAGACAGGCGCTCAAGAACCATGTCGCATCGGTGGCCCGGCGCATTACGCTGGAAGAGATCCAGAAACTGGTCGCCAATTACTTTCAGGTGCGCCCGTCGGACTTGCGTTCGCCAAGCAGGAAGCGCGCCATAGTGCGCCCCCGGCAAATGGCGATGGCGCTGGCGCGCGAGTACACCGATCTCAGCCTTCCCGATATCGGCGAGGGTTTCGGCGGCCGCGACCACACTACGGTCATCAATGCGGTTCGCCGCATTCAGGAGCTGCGAGGATCCGATCATAACCTGAATCAGCAATACAAGAGCCTGGCGAGTATCCTTGCCCAGTAAATTCCGGACTGGAGAAGCTGCGGAAAATGCCGGTTTTATCTGTGGAGAAATTGTTAGCTGCGGGCTTGCGGGCGGCCAATCCACAATCGCAGCCACTCGAAATCCACAGCCCACGCCACAAGATGGATTGGCTTAACATATTGATTTAATTAAATTTTATAGCATGACACAGATATCCACAGGCCTTATCACCATCATTATTATCTTTTTAAAAAAGAGGTAATAAAGGAGATCCCATGAGAATGAGCATTCCCCAAGAGAGCCTGCACGGCCTGCTGCAATCGGTAACCAGCGCCGCGCAAACCCAAGCCGATACCATGGCTATACTCCGCAATGCGCTGCTGGAGGCAGCGGAGGGCATGCTTACGGCAACCTGCACCAACCTAGAGCTCACGCTCGTGGCCCGTTGCGAAGTGATCGATTTGGGAGCGGAAGGCAAAGTAACGGTGCCGGCCAAGCTTCTGCAAGGAATCAGCGCCTCGCTGAAAGGGGGAAGCAGCATTGAGCTGGCGCTTGAGGAGAACCAGCTCTCGGTGAAGTCCGGGCGCTACTCGGGAAGCCTGGAAACGCTGCCGCCCGAGGATTTTCCCCGGCTCGACCCGGACAACGGCGCCGAAGGGGTTGTGCTGAAGTCCGCGATGTTGTCGAAAATGCTTGCCGAAACGCATTTCGCCATGGCGCAGTCGGATCCTCGCTACTACCTCAACGGCATGTTGATGGAGATCGGCGAAAACGGCTTGCGGCTCGTGGCCACCGACGGCCATCGCCTGTCGTGTTCGGAAACGGCGGACAGCCGCGCGGCGGAGGCGCGCAAGGGAATCGTGCCCAGAAACAGCATCAACGCCTTGCGTCCTTTGCTGCCGCACAGCGAAGAGGTGGAGTTGGCGCTGGGCGACAACCAGGTCCAGTTCAGGCTCGGGGACCAGCAGATGACATCAAAGCTTATCGAAGGAAGGTATCCCGAGTACCGGCGGGTTATCCCCGAGCGCCAGGAAAAACCTCTGGTGGCCAATCGCACGGCGCTGGAAACCGCTCTCAGCCGGGTTGCCCTAGTGGCACGGGAGAGCCGGGGGGTGCGGGATCAGCGCATCCCGCTGGTGTCGGTGGTCGTTAAGGAAAACAGCGTGGGCATCAGCACCGAAGGGGGGCAAGGCGCCCAGGCGCAAGACGAGCTGGAAGCCCGTTACCATGGGCCGGAGGTCAAGGTTGGATTCAACGCCATCTACCTTTCAGACGTGCTCAGGTCGCTGCAATCGGACGAGGTCGAAGTGCATATGCGCGACGGCAACAGCAGCGTGCTCATATGTGCCCCGGATAGCGAGGGTGTGCAGCACATCGTAATGCCCATGAGGTTGTAGCGCCTGCGGCGCGCGGCGCTCGCCGGCCCCAAATCGGCCGGGTAAGGAATGAGCGGGAGCGGGCCATCTAGCCCGCATATTGCACCAATCTGCGCCATAGCCGTGCCTATGGCGCAGCGAGCCTATGCGCACAATCGGGAAAAAGACCGGCGGGAACGCGGCATGCGCGTTCCGCACTAGGCGGAAAGCGGGCAATCCGGGCATAAGCCATTGACTAAGCAGCAAAATAAGAAAGGCAACAAGCGGCTTGGTGAAATATCCGGGATAGTGTTGTGTCGGACCTGACGCGGTTGCGGCTGCGTAATTTCCGGGCGTTGAAGCGCTTGGACCTGAAGCCGGACCGGAAGGCAAATCTCATCAGAGGCCACAACGGCGCGGGGAAGACCAGCCTGCTGGAGAGCATTTTCCTGCTGTCCCGCGCGCGCGGCTTTCGGGGGGGCGATGCGCGGCAGCTCGTCAGCCATGGCGAGGAGGCGGCAAGCGTAAGGGCCACCTTGGCGGGCCGGAGCGGCGCGCTGGAACTGGGCGTCAATATCCAAGGCCGGCGGGTTCGCGCGCTCCTGGACGGAAAAAAAGGCATCCGCAGAGCGGAACTCGCGCGGGCGTTGCCGGTGCTGAATCTGGATGCGAGCGTCATGGACTTGGTGGATCAAGGCCCGGAACGCCGAAGGCTGCTTTTGAACTGGGTGGCGTTTCACGTGGAACCCGCTTTTCATGCGGCATGGACAAGGTTCAGGCGAAGCCTCAAGCAGCGCAATGCCAGCTTGCGGGCAGGCGCAGGGGTTGAAGCGGTGACTGCTTGGGACGAGCAGTTCTGCCGGTCGGCGGAGGCCATGGAGAAGCAACGCCGGGCCACGGCGGGGAAGCTGCGTCCCCGGTTTCAGCGAATCGCGGAGCAATTGCTCGATTTGCGGGCCGATTGGGAGTATTACCGGGGCTGGCCGCGCGCCGGGAATCTGGCCCAAGCGCTGCGTGACTCCCTGGACGGCGACCGCAAGCTTGGCGCCACGCGTTTCGGCCCGCAGCGCAGCGATCTTGTGCTCCGTCTTGAGGGAGGGAAGGCGCGGTATCTTGCGTCCAGGGGCCAGCAGAAGTTGCTGGCCGCGTCAATAGTGCTGGCGGCCGCCGAGCTGCTGAATGAGGCCGGCGTTGCCAGGCCGGTGCTGTTGGCGGACGAGCCGCTCGCAGAGCTCGATGCGGAACATGCTCGGCGGCTGCTGGCCGCGATGTGGGCGGGCAACTGCCAGCTCTTCATCACGGCGGTGGATGCCGGCGCTTTCGGCAAGGAATTCGAGCGCGAGGAATTTCGCTTCATCGACGGCGCGCTGGTATAATCGACCGGCGTTAAAAAGGAGTGCGTTCATAGCGGCGTCGCATCGCGCTAACAGGCCCCTTGGTTTCTTGTCAGGTGAGTTCGGTGCGCTTGCGCGTGTTTCTGGCGGCGCCCCGTCCGGCGACAGAACGCATATCTAGAACTTCCTAAGCCCAGGCTCACATGCAGCAACCCGCCGACGATTCCAGCGTTTCCATGGCCCCCGGGCAGTCCGAGCCCTCGGCCGCCTATGGCGCCGACCAGATCGAAGTCTTGGAGGACAGGGAGTCGGTGCGCAAGCTTCCGGGCATGTATATCGGCGATACCGACGATGGAACCGGGCTCCATCATCTAATCTACGAGGTCGTGGATAACTCCGTGGACGAGGCGCTCGCCGGCCATTGCGACAGAATCGAAGTTCGCCTGCTCGCCGACGGGGCAGCGCAAATCAGCGATAACGGCCGCGGCATTCCGGTCGATATGCATGCGAAGACCGGCCGCTCGGCCGCCGAGTTGATTATGACCACCCTGCACGCCGGCGGCAAATTCGATAAAAGCGTCTATAAGGTTTCGGGCGGGCTGCATGGCGTAGGCGTGTCGGTCGTTAACTTCCTTTCCGAGGAATTGGAGCTTCTGGTGTATCGGGGTGGCCGCCAATACCGCCAGCGCTATACCACTGGCATTCCCGATGGCGCGCTCGCCGATGTGGGGCCCAGCGACCGGAGCGGCACGGAAATCCGATTCCGGCCGGATCCGCAGATTTTTGCCGCAAAGCTGGGGTTCGATGCCAAGGTTCTATCCACAAGGTTGCGGGAACTGGCATTTCTTAACAGCGGAATCACCATCGAGCTTTCGGATGAGCGGGACGGCGGCGAGCAGTCCACCTTTTATGCGGAGGGCGGTATTCGCGAGTTCGTGCAGTGGCTGAATCAATCGCGCGAGCCTCTGCATTCGCAGGTGTTTCATGTGAAACGCCAGCAGGTCGTGGATATGGCCCGCAGAGAGGATACCGAAGGGAACGGGGAAACCAAGGACGTTTCTGTGGAGCTTGAAATCGAGGCTTCCATGCAATGGAACGCGGGCTACCACGAGCACAGTTCCTTCTTCACCAACAATATTCCACAGAGTCATGGAGGGACGCACCAGGAAGGCTTCCGGACCGCATTGACCCGCATGCTGAACAGCTATATCGAGCAACATGGCGGCAACCGCACTAAAAACCTCAGCCTGCGCGGCGAGGATGTGCGGGAAGGGCTGACCGCCGTGGTGTCTGTGAAGATGCGGGATCCCAAGTTCTCCTCGCAAACGAAGGAAAGACTGGTTTCGTCCGAGGCCAAGACGGCCGTGGAGCGAACCATTGGCGAGGCGCTGCGTGAATTCCTGCTTGAGAATCCCAAGCAGGCGCGAACAATCATCGATAAGATCGTTGATGCCGCAACCGCGCGGGAGGCCGCCCGCAAGGCGCGTGATATCGCGCGACGCAAGAGCGATGTTGGGGGTCTTCCGGGAAAACTTGCGGATTGCCAGGAAAAGGATGCGCGAAAGCGGGAAATCTTCCTCGTAGAGGGAGATTCCGCCGGCGGTTCGGCCAAACAGGCCCGTGATCGGCGCACCCAGGCCGTTCTTCCTTTGCGGGGAAAAATTCTGAACGTGGAAAAAGCCCGCCTTGACAAGATGCTGTCTTCCGACGAGGTCGCCACGCTGATTGCCGCCCTTGGTTGCGGGGTTGGGCGCGAAGAGGAGAGTTTCGATGCCGAGAAGCTGCGGTATGCGCGGGTCATCATCATGACCGATGCCGATGTGGACGGATCGCATATCCGCACGCTGCTTCTTACCTTTTTCTTCCGCTATATGCCGGCCCTTATCGAGGGCGGCCACGTGTATATCGCCCAGCCGCCGCTTTACAAGGTCACGCGGGGCCGCAAGGAAGAGTACCTTAAGGACGACCAGGAGCTGCGCGAGTGGACTCTCAAGGCCGCGCTCAAGGATGCCGGGCTGTTAGTTAAAGGCCGCGAAGCGGAAATCGCCGGCGAGGATTTGCGGCGCTTGGCGGAGCGAATGCTGAAAGCGCGGAGCTCACTGGAGGGTTTGCGCGGCAGTGCCCACGAGTTCGTGCTGGCTTGCCTGTTGGAGATTGCGCCGCCCGAAGCGGGGAACGATCCGCAAACCATGTTCCAGTGGGGCGCCGCGCTCAAGGACGGCTTGGACAAGCTGGACGGCGATTCGCAGTGGAAAGTTTCCTTTCAGCGCAACGGTGGAACGCCCGAGGCTTTTTCGATCGTGCGCACTGAGAATGAGGTGGACGAGAAAAGCATGCTTCCGTTCGCGCTGTTTTCGACGCCGGAATACCAGTCGGTTCGGGCTCTGGCGAAGGAAATTAGCGAACTGATGCGAACCGGCGGCGAGGTGCGCCGGGGGGCGGCGCGCCATGAAGCGGCCTTGTTCGGCCAAGCGCTGGACTGGCTGATGGATCAGGGACGGCGGGGCGTAACGCTACAGCGCTACAAGGGCCTTGGCGAAATGAACGCTGCCCAGCTTTGGGACACCACAGTGAATCCCGAGACCCGCCGGCTGATGCGGGTGGAAGTGGCCAGCGAATATGAAACCAGCGCCACCAGCAAGTTGTTCACTACCCTGATGGGCGAAAAAGTCGAACCCCGCCGCGCATTCATAGAAGATAACGCGCTAAACGTTGTCAATCTCGATATCTAGCACCCCGCACACCTGCTTCGCACACTTAGAGCAGACACTTCGGCGCCTTTCCGCTTGCCCTTCTTTCCGCGAGTACCGGAGGCAGGATGCAAGCAGAGGGCTTGGGAGTGCCGATCCTTAAGGAGTCTGCGCCCGCCAAAGCCTCTTTGCGCGTTCCCCCTCTTCCGGGAGTGTCGGCGGCAGGACAGCCGCCGCCAAGCCCCATGGACGGGTTCATGCGTCTCCCGCGAGAGGGGGAACGCGCAAAGAGGCGAACCGAAGCGGCATGTGTCTTCCGTAAAAAGGGGCAGGAAAAGGCTTCATCCGCAAGCTCGAAACAGCGCCGTGCCTATGGCGCAGCGAGCATAAGCGAGCAGGCGGGCAAAAGACCAGCGGAAAGGCGGTATCAACTCGCCTCATGCTATCCGTGCGGGGCATGCGGATTATGAGAAAGTGATGTTAAAAGTATCTAATTTTATTCTAAATGTTATTAAATTCGCGCAATTTGGTTACTTCTGATTCTACCCATGTCTTTGCTTTTTTAGTAAGCTCGCGGGCGTTTTGGCCGCGGGGGTCCAGCGGCGGACCGATCACGATGCTGATCGTTCCCGGTTTTTTCGAGGCGCTGCGCCGGGGCCAGTAATCGCCGGCGTTATGGGCCACCGGAACCACCGGGCAACGCGCCGCGCTAGCGATCATCGCGCCGCCCGGGGCGTAGTTGCCCGTTTCGTCCGGCGCCATGCGGGTGCCTTCCGGAAAGACCATCACCCACAGGCCTCGTTCGATACGGGCCTTGCCGTCGCGCACCACGCCTCTCACGGCGCGAGCGCCCCGGGCGCGGTCCACGCCTACGCAGCCAATCGCCGCCAAGGCCCAGCCGAAAAGGGGCACCCACAGTAATTCCCGCTTCAGCAACCAGATTTGCCGCGGAAACAGCACAGCCTGAACAATGATATCGAATGCCGAGGAATGCTTCATCAGCACTACGCTGGGCTCCGCCGGGAGATGGCGGCGCCCCCGAACTTCCCAGTCCACGCCGCAGATCACCCGCAGCAGCCACAAATTGGCCACGGCCCAGCAGCGCACCGCGAAAAAATAGCGGATCGGGTGCGGCAGCAGCCAAAGCGCAACGCCCCAGAGGCTGCCCGCGATGGTGTTGAACACCAGCAGGCCGGAAAACACCCAATCCCTGATCCGAGCCATCAGCTCCTCTCCAGCAGCCAGCCGGCAAAGGCAGACAGGTTGTCGAAGACGGGCACGTCGCTTTCGACGCCAAGCTTCTTTTCGCTGGCGCGCCCAAAGCCGGTGCGCACCAGCGCCGGCAACGCGCCGGCCGCCCTGGCTGCCTGAAGGTCGCGCAACGAGTCGCCCACCATGTATTGCCCGGCCACCGCCAGCCCCAATTCCGCCTCGATCCGCAGCAGCAGCCCGGGCAATGGCTTGCGGCACCGGCACCCGTCGGACGGCGCGTGAGGGCAGAAGAATACGCCGGCGAGGTCGCCACCCGCCTGGCGCACATCCTGCATGAGGCGTTCATGGACGGCGGCCAGTTCGGCCGCGCTCATCAGGCCGCGCCCAACGCCGGACTGATTGGTGGCCACCGCCACGGGAATTCCGGCCCGGCACAGCCGCGCGATCGCTTTCAGGCTGCCTGGCAGCGGGCGCCATTGATCCAGCGAGCGGATGCATTCGCCTCGCTCCTCGTTAATCACGCCGTCGCGGTCGAGAATGACCAGACGCGGCTTCATCCGGGCCGATCCTGCATGCGCCGGCAGGCGGAAACGCTACGTTCGGCCGGGAAGCAGGGAGAGGTCCGCCACCGCCAGCATCGCTTCCCGGATTCCGCCTAGAAGCGCAAGCCGGTTGCGACGCAGCTTGCCGTCCTCGCTCATCACCAGCACATGGTCGAAGAAGTCGCTCAACGGCTTGGCCAGAGAGGCCAGCAAGCTCAGCGCGGCGGCGTAATCCTGCGCGTCCAAGCGCTGCCGGTATTGCGGCAGCAGCTGGAGGAAAGCGGCATGCAGGGCCTGCTCCTGCGCCTCCATAAGGAGTCCCTCCCGCACCTCGCCCGCGCGGGCATCCGCCGAGCGCAGGATATTGCCGATGCGCTTGTTGGCGGCGGCCAAGTCGTTGGCGGCCGTCCGGCCAAGAAAGCCGTGGAGCGCCTTGAGGCGGCGGTGGAAATCCAGCGGAGAGGCCGGTTTGCGGGCCCTGACCGCGGCCAGCAGCTCGGCAGTGACGGCGAGATCAGCGGAATCGGGATGCAGGCCGTCGAGGTACCAAGCCTTCAGACGCTCCATCACGAAGGAATGCGCCTCTTCGGCGATCGCGCCCTCTTGGGATTTTTCCAGCGGTTGCAGGGCCACGGCGCGCCCAAGAATAGACGGAAGATCCAGTTCAACCGAGCCTTCGATGCAAATGCGCAGCACAGCCAAGGCCGCGCGGCGCAGACCGAACGGATCGCTGGCCCCCTTCGGTCGCCGGCCTGCGGCGAACAGTCCGGCCAGACCGTCCACGCGGTCCGCCAGCGCCACCGCGCGGCCGGTCGGGCTTGCCGGAATGGCATCGCCTGCTTGGCGGGGGCGATAATGCTCGCCGATGGCCAAGCCAACCTCCTTGGGTTCGCCGTCGTTGCGGGCGTAGTGCGCGCCCATAATTCCTTGCAGCCCCGGGAATTCGGCCACCATTCCGGTCATTAAATCGGCCTTGCAAAGCAGCGCCGCGCGCCGCGCTGCGGCGGGATCGGCGCCGGTCGCCGGGGCCAGGTCCTCGGCTAGGGCGGCCAGCCGTCCGGCCCTGTCGCTCAGAGCGCCCAGGCGCTCCTGGTAGCGCACCGCCTTAAGCGCCGGCAGGCGATCCGCAAGCGTTTCCCGGCAATCGCGCCGATAGAAGAAGTCGGCATCGTTGAGGCGGGCGCGGACCACGCGCTGGGCGCCCTTGATAACGGAAGCGGGCGTTTCGCTCTCGATATTGCCGATAAGCACGAATCCTGGCAGCAGCTTGCCGGACTTGGCCCGCACCGGGAAAAATCGCAGGTGTTCCTGCAAAGTGGCGATAATCACAGGCTCCGGCAGTTCCAGAAAGCGCTCCTCGAAGGAACCGCGAAGAGCCACAGGCCATTCCACCAGTCCGGCAATCTCATCCTCCATTTCGGGACGGCTGACCAGCTCGCCTCCAAGGCAAATTGCCTGTTCCTGCGCCCGATCCGCGATCATCGCTCGGCGGATCCGGAAATCCGCGATCACGCGGCCTCTTCGGCGCAACGCCTCGGCGTAATCCGCGGCCGCCGCCAAGCTCAATCGCTTCTCGCCCATGAAGCGGTGGCCCCGGCTGACGCGGCCGCTGCGGCGGCCGAGAATCGTTCCCGGCACCACGGTCCCACCGCGCAGCATCACCACCCAATGCACCGGGCGAATGAATTCCTCGTCGCCCGATCCCCAGCGCATGGCCCTAGGGATCGGCAGGCTTTTGAGCGCGTCGGCGACAATGCCCGGCAACAGGGACGCAGCCGAGCGCCCCGACCGCCGCTCGCGGAAAGCCAGCCATTCTCCCTTGGGCGTGCGCAGGACCTGCAATTTTTCGGGCACGCAGCCGCACGACCGGGCGAACGCATGGGCGGCGCGGGTCCATTCGCCATGAGCGTCGCGCGCAGCCGCCAGCGGCGGCCCTCGCTTTTCAATGGCTTGGGCGGGCTGCCTCGCCGCCAGCAAGCGCGCCAGAAGAGCCAGCCGCCGCGGCGCAGCATAGGATTCCACCGCTTCGCAGGAAAGGCGCGCCTCGGCCAAGCCGCCGATAAAGGCATCGCGCAAATGGCGTTCCAGAACCGGCAGGCGTTTCGGCGGCAACTCCTCCACGCCGATCTCGACCAGAAAATCCGCAGCCGCCACCGCCCTACCCCTCTGAGCGCCGAGCAAGCGGGAAGCCCATCGCCTCGCGCGAAGCCACGTAGCCGCGGGCCACGGCCCCGGCCATGTCGCGCACGCGCAGGATGTAGCGCTGCCGTTCGCTGGTGGAAATGGCGCGCCGGGCATCAAGCAGATTGAAGGTGTGCGAGGCTTCCAGCACCTGTTCATAGGCGGGCAGCGGCAACGCCTCGGCGGCCAGGCGGGCGCACTGCCGCTCGCAGTCGTCGAAGCGCCTGAACAGCAGCTCCGTGTCCGCCATCTCGAAGTTGAATTTCGACATTTCCACTTCGTTTTGGTGGTGTATCTCCCGGTATCGCACGGGCTGCCCGCGGCTTGACCACAGCAGATCGAAGACGCTGTCCACGCCTTGCAGGTACATGGCCAGCCGCTCCAAGCCGTAGGTGATCTCGCCGGTCACCGGTCGGCAGTCCAGCCCCCCCGCCTGCTGGAAATAGGTGAACTGGGTAATCTCCATGCCGTTCAGCCATACTTCCCAGCCCAGCCCCCAAGCGCCCAGGGTGGGCGATTCCCAGTTGTCTTCCACGAAGCGCACGTCTTCGGCATGGAGGTCAATGCCGATATGGCCCAAGGACTCCAAGTACCAATCCTGCAGCTGATCCGGCGAGGGCTTCATCACCACTTGGAACTGGTAGTAATGCTGCAGTCGGAAGGGATTGTCCCCGTAGCGGCCGTCGGCGGGCCGTCGGCTGGGCTGCACGTAGGCGCTGCTCCAAGGCTCCGGCCCCAAAGCGCGCAGAAAGGTGGCGGGATGAAAGGTGCCGGCCCCCACTGGCTGATCCAGCGGCTGCGCGATAACGCAGCCGCGCCGGGCCCAGAACGCCTCCAGCCGCTGGATCAGCGTCTGGAAATCGGGCGGCGCGCTCCGCTTGCTTTTCGTGGTCGGCATGTCTCGTCCGTTTGCTCAGTGTTTCCTATGCCGGCGCGCGCATTGCCTTGCGCCGCCGTTCCAAGAGACGCATAAATCCATCCGTGGGGCTTGTTCCGCACTGAGCGCCAAGCCATTGGCGCGCAGTGGCTCCAATACTTCCGGAACGGCGGGGCAAGGCAATGCGCGAAAAGCCCGGAAGCATACGCATGCTGAGCACTTTGCCCTGCCCAAGGCTAATCGCCCCTGCCGAACACCGCCACGCTCACCACGCAGCGGGCCGGCTCGCCGCCTAGGTTATGGGTGAGGCCCAGCGCGGGAGAAGGCAATTGCCGATCGCCTGCGCGCCCCAGCAATTGAAGATAAACCTCGTAGGCCATGCGCAGCCCCGAGGCCCCGATGGGATGGCCGAAACACTTCAGCCCCCCGTCGATCTGACAGGGGGTCTCGCCGTCGCGGTCGAAGGCGCCGTCCAGGACAGCCCGCCAGCCATCGCCTTCCCCGGCAAAGCCCAAGTCTTCCATGGTGACCAGTTCGGTGATCGAAAAGCAGTCGTGAACTTCAATAAAATCAACTTCTTTTTTCGCGTTCCGCACTCCTGCCTCGGCCAGCGCGCGCTGGCCGGCCAGACGTCCGCAGTGGATGTAACTGCCGTCCCACCCTTGGTGCCCCGCCTCCGCGCCGTTGCTCACCGCCAGCTGCAGCGCCTTGACGGTCACCATTTCCGTCTTGCCAAGCTCCCGGGCGATTTCCGGTCGGGCGACGATGGCGCAGGCCGCGCCGTCGCTCACCCCGCAGCAATCGAACAGTCCCAGCGGCTCCGCGACCATGGGCGCGCCGATGATGGTATCGAGGTCCACCGCTTTGCGAAGATGGGCCTTGGGGTTGATGGCGCCGTTTCGATGGCTTTTCCAGGACACGTGGGCCATGGCCCGCTTGAGGTCTTCCTCCTGCACCCGGTGCCGGGCTCGGTAGGCCGAGGCGAGCTGGGCGAAGGAGCCGGGCGAGCTGGTGTTGGGCCGCCACTGTTCGGTAAAGGTGCCCGGCGTGCCCGCCGGCAAGCCGCCGTAGCCCGTGTCCTTGAGCTTCTCCACGCCTAGCGCAAGCGCGATATCGCAGGCGCCGGCCGCCACCGCGTAAACGGCTCCGCGCAGCGCTTCGGTGCCGGTGGCGCACATGTTCTCCACCCGCGTGACCGGGATATTCCTGAGGCGCAGCGCATTCGCTAGCGGCAACGCCGATTTGCCCACGCTGGCATCGTCGAAATAGCAGCCGAACCAGGCCGCATCGAGCTGGTCCGAGCCTAGGCCCGCATCTTCGGAGGCCTCGCGGAACGCTTCCAGCATCAGATCCTCGGCATCGCAGTCCCAGCGCTCGCCGAACCGGGAGCATCCCATGCCCACAATCGCCACTTTGTCGCAAATGCCCGCCATCAGGCTTTCTCCTCGCCGGACGCTGGCGCGCCCTTCCAGAAATACCGCCGGTAGCCTCGCTGCGAGTCTATCGCGTGAATGCGAAAAACGAAGCGCAACTTCAGCCCCACGCGCATCTGCTCCAGCGGGCACTCGGTAAACTCCATCAGCGCCCGCGCGCCTTCGGCGGTGGCCGCCAGCCCGTATTGCAGCGGAGGATGCGGCGTATAGGCGAGCCAGTCCTGGGTGAAGGAGGAGACTTCGCCGGGCTGTTCCGCCAGCGGCACCGGATCCTGCTCGGCTTCAGCGTTGCATTCCGGATTGACGCAGCGCGCGCTGCGCGGAAACTGCACGGTTCCGCACACGGGGCAGCGTCCGCCTATAAAGCCCGTGAGTTCGGCCCGATGGCGGTCGAAAGCGCTGAGCTGGGTTTTGGCGTCCGCTTCGGCGCGCATGCCGAAATCCATCGGCAGCAGGCCGCTGAAGCTTAAGTGCTTGGTATAGGCGCGCTCGACGCGCGGCGGGGACAGGGCCGTCCGGCGGGCGTTGCGTGCCTGCCATGCGGGAAGTTTGCCAGTGGTCCGCAGAAGCAGCGCGATTCCACCCTGGGCGAATCCCGCCACCAGAATCAGCTCGTCTGGATTGGCTTGGGCCAATGCGTCAACCGCAAGCAACAAGGGATGGGGCGCACCGGTATCGCCCACATCCCCGAGCCGGCTGTCCTGCACCCGCTCGGCGGCGAAGCCCAGGCCCTTGGCCAGCGCAGCGGCCATTCGCGGCGGGGCCGCGGGAAGCACCGCGCGCGATAATTGCTCGGGCGACACGCCGGCCTGCTCCAGCACGCCGCGAACCAGCGCTGGCAGGATGGCGCGGTAGCCGCGATCGCGGATCCAGCGTTCCTCCCAACGGTAATCGAACGGCTCTCCGCTGCCGCGGAACTGATCCACGAAATCCTGGGAAAGCCGGTGCTCGGCCACCACATCGGCGATCGTATCTTTGTTGTCCAGCAGCACTGCGGCTCCGCCGTGGCCGTACTGGAGCTCCTGGGCGCTGCCCGGCCTGGCGAGCCGCGCGTCTGCCGAAACCACCAGCGCCGGGTCGCTGCCCCGCGCAGCCTCGCAGAAGGCCTGCAGGCCGGCGTTGCGCGAGTTGGCGAGATCCACTGCGGCCAGGTTGCCGGCAAGGTTGAGCGCTTCGCCGATCACGGCAGCGGACTGGCGGTCGGCAAACGGCGGCGTGGTGGAAGCGAAATACAGACGCCGCAAGCGCTCCCTAGGCCGGTCCGACAAGCAGCGCCGGGCCGCTTCCACGCCCATGGTGATGCTGTCCTCGTCCCAGTTGCACATGCTGCGCGCGCCTCGGGCCAGACCCTTCAGAGCCGGATTGGCCCATGAATTGGCCGCGAAGATCGCTCGGCGGTCCAAGCGCATGGCCGGCACATAGGCAGCCGCGTCCACGATGCCGGGTCTGGTCATATGCGCTCCTGCCGGCTCTTGCCGGGTTGCCGCCTACTCGAAGGAGTTGGGGTTGGCGGTCAGCTGGCCTGGAAACAGCCTCTCGGCCCGCTCCCGGTAGGCCTCCGATGCCTCGTCCATCGAACTTAGCTTGCAGCCCGATGAGTGCCAGATAAGATGCCCTGGCTGGCCTTTCATGCCCATCCAAGGCAGCCACGGCGAGAAATAGGTGGAGGAGAAGTTGCTGCGCAGGCTGTCGATGCCGGGGTCGGCGAAATCCTCCCGCCGGCAGAACATGGTCATTGCCTCCAGCCACGGTTGCGGCGCATGCGCCATCGCCCGGCTCGCCATCAGCCAGACGTGCGGGCCGGCAGCCTTCCAGTCCCAGTTCCAGCGACGCAGCTCGCCGGCGGGATCAATGTGCGCGGCGAAAATCATTCCGTCCTCCGTGTAGCGGGCCCCGTCGGGCCCGCCTAGGATGTTGGCCGCGACCGGGAGCGCTTCGCCCGTGTAAGGATTAACGAACTCCTCAAGCATTTCATCCGTGCCGGGGTCCTTGAAGAAGGTCAGCGTGCGGCTGCTGATCGAGTATTCTCCGTTTTCCATGGCCCGCGGCCAATAGATTTCGGTTCCCTCCAGGTTAAGGATGTGGTTGGGGCGCTGATCGCCCACCTGGGCGTAAATCCGCCCCGTGTACCACCAAGGCGAGTCCTGCTCCGACAGGCTGGCCTGTATCCGCAACCAGGCCTTTAGCCAGCCTTCCTTATCATCTGCCGCGGGGAACAAGCCACCGCTGTTGGCGGCCCGCGCTTCAATGCTGAGCGCTGCGGCCAATCCCAGCCCTCCCAGGCCCGCGAGCATTGCGCGCCGGGACAGGCCGCTTGGCATCGTTGAAATATGCTCGCTCATTCTGGAATCTCCGGCGGCTCGTAGGGCAGGCCGCGAGGAAACTATGATATAGGCGCGGGGAAGCGGCGCTACCCGTCGATCGGCGGCACGCCCGTCGGCGCCAGGCCCTCATGGTGGTGCATGATTCGCCACCCTTTCGGCGTTCGCAGCAGAATATCGGTGATGCGCACACGGCCCGAGGTGGCGTTGGGCGGCTCGTAGTTGAAACGCAGCCAGTAGCGCGCCACGGCCACTTCGTTGAAAACGTCCAGCTTCAGGGGCTGGATTGAAATGCTCAGGCGACCGCGCGCCATCAATTGAGCCTTGTCACGTTCATGAAAGGCCTCGCGTTCCGCCTTGCCCGAGATCAGCTCCGGCTCGAACAAACCCCAGAGCGTGCAGTCGTCATGCAGGAGGTCCTCCATGCCCTGCACATTGCGTTCATCGAACGCGTCAAAGACACCCTAGATCAACTTCCATATTTCCCTTTTTGTCTCTGTTTTGCTCATATCACTCTCCAATCTGCCAGATTTCACGCCTTTACCGTGCAAAATATGGCTCAAAGTATGGACTTGGCCCTGCTGGTGCCACTACAATATCGCGTCGTGCCGCAAAAGGGAGTCGTCGGCGCTGTTTTCGGTTTGACCTCCTATTCGTTCCGGCGCGAACCAGCGCGCTGTGTCGATGCGGTTGCGACCGGATGGCGCAAGGCTGCCTAGCACATCATTTCAGGAATCAATCGGCGTTTGAGGGCCCCTAAGGCAATGGATGTATCGGAAGTAATGAGCTTGATCGAGGAGAAGGGCGTGAGGTTCGTGGACCTGCGCTTTACCGACACCCGCGGCAAGGAACAGCATGTGAGCGTTCCGTCGCAGGTGGTCGATGAGGAATTCTTTGCCTCGGGGAAGATGTTCGATGGCTCTTCCATCGCCGGCTGGCGCGGCATCGACGAATCCGACATGGTGTTGATGCCGGAGGCCGACAGCGCGGTTGTCGATTTGTTCGCAGAGGACACCACGCTGCTGTTGCGCTGCGACGTGTATGAGCCGGTCACCATGCAGGCCTACGCGCGCTGCCCTAGGCTCACTTCCAAGCGCGCCTTGGAATACTTGCGCTCCACCGGCATCGGCGACGATGCCAACTTCGGCCCGGAGAACGAGTTCTTCGTTTTCGACGACGTGCGTTACGGGAGCTCCTTGGAAAGCGCCTCCTATCATGTCGATTCCATTGAAGGCGCCTGGAACTCAACCCGCGAGTTCGAGGAAGGCAACTACGGGCACCGGCCCGGCGTGAAGGGCGGCTATTTCCCTGTCCCGCCGGTGGATTCGCTGCAGGATATGCGCTCCACCATGTGCTTGGCGCTGATGGATCTCGGGCTTCCGGTGGAGGTTCACCATCACGAGGTGGCCACCGCCGGCCAAGGCGAGATCGGCGTGCGTTTCAACAGCCTCACGCGCAAGGCCGACGAGGTGCAGATTCTCAAGTACGCGGTGATGCAAACCGCGCATCAGTTCGGCAAAACCGCCACTTTCATGCCCAAGCCCTTGGTGGGCGATAACGGCAACGGCATGCATGTGCATCAGTCCGTGATCAAGGACGGCGCCAATATCTTCAGCGGCGACGGCTATGGCGGCCTTTCCGAGGTCGGCATGTACTACATCGGCGGCATCCTCAAGCATGCCCGCGCGCTTAACGCCTTCGCCAACCCGTCCACCAACAGCTACAAGCGGTTGGTGAAGGGCTTCGAGGCCCCCACGATCCTGGCCTATTCGGCCCGCAACCGCTCAGCGGCGGTGCGCATTCCGTTTGTGGCGGACTCCCGGGCGCGACGCATCGAGGTGCGCTTCCCGGATAGCATGGCTAATCCGTACTTAGCGTTCGCCGCCATGCTGATGGCTGGCATCGACGGCATCCAAAACAAGACCCACCCCGGCGACCCAGTGGATAAAGATTTGTACGACCTGCCGCCCGAGGAGGAAGCGGGGCTTCCCACCGTGGCGTTTTCGCTCGAGGAGGCTCTCGAGGCGCTGCGCGCCGATAACGAATTCCTCAAGGCTGGCGACGTGTTCACCGACGATCTTCTGGAAGGCTATATGGAGCTGAAGGAAGCGGAATGCACACGCCTGCGCGCCACCACGCACCCGGTTGAATTCGAGATGTACTACAGCCTGTAGCGGCCAATCGCACAGCGCAATCTTCCCGCTCTGCTCCAGGAAGGACGACGATGAAGAAGGGATGGGCAGGGGGCGCGTTCCTGCTCGTGCTGCTGACACAGGCGCACGGGCAGGAAATCTGGCGGCAGGCAGATGATCAGGGGCATGTGCGCTATGCCGATGAGCCCTTTCCGGGCGCGGTCCGCGTCGAATCGTCCGGCATAGCGGGCTGGCGCTCGCCCGCAGGGCCGCCGCCAAGCATGACGGCGCAGGGAGAAGCGCAGGCGGCAAAGCAGGAAGCCGTCCTCGGGCTGGAAATTGCCTCCCCGGCAGTCGGCGAAACCGTTTGGGGCGCTGGCGGCGAGTTGGAAGTGCGGCTGCTCGTGAGCGGGGAGCTGCAGGACGGCTCGGCTTTTTCGATTCTCCTAGATGGCGTCGAAACGCCTTGGCAGGGCGAGCCGCCGGTTCTCCGGCTTGCGGAAGCCTGGCGCGGCGAGCATCGGCTGCGGGCTCGTGTGCTCGATGCCCACGGTCGGGAGCTTGCGGCCAGCGAGGAAATTCGCTTCTTTAAGCGGGAACCCGCAATTCCTAAAACCTGAGGCCCGCCGTCCGCTCGCGCAGGCATCGGATAGCCTCTGCTAGCCTAGATATCGCACAGCTGGGTGCCTGCCCTCGCCCTGTGCTTGTCCCTGCCCTGCGGGAGACGCATGAACCCATCCATGGGGCTCGGCGGCGGCTCCTGCCGCCGACGCTCCCGCAGGGCAGGGACAAGCACAGGGCTTTACCCGGATATTGCGCCAAGCCGCTTGTTGCCTCCCTAATTTTTCCGCTTAGTCAATAGCTTACGCCCGTATTCCCCGCTTCCTGCCTGATGCGGAACGCGCTGGCCTTTTGCCTGCTTGCGCGCGCATGCTCGCTGCGCCATAGGCACGGCGAAGGACAGGCAAAACCCCGCGCGGAATCCGCGCGCCTTGGTGCAATATCCAAGCTAATCCTTTATGACTCGCCAGCTCAAGCCCGCTGCTTGCATCCGCCTTGCGGGAGCGTCTGGGGCAGGATGCCCCAGCCGAGCCCCATGGATGGGTTCATGCGTCTCCCGCGAGGCGGATGCAAGCAGCGGGCGAGGACAAGCACCCTAACGTTGCGGCATTCCCTGCCGGGACATCCGCGTAAACGGATGCAAAAGGCGGGCTAACCGGAAAGCGCGCTGTTCTCTAGGCTGGGGCCAAGCTTGAGCGCGCCGGTGAGTTCGGCCACGCTCGCGATGTTGTGTTCGGCCAAGTAATCCGAGATGCCGGTGTTGATCTTTTTGCACACCAGCGGGTCGTAGAACAGCGCCGTTCCTACGCCGACAGTTGTGGCCCCGGCCAGAAGAAATTCAATGGCATCGACCGCATTCATAATGCCGCCCTGGCCGATGATGGGCGCGTTGTATTTCCGCGCCACCTGGTAGGTCTGATGCACCTTCAGCAGCGCTAGCGGCTTGATCGCCGGACCGGAGAGGCCGCCCTGCACGTTGCCGATCACCGGCCGCCGGCTCTCGGCATCAATTGCCATGCCCATGAGCGTATTGATCACGGCCAGCCCGTCCGCGCCCGCCTCCAGGCAGCGCCGCGCGTTTTCGGCGATATCGGTCTGGTTGGGCGACAGCTTGGCGATGAGCGGCTTCGACGTGGCCCCCCGGCAGGCGGCCACAACGCGCGCCGACATGTCCGGATCGTTGCCGAAGGCCACCCCGCCCTCGCGCACGTTGGGGCAGGAGATGTTGATCTCCATGCCCTGCATGGGCGTATCGTCGAGGCGGCGCGCAACCTCTGCGTACTCCTCGACAGTGCTGCCGCAGATATTGGCGAACCAGCAGGTTTCGTTGTAGTCGAGCCCGGGCGCAATGTCCTGCGCCACGGCATCCACGCCGGGGTTTTGCAGGCCAATGGCGTTAAGCATCCCGCCGGTCGTCTCCCATAGCCGGTGGGCCTTGTTGCCCAGCTTGGGCTCAAGCGTCGTGCCTTTGCAGACGATTGCGCCCGCGTCCGCGTTCGAGAATCCTTCCACGCGGGTGTATTCGTTGCCGAAGCCCACGCAACCCGAAAGAAGCACTATGGGCGAGCGCAGCCTCAGCCCGCAGAAATCGACCGCAAGGGGCGACTCGTTGATGCTCACGCCGCCGCCTCGTCCTCCGCTTTCAGCGGACGGCTCAGAAGCGCTTCGAGCACCCGGCCCGGGTCCTGCCCGCGATAGAGCACCCGGTAAACCTGCTCGGATATCGGCAGATCCAGGTTGAGGCGGCGCGAGAGCTTATGGACCGCCTTGGCGGCATGGAATCCCTCGGCCACCTGCCCAAGTTCCTTGAGCGCTTCGTTCACCGGTCTTCCCCGCGCCACGGCCAGGCCTAGGCGCCGATTGCGCGACTGGTCGTCGGAGCAGGTCAGCGCCAGGTCGCCGAGTCCGGCCAGGCCCATGAAGCTGCCTGCCTCGGCGCCCAGCGACAGGCCTAGGCGCATGATCTCCGCCAGTCCGCGGCAGATCAGCGCCGCCCTGGCGTTGGCGCCGTATCCCAAGCCATCGGAGGCGCCGGCGGCGATCGCGATGACGTTCTTGGTGGCGCCGCCCACCTCCGCTCCAACGACATCTTCGGAAACATAAGCGCGCAGCGCCCCGGCGTTCAGTTTGCGGGCCAGCCACAGCGCTTGGTCCCGCTGGCGGGAGGCCACCGTGATGGCCGTCGGTCGGCCGGCGGCCACTTCGGCTGCGAAAGTGGGTCCGGATACCGCCGCCAGAGGATAGTCCGTACCCAGCTCCTGCTCGGCCACCTGGTGCGCCAGAAGGCCGGTTTCCACCTCCAGGCCCTTTGAGGCGCAGCCAATACGGGTTCCAGCCGCTAGCAGGGGCTTGAGCCGGCGGAAGGTTTCGCGCAAGGCGGAACTGGGCGTGACCACCAGCACGCACTTGGCCTTGGCCGTGACGGCTTCCAGTTCCCCGGTCGGCTTTACGGCCCCCGGCAGGGGCACGCCCGGCAGATAGCGCCTGTTCTCGCGGTCGTTCGCAAGTTTATGCAGATGGTCGCCGTCGATATCCCAGATTCGCGCCGCGTAACCGGCCTTGGCTAAATGAACGGCCAGCGCGGTTCCCCAAGCGCCGGCGCCGATGACCGCGAACATGGCTGGCGGCGGGCTAGCGCCCGCCTATGACCGGCAGGTTCTCGCGTTGCCAGGCCGCCAGCCCTCCCTTCAGGCTGAATACCTGCTCCGATCCCTTCTTGCGCAGATACTGGGCCAGTCGGCCGCTGGCGGAACCGTTATCGCAAACCAGCAGAACCGGCTTGTCCGATTTCAATTTTGGGGTTCCCGCAACGTCCGCGGCGCGCATGTTGCGGGCATTGGGAATATGCCCTTGGCCATAGGCTTTGGGCTCGCGCAGATCAAAAATGGCCGCGCCCTTGTTGATGGCCTGAACCGCCGTAGCGGGTGCCAGCGCGCTCACCGCCAGCGACCGCAGCCGCACTTCGTTGAACAGGGCTGCGAGGAGGCTGCCCACAACCCCAAAGCTGAGCCAAGGGTGCGCGCCTACGAATTCAATGAGGGTTCCCATATCGGCGAAGGCATCGTGTTCCAGGTTGCTCCGGTAGCCTGCCCGCCGCCGCTTGCGCCGCCGATAAAGCTCTGGCGTTGCGCCTGCCACGGGGCGTGCTGCAAGGCATTATAACGATGCTCGCTATAATGCCGGTGCGTATTTTCAACCGTCCGCCAAGCCCATATTGCATCCGGTGCCATGTCCCGAGAACAGCCTGTGAAAGGCTTGATTGCATGTTTGGCGCTGTCCGCTCTTATCTGCGGGCAGGGCGCGCAAGCCGATGAGATGGAGGATTTGCTCGGTCGCATCAATGCGGTGGAGTCGCGCCTCAAGCGCAGCCTTGAGGCGGAGCACGAGGCGGAGCTTGGCCTGCGGGAAGCCGAAACGGAGATCGCGCGCTTGCGCGCGGCGGAGCGGGAAGCGCAACGGAAGCTTGAAGACCGCCAACAGGAGCAGGCAAGGCTGGCCGCCGCGCTGGAGAGCAGCGGCGAAGCAAGCCGCCGCGCGCAACAGGCGCTCGCCGCGGCTGTCCGGCACGCTTGGCGCTCCGGTCGGCAGGACAGCCTCAAGGCTGTTCTTGGCGGTCGCAGCCCTGGCGAAATCAACAGGCGGTTGGCGTGGACCGGAATCCTGGCGCGGTCTTGGTCGCAGGAGGCCCGGGAGTCCGTTCGCACTGTTGCGGAAGCGGAGCGGCTTCGCAGCGAAACGAACAGCCTGAAGCGCGAGCTGGCGGATCTGAAGGCGCGGCAGGCGGAGCGGATAAGCCGCTTGGAGCAGGCTGCGGAGGCCCGCCGGGCGACCTTGCAGGCGCTCCGCCAGCGCATCGGCGCCGCCGGAGAGGAAATCGAGAGGCTGAGGATCCGGGCGGCCACGCTGGCTTCGCTGGTTGAGGACTTGGGCCGCATCGTGGAGGATCATCCGGCGCCGGCCCTGCCGTCGATCACGGCGGCCCGCGGGCAACTCGGCTGGCCCCTGCGCGGGCGTGTCCTGAAGCGGTTCGGCTCCGAGCCTGGAAGGGGGCAGGCGAAATGGGACGGGATCCTGCTTGAGGTGGACGAGGGCGCGGAGGTTCGGGCGCCGCACCCCGGGCGCGTGGTATTCGCCGACTGGGTGCGCGGACTGGGCTTCCTGATGGTGCTGGACCACGGCGAGAACATGCTGAGCTTGTACGCATACAATGACCGCCTGCTGAGCAGGAAGGGCGAAATGGTGGGCAAGGGACAGGTAATCGCCCATGCGGGAAGCACCGGCGGGCTGCGCAAGCCCGGTCTTTATTTTGAAATGCGCCGCAACGGCGAGGCGGTGGACCCGCTGCGATGGCTGAGCCGGTAACGAGCGGCGGCATGAGCGGTTTCGAGAAGGCCGTTGGCCTCTACACGATCGTGTACAAGGAGGCGCGCCGCATCATGCGAATCTGGGTGCAGACCGTCGTGCCGCCGGCCGTCACCATGGCCTTGTACTTCATTATTTTCGGCCAGCTTCGCGAGCGCATCGGCTCCATGTCCGGCTATGACTACACGCAGTACATCGCCCCGGGCCTCATCCTGATGGCGGTCATCACCAATTCCTACGGCAATGTGGTGTCGTCCTTCTTCGGCGCCAAGTTCCAGCGCCATTTGGAGGAGATGCTGGTTTCGCCGCTGCCGAACTACATCATCGTGCTGGGCCACGCCGCCGGCGGCGTGCTGCGCGGTTTGATCGTTGGAGTGATTGTGTTTCTGGTGGCCATGGCCTTCACGAGCATCGAGGTGCGCTATCCGCTGATCGTGGCCTTCACGCTCCTATGCACTGCCATCACGTTTTCGCTGGGGGGCATGGTCAACGCGATCTTCGCCAAGAAGTTCGACGATATCTCGCTGATACCCGCCTTCGTTCTCACGCCGCTCACCTACTTGGGCGGCGTCTTCTATTCGGTTGATCTGCTCCCGGGCGTATGGCGCACCCTAAGCTTGTTCAACCCTATCCTCTACATGATCAACGCATTCCGCTACGGCATGATCGGCGCCAGCGACGTGTCCCTGGGCATCGCCTACGCCATGATGGGTGTGTTCGTGCTCCTCCTGTTCGGCGTGTGCGCCTTCCTCATCCACCGCGGCATCGGCATCCGCGACTAGGGCTAACAGGCCCGACGGCTACAACATGGAGGAGCGGCTTTTAGCCTAGAATGGGTGTTATGCATCAACACTTGGCTAGCATCCCGGCCAGTCCTTAAGGGATGCTAATGGATGCGCGCTAACCAGCAGGATATCTTCAAAGGGTGGCAGATGCCCCGACAGCCCGCCACTTTCCGTCCGCTGCGGAAAAACGGCGCAATCAACAATCTCTTGCCAATGGATCGGGCGGCCCATGACTGGTACCGGTTCGTCCTCTCTTTTCCGCCGCACTTGGTTCGCGATTACGCCGATCGCTTTGAACTGAGCTCGCATTCACTTCTCTTGGATCCGTTCTGCGGTACGGGCACAACCATCGTGGAAGGAAAGAAGCTCGGAATACCGACAGTAGGCATCGAGGCCGTTCCGCTGCCTTTGCTCGCATCGCAAATCAAAGTCGATTGGAGTCTGAATCCGGATCGCCTCCAGGCTCATGCGCAGAATGTGTCAGAGCGCGCCTTGGCCATTCTTGAAAGCGAAGGCATCAGCGATGATCCTACGGAAAATCATGATGTTGGGGGGATGGCGAGCCTTCGCACGCTGCCGGAAAAGACCGCGAAACTGTTATTGAAGGGATCAATCAGCCCGTTTCCGCTTCACAAGGTTCTCGCATTGACCGAGGTGCTGAAAGAAGAAAAGGGATCACCCTGCTATCGCCACGAGTTGCTTGCTCTGGCCAAGCTCCTGCCGTCGGAAATCGGCAATTTGCGATTCGGGCCGGAGGTGGGCGTTGGAGCCATCAAGCAAGATGCTCCGGTGGTTAGTTCGTGGCTTAGTCAAGTTTGGCGAATGGCGAACGACCTCGGCGCCTTGTCGGCGATGGACGAAACCCCGGCAAAGGCGCTGCTCGGCGACGCGCGCAGCTTGGGCGGCCTGATCGCCCCGCGAAGCATTGACGCAGTGATTTGCTCGCCTCCCTATCCGAATGAGAAGGACTATTTGCGAATAGTTCGCCTTGAATCCGTGCTGCTGAACCTCATCGACGACCAGCCTCACCTTCGCACTCTGAAGAAGCGCTTGGTGCGCTCCAATACACGGGGAGTCTATAAGGGCGATGCCGACGATAAGTGGATCCGTTCAAACCGAAACATCGCCAAAGTTGCCAAGGAGATTGAGTCCCGAAGAATCGCCCTAGGCAAGGATTCCGGATTTGAGAGGGCCTATCATCGAGTCACCAAGCTCTATTTCGGAGGCATGGCGCGGCACTTTCAGAGCCTTTCCAAAACCCTCAAGCCCGGCGCGCGCCTTGCCTACGTAGTGGGCGATCAAGCCTCCTATTTACGAGTGATGATCCGCACGGCCAAGCTCCTAGCGGAGGTTGCCGTGTCGCAAGGGTACGAAATAGAGGGGATTAACCTGTTCCGCACCCGTCATGCAACGGCCACCGGCGAGCAACTCCGCGAGGAAGTCCTGCTGCTGCGCTGGCCCGGATGACTTCAATGCCTAGCAGCCGCGATACATCGCAGAACCGCTATATCGACATCATCAAATGGGTGTTCAGGCAAAACTTCCACGATGGATCTAATGAGGTAGGTTTTCCTCGCTCGCAACTCGCGGAAGCGGCCCGCGACCTTGGCATTCAAGTGCCGAAAAATCTGGGCGATGTCGTTTATTCGATTCGGTATCGAACCGACATGCCGAAAGAGATCAATGATCTTGCACCGCCGGGGATGACGTGGGCGCTATTTCCCGCCGGACGAAGTTTCTACGCTTTCCGCCCTGTGGCCGTCAACCAGATTCAGCCACGACCGGGACTTGCCAAAATCAAGATACCGGACTCCACGCCCGGATTGATTTCCCGCTACTCGATGTCGGACGAGCAGGCTTTGCTGGCTAAAGTCCGATATAACCGGCTTCTGGATATTTTCACAGGCATGGCTTGCTATTCGCTTCAAAACCATTTGCGAACAAGCATCGGGATTCCAGGATCAGATGGTGTGACATCATCCAGCTCACAGGTTGAGACAGACGAAATTTATGCCGGCATCGACAAACACGGCAGCCATCACATCCTGCCTGTTCAAGCCAAAGGCGGCACAGACCGTTTGAGCATTGTTCAGATATGGCAGGACTTTCGAGTGGCCGAGCAGAAATTTCGCAATCTTACATCCCGTCCGATAGCCACCCAATTCCTCGACGATAGATCAATCGTTCTATTCGAGTTCTCGGAATCTGGCAATCAAATTACGATCGCTAGGGAACGCCACTACTCTCTGATAAAGCCCGAACAACTCTCGGATCAAGACTTAAAGGAATATCGGGCCGCCGCGCTGCGGGCGCGAAGATTCACCCAATAGGATTGGGATTTTCCTCACAGGGTTAGGGGGCAGGCGGATTTCTCCGAGCGCAAGCTATTCAATCATTGGCCTGATGCGCCATCTCCGCGAGCAGATCGGGGTAATCGCGTATGTAGTCGGCTATTGGGAATGCTGGCGGGGAGCGGGAGCGCGGGGATGGAGGCAGCTACCAAGGCGCCGGGGCCGGCGTGGGCGCTGATGACAGCGCCTAAGTCGGCGACGTAGCTTGATGCCAGGTCGGGAATGCCGGCGGCTAGGAGATCGTGCAGGCGCTGGCCGGATTCGGGGCGGTTGGCGTGCGCCACGGCCATGTGCAGCGGCTGGCCCTTGGGGAAGCGGCGCAGCGCGTAGCGGGCGAAGCGCGCCACCCGGTCGCCCGAGCGGCGCTGCACGCCGCAGGCCTTGACCCTTCCGTCAGGGCCTATGCCAAGCAAGGCATCCACGCGCAGGAAGTCGCTCAAGCGCTTGACGCGCGGCGATATGCGGCCGCCCCGGACCCCGTGCGAAAGGTCCTCGATCAATCCGAAGGTTCTGGCGCCGCCGGACACGGTGGCCAGACCCTCCATGATCTCGTCCGCGCTGGCCCCCTGTTCCGCCCACTCCGCCGCCTGCCGGACAACGAGCCCGTAGCCGACCGATACGTTGGCGCTGTCCAGCACCCGCACCTTGCCTCCGGTGATTTCATTGGCCACGCTGCGGGCCACTTCCGCCGTGCCGCTCACCGCTCCGGCCAGGCTAATCCACAATGACTTGGGGAAGTGTCCGGCGAGAAATCCCATGGCGCGCTCCACATCGCCGCGCGCAGGGGTGGCGGTTCGGGCCTTTTCGCCGTGGTCTTCCATCGCCCGCCAAAGCCATTCGGCGGGCAGGCCCAGCTGGTCTAGATAACCCTTCTCCCCCAGATGGATGCGAAGCGGCGTTTGGATGATGCGGAGCGTGCTCCGCAAGCGTTCCGGCAGATCGGCGCCGCTGTCGCAGCCCACCGGCACCCGAGGGCTGTTGAGCACGGCAAACTGGACATGCATGTCATCGGCCTTCTCGCTGCTGACCTCGCCGTGCTTGTGGGCTAGGTCGAACACTTCGTGCGGCCTGTCGGTGTGTATGTGAAGACGCACGATGCGCGCGCCGCCGGCCACCACGACGGAATCCCCGAATGCCTCGATCTCCTCGCGTATCGACAGGGGTGCTAGCGCCTCGCCCGAGATCATGCACTCCGTGCAGTAGCGGTATTTCGACTCCTCGCCCGGATCATGGATGCGCGGCGCGGCTGCCAAGGCGCCCGCCTCGTTGGCAAAATCCGAAGCGGTTCCGCGCTGGCCGGTCTTTACGAGCTCCTCTACGCCGGCCAGGAACCGCGCCAGCCCGGCGCCTCCCGCGTCCACCACGCCGGCGCGGCGCAGAACATCGAGTTGCTCGGGGGTTTTTCGCACCGCCTCGTCGGCCGCTTGGCGCGCCGCCGAAAGCAGCGCGGTGAGCTCGCCCTCCGGCGCGGCGCTCAGCGCCCCAAGGCCAATGGCGCTCATGACGCTGAGGATAGTGCCTTCGCGGGGGTTGCTCAGGCCATTTCGTGCCGACTCCGCCGCGGCCTTGAGCCCTGCCGCCACGCCGGCGGCATCCAAGCGCGCTTTTCCTTCCCAGGCTTCCGCCAGACCTTGCAGGAACTGCGCCAGAATAACCCCCGAATTTCCGCGCGCGCCGTGCAGCGCGCCCTTCGCCGCAGCATGCGCCGCCTCCCCGGCATCGCGGCAAGGCGTCTCCTCGGCAAGCGCCAGCATGACCGCCTGTGCGGTGTGGGCCATGTTAAGGCCGGTGTCGCCGTCGGCGACCGGAAACACGTTGATCCGGTCCAGTTCCTCGCGGCTGTTCTGCAGCTTGAGCATGCCCGCAGTCATGGCCCGCGCCAGCCGGGGGCCGTCAAGGTAGCGGATGCCGTTTACCGTTCCGCTCCCAGGAGAAGAAGTTGGCCTCGGTACGCCAGCGTGACCGCATCCTTGGTGATCGTTAGCACCTGCGGGCCTGCCGCTAGTTGCTCGCCCTGCCGGTAGGTTTTGCCGTTCACCTGCACAAAGCTGCGGCTTTCGTCTTCGCTGAAGAAAAGCATCTGCAAGGATAGAGCCGGCCAGTCGGGAGGCGCCGCCGTGAGCGCCTCCCGGGTTGAAACAGGCCGGGAGACCGGGTCCTGCGCGGCGCTGCTGCCGTACGGCATGGCGGAAGGCGGCCCCATCGTTGGCACGGGACGTTCATGCCGAAGCTCCATGCCGTCCGGCGCGCCTGCCGACCCGGGTTCGGCGAACACTCCTCTCTCCGCAGCCCCCGCCGGTCCGGGTTCGGTGTCCGCGCTTTTGTTCGCGTCGGCAACCGGTGCGGGAGCATTTAACGAGCCGCTGCCCTCCAAAGCAGCGGGCGGTCCGGCGGCGGCTGCGGGAGTGTCCGCCGAGGCCGCGCTGGAAGGAGGCGATCCGCCGCTGTCCGCCGACATGGGCTGGGAAAGCGGGCCGTGCCCGGGCGCCGCCAGGTTCCATCCCGCCACCACCAGCGCAATAGCGCCCGGCACGCCGAGAACGATGAGCCAGTTTCTTCGCCGGACGGCGCGGCGCGGCCGCGGCGGATGCGCATAGACGCGCCGGCCGAAGCGCGAACGGCGCCGCTCGGAAACCTTCAGCGCGTCGAGAACGAAAGACACTAGCCGGCGGCTCCGCTCCAGACCGCCCTGTGGGGGGCGCCGCCACGCCCATAGACCTCGCGCGTGGCCAGCCTCACGAGGCTGCCGCCCACCTCGCTTTCGCGGCGCACGAAGGCGCCTAGCAGGGCGCGGTCGGCCACCACGTTGATGATTCTCGGGATGCCCCGGGAAATGCGATGCAGCAGCCGCTGTGCGCGGGAAGAGAACACCTCGCCGCTGGCGCCGGCCACCTTAAGCCGGTGCTGGAGGTATTCGCCTGTTTCCAGCCGCGACAAGGGCCCTAAGTGGCAGCGCGCCGTGATCCGCTGCGCCAGTTGCCTCAAATCGCTCCGCCCCAGTGTTTCGTGGAGTTCCGGCTGGCCCACCAGCACGATTCCGAGCAGCTTGTGCCGCGCCGTTTCGAGGTTGGTCAGCCGCCGAACCTGCTCAAGCAACTCGGGCTTGAGCGCCTGGGCCTCGTCCACGATCAGCACCGTTCTTCGCCCGGACGCATAGGTGCGGAGCAGCTTGCGGTTCAGCGCCGCGCCCAGCGTGGACGGGGTGGCTGCCCAGCGCGGCGCGCGCACGCGCAGCTCACGGCACAGCGCCTCCAGGAACTCAAGACGATTATCGGGCGGATCAAGAATAATCGCGGTTTCGGTGCGGTCCGGCAGACGCTCCAGCAGACACCTCACCAGCAGAGTCTTGCCCGTGCCCACCTCGCCGGTCAACTGGGTAAAGCCGCCGTTTTCGCGCACGCCGTAGAGCAGATGGGACAGCGCCTCCGCATGGCGGGCGCTCATATACAAATAGCGCGGATCCGGCGTAATGCTGAACGGTCGTTCGCTCAGGCCGTGAAATTGCTCGTACATGGGCTGGCGGCTAGCGCCCGGGCGGGGCGGTCGTCGCTGTATCGGCGGCAGCCGCCCCCGGCACCGACGCGCCGATGAAGCCGGTCAGCCAGCGCAGTCCGGCACCGTCGGCGCCGAACGCTTCGCATGCTTGGTGCATGGCGCCGACCAGTTCCTCCAGACGTTCGCGCGCGGCCTGCTCGCCGAAGCGCGCCACCCACGACGGCAGCCTGGAGCTTTCGGCGGATGTCAGCGCCTGGGCATCGGACTCCTTGTCATTAAAGTCGTCGCGGATTTGAAACGCCAGCCCCAGCGCGTCGGCGAACCGTTCCAGCGCGTGACGGAAATTCAGCGGCATTTCAGGTTGAACGCATGCCGGAGAAAGCACTGCGGCCCGGAACAAACCGCCGGTTTTGGTGCGATAGGCATGCTCGAGTTCCGCCAAGTCCGGCTCGGGGCCGCCGCGCAGATCAAGCTCCTGCCCTCCCACCATGCCGGTGGATCCCGAGCACTGGGCAAACAGTTCGCTCAGCGCGACCCGCGCGTCGTTGTTTTCCATCAGCGAGGGATGCGTGGCCAGCACCTCCCAAGCGAGCGTTTGCAGGGCATCGCCTGCCAGCAGCGCGACATCTTCGCCGTAAATCCGGTGAATAGTCGGCTGGCCGCGGCGAAGCTCATCGTCGTCCATGCAAGGAAGGTCGTCATGCACCAGCGAGTAGCAGTGGATCAGTTCCACTGCCGCCGCGGGCGCGTCCATCAGCTTGGCCGGCACGCCGGTGGCTTCGGCGGCCGCGTAGCACAGCAGCGGACGCAAGCGCTTGCCGCCCCGGAGCACCGCGTCCCGCATGGCGGCGTGCAATTGCCGGGGGATGATTTCGGGGGCAGGCAGGCAGTCATTAAGAGCGGCATTCACGCGGTTCCGGTAGTCTTCCCGGCGCTGCTCGAAATTGTCTTTGGTTTTCATATCTGCTGGACCCTGTCGGGACTGAAAATCGATTCTGGCGCCATGCGCCATGGCTCGAAAACCGGGCACCGCGCCACCGTTGCTGATTCTATCCCGCGCCGCCTGTCCGAATGGACGCAGACCCTCGTGGTTTTCCGCTTGGCCTTGCTTTGGCGCTCTGCGGGAAACTGCTACAATTCCAAGAGTTGAGAATGCACGTTGAGGCAGGTGGATGCTAGGGAGCGCCGTAGCGCACCCGAACGTGGCGCTAATCAAGTATTGGGGAAAGCGCAAGGCCGCAGGCAACCTGCCTGCGGCGGGTTCGATATCGCTCACGCTGGGGCATCTGAGCACCCGCACCGAGGTTCGGATCGACGGCGGTCTTGAGCACGATACTCTGAGACTGAACGGAAGCGCCAGCGAGCGCGATCTGCCGCGGCTTCGCGATTGTCTCGCGCCGCTGCGCGAACGGGCCGGAAATGCCAGTCCGGTTGCGGTGGAGTCCGCCAACGACTTCCCCACCGGGGCCGGGCTGGCATCGTCGGCATCGGGCATGGCGGCGCTTGCGCTGGCTGCCGCCAATGCCTTGGGCGTGGCGGAGGATGGCGAATTGGTTGGCCGCGCGGCGATGGCCGGTTCCGGCTCCGCGCCCCGGTCGCTGTTCGGAGGCATTGTGCTGCTGTCCATCAACGAGGCCGGCGAATGGCGGTGCGGAAGCCTGCTGGCGCCGGACGAGTGGCCGCTGAAGGTGGCGGTGGCGGTGACCGAAACCGCAGCCAAGGCCGTGGATTCGCGCGCCGCCATGGAACTGACCCGGCGCACCTCGCCTTTCTACAGCGCTTGGCTTGAGGGGCAGGATGCCGATCTTGAAGATGCCCGGCGCGCGGTCGAGCAGCGCGATTTCGCTCGTTTGGCCGAACTGTCCGAGCATAACTGCCTGAAGATGCATGCCACCGTTTTGGGCGCGCGCCCCGCAGTGGTGTATTTCAACAGCGCCACGGTGGAATGCATTCATCGCGTTAGGGAAATGGCGAGCGCCGGCTTGCCGGTTTTCTTCACCATGGATGCCGGGCCTCAGGTCAAGGCCGTGTGCCTTCCTGAGGCGCTCGACGAGGTTGCCGGCGCCTTGCGAAGCGCGCCCGGAGTGCGGCAGGTGCTGACCGGGGGATTGGGCGGCGGCGCCCGGACGATCTAGTGCGCTGTCCGGCGAATTTTCTGTTTTTTCAGTACGCTAGCCCGCATATTGCACCAAGCCGCTTGTTGCCTTCCTTATTTTGCCGGTTAGTCAATAGCTTATGCCCGGATTGACTGCTTTCCGCCTAGTGCGAAACGCGCATGCCGCGTTCCCGCTGGTCTTTTGCCCGCTTGCGCGCATAGGCACGGCTATGCCTCCGCCCTTGCTCGCCCTCGCCCTTTTCTTGCCCCTGCCTCTCGGGAGACGCATGAACCCATCCATGGGGCTCGGCTGGGGCATCCTGCCCCAGACGCTCCCGCGAGGCAGGGGCAAGAAAAGGGCTTTAGCTGGCGCAGATTGGTGCAATATGCGGGCTAGCGGCCCGCTGCCAACCGACGCCTTGGCGCAGGAACGGCCTCATTGATCGAAGCGAGCGCCCCGGGCAAGCTGTTCATTTCCGGCGAGTACGCGGTTTTGGAGGGCGCGCCGGCCATCGCCTGCGCCGTGGGCCGCCGCGTGCAAGTGCGCTGGCAGCGGCGCAAGGAACCCGAAACCGAGGCGGCGGCGCAATGGCGGGCGGCGGCTGAGGATCTGCTCGGCGGCCAAGTAGCCGCCGAAAGGCCGCCAGAGGGATGCCTGGCGATCGACAGCCGCGCGCTCTACGCCGCCGGAGGCGCGAAGTACGGCCTTGGCTCCAGCGCCGCTGTGTCCGTTGGCGTCACCGGCGCCCTGCTGCAAGCGCAAGGCTCTTTGCCGTCCCTGCCGGAACAGTTGCGTTTGGCCAAGGTGCTGCACCGCGCGCGCCTAGGCCCCGGGGGCAGCGGCGTGGATGTGGTCGCCAGCCTTTACGGCGGCGTGGTGGCCGTATCCGCAGGCGAAGCGCAGCCGCTCCAATGGCCCGGCGGGCTTGAATGCGCCGTGCTATGGACCGGCTGCGCCGCCGACACCCGGCGGGCGGTGGACCGCTACCGCGAAGCGCTCAAGGAAGGTTCGCGGAAGGTGCGCGAGGCGCTTGATCGCTTGAAGTCCGAGGCTGAATCCGTGCCGCAGGCGTGGGCTTTTGGCGCCGCGGCGGCTCTCGCGGCCCTGAAACGATACGCCGCGGCGTGGCAGGCGCTCGATCAGGTCGCCCGCCTAGGCGCGTACAGCCCGCCGCATCGCGAGCTTCTCGAACTGGCCCGCGCTTCGGGATGCCTGTACAAGCCTTCCGGAGCCGGGGGCGGGGATTGCGGGCTCGCCCTGGCTTGCGAGCCTCAAGCCATTAGGCGCATGCGCGAAGCCGCCTCGGCGAGCGGCTATGAAACCTTGAACGTGGAATTGGGCGCTGAGGGGCTGAGCGTGTTGCAACGCGGGGGAGGGCTTGCGGATCATTTGGAATAGCCGAAGCACCCTCCTTGCGCCTCCAGCAGAGCGCTTGCGTATCGTGCGAGCAGGCTCCGATCAGCGGGGCGAGTAGGCGTAGTACTCGACGCCTTCGTCCTGGAAGGCCGCATCGGTCCGCGTGCCGATGCGCTCGATGCTGAAGCCCGTTGGCGGCGGAAGGCCTTCCACCGGAAGGCCGGCATGCAGGGTCTCGTACTGATCCTGGCGCAGGTCGCAAGGGGAATCGAGCGCCTCGGAAAAGCGGATGCGCCGCGCCGCCTCCCGCCAGCTATCCGCAACCCGCAGCGCCATGGCCTCGGAGGCATCGCCGCTGCCGTAGCCCACCACAAGCACTTCCTTCCCCGCCCATTCCGCGCCCCGGTCGGCGGCCTCCTCGAAGCCCGCGGCCATCCAAGCCGGCAGCGCGCCGGAATAGATGTTGCCCATATCCATCATCTTCTCGTTGCCCCAGCGCAGCGGCTGAAGCACCCAATCCTCGAATTCCGCGCTCTTTCGCCACGCTTTGGCCAGCTCGCTGCTTAACGGAAAGGGATCCTCGCAATCTTCCGCGCCGCCAGTCAAAAGCCGCGCCTCAGGGTCCCGCCTTATTTCCCGCAGAACTTCGCTGAGCGACACTTCGGCCTGGTCGCAAAGCCGCGCCAGCAGGCCGGATTCCTCGCCGCTGCTCAAGCCTTCGGCGTGCAGGCGCAGCAGCGCGAAAGCGGTTTGCGGCATGCGCAGGTAGGGGCGATGGAAGAAAATGGCGGACAGGCTCCCCAGCCATTCCGCAGGCGACACGCCCCGTCGGCCGTAAAGCTGGCTCAATGCGTTCGTCACCTGATCCAGGTAGCAGTAGGTGGAATAGCGCCCGTTGAAAACCGGATAGTGCAGATTCGACCTGGGGCGCCGGCTGCCATCCAGCAAAGGCTTGCGGAAATCCGTGATCCGGTAATCGGAGGACCCTCCCGTGTGCCGCAGATCAATGCCGGCCAGAGCGGGGGCGCGCTCCACCAGCAGCGCCACGGCTCCGGCTCCCTGGGTGGGCTCGCCGCTGCTTCCGCGGGCGTACAGAGCGAGATCCGAGCAGATCACGATCGCCTTCGAATCCTCCAGCAGGCAATGGCGCACGGCGTTTTTGAGGGCGTACACGCCGCCTAGGCAGGCATGCTTCACTTCCGGCACCTCGCAGTGGCGCGAAAGCGGCGGCAGGCCGAGCTGGGCCAGCGCCTGATTCAGCATGCCCTTCACAATAACCGACCCTGCGGAGTTATCGTTGCTCGATTCGGTTCCCAAGGCCAGCAGCGATACCGCGCCGGGATCAACGTCGTAGTTGCGGATCAGCTTGAGCGCCGCGTTCGCGGCCATGGTATAGACGCTTTGCGAGGGCCCCGGCAAACGAAAGGAATGCCCCACCACCGCCGCGATCTTCGCCCACGGCGCGCCGGTCCACTGGCACCATTGCTCCAAGTCCACGCGGTACGGCGGCACATCGATCGCCATGCCGCTTATTCCGGCGCTGTATCCCTCGCTGCTTTTCATGGTTTACGCCCTGACTGCCTCGCCGATCAGCATATTACCCGACCGTAATGCTGATCGGCGAAGTCATCGTTGGGGTATCTTGCGGAATGCGCGGATCATAGTCCGGCAACCGTGTCCGGCATCCCCCGGAGTCCGGCGCGTTACAGGGCCAGTTCGTTTGCCGCGTCGCGCTCCTCGAGCAGTTCCTCGCCGGTCAGCCGGATTCGGTCCCGGGAGAACTCGTCGGGGTCCAGCCCCTGCACGATTTCCCAAGCGCCGTCCGCGCAGCGCACCGGATACGAGAAGTACACGCCGTCCGGGGCGCCGTAGCTGCCGTCGCTGGGCACCGCCATGCTCACCCAGTCGCCGTCGCGCGTGCCGTGCGCCCAGTCGCGCATGTGGTCGATGGCGGCGCTGGCGGCGGAAGCCGCGCTTGAGGTGCCCCGCGCCTGGATCACCGAGGCGCCGCGCTGCTGCACGGTGGTGATGAATTCGCCCCTGGCCCAGCCCGCATCGACCAGCGCCATTGCCGGCTCGCCGTCCACCAGCGCCTGCGAAAGGTCCGGGTACTGGGTGGCCGAGTGGTTTCCCCATATGATCATCCGCTCCACGGAACTCACGTGATGCCCGGTTCGGGCCGCGAGTTGCGCGCAGGCCCGGTTGTGATCCAGACGGGTCATTGCCGAGAAATTGCGGGGATCCATGTCCGGCGCGTTCGAGGCCGCGATCAGCGCATTGGTATTGGCCGGATTTCCCACCACCAGAACCTTGGCCCGCTCGTCGGCCTGTTCATTCAGCACAGCCCCTTGGCGGGAGAATATGCGCGCGTTTTCGGCCAGCAAATCCGAGCGCTCCATGCCCGGGCCCCGCGGCTTCGCCCCCACTAGGAAAACATACTCGGAGCCGCGGAAGCCTTCCTCGAGGCGGTCGCTAATGATGACTTCGTGCAGCGATTCGAACGCGCAGTCGGCGAGCTCCATGGCGACCCCCTCCAACGCTTTCATGGCGGGGGCGATCTCGATCAGGCGCAGCGTGAGCGGTTGCCCGTAACCGAGGAGCTGGCCCGATGCGATGCGGAATGCGAGCTGATAGCCGATTTGTCCGGCGGCGCCGGTGATGGCGATCTGTGTGGATTGCGGCATGACTTTCCGGCCTGTAGCGGGGATCGGAATTGTATCGCCATACGCAGGGCATGAAGGCGCGCCGCCTTCCGGGAGGCGCATGCCGCTTCGATCCCCCCTCTTTGCGCGTTCCCCTCTCGCGGGAGGCGCCATCCTTGGCTTGGTTCCGCCATCCTTGGCTCCAACACTCCCGCGAGAGGGGAACGCGCAAAGAGGCTTCGGCTGGCGCGTGCCCCGAGGATCGGCATCCTGCCTCCGATACTCCCGGAAGAGTAAGGGCGCGGAATGGCTACGGCTGCCGCGTTTGCGGAATGCGCTGCAACCAATTGCCTTGTTGGCGGCATCAAAGGGGTGAATGGCGGGACACGGGTGCCTGCCGCGGATCATATTTCGGAGACTTAACAGAGGATCAGGGCATGAACAGCAAAACCACAAGCCTATCGGTGCGCGCGGCGGCGCTTGTCTTTGCGGCGGCGCTTGTCTTTGCGGCGGCGGGCGCGGCGCAGGCGGCCGACACGGGCGCATTCAACACGCATGGCTTGGATAGGGAAGCCATTCATGCCGGGCTAGGCGGCTATGAATCGCCGCCCGCCCGCGAACTGGCGCGGGACATCACCCGGGAAATCGTGGATGCTCAAGGCAGTGGAGCGCTGGCCGCGCCCGGTTTTTGTTCCTCGGCAAGCGGGTTCCGGTCGCAGGAAGCGACGGGATTGCCCGTGATGCGCGCCGCTGGCGGCGGCCAATCGGGGCGGGATGCCGGCAGGCCAAATTCCTCGGGACTGCTCGCCTGGCTTCGCGCCGGACTGGGGAAGCTGGCGGCATTGCTGGCGCCGCGCAACCAAGGCTAACAGCGTCTGGCCGACTCTCCAAAGAGCCCTCTCGACCGGAGTTCTCTAGTCGTCCTTGCTATTCAGCTCGTTCCAGAGGCGGATCTGCTCGTTCATCTGCTCCGCCAAACTTTGCTCCCGATCGACCGAACTGTCGTAGCGTCTCACAAACAAGGCCTCGCGCTCTTCCGTGCGTGATTCCTCATCCAGTGATTTGAAGTCGTCTTCCAAGCATTGGCGGTAGCCTTCGAGCGCGCCCTGGAATTCCCGGAATTCCGCGATTGCGGCCTTGAACTCCTCGAGCGTCATTTCCTCGGCGTTCGGCATGGCGGGCTCGTCCGGGTAGTCGCAGCCCGCCCAAGCCGCGCCGCCCGCAAGCATGATCGACAGGGCGGCGAGTATGGCGATACGTTGCATGTCTTCCTCCTGCGCTGCGGCCCTGCTACAAGACGTTTGCCAGCAGCGGGGCCATTATGCCCCAAGCCCGGGCCGTTCCATCGCGGCCCGAAGCTTGTTCGCCAACCGCTGCGAACAATCAGTCTGTGCGCTTACAATTGGCCCACGCAGAGCGCCCGGGAACCATAAGCTTTTGTTCTCCAAATTGCAGCCGTGCCGGTAAAGGCCGCTGGTTTACCTTTGTGGGCGCGATCTTCGAGAAACGAATCAGACGGCTGGCCCGGCAACAGTTGCTTGGGGGGCTGCGCGGCGTGGAGCGCGAGTGCTTGCGCGTGGCCGAGGGCGGGCATGTCGCGCCCACCCCCCATCCGCGGGAACTGGGCTCGGCGCTCACGCATCGCTATATCACCACGGACTTTGCCGAATCCCTGCTTGAGCTGATTACGCCCCCGGCAAAGTCCAACCGGGACGTAAGCGATTGGCTGGCTGCCTTGCACGAGTTCGTTTTGGGGCAAATCGCCGCCGAACTGGTCTGGCCGGCCAGCATGCCTCCGGCGATACTGGACGACGGCGATCTTCAACCGGCGCAATACGGCGCTTCCAATATCGGCAGGCTCAAGCATGTGTACCGGCTTGGCCTGGCCAACCGTTACGGGCCGAGAATGCAGGCCATATCGGGCATCCATTTCAATTATTCTCCGCCGCCGGAGCTGTGGGGCGCCTTGCCTCATCAGGACGGCTCTCCGTCCGGCGTGGCGGCCAAGCGCTCATCCTGGATGATGGGCCAGATGCGCAACACCCGCCGGCTGGCCTGGCTGCCCACCTACCTTCTCGGCGCTTCGCCCGCGTTTCACTGTAGTTTGTCGGCGACGCGCCCGACCGGCTTGAAGAAAGGCTGCGGCGGCACGCTTTACGCCCCGGATGCCACTTCCCTGAGGATGAGCACGCTTGGCTACACCAGCGCCCTGCAGGCCGGACTTACGATTTCGGCCAACAGTCTGCATCAGTATGTGCGGGATCTGGAGGCCGCCGTGCATGCGCCTCACGCCGGCCACGCGAGGCTCGGCGTTCGCGCCAACGGCGAATACCGGCAGTTGTCGGCCAGCGTGCTGCAGGTTGAAAACGAGTACTACTCGCCGGCCCGTCCGAAACGCCGGATTCGCCGCGGCGAACGGGCGGCCACCGCATTGCGCCGGCGCGGGGTGGAGTATCTGGAACTAAGGCTGGTGGACGCGGATCCTTTCGAGCCTCTGGGCGTGAGTGCGGAGTCGATGCGCTTTATGGAAGCGTTCCTCTTGTACTGCCTTCTGGAAGAGAGTCCGCCAATGCCTGTCCACGAGCATCTCGCCTCAATGTCGAATCTCGATGCCACGGCTTGGCGGGGCCGGACGAAGAACGCGAAACTGCTTCGCGATGGCCGGGAGGTTCGCTTGAGGGACTGGGGCCTTGAGGTATGCGATGGTCTGGCGCCCCTATGCGAGGCGCTGGACGGCCAGACGGACGGCCCCTATGGCAAGGCGTTGCGGGCGGCGCGTGAATGTCTGCGCGATCCGCAGCTGGCTCCGGCGGCCCGGGTGCTCGATGAGCTGGGCGAGGCCGGCTGGGACCATCAGGCTTGGGGCATGGAGAAGGCGTTTGCCGCTTCCCGGCCCCCTTTGGTCCCGCCCAACTCCGCCCGCCGCAGGGCGCTTAGGGAGGAGGCGCCTGCTTCGCTGAAGCGCCAGGATTCGATGGAGGCTATCGAAGAGCCGCCTTTCGACGAGTTTCTCGCCCGGTATCTGGCGGCCTGACGATGGTTCCCGAAGGTGGCCGCAGGCACCACCCGGCCTCGCTGCCGGCCGACAAGCGCCGCAATATCCGCTTTTCCGAAACGGAGGTTCCGCTGCGTGAGGATGTGCATGAACTAGGAGGCCAGATCGGTGCCATGGTCAGGGACCGAGGCGGCGAAGAGCTGTTCAATTCGGTCGAGGCGGTGCGGAGCTTGGCAATCGCTCGCCGGGACGGCGATGCCGGTGCCCGCCAGCGTCTGGCGGAACTGCTGAGCAGCCTGGATGACCGCCGCGCGCAGGACGTGTCGCGGGCCTTCGCCACCTGGTTTCAGGCGATCAACACGGCCGAGCAACTGCATCGGACCCGTCGTCGCAGCGCCTATCTCTATGATGCCAGCCGCCCGCAACGCGGCGGGCCCGAGGCGATCTTCCGGCAGTTGCGCAAGGACGGCATGGATTTGCGCCAAGCGGCCGAAATTCTCAACTCGATCCGCTTGAACCCTGTTTTCACCGGGCACCCCACGGAGCCCACGCCCACTGCCGTCCTGCGGCAGCAAGCCGGGGTTGCCGAGCTTCTTCAGGAATTGCACCACCGCAGCCGACCCCCCCGTCAGGTGGATGCGCTGCTGCGTTCCATGCAAGAAAAGCTCACGGCTATATGGCATTGCGAGGAACATCCCCACGAGGAAACCACGGTTGCCGCCGAGCTGCAGCAGTTGCTCTACTTCGTGACCGAGGTGATCTATAAGGCCTGCCCCGATTTCTACGATTCGCTCACCGAGGCCATGACGATCGTTTTCGGGGAAGAAGCCCGGGATATCGAGATCGCCAGCCTGCTGCGCTTTCATTCGTCTATCGGCGGCGATCTTGAGGCTGATGCGGAAATTACTCCGCGCTCCATTCGCCAGTTGTTCGACACGAAGCGTTTGGCGGTTCTCAATCTCTACAGGGACGAGTGTCTCGCGCTGGCCGATGCGCTCACCCACTCCGGGAGGCGCATGGAAGCGGGGCCGGATATCCGCCGCCGCCTGCGCGTTTACCGGGAGCATTTTCCGGATGTGTATGGCCGGCTGGGATCGGACGAGCGCGACATGCCCTACCGCGCGCTGCTGCGCCTGATGGCGGCGCGTCTCAAGGCCACGGCGCTCGACACCGCCTTTCACTACGACGACGAAAGAGGGTTTTTGGACGACTTGCAGGTTCTCGCCGACAGCTTGTCGATGCACGGCGGAGCCTTTGCCGGAAGCAGGGGCGTGCAACGGCTGGCCCGGCGCGTGGAAACCTTCGGCTTTCACTTGCTGGCGGTCGAGGTGCGGCAGCGCGCCGTGCTGCTGCGGCGCGTGCTGGGCAAGGCCTTCGACCGCTCCGACTGGGAGACGCCGGCGGCGCGTCTGGCTTGCCTGCGGCGGGCGCTGGAGCGCGATGTAGTGCGGCCGGAAGACTTGGGCAATGAGGGCTTGCGCGCGCTGGGGCTGTTCGACGCTCTGCGCTATCTCAGGGGACGCTACGGCAAGCATGCGCTGGGCGGCCTGCTGCTCGGCGGAGTCACGGAGCCGGCGGATGTTCTCGGCGCGCTGTTGCTGGCCCGCTGGGCGGGATTCGAGAGGGGCGACGGGCACACGCCGCTGGACCTGATCCCGGTTTTTGAAAGCAACCTGGACGACCGCCAATGCGCGCGCGTGATTGAGCAGCTGTTGAACGAACCCGCCTACCGCCGGCATATCGAATTGCGCAACAAGCAGCAGTTCGTGATGGTGGACCATGCGCGGTCGCGGCTCGATTTCGATCTGCCCTCCGAACAGTGGTCGATCAGGGCTTTGCAGAAAGCCGCCGTTGGGGCTATCGCGGGCAACCAAGCCACTGCGGTGCTGCTTCAGGGCCGCGGAAGCGCCTACCAGCGCAGCGGCAGGCGCAGCCTTCTGGCCGGCATCCCCGCCGAGCAGCTCGAGCAACCGTTCAAGTATGCGGAAGCGGGAGAGCGCGCGGGCTTGCGCTACGGCATGCCGGGCATCGCGCTGCGCTCGCTGGAGCTGGCCGCCGGCGAGCTGCTGCTGGCCAAGTCAGGCCATGCCGGCGAGGCAAGGCGGGACGGTGCCGAGGAAATAATGGCCACCTTGGTTCGGGGAAGCGGCCAGGCGCACAGCGCGTTTCCAGGCGGCGCCCGGGGGATGGCGGAGTATTTCGAGTTGGCGACCCCGGCCGATCTTTTGGCGCGAATGCCCACCACGGCCAGGCGCAGCGGCATGCGGGAGGGCACCGCCGTGGAGCTTCCTAGGGCGCTGGTGTCCTTTTGCTGGGCGCAAAGCCGCAATCTGCTGCCGGGCTGGTACGGTTTCGGCGCCGGACTGGCCCAGGCCATTAGCGAGCATGGACTCAAGGCGGTGCGCCTGGCAGCGCGGAACTGGCCCTATATGCACGGCATGCTGCGTGATCTGGAGCTGGCTCTGGCCCGCTCGGACCTGGAAATCGCGGAGCGCTACTCGCGTTTGGCGGGCAAGCTGCACGAGCCCTGCTTTCGGGCCATTCTTCAAGAGCATGAGCGAACCCTTGAGAATCTATTGCGCGTGTTCCGGCGCAAGGCGCTGCTCGAGGACCAGCCGGCCCTGCGGCGCTCCATCCGCCTGCGCAATCCCTATGTGGATCCCATGAATCTTTTGCAGGTGCGGCTGCTGTGGCGCTGGCGCGAAAGCGGGCGGGAGTGTTCCGGCGATCTCTACTCGGCGCTCAAATCCACCGTGTACGGCATCGCCCGCGGCATCCAGGAAGCCACCTGACCCTCCCGAACGGAGTTCAGTCGCCGCGCCTTGTCCTTGGCTGGCGGTTGTGCCAGAATGCGGAATTATCAAGCAACGGAGTGCTATTGCTGTGCGAAAAGAAGCTGCGGGATTTCTTCAGCCTACTGAATGCCTTTCCCACAAGAAGGTCGTATTGGCCCCGGCGACCGGGCAAATACCCGGCAGGGCCAATGAACCCCGCAAGCAAAGAATCGCGGCGGGATCGCCCATTGAAGGGTGGCTGCCTTTTGCTCAAGGGACGGAGCGGCTAGCCTATCCCGTGAACAAGACCGCTTTTCGGTTCATAGACTTGTTTGCCGGAATCGGCGGTCTCCGCATGGGGTTCGAGTCCATTGGCGGCGAGTGTGTTTATACAAGCGAATGGGATCCAGCCGCTCAAAAAACGTATCAGGCCAACTTCAAGTGCGAGCACCCGATAGCAGGGGACATCACCCAGGTCGATGTGGCGGAAATCCCCCAGCATGATGTTTTGCTTGCGGGGTTTCCGTGCCAGCCGTTCTCCATTGCGGGTGTTTCAAAGAAAAAATCCTTAGGCAAGGCCCATGGCTTCGCTTGCGAGACGCAAGGCACATTGTTCTTTGATATTGCGCGAATTCTCAGGCATCACAGGCCGTCGGCATTTTTGCTTGAGAATGTGAAGAATCTTGCAAGCCATGACAAGGGAAACACGTTCCGCGTTATCCGAAATACCTTGGAGAGCGAGTTGGGTTACCACGTCAGCGCCAAGGTGATTAACGCCAAGGGTTTTGTGCCGCAGAACCGGGAGAGAATATTTTTGGCCGGGTTCAGCGAACGCACTGGCTTTGACTTTGACGAACTGGAGGTGCCGGACATCGCCAACGGGCCCGAACTCCGCTCGATTTTGCACCCGGAGGATGGCACCGAAAAAGAGGAGCCCCCGTACACCCATGGGGTTGCCAGCAAAGTGGATTCCAAGTACACACTTTCGGCGCATCTATGGAAGTATCTTAGGGATTATGCGGAGAAGCACAGGGCAAAGGGAAACGGCTTTGGTTTCGGGGCGGTAGGGCCGGAAGATGTGGCGAGGACATTGTCCGCCCGCTATTACAAGGACGGATCGGAAATCTTGGTAAAGCAACGTGGCAACCGGCCAAGAAGGCTGACTCCCCGCGAGTGCGCGCGTCTGATGGGGTTTGACGCAGCTGGCAGGCCTAGGTTTGATATCCCTGTATCGGATACGCAGGCCTACAAGCAGTTCGGCAACGCAGTCGTTGTGCCGGTTGTTGAAACTGTAGCAAAACACATGCTGCCCTCTATCCGGGAAGTAATGGCCTATGCTGAAAAGCGAGATGAGTTGGATTCTGGCGCAGGCGGAATAGATGTCGCATATTGCGGCTAATGCAGCCCCGAACCTGTAGTCCTGAATTTGAGCAGCTTATGCAATTCTCCGCAAAGAGGCAGCGGGACGATTCGCAGCGTGGCTGTTGTCCTGCAAACCGAGATGGAGGCTGAGTGGTTATGAGGCGCGGGCAGTTGCGTGATTGCTTCGCCGGTGTGGGCGTCAAGCGTCTTTCCGCTGTGGATGCTGATCCGCGTCGCTCGAACCAACATGAAGTGGGCACCACGCGGGACATGCGCCGTCAGTTCCTTGGCGAGATTCAGCATCAGCGCTTTCGGGCCATCTATGTCTGGCTTGGAGAAGATCATGAAGTGCTCATCTCGGAAGGAACTGCGACTCACTACGACGCACGGGAGCAGAAGGCAGACAGGGCAGCGGAATGGCGTCTGTACTATCCTTCTAGTCCGGTTACTGAAGCCATGCGAGAAGGCGATACCCTGTTCTTGGCTATGACCAACGACCGGTCGCTCTATTTCATTGTTGCGCCGGGGGATTCCACTAGCGAGCGGCAGCTATCGTGGCTTTTCGATCTGCAGCCGAGCGGGCGTTCTTTCGTGTCGCGCGAGGTTGCCCATGATGAGCAGGAATTGGACTTTGCCGCCCGTTTCGTCCTCGGCGAAATCGGCATTGAATTTGAGGAGCCGGACGCGGACAAGCTCGATGCCATCATCGAGCCGTTCGGGATGACGTTCCCGAAGACCGTTGATTTTTCCGATCTCGCACGCCGCACATTGCCTGCGGTGCGGGCCGAAGATGATCCCGATATGGCGCTTGTGGAGTGGCTTAGGCACGAAGAAGCGTTGTTTCGCCGCCTTGAACGACGAATTGTGGCTGCGCGCCTTGACCAAGGGTTTCGGGACGATAGCGGAGCAACCGATGTTAACGGCTTCATCTCCTTCTCGCTAAGCGTTCACAATCGGAGGAAGTCGCGAATGGGGCATTCGCTTGAGCTCCATCTTGAAGCAGTGTTCCGTGCCCATGAAATTGCTTATGTTCGCGGCGCGATAACCGAGAATAACCAGAAGCCGGATTTTCTGTTCCCAAATGAAGAAGCGTACCGAGCCGCGCCTGAGGCTGGACACAAATGCCTTACCATGCTTGGAGTGAAATCAAGCTGCAAAGATCGTTGGCGGCAGGTTTTGGCTGAGGCGGCGAAAATTCCGAGAAAGCATCTTCTCACGCTTGAGCCGGGGATTTCCGAGAGGCAAACAGGCCAAATGGCGAATTGGGACTTGCAGCTGGTCGTGCCGCATTCGATTCAGAAAACCTATACGAATGGCCAGCGCGCTTGGCTTTGGAATGTGAACGATTTCATTCAGGATGTGCGGGACCGGGCCTGCAAATAATCATGGTTTACGGGCAGACGCGCAGGCTCAGTCGCCGCGGAGCACGCTGAGTATAGGCGCCTTGAGCGCGCTGCTGGCGGCAAGCAAGCCTGCCAGTCCGATCAGCAGCGTGCCGGAGCCGATGCCTAGGGCCAGCAGCGCCGGGTCGAGGCTGTAATCAAGATCGAACACGCGCTCGGCCAGCAACAGGCCCAGCGCGCTGGCGGCCCCTGCGCCGAGCAATCCGGCCAATCCGCCCACCACGCCGAACTCCACCATCAGGCTGCGCAGAATCACGCCGCGGCGGCCGCCTAGGGTGCGCAGCACGGCGGTCTGCAGGGAGCGCTCGCGGCGATTGGCGCGCACCGCCGCCAAAACCAAAACGATGGCGGCCAGCACGCTGAATGCGAAAACGAACTGCACGGCCAGGCCTGCGCGATCGAGGATTTCCCGGGCTTGGCCGATGATCGCGTCCAAGTCAATGATGGTGACGCTTGGATAGTTCCGCAGCAGCGTCATCAGCACTTCGCCGCGCCCGGGCGGGATATAGGCGCTGGCGATCATCGTTTGGGGCAGATCGGCCGCATCGGGCGAGAGCACCAGCTGGAAATTGGGGTTGAAGGTGTCCCAGTCCACGCGGCGAAGATTGCTTAGTTCCGCCTCGATTCCCATGCCGCCCACGTCGAAGCGCAGGCGGTCGCCCAGGGTTACGCCGAGTCGCGCGGCGGACTGGGAGTCGGCCGACAACTCGGCGGGTCCTTCGCGAGGTTCGTCCCACCATTCGCCGAGCACCACTTCATCGCCATCGGGAACCCCGGCCGACCAGGACAGGTTGGAGGCTCTTTCGGTGAAGCGCCGCCCCTCGGGAACCGGCAGCGGCCATTCCTGGGCGGGCGTCCCGTTGATATGCGTGATCCGCGCCCGGATAAAGGGCAGCGCCTCGGAAAGATCGGGCACCTGTTCGCTCAACAGCGAGCGGATGCCCGGCCATTCATCCGGGGCGATATTGATGAAGAAGTAATTGGGCGCGTTTTCCGGCAGCGAGCCGCGCCAGGCATCCAGCAGATCGGTTCGCATCACGCCCAGCAACAATACCGCCATCAGCCCCAGCCCGAACCCGGCCACTTGCGCCACGCTTTCGCCGCCGCCCCTGCGGATATTGGCCAGGCCGTGCCGCCAAGCCACTCCGCCCGCGCCGCGCAGGGCCGACAGGCCCCGAACCAGCAGCCAGCCCAGCAGCAGCCCGGCGGCGGCGGTAACGACCAAGCCCAGGCATATCCATAAAGCCAGCTCCCGGTCGCCGGCGAGAGCGAAGATGATGACCACGATTACGGCCAGCGGCGCCCCCTGCCGCAGCAGCGGCGCCGGACCCTGCATCGGCATGTCGTGGCGCAGCACCCGCAGCGGCGAGGTTCTGGCGAGGGCGCGCAGCCAGGGCATGACGCAGGCCCCGGTCACCGCCAAGGCGACCGCCGCTCCCGGGAGCAGGCCGCGCCAAGTGGCCGGAGGCAGCTCAAGATTGACCACTTCGCGGGCATAGGCCGCCAAGGCGAGGTGGGCGATGAAGCCGCCGCCGCTGCCCAGCGCGATACCGAGCAGGCACACGATGAGAATCGGAACCAGAGAGCGGCGGAACACCTGCCTCTGCGTGGCGCCCAGACACTTTTCCAGCGCCGCGGCCACTAGGCGGCTGCGGGTGTAGCTGCGCGCCGACAGGGCCGTGGCGACGGCTGCCAAGATGACGCTCACCAGCGCTGCCAAGCCAAGAAAGCGTCCGGACCTTTCCACCGCCGAGGCCAGCGTTTGGCTGGCCTCATCGAGGTTCTGCACGCGTTCGTCGGGCCGCAGGCCGGCTTCCTCGGCGCGCCGGAATTCGAGCACTTGCGCCTTTGGCCCCGCAAACAGTTGCCGGTAGGAAACGCGGCTTCCGGGCCTTACCACGTCCATTGCCGGCACGTCGTCAAGATTGGCCAGCACCGTTGGCCCCAGTTGCTGGAAGCCGGTTCCCGGATCCGGGCGGAAACGCAATACCCGGGTTGCCTTGAATTCCGCGGATCCCAAGCGCAGAAGCTCGCCCACGCCGATGTCCAGTTGCGCCAGCAACGCGGCATCGATCCATACCTCGCCCGGCTCGGGGATGCCTGCCGCCAGCTGGTCGGGACCAAAGGGGCGATCGGAGGTCCGCACCTCGCCGCGCAACGGATAGCCGCCGGACACCGCCACCACCGAACTCAGCGCGGTCCGCTGCGCTGTGAAGGCAACGGTGGCGAAAGACCACGTTTCGGCGCCTTGCAGCCCATAAGCGGCGGCGCGGCCGAAGCGTTCCGGGTCCGGTCGCGCGGGAGCCGCAAAGGCCAAGTCGGCAGCGAGCACTTCGGCGGCCTGCTGCCGCACGGCGGCGCCAATCCGTTCGGTCAGCAGGCTGACGGCGGCCACGGCGGCCACCGAGACGGCCAGCGCCGATAGCATGACGGTAAAGTCGCCGGCGCGCAGCTCGCGCAGCCATTTCTTCAGGAAGGTCGGATTCGGCGCTGTCATCGCGGCGGAAACTTTGGCATATACTGCACGCCCGCTCAAGATGCCCGTAATTGTGAAGACTCCTGTCCTGCTTTGCCTGACGGCTGTTGCGGCGCTTGCCTGCGTTGCCGAGGATCCGCAGATGCCTCCAGAATTCAAGCTGCCCGCCGCGCCCATTGCCGAACGGCGGGCGCATTCCTACACGCACCATGGCATCACGATCGAGGATCCCTACCATTGGCTTAAGGATGCGGATTATCCGCAGGTGGACGACCCCGGCATCCTGGCCTATCTCAAGGCCGAGAACGCCTATTTTGAAAGCGTGATGCAGCCGCGCCGCGGCTTGGTGCGGACCCTGTTCGAGGAGATCAAGGGGCGCGAGAAAACCGATGATTCGGGTGTGCCGTGGCTTAAGGATGGCTGGTACTACCAATGGCGCTTCGAGCAGGACGGCCAATACCGCATTTGGGAGCGCTGGCCAGCGGACCGCGCGGAGGCGCGCCTGGGGCCGGATGGCAACGCGCAAATCCTGCTCGACGAGCCGGAACTCGCTCGCAGCCGGGAGTATTTTCGCTTGGGGGCCTTGGCAGTGAGCAACGGCGGCGAGCTCCTGGCTTACAGCGCCGACACCAATGGATCAGAGCGCTACACGCTCACGATCAAGAAGCTGGCCGGCGGCGAATTGCTGCCGGAGCGGATCGAGAACACCATCGGAAGCCCTGTGTGGGCGGCGGATGATTCGGCTTTGCTGTACGTGGTGGTGGACGAGAACTGGCGCCCGTACCAAGTGCGCCGGCATATTCTCGGCCGACCCGCGGCCAGCGACACTGTCGTTTATGAAGAGAAGGACCCTGGTTTCTTCGTGAGCGTGTCGCGTTCCGCCTCAAGGCGCTACATTTTGATCCACACTGCCGACAAAGTAACCTCCGAGGCTTACTTCATTCCGGCGGACGAAACCGCCGCAAAGCCGCGCCTGATTGCTCCGCGGCGGGAGCGCCACGAATACAGCGTGGACCACCAGAACGACCGTTTCATTATCCGCAGCAATAATCGCCACAAGAATTTCCGCTTGCTTGCCGCCCCCGAGGACAACCCGTCCGAAGACGCTTGGCGGCCCCTGCTGGAAGGCTCCGGCGAAATCTATATTCGCGGCTTCGATGTGTTCGCCGATTTCATTGCGGTGGTGGAGCGGATCAACGGCATCAATGGGATCCGGCTGATCCGCGGCGACGGCAGCCATGCTCATGTTCCCCTGCCTGAAACCGCCTGTTCGGTGGGCTTGGGCGACAACGCCGAGTACCAAACGCAAACGCTGCGGCTCAACTACTCCTCGATGATCACGCCCTCCACGGTGTTCGACTACCACTTGGGTTCGGGCGGCTTGGAAGTCCGCAAGGTGCGGGAAATCCCCAGCGGCTACGACAAGGCGCGCTATGTGACCGAGCGTCTGATGGCGCCGGCCCGGGATGGCGCGGAGATTCCCGTGTCGGTGGTCAGGCGCAGCGACACCGCCATCGACGGCAATTCCCCTTTGTACCTTTACGGATACGGCGCCTACGGCTATGCCATAGCGCCCTCGTTCTCCGCCGCGCGGTTGTCGCTGCTTAACCGCGGCTTCATCTACGCCGTCGCCCATATCCGCGGCGGCGACGATCTCGGCTATCACTGGTACGAGGACGGCAAGCTCGACAAGCGCGTCAACACCTTCAACGACTTCGTGGATGTGGCGCGGCATCTTATCGCCGAAGGCTACGGGGCCGAGGGCCGCATTGCGATTGCTGGCGGCAGCGCGGGAGGAAAGCTGATGGGGGCGGTGGTCAACCAGGCGCCCGGGCTGTGGGGCGCGGTTGCGGCCCATGTGCCTTTTGTGGACGTGCTCAGCACGATGCTGGACGAATCGCTTCCGCTCACCCCCGCGGAATGGCCGGAATGGGGCAATCCCATAGAGGATGCCGATGCCTTTGCCCTGATTCGCTCCTATTCCCCTTACGACCAGCTTAAACCGGGCCGCTATCCTCCGATGCTGGTGACCGCCGGCCTGAACGATCCCCGGGTCACCTACTGGGAGCCTGCCAAATACGTCGCGAAACTGCGAACGCTAAAGACCGGCTCAAGCCCGCTGCTGCTTAAAACCAATATGGGGGCCGGCCATGGCGGCAAGTCGGGCCGCTACGATTCGCTCTACGAAGTGGCCGAGGAATACGCCTTCATGCTCTGGTCGCTGGATTTGGCCTAGCCCGCATATTGCACCACTCTGCGGGCTAGTGAAGTTGTTTTCTGATTTCCCCGCCGCTACAAACGTCCCGCCTCAAGGCGGCAGATGCGGTCGCAGCGTTGCGCCAGAATCTTGTCATGCGTGGCGAGCAGCAGGGTGGCGCCGGCTTGTTCGTTCATGTCGAAGAGGATATCGCCCACCTTGCGGCCGGTATCGGCATCCAGGTTGCCGGTGGGCTCGTCGGCCATGAGCACCTGCGGTTGGGTCACGAATGCCCGCGCGATGGCCACGCGCTGGCGCTCGCCGCCGGAAAGATGTCGCGGATAGTGCCGCCTTCTTTGCGACAGGCCCACGCGCGCGAGCGCGGCATCCGCCGCCTTGCGGGCGCCGCGCGACCCGTTCAGCTCCATGGGCAGCATCACGTTTTCGAGCGCGGTCAAGGATTCCACCAGATGGAAGGACTGGAAAACGAACCCGAGGCGGCGGCCTCGCAGGCGCGCACGCCCGTCCTCGTCCAGAGCGGACAGATCCTGCCCGCACAGCACCACCCGCCCGTGCGTGGGCTGATCCAGACCCGCCAGCAATGCCAGCAGCGTGGTTTTGCCGGCGCCGGACGGGCCTATCAGCGCGCAGGATTCGCCGCTTTCCAGCCGCAAGTTGATATCCTTGAGTATTTCAAGGCTCCCTTCCGGGCTCGACACGGTTATGCCAAGGTTTTCAGCGCTTAGAACTTCAGTCATCGCTTGCCTGACGGCGGTCGTCTTCTGCGTTGTATTCGCGGGCGCCGCCGCGAAGGATGCGCCCGTGCTGCTGGTATTGGGCGACAGCCTGAGCGCCGCCTACGGAATGCCTCGAAGCCAAGGCTGGGTAAGTTTACTTGAGCGGCGCCTTGAGGAGTCCCGCCGTCCGTGGCGGGTGGTCAACGCCAGCATGACGGGCGACACCACCGGCAGCGGCCTCAAGCGCCTGCCGCAGTTGCTGGCGCTCCACCGGCCGCAATGCGTGATTATTGAGCTGGGCGGCAATGACGGTCTTCAGGGCAAGCCGCTGGAAGCGATTCGATCCAACCTAGGCGCGATGATTGGAGCGGTTCGCGCGGCGGGCGGCCATGCCGTGCTGGTGGCCATGCGGATTCCGCCGAATTACGGCGCCTACTACGTCGGCGGGTTCGAGCGGCTGTTCGGCGAACTTGCCGAAGCCAAAGGCGTTGCGCTGCTGCGTTTCAACCTAGAGGCGCTCGCTACCACCGAGGGCCTGATGCAGGAGGACGGCATCCATCCCGCGCCGGAAGCCCAGGAAAGGATGCTCGATGCCCTATGGCCGACCCTCAACGCCGAATTGCTCAGTTTGGAACAGGATGTTCCGCGTGGCCCCTAGCCCGCATATTGCACCAAGGGGCCGCGCCAGCTAAAGCCCTTTTCTTGCCCCTGCCTCGCGGGAGCGTCTGGGGCAGGGCGAGCATCGGTCGCTGCGCGCAGCGCAGCGAGGCAAAGCATGCCTTTGCCAGATGCGAGCGGGCCGACAGGAGGTCGGCCCCGGGCGTTATTTTTCGCCATTGCGCGGCAGGGATGCCAACAGCGGCTTATGGGAAACAGGAGGATGGGGTTTATGCGTCTCCCGCGAGGCAGGGGCAAGAAAAGGGCGAGGGCGAGCGAAGGCGGGAGCATAGCCGTGCCTATGGCGCAGCGAGCATGCGCGCGCAAGCGGATGAAATGAGCACGAGGCTCATACTGGCGTTTTACTTGACGGTTGTTGCAACCGGCTTGCATTTCAAAGACGCTCTCCCTGATTTTGACAGCAAGAGCGGATGCTGAAGCCCAACCCTAGGGATTACTACGCACTCTGGAACCAAACTCCTCCTCGCGGTGTGCGGAGGGCCGCGCTAACGCATCTTGCGGACGAATCGAACCGGAGGGGCGGGCCTATGGGGTTTGCCTTATGAGCATAGGTCATTTTGCGGGCGGATATCGCAATTTAACTCACCTGATAGTTAGGCTTACTTCCCTCAGTATAGTTCGCACCCTCATATTCCCTAGTAAATTTAGCACTTTTTGTGGTTCCGATGTGCATTAGACGGATAGAGGGCTTGCGCCAAGCCCGTTTCTCAGGAGGGTTTACCCCCCCCCCCCCCCCCCCCCGATTCGGGCTCGGTCGGATTTGCCAAGCCCTCCGGCGGGGAATTAAGCTTCACTTTGGCCATTAGGTTGCTCCTTTTTTCTAGCAGCAGAATAGTTCGTTTGCTGCGGCAAACTATAACACCATGGGGTTTCGGTTTTTCGGGGGGATTATATGCAATCCTACCCAGCCGGCCCCTCATCTCTCCCGTTCGGTTGGCCTCACACCATTGGATGCCCACCGACCCATCGAAGGGATGGCCAGCTCGTAGGCTTTGTGCTGGTTTTTACTAACGATGCCCTTTGAGATGAGCGCGTTGGTCACGGGTATGACGTGTTCCAAAGTGAGGCCCGCCCCCCCGAGGGTCTGTGGGGCATGCTCCTCGATGGTTTTGTAAACGATCTCGCCCAGATGCGCCTTATTGCCCGCTGGAGATTTTGCAACCGCGCTGATTATTCGCTTAGTGACCTTCTCGTCGAGGTCCAGCGGGTGGCGGTTGATACGCTTCTCGTAATACTGATGGCGGAGCGCCGTGGAGCGTTCTCGCAACGTCTTGGCGCTGACTGCGGACAGGTCGCCGTGAGTGCGGAGTAGCTCCTCGCATAGGGCGCGCTGCGCGCCATGCAGATGGGCGGGCCACTCTTTTGCCAACCCCGCCACCGTTTGGGTAATTTCCGCTGCCGGCCCATCGGCTCCCACTTGGTCAATCAGCTGTCGGGTGGAAGCTGCGCAGCTTTCGATTTCCAGCGCACCAAGTGTTTTGGTTGAATCCAACCCAAGCCTAGACAGGGCATTGTCGTTGCCCAACCGCTGTTCGATTGTCTCCAAGCCGGTCATCAGCACCACGCAGGGAAAGCCTGCCCCTTCGATATGCAGCTTTTGCAGCAAAGGGAAGAAATGGTCCGGGATGGCCTGCGCCTCGTCAATGTGGATGACTACGGCGAGGTTGGCTTTCTTCGCCTGGGCGATCTCTTGAACGATCCCTTCGGTAAACTCACCCTTCGCAAAGAGTTTGGCCGCCACTAACCCAAGTCTTTTCAACGCTGGAGGTATGGTGGCGCCCCGCATCAAAATAGTCTCGTTGACCTTTTGGGACAGTTCTTCCGGCGTGGCGGAACTCGCCGGGGTCAGCTTGATGAAAACGCAACGATCTTCGTAAAGGGTTTCCAATTGGGCTGCCAGCGAGGTTTTACCGCAGCCCGGAGGCCCTTGAAAAATCAAAAAGTTTGCTTGGGGGGACCCCCGGCAGTCTTCGACAGCCCATCGGAACCGCTCGATTTCGTCCACACGCCCCGCGAAGAATTGGGCCCTATCCCTATCCTGCTGATGGCTGATCTTCTCGGCTAGTTTCGCATCAAACATGCGCCTATTTTATTGTCGGCGAGGATAAGGCATTCAGGCCCTTCCTTGGCTTACTCAAAATTTGGGGCCATTTCCCAGTTTGGATCAGATTGCATATAAGTCCGCAATGTAACAAACCGATCTCTATTGTCGATCGAAATTGGCGGTGCCGGTATGCTCCGGGAAGCAATAGCTGCTTACGTGCAGCGCCGAGAATTGCTCAGTTTGGAGCAGAGCGCTGCGGGCGCATTTGCAGGCCTCGGCTGATTTCTTCTTGTATGGCCCGCGCGGCCGCTCGCGGATCGGAGGCGGCGTTTATGGGGCGCCCCACCACAATATGATCGGCTCCCGCGGCAATCGCTGCGCTGGGTGTCACGACCCGCTTTTGGTCGTGCGTCTCGTCGTTATCGACCGGGCGGATGCCCGGCGTCACCACCAGCAGGCGGCGGTCCAGCGCCTGGCGCAAGGCGGGAAGCTCGTGGCCCGAAGCGATCACGCCGTCGCAGCCGGCTTCCAGCGCCCGGCGGGCGCGCGAGAGCACCAGTTCGCCGATATCGCAGTCGAAGCCGAGGTCGCCCAGGTCGCCGCGGTCGAGGCTGGTGAGGGCGGTCACGGCCAGTATCTTCATGCTCGCTCCCTTATTGTCCGCAGCGGCCTCCATGATGGCTTGGTTGCCGTGAACGGTCAGGAATTCGATGCCCCGGTCGCGCAGCCCCCGCACGGCAGCGGCCACCGTTGCCGGCACATCGAAGAGCTTGAGGTCGGCGAACACCTTGTGTCCGCGCCGAACCAGCGCCTCCGCCAGACCCATGTAGCCGCCGGCGGCCATGAGTTGCATGCCTATTTTGTAGAAACCGGCTGCGTCGCCGAGCTTGTCCGCCAGATCAAGGGCATCCGCAGGCGCGGGAACGTCCAGCGCAACGATCAGCCGGTCGCGGCTCATGCCGGCACTTCCCGGAAACGCCGCCGCGCGAACCGGTCCGTCATTCCGGCAATGTAGTCGGCGACGGCCCGCGCCTTTTCCTCGCCGGCATCTTCCGGGCCATGGCCCGGCGGCAGTTGGCCGGGATGCTCGAAATAGAAGGAAAACAGCGTTTCGATGACGGTTCGCGCTTTTCCGTACTCTTGTTCCATGCGCGGGTGATGATATAGCCGCCTGCGCAGAAAGCGGGCCAGCTCCGCGTGAAGCGCCTGCAATTCGGCGCTTAGCCGCACTAAAGGCTCGGCCCGCGCGCGCACCGCGTCGGGATGTTCAGGCGCCGCGCTCTCAAGCCCCGCGCGGGTGGTTTCGATCAGGTTCGACACCACGCGGTCGATCATTCCCCGAATGGCTTCCGCCATCAATGATCCTAGGCCGGCGCCCGGATGGCGCTGCCGCGCCTGTTCATAGGCATCCTGGTACAGACGCACTTCGATCATATCGTCGTGGCCGAGCAATCCGCTGCGAATGCCGTCGTCGAGGTCGTGGTGGTTGTAGGCGATCTCGTCGGCGATATTCGCCAGCTGCGCCTCCAGGCTGGGCTGGCGGCGTTCAAGAAAGCGTTTCCCAAGGTCGCCCAGGGCCTTCGCGTGGCGTCGCGAGCAGTGCTTCAGCAGGCCTTCGCGCGTCTCCCAGCAAAGATTCAGGCCGTCGAACCCGGGATACCGGCGCTCCAGCCTATCGACGATGCGCAACGCTTGAAGGTTGTGCTCGAAGCCGCCGTGGCCGGCCATGCAGCGATTGAGCGCCGCCTGCCCGGCATGTCCGAACGGAGGATGGCCAAGGTCGTGCCCCAGGCATATCGCTTCCGTGAGATGCTCGTTGAGATTCAGGCAGGCCGCGGCCGTGCGGGCGATCTGCGCCACTTCCATGGTGTGCGTCAGCCGGGTGCGGAAATGGTCGCCCGCGCCAGACACGAAAACCTGGGTTTTGTGCATCAGCCGCCGAAAAGCGCGGCAATGGATCACCCGGTCGCGGTCCCGCTGGAACGGACCTCGGTACGGATGCTCGCTTTCTTCGTGAACACGACCGCGGCCGTGCGTGTTCGACACCGCCCAGGGCGCCAGTTCGCCCGTCCGTTTCCACTGCCAGACGGTTTGGCTCAAGGCTCGCGCCCCGCCAGCACCGCGTCCAGCGATTTATCCGAGAAATCGCCGGTCAGCCGCGCCCGGCCCATGCCGTTGGGCAGAACCAGCCGGATGGCCCCTTTGAGGTTCTTCTTGTCCGCCAGCATTGCCCGTTTGAGCGTGTCCGTGCCGAAGCCCTCGGCATGGACGGGCAGCCCGAGAGCGTCCAGCAATGCTTGCAGACGCTTCCTCTCGGCCTCTTGCAGGCCGCCCTCGAGGACCGCCAGCCGCGCGGCCATGCACATCCCCGCCGCAACGGCCTCGCCATGCAGCCATTCCCCGTAGCCGGCGGCATGCTCGATCGCATGGGCAAAACTGTGGCCGAAATTCAGCACGGCGCGCCGCCCGCTGCGGTCATGCTCGTCTTCGGCCACGATTCGGGCCTTGATCTCCACCGAGCGCCGCACGGCGTAGCGCAAGCAATCGGCATCGCGGGCCAGGAGCATGCGCTTGCTGCTTTCCAGCCAGTCGAAGAAACCGCTGTCGGCGATCATGCCGTACTTCACGACTTCCGCCAGCCCTGCCGCGTATTCCCGCTCCGGAAGGGTGTCGAGAGCCCGCGTGTCGCAGAGCACGGCGCGGGGCTGGTGGAATGCGCCAAGCAGGTTCTTGCCCCAGTCCGTGTTGATTGCGGTCTTGCCGCCCACGGACGAATCGACCTGCGCCAGCAAGGTGGTGGGAAGCTGAACATAATCCACGCCCCGGTGGTAGCAGGCGGCGGCGAAACCGGCCACATCGCCCACGCATCCGCCGCCCAGCGCCAGCAGCGTGCAGTCGCGGCCCAGGCCGAGACGCGCCATGCGCTCAAGAATGCTCTGCCAGTGGCTTATGTCCTTGGCCTCTTCGCCGTCCGGCAAAATAATCGACGCGAAATCCTGGGCTTCGAGCAGCGCCGGAAGACGGTCCAGATACAGTCCGGCCACCGTCCGGCTTGTGACCGCCAGCACGCCGCCGCCGCCCAGCCATTGGCCTAGGATCCCGGCGCGTTCGAGCAGGCCGCCGCCCACCAGCACCGGGTACGGGCGCGCCGCCGCCACCTCGATAGTTTCGATTTTCGTCGCCTCAACGCGCATATTGCACTCGTTTCCAACGCGAAGCGCTTGCGTGCCGGAGGCATGCAAGACAGTCCGGGCGAGAAATGCCGCGCTCCGGCGCGCTCATGCGTCGTTCAAGAGGGCGATGATATTCCGTCCCACCTGCCCCACGCGAAGCCCGGTGGTTTCGACAACATGATCGGCCACTTCCAGATACAAGGGTTCGCGTTTCAGCATGAGGTCCTTGAGCGCCTGTCGCCGCGAGCCTCGCTCAAGAAGCGGGCGGTTGCGCGTGCTCCGGGTGCGTTCAACCTGCTCATCCAGGCTGCATTGCAGATAGAACACGGTGCCGTTGCTGCGCAGCGCCCGCCGGTTGCCGGCGCGCAGCACGGCGCCGCCGCCGGTGGCCAGCACCAAGCCTTGCCGACTGCACAGATTCCCAATAACCCGCTCCTCCCGCTTGCGAAAGCCCTCTTCTCCCTCAATATCGAAAATACGGCTGATATCCACGCCGGTCTCTCGCTCAATGCATCCGTCGCTGTCCGCGAACGGCAGCTCAAGTCGCTTCGACAGCCAGGCGCCCACCGCCGACTTGCCGCTCCCCATGGGACCCACCAGGAAAATATTGCTTGCGTCCGGCATCGGGGAACATTCTATGGGGCCATGATGGTGGGCGTGACGAAAATCAGGAGTTCCGTTTGGTTCGATGACTTGATGCTGGAGCGGAACAGGCGGCCGACCCCGGGAATCGATCCGAGAAGCGGCACGCTCGATTTGGTGTCGGCGCTGTCGGTTTCGCGAATGCCGCCAAGCACCAGCGTTTGCCCGTCGCGAACAAGCACTTCGGTTTCGATCCTTCGCGTGTCGATGGACGGCACGGCGCCGCCGCGCTCGGTGGCCACCACCTTGCCAACGCTGTCCTTGGTAACCATAAGGCGAAGAATGACCTCGCCGTTGGGCGTGATCCGGGGAGTCACCGTGAGGCCTAGCGCCGCCTGCTTGAAGTGCGTGGTGGTGGCGCCGCTGGAGGCCGCTTCCTGATAGGGAATCTCAACGCCCTGCTGGATGCTGGCTTGGCGCTGATCGGAAGCCAGAACCCTGGGCGCCGAAATAAGCCGCCCTTCGCCTTCCGCCTGCATCGCGGCGAGCTCCAAGTCCACAAGATAGTCGGGGTGCAGCAGCGCCAGCGAAAACCGGCCCGCCGCCCCGGCCGCAGGCAGCCTCACGTTATAGCGGTCGGCCGGCTCCGCGGCGCTCAGCGCGCTGTCTCCGGCTTCAAGCGCCTTCACGATGCGGTTTGTGGCCTCGCCACTGCCCGATACGGCCACAGCCTTGCCGCCGTCCTGCCTGCGAGCGGCGGTGACCCCCCAGCGCAGACCCAGGTTGCGGCTGTAGTTCTGATTGGCCACCACCACGCGCGATTCGATCAGCACCTGCCGGGACGGGGCATCCAGCTCGGCCACAAAGTCTTCCACTTTCTTCAGGCGCGGCGCGGTGTCGCGCGCAACCACCGTATTGCTGCGCTCGTCGATCTGAACCGAACCGCGCTCGGAAAGCAGACCGAAGCGGGCATCGGCGATCAGCGCGGCCAGCGAGGTCGCCTCGGCATAGTTGATCCTGAAGCTGCGCCAGCTTAAGGGGGCGAGCATTTCCCGGGCGCGCTCGGCCTCGAGCCGCGAGGCGTCGCCGGCCCTGAACTCCGCCGCGGTGGCGACGATCCAAGCGCCATGCCGCTGGCGCGCCTCCAGCCCCCGGCTTTCCAGAACCAGCGCCAGCGCGTCTTCGCGTTTCATGCCGTCGAGATCCAGCGTTAGATGGCCGGCCACGCTGTCCGATACCAGCAGTTGCATTCCGGAGGCTTCGGCCAAAAGCTTAAGGGCGGCGCGCACCGGCAGGTCCTGGAAGCTGAGCGACACCCGTTCGTCCTCGTCCGCCAACGAAGGACCGGTGCCAAGCAGCGCCGCCGCCGCGAGCACGCCTAGCCCGCATACTGCACCAAGCCGCGTGGAGCCCGCGCAGAATTTTGCCTGCTTGCGCGCATAGTCGCTTGCACCCGCCCTTTTCTTGCCCCTGCCTCGCGGGAGACGCATAAACCCATCCTCCTGTTTCCCATAAGCCGCTGTTGGCATCCCTGCCGCGCAATGGCGAAAAATAACGCCCGGGGCCGACCTCCTGTCGGCCCGCTCGCATCTGGCAAAGGCATGCTTTGCCTCGCTGCGCTGCGCGCAGCGACCGATGCTCGCCCTGCCCCAGACGCTCCCGCGAGGCAGGGGCAAGAAAAGGGCTTTAGCTGGCGCAGCTTGATTTTGCCGCTGTCCGGTCATCTTTCGCCGCCTTGCAGGCTAAGTCTGCCCGCCTCGTTTTGCATAATGTCGTAGCGTCGGGCTCCCACCCGGACAAAGCCGCGATCCCGGTAGGCATCCGTTGCGGCCTCCGCGCGCCTTTCGCCGCCGTGCGTGGCTCCGTTAGCGGGCGGCGAAAGGCCAAACGGCGACAGGCTATCGTCAAGCCTGCGCAGCGCGGGAAACGCCGCGGTGTGCAGCGAAGCTGGATTTTCCGGCATGGTCCGCAACAGCCGCGCGGCATCGGGGCCGCCGAAATACGCCGCCAGCCGCGCGGTTGCGCGAAGACGCCCGCGATCTTCCGGGCCGGGCGATTCCACCTTCAGCTCGATCAATTCCCGCAATGGCATGGAATGCAGGGCATGGTCCAGGAAGGCGACCAGCTCCGCGTAACTGCTGCTGAGTTCAAGCTCCGCGCCCGCATGCTGCAATTCCGCCGACCGGTCCGCCGCCGGCTCCCACGGCTGTACGGCCCGCAAGGCGGCGCTGTTCGGCCCGGCGGCCAGCGCCACCGGCAGGTCCAGCTCCGGCGCCTGGGCCGGAATCCACACGGTCGCGGCCTTGAGCCGCGCCTCGGCCTGCTCGGCCTGCTCGCCGATTGCGCGCACGGCAAGGGCATGGCTGCGCGTGTCCGCCAGTTGCCGCTCCAGCCCCGCCGCGTCCGCAGTGGCGGCTTGCAGGCGCGGCATGACTTGTCCGTACACCCGTATCCTGAGGCCCGCAATCGCGATCAGCGCAAACAGGGCGCAGGCCAGCACCGCGCTGACCCGCCGGCTCCATAATCCCGGGTCCGCCACATCCAGGTTGCGCAGCTCTTCCAGCAGCGTCATTGCTCGAACCTCCCTGCGATCAGAAACCGCCGCGATGCGTCCGGATTGCTTTGCAGTTGATCCATGCGAACGTCCGCCACCATGGGCATTTCGCGAACCCTTTGGAGCAGCTCGGCGGGCTGGTTCAGCTCCGCAGCCACGCCGCGCAATTGCCAGCCATCCGGGGCCACGGCCAAGCCCGTGAGGCGCAGGCCGGCGGGAATCCGCGCCGGCAGCGCCGCCAGCCAGTTCCGCGCCATCGAATTGCGCCGGCGGATTCGATCGACCTCGGTCAGCAACGATGACGCCTGCGCTCTTCGTTCCTCCAGCGCATCCTGGTCGCCGGCGGCGCGCCGCGCCATCGAAATCGCTTCCCCAAGCTGCCCGATTCGCTGATCGACGGCATGCAGCCGGTGGCGCAGCGGCAGCTCGATCGCGGCCAGCAGCGCAAGCGCCGCAAGCGAACCGGATGCCAGCATGGCCGCAGCCTCGCGCCTGCGCGTCCTGCGCTGTTGCGCGCGCCAAGGCAGAAGATTGAACGAACGCAGCTCCGCCCGCCCGTCCGGCGCCCGCTCCGCAACCTCAGGCATGATCGTTGCGGGCCAGCGCATAAGCCCCGAGAAGCGCCGACGCATGCCCCGGCGCTTTCGAGACATTCCCGGACCCAGGCGCGAGATTGGCCGCTTCCACCGGTATGCCCAGCGCCGCTTCGACCGCTTCGCCGGCGCCGTCCATGAGCGCTGCGCCGCCCCAGAAGAACACTCTTTCCGGCACGGCCGCCTCGCGCCCGGAGGCGAGATACAGTTGCAACGCCCGGGCGGCGTGGCGGGCGAGGTCTTCCAGAAAGGCGTTGCCGATGGCGCCGAGCGTTCCGGCGGATGAGCGCCACTCCTTGATGGCCTTGTGCGCCTCATTGGCCGCAAGGCCCAAGGCTTGGCGGAAACGTTCGGCGAGTTCGCGGCAACCGAAGGGCTGGCTATGCTGAAAAGCGAGCCGTCCGTTGCGGCATACCGACAGGCGGGTGGCCCGGTAGCCGCCGTCCAGAACGGCCCAGACGCCGCCGCCCGCGGCATCGGCATCAAGCAGGCGCTGCACGGCGAAGGACGTGAGGTCCACCGCCGCAACCTTGATGCCCGCTTGCTCCACGCGCTGGCAAAGCGTCTCCACGACCGCCGAGCGAACAATCCCCATGCGGTAGCTGGCCTGCCGTTCGCCCGCGCTTTCGCGACGGTAGTCGTAGAAGGCGTCCGAGAGGGGGTACGGGGCCGCCTGCGCCGCCTGAAGGCGCGCCTGCTCCTCGATTTCCGTAGGCGAAAGATCCGCCGATAGACGGAATGTGTGCATCAGCACCTGGTCGGTGCTCAAACCCACCACCGCCCTGCCGGGTCCGTGTGCGCCGTTGGCCAGCACCCCGCGAATTGCCGCCTCGGCAGGGCCGTTTGCGCTGCCGTTCTCTTCGCTGAGCGGCGCGAAGGAACAGGCGCGCACCGAACCGCGGGCCCATTCAACCGCCTTGACGGCGCCCGCGCCGATGTCAAGCCCCACCACCGCTCTTTTTTGAAGCAACTTCCGCATGATTCCCTAGGGCATGATTCCTTGGCCGACCGCCGGCCTAAAGCCGCGCAACAAGCCCGCGCCCGCTGCCTATAATGAGAATGCAGCTACAGCACAGCCTGGGGCCTATCCTGCGATGCGCATGCCGATCAAGTCCAGACGTTTAATGAACGCGTTAATGAAGATTTGCGTGCTGGCGGCGGCGGGCGCGTCCATGGGCCTCGTATTCCTGGCCATGGCCGTCGCCGGCGCGTATTTCTATCTCGCGCCCGGCCTTCCCAGCGTCGAGAGCATCCGGGAGGTGCCGCTGCAGATCCCTTTGCAGGCGGTGACCCGGGACGGCCGCCTGATCGGCGAAGTAGGCGAGAAGCTCAGAACGCCGACGGAGCTTGAGGATGTTCCCGAGTTGCTTCGCAAAGCCTTCCTTGCCGCCGAGGACGACCGGTTCTTCAAGCATCCGGGCTACGACTATCAAGGCCTGGCGCGGGCGGCCTTCAATCTCGTCCTTACCCGCGCCGCCAGCCAGGGCGGAAGCACCATCACCCAGCAGCTGGCCCGCGAGTACTACGTGGATCGCGAGCGCACCTTCGTGCGCAAGGCCCGGGAATTGTTCGTGTCGCTTCGCTTGGAGCGCGAACTGAGCAAGGAGGAAATCCTGGAGCTTTACCTCAACAAGATTTTCCTCGGAAACCGCGCTTACGGCGTGGCCGCCGCCGCCCAAGTGTATTTCGGAAAGTCGCTGGACGAACTGACTATTGCCGAATCCGCCACGCTGGCCGGCCTGCCCAAGGCGCCGTCGGCGATCAACCCGGTGCGCAATCCGGCGCGCGCAAAGAGCCGGCGCGCTTACGTGCTGCGCAGGCTCAGGGAATTGAACGTGATCAACGAGGCGGAACGCCAGGAGGCGCTTGCGCAGCCCATGGAATCCGCCCTGCATGGCCCGCGCCGCGAGGTTAATGCGCCTTGGGTTCTGGAAATGGTGCGCGCCCAGATGCTTGCGCGCTACGGCCTGGCCGCGTACACGGACGGTTTTCGGGTTTCCACCACTATCGATTCGCGCATGCAGGCGGCGGCTGAACGGGCCGTGAGGCGGGGTTTGCGGGACTACGACCGGCGCCACGGCTACCGGGGCGCGGCGCGGCCCGGGATGCTGCGCAATTTGCGCGCCGAAGGTCTTCGCAGCGATGAGGAGTTGCTGCTGCGGCTTCAGTCGTTGCAGCAGGAACTGGGCGTCGCGGACACCCGCTTGGCGCTGGTCATGGCTTTTGGCGAGGCCAATGCGGCGGAGGTGCTGGTGGAGGGCTTGGGGCGCAAGCGGCTGCAATGGGATCGTGTTCAGTGGCGTCCCTATATTTCGGAGAATGCGCGCGGCCCCTTGCCCGAAAGCCCGGACGAAATGTTTGCCGTAGGCGATCTGATCCGGGTGCGCGAGGCCGCCGGCGGCGAACTGGAGCTTTCCCAGGAACCGGATGTGCAGGGCGCGCTAGTGGCCATTGATCCGCGGGACGGAGGCGTTGTGGCGCTGGTGGGCGGCTACGATTTTTCGCGCAGCAAATTCAATCGCGCCGCCGATGCGCTGCGCCAGCCCGGATCGGTATTCAAGCCGTTTATTTATTCAGCCGCGCTGGACCACGGGCTGACCGCCGCCACGGTTGTGAATGACGCGCCGGTGGTGATTCGCGACCCCGCCTCCGAGACGGTCTGGCGACCCAAGAATAATTCCGGTCGCTTCAACGGCCCCACCCGCCTGCGCGAGGCGCTGGTGCGGTCCATGAATCTGGTATCGGTGCGGGTGTTGCAGCGCGTGGGGCTGCCGGACACCATAGGGCACATACGCGTTTTTGGCTTGCCCGATTCCTCACTGCCTGAGAGCTATTCGCTGGCGCTGGGCTCCGGGGGCGCGGCGCCGCTCGATATCGCCTGCGGCTATGCGGTGCTGGCGAATGGGGGATACCGGGTGGATCCTTGGCTGATCGAGCGCGTGGAGCAGGATGATATTCGCTTCGCTGCCGAAACGCTTATTGCCTGCCGCGACTGCGAGCTGCCGGACGAGTTGGCCGGATCAGGATCGTTCTCGACCGGAGAATGGCTGAACGGCGACCGCTCCGGAATGCCGCGCCGCCTTGGGCGCGCATACGCGCTGATCGACAGGCTGGCGCCGTTGTATCCGGGCGACGGCGTCGGGTCTGCCGGCCCCGCCTTCGATTCGGTGGCCCAGATGCAGGCCGCCGCCTTCGGCCATCAGCCGGATGCCAGGGAAAACCCGGCGCTGTTCGCCGACTTGAAGCTGGCGCCGCGGGTGGTGAGCGCCGAGAACGCCTATATTGTTTACGACATGATGCGCGACGTGGTTCGACGCGGAACGGGTCGGCGGGCGCTGACGCTGGGCAGGCAGGACTTGGCCGGCAAGACCGGCACCTCGAACGATAACCGGGATGCCTGGTTCAGCGGATTCAACGGCGACCTGCTTGCCACCGCCTGGGTGGGTTTCGATCAGGAGCGCTCCCTGGGAAGCAACGAGGAGGGCGGACGAACCGCGCTGCCCGTGTGGATCTACTTCATGGAGGAAGCGCTCAGGGGCGCGGCGGAAGCGCCTCTGCCGCGTCCCGGCGGCATCGTGTCGGCGCGGGTTTCGCCCGACACCGGATTGCTGGCGCCGCCCGGCGATGCGAATGCGATCTTCGAGCTGTTCCGGGAACAGGCCCTGCCCGATGCGTCGCGCGGCGCGGGGCTAGGAGGCGAAGAGGTTGGCGAAGATGAACTCTTCTAGCTAGCCCGCATATTGCACCAATCTGCGCGCCAGCTAAAGCCCTTTTCTTGCCCCTGCCTCGCGGGAGCGTCTGGGGCAGGATGCCCCCAGCCGAGCCCCATGGATGGGTTCATGCGTCTCCCGAGAGGCAGGGGCAAGAAAAGGGCGAGGGCGAGCGAATGCGGGAGCATAGCCGTGCCCATGGCGCAGCGAGCATGTGCGCGCAATCGGGCAAAATCCTGCGCGGACTCCACGCCCCTTGGTGCAATATGCGGGCTAGCGGTCCTCCGCCGGAATATAAGCGCGCGGTTCCGGCCCCATGTAGAGTTGCCGGGGCCGCCCGATCCGCAATTCCGGATCCTCGTGCATCTCGCACCAGTGCGCGGCCCAGCCGGCCGTGCGCGCGATGGCGAACATGGGGGTGAACATCTCGGCCGGCAGTTTCATCGCCCGATAGATGATTCCGGAATAAAAATCAACGTTGGGATACAGGCGCCGGCTCTTGAAATAGCGGTCGCTCAGGGCGATTTCCTCCAGCTTCCGCGCCAGACGGAACAGGCGCCCCCGTCCGGCCCGCAGAGCCTTGAGGACCTCATGGCAAATATCCCGGATAATGGTGGCGCGCGGATCGAAGTTCTTGTAAACGCGGTGGCCGAAGCCCATTAGCCGGAACGGATCGTTCGGATCCTTGGCGCGGGCAATGTACTCCTCTATGCGCTCCGGGGAGCCGATGGCCTCGAGCATTTTCAGCACGGCCTCGTTGGCCCCGCCATGGGCGGGTCCCCATAGCGCTGCGCAACCAGCGGCCAGGGACGAGAACGGATTCACGCCGGAACTCCCGGCCATCCGCACGGTCGATGTGGAGCAATTCTGCTCATGGTCGGCGTGCAGCACCAGCAGAGTGTCCAAGGCTTTCGCGGCGGTGGGGTTGGGATCCTTGCCGAACATCATGTAGAGAAGATTGGCTGCGTGGCCTAGGTCCTCGCGCGGGGACACGGGGGCCTGGCCCTGCGAGTGCCGAAAAGCGGCTGCGGCTATGGCAGGCATGGCGGCGATGGCGCGGTAGCTGAAGCGGCGCCTGTGATCGGCGTCACTCGGCGCGATGCAGTCCGTGTGCGCCGTGGGCATGACCGAAAGGGCAGCGCCAATCACGCTCATGGGATGGGCATGGGCGGGCATGGCGGCGATAGCGGCCAGCACTTCCGGAGCGCAGGCGCGCAGCGTCTTCAATTGGTTCGAAAAGGCCTTCAGCTCGTCCGGCTTCGGCAACTCTCCGTGCAGCAGCAGCCAGCACACTTCCTCGAAGTTGCTGTTGCGGGCCAGCTCGTCCGCCGCATAGCCGCGGTACATCAAAACGCCCTTTTCGCCGTCCACGTAGGTGATTCGACTGGTGCAACTAATGGTGGCGGCATAGCCGGGGTCGTAGCCGTAGGCGCCGACGGCCGCCGCAATGCCGGAAATCTCCAGGCCGTCGGCGCCCAGCACGCCGGCACGGCGCTTGAGCGGCACCGAGTGCCCGTCGCGGCTTACGAGTTTGTCGCTCGAGTCGGTCATTCCACTGTCCTGTCTGTGCCGGCAGGCCGGTTGCGCACAGGCATGACGAAACCTGGTACCGCGACCACCGGAACAGGCGCCCCTCTACCGAAAACGCCTGTCAAGAAAAACACGGCCCAGAACCTGGGCGCGCGAATCGCAGCCGGGTATTATATGTCCGGCGCTAGTTAATGCGAAATTTGTTTGAAATACAGGGGATTACGCGGACTTCTGCGCGGCGTAACGGCGGCGGAACTTCTCGATTTGGCCGGCCGACTCCATGATTCTCTGGGATCCGGTAAAGAACGGATGGCAGGCGGAACACACCTCCACGCGAATATCCTCGCTTAAGGTGGAGCGCGTCACGATCTCGTTGCCACAACTACAGGTGACCTTGATTTCGTTGTACTTCGGATGAATGCCTGCTTTCACGGTTCCAAGCCTTGGCGGATGCCCAAGCGGGCGCGAAGCATAACCGAATCCCGCACACTCTTCAATCCGTTGCGCGGGTCCAGCGCATATGGGGCTTTTTAGGAGAATCGAGGGATCAGAACTCCGCGTCCACCCTGAAATAGTAGCTGCCGCCATTGAACCCGGCGGGATGATTGAGCGGATAGTCCGCACCGAGATAGCCGGAAACGCCGGCGAACCGATGCTGGTCCGGCTGTCGGTCGAACAGGTTTTTAGCCCCGACGGTTAGGGCGTAGCGCTGCGAAACCCGCCAAGTCAGCTCCGCATCCACCACCGCCATGGAGGCCGTCCTGATGGTGCCGGAAGAGGGTTCCGGGTCGTTGAATATCTGCTCTTGGACGCTGTCGTAGTAATTCGCCCGAACCAGGCCGCTCCAATCCCCCCGGCTGTAATCGGCGGTGAGGGTGGCGCGCATGTCCGGCAGGGCATCCTCTAGTTCCTGGGTGGTGGTGGGCGTGAGGGTAACGCCCGGGTCGGTGATTTTCGTATCCGTGTAGTTGCCGGCCAAGGTCAGGTTAAGGAGCCCGCCCGCCAAGTCGAGCTCGGTGTCCACAACCAAATCGATGCCGGTGGTTTCCGAGTCAATATCGTTGACGAAGAAGGTTACCGCAGTGACGGTTCCGGCGCCTACTACGTTGGCCGCGATCAGCTCGGCCCTGTCCTGCTCGCTCAAATTCTGCTGGGTCAGCGCAATGCGACCGTCCACCTCAATGTGGAACCAATCCAAGGTGATGTCCACCGCGCCTAGGGAGAAGGCCGCGCCCAGACTCCAGTTGATTGATTCCTCCGGCTTAAGCGGTTGGCCGCCCTTGAGCACGGCGATGGGATCGGTGGGCGGCAGCGTGAGCGACTCGACAAGGCGGCCGCCGGAGAAGGTTGTGGCGGCACGCCGCAGGTTGCTCTGGCCGACCGAGGGGGCGCGGAACCCGGAGCTGAAGGCGCCGCGCAAAGCCCATTCCGGGCTCACTTGGTAGCGCGTGGCGATCTTGCCTTTGAGGGTGTCGCCGAAGTCGCTGAAGTCCTCATAGCGAACGGCGCCGGAGACAAGCCAGCGGCTGGTCACATCGACATCCAAGTCGATGTAGCCGGCGTAGCTGTTGCGGCTGAAGCGGCCGGCCACATCGGCGCTGAAGCCCTGAAAGCCGTTGGAGCCCACGGAGAATCCTTGATCTTCAAAACCGCCCGCCGCCCAGGATTCGGTGTCTCCCGCCTCGATCTTGAACACTTCCTTGTGGTGCTGGACGCCAAAGGCGACGTTCAGGCTCGAATGGGCGCCGATATCAACCGGGAGCGTGAAATCGGCATTGATGAGCCGCTCGGTCTGCGACTGCGCGCCTAGGTCGAACTCCGTTGGGGTGTTGGGCCCGTAGGATGCGTTGACGGTGTTGTTGATCTGGTAGATGGCCTCGTTGCGCCCCGCCGAGATGCTGAAGTCGTAGGTCAACCCGTTCGGGCCTTCGCCGCGCCAGCCGCCGACAATGGAGATGTCACTGACCTTGCCTCCGAACCTTGGCGTGAATCCGCCGGGCCACCATTCACTGTAATGAAAGCAGTTCGGGTCCGCCCAGATCGCATCGCGCAGCGAGGTATCCACCAAGCCGCCCGTTACCGGCACCACGGGGCAGGACATGGCGTCATCCGGGGTCAGGTCGGCCACGAGCAGGTTTTCGCCGGAGCCATCGGCGAAGACGCCCCTGCGGGTGTTGGGGTTGCGGTAGAAAAAGCTGCCGTCAACTTTGCGCCCGGACCAAGTGCCGAAGGAATAGACTTCCCCAATGCCCGCTTCAACCGCTGCGTTGCCGAGCACCTTGAAGTCGTCCCATACCTTGGGCGCGCCCCAGATCACCACCGGGTCCGCCACCTCGGGGTAGCCGTTTTCGATCAGCAGGGTTGCTTGGGGATCTTGGGAGCCGCGGCTGGTTGGGTTGCTGTCCTTAAACTGGGCGGTGACTCTTGCGAACCCTGCGCTGCCTAGGCGCGTGCCGGTGGAGCCTGTCACTGAAACCTGGTCGCCATCGCCCTCGTAGGTGGAGCCGTACTGCGCCTGTAGCCGCCGGATGTCCGGATCGTCCTCCATGACGAAGTTGATCACCCCGGCGATGGCGTCTGATCCATATTGGGCAGAGGCGCCGTCGCGCAGCACCTCCACGCGTTTGAGGGACATGCCGACAAGCGGCAGTATATCGACGGCTTGCGCGCCTTTGTTGATGCCGGAAATGAATTCCCCGATAACGGCGCCCCGGTGGCGTCGCTTGCCGTTCACTAGGATGAGGCTGCTGTCGGCGGGGAGGCCGCGCAGGTTGACGGGCCGGATCAGGGTTGCCGCATCGCTGATGGGTTCGCGGCCCACGTTGTAGGATGGCGCAACCGCGGTTAGCGCATCGAGCATGTCGCCGTAACCGTGAGCGCCTAGCTCCCTTTCGCCCAGCACGTCAACGGGCACCGGCAGATCGCCGGTTGAGCGCCCGCTGCGGCGCGTGCCAACCACCACCACCTCTTCGATTTGGCCGGCTGCCTCGGCGGTTGCCGGCGCGGCCGATTGGGCCATTGCCTGCGGCGCGCCCGCCACAACGGCGGCAAGGCCGATCACCTTGAGCAATGCCGTTCGATTGAGTGTTACGGGATTTGCATGGATAAAGTCGCAGTGCTTAGTCATTGGCTGCCTCCTAGGCCGCTGGAGTGACTTGGGATTTTTCCAGCTGCTGAATAATGGTTTGGGGTCCGGCTTGGGCGCACGGGCTGATCGATCGGTGGAACGACAACGCGCAACAACCGAATCGGATCCTCCACCATGCTCGAATCATAACCAAAGGGGTCATTCTATTCTACGCCCGCGTTCGCGCGTAAAACGCAAAGCGGAAATATCCCCTTTGACCGCCCCTCGGGTTCCCCCGTTCCGTCGCGGCCTCAGCCGGGAGGCGCCCAAAGGGGACATTGCGGCTTTGCGCCAACATCCGTTTAGCGGCTGGTTGCGAATGCTGGGATATGCGTTCCGTGCTTTGTGCGGCGCTGTGGTATGTTTTGCGGCCCACGGTTTGCAGCGGCAGGGCGCAATGTCGTGATTTGCCAATCAATGATATGAGCACGGAATTCGACACGGTTTGCAGGGCATCCCTCGCCATACCGCCGCATTTGGGCCCATTTGAGTCCGAAAGGCATCACGTTCTGCATGCGGCCTTGGTCCATGAACCGCCGGAGGGCGTGTCGCAGGCGATATTTGCGCTGGGCTGCTTTTGGGGCGCGGAGCGCAAGTTCTGGCAAACGCCCGGCGTGTACTGCACCGCCGTGGGCTACACGGGCGGGCACACGGCGGAGCCGGACTACCACTCGGTGTGCTCAGGCTCCACCGGGCATGCCGAGGCGGTGCTGGTGAGCTACCGGGTATCGGAAGTGGATTACGGCCGGCTGCTTGCGCTTTTCTGGGAAGCGCACGATCCCACCCAGGGGATGCGCCAAGGAGCGGATGTGGGCACCCAGTACCGTTCGGGGCTGTTCACGCTGGGCTCGGAGCAGCATCGCCTGGCCCTCGCTTCGCGCCAGCAATACGGCGAGGCGCTGGGCAAGGCCGGCTACGGGCCGATCACCACCGAGGTTGCCGGAGCCGGCGTGTTCCATTTCGCGGAGCGCGACCACCAGCAATATCTGGCGAAGAATCCGCATGGCTATTGCGGGCTTGGAGGAACCGGCGTGGCCTGCGCTCTTGAGCCTGTCCGGGAAGAAAGCGCCATGGCGGAGCGGCGGCCATGAGGCGGCTGGGCCGCATATTGCAACAATCTGCGCCAGCTAAAGCCCTTTTCTTGCCCCTGCCTCGCGGGAGCGTCTGGGGCAGGGCGAGCATCGGTCGCTGCGCGCAGCGCAGCGAGGCAAAGCATGCCTTTGCCAGATGCGAGCGGGCCGACAGGAGGTCGGCCCCGGGCGTTATTTTTCGCCATTGCGCGGCAGGGATGCCAACAGCGGCTTATGGGAAACAGGAGGATGGGTTTATGCGTCTCCCGCGAGGCAGGGGCAAGAAAAGGGCGGGTGCAAGCGACTATGCGCGCAAGCGGGCAATCCGGGCATAAGCCAGTGACTAAGCATAAAAATAAGGAAGGCAACAAGCGGTTTGGCGCAATATGCGCGCTAGGCGTTTTCGCCTTGTTGCTGGGCGCCGCAACGGCCTTGGGCGCGGCTTGGGACGGCGGTGCCGGCGGCGGAGTGGCGCCATCCCGCTGGCTGGCGGAACAGCGCAGGCTTAATCAGCAGTTTGTGGAATGGTTCAAGGACCAGCGTTATGCGGAGAGCGCGGAGCTTGCCGAGTCGATTCTGCGGCGCGCCGAGGAGCAGTACGGGCATGAGGCCGCGGAGCTTGCCGGACCGCTGACCAACCTGGCCACTGTGCAACGGGTTCAGGGCGAGTATCGCGACGCGCTATTTCACTACGAGCGCAATATCGCGATCGTGGAGCGCAATTTGGGCTACGATTCCACGGAACTCATCAATCCGTTGCACGGCATGGCTCGCACTTTCCTGCGAATGGGCGATGCCGAGGCCGCCGTGGAGCCTCTGGCCCGGGCGTTGCGCGTCACGCATTCCAATACCGGGATATACAGCCTCGAGCAAGGCCGCACGCGCGACCTCTTGAGCGAACTTTCGCTAGTTGAGGGCGATCTCGAACAGGCCAATCTGCACCAGCGGGTTCAGGTTCGCGCCCACGAGCGCCGCTACGGGCCCAATGACCGGCGCATCGTTCCCGCGCTCTACAAGATCGGGGAATGGTACGAACGCACCCGCCAGACCGGTTTGCAGCGCCAGAGCTACGCCCACGCCGACCGCATCATCCAGGCAGCCGAAGGCGAGGACAGCGTTGACCGGGTGGAGGCGCTGCGCGGCCAGGCAGCGAGCTTCGTCAGGGAATCAAGGCGGGAGAAGGCCGAGGAGTTCTTTAGGCGGGCGCTGAGCATCCTTCGGTCGCACCCCATGCAGGACCTCCTCGCGCAGGCCAAGCTGCTGATCGATATTGGCGACGCGCGCACCATCTTCAATCGCTCCCCCACGGCGCGCGAAAGTTATCGCGAGGCTTGGGACCTGTTGAGCGGCGGCGACGACGCGCTGGATGCGAGGGCGGAGCTTTTGCAGTATCCGGTCATTCCGCTTCGCAGCGTGGGCCTCCCCGTGCGGGTGCCAAGGAAACTGAAGGATACTTCCCGCTACGACTCGCAGCCTCGGGCCGGCTCCGTGGCGCTGCAATTCACGTTGGAGCCGGACGGCAAGGTGTCCGATGCCCGGGTGATCGAATCGGAGCCGCCCGGGATGATCGATGATCTTGCGGTGACGCTGATCAGCAACGCGCGGTTCCGGCCGCAAATGCGCGACGGCGAGCCCGTGAGGGTGGAAGGCATTATTTACCGGCACCGCTTTCGCTGGCACCAGCGGCTTGAGGCCGAGCCGCCCGAAGGCTCCCCGGTGCCGTCGGATGCGCCGGATGAAGAAAGGCCGATTGAATATCCCGGCGCGAACTCCGCGCCGCCGGCAGCGCCCGCCGGGGCCTACTGAGATGCTGCCTGGCGGGCGAAAGCCGCCTTTCCCTCGGCGATCGTTTCAAGCACCAGGCCGGATTGCCCGCCCACGGCGCGGGCCAGCGCTTCCGGCACATGGGCCACGGAAGCTGCCCATCGGCCGCGTTCGACCGGGTCCGGCCAGCGCGGCTTAATGCCAAAGCTCTGCGCGTTCTCCAGATCGCGCGCCGCCTCCTCGCGCGTGTCCTTGCGGGTTTCCGCGATGCCGGGGTAGGCGGAGGCGACGATTTCGCGGTCGGAATCCGCCAGCCCGTCCCACCAGGCCTTGCCGGCCACGATCACCGACATCCCGAAGCTATGCGCGGTGAGCGTGAGGTGGGGCGCTTCGCCGGGGGTTCCGGTTCGCACGTACAGGCTCAAGGAGTTTTCGCCCGACTCGATCAGGCCGGTTTGCAGCGAGGGCACGATCTCCCCAAAGCCGAGCGGAATCACATCCGCGCCCAGCGCTTCGCCAAACAGGCGCGAAGCCTCGCTGGCCGATACCCGGTAGCGGCGCCCCCGCATGTCCGCCGGAGACAGCACCGGCGTGACCGAGTAGATATGGTGGAAGCCGATTTCGCTCCAGGACACCAGGTGCAAGCCCTGCTCGGCCAGCAGCGAGGCGAACAGGCCGGTGAGGTAATGGTCGTAGACGAAATCCGCCTGCTCCTCGGAATCGAACAGAAACGGCGCGTAGAGCATCGCGGTTTCCGGCACCAAGGTGGAGGCCATCATGGCCGAAAGATTGCCGATCTGCACCCGTCCGCGCTGCAATCCGGCAGCGATCTGCTCTTCGGAGAATTGCCCGTGAACCAGCATCCGGACCCTGAAACGCCCTTGGCTGCCCTCCTCCACCTTGCGCTGGAACGTCAACCAGTGCTGTTCGCCGATCGTGTTGGGAACCGCCGTGCCGGCCGCGGTGATTTCCACCACTTCGGCGGTGTCATCCGCTTCCTGCGGCGCATCGCCGGACGGCGCGCATCCCGCAGCGGCCGCCAACGCCGCGCAGGAAGCAAGAAGCAGCCCCCGCCTCATGCGCTTTGCCGCCGTATCAGGACGTACACGCACGCCACGGCGACCGCGCACAGCGCCATCATTACAGTGAAGCCAGTGGTGAAAGAGGAGAACTCGTCGGCGGACCAGGCAAGGAAGGTGCCGCCCAGCGAGCCTGCCAGCGAATCGATCAGCAGGAAAATGCCGAGATACACGCCGTAATTGCGCCCGGCATAGTACTCCGCGATCATCAATTGAATCATCGTGAAGGCGCCGGCGTAGCCTGCGCCGTACACGATCGCGTAGGCCAGCGGCCAAGTGGCATCGCCGGGCGCCGCGAGAAACAGCAGCGCCACGCCGATGGCAAGGTTGAGCACGCTGGCCATCATCACTTTCAGCTTGTTGAACTTGTCGGCCAAGTAGCCGAACAGCACTTTGCCGATAATGGCGGCGATGAAAAAGCTGCTGTAAATCGCCGTTGTGCTGTTGTCGTCCAGCAGCAGCTCCCTGCGGAAGAACAGCGCCTGGTTGTTGAGCATGGCCACGATGCAGAACCACAGCGTGCCGGTGGCGAACGCCAGCAGGTAGAACACCGGCGAGCGAAGGAGGCTCAGCAACACCTTGCCGAAGCGGTCGGGCTTGGGCTTTGCTTGCGGTTCGGGATCGGCCAAGCCGTCCGCGGCCAGCCCCTTGTCCCGCGGATAATTTCTGACCAGAAACAGCGCGGGCAGGATCATCATGGCGCCGCCCAGCGATGCCAGCACCCACACCGCCAGCCGCCAGTCCGGCAGGAAGTGGTTGACCACCCAGGGGAATACGGCGCCGCCCAGGCTCGAGGCCATCATCAGAATGCCGAAGGCCAGCCCGCGGTAGCGCACGAACCAGCGCGAAAGCAGCATCAGGCTGGGGGTCAGGCCTGCCAGCGAGATCGAAAACGCAAACAGCACATAGGTCGCCATGAGGTGCCACAGTTCCTCGACCATCGGGAACAAGGCCAGCGCCAGCGTGATTCCAACGCTGCCGATCAGCATCAGGCGGCGGATCGAATAGCGGTCCAGCAGCCATCCGGCCAGCGGATTAAGGAAGGCGACGAGCGCGAAGAACATATTGGCCGGCCGCGTGACCTGCTCGTTGGTCCAGCCGAAGTCGGCCGCCAGGTTGGGGAAGATTCGCGGCATCGTATTGAGAAGGATGCCGTTGGACGCGGCATAGATCAGAAACAGGCCAACGAGCAGCCACCAGCCGTAGAAAATCCATCCGCGCGCAGAGATTTCCCGCATTGCTATCCTCCCCGGAACAGTCGGCCTCTTAGGGGCGACCACCAAAAGCGCAACCCCAGCAACAGGGCAAGAATGGCGCAATATACCAGCGGCTCGGCGGTATCGGCCTTCACCTGCCAGTAGAAATGCCAGCACGCGAGAATCGCAGCCGGGTAAATCAGCCGGTGCAAGCGGTTCCAGCGCCGCCCCATGCGCCGCTGCCAGCCCCGGGTGGAGGTGAACGCCAGCGGAATGAGCAACAGCACCGCGCCCATGCCCACGGTAATGAACGTTCGCTTGAGCAGGTCTTCGCCCAGATGCGTGAAATCGAGCTGCAGATCCAACAGTAAGTAGGCCAGCGGATGCAGCATGCAATAAAAGAAGGCATAGAGCCCGAGCATGCGCCGGAATCGGTACAGCTTCGGTTTTTTGAGCAAACGCGCCGCAGGCGTAACGCACAAGGTGAGCAGCAACAGCCGCAGCGCCCACAGCCCCAGCTCATCCAGTATCGCCTCGGCCGGATTGGCCCCCAGCCCCGGCTCCACCACTTCGGCAATGCGCAGCCCAAGCCAGATCAAGGGCAGCAGGCAGGCGACAAACAGCAGCGGCTTGTAAATCCGCATGCTCACCGGCCAATCACCGCTTGCGCATTGAAAAGCGAGATTGAGAGTTCAATAGTTGCGGCGCAAGTCCAGGCCGGAATAGAGGTGGGCGACCTGTTCGCCGTAGCCGTTGAACATTTGCGTGGGGACTCGTCGCGCGAAAAGCCCCGAGAAGCCGGAGCCGATGCGGCGTTCGCTGGCTTGGCTCCAGCGCGGATGATCGACTTGGGGGTTAACGTTGGCGTAGAAGCCGTATTCATGCGGCGCCGAGATATTCCAGCTGGTGGGCGGTCGGCGCTCCTGGAAGCGGATGCCCACGATGGACTTGATGCCCTTGAAGCCGTACTTCCAAGGCACGATCAGGCGCAGGGGAGCGCCGTTCTGGTTGGGCAGCATGACCCCGTAAACGCCCACAGCGAGCAAGGCGAGCGGATGGCTGGCCTCCTCGATCGTGAGCCCTTCCACGTAGGGCCAATCCAGCACCCGGCGTTTCTGGCCCGGCATTTCCTCGGGCCGATAGACGGTCTCGAACGCCACATGCTTGGCGCGCGAGGTGGGCCTGAAGCGCTTGAGCACTTCGCCCAGCGGCACGCCCACCCAGGGGATCACCATCGACCAGGCCTCCACGCAACGCATGCGGTACACGCGCTCCTCAAGGCCCGTGCCCGCCAGCAGTCCTTCCACGTCGAACTCGCCGGTCACTTCCGCTTCGCCTTCCACCCGCACAGTCCACGGCTGCGGCTTGAAGTTTCCGGCGTTGCGGTGCGGATCCTCCTTGCCGGTGCCGAACTCGTAGAAGTTGTTGTAGGTGGTGATATCCTCGTAGCTGTTGGCTGGCTCGTCGGTGCTGAACGGTCCTCGGGAAACGCCGTTCAACTCCTGCTGCCCGCCATCCGCCGCCACATAGCGCGGCGCGGCGCGGGCCGTGCCCACCAAGCCGGCGGCCGCCAATCCGGCAACGACGGCGCGGCGGTTGAGCCAGACGCTTTCGGGCGCAATTTCGGACGCGGGAATATCAGCCTTGGCGCGTATCAACATGCCGCAATACTAACTCAACCAAGGTAGGGCAGAGGGCTTAAGCCCCCTCTTCCGGCTCACTCAATCGCGCTGCGCTATGGAGCCCCTGCGCTTGCCAGCGGCATGTTCCTCCCGCCTATGTGCTGAGCGAAGAACTTCTCCAGCTCCGTGTAGAGCTCAACGCGGTTGGATTCGCCGGCAAAGCCGTGGCCCTCGTTTTTCTTGACCATGGACTTGTAATCGATCTCGGTGCCCCGGAGCTTGCGCATCAGCGGCATGAATTGGCTGTCATGCGGCACCCGCGGATCGCGCTTGCCATGCACCACGTACAGCGGCACCTTGATCCTGTCCAAGTGATTGATCGGCGAGGTGGTCAGCAAACGTTCGCGGTCGGCCTTGCGGTCGCCAAGGGCGCGCTTGCCCCACGCCTGAAGGAAATGGGCATTGAGGAATCTGTGGTGGTAGTCGAGCAGCGCAATAATATCCACCACGCCCACATAGTTCACCGCGCACTGGTAAAGATCCGGCGTTTTGGTGATGCCGGCCATCGCGGCGTAACCGCCGTAGCTGGCGCCGTAAATGCAGATCCGCTCCGGGTCGGCAATGCCCTTCTCGATCGCCCACAACACCCCGTCGGTGATGTCGTCCTGCATTTCCAGCCCCCACTTCTGCCAGGCGATATCCAAAAAGCGCTGGCCGTAGCCCCCGGAACCCCGGAAGTTTATCTGCATGACGGCGTAGCCCCTATTGGCCAGAAACTGGGTTTCACGGTTATAGTTCCAGTAATCCCGAACGCCGTAAGGCCCGCCATGCGGATTGATGATGAGCGGCAGGTTTTTCGCCTCGGCGCCCGCCGGCACGGTGAGGTAGCCATTGATTTTTTCGCCGTCGCGGGCCTCGTAGCGGATCGGCGTCATGGCGCTCATATCCTGGGGGTCGATCCAGCTGCGCGGCTGTAAAAGGAACTCGATGGTTCCGGCATCCTTGTCGTACAGGTAGTAGGTTCCCGGATCGCGATCGCTGTCCGAGAATATCAGCATGCGCTTCTCGTCCATGCTCATGGACGTAATGCTGTTCACGTTGTCCGGAAAGGAAGCGTCGAGCGTGGCCTGGAGCGCGGCGAATTCCTCGTCCAGCATGGCTTGTTCCGGCAGCTCGTATTGCCAGGAAACCCAAAGCGGTCGGTAGTCTTTCCGGGAAATCCTGAGGCCCGAGCCCAAATCGGCGCGTTTGTCGGCCACGATTAAATCGCCCAACTGGCCGGTTTCGGGGTTGAAAGTATAAAGCGCCGTGGTGTCGCGCCCCTCGTTGGTGGCCACGTAGATGGACTTGTTGTCGGCGGCGAACGCCAAGGGCTCGAAATGCGGGCCATCAAAATAATGCGTGCTGTGCACCACCTGCCATTCGGCACCCGGCGCAGGCCGGTAGTAGGACAACTGCTTGAGCGGCTCGTCTTCTTCCAGCGCCCGCCCCCGGCTGTCGGGAGCGCCCACGGCAAAGCGCACCTGGCCGTCCCGGTCGACCATCCATCTATCGATGTGGCCCGGGTTGGTTTCCACCCTAACCATCTTGCCGTCGTAAATGTTCAGGCGGAACACGTCCGGATGGTACTTGTTGCGTTCGTTGTTGAGCACCAGGATATGGTCGTGATCGTGAGGCAGCCGGTCGAGCAGCTGGGTGTAGGTGGGAAATAGCAAGATGCCCCTGTCGCCCTTGAACAGCACGCTCTGTTTGGTGCCGTCGCGATTGACGGCGAACAGCGAGTACGATTCGTTGCCGCTGGCATCAATGCTGAAAATCAGCCGCTCGTCGTTGGCCCAGAAGAAAGAGGCGATGTCCGCCTGGTTCGATTCCCGACCGCTGCTTTTGAAGCCGGTCAGGCGCGCCGCCTTGCGATCCTCAAGCCGCATGGAAAAGAGGTTGCGGCGGCCTTCGTACGGCCCGATCGCCGCCAGCCACTCGCCATTCGGCGAAAGCCGCACCGCGGCGAAATCCGAGTTCTTGAAGAAATCGCGGACCGAATACTGCTTGGCCGCGTCCGCATGGGTCTGGAAAACAAGCAGCATGGCTGTAACAGCCACACCGCAACGGATCAGTCGCTTCATAAACACCTCCCGTTAATTGATATCGGCAGTTTGTTCCGCCGCCTTTCGTTTTGTTGCGATTCTAACGGAAGCGCAGGGCAAAACAGCGCCGCTATCCAGCCCCGCTGTCTTGCCCGCAGCAAAACCCCGCGCCATGCTGCGCCGAGCCCGGCAATATGCGGGCTAATGACTCGTTTTTCCTGCCATGAAATCGTGCATCGACGGAATAGGGATGCCGAGGAGGTTGCGGTTATCGCACTGCAATACCCCTTGATGGAGAAGCGCGCCAAACGCATCTTCCTCATTGAGGGTTCTAGCGATAATTGGTTCCGCCTTGTATGTCCGCTCAACCACTTTATGCACGTCATACTCGTCGATTGCGGCGCCTTTTGGTATCGCCTTGGCGACTTCGCGCAAAAGCGGGCTCGGAATGCCCTTTGTGCGCCCCGAGTAATACTCCAGGCGAGCTCCTTGGGATAGGGTCTGCACCTTGGCCAGGGAGCAATTTTCCAGTATCCCTTCCTTGAGGATCATTTCCTTGCCGAGCGCCGCCAATGCGTTGGTGAGATGCTGCGGCCAACCCATCGATTCTTCGACAACCAGTTTCTCAATCTGGTTATAGCGGATGCAATCATCTACGCAACGGGTAATACCGAACTCTTTGTGGTTTACAAACGCCTCGAATGCCTGCGACACTTCCGCGTCCGTTAGAGGTTGCAAAGACACAAAGTGCCCTTTCGATTCTCTCGAAATGCCCAAGTCCCTTAATCTAGAGACCGAATCGCTTAATCCGCCCGCAACCAAGGCCACCGGGGCTTCGCTGCCTTCGTGCAACTGTTGAAGGATTGAGCTCTTTCCGTCAGGCAGATCGCTGTTGGCGTTCTGCGCTTCGTCCATAATCAAAATTAAGGGTTTGCTGCTCCCCCCCCGAGTATCCATAAGGTGGCGAATCGTGCGTATGTCCTCGCCAGACACACGTTGTGTTGATCTCCGCTCGCCTTTAATCCCGCCGATAGACAACCCTAGAACATGGGTGGTTTGCTGCTCGCGCTTCGCCCTCGCAGCCTGCGCAGGTTGTAGCTGCGCGAATACGTCATTGAGCGCTTCTTTTGGATCGTTCAGTAAACTGGCGGGCAGGAATGCAACATCCAAATCAGCGGGAGGAGAGGATTTAATGTGCTGGAGAAGTGCTGTCTTGCCTGCTCCTGGCGCGCCGTGGAACAAAATCGTGTTGCCCTGAGTTTTGCCTCTCTGCAGGTTGGAAATAATTGCGCCAACGAGGGTTTGTTCCTCATCGCGGCCACAGAAAAACAGAGGCGATTCCCGATCTCCTTGGTCAATGTAGGCTTGAACAGCTTGAGGATCGAACGCGCTCATGCTGGGATTCTAGCGCAACCTCACTGGGAAACTTCACAACCGTGGCGGACTCATCGGCGCAACCCGGTTGGCTTCTAGCTAGCCCGCATCCTGTTCGATCTGATTTTTCGCCCATTCGCCCATCGAAGGAATAGCTATCCGTAGTCGTTTTTGATCTTTGTGAGAACACTCTTCCCGACAAGCAAATCGCTCACCTCCTCAGCCGCAAACTTATGGGGGCGCACACTGATTCTTCAAGGGCATTCTCAAACGAGGCGATTTCTGGCTCGCGCCCCGCAAAGAACGGTGCCACATCCCAATCACCGAGAGTAAGTCGGCGAGCAAGCTTGATGTCGAGCTTCATATCAAGGATTGTAACCAAAAGGCGGTTTTCATAGCGAAAAAGGGCGCTACGCCACGATCATCCTCCAATGATCCCAACACTTCCCTACAGGCTCATCTCCCGTTGGATTCACGAACCTCGTTCAGGCTCATGTCTCATTGGACAAGGCTCGCGGGGGGCGCGAAGTGCCTTTAAGGGTAAACTCCCGACCGGACGCTTCATGTGCTCTAAAACCGGACATTTCTATTTGTCTGCAACACAAGGTGCAGACCCTATCCCAAGGAGCTTGCCTGGAGTATTACTCGGGGCGCACAAAGGGCATTCCGAGCCCGCTTTTGCGCGAAGTCGCCAAGGCGATACCAAAAGGCGCCGCAATCGACGAGTATGACGTGCATAAAGTGGTTGAGCGGACATACAAGGCGGAACCAATTATCGCTAGAACCCTCAATGAGGAAGATGCGTTTGGCGCGCTTCTCCATCAAGGGGTATTGCAGTGCGATAACCGCAACCTCCTCGGCATCCCTATTCCGTCGATGCACGATTTCATGGCCAAACCGCCCCCGCAAACGCCACATTTGCGAAACGCCGGTTCATCCTTTGGAGGCTTTTCCTCAGAGCGAAAGTTCGTATAGATCCTCTAGCCCATACCAGTTCGGCGCGTCTTGGCGGCCGGCCGGCTTGCGGCGCACAAAATAGCGCCTTCCTAGAGTTGCGCCGCGATTGTTCGGAAACAATCCTGCCTTGCGCTCAAGTTCCGCTTCCAACGCGACCGGCGAACGCACCATTCCCCATTTGCATTCTCCCAAATCTGTCCAATTGTCGTCGCGTAGGCCGATGGTGTCGATTTGTGTTTTCGAGTTCCAATACTCACCAATCTCGAAGCCTGCGGCCACGCCCTCATGCGCGTAAATGAGCGGCAGGGCCTCGCGGCAGAGGTGTTCGAATCCGTTGCCAAACCATGCATTGAGCGAAGGTGCGACGCGCTCGTTGAATGCGCGGGAAGGACCGGCGCTGCGGATGATGCTGCTGTTGGGGAACACGAACCGGAACCAGAACCTGAGCAAAGGGTCGCGGATCGCAAAACGCAGCTGCTTCGGGTTCGCGCGTCGGCCATCAAGCGGGTAGCGCCGTTGCACATAGCCTAAGTCGAACAGTTGACGCAAATAGTAGTGCAGGTTGCGTTCTGGCAGGTTGGTGGCGTCCGCAATCGCCCGCACGGCGCTGCTTCCGCCGGCAATTGCGAACAAAATGGCGTGGTACGGAGCGACCTCGCGCAGCTCTTCCCGTAGCAGAAAGGTGGGTTCATGGAAGAGCGGCGCGTATTCGTCGAGCAGATTTTGACGAATGTTGCTTCTCACAGAAAGACGGTCATCAAGGCACAGCAGGTACTGCGGCAGTCCGCCCACGAGAAAGTAGGCGCACGCTCGGTCAATGAGCGACCATCGCGAATGAAATTCGGCGGCTTCCAAGTAGCCGAACGGACGCAGATGGATTTGCGCCGTGCGGCGACCGAATAGCGGGCTTGATTGACCGAGCACCTCCCGTTCCATGAATCCGATGTAGGAGCCGCAAAGCAACAGCAGCGCATTGCCGCTAGTTTTCCAGTGGCGATCCCAATTATGCTGCAAGTCCGAGACGAGGCCGGGCTCAGATGCCGCGATCCACTGAAATTCGTCCAGGGCCAATACCAGTTTCGAGTCGGGATGCGTGAGCGTCCACTGATCGACAACAGTTGTGAGCGCCTTGCTCCAATCCTTGATGCCGAGTTCGGCGAGTAGCGGCATGTTGAGAGCGCGCGCCGCTTCCACAAGAAACTCGCGCACCTGTAGGCCGCTCGGTGATTGCCTGCCAAGGTAATAGATGCCGGGCTTGCCATTCATAAACTGCAAAATGAGCTCGCTCTTGCCAACCCGACGTCTGCCATACACCGGAATGAACTCGGATCGCTTGGACGCAAATGCCGCCTCAAGCACATCGAGTTCCGAATTGCGACCGATGAATTTAGACATGGCGTGACCTGTAGACCGAACTGGTGCTTGAAGTATGCGGCGCGCTCCTATTTTCGTCAAGTCATGTTTATACAAGTCATGTTTATACAAGTCGTGTTTGGACAATTCGTACTTGGAAAAAGCCGAGATCGGAACTGTCTCGTCAAAATGAGGCGGAGCAGGCATCGCCGATCTGCCGGTGGCATCGGCTGCGGTCGAGCGCGGCATCGGGCTGCACTTGCTTAGCCCGCATATTGCACCAAGGGGCGTGGAGCCTGCGCAGGATTTTGCCCGATTGCGCGTGCTCGCGAGCGAAGGCATAGCCGTGCCTATGGCGCAGCGAGCCTATGCGCGCAATCGGGCAAAAGACCAGCGGGAACGCGGCATGCGCGTTCCGCATCAGGCGGAAAGCGGGCAATCCGGGCATAAGCCATTGACTAAGCAGCAAAATCAGGAAGGAAACAAGCGGCTTGGTGCAATATGCGGGTTAGCAAGCTAACGCGCCTGATCGCGCAGCATCGGCCCATTGTAATTGGCGGCGGTATAATCATGTCGCATGAGCCGTTTCCACGCATCCGGCCTACAGAATTTCATCGACGAAGGGGACCGGGAACCACCCGCATGCTTTGTTGGGCGAGAGGATCTGGTCCAACTGGCTGTTTCAACAGTGGAAAAGCTGCGGGGCGGCAAAACGCGCGGCAACACCATCCTGGTCCAAGGAGCGCCCGGAGCGGGCAAGACCGCCTTGTTGGAGCACATCAAGGACCACCTAGGCAAAGGGGTTGACACCGCTTACGTATCGGCCCCGCTGCTCGCAAGACCCGAAGTAGCTCTATTCGAGATGCTCGAACAGATCGAACCGGACAAAGCGGCCGAGGCGGTGCGCGCGCATCAAACGACAATGAGCGGAGGGGTGTCCGTGATGGGCGCGAGCGGTACGCGTTCGACGACTTCCATATCCACGCCCGCCGACATCAAGACGGTACGTCAGTTGATCGGGCTACGCGCCAACCCCAACCAACCGCTGGTGTTATTCATGGACGAGGCACAAAACACCAACGGCGACCTCTCTGACGGCCGGAGTTCGATTCTGCAAGAGCTACACGAAGGTAAATGCGGGCCCGCCATGCTAATTGCGGGGGGGCTGAGCGACAGCGAATCCCGTCTGGCCAAGTTGGGGGTGTCGCGTGACTCCGACGACAATTTCACCACGCTGCAACCGCTGGCCGACCACGAGGTTGTGGCTGCGCTATTGGCGTTTCTCTCGGACGAGAGGTTCGGTATCCATTCCGACAATGATCCCGCTCGCCTGCGCGCGATCAAGGAGATGGCGGTCGAGGAGGCGATGGGATGGCCGCAACATCTCACCAATACGCTTCGCTCCCTCGCCGAGGAACTCGTCCAAACGGATGGGGACCTCTCCGAAGTGAACGTTGAAGCTGTTAGAGATAAATCCAGAACCCGGCGGGAGAGGTATTACTCGAAGCGCACCAAGGGGATACCCACCCCCCTTCTCCTAGCAGTCATCGGGGCGGTTCCAAAAAACGGGGGTGCTGATCCGTATTCGATCCACGAGAGCATACAAGGGGCATATCAGAAATCGCCCCTCCTTCAAAAGATGCTCTCCGAAGATCAAGCCTACGAGACGTTAGTTCAACGGGGCGTGCTGCAAGATGGGGGCGCCGGAAATATGGTCGTGCCGATCCCGTCGATGCACGATTACATTGCGAGGCGTTCCGAGCCACCCCCCTCCGAACAACCGCCCCAAACGCGATAGCCTCGGCCACCGCGCAACGTAATGCCTGCATTACGGTTGCGTGTCCCGTTTAATCTGCTGTTTAGCCCACTCGCCCATGCTTGGAATCGCCAGTTTGTAAATCTGATTGGGACCGTCGAACCGCTTTGTGATAATACCTTTCACAAGCAACAAGTCGCTGATCTCCTCGGCCGGCATATCGTGAGAGCGTTCGCCGTGTTTTGATTTTGCGCTACGGCAAATCTTGTCGATATGCCTCATTTGCAGCGGGGCATTCTCTTTGATTTCAGAGGCGATGTGCAACAGTAAGTTTCGCTCTTTAGGCAGCACCGCTTTCAAGCGGTTTTCGTAATACTCGAAGCGCAACTCATCGCTTCGCCTTTCCACTTCCTCAAAGTCCACACTACGATAATCGCCTTCGACCTCAATAAGGTTTTCGCAAATAGCGCGTTGAGCCGAATGCAGGTGGGCGGGCCAGCCGCGCGACAAGTTGGCGGATAGCTCCGCTAGACCGAATAAGTCTTCCTTGCCACCCAAGTCGCGGAGCATCTTCTTCGTCGATTCGACACAATTTTGATGCTCCAGCGAGGACATAGGGACAACTGCGTTTTGCGACAAGCGAGACAGCCCGTTGATCGAAGTGATGCGCTCTTCCGTGTGCTCCAGTCCGGTAAACAGCACCACGCATCGCCGCCCAATACCCGTCGTGTGTAATGCCACAAGCTGTCTCTCGTGCTTTTCGTCGATTGCGTGGGCTTCGTCGATATGAATAACAATCGCCTTTTTTTTCCCGCTAAAGAAGGCCAGTTTTTCATACGCAAGATCGCCAAGTTCTGGTCGCTTTGCGACGGCAGCTAAAAATTCAGCGACGGTGGCTGTCGCCTTCTTTTTGTCGGATTTATGAAGCGCGCTCCATCGGATTCGGTCAAAGAGGGCATTCCTCGATGCCATGTCTGCGCCGGAAGGCCGAACAAACAAAACATTGTCGCCCGCCATTTGTTCCAAATGATGGGCCAAGGAGGTTTTGCCGCAACCCGGCGGGCCTTGATACACCCGGAAAACGGCTTGCTCTTTACGCTTCGACACTTCAAGCGCGTTTTCAAACGAGGCGATTTCTGCTTCGCGGCCAACGAAAAATGGCGCTACATCCCGATCATCAAGAGTGAGGCGATGGGCCAATTCAACATCGAAGGGCATATCAAGGATTATAGTTGAACCGGGTCACGGGGGATTTCACTCTTGGAGGGCGGGGCGCCATGTATGTCGGCAAGACCTCGTTCGCAGTTGATGGGCCAAGTCCAAATCCTGAGCGACGGTGAAATCGCCAAAAGCGCTGCGGTCGTAGGCTGCCGGGAAGCTGTGGTGGCCAGGGGCAGAATTGAACTGCCGACACGCGGATTTTCAGTCCGCTGCTCTACCAACTGAGCTACCTGGCCGTGGAATCGCGCTCCGCAGAACACGGGCGCGGCGGCGCGGGCGAATTATAGCCCCGGGCGGGCTTGCGCCTGCCGCCAACCCCGTCCAATGAGGCATGAGCCTGTAGGGAAGTGTTGGAATCATCGGAGGATGATCGTGACGTTACAGACCGAACGGGTTCGGAGCTTGGAAGTCTCGGCTACAACCATGTCCCGACCCGCTTCGACAATACCCATCCCTTCAGGCCCATGTCCGTATTGGATTACGCTGGTCGTGTTCGCCGCGAGCGTGGCATCGACCGGGGCGCATAGACGCGGAGATCAAGCGCCCGCCGGCAGCGGTTCGCGCGCCGCCCGCCAACCTCAGGCTGCGAGGGTCTCGAACACGTCGCCCTTGCGCTGCAAAACGGTTACGCCCTAGGCCAGCGCCGCCTTCTTCAGATCGTCGTTGATGTGGAAGGCGGCCAAGGCGAACCGCTGCCGACGGGCGGCGCGCTCGGGGAACAGGCGCCGGAAGTTCGGCCTCGGTCTTCGCGTGCAGGGCCGCGCTTTCCGCCAGATGGGCATCGGTGCGGTCTTGCGCGACGGCCAAGCCGGCCACCAGCGCTTTCAGTTCATTGTCGGTCATGGAAGAAGCCTCCTTGCAGATTAAGGGACTAGGAGCTTGCGCCCTAGGAACGACGATAATGGTCGGATTGTAAAGCAAAGGGGTAAAGGGGATGCCGACCACGTTTCGCCCGTATGAACCGGGCCAGATGCGGATGCCCTTTGTCCTTGTTCCCGCTGCGGTTCGTGCTTGGCGGCGCCTTCTTTACCCGGAGGGCGGGCGGTAGCCTTCGGGAGCGCGCGAACCCTCGCCGAAAAAAAAGGCCTCCATCTGCTCTTCTAAGAATTTTCGCGCCGCGGGCTCAATGGGCGTAAGCCGGTACTCGTTAATGAGCATGGTTTGATGCGACAGCCACTGCCGCCAGCCTTGCTGCGAGACATTCTCGAAAATACGCTGTCCCAGTTCGCCGGGATAGGGGGGGCGCGGCAAGCCTTCCCCTTCCGTTCCCAGCATCACGCATTGCACTGTTCGGGCCATTGCGCGGGAATTGTGCAAGAGGCTTGCCCGCCGGTCAACGCGGCGTGCGGGTCCAACCCCTCCGTCACGCCCGGTTGCAGTCCCGCATGTGCCTGAACCCGCACGCGCAGGGTCGATCAGCGCAGGTCCGGTTCGTTGCCTTGAACGGCATCCAGCAATCGGCGGATGGGCGCGGGCATGCCCAACGGCTGCGCTCCGTTGTGCCACAGCCAAGGTTCGGTTTCGCGAATCTCGTTGATAGCGCCAGCCAGCTCTATTCGGACAGGGCGGATTTCCAGTTCAAAGTGGGTGAAGCCGTGCCGTATGGGCGGCAGTTCGCCCAGCGGGGTTGCGGCGCCGTTGAGCACTCGCGCGCACCAGGCTTGCGCGTTTTCGCCTTCGTTCAAAGCGGGCAGGCACCATAGTCCCGCCCATATTCCGCCGGGCGGGCGGCGTTGCAGCAGCACTTGGCCGTCCGAGCGCCGAATCAGGGCCATCGGCCAGCGCCGCAGAGGGCGGCGGCGGGCTGGACGCGGCGCGGGTATTTGGGCTGTCTTCCCCAGCAGCCGGGCTTGGCAGTTGAAGGCCAGAGGGCAGGAATCGCAGCGTGGTTCGCGCGCCAAGCACACGGTGGCGCCGAGGTCCATGATGGCCTGGGTGTAATCCCGCACTTTTTCCGCAGGCGTATGGGCCTCGGCCAGATCCCAGAGTTTTCTTGCGACCGCCGACTTGCCGGGCCAGCCTTCCACGGCGTGCAAGCGGGCCAGAACGCGTCGGGCGTTTCCATCCAGGATGGCATGCCGCTTTCCGTGCGCCTGGGCCAGGATCGCTCCCGCCGTTGAGCGCCCGATGCCCGGCAGGGCCGCAAGCTCGTCGTATTCCTTCGGAAGTTCGCTGCCATGCCGTTCAACGGCTATCCTGGCGGCCTTCATGAGATTGTGGGCGCGCGAGTAATAGCCCAATCCGGCCCACACGGCCAGCACTGCGTCCTCGCTGGCTTCGGCCAGCGCCCGGATGTTCGGGAAGGCATCAATGAATGGCTGGTAATAGCGCTTGACGGTTGCGACCTGCGTTTGCTGAAGCATGATCTCGGCCACCCACACGCGGTAAGGGTTGCGCCGCCGCTGCCAAGGAAGGTTCTTGCGTCCGTGCTTATCCCACCAGGCCAGGAGTTGGGGGGCGATCATGCGCCGCATTGTAGGCGGCGCCACTAGCCCGCATATTGCGCCAAGGGGCCGCGCCAGCTAAAGCCCTTTTCTTGCCCCTGCCTCGCGGGAGCGTCTGGGGCAGGATGCCCCAGCCGAGCCCCATGGATGGGTTCATGCGTCTCCCGCGAGGCAGGGGCAAGAAAAGGGCGGAGGAAGCACGTTCCGAATAATGAAGGCAACAAGCGGCTTGGTGCAATATTGCTGTGCGGGTTCACCACATATGCGAGCTAGCATCCTTCGCTGAAAAATCCAGTATCTGATCGGCGTGGCGCAGAATGGCCGGACGGTGGGCGGCGCAAACCACAGTGATATCCAGATTCTTGAGCATCCGCACCACCCGCTCCTCGGTGGCGGGATCAAGGTGGCTGGTTGCCTCGTCGAGTATCAGCGCCTTCGGGCGCCGGTAAAGGGCCCGCGCCAGCAGGATGCGCTGCGCCTGTCCGCCGGACAAATTGGAGCCCATGTCGCCGATTTGGCTGGCCATGCCCATAGGAAACTGTCGAATCTCCGCGTCCACGGCCGCCAGACGCGCAGCTTTCTCGATCAGTTCCGGGTCCGGCGCCGGGTCGAAGAAGCTGATGTTCTCGGCGATGCTGCCGCGGAACAGCACATCGCCTTGCAGCACGAGGCCCAATTGGCGGCGATAGTCGCGGCGCTGAAGCCGGCCCACCTCCTTTCCGTCCGCCAGCAGCCGCCCTTCGACGGGTGTTTCGAGACCCGCCAGCAGTTTGAGGAAGGTGCTTTTGCCGCTGCCGGACGGGCCTGTGAGCACCACCAGCTGGCCCGGCTCAATGCGGCAGGAAAACCCGCGCAGAACAAACCCCTCGTTGCTGCCATAGGCGAATCCCAGTTCTTGGGCCTCGAACGAGCCCTCGAGCCGCCGCACCGCCAAGCCATCCTCCGGTTCGGCCTCGTGCTCGACGATGTCTCCCAGCCGCTCCGCATGCAGCCGCAGCATGTAGGCTTGCTGGAACAGCGCGATGAGCGCGCCCAGCGCGGCGCTGAAACGGCCCCGCAGCGTGATGAAGGCAAACAGCGCGCCCAGCGTGATCTGGCCGCTGAACAGCGCCAGCACCCCCGCGCCTAGAAACGCGATCTGCTCCGCCTCGCTTAGCGCGCTCAGTCCGGCGCCGGAGTACATGCCTATGCGGGCGCCGCGCACATTGAGGTTCAGCTTATCGATCAAGTGCGTTTGCCAAACGGCCAGGCGCTCGCTCTCGCCGGCCAGCGCCTTCATCGTTTCGCTCCCGCGAAGCGATTCCAGCATCGCCGAGCTTTGCTTGGCGCCGGCCACCAGCCCGTCCCGCGCCAGCCGCCGCTGCGTGGGAAGCACGCTCCATACGACAGCGGTGCGAAGCGCCATCCCGGCCAGGCTGATGAGCATCAGAACGGGGCTGTAAATGAGCATCGCCACACCGGCGACGCTCACCTTCAACAAATTGACAATGCCTGTCACCACCGAGCCTGTGGCGAACTGGATGATGGGCGCTAGCGATTGCATCCGCGACACCACGTCGCCCACATGCCGTTCGCGGAAGAAACGCACCGGCAGGCTGAACAGCCGCCGCGTGAGATTGCGCGAGGTTTGCAGAGAGATCGATGTGGAAAGCCAAATCCCGATCCAGCCCTGAAGCAGTTGCAGCGGTATCGCTATTGCCGCCAGCAGCCCCATGGCGATGAGCATGGAGCGCAGCAGCTCGGAGTCCTGCGACGTGGTGACCTCGTCGATCAGGATTTGCGAGAGTATCGGCGCCGCCAAGCTGAGCACCTGCATCGCCAGAGCGATGATTGTGAGACCGGCCAAGGTGCGCGCAAGCCGGTCGAACGAACGGGCGATGGACTTTAGCGGCAGCACGCCGCGCAAGTCAGCCGAGCGGAAATCCGCGCGCGGGGCGAGTTCCAGCGCCACGCCCGTGAAGTGGGCATCGAGTTGCGCCATTCGCCACCAGCGGCGTTCTCCTGCCGGATCCACGATCAGGGCGCGTTGCTTGCGCGCCTTCTCCAGCACCACGTAGTGATCCAGGTTCCAGTGGAGGATGCAGGGGGTCTTGAGCTGCGCAAGCTCCTCGATCTCCAGCTTGAGCGGGCGGCCGCTAAGGCCCAGCTTCTCCGCCGCGTCCATCAATGCTTGCAGCGTATGGCCGCGGCCGCCGCCTCCGATCGCGGCGCGAGTCGTGGTCATATCCATACGCAGCCCATGGAAATCGGCAATCATGGCCAGACAGGCCAGCCCGCATTCCGACTGCTGGTGCTGGGGAATATGCCGCAGCCGCCGGGGACGCCCGATGGCGCGGTCAAATGCCTGCCTGAGCGGGCGCAAGCGCGGATTCCTCAAATGGTGCCGAGGCATTGCCGGCGCCGCGAACAAGCGGGTCCATGAGCCAGCGGATAAGTGTGCGCCGCGTTTCGATGATGGTGGCGTCCACTTCCAGCCCGGGGCGCAGCGGCCAGCGGCGGTTGTTGGCCTGCATGTGCTGTCGCTCAAGCCTCACGCGGGCCTCGTAGGCAGGAGCAAGAAGATTGGGAACCAGCCGAATGGCGCGGGCTTCGAGCGGGCTGGAGGTCATTTCCGTTACGGTGCCTCGCAACACGCCGAACTGCCGCGAAGGAAAAGCCGTTAGTTTGAGCACTGCCTCCTGGCCGGTTTCGGCCCGTCCGGCCGCCGCCGATGAGAGGTAGAGCCGAGCCTCCATTTCCGCGCCGGGCGGGTGCATGGTGGCCAGCGCGTCGCCGGCGCTGACAGGCTTGCCCGCGCCGACCAGCACGTCGGCCAGTTGCCCCCGCATGGGCGCGATGATCGCCCGCCGGGACATGCTTTCGAGTTCCACGGCGCTTTGCGCCAACCGCTCCGATTCGATCTCGAGGTTTAAGTCCAGCGCTTGGAATGACTGGCGCTCAGCAACCATTTCCTGGGCGATTCGCCCGGCAGCGGCCTCAATCTCAATGCGCTGGGAACGGAGCTGATCCAGCAGGGCCATGGCCTGAAGCTGGCGCAGCTCGGCGGGCTCCACATCGCGCTTTGCGGCATGCCCCTGAGCGGCCAGCGCCTTGATCCGACGATAATCGGCAACCGCCAGTTCCACTTGACGCGAGGCATTCAAGATCCGCGCCTTGAGCAGAGTGAGCGCGGATGCCAGCGCGTTTTGCTCCAAGCGCATGGAGCGCATTCTTGCCTCGAACGCGCTTCGTTCCCTGCCGCGCCGCTGCGCTAGCAAGTCTCCTTGCTGCGCGGCGGACAGGGAGCGGGTCTCGTAGCTCCCGATTCCGTCCGCAAGCGCTCGATCGACAACCAGCGTCATTAGCGTGCTGCCGGCCTCCACCGTGTCGCCCGGTTGCGCCCGCACTTCCTCGATCACGCCGCCTTGCCCGGCGGGTATCGTGGTGAGACCGCCCACGGGCAGAAGCACGCCGGGCGCATGCAGCCGGCTCGGCACCTGTATCAGGAAAGCCAGCGCGACCAGCGCCGCAAGGCAAACGCAGGCAATCAGGACCGCAAAGGGTGTGGAGGCCGGCCCGGCCAGAAGCACCTTGCCGAGGAATCGGTGCCGCCGGTTTGCCAGAGCGTTCTCCCGGAACAAACCTGAGTGTTTAGGGGAACGCCTTGCGGGATGGTTGCCCACCGGGCCGGCCTCTACAGTTGCTGTCTATCGCGGCTAGGCGTTATATTCCCAAGTGTCAACCACGTACTGAAGGGGCATGTTAGAAGAAGACGCCCCGAAAGAATCGTCCGTCGGGACAGGGTCCGGCCTGAACGGATTGCCGACGGGCCTCTCGTCTGCGTCCGACTCGGTGTCGGTGTCGGTGTCGTCGTCGCTGCTGTCATCGCCAAACCAGCTGCAAAAGATCGGACCTACGGTATTGGCGACGAGCGATCCCACGCCAGCGCCGGCAATCGCGCCTCCCGCAGCGCCGATGCCGCCAGCCGCAGCGCCGGCTGCGGCGCCGACGACTGCTCCGGTGGCCATGCCCGCCAATTCGACGTTCCGCTCACATTCGGATTGACCGCCGCCGGCAACGGCGGCGCATTCCTGATTGATTAATACTCGCATGATTTACCTCCTTGTATGGATTGAAAAGCGCGGCGCAACCCTTGCACCGCTACGGCAGCGATAATGCGCCGCTCCTGAATGCGGGGAAAGCGCGAAAAAGGCCGCATACCGCGAGTTTTGGATTGCCGGCGCTTTTGTGGCCCAACGCATCCAATTAACCTGCGCTGATGGCGCGCCTATTGAATGCGTCTGCATGCTTGGAGCGGACGATGGGAATCGAACCCACATCATCAGCTTGGGAAGCTGAGGTTCTGCCTTTGAACTACGCCCGCTGCGCGGCCCTAGTATGCTGACACCGTGACACGCTCATCTTATCGCATCAGAGCAATCGCAGTGCCCCTAGCCCGCCTATTGCGTCGGCTAAAGCCCTTTTCTTGCCCCTGCCTCGCGGGAGCGTCTGGGGCAGGATGCCCCAGCCGAGCCCCATGGACGGGTTCATGCGTCTTCCGCGAGGCAGGGGCAAGAAAAGGGCGAATCGAAGCGACCCTCGCGGGAACCAGGGGGCGGGAAAAGGCGTAAACTGCGGGCTTGAGGCGGCGCGCGGCGATCGCGACGGGTGCAAGCGAAGTGAATGACGGCGTTGAAGCGCGAGGCGCTCCGCGAAGTTTCGTTCGCAGGTCGGGGCGGATCACCGCCGCGCAGAGGCGCGCGCTTGAGACCTTGTGGCCGAAGTACGGCCTTAGCCAGGCCGCCGCGCCGCTTGCCCTTAAGGATATCTTCGGGCGGGACGCGCCCGCGGTGCTGGAGATCGGCTTCGGCAATGGAGAAACGCTGGTGCGCGCGGCGGCGGAATCCCCGCAATGCGATTTTCTGGGCGTGGAGGTTCACCGGCCGGGGCTCGGTCGCTGCCTGCTTGGGGCCGAGCGCGCCGGGCTTTCCAATCTGCGGCTGATTCAAGCCGACGCCATCGACGTGCTGCGGTCGCTGTTGCCGCCAGCCGCGCTGGCCATGGTGTGCCTGTATTTCCCCGATCCCTGGCCGCGCAAGCGCCACCACAAGCGGCGGCTGGTGCAGCCCGGCTTTATTGCGCTGCTGGGGCGCGTTTTAGAGCCGGGCGGCGTGTTCCATGCGGCCACGGACTGGCTACCGTATGCCGAGCATATCGAAGGCCTGATGGACTCCGCAGCGGCGTTCGAGCGGCTCGGCCAGCCGCCTGCGCGCCACACCACGCGCTTCGAGCGGCGCGGCAGCGCGCTGGGCCACGAAATCTGGGAGGCCGCCTATCGGCTGCGGCCGTCCTACTGAGCCGTATCCTTGCCCGCGCCGCGGTCGAAGAATTTAAGCCGGGTGACGTAAATCGCCAGCAGGATGGCCGGAACGCCGGCTAGGCACACCAGCACGTAGAAGTTCACCCAGCCCGCCTCCAGCGACAGGAAGCCGGACCAGCCGGACATGAACTTGCCGGGCAGCGCCATCAAGGAAGTGAGCAGGGCGTATTGCGTGGCGGTGTGGTCGCGCGAGGTGAGGTTGGATAAAAAGGCGATGAACGCGGTGCCGGACATGCCCACGGCCAGGTTGTCGCCGGTGATGACCGCGCCCAGCAGCCAGAGGTTCGATTCGCCGGAAGCCGCCACCGCCGCGAAAGCCAAATTGGTGAGCGCCAGAAGAACGGCGGAAAGAATCAGCGGCGCGCGCAGGCCGAACCGCCCCACCAGCAGGCCGCCCGCCATGGTGCCCGCCAAGGTCGCCGCCGTGCCGTAGATCTTGGCGATATTGGCGATTTCCACCTTCGTGTAGCCCATGTCGAGGTAGAAGGGCATGGCCATGCTGCCCATCAGGTAGTCGCTGACGCGGAACAGGCCCACGAACGCCAGCACCGCCAGCGCGTAGCGGCCGTACCGCTGCATGATGTCGGCCAGCGGCTCCACGTAGGTGGCGCGCAGCCAGCCGGCCAGGCCGGCGAACGCGCGGGTGGCCGAATGCCGCGCCGGCTCGGCCACGAACAGGACCGTGACCACCCCCACGCCCATGCAGGCCGCCATCACCAGGTAGCTAAGCGACCACGAGTAATACTCGGCCAAGTAAAGGGCGCCCGCGCCCGATACCAGCACCGCCAGACGGTAGCCGTACTGGTAGCTGGCGGCCATGGCCGCTTGGCGCTCGATCTCCACCGACTCGATTCTCCAAGCGTCCAGAGCGATATCCTGGGTGGCCGAGGAGAACGCGGCCAGCAGCGCGAATGCCGCGACAGGGTAGATATTCGCGTTCGGGTCGGTTCCGGCAAGCATCGCCAAACCGCCGATCACGCCCAGTTGCGCCAGCAGCATCCACGACCGGCGGCGCCCCAGCAGCCGGTGGAGCAGGGGCAGCCGCAAGTTATCGACCAGCGGCGCCCAAAGAATCTTCAAGGTGTAGGCCAGGCTGACCCAGGCCAGCATGCCCACCGTGCCTCGGTTCAAGCCCACATCCGCCAGCCAAGCGGTCATGGTGCTGAAAACCAGCGGGAAGGGCAGGCCGGCGGCAAAGCCTAAAAACAGCATGGCCGCCACCCGCGGATGCAGGAAGGCGCCGAAGCCGCCGAAGCGGTCAGTCCGCATAGTCGAGAACCAGCGGCGCGTGGTCGGAGAACCGCTTGCGCTTGTAAATGGAGGCCGACCGCGCCCGCGCCGCCAGGTCCGGCGTGGCCACTTGGTAGTCGATGCGCCAGCCCACGTTGTTCGCCCAGGCCTGGCCGCGGTTCGACCACCAAGTGTATTGCTCGGGACGGGGATCAAGCCGGCGGAAGCAATCGACGAAGCCCAGTTCGCCGAACAGCCGGTCCATCCAGGCGCGCTCCTCCGGCAGGAAGCCGGAGTTCTTGCGGTTGCCGCGCCAGTTCTTGAGATCGATCTCGCGGTGCGCGATATTGAAATCGCCGCACAGCAGGTGCTGCCGTGCGCTGTCCCGCGCCGCCTCAAGCAGCGGCGTGAACTCGTCGAGGAACCGCCACTTGGCTTGTTGGCGCTCTTCGGACGATGAGCCGGAGGGCAGGTAAACGGAAACCACGCTCAAGGAGCCGAAACGCGCCTCAAGGTAGCGGCCCTCGGCATCGAACTCCGCCGAACCGAAGCCGCGCCGCAGCTCGTCGGGCTCGCGGCGCGAGTAAAGCCCCACGCCCGAATAGCCCTTGCGCTCGGCGCATTCGTAGAAGCAGTGCCAGTTGCGGGGCCAGAATTCGCCGCCTTGAAGCTGATCCTCCTGCGCCTTCAGTTCCTGCAAGCACACTAGGTCCGCTTGCTGGCGGCGCAGCCAGTCGAAGAAGCCCTTGCGCGCCGCCGCGCGGATGCCGTTGGCGTTGAGCGTGATTACCCGCATTGCGGCGCGGCTGCATCGGCGCGGAGCGCGGGAGCGGGATGCCCTCGTTCCCGGCGGGCGGCGGCTGCGCGCATCGGCACCGGACGCGGACTACCAGCGCAAGCCGCCATCAAGGTCGATGACGCGTCCCGATATGTAGTCGTTTTCCAAGATGAACTGCGCGGTTTGCGCCACTTCGTCCGGCTCGCCCAAGCGTTTGGCCGGCACCATGGCTGCGAGCCGGTCGCGGGCCTCGGGCTTCATCGCCGCCACCATTTCCGTGTTCATCAGGCCCGGGGCGATGGCCGCCGCGCGAATGCCGTGGCGGGCCAGCTCCTGCGCCCAGAGCACGGTGAGCGCGGCCACGCCGGCCTTGGTGGCGGAGTAGTTCGATTGGCCGAAATTCCCGGCCCGCGAGAGGCTGGAGATATTGATGATGACCCCGCCGGCGCCGAAGCGCGCCATGTGAACCGCGGCCTCGCGGGCGCACAGGAAAGTGCCGGTGAGGTTCACGTCAATCACCGCCTGCCAGTCCTCAAGAGACATCTTGCCCAGCAATTCGCCGTCCTTGAACTTGATTATCAGGCCGTCGCGGGTAATGCCGGCATTATTGATTAGCACATCCAGCGCGCCGCAGTCGGATGCCGCCGCATCCATGAAAGAGGCCACGTCCGCTTCCCTCGCGACATTGGCCCCGTAGCAGCGCACTTCAGCGCCGACCTTGCGGCACTGGGCGGCCGTGTCGGCTAGGCTGTCCTTCTTGAGGTCGCACAAGGCCAAGCGTGCGCCCGCACTGGCCAGCCGCCGCGCCATGGCCGCGCCCAGCCCGCGCGCCGCTCCCGTAATGACTATCGTTTTGCCTGTGATTTCCACTTGAACCGCTCCTTGAGAAAGTCGGCGCAATCCTACTCCATTGCGTCCGCGGCCTGATCCGCCGGTTTGCTTCCCGCCACAGCCCAACCCATCAATGCTTCTTCCCGGTAGATGAGCGGGAAGAAGCCCTCAACCGCAATCCCCGCCGAGCGGAGTTGGCCTAAAAGGCGATCGAAGCCGCCGGTATCGGGCGTCGCCGCCAAAAGATCCTCCATGCGCCGGCAATAGGCATCGCTCGCTTCCTTCAGACGCCGGATGGCCGCCCGCCTTTCGGCCGGTTGAAGCTCTGGAGCAAAAACGCCTTGCAGCCCCTTCAGGACAAACCCGATTCCGTTGCCGGGATCACTGAATTGTCCGGCTTGCTGCTGGACGCGCGCAACGGCGGCGTTCAGTTTGCGGCGCAGATTTTCCGTCTTGGCATCGTGTTTGAGCATTCGCTTCTCGAAGTCCGATGATGCCGTCGCCATGGCATCGACAACCCGTCGCGCCCGGGTCAGCAACTGTTCCCGCGCCAAGCACAGGCGATGCTGCTCCAGTCCTTCGCGGGCCTCCCTCACCACCACCGAATTTGGGTGGTGGGTAATGAGCGCAATGCGCCCGCCCGGTTTGATGATGCGCGCCGCCTCCCGCGCGCTGGCGGAGGGGTCGCCGTACTCGAAGCCGTATTGCGATGTCACCAAATCGGCGCATTCGCTTTCCAGCCCGGTGCTCTCATTGGGCGCGCCGCCGCGAAACCGGATGCCAGCGAGCCACTTCCGCGCCGTCTCGGCCTCCTGAAGATCGTTGCCGGGCTGAATTGCCGCCTTGTCCAAGCCATCGACCGCAAGATCCAGCTTGTGCTTGGCGGAGTATTCCGCCGCCAAAAGCGCCACCGCGCCGTTGCCGCTGGCCAGGTCAACCACCCGCGCTCCCGGAGTGAGGGTGGCGAACTGGCGCTCCCAGAAATCGCGAATCTCGCCGTCGTAGTTGGAATTGCCGCGCCGCTCGAAGGTTGTGACGCTGCCGTGGCGCCAGAACTGTAGCCACTCGTCGTCGTTGAGCTTTCCTTGCGCGGGAGGTGGCTTCATCTGCGGGCTAGGCGCTGGCCTCGCGCAGCAGTTCCACGTTGCCGCCCTTGGCGGTGGTGTTAATGGTGATGGTTTTTTCGACGGCGAAGCGGTGCAGGTAGCGGGGGCCGCCGGCCTTGGGGCCGGTGCCGGACAAGCCCATGCCGCCGAACGGCTGAACGCCCACCACGGCGCCCACCATGTCGCGGTTCACGTAGATATTTCCCACGCGCGCCCGCGCGATCACCTCGTTGATGCGGGCATCGACGCGGCTTTGCACGCCCAAGGTCAGCCCGAATTCGAGCTGGTTGATTGAATCCACCAGACCGGCCAGGGCGGCGGCATCGAAGCGCAGCACGTGCATGACCGGGCCGAAGCACTCGCCATCGAGTTGCGCCAAGCTTTTCATCTCAATGATGTGCGGGCGTATGTACGGGCCTTTCAGCGTTTCGTCCAGCCGCCCGCCGCTCCATACCTTGCAGCCGAGCGTGCGCATGCGCTCGATATGCGCTTGGATCCGGTCCAGCGCGGGCTGATCGATGATGGGGCCGATATCCGTTGAAGGGTCGCGCGGATCGCCGATGGCCAGTTCGGCTGCGGCGCCGCGGATCGAATCCAGCAGGGTATCGGCCACCTCGTCCTGCACGCACAGCACCCGCAGCGCGGAGCAGCGCTGGCCGGCGCTCAGGAAGGCCGAGCGCACGGCATCGTCGGTGGCCTGTTCGATCAGGGCCGAGGAATCCGCGATCATTACGTTTTGGCCGCCGGTCTCGGCGATGAACGGCACGATAGGGCGGGTGGGTTTGGCGGCCAGGGCGGATTGAATGCGCGCCGCCGTGTCCGTGCCGCCAGTGAACGCCACGCCGGCGATGCCGGGATGGCTGGCCAGCGCCGCGCCCACGTTCCCGGCGCCCGCCGTCAGCCGCAGCGCTTGCGAAGGAACGCCGGCGGCGTGCAGCAGGTCCACGGCCATCTTCGCGATGCGCGGGGTTTGCTCGGCGGGCTTGGCCAGCACGGCGTTGCCGGCCAGCAGGGCGGCGGACACCTGGCCCAGAAAGATGGCCAGCGGGAAGTTCCAAGGGCTGATGCACACGAACACGCCGCGCCCGTGCAGGCTCAAGTCGTTCGATTCGCCAGTGGGTCCATCCTGGCGCACGGGCTTGTCGAAATCGCGTTCCGCTTGGCAGGCGTAGTAGCGCATAAAGTCCACCGCTTCGCGCACTTCCGCCACGGCATCGTCCACCGTCTTGCCCGCCTCGCTGGCAAGCACGCGGAAGAATTCGTCGCGCTCCTCCTCCAGCGCATCCGCTGCCGCTTTCAGCAGGCCGGCGCGCCGCCTGCCGCCTAGCGCGTCCCAAGCCGGCTGGGCTGCGGCCGCGCTCTTGATCCAAGCGTCGATTTCCCCGGAGGCCGGATCCACGGCTTGCGGCTCCGGCTTGTCGGCCGGTTCCGAAAGCAGCGTCGAAAAGCGTCCCAGCACGGTTTGCGAAGCCAGGTCGCAGCCGACCGAGTTGGGGCGGTGCGGTCCGTACAGCTGCCCGGGCATCGGCAGGATCGAGGAGGTTCGGGCCAGCGAGATATCGACCGGATCGGACACGATGGCCTCCGGCGCAAGCGCCTCGTCGTAGAGCCGGTTCACGAAACTGGAGTTGGCGCCGTTCTCCAGCAACCGCCGCACCAAGTAGGCGAGCAGGTCCTCGTGCCGCCCCGCCGGCGCATACACGCGAACGGGCGGGAAGCGGTCGAATATCTCGCGGGCGGTCTCGTGCAGGCGCTGGCCCATGCCGTGGATGCGCTGCAGCTCCATATTCGAGCGGTCCCCTTCCGAAAGGGCGAGCACAGTCGTGAGCGTGTGGGCGTTGTGGGTGGCGAAGGCGCAGAATAATTGCGGGCGCTCGGCCAGCATGGCCTGGGCGCAGGAAAGGTAGGACGTGTCGGTATTGTCCTTGGCCGTGAACACCGGATAATCGGGCAGGCCGGCAATCTGCGCGCGCTTGATCTCGGCATCCCAGTAAGCGCCCTTCACCAGCCGAACGGAAATTTGCCGCCGGGTGCCTTGCGCCAGTTCGCTCAGCCATTGGATCACCCGCTTGGCCCGCTTGCCATAGGCTTGCACGGCCAGCCCCAGGCCGTTCCAGCCGCGCAGCGAGGGCTCCCGGCAGAGGCGCTTGATCAGCTCCAGCGACAGGATCAGCCGGTCGGCTTCCTCGGCGTCCAGGCACAGGGGAGCATCGTGCTCGCGGGCGAGCTCGCACAGCTTGAGCAGCCGCGGATACATTTCCGCATGGACCCGGGCGGACTGCCGGGCCTCGTAGCGCGGATGCAGCGCGGTGAGCTTGATGGACATGCCGCAGCGCCGCCCGGCCTTGGCGGGCTGCCGTTCGCCCACCAAGGGAATGGCTTTGCAATAGGCTTGGAAATACTTGTCGGCGACCTCGGCGGTGCGCGCGCCTTCGCCCAGGATATCGAACGAATACTCCACGCCGCCGTCGAGCTTGTAGGCGCGCTTGATGGCCGCCTCCATGGTTTCGCCCATCACGAACTCCTGGCCCAGGATGCTCATGGCTTGGCGCACGGCCCCGCGGATGACCGGTTCGCCGAGGCGCCCAGCCAGCGACTTCAGCACCGCTCCGCCGGACTGGCCCTCGAAGCGCCGCATCGATACGGCGCGCCCGGTGAGCATCAGCGCCCAGGTGGAGGCGTTCACCAGCAGCGAGCTGGAATGCCCCAGGTGCTCGTTCCAGTGCGCCGGGCCCAGCTTATCGGCGATCAGCGCGTCGGCGGTTTGCGGGTCCGGCACCCGCAGCAGCGACTCGGCCAGGCACATCAGCGCCACGCCCTCATCGTTATGCAGCCCGAACTCGTTAAGGAAGGCATCCAGCATGGTGGGCCCCTTCGGCGATGCCCGCACCCGGCGCACCAGCTCCGCGGCCTGCTCCACGATCGACCGGCGGGCGGATTCGTCCGGCGTGAACGCTTCGGCCAGCCGCCGCACCAAGGGCATTTCGCTTGCAAATTTGTGTTTATCGATCCGGTTTAGCGCGCTGCTCATTCCATAGGGGCTCTGTTCGATTGCTGGCTTCCTATTTCACCATTTTTTTGTGCGCGGTTCACGCCCGCGCCACTGCCCAAACTTGCAGGTGCTCGGCGCCTGCGGTCGCCAGCGCGCCCGCCATGGCGTCCACCGTGGCTCCGGTTGTGATCACGTCATCGACGATGGCCGGGCGCCGGGGCGTTTCCGAGCAGAGAAAAGCCCCGGCCACGTTGGCGCGCCGCTCTTCGTCGCTAAGGCGGCTTTGCATTTTGGTGGGCCGGACCCGGCGGCAGATTTTCGGTCGCACGGGCACTCCGAGGTCCCGGCCCACAAAGCGCGCGATCTCCTCGGCCTGGTTGAAGCCGCGCTCGGCCAGCCGCTTGGGGTGCAGCGGCACGGGCACGAGAGCGTCGGGCATATCGAGCAGCCCGCGCTCGGCCTCCTCCCGCACCTTCACCGCGATCTGCCGCGCCAGCGCCCGCGCCAAGTGGGCGCGGCCCCCGAACTTCAGGCCCAGCAGCAGCCGGTCCGCCGGGTATTCGTAGGCGAGCGGCGCCAAGGCCCGGTGAAACCGCGGCGGCTGCGCCGCGCAGCGCCTGCACAGGCCGGAGGCGTCGGTGGCGGCCAATGCCAAGGCGCAGCGCGGGCAGGCTTGCGCCACCCGCGGCAAGTCGGCCTCGCAGCCTTCGCACAGCTCCAGCCCGCCGGGCGCCGGTCCTGCGCAAAGGGCGCAGCGCCAGGGCAGCAGGAGATTCGCCAGCGCGCCTTGGCCGGAACGGGAAATGGACATTGCGGTTATGCTAACGCGCCCAATCTATTGGGCGGGGGATCAGCGCATGCCACGAGTATTGACTACCGGTGCGCCCCATGCGCGCCGCCGCTGTTATCGGGTTCCAGCGTATCCTCCCGGCATTCGTGGCCGGGAGCACGTAGGGGTGCCGAACACGCCCCGCACGATCGCCGCGTTGCCAGCCGCAGCTTGCTAGCCGTTTCCGGTGGCCCGTCCTCGCCCCCGTCAGGTGTGCCGGTCGTTTGACCGTGCGGCGGATGGTTTTGCGAGCGGCGATTTCCTGCACGCGGAGATTCGCCGCCGTGTGCTGGAGCAGTTGGATTGGGTGCGGCTGGAGCCCGGCCTCGTTATCGACGCGGGCTGCGGCCCCGGCGATGCGCGCGCCGGGTTGAAGCGCCGCTTCCCCGATGCCCGGATGGCGAGCTTGGATGCGTCATTGGGGATGCTGCAAGCCGGCAAGGGCGATCGGGTTTGCGGCGACTTGCAGCAAATGCCGCTGGCGGACGGGTGCGCGCAGTTGCTGTTCTCGAATCTGGCGCTTCACTGGTGCCCGGCCATGGGCGCGGCGCTGGCGGAATTCCGGCGGGTGCTGGATGCGCCCGGCTTGCTGCTCTTTTCAATATTCGGGCCGGACACCCTAAAGGAGCTGCGCGCCGCGCGCCGCCGCGCCGGTTTCGACGACCAGCCGGAAACGCTGTTGGACATGCACCACTTGGGCGATGCGCTGTTGCGCGCCGGTTTCGCCGATCCGGTGATGAGCGCCGAGCGGTTTGCCGTGCGCTACCCGGATTTCGTTTCGCTGGAGGAGGATTTGCGCCGCATGGGCGCAAGCCGGGCCATGATGCCGGAGGGTGCCGGATTGGCGCGGCGCGACCGCCGCCGCGTTGTTGTCGAGGCTTTCGATGCGGGGCGCGACGCGGATGGCGCGGTAGCGGTGAGCGTGGAAGTCGTGTACGGCCAAGCTTGGACGGCGCCGCCGAGCGCCGCTGCGGAACCGGCGGAAGTGCCGATCGAGCTGATCAGCGTTCGGAAAACAGGGATGCCGCCTTGATGACGGCGTAAACCCGCCGGCCCGGGGCCAGCTTCAGTTCGCGCGCCGAACGCCGGGTCACGCGCGCCCATAAGGTCTGGCCCGCATCCACCACCACGTTGCTGAAGGCTTCGTCCTCCTCCAGCACCCGCTCCACCGCGCCCGCCATCACATTCAGCGCGCTGCTCTGCCGCGGCGGCGCCAGCGCCAGCGCCACGTCGCCGGCTCGCACTTGAAGCACCACCTCGCTGCCGTTGGCCGCCTCCAGCCTCGGCAGCAAAAGGCGATGGCCGCCGCAACTCAGGCGGCTTAGGCCGTCGCCGTCGTCGGCCCGCTCCATGCGGCAGAACAGCAGCGCGCCCGCGTTGCGCCGTCCGGCCAGCGATTGCAATTCCGGCCTGCCGAGCAGTTCCTGCGGCGCGCCCACCGCCTTCACCGCGCCCTTATCGATCAGCGCCAAGCGGTTGGCCAGCCGCAGCGCTTCCCCCATGCGGTGGGTCACGTAAAGGACCACCCGGTTGGCATCCCGGCTCAGTTCGGCGAGCATGTCCAGCGCCTGTTGGCGGCGGGCGCCGTCCAGCCCCGCCAAAGGTTCGTCCAGCAGCAGCACCTCCGGGCCGGTTAGCAGCGCGCGCCCAATCGCCACGCGCTGCTGCTCGCCTCCCGAAAGCGTCATCGGCCTGCGGCCAAGCAGCGCGCCCAGCTCCAGCCGCTCCGCCACTTCGCTTAAATCCGCAGGCGCGGTCTCGCTGCGGCGGCGCCCGTAAGTCAGATTCCCGCGCACGCTCAGGTGCGGGAACAGGCGCCCGTCCTGAAACACCACGCCCACCGGCCGGCGTTCCGGCGGCAGGTCGATGCCGCGCGCGCGGCTGAACACGCAGCGTCCGCCAATCGCGATTTCGCCTTCGTCGGGCGCTAGCAGGCCGGCAATCATGTTCACCAGGCTGGTTTTGCCCGCGCCGGACGGGCCGAACAGGGCGGTTGCGCCAAAGCCCAGGCTCAGCTCCCCGCGCCACTCGAAGGCGGCCAGTTTCTTGCGCGCGTTGACCGTGAGCATGGCGGCGGCGCGCCTCAGCCCAGCCGCTTGCGAACCGTGCGCGCCGCCAGTTCGGAGGTCGCCAGCGCCAGTATCGCTAGCGTTAGCGACACGCCTGCCAGCCAAGCCGCGGCGGCCTCGCCCTCGGGGGTTTGAAGCAGCGTGTAGATAGCCAGCGGCAGAGTGCGGGTTTGGCCCGGAACGTTGGAGACGAAGGTGATGGTGGCGCCGAACTCGCCTAGGCAGCGGGCGAACGCGAGCAGCGCGCCGCTGATGAGACCGGGCGCGGCCAGCGGCAGGGTCACGGTGAACAAGGCCCGCAGCGGCGTTGCGCCCAGCGTGCGGGCTGCTTCCTCCAGCCGCTGGTCCACCGACTCGATCCCTAGGCGGATAGCCCGCACCATGAGCGGAAAGGCCATCACCGCAGCGGCCACGGCCGCGCCTTTCCAAGTAAAGGTGAGGCTGAGGCCGAACGTGTCGTGCAGCCATCCTCCCAGCGCGCCGTTGCGCCCCAGCACCGCGAGCAGCAGGTAGCCCACCACCACCGGCGGCATTACCAGCGGCAGATGCACCAGCCCGTCCAGCAGCATTTTGCCCGGGAAGCGGCAGCGCGCCAGCACCCAGGCGCAGGCGATGCCGACGGGCAGCGAGCAGGCCACCGCCCAAAGCGACACCTTGAGCGAAAGCGCCGCGATTTCCCAAACGGGCATCATCGCTGGAAAGGTTGCCAGTAAAGCATGCGCGCCAGCATACCAATTGCCGCGCCCTGCCGCCCACGCCTAGCCGACCAAGGATCGCCGCCGGTATTGTGCTTGCTCAAGGAAACTAAGGCTAGGAATCGGCATGGCGATTGTTAGGAACAAATAAACTGTCCGCACTTGTAACAAATGAACTGTCCGGTTTTGCTGTTGTCCTTTTGGACTGGCAGGTGGTGTTGGATGAGACGGACACATTGGTTGCAGGAGACACGTCGGATGCGATTTGAAGAGGCCTGCACGGGTTGGGGCGAGCGTCGTTTGACGCAGGCTCAGGCGGCGGAGTTGCTGGGGGTGCGCGCGCGGACGTTCCGGCGCCACATTCACCGCTACGAGTCCGAGGGGCTGGATGGTTTGCCGGACAAGCGGATGAGCCAGGTTTCGCATCGCCGGGCGCCGGCGGACGAGGTGTTGCGGATGGTGGGCCGGTACCGGCGGCGGCACGAGGGCTGGAGCGTGAGGCACTACTACGCCTGGTATCGTCGCGACGGGGGGACGCGCAGCTACAACTGGGTTCGCACCCATCCTCAGGCGGCCGGCGCGGTGGAGAGGCTGCCGCGCAAGGGGGCGCGCCGCAAGCGCCGCGAGCGGGCGCCCTGGCCGGGCATGCTGCTGCGCCAGGACGGCAGTCCGCACGAGTGGGTTCCCGGCAAGGCCTGGGATTTGATCGTGACGATGGACGACGCCACCTCCGAGCATTACTCGATGTTCCTCTGCGAGGAGGAAGGCACGATGAGCAGTTTCGCCGGCGTCCGGGACGTGATCGAGTCCCGGGGCCTGTTTCGCTCGCTGTGCACCGACCGGGCCTCGCACTACTGGCACACGCCCGAAGCGGGCGGCAAGGTGGACAAGGCGAACCTGACCCAGTTCGGGCGGGCGATGAGGCAACTGGGCGTGGAGATGGCTCCGGCGTATTCGCCCGAGGCGCGAGGGCGCTCCGAGCGGGCCTTCCGGACTCATCAGGGGCGGTTGCCCAAGGAGCTGGCCGCCTTGTCGATCACGACGATGGCCGGGGCCAACCGGTATCTTGAAGAGGTCTACCGACCGGCCTTCAACGAGGAGTTCATGCAGCCGCCCAAGGACAACGGCTCGGCGTTTGTCGCGCTCCGCGATCCGGGCGCGCTCGACGACATCCTCTGCCAGGAACACGAGCGGACGGTCCGCCGCGACAACTGCGTGCGCTTCGACGGGCTGACCCTGCAGATCCCCGCCGACCGGCACCGCTGCCATTCCTTTCGATGGCAACCGCGATGGCCAGCATCGCACTCGCCAACTTGGATACCGGCGTGGCCGCCGCTACCCAAACCGCGCCCCGGACCAGCCCGTCTTGGCGGGCTGGTCCGGCAAGAGGATGATTGGGAATGCGTGTGTACCATTAACTACACGGCAGTAAATCGTCATCATGAATGGTGTATTGAATTTCCCGAAAACTGTTGTCCATCAGGGTGACCCTCACCGTGGCGATATCAGCGCTATTGCGGCAATTGTCGTCCTGGGTGATGATCTGCCAGTGGACTTCGTCAGGCTCGCTACCCGAGGCAAAGGTGAAGGTGTTCCCCGCAGCCGTGGGCCAGACCACAGCAGGCTGTCTATAGGCGGGGATCGTGTACTCGTTCTGGCAAGCGTAGTTGGAAACCGGGTTTCCCTCATTGTCAAAGGCCCCTTCATCAAGGCAGATGGTCTCTTCCGCCACTTCGGTGGTTTCGTCGTTCTCACCGCGGATGCCAAGACCGCCTTCCAAGCGGATACGTGTGGTGGTGCCGAGAACTTCAAGTTGGGTTACTTTTTGGCCTGCTATGTCCAGTTCGTGCGCCCAACGCATTCCCTCCAAGCCTGTAAAACTTGCGTTGGCGGACAGCGTCTGTGCCGATGCCGGTATCGCGAGAGCGGGCAGCAGCAGGAGGGCGGTTAATCTACAAAATGAGGGGGGGGGGGGTATTCGTTAACTTGATCATTTTCAGTCTCCAATCAATAATGAATCTGATTCAATAATGAATCTGACGTTTTTTGATATTTTACCATGTGTTTTGGTCATTTCTGCATTTTCCGGCCAAAGCTATAAAAATCCATACCTGAAGAAATAATGGAACCGAACCCCCCGATAGTTCCTTGCTGTCGGGGGTTCACTCTTTTGGAGCAAGGCAAAAGGTACTACATCTCGTGCGGCCGGGTCAATATAGGCACTACATGGCCTTGCTGATTTTAGTGCCTAATTCCCATTTAATATTCTATACAGGTACATCAAGGCCAAGGTCAAGGTGCGCCGGCACATGGACGGGACCATCACGATCAGCCACGGCCCCCGGCGCCTGGCCCGGCATGCCCAAAACGGCGAGGAGTTGAAGGGTGAATGGCCCGCCGCAGCGTAGCGGGGGACGGCCCGCCCGGCGCCGCGCAGCGCCCTGCGGACTCCGTCCTTCGGGCGCTGCGCGGCGCCGTCCCGAAACCGGACAACTCATTTGTTCCAAAACCGGACATTTCTATTTGTTGCTAACAGGAATCGGCATGGCGATTATCGGCTAGGCCGACTGCGACTTGCATTGAGACGGGAGCAATTTGGGATTTATGAATTGGAGTCGCTGATGGCAATCTGGCGTAGCGGAAGAAACAAGCGCATCGGAGCTTCCGTGAGCGGCGCGAAGCCAAATTTCTCGTAGAAGCGTTTTGCTTCTTGATTCGCGGCATCGACGATCAGGGCGTGCATAGCCACCGTTTCACTGGTGGCCAATGTGCGCTTGGCGGCATCAGCAAGAAGCATGCGCCCGAGGCCCGCGTCCATGCGTTGAACGATCAACCGCCAGCCGACCGATCAACGCGCAGGGAATCGAATGGCGAGGCAGCTTCCGTGAAAGCTCATCAGGCAGAGAAGTCAGTTCGATCGACAGGGCGCTTAGCGTATAGAAACCGAGTACGGCATCGGAGTTATCATCGGTGCAGACAAACACTCGGGCGATACGGCGCTGAATATCCTGGCCAGCTTGGCGCTTCAGATAGCGGTCTAGCCCCGGAAGTCCGCAGGAAAACGCCGCCCGGTCGTGCCGCTTGCTGAGCGGCTCTACAATCAACTTCGAGATATGGTCAACGCGAATCAATGCGCCGGGCGTGCTCATCTAGCGCCGAACGAAGGCGCTCATTCCGCTCAGGCATCTCGGTCAGGGCATCGAAAAAACGCAATGCGTCGTTGCGGGCGAGAGCCAATGTCTCGTGTTTGTCGATCGTCTCTTCGGCAGTTGCCAGTGCGCTCGACAAGATGAAAGCACTGACAGCCTTGCCTTCAACGGAGGCCGCCCGCTCGATAAGCCGCTTCGCTGCTTCGCTAAGCCGCAGGTTGATGCGCTCACTGTGAGCCGTGCTTGATTGAACCATTGCATCGCTCTCGTTTCGGAACGAAATGTACGTCGTTTCGGTGCCTTACGCAAGATCATGCGCGCGGTGCCTGTCAGCGCAAGCGGAAATCCGCCTTGATCCCGTGCTCCGGAGCGAAAGCGCCGCGATTTCCCAAACGGGCGTCATTGCCGGAAAGGGATGAAACCGTGCGTCAGGAATACCTGCTGGGCCTCGTCGCTGAACAGGTATTCGTAGAAGGCCCGCGCCGCCGCGCCGCCATCCGGCTTAACCGAGGCCAGCTCGTAACGGATCGGCGAATGGCTTTTCTCCGGGAACCACGCAGCGGCAACCAGGCCCGATTCGGCGCTGAGTTCGCTGGCATAGGTGATGCCCAGCGGCGCCTCGCCCCGGGCCACGAGAACGCTGACCGCCCGGGCGTTGGCGGCGAATGCCAAGCGGCCCTCAAGGCGATCCCAAATTCCCAGCCGCCGCAGCGCTTCGCGGGCGTAGAGGCCGGCCGGCACATGCGCTGGATCCCCCAAGACAAGCGGCGTGCCGCCGAGCGCGTCCAGCAGCGTGTCCGGCTCCGCGAGGCTCACGCTTTGATTCGAGCCGCTGCGCTTGACCACCGCCAGCCGGTTGCCCAGCAATTCCTTGCGGCTGTCGGGCGCCAGCAGCCCCGCTTCGTCCAGCGCGTCCATCCATTCGCGGTTCGCCGACACAAACAGCGCCGGCCGCGCTCCATTAAGAACCTGCCGGGCCAGAGTGGCCGACGATGCGAACGACAGCCTGAGCGGCTGCCCTTCGCGGCGCTCATGGATAGCCGCCAATTCGCCCAGCGCCGCCGTTGTGCTGGCCGCCGCGAAAATCACCGGCGGCTCCGCCTCCGCGCCCGCCGCCTCCGCCGCGAGCACCAGCAAAAGCGCGGCAAGGCCCGCCGCCCGCGCCAAACGCGCCTGCGGTTTCGCGCCGCAATAGTGCCGGGAAAGCATAGACGCCAGCATACCAACTGCGGAGCGCCCCGGTACGCAATGCCCCAATTGGCTTGCCAGTTGTCATGTCTTCGTGTGATAAGAAACCGGGGAATCCTTGCGCGTCCTTCGGCTTTCCAAGAACGTTGCGGCCGAAGGATGGAGTGCTCATGTTCGCGCCGTCGCCCCGCTATTAGGCCCATCTCCGTATTTGGATTGCGCTCGTCATTGCAAAATTTATCGTATCCGCTTGTGCTATAGTCGCCCATCGCACTCGAATGGGCCGCAGGTCCTATCTTGGCTGTCATGGTGCAAAACAGATACTTTTCGAGGAGAACGGAACATGAATAGGTATTCAACCAAAAGAAGTGCCAGTTCGGCATCCCGGTTCCTGCGGGGGCGGGGGGCGCTGGCATGCCTCGCCGCCCTGACGCTGGCGGCGCTGGCCCAGCCAGCTGCGGCGAATAGGATGGTGGAGGGTGTGACGGCGGAACTAAAAGTAGCCGATGTCCAGGCTAGGGAGGGCGAAGACGCGCAATTCGTCCTCATACTGTCCCGTCCGCTCGACTTCGACCTTCGGTATGCTTACCGCACCCAAAACCTCACCGCCAAGGCGGGCAAGGATTACGTGGCGGAAAACGGGTTTATTGTGATCCCCGCAGGAACGCGACTGATGCCGCTTCCGATCAAGACGCTCAAGGATAACGTCATCGATAAAAACAGTTTCAAGCTGGTGCTGTCCGACATGGAGACAAAAGGCTACGGAAAGGTTTGGGGCGCGTACGTGTGGACCGACTGGTGGCGCGTCGAAGGGCTTCCTCTCACTAAGACGGCGAACGCCCATATCGCGAACGTTCTAGACGGCGCCAACCGCAGGCGGACTCCGACACAACGCAAGTATTGATCGGGAGCGCGCTCACCGCCGCGGTCCCCGGGATCATTTTATTGTCGGTTTTGAGGGCTTGGTGTGACGACGGGTCGGCGTGGCTGAGGCTAAGGCGATCCAAGCCATGTGCGCGCCGGTTTAGACTGCCGCGCAGGATCGCCCGGGACTGACGGATCGCGGCCTTCGGAGGGGTCGGGCTTGATTTGTTTTCGCCGCCGCGTAGGATGATCGGGGGAAAAATTCGGGAGGGATAATGGCGCGGAAACTGTTTGCAGCGCTTGGCGCGATGACGTTTGCGGCGATGGCCTCGGCCACCCCGCTAGGTTTGCCCCAACTGCCTGTGCCGGACCACAACCCTATGACGCCGGCCAAGATCGCGCTAGGCGACAAGCTGTTTCACGACCAGCGGTTCAGCGCCACCGGCGAGGTTAGCTGCTCCACCTGCCACGAGCGGGAAAAAGGCTTCACCGACAGCCCCTTGAGCACTTCGGAAGGCATTTTGGGGCTTACCGGCACCCGCAACTCGCCCACCGCCGCCAATGCCGCCTACTTCGATACCCTTTTCTGGGACGGGCGCTCGCCCAGCTTGGAGGAGCAGGCCCGGCATCCGTTTCTGAACCCGGTGGAAATGGGGCTTGAAACCCACGATCCGATTCTTGAAATCGTGGCCGAGGATCCGCACTACGTGGCTGCCTTCCGCGAGGTGTTCGGCAAGGAGCCGGGCCAGGTCACGATCGACGAGGTCACCAAGGCCATCGCCGCCTTCCAGCGCACCCTTTTGTTCGGCAATTCGCGCTTCGACCGCTACTGGTTCGGCGGCGAGGAGGACGCATTGAGCGAGGCCGAAATACGCGGCTTGAACCTGTTTCTGAACGAAGGCCGCTGCGTGTCCTGCCACACCATCGAGCACGACCACGCGCTGTTCACCGACCACCGCTTCCATAATCTGGGCGTGGGCATCAACGATATCCAGGAGCGCATTCCCGAGGCGGTGGACAGTTTCCTCGCGGCGCTGGCGCGGGGCGCCGAGGTCGATGAGACGGTGCTTTCCGAGAAGCTTTCCTCGGAGCTGGGCCGCTTCGCGATTTCGGAGATGTTCGACGATTTAGGCGCGTTCAAAACGCCCACCCTGCGCAACGTGGCCGCCACCGCGCCGTACATGCACGACGGCAGCCTGGCCACGCTCAAGGAAGTGATGGACCACTACAACAACGGCGGCATCACCAACGAAGGCGACCCGGTCAACGATTTCCTATCCAGCGGCATCCGGCCCTTGGACCTCACCGACGAGCAGGTGGCCGACCTGGTGCTGTTCATGGAAGCGCTCACCAGCCCGGAATACGAAGCCTTGGCCGAGGCGGCCGACGCCTCCGGCTTGGACTGAGCGGAGCAGACAACGATGACTCAAAGCAACCGACGCAAATTCATACAGCGCGCCGCCAGCATGGCGGCGGTGGGCACGCTGCCGCTCACCTACGTGAAGCTGGGTCGCAGCGAGCAGTCGGAGGCATTCAGCTTCGCCTTCCTTTCCGATTCGCATATCCAGCATATACGCGGCAACGAGTTCGTGCGCAACTGGGACCGCGGCCTGATCCGCGCCGTGGCGGAAACCAACCTGCTAAACCCCAAGCCGGACTTCGTGATCTACGGCGGCGATTTGGCGCAGCTCGGCACCAAGCCGGAGCTCGACCATGGCGCGGAGCTGCTGTCGGCTCTGAAGTACGACATCCATCCGATTTTGGGCGAGCACGATTACTACTTGGACTTGGGCGAGCACTGGTCGGATATTTTCAAGCGGCCGCACTACTACAGCTTCGATCACAAGGGCGTGCATTTCGTGATGCTCAATTCCATCCTCACCTACGACGAATGGACCTTCGAGCGCTGGCCCACCGCTGAGCAGCGGATGAACGAAATGGCCGGACTGGACAATCCCAACGGCTCGCCGTTTCTGGTGGGCGACGCGCAGCGCGAGTGGCTGAAGAAGGATTTGGCGGAAATCGGCAAGAGCACGCCCATCGTGGTGGTTTCGCATTCGCCGCTGCAAAAAATCTACAAGGGCTGGAATTTCTGGACCGACGATGCCGAGCAGATGCAGTCCATCCTGGCGCCGTTCGATAAGGTGACGGTGCTCTACGGGCATGTCCACCAGATCCAGTACAACCAGATCGGCAATATCAGCTTCACGTCGGCCATGGCCACCGCTTGGCCGTGGCCGTATCCCGGCAGCTACGCGCAAGCCGAGCATTTCCTGCCGGTTCTTACCGTGCCGATGAATCGCGCCGATCCCTTCTTCGAGCGCGACGCCACCGGCTGGCAGTTCGTGGATGTGCATACGGGCCGCGCCGCGGTCCACTACAACCTTTACGACAACGCCGTGCGCACGGTGGCTTGGAACGAGGACGCGGGGCGGCCGGAGGACACTGTGTTTCAGGATCTTGCGGCCCGTATTCCGCCGCAGCAGCACTACTGAGGGAGAACTCCGAACATGCGCAAGAAACTGATGCTTACCGCCCTCGCCCCCGCGCTTTTCGCGCTGGGCGTCGGCAACCTCGGCGGCGACGAGTTCGATCAAGAGGATATCGACCGCTGGCAGGATCAATTCATGCAGGTGGTCCAGGAGGGCCGCGCTCTGTGGACCGACGGCACGCTGGGCGCCAACGGCGTGGCCTGCGCCCAATGCCACCCCAACGCCGCCAACACGCATCCGGAAACCTACCCCAAATTCCAAAAGCAGATGGGCCGCGTGGTCGATATGTGGGAAATGTTCAACTGGTGCCTTCAGCATCCGCTGGAAGGCGAGGAGCTGGCGGCGGACGACGACAAAATGATCGCGCTAATCGCCTACGCCCGCCACGAACGCCGCGGCGTGCAACTCGAACCCGGCAAGCACTAGCCCCTCGGTCAATCAGCGCTCGGAAAGATTCCGTCATCAGCACGGCGGTTCACAGTCGTTCAAGAATTTTTTGGCAAATGGTTTTGCAAACTTTGAGGAACTGAACCCATCTCTGATTCGCTGTAGCACTTCTTCGTCCAATTCTTCCCTCATGGAAAAAGCACCGGTTTGAATTCCGCGCTCAATGTCCGTTTCGAATTCAACGCGCGCGACTTGGTACTTGATGTAGCTGCGATGCCTCAGGAAAGGGTGTTCATCGGCGACCAGTATGGTTGTGTCGTCATGTTTCTGATCTCCAATCGAAGAGACAGACACCATCAAAATCTGGACTGGTGGCCCGGAACTTCTGGCAACAACTACATGCAAGTGCTTCCTATGCAGGTTATTGCGAGGGCCTGAAGGAATAAGAATCGTTGCCCCGGCTGAAGCATCGCTTTGATCGCCTCCTGGCTAAACTTGGCAAATTACGCGATCTAGTTGTCGTTGTTCGCAAATCGCTTGAGCGATGTCGCTTGCCTCATCCTCACTGCGGCCGAGGGCGCGGAGCACTTCAATCTCGCTAATGGGCATTGACGAGCCTTCGGGGTCGGACCACTCATCAAGGTTTTCATGGGTGTAATTTCTGATTTCCCACTTATCCATGTGGCCAAACTTTTCCCATACCGCAGCGAGCACTTCAATGTCCGCGTCGCTGAGATGGTCCAAGCAGTCACGGGATGCGCTTTTCTTCAATGCCACATTGTGCGCCTCCCTGCCGGAAATCCAAGCATCCCACTGATCCCCGTTCCTATCCTTAACAAAACCATTGATCAAATCCAAGGTGCGGGACAACACCGGCCCATGCTCCATGGAGACCATGTGATCGAAGCTGATCGGCTCGTCGTGCTTATCGATAGATTCCCGATCCGCTAGATACAGCAGCTTGACCAGCTTCAAGATGGCCATTTGCGGCTCGGCTTCCTTATCCATGAAGTAAGCGGTCATTGCGGCGCGGCGGTTGCTTATCCCCACGGTCCACTTTGACCGCAACCCTCCCTTATTCCGCGCATGGATAACCTCGATTTCGGAATCTGCCCACAGCCCCTTGGTGGAAAACCGCTAGAGCGCCAAGCCCGTCACATGCGCCGCGAACTCCGGAGAAGTAACTCTCCCGCAAAATCTCCTGTAACCTTCAAGTAGTCCGATTGATCAATCCAGCACAATATGATCAGCATGCGGCCAGATTTTCACCGCCTGTTCGTGAAACCATTTCGCCCGCTTCTCTATTGCTGCCTCATCCCAAACCTCAGGCCCCTCATTCACCAAGCGCTTGTTCAGAAACAGGACGCTATGATTGGCAAATGTGTTTCTCTTGTTGCTCCAAGGCGCATTTGACAAAGAGGGGTTCAGGCGATCGTTGACCAAGGCCAAGTTGCCGATCGTGTGGATTACCCGATCACGAATTGCCTCGGCTTCCTCATCGTCCGATAGTTCACCAGTAAGGGGCCATTTTGCCCGCCATTCTATCGGCATAACATGTTCAATCTGCAAATTTTTGGGTACTTCCCCGGACTCGGCCTTATCAGTGCGCATTTCCGCCTCGATACCTTCTAACACCATCCTCAATCTCCCACGCGTCAAATACTGGTATAGGGGTGCTGTTACAAATCTCTCGCGCAACTCATCGTCGCTAGGCCCCAATGATGCCTGTGCAGTTTGCTTGCCTAGATAGGAAACCACCACGCTGTCGGCATCATCGGTCGATGCGTCCGATAGCTTACGAATCAAGCCGACGAACAATTCTCCATAGCTTCTAGCACTGTAGCCACACAGCATCCGACGAACCAAAAAGCTCTCGATTGCCTTGAGGCAATTCGCAATTCGCTTGGGCGGCAAGTTGACGGATAGGAGCCACAGCAGCAATGGCGTTATGACACCAACGTTCATCACTGCGCGCCTCTCTAGGAATTTCGCTATGTCCGCACGATGTCCTTCTTCAATCTGATGCCTAAAGATTTTCCCGACATCCCCGAGATCGCGCACGACATCCCGTATCTCTTTGTCCGCTGAGTACTTCCCGAACTCTCTGAACTCATCGAACGGTTTCATCTCTGCTTGATTGCGAAGTGTGAGCCAGTGATTCAAGTAAACGTCAACTCGTGGTCTTCGTTGCAGGCCACGGCCCACTTCCTGTGCCCACCAGTCGTCTTGGTCAAACGGCCATATCTCCTTCATCTCATGGTTCCCTTCACGCTCGTCGTCCCCGATGCAAAGTTTGGCAAACACTTGGTTCTTAACCATATCTGATTGGAGCAAGGGCGTACCGCGAGCATTCAGTATCTCGAAAATGATATGTGGGTTGTCCGATTCATCCAGATCAATGACCACAAGCTCCAATTGATGACTCACCGCCTGTTCCAGCGCACAGGCTGCTCTGGCCCGTTTTTCCTTATCTGCATCGAATTCCTCGAGCCACTGCTTGGTCTGTCCCCTAAAGTAGTCGTGCGCTTGGACTATTTGCGTCTCCGCAAATTTTGTTGCTGGCATTTCATTTTTCATTGCATGCCGGAAAACGTCTCTGTCCATGGTTGTGGGCCATACTTTGAAAGCGCGGTCCCGTTCCCCAGCAAGGTATGATTCCTCGTTTTTAACCAATGCGGATAAGCGCTTCGCAGGATCAGAGCACCCCTGATCCTCAAGCACTTCTTGGATCGCGCTGGCATATCGGCCCCTCGAAGCCACTCGCCGCGCGCAGGCGGGCTAGGGCGAGGCGACCGAGGTGGAAAAGGTTTTATCTTTTTGGCTATGAGTTCGTACCTTTTCTGTGCATTCGAGAATTTTTTCTTGGCGGCTAGGCTCTTCATATCAATCCTCTTCATTTGATATGGAAACGGGCATGTGAAAAGCAGCCTCGGCGGTTTCAATGGCTTTAGCCGCATGCCGACCAACGTACTCGCCGACTCGGACAGAGAACTCATACACATTATCCCACTGCCTCGAATGGCTACCCTAAACCTGCCGCCGCTGCCCGCTCGCTCATTCCGAGGGGCTTGCGGCATAATCTCTGCGACATGCTTCAACGGCGCGCCCGTAGCTCAGCTGGATAGAGCGTCGGTCTCCGGAACCGAAGGTCAGGGGTTCGAATCCCTTCGGGCGCGCCAATTCCAGACGGTGCTTTCCTATGAAGCAAAAGCTGATTCTGACTTGCGTCCTAGGTACGGCGCGCGGGCCCGAAAAAAAAACGGCCCGCAAGCCATTGGCAAGTCGCGCGGCGGCTGGACCACCAAGCTTCATATGGTTGCCGCGGATGCCCGAACGGCGGTCGCCTTCAGCCTCTCGCCCGGCAACGCGCACGACGCCCCCGAGGGGCGCAAGCTCATAAGCGGCATGGAAAAGCCCTCCGGCGATCCGGCCTTGGTGATGGACCGCGCCTACGAGGACAACGCGACGCGCCAACTGGCGCTTGAACTCGGATTCCCGCCGGTCGTCCCGCCGAAGAGCAACCGCTTGAATCCTTGGGAATACGACCGGGAGCTATACAAGCGGCGCAACGAAGTGGAGCGCCTGTTCCGGCGGCTCAAGGGATACCGGCGCAGCTTCTCGCGCTTCGAGAAGCTCGATGTCATCTGCCTCGGCTTCATCACCTTCGTGCTCATCGTCGAGGCGCTATTAAGTGTTAGCACGACCTAATTGGCGAAATCGGGAAGGCAACAAGCGGCTTGGTGCAATATGCGGGCTAGGAGCTTGCGCCGTAAGAGGCTCGGGGCACTTTCAAGTGGGACTCGAAGACCATGATGACAGCTGTAACGCTCCATAGGTGGGATATGCCTATTCCTTTCCGTGTCATATTTAGAACTGCGGCCCACCAAAAGTTTCTGCGGCGCAGGCTCCTAGGCGGGCGAATTCCACCGCGTAGGCTTGCCCAAGCCCGCCAGCCGCTCCGGTAATGACTGCCGACCGCTCGTCGAATCGCATCCGCTTGCCCTCAAACTCCGCAAGGATGCTAGCATTTTGCCGCCATGCCTGATGCGCCGATTCCCCGCCCCGCGCTGCCCTCCGCGACGCTCATGCTGCTTCGCCGCGCTCGCGCCGGACTGGAGGTGTTGATGCTCAAGCGCAGACGCAAGGCCGCTTTCGGCGGGGCGTGGGTCTTTCCCGGTGGCATGCTCGGCGGGTTAGACCGGGATCGGGGGCTGTACCGTCGCTGCCTTGGGCTTGGGGACGTTCGCGCCAGCCGGTTGTTGGCGCTTCGCCGGGACGGACTGGCCTACTGGGTGGCGGCCATTCGTGAGACATTGGAGGAGTCCGGATTGCTGATTGCGCTGAACGGCTGCGGGCAGGCGCAGCGCGCCAGCCATGCGGACCGTGCAGCGCTCAATGAGTGCAGGGTTGGCTTTGCCGAACTGTGCCGCCGGAGGGGCTGGAAGCTCCCGGCCGGACGCCTGCACTATGTTGCTCACTGGATAACGCCCGCTGCGGCGCCGAGGCGGTTCTCCACGCGCTTTTTCGTGGCGGAATCATCGTCCGGTCTGAAAACGCAGGCGGACGGCAGGGAGGTTTTGAAGGCTGAATGGTTCAGTCCGGCTCAAGCGCTTGCCCGAAACATTCCGATGGCTCATCCGACCCGCCATTTCCTGCGAATGCTTGAGGACATGAAAAGCATCGGCCAAGCGCTTGACTGGGCTCGCGGGTCGGCCCGGCGGAGCGTGGAGCCTACCCGGCCGGAGGTTAGGCGAATCGACGGAAAGCTGATGTCCTGTCTTCCCACAGGGGAGGTTCTCGGCCCTTTCTCGCCGGGGCATTACCCGGCTGGTTCGTCAGGATAGGGAGCCGATGGCCGTTACGACCGCTGCGATCCGCCCCGGCGAATGGGTGCGCTTTGCGCCGGACATTCACCGCCTTACCGCGTTCAATGCGGGCATGATGACGGGGCCGGGCACCAACACTTGGATACTGGGCGAGCATGAGCTGGCGGTGCTGGATCCCGGGCCTGCCTCGCGCAAGCATTTGAGCCGCTTGCTTTATGAGGCGCCCGGAGCAATCCGCTGGATACTGGCCACGCACACCCATGCCGATCATTCTCCCGGAGCCGCGGCGCTAGCTGCGCTGACCGACGCCAAGGTGATCGGTCCCGCGCCTCCCTGCGGCAAGCGCCAGGACCGCACCTTCAAGCCCGCACATCGCCCCCGCGACGGCGAGGAAATCGCGCTGGGCGGGCTGGCGCTCAGGGCCATCCACACGCCGGGCCATGCCTCCAACCATATCTGCTGGTGGCTGGCCTCGCGCGGCGTTTTGTTTACCGGCGATCACGTTATGCAGGGCTCCACCGTGGTTATCGCGCCGCCGGACGGCAACATGACCCACTACATGGCGTCCCTGCGCCGGTTGCTGGAGCTTCCCCTCAAGGCGTTGGCGCCCGGGCATGGGCACTGGATCGATCAGCCCGAGCAGGAAATCAGGGGCCTCATCGCGCATCGTGAAAAGCGCGAGAAAAAGGTGGTCTCGGCCATGCATGCCTTGGGTCCCGCTGCGCTTGAGGCTATTCTTTCCCGGGTGTACGACGATGTGCCCGAACGCCTGCATCCGGCGGCGGCCTTATCCCTTGAGGCCCATCTCCTGAAGCTGGAGCGGGAAGGCCGCGCCAGACGCGACGGGACCTCTTGGCGGCTCGCGGGCGGCGCGGCGCAATGAGCGGGATCATCATCCGCCCGGCCCGCCCGGCCGACGCGCCAACGATCGTCCGGTCCAATATCGCGCTGGCCGACGAATCCGAGGGGTTGCGTCTTGATCCGAAGACGGCCGAGGCGGGCGTGCGGCGGATGTTCTCCAATCCGGCGCTGGGACGCTATTTCCTGGCCGTGTCCTCCGCCGGCGAACGGCTGGGGCAGCTGATGATCACGACCGAGTGGAGCGATTGGCGCAACTGCATGATCTGGTGGCTGCAAAGCGTGTACACGGCGCCGGCGCACCGCGGCCGCGGCGTGTTCCGGGCGCTTTGCGAACATGTGCTTAGCGAGGCTGCCGAGACGGAGTGCCGGGTTCGCCTCTACGTGGAACGCGGCAACTTAAAAGCCATCGCGGCCTATGAAGCCTTGGGGTTCCGAAGCAGCGGCTATGATGTAATGGAGCATGAGGAGGCCGAATGAATCGATTTGCGCTTAAGCGGATCGCAGCGCTTGCGCGAAGCGTGCTGGGCTTCAAGGTGGTATGGCTGAGCACTGTGCTGGGGGCCGCCAACGGCGCCGACTGGCTGGGTCTGGGGGCCTTGCTGGCGTTTGCGGCGATGCAAACGTTCTTTTCCCGCACGCGCCGGTGCGAACTTCTGGTGCTGGCGGCAGGGCTGGCGCTAGGATTCGTGTTGGAGACCTTCGTCCACAGAGCCGGATGGATTGCCTACGCGCCCGGTTGGCCCCACCCGGCGCTCGCTCCCTTGTGGATACTGGCGTTGTGGGGCAGCTTTTCGCTGATGAGCATTGACGGCTTGGCTTGGTTGCGCGGCAGGCCTGCGCTTGCGGCGGTGCTGGGGGCCGCGGGCGCGCCGTTCGCCTATTTTGGGGGAATTACCCTAGGGGCCGGATCGGATGCCTCGACCGGGTTCTATGTGGCAGTGGCCTTGTTCTACGCGGTTGCCACGCCGCTGCTGGTGGAATTGGGAGGCGCGCTGAAAAGCGGCGAGGCCGCCCCCGGGGGGAGGAAAAATCCGGGGGCGGCCTGACCCTGTTCCCGGTAATTAGGGGATCTCTTGGGAGGGAGAGCCGGGATCAGGATTGCCGTTCGGGTTCGATACCAGCCTTTAGAGGCTCAGAATCGAGGAAAAGGCAGCTAGCGGGGCAACAAAGGCCACTGCGAATAGAACGGCCTCACCGATGACGCCCAAGTTGCCGGCGCCAGTTTTTAAAATCAGTGTCATTTCTCTTTCTCCTTTACATCTCTTGTTGATGCAACACACAAGATACGGACGAAACCGAATTTTTCTTCTCGCGGGGGTAACGTTTCGTAACATTTTGTAACGAGCTTGGCTTTTGGCCCCAAATCGCGGAATTCGCCCATAAAATCCTTAAGCCATGGCGGCGCGCATTCTGCTTATCGACGACGATGCCAAGCTTGGAATGCTTCTGCGCGCCTACTTCAGCCGTTTCGATCTTGATCTTGAGTCAGCTCTCGAAGGGGACAGCGGGCTGCGCAAGCTGGCCTCGTTCTCGCCGGATCTGGTCATACTCGACGTGATGCTTCCGGGACGCGACGGCTTTGAGTTGTGCCGGGAAATACGCAGGTCCAGCAGCGTGCCCATCATCATGCTGACCGCGCGCGGCGATGTCACCGACCGCGTGGTGGGTCTGGAGGTGGGCGCGGACGACTACCTCGGCAAGCCTTTCGAGCCGCGCGAGCTGGTGGCCCGCATCCAGACCATTCTGCGCCGTGTGCAGCGCCCGGGAATCCGCGCCGCCGCCGCCGACCATGGCCCCCTGCGCCTCGATCCTGATCGCCGGGAAGCGCTTCTCGACGGCAAGCCGCTGGATCTGACCGCCATGGAGTTCAACTTGCTGCGGTTGCTTTCGGCTGAGCCTGGACGGGTCTTTTCCCGCGACGAAATCCTAGCGGAGCTGCGCGGCATCGAGCCGAATATCTTTTCCCGCTCCGTCGATATCAATATCAGCCGGCTGCGCCAGAAGCTCAACGACGATCCCGCCAACCCCCGATTCATCAGAACGATTCGCGGCGCGGGCTATGTCTTTTTACGCGCCGATCCGGCATCTGGCAGCGCCACCGCCGCGCCTGTGCGCAAGCAGGGCCCGACCGCCGAAAGCGCCTCTGCCGAGGAGCAGAGCGCCAGATGAACGCCAAGCCGCCCAGCGCCCTGAGCAGGCTTCCGCGCAAGGCGCTCGACGCCCTGCGTTCCCTTCCCGTTCGCCTCCTTGCGATTTTTGTGGCGAGCCTAGTGATCATGTCCTTGGGCGTGACCACGGCCGCCGAATTGTTTCCATACGAGCAGAACCCGTTGCGGTTTCGTATTTTCGTCTATGGCATGTGCGCGGCAGCGGTCGGCGGCTGCTACCTCGCCGTGCGGCACTTGTTTCGCCCTCTGGAGGATATTCGGTTTGGCACCCGCCAGATTGGAGACGGGCAATTGGACCACCGGCTTCCGATACGCCGCCACGACGAGTTCGGACGGCTGTCGGAGCGCATTAACCGCATGGCCGACGAGGTGCAGAGGATGCTTGTCGGCCAACGCCAGCTTCTGCTGGCCTTAAGCCACGAGCTTCGCACGCCGCTAACGCGCGCGCGTCTGGCGCTGGAATTCATCAACGATAAGGAGGTGCGCGGGCACTTGGAATACGACCTGTCGAATATGCAGCGCATGATTACCGAGTTGCTTGAGGGCGAGCGCTTGAATACCCGCAGCCGGGAGCTGTCCCGTTCGCGCGTGAACCTTGCGGCCCTGATCATGGAGGTGGCGCGAGGCGACTTTCCCGATGAGCAGGAGCGCATATCACTGAGTCTGCCGACGGCGCCGGCGCATCTGGACGTGAGCGCTGCGCGGTTGCGCATGCTGGTTCGCAACTTGGTGGAGAACGCGCTGCGCTACAACCCCGATGATGGGCCGCCGGTGAAACTGGGTCTGGAAATGGGCAATGGCTTGGCCATCATACGGGTTCAGGATCACGGTCCGGGGATTGAGCCGGAGCACTTGGAGCAGGTCACCCACGCCTTTTTCCGCGCCGACCCATCACGCGGCGCCGGCACCGGGCGCCACGGCTTAGGGCTTTATCTGTGCCGGCTGATCGCCGAAGCCCACGGCGGACGCATCGAGGTTGCCAGCCCTCCCGGCAGCGGCGCCTGCATTACCGCCCATATTCCGGGCGCCCCCGCCTGCCTGGCGCTTCCGCCAGAAACATCTCCGGTTGCAAGCAAAGGGGCGAAGGCGGCGGCGAATCGCGCATCATTGAACAAGGTCTTGAGAACTGGCGGCGCCGGTCGCTGATGAAAGGTAACCGTATGAAACTCAAACTCGCCTTATTGGTTGCGCTTGCCGGCAGCGTAGTGGTTGCTCCGCGCCCTGTTGCCGCGCAGAGCGACGCGCTGGAGGAAATCGTGGTGACCGCACGCAAACGCGAGGAGTCCCTTCAGGACATCCCCGTTGCGGTAACCGCTTTCACCGCCGCCGATATCCGCGAGTTGGGCCTGACGTCGGTGGACGATATCGCTCTCTTTACCCCTGGCTTTTCGTTCCAGTCCGCCCAAGGCCGCAATCCCGATTTGGATCGTCCCGCGCTGCGCGGGCAAACCACCATACTCAACGGCATCGCCGGCGCCAAGGCTGTATCGACCTTTGTGGACGGCGTGTACGTGGGCGAAGCGCTGCGCGATCTTCCCGTTGCGCTTTTAACCGAAGAGCTGGACTCGGCCGGCGGGGCCGGCAATCGCCTGGAGCGCCTGTCCATGTCGCTGACCATGCATTACGACCTGAACAACGGCTGGCGGCTGTCCAGCCTCACCGGGAATATCGACGATGATGCCGAGAGCTTCCAGGACGGCACTTACGGAGGTTACGATTTCGGCGTTGCCTTTGTGAACGGGCTTCCGCCATTTCTGCGCCCCACTTTGGGCCGTCGCTTCTGCTTGGTCGTCGGCTTTTGCGGGCAATTCCAGCGCATGCTGCGCTACGACCAGGCGGATTTCTCGCAGGAGTTGCGCCTTGCCTCGCCGCAGGACCGGCCGCTTCGGGCCACTATCGGGCTTTATTACTACAAGGGCAAGCAGCACGAGTTGCTGGACTCCAAGGTTCACACCATGCAGTCCGAATCGCTCGGCTTTGGATTGGTTGGAGGGACGGTGGCGCCTAACTCCACGTTTGATAACGACGACGTGACCAATACCGCGATATTCGGAGGGGTGGAATGGGACCTCAACGATCAGTGGGCCGCCACCTTCGAAGCCCGCTGGGCCACGGACGATATTCGGGTGCGGGTTTACGACGCGCGCGACAGCAGCCAGCTCAATACCGATAACTCCGCCGAATTCGATTCCTTCAACCCGCGCGTGACGCTTAGCTATCGCCCGGACGACAACACCAACCTCTATCTGAAGGTTTCCAAGGGCTCCAAGCCCGGCACCTTCAACGGCGAGGTGCCGCTTGGCGCCGACGGCCAGCCCGATGAGTCCTTCCGCGCCGTGGAAGAGGAGGAGGCCTGGAACTACGAGGCAGGCTACAAGGGCCGGCTGCTGGACGGACGCATGGTTCTCAACGTGGCCGCCTATCGCACGGAAGTGACCGATCAGCAGCTCACCACGGTGATCGAGACCGCCAACGGCGGCAGCACATCGCTGGTTGACAACGTAGGCGAAACCTCAATCAATGGGCTGGAGGTGGAACTTCAGACGCTGCTGACCGAACAGCTTTCGGTTAATCTGGGCTACGCTTGGACGAACGCCGAGATCACCCGCTACATCAATACCGACCAAGCGGATCTGATGGGCGCCAACGGTTCACTGCGCGACTTGGCGCGCCTCGGTTCGGCGGCGGGCAAGCAGGTTCCGCGCATTCCCGAGCATGCGGCCTCGGCGGTCGCAACCTATGAAGGCGAAACGATGGCCTCGGGCTTTTCCTGGTTCGCGGTGGGCAGCGTGACCCATGAAGGCTCGCGCTTCAGCCAGATTCATAACCTGATCGAGACCGGCGCCATGACCCGGGTCGGTCTGCGTTTCGGCATCCGGCGCGATTCTCTGGAAATCGTGGCCTGGGGCAAGAATCTGTTCGACGACGATGCGCCGCTGGATATCCTTCGTTATATCGACCGGCGCAGCGGCGGCTTGCCGCCCCATGCCAGTTTCCCCGGCTACGTGGCGGAACTGGGCAATCCGTCCAGCACTCCGCGCGGCTTTGCGGTGACGCTGCCGCGCGGCCGCCAAGTGGGCATTACCCTTAACTACAGCTTCTGATTCCCGGCAACGACGGAGCAGAAGGCGCCAAATCGCTTGCCGCCGTAAGGGCGTGCGGCGAGGGCGGGCCGCAAGCCGGCAGCCCGAGGGCCGGGTTCGGCGGTGTCGCTGTCGCGGGAATTGATGCTCCTGATTTCAAGCGCCCTGCGGCTTGATCGAAACCAAGTTCCCCATACTGCCGCTTTGAAGCGGCGATCAAGTGAATAAGCTTGCTTGCTGGCGGCGGCGATAGCGCACTTGGCATGGGTGCTTGGGCCCCGTCACCCAGCTGCCGAAGTTCGGCATCGGAAATTCCGAGGCGGGCTCGAAATCGAAGCGGTCGAGCAGCACCGTCCATATCGCCTTGAGTTGCAGCACGGCGAATTTTTCCCCCATGCAGCGGTGCTTGCCGCCGCCAAAGCCGATTAGGGTGTAGAGATGCTTCTTGGCCTCGCTGCGCGGAGGAGCGAATCGCTCCGGATCGAACTGGTGCTGGTTGGCAAACAAGTGCGGCAGACGGTGCGACAGCGCCGGGGACACCACGGCCAAGGCGCCTTCGGGCACGGTGTGGCCCGCATACTGAAGCGGCTTGAGCACCTTGCGAATAAGCAGTATCAGCGGCGGGTGCAGCCGCTCGCACTCGCGCACGCAGCGCTCCAGCGCCGGTTGCCGCTTGAGGCTGGCGAGGCTCATGGCGCCGTCGTCCTGGTACACCTCGCGCATCTCGCCGCGCACCCGCTCCAAGCAGGCGGAATCGCGGAACATCTCAAGGCCGGTCCAAGTTGCGAGCACGGCGCTGGTGTGCTGTCCGGCGAACAGCACCGTTAGCAATATCCCGGTCATCTCGCTTTCGCTCAAAGCCCTGCCGTCCTTGTAGCGGGAGTGCATCAGCGCCTGCATGAAATCCTCCCCCTCCGTGCCCAAGCGACGGCGGCTCTCGATGACCCGGGCAAGGATTCCGGCAACGCGGCGGCGCGCCCGGTCGCGGCGGCGATGCGCCGGGATCGGCAATTTGGGCAGGAAGAAGCCGATCAGGTTAATCCCCTCTTCAAGGTCGTGGTACGCCTGGGCGAATCCCGAATCGACCTGATTCCGAACTTCCTCGCCCAGCAGGCAGCGGCTGGCGATATTCACTGTCAGCTCGTTCATCCGAACCGGCAGGTCGATGGTTCCCTCGTCGCCAAGCGAATCGGCAAACTGGCTGGCCTCCTCGTACATGATTCGCGCGTACCGGCGCATGGACGCATCGCGCAGCGCCGGGAAAAGGAACCCCAACTGCTCCGCCATGATCTCGGGCGCCACGTCGTAGGCCACGCCGCGTCCGAAAATAGGCACCGTGAACTGATAAACGGCCCGTGCGTCGAGCTGGTCCTCGGGTGCCCGGAAGTAGGCATCGTGGGCTTCCGGCCCAGTGAACAGCACGAAATTACGGGTCCCCAGCCGAAAACGGACCAGTTCGCCGTGCTCGCTCCAGCAGCGGTGGAGCATTCCCATCGGGTCCTTATAGAACTCCGGCAAATGGCCAAGCAATGGCCAGCCGCCGGAGAGTTCGGGGATCGGCTTGTCGGACGGCGGCAACTCAGGCATCGACCGCTCCGGTTACGAATATGGGACGCGCCAAAGACATGCGACTATTTACAGCTTAAGGGAAACAACCCCCGGTTTCCGGGGAAAACTTCGCAAGAAAGTATTTTAGCATTGCGCCTCAGGCTCATTTCCTTATTGGATTAGGCTAAAGGCTCCAAATCCTCGATTTGACGATTGAATGAAGTTGATCTCCTATAGCGATGCATTCGCCGCCCTTGCCACGGCCTGCGCGCCGGGGCCGGAGGAGTTGGTGGCCGTCGGCCAGGCCCTTGGCGCGGTTGCGTCCCGGCCAGCGGTCGGCGCCGTCGCCTCGCCGGCATTCACCAACGCGGCCATGGACGGCTTTGCGCTGAGCGCACAGGACACGGCGGGCGCCACGGAGGATTCTCCGGTGCATCTCCCGGTTGCCGGGGAGCTGAAGGTGGGCGCGCCCGCGCAAGCGGCGATGCCCGTATCCGGGTGCGTCCTTCGGGTCGCCACGGGCGCCCTCACGCCGTTTCCGCTGGACACGGTTGTTCCTTTGGAGCGGGCGGATGTCATCGAGCGGTCCGGCGCAACGATGTTGCGTGTTGTGAAGCCTCTGGAGCAAGGACGGAACCTGCGCATCATGGGCGAGGAGTATCCCGTCGGCGCCGCGTTCGATTTCACCGGCAGGCGCCTCCACGCCGGCCATGCCGCGCTCTTTGCCGCTGCCGGAATCAGCGAGTTGCGCGTTCGCATGCCGCCGCCGCTGGGTTTGCTGACCACGGGCAACGAAGTGCGCCCTCCCGGCGCCCCGCTCGCTCCCGGGGAAATAGCCAACGTTAATGCAGCTTGGATGACTGCCTGGTGCGCCGAACGGCAGGTTCCCGTAGCGCTTGCGCAGCATATTCGGGACGATCCGGGCGATTTGGCGCGCGGCTTTCAGGCAGCCTGCGGGTCCGGCGCTCGGATCTTGGTTTCAAGCGGCTCCGCGTCGGCAGGGCGGCACGATGTTCTGCGGCAGGCGCTAAAGAAACTGGGTGCCCGGATTATTTTCCACGGCGTGGCCATGCGCCCCGGCAAGCCGGCCCTGTTCGCAATTCTGAAGAACGAAATTCCAATCATCGGGCTTCCCGGCAACCCGCTCGCCACGGCCGCCGGGATGCGCTTTCTGGTGTGGCCGGCCATTAGCGCCATCCTGGCGATGGAGCGCGAAAAGCCCCGCCGCCAGCCGCTCGCGGATCCTTGCGATTTGCGCCAAGGCCACACGCATTTCCTGCTGGCCCGCCGCAGCGCCGAATCAGGTGCGCTCAAGCTGGTGCGCCCTCAGCGCCCCGGCCACCCCGGCGCCCTCGCCGCCGCCCATTGCTGGCTGCGCCTCGGCGGCGGCCGCCACGAAGCCAACACCTTGGCAGCGTCCTACCCGCTCTAGGATCGCCCGCCGACTTATCTCAAAACCCACATGGCTAGCGGTGTCCTTGGCAGCGGTTTCCTTAAGGGCTGCTGGACGCTTCGGACGGCTCTCGGAAAGCACGACCCATGCACAATCGCAAGCTGCGCCCAAGTGGTGTAGAGTGTGGAAGACTAGTGGCCACTGTTCTCGCAGGATTCAAGAGCGCCGTGACGGATCAATGGGCAGTCAGCCGCCGACCGAAATGGCGGGAGGAATTCCGGGTTCCGAAGCCGGGGGCAACTCGGGCACCCGACAGGTGCAATATCCATTCGCTGGGTGAAGCGGGTTTAAGGGTGTTGGCAATTGGGGAGTGCCAGCTCGGAGACCTTGAGCGGCCTTGCAAAAGACCGAGAGAGTTTCTCGATGCGTAGCGTTGAACTATTCGCCGGTGCCGGAGGATTGGCCATTGGCCTATCGAACGCGGGATTCCGCTTTACGTCGGCAAAGCTGATCCGGCCAACCCGGCAGGCAAGACCGCCAGAGAGCAAGGCGATCGTCTGTGGCGACGATTGAACGAGCACCGAAGGAATATCGGGAAGGCCAAAGGAACGTTGAAATTGAATGATTTCCAATGCAGAGCACTCGTCGTGCAGACCGGCTGGCAAAGCTCTGCGGAGGATTACCTGATTCACTTGTTCAAGCCGCTCTGGAATAACCAGATCGGCATCTGCTACGGCTTCGGAAAGCACGGTGACGATCCACGAACTCGCGCGAATCTTCGTTCGCCTTGGGACACATTGCATCCCGGTAGGGAATGGGCGCACCGCGACCCAAGCATGAAAGATGCCAAGTCGGCAGCGCAGATCTCGGAGGAGATCGCTGCGCATCTCGCTGGGAATCCGACTTTCTCGACTATTGACGAGGTATTGCGCACGTTCCTCAACGAGATGCGAGCCATGTCCTGAATCCGGGACGGCATACCGAGGCCGAATCCATCGATTCCAATGGACGATCACACGGAGGCATTACGATGAGCGCCCCACGCCTTGAAGGGCGGCGGCGCGGAAGTGCTTGAGGTCGTAAAGGAGGAATAGGCCGGCTTATGGGGGAGGCGATTGCGCCGACCACGGCGATCGAGCGGCCCACGGCCTCGTCGTAGCCGAAGACGCTGTCGATCACGAAGCCCACTGCGGTGGGGGCCGGCGATTGCGGACAGGATATTCAGCGCCAGCATCCACACCGCCGACACCGTGGCCCGCAACTGGTTGGGCGCCACCAATTGCAGCGCCGCTGGGCCGCTGGCCACCGCGAAGCATCCGAAGAACGCGTACGGCACGAACAGCGCCAGGGTCCAGAACCCGCTTTCCAGCTGCGTGGTGATGAGGCATAGCGGAGTTAGCGCGGCGGCGGCGATGATCCCCACAAGAAACGGCGCATCCACGCGCCCGCGCCGCCTCAGGAAATCGGTGAGCCAGCCCCCGGCGGGCTAGGATTTTTCGATGCCCACATCCGTTAGAGGATCGCCGGTGGGCACGCCCAGCAGCAGCTTGCCGGTGGGCGTCATTCCGTTGTCCCAGTTAAGGCCTCCATGGGTGGAGATCGTGCGCATGTCGCGGTAATGGCGCTGAACGGGGTTGTTGCCGGTCTGCCCGGTCACGCCCATCATATTGGCCAGCCGGGTGATGGCGCTCAAGCAGAGCCTGGCCGCCATGGCCGGTTCCCGGCGGATGCGCAGGCGGTCGATGCCGCGAATCCGCTTGCCGGAACTGCCGGCCTCGTGCAGAAACCGCATCAGGCTGTCGATCATCAGATCGGCCACCCGCAGCTCCTCGTAGGATTCCGCAACCCGGATTTGCACGGGAACCTGCTCGACGACGCTCTCGCCGAACATCTGCCCCGTGCGCTCCCGGGTTTGCTCCAGGTAGTGCTCCAGACCGCCGCGGGTCGTCCCCAGCATCGGCCCGCAGAGCAGCGTATAGAAAAGCTGGCCCAGTTCGGTGCGATAGATATAGCTCTTGTGCAGCTTCGCGCCCGGAGGCTCGGCGCCGGCCAGCTCCTCGGAGAGCACGGTTCGGTATTCGGGCACGAACACATCCTTCACCAGGATATCCTTGCTGCCGGTGCCCTTGAGGCCTTCCGCGTGCCAGGTGTCAATGATCTCGTAATCCTCCGGCAGCAGGTGCGCCATGCGGAATTTCACCCGCGAACCCTCCGAGGACCGGCCCTCTATGCTGTAGCGTCCGCCCACCACCGCGCAGTCGGCATGGTCCACTCCGCTGGCGAAGCGCCACTGTCCGTTCAGAACAAAGCCGCCATCGACCGGCTCCATCGTTCCGCCGCCCGCAAAGGCGGTGGCGATGATGGCGTCCGGGTGGCTCGGCCAGAATTCCTCCTGCGCGCGCGCCGGAAACCGCCCCAGCATCCAAGTGTGGGACATCACCACGGATGACACCCAGGATGTGGATCCGCAGCCGCGGCCGAGTTCGCGGGACACATCCACGTGCGCGCCCCAATCCATCTCGAAACCGCCGTAGCGCCGGGGCGTGAAAATCTTGTGGATTCCAGCCGCCTTCAGGTCCGCCACCGTTTCGTCGGGCAGAGTGCGCCGCTCGTCGGTGGCCTGGGCGCGCTTGCGTAGCGCGGGCACCAGCTTGCGCGCCTCGCGCACCAGTTCCTCGCGCGTTGGAATATAGCTGGGCTGCGCGCCGTCCGCCCGTATTTTCTTGGTTTGCGCCACGCTTAGGCCTCCTTGATGGACGATGCGCCCGCCACGATCTCGCGCAGCGGCGCGGGGCGGCAAGTTTAACCCGCCTGTTCTGCCTTCCGCTGGCATAAAATCCTGGGCCGGAGGATCAGGCATGGACAAAAACAGCGAATCGATTGTTTCACGGCGCCTTGCCGGTGCGCTTGCGGTGTTTTCCGCCGTCGTTGCCCTGCAGTTTGCGGTCGCCGATGCCCGCGCCGCCCAGGAAGGCGCTGCCGCCGCCGACAGCACCAAGACGGTGCTGATTACCGGCTCCAACCGCGGCATAGGACTGGCCTTCGCGCGGCACTATGCCGCCGCCAGCGATGCCAACTGGCGGGTTATCGCCACCTGCCGCCGGCCCGAGCAAGCGGAGGCGCTGAAAGCCTTGGCCGCGGAGCGCGGAAATATTGAAATCGTGATGCTGGACGTGACCCGCGAGGATCACATACTCAGCTTGGTCGAGCGCTACGCCGGCCAACCCATCGACCTGCTCATCAATAATGCGGCCATCCTCGGGCCTCCGCCCGACCAAAGCCTGGGCGGGCTGGATTACGACCAATCCAGAGCTTGATTCATGTCTCAGCCTTGGCAGCCCATCGCTGACTACGAAACCGATCCCTCGGACTTATCCAACAAGGAACTGCGGGCGCTGTCGGATATTTGGATCGAGCGCCTTGAGGTGCTGGGCGAATCCCACAGCGTCTCGGACTTCAAGAAGCGGCTCATGCGCGAATGGGCCATAGAAACAGGACTCATTGAACGCCTGTACACGCTGGACCGCGGAGTCACGGAGCTTTTGATCCAGCACGGCATCAACGCGGCGCTGATTCCTCACGGATCAGCGAGCGATCCGCCAACGCGCATCGCGGCGCTGATTGGCGACCAACAAGATGCGATCGAAAGCTTGTTCTCGTTCGTAAAGGGCCAACGCTACTTATCGACGAGCTACATCAAGGAATTGCATAGCCTGTTCTCCAGAAATCAGCAGTTCACTGAAGGGCGCGATCAGTTCGGGAAACTCGTGCGAGTGCCGTTGCTCGTTGGCGATTACAAGGACCAGCCCAATAATCCCACACGCCCGGACGGTTCGATTCACCGCTACTGCCCTCCCGAGCATGTCGCCGCCGAGATGGACCGCCTGCTCGAATTGCATGCGGATCACGACAACGTGGCGCCCGAAGTCGAAGCCGCGTGGCTTCATCACCGGTTTGCGCAAATCCATCCGTTTCAAGACGGCAATGGACGCATCGCCAGGGCGCTCGCCACATTGGTGTTCATCAAGGCCAACTGGCTTCCTTTGGTGGTGCGCGACCGCGATCGCAAAACGTATATCGATGCCTTGGAATCGGCGGATTCGGGGGATTTGCAGCCGCTTGTTTCTTTTTTCTCGAACCTGCAAAAAGCAGAGTTCATACGGGCCATCGGCATTGCCAAGGATGTGGAAAAGGCGGCTCGCGTCGATGCGCGAATTGATTCCATCAAGCGGCGGCTGGCGAAGCGGCGGGATGCCTTGATCCAGGAATGGCAGGCTGTGAAGTCGGTAGCCGAGCACTTGCGCGACTTCGCTCAATCGCGCTTGGAGGAGGTTCGGGATTCATTGCAGGCGGCAATGAGAGAGCATCAGGAATTCACTTTTTTGGTTGACGGCGCGAAGAATCACGCCCCCAAGGATCACTACTACTTCAGGGAGATTGTTTCCACCGCAAAGGCGCTCGGGTACTACGCCAACACGACGCATTACCGGTCTTGGGCGCGTTTGGCCGCCAAGGACGAGGATCAGGGTAATATCCTGATTTCCTTTCATTGCATCGGGCATGAGTTTCAGGGCGTTTTGGCATGCACGGGCACTTGGTTCCTTCGGGTGCGGGACGATAACGGCGGCTACGAAACCGAGGGCGAGGCTGCTCTGAGCGATGAGGTCTTTCAGTTCAACTACAAGGAGAACTTGGAAGATGTGCAAGAACGCTTCCAAGAATGGCTTGAGCAGGTCATCGAGCGAGGCTTGGCTGCATGGGAGCTTGCGATTTAGCCGCCCGCCCGCATCGGACGCAATTCACCGAAAACCGACCGACGAATGGAATGAGCGTCATTGTTATTCGGCAATCGGAGCGCCCATCGTAAGTGCCGGAGGCCGTGGTCCGGCTTTGCGGCTAGCGCGGTTTTCCCCAGTCTGGCGGAGTGCTCGGCGGGGGAGTGGAAGGCATAATCCAATTTGTCGGCCATAACGGAACGGGAGGCAGCATGGACCATACCTACTTTGCGGAGATTTCCTGGGACGACGAAGCGGGCGTTTGGTACGTTTCGGATACGGACTTTCCGGGCTTAGCGGCGGAAGCGGCTTCGGAGAGCGTTCTTATGGAGAAGATTCGCGGCTTAGTGCCGGAGCTGTACGCGCTCAATCAGCATCTTTTTGATCAGCCAGCGCCGGAGGCAATCCCGTTGCGCATGACATCCAAGCGTCTGGAAACCATCCGTCTGGCAGGTTGATGGCAGGCTTCACGGAGGGACTGAAGCGGAAATTGCGGGAAGCGGGTTGCCGCCGCGTTCGTCAGGGTCGCGGCGACCATGAGATCTGGTTCAGCCCTGTTTCCGGCAGGAATTTCCCGGTGGACGGCAATATCAAGTCACGGCACACAGCGAACGCCGTGCTAGCGCAGGCCGGACTCAAGAAAGCCTTCTGATTCGTCGGCACATAGCGGGAGACCGGGCCGGGCTCGGGATTCACGTCCAATTAAGGTGAGCGCGAGCAGGCATCCTCGTTGACTCGAAGGTATTCGTCGATGAACTTGTCTGTGTCTTGCGACACACTCGACAAAATATATCCCGGATCCCGACCGTGTGTTCCTGTGACGCCTATATTCCATCTGCCGGCAAACCCAAAAAGCTCTAACGCAGGATCGAAAAGCCTTTTATAATATTTGAATCTGATGCTGAAAGCAGCCCCTACCACATTGACATTGACATAAAGATACTGGTACTCGTCAGCATCGAATAGGCGCGCCGCTCTCAGTCTGCTACGCACAGTGGTCTCGACTGCTCCCTTACTCAGCCCGATTTCGGTCGCGTCATCCGGCAGAGACTCGACTATGAGGTTCATTGGCGCGCAGTCGTTCCAGAGCTTGAACCGGTCGAGGCGGGTTACTTCTTCGGTCTCTGCGGTCGCGGCGAGAAACAGCGCCGCTGCGCCAATCAATTGGCAGGCCAAGCGTTTCATGGCGCTACAGGATACCCGATCACAGCTGGCACTGTTGATGAACACCCCGTGCACGATTGCATGGAAGAGGCCCGCAGGCTCAATGAAAGCGCCTTTAGCTCGAACACCGCATGAGTGGGGTGCGGCGCAATGCTGCGAAAATTAGCGAGAAAATGTGGCACCCCTTTTCCGGCACATCATCGGCGCAACCCGGTTTGATTCTCGCTGGGCGTGCTCCGTTCGATCTGATTTTTCGCCCATTCGCCCATACTGGGTATCGCCAAGCTGTAGTCGTTTCCGGCTTTTGTAAGAACGCCCTTCCCAATAAGTAAATCGCTCACTTGTTCGGGCGCAAAATGGTGAGGGCGCACACTATGTTTGAGCTTTTCGGTTTGGCAAATCTCGTCAATGCGGTTTAGTTGAAGCGGAGCCTTGTCTTTGATTGCCGAAATGATATGCAAGAGCAACTTGCGCTCTTTTGGAAACACGCTTTTGAGTCGGCTTTCGTAATACTGATGCCGCATCTCATCGGTTCGCTTTTTGATTCTCGCGAAATCCAAACGACGATAATCCCCGCCGGCCTCAATAAGGTTTTTGCAGATCGCTTTTTGCGCCGAATGCAGGTGGGCGGGCCAGCCACGTGATAACTCGGCAGACAATCCCCCAAGGTTGTGCAAGTCTTCCTGATCGCCAAGCTCGTGTAGCATCTTCTTCGTCGATTCGACACAATGCCGGTCTTCCAGCGAAGACATGGTGACAACCGCATCGTCCGACAAACGGGAAAGCCCGTCAATCGACGTAATGCGTTCCTCCGCAGGCTCCAATCCGGACAGTAAAACCACGCAGGGCACCCCCGCCCCTACTTCGTGCAGGCTGCGGAGTGTGGGTTCCCTGTCAACGCCGAGAGCGTGGGCTTCGTCGATATGAACAACAACCGTCAGCGATTTTGTTTTGGCCTGCACAATCCAATCTTCAACAGCGTTGGTTATCGGTTCGCCCAAAAAACGGTTGGCTGCCGCAGCTGCCAAATTTTGCAGGGGCGGGGCCACTGATTTTTTTGTTGACTCGTCGAAGAGCCTGCTCCCTAATACCTTGCGGTTGAACTCTTCATCCGGGCCGACTTTGATGAAAAGCGTCCTGTCTGAAAACGTTTCGCGCAAGTAATGGGCCAAAGAGGTTTTGCCGCAACCGGGCGGGCCTTGGTAAATGCGAAATACGGCTTGTTCCGAACTTTTGCTTTGTCGAAGCGCCGACTCAAATGAGGCGATTTCCCGCCCCCGCCCCGCGAAGAACAAGGCTTTGTCTCGATTGCGAGAATCGACTACTTTTTGTGCGAGTTCTGCGTTGAATGGCATATTGCCAGTATATCCCGGCGAACCTGCAAACACTCGCACCTGTAGCGGAGCCAATCGCTACTCCCGGCATGCCACATCCATTGCCCGCATGCACCAAGTATCGTGCTTCAAGAGCAGTGCTGGCTCAGCCTTGCAGCGCGATGGCTCCGAGATGAATGCTGTCCTCGCCCAGCTCGAAGGCCGTTGCGGCGCTGCCGGAAGTCTCCGAACTCACTGCCAGCTGGTACGGGCCGCTGTTTTTTTCCAGCTGGTCGAAGCGGAAGTCGCCGAACAGGTCGGTTTTGGCGCGCGCCACCTCATTGCCGTTGCGGCTTAAGGCCACCTCGGCATCGGCAGCGCATTCCTCCACGCCGTCCACATGCTCCACCACCGAGCCGGCCACGAAGCAGTGCGTGATCAGGTGCATGTTCTTGTAATGCACCCGCGGCTTTAAGCCGAGCTCCGGCTTGAGCGTTTGCAGGCCTTCCTCTTCGCTGATCCGCTGCATTTCGGCATCCTCCACCTTGAGCGAGCGGAACACCCCGGTGGGGCAGGCCTGCTCAATGCGGGTTTTCTCCCAGCCCTCGTCGAGCAGGTGCGCGTCGAAGAACCAGGCCTGCGGCACCTGCTCCTCCTCGTTCCAGAAAATCGCGCCGTACGGGCAGGCGTCCACAATATCCCTTTGGCCCTTCGATTTGACCGGGTCGATAATCACGATGCCGTCGGCGCGCTTTTTGATGGCCCCGTTGCTCGCCGCCTTCATGCAGGGCGCGTCGTCGCAATGATTGCACATCACCGGCATGAAGTGCGCCGCAACGGCCGGCCACTGGCCGCGCTCGTGGCGCTTCACATCGACCCAGCTATGGCCGCTTTCCGGCTGCGGCGCCGAATAGCCGGGAAACTCATTGCCGATATGCTCGTCCTTGGTGGCCAAAAAGCAGTTGCGGCAGTTATCGCAGCGCGCGATATCCACCACCATGTTCCATTTCTTCGCCATTACGCCGCCTCCGACCGCTGCCAGGTGTCCACGCCGGTCCATTTCTCGAACTGGATGAGGGACGTGTTGGGAGCCATGCCGCTGGCCTGCTCGGTAATGGTCTTCTTTGGATTGAGCATATTCACGCAGCCGCCCAAGTCGGTCGAATTGCCTGGCTCGCCGGCCGGCCGGTACTGGGCGGATCCGGTGCAGGCGCTCACCACGCCGGGCCGCAGCCGGTCGGTCAGCTGGGCCGCGCACACCACCGAGCCGCGGTGGTTCCAGAGGCGAATGAGGTCGTCGTCCTTCACGCCTCGCGCTTCCGCGTCCTTGCGGTTGACGCGCGCCACCAGATAGGCGTGGCCGTTTACCCTCACCCGATGCTCGCGGATATCCTGGAGCGTGCTGCCCTCGCCGTCGCCCATGATATGGAACGGATAGCGCGTATGCGGCGTGAGCAGTTGCAGCGGAAAGTCCGCCAAGGCCGGATCCGCCTCGGCGTTCTCGTAGCTTTTCTGGTAATGGTTGAGCGGCGGGCGCGCCGGATCGTCGATCTGGCTCAAGGTCTCGGGCAGGAACTCGAACTTGCCGGAAGTGGTTTGCAGCCCTTCGCCGAACTCGCCCACATAGTCCGCCGGCAGCGGATAGGGCTCGGGCGTGTCCTTCTTGCGGCCCTCGTAGTACCAGCGGCTGGCGGTGGGCGCGCGGGCGTTTTCCGGGTCGGCGGGCACCACGAAATAGCCCTTCTTGAGGAATTTCCTCCAAGTGGTGTGCTTGGCCAGGTCGGACGAATCGAACACCCGCTTGCACCAGTCCAGCTCGGTATTGCCGCCTTCGGAGTACATCGCGCCCAGCCCCAGCCGTTCGGCCACGGCCAGGAAGATATCGTAGTCGGATTTCGACTCGCCCAGCGGCTCGATGCATTTGTGCTGCAGCGACACCACGCGGTGGTTGACCATCGAGAACATGTGATGCACGTAGCCCGCGCCCACATTGTAGTACTCGCCGATGTCCCAGCGCTCGAACACGGTGCAGGCGGGCAGGATCACGTCCGCGAACGGCGTTTCGCCCTCCCACCAGATCGACTGGTTGACCACGAACGGCAGATTCTCCGACTGGTACATCTTCACCCAGCGGTTGGAATCCACCATGGTGCCGAAATTGGGGCTGCCGTACTTGTACATCATCTGTATCTTCGCGTGGCCGGGCGCCGGGTAGCCGTAGCGCAGGAACTGGCCGCGCACCGAGGAAACGTCGGTGAGATAGCCTGCGGCGCGGCCCTCCATGATCGCTTCCGGCAGGCGGATCTTGGGAATATTCTGGCGCGACGAGTTCATCGTCACCACATGCGGCATGCGCTGGTAGTTGTTGGCCGCATTGGCGCTATAGGCAAGCTCGCCCGACATGCTGCCCTCGGCGTAGCCGGGAAAATAGAAGGAGAAGTCCAGCGGGGCTCCGAACTGGAGGTTGCCGAAGTTCACGCCCGCCCGGCCGAAGCCCTGCATCGCGCCCAGTATGGTCATCATCCGCGCCCACTGAACGCCCATGGGGCCGCGGCCGGCGCCGCCTAAGCCGCAACCCCAGCCGCCGGCGCCCAGATAGGTTTTCTTGCGTCCCCATTGGCGCGCCAGCGCCCGCACTTCGCGCGCCGGCACCCGCGTTTCCGCCTCCTGCCATTCGGGCGTCTTCGGCGTGCCGTCGGCCTCGCCCAGGATGTAGTCTTTCCATTCGCCGAAGCCGGTGGTGCGCTTTTCAATAAATTCCTTGTCGTAGAGGCCTTCGGTGATCCATACGTAACACAGCGCCTGGGCAAGCGCCGAATCGGTGCCGGGCTTGGGCGAGATCCACTTGCCGCCCAAGTGCGCCGCGGTGTGGTTGAGGAACGGGTCGATATGCACCATGGGGATACCCAACTCCTTGGCCCACTGGCGCCGGATGGTGCCTTCGTAGCCGTAGCTGGCATCCGGATCGCTCGACCAGAACACCATTAGCTCCGCCTCCTTGAGGCAGTCCTCCACGGTGCCGTAGAACTCCGGCGTGCCCAGCCGCAGGCTGTTGCCCCAGTGGTGCATGGCGCCCCAGTACCAGCCCTCCCAGCTATCGGGATTGTTGTGCAGCTTGGAGCAGCCGATAAGGTTCCAGAAGCGGTTGAAGGCGCTTAAGTAATGCCCTAGATTGCCCCACTGGTGGTGCGAGCCGTGCGTAACCAGCACCGCGCCCGGGCCATGCGCCTTGGAGCGCTTGATTTCGCCCACCACGATATCCAGCGCCTCGTCCCAGCTGATGCGCACGAACTCCGACTTGCCGCGGTTTTGGATATTGCGCTCGCCGTTGGGATCGAAATCGACGCGCTTCATGGGATAGAGGATGCGGTTTTTGGAATAGACCATGGACTTTTGGCACAGCCCGTGGGAGGCCAGGGTGGTGTGCCGCGGCGGCGTGAACTCCTTGCCGCGCGCCTTGATGGTCCACGACGGCGCGTCCTCGTCGTCGAACTCCACCGGGGTAATGCGGATAATTTTGCCGTCTTTCACATACACGAAGACCGGCCCGCCGTTGGTGCCGTTGGTGTAGCGCACCACGCCGTTGCCCACCGGCGTGCCGCCTTTCCAGCGCACCCGCTGCATTTCGTTCAGCGTGGTCATAAACCATACCGCCAGCTCGTCGGAGCCTTCCACCACCAGCTTGAAGTTCTTGGCGGCATCGATCCTCACCAGCTGGTCGAAGGGCGGCGTGAGGAATTCCTCGGCGATGGCCTTGTTCTTGAACACGACGGAGAAATCGGGTTTTTCGTGAATCCCCTTGCGGGAGCGGATCTTGCCGTTTTCGATCCGCACCCAGCGGCCTTCCGAGTTGTCTTGCAACTTGAATTGGGCAATGAGGTTCCTTTCCTTGAGCCGGCTGGCAAACTTGGGATACATGCGCGCCACCAGCCGCAACGCTTGCACCATGCCGAAGAGAATGATCGAAAATCGCATGTGGAACCCCCGGACGCGGAAACTCGGAAACAACGCAGCAAGGCACCGGATGATAGCAACCTTGGCCTTTGCCGTCACCCGAACGCGCCCGCTCGCCGCCCCATAAGCACGGCCATGCCTTGAGAGCTCGCAAATAAAGCCTTTCCCCGCCCTCCTTCTCCGGGAGTGTCGGCGACAGGAGTCGCCGCCAAGCCCCAAGGATGGGTTTATGCGTCTCCCGGAGAAGGAGGGCGGGGAAAGGCGGGGACTAGGCAAAATACGGCGCGATATCCGCATATCCTTAAAGATACAATAAGCATGTTAAAAGCCGTCTGGTCGGATATGATGCCTGCCATTACCGAACGGCCCCGGGCGCTTTGCATCCTTTCCACGCTTTATGACCGCGCAACTGATTGACGGCAAGGCGATCGCGGCGGAAGTCCGCGAACAAATCCGGCTAGCGGTTGAAAAGCGGCTGGCGGCGGGTCTCCGGGCGCCGGCGCTGGCCACAGTGCTGATCGGAGACGAGCCTGCCTCGCAGATTTACGTTCGCAACAAGCGGCGCGCCTGCGCGGCGGCGGGCATCCGGTCGATCGACCATAATCTGCCGGTGGCCACGACCGAGCCGGAGCTGCTCGCGATTATTGATGATTGCAACCGCAACGAGGAGATCGACGGCATACTGGTTCAGCTTCCCTTGCCCGGCCATATCGATCCCGCAAAGGTCGTTAGCGCCATCCATCCCGATAAGGACGTGGACGGCTTCCATCCGCTGACCTTCGGCCTGCTGGCGCTGCGCACCCCCCGTCTCAGGCCCTGCACCTCGGCGGGCGTTATGCGCATGCTGGAACGCATAGCCGTGGACCCCAAGGGCAAGCACTGCGTGGTGCTGGGCGCCTCCAACCTGGTGGGCCGGCCGCTGGTGCTGGAACTGCTTCTGTCCGGAGCCACCGTTACCGTGTGCCACCGCTTTACCGCCAATCTCCAAGAGCATGTGCGGCAGGCGGAGATCCTGACCAGCGCCGTGGGCCAGCCGGGGCTGGTGCGTGGCGAGTGGATCCGGCCGGGGGCCGTGGTGCTGGATATCGGCATTACGCGCATGGGCGACGGCAAGCTTCGCGGCGACGTGGAATTCGACCAGGCCCGCCAGCGCGCCAGCTGGATTGCGCCCGTTCCGGGCGGCGTGGGCCCCATGACCGTGGCCATGCTGTTGCAGAATACGCTGGATGCCGCCCAGTCACAAACCAAGGAGTTTCCGAATGAAACGAGTTAATTCAGTGGTCGCAAGCGCCGCCCTATGTTTGACGGCGCTTGCCGCATTTAGCGCCTTGGCTCAGGAGCCGGCCGCCGAGGGCGAACAGGCGATGGAGCCTTTCCCCCGGGTTCGCATCGAAACCACCGCAGGCGCTTTCACGCTGGAGTTGTTCGCCCTCGATGCGCCGCTCACGGTCACGCAGTTCCTTCGATTGGCCTCAAGCCGCTTCTACGAGGGCGCCATCTTCCATCGCGTGATCAAGGGCTTCGTTATTCAGGGCGGCGGTTTTTCGGTGGATTTTCAGGAACGCGAGGCGGAGCAGGCGCTGCCCAATGAATCGGGCAACGGGCGCTCGAATCTGCGCGGCACCATCGCCATGGCCCGCACTGGCGATCCGCATTCGGCGACGAACCAGTTTTATATCAATATGAGCGACAACATTGCGCTGGATCCGCAGCCGGGACGGTGGGGATACGCGGTTTTCGGGCAGGTGGTTGGCGGCATGGATGTGGTGGACGATATCGGCAACCGCGCCACGGGGCCGGGCGGCCGCTTCGACCGCGACGTGCCCGCGGCGCCGGTGATCATCGAACGGGTGCTGCGCGTGAATCAATGAGCGTCCTGTTCGTGTCCGATCTGCATCTTGATGCTGATCGGCCCCAAGCAACCCGCGCCTTTCACCGCTTTCTCGAACAACGCGCTTCCGGCGCCGAGGCGCTGTATGTGCTGGGCGACCTGTTCGAGGCCTGGGTGGGCGACGACGACGACAGCGCGCTGGCGCAGGAGGTCGTTAAGGCGCTGGCGCAGTTGACGGCGGGCGGCACGGCCGTCTTTTTCGCCTGCGGCAACCGGGATTTCCTAGTGGGCGACGACTTCGCCCGGCGCAGCGGGGCCGTGCTGCTGGAGGATGCCAGCGTTGTCGCGATCGGCGGCGAGCGGGTATTGCTGATGCATGGCGACAGCCTCTGCACCGACGACCGCGATTACCAGCAATTCCGCGCCATGGTGCGCGATCCGAAGTGGCAGGATCAATTTCTGGCCCTGCCGCTGGCGGCGCGGCGCGCGCTGGCCGCGCAGGCGCGCGATGCCAGCCGCCTTTCAACCAGCGGCAAGCCCATGGAGATCATGGACGTGAACGCATCAGCCGTGGCCGAAGCCATGCGCTTTTACGGTGTGCGGCGCCTGATCCATGGACACACCCACCGTCCGGCGGTGCATGAATTCGATCTCGACGGCGCGCCCGCCGTGCGAACCGTCTTAGGCGACTGGTTCCGCCGCGGCTGGGCGCTGGAATGCGACGGCCAAGGCTCGCGTCTGGCCGCCTTCGACCTGTAGCGCGTAAGGGCGAGCCATCGTTCGCATCGGCAAGGTCCGCGTTCGTCCCGCGGCACGCTTGCAGGTGTTCCAGATCGCTTCGCCTTTCTCGGAGCGCATGCTTGTGCCCCGCAACAGAGCTAGCTCATCTCAGTCTCAGTCTCAGTCACAAACCCCGGGTCATATGATGGGGATTCATCTTGAACAGACAGAGCGGTGGGGGCGGACCGTGTCTGGCCGAGATCGACCGTTCTGACTGTCGGCGGGCGCCAAGGGTGTTTGCGGGATTCGCCGCTACGGTTGCCGGACCGCGAGCTGCCGGATTTCGATTTTAATTGGGGGGGGGGGGTAACGTTTCTTGACATTAGGTGGTCTCCGTTCGTAACTACAGACGGCTCCTTAGTAGGAGCAAGGGACTTAACTGTACACCATTCCCACATGTGTCTGAACCCGCACACCTGCAAACCCGCACAGATGGCGGAACCAAGCCAGTGCGCGCCAATGGTTTGGCGCGCACTGCGTCTCCCGCGAGAGGGGAACGCAAAGGGCTTTAGCTGGCGCAGATTGGTGCAATATGCGGGCTGGCTGATGGCAGACGTTTCAGCGAGGCTGAAACGTTTCGTTCGGCTTTTTCTTCTGCGCTTTCATAAAGGTCTTGCCCAAGCCGGCCTCGAGCATGGAGACCACTCTTGGGATTAGGGACTGTAGAACTTTGAGATCACTCGACCGCGTTTCCAGAACAACAATGGCTATGGGAAGCGTGTTCAGGTTTTGCTGAAATTCAATGTTCTTGTCGATCGTAACAACCGCATCAAAACCAGCGTCTGCCGCACGTTGGAGCAAGGTTCCGTTCTTGGTTCCGCCCCATCCAGCTTGGCGGACTGTATGAACCTCAAAAGATGCAGGGAAGCTGGCTGCCAAACGCCAGTCCACGCATTCATCCAAGAGCAGCTTCAAAGGCTGAAAGCGGTTCTACGGCCGACCGGGCCAAATCCATTTGCCTTGCCTTTTCGATTACCCAAAGCGCCTGTTCCTTCTTTACGCAGGGAAACCCTTGAAGAAAACCTTCAAGGCCATGTCCTCCCTCAAGGTAGTCCCACAGGTTTTGCACCGGCACCCTGGTTCCGGCGAACACGGGAGCGCCGTGCATGATGTCAGGGTCCGAATGCACAGCCTTGTTGTCCATACATCCGATCATATCATTTCAAGGCTGGGCCATGCCCACTCCGCGGGCGCCGAGCGCGATCCAAGCATTTTCAGTGCCCGTCGGCTGGCTGCTTCCTTCCGGGGAGTAGAGCGCGGCGGCGAGGCGCGCGCTGGGCGCTGGAATGCGACGGCCAAGGCTCGCGTCTGGCCGCCTTCGACCTGTAGCTCGCAAGGGCGAGCCATCGTTCCCATCGGCAAGGTCCGCTTCCTTGTCGCGATACGCTTGCAGGTGTTCCAGATCGCTTTGCCTTTCTCGGAGCGCATGCTTGTGCCCCGCAACAGAGCTAGCTTGGGTTAAACCCTGCTTGATATGTTGCGGTTTCCTCTCTTGAGAAAGCCGGATTGTTGCCGGACCGTGTCTGGTCGAGATCGACCGTTCTGACTGTCGGCGGGTGCCAAGGGTGTTTGCGGGATTCGCCGCTACGGTTGCCGGACCGTGAGCTGCCGGATTTCGATTTTAATTGGGGGGGGGGGGGGGGGGGGGTAACGTTTCTTGACATTAGGTGGTCTCCGTCCGTAGTTATAGGAGGGCTAAGGGACTTAATTGTACATCCGCTCCACATGTGTCTGAACCCGCACAACCCTCCGCCGCTATGCTCTGCTAGCTGTAGGCGCCATTTCAGAAATCTCGGGATACGGCCAGAAACAGCGTGTTTTCCGGATGCGCGCCGGCGCGATGGCCGGACTGGAGCGAGTGCCAGAACTCCGCTCGCAGATGCCATGCAGGCGCGCTGCCCGCGCTGGAGCGCAAAGCGGTTTCATAGCCTAGCGTGATGTCGAGCTGGCGGCCTGAGGGCTCTGCGGCAAGCCATGCCGTTTCCCGCACCACAGCGCCTGCCCGGGTTCTGCCCGCAGGGTAGTCCAGCTCCACCGCTCCCGATTCATTCCTGAGCGGCTGCGAGACCGTCAGCCAGAGGCGCCCGGCAGGGTCCGGCGCTTTTCTTTTCCAGTGAATTCCCGCGCTGTAGGCGCTGCTCAGCACGTGCCGGGCCTTTCGCAGCAGGCCGTGATTGATCTCGGCGGAGGTGTATCCGCCTTGCGCCGCGGCCACGAGGCGCAGCCCGCCCCGGAGTTCCCGCTCCGCGACCAGGCGTGTAAACCAGGTGTTCCCCGCTAACTGGCCGTAAGCGCCGCTGGCGCCCGCTCCGAGGAGGCGCTCCGATTCCCTCAGCATGCCTAATTCCGCTGAGACACGCCCGTAAGCGCCGCTCGCGTCCAAGTTCAGGAGCGCGCCGTGGGTTCGCCCGGGCACGGTCAGGCGTTCGCCCCGAGTGATGCCGGGACTCTGCATGAAGAAACCGCCCCGCAAGCGGCTGCGCCCGTCCGCCGGGAAAAAATCCCGCGCCATGCCCACTCCGCGGGCGCCGAGCGCGATCCAAGCATTTTCAGTGCCCGCCGTCTGGCTGCTTCCTTCCGGGAAGTAGAGCGCGGCGGCGAGGCTCCGCGCGGACGACAGGATCCATCCGCCGACCATCGCGGCGGGTTCCGGCGTGGTTTTTGAGGCGCGATCGAGGAACCCGGCGAAGCGGCGGTCCGCGCGCATGCCCCCATCCATCGCCCAAGACGCGTGAAAAGCCTCCATCGGGATGAAGAAAGGCGCATTCAGGCGGTCGAACACCGCCAGTTCCCGTCCGGCGAGACCTTGCTCAAAGGCATCGCCCCAGGCCGGCCCCGCCGCTATGGCCGTGCGCTGCAAAGCCACGGCTGGACCCTCCAGACTGCGGCCGAGCGAAGCGCGCGCCGTTCCGATGGGCCGCGTGGCTTTCTCAATATCCAAAAGCCCCTGTCCGTATATCTCCCGGTCGGCATAAATCCCGGACTTGTCCGCCGCCGCCAATAGCCGGCTGACCATTTCGGTGGAGCCCAGCTGCCCGCGGAAGGCCTCTTCCATCAGCGCCAGCGCGCCAGCCACCTGGGGCGCGGCCAGCGAGGTTCCCGACCAGGTCCCGTAACCGTTGGCGCTGTTGGCGAGTGGCCCGTGGATGCCGGAGCCCGGCGCCGCCATGCAGTAATCCGCCGCCACTCCGCAGCGATTGGAGTAATTTGCGATCGTGCCGTCCCGGTTGGTGGCCACCACCGAAATAAAGTGGCCTTCAAGCTCCGGGAAATAGTGCGGGGTGGCTGCGGTCAGGTTGGGAGAAGAAGCATCGGCCAAGTTTCCTTGAGCGTCCCGTTTGCCGTTGGAGTTGCCCGCCGCCCAAACCATGATGATCTTGTCCGCGTCCGGCGTGCCGGCCTGGATCAGGCTGCCAACGGTGCGTCGGAAAGCCGCCCGGTACTGGGCGGCCGTGTAGGCGGTCACCACGCCTTCGTAGCCGAAACTGTGATTGATGATTCGGGTTGCGCTTCCGATTCTCCGGTACAGGCCTTGGCTCTGCTCGTCCCACCTGCGGAAGGAGGCCGGATTTCTTAAATCCACGGGACGGTATTCGGGCGTGGCGGACCCCAGCTGAATGCCTAGGGCCAGCAGTTCCGCCTCGTAGGCCACGCCATGCATTCGCCCGCTGGTCTGGGCGGCGGCGATGGCGCCGCCCACCCCGGTTCCGTGCGAAGCGGTGTCGCGAATGGCGCTGAAGGAGCAGGTTCCGCCGGGACAGCTTTGGGAAGCCACGCCGGAGAGGGGGTGGAGCTTTCCGGCCAGCGCCCTGTGGCCGGGGTCGGCGCCTGTGTCGATCATTCCCACCGTGACGCCTTGGCCGGTGTGGCCGCGGGCATACGCATAGTCCGCTCCGATTTCGGCAAGGCTCCACTGGCTGGCGAACTCGGCTGAGCCGATGAAGGCGCTGCGTTCGCTTTCCTCGGCCGGGGTCAGGCCCGGCTCGCTGGGGAAGCTTGAGGGATCCGGCCTCTCGGGCTGAGGCGCAACAACGACCTGGGCGGGAGGGGGCGGGGTTGACTGGGTTCCGCCGCTGCCGCCGCAGGCAGCCACCACCATTGCGGGCAGCAGCAAAAATGCCTTTGGGATGTTGCGCTTCATCTTGGGCCGTTTTCCGGGAAAACTTTTTTTGCTCCCGGATTATGATTGGCCGCCAAGTATATTCAATCGGCCTTGCGGGCCGGCCTGCGGGAGGCAGCATGCTCATGCGCAATCGGATTGATCGCATTGCCGCTTCGGCATCCGGATTCAGGCGCCCAAGGCTTTACCTGGCGCCGGCTGCCGCGCTGGCTTGCCTTGTTGCGCTGGCGGGCTCGGCTGATGCGGCGCCCGAGGCCTACAAGACGGAATGGGGTCCGCACGGCGTGCAGGTGATCGACAATCACCGGCTGCCTGCCGATCCCGGCCAGCGCAGCCTGCGCGCTCGCATCGCCTATCCCGATGGCGCCGGGCCGTTTCCGCTGGTGGTGTATTCGCATGGCTTCAATTGCTACCGGGAAAGCTATTCCGGGCTGACCGATCATTGGGCGTCGCACGGCTACGTGGCGGTGCTGCCGGAACATCCCGATTGCCCCACCGCCGAGGCCGGAATGTCGCCCGGGGATATTCGCAACCTGCTCTACATTCGTATTTCCGATGTGGCCCGGGTTCTGGAGGCGCTGTTTGCGCCGGATCAGGAAATACCGGGCTTGAGCGATCGCATCGACTGGGAGCGCAAGGCGGTGGCGGGGCATTCCTTAGGCGGAATGGTCGCGCAGATTACATGGGGGCAGCCGCTTAAGGATCTGCACAGCACGGATAATGTCAGCTATGCGCTTGGCTTCGACGCGGCGGTCGTGATGAGCGGGGTGGGCCAAATGCCGCAGATGGCCGATGGCTCATTCAATCAAATCCGCGGGCCGGTCATGGTGACGGGCGGCACCTTGGACCTGGGCAATATTGGCGGGCCGACCATTTACCCGTGGGAGTGGCGCATGGCGCCCTATTTGCTGAGTCCTGCGGGCCGGAAGTACTCAGTGGTCTTAGAGGGGGGCGACCACTATCTGGGCGGGCTGATCTGCCGGGAAGACCGGGGCGGGCCCGACAATAAGGGCGGCGCCCACGATACCGAGGGCCTCGCGATCCTAGCCGGCGCAACCACCGCTTTCCTCGACGCTTGGCTCAAGAAGGATGCCGCCGCCCGAAGTTTCCTCGACGCATTTGATCAGCATGCCGAGCTGACCGTCGGCCGCGCCCGCTTCGCCCGGAAGTAGCTGTCCGGTTGCAGCCTGTACCCCTCGCCCTTTGCTTTCCCTTCCCTCGCGGGAGACGCATGAACCCATCCATGGGGCTCGGCTGGGGCATCCTGCCCCAGACGCTCCCGCGAGGGAAGGGAAAGCAAAGGGCTTTAGCGGATGCGCGGGAGACGCATGACTAATTGAAGCTTGACCTGCATAGGCCAAGAACCCATCCTCCTGCTTCCCCAAGTTGCTGTTGGCATCCCTGCCGCGCGGCGGTGCCGGAATCACGTCCGGGGCCGACCTCCTGCCGGCCCCGCTCGCATCTGGCAAAGGCATGCTTTGCCTCGCTGCGCCGCGCGCAGCGACCGATGCTCGCCCTGCCCCAGACGCTCCCGCGAGGCAGGGGCAAGAAAAGGGCTTTAGCGGATGCGCGGGAGACGCATGACTAATTGAAGCTTGACCTGCATGTGCGTTCCCTTCTCCCGGAACTTGTGGCGGCATGGATGCCGCCACAGAGCCCGCAGGGATGTGCTTGCTGGCGTTTCCGGGAGAAGGGAACGCACAGAAGGCCGAAGGGCTAGCACAATCCTTCGCGGCCTTGAAGGCATAATGCCTTCCGATTCTGGCCGGGTTCCGGTTTATGTTCATTATTTTTGCACTGGTGCTGCTGGGTGCTATGGGCTTCAGCATCGTGCTGCCGTCCATCATGTTCGTTGCCGAGGATTTCGGCGGCGGGGCGGCGATGGCGGGATGGATCGTGGCCAGCTATGCGATCGGGCAACTGATCGCCACGCCCATCTGGGGACGGATCAGCGACCGTTATGGACGCAGGCTGATCCTGGCCGTTTGCTCGGCCTTCAGCATGATCGCTTTTCTCGGCCTGGCCTTTGCCTACGACGCGCTCACGCTGTTTCTGTCGCGTCTGGTTGGCGGCTTGGCGGGCGGCCTGTTCTCGGTCAGCCAGGCATGGGTGGCGGACAGCACCACGCCTAAGAACCGCGCCCGGGGCATGGGCATCATGGGCGCGGGCATTAGCCTCGGTTTCATCCTAGGGCCGCTCGTGGGAGGGCTGTTGGGAGGGGGCAGCGCGGACACGGCCAGCCTCTTGCGGCCGGGCCTTCTGGGGGCGGCGCTGGCCGGCGTCCTGCTGGTTGTGATCCTTCTGTTCATGCGCGAGAGCCTGCCCCCGGAAAAGCGCATGGCGCCGCAGCCCTTTAGCTCGGATTTGCGCCAGTGGGGCGAGGTGAGCAGGCGCCCGGAAGTATCGCGCCTGCTGGTGGTTGGACTGCTGTGGATGACCGCCGCGGGGATGTTCGAGGTGATGATGCCCTTATGGGTGGGCGACCAGCTCGGATGGGGGCCGCGTCATGTGGGCGCCCAGTTCCTCTATCTGGGCCTGCTGGTGGCCTTGGTGCAGGGTTTTATTGTTGGGCGCGTGTCCGGTCGTTTCGGCGAGGTTCCCGTGGTTGCCGCCGGGATTATTCTCTACGCTGCGGGCCTTATGGTGCTGGCCAATTTAGGCACGATATCGGCCAGCGGCTATGTCCCCGGGGCTTCACAGGGCACGGCGGGCGCGTTGCCGATGTCGGCGGTGCTGGCCGACCTGTTCGGTCATCCCTGGCTGCTTTTGGGCTTGGGCGTGCTTGCGGGCGGCAACGCCCTGCTGGTGCCGAGCATTAGCAGCCTGGTCTCGAAGTACGCATCCGTTTCCGAGCGCGGCACGGTGCTGGGACTATTTCAGTCGTCGCAGTGGGGGGGCAGAACCATAGCCCCTCCGATCGGCGGCGTTTTGTTCCAGGAGCAGGGCGCCAACGCCCCCCTTTATGGCTCCGTGCTGGTTCTGTTCCCATGCCTTTTGGGACTGCTGCTATGGTTTGGCGGCTCGCGCGCGCAGCCGCGCAGGGAGGTTGAGACATGAACAACGAATCGCTCGCCGCAAGCCGGCATTTCGTGAGCATCCGGGGGAAATACGGCCACCGCCAGGTTCACTACCGCCGCGCCGGCGATGGTCCCTGCCTAGTGCTGCTGCATCAGTCGCCCCAGTCTTCGCTGGAATACGTGGAATTGATGAAGGATTGGGGTCGGTATTTCACCGTTATCGCCCCCGACACGCCGGGCTACGGCGCCTCGGACCCGATCGGGGGGGACGGGCTCGCCATGGCCGATTTCGCCGACTGCGTGGCCGAGTTCATCCGTGCGCTGGGCATTAGAAAGACCGGCCTTTACGGTTTCCACACCGGCGCCGCCATGGCGGTGGAAACGGCCGCCCGCCACCCGGACCTGATCACCGCGGTGGCCGTGAACGGCTATGGCGCATTCAACGAGGAGGAGCAGGCCGAGCTTCTGGAGAACTATCTGCCCGCCTTCGTGCCCGCCTTCGACGGCTCGCATCTGGCTTGGCTATGGACGCGGCTGCGCCAGCAACTGATGTTCTTCCCTTGGTACGACCTGCGCGCGTCCGCGCGCATGAGTTACGACCTGCCCCCGCCCGAAGGATTGCAAGAGCAAGTGCTGGAATTCCTCCGCGCCGGCGACCACTACAGGACGGCCTATGCCTGCGCCTTCACGCATGACGGCGGCGAGGCGGTTGCCAAGCTCGCCGTGCCGGGCCTCGTGACGGCCTGGGTGGGAGATGTGCTCGCCTCGCAACTACAGCGCCTGCCGCCGCCGCCGGAAGGCGTGGCGGTTTATTCCTGTCCCACGCGGCAGTCGGCGCTGGACAACTGCTTCGATCTGCTTTCCGCGAATCCGGCGCCGGTGCCGCCGGCATCGCCGCCGGCGCAAGCGCTGGAAGGGCGCTTGTGGAGCGAGATGGTTGCGATTGCTGGCGGACAGGTGCGCGTTTACCGCAACACGGACGCGGACGGGACCACGGTGGCGGTGCAGCACGATGCCGCGGGATCGGGCCGAACGGTGCAGGAGCTTGCCGAATCCCTGATCGGCAGCCATCCCGTGCTGGCCGTGGAGCTGCCGGGACACGGCGATTCCGACAACACCATCGGCGAAGGCGACGTGAGCGTGGCCGACTACCGCGAAGCCTTGGCGCAGGTGCTGGACGCGCTGGGCTTGGAGGCCGTGAACGGCTACGGCGTGTGGGGCGGCGGCTCGGTGCTGCTGGACTTGGCGATCGCCCATCCGGGGCGGGTGCGGCGCCTGGTGGTGACCGGGCTGATCGACCACACGCCGGAGGAGCAGGCCGACCTGCTCGCCAACTACACGCCGGAAATCAAGCCGCTGTGGCATGGCGGACACCTGCTTGAGGCCTGGCACATGATGCGCGACCAGGGCGTTTATTTTCCTTGGTATTCGCGAAAGGCCGCCACGCAACTGAAGGGCGAGCCGTACCTGGATGCGGACATGGTGCATCGCCGCGTCGTGGAAGTGCTTCGGGCGCCGGTCATGTGGCGCAAGGCCTATCACGCGCATTTCCGCTACCGCACCGGCCGGCGCCTGGCCGATACGGCGGTTCCGGTGCTGCTGGCCACTGCCGAATGGGATGTGGCCCGCGAATTGAGCGAGCGCCTGGCGGGCGAGCACGCGCACTGCGAGGCCCTGTTGCTGCCGGACAACCCGGCGCAGTGGGGCGCGGCTGTCACTCCATTTTTTAGAGGATGAACGAAATGAATACCGAATCGACGCTCAAGCCCTTCGCCCCCGGCGATGTGCTCGTGGGAGCCACGCTGCTCAACGACCCGGAAGACGATCATGCGGGCCGCGGGCGCATCATCCAGTACGATGCCGGCCTGAAAGAGAAAGGGGTGCTATGGATCGATGACAGCACCCACTTGGTGGGCGGCCTCAAGTTCGATCCCGGCGGGGTGCTCTGGGCCTTCGACAGCAACGCCCACCTAGTGATCCGCGTCGATTCCAGCGGCCGGCGGCTGCCGCGCCGCGACTTTGCCGCGCGCTCCTTCTCCAACGTCAATTTCGGGCCGCAAGGGCAGGTGTACCTGGCCGAGCATATGGTGGGATCGGAAATCCGGCTGCCGCTTCAGACCGTTCTTAAGAAAATGCCGGGCAGCGACAGGCTGGGGGATGGCCATGTGTTCGAGTACAGCGCCAACGGCGAGTTAGTGGCCGAGCACGCCACGGAAACCCACGGCGGGATGGGCGGCTTTTTGGGAGTCACGCATTCAACGCTGGCGCCCGACGGCAAAACCCTGGTTTACACGTCCGAGACAGGCAAGCGCATCATGCGCTTTGATCTCGCGGCCTCGCGGCAGGAGGAAGACGTGCTGGCCTTGCCCGAGGAAGATCGCCGCGCCATGTGCTTTGCGGTGGGATACGCCCGCGACGGCGCGCTGCTGCACCTTTGCGGAAACGCCATTGATATTTTGGACGATCAAGGCCAGCTGCTTCGCAAGGTGCCGCTGCCAGGCTTCGGCTGGGCCACGATGTGCGTCTCGGCGGATGGCGAGCATGTGCTGGCCGGCAATTTCTTTACCGGCGATTGTTCGCGCGTGAACCTTGAAACCGGCGCGGTCGCCGCAACCGTTAACGTGGCCGTGGAGCGCTCGCTGGCCGGCATCGCGGAATTCCCCGGCCACTAGAAACGGCTGCGCTTCGGGGCCGCCTGTATGCGCGCCTTCCTCTCGCGGGAGATGCATGAACCCATCCTCCTTCTTCCCGCGAGTTGCTGTTGGCATCCCTGCCGCGCGGCGTTGCCGGAATAACGTCCGGGGCCGTCCTCCTGCCGTCCCGCTCGCATCTGGCAAAGGCATGCTTTGCCTCGCTGCGCTGCGCGCAGCGACCGATGCTCGCTCTGCCGCCGATACTCCCGCGAGAGGAAGGCGCGCATACAGGCTCCGGTGGTCGCAGGTCCTTAGATTCTGCGCTCCATAGCCGCCGAATTGGCTTTGTGAGTGCAAAAAGCTTGCGCGACAATAGGGCATCTAGGCGGCTGAACCTATGAACCACAGCGAAATCGTCAGCTTTATCTGGAACGTTGCGGATCTGATCCGCGACAGCTTCAAGCGCGGCAAATACCAGGACGTGATCCTGCCGCTAACGGTGCTGCGGCGGCTGGATTGCGTGCTTGCCGCAACCAAGGGCGAAGTGCTGCGCCGGCAGGCGGAGCTGGGCGGTCGGGGGCTGCAAGGATTGGACGGCCAGCTTCGCGGGGCCGCCGGCTTTTACTTCTATAACACTTCGCGCTACGACTTCGACAAGCTGCTGGCGGACGCGCCGCAGCTGGCCGAGAACTTGAGAAACTACATCGCGGGATTCAGCGGCAACATGCGTGAAGTGCTGGAGAAATTTGATTTCGACAACACCATCAGCAAGCTGGACGAGGCAGGACTCTTGTTCCAGGTGATGGAGCGTTTCAAATCGGTCGATCTTCACCCGCATAAGGTCGATAACCCCACGATGGGCACGATCTTCGAGGAATTGATCCGCAAGTTCAATGAATCGCTCGACGAGAATCCCGGAGAGCATTTCACCCCGCGGGACGTGGTTCATCTGATGGTGGATTTGATGCTCGCCGGGGATGCGGATGAAATTTCCGGCAAGGGAGTCGTGCGAACGATCTACGATCCTTGCTGCGGCTCAGGCGGGATGCTGATGATCGCCAAGGGCCGCATCACCGAAGGGGTGAGCACCGACAGCCAGCAGGTCCGGCCTCCAATCAATGCAAGCGCCGACATCCATCTGTTCGGGCAGGAAGTGAATCCCGAAACGTGGGCCATTTCCAAGTCGGATTTCTACATCAAGGATCCAACCGGTCGCGATGCTGACAATATCGCTTTCGGAAGCACGCTTTCCAACGATCGCCATGCCTCGCAAGCTTTCGATTACCTGATCGCCAATCCTCCCTACGGCAAGGACTGGAAGCGCGATCAGGAAGCCGTGCGCAACGAGCATGAACGCGGCGATGCCGGCCGCTTCGGCCCGGGACTGCCGAGAATCAGCGACGGCCAGACGCTGTTTCTGCTGCACATGCTCGCCCGCGCCAAGGCGCCGGATGAGGGCGGGGCGCGCATCGCCATCATTATGAACGGCTCGCCGCTATTCACCGGCGACGCGGGCAGCGGCGAAAGCGAAATTCGCCGCTTCATCTTCGAGAACGACCTGCTCGAAGCGCTGGTCGCGCTTCCCGAGCAACTTTTCTACAACACCGGCATCGCCACCTACGTTTGGCTGCTGACGAACCGTAAAGCGTCCGAGCGCAAGGGCAAGGTGCAACTTATTGACGCCACTGCTTTCTGGTCGCCGATGCGCCGCAGCTTGGGCGATAAGCGGCGCGAGATACCTGCTGAGCGGGCCGAGGATGTCCTAAAGCTGCTGGCAAGTTTTAACGACGGCGAAACGCGCCTGCTTGAGCAAGACGGCAAGGGCGAAGAGCATGTCGTGAGCCGCGTTTACCCCAACACTCGGTTCGGTTTCCGCAAGATCACCGTGGAACGTCCGCTGCGACTCAATTTTCAGGCCAGCCCGGAGCGCATTGCCCGGGTCAGCGAGCAGAAAGCGTTCCGCAATCTCGCCAAATCGCGCAAACGTGGCGATGCTGGAGCCGCCGAGGAGGCGCAGGGCCGGACGCGGCAGCAGGCGATCCTGGCTATGCTTAAGCTGCTGCCCGGCACGCTTCACCAGGACCGCGAAGCATTCCTCGCGGAATTGGCGGCAGGCGCCGATAAGGCAGGCCTGAAACTATCCGCGCCGGTCAAGAAAGCCATTCTGTCGGCGCTAGGCGAGCGTGATGAAACGGCCGCGATATGCCGCAGCACAGACGGCCAGCCTGAGCCCGATCCGCAACTTCGGGATACGGAGCGGGTGCCGCTCGCCGAGGGAGAAGATCCAGTTAACGATGACGGCTTGCCGCTCAGCATTCGGGAATTTTTCGACCGCGAGGTAAGGCCCCATGTGCCCGATGCATGGATCGACCCATCAAAGCGCGATCAAAAGGATGGCCATGTAGGCATCGTCGGCTACGAAATTAACTTCAACCGCTACTTCTACCGCTACCGGCCTTCGCGCCCGATCGCGGAAATTGATGCCGAGCTTCAATCAATCGAGAAAGATATTCGGAAGATGTTGAAAGGTATTACCGCCGTTCAGGACAAATAAGATCACGCACCGGCAAATGCGTTATAGGAAGCTCAGTTCCTTGGGAAGCGTGATAAGCTCCCGTCCCTGATGGCAAGCGTTGAAACAGCACCTGTCAATCCGAATCTCAATGTTCGGATGATGCAGCCGCAAGGCTTGGAGGCCTTGTGGCGCGACTTTCATTGGGTGCCGAATTCAATTGCGGGGCAAGCGGATGATGATATCTTCTGCGGGGCAGATGTGGGACTCCCGCATTCAGGATCGGATGAGTCAGTTCGATTGCTCTATCCAATAGACACGTTCGACCGCAAGGTCGCCCCCAGTGTGCGAAAAATGCTTCAAACGGTCTCCTCTTACGACAGTCGCATCAATGCTCTAAGGGAGCAGGCGGCGAGCGATGGAGACTCCATCAACCATGAGTCCGAGATAGGGTTCTTGGAGTATTTCAGGAGTAACCCGCTCATCAGGCGCGGGCGCCTAGTGCTCTTGGGGAACGGAAATCTTCGCGCGGTCTGGAAAGGGGATGATGAAGCCCATGTAGGGCTGCAGTTTTTGGGCGAGCAGATGATCCAGTATGTGATCTTCAAGCGCAGGCAGCCCGCTCTGCCAGTTTCACGAGTGACTGGGATTGATAATGTTTCCGGCGTTAGGAAGCAGATCCGCGCCTTCGATTTGGAGGATTTGGTTTACGCATGACAGGGAAGAATTTGCCGTACGATCATCACGTCGTGCGGTATGTCAAACCAACACTAATTGAAGACGGAACGGTTGATGGCGGCGCTTTTGTCCTAAGGACAGACGAATTGGGGCTTTCCGTGAATTGGCTGGAAATTCTTGGGGGCACTGACCATCACCAGCAAGTAGATGAAGTACGGCGGCTTTCTAGGCTGAGGCTAGCTAGGCGGGGCGGATTCGCGATGCTTAACGTGGGTGAAACCAAGCAACATGTATCGGACGGAGCTCGGAAAGCGGGGTTCCAACTCAATCCGAGTATTTGCGAGGCACCCATGGCCGCAACGGATGACTTTGAGGCGGACCCATCCCATTCCGAATTCACCGGCCTCCCGTCCGCTGATAGCAATAAGGCCATGTTAGTCGGCGACCTCATCGCTGATTGTGTCAAATATCCCCTTTTCCCCGGAAAGGTGGACTGAAGCTTTACGGCGCTTTCTCCAGACCTGCCGCAAGCTCACGGCAGGCAGCCTAGGTTCTCGAGGTCATGGCGCGCCAGCCAAGGCTGTAGCTCTGGCTCGAAGATGAAACCAGGAGGCGGTCGGCAAGATGGTTTCCAGTTCCCCAATATGGCGCAAGAACATAAGCAGGAATTTCTGCGGCAAACGGCCTGCTATGTTCGCCAGTTTTTCTTCGAGCCATTTGAACCAGGCTTCTTGCTCATGATGTGCGGTGCCTGCTCGCAACATGATGGCGAGAATTCTCCTAACTTCTTCTTCCGGTATTTCCTTGGAAATCCTGATGGCTGCATCCGCAATGGCATTCGCCAATTTCGTGTCGCGACTGGCTGCCGCTATGAGGCTGGCCAGATCCAAGCACTCAAAGATAGTGTGCGAATTCCGATCAGTGTCGTTACTTAGTGCAATTGATTTAATCGCTTTCCCGACTTGCTCCAATTCCGATGGCCCCAGCGCAAAAAGCTGTGACGCGATTACTAGAGATCTGAACGGCACAGTTTCATCTTTCTCTTTCCATTTTGCTTCTAGCAGCTTACCGAATTCTTCCGGCATGGGCCGGTTGGGTCTGCTGTGGCCCTCAAGAGGTCCTGGGAAATCCCAAAGAGGATCTCGTCCATGCTTATCAGCGTTGGCGAGGGCTTGCTCCATATTGTCTGACATCGGAACTTGGTGGCCCTCGGATTGATGACGCAGCCTGAGAATATTGAGGCGACCCATTATTTCATTCCGCAGGCCCTGTGGCATGCGGCTTGCAGAGAACAAAGGCTCTTTCCTTGCGTCCACGAAGTCCCCGTATGCGCCAGCCAAGATAATGTTTCCCTGTGCCCATTGCTGAATACGCTGAAAGTGATTTGGATCAGGAGGAAGGGACAATTTCGTCAAGGCACGGACAAATACGCCCGCCTGCATCCAAGCGGACATTCGCTTCCAATAGCCGGGAGCACATGCTCCGTTTTCCAGAAGATTGATTCGATTTAGCACCAACGCATAAATTGTCTGGAGCAATGTGAAAAAATTGGCATCCCACTGTTGAGCGAAATTCTTGTCCGTCAGTTGGACCATCGCTTCTTCCGCAAATTTTTGAAAGCGCTCGTCATCCTGCCAATACAACGATATATCGAGCGCTGCGAGAAGCGAAAAAGGATTGCCTTTAGCATCACATGAGGAAAGGGCGTTCCAAACGGCATCGCTATCCATATCGGAAACCCATTGCCCCGGCATCAGGTCATCACGCAAAGCACCGAGACAACAGATATCGAGCCCAGCAGCGAGATTCCGGCTTAGCAGGCTCTTTCGGTAAGGAATAAGAACGTCCTTCAGGTAAACATCAGGTTCTTGCGTGCCGGGAGCAGGACCGGAGAATTTCTCGAAGTAAGAAATAGAAGGGGCGATGTCTGCTGCGCTGAAAGACAGCCCGCGACTGATTTTGTGGATCAGATCATTTTGCGCGGCCATCATTCCATTAGCGATCTCCTCAAATGTCTCGGACAGCTCGACATTGCTTAATGTTCGCGATTGAATCTCATTGAGCAGATGCAGAAGGTACTTGCCAGTCGGTCCGACACGTTCAATAATGCTTTGGAGAGTCGTAAGCCGTACATCAGCATTGGGCGAAAGTAGCGCTAAGTCTCGAATTTCGATCTGCTGAGAATCTTCGGCGGCCTCGGACCACTTCAAGACGATATTTTGATTTTCCTCATCAAGACCTACGATCACTTTCTTTCCGGCAACATCTTGAATCAATTTTTCCCCCTTTAAGGAAAAAACATCTCTGGCAGACTCGAATAGCTCTTCGTCCTCGATTTGGATATCCGTGCCGATAGAAAACGTTTGTCTTAGTCGAAGACCGCATTGCTCCACAAATTCAGGATCGTGTTTGATTACTACTTCCCGGGCCGCCTTTGGCAACTTCTCCAGGAAAAGACTCCCGTAAGCCGCCTTGTCAATATCAATATCAAGGTCTGAAATCGCATTCCGGGCCGAGAGAAGAGCATTTTTAACGATGTCTGCGTTGGCGGGTTGGAGGGGTCGGAGGAAAGTATTCTCAACCCAGTTGGCGTAGCGCGCCTGTCGCTCTTGTGTGTGGTTCGAGGTTGGCAGAAGAAAACCTCCTAAACGTAAAGGCATGGAATCACGAATCAAGCTCCCGTAAGCGTCGTGCGTAAGGGCCTGACTTCTTGGAACTGCCGTCGTCATTAGGTTGTGCCATATCCAATGCGACAGCTTTGCTGCTTGCTCAGTCGGAATTTCCTCGTTTCCCCATAACCTGGAAATAACCTGACGGCATACCGTTATCAGACTGGTGACTAGCGCAAACCCTTCTGCCCAACTAGCTAACTCTATGGAGTCGGCGCGGGCCGTAGATTGCCGTAGCGTTCGCAGTTCCGCGCTCTCCACAAAATCGTTGTTATCAAATCCTGCGTCTTTCAGCCAATGGGACAACTCGTCGGGTTCCGGCGTAATAAAGGCGAAACCGCTCTGCCGAAGCTTGCAGCGCGCTGCCCAGCACTCTGAAGCATCTATTAGATCTTTAGAAACCAGGTAACGTAAAATATCTAGCACACAGATGATCGGGATTGTTCTACCGTTGGTCTCCGTAAAGACTGATCGACTATTGATGTAGCGATCATCAATACAAAATGAATCGCAGCGAGAAGCCCCTGCCAGCAAAGACATGGTCGCTTCGACCCGCATTCCATCGCGCTGGATTCGCTCGCTCTCGTCGCGCGCTCGAGGCAGTAAAGAGGCTTTTCCTGCGTCAAGCGCGCCTCGCAGGACATGTCTGATCTTATCGATTCTCGTGGCAAGTTCTTGGCCGGAGTCGCTTGTTTCAGCGAGCCAGCGCATGTCGCGCAGAACATCGGGATGCACTCGAATTTGGAGACCAGCTGTTGTGAGAGGACGCAACACGTTGGCATTCAGCATGTGGCTCAATGCGAGTTCGTCTATGTAAATGGGTCCATCAAGGATCGCAGGCGAGGGTGCCGCACCTTCCGTTTGCCCTTGATGCCCTAATAGTGTTTTTACGCGCCGATGGTCTTCGATCCCGATTTTTCCCCGGTTATGGCAAAGGTTGCAAAAATTCATTATTGGCACGATCAAGTTATTGAATTTTTCAATATCTGCCTCTTGTTCCATCAGAGATCCAGCTCTGTAAATTGGTAAGGAGCAGATTACCTTTCCGTTGTTTCTTTGAGCTAACTGTAAAAGCGTGGCGTGTTCTGTTCCTACTTCACTAATGAGGGTTTCTGGCACCGTCGCTGGCTCGTCCACAGCAATGAGCCGTCCCCGGCGGTGAAGCGTCAGCACTTGCCGCGCCGCTCTTATGCGCGAGGGCTGGTGGAAGCGTGCCTCGCCTCGTTCCCGGAACAGGAGCTCCATTACGTTGGCGGCGAGTTTTACTCGCCGCAAAGAATTAATGGCTATTTCCAGCAAACCAAGGCTGTCAAGAACAAGGATGGAACTCACATCCAGCCCGACCGTCCAAGCTTCCCGCAGTTCAATTGGCTCGCGTCCGCCAGCGATGATTGGCAGCACCGCCCGGTGGCGACCGTCCTGTTCGTCAGCGTTCTGTTGGGGAATATGAAGAAGGAATCGTGTTAGCGATACATTGGAAAGTTCCGCTACCAAACCCAACGGTATCTCCCCGCCGAGCCATTTCCGTTCCATTTCCCGCAAACGATCTTGGTGCTTGGGATGTATGCTGGTGACAAGTTCTTGAAGGCTTACGCGTCGTATAGGGCCATCTGCGGCAGATGAAAGTTCTGCCGCACGTTTAAGCCAATCTGGATTTGCCTCTTCATCGCGTCCGAGCTGAAAATACAAGAAATACGCAGCACCAATTATGTGAGGGTCGTTTGGCGCTTTGTCCACGGCTGCCTTGGCAAGCTTTAGCGCATGATCGATTTGATCTTGCTGGCCTGCGGTGTGGGCAAAAGTTATCAGGATTTCGGGGCTTATTGTTTCTCGCTGGCTCCAAGCACGATCCAAGATTCCACCTAGTCGCTTCCAGTTGCCTGATGCCACAGCGATATTGAAATCCAGATCCAGATTGTCGGGATTTATCCTTTGCTTTAATAGTATCTCGTTGATTTCTCCGGCTTCCTGTAGGCGCCCCGCATCAAACAACGCCATTGCCTTTGCCGTTTTCAATTCATCGCTTTGTTCAACAATGTCAGCATGGTTGTTAAGAAATTCAACGATTGAATCGTGGTCGGGGTTGGAGGGATCAGCCAGACTCACTACCACATCCATCGCGTTTTCGGCAGTTGGAGATCGCTCAAAGTACTCCCGTGTCAATGGCCGCAATGCCGCTCGATCATCTTCCAGTTTCAAATAATTAATGAGGTGCCGCAAATCAACCAGATTGCCGGTCTTGCGGTAGCGAACCTCCAGCTGCTCCCGGATATCCTTTCCGTCATGTGCATCAATAAGTGTGCGTAGGGGATAGTAATGGTCTTCATCAAGGAGGCTCTCGTAATTCTTAGCCACTTGTTGTGCTTTATCGGATGTCTGACCATCGCGCAACAGGGCCTCAGCATGTAGCCTAGCTAGGAACTCGGAGGGCATAACTTTTGCCAAACGTTTCTTGTTTTCATCTAGGTAATCGACTAGGTCGCCAGCCTTCAGGGTTTGCGTGGAGAGCAACAATTCTGCTTGAAGTTCACGGTCATCCAACCCGCCTAAATCTTTTCTTTTTTTTAGGTATGCCTCAAGCGGCTTCGGATCAAAAGAAATATCGAACGCGAAAGCGAAGCGAATTAAGTCAACTGCTTGCTTTGCGTCCTTCATGCATGTTTTCACCTCTTCGCGGGCGGTATGAGCTTTCTGGCCTGTTGGATTCATAAGACGGAGCCAAAGGCGCCAATCGGCTATCGCTTTGGCCCAATGTGGACCAGTGATATCTTGGTGGGCAAGCTTCCGCCCCACGAATTCAAAGGCGCCCGTGGCGCGCGTGTGGTGGTGCTGAGGGTTTGCGCCTTGGCTAGGTTGCACGCTCTTGAGGAACGGGATGCCGTTTATCGCTCCTTTACGGAAATCGAGCGGCAGCAGCATGGCCGCGTTGATTGTCCCGTCAATAAAGGCGAGTGTCGGCATTTCATTCCAAAGGTCATCCAGTTTGAGAAGTCGTTGGCATGCTTCTTCCCATCTATCTAGCTCGGCAGCACAAATTGCCCAATTGATCCACCCGCCCGGACTGAAAAACTGTGGATCATTACTCGTATCTTGTTCTTCAAACCACGCTAATGCAGCTTTTTTGCTTTTCAAACGATGCAACAAGCCAAACCAGACCGACCTGGAATCGGAATCATCGCAATCGCGAAGAAGGCGGAGTGCCCCATCCGTGTTTCCTTCGGCTTCCGCGATCAAGGCATCCACAATGGATAAATTCATGTCTAGGTCGGTTTGCCGGAGCTCTGCCCGGAGTTTTTTCGCTTCTGGGAGTGTCTCAGCTTTTATGGCACACAATCGCGCAGTCCAGTAGCAAATGTCGCGTTTGACGGTATCGCTAGCTGCTACAAGATCGCCGTTTTTCGCACGGTGCAACAACTCTTGCAGTTTTCTTCTTGCTTTGTCGGGATTGAAGCCGCGAAACGACAGAGTATTAGACAATTCTTGCTTTGCTTGATTCGTGAATTGTTGGACTGATGAGTCCTTCAACTGAGCAAGATGGTGTCGGTGTTCTTCCAAATTGTCGAAGCGTTGCTCCATCCGGCTGTACGTTTGCTGTAGCATTCCAACGAGTGGCTGCTGCTCAGCAGGTATTGAAGCGATGTAGCCCGCCACTAGAATGGCGGTCACAGCATCTACTACTTCGCCTGCGGATTGATTGTTTTCGTTTGTTTCGCTAGTGCAACTCTTGATGAGGCGGTCCCGGATTTCCGTATCGTCGCTGGTACCTCCTGCCACGGTCTCTTTCGCAAGTTCTTTCAGATCGTCTGACACACGTTGATCGGCGAGCCATTCTTGCAATGACGGGTTTTTCAAGAAATCGGGTGCGATGTACTCTTGGCCAAACCGGTTGAGCACACTACGCCACCACGAATTCTCGATGCTTCCGCCCCGCAAACGCTCTAGCGTCTCGTCGAGATTCCTCTCCATGAGGTCAGCGTTTGCTTTTGTTCCCCCGGCTTTCCGTTCGGCATATAGACGCGATGCCCGCTTCAAGACTGCGGGAGCAAGCGCCCTAAGAACAGGGGCTATGAGGGGCGGGATCAGTTCGGACAATTCGGCGCTTCCAATTTAGGGCTAACTGCCAGCGATGCCAGATCATGAATATCTTGGATTGGCGACATGCAATTTCCTGTCTGGGCTGGCTAAAAGGCATCGTGAATCTTGCGGCAACAATTGTGCCCCAAAGAGAATCTGTCGCACAGAATCACGACTTAAATGTATCGTAGTGTTTTCAGGCATCCCTGCAAGGCAAGAAATGGTAGGGTTAAGGACTATTTTTTCTTGCAAGGCAGTATTATCGCCCGGCAGGCTGGAAATTAGCAAATGTATGCACTTGCATATATATGCCAACATTTATTACCATCCAAGAATGCCCCGGACATGTGATGCAACCCAACTGCGAAGCGCGGGTGTCGGCGCTTTCTTTCGGCCGCGGGATGTTGCGCCTTTAGGGATATCACATCGCAAGCTGCAAGGCTGGGTTGCCGAGGGCAGCGTGGAGAATTTCGGCAATGGCCTCTACAGGCTCTCCGATGTTGAGCCTACCGGGTTGGAAAATATCGCGATGGTGGCTGCGGCCATACCCAATGCCCTGATATGCCTGCTCACGGCGCTTCGCTACCACGACATTGGAACGCAGTCTCCGCACGAAGTATGGATTGCCCTGGACCGCAAGCGGCGCAAGCCGACCCGGCCACCCTGTCGGGTGCGTATCGTTCGTTTCTCGGGGCGGATGCTTACCTATGGCGTTCTTCAACACTCGGCGCTCGGTGTGCCGTTTCGCATCACCTCGCCAGCGCGAACAGTCGTCGATTGTTTTCGCTACCGCAAGAAATTGGGTCTGGATATGGCGCTTGAGGCGCTGGCAGACGTTTCGCGATCAGGCATCGCCTCGATCGGAGAAATCGAACGTGCGGCTGATATATGCCGCGTAGGCACGGTCATGCGCCCCTATCTGGAAGCCCGTGGCGCTGATATTACTAGGCCGCTTTATGCATGAGATCAGCGTGTTGTCTAAAGCTGCACACAGGCAACTATTTGAATCGGCAGTTGGCTGATGCATTGCTAGAATCATTGTGCGTTGGGCCAGAATGAGGAAATCGATCAATGTCGGCGAGAAGAATCACTGTAGCAGAGCTCCGTGAATATGAGCGAGAACTTCAGGGGCTGCAGCATCAGGCGCGGGAGCTTATTGACAAGCTAAACAATCACTTGGGCCAACACGAGGAATGGAGTGCAAGACTGGAGGAGACAGGGACATACGTGGCCGAAAAGCGCGATGAAATCACACAGCAGTTTGAAAGCGCGAGCAGACAGTTAAGCAGAATCCATACTTTTGATTCTGAATCCAAGGGAATCCTCGGTGAGATCAAGGGCGCGGAAGCTGCGGCTAAGAAGGAATACGCCGAGTCCGTTGCCATGCGCGAGGCAATTGCTAGGGACAAAGAGAAGCTCGGCAAACTGCTGCTTACGGCAGGGAAGTTGAGTAAGAGAGTGGAGAACTTGCTGCCTGGTGCGGCCAGCGCTGGATTGGCTCATGCCTTTAGGGAGCGAAAAGAGGTTTTTCTGTGGCCCAAAAGGACATGGGCCGTGCTCCTTGCGGCGACATTACTTGGCATGTTCGCGGCCGTGTTCTTTGATCCGTTGCGTCCTCAACTTGCGGCCCCATCATTCGGAGCAGTAGCCGGGTATCTATTTAGCCGTTTTCCGTTTGCCGTCCCTATTGTTTGGTTGGCTTGGTACGCAGCAAGGCGCCACAGCCAAGCTCTGCGGCTTGAGGAGGATTACGCACATAAGGAAGCGTTGTCTAGGTCTTTCGAGGGCTACAAGAACCAGATTGCCGAACTCGAGGTTGGTGAGACGCATAAGGCACAAACGTTGAACTTGATCCAAAAGACCTTGGATGCTTTGTCTGCGGATCCGGGAAGGGTCTACAGGGAGAGAAATGAAGATGGAACCCCATTCTCATCAATCTTTCGACGCGGAGGTGGGAAACCCAAGGACAACGGATCATAGTAAGCGCACTCTGAAAGAGAGCGGCGGCCCATGATGCGCGATAATTTACGAAACATTGCTGCCTTGGAAGCGTCTTGGCGGTACAAGCCGTACCCGACTTACAAGGATTCCGGTATCGAATGGCTTGGCGATATCCCTGCACAATGGCACACAAAGAAACTGAAATATGTTGCAACATGCAACGATGAGGCATTGCCTGATTCCACCGATCCCGCGCTTAAGCTGGACTATGTCGATATTGGTAGCGTCGATGAGTTTGCTGGAATTATCAAGAGGGAGTCGATCAAGTTCGCAAGTGCTCCTTCTCGCGCAAGGAGAGTTGTTCGAGATGGCGACATTATCATTTCCACGGTCAGAACATATCTTCGGGCTATTGCCGCAATAAGAAACGCTGCGCCTAACTTGGTTGTATCAACGGGATTCGCTGTTGTTCGTCCTAAGAGTCTGGATAGTGCATTTGCGGCCTACGCGGTTCGTGCTCCGTATTTTGTGGAGGCAGTTGTTGCCAATTCTATAGGAGTTAGCTATCCCGCAGTCAATGCCGACGAACTCATGTGTTTGGCTGTTGCTTGCCCAAATATCGAGGATCAGCGGATGATCGCGGAGTTTTTAGATCGGGAGACGGGGAAGATTGATGCGCTGGTGGCGAAGAAGGAGAGGCTGATTGAGTTGCTTAAGGAAAAGCGCATTGCGCTTATTGTGCAGGCTGTCACTCAGGGGATTGAGCCGGATGCGCCGATGAAGGATTCCGGCATCGACTGGCTCGGCGCAATACCCGAGCACTGGGAGGTGAGGCGCCTGAAGTACTTCGCAACATGCAACGACGAGGCATTGCCTGATTCCACTGATCCCTTGTTTTTGATGGAGTACGTTGATATTGGCAGCGTGGATGAATTTAAGGGCATAGTCAGCAGGGAATCGGTTCAGTTTGGGAGCGCGCCTTCCCGCGCAAGGCGAATCGTTAGGGATGGCGATATCGTTATTTCAACGGTTCGGACCTATCTTCGTGCCATTGCAGCAATAGCGAACGCCCCGCCTCATTTGGTTGTATCCACGGGGTTCGCAGTCATTCGACCGCGGAAACTGGATAGTGCTTTTGCATCATACGCCGTTCGTGCCCCGTACTTTGTGGAAGGGATCGTTGCCAATTCCGTGGGTGTTAGCTATCCGGCAATAAACCCCGACCAACTCGTATGCTTGACCATTGCTTGCCCAAATATCGACGAACAGCAGGCGATTGCGGGGTTTCTGGATCGGGAGACGGCGAAGATTGATGCGCTGGTGGCGAAGGTTCGTGAGGCGATCGGGCGGCTTAAGGAGCTTCGCACTGCCCTGATCTCCGCCGCTGTCACCGGCAAGATTGACGTGCGCGAAGCCTGCGGCTTGAATGCATAGCAGAGTTAGCCGGATGCAACTGTTCCATGCTTCGAGGGCCATGGGTTTGGCGGCAGAGCGCCCATGATCTCCAGCCGTGCCGCAATCCATGCCGTCGATCTGTTCTGCGGGATCGGCGGGCTAACGCACGGCCTAAGTCTGGCCGGCATCCAGGTCAAGGCGGGATTCGACAATGATCCGACATGCCGTTACGCCTTTGAGCAGAACAACGAAGGCGCGGAGTTCCTATGCAGGAGTGTCCGCGAGATTGCATTCAGCGACCTTGCGCATTACTACGAAGGGGCTGAGTTCACTGCCTTGGTGGGCTGCGCCCCGTGCCAGCCGTTTTCCGCCCACAATCGGCGCAAAGCGAAATCAGGCTCCGATTGCTCTCTCGTTAATGAGTTCGCACGATTGATTGCCGAGGGAACACCTGATTTGGTATCGATGGAAAACGTTCCTGGATTGGCAAGACATTCGTCGTTTGAAAGCCTGATTGAGACGTTGCGTGGGCTTGACTACAAAGTCAATTGCGTTGTTGCCTCATGCGAACGCTACGGAATACCGCAAAAGCGTCGTCGGCTTGTTCTTTTGGCATCGAAGCGCGGCCCCATCGAGTTGCCGGAAGATGACGGGATGCCGCCAACAGTCGCGGATTGCATCCGAGACCTGCCTGAAATTGCGGATGGCGCCAGCTGCCCTAACGATCCGGCCCATGCGTCGGTGGCGTTGTCGCCCACGAATCGCGAACGCATCGCTCAATCCAAACCGGGCGGTTCCTGGGCCGATTGGGATGAAAGCCTCGTCAACGCATGCCATAGGAAAACCTACTATCCAGCACCCTATGGCCGGATGCGCTGGGATGATATCGCGCCCACCATTACCACCCAGTTTTGCTACTACAGCACCGGACGCTTCGGCCACCCGGAGCAGAATCGGGCCATCTCGGTCCGGGAAGGCGCCTTATTGCAAACGTTTCCGCGCGATTATCGCTTGGTCGATGAGGCGAATCCGCCTACTATCCGCAAATTGGCGCGCCATGTGGGCAATGCCGTTCCTGTCAAACTAGGCAAAGCCATAGGCATGGCGTTTATGGAGTCTCTGAATGGTCGGTAGCCGCTACCGAATGCGGATCAGCCTCAATGTGCTGAACCATATGGGTCTGTATCTCTACAGCAATACGCCCGCAGTTTTGGCGGAGGCCATTGCCAATGCGTGGGATGCTGATGCTACGGAAGTGCGGGTGCAAATTGACCCGCAGGATAAGACTATATCCGTGCGGGACAACGGGATGGGAATGGATATTGACGACATTAACGACAAGTTCCTGTACGTGGGCTACCGGAAACGGCGCGGTGGCGGAGGCTTTCGTACGCTTAAAGGCAGAAAGCCAATGGGACGCAAGGGAATAGGCAAGCTGTCGCTATTCTCCATCGCCAACAGGATTTCCGTTTATACGCAGAAGAACGGCGGTCAGCCGGAATCATTTCTCATGGACGCTAACAGGATCAGGGAAGCCATAGAAAAGGAGGACCCTTCAACAGCAAAGGAGTACGGGCCTCAGAAGATTGACTTCGACCAGCAAATTGCTGGAAGCGGCACAATCCTGAAGATTGAAGACCTGAAGAAGATTCGCGTCACTAAAGCAACAGTGAGCGGCCTCAAGAAACGGATCGCAAGGAGATTCAGTGTTCTTGGGGATGACTTCCGGATATATGTCAACGACGAGGAGGTCTCTTTTCAGGATCGCGATTACTTCCACAAGGCGCGCTTCATCTTCCAATACGGCGCGGACTACGCCAGCCATTGCGCGAAGCTGGATAAGGACAGCGATACCGGCAAGCGCATGAAGTACGACCGGCCTGATCGTTTTGACGGAGACGGAACGCCCGATGCGAGCGGTATCCACGCAATCAAGGGATGGATTGCCATAGCGCGCAGGTCCAACGATTTGGACGGCGATAACAAGGACGACAACCTGAACAAGATCGCGATCGTGGTGCGCGGCAAAGTCGCACAGGAGGACATCCTGCAAGATTTCCGCTTGGGCGGGATGATTACCAAGTACATGTTCGGCGAGATCAATGCCGATTTCCTAGACGAAGACGATAAAGACGACATCGCAACATCCAGCCGACAAAGCATTTCCGAGGATGATCTGCGGTTCAAGGCGCTGAAGTCCTTTTTGCGCCGCGAGCTGACACACATCTGGACTGAAACAAATAAGCTGAAGGAAAAGAAGGGGCTTGAAAACGCCCTTGAGGCAAATCCCCCATTGAAGGAGTGGTATCAGGATTTGCCGAGGCGATTGCAGCCTAGGGCAGCCAAGATATTTGCGGAGATCGACAAGGCCAACATCGACGAAAGCAGTAAAAAGGACTTCTATGCCAACGGAGTGCTCGCTTTCGAGCGCCTCAAGATGAATGCCGCTGTGGAGATGCTTGATGTTATCGACGAATCCAATCTGGATGATTTCCTCAAGTTTCTGGCCGATATTGATGCTATAGAAGCGGCCAACTACCGCGAGATCGTCAATGAGCGGCTGAAGGTAATCCGAAAGCTTCAGGAGCAAGTTACGGAAAACGCGCGCGAGCGGGTGTTGCAGGAATACATCTTTGACCATTTGTGGCTTCTGGACCCGGCTTGGGAGCGGGCAACGCAATACAAGAACATGGAGCAGCGGATTCAGGCTGCAATGTCTGAAAGCGGCGGGAAAGCAACCACTCTTCGAACGGATATCAGATACCGTCGGGTAGCGGCAGCCCATGTCGTGCTGGAATTGAAGCGCGGTTCACGGAGGCTGGCCAAGACGGATATCGAAGCCCAGTTAATCAAGTACATAAATGCTGTTGAAGCAGAGCTCAACACTAATCGCCAGCAGCGTGAATTACCCATTGAGGGCATTTGTCTTGTGGGCAAGCTGCCCCAAGGTTGGGAAATCCCGAAAGAGCGGGAGCGTGGCGAGGATTCCTTAAGGCGCGTCCGAATTCGCGTTATCACCTACAGTGAATTGATTGACAACGCAGAATCCGCATACGCAAAGTTCTTGGATGCCACTGCCACCACAGAAAAGCTCGGCCAATTGCTCGACAAAATCCGGAACCATTCGCCCGGAAACACGAACTCTTGACACAGTGTGACTTGGATTTCGGTCTGACATCGAAATCAAGCAAGGGCTATGGGGTGTTTCAGCATGAGAGAATTTGCGAGGCTTTTTGCTGAGCGGAGCCAAGACAAGCTGTGACACCGTGTTGTGGCATGCTGCGGTCAAGACACGCACGGCACGCTGGAACGGCTGCAATCAAGGGGGACTGGCGGGCATGACTCCCGACATCTCTGAACGAGCTTTCGAGAGCGCCATCGAAGCGGCATTGATTCGAGGCGTCCGTCATGGTGCCGGCGAGGAAACCTCGTGGCCTGACGATGATGGCCTGCCGCAAGGCGGCTACCGCAAGCGCCATCATGGCGACCACGACCGGTCGCTTTGTCTGCTGCCGGACGATGTTGCGGACTTTGTGCTGGCCACGCAGCCGAAGCAATGGAAAAAGCTGAGCCAGCACTACGGCGCGGAGGCCGAAGCGCGCTTTATGCGGCGCCTGAGTTCGGAGATCGGCCGCCGGGGAACCTTGGATGTGCTCCGGCGCGGCATCAAGGATATGGGCTGCGCCTTTCGGCTGGCCTATTTCCGTCCGTCCAGCGGAATGAACGACGAGACGCGCCGCCTGCATGCCTGCAATATCTTTACGGTGGTTCGCCAGCTTCATTACAGCGAAAAGAACCGGAACAACAGCATTGATTTGGGCCTGTTCCTGAACGGCCTTCCGATTTTCACCGCGGAACTGAAGAATCCGCTGACCGGCCAGAACGTGGAAGACGCAATCGCGCAATACAAGACCGACCGCGACCCCCGGGAAACGCTCTTGAAGCATGGCCGCTGCCTAGCCCATTTTGCGGTTGATCCGCACCTCGTGTATGTGACCACGCATCTGAACGGCGCGAAGACGCGCTTTCTCCCGTTCAATCAGGGCAGATTCGGCGGGGCCGGTAATCCGCCGGTGCCGCCTACGCAAACCGGATACGCCACTGCCTATCTTTGGAAAGAGACCTGGGCGCGCGATAGCGTGCTGGACTTGGTGCGCCAGTTCATCCACGAAGTGGAAGAGGACGACGGCAAGGGGCGCAAGACCGGCCGAAAATTCCTGATCTTTCCGCGCTACCAGCAACTCGATTGCGTGCGCCGCCTAGTGCGGGATGCCCGGGAGAAAGGCGCGGGCAGGCACTATCTGATTCAACATTCCGCAGGGAGCGGCAAGACTTTCACGATTTCATGGCTGGCGCACCAGCTTTCCACGCTGCACGACTTTGGCGACCAGCGGGTTTTCGATTCGATTGTGGTGGTGAGCGACCGCCGCGTCATCGACCGCCATTTGCAAAGCGCGCTGCGCCAGTTCGAGCGGACCTTGGGCGTGGTTGAGAATATCGACAAGACTTCGGCGCAGCTCAAGCAGGCGCTTGAAAGCGGCAAGACCATCGTCGTGACCACGCTTCAGAAGTTTCCGGTCATCGCGGCGCAGATTGGCGAGCTGCCAGGCAAGCGGTTTGCGCTGATTGTGGACGAGGCGCATTCCTCGCAGTCCGGGGAGAGTTCCAAGAGCCTCAAGTCGGTGCTGGCGGTTTCCTCCTTGGACGAGGCGGAAAGCGAGGATGCCGTCGGCAAGACGCCGGAGGAGGAGCTGGACGAGCGGGCGGTTGCGGAAATGGAGAGGCGCGGCCGGCTGCCCAATCTCTCCGTTTTTGCGTTCACCGCCACGCCCAAGCCGAAGACCCTGGAGCTGTTCGGCGCGCGGCGCGACGATGGGTCGTTCGCGCCATTCCATCTCTACAGCATGCGCCAGGCGATCGAGGAAGGGTTCATTCTGGACGTGCTGGCGAACTACACCACCTACGAGACTTACTGGCTGCTGCTGAAGACTATCGAGGACGATCCGCGCTACGAGAAGCTCAAGGCGGCCTACCTGCTGAAGTCGTTCGCGGACCTCCACCCGCACGCCATCAGCGAGAAGGTGCGCGTCATGCTGGATCACTTCGCGGCCAAGGTGCAGTCCAATATCGAGGGAGCCGCGAAGGCGATGATCGTGGCCCGCTCGCGGCTGCATGCGGTGCGCTACAAGATGGCGGTGGATCATTATCTGGCGCAGCAGGGGCTTCCGTTTGAAGCGCTGGTGGCGTTTTCCGGCACGGTCAAAGACGGCGGCAAGTCCTATACCGAGGCAGGCATGAACGGTTTCCCGGAAGCGCAGACTGCGAAGAAGTTCGAGGGTTCGGGCTACCGCTTACTCATCGTGGCCAACAAGTTCCAGACTGGCTTTGACCAGCCGCTGCTGCAAGCGATGTATGTCGATAAGAAGCTGGGCGGCGTGAACGCGGTGCAGACGCTTTCGCGGCTCAACCGCACGCATCCGAGCAAACAGCAAACGGTGGTGCTCGATTTCGCCAACGAGGCCGACCATATCAAGGCCGCATTTGAGCCGTACTACGAAACCACGCTGTTGTCCGAAGGCACGGACCCCAATCTTCTGTATGAAATCCAGACCCGTCTGGACGAGTTTCCGGTTTATACGCAGGAGGAGATTGATCGCTTTTCGGCGGTTTGTTTCAGCGAGGCGGCCACGCAGGACAGGCTTTATGCCGAGCTTGCGCCGGTGGCGGGGCGCATTGATGGGCTGGCGAACGAAGACAAGCGGCTGTTCCGGAAATCGCTGACGGAATATGTGCGGCTTTACGCCTTTCTCGCACAGGTGCTGGTGTTTTCGGACCCCGATCTGGAGAAGTTTTACGTTTTTGCACGGCATCTTCGCCGTTTCGTGCATCCCGAACAGGCCGAGCTGCCGCTGGAGGTGCAGCAGAACATCGATATGGAGTCATACCGGATTCAAGAAACCGCCAGCGGCAGCATTCAACTCGATCGAAAGGCCGACAGGCTTGATCCGGCGAAAAGCAAGGATCCGCGTGCGCCGGCTCCCGAGGAGCTGGAGCCGCTGTCGAGGATCATCGCCGAGTTGAACGAGCGCTTCGGGGTGGATCTCGGCCCCGAGCATCGCATCACGCTCGGCCAGATGATGGAGAAGCTGGACGCGGATGATTCGCTGGATGCCGCTGCCCGTGTCAACACGCGCGACAATGTGCGCCTGACCTTCGATCATAAGGTCGAGAAAGTGATTCAGCAGATCGTGGATTCCAACTTCGACCTGTACAAACGCATCACCGACGACCGCGCCTTCGGCGAACTCATCAAGAACCTCCTCTTCGATCATTACGTCCGCAACCACCGCAACGCCGAAGATCTCATCAAGCAGGGCGAATCGCGCACGCTGGAACCGTAGCTGCCGAATTGCTTCTCGGAAGCAGATTTGCACGAATGTTTGCGCTTTGTAGAGCGCTCCTGTCGGAGTTTGGCGCGCATAAATGTCAATCCAAGCCGGCAGGGGGATACTTCCAGTCGGTGGTCGTGGTGGCTGGCAAATCATGATGCGGTCGGCCTTTTCCAGCAATGGCCGACTGCTTGCGATCTAAATACGCGCCAATGTCTTCGATTTCAAGAAATGAGATTGAAACCTGTGGCTGACCGTGAGTATGAAAGACTTGTCTAACGTAAGCCTCTTTCTTTGGCCAGTAGGCATTGCTCCCACCGTATTGTCCGTTGTTGGCAACGATCACAAGCTGGAACATGTGGTAGTGCAAAGCCAACGCCATTTGATCGAACGTCTTTGTATCCCTGTTGAGCGCCGGTATCGCGAAAATGTCCGATTTGTCTCGGAGGTCAGCAGCTAAGCCGAGGTCGGTTGCGTCATAGCAGACGGCGGCCGTAAGCCAAGCAGGCTGGACATCGTTCTTTGCAGACCATGGATAACCGATCAACCACTGGCATGGTCGAAATCCCCGAATAACATCCTTCCCACCACTGTTGAACGCTTGCTCATTCGGGGCGAGATGTAGCTTACCTTGACGACGAGTCCTGATTTGCAGTCCGTAGGCCTCTGACCATTCAGGGATAACCCAGAGTGCCGAGTTGATGAGGGGTTGCCCTTTCACGATTTCTTCGTAGGTCAGACCGGCAAGGACTATCGCACGGTGCGCCCGTGCGAACGGAATCAGATGAGTACGAACGTCCGTGGGATGAACAGCAAGCTCTGGCAAAATCAGCCAATCGAGTCGTCCCTCGCTCGGCTTGTGGGTGTCCCGCAGAATCAGCATTCGATCCACGGTCGACAGTGCCGCGGAAAGATGGTTGCGGTGCTGCCGGCGGATTGCCGAATCATTGAGTGCTAGATCGGCGGGATCAAAGTTGTGGGCGACCGGAACCGCAGTCTGAACCACGCAAGCTCGCAGTGGTCTTGGCTTGTTCGCTGCGGTCGGTCGCCTTGCCCTTAGCGGTAGGATCAGCGCTTGGGTAGCAGCACCGCGTTGCCCCTCCAAATCAGCAGCCCTCTTGGCGATGTGGGATTGCGCAGCATCAATTCCCTGTTGTACCCACTCGAACCCCTCTGGATTACGGCAACCGGGCCAGCGCAGTAGTGCCAGAAGGAAATTCTCCGTCCAATCGGTAATCGGGGCCCAATCGTCACCGAAATCAGGTTGGCCGTTGTAAAGGCCGTACAGCCGCTGGTACCAGTGGCTCCCAGCAGGACAATAGACAGGCTCGTCCTCCTTCCAGTTAGCCGGACGGACAGGACGCGTGAAATCCGGGTGCTGCGCGAGCACGAACCGCAACAGAAATCCAAGTTGGAAGCGCCACCGCATCTTTGTGGCGCACCATTTCGGCACCTCGTATATGGAGCCAGTGGCATCAGTCCTGCTCCCTATGATTTTCAGATCCTCTGCATTAGCGCCTGTCGACATCTTTGGGGGTTTCAGCAAGACCTGTCCCGGCGTGATCACTTCGGGCCGAGGCTGCTGCTTCTGCCACTGTTGCAGGAATGCCGACGCGAAGCGCAGAAGGAAAAGCTCGCTGCGAAGAGGCCCGTTCGGACGCGCGTTCAAGACCGCGTCGGCCAACGTTTCGTGATCGGTGCCAGAAGCGACGAAGGACAGGCTAAGGTCCTCGCGCGCTCGTGCCGGAAGGTCCTCAATGAGGATAGAATTTGTTTCGTCTTCGATAATCTCCAAGAGAAAAGACGGATCCCTAAGCATAAGCTGCCGCTTTCGGGCGGCATTGAGGCCAGACTGCCGCGTCAATTCAATCGCTCGATCACTATTGACGAAAGAGCGACGAGCTAGGACGGCCAAAGTCGCAAAGCTCGAACTTCGCAATCCTTCTACGTCACCCCGCAGAAATCGGATGAGTTCCCGGTAATGACGGGTTTCCGGCACGGTACCAACGCGCGTAACCGGTGCCCCTTTGGGATCGAAGGCGGCAAGGAGCAATAGCGCCTGTTGTCGGACATACCAAGGTACCGTTCTGGCTGGCAGAGTCACTAACCGTGCGGCCTCCTTTCCAAGCTTTTGGCGATAGGCTTTCAAGTTGATTTGTGACGGCAGAGATTCCTCATGTGCCACAAATCCCGTCTCGGTGGCTCCAGCACGCAGAACTTCAGCCAAGCAGTACCAAGCCACGCGCCTAGGCCCCTTTCGACGGCCACCTTTCTGTGTGAACAGGCGGAGTTTCGAGAGGATGTCACGCAATACTTCCGCATCCGGCCAGAGGTCGAGCCCGATCCTGAGCAGCCGGACATTCGAGGGATCTTCGATCCAGCGTTCGATCAGACCCAACGCAAACGCTCGAGCGTCCTCGTCCAGTTCACGCTTCGTACGCGGAAATGTCGGCTGCGGGACGCTCGGCATTTCTTCTCTGGTACCGGACTGAACACCAGAAGTTGGCTGATCCTCAAGCATTGGCCTGATAGAGCGGAAAGTAGTTCGATATCGCCCAGCGCCGAACCTAGCAACGGTTTCGTCGCGCACATCGGGAATCGGCGAAAACCGCCAACCTTTGGCATCGTCTGGGTCTGGGGATTTCTGCGCGCTTATCAGGCCTTGAATCGCACGGAGGATTTCATCGCCACCGACCGCATCGAAACCGCCGGAAACTGCCGCTTGGATGCGGTGCATTTTCGTGCTTTGCGGAATCAGCGGCTGGTTGTCTCCTCCGAGCGCCGCGACAAGGGTCTTGTCGGGCGACAGAGAGAGACCCGGCGCCTTGTCGTCCAGCGCCCCATTGATCCATTTTTCCACTCCGCTTTGGATTGCGGTACGAGGACCGCTTTTGCCGTTGGCAGCAGCCATCACGATCCGTAAGTCATCAACGTACCGGCACACATCCACCAGATGGAAGCCAGGGATGAACTCTGTTCCAATCGCATCTCGCAACACTGTGTCGAATGACAAAAGCACGGCATTCGCAAAGAATCCGGAAGCGACAAGGCCCTGAGGCAAGGCCACCCGCCTGAAGTCCTCGAGTCCCGCTTGCTTGGCGTACATGAAGACATCACCTTCGTCACGTGAATCCCAGCCCCAATTGAGCAACGATTTCGCTAGCGAAAAGAACGCGGGATCGTCTCCCTCTGTGCGAATTCGGTCCAGTGTTTCCGCCAGCAAAGCCGGACGCACGCGATCATAGAATTGCCTAAGGTCGGCATGGACGATATAGACGCTCTTTTCATTGGGCGCGTCACTTGATTTGGCGGAAACTATCGGACGTGCTAGGAAGGTCCGGTAATCCTCATAGTAGGCACGGTAGAGCTTGGCGGCCCCCCATCGATGGAAAAGTTTGCCGTTGTCTGCGTCGCAAAAAAGACGGTTTCCGTATGACAGAACTCGCTTGCGCGAATCTTGGCTGCTTATCGGAGAACGCTGGGGGGCCGGATCTCCCTGAAGTGTCTCAATCCGATTTGCCAGACACAGCATGAGCGCCGTGGCCAACACCTGATCGGTCAAGCTGACGTGGGCGAGGGGGCGGAGTCTTGCCGATTTCGATCCCCTCTTGACCGGTTCCCAAGCGCTGCCCTGAATGCGCCAGCTTTGGCTCTTGGGTGCCAGCACCATTCGCAGTGGATCGTTCTGCCAAGTCTCCGAGGAGCGCAGACGTTCGCGGAGCTTGCCGATAAACGACGGCAAATTTACGGACGCATGATCGAGAGCAAGCGTGTCGGCAAACCAGTTGTGGTAACGGATGTAGGACGCAGTCTTCTTCCAGGCCTGAACAAGAACGTACTCTTGACGGAGCAATTCCAGATTGGGTTGCAGTTGCGCTGGCGGATTCTTGGCGGCACCGCTTCCGATAAGGTTTGGCAAGACCGGGTTCCGCTATTTGGGCCGAAAGTGCTGAGTGGTCGCTTGCCCGGCGAGGTTCAGGTTCTTCAGAACCTGCCGGACATCTGCTTGCAAGGATTCGGCCATGGACTGGGCAACCTCGACAGATATGTCTGTTCCGATCACCAAGTTATCACCTGGTCCAAAGTTGCCATCACGCGGCCTTCCATCCGGGCGCGCTCAAGCAGCGCAGGATCTCTGGGGTCGGTGCCGATCTCCCACGCATCGAAAACATCATGCCCTTGCTCGCGCAGCCATGCCGCAAGCTGCCTCCCCCGCACTGGCTCGCTGAACAGCGGGCCAGTCAGGATTTGCCCGTCGCGAATGGGTAATAGCGGCGTTCGATCGGTCATGTGTTCCCTGTCATTGCGCGGTCAAAAAAGTATCGGGTATTCGTTATTCCCATAACGGCCAGCAGGCTTTCCTCAACCTTGAACATTTCGGCGGCGGTCAATTCCGCCAAGGGCTCCGGGCCGAGGCGCCTGCGGTCGAGAGTGCGGGGCTGGTCAACCATGACCTGCGAATCTTCGCGTAAAGCGCCGCGAGCCGGAAGGGTGATTCGAAGCGGCTCCCGCGCTTTGCGAATATCGCTGGTTAGAGGCAGAACAACGACCGTGCGCTTTTGCGCGGCGCTCAGCCAATCGCCCTGAATCACGAGCACCGACCGAACCTTGCCGACTTCCTGGCCGCGACGGGGGTTAAGGTTGCCTGTCCAAACTTGGCCGCGCCGGAGGCCGGTCGCTCCGCCCGCGTGTTTTTCAGCCGTCATCCCGAGAGCCTTGCCTGGTTTTCCGTTAAGGCCAGCGCCTCGTTATCAAAAGGCAGCGCCTCTTCCGCCACGGCGGCCGCGTGCTCGGGGTCGATCGCTTTCGCTGCTCTGGTCATGCGCGCCAGAAAGCGCTCGTGGCGTTTGTCGGCCAGAAACTGCTCCAACGCAATGCGCGCGATGAGCGACTTGGGCTGCTTGGCCAACTCGGCTTCTTTGCTCAGGCGCGCATTGAGCCGGTCAGTGAGCCGGATGCTTAGGATGGACATCGGATGTATTCTCTGGCGTAGTGGGCTATGTCATACCAAGAGTAGTGAGCGTAGCCGCTGAACGCAACCCTGCGAGTCCAAACGGTGGTTGATGGCGGCGGGGCAGGGGATAAAATTCGCGCTCTGATTGGAAGATTGGCTGGGAGAAGGGCCGATGGCGATACGCATGCGGGACGTGGAATACAGCCACGGCGGCGCGGTTTTCGAGGCGCGGATGTTTTGGGACGACGCGCGCGCGTCGTCGCCGATGCCGTTGGTGGCGGTGGCGCATGCTTGGAGCGGCCGTGCCGAGCACGAATGCGAGGCGGCGGAAAAGCTGGCCGGGGAAGGCTACGCGGGGTTTGCGCTGGATGTGTACGGCAAGGGCGTGCGCGGGCAGAGCGCCGAGGAGAACATGGCTCTGATGCAGCCGCTGATGGACGACCGGGCGCTGCTGCAGGCGCGCTTGAACGCCGGGCTGGCCTGCGCGGCGGCGCAGCCCGAAGTCGATGGCAACAATATGGCCGCGATCGGCTACTGCTTCGGCGGGCTCTGCGTTCTCGACATGGCGCGCATCGGCTCGTCGGTGCAAGGCGTGGTGAGCCTGCATGGCGTGTTCAATACGCCGGGCAATACCGACGGCAACAAGATCAGCGCCAAGGTGCTGGTGCTGCACGGCTGGGCCGATCCGATGGTGCCGCCGGACACGGTGATCGGTCTCGCCACCGAAATGACGGAAGCGGGCGCGGACTGGCAGATCCACGCCTACGGCCATGCGCTTCACGGCTTCACCCACGACGCGCCGGCGCTGGCCGACGGCATCGGCTACAGCGAATCGGCGGACCGGCGGTCGTGGCAGTCGGTGCTTAATTTCATGGCGGAGCTGTTCGAGTGAGGCCGGCGGCGACCTGCTTGAGCGGCAGCGGGAACGCGGCATGCGCGTTTCGCGCTAGGCGGAAAGCAGTCAATCCGGGTATAAGCCATTGACTAATCGGAAAAATCAGGAAGGCAACAAGCGGCTTGGTGAAATATGCGGGCTGGCGCTCGCCAAGGGCGGGATGCCCTCGTTTTCGGGAGTGTAAATGGCTTCGTATTCCACCAACGAGTTCAAACCCGGCCTGAAGGTGATGCTGGGGGACGAGCCCTGCTCCATCCTCGGCGCCGAGTTCGTCAAGCCCGGCAAGGGCCAGGCCTTCACCCGCGTGAAACTTCGCTACCTGCGAACCGGGCGCGTTATCGAGCGCAATTTCCGCTCCGGCGAGTCGATTCCGGCGGCGGATGTGGTCGATCGCGAGATGGACTACCTCTACAGCACAGGAGAGGACTGGGTGTTCATGGATGTGGAGACCTACGAGCAGCACGAGGCAGGGAAGGCGGCCATGAACGGCTGCGAACAGTGGCTGGTGGAGCAAAGCCGCTGCCGCGTGACCCTGTTCAACGGCGCCCCGCTCATCGTGACGCCGCCCAACTTCGTTGAACTCAAAGTGGCCCAATCGGATCCGGGCATGAAGGGCGACACCGCCACCGGCGGCGTCAAGCCGGCCACGCTGGAAACCGGGGCGGTGGTTCGGGTGCCCCTGTTCGTGGAAGAAGGCGCGGTCATCAAGGTCGATACGCGAACCGGCGAGTACATGGGCCGGGCCTGATCGCCGGCGGCGGTCAGGCCGGCGCGGACAGCCGCCGGCCCAAGGCTTGGCCGCAGCGCACTTCCTCTCCCTCGCGGCGTTCCGGCAGCCAGTCGGCAAGCCCTTGCGTGGCTGTTAGCACCACTGTGGAGCCCAGCCTGAAATGCGCGAGGTCGTCGCCGCGGTTCCGTTTTTCGCCCGCCGGCCCCGGAAATCGCCAGCGCGTCCGCACCTCCGGCACGCTGGCATCGGTGCGGATGCCGAAAGCGGTGCTGATGGAGCCCACGTTCAAGGCCCCCACCATCACCACGCAGAACTTCCCGCCGGCGGTGTCGAAATGCAACGCAATCCGTTCGTTGGTCGCCAGCGTTGAAGGCATGGCCTTGATGATGGCGGGTTTTACCGGCAGGCGCCGTCCGGGGAGATAAACGATTTCCCGCAACTGCCCGCTCATGGGCATGTGTACGCGGTGATAATCCGAAGGCCGGAGATAGATCACCGCAAATCGACCGTGCTTGTAGGGCTGCGCGCAGCGCGGGCCGCCCAGCAATTGCTCCATGGAGTAGCGAACGCCCTTGCCTTCCGGCAGAAGCGCGTCGCTGATGGATCCGAATTGCGTGAGCAAACCGTCGGCGGGGCAGGCCACCCGTTCCTCGCCGCCGTCGGGATGGCGCGCTCCCGGTTTCAGTTCGCGCGCGAAGAACTCGCCTAAGCTGGCGTAGCCTTGAGGCACGGGCTTGGCTGCTTCCGCCGTGTTGATCGAATAGATCCGGGCAAACGCCCGGATCAGCAGGCCGCCCGGCCCCCGGAAACGCGCCGCCCGCGCCGCCAAGCGGCTGAGCGTGAGCAGCGGCAGCAGGGAGTGGAGGCGAACCAGAAGTCGGGCAAGCATAGGGGGAATGGCCTATCGCGGGAGCCTCGATTCTAATGCGCTTGTCGCGTGCGGGGCTTGCCGCCCATCGTAGGCGCGCCTTGCCGGGCAACAAACAACCCGGCAGCCGAACGCCTCACGCTGTTGCCAGCTTGGCGTGGCCGTTCATAATATTTTTCGGTTTGCTGATAAACGGAGTAGCCTCGCGTGCGTTTTTCCCGTCTCGTTGATGAATTGACCGCCTTTCTGGCCCGCTCGCGGGCCCGTTTCGGGCACGGCATGTCCGGCCCGAGCGGCGAGGCGCTCGCGCTGGCCAGTTATGTTTGCGGCGCCGGGAACTGGCAGCGCAGCGGCTTGCTCCGGCGGCGCGTGTCCCGCGCCGAGCGGGCCCGGGCGCTTCGCATGGCGAGGCTGCGTGTGTCGCGGCGGATTCCGCTGGCCTATTTGACGCGCCAAGCCTGGTTCGCCGGACTGCGCTTCGAGGTGGACAAGCGCGTATGCATTCCACGCTCGCCGCTGGCGGAACTGATCGAGGGCGGCTTTTTTCCTTGGCGCAAGGCTGGCCGGGTGCGGCGCATCCTGGAACTATGCACCGGTTCGGGATGCATCGCCGCCGCTAGCGCAGTTGCCTTTCCCGGCAGCGAGGTGGTGGCCACCGATATTTCCCCGGCCGCCCTGCATCTGGCCGAGCGCAATATCCGGCGCCTAGGGCTGGCGCACCGTGTAAGCCTTCGCCAAGGCGATCTGTTCGCCGACGCCCGGGGCCGTTTCGACTTGGTGATCGCCAACCCGCCCTATGTGCCCGCCGGCACCTACCGCGATCTGCCGGCGGAATACCGCCACGAACCCCGTCTGGCCTTGGAAGCGGGCGGCGACGGGTTGTCGCTGGCGGAACGCATCCTGCGCGCCGCTCCCGCCTACCTCGCCGCCGAGGGACTGTTGGCGCTCGAACTGGGAGAAATCGCCGAAGACCTCGCGGCGCGCCATCCCGAACTGCCGTTCCTCCAGCCCGACCTGCAACGCGGCGGCCACGGCATCCTCCTCCTAAACGCGCAAGACCTCTGCCCCTAGCCCTTACGCTTCGGTCCCGCCCTCTGCTTGCCCCCTTCTTCCGGGAGACGCATGGACCATCCATGGGCTTGGTTCCGCCATCCCTGGCTCCACATACTCCCGGAAGAAGGGGGCAAGCAGAGGGCTTGCGGGGGCCCTATCCTTATAGGATCTGCACCCCGCAGAAGGCTTGGAAAATGCCGACCTTTGGGGAATACTCCCACGCAAGCCCGTTTGCATGCTTGCCTCTCGAGGGAGCGTTGGAGCCATGGATGGCGTCTCCCGCGAGAGGCAAGCATGCAAACGGCGAATCGAAGCGCCCCTGCGGGAGGGGAACGCGCAAAGAGGCGGGCTCGAAGCGCCCTTTGGGGTTATTCGGGGGCGGGTTGTTTTTGCAGTTTGGCGAGGAGGCGGGCGATTTCCGAGCGCATGGACCGCCGGTCCAGAATCATGTCCAGCGCCCCATGCTCCAGCAGGAATTCGGCTCGCTGGAAGCCTTCCGGCAGATCCTCGCGCACTGTTTGCTTGATGACCCTCGGTCCGGCGAACCCAACCAGCGCGCCCGGTTCGGCGATCACAATATCGCCCTGCATAGCCAGACTCGCAGAAACGCCCCCCATCGTGGGATGGGTGAGAACCGACACGTAGGGCAGCCCCGCCTGCGCCAGCGCGTTCAGCGCCGCAGTGGCCTTGGCCATCTGCATGAGGGAAAAAACCGCCTCCTGCATGCGCGCCCCTCCCGATGCGGCGAAGTTGACCAGCGGCATCCTGTGTTCGCGGCAGTAATTGGCCGCGCGCGCGAATTTCTCTCCCACCACCGATCCCATCGACCCGCCCATGAAGCCGAACTCGAACGCGCTGGCCACGATCGGCTGCCCATGCAGCTTGCCGGCCATGGCCACTAGGGCTTCCAGTTCGCCGCTGTCGTCCCGCGCCCTGCTGATGCGGTCGGCGTAACGCTTGGTGTCCTTGAATTTGAGCGGGTCCTTGGGCAGCAGACGGGGCGATAGCTCCTTTGCCGTGCCTTGGTCAAGGAATAGTTCCAGGCGGCGCCGGGCGCCGAGGCGCATATGGTGTCCGCATTGCGGACACACGTGCTGGATTCGTTCCACTTCGGTTCGATACAGCTGCGCGCCGCAGGCATCGCACTTGACCCAAACGCCCTCGGGCACGGATTTTCGCGTCCGCCGCGTTGTGATTCGCGACGGCATTAATTTCCGTAACCAGGAAATCGCCATAACGCTTTGATTTTAGGCCAGCGCGCATATTGCACCAAGGGGTGCGGAGGCCGTGCGGGATTTTGCCTGTCACTGACCCTCGCCTTGCCCCGCCCTCCTTCTCCGGGAGACGCATAAACCCATCCATGGGGCTTGGCGGCGGCTGTCCTGCCGCCGACACTCCCGGAGAAGGAGGGCGGGGCAAGGCTTCACCTGAAGGGGTCAGCAGGCTCTGGTGTTGTTTTCCGCCACTCGGGGAGCGCTGCTTGAGGGTACGAAATTCGTCGCAGGTAGAGGCCCTGCGCCGGCGCGGCCGGCCCTGCCGCATCGCGTCTTCGGGCCGCCAGGATTTCCGCCAATCCTTCCGCGGACAGGCGGCCGCGGCCCACCAGCGCCAGCGAGCCGGCAATATTCCGCACCATGCGCTGAAGAAAACCGTTGGCGCGGCAGGTGATCCATACCCGCTCATGGCTCCGCTGCACCTCAATGCTCTCGATCCTGCGCACCGGCGACTTCGCCTGGCAGTTGGCGGCGCGAAACGAGCTGAAATCCTGTTCTCCCAGCAGCGCTTGCGCCGCCCGATGCATGGCCTCGGCATCCAGCGGTTGGCGGATCAGCCAAGCCCGGTGCCGCTCAAGCGCCGAGCGCACGGCACGATTGAGAACCAGGTAGGCGTAGGCGCGCGCCGTGGCTGAATAGCGCGCATGAAAACCGGCCTCGACCTCCCGCACCCATAGCAGGTTGATATCGTCCGGCAGATAGGTGTTCGCTCCCAGCAGCCAGTCGCGCGGCCGCCGTCTGGCGCGGGTATCGAAGTGCGCCACCTGTTCGATCGCGTGGACGCCGGCATCGGTGCGGCCGCTCCCGATGCAGCGCACCTCGTGGTCCGCCACCCGGCCGAGCGCCCGGTTCACCGCCCCCTGCACGCTGGGGCTGCCGGACTGCTCCTGCCATCCGTGATAGCGGCCGCCGTCATATTCCAAGCCGATGGCCAGCCGCGCGCCGGTCATGGGTTGGCGGACGGCTCCGGGCGCAACTGGCGCCGCATGCGGCGCAAGGCCTGGGCCATGTCCTCCCGGTAATCGCCCTCCTTCAACTCGGCCATCCTCGCCAGCACCTCCAGCGCGTCGCCGTGTCGGCCCATTTCCTGCAGCGCCCTCACCAAGTCCGTCAGATTCTCCGGTTCCAGCTCGTCCAGCGCTTCGGCAATCGCCGTATCCGGCTCCGGCTCGTCCAGCGCTTCGGCAATCGCCGTATCCGGCTCCGGCTCGTCCAACGCTTCGGCTAGCGCCATATCCGGCTCCGGCTCTTCCGCCGCGCCAGAATCGGCGGCGGGTTGCTGCTTGGCGCTTGCGGCTTTTTCGCGGCTCTCCCGGGCCTCGGGCGAAGGCTTGCCGCCGCCCAGCGTCCACGTCAGGTTGGCCACGCCCGCCAGAACGCCGAAAACGCCTGCGGCGGAAAGCAAGGGAAGCCCCCACGACACCCACATTGAGACCAGTCCCTCCTGCACGATGGCTGGCGCGGCGAGCAGCGCGATGAACAGCGGGACGGCTAAAGTCGCATTCCGCCTGTGTCGTCGCATCAGCGTGTCACGCGCCGCTATAGAGGGTCGCGAATCAGCAACTCGGCAATCTGCACGGCGTTGAGCGCGGCGCCTTTTCGCACGTTGTCGGCCACCACCCAAAAGTTCAGGCCCTGCTCATGCGAAATATCCTCGCGCACCCGGCCCACGAAAACACCGTCCGACCGCGCCGCCTCGATGCCTGCGGTGGGGTAGCCGCCGGCCCGGCTCTGGCTCATCACGATCACTCCGCGCGCGCCGCGGAATAATTCCAGCGCTTCTGGCACCGCCACCTTCCGTTTGAGCTCCACGTTCACCGCCTCGGAATGGCCGAAGAACACCGGCACGCGAACCGCAGTGGCGTGGACGCGAAGCGCCGGTTCCATCAGGATCTTGCGGGTTTCCCAAACGATCTTCATTTCCTCTTTGGTGTAGCCGTTGTCTTGGAAGGCATCGATATGGGGAACCGCATTGAAGGCCACGCTCGGGGCCGCCGCGCCGGGGGCTTGCCCGCCATTCGCGGCCTTGCCGCCGCCGCAATCCGCCGCTTCTTCGGGGCGGCCCTGGCCCGCCATCATTTCGGCCGTGTCGCGCACCAGCGCTTCCATGGCTTGGCGTCCTGCTCCCGATATGGCTTGGTAGGTTGCCACGCTCAATCTCTCGATGCCGGCGGCGTCGTGAAGCGGCTTCAGCGCAACCACAAGCTGGATCGTCGAGCAATTGGGATTGGCCACAATGCCGCGCGGCCGGCAATCGGCCAGCGATTCGGCATTCACTTCCGGCACCACCAGCGGCACATCGTCGTCGTAGCGGAACGCCGAGGAATTATCGATCACGATCGCGCCTTGCTCCGCCGCCCGGGGCGCATGCTCCTTAGCGGCGCCCGCGCCTGCGGAAAAAAGGGCGATATCAACGCCGGAGAAATCGAAATCATTGAGCGCCTTCACTGTGATCTGCCGGCCCTTGAACTCCACCGGCTTGCCGCGCGATTTTTCGCTGGCGAGCGCGTGCAATTCAGCGACCGGAAACTCGCGCTCGGCCAGGATCTGGATCATGGTTTCGCCCACCAAGCCGGTGGCCCCCACTACCGCTACGCTGTAGCCGCTCATGTCAGCCGGCCGCCTCGCGGCTCCGGGCGGCGGGCGCGGCGCCGCGGTCCACATCGCCGCATTGCGCGCGGTCGCGCAGGAAGTGGTCGAGCAGCGTGATCGCCAGCATGGCCTCGGCGATGGGCGTGGCCCGCAGCCCCACGCAGGGGTCGTGGCGGCCGCCGGTGCTGATCTCGGTGGCCTCGCCCCCGCGCGTCACGGTGGCGCCTTTCTTGCGGATGCTGGAAGTGGGTTTGAGCGCCATGCTCGCCATCAGGTCTTGTCCCGAAGCGATTCCGCCGAGCGTCCCGCCCGCGTCGTTCTTGACGAAGCCGCCCGGGCGGATTTCGTCGCGGTGCTCCGAACCGCGCTGCTCCACGGCCGCGAACCCGGCGCCGAATTCCACTCCCTTAACCGCATTGATGCTCATCAGCGCATGGGCGATGGCGGCTTCGAGCTTGTCGAACACCGGCTCGCCGAGGCCCGGCGGCACGCCTTGGGCAACCACGTTGATGCGCGCTCCGATGGAATCGCCGGCCAGCCTCAGCTCGTCCATGAAGGCTTCGAGTTCCTCAAGCCGGTCCGGATCGCCGCAGAAGAACGGGTTGTCGTTGATGGCCTCGGGACGCGGGCAGCCGAGCCGGATGGGGCCCAGCTGGGCCACGTAGCCGAATATCGTAATGTCGGCGCGCTCCTTTAAGCATTTGCGCGCAATGGCGCCGGCGGCCACGCGCATGGCGGTCTCGCGGGCCGAAGCCCGCCCGCCGCCGCGGTAATCGCGGATGCCGTATTTCCGCTGGTAGCTGTAGTCGGCGTGGCCGGGGCGGAACTTGTCCTTGATCGCGGAGTAATCGCGCGGGCGCTGGTCCGTGTTCTCGATGATGAGGCCGATGGGGGTGCCGGTGGTGGCGCCCTCGAATACGCCCGACAGGATACGCACGAGGTCGGCCTCCTGGCGCTGCGAGGTATGGCGCGAGCGCCCCGGCCGGCGACGGTCCAAATCCGCTTGGATGTCCGCCTCGCAAAGCGCCATGCCGGGCGGGCAGCCGTCCACGACGGCCCCGAGGGCCGGCCCGTGGCTTTCGCCGTAGGTTGTGACGCTGAAAAGGCGCCCGATGGTGTTGCCGGACATGATGCAGTGCGAAGGCGGATGGAACGGGGCGTTATTTTACGCCCGCCGCCCGCGCGGCGCTGTTGTGGGCGCTTGCGGCTTATAATCGCGGGGGATGCAATCGCCGGTGCTTGAGCGGCTGGTTGGCGGGGTGGTTCTGCTGGGCCTGCTCGTGATTCTGGCCTTGGTAATCGGCCCGCGGGCCGGCGGCCGCATGCCGGACGAAGAGGACTCCCAAAGTCCTGCGACCCACTTCGCGCTTCAGCCCGCCCAACCGGGTCTCGCGGACGGGTCGGAGGAAAGTCGCCGGCAGTCCGGCCCGCGCGCCGAGGTCCAGCGGGCGCCTCCGGGTTCGGCGCCCCGCGCGCCGCAGCCTGCCAAGTCTTTCGCCACGCCGTCGCCGGACCTCCGCTCGGCAGCGGAACCGGTGGGGCTTGCGGCGGGCCAGTGGGGCGTGCAGCTGGGGAGCTTCGCTAAGCGCGGCAATGCGGCGTCTTTATCCGACTGGTGCCGGGAGCAGGGCTATAACGTGAAGATTGCCGCCGCCACGGAGCAAGGCGGCACCCTCTACCGCGTTCGCGTGGGCCCGTTCGCAACCCGCGGCGACGCGCAGTCGGCCAAGGCGGAGCTCGCCTTGCAGGGCCGCCCCTCCTTTATTACCGGCTGGGAAGCGCAAGCGCCGTGAGTCCTTTCGACTGGATTGCGCTGGTCATTCTGCTGTGGGCCGGCTATCGCGGAATGCAGCGCGGATTTTTGGGCGCCGCGCTGAATCTGGCCGCTTGGGCGGGGGCGATTTTCCTAGCGTTCGCCTTCGGCGACTTGGTGGCGGCCATTGCCTTTCCCGGCCTGCCCGGAAAAATCGAGCTGTGGCTGTCCGGCAACCCGCTTGCCACCGCGATCTTCCGCGGCCCGGAAGTCGCCAACTCGATTGCGCTTTGGAGCGCGCGCTTGGGATTGCTGATCGCGGTGCTGCTGGCCGGAACCACCCTCTCGGGACTGCTGTCCAGAGCCGTGGAAGGCAGCGTGTTCGCTTCCGCGAATCGCGCTCTCGGCATATTATTGGGTGCCGCCAAAGGCTGGCTAATGGCAGGTGGTCTTCTGCTTTTGTGCATACATGTCGGACCGGATAGCTGGATACGCGACTCGCTGAGCCGGCGTTTTTTGCAGCCGGTCAGCGATGCCCTTGATCTGCTTCTCAGAGCGCTGGGAGGCCAGTGATGTGCGGGATCGTTGGCCTGATGAGCCATGGCCCGGCGGCCCAGGAAATCTACGATGCCCTGATCATGCTCCAGCATCGCGGCCAGGACGCGGCGGGCATAGTGACCGACGACGAGGGCATTTGCCGCAAGCGCAGGGGCCGCGGACTGGTGAGCGAGACCTTCCGCACCCGGCATATGCAAAACCTGCGGGGGGCCGCCGGCCTGGGGCATGTGCGCTATCCCACCGCGGGTTCGGACAAGAACTCCGAGACGCAGCCGTTTTTCGTTAACAGCCCTTACGGGATTGCGCTGGCCCACAACGGCAATCTCACTAACGCGCGCGACCTGGCGCAGGAAATGCGCATGCGCGACCGCCGCTATCTCAACACCCGTTCCGACAGCGAGCTGCTGCTCAACGTGTTCGCGCACGAGCTGCTGCGCACCTCGCGCCGCTCGATGGATGCCGAAGCGGTGTTCCGGGCGGTTCGCGGCGTGCATAAGCGCTGCAAGGGCGCCTACTCGGTGGTCTGCTTCATTCTGGGATACGGGCTGCTGGCCTTCCGCGATCCGTACGGGATCCGGCCCCTGGTGGTTGGACGCCGGGAGGGCAAGGAGGGCCCCGAGCACTTGGTGGCTTCCGAGAGCGTCGCCTTGCAGCAGCTCGGCTTCGAGCTGGTGCGCGATGTGTTGCCGGGAGAAGCTTGGTTCTTCGGCTACGGCGAAAAGGCCGCGGCCCGGCAGTGCGCGGCCCGCAAGCATTACACGCCCTGCATCTTCGAGTATGTGTATTTCGCCCGCCCGGACTCGCTGATGGACCGGATTTCAGTCCATAAGGCGCGGCTGAGAATGGGCGAGCGCCTGGCGGACAAGACGCTGCGCGAAATCGATCCCGGCGATGTGGACGTGGTCATCCCGGTTCCTTCCACCAGCCGCACCAGCGCCATGGAAGTGGCCACCCGGCTGAACGTCAAGTACCGCGAGGGCTTCATTAAGAACCGCTATATCGGCCGCACTTTCATCATGCCGGGCCAAGCCCAGCGCGACCGCTCGGTGCGCCAGAAGCTCAATCCCATCAGCCTGGAATTCAAGGGCAAGAACGTGCTGCTGGTGGACGACTCCATTGTGCGCGGCACCACCTCGCGGCAGATCGTGGAAATGGCCCGCGAGGCGGGCGCGAAGAAGGTTTATTTCGCATCGGCCGCCCCGCCGGTGCGCTACCAGAACGTTTACGGCATCGATATGCCGGCGCCCGGGGAGCTGATCGCTTCCGGGCGCAGCGAGGAGGAGGTGCGCGGGCGGATCGGCGCCGACCGGCTGATTTACCAGGATCTGGGCGATCTGATCTCCGCGGTGAATTTCCGCCATGCGGAAATCACAGGCTTCGACGTGTCGTGCTTCAACGGCCAGTACGTGACCGGCGGCGTGGACCGCAAGCTCCTCAAGCGGGTGGCGAAGGAACGATCCGACGGGGCGCGGGCGAACCGCCGCAAACGCCGGCGCCCGCAGCCCAAGGCGGCGCCCGAAAACGCCGATGCCGAAGGCCGCGAGCAGATGGTGCCGCTTATTCGCTAATTTCCGGGTCCGGTTCGATGGTGATGTTGTGCATGATGTCGCGGTCTGCCAGATCCAAGCTTTCCGGCGCCTTATAGCTTTCGATCCGCGCCGGAATGATGCGCCGCGGATAATGGTTGTTCTCGATATCGGCATCGGCGGTTTCCAGCAGGGGATCGACCACGAAGGCGCGGATTTTCTCGGCTTTCACCAGCAGCTTCTTAAGATGGCGAGGCGATCGCCGCCATATTTCCGCCGGCATGCGGATAGTCTCCTTGGCGCCGCTTTCGTACTCCGCCTGAAGAATAATCGGCATGGCCAGCCCGCCGGGGTTGGAAAACTCCAGGATGTAGTAGTTGAGGTCCTCGTCCACCGCCCTTTCCAGCGCGGCGCGCTCCGTGGCCTCCAATCCGTCGAGGAACTGCCTGTAGCGATTGCGCTCCACGTTGGTGACTGTGAATTCGTCGTTGCTGTCGTAGAAGTCGCGGATATCGGGGTTTTTCTCCACCCAGGTCCGCCTGCCCTCCTCGCGGTTGCGCTCCACGAACACCGAAGGCGGCTCGGCTTTCTCCATTTCGCGCAGGCGCGGAAAATCGATATCGGGATCTTCGGTGTCCATGCGCATTTCGTACACGCGGTCCAGCGAAATATCCACATGGCGGGTGGTATAGAACCAGCCGCGCCAGAACCAGTCCAGATCCACGCCTGAGGCCTCTTCCATGGTGCGGAAGAAATCCGCCGGCGTGGGCCGCTTGAACTTCCAGCGGCGCGCGTATTCCCGGAACGCGAAATCGAACAGATCGCGGCCCATGATGGTTTCGCGCAGAATATTGAGCGCGGCAGTGGGTTTGCCGTAGGCGTTGGGGCCCGCCTGCAGCAGGCTGTCGGACTGGGTCATGATCGGAACCTGTCCTTCCGACAGCATGTAGCCCGTGATATCGCGCGGCTCCACCGCCCACGAAATTTCCGGGTCCCATTCGCGTCCCGCCACCGCGTCGAGATAGCTGTTCAAGCCCTCGTCCATCCAAGTCCACTGGCGCTCGTCGGAATTCACGATCATGGGAAAGAAGAAGTGGCCCACCTCGTGGATGATCACGCCGATCAGGAACCGCTTCTCGTCCAAGGAATAGGTTCGCGAGCCGTCCTCCTGCAACGTGGTTCGCGGGCCGTTAAAGGAGATCATGGGATACTCCATGCCGCCCAGAAAGCCCACGCTGACCGACTGCGCCGTGGGATAGGGATAATCGAAGGTAAAGCGGCTGTACACCTCGAGCGCGTGGATCACGACCTCGGTGGAATAGTCCGACCACAGCGTTCCGCCCTCCTTGGGGTAGAAGGACATGGCCAGCACCCGCTCCTGCTCCGCGCCGGGCTGTTCAAGCCCCTTGGCATCCCAGATGAATTTGCGCGACGAGGCCCAGGCGAAATCGCGCACGTTGCGCGCCGAGAAGCGCCAGGTGGCCGTTTCCGACGCGCCCTCGCGTTCATTCTCGCGGGCCTCGTCGGGAGTGACGATGAATATGGGACGCTCGGCCGTTGCCGCCCGGTCGAGCCGGTCGAGCTGCTCGGGCGTGAGCACTTCGTCGGCATTGGCGAGCTCGCCTGTGGCGGCCACGATATGGTCGGCCGGCACGGTAATGGCCACATCGTAATCGCCGAATTCCAGCGTGAACTCGCCGCCGCCCAGGAATTCCTTGTTGGTCCAGCCGTCGTAGTCGGTATAGGCGGCCAGCCGCGGGAACCACTGCGCGATGGCGAAGATATGGTTGCCGCCGGCGCGGGCGTCGTCCGGGAAGCGCTCGAAGCCGCCGCGCACGCGCATATGCGTGCCGTCCACGAGGTTGTAGGCGTAGTCCACCGAGAAAACGAACCTGCCGTCCGGCTCCAGTCCGGCGGGCAGGTCCACGCGCATCAGCGTGCCCACCACGGTGTGGTCGAGCGGCTCGCCGGCGCTGTCCGTGACCGAATGGATCTCGTAGCCGAGCGCGCTGTCCTCCATGTACTGCAGCCTCTGCAGGTCGCGCAGGCTGATGCGGGCGGCGTCCCCGCCCTCATCGTCGGTCGCCGCGCCCTCGAAAGTGCGCGTCATTTCGGCAATCGAGTCCTTGCGGAAACGGTTCTGGTCGAGCTGCAGCCACAGATAGTTGAGCGTGTCCGGCGAATTATTGTGGTAGGTGATGGTTTCCGATCCCGATATTCGCTGCCTGTCCTCATCCAGGCGCACATCGATCGAGTAATCGACCTTCTGCTGCCAGTAGGCATGGCCGGGCTGCCCGGTCGCGGTGCGATAGGCGTTGGCTGTGGGCAGTATTTCGTCAAGCTGGCGGAACCTGTCTTCAAACGGAGGCGTTTCGTGCGTTTCGTGGGCCGCTGCCGATCCCAGCGCTGCGCATGCCAGCATCAGCGCCATGCTCCGCCTGCAAAAACGCTGCCTAAACCGGCGTCCGGCGCCATTGGCCGGCTGTTCATCAAGCCGTTGTGCTCTGCCTGTCATCGCGCTTGTTCTCCTTAGGTGCTGCCTTTTCAACTTCAGCCATCGGCGCCGCGCCTGACCCTCGTGGATGTATTCCTGATAGGGGAGGGGGCGGGCCGCTTACTCTAACGCAAGCTGCCGCCCGCCAAACTCGCGCCGCTTTTCCTATGTAACGCAATTGTAAAAAAACCGTAACGTTTGCTTTGCCGTCGGCCCTCAAGATACTCCGCATTCGCTATTCATTGCTGCGACGCGCCGAATCTGGAGGTTGCGCCATGCCATCAATATCCGCCCATGCATGTCATACGGCCATTGCCTTGCTGCTTTCGGCCGCGCTCCCGGGCCTAGCGCTTGCCCAAGGCGCATTGGAAGGCCGCGTGAGCGACCAGTCCGCAGAAGTGTACTTCGAAGGAGCTATTGTCAGCCTGCCGGAACTGAATATCGAGCGCGTGACCGACGCGGCCGGACGGTTCCGGTTCCAGAGCGTTCCCGCCGGCGACTACCGCTTGGAAGTGAGCTACGTGGGCGCGCCACCCGTTTCCATGGCGGTTTTCGTGCGCGATGGCCAAACCGGGCGGGCCGATGTGCGGATCGGCGCCGAAGTGGGCGCTATGGAGAATATGATCGTGGTGGGGCAGGCCGCCGGGGCCTACGGCGCCATCAACAGGATGCGTTCGGCAGACAACCTGATTTCCGTGGTCACCAGCGACTCCATCGGCCAGTTTCCCGACGAGAACGTGAGCGAGGCCCTGCAGCGGATCAACGGCGTTTTTATTGAGCGCGACCAAGGCGAGGGGCGGTTCGTGGGGGTGCGCGGCATCGACCCGCAGCTCAACGTGGCCAGCATCAACGGGCTGAACGTGCCGGCGCCGGAAAGCGATCGGCGCAATGTGGCGCTGGACGTGATTCCTTCGGACTTGGTGGAAAGCCTGGAGGTCACCAAAACGCTTACGCCGGACCAGGACGGCGATGCCATTGGCGGCACCATCAATATCAAGAGCCTGAGCGCTTTCGACCGCGAAGGCATGAGCTACCGGATCAAGGGGCAGTCGTTCTACAACGATCTGCAAGGCAGCCGCGGGCATAAATTCTCCGGCGCCTTCACCAATGCCTTCGATTTCGCCGGCGGCGAACTGGGCCTGGCGATGAGCGTTTCCGCCAACGAGCGCGAGTTCGGCACCGACAACCTCGAGGCCGACGGCGGCTGGAAGGAAGACGACGGGGTGCGCTACCACGAGGAAATGGAGAAACGCGACTACGAGATCACGCGCGAGCGCAACGGATTTGCGCTCAATCTTGATTTTCGCCCCAGCGATACTTCCAGCTACTACCTGCGTACGCTCTATAGCGACTTCTCCGACCAGGAGTTCCGCAACCGCATCGAATTCAAGCTCGACAAGGGCGATATTGAATACGACAACAACAGCTTGACGGCCAGGGACACCCGCTTGCAGCGCGAACTGAAGGACCGCTACGAGGAGCAGGAAATCCTTTCCGTGCTGGCGGGCGGCGAGAACCTGATCGGCGACTGGACGCTGGAATACAGCGCCGGCTATTCGGAGGCCAGCGAGAAGGAGCCCGGGCGCATCGATTCCCAGTTCGAGATGAGAGGCGTGGAATATGCCCGCTACGAGAACCTTGGACGGGTGCCCTCGCTTGCCTTCAGCGCCGACGGCGCCGTGGCGGAAAATTTCGAGCTGGATGAAATCGCCATCGAGGATAATTTCACCAACGACGAGGAGACCGCCTTGAAGGTGGACGTGACCCGCGACATGACCTTCGGCGGGCATCCCGGCTATATCCGCTTCGGCGCCAAGCACCGGGCGCGCGACAAGAACCGGGACGCGGGATTGCGCGTGTTCGAGAAATTCGATGATGCATTCGATCCCGTTCCCACGCTGGCGCAGTTCGTGTCCGGCTCGACCGACTACAGGCTGGGCGCCTACGGCCCCTACGTGAGCCCGGGGCTTCAGCGCAGTTTCATTTGGGACCGGATCGGCGGATCGCCGGCCTGCCTGCTGGACAGCTACAACGAGGATGCCTGTCCGTTCATCATGGACGAGGATGCCTCGCGGGTGGGCTCGGCGGCCGACTACGATATGGAGGAAAATGTAACCGCGCTCTACCTGATGCAGCGCATCGATATCAATGATCTGCGCTTGGTGTACGGGGTGCGCTACGAGGCCACCGATTTCACCGCTAGGGGCGCATACGTTCGCGAAGTGGATGTGGAGGGCGAGGACGATGTGCAGATTTCCGAATCCCTCTACGAAAGCGATTACGGCAGCGTGCTGCCCAGCATCAATCTGCGTTACAGGCTCTCGAAGAACCTGATCCTTCGCGGCGCTTACACGCATTCGATCGCGCGGCCGTCGTTCGGCGATATCAGCCCCACCCCCGATGCTATCGAAATCGAGCAGGATGGTGACGATATCGCGATGGCTGTGGAAGCCGGCAATCCGCAACTGAAGCCCTACAAGTCGCGCAACGTCGATTTCTCCATGGAGTACTATCCCGGCAACATGGGCGTGTTCAGCGCCGGCGCGTTCTACAAGCGCATCGACGACTTCGTGTTCGATGCCGATGTGAGTTCCGTGGCCGATGCCTCCGAATACGCGGGGAATATCGCCGTGACCGACCTTGAGGTATTCCAGCCGCTCAACGGCCAGTCGGCCAACCTCTACGGGCTGGAGCTCGGATGGACGCGCCAGTTCACCGAGTTGCCCGGAGCGCTGAGCGGGCTGATCCTGATGGCCAACGCCACGTTCACCGACAGCGATGCCGATTTGGGCCTGGAGCCGGGCGCCGGACGCAGCAACGAGTCGAGGCTGCCGTCGCAGGCCAACTTGGTGGGCAACTTCGTGATCGGTTACGAGAACTACGGCTGGAGCGTCAGGCTGTCATCGGCCTACATCGGCAATCGCATTGCCGAGATCAACTTGGAGAGCCAGGACAACGACCTGTACGAGGACGGCCATCACCAAATCGACCTGACCGTTAAATACGACGTGAACGAGCAGCTTCAGCTTTATCTCAACGCGATGAACTTGGGCGAGGAGCCCAACTACCGCTATTACGGCCGTTCGCGCTACAACGGCCAGTACGACGAAATCGGCCGCTCGTTCGTGTTCGGCATTTCCTACCGCAGCTTCTAATGCTCTATCCTGCTTGCGCGCCGCTTCGGGTTCGCCTCTTTGCGCGTTCCCCTCTCGCGGGAGACGCTCTGCCCGCCAAGCCATTGGCGAGCAGTGGCTCCAACGCTCCCGCGAGAGGCATGCGCGCAAAGAGGCTTCGGCTGGCGCAGACCCCTTTAAGGATCGGCACTCCCAAGCCCTCTGCTTGCTCCCTTCCTCCGGGAGTATCGGAGGCAGGATGCCGGAGCAAGCTACATGGATGTATTTATGCGTCTCCCGGAGGAAGGGAGCAAGCAGAGGGCGGATCGAAGCGACCCTCGCGGGAGCAAGCAGAGGGCGAATCGGAATCCTGCCTCCGATACTCCCGGAGGAAGGGGGACGGAACAGGCTACGGTGGCGTGGGCGCCATACGGTGGGGCTGATGCGTAAGCGGGATTGTAGCGCGTTCGCGGCGGGACTGGCCGCGGTGTTGGCGGGTGGTTGCGCGGAAAAGCCGGCGGCAGCGGCGCGCGTTGATCTTCCTGCCGTCTATGCCGTTGCGGAGACGGAGCCGGTGCGGGGCGGGGGCGACGCGGCCGACGACCCGGCCATCTGGATACATCCCGAGGACGCTTCGCTGAGCCTGATTCTGGGCACCGACAAGCGTCGCGGCTTGTCGGCGTACGACCTTTCCGGGAGGGAAGTGCAGTTCCTTGCCCGCGGGCGCTTGAACAACGTGGATTTGCGCCAGGGCGTGGCGGTGGCCGACGGTCCGGCGACACTGGCGGTGGCCACCAACCGCACCGAACGCGCAATGGACATATTCGCCGTTTCCGCGCAAGGGAAGCTGGAGCTGGCGTTGGCGCAGCCGCTTGAAATTAAGGATCCGTACGGCATCTGCATGCATCTGGATGCCGCCGGCATCGCCTACGCCTACGTGAACGGCAGCGATGGGGAATACGAAATCTGGCGCCTGAATGAAGGCGGCGCGCTGAAACCCGAGCGCATCGACCGCTTTTCGCTGCCCACCAAGCCCGAGGGCTGCGTGGTGGACGACCATGCGGGCATCGCCTATATCGGCGAGGAGGAGCATGGCATTTGGAAGATGCCGGCCCGCGCCGGAGGGTTCGACGAAAAAACGCTGCTTGACTCGGTGGATTCGGACCGCCTGGCTGCGGACGTGGAGGGACTGAGCATCTATCGGACCGAACAGGGCCGCGCGATCCTGGTTGCGTCCAGCCAAGGCGACTACACCTACGCCTTCTACGATCTCAATAACGGCGACCGCTATTTAGGCTCCGTGCGCGTGGCCGACGATCCGGCCTCCGGCATCGACGGCGCCGAGGAGACCGACGGCCTGGCGGCGACCTCCGTTAACTTAGGCCCCGGATTCGAGCAGGGCCTGCTGGTGGTGCAGGACGGCTTCAACCGCCGCCCCGAAGAGCGCCAGAACTTTAAGCTCATCCCTTGGAGCGCCATCGCCGCCGCCCTCAACCTGCCCGCCGCCGAAAACAAACTTATTGGGCATGTTCCGGCGGATTGAGCCTGTTTAGGAAGTATTCGATTTGTCGGTTTAAGTTTTCCGAAAGATACGCGCCCGCTTTAACTGCGGACGATAGGCCCTCAAATAAAAAATCACCTTGGTACCGCCGGCTTGCTATATTGCGGAACGCGCGAGTTTCATGGGCTGCCGCGATGCAATCGGGGCTTAGTATCGCGGGCCGCCCTTCAATTTCTTTAGCTTGGTCTATGATGTCTTTGTGCCAACTCGCGCCCTTCGAGACAGGTTCTTCTAGTAACCCGAAAGCCCTCTCCAAACCCATTTCGAGCGAAGTATGGGCAATTTGCATCGCATGACAGATTGCCATGCGAGCAGCGTATTCCGCATCCGATAATTGATGTATTTCAGTATCGGAGCCTTCTAATAACGCAGAAAAATTTTTGTGGAGGCGAGCGGCGCGGCGAAAATGTTTGCTAGAGTCGAGAAAATTCTCTTCGACGAACACCCACGCGCCCTTTTTGCCCTTAACCATTAGGGTTGGCATTCCCTCCAAGTCGGTGAGATCGAAGCCCGAAACGATTGGGAAAGACCTCGCATCGTGCAAACATCGTGCGGCACGCCCATATCATCCAAAAGGTCTTCTGCGAGGCGCGCGGCGGTATATTCTTCCTTCGCTGTAGCGAATGAAGCCACCACATCAAGATCGGAGTCTGGTCGAAAGCCGGCTCCTCGGGCAACGCTTCCGAAAACAAAAAACTTCCCGCCGAGTCTGGAGCCTAGGATCGCAATTTCTTGCTCTGCTTTTGCAAGCATCCGCACTCTTCGGTCTCTCGCATCCGCATATCGTTGGCGAAGCGTTTTGACGGGCGAACTCATAAATACCAAGTATATCAATCCGGATGCCGGGCTCCGCCTGATCCCACCAGTCAGGATAGGGCACGAACCGCGCTCCGCATCGCTTCGCAGTATTCCGCTTGAGTATCAATGCCGATGGCCTTGCGCCCCAGCCCGATCGCGGCAACCAAGGTGGTGCCGCTGCCGCCGAACGGGTACAGAACCGTATCGCCTTCATCCGTGAATAGGCGGATGAACCATTCCGGCAAGGCTTTGGGGAAAGCGGCGGGATGCCCCTTGTGGCCGCATTCGGTGGCCATATGGAGCACGTTTGTCGGGTAGGCCATGTCCCGGCCCACCCAATTCTCGACGCGCTTGCCGAAGCCGTTTCCGTGCTTTGATTCGTCCCGCTTAAGGTCGGTGTCCGACAAGCTGGCAAGCCGCTTTTCCCTCCAATCGCCCATCGGCACCATCACTTCCTCTTGGCGCATCTTGAAGGAGGGAGTCAGCGCGAAGTGGTAAAGGCGCTCCCACGAATCGCGGAAGCGGTTCGGCCACTTGCCGGGATAGCAATTCTTCTTGTGCCAGCAGTACTCGTCCACCAGCCGCCAATCCTGGTCCCGCCGTAGCGCTAGCGCCAAGTCATAGACGTAGGGGTGCTTTTCGCCGCCTACCGCCTTTTCCTTAATGTTCAGAATGAATGATCCATCCGGCGCAAGGCAATTCTTGAATGCGCGCGCTTTGGGCAGGAACCACTCCACGTAGCGGTCGGGGTGGATTCCTCCGTAATTGCCGCGCCGCTGGTCGGCATAGGGCGGCGAAGTCACAATAAGATTGACGGATTGGGCAGGGATATTGCGAGCAATCACTTCCGCGCAATCCCCGTGGAAGACCGCCGCGCCCGCTTCGGCAGGATCATCCATAAATCCGTGAAGCGCGGCGCGACCCATGTTGAATAGTATAGATGCCTATGGCCGATGCCCGATACTTCATATCGCGGCGGAGGCTCGTACAATTTGCGCTCCGCTGCCGGAACGCGAATCCATGCCGAACCTCGAAGACCTAAGGAAACAGCTGGGCGCCATCGACCGCGAAATCATCGCGCTGCTGGCGGAGCGCCAGAATATTTCCGCGCAAGTGGGCAAGGTCAAGCACAACGCAGGCGTTCCTTCGCGCGATTTCGCTCAGGAGGTGCGCGTGGTGGGCCGGGCCCGCGAGCAGGCGGAGAAAGCCGGCCTGCCGGGCGATCTGGCCGAGAATATCGTGCGTTTGCTGATCAATGCGTCGTTGTCGCGCCAGGAAAGGGTGCGGTTGCAGGCGCGCGGCCAGGGCGAGGGCCGTCGGGCGCTGGTGGTGGGCGGTGGCGGCCAGATGGGGCGCTGGTTCTGCGAGTTCCTAGGATCCCAAGGCTACGCCGTTACCGTTGCCGATCCGCATGCCTCGCCAAGGAAACTTCCTCGTCTGGAGCATTGGCACGAAGCCTCGGGCGAATTCGAGCTGACGGTGGTTGCTGCGCCGGTAACGGTGAGCGCCGACATTCTCAGGGATATGCGCCGGTCGCGGCATGCCGGGCTCATTTTCGATATCGCGTCGATCAAAGCCCCGGTGAAGGATGAATTAACCCGGATGGCCGCCAGCGGAATGCAGGTGGCGTCGATCCACCCCATGTTCGGCCCCGATACCGACTTGCTTTCCGGCTGCCATATATTGCTGATGGATGTCGGCGCGCCCGATGCGGCCCGGTCCGCCGCGGACGTGTTCGACGGCACCATGGTGGAGATTCTTCGCGTGCCGATGGATGAGCACGACCGGCTCATCGCCTGGGTGCTGGGCGTGTCCCACGCCATCAACTTGGCGTTCATCAACGCGCTGGAGGAAAGCGGCGAGCAGGCGCCGGTGCTGGCCCGCATGTCGAGCACCACTTTCGATGCCCAACTCGCCGTGGCCCGCGCTGTGGCGGAAGACAATCCGCATCTTTATTTTGAAATCCAGCGGCTGAATCCGCACGGCGCCGAGGTGCTGGGCGAGCTGGTTGGCACGGTCGAGAAGCTTTCCCGGCTGGTGCGTAGCGGCAACGAAGCGGAATTCGTGCGCATGATGGAAAGCGGCCGCCGCTATCTGGCAGATCGCAAGTAACGCCCCATGCCGTCGAGGCCGAGGGTTGTCTTAAGCCGGCGCTGGCCGGCGACTGCGGAGTCGCTGCTGGCGGAGGATTACGAAGTGCTGCCCAATGAGCAGGACCAGCCGATGAGCGCTGCCGATATGCGCGAGGCCCTGCGGACGGCCGACGCTTTTTGTCCCACGGTGACTGATCAGGTGGATGCGGACATTGTGCGAGCGCCCGCCCGCCGGGCCCGGATACTCGCCAACTACGGCGCCGGCTTCGAGCATATCGATCTGGCCGCCGCCCGCCAAGCGGGCCTCGTTGTGACCAACACGCCGGATGTATTGACGGACTGCACGGCGGACCTCGCGCTGGCACTGATCTTGGCAACGGCTAGGGGTGTGGCGCGGGGGGATCGCCTGGTCAGAGCGGGAGGCTGGACCGGCTGGTCGCCAGCGTCCATATACGGAAATCGGGTGAGCGGCAAGACGCTGGGGCTGGTGGGCTTCGGCCGGATCGGGAAGGCGGTGGCCCATCGCGCCCGCCGCGGTTTCGGAATGCAAGTGCTTGTTTGCGCGCCGCGTCCGCCAAGCGACGAGCAGGCGCGCTCCCTAGGCGTGGGGATTTGCGCCGATTTGGATGAGCTGCTTGGCAGAAGCGATTTTTTGTCGCTGCACTGTCCGGTCACGCCGGAGACCGTCGGGCTGATGGGCCAGGCGCAACTGGCCCGCATGCGTCGCGGCGCCATTCTGATCAACACCGCGCGCGGCGCGCTGGTCGATGAGAACGCCTTGGTGGAAGCGCTGCGCTCCGGGCAGCTGGCCGGCGCCGGCCTCGACGTGTACGCGCGCGAACCCGAACTGCCCGAGGCGCTCAGGGCGATGGACCAAGTGGTGCTGCTTCCGCATTTGGGCAGCGCCACCTCCGAAACCCGCGAAGCCATGGGCCTGCGCGTGAAAAAGAATTTGGACTGCTTCTTTGCGGGACAGGAGCCTCCCGACCGCGTGGCCTGATGATGGTCGTTTTACAATGCCCCGTTACTGATTGCCCTTAAGGACGCAAAGCCATGAAATCGCGCGCCGCCGTGGCTTGGGAAGCAGGCAAGCCATTGGAAATCGAAACCGTGGAAGTGGGCGCCCCGCGCGCAGGCGAGGCGCTGGTGCGGATCGTGGCCACCGGCGTGTGCCATACCGATGCCTACACCTTGTCGGGAGACGATCCGGAGGGCGCTTTTCCGGCCATACTCGGCCACGAGGGCGGGGGAATCGTGGAGGAGGTGGGCGCCGGAGTCACCAGCGTCAAGCCCGGCGACCACGTGATTCCGCTATACACGCCCGAGTGCCGGGAGTGCGAATTCTGCCGCTCCGGGCTGACCAACCTATGCCAGGCCATTCGCGTGACCCAGGGCCAGGGCCTTATGCCGGACGGCAGCAGCCGCTTTTCCTCCGGCGGCAAAACCGTCCTGCACTATATGGGCACCTCCACGTTTTCGGAGTACACGGTGCTGCCCGAAATCGCGCTGGCCAAAGTCAATCCGGCGGCGCCGCTGGACAAGATCTGCCTTTTGGGCTGCGGCATCACGACCGGAATCGGCGCGGTGCTGAACACGGCCAAAGTGCGGGCGGGCTCCACGGTCGCGGTGTTCGGGCTTGGAGGAATCGGCCTGAGCGTGATTCAAGGCGCGGTAATGGCCGGGGCCGAGCGCATTATCGGCATCGACATCAATCCGGCCAAATTCGAGATGGCCGGCCAGCTGGGAGCCACCGACTTGGTCAACTCCAAGGACCACGGCGCGCCGATCCAGGAAGTGATCGTGGAAATGACCAATGGCGGCGTTGACTATTCGTTTGAATGCGTGGGAAATGTGGAATTGATGCGCTCGGCGCTGGAGTGCTGCCACAAGGGCTGGGGCGAAGCGACTATCGTTGGCGTGGCCGGCGCAGGCCAGGAAATCGCCACCCGGCCGTTCCAGCTCGTGACCGGCCGGGTGTGGCGCGGCACCGCATTCGGCGGAGTGCGCGGGCGCAGCGACCTGCCCGGCATGGTCGATCAATACATGGACGGCGCCATCGAGGTGGATCGGATGATTACGCATACCATGCCGCTGGACGACATCAACGCCGCTTTCCGTTTAATGCACGAAGGCGAGAGCATTCGCTCGGTGGTTTACTTCTAGCCGAGGCGCGGCCATGAGGATCGTGTCCGAAAGCCGTTGTTTCGAGGGCCGCCAGCTGACGCTGGAGCACCCCTCGCAAGCCTGCGCCTGCCCGATGCGTTTCGCGCTGTTTCTGCCGCCGGGCGCGGCGGAAGGCAGCAAGGCGCCGACGCTTTACTTTCTCTCCGGCCTGACCTGCACAGAGGAGAACTTCGCCGTCAAGGCCGGCGCCCAGCGTGTCGCTGCGGAAACCGGGCTGGCGCTGGTGGCGCCCGACACGAGCCCCCGCAACACGGGCACTCCCGGCGAGGACGACGGCCACTTTCTGGGTTCGGGCGCGGGCTTTTACGTGAACGCGACGCAGGCGCCTTGGGCGGCCCATTACCGGATGTACGACTATGTAAGCCGGGAGCTGCCTGAGTTCGTGGAGGCGCGCTTTCCGGTCGATTCGGCGCGCCGCGGCATTTGCGGCCATTCCATGGGCGGCCATGGCGCCTTGGTGATCGCCCTGCGCAATCCTGGCCGCTATCAGTCCGTTTCCGCTCTGGCGCCGATTTCCAACCCGTCGGCCTCGCCTTGGGGGCGCGCGGCGTTCTCGGCCTACCTAGGAGGGGAAACCTCGCGCTGGCGGGAGCACGATGCCAGCGAGTTGGTTCGCAAGGCGCCCTTGGATACAGAAATCCTGATCGACCTGGGAAGCGCGGACCCGTTCCGCGAAGAGGAGCTCAAGGTGGAGCAGTTCCTTGCCGCCTGCCGGGAATCCGGCCAGAAAATCAGCTTTCGCCTGCGCGACGGCTACGATCATGGCTACTTCTTCGTGAGCACCTTCATCGAGGCGCATCTGCGCCATCACGCTTCGGCTTTGGAGGCTGCAAGTGGCTGATCTCGCCGGGGCGCCGCCGGACGATCCGCTGCCCATCCTCAGGCGATGGCTGGCGCGGGCGGCGGAGCTGGCAGACCGCCCCAATCCGCATTCCATGGTTCTGTCCACCACCGGCGCGGAAGGCCGCCCGGATGCGCGGGTGGTGCTTCTCAAGCGCTTCGACCACCGCAAGGGCTATTTGGTTTTCTATACCAATTACAAGTCGGCCAAGGGACGGCAACTCGCGGCGCGCGCCGAAGCTTGCGCTGTTTTCCATTGGGACCGCCTGGGCCGGCAGGCGCGCATCCGCGGCCCGGTGGTTGCGTCGCCGGACGAGGAAAGCGATGCGTATTTCGCCACCCGCAGCTGGCAAAGCCAGCTTGCGGCTTGGTCCAGCGAGCAGAGCCAGCCGGTTGCCTCCCGCGCGGCGCTCAACGCTCGCATGAACGAAACGGCGGCGCGCTTCGGCGGCGACGGGAAGGACTGGACCGCTACGCCGCCCCCTGGGGCCGTGTCCCGCCCGCCGTTCTGGGGAGGCTACCGCCTGTTCGCCCGCGCCGTGGAGCTATGGGCGCAAGGCGATGCGCGCCTTCACGACCGCATCCTCTGGTCCCGCGATCTTGAATCCGTCGGCGAATCGGAGTGCCGTGCCGGCCCTTGGAACGCCAGCCGCCTTCAGCCCTGATGCCGGCTCGCTAATAGACCCAGCCCAGGATTACGGCCACGGCCACGATCGGCCCCCAAACGAAGAACAGGCTGCGCTCCACCAGCGCCACGGCGCCGCGCACGCGGTCTTGCCGGCCGCCCAGCGCCTGTGCGCCCACCGCTCCCAGCACCGCGTTGGAGCCGTCGGAAAGGCTGTTTCGATCGTTGGCCCTAGTGTCCCGCCAAGCGTTGACGGCATCGTCGAAGTTGCCGGCCAGCGCGAAGCTGGCGGAAGTGATGCGGGCGGGGACCCACGCCGCCAGCCCATGCAGCATCACCGCGGCGCGATGCAGCGCCTCGCCTCCTTCGAGGGTGGCCGTGTATCGGCGCAAACTGTTGAGCGCGCGGAAGCCGAAGGCGAACGCGGGGCCCAAGGAACCGGCCACAAGGAACCAGAAGACCACGCCGAAGATGCGGTTATTGGCCTTCTGATAGGTCGCCTGCTCCACTGCGGCCGCTTGTTCGGCGGATTCCTCCGGCGCGTCCCCGCCGAGCAGCGATTCGGCTTGCGCTTTGGCCCCGTCGCTGTCGCCGGCTTCGGCCTTCTGGTGGTAATCAAGCGCCTCCGCCTTCAGATCCCGGGGCCCGAATGAAACCAGCAGTACCGCAACCGCGAAAACGAACCACAGAATTTCCAGCGAACTGTCGCTAAGAAGCCAAGCCGCTATGCCCACCGGCACGGCGCAGGCCAGCGCAACCCCGGCGATGATGAAGGGCGCGGCCCGCGCATCCAGGCCCAGCGCTTTTTCCGCCAAGCGGTTGGCCTGCTCCTCGAACGGACGGAACTCGCGCAAATGCGACCAGCGCGCCAGCAAGCGCTCGGCGTAGATGCCAATCAGCAGGGCAATCAATTTCATTGTTCGTGCTCCGCGGCCCTTGCCAAATCCGCCGCCAGCCGGGCCCAGTCGAATGTTTGCCCCGGGTCCCATTTTCGGCTGGGCGCAATATCGCTGTGGCCCACGATCGGCGCGCTTCGCAGGGACGGCAGCCCGGCCCGCAGCGCAACGATGGCGGCGCAGACCTGATTGTATTGCCTATCGGTGAAAGCTGTGGACTCATCGCCTTCGAGTTCGATGCCCACCGAGTAGTCGTTGCAGTGGGGCTGCCCTCGGAACTGCGACTCTCCCGCATGCCAGGCGCGCTTAAGCACGCTCACGAACTGAACGAGCTCGCCGTCGCGGCGCACCAGAAAATGCGCTGATACGCGCATGCCCGCCAAGCCGCTGAAAAAAGGATGCGCCGAACAGTCCAGCCGGCCGTGGAACAAATCCTCGATTTCATTGCCGCCGAACTGGCCGGGCGGCAGGGAAATCGCATGCAGCACGATCAGCCGGACCTGGCTCTCCGGCGGTCGCTCGTCGCGGTGCGGACACAAGGAAAGCCGCGCGCCCTCCATAAGGCCGGTCCGGCGGTTCAGGATGAGCACGCCCGCACCGCTTTGCGGCCGCCGCAGCCCGGCAGCGCCCTTAAAATATCGCGGGCTTGCCCCAACTCACTCCCTCCCGCCATGAAGAATGTCGCTCTGGGCGTGGTGATGGACCCCATTGGCACCATTGCCCCGCAAAAGGATAGCACCCTGGCGCTGCTCCGCGAGGCGCAGCGACGCGGCATCACTCTGTTTCACTTCACGCTCAACGATATCGATATCCGCGACGGGCGCGCTTTCGGAGAGGCGGCGCCGCTTGCCGTAACCGGCAACGATGCCGACTGGTTCCGCCTCGAACCGCCGCAGCGCATGGCCCTCGGCGAACTCGACCTGATTTTCATGCGCAAGGATCCGCCATTCAATGCGGAATACATCTTCGCCACCTACGTTTTGCAGCGCGCCCAGGCTGAGGGCGCAACGATCGTCAACGATCCGCAGGCTTTGCGCGACGTGAACGAAAAGGCCTTCGTTGCTTGGTTTCCCGACCTCACGCCGCCCTCCGTCATCACCCGCTCGGCGGAACGGATGCGCGATTTTCTGGACCAGCACGGGCATATTGTGGTCAAGCCGCTGGATATGATGGGCGGCCATTCCATCTTCGCCTTGGACCGGGCGGACAAGAATCTTGCGGTGATTCTCGAAACCATCACCGCTGGCGGGACCCGCTTTGCAATGGCCCAGCGGTATCTGCCGGAAATCGCCGCCGGAGACCGCCGCATCCTGCTGATCGACGGACAAGCGGTCAGCCCGGCGCTGAATCGCGTGCCGCGCGGCGATGACAACCGCGGCAACCTCATGGTCGGCGCGCGCGCTGAGGCATGCGAACTCACGCTGCGGGATATTCAGATATGCGAGCGGGTGGGCGCCGAGCTGGCAGTGCGCGGCGTGGCGTTTGCCGGACTGGATATCATCGGCGATTACCTCACGGAAGTGAATATCACCAGCCCTACGGGAATCCGGGAGATTCAGAAACTGGCGGGAGTGGATGCCGCGGCCCTGCTGTTCGACAGCCTGATGGAACGCCTGAAAGGCTAGCCCGCATATTGCACCAAGCCGCTTGTTGCCTTCCTTATTTTGCTGATTAGTCAATGGCTTATGCCCGGAATGCCCGCTTTCCGCCTCATGCGAAACGCGCCGGCCGCGTTCCCGCTGGTCTTTTGCCCGCTTGCGCGCACATGCTCGCTGCGCCATAGGCACGGCTATGCCTTCGCTCGCGAGCGCGCGGATGAAGCCATTCCCCGCCCCCCTTTTCAGGGAGTATCGGAGGCAGGATGCCGGAGCAAGCCCCATGGACGGGTTCATGCGTCTCCCGGAAAAGGGGGGCGGGGAATGGCGGGGGGGGGGGGGGGGGCAGGCAAATCCTGCGCGGGCTCCACGCCCCTTGGTGCAATATGCGGGCTAGCAGCCCGTCCGCGCCGCTATAATCGCGCTAGGCATCCGGCTTCGATTGGTCATGGAAGAAATTAACTCCCTTTCCGGCAAACTTCTTATCGCCATGCCGGGAATGCCCGACTCGCGATTCCGCCAAACCGTGACCTATCTGTGCGGCCATAATGCCGATGGCGCGCTGGGGATCATCATCAACCGGCCCTCAAGCATGAATCTCGGCGAAGTCTTCGAACAACTTTCGCTGGACAGCCAGGATGACGATCTCGCCAACCAGAAAATCCTCAAGGGCGGACCCGTGAACCGCGAACGAGGCTTTGTGCTGCATGAAACCGGAGGAAGCTGGGATTCCACGATTTCGATGTGCGGAAATATCGAAGTCACCACATCGAGGGATGTGCTGTCGGCCATCGCCGGCGGCCAAGGCCCGCGCCGCGCCCTGCTGGCTCTGGGGTGCGCGGGCTGGGGCGAAGGCCAGCTGGAGCGCGAACTGCGTTCGAATTCCTGGATGGTGGTGGACGCGGTCGAGGAAATACTCTTCGATACGCCGTATGAGCGGCGCTGGGCGGCTTCCGCGGCGCTGCTGGGCGTGGACGTGTCGCGGCTGGGACTGCAGGTTGGCAACGCCTGATTCGCGAATCTTCGCAGCCCCCGGCGCCAACAGGCCGTTCCCCATGCGCACCGAGCCTGCGTAGCCGAACAGCTTCTCGATTTCGGGCCGGTCGGCCGTTCCCCATGCGCACCGAGCCTGCAATTGCCTTGGATTTCGGTTTGAGGCGCGTGGGCGTAGCCACGGCCACCGGCGGCGTCATCACGGCCCGCAAACACCTCCCGGCGCGCGGCGGATTGCCCCAATGGAGCGAGCTGGACCGGCTCGTTCGCGAGTACCATCCTCAGGTCATCGTGCTGGGCTGCCCCCCTAGGCCCGCCGCCGAGCTGGAAGTTGCGCTCGAACGTTTTCGCGGGCATCTGGAGCGCCGCTACGGGCTTTCGGTGGAGACGATCGATGAACACCTCACCACCCGGGAGGCCGGCGCCTGGCTGCGGGAACGGCGCTCCAGCGGCGAAGGGGGCCGGCGATCCCGCAAGGGGCAGCTTGATAGCCTCGCGGCCTGCGTCATTGCCAGGGACTGGCAGGAGAAACAAGCGTGAGCATTAGGAAATTCCTTATTGCGCCGGTTACGCCCGGCGCTTGGCGGGAGATGCTGAAACCGATTCGCCCGGATGGCGGAACGGAAGAGGCGCCGGACCATCCGCATAGGCCCGCGCCGGAGTGATTCGGCTACACCATGCCTGCTGATCGCGTTTTCGTGGAGGAAGGCGAGGTGCTGTCGCAGCGGTCCTTTCCGGGCGGCCAGTACCGTCTCCGGATGCGTGCGCCGCGCTGCGCCGCGGCGGCGCGTCCGGGCAGCTTCGTTCATTTGCGCTGCGGTTCGGAAATGCCCCAGCGCCGGCCACTGTCGATCATGCTGGCCGATGCCGAGCATGGCTGGATCGAACTGCTGTACAAGGCCGGCGGTCGGGGACTCACGTTGCTTTCGACCGCCGAACCGGGGGACACGCTGCAATCAATGGGGCCGATCGGGCGCGGTTTTTCAGTTTCCGAGGCGCGCCCTATTGTGCTGCTGCTGGGCGGCGGGGTTGGTATTCCGCCGGTGCTATTCCATGCCCGGCGGCTGGCGGGCATGGGCCAATGGAAGCCCCGGCTTTTCCTAGGCTCGGAGCTGCCTTTTCCCTTCGCCCTCGAAAAGCGCGGCAAGAACAGCCGTTTGCGCTGCGCCGAACAGTGGGGCGTGCCCTCGCAGCTGGCTAGCAACGCGGGGCTTGACGGCTGCTGTCGCGGCCATGTAACGGACCTGGCGCGCCAATGGCTGAGCGAGCTGCCGCGCAAGCGTTTGCCCGAAGTGGCCATCCACGCCTGCGGCCCGGAGCCTATGCTTCGGGCATCCGCCCGGCTGGCGGCGGATTTTGGCGTGCATGCCGAGTTGTGTCTGGAGGAATACATGGCCTGCGCGGTGGGCGGTTGCGCCGGCTGCACGGTTCAGGCGCATACGCCCGATGGGCCGGCCATGAAGCGGGTATGCGTGGACGGGCCGGTATTCCCCGCCGAGTGGATCTATCCTGGAGCCGCAGCCTGAGAACGGCGGATCACGCAGGCCCGCACATGCTCGCTGCGCCATAGGCACGGACGGCATGCGCTTGCCCTCGCCCTTTGCCCGCCTGCGCGAATAGGCGCGCTGCGCCATAGGCAAAGCGAAGCCTGCGCCTTCGCTCGCCCCCCGCCCTTTGCTTGCCCCTGCCTCGCGGGAGACGCATAAACCCATCCATGGGGCTCGGCTGGGGCATCCTGCCCCAGACGCTCCCGCGAGGCAGGGGCAAGCAAAGGGCTTTAGCTGGCGCGGCCCCTTGGTGCAATATGCGGGCTAGGAGCTTGCGCCGTAGGAGGCTCGTGGCGCTTTCAAGCGGGATTCAAAGACCATAATGACAGCTTTAACGCTCCATAGGTGGGATATGCCTATTCCTTTCCGTGTCATATGTAGAACTGCGGCCCACCAAAAGTTTCTACGGCGCAGGCTCCTAGAAGTTGCCTTCGGGAAGCGATGCCGGAGTAGAATTTCCAGCCAATAAGTCGTTCGGCGCAACGGCGCCTTGTTCTTGGATTTACCGATGCCCGGCATCCTTATGCTCGTCCTCATGTGGCCAACACCATGATAGAGGCATGGTTTGATGCCGGCGAGAAAAGAAAAGCGGAAAAGCTGCTTGGCGAACTTCATTTGAGCGCGCAAAGCCAAGACGCGGTCGATGCCGCAATACTGGCCCGGCGGCTGCGTAAAGAAAGTCAGGCCCACCACTATTTCGAGAGAGCGGGGGCTGCAATCCAAGCGGATCCGCGAGCTCTGCACGAATTCGCACAAACCAAAATCAGACTGGCGGGGGATGCCTTTCGCAAGCGGCACGGTCCATGGAAGGCAACCAACCGCAAATTCTTGGCGGAAGCCCGGGAACTGCTTGAGCGGGTCATTCAGCTTGATGCGCCGCCAAAGAGGCATGCTTTTGCTTGGCGGGACTTAGCGCGGGTTCGCAATTATTTGCGCGAGCCCGCAACTGCTATTGAGGATGCTTACGAAAGAGCGATTTCACTGCTGCCGGGCGAGCGCCAATTCCAACAAGATCTCGAAGATTTTCGGAATCGCCGCCGTAGATAAGGAGATGGCAAGTGCCAAGCAAGCGCCAGCAACCGTGCTCGAGCAGGTCGCATTCAGTTACTCGCAACTTGCATGTGCTCATTCGGCGATTAATAGAGGTGCGCAAAAGTATGCGACGGTGGATTACATGATCCGCGCCAGACTGAAACGTGGATTGATTGACGGTTCCATGCGTATGCGATCCATCTATGACGACGAGCGAAACAAGATGCTGGCACCGCAAGCCTGCTATTACTGCGGAAGCAAGAGCAACCTGTGCGCGGACCATTTGATTCCCAAAATTGCTGGCGGGCCTGATGCTTCCGACAACCTTATTTGGGCTTGCCGTTCCTGCAACAGTTCCAAGGGAGGTCGAGATATGTTGTCATGGATGGATCGTAAGGATCGATTCCCTCCCTTGCTTCTACTGCGCCGTTACGTGAAGATCGTGGCGCGGCATTGCGAGAAGAATGGATGGCTCGGTTTGCAATTGGATTGCCTTGACGAGGGCCCTGAGATGCCATTTGATGTTCGCATCCTCCCAATCAGCTTTCCCCCATTGCGCGATCTGACGCTGTGGGTATATCCCGACCAAGAAGCGGACACTGAATCATCGCCGCCGAAGCGACTGAAGTGATGCGTCTGGTTGCCAACATTGCCGAAGAATTCCGGAAGAATCTCGGCTGGGCAGCGCGCATTGACATAGCTTCCGCTTGGGCGACACCAACCGAATCCTTGAATGCGCTTGCGGAGGCAGTTAAGCGAAGGGGCATATCTGTTCGATCAATTATTGGGATAAGTGATCGCGCAACCCATCCCGATGCTTTGAGTTCCCTGCAAGAAGCTGGCGCGCTTCGAATCGCTGGTGACCCGCCGCTGTTTCATCCAAAGATTTACATCTTTTACGGGCAGGCGAAAGCAGTTGCTTGGATAGGAAGCGCGAATTTCACAAGCGCCGGGGGATTCGGACATCAATACCAGCAGGGCGTTCGATGCAACACGGAAACTTTGTTCGAAACGCGAGCCTTCGAGGCGGCTGCGGAATGGTTCGAGAAGATATGGAATTCTTATCAAGAAGTGTGTTCCGAGCAACTTGAGGAATATCGTGAAAAATATAAAAAGAAGCCGCCGGCGCCACCGCTCAACAGAATTGTCCAAGCCCCTAGCGCAATTGATCCCCCCCACCCCCATATTTTTCTCAAGGAAGCGCAAGATTGGGGCGGATACGTCCGCGCTCTGAAAAAATGTGATGAATGGTGGAGGCGCCACCGGGACGGCCAGTTGTCCGTCCTTAGTAAAACAGATAGCTGGTTTCACACGATTACTAATCTTCGTCCTGTGGCGGAAAGTGAAGATTGGTCGCAGTTGGGGGCTGATGAGTGCGATAAATTGCTTGGTCGAATCGGCGGTGAGGGTCGGTGGGCATTGTTGGGGAATATGCGCGGCGCAGCGAAAGCCTGTTCAAGTTTTAAGAAAAACCGGGATATTCGAAGAGAAATCGGCGAAATCGTGGGGCTTGTTATTAACGCAACAGACCACGAATTTCCCCAATGCGCTGTTGAGGCAGTCAAAGCAATAATAAGGAAATTCCCTGGATACGGCATAGCTGTGGCTACGCGACTACTGGCTATTGCCCGTCCCGACCGGTGCGTGTCCCTGAACGGGCAATCTAAGGGTTTGCTTGCCTCCTCGTTTTCCCAATGCAGAAAACTCTCGGCCCCGGACGGATACGGCAGATTGCTGGAACAGGTGTACAGGCAACCTTGGTATCGTGCGGGTGAGCCAGAAGATCAAAGCGAGCGGGAATGGTGGGACATGCGGGCGGCGTTGCTGGATTGCTTTGTTTATGAGCGGTCGAAGACATGACCCGCTTGGTAAAGTGCGGGTATTCGTGGCGGCGGGATTTCCAGCAAATGGGAGTTGCTTGAGGCCTGTTTCAGAGATCGCCTGCCGCAGTTGTTTGGGTGCCGGCTGCAATGAGGGCCGAGTTTGCAGTGCCGCAGCCAAGGTTGTGCCTATGTCAGTTTGCTGCGGGATAAAGAGCATTGCGGAAAATTGAGGGCGGGCGATGAAAGAAGCGCAACTCGCGAGTCGGCTGCAGGTTGTTCGTGCGCGAATTGACGCTGCGGCCAAGCGAGAGGGATTGTCGTCCCTCAATGTACGGATTCTGGCCGTGAGCAAGGCGCATGGCGTGGAGGCGGTGCGCGCGGCGCGGCGCGCGGGCTTGGCCGACTTCGGCGAGAACTATGTGGATGAGGCGCTTGCAAAGATGGATGCGCTTGGGCCTGCCGGCGCAAGGTGGCACTTTATCGGTCGTTTGCAATCCAACAAGGCGCGGCTTGTGGCCGAGCGGTTCGACTGGGTGCATACGGTAATCAGGGAGCGCGATGTTTTGCGGCTCAATGCCCGCCGTCCGGCGGATTCGCCGCCCTTGAACGTTTGCATACAGGTGCGCATGCAAGACGGTGACGAACGTCCTGCATTGCCTGCGGACGAAGTGCCCGGGCTGGCGGCATTGATCGGCGCGCAGGATCGCCTTCGCCTTCGCGGCCTCATGGGCATGCCGATGCCCGGCGCGCCGGACGATGCCTATCGTCGCCTGCGCGCCCTTTTCGACGAGCTGAACGGTTCCGGCCTGGACCTCGACACCCTGTCCATGGGCATGACCGCCGACCTCGAAACCGCAGTGGAGTGCGGCGCCACCTTGGTGCGCGTTGGCACCGCCCTGTTCGGCCCCCGCCCCCGGTAGAGCGCCCTGTTGGCGACTGCGGGAGCCACCCGGTCAGAGGGTGGGGAAGGAGAGGATGGCATCGCGTTTGCGGGCCAGCGTGGCGGCGGCGGCGAAATGGAGAGCGGGCAGCTATTGTGCCCGCCCCCGGTCTTTGCCTTTGCTGGGCCGCCTTTCGGACGGCCTGTGGTAAATTCCCGCACCTTGCGTCGCGGCGCGCGGGAAGGTTTCTTGGAGCGAGGGAGGTAAGGCATGGTCATCATCAAGCGAATGCTCATAGGCATCGTTGCGCTTTTAGTGCTGTTCCTCGTTGTGGGTTTTCTGCTTCCGCGCGAGGTGCGGGTGGAACGGTCGGTGGAAATCGATGCCTCGCCCAAGGAGGTGTTCGCGATGGTCAACGATTTCCGGCAGTTCAACCGCTGGCAGCCTTGGCACCGGATCGATCCGGCCACGCGCTACGTATTCGAGGGGCCGGCCATCGGCGCCGGTTCGCGCATGCTCTGGTACAGCGACCATCCGCAGGTGGGCGACGGCATGCAGGAAATCGTGGAGAGCCTGCCCTATTCCAAGGTTCGCGCGCTGCTTGATTTCGGCACCGGCGGAAAGGCCTATGCGGACTACCTGATTGATGCCCAGGAGGGCGGCTCGGCGCTCACCTGGACCATGGAGACGGACATGGGCGGGAACCCGTTGGGACGCTATGTGGGGCTGATGATGGACGGCATGATCGGGCCGTCGTACGAGCAGGGACTGTCGAATCTCAAGGCGATACTCGAAAGCGCGTCCGCCCCGCCGCTGCGCGAGACGCTCGAACAGGCCCTGGAAGCAGGCCAAGCCACCTGATCCCGCCGATATGGAGAATAACGCCGAGGTTTGCCGAATATGACCCATCCATCCACCGCTTCCATCCGCAATATCGTTCTCCTCGGCCATTCCGGCGCCGGCAAGACCGTGCTGGCCGAAAAGCTGCTGGCGGCTTCCGGCGCGATCAAGGCGCCCGGCAGCATCGAGCGCGGCACCACGGTGTGCGACTACCGGCCCGAAGAAAAGCGCCTGCAGTATTCCGCCGATGTTGCCCTCTGCCATCTTGAGCACGACGGCGCCCATATCAATCTGATCGACACGCCGGGCTCGGCGGATTTCGCCGGACGGGCGCTAAGCGTGCTGCCCGCCGCCGAAACCGCCATGGTGGTGATCAACGCCGCCGCCGGCATCGAGCTGATGACCCGGCGGGCGATGGCCGCGGCCGAGGAAATGAAGCTGGCCCGGTTCATTGTGGTGAGCCATATCGATAGCGAGACCGCCGACCTGCCCGGGCTGATGGAGCAGATCCGCGAATCGTTCGGGCGCGAATGCATCCCGCTGAACCTGCCGGCGGACAAGGCCGCGCGGGTGGCCGACTGCTACTTCAAGCCCGAGGATGCGGACACCGATTTCGATTCCGTCGCCGGGGCGCACACAACCATCGTCGATCAGGTGGTGGAGCTGGACGACGAGCTGATGGAGCTGTACTTGGAACAGGGCGAGGATATGAAACCGGAGCAGCTGCACGGCGCGTTCGAGCGGGCGCTGCGGCGCGGCCACCTGGTGCCGGTATGTTTCGTGTCCGCCGCCACCGGCTCCGGCATCAACCAGCTGCTCAACGCGATGAACCAGCTGGCGCCGTCGCCGCGCGAGGGCAATCCGCCGGCTTGCTCGCTGGACGGCGAGGCGGCGGCGCTGAAGGCGGACAAGGACGCGGACACGGTGGCGCTGCTGTTTAAGATCAACGTCGATCCGTACGTGGGCAAGATGGGCGTTTTCCGCGTCTTTCAGGGCCAAGTGAGCGTGGGCGATTCGCTTTATCTCGACGACCAGCGCAAGGCCGTCAAGGCTGCGCACCTCTACGCGCTCCAAGGCGCCGAGTCGCAGGAGGTCCAGTCGGTGGGCCCCGGCGGCATCGCCGCGCTGTCGAAGATCAACGAACTCGCCTACGGGGGCGTGCTCCATGCGGGCCACGCCCATAGTCGGCTGAAATTCGCGGATGCCCCGAGGCCTGCGCCGATGCACGGCGTGGTGCTGGAACTGACCCGCCGCGGCGATGAGAAGAAGCTCTCCGACGCGCTCGCCAAGCTCACCGCCGAGGATCCCAGCTTGCTGCTCGAGTTCGATGCCCAGGCCAATGAAACCGTGCTGCGCGGCATGGGCGAACTGCATCTGCGGGTCATTCTCGACCGCATGGGCGAGGAGTTCAATCTCGAGGTGGAAACGCGCCAGCCGCGCATCGCCTACCGCGAGACGGTCACGCGCAAGGCCGAGGGGCATCACCGCCACAAGAAGCAGACCGGCGGGGCCGGCCAGTTCGGCGAGGTGTTCCTTAATATCGAGCCGCTGCCGCGCGGCAGCGGCTTCGAATTCGTCGATAAGGTGGTGGGCGGCGTGATTCCTTCGCAGTTCATGCCGGCGGTGGAGAAAGGCGTGCGCCAAGTGCTTAACGAAGGCGCCGTGGCCGGCTATCCGCTTCAGGATATTCGCGTGACCGTGTACGACGGCAAGCACCATCCGGTCGATTCCAAGGAGGTGGCCTTCGTGGCCGCCGGCAAGAAAGCTTTTATCGACGCCATCACCAAGGCCAAGCCCATCGTGCTTGAACCCATCGCAAAGATCGAGGTCACGACCCCGGGCCAGCACATGGGCGATATTGCCGGCCATCTGTCCGGCGCGCGCGGGCGCATCAGCGGCAATCATTCCATCCCGGGCAACCAAGTGGTTATTTCCGCCGAGGCGCCGATAGGCGAACTCGGCGATTTCCAGACCCGGCTCAAATCCATGACCGGCGGCGAAGGCGCCTACACCATGGAATTCGATCATTACGCCATCGCCCCGCCGCCCCTCCAGAAAGCCCTCGAAGAAGCCTTCAAGCCCAGCGACGACTAGCCCGCATATTGCGCCAATCCGCTGTGGAGGCCGCGCCGCCCCTTTGGGATGAGGGCAAGCAATTCCTTGGGGGTTGCTTGGGCCAACTGTGTATGTTATATATGCACACCAGAATGAGTAAGCACAGGGAAATCGCCGTCCAGATCGGGCCGATCTCACCGGCCGCGTCCGGCGCGCTGTACCAGCAGATCGTCAACGGCTTCAAGCGCGAGATTGGCGAGGGGCGGCTGGTTGGCGATACGCCGCTGCCATCCTTCCGACTGCTTGCGGAGCAACTTTTGGTCAGCATCATCACCGTGCGCCGCGCCTACGAGGAGCTTGAGAGAGAAGGAATCATCTACCGCCGTCAGGGACTCGGCACCTTTGTCGCCGCCGATGGCCGCGAGCGCAGCCGCGCCGCCAAGCGCGGGTATGCACAGGCGCTGATCCGCTCGGCCATCCGGGAAGCCAGGGAGGCCGGTCTGAGCGCCGCCGAGGCCAAGGCTTTCGTTAATCGGGTCACCACAGAAACCCTTTCAGAGGAATAATCATGCAAAGCACAAACGCTATCGAAATCCGCGGGCTTAGAAAAACATACCCGCGCTTCCAACTGGGGCCTTTGGATATCACCGTGCCCGCCGGGGCCATCTACGGCCTAGTGGGTCCGAACGGCGCGGGCAAGACCACCACGCTGGATTTGATTTTCGGCTTGGGACTTCCGCAGGCCGGAGAAATCCAAGTGCTCGGTTGCGATCACAGGAAGGACGAAGCGCATATGAAACTCGCCGCCGCCTACGTCAGCCCGCACACCAGTTTCGTTTCCTGGAAATATGTGCGGCGCGCTATCCGCTTTATTCGCGCCTTCTATCCGGATTGGGATCAGGACTACTGCGACCACCTGCTCAGGCGCTTCCGGATTGATCCTGATGAAAAGATCGCGTCGCTTTCGCTTGGCGGCGCCACAAAGCTTGGTCTGGTTTTGGCGCTTGCGCGCCGCCCCCGGGTCCTGATCATGGACGAGCCCGCCATCGGTCTCGATGTGCTCTCGAAAAAGGATTTGTTCGCGGAACTGCTGGCTCTGATGGGCGACGAGGAGCATACCGTTGTGATCTCGTCGCACAACCTGGCCGATCTGGAGCGGTTCGCGGATCATATCGGCGTTATCAACGAAGGCAGGCTGCTGGCGCAGGGGCGCACCGACCAGCTGCTGGAGACCTATCGGCAAGTGAGCTTTACGCTTGTCGGCGCGCCGCCGCCCGGGGGCCGATTTTTTGAGCGCGACGGCGACCGGCAACGCGTCCTTACGGACTCTGCCGACCGATACGGCAAGGCCCTTGCCGAATGCGGCGCGACCGGAATATCCGTGCAACCGGTAACTCTCGAAGAACTCTTCGCGGGTCTGGTCGAGGGCCAAGAAGGTGATTAGCCCCATTGTTCGCGATTTTCTCAAGCGCAGGGCCGGCTTCCTGATGCTGGGCAGCGCGCTCCACTTGGCCATGTCGCTGCTCAGTTACAGCATAAACGGCCCCGGCGGATTCGGCTCTTTTCTGGTTTTTTCCGGCATGACTTGGGCGAGCGCGCTTATATGCGTCCTTTTCTTCGAATACCAAAGCGGGCTCATGCGGGTCGCGATGCACCTGCCGATCGATCGATACGCACTTGCGAGGGCCTATTTCGCTTCCATAGTGGGTGTTCCCGCGGCTTGGGTGCTGGGACTGACGCTGATTGCATGGCTGGTGGCATCCTGGCGTGGCGGAGTCGGCTGGATTGCCGCGCCAATGGCCGTTGCCTGGGCGTTCTTTGTGGCCGGCTTGTTACTCTGCATGGACTTGCTTGAGAATTCCGGGCGCAAGTATGGCGGGGAGGCGGTGCCGCGCTGGGCAAGAGTCGCGATATGGGCGCTGTTTTTCACGGCATGGCTGACCGGGGAATACGCCTTCTTTGGTTCGTTTCTTGGTTCCTTCCATTTCATGTCTTCCCCGGATGCGTGGCAACCGAAGCATCTGCTGGTTCTTCTGGCCCTAGGCGCAGCCGCATCGGCCCTTGGCTTCGCACGAATGCGGGCGTTGCTGATTGCGCGCAGGCCGCGCTCCAAACCACGATTGGCGGCGCCTAAACCGGCAATTCGCAAGCGGCTGCCGCCAATGCGAAAGCTGACGGGATTTTCTGCAATCACGGCAAGCTGCCTATGGATGCCGGTCACGATCGCGGCCGGTATAGGCGCGTTCTTTGCCATTGATATTCTGGTAAGGGATTTGCTGGGGCTGAGCGATTCGCATCCGCGCATGGAACTGAACGATCCGGTCGTGCGCGGAGTGGTATTTTCGTGCATGATCGCACCTGGGTTTCTCGCAACGGCGCCGCGTTTCGCCAATTTCCGCGTTCTCAAGGGCCTGCCGCTTTCCACTTGCAGGCTTGGCGCCAGTGTGATGCTGCTGCCGACGATCCTAGTGCTGATTCAGGTGGCGCTGGTCTTGCCGCTGCTCCATGCCTTGGATCCTGTGGCGGGCGCCGATCTTTTCTTGCCTTTGACGGGCGCTGTCGGCATTGGCGCTCTGGTTTGCCCTGCTTCGCTGGTTCGACCGCAGCAGCAGGGTATTGCGTTTTTTGCCGCGTACTTAGGGATTTTCGTTCTCCTGGGTGTCTGGTTCGCTGCATCGGCGCTGGTTCCCGGTTTGCGGATATTCGCGCCGCTGGTCCTGGCGGGAGGCCTGTTCGCATCCTGGGCCCTCTCAAGCCTTGTATTTCGGCGCGCGCTTGCAGCCGCCGACAAGCCCCTGCCCTTGCAAAGGCTTTCGCCGGGCGGCAACGCCTGACCTTCGAGCGAGCGCTTCCATTGGTTTCGCTCCAGCAACTCCCTTTCGCGGAGCCGCAGACCGCCGCCGAGCGCGTGGATCAGGATATGGGTGTCAAGATTCAGCATCGGCCTGCCAAACGGATCCGGTGCTCAGCAAGTCGCCATGAACGGCGATTTTGTCCTTGAGTCTTCCGATCAGCGGAGCGAAGCCGCGTTCGTAGGGTACGACCCGCGCCACCGGCTTGCCGTGCTTGGTTACCACTAGGCTTTCGGGATCAAGGTGATCGAGCAGGGACAGGCATTGCTGTTTGAACTTTGCCGCGCCTACGGTCTTCATAAGAGTGCTTTTGGGACCGATAAAGTGGACACATTATATGTCCTCTTTTAGGCTGGTCTTTGCGGAGGGTAGGGCACCGGTAATCGAGGCGGGCTAGGTTGAAGGCGAACAGCCGCTCTGCGGGCTGATGGGGTAGAACGGGCATTTCCCTGTTCAGGGCGCCAGGAGGCGGTCGCCGGGCTTGATGCCCCAGCGCGCCGCGGCGCCGGCTTTGAGTTCCAGCACGCGGTTGACGGGTTCGCCCGACGGGATGTTTTCCAAGCTTAGGGGGCGGGTGCCTGCGGCGATGCGCGCCACGCTGCCGTCGGCGCGGATAAACAGCATGTCCAGCGACACGTAGGTGTTCTTCATCCACATGCTGATAGGCTGCTCGCGGCGGTAAACGAACAGCATGCCCTGTGTTTCGGGCAGATCGCGCACATGCATGAGGCCCCGGCGCTGCTGCCCGGGCGTTTCCGCCAGCCAGAATTCCAGCAGCACGCAGGCGCCGCCGGATGCCTCCAGCACGCCGCGGGCCTTTGCCAGCCCGCCAAGGTTTTGCGCGGCGGCAGGCTGCTGCCACAGCGCCAGCGCTGCCAGCACGGCCAGCGCCAGCAAAGCGTTTTGCCTGTTTATCCGCCCGCGCGGTGCTCTTGCGCTTTCCATGCGGCAAGTATGGACTGGCTTGCCCGCTTGTTGCACATGCTCCTTTTGTTTAGGAGAGGCATAAACCCATCCATGGGGCAAGTATGTAACGGCCTGCCCGCCTGTTGCGTGGTTCATTGGCGCTGCGGTTCGGAAAGGCTCCGGCTTGCCCGCCTGTTGCGCCTGCCCCCTGTTGCGTGGAGACGCATGACTACTTGAAGCTTGACCTGCATAGGTCAAGAACCCATCCTCCTGTTTCCCATAAGTTGCTGTTGGCATCCCTGCCGCGCAGTATCGAAAAAGCAACGCCCGGGGCCGACATCCTGTCGGCCCGCTCGCATCTGGCAAAGGCGTGCTTTGCCTCGCTGGGCTGCGCGCCGCGACCGATGCTCGCCCTGCCCCAGACGCTCCACGCAACAGGGGGGCAGGCGCAACAGGCTACCGCTGTGCTGGATTGGCTGACGGTGTTAGGCGTGCGGCGGCGGGCAATTCGGGGGGCTACAATCGCTGGCCTATGACTGATCGCTGGCTTGCCTGAAACCTATGTCCGCCGAACCCGCGCCCCAACAGCAACAGCAACAGCCGCAGCCGCTGGCGGCGCTGCGGCGCCGCATGGAGGAGCAGGTGCTGGGCCAGGAGGAGTTCATCGAGCACATGCTGATCGCTCTTCTGGCCGGCGGCCATCTGCTGGTGGAAGGCGTGCCGGGGCTGGCCAAGACCCGGGCGGTGAAGGTCTTGGGCCGTTGCCTGAACGCCAGCTTCCACCGCGTCCAGTTCACGCCCGACCTGTTGCCCTCGGATATCACCGGCACCGATATCTTTCGCCCGCAGACGGGCGAGTTCGAGTTTCGCCCCGGGCCGCTGTTCCACAACCTCGTTCTGGCCGACGAAATCAACCGCGCTTCGGCCAAGGTGCAGTCGGCCCTGCTAGAGGCCATGGAGGAGAAGCAGGTCACCGTGGCGGAGAAGAGCTGGCCGCTGCCGGAGCCTTTTATGGTGATGGCCACGCAAAACCCAATTGAGCAGGAAGGCGCCTACCCGCTGCCGGAGGCCCAGCTCGACCGCTTCCTGATGAAAACCACAATCGGCTATCCCGGCGCCGAGGACGAGCAGCGGATCGTGGCGCTCACCCGGCGCGAGGCATCCAGGGAGCGTCGCCAACCCGGGAAGCAGGCATCCGGCTACGCGGTGGAGCAGGCGCTGAGCGACCGCGCCGAGGTTTTGCGGATTCACTTGGCCGAACGGCTGGAGCGCTATATCGTGGAACTGGTGCGCGCCACAAGGGATCCTGGCGCGTGCGACGGCTCGCTTCATGGCCTAGTGAGCTACGGCGCCAGCCCGCGCGCGTCAATCGCGCTGGACCGTTGCAGTCGGGCGCGCGCCTTCCTGCGCGGACGGGATTTCGTGACGCCGGGCGATATCCAAGCCATATCGCCGGCGGTGCTGCGCCACCGCATCCTTTTGACCTACGAGGCGGAGGCCGAAGGCCGGAGCTCCGAGGAAGTCATCGACCGCCTGCTCGACTGCGTGGCGGTGCCCTGAGTCCATCCATGCGTGACGGCCCGGAGGGAAGAGGGCTTACGTGGATTGGCCTGCCGGAACTGCTGGCCCTGCGCCACGCCCGTTTTGATTGGCCCTTGCCGGCGGTCGGACATGTCCGCAGCGGGGCGGCAAGGCGGGCGCAGCTGCGCGCCCGGGGCATGGAATTCGACGAGCTGCGCGCCTGGCAGCCGGGCGACGACCCCAAGCACATGCACTGGAAGGCCACGGCGCGAACCGGACGGCCCTATACCAAGCTCTATCAGGAGGAGAGCGAGCGGCCATGCGTGCTGTGCGTTGATCTTACGCCGCGCATGCATTTCGCCACGACGGGCGTGTTCAAGTCGGTACTGGCGGCGCGGGTGGCGATGATGATCGCTTTCTCGGCCTGCGCGGCGCGCGACCGCGTATCGGGACTGGTGATGAGCTCGGCCGGCTTTGCCCTGACTCCGCCGCTGTCGGGTCGGCGGGGCGTGCAGCAACTGGCCGCCGCGCTGGCGGCAGCCTTTCGCGCTGGGCCGCCTGCGGCGGATTCGTTTTCCTCGCGGCTGAGCGCGGCCGTGCCGCTGCTGCGCCGCCATGCCCCGTGGGGCAGCCGGCTGGTGTTGATCAGCGATTTCCTAGGCGCGAACGACGTGGCCGCCGTTCGCCGCCTGGCAGCGAGAAGACCGCTGCTGATCGTGCGCCTCCACGATCCTCTGGATCGCGACCTGCCGCCGCCGGGCCGCTATGCGGTGCGGGATTCGCTTGGCGAACTGGAGTTCGACAGCAGCGCCCCGGGCGAGCGCCGGCGCTTTCGCCGCGCCTTTACGGAAACCACGCGGACGCTGGCGGCTATCGCCCGCGCCAGCGGCGGCGCCTGCCTTGAGTACCGGACCGATCGAGACCCTTCCCGCGAACGAGCAAGGGCTGTGGGGCGGTGAGCGACGCGACCGGGCTGGCCGCGCTGCTGCGCGATATCCACCTGCCGCCGGAGCCTTCTTGGTGGCCGCCCCAGCCTGGCTGGTGGCTGATCGCCTTGGCAGTGCTGGCAGCGGTGATCTGGCGGCTGCGGCGCCTGCCTGCCTGGAAGCGGCAGGCCCTGGCGCGGATGCGGACGATCGAGGCCGACTACGCCCGGCACGGCAATATTTCCCGCCTGCTGGCCGAAGTCTCCATGCTGCTGCGCTCCTGCGCGGTGCTGCTGAACGGTCGCCGCCAAACCGCCGGGCTGGTGGGTCTGGCCTGGCTCGATTGCCTGAAAGACCTGGGGCGGGGCGCCGCTCCCGAGCCGTCCGCGGCGCTGCTTGAAGGGCCTTATCGGGAGCGGGCGGAGTTCGATGCGCGGGCCTTCTCGCGCAGCGTGGCGGCGTGGATACGCCGCGCCCGGGGAGCGGGGGCATCGCGCCCCCGGCGAAGGCCGGTTTCGTGACGCTGGCTTTCGAGTGGGCCTGGGCGTGGCTGCTTTTGCCGCTGCCGTTTTTCGCGCGGCGGTTCCTGGCACCGCTTAAACGCAGCGGCGGCCCCGCTCTTGAGGTATCGGACCGCATGCGCTTTTCGCATGGCGTTGGCGCCGACAATGGCGAAATAGCGGTTCGCGGCACGCCCGATTGCCTACTAGCCGTGCTGATGTACCTGTGCCTGGTGTGCGCCGCCGCGCGTCCCGTGCTGCTGGATGCAGTCACGGCGGCGCCGGTGACAGGCCGCGACCTGATGCTGGCGGTGGATCTTTCGGGAAGCATGGAAGTGCGCGATGCCCGTCTGGTCGGCCGTCCGGCCTCGCGCCTCGGAGCGATCAAGGCGGTGGCCGGAGATTTTATCGAGCGGCGCGTCGGCGACCGCGTGGGCCTGATCCTGTTTGGCGACCAAGCGTACTTGCAGGCGCCGCTCACATTCGACCGGGCCACCGTGCGCGCCTTTCTCGATGAATCCTCGGTGGGTCTGGCCGGTCGCCAGACCGCCTTGGGCGACGCCATTGCGCTGGCCGTCAAGCGCATGTCGCTGGAAGAATACGCCGCTCAGCATCGCGTGCTGGTGCTGCTCACTGACGGCGCCGCCACGGCGGGGGAACTGGCGCCGATGAAAGCGGCGGAACTGGCCCGTGCCGCCGAGCTGAAGATCTACGCCATCGGCATCGGCTCCACCGGTGCGGCGGCCCCCGATCTTTCCGCGGAGCTAGACGAGGAAACGCTGCTGAATATCGCCGCATCCACGGGCGGGCGCTATTTTCGCGCGGACGGACAGGGCCGTCTGGAACAGATCTACGCGGAACTGGACCGGCTGGAGCCCGCCCGCCTCGACCCGCCGGACCTCCTCGGCGGCCGTCCGGCGCACTTGCCGCCGCTATTGATGGCGCTGGCCTTGGGCTTGGCGCTGGCCTGGAGGGCTCGCTAGCATTGGCCGCGGCGCGGACCGGAGCGCGCTGATGGAGTTCGGTCTTCACTGGATTCGTCCGCTATGGCTGCTGGCGCTGCCGCTGGCCGCGCTGCCCTGGATTCCAAGCAGGCGGTCGGCGGGACCTTGGGGGCGGGTGGTGGATCCGGCGCTTGCGCCCTTTGTGCTGCGCCGTCGCGGGGCGCAAGGCGGTTGGCTCGGGCGGTTTGCGGTCTCCCTGTGTGTTGCCGCCTGCCTTCTGGCGCTGGCGGGGCCTGCTTGGCGGCAGGCGCCGCAGTCGTTCAGCCGCAGCGCCGATAAGCTGGTGGTGCTGCTGGATGTTTCGCGTTCCATGCTCGCAGGCGACCTAAGCCCCAGTCGCTTGGAGCGCGCCCGGCTCAAGGTCAAGGAGAGCCTGCGGCTCCGCGGCGGGGGCGACACCGGGCTGGTGGCTTTTTCCGGACATGCCTTCACGGTGGCCCCCGTCACTGCCGATGCCGCCACCGTGGTTAATCTGCTCGATGTGCTGGCACCCGACATCATGCCCAGCCGCGGCAGCAACGTGGCCGCCGCCATCGCCCGCGGGCAGCGCTTGCTGGAACAGGCCGAGGCGCGCCGGGGCCGCTTGCTGCTGCTCACCGATTCGGCCGGCGGGGAGCGGGCCATTAAAGCCGCGCGCAAGCTGCGCGATGCCGGGCACACGCTGCTGGTGCTGGGCGCAGCCACTCGCGAGGGCGCGCCGGTTCCCGACATGAAGGGCGGCTTCCTGCGCTCCCGGGACTCGGGGCTGGTGCTGAGCAGGCGCGATCAGGACGCCTTGCTTCGCTTGGCTCGCGAAGGCGGCGGCGCCTACCGGCCAATCAGCGCGGGCAATGCCGATCTGGAGGAACTGCTGCGCCGCGGACCGCTGGCAAGGGCCGGAACCGCGGCCTCGGGGAAGGACATGCAGGCGCAACGCTGGCGCGATGAAGGGCCGCTGTTGCTGATTTTGCTCGCGCCGCTGGCGGCGCTGGCGTTTCGCCGAGGCTGGGTGCTGGCGCTGGCATTGGCGGCGCCGCTTGGCGCCTTCGCCGCCGACGGCTGGTTCACGAGTTCCGACCGGCAGGGCGTGCGCGCATTCCAGCAAGGAGACTTCCCCCGCGCGGAGGCCCTGTTCGACGATCCGGCCTGGAAGGCCGCGGCCTTGTATCGCCAAGGCCGGTTTCACGCCGCCGCGCGGCTTCTGGAACCGTCCCGCACGCCGGCGGGCCGCTACAACCGGGCCACGGCGCTGGCGCTGGCAGGCGATATCCCCGATGCGATTCGCCTTTATGAGGAACTGTTGCTTGAGCATCCCGGGCACGCCGACGCCCGCCATAATCTGGCGGTCCTGAAGCATGCGCCCGCCGCCGCCGCCCGCCCGGAGGAAGCGTCGAACGACGGCGCGGCGGATCTGCTTGAGCGCGGCGCCGGCGAGGAATCGGCCGCGCCGCAGGCGGACGACGAGGCCGCTTGGAAAGGCCCTATGCCGCCGGACCAGGCGCGCCGCTGGCTGCGGCAAGTGCCCGATGATCCGGGGGGTTTGCTGCGGCGCAAGTTTCAGCGCCAGTACCGCGCCCAACGCCTGGACCAAGATGGCCGGCCCCTGTGGCCGGGCGAGTCCGAGGAGCCTTGGTGAGCCGCCGCTGCGGGCTTGCTGCCTTGGCGCTGGCCGTGTTCCCTTGGCTTGGGGCGGCGGCGCAAGCCCCTGTCGGCGACCCTCCCTTCGTGGTGCGCGTCGAGCTGAGCGAGCGCCGTCCTTGGGAACGCTCGCAGGTGCTCTACACGGTGCGTGTTTACCAATCCGCCGGGGCAAGCCGCGGCGCCCGCATCCGCGGCGTTGACGAACCTGCGCTGCTCAGCGGCGAAGCGCTGATCCAGCGGCTGGGAAAGGACCGCGAGCACGCTGCCCGTTCGAGGGATTCCGACTCGCTGGTGCTGGAACGCCGCTACGCCATTTTTCCCCAATCGGCCGGCGAGCTGCTGCTGATGCCAGTCAGCCTGCAATGGATAGGCGGCGAGTTCGGTTTCCGCACCCGCAGGTTTGTGGCCGAAGCCGAGCCCGAAAAGCTGGTGGCGCGCGCCGTGCCTTCGCCGCCGCCCGGGCGATGGCTGGCGGCCAGCAGCGTTCGCATCTGGGACGAATTCGAGCGCGCGCCGGAGGCGCTGATTGCGGGCGAGCCGCTTATTCGTCTGCTGGGCGTGCGAATTGAAGGCCAGCCCGCCCGGCAGATTCCCGAAATCGATCCTGGCGACGGGCCCAACTTCCGGCACTTTATCGAGCGGGCGGAATTCGAGGACCAGATCACCGTCGGCGGCGTGGTGGGCGTTCGCCGCCAGCGCGCCGCCCTGCTGGCCTTAGGCGGCGGCGAGGTGGTGCTGCCTGCGATCCGGATCCATTGGTGGAATACGCTGCGGGAACGCTGGGAAACGGCCGAATTGCCCCGGCGCGTCCTTCAGGCGCAGGGGCCGCCTGCTCCTGCCGCCGTGGGAAGTGTCGCAACGCGCGCCGAGGGCGGCGCGCTGAGCGAATGGCTGGCAGGCCTCTTCGCTGCCGGCTGGTTTTTGACCGCCGCCGCCTGGTGGATATCGCATCGAATACTGGCCGCCCGCCGCCGGCGCAGGGAACTGGGAACCCGGTTTGCCGCCGAATCCGGCGGCGCCGCGCAGCGTCAGGCGAAGCCGCTGGCGGCCTTGGCCGCCGCATGCAGGCAGGGCGATGCGCGAGCCGCTGAAGCGGCGCTGCTTGCCTGGGCGCGGCAATGCTTCGAGGTTTGGCCGCCCCGCAGCCTTGGCGAACTCGCCGAGCGTTGCGGCCCGCCTCTGTCGGATCATTGTCGCCGCCTTTCGGCCGCCTTGTATTCCGCGCAATCGGCGCATTGGGAACCCAAGCAACTGATGAAGGCCGCCCGCAGCGGGTTGCGCGCCTGTGGCGGCGAGGCGCGCGGTTCGGCCATGCCACGCGGGGCGGCGCGTGGAAAGCGCGGCAGCGCGCTGCCGCCGTTGTGGCCGAAACAGCCTTAACCCAGGGGATAAGCAAAATCCTGCGCGGCCCCCATGGCCCCTTGGCGCAATATGCGGGCTTGCGGGCTAGCCGCTGTCTGCGCCGGCCCCGAAGGCTGCTAAACTTGGCTTGAAGCTCCTGTTTGGATGGAGCGCCGCCATATCGTTAAGCAGCGCCATGAGCAACGCCAGTCTGATTCCTCCTTTAGTGCGGGCCCGCGTCGAAGATCGCGACCGGATATCCGCGCGGGGCCGCCGCGTAACCGCGGGTTTCGCGTCCAGCCCCTTAGGAAGGGTGCTGCTGGCGCAAACGGACGGCGCGTTGTGCCGCCTAGGCTACGCCGACCGCCCGGAAGAAGTGATGCGGGAGCAGCTTGCGCGCCGCTGGCGGGGTGCCAAGCTGCGGCGCGACGACCGCTGGGCGGAGGAAAAAGCGGCCGGCCTTTTTGGTTCCCGCGCGGAAACGATTGAGGTTCTGCTGCGAGGCACGGCCTTTCAGCTTGATGTCTGGCAGGCCCTGCTGGACGTGCCCGCGGGCCGCACCGAATCCTACGGGGAACTGGCGCGGCGCGCGCGCCGGCCCGGCGCCGCGCGGGCGGTGGGCGGGGCCATGAACGCCAACCCTATCACTTGGCTGGTGCCTTGCCATCGCATCGTGGCCGGGGACGGCACGCTATGCGGATACGGCGGCGGACTTCAGCGAAAGCGGCGCTTGCTCGCAGCTGAGAGATCGAACGCCAGCGGCGCTCGATCAAGCGCCGCCGCTCGCTCGGCCGCCACCGCTCAGCCGGCCGCCGCTCAGCCGGTCGCCGCCGCTTCCCGGTTGGCGGCATGACGAGCCGCGCCCGACCGGCGCTCACCGCCTTGGAGGCCATCCCCGTGGTGAGCGGCGCGAAATACCGCACCGCGCAGGGATTCACTGCCATCCGCGACGGCCAGAAGCGCCGCGCCGCCGGGCCCGAAGACCGTGCAGGGCGCAAGCCGCCTTGGCTGCGTGCGCAACTGCCCTCAGGCAAGCGGTATCTTCGGCTCAAGCAGCTCATGCGCCATCACCGCTTGGCCACGGTGTGCGAGGAATCGCATTGCCCCAACATTGGCGAATGCTGGGACGCCGGCACCGCAACGCTGATGCTCATGGGCGGCGTATGCACCCGAACCTGCCGCTTCTGCGCGGTCGATACTGGCAATCCCGGCGGCTGGCTGGACCCGGCCGAACCGCGCAACGCTGCCGAGACCGTGCGCCTCATGGGCCTGGGCTACGTGGTGCTCACATCGGTCGATCGCGACGATCTCCCCGATGGCGGCGCCTCGCATTTCGCAAGCTGCGTCGAGGCCATCCGCCGAGCCAGCCCGAAAACGGCCATCGAGGTGCTCACGCCGGACTTCCGCGGCAGCGAACAGGCCGTGCGCACGGTGCTGGCATCCGGCCCAACCGTGTTCGCCCACAATATCGAAACCGTCCGCAGGCTCAGCAGGCGGGTGCGCGATCCGCGCGCCGGCTACGACCAGTCCCTCAAGGTGCTTGAGGGCGCCGCGTTCCACGGCAAGAGCATCCTGACCAAGTCCAGCATCATGCTCGGCTTGGGCGAGCGTCGCGAGGAAGTGCGCCAAGCCATGCTCGACCTGCGCTCGCGCGGAGTGTCCTTGCTGACGCTGGGACAATATCTGCGGCCCACGCCGCACCATTTGCCGGTGGAGCGCTTCATCCCTCCGGCGGAATTCGCCAAGTGGCGCGAGGAGGGCTTGGCGGCGGGTTTTGTGGAAGTGGTGGCGGGCCCGCTGGTTCGCTCCAGCTATCGCGCCGAGCGCGCCTTGATGGGAAACAACGCCGGCGTGGAACTGGATTCCGCTCCATCCCCGGGCGCTGCCATCGCCGCATCCGCGTTTTCTTAGACCCGTAGCGGAGCAGGACACGACACCGGGAGGCGGGAATGAAGAAACTGGCCCTTGTCGCAATGATGCTCGCCGTTGCAGGCTGCGTCAGTGAATCCGCGATGCGCGTGGAAGCCAACCAGCAATTCCAGCAGATGCGCCGCCAGATGCCGATTTCCTCCGATCCTGCGGAGCGCGCCTATATCTTTTGCGTGGCGCAGTCGGTGCTGCGCGCGGTGGAGGAGCCCTACGCCAGCCGCGCTTGGGAAATCGAGGTGTTCGATATGCCCGATGCCAATGCCTTCGCCATGCCGGGCGGCAAGATCGGCATCTTTTCGGGCCTTCTGGATGTGGCCTCCGACCAGCACCAGCTGGCCGCCGTGATCGGCCACGAAATCGCCCATGTCACGCGCGAGCACCAAGTGGCGCAGACGAATCGCGGCCTAGTGACCCAAGGCGCGGCGGCCGTGCTCGGAGCGAGCGTGGGCATGCAGCAGGAAGCGCAGGTGCTGGCGCAGCTGGGCCTTACCCTGCCTTTCAGCCGCAAGCACGAGACCGAAGCGGACGAAGTGGGGCTGGTGTACATGGCGGATGCGGGCTTTGATCCGCGCGCCAGCATTACGCTGTGGAAGAATATGGAAGAGAAGTCTCAAGGGGCGCGCCCGCCGCAGTTCCTGTCCACCCATCCTGCGCCGGAAAACCGCATGGGCAATCTGATTGCGGGCATGAGCGTCGCGCTCGACCGCTACAACGCGGCCCTGGCCAGGGGCGTTCGGCCTGTGTGTGAGTGAGCGGCCCGCCGCGCGCCGCGCCGGACCGCGAACGTCCAAGTTCTAAACGGTGCGTTTGCCCGCCTGGGTGGTCCTGGGCCTTTGGTTTCAGTTGCTTTCCAGCGCGTCGATTCAGCCGGGGCAGGGCGGCGTCGCCTTTCTTCGCGCACATAGGCGGGTTTCTTTCTGGTCTGATTCTGGTAGGCTTGCTGCTCCCGCGCCAAACAGCGCGTCTTTGATTGTATTTAAGAACAATAGGGAGGAGCACCATGGTGCGTTTGAACTTGGTCTTGTTGTCCGCAGCTTTTGCGCTGGCCGCTTGCGGCGGCGGCGCGTCGTCGGGAGACGAGGATGCTGCGGCAGACGATTCCGCCGCCAACGAGAGCATGCCTGCTGAGGAGGCCATGCCTGCAATGGATATGGAGATGCCCGAAATGGACATGGAGAGCGACATGGGCATGGACAGCGACATGGAAATGGAGAGCGATATGGACGATATGGACATGGAAAGCGACATGGACATGGAGAGCGGCGATGAAGCCGGCGGCGACAGCGGCGAAGAAGCCGCGTCCGGCTGAGTGAATTGAGTGGACGCATGGGCGGTCCGCCGCCCATGCGTTATTCCGCCAAGACCGCCCCGGCCATGAAGGCCGGGTTGCGCCTATACGTTTCTGGCGCGCTCTTGCGAGCGCGAGGTGATTTTTGAATCACGGAGCTCAGGCTATGAACCGATTGATGCTGGCCGCTGCCGCGGTCGTTTTTTTGCTTAGTTCTCCGGCCTCCGCCGCTGCGGACGATGCCGAAGCGGCTTGGGATGAGGCCATGGCGGCTATCCTGGCGGGGGAGCACCGGGGCGCAAGCCGCAGCGGCACGCCCAATTCCGCCCGGGACAGCGCCCGTAATCCCGCCGAGACCCTCAAATTCTTCGGCTTGCAGCCGGATTCCACAGTTGTCGAGATCTGGCCTTCGGGCGGCTGGTACACCGAAATCATTGCGCCCTTCGTGGCCCAAGAAGGACAGTTCTACGGCGCGCATTTCCCCGCCGACACCGATACGGAATTCTTCAACCGCGCCTTGGACGCATACAAGGCTAAGCTCGCCGCTCATCCGGACATCTACGGCAACGCTCAGATCACCACGATGTACCCCGGCAAGATGGATCTGGCACCCGAACCTGTGGACATGATCTTGACGTTCCGCAATGTTCACAACTGGATGCCGCGCGGCTATGCGGCCGAAGCGTTCCAGGTTTTCTACGATGCGCTCAAGCCGGGCGGCGTGCTTGGAATCGTGGAGCACCGCGGTGATCCGGGCAAAGAGCAGGATCCTAAGGCGAAATCGGGATACGTCACCGAGGCCTACACGATCGAACTGGCCGAGAATGCCGGGTTCGTGCTCGATGCGAAATCCGAAATCAACGCCAATCCCAAGGACACCCGCGACCATCCCGAAGGCGTTTGGACGTTGCCGCCCACGCTGCGGCTAGGCGATGTGGACCGCGACAAATACCTGGCTATCGGCGAAACCGATCGCTACACGCTGCGCTTCCGCAAACCCGAATAACCCCCTAAACGCCTCGATCCCGCCCCTTCGCGCGCTCTCATTCAGCAGAGGCGCTTCGATTCTGCTTGCCTTGGCTCCCGCGAGGGGCGCTTCGATCCGCCCTCTGCTTGCTCCCTTCCTCCGGGAGACGCATGAATACATCCATGTAGCTTGCTCCGGCATCCTGCCTCCGATACTCCCGGAGGAAGGGAGCAAGCAGAGGGCTTGGGAGTGCCGGCCCTTAAGGGGTCCGCGCCAGCCAAAGCCTCATTGCGCGTTCCCCTCTCGCGGGAGTGTTGGCGGCAGGGATGCCGCCACCAAGCCCCATGGATGGGTTCATGCGTCTCCCGCGAGAGGGGAACGCGCAATGAGGCGAACCCGAAGCCGAAGCAGGAGCCTTGGAGCCCCTGCGGGCCAATCGCTTGGCGGGCAGCGCGTCTCCCGCGAGAGGGGAACGCGCAATGAGGCGAACCCGAAGCCCCCTCGCGGGAACCAAGGCGGCATTGAAGCGTCTCCCGCGAGAGGCAAGCAGAGGGCGAATCGGAATGCTGCTCGATTTTTGGCGTCTGTTCATTAAAATAGCGCGGCCATGATTCGTGCTGATTCGCTAAGTAAAAATTACGGTGCCATCAAGGCGGTTGACGGCATTTCCTTCGCCATAGAGTCGGGCGAGGTTGTGGGGCTGCTCGGCCCCAACGGGGCCGGCAAGACCACCACCATGCGAATGTGCGTCGGCTACCTGGCGCCCACCTCCGGCAGTGTCGAGATCCACGGCTTCGACCTTGCGACACGCACACGGGCTGCCCGCAAAACCTTCGGTTATCTCCCCGAAGGCGCGCCGCTGTGGGGCGAGATGACGCCGCGGGCCTTCCTCGACTTTATCGCCGACGTGCGGGAACTGCGCGGCGCCCAGCGCGAAGCGCGCATTGAGGAGGTCGCCGGACTGCTGCAACTGCAACCCGTTTTCGACCAGCGCATAGAGACCCTGTCGAAGGGTTTCCGGCGCCGCGTGGGCTTGGCCCAGGCGATCCTGCATGACCCGCCGGTGCTGCTGCTCGACGAGCCCACCGACGGCTTGGACCCGAACCAGAAGCACGAAGTTCGGGAACTGATTCGCGGCATGTCCAGCGATAAGATCGTGGTGATTTCCACTCATATTCTGGAGGAGGTGGAAGCCGTGTGCAGCCGCGCCATCATTATCGCCGCCGGACGCATCGTGGCCGACGATTCGCCGGCGGCGCTGGCGGCGCGCTCCGAGGCCGGCCGGCTGGATGAAGTGTTCCGCAGCATCACCACGGGCCGGGAGCGGTAATGCGGCCCGTGTGGACCATAGCCCGCCGCGAGTTGCGCGCCTACTTCGCAACGCCGGTGGCGTACGTGTTTATCGTGATATTCGTGGCGCTCAGCGGCGTGTTCACGTTCTATCTCGGTAATTTTTTCGAGCGCGAACAAGCGGATCTCACGCCGTTTTTCGGGTTCCATCCGTGGCTGCACCTGGTTCTGGCGCCGGCCGTTTCAATGCGGCTTTGGGCCGAGGAGCGCCAGTCGGGAAGCGTGGAGCTGCTGATGTGCCTGCCCATTGCCGCCTGGCAGGCGGTGCTGGGCAAATTCCTGGCCGCCTGGTGCTTCATCGCCGCCACCCTTGCGCTGACCTTCCCCACTTGGATCACGGTGAACTACCTGGGCGATCCGGATAACGGCGTGATCCTCGCCGCGTATTTCGGAAGCCTGCTCATGGCCGGCGCCTACCTGGCCATCGGGGCTTGCATTTCCGCCGCCTGCCGCAGCCAGGTTGTGGCCTTCGTCACCACGGTGGTGGTGTGCTTCGCGTTCCTGCTGGCCGGATTTCCGCTGGTGCTTGATGCCTTCGCGGGCTGGGCGCCGCAGGTGCTGGTGGACGTGATTGGCTCGTTGGGCTTTCTCACCCACTTCAACGCCATCAGCAAGGGCGTGCTCGATGCGCGCGACGTGCTGTACTTCCTGCTCGTGATCGCCGCTTTCCTCTACGCCAACGCCATTGTCCTCGACCTGGGGCGGGGCAACTAGGCGGGCCAGCATGGCGCAAGGCGGAAACCTTCGCTACGGGCGGTTTGGCCTTGGCGCCTTGGCGCTGCTGTTCCTGGCAGCGGTGGGCTTGGTCAACCTCACGTTCCGCGGCGTCCGGCTCGACCTGACCGAGGCGGGCCTTTACACGCTGTCCGACGGCACCCGTCGGGTGCTGGATGCGATTCCAGAGCCGATCCGGCTCTATTTCTTCGTCTCGCGGTCCGGCTTGGCGGACAGTCCGGGTTTGAGATCTTGGGCCGACCGCGTGGAGGATATGCTGGTGGAATTCGAGGCCGGCGCCAGCGGCCGGCTCGAGGTGAGCATCATCGACCCGGCGCCGTTCTCGGAGGAAGAGGATCGCGCCGCCGCTTTCGGGCTTCAGGGCGTGCGCCTGCAGATCAGCGACGAGCCGCTGTATTTCGGTGTGGCGGGATCCAACGCGGTTGGCGACGAGGAGTTCATCCCGTTTATGGATCCCCAGCGCGAGCAGTTTCTCGAATACGATCTGGCCAAGCTCGTGTACACGCTCTCGCGCGGCGGCGAGCCGGCCGTGGGCCTGATCAGCGGCCTGCCGCTCACGGGCGGCTTCGATCCGGCCACCACCAGCATGACGGAACCCTGGATCATTACCTCGCAGATCAGCGAGCTTTTCGATCTGCGCAACCTCGACGGGACCCAAGATCTGTTCGATGAGGACGTGGACGTGCTGATGCTGGTGCATCCCAAGAGCGCCACGCCCGGGCAACTCTACGACCTGGAGCAGTTTCTGTTCCGCGGCGGCCGGGCGCTGATTTTCGTCGATCCTTTGGCAGAGGCCGATCCCGCGAGTCCGCCGGGCGGCATGATGGCGGGAATGCCCGCCGATAGATCCTCGAATCTGGAAGCGCTGCTGTCCCATTGGGGCTTGGAGATGCCCGCCGAGACGGTGGTGGGCGATGCCCGCTATGCGTTGCGCGTGAGCGAAGCCGACGGCACCCTCGTCCGGCATCCGGCCTACATCGGCGTGGGCCTTCAGCCGACCGGCTCGGGCCAAGTGGTGACCGCCCAGCTTGATGTGCTCAACTTCGCGTTTTCCGGCTATCTCAAGCCGCTGGAGGATGCCGCGCTGGATTTTTTGCCGCTGGTGAGCAGCAGCGCCGATGCGGGATTCCTGGATCCCAACATGCTGGCGTTCACGCCTGATATCGGCAGCCTGTGGTCCAGCTTCAGCCCGGGCGGCGAGCCGCTTGTTCTGGCGGCGCAACTCAGCGGCACTGTGGGCAGCGCCTTCCCGGACGGACGCCCGGCGGAGCCTGCTTCGGACACAGCAAACGGCGGCGGGGAATCAGACGGCCCGCTGGCGGAAGCCAAAGCGCCGGACGAGTCCGGCGACGATGAAGCTCCGCCCCCGCAATACTTGGCGGAAGGCGAAGTGCAGGCGATCGTGGTGGCGGACACCGATCTTTTGTCCGACCGGATGTGGGCGCAGGCGCAAAGCCTGTTTGGCCAGAGGCTGATTTCCGCTTTCGCCAGCAACGGCGATTTCGTGGTGAACGCGCTCGAGCAGCTGGCCGGCAGCACCGATCTCATGAGCCTTCGCGGTCGGGCGGCATTCTCGCGGCCGTTCACGCGGGTGGACGAGCTGCGCGCGCAGGCCGAGGCGCAGTTCCGCCGCACCGAGGACCGGCTTCAGCAGGAGCTGGCGAATACCGAAAGCCGGCTGGCGGAACTGCAGGAGTCGCGCGACGATGTGTATGCGCTCAGTCTCACGCCGGAGCAGGAGGCGGAGCTGGAGAAGTTCACCGGCCAGCGTTTGCGCATCCGCAAGGAGTTGCGCGAGGTTCGCCGCAATCTGGATGCCAGCATCCAGCGCTTGGGCGCGGTTCTGAAAGTAATTAATATCGGCATGGTGCCGCTTTTGATCGGCTTGGGCGGGCTGGCCGCGGCGCTGATTCGCCGCCGCGCCCGCCGCCGCGAATCATGAGCCGCCGCGCCCTTATCGTATTGGCCGGCTTGGGCCTTGTTCTGGCGGCAATCCTGGTTTTGATCCGCTTCGATTTCGGCGGCGGCCAGGATACGGGCGGACTGCATGCCCCGGGGTTGGCCGAGCGCATCGGCGATCTGGAATCGCTTACGGTGGCGCATGCCGGCAACGAAGCGCTGGCCACTCTGCTGCGCGGCGAAAATGGCTGGGTGGTGGCCGAGAAAGGCGGGCATCCGGCCAACTTCGAGCGCTTCCGCAGCATCCTCGACGCGCTGTCGCAAGCGCGCCGGGTTGAGAAGAAGACGGCGCGGCCCGAGTTCTATTCCCGATTGGGCGTGGACGACCCTTCCGGCCCCGAAGCGACCGGCTACCTGCTGGAACTGGACTATGGCGGCCGGCATCCGGCTGAGGGATTTATCGTGGGCCGGCGGGCCGGCGCCGGAATGGCGTATATCCGAACCGCAGGCGAAGCGCAAAGCTGGATGGTGAGCGCCGATTTTGATCTGCCGGACCTTGCCCGCGACTGGCTGGACCGCGAGGTTATTGATCTCGCGTCCGGCGATATAAGGCGCGTGGCGCTGGACCGCGGCGGCGAAGATCTGCTGGAAATTCGCAAGGATGACGCAGGCGACCTCAATTTCACGCCGGTCGGCATACCCGAAGGGCGCGAACTGAGCTACGGCAGCGTGGCCAACAGCATTGCCGGAGCGCTGGCGAACGTTGAGGCCAACGATGTGCGCCCCGCCGCCGAGGCGGACGCTTTTCCCGTGGTCGCCAACGCCCGTTATGAAACCTTCGACGGCCTCGAAGTGCGGCTGGATGTTCGCGAGGAAGCGGCTGTTGCCGAGGCGGGCGCCACCGAGCCAACGGAGGCCGACCTCCGCTACTGGACGATGTTCTCGGCCATGCCCCTAATGCCCGAGGCGCCGGGCCAGCCGCCAACGCCCGCGAACGAGGAAGGCGGCGCTGCGGACAGCGCAGGCGAGACGGGCGATGCAACCGCCGCCGAGGCGGGCGGATCCGGCAATGAAACGGCATCCGAACCGCCTGCGCCCAGCCCGCAGGAGCGCGCCGCGCAGATCAATGCCAAATTGGGCGGATGGGCGTACGAGCTGCCCGCCTACAAGAGCGACCAATGGTTCAAGACCATGGACGACCTGCTCAAGGAGGAGTAGGCGCCGGCGGCCAGCCGCGCTGATCGAATGGGATCCCTATCGGAAATGGCGTACGGACTGTCCATTTGGATCGTTCCCTTGCTGCTCGCCATTACGCTGCACGAGGCGGCGCATGGCTACGCCGCGCTCAAACTGGGCGACGACACTGCCTGGCGGCTGGGGCGCATTTCCATCAACCCGCTGCGCCATATCGACCCCGTAGGCACGGTGGCGATGCCCCTTTTCCTTTTGCTGCTGTCGGGCGGCGGTTTCATGTTCGGTTACGCCAAGCCGGTGCCGGTGGCCTTCCACCGCCTCCGCAATCCGCGCATCGATATGGTCAAAGTGGCTGCGGCCGGACCGGCCTGCAACCTGCTTCAGGCTTGGGTGGCCGCGCTTTTGCTGCACGCGCTCGCCCCGCCCCTTTCCGGTTTGGAATCGTGGTTCGCTCAAGTGCTGAGCATGGCGGTGTATTTCAATTTGCTGCTGGCCGTGTTCAACATGCTTCCGTTGCCGCCGCTGGACGGCGGCCGCGTGGCCGTGGGTCTGCTGCCGGACTCGCTCGCCCAGCCGCTGGCCCGCTTGGAACGGCATGGCTTCGCCGTGCTGCTGGCCCTTTTCTTCGTGCTTCCTTGGCTTGGATCGCAGCTCGGTCGCAACTGGAGCATTTTCCAAGCTCTCATCCTGCCCGCCACCCGCTGGCTGCGCGAACTCGTTTTCCTTCTCGCAGGCCACTTCTGAGCTCCGCCCGTCGCCGCTCCCAACGGAGCGCCCGACGGCTCCGAATCCGCTTGGTTCGCAATGCCGCGCCCATCCCGCGATGCTCCCGATCGGATACCTTCGCAAGCGAAGACAGTCGAACTCGAAAAGTCCCATATGTAGTGAACCCGCACAGCTCCTAGCACGCATTCTGCGGGGGCCGAAAGCGGATTCCGAACAGCAGGCAGTAGAGCGCGGGCACCACGCTTAGCGTCAGGAAAGTGGCGAACACCAGGCCGAAGAGAATGGCCACCGCCATCGAAACGAACAGCGGATCGCCGCCGAACCACAGCGGCAGCAGGCCGCCTGCGGTGGTGGCGGTGGTCAGCACGATGGGCCGCAGCCGCCGCTGCGCCGCTTCCAGCACGGCCCGGGGCGGATCAAGCCCTTTGTCCTCTATTTCGATGCGGATGCGGTCGAGCAGCACAATGGCGTTGTTGATCACGATGCCGGCCAGAGAAATTACCCCCAGCAGCGTCATAAACCCGAAGGATTCGCCGGTCAGCAAAAGGCCGGCCACCACGCCGATCAGGCTTAGGGGAATGGTGAGCGCCACGATCAGCGGCTTGCGAATGGAGTTGAACTGACCAACGAGCAGCAGCAGGATGAGCAGGCCCGCCAAAGGCAGCTTGTCGGCGATGGCGTCGTTGGCGCTGGCGGAACTCTCGAAGGTGCCGCCAATTTCGTAGCCGTAGCCCGGCGGCCATTGGTCCTGCCGTCCGGCCAGCCATGCGTCTGCCGCCGCCGCCGTGCTGAAGGCCGTGGCGCCGGAACCGGGATCAAGATCAGCCAGCACCGACAGCGTTCTGGAAAGATCGCGGCGCAGAATTCTCGACGGCTCGAACACAAGCTCGATGTCCGCCACTTGCCGCAGCGCCACGTTGCGGCCGGTTTGAGCGTAAACGTTGATGGATTCGAGTTTGCCGATGTCGTCGCGTCCGCCCGCCTCCGAGCGGAGCACCACGGGGATGGCCTTGTCGCCCTCGCGGTACTCGGTGACCGTGGAGCCCGAAAGCGCCGTGCGCAGCGAAACGGCGATATCCCTATTGGTGATGCCGGCCCGCCGCGCCCGGGCGTTGTCGATGTCCACGACCAGCTTTTTGGTTTGCGCGCCCCAGTTGTCGCTGATATTGCGGGTGCCCGGCAGCGAGGCGAGATAGGCCTTCACGTTGTCGGCGCGCTCGAACAGCACCGCCTCGTCCTCTCCGGAAAGGCGGATCTCCACCGGACTGCCGCCGCCCGGGCCTGAGGCCAGCGGCCTGATCGCCACATCGATTCCCGGGTGGTTGGCCTCAACGTAGCTGCCCAAGCGCTCCATCAGGCCAGGCAGCGCCTCCAGCGAGGAGGCGTTGGCGATCAGCGCCGCGTAGCCGGCATGGCCTTGCACAGGCTGGTAGCCCAAGGCGAAGCGCGGCGCGGCCGCGCCTACGAAGAAGGCCCAGTTGCTCACGCCCTCGCGGCCGTCGCTTGCAGCCATCTCCTCGGATAGAAAACGCTCGATATCGAGCATGGCGCGCTCGGTGTAGGCGAAGGAAGTTCCGTAGGGCAGCTCGAAATCGCCTGTGAACAGCACCTCGGTGCTGTCGGGAAAGAAGCTCTGCTCGACGAAGCGGAACATTCCCAGCGCCGCGGCCAGCAGCCCAAGCGCGCCCAGCAACGTGACCAGCGGGCGGCGCAGAAAAGCTTGGAGAGCGCCGCGATAGCGGCGGTAGAAGGGCGTGTCGAACCCCGCCGCATCCTTGCCGCCCGCCGCCGCGCCGCGCCGCCGCTTCACCTTGAGAAACAGCACGCACAGCAGCGGGATCATCGTGATCGCCAATAGCCAGGAGGACAGCAGCGTAATGGCGATCACCTGCGCCAGCGGCGCCGTGTACTCGCCCACCGCGCTCTCGGCCAGCACGATGGGCAGAAAGGCGGCGATGGTGGTGAGCGAGGAAATAAGCAGCGGAACGCGCAGCTCCTTTGCCGAAGCCAAGGCGGCTTCGCGCGCCTTGCCGCCTTCCTGCATGCGAACCAGGATGGACTCGCTCATCACAATGGCGTTATCGACCAAAAGGCCCAGCGCGATGATTAGAGAAACCAGGGACATCTTGTCCAGGCCAATGCCGAAAAACCGCATCAGCATCAAGGTGGCCAGAATGGTCATGGGCACCAGCGTGGCCACCACCAGCCCTGTGCGCAGCCCCAGAAACAGCAGCATGCAGGCCAGCACGATCCCTACCGCCTGCAAGATGGAGTTCTCGAAAGTCGATACGGCGCGCTCAACCACATCGGGCTGGAACGCGAGAATATCGAAGGCCACGCCCACCGGGTAGCGCCCTCCGAGCTCGGCCGCCGCGGCGCGAATATTGCGGCCCAATTGCACGATATTGCCGCCCTCGCGCATCGATACCGCCAGCACCAGCGCCGGCCGGCCGTTCGCCCGCACCCGGGCCTGCGGCGGGTCCGCGTAGCCGCGGCGGATTTGGGCCACATCGCCCAGATACACGGTTTCCGAGGTGCCCGGCAGGGTGAGCAGCGTGCGGCGCACATCGTCCAAGGAGGTGAAATTGCCGGTGGGATCGAGCACGATGCGCTCCGCGGAAGTTTCCACCGCGCCGCCCGGAATAATGATGTTGCTCGATTGCAGGATGCTCTGGAGCTGGATGGCCGAAAGCCCCAGCCCGGCCAAACGCGCATTGTCGAAATCCACATACACCCGCTCCTCCTGGGCGCCGTGGATATCGACTTTGGCCACATCTTCGATTTTGAGCACGAAATCCCGCGCCTGCTCGGCGATCTCCTGAAGCTCCGCATGGGAGAATCCGTCGGAGGTGAGCGCCAGCACGGTGCCGAACACCTCGCCGAGCTCGTCGTCCACCACCGGCGCCACGCCTTGGGGCAGTTCGTCGGCGGCCCTATCGACCTTGCGGCGAAGGCTGTCCCATACCGGGCGCAGATCGGTGACGCTCTCGCGAATCTCCACCGTGATGATGGACTGGCCGGCGCGCGATTCGCTGGTGATATGCGTCACTTCGGGAATTTCCTGAATGGCCTTCTCCAGCTTGTCGGTCACCAGCAGCTCCACGCGCTTGGGGGATGCGCCGGGGAACTGCGTCTCGACGATGGCGTTGCGGACGATGAATCCGGGATCCTCCGCGCGCGGCAGCGTCCCGTATGCCGAAACGCCGGCCGCCGCGATGGCCGCGAGCGCCGCGAAGGTCACGACGCGCTTGTCGATCGCATGGCGGGTCAGGTTCATGGAGCTGTGCTGCGCGGAATCATGCGCCGCGCCGCAGCCGGCGATGGCCGGATCGGGGCATGGGCCGGGAGGTTTTTCTTATCCCGCATATTGCGCCCGAAAGGGCGGCGGACGCGCAGTGCCTTGCCCGCTTGCGCGTGCTCGCGAGCGCAAGCATAGCCGCGCCTATGGCGCAGCGAGCAGACGCACGCGCTGGCCGGACGCGAGCGTCGCCAGCCCGGCGGTGGCCACGTATTCGCCGTCGCTCACGCCATCGAGAACCTCAAGCCCCTCCGGCGTGAGCGCGCCGGTGCGCACGCTGCGGCGCTCGGCGGTGGCGATATTGCCGACATCGGGCGCGGCGGACGCGAGCACGAACACGAAGCGCCCTTTGCGGTCCTGCCCCACCGCCTCCGGCGGCACCAGCACCCCGGACGCTTCGGACGATCCCTCAACCGCGAAAGTCACTTCCGCCGCCATTCCGGGGCGCACGGCGGCGGCATCGGCGGCTGCGTCCAGCCGCACAAGCGCGGGAAAACCCGCAGCCCCCGCGGCCGCCGTGCCGACCTCGGTGACGGTGGCCTCGAATATGCGGTCCGGCACCGCGCCGAAAACCACTCGCGCCGGACGGCCCGCCCTGAGGCCGCCAATAAACGCCTCCGGCACCATCACCTGCACTTCGGGGCTGCCGCGGGCATCAATCACCACGATCACCGGCTGTCCGGCCCGAACCGCTTCGTTGATATCCACAGCCACTCGCGTGACCGATCCGTCGCCCGGCGCTGCGAGGCGGGTGTAGGCCACTTGCTGCTCGGCCAGCCGCAATGCCGTCGCCGCCGACTTCTCCGACGCATTCGCCGACTCGTAGGCGGCGCGGGCGGCATCGAGGTCGCTCATCGAAGCGATGCCGCTCTCGTAGAGCGCCACCACCCGCTCGTAGGCGGCGCGGGCGTTGCGGGCCTGGGCATGGGCCTGGGCCACGCCGGCTTCGGCCTGCTGGCGCTGGAGCTCCAAATCGCCGGAATCAAGCTGCGCCAGCAACTGCCCGCGCCGAACCCGGCTGCCCACATCCACTTCCACGGCGGTAACCGTTCCGGCCACGCGAAAAGCCAAATCCTGCTCCAAGGCCGCCTGGGCCACGCCCGCAAAAGTGCGGGCGCGCTCGTCGCCCGCCAGAAATGCGCGAGCGTAGCGCACCGGCCTGATCTCCGCAGTGTTTTGAGCCGGCGGCTCGGCGCACCCGGCGGCCAGCGCGAAAGCCAGCAGCAGCGCCGCGCGACCGCGGGCAGGCAGCAAGCGGCTTGGCGCAAAATGCCAGCTAAAGCTCTGCGTCCATCCCCGCCTCGCGGGAGCGTCCGGGGCAGGGAGAGCATCGGTCGCTGCGCGCAGCGCAGCGAGGCAAAGCATGCCTTTGCCAGATGCGAGCGGGACGGCAGGAGGGCGGCCCCGGACGCTATTCCGGCAACGCCGCGCGGCAGGGATGCCAACAGCAACTCGGGGAAGCAGGAGGATGGGTTCATGCGTCTCCCGCGAGGCGGGGATGGACGCAGAGCGAGGGCCAGCGCAGCGGGCCATCAGCCGCGCTCCCGGGCGCGCTCGTATTCGGCCAGCCGTTGCAGAAAGTCGGCGCGCTCCTCGGGCGTGGCCAGCGCCTCGAACTGGCCCGCGGCGCGCTCGACGCGCTTGAGGTTCACCAAATAGTCGTACACGGCGTTGGCCACCCCGCGCTCGCTCGCCAACGCGCTGGTTTGGGCTTCGAGAAGATCGACCACGCCAACAACGCCCTGCCCGTACGACTGCGTGACCCGCTCCAGCGACTGCCGGGCGCTCTCCGCCGCCTCCTCGGTTTGGCTCACAACGGCGAGGCTGGCGCGGGCGAACAAAAGCCGCACGCGCACATTCTGCTCAACGCGCTGCGCCGCAAGCCCGCGCTGGCGCCGGGTCCGGTTGAGCGTGGCCGCAGCTTGCGAGCGGCGGGCATCGCGGGCGTTGCCTTCAAAGAGGGGCAGCGTAACGGACAGGCCAAGCTGCCAGGATTCGTCCGTCGTCGCCGGCGCGGCCAAGCCGGGCGTGAGCGCCGATGCGCTTGCGCCCGCGTTCTCGCGCAGCAGATTTTCCGAAACATTGCCCTGCAACGCCACCTTGGGAAGGTAGAACGCTTGGCGGGCGGCGACGAGGCGTCGCTGCTGGGCCGCGATCGCGGCATCGAGGCTGCGGATTTCCGGCGCCAGATCCACAGCCGTATCCACTAGGAAGTCGTCCAGCGTGCCGAACCGGCCCAAGTCGGCCAAGTAGCGGGTGGCCAGGCTGCCCTTCATCAATTCACGCCCCTCAAGCTCGGCTTCCGGCGTGGCGAATGGCTCGTTGATCGGACGGTCGAGCACTTGGTTCAGCGACATTTCCGCAGCCATGCGCGCCGCGTAGGCATTGATCCGCTCCGCCCGCCGCCGCGCCAGCTCGCTCTCAAGCCGCAGCCGCTCGCCCGGGCCGGCGGCGCCGATGCGCTCCCGCTCCCGCGCCAAGCGCAGCGATGCAAGCGTGAGGTCGAGATTATTCTGCTGCACCTGCTCAAGCGATTTGCCGCGCAGAACATTGAGGTAAGCCTCGGCCGCCTGGAGCACCACATCGAGCTCCAAGGCCGCCTGGTCCCATTCCCTGGATGCTTGCAGCGACCGCTGGATCGCCACGTTGGCGTTCGCTTCATGCGAAAAGATGAGCTGGCTTAAAGTGAGCGCGCCATCCGCATTGCGCTGCGGCTGCAGGCCGAAGGAGGATTCCGCGGCGCGCTTGGGGATGGCCGAACCCGCAATCCCGGCCTCGAGCGTCGGCAACCGGCTGGCGCGCGCCAAGCGGACTTCCTCGGCGCCCGCCTTAACCGCCTGCTCTTCAACCGCCAGCGACAAATTGGCGGCCAGCGCCTCGTGCATGACGCTCTCGATGGTCACGCTGCGCTCAATGCCCTCGGGCGTTTCAAACAGCCGCGTGGCTCCAAGCAGCGCTTGCAGCGGCGGCGTAATGCCCAGCCGCCGCACGGTGCGCATGTTCAGCACCAGGTTCTCCGCCGGCACGATGATGACCGGAAGCATGGCCGGATCGTCGCCCAGCAGGATGCGGTAGGCGTTCACGGCAATCCGGCGGGCCAGCAGCGAAACATCGATGGCATCCAGCGAGGCCATGATCCCGCGGCTGACATCTGCCGCGGCATAGGAGAAGGACGGCAGCCCGCGCTCGGCGAGGCCATCGGCGAGGCGCTCGAACTCGCCCGGGGCCAAGCCATTGAGCGGCGCCAGATACACGGCCTCGGCGCCGTCTGGAAGGCTGGCGAGCGCGCTTGCAGCGGTTGCGCCCACCGGCGCCACTTGCAGCGCAATGCCCATGCTCGCCGATATTTCCTGCAAGCGCCCCACAAGTCCGGCGAAGGTGGCCGCCGCCTCTTCATCGACCATAAGGACAGCGCTGGAAAAGGCCGCCAGCTCCCGAAACTTGCCGAGGTCGCGCAGGATCGGCCCCGGCGAGGAATAAGCAATGTAGGTGAAATTGGCAACGCCGCTGGCGCCCGAGCGATCGGGGAAGCCCTGAAAACGCGCATCGAACACCGTGGACGCGATAACCGGCTTGGGCCAAGGCGCGCCGCGGGCCGCCAGTTCGGAGGAAAGAAGGCCTTGGGTAACGATGATTGCGACTTCATCATCCCCAACCAGCCGCTCCAGGGCTGCGGCGGCGCCCGCCGGGCCGCCATCCGCAGTAAGCACGAGTTCGGCGGGCAAACGCACGTCGAATTCGTCCCTCGCCAGCGCCAGCAGCTCTTTGCGCACAAGCGCGCGGATCTCCGCCGCCAAGGGATCCTCGCGGTCGGTGACAAAGGCGATGCGCACAGGCAGCCGTCCGGCTGCGCCCTGCTGGGCGAAAGCCAGCGGCATCCACAGCGCGGCCTGCGCAAGCACCGCGCCGGCGAGCAGCGCCAACACCGCTTGCGGGCGTGATTTAAGCGGTTTCCGGAGGCTCGTTTGCATGGGCCGGGACAGTCCGCTTCGCGTTGCAAGCGCGCCGCCTTGCGGGTTGCAAGCAGCGCGCCAACAGGCCGGATCCCTATTCGCGGAACCGACCGCTCAGCAGCGGAAGCATTCTAGCAGCTTCAACCGGTTCACGCGGCACCCGCCCCCACCATTCGCCGGTTTGAGACTAGCGGCGAAATTTCGCTGCGCCAATTCCTGATGTTGTGCGCCTCTTATGGCGATCTCAAGCATGCCGAAGGGCTGTTTCCCGAGCCCGGCCCCGCCACCATGGACGAGCTGCTGGCCACGCACGACAAGGCAAAGGCCGGGGCTTCGTTCGCGACGACCTCTTGAAGCTGGCGCACACGTCGTCCATCCCCCGCGCCGCGGCCCAGCGCATTCTCGACGAGGTGTGCGACGCGTTCTCCGCTTGGGCCAAGGACGCGCCGGCCTTTCCGATCCCGAAGGAGCAGGCAAGCGACATTCAGCGCCACATAGAACGCCAGCGTTCGCGGCTGCTGCCGCCTAGCGCCTGACGCATCCCCATGCAGGCGCTTGCGAGCCGACAAGGGAGCTTCGGTTGCCGGCCCCCACAGAGTAAGATGCGCATTCCGGGCGCGGGGGAGTATTGCTAGGCGGCGGGTTCAGACCTCAGCCAGCCCCTGCCTCTATCGGGAGGGCCTAATCGTGAATTTGCAAAGCTACGAATTGCGTATCCGCGGCCTTAAGGAAGCGCCCGGGAAAATCAAGGCGGCGGCATTCACGCGAACGTTGGATGCGCTCACCAAAACAGCCGAGCGCGCTACGCGCCTTCTGGCAACCGGAGCAGGCACAGGTCGAGGCTCGCAACCCAAGTGGCTTTCCGCCGCCACCGACTTCACGATCAGCGGTTTCCGGCCAGGATCCACGATCTTCGACCTAGAAGCACCTTCCTTGAGAGAGACAGCCTCACAAGCGTTTGGCCAACCCGACTTTTGGGATGCGGAGCTAAGCATGGACGACACGGCGCTTGACCTGGCTGCCCGCGCCATAAGCGAGGCGAAGTCCGAGAATTCATCTGGAGACTACTTCGATAGGTCGGTCCTAGAGGCCATCGGAAGCTTCGGCCGCGCCGTTCGCGAGAAACAAGTGCGCTATGAGCTAATCCCCAATAGCAGCGCGCATGAGAAATTTGATCTGGACATTCAATCCTGCGCCCGGATCAGGGAGCGATTGAAGGCGCTTCCGGAGCCCAGAGCCTTTGTTGTGAGCGGCAGGCTCGACGAAATAAAACACGGCAATGGGCGCTTCAGCCTATTGATCAATGAGCGGAGCCGACTGTTCGGACGTTTGGACCAGGATTCATTGAATGTGGAAAGCCTCCGCCCCGCATGGGGAAAGCAAACAACGGTGGAAGGGATTGTCCATTTCAAGGCAAACGGCCAATCCCGGCTGATCGAGGCTCGCCGCATCAGTGGGCAAGCAGAGGGAGATAGCGTTTTTGAGGAAGTTCCTTCAGCGGCAAGGCAAGATTTGCACGACTTGTTTCCGCATCGCGAAAGAAAAATCCAGTCTTTTGATCCTATCGAACTCGCGGGCACATGGCCGGGCGATGAGCCGCTTGAGGATCTCTTGGCACAGTTGGATTAACCAGTCCTCAAATGAAGCGGTATCTCCTTGACACCGGCCTGCTGCTTGGTTTCACTCGAAGAGCGCCTTGGGCAATTAAGGCCCGAGAGAAGCTTGATCTTGGCGATCCGGAAACCATGGTCTTCACTTCCGTCATCTGCCAAGGGGAAATACTCGCGCTGGCCGAAAAGAACGGCTGGGGCGCTAATAAAAGAGGCCGTCTTGAGCGATTGCTATACCAAATACCGCGACTGGACATCAGCCGCAAAGAAATTATTGGCGCTTACGCTCTAATCGATGCTTGGACGCATGGGTATTCGTCAATGCCGCCCCCTATTGCCCCGCCTCCCAGACCCGCTGTTCCTATGACGCAGAACGATATTTGGATCGCTGCGACGGCTTATGCGAGCAGTGCGACACTTGTCTCGACGGATAAGGGCTTTACGCACTTGAATGAAATCTGGATCGCCTGTGCCTACGTTCCGCCCGAGTAAGGCATCAAAGATCTGAAGGGCTGCCCCCTTCGCTCCAGCCTCCGGCGGTTCGGTTTTGAGGCGGCGGGTTCACGACATGGGCTGCGCGGATGCGTGCGCGATTGCGATCTTCTCCAGCTTCTCGTGTATTTCCGGGGCGAGTTCACTCGCCGGCACATGCGCGGCAAGCTCGTAGAATTGCTTCTTGTCCATGAGATTCGGCAATTCGAGTTTTGCGAAATAAGTCTTAAAGAGCGGGATGAGAAAATCGTCGCTTGCCTTTGCCTCCGTATCCCAAGGCGAACCTTTGCCGAGCGTGTTCATAGCTTCCTCGACTTCGGCGACCGCTTCCCGCATAGCCTCTAATCGCCTGTCCTTTTCCATGTCCGAGAACAGCGGCGCAGGCTCATCCGTTCGCGCCGAGGCGATGGCATAGGCTTCGAGCGTTGCCCGGGAGCACAAATAGTTCTCGATTTCCCTTCGCTGCCACATCATGGATTGCAGGGCGCCATCCGGCTCCGGCTCGCTGTCGAGTCGGTCAAACAGCGCGATGCCGGAAAGCTCCGGAAGCGCCTCCCGCAAACCGTAGAAGTGCTGCGCCGCCGCCCTCGGCTGGTTGCCCACGTAGCGCACGAATGGGCGCTGCAACGCCTGCGCTGCCGCCTCGTTGCCCAAACGTTCGGCGAAAGACTGCAAGATCGCCAAATCCGATGCGCCTTCCAGATACAGCACCCAGCCTGCCTGCGCGGCTTGGTAATACTGGTCGAATCCGATTTCGCTGAGCGCCTTATGGACTTGGCTGGGCCGGCCTTGCAAGCGATGCGGCTGGCCCACGAAAGCAATGACCATGTCGCGGCTGGCCGCTTCGTTCAGAAGCACTTCGGAATGGCTCGCCGCAATGATCTGATTGCCGTTTTCCAGCGCGGCATCGGCGATGAGCTTGTAGATCTGGCGCTGGCGGAGAATTTCGAGGTGCGCGTCCGGTTCGTCGAAAAGAATGACCGCGCCCGGGTTGGCATACATGTAGGCCAGCATGAGAAGGGTTTGCTGCAATCCCCGGCCGCTTGAGGACAGATCCAGCTTCGTCCCCTCTTCGCGATAGGCCATGACGATTTCGCCCCGCTCGGAGATGTAGCGCGGCTCGTCAAGCTCGGCGCCGAAAAGGTTTCTGATTCGCTCCGCCAGCCGTTGCCATAGTTCGGGGGTTTCGTCGCTTATCCGCAGGCAAAGATTGCGCAGCACCTCCGCCGTGCGCCCTTCGCCGATCCGCACGTTCACCGCCCCTTGGTCGAGCCGCGTTTCGGTGGCCGCCAAGCCGGACATGGGAGGCAGAAACACGATTTGCGCCGCGCTCGCCTCGTCCGGAATCGCCATGCGGTCCGGCGTCTTTCCTTCGGATAACCGCAGCGGACGGCAGTAGAAGGACTCCTCGTTGGCGTAGTCGAATTCCAAGCCGCAAGACCACGCCTTATCGGCAGTGACGCCCTCAACGATCAGGTCGATGCGCACGTTCTCGGTGCGCTGCTGTCCGTTCGCCCGACGAATATTCCGCACCCGAAGCGACCGCCACAGAAGCGACGCGCTGGGAACAGGAATAGCCAGCAAATCCTTGCGGTTAACGGTCACTCCCGGCCGCCGCTCCGGCGCGCTCCTGCCCGCCCGCTTCTCGTTCCAGCGCTTCAAGCCAATATCCCACAACGCCAGCGCCTGCATCGCGGAGGTCTTCCCAGAATTATTCGGCCCGATAAACACCACCGGGCTGCCCAGCTCAACCTCAATCTCGCCGAAGCGCTTGAAGTTGCGAATAGTGATCTTCGTGAGCATGGGTTCGTTCGGGATGCGGAGCGCTCGGGACGGCGGAATTTCGTTAACCGGCGGGAGCGCGGCAATACCTTGGCGACATTATGGCTTGGTTTTGAGGCAACGCGCCTATTTCTGCCAAAGTTACCGCCTTGTTGCGCGAGGCCGGCGACCACTATGCGGAAATACGCACATACGCGCTTCATTTCGATCTGGCCGCCACGCCTCCCAGCGTTACAATGCGCGACATGGCTGCCGCCGCTTTCGATACCTTCCAAGCCGCGCGGGCGCTCGAATCCGCAGGCGTGGCCCGGACCCAAGCGGAAGCGATAGCCGAAGCGATACGGCTGCGCCCAAACTACGCGACGAAATCGGACTTGGCGGAGTTTCGGGCGGAGTTGCGAGGCGATATGGCATCGCTGGAAACGCGCCTCACCAACCGCATCCACGCCACCGCAATAGGACTGGCCGCAACCATCGCCGCCTTCGGCCTGTTCGCGTAGCTTGAGCTATTGGAGTTGCTGCCCGTGCAGCCTAAGCGTTCGCGCCGCAACGCCTGCGACCCCATAAATCCGGGGAGAAAAACGAGAGATTTCCGAAAAGCGCAATAGATGACCGCCGAAGTAGCCATCCTGAATAAGAGTGCCGTCGCCTTAGCGGCTGATAGCGCTATGACAACAGGACTAGGGAAGATCTACCCGGCGAATAAATTGTTCGCGCTCACCAAGTACCAACCCCTTGGCGTGATGATCTACAACAAGGCTGATTTCATGGGGGTTCCTTGGGAAACATTGATCAAGATGTATCGCCGTAGGATCGGCGCCAAGGCCTTTCCAACCTGCGAGCAATATGTTGCCGATTTTCTCAAATTCCTCGGCGAACATCCCATTGGCAAGACCGAGCAGGAAGCGACGAATCTCGCAGATATCGCGCTGGCCACATTTGCTGATATTCGCAATAGATACCTTGAGATTCTCGACCGCCCTCCGGTGACCCAAAGGCCAGCATCCCCTCTTGAGGCAGGCAGAGCGCTAAAAGAAGTGATTACCAGTCGAAAGTTGTCATTGGCCAATGCGGAGCTTTGTGAATCCATGAAGGGCGTGCGTATCACGAAATTTCTTTCAGAGAACAAGCAAATTATTGATGACTGCATTGATTCGCAATTTCGTGGGCTACGGCTGTCCAAATCACTGAGGCCCTCTCTTCGTCAGATTCTCAAATTCAAGATTCTCGGCGCACACCGAACCGGAGCATTCTCAGGAATCGTGATAGCCGGGTTTGGGGAAGATGAGATGTTCCCCACACTTTTCAACGTAACAACCGACGGAATCATTGATGGCACGGTGAAGCACAATGTGGATGCTCACATCGATCTGGGACGGGAAGGATCGCGCTCGTACCTCATGCCGTTCGCTCAGGGGGAAATGGTTCGCCAATTTATGGAGGGGATAGATCCCGATTACCTGGAATACAGTGCGGACTCTACTCGGGAGGCGCTTGTTGGGTTTGGCAAGCTGGTTCTTGAGGGTCTGGGCGTCAACGACGCGAACATTGAGAAGGCCGTAAGGGATGAGGCGGAGAAGGTTTCAAGGCAGCATCACGAGGATGCGAAACGATTCAGGCAGGAAAAGCTCATAAGACCGACCATGAGCGCGGTTTCTCTCCTCCCCATGGAAGAGCTAGCGGACTTGGCCGAGGCTTTGGTGAGCCTTACCTCGCTGAGAAGGAGGGTATCTCTCTCACGGGAGACCGTGGGCGGGCCGATCGACGTGGCTATAATCTCCAAAGGCGACGGGTTGATCTGGATCAAGAGAAAACACTATTTCGATCCAAGGCTTAATCCCAGCTATTTTGAAAGGCAATCTTTAGATGGAAGCAGGAGGACCCAGCATGAGCCGTTCAGGGGTCGATAGATCTGTAGCCGTTAAGCCCATACCATTTGATCGGCCCGCGGTTACGCCATCTCAGCGCCGCGAAGAAATTCGCCAAGCGGCACGAGAGGATGCGCAAAGAGCCGTCGCATCGGTTCGCGATACACTCATAGAAGCTCTAGAACCGGAGCGGCGGCGTCTCAATGCCGTAGTCAGCCAAGAATTTGAATGACTTTCGAGCCAGATAGCGCATCGCCGAGATTCCCAACTCGTGCTGCCTGACGACCGCTGCGATCTGCTCGACCGAGTAGCGCTTGCACTTCGGTCAACATGCTCATTTCTCGCCTAGAGTCGCCAGAAATCATCTCCGAAACGGCTCGGATTAGAGGAGAACGGCCAAAACTACCCACTTCATCGCAGTCTCTGGCAGCTCAGTGACGGTGGCGGCTGGCTGACGACATGGACCGTGCAGATGCGTAAACGTCGGCGATGCGCTCCAGCTTTTCGTTGATTTCCGGGGCGATATCCTCTTCCGGCACATGCATGGCAAGCTCGTAGAACTGCTTCTTGTCCATGAGATTCGGCAATTCGAGTTTTGCGAAATAAGTCTTAAAGAGCGGGATGAGAAAATCGTCGCTTGCCTTTGCCTCCGTATCCCAAGGCGAACCTTTGCCGAGCGTGTTCATAGCTTCCTCGACTTCGGCGACCGCTTCCCGCATAGCCTCTAATCGCCTGTCCTTTTCCATGTCCGAGAACAGCGGCGCAGGCTCATCCGTTCGCGCCGAGGCGATGGCATAGGCTTCGAGCGTTGCCCGGGAGCACAAATAGTTCTCGATTTCCCTTCGCTGCCACATCATGGATTGCAGGGCGCCATCCGGCTCCGGCTCGCTGTCGAGTCGATCAAACAGCGCCACTCCAGAAAGCTTCGGAAGCGCCTCCCGCAAACCGTAGAAGTGCTGCGCCGCCCGGGTTGGCATACATGTAGGCCAGCATGAGAAGGGTTTGCTGCAATCCCCGGCCGCTTGAGGACAAATCCAGCTTCGTCCCCTCTTCGCGATAGGCCATGACGATTTCGCCCCGCTCGGAGATGTAGCGCGGCTCGTCAAGCTCGGCGCCGAAAAGGTCCTTGATTCGCTCCACCAGCCGTTGCCATAGTTCGGGGGTTTCGTCGCTTATCCGCAGGCAAAGATTGCGCAGCACCTCCGCCGTGCGTCCTTCGCCGATCCGCACATTCACTGCCCCTTGGTCGAGCCGCGTTTCGGTGGCCGCCAAGCCGGACATGGGAGGCAGAAACACGATTTGCGCCGCGCTCGCCTCGTCCGGAATCGCCATGCGGTCCGGCGTCTTTCCTTCGGATAACCGCAGCGGACGGCAGTAGAAGGACTCCTCGTTGGCGTAGTCGAATTCCAAGCCGCAAGACCACGCCTTATCGGCTGTGACGCCCTCAACGATCAGGTCGATGCGCACGTTCTCGGTGCGCTGCTGTCCGTTCGCCCGACGAATATTCCGCACCCGAAGCGACCGCCACAGAAGCGACGCGCTGGGAACAGGAATAGCCAGCAAATCCTTGCGGTTGACCGTTACTCCCGGCCGCCGCTCCGGCGCGCTCTTGCCCGCCCGCTTCTCGTTCCAGCGCTTCAAGCCGATATCCCACAACGCCAGCGCCTGCATCGCGGAGGTCTTCCCCGAATTATTCGGCCCGACAAACACCACCGGGCTGCCCAGCTCAACCTCAACCTCGCCGAAGCGCTTGAAGTTGCGAATAGTGATCTTCGTGAGCATGGGCGGTCATCAATCCCATAGCCACGGTTCGATCGTATCCCAAGCAAGACTAAGGATATTTTCGGTGCGCGCACGAATCAGTCTCTCATCCCACTCCTCTACCTCGCGCAAGGGATCTAGCAGAGGAAGGCGCCGACCTTTCCTAAGCAGGGTCCTAGTGGTCTTCGGAAACTCCAGGCCGACTGCATCTGCCTCACGCAACCAACGTTCCTGCTCTTCGCTGTCTGTCGCCGTAAGGGCCAAATAGAACAACCTCTTGCGCTTCCAAGGACTGTTTCCCAAGCTGGCGTTTTCCTTCTGCGGCAGGAGCACGAGATTGCCCACAGTATCCTTGGTAAATCGCTGCCGCCCGTAAATGTCCGGATCCCATCCATGTCCGGGGTTGGTGGATGGCGCAACATGTTCAACAGTCTTGCACTCAGCAGAAGTCCATATTTCGTAGGTCAAGTACTGTTGTTCTCCGCTTTCACGAAAACCTTCCCGAGTCAACAAGCCCCGGGATTCGGTATCACGCCTCGCATATTGCGACGCAGCAAGGATTAAAAACTTTGCCAGAGGCGACGTGTGCCTACCTACGGGTGTATCCTTGGCGGCTTGTACCCATTGTTCCTTGCTTTTAACGCCGATATTTTTTTCGGCCAACAGAGACCGCAAGTGGGTTCTGAGATCGCCAATACCCAACAGTCGATTTTCAGACTTTAGCCCACAGCACAATGGGGATCCATAATCACTTCCTTGCTTCATCATTGACCGAAAGACGCCATCTATTCCCCCGGTCGATCCTGTAACGGAACGTCTCAAAATCAGGAAGGCAGTAAGTGCGCGCGCCGCCTGCATGAGCACCTGCTCATCGTCGGAAGGGTCGGCTGCCCAATAGCGAGCAATAGCTGGCAGCGCCAGGCTGGTATTCATATCCCGGATAACCTGTAGGCACAGCCTGGTATCAGGTTCCAAACCAGGGGTTTCCCGTATGCCATCTCTGCTCCAGCACTTGTCTCGAAACCGGGTAATCTCGGCAAGGGACTTAACGAACCGCCGCTTGGACTCCAATGTGTCGCAATGTCTGTCGTACGAACGCCTTAGATAGCGCCTTTGGCTGCGGAGATCCTTAGGAACTTTTTCTCCGCTTGCGTACAAGGCGAAGGAGATGACGATTTCTCTAGCCTCGCTTTGCCGGTCTGCAGGCTTTTCGATCTTCCCAAAAATCTTTGCTATTTGCTCAAACTCGAACTCTGATTCTGACCCCCTGTAGCCGACGGCCTCACTTGCCTCGTTTTGGATTACCAAGGGCTTGAACGTTTCTATCGCCGTCAATGGTTCTCCGGTGGTATTTAGGGCATCAAAAATGTCGAAGGCGGAATCCTCATCCTCGGCTTCGACACGCGTTAGGACAACGCATTGACTAACGTAGGACGCAAAAAGAACCAGCCGCGTCAGAACATTGGAAGGCCCCTCGCTAGAAATTGCTGAAACGATTCCTTCATCTTCGTCGTTGCCTCGATCAATCCTCGATAAGAGACTCGTGAAGCCCTTGCGAGCGAATTCACGGGGCTGCACCACTTCAAAATAAGGCGCATCATCGTCAGTGCTCTCCTGAGCTGACAGACCTGCAACACATGCTATCTGCTGCTTGACGTACTTGTAACTCCCCAACAGCCTCTTGCTTGATTTGTCATCATCGGCAGCCATCTGAAATTCGAACTCCCTCCTCATCAAATTCGCGGCGCTGTAATGATCGGCAAAGCCAATCAGGAATTTAGCTATGGTGGACTGATAATGTGCATCAATTTTCTCTGTGGCCCTTTTGTCCTCATGACGGATAATTCGTGGATATCTACCTGTTTGCTGAAAGCTCTGGAGCTTACCAACGATACATGCAAACAATTTTCCAATATGATGTCCTGCCTCCCCAAGGATTAGAGTTTTCGCAGGCGGAGATAGATGTTCCGCCGTTCCAAGGCTTGCACTAATTTTTTCCACTAGGGCGCAGCAAATTAGAAGCAGGGTCGTTAATCGTTGTTGACCATCGACAATCGCTAGCGATTTCCCGTCGAACGTCGTTTCGCTTCTTTCGTTAACGAAAATCAATGTGCCAAGAAACGTATACGACTCGGCTGTTCCACGCTTGCGAAGCTGCGCGAATCCATTTGCACAATCCTCAAGCAGGCGACCAATCCTTTCTGTGCTCCAGTCGTATGTACGTTGGTACTCCGGAATGCGGAATCCCGTAGAACCACCATGGCAATTCAACGTGTCCCAAAGACTCGCCGCCTGCGCTTCAAATATCTCTCCCACTCGCAGCATGATGCTATGACCTAAGCAGCCAATACCGGACCGAATTTAGTGCCCGGATACTCATGAACTACGAATAGTGATCTTTATGCGCATGGCCGGGGTAAGCATAGAAGCGCCGCTAACGATAACTTCCAAGCTGTTTTACATTCGCCGTAGCATGCGGCGCGGTGAGTATCACCATCAAGCTTGTCCAGCTCATTAGCCGACTCATTTGCAATCACCGCTTTAGGCGAGTAATAAATGACGCAGGTGCAACTTCGATTTGATCTCGAAAATACACCGCGACCCAATCTCTGACGATGCGCCATTGAACTTCGACATATTCCTTATCAAATTCCGGGCGTGCTCGTGCAATAACCGACTGTCCTTGTGCGTCTGTTAGTCCTTTGGAAACTTCTCGAGTGATTTCGGAAAAGACCGACATATGAAGCAATGAATTCTTTACGGCCTCTTGAAAGGCGTCTTGCGATAGCCCGTCAGGCAAGTCGATGTCCCGAATGTCAGCCAAGCCATCATCCCTTGTGCCTTTTACAACAACACCAGTGGACGCGTCCATGTAGATCTCGTAGAGCCTATCTGGAGCCGCACAGCGCGGCAACCAAGGCAAATGGCGATAATCCCTTTCGCTGGTCATTGCCTCACCTTCAATAAAATTTATTGATTCAAGCGAGTCTGCCTTGGCCTGAATTTCCTGACGATATTCTGCCGTCGCTATTCTTGCATTCTCCAAGCGTTTCAGTAGCAACGCAACATAGAAATCATCCGTCTTTGCTGGCATTAGCAACTCAACGTTGCTGCTCTTAGACCAACCTAAAGCGCTAGCAGTTAAATTGGCAGAGCCAACCAGACAATTTCCATCAGCAACATAGAGTTTGGCGTGCAAGTTATCTAGAAGAAACAATTTTGCGTTTCCCATTTCGGAAACGACATCAAACACCTTTAAGTCACTGACGCCGGCAGCAACCTCGTCCGGCCGCCAGCGGGTAACCACTGTCAGTGGCAAGGCCGAGGGTATTGCCGCGAGTATTGTTCGGAGAACACTCTCTTTAACAAAGGGTGCGCACAGAATGATACGTTCCTTGGCTTCCGCCAATAAAGCCTTTAGGCGCTCGCCGTCAGTAACCATTTTTATTAAGTGAAAAAATCTACAAGTCGAATTCTTCTTCCGGTTCAACAAACTTCGCGGCGATTTGACCCCATTCGTCACGCACTTTGCTTAAAGCTCTGCCTCGGTCTATCCCTGCCTCTCTTTCGTATCGCCCCCAAGCCGCAAACACCACTTTGGCGCCATTGACCGCGCGACCTAAGCGCTCTTGAGCTTCTTCCCGAGTGAGTGAGTTCACATCTTCATCCACAGTCGCAACCGTCCCAAAAATGTCTTCAAAGGATGGATGTTGGCGATTAAAGACTATTTCGGTGACTGACCCCTTCATATCGACATTAAACAATTGTGTTGCGTTCGGGAAATCCTGCTCCAGAAAAACCACCTTGAGATTCTCATCTCTTATGAGTTCAACTAGTTCATGAGCTTCAAATTCTGGGTAGCTCTTTCTCTTTAGATCGTCGCGAATTTCCTCTAGATCCGATTGCGATATTTCCTTTGTGTCCTCCGGCAGCTGCCGTTCCTTGGAGCGCGCCTTCCATCCCTTGTTTGCTGCTCTTGTGGCATCATCAGGCTCATCATGCCGCGATTTTCTGCTGGAACGTCTTCCCCTACTCTGAGATTTGATTATGTCCCTAAGTTGATTAAGAGTACGCTTAATTGCATTGCTTAAATTAAGCAGGTACCCGCGATGATCACCGTCCTGTTTTAGGCGATTCACCACATCCATGAACCCCTCGCCCTCTTCCGCTAGCTCTCTCCAATCTGTTGATGCCAATTCGGCAAAATGAGTAGCTGCTTGCTTGTTATTCGTTACTCCAAATACTTCATCGAGGTCTGGAGGAAATTCCACTTCCGCTCCCCACCAGCGCTCACGGGGGTCGTAACCAATGCACCAGTTGTGATCCAGCATTATTTCTCGGTCAGCTCTAAGCACTGACACCCCCATATTTCTCGCCGCATGTGCTCCATAAGCTGTCTTTCCGCGATCCACGTGTCCCGCTTGAATAACTGTCTGTTCTGAAGCTACTGAGTATCTCAAACGCACGGTGTGTACATTTCCTTCGAATTCAATCTCTTCTTCGTCTTCAAAGACTTCATCAAACATTGCCTTTGTATCGAAAGGAGCAGGCAAACTAGATGAGGGCCTCAGATAGAGTGGGTCATTGACTAGAACCTCACGATCAATGATTGATTCCGAGCTACCCTGCTCGGCGGCATATAGACGAATTCGGGTCGTTCCATCGGCTACAAAACGCCGATAAACACGTCCGACTATCTCTTCAGTTCGCTCCAGCGCGCGCTTTGCGCGTTTCCACGTAAGCCTTTGGAAGTCCAACTCAGACCAAAGAACTAGGGTTCCATGCTGTCCAATGTGATCGGAAATATCTCGCCAATGTTGAGGAAGCGCCTAGTGAACAGGCGGGGGGACTGATGCCATTTCCTGTCTATCAATTGCCCCCAGATCAATGTAAGTCTTTATTGCATTGTCCGGCCCGTTTTGCCAAGTCCAAACTTCTAGCCTGTTTGCTTGAGAGATCGACGCATTCGGCAATCCCATACCGAATCGCCCAATTCCCGTTCTATCGCCAAGACGCGTGCCGTTACCAAACTGCAGAGCCATTCTCAAGGTCCTGGCATCCATGCCGGTTCCATTATCAAGAACAGCAATTTGCGAAAGCCTAGACCGAACGCGTTGCTGAACAGGTTCTCGCTTTTCGGTACATAACACCTCAATCATGGAAGCCTCGGCTTGAACCGCGTTATCAATTAGCTCGGCGAGCGCATATGCAGTGTTCTTGTAACCTGAGTCACGCATTGCTGTAATCGCGAGACGCAAGGGAATAATTTGCGCCTCAAACAGATCTTTCTGACCGGCTTCTTCAATTTGGTTCATGCCAAACATCCTCCCAATTTGTAAACGCTTCGGCCATATCGCCAAAACCAGGCAAATCAGTATCGACAATTGTGGAAACTACACAGTTGTCATTGCCCCCTGCCATCCGTCCGCGCGTTGCGCGGCCCACCATTTGACTGAACAGAACAAGCGATTTAGTTGGCCTGGCGATGACGGCAGCGCTAGTAATTGGTGCATCAAACCCCGTAGTTAGCACACCAAAATTGCACAAGATTTTCGGTCTCGCCGTCTGGCCGCGAAAGTCCTCTATGATCCGGCAACGAGCGGTCTTGTCCGTCTTGCCTGTTACTACGTAACTGTCAATCCCTAAAGCTAGGAGGATGGCGGAGATGACCTCAGCGTGTCTAACCGATGCTGAAAAAAACAGAATGCGTCTATGTCCATCTTGAATCAGCGACCTTATCTCATCAACTATTGCGAGATTTCTGTGAACTTCCTGCGAAAGGATGTCGAGTATCTTTGAGTCATATTCGGCGAGCTTGTGAGCGTTCCTAAAGCTTTGCCTTGCGTTAGCGCTCGTCTCAACATAAAGCTTGCGAAATTCCAGGCGAGCGAGATATCCCTTCTCCAAGAGATACGATACTGGATCGTCATAGCCTTCAATCTCAAGCGTTACTTTCGTTCTATCAAAAAAGTCCGAGAGTTCTTCGTCAGCTTCGATATCAGCCCACGTGCGACCCGGAGTAGCTGTGAGTCCAACCAATGCGTTTTGTGATCCCGTGTCTGCCAAAGTGGTAATCAACTCACGGTAAGTCGGTGCAATAGCCTGATGTGCCTCATCAACGACAACTAGCCGAATTTCCTTGGCTAATTTCAACAAGCCAATCGGATTTCTGCGCTTGAACGCGTGTAGTTTTTGGAGGCCTGCTACGACAAAGCACTCTTTGGAATCAGAGAGATCAAGCAAGTGGTCTCCCCAATACCGTACGATATTGATCTCTCTGCTGCCAAGCTGATACCAAGCATGTTGAAAGGCTTCAGATGCTTGTTCTAATAATTCTTTACTAGCGGCGAGCCAAACAACGCTGCAGGGTTCATTCTCAGCAATAACTTTGCAAACAAGGTGCATTGCAGTCCTAGTCTTACCGGTGCCAGTTGGCATATGAACTACAACTCTGCCGTGGCCACCCCTGATTGCTTGTTGGACACGCTTTACGACGTTTCTCTGATGGCCAAAAAGTCCAAAACCAGGTTTGATTGGCTCCCGTCCTGGCAACTTGGCAAATGCAACCGTCCCGTGGACATCAACACCAAAGAAACCCAGCAGTGCGTTTCTCCGCTTAGCATCCGCTCTGAAATCTAAGTCACGTATTTCGCCAGTGTTCGCAATGGTTAGTCTCTGAGCAAGTTCCTTGCGCTTTTCTGCCGACAAATGGTTTATACATATTTCTCGTATTTCACCTGGTGAAACCAATTCGTGCACACGGTCACGCAGAATGGTTGCGGCCACTTGATTCAGAACCGGGATTCTAGTTTCTTCGTCTACACAGGCTGTGATTAGGTTGATTACGTCATCACCAAGAACTGTCAGCAGCTGATCCCTTGTTAGGCCTTTTGCCACCTCTCCCAAGTCTTGGCCTGGCCCGACACTAAAAGATAACGCTGAGGCAGACTTGCTTTTCATTAGAGCAGTTTCTTGCGACGAAGATTGGCGAATTGCTACTTGTGACACGCGAGGCAAAGTTTTGCCTCGCCATACAGATCATCAATATCTATAGGCTCGTCGTTAGGTCGGAGCGGATTTGATTGAGTGACTGATTTCATTCGTGCAAGCCGCCGAGCGTGGTCACGTTTGATCTGTGCTATCCGCTCAGGATGGTCCAATTCCTGGAGTGATTCGCCTTGGCTCCACGTAAAGGGCGAGCCGTTTTCAATGGCGTTTTTCTCATAATCCTTCGCTTCTTGAAAATACATGGGATGGCGCTCACGCAAACGAACCCATTCGATTTTCTGCTGAAAGAAGCAAAAGGTGCAACCGCTGCGGGTACGCCATTCATAATAGCTAGGCAGCCCCAATCCTGTCCCCTCCAAGATCTCCATGACTCCTGCTTTATCGATACCAGATTCCTTTAGCGGCAAGCGCACTACCAAGTTCTCCTGCTTCGAGGCATAGCCCTCACGGTATTGCTCGTCGGCACGTATTGCGACGTAGCTGTAAACGCGAGATCCGTCTTCTAGCATGGGTTTCACCCATTGTTCGAACGGACGCAACTTAAGTTGCCGGGTACACCAGCGCGTCTGGGGGGAGGGGAGAAAATCGTTGTACTGCTTAAGCCAAAAGTCAAAGTCCCGATCTGGATTGAGCCTTAATATCGGTTTGCCAAGGAACCCCTCAAGTTTCACCAGATACTCATAGACTTCGGGGAGTTCTTTGCCGGTGTCGGTAAAGAAATACTCAATATCGAGTTCGGGGTGGTTTTGCCTCATGTAAACAGCGAGCGCGGCGCTATCGCGACCGCCAGACAATCCCAAGACATGTCGCTCGACCTGTGTCATTCCTAACCTGCGATCCTTTTATTTTGAGGCTTGGTTGCCCTATTCTGTTCTTCATGCGACTCTAGGTAACGAGCACTTAATTCAGCAAGGGCCGCAAGAATGATGTTTCGTCGCTCCGCTCCGCTTCCGCGCAAAGTCTGCTCAACACGCTCAATTAGCGCATCCACTTCCCTTTGGTCTTGGTCGGCGATTTGAAATTCCTCATGCACAGGTGCCGGACGACCGTCTATGCCCACAATAACAGCCATTGAGTGCCTCTTGTCGCGTCTGCCTTTCACGCGAGCGAACGCTTCGACACGCAAAAAATTCTGCGCCAATTCCGCGAGGCCCACCTCTGCGCGGTCGATATCCGTATCGACCCAAGTTTGAGGAGGCTTGTTCACCGCCAAACCCGCCAATCCCTCAACATCCACATCAGTCCCTTGGAATTGTGCAATCCGCACAATAAAGGCTTCTAGCCGATGATCGCCGCCGAGCTCGCGTACGTTTTTGGCTCTTTCCCTTAACTCAGCCAGCGTCGCCTCCGAGGTGTTCGGCACTTGGAGTTCAGCAAGCAGAATATCGCGCAACCGATGCAACATTGCTGGATAGGCTTGCTGTAGCTCAATCAGACCATCGCAAACCTGTTTTGCGATCTTTTCAGTGGCTGACTGATCCTCGCCCGAACTGTCCGTTCCGAGCATATTCGGAATATCGTCGAAGACCAGCTTGTTGGGATCATTCGCTTGTTTGAAAAGTTGCCTGAGGCGCTTTGCGGTGCCGGATAGCCGCTGTGTGCGCCCAACCCAAAGCGGCAACCGGTCGTAGATTGCAACCAAGCCCTTAGCCACGTCTATTGGCTGTAGATTGATTAAGGAATTACCGGAATCCAAGTCTCGAACAATATCGGCCATTGAAGATAAGAGGCGACGCGAGTTTGCCGAAAGGTCCATCCAGCGCACTTGGATATCGCTCGGATCCCTGACTAGGTAGTCGATATCCAGATCAGACAGCCGTGCCTGAAATATGCGATCGCGGTAAAACGCTAGCGAACCGCTCTGGGACATCAGAAACGCAACGGAAAAGATCGGCAGCAGCCCATTCTTGATGCCGAATGGAGGCGCGCTCCAGATGCCGTATATCTCCGACCACAAGACGGTGCGATGCGAGTTCTTCTTTAAGAATTGGACTGCCGCTTCCCAAGCGGGCGCCAACCGGCATGAATCGCACGGGCTGTCGGCGGGAGAGACAAAACGCCAACCTTCACCAGTATTCTGATGCAGCCCGGTGCCCTCCAAAAGAGAAACGTAGAGACCTGCTTCCGCAGGGAAGCCGCTTATGCCTAGGCGCTGCTCCCGTTCATTGAGCGCCATGCGCCGAAGCAAAGCGTTGCGCGCCGCTATTGCATTGCTAGAGGGTTTGACGCGAACAACAAGCTCGTTTCGCAGCTTGGGCGCCTGGAAAAATCGCGAGTCGGCAAGATTCGAAGCCAAACTATTCAGTTCCGCATGCAACAGGCTTTTCGGCTCGGCTCCTCGGCAATACCAGCGCGCTCCGTCAAAAGCAGCGGAAACCTCGGATTCAAGCCTGCTCTGCATGGCGGCAATTCGCGCCCGCACTTCTATTCGCGCAACTCGATCGCCTTGCAATTCCGGTGATGCGCTCCGCACACGCTCCAGCGCGATGATCTCATGCGCCAACGCCGGAATCCTCCATGCGCTTTGAGAAAGCCCAACGACAATATCCCATTCACGCGCCTTTTCCGAGGCCATTCGGCATGTTTCCCTTACCTCTGATTCCAATTCGCCTTGCGTAGGCACTGCCAGCAGGAACGCTCCTATGGCGCCGCGCTTTGGCTCGTATTGTTCGACTACATTCGATATTTCAGCCGAGGGCACTAGCTCCACGTCGAACCAGCGAAGCGCGCCCGTCTCGTGGTAATGCCGCTTGGCGACTATAGGCTGTAGATTTGGAAGCGCGTCGAACGAGAAGAGATCGAGTTCGCGGGTTTCCTCCAAAGCCTGTTCTATTGCTTCATTGATATCAAAGTCACTGCCCTCGAACACTGAATAGGCATTCGTGAACTTGCGGAATATCACCAGACACCATCTTTGCAGGTCATGCAAAGCAGCATCGATTTGCTCTGGATCGCAATCGTCGAGCGCGAGCTTTAGCAATTCCGTGCTAGCGATTAGCCCCGACCTGTCTTTGAGCATATCAATCGTCGCAATCGCTTTGAGCAGCCGAACGTGTAGTTCCTCGCCACCTACCGGCTCGCAACGATCCAGCACGTTGATTGCCAAGGCCCAGCGATGTCCGTCGGGCGATGCCAAAATGGCAGGCTCAAGATTAAACCGCAGGTAATTCCATAACTGATCGACTCGGTAAAGATCAGTCTTTTTCGCCGCCCGAAGGAAATCCTGGAATCCTTGAGGCTCCGCGGAGTTCAAGAAGCTGAATATGCTGCGCTGGTTTTGTCCGAAGCGTCGTCGGGAAACGGGTCCTAGAAGGCAGGCGACAACAGGGTGCAACGGCCAGCAGCCGCTCAGAGTATTGGCCAGCTCCGGAGCGACATCTCTCTGCATCTGCCGAACAACAATCCTAGCCAAAGAACTTTTCCGGCTAGGTCGCCGATCGCACTTTATGGCCCGGGCAAGAAGATCAATTTGCTCGTCGCCAGCAGCATTGATGACCAAATCAACAAACCGCCCCTGAATCTTTGACCACTCATCGCGCGCTTCCCGAGAAAGGCGATGCGCATACTCCTCAAATGCTTGATGGAGTATTCCGATAACAACAAGGCGTCCGCCGCTTCGGGAGGCGGTTTCCGCGAGTTGCTGGAAGAGATAGATATCCGATCCGTCTTCCGCCGCCGCCTCAAGCAGCTTCCCCATCTCGTCAACGAAGATCACCAACCCGCCTCCTACACGCGGATACTTAGACGCGATCCCTTCCAACGTGTCCAAGAGTCGATTCTCATCCCATTGATTAGGCGCGTTCTTTCGGACGAGCCTGGCAGCTTGAAGCGCTTCTCCAATCACTTGCGCCGAATCACCACGCCGACCAACGACGGGCAACATTCGCCAACCCCGTTTTCGAGGCGGCAAAGCTTCCCAAAGCCGGGCGGTTGTGTCCTTTCCTAAAATTGATGCCGCTCCCTTGCGCCGCTCTTCGTCGCCACTTAGGGCGGCTGCAAGAGCAATAACAAGGCTGGATTTGCCGCTGCCGTAGGGCCCGGTCCATGTGAAGGCCGCCTGCCCAGCCTCTTGCAGGTGCCGAGCCATCGTTTCCAAGGCTGCGGCGGATGATCGAGGGCAAACATACCCTTCAAGTGCGGCGGGATCATGCAAATCCGTATTGATCCGAATAGCGCGTTGGTAGCGCCGAAGAATGCGGACCTGATTCTCCAGCCCCATTAGCCTCGAATCTCCTTATTTCGCATCAGGGGTAGTCTCTCAAGACAAATTCCAATGCATCGACCGCGCTCAGTTCGCGCGTTCGCTCAAGCTGCTTGAGACCGGCAGTCTCCGACCACCGGTAGAGGCCATTGCTTGATTCCTCAAGATGCACTAGGCGCTCCGCCAAACTGTTCTCGTCAAGCAAAAACACCCGACCGGGCGAACCGGGTTCGTGAGCTATGGCCTCCAGTGAGAGGGTGCGCGCAGCGGAAAAGTCCGACCAAAAATCCTTAATGGCATAGCAAAACACGCCATGGCCCAAGGAGGGTTTATTCCCGCGCACAAATCGGAATCCATCGCGCTTGCCCACAGGTTTTACCAAGCCAAGCTCTGTGAGCGGAGACTCAAGGACATCCTCATGGCTCGCCTTGCCGGATGGCGACATGGAAACATAGGTTCTAATGAAACATGCCACATCTGTTTTCACCGTGGCAGGCGCAGCCCGCGACCACCCGCGCTCCCGCGCAAGGCTCAACAAGCCTGAAGCGAGTTGCTCCCGGTCAAAAAAGATGGACGGGTAGTAATTGAAGGCCCAATGCCATGTTGTCTTTCGCGCGCGGCCGGCAAGCTGCCAATGAATAAGCCATGCGGTGGCCGGATGCTCAAAATAGGGATCAACCCCTTCCCTGCCGAAAAGCAGGTTGCCGATCGGCGTTGTTGCGCGCCCGTTCAAGCATGCATCTTCATCGAGCACGCCCGTCGCATTGGCCCAATGGCGAATTGATGCCACCATGTTCTTGCCCACGCCAAAGCGGGCAATGGCATCGTCTGCCAAGAAAACGGATTTAGCGCCTGCGTCGCTAGGGGAATCTTCGACAGCGTCGAACGCTTTCTTCAGCCATCCGTAGCGTAGAGGAAAAGTCTCGTGTCCTGAGAGGCGCGGGCGATAACTTTCTCGGTAGAGCGGCCCTCTCCGCATCGGCGCTTCCGTGTAGTACGAGTAGATGACAATACTACCATGTTAGGTTAAGGTGAATCCGTTACTGGATGAACCTTCCAGGTGCGGCTGCCAATGCGAATGGAAAAGTGCATCTACGCCGACTATCAGGCCACCACGCCGATTGACTCGCGTGTCTTGGCGGCCATGGAGCCGCATTGGCGCGAGGCATTCGGCAATCCCCACTCTACGGACCACATAGTCGGCTGGGAAGCCGAAAAAGCGACGCGAAACGCTACTTCTTCGGTGGCTGCCCTAATTGGCGCGGATACCGACGAAATTATCTTTACGTCCGGTGCCACGGAAGCCAACAACTTGGCGCTTTTGGGCTTGGCCCGACATGACTCCAACAAGCGGCGGCGCATTTTGGTCAGCGCCATAGAGCATAAGTGCGTGTTGGCCGCTGCGAGGGCATTGGAGGATCGTGAGCATTTCACTGTGGAGCATGTTCCGGTCGATTCAGAGGGCCGAATTGACTTATGCGCCCTCAAGGAGATGCTCGACAACAACGTGTTGCTCGTTTCAATCATGGCGGTCAATAACGAAGTCGGCGTGATCCAAGACATACCGGCGATTGCGTCGCTGCTTGCTCCCTGGGGAATCCTCTTGCACACCGATGCCGCACAAGCGCCGTGCGCTATGGACCTGCGCGATCTCGCCTGTCACGCCGACCTAATAAGCCTTTCCGGACACAAGATGTACGGGCCGCAAGGAATTGGCGCCCTGTATGTCAGGCGCGGTCTGCATGACAGGATCGAACCGCTCATTCACGGCGGGGGCCAACAGGAAGGCATTCGGTCAGGCACTTTGCCCTTGCCGCTTTGCGTCGGAATGGGCGCTGCCGCTTCCCTCTGCGCAAGCGGTCAGGCAAGCATCGAACGGCGGAAGATAGCGAGGTTAAGAGATTCTTTTATAAGGCATTTGAAGAAAGGCGGCGCTGAAATGATTCTTAACGGGCCGCACAATGAATATCGCCACCCCGGGAACGCCAACGCTTGCTTCGTCGGACACAACGCGCAGGATATTCTTGGCGTGTTGCAGCCTCGCCTGGCCGCATCCACTGGGGCCGCCTGCACGTCTGGAATTCCCGAGCCTTCGCATGTTCTCAGCGCTCTAGGGCTATCAAACGAGGAAAGCGAGGCATCGATCCGATTCAGCTTTGGTCGCTTCACATCGGAAAAAGACGTAGAACAAGCCGCAAATCTGGTGCTGCGGGCGCTATCCTCTTTAGCATCAATCGGACAATGCGCATGAGTAAAATTAACCAGTGTTGAAATTGCTCATGGGTTTCGGCGATGCCGACACTCATCGAAACGAACGCTATGCCCTCAGCTCTGCCCCGTTATCTGGCCGCTTCCGTCACAGCCGACCTGCGGCGCAAGATGGTGTTTGTTGGCGGCACCCGGCAGGTGGGAAAAACCACCTTGGCCGCCGCGACTATATCGCCGAGCGCACCCGCGTGCTGCCCTTCGCCACCTTCTGCCGCGAACTGAACCTGCCGTAGCCTCGTTGAAGCGATGGCCTCCTTCGCCGGGGTCAGGTGCGGAGCAGGTGGTCGGCGAAGGACGGGATGGGGATGGAGTAGCGGGAATCTTCCGCGCCCAGCACGCCGGCGCGCAGCGAATTGGCGATGAATGCGCGCAGCGGCTCGTCCCAGCGCTTCAGATGCGGGCGCGCGATCTCGGCGATGCGGTCGAAATGCAGACACGGCGCTTCGTCGCGGCGCAAAGCTTCGGCGATTTCGCGATACGCCGGCCGCCATAGCGCCACGCCGCTCAGGCGCTGGTCATAGTATCGCTGGCGCGCCTCAATGCCCGCCTGCGCCACGGCATCCAGCGAACTGGCGGACACGTTCATCCGGTGGGCGGCCAAATGCTCAAGGGCCAAAGCAGCAATCGCCCGCAGATGCTGAGGCCATCCTAATGAGAGCGATGCCAAGGTCTTGATCCATCTGCCTCGCTCTCCGGCGGCGCCCGTCACTCCGCAGGTCGAGAAAACGCGGCGGAGCGATTCCTCGGCTTGCTCCGGAGCAAGCGACCGCAAGGTGGTCAGCCGTTCGCGCCCGAGACGCGACACGCCAAGCTCCGCCAGCTTGTCCTGTGTGTTCCCCAAGCCGTAGCAAGCAAGCAGGATTCGCGTCTTCCGGGACGCGCCGTGAAGGTAGGAAATGGCGGCTCGGGCTTGAGAGGAGTTCGACGGAATGTTCTGGGCTTCGTCCACCAACAGCAGAATCACTTGATCCTTCCATGCCTGCGCGCGCGTCTCCATGAGCGCAGCCATGGATTCCGGACGGGCGGGCTTGGGCGGCACGCCAACAGGACCAGCCCGCCAGCCTCTCTGGTCCAAAGCGCGCCCCAAGCGAATTGCGGCGGAAGCGTCCACCGCCCGATCAATCGCTTCGATCAGGCCGCGCGCAGAGCACAGCTCCTCCGGCAGCAGCCGCACCACCGCGCAGTCCGGTCGTTGCCCGGCCAGCGCCGCGCATTCTTCAAGCAGCGCGGTCTTCCCGGCGCCGGGCGGCCCTTGAATCAGCAGCGTCTCGGCCTTGCCAGCGCTGCCGGCGCGGGCGGCGGTTAGCTCCAGCGCCTGAACAAACATGGCGATTTCGCTTTCGCGGCCCACGAAATAGGGATCGGGGCCAACGCGTGCGCGGTCGCCCGAGCGAATATAGTTTTCCCGGTTTTGCCGAATCTCGCTTGAGCGAGCGGCGGGGGCTAGCTTTGCAAAGGCAAGGTGGTCCATGTTCAATGCCATGCCGCTTCCCGGCATCCTCCTTAAGGCGGGTGGCGCATTCCAGTATAGCCACGCGGCGGGCACGAAAAGCGGCGCGGTTGCCAACTATTGCCCGCGCCGCCGGAAAAGGCGCCTTCGCGTCTCGTTCCAGAAGGGGCCGGGGCTTCGCCTGACGTTACAATGGGGACTTATATACGAAAGTTGACAAGTCATGGCGGCCTGCTTCGTTCCGCTGTTCTTTGACGCTTCACGGGCCGACCGATGTCGCCGCCTCCACGCCGAAGTCGCCCCGGTCCCGGAGGCCGAAACATTCAATGCGGCATTGATATCCGCATTGTCCCGATGTCCACATGCCGCCCATCGGAACACCGCGTGTGACGGGCGGCTGTGCGGCAGGCGCGCGGGCTGAGAATCGTGTATCGGTTGGAGCGGAAACGGCCCGTGCCGTGTCAGCAGGCAGGGCGTCGGCGGCAGCCGCCCTCGCCGTTCGCCAAGGGCGCCCCGCGCTTGAGCGCCGTCCGGCTACTGGACGCCTCCGAGCAGCTCGCCCCCCTCGTTGACCCTCGCGCAGCCCTTGCCGCCCATGAACAGGAAGTAGGCGCTGCCAGTTTCCGTCCATTGTCTGGTGTTTACGGGCGGGCTGAAGACCGGCACCACCATCTCACCGGGGCCTTGATTAATATTGCGGGGATTGCGGTTGGTCCAGACATGGGCTCCGGCCTTGGGGCGGACCTCGATGATGTTGTCGCCGAGTACGCCGCCAGAGAAATTGATATTGCTTGTGCTGTCCGGGTTACGCCACCGGTTGTTGTTAATCGCCGCAGTCCGCCACTCCCAGTTGGAGAAAGTGGATTTGAAATCATTGGCTGAGGTAATGAATCCTAAGTTGGTGTTGAAGCTTCCCCGCGTCACGCTGGGGTTGGTGGACGAGAGGGTCAGCTTCATGCGGCCGGGCGTGGCGTGCTCGCCGCAGCCGTCCACAACTTGCGAAACCGATGCAAGCGAGACGGTGCAGATGCTGGAGATGCAGCTGGGAGGCGTTTGCGCCTGCGCTGCTCCTGCAAGCAGCCCGAAGCAGAGCATCGCGGCCGCAGCCGCTGTAAGTCTAGCGGGGGGGGGGGGGGGGAGGTGATAGTCATCACGCTTCCTCCTGTCAGGAAAACGAAACCTTCTCGTAGTATACAGCAGGTTCGTTGACTTTTGGGAACCTCTGATTAATTCCCCGGAACCGGGGATAATGTGACTGTCTTGGCGGCACCCCTTGGAGCGATCATGGAGCAGGCGACGTTCGCGGAACTGGAGCACGATTCGAAGAAGCGGCGGACGCGCCGGGATGAGCAGATTTCCAATTGAGGGTTGATTGGGGATTGAACGGCTTCACGCAATGCCATGAAGTCTTTATCTGGGCGCAGCCTCTCAAATCGCATCTTGACAGGGTGTGTTCGTGTGGGTGGCGCGATTGTGTCAAGGCGATGATTGCTTGGTGGGGGATGTCATTCTCGAAGGTGTGCCGGAACATTCGTTGCTACCGCGACAATTGGCAGCATCATGCGTCCAAGCGTATCGCTGAGAAGGCAGGCACGGTGATTGTTGAGAAGCTCAATACGAAGGGTATGACGGCTTCGGCGAAAGGGACAACTGATGAACCCGGCAAGCACGTCAAGCACGTCAAGCAGAAAGCGGGCTTGAACAAAGCCATCCTCAACACGGGTTGGGGTGCCTTGAAATACAAGCTCAGCTACAAGTCAGCACGCCTTGTTGAGGTCAACCCAAAGTACACGTCTCAGACGTGTTCGAAGTGCGGGTTCACCGACAAAGCAAACAGACCCAAGCAAGCGCTGTTCAAGTGCTTGGCGTGCGGGCATACCGACAATGCGGATGTGAATGCCGCATTGAATATCTTGGCCTTCGGGATTGGGGCGACTGGACGTGGAGGTGGCGACAGTAGTCGGCCTGTGAAGCGTCAAAGAATAGCAAGACCTCACTTGGTGGAGTCATGTATATAAATCCCTAAAATTAGATACCAGCCGCCGCGACTATCTCGCCGAGCGCGCCCGCGTGCTGCCCTTCGCCGCCTTCTGCCGCGAACTGAACCCGCCGCAGCCGCTTTCGGCTTGTCCGGCTAGCGCATATTGCAACAAGGATCGAGATGGACTAACCTGAGCGGACTAATCTTGGAGGTCTGCTATGCGTTCCGTAAATGTCCATGAAGCGAAGACGCACCTTTCCCGCCTCATAAGCATGGCGGCCAAGGGAGAACCATTCATTATCGCTCGCGCGGGCAAGCCGATGGTGAAGGTGATGGCTGTAGAAGCTCCCGAAACGGGCAACAAGCGCCGATTGGGTTTTATCGAAGGGTTGATATCCGTTCCTAATGATTTTGACCGTATGGAAGAAGCAAGCATTCAGACGCTTTTTGAGCAAGGCAAGTGAATTTTCTGCTTGATACGCAAATTCTGCTTTGGGCAGCCGGTAATCCGAAACAGTTAGCGCAAAAAGCCTGCGACCTTATCGAGAATCCGGCGAACGCGCTCTATTTCAGCGCTGCATCGCTATGGGAGGTGGCCATAAAGAGCGGGCTGGGCCGCGCCGATTTTCAAATTGATTCCCGCCTGCTGCGACGGGGATTAATCGAGAACGACTATATCGAGCTGCCCGTTACCGGAGCGCACGCGGTTGCCATTGATCTTCTGCCTCCCATCCATAAGGACCCTTTCGATCGGATGCTGGTCGCACAAGCACAACTCGAAGGGCTGACGCTTGTGACCTCGGACAAGACTATCGGACGATACCCCGGAGCCATTCAAGTGCTATGAAGCGATGCACGGCATGGCTGGCTTCCACCGCTTTCGGCCTGTCCGCTTAGTCCAGCAGCGAAAGCTGGTCGCGGTGCCCAGCGGCGGCACCGCGCTTGCGGCTGCGACGGGGCTGCGGTGTCTCCGGGGGCGGGGGCGGCGGCGGGCGGAACAGGGTGGTGTCGAGCGGCGGGCGGGCGCCAAAGGCGCGGCGATTCAGGCCGTGGCGGCGGCAGGCGCGGTCGAAGCGCTGGCGCAACAGATCGGCGTAGAGGCCCTGGCCGCGCTTGCGGCGACCGAAGGCCGAGTCGTTCTCCCTGCCGCCGCGGATTTGGCGCACGCGGCTCATTACATGGCCGGCGCGCAGCGGATACTGCTCGGCCAACCAGTCCTTGAACAGCGGACGGACCTCGTTGGGCAGGCGCAGCACCGTGTAGCCGGCCCAACGCGCGCCGGCGGCGGCGGAGGCTTCGAGCACGGCTTCGAGCTCGTGGTCGTTGAGCGCGGGGATGACGGGCGCGAACATCACGCCGGCGGGAACCCCGGCCTCGGCCAAGCGTTCGATGATGGCCAGCCGGCGGCGGGGCGAGGCGGTGCGCGGCTCCATGCGGCGCTTGAGTTCGTCGTCCAGCGTGGTGATGCTGACCGCAACCTGGGTCAGGCCCAGCCGCGCCAGTTCGCCCAGCAGGTCCAAATCGCGCTCCACCAGCGCGGACTTGGTGACGATCGTGACCGGATGGCGGGTTTCGAGCAGGATCTCGAGCAGCGAGCGCGTGATGCGCAGCTGCTTCTCGAACGGCTGGTAGCCGTCGGTATTGATGCCCAGTGCGATCGGCGAGCAAACATAGCCGGGCTTGGCCAGTTCCTTCCTAAGCAGATCGGCGGCGTTGGGCTTGTGGACGATCTTGGTCTCGAAATCAAGGCCGGGCGAGAGGTCCAAGTAGGCGTGCGTCGGGCGCGCGAAGCAGTAGATGCAGCCATGCTCGCAGCCTTTGTAGGGATTGATGGATTGGCTGAAGCCGATGTCCGGCGACTGGTTTCGGCTGATGATGGTTTTGCTGCGTTCGGGGATCAGCTCGGTGTCCGGGCGCGGCGCCGTCTCGGCGATGCCCTCATCGAGTTCGACGGTCTGCCGCTCGAATCTTCCGGGCAGATTGCCGCGCGCGCCCCGGCCGCGGATGGAGTGGCCGGGCTGGGGAAGCGGATTTCGGGGCGGAGCGGCCACACCCGGAAATATACCCCCGGCCCGCATATTGCACCAAGGGGCGTGGAGTCCGCGCAGGATTTTGCCCGATTGCGCGTGCTCGCGAGCGAAGGCATAGCCGTGCCTATGGCGCAGCGAGCATGTGCGCGCAATCGGGCAAAAGACCAGCGGGAACGCGGCCAGCGCGTTCCGCATCAGGCGGAAAGCAGTCAATCCGGGCATAAGCTATTGACTAACCGGCAGAATAAGGAAGGCAACAAGCGGCTTGGTGCAATATGCGGGCTAGCCCGCATGTCACTCTGCGCCAGCTAAAGCCCTTTGCTTGCCCCTGCCTCGCGGGAGCGTCGGCGGCAGGAGCCGCCGCCGAGCCCCATGGATGGGTTCTTGACCTATGCAGGTCAAGCTTCAAGTAGTCATGCGTCTCCCGCGAGGCAGGGGCAAGCAAAGGGCGAGGGCAAGCGCAGGTCCGCGCACCTGGGTGCAATATGCGGGCGAATGGGTTGCCGCCGCGACGGGGCCGCTATACTCACGCGGCCATGCGTCCGGCACTCAAATACGGCCTGCTGAGCGCTGCGGGCCTCGCAGCGCTGCTCGCCGCGGCGAACTGGCTGTTCGACCGGAACGATGCGCTTGAAGTGCGGGTGGCGGAAGTTTCGCGCGGCGAAATCCGCAAGACGGTTCTGAATACGCGCGCCGGCACCGTGGACGCCTGCCGCCGCGCAAGGATGTCGCCGGCATCCGCCGGTCAAATCGCCCGCCTGCCGGTGGAGGAAGGCGAGGCCGTGAGCGAGGGCCAAGTGCTGCTGGAAATATGGAACGAGGACCTGAAATCCGAAATCAAGCTATCCGAGCGCAACCGGGTGGCGGAAAAATCGCGCGCGTCGGAAAGCTGCACCCGCGCCGACTTGGCGGCCCGCGAGGCGCTGCGGCTAGCCAAGCTGCACGAGGACAACCTGGTATCGGAGGAGGAGCGCGAGCGGGCCGAAGCCGAGGCCGAGGCGCGCGCCGCTTCCTGCAAGGCGGCGAACGATGCCGCGAGCGCCGCCGCAGCCCGCGTGGAAGTGAACCGCGCGCGGCTGGAGCGCACCTTTTTGCGGGCGCCGTTCGATGGCGTCATCGCCGAAATCAACGGCGAGCTGGGCGAATTCGTCACGCCTTCCCCGGTGGGCGTGGCCACCCTGCCCACGGTGGACGTGATCGACAATACCTGCCTTTACATCACCGCGCCGATCGACGAGGTCGATGCGCCGCTGGTGAAGGCCGGGCAGAACGCGCGGATCGTGCTCGACGCCTTTCCCGACCGGTTCTTCCCGGGCGTGGTCCGCCGGGTGGCTCCCTACGTGCTGGATCTCGAAAAGCAGGCGCGCACCGTGGAAATCGAAGCGGAAATCAGCGAGCCGCAGCGCTACGGGCTAATGCCGGGCTATAGCGCCGATGTGGAGGTGATCGTGGACACGCGCCCCAACGCGCTGCGCGTGCCCACCGAGGCGGTGGTGGAGGACGCGCGCATCCTGGTGCTCGATACGGGCGAGGGCCTGATCGAGGAGCGCGAAGTATCGGTGGGCTTAAGCAACTGGGAGTTCACCGAAATCACTTCCGGCGCCGGGGCGGGCGAGAAGGTGGTCTTGAGTCTCGACCGCGCGGGCGTGGAAGCAGGCGCCCGAGCGGTGGCCGCGGCGGACTAGCCCGCATATTGCACCAAGCCGCTCGTTGCCTTCCTGATTTTCCCGGCTAGTCAATAGCTTATGCCAGGATTGCCTGCTTCCCGACTGATGCGGAACGCGCATACCTCATTGCCGCTGGTCTTTTGCCCGCTTGCGCGCATAGCCTCGCTGCGCCATAGGCATGGCGAAGCCTACGCCTTCGCTTGCACCCGCCCTTTTCTTGCCCCTGCCTCGCGGGAGACGCATGAACCCATCCATGGGGCTCGGCTGGGGCATCCTGCCCCAGACGCTCCCGCGAGGCAGGGGCAAGAAAAGGGCTTTAGCTGGCGCGGATTGGCGCAATAGGCAAATGCTGGCGCTAACCAGCGTTTCCCGCGACTACCCGGTGGGAGACCAGGTGGTCCACGCGCTTCGCAACGTCACGCTTCAAATCGAGGCGGGCGAGTACCTGTCCATCATGGGGCCTTCCGGCTCGGGAAAATCGACGCTGCTGAACATGATTGGGCTTTTGGATTCGCCGGATGCCGGAACCTACCGGCTGCTGGGCGAGGACACCTCGAAGATGTCGGACGACCAGCTGGCGCGCACCCGCCGCGAAGTGATCGGCTTCGTTTTCCAGTTCTTCCACCTAGTGCCGCGGCTCACCGCGTTCGAGAACGTGGAGCTGCCGCTCACGCTGGCCGGCTGGCGCCGCCGCAAGCGCCGCGAAGCGGCGGCGCGGGCCCTGAAGCGGGTGGAGCTGGCCGACCGCATGGAGCACCGCCCGAACCAGCTTTCAGGCGGCCAGCTGCAGCGCGCGGCCATCGCCCGCTCGATCGTGATGCAGCCCAAGCTGCTGCTGGCCGACGAGCCCACCGGCAATCTGGATTCGCGCTCCAGCGCCGAAATCATCCGGCTTTTGGAATCGCTCAACGAAGAAGGGCTGACGCTGGTGATCGTGACCCACGACCCTGAACTGGGCCGACGCGCGCAGCGGCGGCTGACCATGCTGGATGGACGCATAGGCGGCGACGAGCGTTTTTGAACGGCTTGGACGCAGCCGATGCGCGCCGGGCCTTCCGCCACGCTGCGCAGATTCTCGGCGAAAAGCGGTTGATGCGTGATAAGGTTGCCAGCGCGAGGCTCATCAAGCCTTGCGCTGTCCAAACAACGGGAGAAACCAAATTATGGCAATAAGAGCTGTCTATGGCCTGGCAATTCTGGCCGCAGTGATCGTAGGCTTGTCGGAGCAGACGCTGGGCGGTTTCCTGCCCCTCGCCATGGTGGTGCTGGGCGTGGTTTATGCGGTTATGAATATTGAAGCGGCAAAGCCCCAGGCTTTCCTGACTACGGCACTGGTTGTTTGGGCAGCGGGCGAGGCCGATGTGCTTAAGAGCTTGGATGTGCTTGCAAACGTTGGCACTTACCTTGACGGCATCGTCGATCAAGTGGCCATCGTTTACTTGGCCGGGGGCGTGGCCATTCTGGGTGTGCGCGCTTGGAATTTGGTGACCAAGGGCAGCTTGTAGGCTGCTCCCAAGGAACGCGCAGCCTATAACCGGCTGCGCGTTCCCGCATCAGCGGAGGCTGGCGAGGCCGCGCCCGCCTTGCCCGCGCACGGCCCTCATGCGGCTTGCTTGGCCAAGGTCGGTCTTCCCCAGCGCTTCGCCCAGTAGATGAAGGGCGTGTCGATCACAGCAATGCAGAACTTGAACACGTACTTCGCTGCGGCCAGTTGCAGCGCGGTCGCGAAATCGACGATCCCCCACCAAACCACCAGCCCGTAAATCAGCGTGTCGATCACCTGCGACAGCAGCGTGGAGCCGGTGTTGCGCAGCCACAAATGCTTTCCTCCGGTGGCGTTGCGGATGCGGTGGAACACCCACACGTCGAAACTTTGGCTTAAGAGATAGGCCAGCAGCGAGCCGAAAACAAAGCGCGGCGTATAGTCGAACAAAACCGACATGGCCTCGTGGACGCGCAGCGCGTAGGCGGCGGTTTGCGGATCACCGGTGGGCTTGTAGAGCAGGCCCACCTGGGTGAGCGCCACCAGCATCACGCTTACGGCGAAACCCAGCAGAACGGCGCGCTGGGCCTCGCGGCGCCCGTATTTCTCGCTCAGCAGATCGGTGGCGAAAAAGATGCTGGAGTACAGAATCACGCCCATGCTGGTTTGCAGGCCTAGGATCGTGGTGAGCTTGGGGCCCTGAATATTGGCCAGCAGCAGACTGAAGATGATGACTCCGTACAGGCCGTAGCGCCCGAACAGCCGGAACATCAGCACGGCGAAGCCGAGGTCCAGCATGACCGTGAGGCACCACAGCCAAGCCTGGTGCTCCTGGAAGAATTGTTCGAGTACGGCAAACATGGGGCGGGGATGGGGCCGCTCAAAGAACGGTTACTGTAACCGCCCCGCATCCTGAAAGAACATGAGGCACAATTCAAGCGCCGGAAAAACCCACGCCGATGAAATTCAACGACCTGATAATGATGGCCATGCGCGCCATGTTCCGCTACCGGCTGCGCGCGGGCATGATGCTGCTGGCCACTTCCATCGGCATCGTGTCGGTGCTGCTGCTCACGGCGATGGGCGAAGCGGGTCGCCTGTTCGTGACCGGCGAGTTCCGGGTGCTGGGCACGGAGCTCATCATCGTGCAGCCCGGCAATCCCGGCACCTCCGGCTCCAACCCTTTCGGATTCATGGGCGAGACGCCCCGCGACCTGACTTTCAGGGATGTGGAGATTGCGCGGCGGGTGCCGGGCGTGGCGAGGGCGGCGCCCATCATGGTCGGGCGGCTGCCGGTGTCCTACGGCGGGCGCGAGCGCGAAACGCTGGTGGTGGGCAGCAACCACGATTACGCCCGGATCCGCAAGCTGGAAATGAAAACGGGCGCCTTCTTTCCGCGCATGGACATGGACCGCGTCTCGCCGGTGTGCGTGGCGGGCGAGCAAATCGTGGCCGAGCTGCACCGCTCCGCGCCGGCCATGGGCACCTGGCTGCGGCTCGGCGAATCCCGCTGCCGGGTGGTGGGTATCATTGCCGACAGCGGGCAGAGCATCGGCATCAATACCGGCGAGATCGTGGTGGCGCCGGTGGGATTCATGGCCACGGTCTATAACACCGAGGCGCTCACCAATATCATGGTGGAGGCGCGCTCGCGCGAGGCAGTGCCCGGAGTGATCGACGAGCTCACCCGCCGGCTCATCGATTCGCACTACGGCATCCACGACTTCGTGACCATTACCCAGGATGCCGTGCTGTCGGTGTTCGACGGCATCTTCAACGCCATCACGGCGGCGCTCGGCGGGATTGCCGGAATCAGCCTGATCGTGGCCGGCATCCTTATTATGAACGTGATGCTGGTGGCCGTGAGCCAGCGCACCTCGGAAATCGGCCTCTACATGGCGCTCGGCGCGGCCCGACGGCAAATCATGCGCTTGTTCGTGAGCGAGGCGGCCATCCTGGCGGTCATGGGTTCGGCGTGCGGCCTGGTGATCGGCTATCTGCTGGTCTGGGCGGCGCAGCAAGCCTTCCCCAGCCTCATCATCCGCCCGCCCTGGTGGGCGGTGGCGGCGGCGCTGGCGACTGCGGTGGGGAGCGGCCTCGTCTTCGGCGCGCTTCCAGCCCGAAAAGCGGCGCGGATGGATCCGGTGCAAGCGCTCAGGGAACGGATGTAACCGCAATGAGCGGATTTGATCTTATCCGTCTGGCCCTGCGGGCGCTCGCCATGCATCGGCTGCGCACCCTGCTGACCGCCCTAGGCACCGGCGTGGGCGTGGCGGCCGTTGTGCTGCTGACCTCCATCGGCGAAGGCATGTACGACTTCATCGAGCACGAGGCCACCCGCTTCGGCACGCATTTCCTGGTTATCAATCCCGGCAAGAACGAAACCTTCGGCGGCCCGCCGGGCATGAACAGCAATACCGTGCGGCCGCTCACCCTCGACGATGCGCTGGCGATCCGGCGGCTCGACTCGGTGGTGGCGGTGGCGCCGGCGGTGATGGGCATGGCCGAAGTCGAACAGCAGGGCGTGAAGCGCAACGTCACGGTGCTAGGCACCGGCCCGGAGCTTCCCGAAATTTTTTCGTTCGAGATAGCGTCGGGCCGCTTCCTGCCGGACGAGGATATGCTTTCCGCCCGCCCGCTGGCGGTGCTGGGCAGCAAGCTGAAAAACGAACTGTTCGGCGCTAGCAACGCGCTGGGGGCGCATATCCGGGTTTCCGGCCAGCGCTTCCGGGTGGTCGGCGTGCTGGCGGACGCAGGCACCACGGTGGGTTTCGACCTCAACGATATCGTTTATGTGCCGGTCAAGCACACCATGGAACTCTACAACGTGCTGGGCCTTCAGGAAATCGATGTGCGCTACCGGGAGGACCGGCCTGCCGCCGAAGTGGAGGGCGACATCACCCGGCTGCTTACGGCGAGGCACGGCTCGGAGGATTTCGAGATCACCACCCAGGACCAGATGCTCAGCATCATGGGGACCATACTCGGCACCATCACCGCCGCCGTTGCGGCTCTCGGCGGCATTTCGCTGCTGGTGGGCGGCGTGGGCATCTTCACGATCATGACTATTTCCATCCAGGAGCGCATCTTCGAAATCGGGCTGCTGCGCTCGCTGGGCGCGCGCCGCCGCGAGGTGCGGCGGCTATTTCTGGCCGAGGCGCTGGCGCTGGGCGCGGCAGGCGGATTGCTGGGCCTGGTTCTGGGACAATTGGCCGCATGGCTGCTGGCGGCGCTGGCGCCCGCCATTCCGGTCAGCGTGTCATTGCCCTATACCGCCGCCGCCCTGCTGATCGCGGTGCTGATCGGCATGCTGGCGGGCGTGGCGCCCGCGATGCGGGCGGCGCGCATGAACCCCGTGCTGGCGCTGCGCGCGGAATAATCCCGGTGCCGCGCCATGCGTGTATTGTCGCGTAGCGCTGAGGTCGCTTCGCACCTCATTGGAGACATCGCTTGATTGACCTTTACTACTGGCCCACTCCCAACGGATTCAAGATCTCGATCATGCTGGAGGAGTGCGGCCTGCCGTACAAGCTGGTGCCGGTGAATATCGGCGCCGGCGACCAGTTCGCGCCGGAATTCCTGGCGCTGAACCCTAACCACCGCATGCCGGTCATCGTCGATCAGGATGCCCCGGGCGGGCCGCTTTCGGTATTCGAGTCCGGGGCCATCCTGGTCTATTTGGCCGAGAAGACCGGCCGTTTCCTGCCCGCCGATGCGCACCAGCGATTCGACGCGCTGCAATGGCTGTTCTGGCAAATGGCCGGCCTAGGGCCGATGGCCGGCCAGGCGGGCCATTTCCTGATCTACCAGGAAGGCAAGCATGCCTACGCCACCGAGCGCTACACCGCCGAATACGGCCGGCTGCTGGCGGTGATGGAGCGGCGGTTGCGCGACCGCGACTATCTGGCCGGCGAATACTCGATCGCGGACATGGCCTGCTACCCTTGGGCATGGTCCCATGAGAGGCTAGGCCAGAGCCTCGATGAATTGCCGCTTTTGGCCGCCTGGATCGAAAGGCTCAAGGCGCGTCCCGCCGTGCAGCGCGGCATGGAAGCGGGCGCGGAGCTTCGCTCGGATGCGCCGCTCACCGAGGAGCAGCGCAAGATGCTGTATGGCCAAACCGCCAAAACCACCTTGAAGAAGGATTGAATGAAGAGGCAAAGCGCCCGACGATGGTTGGCGCACAAGAGGAAAACCGCATGAAACTTTACGACTACGCCCACGCCCCCAATCCGAAGCGCGTGCATATCTTCCTGGCCGAGAAGGGCTTGGACATGGAGCGGGTGCAGATCGACTTGGCGAAAGGCGAGCAGATGAGCGAGGAATACATGAGCGTCAATCCGCTGTGCCAAGTGCCGGTGCTGGAGCTCGACAACGGCGCGCGCATCAGCGAATGCCTCGCCATTTGCCACTACTTGGAGGAAATCAAGCCGCAGCCCAACCTGTTCGGGTCGAATGCCGTCGAACGGGCCCAGGTGCTGATGTGGAACCATATTGTTGAGCAAGAAGGCATGGCCGGGATGGCCGAAGCGCTGCGCAACCGCATCGGCATGTTCAAGGACCATGCCCTGCCGGGGCCGGTGGGCCACGCGCAGATTCCCGAGCTGGTGGAGCGCGGACGCAAGCGCTCGAAGCATTTCCTGGACTTCATGGACCAGCGGCTGGGCGGGCAGGACTACTTGGCGCTGGACCGTTTCACCATTGCCGACATCACGCTGCGCGCGGCGGTCGATATGGCCGCCCGCATGGCGCGCAAGTTCGAGATCGAAGTGCTCGAAGGCCGGGACGCGCTCGCGGCTTGGCACGGGCGCCTGTCCGAACGGCCCGCAATAAGCGCCGCCGCATGATCGCCGCCCGCCGCAACGAGCGAACGAGGCCCGCCCCCGTTGGGCCTGCGGCCAATCCCGCCGCCCGAACAGCATCCCGCCATGCTTGAACTGGGCTTGGCGCTGGTATTCGCCTATCTGATCGGCTCGATCAATTTCAGCTTGGCGCTGGGCCGGTTCCGTAATCTCGACGTGCGCGAAATGGGCAGCGGCAACGCCGGCGCCACCAACGCCCTGCGCGCCGCGGGATTTCCGTTCGCCGCCGCCGTGCTGGCCGGCGACATGGGAAAGGCTTTGCTGGCTGTCGGGCCGATGGCATCGCTGGCCCACGCGCTGGCGCTTGAACCGGTTTTTTCCCTCGCGTGGATTCAGGCGGCGGCGGCGGCGGCTGTCACCGTGGCGCATTGCTATCCGCTTTGGCACGAATTCCGCGGCGGCAAGGGCTTCGCCACCCTGCTGGGTGCCTACGCGATGCTGCACTGGCCGCTTGTGGCGGCCATGCTCTTGGTTTGGGCGCTAACCCTTGTGCTTACGGGCTACGTGGCGGCGGCCACCATGCTGTCGGCCATTTCGGCCCCCCTGCTTGTGGCCTTCGCCATGAGCGCCGCCGCCGGACCGGAGCCTCTGTGGCTAGCCAGCGCCGCGGCGGCGTTTATCCTATGGACGCATCGCAGCAATATCCGCCAACTGCTGAACGGAACCGAGCGCCGTTTCGACCGGGTTCGCGTGGTCGGCTGGCTGAAGAAGGACGGTTAGGCCCTGTACGATCGCGGCACACTGCTGGCAGCTGTCAATCCGAAATGGCGCCGCCGGATCGCGAGCCTGGACGTTCACGAATCCCTGCCTTCCACGAACGAAGCGCTGCTCAACGCCCCCTCGCCGCCACCTGAAGGCCGGATTGCCGCCTGCTTGGCGCACCACCAAACCGCCGGCAGAGGGCGCGGCGGGAAGCAATGGCATTCGCCTCCCGGCGGCGGCTTGCTGCTCAGCGTCAGCCGCTCGGCGGGGCATCCGCCGGACAGTTCGCTGGCGCTGGCGCTGGGCGTGGCGACCGCGCGAGCGCTGGAGGCTTTCGTGGCCGTGGATGTGCGTTTGAAGTGGCCCAACGATCTTATCGCGGACGACGGCAAGCTGGGCGGCATCCTCGTGGAAAGCGCTTCGCAGGCGGGCGGCGGCGCGCTGGTCGTGGCGGGACTGGGCGTGAATCTGCGGGTAAGCGACGAGCAGCGCCGGAAGATGGCCGAGGAAGGCGGCATGGCGCCCGCCGCGCTCGAGGATTGCCCGGCCGGAAGGCCGCTTGAGCGCCATAGGCTGGCGGCGGCCATGATGGCTGCTTTTGCCGAGGTGCTCGAAACGCATCCGGACGAGGGTTTCAAGCACTGGGAGCCAGAATGGCGGCGGCGCGACTGGCTGCAAGGGCGCAGCATCAAGGCGCTTTGCGGCAACCAGTCGCATCGCGGCGAGGCGGCGGGCGTGGATTCCTCCGGCGCCCTGCTGCTAAAGGAACCCGGCGGCGAACGGCGGCGCATCCTGTCGGCGGAGATCCGCCTGTGAACGCCGCCGCGCGGGCGCAATCACGCAACGAGGGCAAGAGGCGCGCTTCCCTCCCTCCGGCCGCCACGCTCCTTGCGGCAAAGAGGCGCTCCGCGCCCGGCATATCAGGGCGGCAGCCGTCCCCCCATCACCTCGGCCCCGCATGCGCCTGAACCCGCACAGCATGGCCCGCGCCTCCTCGCGCGTCCTTCTGATTGATCTGGGAAACACGCGGATCAAATGGGCTTGGCTGTCCGGCCCCGGAATGAAACCTCGAACGACCGGCCCGGGGCGGGCGTTCAAGGGCGGCGATAACATGCCGAGGCCTCAAGGCGGCGATGCCGACCCGAAGCAGGCCTTAGAGGGCAGCAGCCACGTGCCGCGGCCTCAAAGCAGCGCTGCCGGGCCCACGCTCAGCAACGCTGGCGCAGCGCGAGCCGGGGAGAGCCTGAACCATCTGCCATTCCTAGCGGAACAAGAGTCTGCCGCAGGCGCATTGGCCTGCAACGTGGCGGGTGCCGAAACCGGCTGCAAGCTGGCCGCGCTGGTCCAGGAAAAGCTAGCCGTGGAGCTGGCGTTCGCGCAAGCGCAAGCTTCCGCCTGCGGCGTGGCCAACGCCTACGCCAAGCCGTCGAATCTCGGCGCGGACCGCTGGGCGGCCCTGATCGGCGCCCGCGCGCTGGGACATCAAGACTGCTGCATCGTTGACGCGGGCAGCACAGTCACCGTGGACCTTCTGCTCGCCAACGGCCGGCATCTCGGCGGCTATATCGCCCCGGGCCGGGAGATGAGCCTGGCCGCCATGGCGAAAGGAACCGCCGAGCTCGCTTCTAGGCTCAAGGATCATTCAAGCGCGCCGCGAAACCTCGCCCCTGCCGCCGGCAGCGCCGAGGCGATGGAGAAAGGCGCGCTGGCAGCCCAGCTGGGCCTGGTCCGCACAGGCATGCGGAAGCTGGCGGAAGCAGGAGGAGGCTCGCCTGCGCTCCTGCTGACGGGCGGAGGAGCCGAGGCCCTGATGGCCACCGGCGAACTGCCTAAAGCGCAATGGGCGCCGGACCTAGTGCTGCGCGGGCTGGCGGCGCTCGCGTTAGAATTGCGCGTCTGGCCGGAATAGCTCAACAGGTAGAGCATCCGCCTTGTAAGCGGGAGGTTGCGGGTTCAAGTCCCTCTTCCGGCACCAGTGGTGATGTAGCTCAGATGGTTAGAGCGGCGGACTCATAACCCGCAGGTCGGTGGTTCAATCCCACCCATCACCACCACCCACTAGTATCGTCATACGTCATTGACTTATATGAGTCAATGACGTAGTGTCTGGCGATGAAGCTCACCTTCATTGAGACGCCGGTGTTTACTAGGCTCATCACCGATCTCCTTGAAGATAAAGATTACCAAAGGATGCAGGAATACCTGCTGATTCGTCCGGCGGCTGGTGATGTCATCGTTGGTACAGCCGGATGCCGAAAGCTCCGTTGGCGAGTTTCAGGCCGAAAAGGCGGCAAGAGCGGTGGAATGCGAGTGATCTATTACTTCAGGAGCGCGGCGGATCAGATCATCTTCTTGTTGGCATACGATCATCAATCCGTTGGCGACCTGACCTCAGGCCAGAAGCGGCGGTTAGCGAATATCGTCAGGCAAATGAAATAGAGGATGGAGCGATGGACAGGAATCTGTTTGAGAAGCTGATTGAAAGCGCCTCGCAGGCAGCCGAAATTGTGCGTGGCGAACGCAATCCATCTCGGACTTTCGAGATGACCTCGGACATTGTGCGAGAAATCCGCAAGAGCACCGGTTTGCCCCAAGAGAAGTTCGCCGGTCTTTTTCATATTTCGGTCGGCACACTCCGAAACTGGGAGCAAGGGCGCCGCCGCCCGGACGGACCTGCGGCTGCCTTGCTGATTGCGATCAAGAACGATCCAGAGCATGTGGTCGCCGCACTGAATTCCGCTGCGTAGCTCCCCCAAGCGCGGATGCCTCGCTATAGGCGTTGGAGCAGGACGATTCGATTGGTGTTGGTTCCCTTCGATCCGTTGATGACGCCCCAGCAGTTGGCTGTTTTCGTGAATTGCTGGCTGTTGACCATCACGCCCAAGCGCTCGAACGGGAGGCCTTCCGCAGCCTGCCAAACGAGCTTTTCGAGCAGAACGCTGCCATTTCGGACCTCGCCCACTTCAAATGCGATATATCCGCCGGGCCGCACAATCCTCGCCTGCTCCCGCAGCGCCTCGCAGACCATATCCGTCCAGCCTTCCGTGGTGCGGTGCGAATTGATGGCAACGGTGGATGGATCGATTCCGGCGAACCAGCAGCGCAGCCAGTTATCGGCGGCATATTGAACGATGTCGAGGAATGGAGGCGAAGTGACAACCAAATCCACGCTCTCGTCCGCGATTCCCGGCACCGTCCAAGCGGCGCCGGTGTGCAAACTGAAGCGCGAGCGCCGAGCTACGCACCCGTCGCGCAGCAGCGACTTTGACTTCCTCAGAATCAGTTCCTCAACGTCGCGTTCCGGCGGCTCAACTCCGAGCTTCTCATTGATCCTCAGCTGCGCTTTAACGGACACCGCTTGGTTGGGCGGCAGGGAACGCCCGGAGAAAAAGCCTGGCGAATGCCCGGAAAGGCGGCTCAAGGCAACCATCCGGATCCAGTCAACCGCCGGATCAACTTCCGTCACGCTCGGCGGGCTCCGTTCCCGAATCCAGCTTCTCAGGGCCTCAAGTTTGACCAGCGTTTTCGGATGGTAGAACGCGAGGAGGTCGCTTCTCTTGATCCCTTCCTTGGTCCAGCTGACAGCACGCAAGGCTTCTCTCACTTGGCCCAAATCAATCGGGGCCAGCCGGGGACGAGTGAGCAGCACGGAGAGCGGGTTAATGTCGTTCCCGAACGCACATCGATTCATCAGCGCGGCTTGCACCAATGTCGTGCCCCGGCCCATGAACGGATCGAAAACCGTTGCTCCGGGCCGCGTCAGCCGTGAAATAAAGAACTCCGGCAATTGCGCCTTGAAGCAAGCGCGGTATGAAATCTCATGGATGGAATGAGACCTGCGTTGCCCGGCAGTCCAGAACTCATTGACGTAGTAAGGAATTTCTCCTTCAACCAGCAACTCTGTTGCACGCCCAAAATCTCGGAATCCGCCCAGACCGCGCAGAAAGTCCCTAGCCCGCATATTGCACCACTTTGCGGCAGCTAAAGCCCTTTTCTTGCCCCAGCCGAGCCCCATGGATGGGTTCATGCGTCTCCCGCGAGGCTGGGGCAAGAAAAGGGCGGGTGCAAGCGCCTATGCCCGCAAGCGGGCAAAAGACCGGCGGGAGCGCGGAATTACTTGAGCAGCTCCACGCCGAGATCTTTGCAAATCTTTCTTGCCAAGGAATTGTCGATTTCCCTATGTCGCGGAATCGCGGACCGCCGCTCGCCTTTGCTGTCACGCCACCATGAATGACGCCTGCCTTCGCGAATCCTTTCGCAGCCCTGTCGGCGTAGGAGCTGCAGCAGCTCAAATCGCTTCATGCAATAGCGACCTTCTCCTCGAAATAATGCTCGCCGGCAGCGGCCCGCGCGTCTTGCCGATTGAATTCCAAAGCTTCGGCGAGCGTCTCCGCAAGGCTTAAACGCAGCTCTTCGCGCGTAGGTTCCTGGCAGTTCACGCCGGGAACCTCCTCAATCCAGCCAATCCACCATTCGCCGCTCTTCTTAATGACGGCTGTATATTCCATCTCCGTTTTCCGCTCCGCCCGCAAGCTTAGGATTCCAAAGTATAACGACAACTCAATCTCTAAATCCCTGCCCGCAACTCCCCGCCTCCTGCCCTGCCAGACGCTCTCCGCCATCACCAGGCCCGATACGCTCAAGGATGCCCACGGCAATATCCCTGCTTGCCCGGCTATGTCGGTCGGCATTGCTCGGTATGCCCTTTTCTGAACGCAGAACGGACCCTTGAAGCGCGACATGGAAATGTCGTCGCGCTTGGGCGAGGAATACTTCGCTTGTCACCCGGCGCGTCTTGAAGTACTGAGTGAATGGGCCGTGGACAGGCAGGCGTGGAGACGCGCCCCGACGGCGCGCGCGACTGGCGGGGGGAAGGCATTGCCCACTTGCCGGTAAGCAGGGGTCTTGCGCCCCGAGAACTGCCAGTTGTCGGGAAAGCCCTGCAGGCGCGCCACCATGGGAACGGTGAGCCTCGGCACCCCCTGAAAATCACGCTCAGGGGGAGCGTTGGCGATGCCTAGGCCATCGACCCCCATCGTCGCCCAAGCCTTGCGGGCTCGCGTGGGGCCCAAGTCGGGGCCGCCATGCTTCAAGGAGCCGCCAACAATAGTGGGAGCGATAGCATTGGCGCCATTCTTCCAAGCGCCTGCCCGCCGGCGCCGGCGCCGGCGCAAATTTCTATCGAACTGATTGAATTCCTTGTCATGTTCCGTACTCTCCTTGTGTGGTCGTTTCAAGGCCAATCGAAGGCGCGGATAACCTCGATTCTCTGCAAACTCTACCAGCCTTGCAAGCTCATTTATCCGGCTGCGACAGCGCATTGCATATCGAGCTGAACAAGCGCAGCTGGCCGGTCGGAATCAGCGGCGATGATAGCGCGTATCCCTCGAGGACGAGACGCCCTTGCTCCCAATGCCGCAGGTCTCTCAAGGGCTAGCCCTCGTTCCCGCGGATTATTTCATTGGGTTGTTCTCGTCCATGAAGGCGCCGTCCACTAAAGTGACGCCCTTTTCCTTGGCCTTGGCGATCATGGCCTTTAGCGCCACGCCGCGAACAAAGCCGGGGATTTGAGAAATAAAAGGCACGGCGTCGGGGGCGAATTGCACCTCGTCGTCGATCTCGTTGGCTTTCGCCAAGATGGCGTCTTCATCGGACATGCGGGTCTCCTGCGTCAATTCGTTGTTGATATATGAATCCGTCGCTGCGCCTTAAGGCGTTGCGTCTTCGGCCCAACTATAGGCCAAGAGCCCGTCAGCAAGCTTGGGCTCGAACCAGGTCGATTTAGGCGGCATGATCTCGCCGGCGCCGGCCACGTCCATTAGCGCTTCCATCGGCGTGGGGTAAAGCGCGAGCGCCACCGACGCGGCGCCGCTATCGACGCGGCGCTCCAGTGCCTCAAGGCCGCGCGCGCCGCCCACGAAGTCGATGCGCGGATCGGTTCGCGAATCCTCGATGCCTAGGACGGGCGCCAGCAGATGCTCCCCCAGCAGGCTGACATCGAGGCTGCCCACCGGATCGCCGCTCGGCGCCAGTCCGGGGCGCAAACGCGCGCGGTGCCAGCCGCCGCTCAAGTACAAGCCGTATTCCCCGGCGCGCGCGGGCCGGGCCGGGCCGGATGAGGGGGCAATCTCGAAGCTCTTGTTGAGAGCCGACAGAAAGGCTTGGGGGCTGTGGCCGTTGAGGCCGGAAACCACCCGGTTGTAGTCGAGTATCCGCAACTCCTCGGCGGGAAACGTGGCGCCCAGCAGCCACTGCGCCTCCGACCGACCCGAAAAAGCCTCCGCGGCCCGGTTGCCTGCGGCCACGCGGTGATGCCCGTCGGCAATGAAAAGCTCGCCTAAATCCGCAACGGCTTGGGTGATTCGCGCCATGGCGCTTGCATCCCGCACCGGCCAAATGCTGTGCTCGGTCACGGCGCCGTCCTGGCTGAGGCTCGCCCGGCAATCCGGCTCGCTCTGAGTAGCCTCTTCGATCACGGCAGCCAGATCGGAATGCCGACGATGCGCCAGCATCACCAAGCCGGTCTGCGCTTGAAGCGCCTGGATCAGCAACGCGCGACCGGTTTCCTTATCCGGGCGGGTGAGCTCATGGCGGCGCAGCGTTCCGGCGCGGTAGCAATCCACCGACACCAGCAGCACAACGCCGGTTTGCGCATGCGAACCGCTGGCCACCCGGTACACGTAATAGGCCGGCTGCGCGGCGCGGGCGAGCACACCCCGAGCGCACATGCCGTCCAACGAACGGCGCGCTGCGGAGTGGCGCTCCGCTGCGGACGGCTCGGCCTCCGGCGGCATGGCGGCTTCCGGCAGCGACACGCGCAAAAAATCGTGCGGACGGCCAGCCACGCGCGCCCGCGCCTCGTCGGCGCTCACCACATCGTATGGCGGAGCGATCGTTTCCGCTGCCATTCCATCAGCAGGGCGCAGCGCGGCAAACGGAGCGGCCCGGAAGCCGGAGGGATTTTCAGGCGGGATCTCCATCTGATGCGGGCGGTCAGATCTGGTCGAGCACTTCAAAAGCCACGCGGTCGCCCGACTCCAGCGCGCCTTCCATGCCGCGGTTGGCTTTGGCCGTATGCTCGCCGCAAAAATGCACCCGTCCGTGTTGCCGGCCCACATGCGCGGCATATTTCGTGACCTGGCCGGGCTGCCATACCGCCCAGTCGCCCGCCGCATGCGGATCGTTATACCAGGAGTGGTAGGCGCCCACCTCAAGCTGGCCTTTGGCCGCAGGCCGCAGGCGCTCGATATCCGCCACGATGCGGGCCGCCGCCTCCTCGTTGGGCAGCTTGTCCATTTCCACGGCGGGCGCCCCCCGCGTCCAGGACGTGAGGCTGGTCACTTCCTCGGGCCGGTCGCCCTTATGCTCGGCGAGAACCATGCCTGCCAGCGAATCCGTCCACATGCTCGGCGCCAGCCCGTCGTCCTCCCAAAACGGCCGCTTCGCAATCAGATGCAACTGATTGAGAATTTGCGAATCGACGCTGTTCACCGCTTCGGCCTGCATGCTATCAAGGGCGGGCTCGATAGCCAGATTCCGCACCAGGGAGCATGGCAGCGAGCATACAACGCGAGCCGCGCGATGCAGGCTGCCATCCTCGCATGCCACCTCAACGCCCGAGCCCGTGTCGCTGATCCCGGTCGCCCGCCTGCCGAGCATGACCTCGGAGTTCAGGGACGCGGCCATGGCCTCCGGGATCGACTGGTTGCCGTTGGCCGCAGTGTACGCCGAGCCGCCGTCCGGGCCGGTGAACCCCTGCTGCGCCGCGGCAAACCGCATGGCGAACAGCACCATGGCGGCGGACACTTGATCGGCATTGTTGCCCCAGCCGGGGTTGATGTCGTAGCAAAGATCAATCACCGCATCGGTCTCGCCCTCGCCGGTCAGATATTCGCGCATGGACACGTCCAAGTGCGCGTAGTCCGGCGACAGCCAATCCGACGGCGTGGGATAGGGGTTGTCCATGAACATCTTCGGGGACAGATAACGCCAAGGCATGGTCTGGCGCGCATTCTCCGGCAACACATTGAGCGCATGCTCCGGCCATTCGCCCGCCGAAATGATCTGCCCGCCCAGCGCCAGCGTACGCTGGGCAAAGAATTCCCGGATCGGATCCAGGTTCACCAGCCCCACCCCAAGCTCCTGCGACACCTGCATCATCCGCGCGTAACCGGCTGAAAAACTCGTGCCCCCTGCCTCGGGCGATCCGGGAATATGCCGGTACGAAAGCACCCGTCCGCCCACCCGGTCGCGCGATTCCAGAACGGTGACCCGCAGGCCCTCGGACTCCATCAGCCGCGCCGCCTGCAAGCCGGACAAGCCCGCGCCGATCACGATCACGTCGCTATCGGTGGTGGCCCGCCTACCGCATCCTGCGAGCGCAGCCGCCGCCGCGCCGATCCCCATTAGCGCCTCGCGCCGATTCAGTTGCGTCACTTCGCCCCCTCGTGTCTGGCTGCCTTTATGTGGAAGCAAGAGTATAAGGCCCCGGAACCGGCCTCGTTGGAGGCCGCGATGCGGATAAACTGGGCTGATGCGGATATTGATTGCGGGCGGCGGGCCTACCGGGCTGTACTTGGCCATTTCGATGTTGCGGCGCTCGCCGGGCCACCGCATTACCGTTGTCGAGCGCAACCGGCCCGACAGCACCTTCGGCTGGGGCGTGGTCTTTTCCGACGCCACGCTCCAGAACCTGGCCGAGAACGATCCGAAAACCGCCGAGGATATCCGCGGGCGCTTCACCCACTGGGACGATATCGAGGTGCATTTTCGCGGCCGCAAGGTCACTTCCAGCGGCCACGGCTTTTGCGGAATCGGTCGCGCGCGGCTGCTCCGCATCCTGCAACGGCGGGCGGCGGAACTGGGCGCGGAACTCCGGTTCGAGACCGAGGCCGAGCCGGATCTGGACCTTTATCGGGAGTTCGATCTGGTGATCGCCGCCGACGGCGTCAACAGCCGCTTCCGCAACGCCTACGCGCCGCGCTTCGAGGTGGAAATCCAGCAGCGGCCCAATTTCTTCCAGTGGCTCGGCACGCGCCGTCAATTCGAGGCCTTCAACTTTATTTTCAGAAAACTGGATGAAGGATGGATCTGGGCCCATGCCTACCGCTTCGAGGACGGCCTTGCGAGCTTTATCCCGGAGTGCGGGCCGGACACTTGGGCGCGGCTGGGTTTCGGCGGGATGGGCCAGGAGGAAAGCTGCCGGGTGCTGGAGCGGATCTTCGCGCGCCATCTCCGCGGCCACGGCCTGATAAGCAACGCCACGCATATCGTCGGCCACGCCTGGCTGAACTTCCGCCGGGTGCATTGCGGGAAGTGGCGCCACCGCAATCTGATTCTGGCCGGCGACGCGGCGCACACGGCGCATTTCTCCATCGGTTCCGGCACCAAGCTGGGCCTGGAGGATGCCATCGAGCTGGCCGAGGCGCTCAACGGCGGCGGCGCCACCGACGAGGCGCTGCAAAAATACGAGGACAGCAGGCGGCTGGAGGTCATCAAGCTGCAATCGGCGGCGCGCAATTCCACCGAGTGGTTCGAGAACATGCCCCGTTACGCGCGCTTTGCGCCGCAACAGTTCAACTACTCGCTGCTCACGCGCAGCCAGCGCGTGAGCCATGAGAACCTAAGGCTGCGCGACAGCCGCTGGCTTAAGCGGATGGAGCGCTGGTACAGCCGCCGGGAAACCGGCAGCGCCCGCGCCGTGGCGCCCATGTTCGTGCCCTATCGAATCAAGGGCGCGGAGCTATCCAACCGCGTGGTGGTGGCGCCCATGGACATGTACAGCGCCGAGGACGGAACGGTGGGCGATTTCCACCTGGTGCATCTCGGATCGCGCGCCCAAGGCGGCGCCGGACTGCTGTTCACCGAAATGAGCTGCGTGTCGCCGGAGGGCCGCATCACGCCGGGCTGCGCCGGCATGTACCGCCCGGAGCATGCCAAGGCTTACCGGCGCATCGTCGATTTCGTGCATGAGCACAGCGAGGCCCGGATGGCGCTGCAAATCGGCCACTCCGGCCCCAAGGGTTCGACGCGCCTAGGCTGGGACGGCATGGACCTGCCGCTCGAATCCGGCAACTGGCCGGTGATGGGGCCGTCGGACAAGCCCTACCGGCAAGGCGGCCAGGTTCCGCGGCCCATGACGCGCGCCGACATGGACGAGGTCGTGGCGCAGTTCCGGCGGGCGGCGCGGCTCGGCCTTGAGGCCGGATTCGACTGGCTGGAGCTGCATTGCGCGCACGGCTACCTGCTGTCGGCCTTCATATCGCCGGTTTCCAACCGGCGGCGCGACGGCTACGGGGGGAGCTTGAACGCCCGGTTGCGCTTCCCGCTGGAGGCGCTCGAGGCGGTGCGCGAAATCTGGCCGGACGAGCGACCGCTGTCGGTGCGGATTTCCGCCACCGACTGGCTGAAGAGCGGCGTGAGCGGCGAGGACTCGGTGGAGATCGCCCGCGCCATGACGGGCGCGGGGGCGGACATCATCCACGTGTCCGCGGGCCAAACCTCCACCCGCGCCCGGCCGGTTTACGGGCGCATGTTCCAAACGCCGTTCTCCGACCGGATCCGCAACGAAGCCGGGGTGCCGACCATTGCCGTGGGAAATATCTACGAGACCGATCACGTCAACAGCATCCTGGCCGCCGGGCGGGCCGATCTGTGCGCCTTGGCGCGTCCCCACTTAAGCGATCCCTACTGGACCCTGCGCGCGGCCACAACGCTCGGCCACCAGCGCCAACCCTGGCCCGCGCAATACCTTTCCGGCAAAGAGCAGGCCGAGCGGCTGGCGGCGCGGGCGGCGGCCATGCAGGACCAGGCCGCGAACATATGATGCAATCCCCGGAGCACTTTCTGATGGAGCTTCGCGGCAAGGTGGCCGTGATCACGCTCAACCGGCCGGAGCGCAAAAACCCGCTCACCTTCGAGTCCTACGCCGAGCTGCGCGACACCTTCAACGGGCTTGGCCCCGACAGCGGCGCGGGCGCGGTGGTGATCCATGGCGCCGGCGGCAATTTCTGCTCGGGCGGCGACGTGCATGAAATCATCGGCCCTCTTCTGGAAATGGACGGCGTCTCGCTGCTGCGGTTCACGCGCATGACCGGTGATCTGGTGAAGGCCATGCGTCATTGCCCGCTGCCTGTGGTGGCCGCCGTTGACGGCGTATGCGCGGGCGCGGGCGCCGCCATCGCCATGGCGGCGGACCTTAGGGCGGGCACGGCGCGCAGCCGCACCGCGTTTCTGTTCGCGCGCGTGGGGCTGGCCGGCTGCGATATGGGCGCCTGCGCCTTGCTGCCGCGCATCATCGGCCAGGGCCGGGCCACGGAACTGCTGCTTACCGGACGCGCCATGCCCGGAGAAGAGGCGCATCAGGCGGGCTTCCTCAACCGGCTGGAGGAGCCGGAACGCTTGCTGGACGCAAGCATCGCATGGGCCGAACAGCTCGCCTCGGGGCCTAATTTCGCCCATGCCATGACCAAGAGCCAGCTCAACAGCGAATGGGATATGCCGCTGGAAACCGCCTTGGAGGCGGAGGCTCAGGCGCAGGCCATCTGCATGCACACGCAGGATTTCCGCAGGGCCTACGAAGCCTTTGTCAGGCGCGAACAGCCTCGCTTCGAGGGGGACTGACCGGCAATGAGCGTTTTGCGCCCGAGCCAAGAGAATCTGCTTCGGCTGGCCTTGGATACGGGCGCGCTGCTGTTCGGCAACTTCGTCACCAAGGCCGGCCGCGAAACCCCCTACTTCTTCAACTCCGCAAAGCTGTCGAGCGGACGCGGAGCATGGGCGGCAGGACAAGCCCTATCGGATGAGGCAGTCGCATCGGGACTTGGATTCGACATGCTGTTCGGCGCGGCCTACAAAGGCATTCCCTTGGCGGCGCTCACCGCTGCTGCGCTACAGCAGGGCCACAACCTCGATCCGAAGTTCGCCTATAACCGCAAGGAGGCCAAGGCGCATGGCGAAGGCGGCGCGGTGGCGGGCGCCAAGCTGGAGGGTCGGGTGCTGATCGTGGACGATGTGCTAAGCGCTGGGACTTCGGCGCGCGAGACCATTGATCTTATTAAAGGCCAAGGCGCTGAAGTGGCCGGCCTGCTAGTGCTTCTGGACCGGCAGGAACGCGGCTCGGGCGCAAGCAGCGCGGCGCGGGAACTGAGCGATGACTACGGAATTGCCGTGTGCAGCGTTTTGGCGCTGGACAACCTGTTGAGCGCGGCGCGCACCACCGGACTGGAACCCCGAATCCTCGATAGCCTAGACGGCTATCGGCGGCGCTACGGCGCTTCCTAGCACCGCATATTGCACCAAGCCGCTTGTTGCCTCCGCTTGGTTCGGAGCGTACTTCCCCCGCCATTTCCCCGCCCTTTTCCCGCCCCTGCCTCGCGGGAGCGTCTGGGGCAGGATGCCCCAGCCGAGCCCCATGGATGGGTTCATGCGTCTCCTGCGAGGCAGGGGCAAGAAAAGGGCGAGGGCGAGCGAAGGCGAAGACATAGCCGTGCCTATGGCGCAGCGAGCATGTGCGCGGCGCTCCTCTTAGGTGCTGCCGGTGTGTCCGAAGCCGCCTGCGCCGCGGCGCGAGGCGGCGAATGCCTCGACCGCCTCGAAGCGGGCGCGCTTGATCGGCAGCAGCACCAGTTGGGCCACGCGCATGCCGTCTTCGATCACGAAAGGGGTATCGCCCCGGTTCCAGCAGGACATCATGATTTCGCCCTGATAGTCGGAATCGATCAGCCCCACCAGATTTCCCAGCACCACGCCGTGCTTGTGGCCAAGGCCGGAGCGCGGCAGGATCACCGCGGCCACCTCGGGGTCGGCGATATGCAGCGCGATGCCGGTGTGTATCAGCCGAGTCTCGCCGGGCTTGAGCGTGAGCGGAGCGTCCAGGCAGGCGCGCAGGTCCATGCCTGCGGATCCCTGCGTCTCGTAGCGGGGCGGGCGGGCCTTCTCGTTGAGAATGCGTATTTGTATCGGATCGCCTGCGCGCTTTGCCGATTCGCTCACCGCGCCGAACTCCCTGCGCGCAGCGCAGCCACCCGGCATCGGCCGCGCAATGCCTGCATGCTCCTCCGCTCACCGCGCCGAGCTCCCGATTCGCAGCAGCGGCGATCGGCATCGGTCGCGCAATGCCCGCATGCCCCTCGGTTCACCGAGCCGAACCCCCGGTTCGCAGCAGCGCCACCTTGCCTTTGCCCAAGCCCATTCGCTCGGCAATCAGGCCCACTAGTTGCCGGGCCAGTTCCGGCTTGGCGCATTGACCGATATGTTTGCCGCCGCCTTTCCATACAACCCAAGCCGATGTTTCCACATCGCCGAAACCGCGCCCGCCGCCAACCTGGTTGCCCACCATCATGTCCACTCCCTTGGCCTCCAGTTTGCCGCGCGCATGCTTTTCCACATTCTCCGTTTCCGCTGCGAAGCCCACGAGAAAAGGCGGATTCCGCCGCTTCGCGACGCTGGCGAGGATATCGGGGGAGGGCCTGAGATCCAGGCGGGCGGCGGAATCCGACCGCTTTCGCTTGCTTTGGCTGTAGCGGGCCGGCGCATAGTCGGCAACGGCCGCGCAGGCAATAAAGATGCTGCAATCCGGCACGCGGCGCATCACTTCCGCCAGCATATCCTCGGCGGTCACCACATCGAAGCGATCCACCTTGGGCGGCGTCACCGCTGCCGCGGGGCCGGCCACCAGATCAACGGCGGCGCCGGCGCGCGCAGCGGCGGCGGCCAGCGCAAAGCCCATGGCGCCGCTGCTGTGGTTGGAAAGGTAGCGCACTGGGTCAATGGGTTCGCGCGTGGGGCCCGCCGTAATCAGCACCCGCTGCCCCGCCAGCCGCAAGGAGTGGTCCGCGGCCTCTGCCGCCGCAGCGGCGATTTCGGACACGTCGCTCATGCGCCCTTCGCCCACATCGCCGCAGGCCTGCCCGCCGTGTTCGGGGCCAACCAGGCTCACGCCGCGGCGGCGCAAAACCGCGCAGTTCTCCTGCGTGGCCGGATGGCTCCACATGTTGCGGTTCATTGCCGGCGCGACCAGCAGCGGAGCATCGGCCGCTAGGCAGACCGTGCTCAGCAGGTCGCAAGCCTCGCCGCGCGCAAGCCGGGCAATCGTGTTGGCCGTGGCCGGCGCGATTACGATGCAGTGGGCCCAGCGCGCCAGTTCGATATGGCCCATCGCGGCCTCGGCCGCTTCGTCCCATAGCGCGGTGCGGGCCGGCGCGCCGGTCACGGCCTGCATCAGAAGCGGCGAAATCAGCTTGGTGGCGCCCTCGGTGAGGATGGCCCTAACCTCCGCGCCCTGCTCGCGCAAACGCCGCGCCAGATCCGGGGCGCGATAAGCCGCCACGCTGCCGCTCACGCACAGCAGTATTCTTTTTTTCGCCAGCCTGTTCATGGTTGCGGCCCATTATCCCCGCGAAAACGGCCGGATAAAAAGCCAAATCTATGCAAACACGCCGTCATTCGATCTTTGCGCCGCGTTCCAGCGGATGCAAACTGACCGCATGGGCGGTTCAAGGATTAGCCAATGGCCCAGCAGCCAGCGCCCCAGGGAGCGACTGTTGGCGAACGGCGCGGACAACCTTTCGGATGCCGACCTGCTCTGCATTCTGATCGGGTCGGGCGCCGGCGGCATGTCGGCGCTGGAGCTGGCGCAGGACCTGCTGCTGCGTTTCGGCAGCCTCAGCCGCGTGCTGGCCGCCACCCCGCGCGAACTCGCCAAGGTGCGGGGAATCGGCGCAGCGAAGACGGCCCTGCTGGCGGCCGCCCGCGAGTGCTGCACAAGGGCGCTTAAGGAGAAAATCACGACCGGGCGGCGCCTGCACAATTCGGCGGACAGCGAGCGTTTCCTTTTGGCGCGGTTGCGCGACCGGCGCTACGAAACCTTCTGCTGCCTGTTTCTGGATTGCCGCAACCGGGTGCTGGCCTTCGAGGAAGTGTTTCACGGCACCCTCGACAGCGCCATGGTGTATCCGCGCGAGATCGTCCGCCGGTCGATGGAAAGGAACGCTGCCGCCGTGATTCTGGCCCATAACCATCCCTCGGGGGTGGCCGAGCCCAGCCAGGCCGACCACCTGATTACCCAGCGCATCCGCAAGGCCCTGGATCTGATCGACGTGCGGGTGCTGGACCATTTCATCGTGGGGCACGATGGCTGCACCTCGTTGGCCCGGCTGGGGGCGCTGTAGGGCCGCGGCGCCTAGCGCAGCATGGCCCGACGCTATCCAGCCTACTTGATCTTGCCTTCCTTGTAGGTCACGTGCTTGCGGGCGCGGGGATCGTACTTTTTAACTTCCATCTTCTCAGGATGGGTTTTGCGGTTCTTGGTGGTGGTATAGAAATGGCCGGTGTCGGCGCTGGATATCAGTCTGATTTTTTCTCTCATTGCACTGCGCCCCGCTGTACGCTACACGCGTTGTCCTGCCTCGCGAAGATCGGCCAGAACGCTGTCGATGCCATCCCGGTCAATCACCTTCAGGCCCTTGCTGGAAACCCTGAGCTTCACGTAGCGCTTCTCGCTTTCGACCCAAAAGCGATGGGTATGCAAATTGGGCAGAAAGCGCCGCCGCCGCTTATTGTGCGCGTGCGAAACGGTATTGCCCGACATGGGCCGCTTCCCGGTAATCTGGCATACGCGTGACATGTGCTGCTCCCCGGCGGATCGCCGAACGGCCCGCCATTCTACCGCAGTACAGCAAGCAAGCGGCGGGATTGAAGCGCACTGCGTTCTTGCGTCAGCGGGGGCGGCGCGAGCCGTAGGCGGCGATGGCCATTGCGAGCATTAGCGGAAGCAGGCGCTCGGCCCAGTCGCCGGGGGTGTTCTCCTGCCAGTTCAGCAGCACCGTAAGGACAAAGCCGCAAAGCAGCACCGCCAAAGCGGCGGAGGGCCGCACCGGACGCCGCAGAACGGCCATCACCACCAGCGGCGCAAACGATGCGCCCAAGGCATGCCAAGCGAACAGCACGCGCGAGAAGATCGCATCCGGCGCATACAGCGCAATCAGCGTGGCGGCGGCGGTGATGCCCGCCACCACCAGGTAGGTATGCTTCAGCCCCTTCCTGCGCCGCTCAAGCTCCAGCCGCCAGTCGCGCGATGCGGCCGCGGCGCCGGCCAGAAGCTGGCTGTCGGCGGTGGACATGATGGCGCTGAGCACGGCGGCGATCACCAGGCCCGCCAGCACCGGCGGCAGCAGGCCCTCGGCTGTTGCGAACAATACGTTTTCGGGGTTGCCCAGATCGGCGAACAGAACCCGTCCGGCCAAACCCAGCGCGGTCATGCCGGACAGCACCAGCACGATCCACACCATCGCGACAAAGCGGCCTTGGCGGATGGCGCGTTCGTCGCGGGCGGCCATGTAGCGGTTCACCACATGCGGCTGGCCTGGCTGGGCCAGGCCCACGGACAGGCAGCCCGCCACAAAGCCCAGCGCCGCGAGGCCGCCGCTGGCAGGCGTGAGGCGGAAAGCCCCGTCGGATGCTGCCAGCGCGCCGGCAGATTCCTCCAACTGCCCCAACGCGAGCACTGCGGCCAGCGGAAGCACCGCCGCCACCAGCGCCATGAGCAGGCCCTGGAGCGTGTCGGTCACGCTCACCGCGAGAAAGCCGCCGAGCAGGGTGTAGCCGAGAATGACCGCAGCGCCTAGAACGATGCTGATGTTCGGCTCTAGCCCCAAGGCTTGGCCGAAGGCGTTGCCTGCGGCTTGGAACTGGGCGGCCACATAAAACACGAAGGACACGAGAATGATTAGCGAGGCCACCTTGCGCGAAACGCGCCGCAGGAAGTCGTCGCCCTGGCCCAGAAGCAATTCGGTGAGCGTGAGCGCGCCGCTGTTTTCGGCCATTTCCCGCAGCCGCGGCGCTATCCAGAACCAGTTGATGACGTAGCCTAGGATCACGCCGCCGCACAACCACACGGCAGGCGGCCCTTCAAGAAACGCGAAGCCGCTCACGCCCAGCAGCGTCCAGGCCGATGCGGCGCTGGCCGAGGAGCTGATCGATGTGACCCAAGCGCCGATGCGCCGCCCGCCCAGAAAATAGTCGCTCTGGTCCTGGGCGCGCCGGTATGCCCAAATCCCTATCGCCAGCAGAACCGCCTTGTAGGCGATCAGCGTGGCGATAACGGTTGCTTCGCTACTCACGGGCGTTGGCCATGCGGCGCGAACCGGCAATGGCAATGGCCACGATGAAGGTCGCGCTGCTGTTCATTCGCTGTCCGGCCAATCAAAACGCTTTGGAAGCGCCCAACTATAGCCCGCCTATGGCACCAAGTTGCGCGGAGGCCAGCGCCGCCGCCAACGCCGGCACGGTCCTACCACCGCCATCCCCGGCCGCATGCGGTCGGGGATGGACCCATTCCAACATACAAGTGTCGGCGGCAGGGCGAGCATCGGTCGATGCGCGCAGCGCAGCGAGGCAAAGCATGCCTTTGCCAGATGCGGGCGGGACGGCAGGAGGTCGGCCCCGGACGTGATTCCGGCACCGCCGCGCGGCAGGGATGCCAACAGCAACTCGCGGGAAGAAGGAGGACGGGTTCTTGACCTATGCAGGTCAAGCTTCAAGTAGTCATGCGTCTCCTGCGGGAAAGGGGCGGAGAAAGGGCGGAGGAAGCACATTCCGCATCCGCCAGAGAGCATTGCGGGACGTACAATCCTCAATATGCCCGGATGGCGGTTCTGGATCGATCGCGGCGGCACGTTCACCGACGTGGTGGCCCGCAATCCCCAAGGAGGGCTGGAGGTTCGCAAGCTGCTGTCCGAAAACCCGGCGCGCTATTCGGACGCAGCCGTGCATGCCATCGGCTCGCTGCTGGCCGGCAACGAGGATTCCGCCGCCGTGCAAGACCTGAAAATGGGCACGACAGTGGCCACCAACGCCTTGCTCGAACGCCGCGGAGACCGGGTTCTGCTGGTCGTTACCCGGGGCTACGCCGACGCGCTGCTGATCGGCTACCAGAACCGGCCGGACCTCTTCAGTCTCCGGATCAACCGGCCGCCCCCCCTGTATGCGGAAGTGCTGGAATCGGAGGGGCGAATCGATGCCGCCGGCGAAGAGTTGACGCCGCTGGATACCGGCGCGCTGGCACAGGGGCTTGGAGCGGCGCGGGCAAAGGGCCTTACGGCGGTGGCCGTGTGCTTCATGCACGCCTGGCGCAATCCGGAGCACGAGAAGCTGGCGGGCAGGGTGGCGGCGGAGGCGGGCTTCGATCAAGTATCGCTCTCGCACGAGGTGTCGCCCCTTATCAAGCTGATCAGCCGCGGTGATACCACGCTGGCGGATGCCTATCTCTCGGGCGTATTGCGCCGCCACATCGAAAACCTGCGCCAAGGTTTGCGCGAGCGAAAAATCGCGCCGCGCCGCCTCGCCTTCATGCAGAGCAATGGCGGGCTGGCGAATGCCGCCCGGTTCCGCGGCAAGGACGCCATACTCTCGGGCCCTGCGGCCGGCGTGGTGGGCGCCGCGCGCACTGCCCGGCAGGCGGGCTTCGAGAAACTGATTTGCTTCGACATGGGCGGCACGTCCACCGACGTGGCCCTCTATGCCGGCAACTACGAATATGCGACTCACAACGAGATTGCCGGAGTAAGGATCCGCTCGCCGATGCTCAAGGTACACACGGTGGCCGCCGGCGGCGGCTCCATCCTCGAGCTTCGCTCCGGCCGATTCGTTGCCGGACCGGCATCGGCCGGCGCTAGCCCGGGACCGGCCTGCTACCGCAATGGCGGTCCGTTGACCGTAACCGACGCCAACCTGCTGCTGGGTCGCATCCACCAGGATCTGTTTCCGCAGGTGTTCGGCTCAGACGGGCAGCAGGGACTGGACATGGAGGCGGCGCGCGCGGGTTTCACGCGGCTGGCGCAGGAGGTCCGGGCGGACGGCGGCGCGGCCATGAGCGCCGAGCAGGTCGCCGAGGGGTTTCTGCGCGTCACTGTCAACCAGATGGCCGCCGCCATCGAGAGGATTTCGGTGCAAAGAGGCGAAAATCCGGCCGAGTTCGCGCTCTGCTGCTTCGGCGGCGCCGGCGGCCAGCACGCCTGCGCGCTCGCCGAGGAACTCGGAATGGAAACGGTGCTGCTCCACCCGCTGGCCGGCGTGCTGTCGGCGCTGGGGCTGGGGCTGGCGCCTCTGCGCGCCTACCGCCAAGAGGCGGTGGAGAAGGTGCTGGACGCGGAACTAATCAGCCATCTGAAGGCGCGGTTCGCGAGTCTGGACGAAACCTGCCGCGCCGAATTGCTCAACGCGGATATTCCGACCGGCCGGCTATCTTTCGAACGGGTCGCCGAAATTCGCGTCATGGGATCGGACAACACGCTGTCCATTCCCTTCTGCATGCGGCAATCGAACCGGCAAGCAATATGCAGGCGGTTCGCCGAAGCCCATCGGGCGCGATTCGGCATTGAGGCCCCCGGCGAGCCACTGGTGGTTGAGGCGATCCGCGTTCAGGCAGCGGGCGAAACCGGCGAGGAATACCGCTTCGAGAGCCATGCCGGACCGGCCGAAACCCAAAATCCTTCGCCCTTGTTTGAAACGCAGGCCGTGTTCGACGGCAAGCGCCGCGCCACGCCCGTTTACCGTCGTGAAGAGATTGCGCCTAGCGCTTCGATTGAGGGCCCCGCCATCATCGCCGAAGACCACGCAACGACGGTGGTCCCCCCGCAATGGCAGGCCCTGGTGCGGGAAACGGGGCATCTGGCGCTTACCCGCTGCGGGCGGCGCCGGCCGGCCAGCGCCAATCATAGGCACCCGGACCCCGTGCTGCTGGAAGTGTTCAACAACCGCTTCATGCATATCGCCGAACAAATGGGCGCGGTGCTGCGGAACACCGCGCACTCGGTCAATATCAAGGAGCGGCTGGATTTTTCGTGCGCGCTGTTCGATTCGCGCGGCGAACTGGTGGCCAACGCCCCGCACATGCCCGTGCATCTTGGGTCCATGGACGCCAGCGTGAAAGCGGTCCTTACAGCGCGAAAGCGCGGCCCGCGGCGCGGCGAAGCCTACCTCGTCAACGCGCCCTACAACGGCGGCACGCATCTTCCCGACCTCACCGTGGTGTCGCCCGTGTTTCCCGGCGATGCCGGTCCGGCGCAGTTTTTCGTGGCTTCGCGCGCGCACCATGCCGATATCGGCGGAATCACGCCAGGCTCAATGCCGCCGGACAGCCGGCGCATCGAGGAAGAGGGCGTGCTATTCGACGGTTTTCTGCTGGTTTCCCGCGGACGCCTCAGAGAGCGGCAGCTTCTCGCAGCGCTCGGAGCGGGGCCGTGGCCGGCCCGCAATCCGGCCCGCAACCTGGCGGACCTCAAGGCGCAGCTGGCCGCCAACGCCAAGGGGGCTGCGGAAATCGAGGCGCTGGTGAAGCATTACGGGCTCAGCACAGTGCGCGCCTATATGTTGCATGTGCGGAATCATGCGGAAGAAGCGGTCCGGCGAGTCATCGACCGGCTGCGGGACAGCGCGTTCACTTGCGAGATGGATGGTGCCGAGCGGATATCGGTCTCGATACGCATCCACTCCAAGGAGCGCGAGGCCGTTATCGACTTCAGCGCCTCCAGCGACCAGTCCCCGGGCAATTTCAATGCGCCCTCGCCGGTGACGCGCGCCTGCGTGCTGTACGTGTTCCGGGCGCTGGCGGGCGACGGCATACCGATGAATTCGGGCTGCATGAAGCCGCTGCGCCTGATACTTCCCGAAGGCTGTCTGCTGAACCCGCGTCATCCTGCAGCGGTGGTTGCCGGCAATGTCGAGACCTCGCAGTGCGTGGTGGACACGCTGTGCGGCGCGCTGGGCATCATGGCGGCATCCCAGGGAACCATGAACAACGTGACCTTCGGCAACGATCGGTATCAATACTATGAGACGGTGTGCGGAGGCAGCGGCGCCGGTCCTGATTTCGACGGCGCGGCGGCGGTGCACACCCACATGACCAACTCTCGGCTGACCGATCCCGAGGTGCTGGAATTGCGCTACCCGGTGCTGCTGCGCGAATTCCGCCGCCGCGCCGGCAGCGGGGGCAAGGGCCGGCACCGGGGCGGCGACGGGGCGGTGCGGCGCATCGAGTTTCTCGAGCCGATGGAGCTGGCGCTGCTGGCCAATCGCAGACGCACCGTTCCCTTCGGGTTGAAAGGCGGCGCGGACGGCGCCGCGGGCAAGGCCAGCGTGGTGCGCGGCAACGGACGCGTCACCTCGCTGGGCGCCTGTGGCCGCACGCGGGTTGAGGCCGGCGATCTGTTGGTGCTCGAAACGCCCGGGGGCGGGGGTTACGGCGTGAGTCCGGATGCGTCGTAAGGTACGCGCTGATGTTTGATATCGCCCTGGTCATCACGATCCTTGTGATCGCCTTGGTCCTTTTCGTGACCGAGGCGCTGCGCATGGATATCGTCGCCTTGCTGGTGGTGGGCGCACTCGCCGTCACCGGGCTGGTCACGCCCTCCGAAGCGGTGGCCGGCTTCAGCAACGAGGCCGTGATCACGCTCTGGGCCATGTTCATCATCAGTGAAGGATTGCTCAGAACCGGCGTGGGCGACCTGATCGGGCGAAACGTGCTGCGCCTGTCCGGCCGCAACGAGGCCGCGCTGGTGGCCGTAATCATGCTCGCCTCGGGCGGACTGTCCGCCTTTATGAACAATATCGGCGTGGCAGTGCTGATGCTGCCTGTGGTGATGGGGCTGGCGCGGCAGGCCCGCGTGCCGCCGTCGCGGCTGCTCATGCCCTTGTCCTTCGGCTGCCTTTTAGGCGGGCTGACCACCCAGATCGGCACGCCGCCCAACCTGCTGGTGTCGGCCGCCTTGGCGGAGCAGGGAACGCATCGTTTCTCTCTGTTCGACTTTCTGCCCGTGGGAGGCGCGGCGCTGGCCGCCGGCGTGCTATTCCTGGTGCTGTTCGGGCGGCGGCTGCTGCCCACGCGCGAAGCGGGCGAATTCAGCCGCCCCCCCAGCCAGCGCAACCTGCGGGCCCGCTACGGCCTCAGCGACCTGATGTTCACGGTGTCTTTGGACCGCGGCTCCGGGCTGGCGGGACGGACGCTGGCCGACAGCCGCATCGCCACGCTGGGGCTGGTGATCTTCGCGATCGAGCGAGGGCGGCGCATCATTAGGCTGCCCTCGCGGCAGACCGTTCTCAAAGGGGGCGACCGCCTGCTGGTGCAAGGCAGGCGCGACCATATCGAGGAATTGCGCGCATGGCAGGCGGTTATCGACACCGGCGAAGCGATTGCGGCCACGCTGCCCAAGACCGAGCATCTGCGCATGGTGGAGGCGCGCGTCGCCCATGGATCGCCGCTCATCAACGATCCTGTCAACCGGCAGGAACTGCAAATCAGGACGCGCGGGCTGGTGATCGCGGCGCGGCGCGGGGGCAGGGTGCAGCGGTCCGGTTTGAGCCGCTATCCGCTGCGCGCCGGCGACTACCTGCTGCTGCAGGGCTTGGCGGATACCGCCGACCTCGCTCGCCGGCTGGAAGCGTTCGACGAAGTGGTGGAGCTCGACGAGAACACCGTGGAAGAACTCTACCGGTCGGAGGAACGCGTGATCAGCCTGCGCGTGCCGGCGGGTTCGCCGCTGGTGGGGGCTGCCTTTGCCCGCACGCGGCTGGCGGAAGCGCTCGAGTTCCGGCTGCTGGCCATCAGCCGCGGCGAGGAGGTGCGCTTCATACCCGACGCCGACGAAGTATTCCGGGAGGACGACCGCCTGCTGCTGCAATCGCGCAGCGAAGACCTTGAAACATTGCGGGCGGTGCAGGAACTGCGGATCGAAGAGGAAATGACGCCGTCCCTCAATCTCTTTGCGACCGAGCGGCTGGCCACCGAGGAAGTCACGCTCGCCCCCCTGTCCCGGCTGGCCGGCCGCACCGCCGGGGAGATTGGCTTCAGCGACCAGTACGGCCTGGAGCTGATCGCCATCCGGCGAGCTGGGGAAACGCTGCATACCGACCTGCAAACCGAGCGGCTCAATTTCGGCGACGCCTTGCTGCTGGTGGGGCCGCGCAATAATCTCCGCCGGCTGGCCAACGATCCCTCGTTCATCGAGGTCACGCCCTTCGTTCCCCGGCGGCCGCGCAAGCGCTATGCCGGCCTAGTGATGATCGGCGTGATCGGCGCGGTGCTTTCCGGCTGGCTGCCGATTTCCATCGCCGCCCTCATCGGCGCCACCCTAATGGTGCTCATCCGCTGCCTGAGCATGGAGGATGCCTACCGGGCCATCGACTGGCGGGCGGTATTTCTGATCGCCGGCATGCTGCCGCTGGGAACTGCGCTGGACAACACCGGCGCCGCGCGGCTTCTGGCCAGCACGGCGGTCGATCTCCTCGGCAACCTAGGGCCTTGGTACGTGATCGGCGGCCTCTACCTAGTGACTGCCTTGGCGACCATGATCGTTCCCACCGCCGCGCTGGTGGTGCTGATGTCTCCGGTGGTTCTCTCGGCCAGCGCCTCGCTGGGCATCGCCCCCACCACGGCGATGATGGCCATGGCCATGGCGGCATCGGCCAGTTTCACCAGTCCCATTTCGCACCCCGCTAATATTCTCATTATGGGTCCGGGCAATTACCGCTTTGCCGACTATATCCGCGCCGGCGCGCCGCTGACCCTGCTGGTTTTCGTTGTGGTGATGCTGATGCTGCCGATATTCTGGCCGCTTCAGCCGGCCGCTTCCGGGTAATCCGGATTAGCCGTCCGGCCTTGGCATGCACGCTGCGATGAGCCCATCCGTTGTGATCGCGGGCGGCGGCCAAGCCGCGGCGCAGCTGGTGGTTTCGCTGCGCCAAGGCGGGCACGAAGGGCCCATCACGCTGGTGAGCGAAGAGGATACGGCGCCCTATCAGCGCCCGCCGCTGTCCAAGCAGTACTTGGCAGGGAAGCTCGAACGACAGCGGCTGCTGCTGCGCCAAGCCGAGTATTTCGAGTCCAAAGGCGTTGAATTGCGGCTCGGCCGCCGCGTCGCGTGCATCGACCGGCAAGGCAAGCGGGCGACGCTGGACTCGGGCGAGGCGCTTCGCTACGACTGGCTGGCGCTGGCCACCGGCAGCCGCCTGCGCCGCCTCGCCGTGCCGGGCGCGGATCTGCCCGGCATCCATTACCTGCACTCCCTCGCCGATGCCGACCGCCTGCGCGAAGCGCTGCGTCCAAAGCGGCGGATCGTGATCGTGGGCGGCGGCTACATCGGCTTGGAGGTGGCGGCCACGGCTAGGGAATTGGGCGCGGACGCGACCGTGCTGGAAGCGCTGCCCCGCGTGATGAGCCGTGCGGTCAGCGCCGAGGTTGCCGACTGGCTGGCTGAAAAGCACCGGGAATCCGGCGTTCGCATACGCACGCAAGCGAAGGTCAGCGCTTTTGTCGGCAACGGCCGCGTGGAAGGCGTCGAAACCGACGGCGGAAGCATGGAGGCGGATGCGGTGGTGGTGGGGATAGGCGCGCTGCCCGCCTCCTCGCTGGCGCGGGAATGCGGCCTGCGCGAGGACGACGGGATCTGCGCCGACGAGCACTGCCGCACCGAAGACGGGTCCGTCCTGGCGGCCGGCGATTGCGCGCGCGCCGTCAACACGCTGCTGGGAACGGCGATTCGCTTGGAATCCGTCCAGAACGCCATGGACCACGGCCAAGTGGCCGCCTCGGTCATTCTTGGCAGCCCCAAGGCTTATTCCAGCGCCCCTTGGTTCTGGTCCGACCAGTATCGGATCAAACTGCAAATCGCAGGCGTGGCGGCTGCGGACGACGAAACGGTGCTGCGGGGCGACCCCGGCTCCGGCGCATTCGCGGCTTTTAGGCTGCGCAGGGGCCGGCTGAGCGCGGTCGAAGCCGTGTCCAGCCCTAGGGAATTCATGGCCGGGAAAAAAATGATCGCTGCGCAGCTCGCGCCGGATCCCGCCTTGCTCGCCGACGCCTCCGTTCCCCTGAAGGACCTGCTGCCGACCCGGTAGGCGCAAATCGCGCCGAACAGCGACAATTTCCGGCTTGCCGCGGCGTACTCCCGGCGCGCAGGATTCAGGGCATGGATCCGCCTACTGCCAGCATTGGCGAGCGAGCCGCGCTTTCCCGCGCGCTGGCGGATATCGCGGTGCGCCGGGAAGCGCAGCCGGAGCGCTGGCGCGGCTATTTCGAGCGGCTGCTTAGCGGACAAACGATAGGGCCGCTGCCGTTTGATGACGGGCGCATGCGGACGGACCGGCACGCCATCGCCGGGCAATGCGCCTTCGCCCTTCAGGCGCCGGGAGACGAAAGGCCTGACCGATCCAGCCCGACGCTGCGCGAATTTGGCGAGCGAGTTGCCCGGCACAAGCAGCAGGAAGCGGCGCTGGGCGTGGATTTGTCTGCCATTTCCCCGCGACTTTTCAGCGCATGGCTCACAGCCCTCACTGCCGAATTGCAACAGATTCGCAAAGCAGGCCACGCGCCGCCCTATATCGCCCTGTCGCTCAAGTCGGAGCATCCCGGATGCAGCGCATTGCTTGAAGCCGTGGGCAGCGGACGGCTAGCGGGCGCGGGCGCCGGCGCGGTGGTGCGTGTTGGACCGCAGAGTTTCGACTCGCCGAGGCGCTGGGCCGAGCTGGTGGATGCCAGCCACAAATTTGACAGGGCCGACCTGGTTCTGCGCGGCGAAAGGCCGCCGCTCACCGACCTGGCGGGCAGGGAGGCGGCGGACACCGTGATGCCTCTGAGCCTTTTCGAAGCGCCGGCGGATACCGCCTGGCTGGGCATGCAGTTCGATTTGAGCACGATTCCGGCGGAGCAGATCGAACGGGGCGTGGGCCACCTGAGAAAAATGGTGCGCGTGGGCGCACGGCTGGCCGATAACCTCATTGATTCGGTGTCCTGGCCTTCCGGAAACCTGCAAGCCGACGCCCGCGCCAACCGCCGCCTGGCCGCCCACGTGACGGGCATCGGGGAACTGGCGCTCAGGCATGGCATGGACCCGCAAAAGCAGTCCACCGTGGCGGCCATCGAGCGCTGGCTGCGCCTGTTCAAGCGCCAGCTTCTACGCGAATCCATGCGCCTGGCCCGCGAACGGGGCCCGTATCCCGCGCTGGATGCGGAGCAGCTGGTGCAAGCGCTGGTCCCGCGCTACGGCGCGGAGCGAGCCAAGCAAATCATTGCCCAACGCAGCCCGCGCCACCGGCAACTCCTGGCGCTCTCGCCCTATTGCGTGCTGCCGCGCACCGCCACTCCAATCCCCGCGCGGGCGTGGCTAAACCTGTTGCCGGTCATCCGCGTTGCCGACAATATCACCATGCACGGCAGCCAAGCGCGCCAGACTCTGGATCGCGCCGATTACGAGATGCTGCTGCGCCGCACCTGGGCGCTGCTCCGCAGCTCCGCGGAGCACTAAAAGCGTTCAATCGGCAAGGCCCAGGCTGCTACCATAGCCTTTTGCATCGGGCCGCATGGCCCCAAGGGGTAAACCTTGCCGGAATTCCCGGGCGCACACGCTCTGATGGTGATGCTGCTCACCGTGTTCGCGCTGTACCTGTTCACCCGCGACCGGATTCCGCTGGAAACCGCCGGCATGGGCGTGCTGCTGCTGCTGCTCGTGGGCTTCGAGCTATGGCCGCTCGAACGCGGCGGCGAACGGGTCATCGAGTCAACCGACTTTTTCCGCAACCTGGGCCATGAGGCGCTAGTGACCATCACGGCGCTTCTAGTGATGGGCAAGGGCCTTGAGACCACTGGCGCGCTGCGCCCGGTGGCTCTGTTCTTCACCCGGCTTTGGACTCGCATCCCCCTGCTTGCCGCCCTGCTGACCCTGTTGGGCTCGGCGGTCTTCAGCGCTTTCGTGAACAACACGCCTGTCGTGGTCATGCTGCTGCCGGTTCTCACGGCGGCGGCCCTGCATGCCCACCAGGCACCCTCGTCCATTCTGTTGCCGATGGGATTCGCCACCCTGATCGGAGGCATGTCCACCGTAATCGGCACATCGACCAACCTGTTGGTGGTGGGCATCGCGGAGGATTTGGGCTTGGAACCCTTCGGCATGTTCTCTTTCAGCCTGCCGGTGCTGGTGGTGGGCGGCGTGGGCATCCTGTTTTTGTGGTGGCTCGCTCCCAAGTTGATCCCGGAGCGCACGCTCCCGCTGCAAAACGCCCACCGCGTGTACGCGAGCACGCTTCGCGTCCGCGACGGGGGATTCGCCGACGGCAGGACGCTAACGGAAATCCGCGTCCGCACCGGCAACGCCATCGAAGTGACCCGGGTTTTGCGGGACAACGACCTGATCGTGTCGCGGCTTCCGATGATTCGCATCCGGGCGGGCGACCGTCTGTTCGTGCGCGACACCCTGGAGCGGCTTCATCAGTACGAGCAGCTGCTGGGCGCGTCGCTGCCGGGCGGCGAACTCAAGTATTCCGACGAGCCCCAGCAGGTGGCCGAATTGGTGGTCACGCGGGGCTCGCCGCTGGATAAGCGCAGCCTCCGCGAGGCGCACCTGGATGAGATTTACGGCTTGTCGCCGCTGGCCATGCACCGGGCGGGCGACCGCGAGGCGCCCAGCGATGATCTGCTCAACACCCGCCTGAGCACGGGAGACGTGATCCTCGTGCAGGCTGCGCGATCCGATATCCGCCGCCTCACCACCGAGTCCTCGGTGCTGGTGCTAGGGCGCGTCGTGGAGCTTCCGCGCGCGGGCCGGGCGCGGGCCGCAGTGGGCATCATGGCCGCGGCCATCATCCCGGCGGCGCTGGGCTGGATGCCCATTGTGCTGACCTCCGTGATGGGCGTGGGCGCGATGATCGCGGCCAAGTGCCTGAGCTGGCGGAACGTGCGCGACGCCTTCAATGTGCCGCTCACCATCATCATCGTGGCCAGCCTGAGCCTCGGCGACGCCCTGCTCAAAACCGGCGCGGACGACTGGCTGGCGGCGATGTTCGTGGCGCTGTCCGGCAATCTGCCGGTGCCCTTGCTGCTCAGCGCCCTGATGCTGATGATGGCGATTCTCACCAATGTGGTGTCCAACAACGCCGCCGCGATCATCGGAACCCCTATCGCCGCCGCCTTCGCCGCCGGCTTGGGCGCGCCGCCGGAGCCGTTCATCTTAGCGGTGATTTTTGGCGCCAACATGAGCTTCCTCACTCCGATCGGCTACCAGACGAACCTGTTGATTATGAGCGCGGGCGGCTATCGGCGCTTGGACTTCCTGCGGATCGGCGCGCCGCTCACGCTCATCATGTGGCTCGGCTTCTCGCTGCTGCTGCCAATGATGTATGAGCTCTGACCCGCTCCGCGGGATGCTGCGGCGCCTGCTGCTGGGCGGCTCGCTTGAGGAACGCGAGGCCGAAGACGCCATGCGCGAGCTGGCGGCCGGCAAGGCCCCCGAAGCGCTGGCGGGCGCGCTGCTGGCCGCCCTGCGGCTGAAAGGTGAAAACGCCGCCGAGCTGCGCGGTTTCGCGCGGGCCATGCGGGCGCTGGCGATTCGCCCCGGGCTTCCGCCCGGCGGTCCGGTGGCGGATGTGGTGGGAACGGGAGGCGACGGCTCCGGCAGCATTAATTTATCCACCGGCGCCGGACTGCTGGCGGCGGCCTGCGGCGTGCGGGTAGCCAAGCACGGCAACCGCGCCGTGTCGAGCAAAACCGGCAGCGCCGACGTGCTGAAGTCGCTGGGCGTGCCCTTGCACGAGCGCGCCGGCGAGGTAAGCGCCGCGCTGCGACGGCACGGCTTCGCTTTCATGTTCGCGCCGTATTTCCATCCGGCCATGAAATCGGTGGCGCCGGTGCGCGCCGCCTTGGGCGTTCCCACCGTGTTCAATCTGCTGGGGCCGCTGGCCAATCCGGCGCGTCCGCCGTTCATGCTGGTGGGCGCGTTCAGCGAGGATGCGGCGCGGCTGATTGCCGACACGCTGAGCGGGCTGGAGATCGAGCGCTGCTTCGTGGTGCATGGCGAGCCGGGATGGGACGAACCCACGCCGATCGGGCGCTACCTGCTGCTGGACGTCCGGCCCGGCCGGGTCGATTCGGCGGCCCGCGACCCCGCCGATCTGGGCATTCCGCGATGCGCGCCGGAAGCGCTGGCTGGCGGCGAGCGCGACTACAACGCTCGAACCTTGGAGTCCGCCTTGCGCGGGCAGGGCGCAGCGGCGCTCAACGACGCGCTGGCCTTGCAGGCCGGCTTGGTGCTTGAGCTGACGGGCCAGGCGACGGATCCGGCCAAGGCATTGCAAGCCGCCCGCGAGGCCTTGCGGGAAGGACGGGCCGGATGCCTGCTGGACCGCATAAGAGCCGGCTGAACAGCGAATCCCGGGATCCCGGCATAGCGGCATGAACACCAAGCCTTTGGAGCGCATGGCGGCGGCATGAGCGCAGGCTTTCTCGAACGCATGGCCGAGGCAAGCCGCGAGCGCGCCCGCAAGGCGCAGCAAGACTTAAGCGCAACGCAACTCAAACGGCGCGTGGATGCCTTGCCGCCCGCGCCGCCGCTGGCGCTGTCGCCCGCAGGCTTCGACCTGATCGCCGAGATCAAGCCCGCCTCGCCCAGCGAGGGCAATTTGGCGGACCAAGCCTTCGACCCGGCGAGACTGGCGGCGGACTATGTGGCGGGCGGCGCGATGGCGCTGTCGGTATTGACCGAGCCCAGCCGGTTCGGCGGCTCTCTGGGGCTGCTTCGGCAAGTGGCGCAAGCGATGCCGGGAACGCCGGTCATGCGCAAGGATTTTATGGTCGATCCCTACCAAGTGCTGGAAGCCCGGCAGCACGGCGCGGCCGGCGTGCTGCTGATCGTGGGCATGACCGGCGACGACAATACCGAAGCGATGCTGGCCACGGCCCTAGGCTGCGGCATGTTCGCGCTGCTGGAGGCCTTCGACGGCCATCAGCTGCAACGGGCGCGGCGAATAGCCGAGCGCTGCGGGGCGCGGCGCGAGCAGGCGCTGCTAGGCCTCAACTGCCGTGACCTGCAAACGCTCGAAGTGGATGCCGGGCGTTTCAAGCGCCTCCGCCCCCGCGAATCCGGCGCGCATGCGATATTCGCCGAAAGCGGCGTCAAGCGGGCCGAGGATGCCGCGGAACTGGCCGCCGGCGGCTGGAATGGCGCGCTGGTGGGCACCGCGCTGATGCGTTCGCCCAATCCTCGCGGCCTGGTCGGCCGGATGCTGTCCGCAGGTCGAAAAGGGCGTGTTTCGCAATGAGCCTGTTCGTGAAGATCTGCGGCGTCAGAACCGTTGAGGCCGTTGAGGCCGCCGTATCGGCGGGGGCCGACGCCATCGGTTTCAATTTCTTTCCGCCCTCGCCGCGGCATCTGATGCCGGAGCAAGCGGCCCGGATTGCGGGCGCTGCGCCGCGGCAGATTCTGCGCGTTGCGGTTATGCTGCGCCCCGTCCAGAAGGAGTGGGAGCAGGTTTTGTCCGACTTCAAGCCGGATTGCCTTCAAGCCGATGCCGGCAGCTTGGCGCGGCTATCGCTGCCCTCGGCGCTGCGGACCTTGCCCGTGTACAGAGACCATGAACAATTCAGCCCCGAATCGGTTCCCGCAGGAACGCGCTGCCTGTTTGAAGGCGCCCGCAGCGGCGCCGGACAGCGGCCCGATTGGAAGCGCGCCGCCCGGCTTGCGCGGCGCAACGAGACCGTGCTGGCGGGTGGGCTGGATCCTGCCAATATCGCCGAAGCCGTGCGCCAAGTGCGGCCATGGGGCGTGGACGTGGCCTCGGGCGTCGAAAGCGCGCCGGGCGTTAAGGACGCGGCGGCCATGAGCGAATTCGTGCGGGCGGCCCGCCAAGCGGACATGCAGCGGTGAACATGCCCGAATCCGAAGCCCGGGCGCTGCTGGCCGCGCTGCTGAACGGCGATTTGCCGGACAGCGATGGCCGCTTCGGCCCCTTCGGCGGCCGCTTCGCCCCCGAAACGCTGATGCCGGCGCTATCGCGGCTGGAGCGCAAGGCGCGGGAATTCTTTGCCAACAACGATGCTTGCCGCGCGCTGGACGAGGAACGGCGGGCATGGATCGGACGCCCCACGCCGCTCACCCGCGCCCGGGGCCTGGAGCGGGCCTGGGGCACCGAGGTATGGATCAAGCGCGAGGATCTGGCCCATACCGGCGCCCACAAGATCAACAACGCGCTGGGCCAGGCGCACTTGGCGCTGCGCTTGGGCGCGAGCCGCGTGGTGGCGGAAACCGGCGCCGGACAGCACGGGGTGGCCTCGGCGGCGGCCTGCGCCCGCGCAGGCTTGCCCTGCATGGTGTACATGGGCGCTCTGGATATGGAGCGGCAGGCGCCGAACGTGCAGCGCATGCGCCAGCTCGGAGCCGAGGTCGTGGCTGTCGATAAGGGCGACCGCACCCTGCGTGCGGCCACCGACGAAGCCTTCCGCGCCTGGGTTTCGGACCCCCAGGGCATTTATTACCTGCTGGGATCGGCGGTGGGCCCGCATCCCTATCCCTGGCTGGTACGGGAGTTGCAGAAGGTGATCGGCGAAGAGGCGCGAGAACAGTTCGCCGAGGCCGCCGGCGGGCTGCCGGATGCCGTTTTCGCCTGCGTGGGCGGCGGGTCGAACGCCATCGGCCTGTTCCACGCCTTCATAGGCGACGAAGCGGTGGATATTTTCGGCGTGGAAGCCGGCGGCACAGGGCCGGGCGAAGGCCAGAACGCGGCATCGCTGGGCGCCGGCAAGCCGGGGGTGCTGCACGGCAGCTACTCGATGCTGCTCTACGACGACGACGGCCAAATCGTCGAAACCGCCTCGATTTCCGCCGGCCTCGACTATCCGGGCGTGGGTCCGGAGCACGCCCTGCTGCAAGCGATAGGCCGGGTCGAATACCTCTCAGCCAGCGACGATCAGGCCCTCGAAGCGCTGGCGGAATGCTGCCGCCTGGAAGGCATCCTGCCAGCGCTGGAGCCCGCCCACGCCCTATTCGCCGCCCGCCAATGGGCGCAGGAAAACCCCGGCAAACGCATCCTCATCGGCCTATCCGGCCGCGGCGACAAGGACATGCCCACCCTCACCCGCCACCTCGCCTAAGCGCCGCTATTCGTACTTCTTGTTGACAATCCCCGTGCCGGTGGCTCCAGCTTGAGTTTGCCAATCCGCACAAGATTATCGAGCTCACCTTGCGGCATCTTCGTCTCCGATCAGCACAAGGTGTTCGCTCTCCATCACGCGGGTCAAGAACGGGTTGCCAGCGGCTCGCCTGCCCTCAAACTCCGCAGTGGCATAGAGCGTTGGGCTGATCTTCCGGGCAAGGCCGGTCTCGACAGGAGCGAGTGTCGAATAGAGCGACTCCAGCGTGAGTTTATCGGCCACGACCAGAAGGTCGATATCGCTACTTGCTGTGTCTGCTCCTTTCGCCACGGAGCCGTAGATCAGAGCTAGCGCAATTCCCTCGGCGAGCGGCGCGAGAGCCTGCCGGACAGGCTCCGCCACGGCGACGGTCTTGCGCACCATCGCGCAAAGCTCATTGAAGACAGGGCAGCGGGGGTTGGCCTGGAAGTGCTTCTGCCTGCCAATTTGCCTCGCAGTCACTAGACCGCTTGAAAGCAGCCGCCTGAGCTCGCGCTGCACAGCGCCTGAGCCGGAGCCGGTCAGCCGGATCAGTTCGCTAGCGAAGAAGCTGCGCGCTGGCTGGCCGAACAGCAGCGCCAGAACACGCTGCTGGGTCGTGGTAAAGAGCGCGTCGGCGAGGCTGGTCGGCGCGGTCGAGAGCCGGGCCGCCTTGCCGCTGGTCGGAAGCGTTGAGGCCATCGTGCCCATTGCGGGCATTTTATTGCCCAAAATGGGCACGATGCAAGTCCATCGCTATTCCCGGGAAGTGACCCGTGTGCGCCGCAAAATAGCTCTGGTAAGCTGCCTGCCGGGGAACAACAAGAATACGCAATACCTCATGGCCCTGAGCGCGAGACCGGGGAATTGGCCGTGATCGACAAGCGCGGCCTTTCCGAACGCGATATTTGCACCAAGTTCATCACGCCCGCCCTGCGCCAAGCCGGGTGGGACGAAATGGCGCAGATTCGCGAAGAGGTGACATTCACCAAGGGCCGCGTCATCGTGCGGGGCAAGCTGGTGGCTCGCGGCAAGGCGAAGCGCGCCGACTACATCCTCTACTGCAAGCCGAATATTCCCATCGCGGTCCACGCGCTCAAATACTATCCGGCGCGACGGCGGCGACCGTTTGATCGACATCCCCCACGCCATGCGGCGCGGCGGAGGCGACCGCCGCATCGATACCGCCTACGAAATCTATCTCGGCCTCTACCAAGCCATTACCGGGCCGGAGGAATCCCGGAAAATCCACCGCGAGCTCTCGCCGGGCTTCTTCGATCTGATCGTGATCGACGAATGCCACCGGGGCAGCGCGGCGGACGATTCCGCTTGGCGCGAAATTCTCGAATACTTTTCCGCCGCCACCCAAATCGGCCTCACCGCCACGCCCAAGGAAACGCAATACGTGTCCAATATCGCCTATTTCGGCGAGCCGGTCTTCTCCTATTCGCTCAAGCAGGGCATTAGCGACGGCTTCCTCATGCGCGAGCGCTACGTGAAGCGCCCCGAGGACGAGGCCGCCATGCAGGCATCGCTGCGGGCGGTGGAGAAGAAGCCGCTTCCGCACATGCTGGCCGTTACCAACATGCCGCTGCATAACGTGGAGGCTCCGTCGTTCCTGCGCCACGACAACACGCTGGCGCGCCCCTACACCTCCTGGGGCAAAAGCGAGCGCGTCGATATCGTGCTCACCAATCCGCCTTTCGGCGGCAAGGAGGAGGACGGCATCGAATCCAACTTCCCGCAGCGTTTCCGCACCCGCGAAACGGCGGACCTGTTCCTCGCCTTGATTATCCGGCTGCTTAAGGCCGGCGGGCGCGCCGCCGTGGCGCTGCCGGACGGCTCGCTGTTCGGCGAAGACGTGAAGGCGCGGCTGAAGGAAAGCCTGATGCAGGAATGCAACCTGCACACCATCGTGCGCCTGCCCAATTCCGTCTTCAAGCCCTATGCCTCCATCGGCACCAACCTGCTGTTCTTCGAGAAAGGCGAGCCGACCAGGGAAGTGTGGTTCTGGGAGCACCGGGTGCCCGATGGGCAGAAGCACTACTCGAAGACCCGGCCCATCCGCTTGGAACACATGGCGGATTGCGCGGCCTGGTGGGGCGGCGCGGAGCGCGCAGGCCGCGAGGAAGGCGAGCGCGCTTGGAAGGTGAGCGCCAGCGCCGTGCGGAAACGCGGCTACAACCTCGATATCAAGAATCCGCACACGGAGGCGGAGTACGTGGGCAACCCCGAAAAACTGCTGGCGCAACTGAACCGCGCCGAGGCCGAAGTGCGCGCCGTGCGCGACCAGCTGAAGAACGCCCTAGCGGAGGCGCTGCTACGATAACGCTAACGGCGGCCGCCCGGTTGCCGGAATATCGGAGCTTGGAACATGCACGCCGCCATCGCTGAAAAGAGGGAGGAACTGGCCGAACTGTGCCGCCGCCACAACGTTGCGCGGCTCGAAGTGTTCGGCTCCGCCGCGCACGGCACGGATTTCGACCCCGCGTCCAGCGATGCCGATTTCCTAGTGGAATTCGCTTCCATCAAAGGTCGGATGCCGCTGGCGCAATACTTCGACTTTGCCGATGCCCTGCGCGCCGCGCTAGGCCGCCCGGTCGATCTGGTCGAGTCGGGCGCGGTCCGAAACCCGTATCTGCGCGCCGCCATCGACAAGTCGCGCGAACTGATCTATGCGTCCTGACCCCCGCGCCCCGCTCGCGGATGCCGACCAAGCGGGCGCAGATATCGAGCGCTTCGTCAAAGGCATGAGCCGCGAAACCTATCTCTCAGACGAACGAACTCAGGCCGCAATCGAACGCAAGTTTGCGATTATCGGCGAAGCGCTCAACCGCCTTCATCAGACCCACCCTGAAGTTGCCACACGGATTCCATCGCTGCGCGAGATTGTCAGCTTCCGTAACCTGTTGATCCACGGCTATGCCGCCGTAATACCCGATCGCGTTTGGGACTACACCGAGAACGACCTGCCGAAACTGCGCAAGCGAGTGCGGGTGCTGCTTGCGGAGCCGCAAACACCGGACGCATGAACAGCGAAGACCTTCTCGCCCATTTCGACCGTGTAGCCGATGCGTCCAACGCCATTCCCCGCCTGCGCCGCTTCGTGCTTGACCTCGCCGTGCGCGGAAAACTTGCAGCGCAAAATCCGAAAGACGAGCCAGCTTCGGACTTGCTGAAACGGATCACTGCCCGAGAAAGCGAGGCTCATAGAGGCAGGGAGGATCAGGAAACAGAAATTTCTTCCGCCGGTTGAGAAACCGCCATTTCGCATTCCAGAGAATTGGCAGTGGACGCGTATCCGAGAGATAACGAGCGATAGAGGGCAAAAGGTCCCCGATACAGCATTCACATACGTCGATGTAACAGCCATTGACAAGGAAAACGGTTTGATTCTTGAACCCAAAGTTCTCCAGCCAGACGAAGCCCCGAGCCGGGCACGAAAGATCGTGCAGGAGGGCGATGTGGTTTATTCATGCGTCCGCCCCTATCTTCTGAATGTGGCCATCGTCAAAGACCGCTTTGATCCAGCACCAATCGCCAGCACCGCTTTTGCGATCTTGAACGGACACGGCCTTGTGCTTCCAGGTTATCTCTGGATCACGCTCCGCAGCCCTTTCATGGTTGCGTGTGTCGAGCAGAGCCAGCGGGGCCAAGCGTATCCCGCAATCAATGATGCGGATTTCGCGCTACTGCCCTTCCCGCTGCCGCCGCTCGCCGAGCAGCATCAAATAGTCGCCAAAGTCGATGAACTGATGGATTTCTTTGATCGGCTGGAGGCGCGCCTCTGCACGGTCGATGCTCGCCGCGTTGGCCTTCTTGAGATAGCACTACGCACGGCCCCTTCAAGAATCGAAATCGCTGGTCCTAAGTGAGACAGATAAATGCGCGCAGCCAACAAGTATGAGCGTCCAATTGGTGTGCTATTCAATATCGGCGACGAAAGGCGCATCGCGGGGCAACTCAAACTAAGAAAAGGCGACCTGTTCGATTGCAACGTCGTTAGCATCACCGACGACAATTTTTTCCACATTGACGATGGTGGTTCTCTGCATGGCATTTCGGAATCAGGAAAGGTCTCTCTCCTCGACTGCGCTACAGGCGGCCCCGCGAGTAGCACCCATTGGGGTGATTTCGCTATATATCACGGCGACATCCCATTCCGGTATGCGGTCTTCGGGAAGAGGCATATCATTGCCGACGAGAAGTGCATCCGGGGAATCCGGTTCACCTTGGAGGGAGCGAAGTCCAGCGTTTTCATTCACGACAAGCACGAAAGGTTCGGACATATACATGACCCGGATCCAGATATCCTAGACTCAATCAAGAAAAATAGGCCCGACTATCTGAAGGGCGATTTCGTGGAAGGTAAAGCAATGGTGTCCTATTTCACGGGGAATTGGAACGTGGTGCCTAAATTCAAGACGGTATTAGGAAATGTACATGTCGGCAGGTCGATGCTCGTGGACTTCTATGGGCGCAACATGCAAGACACGCTGCCCATAGAAGTCGATTTTGACGATGACCCGACAACGCTGCAAGGCGCATGGGAAAAGATGCGGGAAATCCGTCAGTTCTTCGCTTGGATGATGGGCTATGTTCCAGGATGGAAAGATATCTTGACATTCACGTCTGAGCCCGACGAGGCAGGACTCCGGACGGATCCGAATGGCGAACTTCAAGTGTTTGGCCCAAACGAATGGAAGGAAGTGCCCGAAGACGCGAGGCAGTGCGGCTCCTTGATCGACGCTTCACGAAATAGCGATCATTTCGCGTGCGTTATGACCAATTGGTTGAAACGAAACGCCAACGCAAAGAGAAGAAACGCTAATACGCGGTTCTTCGGTTCCCTCTGGGGAGCTTCGGGCCGCGTGATCGAAGACGCTATCGTATCCGCTGCGAACACGTTCGACCTCTTGCCCGACGAAGACAAGCCCGGTGCCCAGCCGCTGCCAAATGATGTAGTCGATGTCCTCAATAACGCGAGTGAAAGAATCAGAGATACGATTGCTGCCAGCCCACAAAAGGAGGGCATATTGAATGCGCTGGGCCGCATTCGGACGAATAAGCGACTTCGTGATGTCGTGGAACATCGGGCTCGTGTGGTTCTGGATCATTTCGGCGAAAACAAGCTGAAGAGCCTCCACGACGTCATCCGGCTGGCAGTGCAATGCCGAAACTTCTACACGCACGGAGGCGATACCGGACAGGTTGGTAATGTCGATTTCGCTAACCTAAACGTCGTGTCTTTTCTTACGAGAACCTTGGAATTCGTTTACGGGGCATCCGAGTTGCTGCTTTGCGGATGGGATTCATCCAAATCCGTGCGGGACGAATGGCATCCGCTCGGAGGTTATATAAAATCCTACGACTACAATCGCACGGTAGTGCTGCGAATGAAATAACACAACACTGAACCGGCCGGTCAACACATCACCTATTGTGCGGGTAGCGGGAAGCTTGGTCACTTAACTCGACAGAAACTCGCTCGACTTTCAATGACATTACCTCGCCAGTTGTGGCGAGTGCAGGGTCAAATAACGCGAGGTTGGAACCTTCGCCCACAGAACTACGGTAAAGAACCCCGTCATAACCACAGCCTTTAATGAACTCGCATAAGTACTGGCTCGGAATATATTCGATGGCTGCCGATTGTGGGACTACCGGTCGGGTTAGTTCTTCTCCAAAGTGCTCCAAAAAGTCGAGATCACCTCGTATTTGAGCCACTTCATTTTCGCTCGATAAGCTGAAGGGGGAAACGGTCATGCGCGGGTGGCGAAGATCGACCAAACTCAGCGTTTCCGGGGTCTTAATTTCTGCAATGCATACAATCTCGCCTGGATGAGGCCTAATTTCGGCAGCTGCAGTTTGCCGGCCAGATGCGAGGTACAGATATGGAATTCCTGCAGGGTTGGCTCTCCCATGTTTTGCCCGATCTCTAGGTGGCGCACCCATTTCTTCTGGAGAAAAAGCCGCTTCTTCTTGAATTCTTGCTCGATACCAAGCTCTTGTTACATCTTTTACAGAAACCTGAAGATGCGAGAGCAGTTGTTCTATTCGATCCAAGTCGAATTCAGGCTTGGGGAAAAAACGGTTTTGGTGCTTTAGCTCTTCTTGCACATTGCGCCAGCGATCAAGAGTATCGGAGTGACTAGAGCTTGAAGGTACGTACTTTCTACGAGTTATCGTTGTCTCACCAAGAATCTCCGCCAACAACAAAGTTGCATTAGCCGGATCAATATTGCATGTGTCGAATACTCGCCAGTCTCGCTGTAGAAGATCGAATAATAGATCGCCATTCTCGTCCGGCACGTAGATGCCGGTTACCATTTCAAAACCCTCCCTAAATTCGGAAGAACTACTCAGCAATGTGTCTTTTGTTCCGCAGAAAGGACAGGCACCCTCTTGGCCGACAAGGCAGGTCTTGACTTGCGCCTTTAGGTACGGATCGCTAAAGCAACGCTCACAACACTTCATCATTTTCGAAGCTAGGACGTGCCAAGAGATTTGGCGATTGTTTCTAAATGATGTTGCATCGAGAGCTTTTTGACGAAACCCAAACCTGGGTAATGCCCCCGTTGGTGCAGGTCAAGGAATTTCTCTACAGCGGAAGTTCGCAGTAGATGCGTGCCTGGTTTCTCGATTTCGTACACAAGTTTCAGTAATGACTCTGCGAATTTACCTGCTGGGTCAGTGGGTGTGTCCTGTCGTTCCGACAAGAAATGGAAAACACGCATCTCGCCATCCCTTTCAGGGTCGATAAAGGTTAGATGTATTGCAACGGCATAAGCCGGACCACCCTCCTCCGAATAGTCATCGCCAACAATTAGAAAATCACCGAAACCATTCATGCCTTCTTCTTCATAGACGGCATGCAAATCAGAAAAAAACTCCTCAGTTGGGTAATCCCTGTTGCGCCTACGAACAAATCCATCCTTCAGCAAGACGCGCTGTTGACGGCGGAAATGCCTTTGGTAAAGCTTTCCGCAGTACTTTCCCACGAAGACGTGCCGTGCAACATTCTGGAAATCCGTCAATCGCTGTGCAAGCTGTCTGCCCTGCGAAAACCCCGCATGCACCAACGTAACTTCCCGATCTTCATATTCTTGCAATAGGGCTTCTGTTGCTTGTAACGTCCCATTCTCCGTCAATGCAATCCCGACAGACACGCTATCGTTTCCTTCCAGTTGTTCGCGAAATAGTGCGTGTATTGCCTTCGAGTCTGCGGAATGATGCCCGTGGTGCGGATTCAAAATCAAAACAGCAGATGCCCCTGTGCCTTGAAGCGTGTCGAGAGCACGCTTTAGTCCAGTCAATGATTCTTTAACAGGTTCAATGATGGGCACAAACCGAAATTTGGCAATCAATTCTGCATTCTCGCGTACGGCCAACAGTTCGAACTGTTTGCCACGAAAATAAGGAAAGTACATTTTTTACGATCTCTAGGCCCACTCTAAGGCATTCCGCCATGGTGCCTTGAGAGCTTCAGTCAAACCGGGATGGTACTGTTTCTTCAATTGCGTCGAGAAAACAGCTGCGCGGAGCGACTCTGGAACCAGTCGAATTAGGGAGGCAAGAGAGCCTTGTCCGCGAGATTTTCGCACAGCCCGAACCATCGAGTCATGCACTTGACGAGATGACAACTGCTCAAACAGTCCACGCAAAACACTGCGCTCCTGTGTGTTGGGAACTATTGGCGCATCTATATCGTTTTGCATCAAGATACTGCGGATTTCATGGGTGCGAAGTGACTCAAAGACGACGGATGGAAGAATCCGCTCCCGATCCTCTTCCGCTTCTCGAATGATTGATAATTGATATCGATTAGTGAGAACCATGATGCCAACAGGCTTGGGAATTGATTCCATGATCGCGTCTATATGGTTGTCGCCGGTTACAACACTCACACGTGCAAATACACGCATATAGTTGTTGAGTTGATCCGGCAAGCGATCCAGACTGTCGCGCTCAGACTTGATCTCGTATGCAGATGATGTTCCGTTCAGGATCGCAGCGTCCGCCCTACATCCACCAACGCGGAACTCTGTCAGCATGCAGGCCGTATTGAGATTATGGCGACCCATAAGGATCTTTTTTGCAATAGCAGACTTGTAAACGTATTCGTGTCGGTGCTTTTTGTGTCGCAGGAAAGAGAACGCTTTCTCAAATAAGTCGCGAACTTGCCCGTTTGGCACCGCAACCATTGGTAATGATGTCTGCTTGATAAGGCGAGTCAGTAGCGGCGAGCAGCCGTTTCGCGCAAGCTCGTAAACGACACGCGCAGAAAACATGCGCGCCAATGCAGAAGATTGAGACGCGTCGGGTAACCGTGCGGCGCTTTGCGCTATGCGATTCCTGCCTTTGCTTATGTTGAAGATGTGATTTTAGCCTGGAGTTTCCGCCGTAGAGTCAAAGTCACACTTACGGCAGGCCAAAGCAGGCGGCTAGCGGCTTGAAGCGAGGAGGCTCCTCTACGCGCTGGTTCAACTCGCGGACCGAAATGCCGAGAAGTTCAGCGGCTTTGGCATCGGACACCGCCCCCTCCACTAAGGCGCGGTAGCACAGCCGCTCGAAACGTCCGGGCTTTTCGCCTTGCATTGCATAAGGCTCCTCGTATGGCGGGCTGCGCCAGCCGCGGCGGGCAAATTCGTCGAACAGCGACCGGAACAAGCGGTTGCTGAAAATGCCGAGGTCCTTGCAGCGATACGTGAGCGCCTGCACACTAACGCCGAACACCCGTTTCAACTCGAACAGCTCGCCCCAGCCCATGGACTTGCGGTGCTTGCCGATCGCGGCGCGCAGCGTTTCCGCCGGCATGAGGAAGGCGCCGGCAAAGCGGTGCGCGGCCTTTTCATTGTTCAGCTTGGGAGCAACATCCAGAACCATGTGGCCAAGCTCGTGCGCCGCCGTAAATCTCTGGCGCTCGCCCCAATCTCCTTGGCTTACGACAATTACAGAGGCGGGCTCCCCCTTGTCCCGGCGCACGCGCGCGGTAAGGCCGTCGATAGCGGGAAGGTCCATTGCCAATACCTTGATCCCTCTTTCTTCCAGAGGCTCGACCAAGTTTGGAATGGGATCCAGGCCAAGCCCCCAGTGAATGCGAAGTCCAAGCGCGCCTTGCTCCGCCTCGGACAAATCGCGCACCATGGGCCAGGGCGCCTCCCTCGGCTTGTCCCAGGCAACGCTTGGCAGGCCCAGAATCTCCTCGACCGCGAGGTAGCGCTCAAGCAGATGCAGCACACTGGCTTCGATGCGCGCTTGTTCGCGCCTGCCCGTAAACCTCTTCTTGCGGAAATCCACGGCTTCCAGAACCATGGTCGCATCGCCAGCCAGATAATCCACGGCCACATCCAGCGCATCGGCGAGCGCAATGAGCACACCCGAACTCGGCATGGACTCGTTGCGCTCGTACTTGCTGATCGCCTGAGCCGTAACGCGGTTGTCAATCTTGGCTTCCAAGCCACGAAGAGAAAGCCCCGAAGCCAGCCTTGATATCCTAAGCCTCTGTCCTATCATTATTTTATTCTCTCTTCTCCATCAGTTGACAATATCATTTTATAATTAATAAATATCAACTGATTCGGTCGGACGAGTCGAAGGCCGAGGTCAAAAAGCCACCCTGATAACGCCTTTGATCAACTTTTCGCCCATATAGATATTTAGGAAATAGGGAATTTTGAGTTTGTGCAGTTAGATGTGTAGTTAGGCGAACCAGGCCTTCCGGAAGCTCATCGATCGACGACACGACAATGTCCGAGACGCTGGCGGATTTCAGCTGTTCATATTCCTCCAGCGCGTTCCTCGTGAATCCCATGCGGCTTGCGTTCGCTGCCGATGAGGAGTTGCTCAAAAGCCGAAGGCGAGCAGATGGGCACGGCGAAATCTTCCGCGAGCGCCAGCAAATCGGCATCGCCCGTCACCAGCGCATCGGAGCGTCCTGCAAGCGCCAGCTCCAAGAACGGCCGATCGAAAGGATCGCGGCAGCGAGGCACTGCGGGAGGCGGGCCGGGTATGGCGACGCTCTCGCAAAAAGGCAAGCAATCATCAAGCAAATCCCGCTGCTCATTGGCAGCAAGCGCAAATTTGGGATAGGCGAGGACGCGGATCAGCTCCGCCGCTGTCGCGCGGCTCGCCAGCGGCAGGATGCGAGCGGAGCGCCAAGCATCGCGCAGCCAAGAGAGCGCGCTGGCATGGAATACCAGCGCCGAAACCAGAACGCTCGTGTCAAGAACCGTGCGGGTTGGCGTCATCCGCTTGATCGAGCCCAAGCAACCGCGTCGGACACATCGCCCTCCGACAACCCGAGTTCCGCGAGCTTGGCGCGCACACCATCTGCTCGATTAACCCGAACGGGCGTTAGCACAATCCGGCCGTTTTCCGCGGTTACGTCGAAATAGTCCGCGGGTTCCACCGCGGCGGTCACCGCCTTCGGCAGAGTGAGTTGATTCTTGGAAGTCAATTTTGCGAGCATGGGAATCCCTCAGGAAACAGAATCATAGAAAGGAAAAAAGGAAATCTTACTATTAAGGATTAGAGATAGCGGGAGATAAGAACCTGCGGGCGCCGGAGGTGGACGAAACGCCGCTTGCAGGCGCAGGCCAGAGGCGCGCCGATGCCTTGGGGCGTATCCTTGGCATTGCCATGCGCGGCGGCGCTGCTTCACAATGTATGCCTGTGAACGACATGAGCACCGGCGCCGAGCGGCTTCGAGGCGCCATCCTGAACGCGCGGCGGCCGGCGCTGTTGCCGTTCTTCACGGCCGGGCACCCGAGGCGGGAGGACTTTCATTCGATTCTCGACGCGCTGGCGGCGGCGGGCGACGCGGTGGAGATCGGCGTGCCCTTCTCCGATCCGATGGCCGACGGCGTGACGATACAGCGGGCCAGCGAAACGGCGCTGGCGAACAGGGTTTCGCTGAACTGGATACTCGACGAGCTTCAGGAGCACGGCGACCCGGGCGTGCCGCTGGTGCTGATGAGCTACTACAACCCGCTGCTGGCCTACGGGCTCGAATCGCTGGCGGCGCGCTGCGGCGAATGCGGCGTGGCGGGCATGATCGTGCCGGATCTGCCCTGGGAGGAATGCGCGGCGGCGCGCGCCCATTTGCAGAAGCGCGGCGCGGCGCTGGTGCAAATGGTCACCCCGGCCACGCCCGACGACCGTCTGCGCGCGCTGTGCCAAGCCAGCGGCGGATTCGTTTACGCCGTCACCGCGACCGGCGTGACCGGCGGAGAGCGCCAAGTATCTGCGGAAATGGCCGGCTACATGCAAAAGGTGAGCGAGTATTCCGGCCTGCCCGTATGCGCCGGATTCGGCGTTCGCAGCGCGCAGCAGGTGCGCGCCTTAAGCGGCGTGGCCGACGGCGTCATCGTGGGCTCAGCGGTGGTGGATTGCCTTGAGCGCGGCGAAGACGCAGGCGCTTTCCTCCGCCAATTGCGAGCCTGACCCGGCTGCGGGCTGAACGTTCCCCAAGCGAGAGGCTCCGTCTCCCCCAGCTCCATGCCCACAAACGGCCTTTCAACCCTCGTTTCCGCCCCCTTTTCTGGGGAACCGGCACCGCGCCATAGAAAAACCGCAGTCGCAGCCAGCACAACAAGAGCGGTCAGACCCCCGCGAACTCCAGCCCTTTTCGCGCTCCCCGGATCATTCCCCATCGCAACTGAATTCCTTTTGCGGGTCAATTCTTACTCCACCATAGCGCGGGCATCGTTAGTGGCGGGGGCGGGAGGCGAGCAGCAGAGCAGCGCCGGCGGCGCCTGAGAGCCAAGCGAGCCACGCCGGCTCGGCGCGCAGGCCGAGCAGCACGGCAGCGGCAATCAGCAGCGCGCAACCGGTGAACTGGCGCCAGAGGTTTCGGCGCCCCCGCAGTCCGCTGCGGTCGGCGCGGGGCTGTCGGCCCTCCGCTTTATCGAGCAGGCGGTGGGCGACGCGGGGCAGGCGCTGCAAGGCGTAGCGCAATTCCGGCAGGTCGCGCCCTAGCTCCTTAAGCAGGCGTCGGGGCTCGGCGCGGCGGCGCATCCATTGCTTGAGCAGCGGATAGCCGGTTTCCCAAAGATCGAGTTGCGGATAGAGCTCCCTTCCTAAGCCCTCGATATTAAGCAGCGTTTTGTGCAGCAGCAGCATTTGCGGCTGCACATGCATATCGAATTCCTGGGCGGTGGCGAAGATGCGGCCCAGCGCCCGGCCGAAACTGCACTCGCTTAAGGGCTTGGCGAAGATCGGCTCGCCGATCACGCGGAACGCCGCTTCAAGATCCTCCGCGCGCGTGTCCGGCGCCACCCAGCCCCAATACAAGTGCAGGCGCGCCAGGCGGGCGTAGTCCTGCTCGAAGAAGGCCAGCAGCGTTTGCCCCAGGTAATGGTGGTCGCGCTCGTCGAGAATGCCCACAATGCCGAAATCCACCGCCGCGTAGCGCGGGTTGGCCGGGTCCGAAATATCCACAAACACGTTGCCGGGATGCATGTCGGCATGAAAGAAGCTGTCGCGGAACACCTGGGTGAAGAAAATCCTCACGCCCCGGGCCGCCAGCTCGGGAATATCCACGCCGGCATCCTTCATCGCCTGCGCCTCGCGGATGGGAACGCCGCGAATCCGCTCCAGCACCAGCACTTCGGGGCGGCAGTAGTCCCAATGCACGGCGGGAACGTGGATAATGTCCGAATCCGCGAAACTGCGCTTCAGGCGCGCCGCGTTGGCGCCTTCGCGCATCAAATCCATTTCGTATTTGAGCGTTCGCCGGTATTCGTCAACCACTTCCACCAGGCGCAAGCGGCGGGTGGCGGGCCAAAGCCGGGTGGCCAGCCGCGCCAGTCCGTAGAGCAGCCTCACATCCCTTTCGATCCGCTCGCGCACCCCGGGCCGCAGCAGCTTGACCACCACCTCCTCGCCGCCGGGCAGGCGGGCGGCATGAACCTGGGCGACGGAAGCCGCCGCCAGCGCTTCGGGCTCGAATGATGCAAACACCTCCTCCACCGGGCGGGCGTAAAAGCGGCTTAGGCGCCGGCGCGCCGCATCCGCCGAAAAAGGCGGCACATCGTCCTGCAGCCGCGCCAGCTCGGCGGCAATATCGGCAGGAAGCAGGTCGGGACGGGTGGAGATATTCTGGCCGAACTTCACGAAAATCGGCCCCAGTTCCTGCAAAGCTTCGCGCAGTCGAACGCCCCGCGAAGCGCCCTTGCGCCGCCGGACGGCCAGCAGCATCCAAGCCGGAATCCTCAGCGGCCGGGCCAAGCCGGCCTCCCGCAACAAACCGTAGCGGGCCAGCAGGCGGAAGATGCCGAAAATTCGCACAAAAACACGCATGCGCTTGCCCTTGAAGGAAACCCGCGCCCGCCTACGCCTTGGGTCCGGCACGCAAAATCCGCATACGCGCCGCCAGACGGCCCGCCGCGTCGCGCAAGCCTTCCACCTGCTCGGCGAACGCTTCGAACTCCACGCGGGTGGGGGCCAGCCGCGCCTCCTCCTGCACGAAATCCCGCATGCTTCGCCTCAGCGAAACAGCGCTTTGCCCAGCCCACTGGGCCGCTGCGCGGGCAGCATCGCCTGCTTGGCGGGCAAACACTTCGCCGGTGAAGCGGGCCAATTCCTCCTCGGGATCCGGGCGGCAATGCTTCAGCAGCCGCGCAAACGCCTCGGCCAGCGCGGGGTCCCCCCTAAGCTCCAGCCCCGGGCCCGCGTGGTCGCCGCCCAAAAGCGCAACCAGCCGAGGCAAATCGCCGCTCAGGCTTACGTCGGCGGGCTGGCCATCCGGGCTGCCAACATTCAGTTGTCCGTCCCGCACCCGCATTCGCAAAACAGGGCGGGCGCCCGCCAAGCCCACATCCATGGACACGCCTTCCAGCCCTTCGGCGGCGCGCCGCGCGGTAAGCGAAGCGGCAAGGTTGCGGTTCAGAACCGCAGCAGCGGAATTCGCCAGTTGCTCAAGCATCGCGCGTCAACCTCGCTGCCCCGTGGCCCGCCGTGCCCTAATACCGAAAGCCGATATGCAGGGCCACGATGCCCCCGGAGAGGTTGTGCCAGCGCACATCCTCGAATCCGGCTTCGCGCATCATCGCGGCCAGCGCCTCCTGATCGGGATGCACGCGGATCGATTCCACAAGGTAGCGGTAGCTGTCCGCGTCGCCCGCCACCATCCTTCCGAGCGCCGGAATCATGGAAAACGAATACCAATCGTAGGCGGACTTGAGGATATCCGGCGTCGGGCGCGAGAATTCCAAAACCAGCAGCCTGCCGCCCGGCTTGATCGCGCGGGCCATGCTCTTGAGCGCCTGCGGCTTGCCGGTCACGTTGCGCAAGCCGAAGCCGATGCTTACGCAGTCGAAGGTTGCGGGCGCCACCGGAAGGGCGGTGGCATCGGCGCAGACCGCCCGGCTATTGGCGTGGCAGCCCGCATCGATCAAGCGCCTGCGCCCCAAGCGCAGCATGGACGGATTGATATCGGTCAACAGCACCCGCCCGCGGCCTCCCACCTGGCGGCTCATTCCGATCGCCAGATCGCCCGTGCCGCCCGCCACATCCAGCGCCTTTCCGCCCGGACGCAGCCCGGTTCGGGCCAGCGCGAATTTTTTCCAGAGGCGGTGCGCGCCCAGCGACATCAAGTCGTTCATCAAATCGTAGCGGCCGGCCACGGAATCGAACACACCGCGCACGCGGCGGGTCTTCTCGTTTGGGGCGACCCGCCTGAAGCCGAAGCTCTCGGCGCCCGGAGAACCTGGTTCAGGCGGCGGCTGACCCATGCCGCTAAAGGATGTAACGGCGAAAATCCTCGTCCTCCGCCAACGCCCCCAAGTGCTCCTCAACATACGCCGCGTCAACTTTCAGGTCCTGGCCGCCCCGGTCGGCCGCGTCGAATGAAATCGATTCCAACAAGCGCTCCAGCACGGTCTGCAACCGGCGCGCGCCGATATTTTCGGTGGTTTCGTTGACCGAGCAGGCGATCTCGGCAATGCGGCGCACCGCGTCGGTCTCGAATTTCAACGCCACGCTCTCGGTGCCCAGCAGGGCCGTGTACTGCTCCGTGAGCGACGCGTCCGGCTCGGTGAGAATGCGCTCGAACTCGCCGATGCCCAACGCGCCCAGCTCCACCCGGATGGGGAAGCGGCCTTGCAGCTCCGGGATCAGGTCGGAGGGCTTGACCGACTGGAAGGCCCCGGATGCGATAAACAGGATATGGTCGGTTCGCACCACGCCGTATTTGGTGGTCACGGCGCAACCTTCCACCAGCGGCAAGAGATCGCGCTGAACGCCCTCGCGCGACACATCCGCGCCCATTGCCTCGGCACGACGGCACACCTTGTCGATTTCGTCGATGAACACGATGCCGTTCTGCTCCACCGCCTCCAGCGCCTGCGATTTCAGCTCCTCCTGGTCGAGCATGGAGGCGCCCGCCTCCTCGGTAAGGATCCGCATCGCGTCCTTCACCTTGAGCTTGCGCGCGCGGGTGCGCTGGTTGCCCAGCGACTGGAACATGCTCTGCAACTGGCTGGTCATTTCCTCCATGCCGGGCGGCGCCATGATCTCAACCCCCACCGGCGCCACCTGCAACTCCATTTCCAATTCCTCGCTATCCAAGTCGCCGCGCCGAAGCGCCGCCTTCAGGGCGCGCTGGTCCATATTCCAAGGCGCCCCCGCGCCCGGACCCGCCGCAGCAGCGCGGCGGGTGAGCGCCTCCATCACCTTGCGCTCGGCGCTTTCCCTGGCGCGGTGCCTCACGCGGTCCATTTCCGCTTCCCGCACCATCTTGACCGCAGTGTCGGTGAGGTCGCGCACGATGCTGTCCACTTCGCGGCCCACGTAGCCCACCTCGGTGAACTTGGTGGCCTCCACCTTGATGAAAGGGGCATTCGCCAGCCTTGCCAGCCGCCGGGCGATTTCCGTCTTGCCCACCCCGGTGGGGCCCATCATCAGGATATTCTTGGGGGTGATCTCGCCGCGCAGCTCCTCGTCGAGCTGCATCCGCCGCCAGCGGTTGCGAAGGGCAATGGCCACCGCCCGCTTGGCGGCGTTCTGGCCGATCACGTGCTTGTCGAGCTCCTCGACGATTTCCCGGGGGGTCATCTGCGTCATGGCTTAGCTGCCGCTCTCCAGCGAGTCAATCATGATTTCGGTATTGGTGTACACGCAGATTTCCGCCGCAATCTCCAGCGACCGGCGCACCACGTCCGCCGCGCCCAGCTTGCTCTCCGCCAGCAGCGCCCGGGCGGCGGCGCGGGCGTAGCCGCCGCCGGAGCCCAGCGCCAGCACGCCGTCTTCCGGCTCCACCACGTCGCCGGAACCCGACACCAGCAGCGTCTTGGCTTTGTCGGCCACGCAAAGCATGGCCTCCAGGCGGCGCAGGCGCCGGTCGCTGCGCCAATCCTTGGCCAGCTCCACCGCGGCGCGGGTCAGGTTGCCGTACTGGTCGAGCTTGTTCTCGAACAGCTCGAACAGCGTGAAGGCATCGGCCGTGCCGCCCGCGAAACCGGCCAGCACCTTGCCGCCCGCCAGCCGCCGGATTTTGCGCGCATTGCCCTTCAGCACCGTGTCGCCCAAGCTCACCTGCCCGTCGCCGCCAATGGCCACCGCGTCTTTGATGCGCACGCAAACAATGGTTGTGGAACGGACCCTGGGAGGGGCGGACGGAGTGCTGTGTTGCGGAGTCACGGCGTTTAATGATCCTGTTTGCGGCGGGCGCGGGGGTGGGCGCGATCGTACACCCTCGCCAAGTGCTGGAAGTTCAAGTGGGTGTAAACCTGGGTGGTGGAGATGTCGGCATGGCCCAGCAATTCCTGCACGGCGCGCAAATCGCCGGAGGACTCCAGCATATGCGTGGCGAAGCTGTGCCGCAGCATATGCGGATGCACATGCCCTTCAAGCCCGGCGCGGCGCGCCCAGTAGGCGGTTCTCGCCTGCACGGTGCTGGCGGCGATCCTGCGCCCCCGGGTTCCAACAAAGAGCGCCGACGCTTCCGGGGAAGCGAGTTCGGCGCGCCTGCGAAGCCAGCGCCGCACGGCCTCCACGGCCTTGGCGCCCACCGGAAGGATGCGCGTTTTTCGCCCCTTGCCGGTCACCCGCATCAATCCCTGGCTTAAATCGATCCCGCCCACATCCAGATCGGTCAGTTCCGCCAAGCGCAGCCCCGAGGAATACATCAGCTCCAGAATGGCGCGGTCGCGGCAGGCGGCGGCATCGCCATCGGGAATATCCAGCAGGCGCGCAACCTGGTCGAGGTCCAGCGTGCGCGGCAGGTCGCGCGGCGGGCGCGGCGCCCGGACTCCGCGCGCCGGATTGGCGGCCAACCGGCCTTCCCGTTCGAGAAAGTCAAAGAAGCTGCGGGCGCCGGCAAGGCGCCGCTGCACGGTGCGGGGCGCCAGGCCGCTGCGATGCGCTCCGGCCGCGAAGCGCCGCAGGTCGCTGGCGGCCAGCGCCGTCCACGAGGACAGCTCGTGCTCGGCGCAATAGTCCCCAAGCGCGTTCAGATCGCGGCGGTAGGCGGCCACCGTGTGGCGCGAAAGCCCCCGCTCAACGCGGATATGATGCAAAAAAGCGCTCACCTGCCGTTCGGATTCGGCCTGCATCAGACGGCCCCGGATTTCGGCGAAATGGCCACCGACGCCACGGCGCTCACGCGGCTGAGGAACTCGGTGCTCTTGGCGCGGTGGTAGTGGTTGGGGTCGCGGCTGCCGAGCGCCAGCAGGCCCAGCTTGCCGCGCCCGCCCAAAGGCGCCAGGGCCACCGACGCCACTTGCGCGGCCGCGTCGCCAAACAGGAACGCGCGCTGCTGATCGCTGTAATGCCCGCATCGCGGCGCGTTGGCCTTGAGCACCCCGCTCAAGCCCTCCGCCATCAGGTCCTGCCTTGGCGTGGCGGACAGGTCCGCTACGCCCGCGCATATTTCCGGCGACGCGTCGAACAAAAGCAGGCGCACGAAATCGAGCGAGAAAATCTCCTTGAGTTGCCCTGGCAGCGAACGCAGCCTTTCGTCCGGGCCGGAGCAGGACAAGAGCTTTGTGACCAGCTGGTTGAGCTGGTTCGCCAGCATGTCGCTGGATCGGGCGTTTTCGATGTATTCCTCCAGCGTGCGGCGCAGCTCCTCATTGCGGCGCCGAAGCAGTTCAAGCTGCCGCTCCACCAGCGACACGGCGCCCTCGCCCTCGCCATGCGGAACCCGCAACTCGGCCAGCAGGTCCGCGTGAAGATCGAAGAAATCCGGGTTCTCGCGCAGGTAGGCCGCCACCTCGTCCGGCCTGAGCCCCGTGGTTGAAGCGTTGCCAGGCTTGCTCACAGGGGCACGCTGCCTTCAAACACGCTGTCGATCTGCCCGCCAAGCCATACCGCCGACTCGCCTCCATGCCATTCCACGCTCAGTCGTCCGCCCGCCATATGCACCTGCACGGGCGAGCGAACCCGGCCCCGGCGTATTCCGGCCACCGCCGCGGCGCAAGCCCCGGTGCCGCAGGCCGGCGTTTCACCCACGCCGCGCTCATAGACCCTGAGCTTAAGGCTTTGCCCGTCCAGCGCCTCGGCGAAGCCCACATTGCAGCCCTGCGGAAAGCGCTCGTGCGCGGATAGGGCCGCGCCCACTCCGGCCACATCCGCCGCCGCCGCATCGGGCACGCCGAGCACGGCATGGGGATTGCCCAGCGAAAGCGCATCGAGCTCCCAGCTCCCGCCCGCCGCCTTCAGCCGATAGGGCGGCTGCTGGCCATTCGCCAGGAAGGGCACTTTTTCCGGACGCCATTGCGGGCGCCCCAGCGAACAGCGCACGGCGTTGTCCGCCATCACTCGCGCTTCCACCTGGCCGCCGGGGGACTCGAGAACAATGCTCCCGCCATTGGGCCGGCGTTTCGCCACCAGCGCCGCGATGCACAGGGCGCCATTGCCGCATTGCTCCGCTTCGCCCCCGTCGGCGTTGAAAACGCGGTAGCGGACCACGCCGTTGCCGCCCTCGGGCTCCTCCGCCCAAAGCAGCTGGTCGAAGCCCACGCCCCGGCGCCGGTCGGCCCAAGCGCGAACCCGCCCTTGTTCCGGCGCGGGCAGCGAGCGGCCAACCACAACCATGAAGTCGTTGCCGGCGGCCTGCATTTTTGTAAAAGCGAGTGTCATGCGAGGAAACATTGGAGGGTCGCGAAATTATATTCCTGCGCCGCGACCGCCGAAGTCGCCGTAAGACATGGCGCCGATTGTTGAAAATAGCCCTGCGCTATGCGGGCGTTGCAATATACTTCTTGACATGCCCTTCGATGCCAAACTCGCACATCGCGTAACCCTCGATGACCGCGATATTGCGCCATTCTTTGCGGGACGCAAGACGGAAATAGGTTCGTTCGAGGATGCGCTCGAAGCATCGAAACTGAAAGAACAAGCAGTGTTCCGTATTTATCAGGGAGCACCCGGCTGCGGCAAGACTTCCTTGGCCCACCACCTATCAGGAAAGCTTTCTGATCGCATCGCGTTCGTTAGAATCTCGCCTGCCGAAGAGCTTTCCCTAAAATCTCTCGGAAAAAAACTCCGCAATGAATGGATGAAAAATGCGTTCACCCCTCAAGTGGGGGATTTGGTGGTTGCGGCTTGCGCCCACCTTGCGGGAGAGGCGCTCACCGAAGCGGCGGTCAATGCTATCGCCACCGCAAAGCGCAAGGAGCACTCCCTCGTCATCCATATTGACGAAGCCCATGAGTTCGCCAAGGACAGCGAGCTCGCACTACGCAGCCTCCACCAAGTTGGTGCCGAAGTGCCATGCGTGGTGCTTTTAACAGGATTAGAGCACACGGCGGAGCGAATTACATCGATCAGGGGGCTTTCCAGGCTATCGAGTGATGCAGTCAACAACATGGGCCCGCTTGAAGACGAAGCTTGCGCCCAATCGACCCGAAAAATGCTCCAAGCGTTGGGTAACAAAGAAGGCCTATGCGGCATGGCCGAATTTGCCGCGGAACTTTCACGCGGTTGGCCCGCCCACTTGCATTCGGCGCAACGCGCCATTTGCGAAAACCTTATCGAGGTTGACGGCAATTATCGCGGTTTGGATTTCGAGGCCGTCGAAAATCGCGCGGACGAGCTTCGGCATCAATACTATGAAGCGCGGATGGCCCATGCCATCTTCCAGCGGGACCGGGCGCTCACAAATGTAATTCTCAAGTCGGTCCATGACCATAAGCCCGAGGACCTCCCGCATTTGGGGGAAATTTGTTTCGATCTTATCGGGAAACACGCAAAGAAACGTCGTGGTTTTCTATCGGTCACTCCCGAAATGTCGGCTGATTTCGCGCAATCGCTTGTTGAAAAAGGGATCGTTACCACCAACCAGGAAACAAGACGCTATGAATTGGCGATACCCAGCATGGCCGAGTGGGCGGAACAACAGATCAAACAGGATGCGGGCTAGCCCCGCCGCGTCCGGCACCACCGGCAGCTTGGTGATGCCTGCTCCGCCTCATTTTGACGAGACGGTTCCGGGCTCGGCTTTGTCTAAACATGACTTGTCTAAACATGACTTGACGAAAATAGAAGCGGGGAGGCAATACCCATCCCTTCAGCCCATGTCTTTATTGGATTACGCTGGTCGTGTTCGCTGCTAGCGTGGCGGCGGCTTGGGCATGGCGGCATCCGGGCTTGCGCGGCGTGGCGGCGATGGACGGGAGCCTAGGCGCATGGACGCAGGGATCAAGCGCCCGTCGGCAGCGGTTCGCGCCGCCCGCCCGCCAACCTCAGGCCGCGAGGGTCTCGAACACGTCGCCCTTGCGCTGCAAAACGGTCACGCCCTGGGCCAAAGCCGCCTCCTTGAGCTCGTCGTGGATATGGAAGGCGGCCAAGGCCAACCACTGCCGGCGGCCGGCGTGCTCGGGGAACAGGCGCCGGAAATTGGGCCCCTTCTTGTTGAGCAGGCGCTCAAGATCGCTCTCGTGCGCCTTGTGCTTTACCTCCACCACGCAAGCCTCGCTGCCGTTCACCAGCAGCAGGTCGAACTCGTCCTCCACGCCGGCGCGGCTGCGCGTGACGTTTTTGTCGATGAAGTCGAAGCGCACCCCCGCCAGCACCGGATCGGCCTTGAGGCTGTTGTGGTAGAACTCCTCGGCCACAGCCCCCAAGTTGTTGCCCAAGCCGCCGTACATCTTCGCCAGCCGTTTAAGCTCGGCATCGGTTTCCGCATGCCGGACGGCGTTTTCCGCCATCAGGGCCTCGGTTTCCGCCTGCCGGACGGCGTTTTCCGCCATCAGGGCATCGGTTTCCGCATGCCGGACGGCGTTTTCCGCCATCAGGGCCTCGGTCTTCGCCTGCCGGACGGCGGTTTCCGCTAGCAGGGCCTCGGTGCGGTCCTGTGCGACAGCCAAGCCGGCCACCAGCGCTTTCAGTTCATTGTCGGTCATGGAAGGAGCCTCCTTGCAGATCAAGGGCCTAGTATATCCCCATCCTGTCGGCATGCAGGCCGTGTTCGGCGCGCAGGCGGGGGCAAATTGAAACGCCGTCCTAATTTGCCTGTTTTGCGACCGTCAATAGGTGTGCGGGTTCAGAAGGGCCACTCCGAAGTTGCCAGGTTGACCATTGGCCGGTTGCTGGATACCGGGGTTTGTTTGCGGAGGAGGCTGCGGGACGGTTAGGCGGCGGGCGCCCGGTTGTTCCGACGCGTCCCGCTATGGCGATACGGGCGTGGCGGCGTTAGTGCCAACCGTCCGCATTGCGTAAATCATCAGGCCGGTAGATCTGCACTTGGCGTTGACGGGCGCGGAGGGTGTGCCCGCTCCGGCGCTCCGGTCGGCGCGGGCAGAAAACCGGATCGGCAACGCCCTTGGGAATCGCTGCCGATCCGGTTTGCGGATCAGAAAAAGTGCCTGTAGCTCACGTAGGGAACGCGACCGTCCAAGCTGTAGAGGTTATAAACAGCAGGGCGCGGAGAAGCGAAGCGGTCGAGCTCCGGATCCTCGTCGGTCGCGTTCAGCACGCCTAAGGAGATCTCGCCGCCCCACGGAACGTCCCAAAGGTAGGTCAGGTCGAATTCCGTATGCGGCGAGGCCTCGAAGAATACCCCTTGTTCGTCATTGGAGCGAATATAGCCCGCAATATGGCGCGCATACAGCGAAAGCGTATGGTCGGTATAACTCCAGCGTATTAGCCCGACGGCCGAGTACTTGGGCCTTGCGCTGTTGCCCACGCCCTCGCCTAAAGAGGAACTCCATTCCGTGGCCGAGCGTGACCGGATTCGGTAACGAAGGATCCGGGCGCCATAAACGCTGAATGTGAAATCGCCCGCTGTCGCTGTTTCCAGATCGTAGCCCACTTGCACATCCACCCCGCTGATATTCTGCCGGAAGGTGTTGCCCCAGCCGGCTTCAGCTTCGAGCAGCATTCCCGTGCCCGGCGCGCGCTTCAGCACATTGCCGGGCGAGCATTGGATGATTTCCGCAGGCAGGCCGTTTTCGATCGTGTTCTCCGTGCGGCCGGTGTTAAAGCATTGGCCTTCCAATTCGGACTCGATCAGTCCCTGCAATGTGGCTAGGCCGATACCGTTTTCCAGATCGATGCTCCAGTAATCCACCCGCACGGCAAGGTCCTCCCAATCGACAACAAAGCCCAAGTTGTAGCTATCGGACAACTCGGGCAACAGAAGCGGATTGCCGCCGGTGAACCTGAAGTACTGATCCTCCACGCAGTCCTCAGGGGGGGTGCCGGATGCCCGACAGGCCACCAAGTCCGTTGCGCCATCGGCGCTGCCCGACCGCGCACCGTATAGATTGTCCATATTCGCGGCTCTAAAGCCTTCACCCCATGAAGCGCGAAGCAGCAGCCAGTCAGTGGGCTGGTAAAGCGCCGAAGCGTAGAGGCTGGTCTCCTCGCCAGCGGAATCGTCGTAGGAGTCCCACCGGGCAGCCGCGCTCACTTCCAAGTTACTCAAGACCGGAACAAGCACTTCGGCGAACCCTGCCTTGATGGCTCGTTCACCCTCTCCGGTATTGCCCGCGCTGCCGATCAGGTCGCCGCCAGCGCTCAAGGGATCGTAGATATCGTAGAACTCCTCGTCCCAGTACTCGAACCCTGCCGCCCATCCGACGGGCCCGGCGGGCGCGTCGAACATTTCAAAGCTAACCGTGGCGCTGTAGGTTCGGGCATCGGCGCGGCTGTCGCGGTTCGAATTGGCCGTGATAGCGTTGTAGGCCGCTTCATTCGCCGGGTTTAGCGGATCAAACGGGTTGTAACGACCCTCGGCTACGAACTGCGTGGCAGTAAAACGCTTGGCGTAGCAGCAACTGTCTTCCCTGAAGTCATAGCGAACATGCTGTACCGCAAGCTCATAATCGAACATCCCCACCGTGCCGTATGCCATCAGGTTGTTTGCGAAGAATGTCTCGCTGGCCGAGAAGTCCCTGTTGCCCAAGCCCACAAACCGGTGATTTAGTAAGTAGCCCGGGCCTCTTGGTAGAATCTGACGCCGTACGAATTGGGGGTAGGGTATGGCGTAATCATCGAAGTTCTCCTTGAGGCCTGCTTCTGCAGCAGCCGGCACAAAAAAATTGCCCACCGCCGGCGCAAAGCGGCCGGCGCTGTCGGTGCCGCTGTAGATTGATGCAAAACGGAGAGCGTGGTACGGGCTTAGCTCGTAATCCGCGTTGAGAAACGTGCTTGCGCGCTTCAGATCGGCGGTCTCCCAAGCAAAGGCGGTGTAATCGAAACCGCAGAACTCCTGCCCGCTGCGTGAGATATAAGGACCGGCCAGAAGGCGCTCGCCGGTGTCGGGATCAACAATATCGGCGCAGTTCGAAGGCGACAGTGACACAACTCGAAATGGTTCTTGTGGTCTAGCAGGGAATTCGCTAGGGAATTCGCTAGGGAATAAGGCTGTGGTTATGCTGTTCCCCCCCCCACTGATGTTGTCAGTGTTCTCCCAAGCGTACCAAGTTGCCGGAAAACGGGCACTCGGGTAATCGGCCGGTCCGGCGTCGTAGCCCGGATCGCCCCGCGAATAGAACCGGTCCGCCGAGGCGATATGTCCCTTATTGCGGAATTCCCCCGAAAAAAGGAACCTGCCGCGACCGGTGCTGCCGCCGATCGTCAGGCCCCCGGATTCGACATCCGCGCCCTCGCGCGTGGGCCGATGAAGCGCCGCGGAGACTTCCATGCCGTCGTAATCCTTGCGCAGGATAATGTTAATCACGCCGGCAATGGCATCGGAGCCGTAAATGGCGGAGGCGCTATCGGTCAGGATTTCGATTCGATCCACTGCGGCCAGCGGAATGATATTCAGGTTAATGAATTGGTTTTCTGTCACCGGTGAACGCGGCAGGCGGCGGCCGTCGAGCAGCACTAGGCTGCGCCCCGAGCCGATGCCGTGCAAGTTGATGCCCGCTTGGCCCGCCCAGCTGTCACCCGACACTTCGCGCGAGGAACCGAAGGTGTTGACGGGGCTGTTGCGCAGCACATCCGCCACGGAGTCCTGCCCGCTCAGCTCGATTTCCTCGCGGGTGATGACCACCACAGGGCGCGCTTGCTCCACGTCGATGCGCTTGATGCGCGACCCGGTCACGACCTGTTCGCCAAGTTCCACGGCATCCTCTTGGTCGCCCTCTTCCTGCGCCATGCCCGCAGGCGCAACGGCCAAGGCGGAAATAGCGCCGGCATAAAGGACTGAGCGCACTGCCCCCTCAAGGGCATTATTGACCTCACGATTCATCTATTATTCTCCTCCCCTCCAACATGCGTTGGTATTTGTGTGGCGGCAGCCTACCACATTTTGCCTTGTCAAATAACGCATAGCCTTGTGCAATGAGGCAGGGGCAAGAAAAGGGCGAGGGCGAGCGCCTGCGCCCGCTGGCAGCGGTTCGCGCCGCCCGCCCGCCAACCTCAGGCCGGGAGGGTCTCGAACACGTCGCCCTTGCGCTGCAAAACGGTTACGCCCTGGGCCAAAGCCGCCTTCTTGAGATCGTCGTGGATATGGAAAGCGGCAAGAGCCAACCACTGCCGACGGCCAGCGTACTCGGGGAACAGGCGCCGGAAATTGGGCGCCTTCTTGTTGAGCAGGCGCTCAAGATCGCTCTCGTGCGCCTTGTGCTTTACCTCCACCACGCAAGCCTCGCTGCCGTTCACCAGCAGCAGGTCGAACTCGTCCTCCACGCCGCCGCCGCTGCGCTTGGCGTTTTTGTCGATGAAGTCGAAGCGCACCCCCGCCAGCACCGGATCGGCCTTGAGGCTGTTGTGGTAGAACTCCTCGGCCACCGACCCAAGGTTGTTGCTCACGCCGCCGTACATCTCCGCCATCTTGTCCACCTTGGCGGCCATCTTGTCCACCTTGGCGGCCATCTTGTCCACCTTGGCGGCCATCTTGTCCACCCTGGCATCGTACTTCGCCTGCTTGGCCTCGTTTTCCGCCTGCAGGGCGGCGGTTTCCGCCAGCAGAGCCTCGGTCTTCGCCAGATTGGCCTCGGTCCTGGCCTCGTTCTTCGCCTGCAGGGCGGCGGTTTCCGCCAGCAGAGCCTCAGTCTTCGCCAGATTGGCCTCGGTCCGCGACTGCTTGGCCTCGCGCTTCGCCTGCAGGGCGGCGGTTTCCGCCAGCAGGGCCTCGGTCTTCGCCAGATAGTCCTCGTGCTTGGCCTCGTTCTTCGCCTGCAGGGCGGCGGTTTCCGCCAGCAGGGCCTCGGTGCGGTCCTGCGCGACAGCCAAGCCGGCCACCAGCGCTTTCAGTTCGTTGTCGGTCATGGAAGGAGCCTCCTTGCAGATTGAGGGCCTAGTATATATCAGGCCCGTGTCCGTATTGGATTACGCTTTACGCCCGCACTCGCTCGCCAATTTTCGGTATCATTCAGAGATAGGGAGAGGTAATAAGAGTGTGGAGGATAGGGGATAATGAGATTCAAAACGTCAGTGCGGCGGTCGTGCGGCCGGCGCAGGGGGTTGGTCCTTAAGGCGGGCGAGCCGCAGGCACTCGATAGCGGGCTGGGCTGCGGCCTCAATTCCATCGCTGCCCCCCCCCCCCCCCAAAAAAAACAAAACACGGAGGTCTTCCAAGACTTCGCTCGCGCGCATGGCGGAGTGGCCCCGGCGCATGGGCGCTCTGCGGGGCTTGTTCAGGCTTCGCTCGCGCGCATGGCGGAGTGGCCCCGGCGCATGGGCGCTCTGCGGGGCTTGTTCAGGCTTCGCTCGCGCGCATGGCGGAGTGGCCTGATGCGCAGCGCGCGGAAACGGCGCTCGTCCGGCATGAAGGTTGCCGCCCTTGCCGCCGCTTTGCTCGCCTTGGCGCTGAGCCCTTCGCCCAAGGCCTTGGCCCAAGCGGTTTCCATAACCCTCGACCCCGGCGAGATCCAATCCGCCAATCTCGACGGAGCGACCATTGATATAACCCCCGTGAACTCGACGTTTATAGGATCGTACCTTGGTACCGATGCAGGCGAGGATCCACCCGATACTTATACAAGAGCTTCAGAAGGAGAGGACTATAAGCGAACAGACGATTTATATCAAGGTGATGTAAGAGGTACTTTAGATGAATTTGCCGATTATTTTGATGATACCTGCACACCCCCAAATTGGCATTGTATCTTCCGCTCCACACAGCAAGCCAACGGTGATCACTTATTGTTTTCCTACGGAAAAGGCCTCTTCACCTTGGCCGGCGCGCCGACGGGGCTGACAATCTCGGACGTTGTTCTGCTTGACCCGGTTGAAAACACGGGGAGTAACTTTTCGAACGCAGGGATTAGCTTTACCGGTGCCCGCCACCGCTCCGCGAGGATCACGCTCGCCTACAATGGCGGCGCTATCACGGTGGACGATCCCGTCACCGTCCAGGTCGCTGGAAGAATGCTTTTGACGTGGTCTGATTCACTAGAAGCAGCAAGTCGACATTCAAGCCGCGCCACTGCCGACTTCACCATCAAAGCGCCCGTAACGGGGCCCGCCGTGATCACGGCGCAGGATTCGGACACGATTGTCAACGATAGCGACGCGTCGGATACGTCCACCTTCACGGTGAAGCTGAATGCCCGGCCGTCGTCGGGCGTCACCGTGACCATCACCGCCCCCGCCGGACTGGAGCTCGACGGCCCGGACTCGGCCACCGCCTTTACTGCCAGCGAGGATCTGACCTTCACCAGGAGTGGGGGCACCCGGTGGAACAGAGCGCAAACCATCACCGTGCGGGCCACGCAGGACACCGATGACAACTCGCCGGGCCGTCGCTCGCTGGATGTAACCTACGCCGCGACCTCGAACGACAACAACTACAGCGGCCTGAGCGGCACGGCGGCCACCGTCACGGTGGTTGACGGCGACCCGACCACGGTCACGCTGTCCGGCCCCGCAGGCGATATCCCGGAGGCGGCAGGCCGGAAAACCTTAACTTTAACGCTGGGGCGGGTCTTGGCGGCCGGCGAGACACTGACAGTGCCGGTCGCATCAACCGGCGCAGCGCGCAAGGGTGTGGACTTCCTAATGAGATGCCCCGCCGCAAACAGTCTGCCCGCAGGTGTGAGTTGCACTAGATTTAAAGGCCGTAGAGAAAGATTGCAACCGCTTGATGTCACCTTCACCGGCCCCTCGGCCGACTCGGTCACGATCCCGCTCGTCGCGCAAACGGACACAACGGTCGAGCCCGGCGGCGAAACGGTGGTGATCGGCCTTGGCGATCTGACGGCGACGGGCCTCGACGGCGGCGCCACCGCCGTTGACAACCTAGCGGACTTCAAAATCACTGAAGCGGCCACGGCCGGCATCAACGCGGATGAAGGGCTTGATGCGAGTGTCACCGAAGGCGACACGGCGGACACGGGCCAGTTCACGGTGGCGCTGCATACCGAGCCATCGAGCAATGTGACGGTTACGGTTACGGCGCCCGCCGGACTGGAGCTCGACGGCCCGGACTCGGCCACCGCGTTCACAGCCAGCGAGCCGCTCGCCTTCACCACCAGCAACTGGGATGACGATCAGGTCGTTACCGTGCGCGCCATCAACGACAACGTGGACAGCCCCAGCCAGCGCGAGCTGGACGTGACCTACAGCACATCCTCAACGGACAGCGACTACAGCGGCCTGACCGGCACGGCGGCCACCATCACGGTGGTCGATAACGACCCCACCACGGTGACGCTGGCCGGCGCCGCAGGCGATGTCGAGGAGGGCGGCACGAAAACCTTTACGGTAACGCTGAGCCGGACGCTGGAGGTGGGCGAGGGAGTGGAGGTGCCGCTCACCTTCGCCGGCACGGCGACGCGGGGCACGGACTACAACACGGCCTGCCCCAACCCGCTGCCCACCGGGGTGACATGCACGGACCTCAACAATGTCGGCACAGGCAACAAGCCCCGGATCACCTTCGAGGACGACGGGGCCGATTCGGTCACGCTAACGCTAACGGCGGAAACGGACAGCACTGCGGAGGCCGGCGGCGAGACGGTGCAGATCGGCCTCGGCACGCCAATCGCGTCTTCCGGCGCGGATCTCGACGGCGGCGCGAGCGGCACCGACAGCCTAGCGGACTTCTCCATTACCGACCCGGCAGCCGCCAACCCCCCCAACGCCCCGGCCGACCTCACGGCCACCGCGGGCGACACCCAGGTCACCCTGAACTGGACCAACCCGTCCGACAGCACCATCACCGAGTACGAGTACCAGCAGCGGACCGGCGGCGGCGCCTGGGGCGGCTGGACGGATTTCACGAGCGGCGCCACCACCACTACCCACACGGTGACGGGCCTGACCAACGGCACGGAGTACGGCTTCCGGATCCGCGCCGTCAACGCCGGGGGGAACAGCGACGCGTCGGCCTCCGCGACCGCGACGCCTCTGGACCCGAACGCCCTGGACGCCCCGACCGCTCTCACGGCGATGGCGGGCGCCGCCAGCGTCACCTTGAGCTGGACCGCCCCGAGCGGCACCATCACGAAGTACCAGGTGCGCAGCGGATCGGGCGATCCCCTCGTCTGGGGTTCGTGGACCGACATCGCGGACAGCGCCTCCCTCACCAGCTACACGGTGACCGGCCTGACCGTCGGCACGGAATACAGCTTCCAAGTCCGCGCGGTCAGCGGGACGGGCGGTTCGACGGTGCTGGGCACGATGTCGGCGACCGCGAGCGCCACCCCGGTCGCCGCCACGGTGGGGTTCAAGGATAACCTCCTCACTCTCGATGAAGACGAAGGCCCCGTGACCGTGACCTTGGCACTGTCCAACACCGTGAGCGCGGATGTGGATGTCTATCTCACCAGCACCGGCCAGAACGCCACCAAGGGGACCGACTTCGCCGCCGGCGCCGTCACCTCCCCCGACAGCACCACCGGCACCTACAAGGTCACCATCACGGCCGGCCAGACCGAAGGCTCGACCACCATCGCCATCACCGACGACGCGATCCCGGAGGTCAACGAGTCTTTCTTCATGGCCATCCACGAGATCGCGAGCACCGTCTCCATCGGGCGCGCCAGCGGTCGAAGCGCCCGATCGGATGTCACCATCCGTGACGACGGGGACACGGCCGTCAAGCTCCCGGACCCGGCGACGCTGATCGTCACCGAAGCGTCGGGCGGCACGCGGACGGGCACCTACGAAGTGGCGCTCCTCCTCCCGGTCATCGGGACCGAGACCGTGACCGTGGCCGTGGCCTCGCGGGACGCGAGCGTGGCCACGGCGGCCCCCGCGAGCCTGACCTTCGATGCCGACGACTGGAGCACCGGCAAGACCGTCACGGTCACCGGGGTGGACGACGCGATCGACCAGAACCCCGACCGCACCGTCGCGATCCGCCACATGGCGACCTCCGACAACGCGCTCTCCTCGTACAAGAACCGCGACCCGGCCGACCTGACCGTCACCGTCACCGACGACGACCCGACGGTGGTGCAGATCACCGGGGTGCCGAACAAGATCAAGGACACGACCGACATCACGGCGACATTCACCTTTTCGGCTGGTGTGACCGGCTTCGACACCAACGACGTGACCGTCACCGGCGGCACCAAGGGCGCGTTCGGCGGAAGCGGGAACGAGTACACGCTGGCCATCACCCCCACGAGCGGTTCGGACGTGGTGGTGACGGTGGCCGCGAACAGCGCGACCGCTGGCACGGACCAAGCCCCGGCCAGCGAGCAGAGCGCAACCGCCGTCTGGGACGCGACCGCGCCGACCGTGACCATCACCGGCATCCCGGGCAAGATCAAAACCACCGACGCCCTCACGGCCACGTTCGCCTTCTCCGAGGACGTGACCGGCTTCGACACCAACGACGTGACCGTCACCGGCGGCGTGAAGGGAACGTTCACGGAAAGCAGCGCGACGGCGTACACCCTGGTGGTGACGCCCAACGACGGCGCCAACGTCGTCGTCACGGTCGATGCCAATTCCGCCACCGACGGCCTCAACACCGGCCCGGCCAGCGCGCAGAGCGCAACCGCCGTCTGGGACGCGGCCGCGCCGACCGTGTCCATCACCGGCATCCCGGGCAAGATCAAAACCACCGACGCCCTCACGGCCACGTTCGCCTTCAACGAGGCCGTGACCGGCTTCGACACCAACGACGTGACGGTGTCCGGCGGCGTGAAGGGGACGTTCACGGAAACCAGCGCGACGGTGTACACCTTGGTGGTGACGCCCAACGACGGCGCCAACGTCGTGGTGACGGTGGCGGCGGGCGCCGCCACCGACAGCATCAACGCCGGCCCGGCCAGCGCGGAGAGCGTTACCGCCACTTGGGACGCGGCCGCGCCGACCGTGTCCATCACCGGGGTTCCCGCACGCACCAGCAGCCGCGCGGCGTTCACGGCCACCTTCACTTTCTCCGAGGACGTGACCGGCTTCGACACCGACGGCGTGACGATCACCGGCGCCACCAAGGGCGAGTTCGACGGGAGCGGGAATGAATACACTCTGGCCATGACGCCCGAAGGCGGCGGCAAGAATGTGGTGGTGACGGTGAATGCCAACTCCGCCAGCGACGGCCTTAACGACGGCCCGACCAGCGCCGTGTCGGCCACGGCGGCTTGGGACGCCGACGCGCCGGGAGTGATAGTCGGCGTGCCTAAGAAGATCAACAGCCTCGTGGCGTTCACGGCCACCTTCGAGTTCTCCGAGGTCGTGACCGGCTTCGACGCGACCGACGTGAGCGTCGCCGGCGGCGCGAAGGGCGCGTTCGGCGGGAGCGGGACGGACTACACGCTGGCTGTGACGCCCGGCGGCGACGCGGACGTGACGGTGACGGTGGCGGCGGACTCCGCCATTGACGGCGCCAACAACGCCGGCCCGGCCAGCGCCGTGTCGGCCACGGCGGCTTGGGACGATGTGGCGCCGACGTTGGAGATCACCGGCATCCCGGGCAAGATCAACAGCCGCGCGCCGCTCACGGCCGCCTTCACCTTCTCGGAGGCCGTGACCGGCTTCGACGCGACCGACGTGAGCGTCGCCGGCGGCACGAAGGGCGCGTTCGGCGGGAGCGGGGATGAATACACGCTGGCCGTGACGCCCGACGGCGACGAGGACGTGACGGTGACGGTGGCGGCGGGCGCCGCCAGCGACGGCGCCAACGCCGGCCCGGCCAGCGCCGTCGCCGCGACGGCGGTTTGGGACGCCTCGCGGCCGACGGTGGCGATAGGCGGGCTGCCGGCGCGGATCGTGACGCGCGCGCCGCTCACGGCCACCTTCGACTTCTCGGAGGCCGTGACGGGCTTCGACACCGACGACGTGGCGGTGGCCGGCGGCGCCAAGGGCGCGTTCACGGCGACGAGCGCGACGGCGTACACCTTGGAGGTGACGCCCGACGGCGGCGGCGCGGACGTGACGGTGACGGTGGCGGCGGGCGCCGCGAGCGACGGCGTCAACACCGGGCCGGCGAACGACGCGTCGGCCGCGGCGGCCTGGGGCTGGGACGTGTACTTCAACTCGGGAACCGCGAGCGTGGCCGAGGGGCCGAACGCCGAGGCGTCGATCGCGCTGGTCCTGTCGTCGGCGCGCGCCGAGGCGACCACCGTGCGGGTGCAATACATCGGCGTGACCGCAAGCGCGCCCGGCGACTACACGAACAGGCCGACATCGGTCGTGATCCCGGCGGGCCAGACGCAGGCCGACCTGCTCGTTCCGATCACGGACGACGACGAGCGGGAGTCCGCCGAGACATTCATAGTGAGGATCGTCGCGGGGCTGCTGCCCGCCGACCTGCGGCCGGGCGGCACCACCTCGGCGACCGTGACCATCAACGACGACGACTCCGGCGCGCCGGCCTCCACCGGCTCCGCCCCGGCCGTGGCCGAGGCCATCCCCGACCAGCGGGCGGTTGTCGGGCGGGCGTTCAGCTACACGTTCCCGGACGGCACGTTCACCGACGACGACGACGACACGCTCAGCTACACGGCCACCCGGGGCGACGGCGCGGCGCTGCCCGCATGGCTCACCTTCACCGCCGCCTCCCGCGTCTTCTCCGGCACGCCGGAAGCGGCCGACGCCGGCGCGCTGACAGTGCTCGTGACCGCCGACGACGGCAACGGCAACTCGGCCGCGGACGAGTTCAACATCGAGGTGGAGGCCGCGCCCGCAACGGTGGCGCTGTCGGTTTCCGGCGGCGGCGAAACCGCCGAGGGCGGCGCGGCGCTGACCATCACCGCGACCCGCAGCGAGGCGAACACATCCGGCTCCGCGCTCATCATTCCTATCCAAGTGAAGGCCGCCGGCACCACCGCCCAGGCCGGCGACTACACGGTGGCCGCGTCCATCAGCATCGCCAACAACGACAGCGCCGGCGCGGCCACGTTCGCGGCCGCCGACGACAGCGCCGACGAGCCTGCCGAGACGGCGGTGGTGGAGCTGGGCGCGCTGCCCGCCGGCAACGAGGCGGGCGACCCCTCGGAGGTGGAAATCACCATCGCCGACAACGATGCGACTTCCGTGACCCTGGCGGGCGCCGATGGCGATGTTGTCGAGGGAAGCACGAAGACCTTCACCATCACCCTGAACCGCGGCCTCGTGGACGGCGAGGCGCTGCCGGTGCCGCTCGCCTTCGGCGGCGACGCGACGCGGGGCACCGACTACGCCACTGCCTGTCCCACGACGCTGCCGACCGGCGTGACCTGCGCGAACTTGGACAGCGGCAACGCGGCGGTCACCTTCACCGGGCCGACCAGCGGCGCCACTGCGACCTCGGTCACGCTGACGCTAACGGCGGCGACGGACAGCACGGCGGAGGACGACGGCGAGACGGTGACCATCGGCTTGGGCGCGCTGGACGCGAACTCCGGCACGAACCTGGGCGGCGGCGCCGCCGGCGCCGACAACCTGGCGGACTTCTCGATCACCGACCCGGTTCCCGCCGGCGTGGCCACCGCGCAGCCTGCGGACACGGAGGTCGCCGAGGGCGACGCGGCGGACACGGCCACCTTCACGGTGGCGCTCGACAGCCGGCCCGCTGGCAACGTGACGGTGACGGTCGCGGCGCCCGCCGGACTGGAGCTCGACGGCCCGGACTCCTCCGCCGCCTTCACTTCGAGCGAGCCGCTCGCCTTCACCGCGGGCAACTGGAGCACGGCGCAGACGGTGACGGTGCGCGCCACCGAGGACAGCGCGGACAGCCCCAGCGGGCGGGAACTGGACGTGACCTACAGCACGGCATCGCCGGACAGCGCCTACAGCGGCCTGGCCGGCACGGCGGCGACGGTCACGGCGGCCGACAACGACCCGACCCCCGTGACGCTGGCCGGCGCCCCGGGCGATGTCGCGGAGGGCGGCGCCAAGACCTTCACGGTAACGCTCGGCCGCGGCCTCGTGGACGGCGAGGCGCTGGCGGTGCCGCTTACCTTCGGCGGCGCGGCGACGCGGGGCGCGGACTACTCCACGGCCTGCCCCTCGACGCCGCCGGCCGGCGTGGCCTGCGCGAACCTGGACAGCGGCGACGCGGCGGTCACCTTCACCGGGCCGGCCAGCGGCGCAACGGCGACCTCGGTCACGCTGACGCTGACGGCGGCGGCGGACGGCGCGGCGGAGGGCGGCGGCGAGACGGTGGCCATTAGCCTGGGCGCGCTGGACGCGAACTCCGGCACGAACCTGGAGGGCGGCGCCAGCGGCGCCGACAATCTGGCGGACTTCCTCATCACCGATCCGGAGGCGACCGACACCGTCGCGCCGGCGGTGGAGATCAGCGGCATCCCCGCGAAGATCAACAGCGCCGGGGCGCTCACGGCCACCTTCACTTTCTCCGAGGCCGTGACCGGCTTCGGCGCCGACGACGTGACGGTGGCCGGCGGCGCCAAGGGCGCGTTCACGGCGACGAACGCGGCGGTCTATACGCTGGCCGTGACGCCCGACGGCGGCGCGGACGTGACCGTGACGGTGGCGGCCAACGCGGCCACCGACGGCACCAACACCGGGCCGACCAGCGCGGCGGCGGCGACGGCGGCTTGGGACGCCAGCGCGCCGACGGTGGAGATCAGCGGCATCCCCGCGAAGATCAACAGCGCCGGGGCGCTCACGGCCACCTTCACCTTCTCGGAGGACGTGACCGGCTTCGACGCCGACGACGTGGCGGTGGCCGGGGGGACGAAGGGCGCGTTCGCGGCGGCGGGCGCGGCGGTCTATACGCTGGCCCTGACGCCAAACGGCGGCGAGGACGTGACGGTGACGGTGGCGGCGGCAGCGGCCACCGACGGGATCAACACCGGGCCGGCCAGCGCGGCGGCGGCGACGGCGGCTTGGGACGCCAGCGCGCCGACGGTGGAGATCAGCGGCATTCCCGCGCGGATCAACAGCACTGGAGTGCTCACGGCCACCTTCACCTTCTCCGAGGACGTGACCGGCTTCGACGCCGACGACGTGGCGGTGGCCGGGGGGACGAAGGGCGTGTTCACGGCGGCGGGCGCGGCGGTCTATACGCTGGCCGTGACGCCAAACGGCGATGCGGACGTGATCGTGACGGTGGCGGCGGACGCGGCCACCGACGGCGTCAACACCGGGCCGTCCAGCGCCGTGACCGCGACGGCGGCTTGGGGCGCCGATGCCGCGCCGGCGGTTGTCGTGTCCGGCTCGCCTGTGTCCCTCGTGGAAGGCGGCGCTTCGGGCAGCTACACGGTGGCGCTGGCCACCGACCCGGGCGGCGCCGTGACCGTGACGCCGAGTTCGGGCGATGCCGGCGCGGTTACCGTGTCCGGCCCGCTCACTTTCAACGCGGACGACTGGAGCCGCCCGCAAACGGTGACCGTCAGCGCCGCGGACGATGGCGACAGCGCCGACGAGACCGTCACCATCCGCCACGCGGTGAGCGGCTATCCGGGCGTGTCCGGCGGGCCGGATGTGACCGTCGCGGTGGCCGACGACGACAGCCCGCCCGCCGCGCAGCCGGTGGTTTCGGTGAGGGCGGGGCCGGCGGTGGCCGAGGGCGGCGAGGCGCTGTTCACGATCACGGCGTCCCCGGCGCCGGACGGCGAGATCACGGTGTCCGCGGAGGTGTCCGCGACCGGCGGTTTCGTGGCCGCGGCGGCGCTGGGCGCGCGCTCCGTGACGCTATCCGCCTCGCAGCCCTCGGCAAGCCTTGGCGTGGCCACCGTGGGCGATGAAATCGACGAGGCCGACGGCACGGTGTCGGTGGCCCTGCAAGCCGGCACAGGCTACGCCCTCTCGCAAACCGATGCCTCGGCATCGCTGGCCGTGACCGACGACGACGCCACCGCCGTGAGCTTGTCGTCCTCGACCGCCGACGCGGCCGAGGACCGCAGCGCCGTCGTTACTGTGACGATCGGCCGCGCGCTGGAGGCGGGCGAGAGGCTCGAGGTGGAGCTGTCGCTCGGCGGCGATGCGGAGCTGGGCGTGGATTACATCCTGCGGCCGCCGGACGTGATTCCGCCCGGAGTCGAGTACGCGATGCTCGACACCGCGCCGCGGATCATCTTCACCGGCGGCGCGGCGGCATCCTCGTTGTCCCGGAGCGTCTTCGCCAGCGCGTCGGCATTCTCGCCGGCGGCGCGGGGCATCCTCCCCGGCGCGGCGGCATCCTCCTTGTCGGCGCCGATCGTGATTGTGCCCATTGCCGACAGCAGCGGCGAGCGCGGCGACAGGAGCGTGAGCGTTTCCATCGCGCCCTCGCCGGAAGTGGCGCCGGACGGCGGCGCCGAAAGCGTCAATATAGACATCGCGGAGCCGGCGGTTGTCGATCCTTCGCTGACGGTTTCGGAGGCCTCGCTGTCGCTGGACGAGGGCGCGAGCGCCTCGTACACGGTGGCCTTGGGCGCGGCGCCTTCGGGCGCGGTGGCCGTCGCGGTTTCGGACGGCGCGGGCGTCTCGGTCTCGCCGGCGAGCCTCTCGTTCACCGCGGATAACTGGAGCATGCCGCAGACCGTGACGGTGGCCGCCTTGGAGGACGACGGCATCGACGACGAATCGGGCGCGCTCGTCCATACGGCTTCGGGCGGCGGCTACGGCGGCGTCTCGGCGGAGGTCGCGGTGGCGGTGTCGGACAACGACGATCCTTCGCTGACGGTTTCGGAGGCCTCGCTGTCGCTGGACGAGGGCGCGAGCGCCTCGTACACGGTGGCCTTGGGCGCGGCGCCTTCGGGCGCGGTGGCGGTGGCCGTCGCGGTTTCGGACGGCGCGGGCGTCTCGGTCTCGCCGGCGAGCCTCTCGTTCACCGCGGATAACTGGAGCATGCCGCAGACCGTGACGGTGGCCGCCTTGGAGGACGACGGCATCGACGACGAATCGGGCGCGCTCGTCCATACGGCTTCGGGCGGCGGCTACGGCGGCGTCTCGGCGGAGGTCGCGGTGGCGGTGGCCGACGACGACGAGCCTTCGGCGGCCGGCGCGGCCGGCGCATGGATGCCGCGCTTCGGGCGCGTCGCGTCCGAGCAGATCCTCGAGGGCATCGGCGACCGCGTCGCATCGCGGCGCGGCCGGAACGGGACGGGTTCGGAGGCCGCCGGCGGCGGGGCCGGCGGCGGCCTCAAGATCGTGTTCGCCGGACGCGGCCTGGATTCCTACGGCGCCGTCGCCGGCGGATACCCGGACGGCGGCCGCTTCGCTTCCGGAGCCTTGAGCGGCGAAGCGCGCTCCCGCGGCTTTGCCGGAGGGCAGCGGGGAGCGTTCGCCGGACGGGCGGGCGGCTTCGGCGGCCGGTCTTTCCCAAGTCCCGATGCGGGCGGTTATTCGAGAGGCGCCGCGACCTTGGCGGGCGCGGGCGGCGGCCGCGGCAGCCAGCCCTTCCCGGTTCCCGATGCGGGCGGTTATCCGGGAGGCGCCGGGCCTTCGGGCGCGCGCCCCGCGGGCGGCGGCGCCTACGAGGCCCGCCCGCTCGGCCGCATGCTGCGCGGCGCGCTGGCGAACTCGTCGTTCAATGCGGGCGGCAGGACGGCGGGCGGAGCGGATTGGGGCCTGTGGGGCCGCGGCTCGGTGGCCGCCCTTGAGGGCCGCTCCGCCGACGGCGTAATGGTCGATGGCGACGTGACCACCGGGCAGGTCGGGGCGGACTGGGCATCCGGCCTCTGGCTGTTCGGCATCAGCGCTTCCTACAGCCGGGGCGAAGGCGACTACTCCGACGATGCCGGCGGCGGCTCGATGGAGTCGTCCATGGCCGCGCTGACGCCGTACGCGAGCATGGATGCCGGGCGCTTCTCCGCGTGGGGCGCGCTCAGCGCGGGCGGCGGCGACATGACGCTGACGCCGGAGGGCGGCGCGGCGGTCGAGGCCGACACCGGCATGCGGATGGGCGCGGCGGGCCTGCGCGGCGAGTTGATGGACTTGGGCGACGGCTTGAGCCTGTCGCTGGTTTCCGACGCCATGGCGGTGCGCTCCACTTCCGACGCGGCCGCCGGTCTGCCGGAGGCCAAAGCCCGGACGAGCCGCGTCCGCGCGGCGGTCGAGGCCTCCTGGACCCGCGAGCTGGCGGACGGCGGGGAGTTCTCGGCGCGTCTGGAGGGCGGCTTGCGCCACGACGGCGGCGACGCGGAGAAGGGCTTGGGGGCCGAGGTGTCCGCGGGCGTTTCCTGGAAGATGCGCTGCGGCTTGGCGGCGGCGGTCGAGGGGCGCCGCCTGGTGGCGCACAAGGACGGCGATTTCAGCCAGGCGGGCGCATCCGCCCACTTGGCGTGGGAGGCTTGCGGCGCGGAGGGCCTGGGGCCGTCGGCGTCTCTGCGCCGGCGCTGGGGCATCGCCACGGCCAGCGGCCTGGACCAATTGTTCGCCCTGCGCCGCATGGGCCAATTCGGGGCGGAGTCGGGCGCGGGCGGGCTTGATGCCGAGTTCGGCTGGGGCGTGGCGCTGCCCGGCGGGCGCTTCCTGGGCACGCCCTTCCTGCTGCACGGAACGCAGGGCGGGGGCAGCACGCAAACGCTGGGCTGGCGCATGAAGCCCTTGGGCGCGGACGGCGCGGCCGCGAACCTCGGCATGGCCCTCAAGCTGACGCGCCGGACCGGCGCAGCCGACAACGACGAGCGCGGCATATTGCTTGAAGCCCGCTTAGGCTTCTAGCCCGCATATTGCACCAAGGGGCGCGGAGGCCGCGCAGGATTTTGCCCGATTGCGCGCACATGCTTGCTGCGCCATGGACATGGCTATGCTCCCGCCTTCGCTCGCCCTTGCCCTTTTCTTGCCCCTGCCTCGCGGGAGACGCATGAACCCATCCTCCTGCTTCCCCAAGTGGCTGTTGGCATCCCTGCCGCGCGGCAATGCCGGAATCACGCCCGGGGCCGGCCTCCTGCCGTCCCGCTCGCATCTGGCAAAGGCATGCTTTGCCTCGCTGCGCCGCGCGCAGCGACCGATGCTCGCCCTGCCCCAGCCGCTCCCGCGAGGCAGGGGCAAGAAAAGGGCTTTGGCTGGCGCGGCGGCTTGGTGCAATATGCGGGCTAGCATCGACCTCACTGCCGGATATCGGGCAGAAAGGGATGCCTTGCGCTAACAATATTCCCGCACACATTGACAGCCGCAAGCGGGCGGCAAGACAATAAACCTCCTAGCTCATTGGGGCGTAGCCAAGCGGTAAGGCAACGGGTTTTGATCCCGTGATTCGCAGGTTCGAATCCTGCCGCCCCAGCCAAACCGGGATCACTCATGCCAAAACAGTCCATGGCCAAAACCCGCAGCTACGAATTGCCGAAGATCGAAATTCTGGCCGGCAACGCCACGCCGGAGCTTGCGGCATCCATAGCTCGCGCCCTTGGCGTGCGGCTGGGCAAAGCGCAGGTGGAGCGCTTCAGCGACGGCGAGATCAGCGTGGAGGTGCTCGACAATATCCGCGGCCGGGACGTGTTTATCGTGCAATCCACCTGCCCGCCGGTCAACGACCACCTAATGGAGCTGATCCTGCTGGCCGATGCCTGCCGACGCGCTTCGGCGCAGCGCATCACCGCGGTCATTCCGTATTTCGGCTATTCCCGGCAGGACCGCCGCTCGCGGGCTATTCGCACGCCGATCTCGGCCAAGGCGGTGGCGCAAATGATCGGCGCCTCGGGCATCGACCATCTGGTGACGGTGGATCTGCACGCCGACCAGATCCAAGGTTTCTTCTCCATTTCGGTCGATAACGTCTATGCCTCGCCGGTTTTGCTGGCCGATGCTTGGAAACGGCTGGAGCAGGACGTGGTGGTGGTGTCGCCCGACGTGGGCGGAGTGGTGAGGGCGCGGGCGCTGGCCCGCCGCCTCGACAACACCGACTTGGCGATTATCGACAAGCGCCGCCCCAAGCCCAACGTGGCCGAGGCCATGAACATTATCGGCGAGGTGCGCGGCAAGGTGTGCGTTCTGATCGACGACATGATCGACACGGCCGGCACGCTTTGCCAGGCGGCCGGCACTCTGCTCAAGGAGGGAGCGCTGGAAGTGGTGGCCTACATCACCCACCCGGTGCTGAGCGGCAAGGCGCTGGAAAGGATCGCCCAATCGGACCTTGCGGAACTGGTGGTGACCGACACCATCCCGCTATCGGACGAGGCCGCCGCCTGCGGAAAAATACGCCAGCTCAGCGTCGCCGAGCTGCTGGCCGAGACCATGCGCAGAATCAGCCTTGATGAGTCGGTCAGCTCGCTCTATCTCGACTAGCCCGCATATTGCATCGAGAGGCCGCGCCAGCCCGCGCCGGATTTTGCCCTCTCCTTGTCTTTTCCCGCCCCCTTTTTCCGGGAGACGCATGCTGCTTCGGCTAGCGCAGACCCTAATAGGGTCGGCACTCCCAAGCCCTCTGCTTGCCCCCTTCCTCCGGGAGTATCGGAGGCAGGATGCCGAAGCAAGCTACATGGATGTATTTATGCGTCTCCCGGAGGAAGGGGGCAAGCAGAGGGCGAATCGAAGCATCTGGAAGGGGGGGAAGACGGGGTTCTACCGACTACCGGATCAGCTGCTCCAGCGTGGGCGGGCCTTCGCCGCGCTTCATGCGCCCGCTGGTGAACCTGCCGATGTACTCCTTATAAGCGCGCATGGCCTGCCAGCCGAACAGCCACATGATCGGCATGTTCACCACCAGCATCAGCCCGGTGCCCAGGTTGGTGACCGTATCCAGTTCCTTGCCCGTCTTCATCCAGCCCAGCGTGGCCACCACCGCTAGCAGGCAATAGCAGAGCTTGTAGATCATCAATCCGGTTTTGCGGGCGCCTAGGAACCATACCGCCTGCTCGGCGTAATAGCTCCAGGAAATAATGGTGGAAAAGGCGAACAACCATACCGCCAAACTCACCAGCCACTTGCCCAGCCCCGGAATGGCGGAGTCCAGCGCCCGCGCCGTCATTGTTGCGCCCTCGTAGGACACGTACAGGCCGTTGTCTCTCAAAACCGGCGCTGCCGCGCTTTCGATCGACTGCCAGCGAACCGCGGCCTGCCCGTTGGCGGCCAGCTCGATATCCCCCGGTATCTTGCGCAGGTTGTTGTCCGTTGCCGGGTTGTAGTCTGCCACCGCCACCATGAATACGGATTCGCCGCCCGACCAGTCGCCGCCGAGGCGCTGCGGCGGGCTGGCGGCGGCAATCGTCCACCAACGCTTGTTGCCTGCCTGATTTTCCCGTTTGGGTTCCGGCAGCAAGGTTTCCGCAATCGGCCCTCGACCGGAAATCTCGGCGGACACGGACACCACTTGCGGCGCAACCGGGAACTCCGCCTCCGGGCCGCGCCGCCATTGCCCGGTGCTGAGGATCACCAAGGCGGTGAGCGTGCATACCACCAGCGTGTCGATGAAGGGCTCCAACGCCGCAACAATGCCTTCGCGCACCGGCTCGTCGGTGCGCGCCGCGGAATGCGCGATCGGAGAGGATCCCTGCCCCGCTTCGCTAGAAAACAACGCGCGCTTCATCCCGAAAATAAAAGCGGCGCCCGCCGTGCCGCCAATGAACGCGCCGGTGCCTTCCAGCGAAGAGAAGGCGCCGCGGAAGATCAGCGCAAAGGACTCGGGAATCTGCTCGTAGCTCAGGCCCAGCACCGCGACGCAGCCGAAGAAGTACAAAACTACCATGAAAGGCACGAGCCGCGAGGCCACCTGGCCGATCCTCCGAATGCCGCCGATGATGACCAGCCCCGCAGCCACCGCCAGCGCCACCCCGCACATCCAGGCGGGCACGCCGAAGTAGCTCTCGGTTACGTCGCCCACATTCCAGGCTTGGAAGAGGTTGCCGCCGGTAATCGCCGAAATGATGACCGAAATGCTGAAAACCACCGCGAACGCTTTCCCGGCGGGACGCAGCCTAGGCCAGCGCGCTGGCACTCCTTGGTCCACCACCATCATAGGGCCGCCGTGCGGATTGCGCGGATCGTCCGTGTTGCGGTACAGCATCGTGAGCGTCACCTCCGTGAGCTTCACCGCCATGCCGCAAAGGCCGACCACCCACATCCAGAAAACCGCACCCGGGCCGCCTAGGCTGATTGCCAGCGCCACGCCGCCGATATTGCCCAGGCCCACTGTGGCGGATAGCGCCGCGGATAGCGCCTGGAAGTGGGAAATAGCGCCCGGATCGTTCTTGTTATCGTATTTTCCGCCAGTGATGGCCACGCCGTGGGTCAGCGCGCGGTACTGGCAAAAGCCGCTCCAAACGGTGAACAGCACGCCGGTGCCCAAAATCGCATAGAGCACCCAGTTGTGCCAGATCACCGCATTCAGCGCATTGAAGAAACTCATTACATCCACGTGCGTCATCCCCAAACTTCCGGCGCGATGATATACGAGCGCGTCAGCCCGCATGCTGCGCCGTGCCGCCGCGCCTAAGCGCTGGCGTGAATCCGTGGGCGGCAGCGGCCCGCCGCGCGCCTACGGGTTCACGCACCGCGCCGGTCGCGCATACGCGCTCCTCGCAGTCCGCCCCGCGCGCGCGTTGCGATGGACCGTGCGGCAGCCCGGCGAGCACGCCGACATCCGTCCCGAACACGCACGGGTTATGATCGGCGGGTATTCCGAAGCGTTTGGCGCGCGCAATCGCCCATCGAAGGGATGGCGAGCTCCCAAAACCCGTTCAACTTGCCCAGCACGCCCTTCTCCACGAGCGTGTCCGCAATGGCTTGCACGGAGTCCTTGTCAAGCTCTGACTCGCCGCGCGGATCGTGCTTTTCAATGACGCGCATGCAAAAGTTGCGAAGCGCCGGATGATCGGTGCGGATTTCCGCCGCGCCCATCGCGGCGACGATGCGCTTAACCAGACGGGGCTGACTGGACAACGGCGGATGATCCAACCGCTCGGCGTAGTACTCGAACCGCATTTGGTCCGATTTTTCCTTCACCTTGGCTGGGTCAACCCCATTCAGCCGACCGCCCGTGTGAATCAATTCTTCGCACAAGGCTGCCTGGGCGCGGTTCAAATGCTGGGGCCAGCCTTGCGAGAGTTCGGCCACAAAGCCAGCGGCGTCTTCGCGCTCCGCTGGCGAACTGCATACCTCCAGCTTATCCAGCATCATCAGTGTCGATTGAGCGCACTCCTCGCCCGAAAGCCCTCCCATTTCGAAAACCGCCTTGTCCGATAGCCTCGACAAGCCAAGTATCGACTTTAACTGTTCACAAGCTTTGGGATATCTACCAAAGGGCGGGCCTGCTGTGGCGGAAGGACCACGGATTTACGGTCTTTCGCATTTTCACTCCCGGTCTATCCACCAGCACAAACTTTTCTTTGCAACGACCGGGCCAGACTAATGGCACGGTCGAGAGGGGTGGTCCTAATTGAGTCTTCGGTCAGTTTCTGCAAGACGATAGGACAACCGACGCCGGCTAAACGATTTGCCAGTTCAATAATTTTCGCCGGATTAGCCACATCCGGATGCTCATGCCCCATCTTGGCGACGGCGATAACTGCTAGAAAAGCGGCCACATCTTCGCTCAAAATGCCTTGGTAAACGTAGATGAATCCTGCACCCCAGCTTGAAATAGCTCCTTTTCGAGGTTCCAGCTCCATTGCCAAAGCTGTACAGATGCCAAACACCCAAAAGTCAACCTGCCGAGGAAATGGGACATCTTCCGCATTGCCTCTAGCAACGGATTGTTGACGGATATACCTTTCGAATTTTTCCTTATCGCTAGAGGGAAGCACAAGGCTGTCGCTCCGGCCAGCGAACAATGCACTAAACTTAGTCACGATCAGTTGCTCCCGTTAAGGCGACGACTCCAACCGATCTTCAGCGACTGGCCTTCTCGCTCACAGATGTCGCAATACTCACGCGGCCCACAATCGCAAAGCAGGGACACTTTTCTGCGATCTGTAATCCGCAGAACATCGCCGCCCTCCTCTTTGTGCTGCCACTGGCCCGTCAGTGTATAGGTTGCGGCAGCATACTCTGCTACCAGAGCGGCTTCCTCATCGGACTCTAGGTCCGAACCGGTAAGGAGCAGAATAGGTTGGCTGGCTGTCTGGGCAGTGATCCGCAGCGTATTTGTGCGGACTGCGCCTGACATGAAATTGAGCAAAGAATCGGCCACCAACGGCGCGTGCGTGTTGCTTTCCCTGCATAAAGCAAGCACGAAAGAAAGCGCGAGAATTCTTCTTGATGCGCCGTTAATCTCGGTTGGCGGCATCATGCGGTCACGGCTATTTAGCGCATATATCTCATACTTGTCATCATCGCCATCCACGGAACGCAATCCCACACGCTCTATCATAGCCAGCGGCGCCTTTCGCTTGTCACCGTCGTGGACATCATCGTCGGTAACGTTGGCGGCCATTTGGTGGAAGAGTCGATCCATGCGTTTGTCCAATTCCGCAACTTGGCTGCTGCTCATTGAGGTGTAAGCCGCTTTGATTATTTTTATGAGAAGCTCACCGATCCTCTGGTTCTCCAGATGTTCCTTAGCTTCCCTCGCTCTGGCCTGCTGCCCCCTGACCTTCCCATCCAGCTCGTTCACCTTTTTCTGCAAAGCTGACTCTTCCTGTTTATCTTCAAGAATGTGCTTGTGAATACTCTCGTAACTTGTCTTAAGCATTTGTATCTCGTTTCTTGCGTTCTGGACTTGACCTTCCTGCACCTGATCCAATTTAGATTCGATCTCGCGTTTGACAGCCGCCAATTCCCCGAGATCACTGTCCAAACTGGCGATTTCTTTTTCATGCTTGACGCAAGCTTCATCCCACTCACCGCCCCCTTGATATAGGTGCAGATTGTCTGCTGCTTCCAGCACGCTAGAAAGCCAGTCAGCTTTTTCCTTCTGTTCGCTTGACAATGACAAGTTTTCTCGCACACGATGGCCAAAAGCGCTATCGGCATCAAGCGCCTGACCGCATATGCATTCGCCCCGGTCGAGCAATCCCTGCACATAATCGAGATGGCGCACCGGAATCGAACCACTGTCGTAAAGGGGCTTCAGGAGCTTTCGCACTCCATCAACCTCCCGTGAAGCAAGCGCACCATAGAGGGAAATATCAAAGAGACGGGCCTGTAGGCCAGTAACCGCTTCCGCCCTGTACTTCTTTGCCATCTTCTGCGCTGCACGGTTTTCCGCCATACGCTTCTTCAGTTGATCATGCGCCGCCAAGTTCCCAACCAGACTCTCAAGGCGATCATGCTGCCGGTTAAGGCGTTCCTGTACATCGGCGCTCTTTACTGCATTTTTCTTCAACCGGTCCTTTATCTCCGATAGTTGTTTCCGGTGTCTGTCCAAATCTGCCTGAGTGTCTTTGATACTGTAGCTACCGATGGCTTTGGTAGCAGAACGACCAAATGCATTCGAGATTTGCTCTAATTTTTCCGCAGAATCCTTGAATATGTTGAGACCAAGCAAGTCTTTTAACGCATGGGTCGTCTTGTCGATGGCATCACTGCGGTCAACCACCTTGTTTTCGCTTCCACCGACATAGTCGGCTGCCTCATCCGCATCCATCACGAAGAAATCACGGAGATCCCACGGCAACAATTCTTTGATGACAGGCTCAGGGCCAGCGTCGTGAGTCTTCCAAGACCCGTCGGCCTTTCTTTCCTGAAGATAGGCCCTTTGATCCAGACGGCGAAAATCTAGCGAACCGGGCCTAGGGTCGGCTGCCTTCACCGTTCTGACTGATCTCTTCAACTCAAACAGAGTATTTGAAGAACCTGCTTCCCAATGCTCCCTGCTAGAGCCGTCCGTTGCAAACTGCATAATCACTGAAGTGGTAACGCCTTCCTCATCGGGTTGCCAAGAAGCCGGATGCAGCGAAAAGGCTTCGGTATTACCTGGAAGTGCCTTTTCGCCGTACATTCCCCAGCGAATCGCGCGCAATAGCGTTGTTTTGCCGGACCCGTTCTCGGCGCGAATCACGGTTAGCGGTTTCCGCGCATCCGCCGATGGTTCGATTTCAATCCGATCAAAACATACAAAGTTCTTTATAGTGATGCGTCTGAACTGCAACATTAGGAATCCTCTGTCGTCAAATCGGATCGCTTCATTTCCTTAATCACTCTCTCAATATCCTTGTTGATGCTCCGTAGCCCGTAGATGCGGTCACGGTCCATTAGGTCCACAATCCTCATGATTGCATGAACCGCTTCTTTGGGTTCCACGCCGCACTCGATCGAGCAGCGCTCGGTGTGCCGCTTGATCTCTTCAAATATTCGATCAATATTGTTGAGCGGAGGCTTCTTCATTTCCATGGCAGCCCTACCGGAGTCGCAGCTGCAATCCAGCGGCAGGCATCGCTTCCATGCCGCCCAGTAGCACTTCCATGCGTTGGCCAGTAAGCTATGCGTATACGGTCCAAATTGGCCGCCACGCCGTCCGTTCCAGCGATATTTCTCGCATAGCCGCCGAATTCATACGCTCGATTCAGTTCATTTTGCACGATTCGAATTAGCGAATTTGAGCGATCTCCCCGCATGAATTTCGCTGGCGGCAAACAGAGAAAATCGTGAATCAGCGCCCACGGTTTGTCAGGGTGCTTACGCAGCACTCGCCCGCGCCGTTGAATCCACTCCCGCTCGATCGTTGACGAAGCGATGATGAACGCCTCTCGAATACTAGGAATATCCACTCCTTCGTCAAGCACCTTCTTGGCCAGAATTACTTGGCAAAGCCCTTGCTTGAAATCCCGCAAAGTTCGCTCAAGCAATTTGGGGCGCGCGGTCGTGCCCTGAGTTACCGGAGCCCACTTGATTTCCAAGTCTGTCAATACCTGCCCGATTTCCTCAAACTGATTTGGATTCTTGGCTGATGCGTACACAAGCACATGCTTCAACGACCGGGGCTCGCGGCGATTCAGGACTGCCCGTAGAAGGGCGATCTTGGCGGCACCCGTTTCGATAATGCGGCGGCGAGCTATCAACAGCCGGAGCAGCTTATCATCATCCTCCTTGGCTCCATCTGCCAGCACAGCGACAATGCGCCGCGTTAGGCGCTCAAACTTGTCCAGTTCCTCGTCTTCAAGAGTGCATGCATGCACGTAATAGCTATACGGCGCGAGGCAAAAGCCGATGGCTCGATCGATCCCGAATTGATAAACAGGCTGACCGAAAAATTCGAATATCTCTTCAGTGCCGTCCGGATCGTATTGGCGACGCGGCGTTGCCGATAACGCCAAGCGCATATCGAAAAATTCCGGTTTATTGCAGATGAAGGATCGTGCGCCCAGTGTGTGTGCTTCATCTCCAATCAACATGGTCGCATAGGGAATCTTGTATGCCGCTAATTTCTCGGCAAGAGTTCGCTGAAACGCTGGTGTGCATAACAGGTTGTTAGTGACGATCAGCACGTGAGTTCCGCCCCCGTTCATGGCGCGAAACAGATTGGTTAAGGCGCCATCAGTACTGGTTTCAAGATTCGGCGCAACGGGTCTTATAGAGAATTTTCTGACCTCTTTGCACCATTGCGAAATCAGAGGCACTGAAGGCGCTGATATCACCAGCAGAAGAGCCTGCCCGCCGCGCCGATTCTGCGCGCGCGTGGCGCAAATGAGCGCCGCTATGGTTTTACCGGCACCGGTCGCCATTTCGACCACGCCGCGTTCCGCAGGCTGTGCTTGCTCCCAATGCTTAACGGCCTCACCTTGATGAGAGTACGCGCCCGTTTCCCATTCCAAATTTTTTGGTATTACAAGTCGTCGTTCGGGTCCCGCCAACTTCTTTGGACGGCGATGCACACCGTTCTCCGCCCGCCTGTAGTCATTGGGCTGCGGAGGGCTTGAGGGCGCCGTTTGGATGATGTCGTCAGCCAAAGCCTGCGGGATTTCGCAAACGCATTTGAGGCCGAAGCTACGCCCATGCGCCCAATCGTCCACCATTGCGACCGCTTTCGATACGCGCTCCCGGCACTCGGGCTTCCAAGATACATCCACATCCATATGTTCCACCCCTTCGGCCACGCCCCGCGTAGTGGCGTTTCCGGATCCCCGAGCGGCAACTTGATGGGCACCATCATCGAAGAGCCAGACTTTTGGATGATAGTTCGATGCGGAAGTTGGCACCGCGACTCGCAAGTGCAGTCGTCTTGCGGCGATCATCCATGCCAAGCAATCCAGCGCATGCCGCCCCAATGCGTTTGCCTCCGTGCGTCCGCGAACAAACACTTGCGCAATAGCTTCGGCGGCATCGTATTCCGATATTTCAAGGCCACGCTCAACGGCGGCGCGTGCGTTGGCGTAGAAGACCGGCGCGACCGTAAAGGTGATCGGTTCCGCTTCGGCGCGATTCAGATATTCTGCCAATCCGGGAGCAAGCCTATCAATCCAGCCAGCGTTAAACCAGCCGAATGCCCCCTGAACTCGTTGCGCAGCTCGGAATCCAGGAATCAGAATCATATCCGCGACCGGATCATCTGGAAGACGGAATAATCCAGGGTTGAGTGTGGGCTCATCACGCAACATGGTCTAACTACAGTGATCGGCGCCGGGCGATCATTTGGTTGAGAATTTCCTGCGCCTCCTTTTTCGATGAGGCGACTGACTCGCTTTCATGCTGTGTCAGCGCCACTTTTCCTGTGCCTTTGAGTGTTACACGCACATTATCGCCGGGACGCAATTCCAGCGCCTTGAGCGGTTGGGCTAGATAGCCGAGAGAGCCGCCGGTGGTTGATGCTAAGGGCCAGCGGGCAGAAAGCTGGAGTCCGTTCGCGATGTTTTCTATCTCAACCTTTATGCTCTTGTCCGGCTTGCATCCAAGTTCTTTCAGAAATTCCGGTGGAACGCCTGTCGCGCTATAACCCCGGAAATAGCGCTCTTCCAACCGAAACGTCCAGTACGGCTCCCCTTCGAGATTGCGGCCTTCAATTACGTCGTCCAAATTGCGCAAGCGCACGGAAGAGGCATCAGCTATGCGAATAGTCCCCGACCGAATTTGGAACAGCGGAGTTTTCATATAAGCACTCACACTGCTTGGACTGACATCGAAAGTAGCAGGAATTTCCGAGAGCAGCCTAGAGGTCGTTGTCGAGCCTCCATCCTCCCGAATGCGCTGAATGATCTCGCCGACAATGCCGTCGTATTCGTCATGAATCCAATCTTTCAATCCCCAACGGGTGCGGTCAGCACGCACAACGCTAGCGATATTCGAGAAAGCCCCTCCAACCTGACTGTCATTCAGACCGCAGAGCGCCCCCACTTCGCGCTTTGTTGCAGGCCGCCCGATAGAAAGCAGCGCTGCCTTGGCTCTGGCTTTAGCGCTATCGCGAATCGAGAGAAAGCCGAGAATTCTACGAAGCCGACATTGTTCCTGCAGCCAATCCCAATGTTCAATCCACGCAGGCTCCAATTCACCTATCTTGGCCAAAAAATCCTGCTCGTCCACAAGTCCGGCATCGTCTGCTGCGTCTATTGCAAGTTTTCTTATCTCGCCAATTTCCACCACAATCTTCGAATGGATGAACATCCCTTGATATAAGGTATAGCCCATTGTCCCGATGAGGAGAGAGCGAATTACGCTTGCGGATAGGTCCCGCCGTCCTCTCAGGACGGCCTTTAGGCGCCTTGTCATAACGTCTTCTCTCACAACGGAGACAAGGTCTTGGCGAACAAGGCGGGCCAGCATGCCCATTTCCCAGCCCAACGCAAGCCTTATCTTTCGTTCCAGACGAGCCTGCAACTGCCGAATACGCTCCCGAGTCACATCTATGCTTGATGCCAAGGATTGCAGAGTCGCTGGCTTGCTCGCTATGACTCGCTGTTCGAGAATGCTGATTTCCCTGCGAGCAAGCTGGGACACAACTTGTTCAACACGCTCTGCCATCAATCCAACCGGCCCAATTTCCGCATCCGCAGCCTCGTCCAGCTCAATCCTATCGAGGTGATTCATGAGCCCCATTGCGGAGGCCGTTTCGATGAGCCTAGGACCCAAAACGTCCGATAACTTTTCAGCAATGCCAATTTCTGCCATTGATGCAAAAATTGGCCGCAGTACCTGCTCAAACCGGTTCCAGCCCGTTGGTATCGGGGATGCCACGTCAGCAGTTTTCGACCAGCGTCTGCATGATTGCATCGAGATCTTTATCGCCAATAATTCCAAGCTCCCGACTCCCCTGATAGGCCGTTGCGCTGCGGCACAGGCGTTGCAGCGTCTTGGCCTCACGCAGGTTGGAAGTCGGGTTGGTGGCGAGCGCGCTGCCGAGTGCTCGGGCAAAGGCACTCCTTATATTAGAGGCACCGAAGGTGGAATTGCGAAACACCACACGATCGATGAATTTTTCCCAATAGGTCTGATTTATGCGGAATGCGGCGCGAACCCCGCTCTCAAGCTCCGAGTTGCCTTGCGCTGCTTGGCTTACCATGCGTTCACGCCACCAAGCACGGGCAAATGGACAATCAACAAATACGGACCTGTTGCCACGCACTTCGGGCAGTCCGCCCAAGCGCCGCAAGATTGTGCGCACGCAACGATCTAGAAGCACACTCGCCTTGCCCGATCTATCCGCCAAGGCGCGGTCAATTCGCTCCGCCCCTCCCGGTAGCGAACCCCCGTTGGCGGCCAAGTACACTGCCTGAATCCGGCGGTGCCTAACATGTTCGAGCGTTACCCGCGCCCAGAACGCAGATCGGCAGGCTGCCGCAGGCACGAGTTCAGGCCAGGATCGATAGATTGCTTGCTCGGTGTCAATTGGAGGCTCCTTGTATTCGCTCTCAGTCAAGGGGTGAGGGATGAGGGCTGGTTTGCTGGCATTGCTAACCTTGAATTTGTCCAGCTCCGCAATAAACTCATCGTGGTCTCTCACCTGCTTTAGAAAGTGCTTTTGCGCCGAGCTTCCCTTACGTCTCAGCAGTCGCTTCCGGAAGCTCGTGTACTCTGCGTCGTCAAACTGCCAAGGCTGTTGCCGAGTGCCATTCAAGTGCAGGTCTCCGCTTCGCTGGCCGGGTCGTCAACAGGAACGTTAATTGGGTAGAGCACCGTGGCGACCCTCTCCGGTCGAAATGCCTCGTCACTCCAATGTGGAAGACCCTTGCTCTCCAGCAAATCCCCCAAAGCTTCGAGCTGGCGGCAAAAGCCTTTCTCGGCTTCCTCGTCGCCGTAATGCTCCGAGTAGTCTTGTTGCAAGCGCGCAAGGCAAGCAGTAACGATATGGATCATCAAATGGTCTCGGAGTGGGCCAGTGCGGTAGCGCAGAAAAACGTGCAGATCAGGGTGCAGATTGGCGCGAAAACCGAACGGCTCGGATTCGATTTCTATGGCGAAGCCCCCGCAGTGCATGTTTTCATCCGAATGGAGGGACAGCAAATGCGTAATGGACGCCACAAACTGTATGACGTTGCCCATAGCGATTCGTGAGCCGATCTTCAGCTCCACGCGCCGCCCATCCCAGATCGGATGGAGGCCATCACGTCCAGAATCAAGCACTATATCCGTATCGCAAACGCACAGGACTACAGGCGTAAGCAGCGGCGGCTCACCGAGATTTCTGATATCGCAATCCACCTCCTGTCGTGACACGGAAGAGAGGTGGATTTTTCGGTAGGCGGAGATCGGCGACGAAACGATGCACGCGAATTGCGCCTTGCGTTCATGAATCAGACGATCAAGTAGCGGCGCATCTTTGAGGCGATGGGAGACTTGCAGGACCATGCTTCTTGGGTCCTGTTCCAGCGAGACAAAATAGCGGCCCTCGGGAAAGGCCAGATTGCCCGTTTCGAGAATCGGGTGACCATGCGAGCCAACGGAGTTCGCTGCGCCGTGCAGGACAACTTCGATCTCGCGTACCTCAGGCATTTGCCGCATCTCCAAGCTTGCTTGTTGGATTATTCGGGCTTGTCGGCTGTACCTTAGGTGTGGTGAAGACTTCAATGCGCAGCGATGGTTCTTGCAAGCCATTGAAATCATCGCCAAGCAAGAAGTCCGTCTCCACAATAACACTCAATCCCTCGGCGACATCCCCAAACCTGACGCCCACAACTTGGCTGTCCCAATAGTCGAGTTCGTCTTCAGCGGCGGGCGTGCCATTGATCGTGACATCGCGAAGCTCGGCGGGCGAATACTTGTCAAGTCCATGGCGATCGCAGGTGGCATCCAGTCCTTCATCCACGAGTAGGCGCAACTGTGCATCCAAGCATTCCCCGAAGAACCGAATATGGATGCGCCGCCGACGCTCTGCGATCGGAAGTGAAACCGCTTGAAAAAGTGCCGACAATTGGGGGCGGCGCTTTAGACTTTTGATTGAAGAAGAAGAAGAAGCATCGCTGGCTCCATCGCTCTGTCCTGAAACGTCTGTGTCCCAATCGAGTGCCGCCTGATGCGCATGGAGTTGCTGAGCAGGACGCCGATCAATCACGGTCGGAGCGCCTTGGATTGATATAGCTCCGCTACCGCCGCCCGGACCATCGATACCAAAGTCCAGCGTCAAAAATTCCTCCGATACAAAAGCATCCGACTTCAGGATACTCGTTTGCTGGCGAAGTTGCTCGACGATTTCACGCATCGCTTCCTGAAACTCCCTGCGCTGCGGCTGATCAAGACGCTTGGCGGCCAGCTTGTCATGCAGCGGCCCTTCAGCCTGACGGACGAACTTATGCAGGCACCCGCCGTTCTCGGCTTTGAGTGACAAGACGGCGTGGAAGGGCACACGATCTGCAAATTTTCCGTAAAAACCCGGTAATTCGTTTGTGATCCACATGCCGTTGCGGCAAAGATCCACCCGTGTGATACCCGCTGGATTATCGACGAGATGTATTTCGATTGCGCCTTTCGAGGTGCGAAATACTTGGCGGCGGCCACGCTGAAACGTTCGATGAGCCTCAAACGCCTTAAGGCCGCTGATAAGACCTGAAGACCTTTTCTTTTCGCGGTGCGTTTTGAGCACTTCAGACAGCGCAGCTCGATCCAGTCGTGCGGAACGCGTTATGCCGATCTGGCGACTATCCTCCATTTCAATCTCAAGTTCGCCTTCCTCAATGGCAACAAAAAAATTGGCCGAAGCAGCGTACGATACCAGCTCCCACAAAGTTTGCTTCTTCTCCAGAAAGTGATTGAATGCCGGAATGATGACGACCGTGCCGCAGCCGCTCTCGATTCGATCAATATTGTTATTTATCAGCTCTGGGACCTGGTCATTGGCAGGATAATCAAAGAGCGTCACTGCGCCCGGCTTGAATCCCCGAACATAGAATCCATCGCCCCCTTGACGATGCTCATCTCCATCAACATAGTGCGATGCCAGCACAGCGTGTCCCGCCGATATTCGCTGACCGTCTGCTGTGATGCCGCCGTAGAGCACATAGCGAAGATCGGATGCGGGTATAGCTGTGGCATGTCCGTTGCCGTAGGTGCCCGTCGCACCGTTATTTCCCTTCACGCTCAGACCATCGCTAAGCAAAGCGTTCATGCGTTTTTCGTCGAGGCCAATTCCGTTATCAAACACTGCCAAGAAATCGACCGAGGATTTCGAGAGCGCTGCTGCAATGCGTTTGCGCACGAGTTCCGCCTGCGAGGCGAGCTTGCCGCCCATCATGGATTGCTGTGACTCAACGGCGCGCTCGAAGGCCCGCTTATAGCTCTTCAAACCGGGAATGGCGTTTCGAGTGTGCTTGCTCAAACAAAATCGCACCACTGCGGGACTAACATTCGCTTGGCGCGCAGCGTCGAGCGCGTTCTGGATTAGCTCGCGCACAACTGCAGCAGGGCGTAGATCGTCGAACGCCGCGATTCCAGCAGGAGTAAAACCGCTATTTGAGCCTGGGCCAAAGCGGAGATCTGGTGTATCAGGCGACATGGGACGCTCGCGCTCGATACATACGGAACACAGCTTCCTCGAAGGCGCTCGCCGCGATTTCGATCTCTTCCTTGGTGGTAAAGCGCCCGACGCTGATTCGGATTGCGGTAGCTGCCGTCTCCGGGTCGAGACCAAGGGCCTGCAGGACCCGAGAAGGCTCGCTCTTAGAAGACGAACACGCAGCACCCGTCGATACGGCTACGCGCCCAGAAATGTCTCGAACCACCTGCTCGGCGGGAATCCCTGGAAATCCAACGCTCAAGTTGCCTGGCACACGACACTCTGCATGCCCGAAAAGGCGCAGTCGAGGGCATACCTGCCGCAGTCGGCGCTGTAGCAGGGTGGTGAGCTCAGAAAGTCTCTCTCTATCGAGACAGTCTTCATCAACGGCAAGTTCACATGCCTTGCCGAATCCCGCAACCAGTGCAGGAGCTAGTGTACCGCTGCGCAGCCCGTATTCTTGCCTCCCCCCACCGAAAATCGGCTGAAGAGACACTCCCTCTCGAACATAAAGAGCGCCAACACCTTTGGGGCCATACATCTTGTGCGCTGACAGGCTGAGCAGGTCCGCATCCCAAGCCTCAACATCAATGGGAACGCGACCAGCGGCTTGAGCAGCATCGGTATGGAAAAGAGCACCAGAGGCGCGGCAAAGGACGGAAATATCTCTCAGTGGCTGCACGACCCCAATTTCGTTGTTAGCCGCCATGACCGAAACAATCAGGGTTCGCTGGTCAACAACGCGCTCAAGTGCGGCAAAGTCAATCAACCCATCACTATGCACTGGCACGATCACCGCCTCAAACCCTATCCGTTCAAGACACAGCACGGTGTCTAGTACCGCAGGATGTTCAGTTGCGACCGTAACAATCCGATCGCGGCCCTGTGGGCCAACCTTGTGCGCCACACCCTGAAGCGCTAGATTGCAGGCTTCGGTTGCGCCGGACGTAAAAACAATTTCATCATCGTCCGCGTTAATGAACTCGGCCACGCTTGTGCGTGCATCACGGACAGCCTTGGCTGCCTCCCAACCGAATGCATGATCGGCAGAATGCGGATTACCGAACTGCTCACCAAAGAAGGGTGCCATGGCCATGCGCACCTGCGGATCGAGTGGCGTCGTCGCTTGGCAATCTAGGTAGACGGGCATGTCTTGGCGCGTACCGTTCATTCCGTACAGTCACAAGGCAGCATGGTCTCGGCAAATTGATCCATATCAAGTCCAGCGCCCATGGCTCGGTAGGATACGCCGTCCCGACCGAAAAAGCCGATGTGATTAACCTTGCTACGCGTTTTTCTTCCTTCGGCCTGCAAGTCTCGACCATAACGTTGCTCGATCCGTTCCCACCACGCTAGATCGCAGGGCGTGTCCTTCAGCAGCCCAAACCCAGCCGCTTCGCTCTCGTTAGGCTGCTGCATGTGAGATCGAATATAAGCAAGATTTGCCGCACCCTTGAGGAAACAGAAGACGCAATTGGACAAGCTGGCATCTTTGGGCAGGGCGAGGTCCCAAGACTGACGATCCCAAAATTCATTCACATCGTTTCTCATGACCGCCATGTCCCCAAGTGGCGTGTACACATGTTCGCCGTCGAATCCGTTGGTCCCGGAACTGCGCTCCAAAACCCGTTGGATGCGCTGCGGCTCATCGGCCCTCAGCCCGATCAGGGCCACATATTCCACGCCACCTTTGCCAAATGTGGCCTTGCCGCCATACGCCTGATTTTTCAATCCAAGGTTATTGAAAGGTTTCCAGTCTGGCCAAAAAGAATCGAAACGCTGCTTAGGTCGAAAGTGAGGCCGATTCCAAGCGTATTTGCGCTTGCGCTCAAAAATTTGCCGCGGCACGCCGCCCCTGTTTCGGCGGTGCCGGTTGTGGGCTGTGTCCAGATCAATGCGGGAGCCTTCACCGAAATGCCCAAGCCGAGGTATTGAAGCGCTGGACGAAAACCAGTCACGAAGAAAATTGCGCGTCGCTTCAAGCTTCAGATGTTGCGTGCAGATACGATCGAATTGGTTGGGCACGAAACCCGACCAAGATAGCAATTCTTCGTAAACCTCCCCGCGCCAGTGATAGCCGTCGGGGTTGTCCGGCGATTTGGGGCGGTTGTTGACCAGACGATAAGTGGGCAGCCGCGTCCATTCCCCTTTGCGTGCGTCCTCGTAGGTCTGAAACTCAATCTGGAAAAATGGCACCCCGTACACGCGAGCGGCACTAATGCAGTCTGCAACATAACGGTAAGTGTGCGGATGTTCGGCCGAGGTATTGTTAAATACGATTACGTCGCCTCTGTCCGCATCAAGGAGGCCGTTCTCAAGCAGCGTGAATAAGAGCATGCCGCTTGATCGCCCGCCCGAGAACTTGACGACATGAGGCATGGCCGCATGCTTCTTCGCTCGATAGCGGAGCGAGTATTGGCCTTGGAGATCATGTTTTAGCGGAGGCTTGCTAGCTCGCTTGGAAACAGCGAGCTTCGGTGCCTGCCGGATGGAAATGGGCGGTGCGGAGAGATCGGCCCGAGTTGGAGCGAACTGAGGACACGCCAGTGATTCGGTGGGTGTGTTGTCTGATGTCACCATCGGCAACTGACTGGATATTGGGCAATGGCCGCCTCCGGTGTAAGGATAATCGCATCGGCGCCGATGGCGGCTGCTACCAAAAGGCGATCAAACGGATCTCGGTGATGCGCGGGAAGTTCGGATGCGCGATAGATGTCCGTGCGCTTAAGCGGCAATCCCACAAGGTTCCAGTCTTCAGCCTGACGTTCCAGCCAAGTCCGAGGTGGATCGGGCAGTTCAAGTTTTCCAGAACTCCATTTCAGCGCAATCTCCAGCGCTGACACGTCGCTCCACAACAGTTCCGAATCAGGGAGCATCAATTAGGCTCACCGAAGTTGCAGATAGCCTTTCTGGCTCCGAAGCAAGCCAGATTAAGATGCACGTGTCCAACAAATATCGGGTCAGAGGCCCCACTCCTTCAGTTCGCCCTCTTTCAATGGCGCGAATGCATCAGGATGGCAGCGAACGGGTGGCGACGTTCGTGTGCCAACCTTTGGCCGCTGATTCGAACGAGGCTCCACAGCCGTGAGCTTGGCCAACGGAGTGTTGCCGTTAACTATCACGATGGTTTCACCGCTTTGAGCCTCCTTCACCAACCGGGAAAGGTGGTTCTTGGCATGGTCAATGCTCGCGGTCTTCATAATGATAATGGCGCATTATGCCCTGCGAATGCTTGGCGGGGAAGGCGGACGAATCCGATCGGGAGCAGCCAGCGCGGGCAAAGGCGGGCAAGCGAAGGGTTACGGCGCGGTGATGGCGGTGCGGAGTTGCTTGAGAGCGAGGTTCTCGATTTGGCGGATTCTTTCGGCGGACACGCCGTAGCGGCGGGCGAGTTCGTGCAGCGTGGTTTTCTTCTCGGCCAGCCGGCGGGCCGTGATGATTTCGCGCGAGCGTTCATCCAAGTTTTGGAGCGCTTCCGCTAGCTGCTCGCTGGCGCGCTCCATGGCATCGGCCTCCTCTAGCTCGGCAGCGGGGTCCGCATCCGAGCTGGGCAGATATTGCGCCGGCGAGTAAGTATCTTCGTCGCTGCCGGACTGCGGCGGGTCAAAGGCGATGTCCTGGCCAGCCAAGCGCATTTCCATTTCCGCCACTTCCGCAGGCTTGACGCCGAGATACTCCGCCACCGCCTTTTGCTCGTCGGGCGACATCCATCCCAAACGGTTCTTAAGCTTGCGCAGATTGAAGAACAGCTTGCGCTGGGCCTTGGTGGTGGCCACTTTGACCAGCCGCCAGTTGCGCAGGATGAATTCGTGAATTTCGGCGCGGATCCAATGCACGGCGAAGGTGACCAAGCGAACGCCCACCGACGGATCGAAGCGCTTGACGGCCTTCATTAAACCCACATTGCCTTCCTGCACCAAGTCGGCCATCGGCAGGCCGTAGCCCTGATAGCCGCTGGCAACATGCACAACGAACCGCAAGTGCGCCAGAACCAGTTGCCGGGCGGCATCCAAGTCGCCATCCTCGCGAAGGCGCACCGCCAACTGGCGCTCCTCCTCTTCGGTGAGGGAGGGCACCGAACCAACCGCCTGTATGTACGCATCCAGACTGCCCAGCGGCCCCGCCAGGATCAGGTCGCGGTTGGTTGCGGCAATCGCTGTGTTCATCGCATCTTTGGCCATTGCGAAGCGGATTTTACCATTTAATGGGGGCGCCGCTGCCGCTTTTCAAGCCGAACGCGGAAAGCGGGCATCCCCAGCTTTGGCCAAAAGGGCTGCAAGCTCTCTTCCCGGAATTTTCCGTTAACGGACATGGCTCCCGCTATCCGTAAATATCGAAACCCGCAATCTTTTCAAACCGAATCCAATTGGATTTCCAGCAACCTAATGATAAGGACCATTAAGGGATCAAGATCGCCCTGATCAGCATGCTTCAGCGCATCAACATATTGAGGTCTGTGCTTCAGGAGCAGCGCCGGGAGAATCTCCCTGCCCGGGAGCAGAGTTCCTGCTTTCAGGCAAAGAACATAATAGCAGGCCGCGCGCGCCGTCCTGCCGTTTCCGTTGATGAAGGGGTGAATCCAATTAAGCCGCCAAAGCACATGCGCGGCCAAGCTAATCTCGGTGGCGCCATCCCACCCTCTATTGGTCGTATTCACAAAATCGTCCATCAAGGCGGGGACTCTGTAATGGTCCGGGGCGAGATATTGGGCGGGCCCTTGGCCAACTCTGACTGCGCACGGGCGGTATTCGCCAGCATAAGGATGCAAGCAGGCGATCGCATGGTGGTTGAGCGCCTTGATTGCTGTTTGTGAAAGATGTCGTTGGTCAAGTTTCAGCGCAGTGAAAATCAGCGACTCAAGAAATTCTCCCTGCCGGAGATGATTGGCCGCTTCGAGCCGCTGATATTCGGGATGGTTCTCCGTCCTCCCGACAATCTCAAAAACGATCATGCCGCAGGCGGCAGGCCGTATTGTTCTTCTAGGTCTCGGCGGATTCTGTTTTGCGCTTCCCTGTCGTCAGGCGCAGTGGACACTGCCGCGCACTCAATCCTCTGCCGCATCCGATCCTGCGGCGTCATTTTCTTGGCGGCCTCTTTTAGCTCTTCCATCAGCTTTGTCGCAGCTTGACGGCTTGGTTGCTTCATCAAGTAGCCCTCCGGGTGTTGGCTCGCAGGCTGGATTCTACAACACGCCAAGAATTAAGGATAGCAGCCAGCGGCGCGCGGGCTTGTACGGGTCATCAGCCGCGCGGCCTTTACCGGCAGTTAGAATCTGAAACCATGGCCTTCAACCACGAGCTCGCCGCGGACATCCTCGACGACCACGACCGCGACCAAGCGCGCTTTTTCGCAGGCCGCAGGCGCGAAATCCAAGCCTTCGACAAGGCGCTCCGGCAAGCGGACCGCTACGAGAACGCTGTCTTCCGGGTGTTCCAGGGCGCGCCGGACTGTCCGCCGAGGAGTGCGCCGAATCAACGCTGATGATGCTTGATGCGCTCCATCCCGAAGATTCACGAAAGGAATGCGAGGAGGCAGCGAAGCTCGCGGCCTCCGGAGAGCCGCGCACGGCTGGATAAGCTTTGCGGCGACGCCATCGCAAGATACGGCCGCGAAACGCAATTACCGACAGGTCATCTGAAAAAAGAAGAATTGGCTGATGCGCTAATCGAGAAGGGCATCATCTCGTCCAACAGCGGCTATTGGGCGCTCGCCATCCCCTCCATGGGCGATTGGGCGCGCCAAGCCTTGATCCGGCCATAACGGGTATCCCCGCAGTGGCGTTTATGCGTCGTCAATGGACGGGGTTTTGGGCCATAGCTCGGGGTAGGCCAGAAGATCATGGGCTTGCGCGGCGTGGACTCGGAACCGAGGGGCGAGCACGCCGCTGATCGCCATGAAGGCCGTCGCCATCGCGCAGCTGCCGGCCAGGAACTCGCGCCGGGACGGCTCTGGCGGACGGCGGCGTTGAGCAGGCCGCTCCTTGAACGCCAGCCCCACGTTGCGCTGTTCGGGCATCTGCGGCGCGGCGGTCAGGCACTCCTCGTTGGAAGCAATCCGCGTTGGGATGGGAAGCGGAGCTCCCGCCATCCGGTCATGCTCGTTCGTTTTTTCCCGCATGGGCTGAGGACCTCGTTTCCGCTTATAGGCAATTGCTCACGCAATGCCTGCCAGCATATCAGAGGCGTGGTTTATTATTCCGACCGGTTTTGTTGCCAGGGGGCAAACTCATGAAGACAACTCGCTTGCTGCCGGGCCTGATTCTGGTCCTGATGAGCACCGCAATGGGCGATGACGAGGCGACGGGGGCCTGCACTTACGTTCAGGAAAATATGTTCGCCGGACCGTTCGATGTTTGCCAGGCGCCGATCACGGCGGCTCAATGCACCGAAATGGGCGAGCTCGACGACAACCATGACGCATCGTTCGCCGAAGGCCAGGAATGCGACACCGAGCGCGAAATGGTGGGCGTTTGCGATCTGGGCAGCTCGAAGATCCATTACTACACCGGCGACGCTTTCGCGCTCGAAATCGGCTGCGGCTTTCAGGGCGGCGAATGGGCGCTGGCAGAGGAGTAGCCGCCAACTTAAGGCATCGTTCTTTCACCAGCGCCACTGAAGCCCGAGGCGCAGATAGCACAGCCGACGTGTTCCGGGCGCCGGAAACGCCGATCGGGACACGGTGCAAGCGCCCGCTTCCTATAATGGCCCGCATCCGCCGCGCAACCGCCGTAATGGTACTGCCGATTCTTTTCGGCATCGCGCTGGCTGGCGATGAGAAGAAGGCCGCGCAAGGAATGCTGCTGATAACGGGCGGAGAATTCATGATGGGCACGGACGATGGCCTGCCATTCGAAGGCCCGGCGCATCGCGTTGCCTTGGAATCCTTCCATATCGACGCGCACGAGGTCACCAATGCCCAGTTCGCCCGCTTTGCCGACGCAACCGGCCATGTCACCGAATCCGAGAAGCTGGGATGGTCCGGCGTGTTCGACCCCCGGCCCGGCCGATGGACGCAGAGCGACGGGGCCGATTGGCGGCATCCGAACGGGCCGCAGTCCTCGCACGAGAAGATGCCGGATTTTCCTGCGGTGCATATTTCCTGGAACGATGCCGTTGCCTACTGCGCCTGGCAGGGCGGGCGGCTCCCCACCGAGGCCGAGTTCGAATACGCCGCGCGCGGAGGGCGGAAGAACACCCGCTATGCTTGGGGAAATGCGCTAACTCCCCGGGGCGCGCACCAGGCCAACCTGTGGCAGGGCGAGTTTCCCGTGGATGATCGGGCGCTCGACGGCTATGCGGGGCTCGCGCCGGTGAAGCAGTTCGCGCCCAATGGCTTCGGCCTTTATGACATGACCGGCAATGTGTGGGAATGGGTTGCGGATTGGTACGCGCCCGATTACTACGCCCGGTCACCGGCAAGCAACCCCCAAGGGCCGGAAACCGGAACGCAGAAAGTCCACCGCGGCGGCAGTTGGCTTTGCAGCGAGAATTACTGCCGCGGCTACCGGCTGGCGGCGCGGATGATGACGCCGCCCGACTCCGGCCTCAACAACTTGGGATTCCGCTGCGCCGCAGACGCTGGATAGCCGCCATCTTCCTTAAGGCGCTTCGATCCCGCCTTTCCCCGCCATGTCGTGGCGGGCGATGAGCAGTTGCTGGATTTCGCTGGCGCCCTCGTAAATCCGAAGGGCGCGGATTTCGCGGTACAGGCGCTCGACGACCGAGCCGGCGCGCACCCCTTCGCCGCCGAAAAGCTGCACCGCCCGATCAATCACCTTTTGCGCCTGCTCGGTCGCGAACAGCTTGGCCATGGAGCCCTCGCGGGTTATCCGCTGCTGTCCCGAGTCGCGCAGCCAAGCCGCGCGGTAAACCAGCAGCGCCGAGGCGTCGATGGCGGTGGCCATGTCGGCAAGGGCCGCCTGGGTCAGTTGCAAATCCGCAAGCGCCCCGCCGAACAACTGCCTGCCGCGCGCTCTTCGCAAGGCCTCGGCATAGGCGCGGCGGGCCATGCCTAGCGCGGCCGCCGCCACGGTGGGGCGGCACAAATCAAGCGTGGCCAGCGCAATCCGCAATCCGTCCCCCGGCTCGCCCAGCATGGAATCCCGCGGCACCCGGCAATCGCTGAACCTGAGGCTTCCCAGCGGATGCGCGGCCATCACCGGGGTGCGTTCGCTCACCTCGAAGCCGGATGTTTTGGCAGCAACGATAAAGGCGCTTACGCCGCGCTTGCCCTCGCCGGTGCGGGCGAACACCACGTAGAAATCCGCCACTCCCGCGTTGGATATCCAAGCCTTGGCGCCATTGAGCACATAGCTGTCGCCATCCGGCTCGGCGCGCATGGCCATGGCGGCGACATCCGAGCCTGCTTCCTTCTCCGACAGCGCAAAAGCGGCGATCTTTCGACCCCGGGCAACGCCGCCGAGCCGCTCTTCCTTTTGCGCCGGCGTGCCGAAAAGGCTGATCGGAGCGCTGCCCAGCACCTGCATCGCGTACACGAAATCCGCCAGCGGCTCGTGGCGCGCCAAGGTTTCCCGCATCAGGCACAGGCTGCGGGCATCGAGGCTGGCATCTTCGCCATAGGGTTGGGCAACTGCGATTTTGAGGAAGCCGGCTTCGCCTAGGCGCAAGGCCAATTCCCTGCACGAGGCATCCAGTTCGGCGCCCGCCCGCTCGTGCTCCCAGGATTGCGCCGCGCACCACTCGTCGATCGCGTGCTCCCGCGCCCGATGGCGGGCCTCGAGGAACGGCCAGTCGAGATGGCGGTCTGGCCCGCATATTGCATCAAGCCGCTTGTTGCCTTCCTGATTTTCCTGCTTCATCTGTAGCTCACGCCCGGATTGCCGACTTCCCGCCTAATGCGGAACGCGGCCCCTTGGCGCAATATGCGGCCCGGCATGCTCCGCACTGCTATTGCGGCGTTTGCCGCGCCAGCGCCTGACGAATGAGCCGGGCATGCTCCGCGAGCACTTGGCCATCCGCCAGCGCATGTCCCGGCGGCCTCATTTGCCGGCCCTGATGACAGGGAATCACATGAACATGCATGTGGAATATGACTTGGCCCGCAGCGGAACCATTGTGCGCCTTTACCAGAACGCCGTCGGCCGCAAACGCCTCTCTCGCAGCCTTGGCCACCCGCTGGGCGGCCGCAAACACGCCCGGCACCGCTTCCTCCGGCAACGCCAAAAAATCCGCCGCCGGCGTTTTCGGCAGCACCAAGGCATGGCCGTCGGCCTGCGGCATCACGTCCATGATCGCCAAAACGTGCGCATCCTCGTAAACGCCGTGGCACTTGGCCTCGCCGGCGAGAATGCGCGCAAAAATATTGCCCGGATCGTAAGTCATGCCTCAAGCCCGCGTATCATTTCCCAGCCGTTCTTATCATGCCTGAACATGCTGCGGCAAACACAACCTAAAAGCCATGGAAAAGAATGCCGCCGACCTCTGGGACCCCGCCAATCACTGCTTCGTGTGCGGCCCTTCCAATCCGGGCGGCTTGCGGGTGCGGTTCCGCTTAGAGGACAGCGGCGGCGAACTCGTCTGCCGGGCGGAATTCACGCCCGGGCCCACGCATGTGGGCTACAGCGACATGCTGCACGGCGGAATCCTCTACTGCCTGCTCGACGACGTGATGGCCAACTGGGGGTTCCTGCAAGGCCTGCGAGTGCATACGGCCCGCTGCGAGATTCGCTACCGCGACGCGGTGCCGATGGGCGCGAGCCTAGGGCTTGAAGGCCGCCTCCTGCGCCGCCGGGGACGCATGCTGGAAATGGAGGGCAAAGCCTTCCGCAACGACAACAGCGTCCTCGCCGCCGCCGCCCGCGCCCGCTTCATGCTGGCCTAACCCGCGTATTGCATCAATCTGCGCCATCTAAAGCCCTTTGCCCGCCCCTGCCTTGCGGGCTAAAAAGATCCGCTGATTGTTAGGCGGGCATTGAGGGGCGCCCCCACGGTCGCTTGGTGCGTGCTGTGCGAGTTCGGGAAATAGAGCTTGTCGGTTAGGTTCTCGACGTTGATCTGGATGCGCAACCTCTCGGATACGTCGTAGTAAGCCGCCGCATCAATACGGGCATAGCCCGGCAGAACCGCGCTATTGCCGTTATTGATAAAGCTTTCGTCCTGATAGCTCAGGCCCAGTCCCAAACCCAAAAAGCGCGTCACTTGGAAGTTGTTCCAAAGCGAGAAAATATTTTCCGGCAATTCGCGCGGGCGCAAGCTTGTCGGGCCGGATCGGTTCACCTGCTCGCCGTCGAGATGGCTGTATCCGACCGACACGAACCACCTGCTTGCCGCCTGGCCCACAAGCTGCGCCTCGAATCCCTTAATTTCCGAGTCGATCACATCCAAAGTGGCCGGATCGTTATCGGCCACCTGAGGCGAGCTTTGCTCAATCTCGAAAACGGCGGCCGTGAGGCTTAAGCCCTGGCTGAAGTCCCATTTCACGCCCGCTTCAAGGTTGGCGAACGTGTTCGGATCCAACTGGTTGTTGTTGCCGTTAATGTTGGCGAACTGCTCGCCGCTGCGCGGCAGGAAGGATTCGCTGTAGCTGCCGTAAATCGAGATATTTTCGCGCGGCTTGAAAATCGCGCCCGCGCGGGGCGAGATTTCCTCGTCCTTGCGGCGGCGCGTTTCATTCGCAGGAACGTTGAAAACCTCGATATCGAAGCGGTCGAACCGGGCGCCGATAATCAAATGCAGCCTATCCGAGGCTTCGATCTCGTTTTGGACATAGGCGGAGAACACGCCAATGCCCACCCGCGTGTCGTCGTTGAGGTCCGCCTTGAAATCGTTTGTTGTCGTTGCGCCGGAGGCGTTGACGCCCACGTCGCCGCGCAGCCTCAAAGGACGGGCGACCGTGAAAATTTCATTATCGTCCGACGTTGCGCTCCAGAACGCATTGAAGCGGTCTTGGTTCGACGAGGTGTCGATGTATTCGGCGCCGGCAATAAGGGTGTGATGGATGGCGCCGGTGGAAAATTCGCCGATGACGTTGCCCGAAAACATCAGGTTTTCGCGCGCGGTGGCATCGACATATCCGTCGAGCGTCACTTCATTCGGCGCGGATGCCTGGTGATAGCCCGAGGCGTAGAAATTCTGGTAGAGCTTGTCGTAATCCCCGTAAAAAAGGCTGAAGTTGCCTTTCAGATTTGCCGAGAAGTCGTGTTGCAGGGCGGCGCGCAGCAAATGGGCTTCAAGCTGGTGGTGGTTCTGTTCCGGGTCGCCAAAAACAATATCGGCGAAATTCTCAACCGGGCGGCCGTCCGACCCTGTTGGAATGCCGCGGTCGATGAAACGGTCGTGATTGATATGCTCGTAGGACAAATCGAGCGTTGCGCGCGCGCCGAATTCGATCTTGGCGGTTGGGTGAATGCCGAAGCGATCCCCTTGGTAGAAATCGCGATGATTGTTGAGGCCCTCGTAAAACGCATTGACGCGGAAAGCGGAGCTCCCGCTGATTGAAAAATTCCCATCGACCTGCACGCCCAGCTCGCCGTAGGCATCGGCAGTGGCCTTGTAATCCGTGAAGTTTTCGCCGATCACGCCTTTTTTGGTGACACGGTTGAGAATGCCGCCCGTGCCGCCGCGCCCGAAAAAGAGCGCGTTGGGGCCGCGCAGGATTTCCACCTGCTCAAGATTGTAGAGCGGACGGTAATACTGCACATCGTCGCGGACGCCGTCGATAAAGAAATCGGCCGTTGAGCGCACGCCCCGGAACACGACCGCGTCGCGGTGGCCCTCGCCCTGCGACGTGTTCACGCCGGGCGTGTAGCTGATGATGTCGCCGATGCTCGTGAAGCCCTGCAATGCAATTTGGTCGGCGGTGACAATTGAAAGGCTTTGCGGCACATTGACGATAGGCGTTGGCGTTTTCAGGGCATTGACCTGGTCTTTATAAAGATGCTTGCCGACCACTACGATTTCTTCCGGCTCCTGCTCGCGTTGTTGCGAATGCGCCGCTAGCGGCAGCGCGCATAAAACGGCCAGAAGTCCGGCCAGACGATGGCTGTCCATGGGTTCAACCTCCAAAATAAAAATAGAAAGCAATTAGGATTATATCTCTAATAAGAATGATTCGCACTTAATTTTCCGGAAGGAGATCGCAGCCTTGTTGCAGGCAGTCCCTTACGCCCCGGACCCGCACATATGCTTGACGTAATGCGGATGCAACCGCTAATGTGAGTGCGGGGCGATTGCAGCGAGAAAGCGGGCTGCCGTGATCGTCGGCTTTTCCGATAAAAGAACCGAAGCGTTCTACAGGGGCGGTCGAGTTCTGGCGTTCGCTGGCTTCGCCCGCAGCGCCTCGCGCAAACTCGACCAGCTTGATGCCGCCACCCGTCTGGGCGACTTGGCGCGCCCCGGCAACCGCCTGAAAGCGCTCAAGGGCCGACGCAGGGGGCAGTGGAGCATCCGCATCAACGACCAGTGGCGGATTTGCTTCAAATGGCCCGAAGGCAGCCTTGGGCCGGCCGAAGTCGAAATCGTCGATTACCATTAGGAGGAGACTGACATGCGCGATCCCATCCATCCCGGCGAGACGCTGCGCGAGGATCTCGGTGCACTTGGCATGAGCGCGGCGGAGTTGGCGCGAAAGATAGAAGTGCCAGTAAATCGCATCACCGAGATTCTCAACGGCCGACGCTCAATCACCGGCGACACGGCCCTGCGCTTAGGGCGCTTTTTTGGCACGTCGGGCGAGTTTTGGCTCAACCTCCAGAAACTCTACGAACTGCGTCTTGCGGAACAGAAAAACGGCACGACCATCGCCCGGCTGCCGACGCTGGATTCCGGAATGAATCTGCATGCGGCCGGTTGATTGCGACACCTGCCGACCGGAACGACGACTCAAGCCAACTTATCGCTCCCTATTCTCCCCGCGCGGGATTTTGCAATGAGATGAGGGAGCTTCGATGCCGATCAGTAATGGTAGCGGGCGGCGAGGAAACATGCCCGGTCAGCGCTGGCTTGGTAAACCAGCCGATGTTCGGCATCTATGCGGCGGGACCAGCGGCCGGCCAGCGAGCCGCGCAATGGCTCCGGCTTGCCGATGCCCTTGAAAGGGTCGAGAAGCACTGCTTCCACGAGCCGGAGGATTCGCAACGCCCTACGACGGTCGGTCCGGACCCAAAAATCCAAGTCCTCAAGGAATGCAGGATCGAACACCGCTTCCCGGCGGTGCGGCGCCGTCATTATTCTTTAGGTATCAGCCGATTGCGGAGCGCGCCAACATCCATGAGCCGCCCCTCGCCGGCATCGGCGCGCGCCATCGCTTCGCGCAGCCTCTCGGCATTCCTAGGTGAGCGCAGCAAATAATCCGTCTCCATCCATGCGCTCAGGTCGCTGGCCGCGACAAGCGCGACAGGTTCCTTGCCTCGGCGTCGGATCACGACCGGCTCGCGGGCATCCGCCACTTGGTCCATAAGGGCAGCGAGATTCTGGCGCGCCACTGTGTAAGTGGTTTCCCTAATCATGCTCTCCTCCGGCATTGCGCCAACCAATAGGCGAGGCGGAATTTAAAAAATAAGTACAGATACTATGTGCCACTATTGGCCGTGATGCAAGAATGGCGGCGGACGCTGCGGATTACGGCGCATCCGGGTAGATGGCGATGTCGTAGGTGCCGCTGCCGGCGCGCAGCGGGCGGACGTTGTTGCGGTACTCGTCGCCTTTCCAGAAGGCATCGAGTTGCTCGCGGGTGGGGAAGCGGGTCACGATCACGTAGCAGCCCGCCAGCTTGTCGCCTTCAACCTGTTCTTCCGCAGGGCCGCGAATCACGTACTCGCCGCCGTGCTTCGCCACCAGATCGGCGGAGAGCTTGGCGTATTTCTTCATATTGTCGTGGAAGTTGGTGATATCGCACACCGCAACCATGTAGTGGGCCATAAGAGGAATCCTCCGGAAACGAAAAATTGATCGAGCGCGGGCTTAGCCAGCCGCGCCCTTGCGCGCGCCGGCACGATAGAGAAGAACCGCGACCACTGCAATAGCCAGCATGCCCAGCCAGGTCCCGGCGGTGAACGGCAGCATCAGCACTTCCCTGTCTCCGCTTAAGACGATAGGCACGGCGATGGCGATCCCCACCAGCGCCTCGCCCGTAATCAGGCCGGCGGCCAGCAGCGAGCCCGACCGGGCCGGCGCGCCGCCCCTCGCCCGCTTGGCCATGAACGCCAGCAGCCCGCCTAGGAAAATAGGCACGGCCAGCTCCACAGGCAGGTAGATCCCCACCGCAACGGCCAGCACCGGGGTTCGGAAGGCGGCTTTGCGGGCCTTGAGCACCTCGTCCAGAATAATGATGGCGGCGCCCACCCCGGCGCCGATGCCGATCATGTTCCAAGGCAAATCGCCGCCCAGCACGCCTTGGGCCACCGAGGCCATGAGCGTAGCCTGCGGCGCCAGCAGCGAGTCCGGCCGCTCGGGCGTGGCGGGCCCGATTCCATAAGCCTCCAGCATGAGATTGAGCACGGGGGCAAGGAAGAAGGTGGCGGAAACAACCCCCACCACCTGCATGATCTGTTGCTTGTAGGGCGTGGAGCCCACGATCCGGCCGGCCTTGAGGTCCTGCATGTTGTCGCCGCCGATGGCCGCGGCGCAGCACACCACGGCGCCGATCATGATGACCGCCGCCGGCGCGCTCGCCTCGTCGGAACCCACCATCCACAGCATCAGCAGCGAGGACAGCAAAATAGTTGCGATCGTCACCCCGGAAACCGGATTGTTGGACGATCCCACCAGGCCGGCCATGTACGCGGCAACCGCCGAAAAAAGAAAGCCGGTCGCGGCCATCAGCAGGGTCATGGCCAGCGAAACGCCCGCGCTATCAACCACGTTGTAGTAAATGAACCACATGAACACCGCCAAGCAGGCAATGCCGGCCAGCACCAGGCGCATTGGCGTGTCGCGGTCCGTTTCCGGCCGCGCCCCGGCCTCGGCGGGCAATTTTCCGAAGCCCCGCCGAAAAGCCTCGACCAGCGAACCGCGAAGCGACACGATCGCCCACAGCCCGCCCACGATCATCGCGCCCACGCCGAGGTAGCGAATCTGCTCGCTCCAAATGGCGAAGGCGGCATCCGCCGCGGAAAGCCCGGCAACGCGCGCCGCCAAGTCCGGGTAGCTCTCGAGGTGGAAGGCGCCGAACAGCGGCAAAGCCACGTTCCAGGACAAGATGCCGCCCAGCAGCACCAGCGATGCGATATTCAGCCCCACGATGTAGCCCACGCCGATCAGCGCGGGCGAGAGATTGGAGCCGATGTAGGCGATGCTGTCGCCGGCAATCCGCCCCGCCGCCTGGGCGATGCCGTCCCAAGTCCTGAATCCGGTTTCGCACAGCTTGAGCAGCGCGCCCAGCCCGGCGCCCAAAGCCAGGAATCGCACTTCGCCGCTGCGCTCCTGTCCCGCCTTGAGCACCTGCGCGGTGGCCTGGCCCTCCGGGAAGGCGAGGTTTTCGGAAACAATCAGCGAATGCCGCAGCGGGATGGTGTACATGACCCCCAGCAGGCCGCCCACGCCGGCGATCACGCTTACCCACCAGTAGTCGAACACATTCCAGTAGTTCAGTATCAGCAGGGCGGGCAGGGTGAATATCACCCCGGCGGCCAGCGACTCGCCCGCCGAGGCCGCGGTCTGCACGATATTGTGCTCAAGGATATTGCTGCGTTTGAAAAGGCCCAGCACCGCCATGGAGAGCACGGCGGCGGGAATCGAGGCGGACACCGTAAGCCCTGCGAACAGGCCGATGTAGGCATTGGCCCACGACAGCACGATCGACAGCAGCACACCGGTTACTATCGCCTTGACGGTCAATTGAGGCATTTGAGGCTCCCCTTAAAAATAAGGAATTGATGGCACAGCGCGTCAAGCGAATGCTACACCGGCAGCGCCCCGGAAACCGGCGGTGATCGGGCTGCTGCAGCGGGTCAGCCGCGCCCAGGTGCGCGTGGACGGCCATGTGCGCGGGGAAATCGGCCCCGGATTGCTGGTGCTGGCGGCCGTGGAGCGGGGCGATACCGAAGCGCAGGCCAAGCGCCTGGCCGAAAGGATCGCCAGCTACCGTGTATTCTCCGATTCCGAAGGGCGGATGAACCTGAGCCTGGCGCAAACCGAAGGCGAATTGCTGCTGGTTTCGCAGTTCACGCTGGCCGCCGATACGCGAAAGGGCGCCCGGCCCAGCTTTTCCCGAGCCGCTCCCGCCGAGGAGGGCAAGCGGCTTTTCGATCGTCTGGTTGCCGAAGCCAAGGCGCAAGGCATCAGTGTGCAAACGGGGGTTTACGGAGCGAACATGGATGTGGAACTTGTTAATTCAGGCCCTGTGACTGTGCTTCTGGAGGCCCATGCAAGGCCATAAAGGGTATGATTGGCTTTAGTCGGTGGGTATCTTGAACAGTTGGCGCAACGCCCGAGACGCCCCGCCGGAACCGGGAAAGCGCTAAAGAGGACGGCATCATGGGATTTGGCGGAATCAGCGGCTGGCAGCTACTTATCGTGCTGCTGCTCGCATTGGTGATATTCGGCACCAAGCGCATCCGCAACCTAGGCAGCGACCTAGGTTCGGCGATCAAGGGGTTTCGCAAGGCCGTGTCCGATCCGGAAAAGTCCGATAAGGAAAAACTGGGCCGGGCGGATGCCGAATTCAGCGATGTTGATGCCGGTGCCGAAACCAAGAAAAAGGAAACCCCCAAGGCCTGAATTGCGGGTCGGCGCTTGGTTGTCGTGCTCGCTGCGCCATAGGCACGGCTATGCCTCCGAGCTCGCAGCTGAAGTCATTTCCCGCCTCCCCCTTTCCGGGAGCATCGGAGGAAGGGAGCAAGCAGATGGCTTGGGAGTGCCAGCCCTATCAGGGTCTGCGCCAGCCAAAGCCTCTTTGCGCGTTCCCCTCTCGCGGGAGTGTCGGCGGCAGGACAGCCGCCGCCAAGCCCCATGGATGGGTTCATGCGTCTCCCGCGAGAGGGGAACGCGCAAAGAGGCGAACCCGAAGCAGCATGCGTCTCCCGGAAAAGGAGGGCGGGAAATGGCGAGGGCAGGCAAAACCCCGGGGGACGCGGACCTGCGCTCGCCCTCGCCCTTTTCTTGCCCCTGCCTCGCGGGAGACGCATAAACCCATCCATGGGGCTCGGCTGGGGCCTCCTGCCCCAGACGCTCCCGCGAGGCAGGGGCAGGAAAAGGGCTTTGGCTGGTGCGATATGCGGGCGGGCGCCCTCCATGTTTGATATCGGGTTTGCAGAACTCATCCTTCTTGCCGGCCTTGGGCTGATCGTCCTCGGCCCCCAGCGCCTGCCCAAGGCGGCGGCGCAGCTGGGCCGCTGGGTGGGGCAGGCGCGGCGCATGTCGCGCACGCTGATGTACCAACTCCGCCAGGAAGTGAATCTCGACGACCCCAAGCCGTTTGCAAAAACCAGGCCGTCAACCACCCAGGACGCAGGCGGCGGCGCAAAGACCGGCGCAACCGGGAAACAGCAAAAGAACGACAAGCCGAACAGAAATCCCGATGAGCCGAAAAAGGCGGATTCCGAAGAACCGGAAAAGGATGCCGCCAGCCAGAACCAGTGAATAACGAGCAGGAGGAAAAGCAGCAAGCAGAGCGGGAGGAACTGGAGGAATCCAGCCTGCTATCGCACTTGGTGGAGCTGCGTTCGCGGCTCATGAAAGCGGCGGCTGCGGTGCTGGTGATTTTTGCGGGCCTGGTGCCGTTCGCCCAGGAGGTTTTCACTCTGGTGGCGCAGCCGCTAATGAGCAAGCTGCCCGAGGGCGCCTCCATGATCGCCACCCGTGTGGCCTCTCCGTTCCTCACGCCCTTCAAGACGGCGTTCTGGGTGGCGGTGTTCGCCGCCATGCCCATCGTCATTTACCAAATCTGGGGCTTTGTGGCGCCAGGGCTTTACAAACGCGAGAAGAAGCTGGCGATGCCGCTGGTTCTGTCGAGTATCGCGCTGTTCTATTCCGGCGCCGCCTTCGCCTACTACGTGGTGTTTCCGCTAATGTTCGGCTTCTTCACGGCCGCCACCCCGGAAGGGGTCGCCATGATGACCGATATCGGCGAGTACCTGGATTTCGTCCTGGTGCTGTTCTTCACCTTCGGAATCGCCTTTGAAGTGCCCATCGCCATCCTCCTGCTGGTGGGCGCCGGGATCGTCAGCCCCGCATCGCTAAGTCGGCAGCGGCCCTATATCCTGCTGGGCGCCTTTGCGCTGGGCATGCTGCTCACGCCGCCCGACATGATCTCGCAAACGCTTCTGGCGGTTCCGCTTTTCCTTCTCTACGAGATCGGCATTCTCATGGCGCACGTCCTGATAAAGAAGCGCGAAGCGAAACAGGAATAGCCCGCCTTTCAGCCCTCGGCGGGTTGCGCCAGCGCGGCGCTCAGCGCGATTTCCTGATCCGGCGAAGCGAGGTGGTCAGCCGGGACACGCTCAACAAGGCATCCTCCTCATCCGTCACCTGAATCCCCCACACATGCACCATGCTGCCCAGGCGTATAGGGCGCGCGGTGCCGTACACATAACCCGAGCGCGCCGGACGCAGATGGCTGACGTTAATCTCCAAGCCGAGCACCTGGTATTCCCCCGGAGGGGTGCAGAGGTACGACGACCAGCTTCCCAACGATTCAGCCAGCACCGCCGAGGCGCCGCCGTGCAGCAGTCCGAAGGGCTGCCGGGTCCGATGGTCCACCGGCATCCGCGCCCGCAGGAAATCGTCCCCCATCTCGATAATTTCCACGCCCAGATGCCCCAGCATCCGGTTCTTTTCCATGCCATTCAACTGTTCGGGACGGTTGAATGCCTCGGCATGCCAAATTCGCCCGGACATTATTCCTCCTGCTCCGCAACCATCCGGTAAGCCTCGCGAAAGCTAACGCCCTGCTCCACCACCAGCCGGTTGGCCCGCTCGGCGGCCCGCAGGCCCGGCGCCGAGGCCAGCTCTTCGCAGCGCTCGGGAACAAAGCTTAATGCGCGCACTATGCGGGATGCGACAGCGCAACTCTCGCCGGTCAGATCAATGCCGCGGAACAGCGGCGCCTTGATGCGCTGCAAGTCGCGCTGGTAGCCGGAGGGCAGCGCGGCGGGAATGCCCAGCACTTCCGCCAGACAGGCGCGAACGGTGGCGCCGCCAGCGCGCACCAGTTCCAGCGCATCCGGATTGCGCTTCTGGGGCATGATGGAAGAGCCGGTCGTGACCTCGTCCGCCAAGCGGATCAGCGAGAATTCCCGGGTGCAAAAGAGCAGCAGGTCGCTGGCCAAGCGGCCGAGGTCCTGCATCAGCAGGGCGCATTCAAACAAGAGGCCCGCCTCCGCCTTGCCGCGGGAAAGCTGCACCGAGGTGACTGGTTCCTGAACTTCGGCAAAGCCCAGGCTCGCCCGCGTCCGCTCCCGGTCAATGTCCAGCCCCGGCGTGCCGAAGCCTGCGGCGCTGCCCAGCGGATTGCGGTCCAGGCGCCGCATGGCCGCGCCCATGCCAGCCGCATCGTCGCGCAGCTCCCCGGCAAAGCCGCGCGCCCAAAGCCCCACGCTGCTGGGCATGGCCTGCTGCATGTGCGTATAGCCGGGCAAAGGCAGGCCGCCCTCGCGCGCATCCAAGTGATCCAGTTCATCCGCCACAGCCCCGGCAGCCTGCCGCAGGCCGCCGGCCGCATCCTTGAGATACAGCCGCAGAGCCGCCAGCACCTGATCGTTGCGGGAGCGTCCCAGATGCACCCGCTTGCCGGCCTCGCCCACGCGCGCCACCAAGCGCCGCTCCAGCGCGGTATGCACGTCTTCCTCCTCCAAGGAGATCGTCCATTCGCCGGCGGCGTGCTCCTTGGCCAATGCCTCAAGGCCGCGCACGATTCCGGCATGATCCAGGGTCGACAGATAGCCCGCCGCGCGCAGCATCCCGGCATGGGCAATCGAGGCCCGCACATCGTGCGCCACCAGCCGGCCGTCCAGCCGATGGTCTTCGCCTGCCGTATAGCGCAGCACCGTCTCGTCCAGCGCCGCGCCCTTGTCCCACAGCCGGGTCATTGCCGCCCAGCCTCCTGCTCAGCAGCCGACAGGGCATCGATGCTGCGCACCACCAGGGTGCCGCAACCCTCGTTGGTGAACACCTCGCGCAGCAGGGCGTCCTCGGTGCTGCCGGAAACCAAGTGGACCCGAGGCACGCCGCCCGTGATCGCGGTTTCGATAGCGGCGGCCTTGGGCAGCATTCCGTCGGCCAGCGCTCCATCGGCGCGCAGTTGCCGCAAGCCGGCAAGGTCCAAGTGCGATAACAGCGTGGAAGCATCCGCGCGGTCGGACAGAATGCCCGGCGCGGCCATGGTGAGCACCAGCTTCTCAGCCCCAATCGCCGTCGCCACCGCAGCAGCCACCGTATCGGCATTGATATTGAGAAGCCCGCCGTTCGAGTCGGCGGAGAGCGGGCTCACGATGGGCAGAAAGCGCTTCTTCAGCAGCATTTTCAGCACCGCTGGATTCACTTCCTCCACATCGCCCACAAAACCGAAATCCACCGGCTCCTCGCCCGCGCCCTCCACCTTCATCGGCGGGCGGCGGCGGGCCATCACCAAGCCCGCATCGACTCCGGACAAGCCCACGGCCGGAACGCCGCAGGCCCGGCAGGCGGAAAGCAGCCGGGTATTGACCTCGCCGTTCAGCACATAGCTGGCCACTTGGAGTTCCTCGGGGCCGGTCATGCGGCGGCCGGCCACCATGCGCGCGGGGTGCTTCAGCCGGCTGGCCAGTTCCGTCGATTGCGGCCCGCCGCCATGCACGATCACCACGCGAACCCCAAGGGCCTGCAACACCGCCGCCTGCTCCACCAGCGCCTCGATGCGGCTGCTCCGGCTCAGCACCTCCCCGCCGAGCTTGACCACGAACACGCGGTCTTTGTACAGGCGCAGATACGGCGCGGCGGCCCGCAGCGCGCCGAATCCCGTGCCGCTCGGCCGCTTGCGGCTCACAGCCCCGGCCCAAGCATGGCGTAAAGAACAGCCATCTGCACCCACATGCGGTTGCGCGCCTCGGCCACGACCACGCTGCGCGGCCCGTCCAGCACCGCCTCGCTCACCACCACGTTGCGGCGAACCGGCAGGCAGTGCATGAACCGGCAGCCGGCGGCGGCATGCTGAAACCAGTTCTCATCCACGCACCAGTCCTCGTGCCGGTTGCGCAGCTGATAATCGGAATGCTTGTCGCCATAGTGGCGGGTGGAACTCCAGGACTTGGCATAGAGCACATGGGCGCCCTCCATGGCCTCGCCGCGGTCGTCCGTTTCGCTAATGGAGCCGCCGGAGCGCTCGGCAAGCAATCGCGCCTTGTCCATCACCAAAGGCGGCAGTTCAAAGCCGTCGGGCCGCAGCACGGTCACGTCCATGCCCCGCATGGCCGCCATCTGCATGGTGGCCGACGGCACCGCCAAGGGCAGGGCCGATGGATGATAGGCCCAGCTAAGCACGAACTTGCCGCCGCGCCCGGAAATGCCAAGGTCATCAAGCGTTTTCCAGTCCGCCAGGCTCTGACAGGGATGATTGATCGCCGATTCCATATTGATTAGCGGCGTGGACACCAGCTCGGCGAGATTCCGGTACTCCCGATCCTCCAGGTCCTCCACCAGGTCGCGGCGCTCAGCGAATGCGCGCAGCCCCAAAGCATCCCCATACGACGCGATAACCGGAACCGCCTCGCGGACATGCTCCGCGGCCGCCCCGTCCATCACGATTCCAGGCCGTGTCTCCAAGCCGTGAATCGACATCTCCGGAGAGATCACGAAGGCGCCGCCGCCCAGCCGCGTCATGGATGCTTGAAATGATGCCAGCGTTCGAAGCGAGGGGTTGAGAAAAAGCAGCGACAGAACCTTGCCTTTCAGCGCCTCGGGTTCCGGGCGCTGCTCTAGGCGGGCCGAAAGGCCCAGCAGTGCCGATATCTCATCGGCCGCGAAATCGGCCAGATCGTCGAATCGATTGATATCACTCATTGGGCTGCTCCTGGTAAGCGCAAGCCGCAGGCCGTCAAAGCGGCCCAAGGGCGGCAGCTAACCGGGCTGCCTCGTTGTCGCGAAGGTTAAGCGGAGGCATGATACGCAGCCAGTCCGGCAAGGCGCTGGTGCCAGCGAGAATATCCGCATCAAGCAGTTGGTCCCGCGCGGCGGCCGCGCCGTTCTTGCATTTCAGCCCCAGCAACAGGCCCCGGCCCTGTATGGCCTCCACCGGCCCCGTCGCGCAGGCGGCGCGTATCTGCCGTTCGCGCTCCGCCGCCCTTTGGGGAAGCTGCTCCTCGCGCATCACGTCGAGCACGGCTTCGATCGCGGCGCAGGCCAGCGGCCCGCCGCCGAAGGTGCTGCCGAGATCGCCTTTTGCAAGCTGCGCGGCGCAGTCCTCGCGCATCAGCAGCGCCGCGCAGGGGAAGCCGGCACCCAGCGACTTGGCGGTGGTGATGATGTCAGGCGTCACGCCGGCGTGCGAAACGGCGAAGGGCAGGCCGCTGCGGCCCATTCCGCACTGCACTTCATCGGCAATAAAGAAGGCGCCATGGGCATCGCAGGCTTCTCGCGCAGCGGCCAGAACCTCATTGCCAACCGGAAACGCGCCTCCCAAGCCCTGAATCGGCTCGAGGATGACGGCAGCCGTGTTCGCGTCGATCAAGGCTGCCAAGGCCGCGGCATCGTCCCGCGGCGAAAACGCCACGTCAAACGGCGTTTGCGGAAAGCCGTACCAACGGCCCCGGGCGCCCCAACTCACTGCGGCGGCGGCGGCCGTGCGTCCATGAAACGCGTGCTCCAAGGCAACGACGCGGGAGCGCCCCGTAAGGCGGCAGGCCAAACGCAGGGCATTCTCGTTGGCTTCGGCCCCCGAATTCACGAAAAACACTTGGTTCAATTCCCGAGGAGCAAACCCGGCCAGCTTTTCGGCCGCCCGCGCCCGCACCCGCAGGGCCATCGCGTTGCTGGCGAACAATAATTCGCCCGCCTGGCGCTTGAGAGCCGCCAGCAGGCGCGGATGGCCGTATCCCAGGGCGCAGACGGCGTGCCCGCCGTAGAGGTCCAGCAACCGGCGGCCGTTGGCGCAAATCAGGTAAGCGCCTTGGCCGGCCACCACCTCGAAAGGAAACTGGGAGTACACCTGCGCCAGATGCGCCGCTTCAAGGCGCCGCGCATCCTGGGAATTGCCGCCGGACTGCGGCGCGGTCATATCCATGCCGGCCCCGGCGCGGCCAAACCCGCCGTCTCATCGAATCCGTACAGGCGGTTGGCCCATTGCACCGCTCCGCCGGCGGCGCCTTTCACCAAGTTGTCCAGCACTACGAAAACCGCCACGGAACCGTTTTCCACCGATACCGAAAGATGCGCATGATTGCCGCCGGTCACATTCTTGAGCCGCGGCGGCGATTCCGTCAGATGCACAAACGGCGCGGCGGCGTAGCTTTGCTCGAAAGCCTCTTTCACCTGCCGCCCGCCCAGCGAAGGCTTCAGCGCGGCCTGCATCGTGAGATGGATCCCGCGCGCAAACGGCCCGGAATGCGGCACAAACCGCAATTGCGGGCGCTGCCCGCTCACGGCCGCGCAAACCTCTTCCACTTCCGGAGCATGGCGGTGCTTGAGCGGCCGGTAAGCGAACATGTTGGAGTGGCGAAGCGGATGATGAGTGGTCGCCAAAGGCTGCTTGCCAGCCCCGGTGCTGCCGGTCACGCCGCTGGCGAAAAGCGGGCTGCCGGTAAGCCCGAATCGCATCAGCGGCACGCAAGCGAGCAGCAAGGCGGTGGCGAAACATCCGGGATGCCCGATATGCGGCGTGTCCGCTTTGGCCCGGTGTTCCGGCAGCGCGCAGGAAAATATCGGCAGCAGCTCGGGGGCGCCATGCGCCGAGCCGTACACCCGCTCGTAGGCGTTGGCGGTGGCGTAGCGGAAGTCGGCCGATACATCCACGATCCGAACCTCGGCATCGCGCCCTCCGGCCAGTTTCAATACCTTGGCCGCCAGCGCTGCGCTGGCCCCATGCGGCGCGCAGGAAAAAACGGCGCAAGGCTGCCGCAGCGCTTCCTCAAGTTCGGCCAAGGAAGAGAAGCGAAGTTCGGGCCAAAGGCCGGTGAGGTTGGGGAACACGGATTCCACCGGGGCGCCGGCGTTGCTCTGTGAAAACGCCGCCGCGATCCGGAACTCCGGATGGCCGGCAAGAAGGCGCAAAAGCTCGCCGGCCACGTATCCCGAAGCCCCCAAAACGACGGCAGGAACACTCATGATCGCGGCAGCTTCAGGCTGCTCGCCACGAACTTGCCCAACTCGGCGCTATGGGCAATCGCGTTGTAGCCAGGCACGCCGACACGCTGCCGCAGGATATCGATTCCCACTTGGTTGTCGGTGGCGGGGCCGGTCACGGCGGCCACTTCGATTCCGTGCTCCTTTTTCAGAAGAATGGTGCCGCCCCAGGCGGCAACGGGATCGCTGGCGCAAAGCAGCAGGCAGGTGATCGCCGAGCGTATGCCTTGGTCCGCCAGAATCGCCTCCACGCCGTAGGCCCCGAGTATGCCGTCGCCCAATTCAAACAGGATCAGGTCCGGTCCGGCGGCCGCCATCCGCCGCAGCATGGCCCGCACCAGCCCCGGCGCATTATGCGGAGCGGTGCTGACCACGCCAAAATCGGTAAAAATCGCGGTGTTGCGCGCGCCGGCATCCTCCATCGCGAGGATATCGCGGCGCAGCGACACGCCGGTGGCCTTGAATGCGTCCACCACATAGCCTTGATGACGCAAGCGACCGATAATCGCGCAGGCCGCCGCCGTTTTCCCGGAGCTCATGGTGGTGCCCGCCAGCGTCACCACGGGCACGCCGCCGAGGTCGAGGCTGCCGGAATCCTCCTGCGGCAGCGCCTCGCCGCCCACCCTCGCCGGGATGCCCACGCGTTCGCCCAGATACGGAAACTCCAGCACCACGCCCAGCACCCGGGCATCGAAAGGCGGCCCCATGGTGGCGTTCACCGAATCGCACACGCCCAGCACACCGCCAATGTTGAGCAACTGCAGCACGTCTCCGCGCTTGACCGATTCCGGAACATGTCCCGCGTATCCGAACAGAGCCTTCCTGTGCCCCAAGGCGCCCACCACAATATCTCCGCTGCGCACCCGGGCCATCCGGCCGCTGGCCAGCTCCAGCCGGTTGTAGGACGACTTGTCGTTGAGCACTTCCACCGCAACGAGCACGCCTTCCTCGCTGGGAATGTCCTCGCCCACCCGGATTTCGCGCCCCAGGTCCAGCCCGGACGCCACCGAGGAGAGCTTATCGACCACCACGCTACGCATGGCCGCCGACCTTGCTGGTTGAAGCCGCCACCCGGCTGTGCAGAAGGCCGGGCAGCGCCAGCACCCGGGCGGCTCCCAGCGCATCGCGCGGCGTCCATTCTCCCGCAGCCTCGCCGTACACGCCGCGCGTGGCCGCAAGCAGGGAATAGTCCGATTCCACGCCCCGTATCCAGACGCTTGCGGGCCTCAGAACGAGGCGGACGCGCCCGCTCGCGCATTGCTGCGAGCTGTCGAAGAAGGCCTCGATATCGCGACATACCGGATCCAGCTGTTTGCCCTCATGCACGAGATCGCCATAAATGGCGGCCAGCGTATCCTTCACGCGCAGCTGCGCGGCGCCCAATGTGAGCTTTTCCAGTTCGCGGTGGGCGGTCAGCAGAACCTCCGCGGCCGGCGCCTCGTAGGCCACCCGGCCCTTGGCGCCGAGAATAGTGTCGCCCAAGTGGATGCCCCGCCCGATTCCGAAGCGCGCCGCGGCGCCCTCCACCGCCTCGATCAGCGCCACCGGATCAAGGGCCTCGCCGTCCCAGCGCACCGGCGCGCCGACCTCGAAATCCAGATCGTGAGGCTCTTCGGCAGGCGGCTTTTCGAGCGCGCCGGCCGACAGCACCCAGGCGGATTCCGGAATCGAATCCGCCGAGGTAAGCGTTTCGCGGCCGCCAATGGTCACGCCCCAAAGGCCGCGATTAATCGAATAATCGCCGCCAGCCGGCATTTCCGGAGCGTTGCGCTCCCTTAAGTATTCCAATTGCGTTGCGCGTTGAAGCGATTCGTCGCGAACCGGTGCCAGCACCTTGATTTCCGGCGCCAGCGCGCGCATGGCCATCTCGAACCGGAACTGATCGTTGCCGGCCGCGGTGCAGCCGTGGGCCACCGTGTCGCTGCCCAGTTGGCTGGCCGTGCGCGCCAATATCCGCGCTTGAATGCCGCGCTCGGCGCCCACGCACAGGGGGTAGCTGTGGCCCCGCCGCACATTGCCCGCAATGAGATGGCGGATCACTTCGTCGAAGAACTGCGGGCGCGCCTCCACCAGCAGGTGCCGCTCGGCGCCCAGCGCCAAGGCGCGCTGCTCAAGCGCGCCCGCCTCCGCCGCGCTGATCCCGCCGGTGTTGACCGTGAGCGTCACTATCGGACGCCGGTGCTTTTCGCGCAGCCAGGGCACGCAGAACGACGTGTCCAGCCCGCCGGAAAAAGCCAGCACGATGGGTGAATTGCTCACGATCCTTGGCCTTGATGGGATGAAGTGAAGGTACGCCCTTAGCCCATCTCGCGGCGCAGGCGGGACAGCAGGGCGCGCTGCTCGGCCTGATTGCGCGTCGCCACGAAAATAGTGTCGTCTCCCGCCAGCGTCGCCAGAACCTCCCGCCATCCGCTGCGGTCCAGAAACAGCGCGACGCGTTGCGCGGCGCCCGTAGCGGTGCGCACGATGGCCAGGTGCGGCCCCGCCTGTTCCACGCTGCGGGCGTAGGCCGACAACGCTTGGCGGTCGTCTTCGGCGATATCGGGGCGGGCGAGCGTGTACGACCGGCCCCGCTTCACCGCGCCCAACAGGGACAGGTCGCGGCTCAGGCACGATTGGCTGACGCGAATGCCGCGCATGGCAAGCAGTTCGCCCAGCTCGGCTTGGCTGCCCACGCTCTGCCCGCGGATGATCTCCGCGATGCATTCGTGGCGGCGAGACGCATGATGAGCGCCAGCTTGCATAAAATGCTCATAAATTAGCAGGAAGGTGGGTATTATGCATACTATCCCGCCTCGCGCAAGCCCTTGCGCCGCACATCTTGCGGCTCTCCCGGAAGAAGCCTTTTGCGTGCATAGCCCACTTTCCTTTGCGCGGCCGGGGCTGCACAATCCGGTATGTGGACGCTCTATCCCTCAAAGGACTTACCAAAACCTATCCCAACGGCGCGCAGGCGCTCAAGGGCATTAACCTCACCGTGCGGGAGGGCGAATTCTACGCCTTGCTGGGCCCCAACGGAGCCGGCAAGACCACCGCCATCGGAATCATCACGACACTGGTCAACAAGACCAGCGGCAAAGTGTGCGTGTACGGCCATGATCTGGATCGCGACCAAGGGGCGGTGAAGAAGTGCATCGGCGTTGCGCCGCAGGAAGTGAACCTCAACATGTTCGAGAAGCTGATGCCCACGCTCATGCACCAGGCGGGCTTTTTCGGCCTCGCTCCGCGGCAGGCGCGCCGCAACGCCGAAAAATGCCTGAAGGCGGTTCGCCTGTGGGACCAGCGCAACATGCTCGCGCGCACGCTATCGGGAGGGATGAAGCGTCGGCTGATGATCGCCCGGGCGATGGTCCACGAGCCTAGGCTGCTGATTCTCGACGAGCCGACCGCAGGCGTGGATATCGAGATCCGCCGCTCCATGTGGGAGTTGCTTCGCGAGATCAATGAGCGCGGCGTAACGATCATTCTCACCACCCACTACCTAGAGGAAGCCGAGCACCTGTGCCGCCGCCTGGCCATTCTCGACCAAGGGCGAATCGTGGTGGAAGATCGGATGGAGCAGGTCTTAAGGCAGTTGCCCGAGCAGCACTTCGTGATCTCGCTGCAATCACCCGCCCGCGCTGACCTCAAGTTCAAGGGCTTCCAAGTGCATTGGCGCAGCCGCTATGAGCTGGAGGTGGAAGTGCCTGCCGCGCGCAGCCTCAACGAGTTCTTCGAGCTGCTCAATGCGGCCGGCGTTCAGGTTGCCAGCATCCGCCACAAGACCAACCGCCTCGAGGAACTGTTCGTGCGCCTGACCATGCCGGAACTGCCCGGGCTGCCCGACGAATAGCCGCCAGCCCCGCGATGTCGCGAGCCCTTTATCCGCCCCTTTCCCGCAGGAGCGTCGGCGGCAGGGCGAGCATCGGTCGCTGCGCGCGGCGCAGCGAGGCAAAGCATGTCTTTGCCAGATGCGAGCGGGCCTAAAGGAGGTCGGCCCCGGACGTGATTCCGGCACCGCCGCGCGGCAGGGATGCCAACAGCAACCCGCGGGAAGAAGGAGGACGGATTGAGGCGTCTTCTGCGGGAAAGGAACGGATAAAAGGCGGGGCCAGTACGCCTGCGGGCTCATCTTCCGTCGGATTCACGCTCCCGTTCACGCCCATGCCTCTTGGACAAGGCTCAAATTTGCCAAGGTGCGGCATCAGTTGTAAGGTGTCGCCATGAGTGAAGCCATTGCCTTTGACACCCACCGGTTCGTCAAGCGTCTGACGCGGACGGGGTTTACCGAGGAGCAGGCGGAAGCGCTGGCGGATGAGCAGGTGGCCCTGCTGAACAGCAACCTGGCCACCAAGGAGAACCTGCTGCGGCTTGAGGCGGTCCAGAAGCGGCAGATGACCGAGCTTGAGGGCAGGCAGAAGCGGCAGATGACCGAGCTTGAGGGCAGGCAGAAGCGGCAACTGGCGGAGCTTGAGGGCAGGCAGAAGCAGCGGATGACCGAGCTTGAGGGCAGGCTGCAACGGCAGATGGCCGAGCTCAAGGCCGACCTGCTGAAGTGGATGATCGGGGCGCTGATTGCGCAGACCGGGGTGATAGCGGGGCTGGTGCTGGGCTTTTCGGGGGCGGGCCCGGCGGGCCCTTGACCTTGCCGCCCCCTGCGCGGGCTCGTTTTTTGGTAAGCTATCATCCCTGATTGAAAGCTCGGTGAGGAGATCGGCGGCGATGTTGGGACTAAAAGCTATCAAGGCTCTTTCAGAAACATTGCCGCCTGCGCGGCATGCCGCGCCCGTCCGAACTTCCGCCCGCGTCGTCGCCTCACCCCCCCCCCCCCCGAAATGCGCGGCGTGAGCGGTCGTCTGCGCCGGGCGGGCGCGCCGCCATGTAAAGGCTTTCGGAACGCCCGCTCCGACGCCGCCGGCCGGGCCGGGCGCCCCCTCGCCGGCATCCCCGCGGAACCGGCGTCCGGCCCCGGCAGCCGGGGCCGCTCCCGTCCGCCGGCCTCTGCGCCTGAACCTCTCTCCCGCCGCCGCCCGGACCGGCTTCGGGCGCCACCCTCTCCTGACAGTCCCGCCCGTTCCACCGCGGCCCGCATGCCGGGCCTCCATCATCCCGCCAGCCCCTTGGCGGGCCTCCGCCGCGCCGCCCGCCGGGGCCGGGCCCTTGAAAGGCGGCCCCGCCCCGCCGCTTCCGCCCGACCGCGGCGCGCGGCCCTCGCCGCCGCCCTGCTCGCCCTGCCGCTGCTGGCCGTCCTCGCGCCGTCCGCGCAGGCGCAGACCGCGACCGTGTCCGCCGGGGCCGTGGAAGGCAGTGACGTCAATCAGGAATCCCCAAGCTTCACCCTCGCCAGTTTATTTGTGCGGGTGATGCCGAGGGTGGCGAATGTGCCGCTCAGGAACTGCTTCACAAGCTCCCTGTCGACCCCCAGCTTCCGGGTGACACGGGGAATCAACCTCGTAACGCTCGATGCCAGCGGCTGCATCGATCTGACGGGCGGGGGAAGCGACACAACCCAGTTCAGCTTCGCCGTCTATGGAACATCGGACACCACCGACGAGCCCGACGAGTTGGTGACGCTGACGATCAGCGAGGATCCCGACAACCCGCTCCCGGCCGGGGTCGGCATCGACCCCAACGCCAACAGCGCCTTCGTCACCATCCGCGACGACGATCCGACCCTGGTCGAACTCGCCCGCGCGGGCACGGGCGCGGTGCGCGAGGGCGGAACGGTCGAGTTCACGGTGACGCTGGGCCGCGACCTCGTGGCGGGCGAGGCGATCGATGTGCCGTTGTCGATCGGCGGGACGGATGTGGACACGGACGACTGGAGCCTGGCGCTGAAGACCGGGGCGGGGCTGAACACGGGCGTGGCGCTGAGCGGCGAGACCACGGCGACGCCGCAGCTGGCCTTTTCGGGGGCGGGGGCGCGGACTGCGACGCTGACGCTGACGGCCCTGCTCGACGACGACGTCGGCGCGGAGACGCTGGTGGTCGCGCTCGGGCCGGACGATGCGACGGCGAACGGCTTCGATCGGGACGGGCTCGCGACCAACGTGGGCGGCGGGGCCGATCCATCGCCGACCGCCAATCGCTTCGAGGTGACGGTGAACGACCCGCCTGCCCCGGCCGCGCCCGCCGGCTTCACGGCGACGGCGGGCCCGGGCAGCGGCCAGGTCACGCTGCGCTGGACGGCCTCGGACGACAGCCGCATCACCGGATACCAGTACGACTCGCGGGTCAACAACACCGGCCCCTGGCCCGGCTGGAAGAACTTCTCCTCCGGCGGCGGCCGCGGCGCCACCGAGGGCCGGATATCCGGCCGCCTGACCAACGGCACGCTCTACGGCTTCCGCATCCGCGCCCGCGCCGGGAGCTTGGGGGGCGCCGCCTCGGACGCCGCCACCGCCACGCCGGCCGCCAACCCCCCGCCGCTCAAGCCGACTGGCCTGACGGCCACGGCGGGCGACGGCAGGGTCGCCCTGAGCTGGGACAACCCCCGCGACAGCAGAATCACCGCATACGAAGTCCGGACGCGGGAAAGCGGCGGCAGCTGGGGGGCCTGGTACTCCGTCGCGTCGGGCAGCACCGCCGCGTCCGTCACCTCGATTTTTGTCACAGGCCTCACCAACGGCACCGCCTACGACATCCAGATCCGCGCCCGCGCCGGGGCGCAGGCCGGCCCCGCCTCGGACACGGTGAGCGCCACGCCGACGGCGCCGGTGGCGCAGTTCGCATCCTCCGCGGGATCAACTCCCGAGAACGTTTCGGCGTCCATTCCCATCAGTATCAACCCGGCCCCGTTGGCGGCGATCACGCTGGCCTACACGGTGACCGGCACCGCGACCCGGGGTTCGGACGGGGACTTCACGGCGCCGGCCAGCGACAGCGTGGCCGTGATCCCGGGCGAGGCCGGGGCGTATATCGACATCGACATCATCCAGGACGCCCTGCGCGAGCCCGACGAGACGGTCATCCTGACCCTGGCCGACGGCGCCGGCTACGACCTCGGCGCCCGGACCACGTTCACGCTGACCATCCAGGACGACGACCCGCCGCTGGCGCCCGCCGGCTTCGCCGCGGCGGCGGGCGACGGCCGGGCCGTCCTGAGCTGGACCGACCCCTCCGACGCCGCGATCAGCGGCTACCAGTTCCGCCAGCGCACCCCGCCGGACACCGGCAGCTGGGGAACCTGGACGGCCATCGCCGGCAGCACCGCCGCGACCACCACCCACACGGTCACGGGCCTGACGAACGGCACGGCCTACGGCTTCCAGGTCCGCGCCCTGGACGGGACGCTCGAGGGCGCGGCCTCGTCCGAGGCGACCGCCACGCCGACGGCCGCCACCGCCGGCGTGACCACGGCGCAGCCGACGGACCGGGCCGTCACCGAGGGCGACGCCTCGGACACGGCGACCTTCACGGTGGCGCTGAGCACCCGGCCGTCGGACACCGTCGCGGTCACCGTCACCGCCCCCGCCGGGCTGGAGCTCGCCGGCCCGGGCAGCAGCACGTTCGGCGGCAGCGCGACGCTCGCTTTCACCGCATCGACCTGGAACTCGGCGCAGACGGTGACGATGCGCGCCACCGACGACAGCGCGGACAGCCCCATCGGCCGGGAGCTGTCCGTCACCTACCGCACATCCTCCCGGGACAGCGGCTACCGCAGCCTCAGCGGCACGGCGGCGACGGTCACGGTGGCGGACAACGACCCGACCGCGGTGACGCTCGCGGGCGCCGCCGGGGATGTCGCGGAGGGCGGGACGAAGACCTTCACCGTCACCCTGGACCGCGGCCTCGTGAACGGCGAGGCGCTGCCGGTGCCGCTCACCTTCGGCGGCGAGGCGACGCGGGGCACGGACTACACGACGGCGTGCCCCACGACCCTGCCGACCGGGGTGGCCTGCGCGAACCTCGATTCCGGGAACGCGGCGGTGACCTTCACCGGCCCGACCACGGGGACGACGGCGACGACGGTCACGCTGACGCTGACGGCGGCGGCGGACAACACCGCGGAGCCGGGCGGCGAGACGGTGGTGATCGGCCTCGGCACGCTGGACGCGAGCTCGGGAACCGGCCTCGGCGGCGGCGCGTCCGGCGCCGACAGCCTGGCGGACTTCCGCATCACCGACGCCGCCGCCGCGCCCGCCGCGCCGACCGGCTTCACGGCGACGGCGGGCCCGGGCGGCGGGCAGATCACGCTGAGCTGGACCCCTCCGTCCGGCACCATCACGGGCTACCAGTACCGGGTCCGCCGCCCGGGCGGCGGCTGGTTCGGGTGGGCGGCCATGGCCGGCGGCGGCGATATCACCACCTTCACGGGCAGCTTCACCGAGGTTCTGGACTTCCAGATGCGCGCGCGCAACGGGAGCCTCTTCGGCGCGCCGTCGGCCATCGTCCGGGCGGCGCCGGTGGCGGCGCCGGCGGCGCCGTCGGGCTTCGCGGCGGCGGCGGGCCCGGGCGGCGGCCAGGTCACGCTGAGCTGGAGCGACCCGTCGAACAGCGACATCGCGAAGTACCAGTTCCGCCAAGGCACGGGCGACCCCGTCTCCTGGGGGGCGTGGACGGACATCGCGGGCAGCGGCGCCGGCACCGTCGCCCACACGGTGGCGGGCCTGGCCAACGGCACGGAGCACAGCTTCCAGGTCCGCGCGGCGGCCGCGCCGGGCGGGACGGTGCTTGGCGCGGCCTCGGCGGCCGCGACGGCGACGCCGCGGGCCCCCGCCCTGGTCCTCGACCCGGCGAGCCTGACGGTGGCCGAGGGCGGCAGCGGCGCCTACACGGTGGCGCTGGCCACGCGGCCGACGGGGACCGTGACGGTGACGGTGGCGGGCGCGAGCGGCGAGGTGACGTTCGACACCGACTCCACGGCTCCGGGCGACCAGAGCACGCTGACGTTCACGACGGGCACCTGGAGCACGGCGCAAACGGTGGCGGTGTCGGCGGGGCAGGATAACGACACGGCGGACGACAGCGCGACGCTGACGCACAGCGCGTCGGGCGGCGGCTACGGCTCGGTGACGGGGAGCGTGGCGGTGACGGTGGCCGACAACGACGCGCCGGGCCTGGTCCTCGACCCGACTTCGCTGACCGTGGCCGAGGGCGCCAGCGCGACCTACACGGTGGCGCTGGCCACGCGGCCGACGGGGAACGTCACCGTGACGGTGGCCGGGGCGAGCGGCGAGGTGACGTTCGACACCGACTCCACGGCTCCGGGCGACCAGAGCACGCTGACCTTCACCGCCGCCACTTGGGGCACCGCGCAAACGGTGGCGGTGTCGGCGGGGCAGGATAACGACACGGCGGACGACAGCGCGACGCTGACGCACAGCGCGTCGGGCGGCGGCTACGGCTCGGCGACGGGGAGCGTGGCGGTGACGGTGGACGACGACGACGCGCCGGCCCCCGCCAAGCCCGAGGGCTTCAAGGCCGAGGCGGGCAACGGCCGGGCGACGCTGAGCTGGACGGACCCCCGCAACAGCGACATCACCGGCTGGGAGTACTGGCTGCACGGGCGCTGGAGGCCCGTCCCCGGCAGCGGCGCCGGCACCGTCGAGCACGTCGTGGACGGCCTGTCCAACCGGGTGGCCTACACCTTCCGGGTGCGGGCGGCGGCGGGCGAGGTCAAGGGGGCGGCGTCGGACCGGGCGACGGCGACGCCCTCGGCGCCGCCGCTGGCGCTCTCCGTTTCGTCGCTGACCGTGGCCGAGGGCGGCAGCGCGACCTACACGGTGGCGCTGGGCGCCGCGCCCTCGGGCCCGGTGCAGGTGTGGATCAGCTCCGACAATCCCGACGTGACGGTCTCGCCCGCCGCCCTCGACTTCACCCGGGCCAACTGGAGCATGGCCCAAGCCGTCGCCGTCAAGGCCGCGCCGGACGACGACGACGCCGCCGACGCCGCGACGCTGAGGCACACGGCGACCGGCGGCGGCCAGGAGGGCGCCGGCGACGGCGTCGTCGTGGCGGTGTCCGTGACGGGGGACGCGGGCGCCCCGCCGTCCACCCCGGCCGATCCGACGCCTGCCACGCCCTCGGACCCGCCGCCGGACACGACGCCTGAGGACCCGACGCCGTCCACCCCGGCCGATCCGACGCCTGCCACGCCCTCGGACCCGCCAGCCGATCCGACTCCTGAGGACCCGACGCCGTCCACGCCGGTCGATCCGACGCCTGCCACGCCGGTCGATCCCGCGCCGGTCGATCCGCCGCCCGACACGACTCCTGAGGATCCGACGCCTGCCACGCCTTCGGATCCGCCGCCCGACACGACGCCTTCGGACCCGCCGCCGGCCACGCCCTCGGACCCGCCGCCCGACGCGACCCCTGAGGACCCGACGCCCGCCGCGCCGCCGGTGGTCTCGGTGAGGGCGGGGCCGGCGGTTTCCGAGGGCGGCGAGGCGCTGTTCACGGTCACGGCCGAGCCGCCGCCGCCCGGCCCGCTCGCGGTGTCGGCGGAGGTGTCCGGGTCCGGCGGTTTCGCGGCGGCGGGGGAGCTCGGCCCGCGCGCCGTGGCGCTGACCCCCTCGCGGCCCTCGGCGGTCGTCGCCGTGGCCACTATCGACGACAGGCGCGACGAGCCGGACGGCTCGGTCGCCCTGGCGCTGAGGCCCGGCCCCGGCTACGCGCCCGGCGCCCCCGCCTCCGCGTCGGTGGCGGTGGCCGACGACGACGAGCCCTCGCTGATCGTCTCGGAGCCCTCGCTTTCGCTGGAGGAGGGCGCGGGCGCGTCTTACACGGTGGCCTTGGGGACCGAGCCCCCGGGGCCGGTGGCGGTGGCCGTCTCGGTTTCCGAAGGCGCGGGCGTCTCGGTGTCGCCCGCGAGCCTGGCGTTCACGGCGGACGACTGGAATGCGCCGCGAACCGTCACGGTCGCGGCCCTGGAGGACGACGATATCGCCGACCAGTCGGGATCGCTGACGCACGCGGCCTCGGGCGGCGGCTACGGCGGCGTCTCGGCGGAGGTCCGGGTGTCGGTGGCCGATAACGACGAGCCCTCGCTGATCGTCTCGGAGTCCTCGCTGTCGATTGACGAGGGCGGCGGCGCCTCGTACACGGTGGCGCTGGGCGCCGCGCCCGCGGGCGCTGTGGCGGTGTCCGTCGCGGTTTCCGAAGGCGCGGGCGTCTCGGTGTCGCCCGCCAGCCTGGCGTTCACGGCGGACGACTGGAGCATGCCGCAGGCCGTCACGGTGTCGGCCCTCGAGGACGACGATATCGCCGACGAGTCGGGATCGCTGACGCACGCGGCCTCGGGCGGCGGCTACGGCGGCGTCTCGGCGGAGGTCCGGGTGTCGGTGGCCGATAACGACGAGCCCTCGCTGATCGTCTCGGAGTCCTCGCTGTCGATTGACGAGGGCGGCGGCGCCTCGTACACGGTGGCGCTGGGCGCCGCGCCCGCGGGCGCTGTGGCGGTGTCCGTCGCGGTTTCCGAAGGCGCGGGCGTCTCGGTGTCGCCCGCGAGCCTGACGTTCACGGCGGACGACTGGAGCATGCCGCAGGCCGTCACGGTGTCGGCCCTCGAGGACGACGATATCGCCGACGAGTCGGGATCGCTCGTCCACACGGCGTCGGGCGGCGGCTACGGCGGCGTCTCGGCGGAAGTCCGGGTCATGGTGTCCGACGACGACGAGCCCTCGCTGGCCGCCGCCGCGGGCGCATGGATGCCGCGCTTCGGGCGCGCGGCGGCCGAGCAGATCATCGAGGGCGTCGCCGGCCGGGCGGCGTCGCGGCGCGCCCGGGCCGCGAGGCGGCCGGAGGACGCCGGGGGCGGAGGCGCGGGCTTCAAGGCCGCGCTCGCCGGGCGCGCCTTGAGCGCCTACGCCGTCGCCGGCGGGGAGCCGGGCGGCGGCTCCGCCGGCGGCGGCCGCGCGAGCCGGGGCTTCCCGGCTCTTGACGCCGGCGGCGGCTCCTTGGGAAGCGCCGTCCCCTTGGCGGCATCCGGCCCTCCGGGCGCGCCGGCGGCCGGCCGCGGAGGCCCGCTGCGCGCCGCGCTGGCGGGCTCGTCCTTCGACGCGGGCGGGAGGACGGCGGGCGGATCGTCCTGGGGCCTGTGGGGCCGCGGCTCCCTGGCCTCCTTCGAGGGGCGCGCGGCCGGCGGCGCGGCGGTCGACGGCGACGTGGCCACCGGGCAGGCCGGGGCGGACTGGTCGTCCGGGCCCCTGCTGCTGGGGCTGAGCGCGTCCTACAGCCGCGGCGAGGGCGGCTACGCCGCCGCCGGCGGCGGGCGGGGCTCGACGAGGTCGTCGATGGCCGCGCTGGCGCCCTACGCGGCCCTGGACGCGGGGCGCTTCTCCGCGTGGGGCGCGTTCGGCGCGGGCCGGGGCGACATGTCGCTGTCGCCGGAGGGCGGCGCGGAGGCCGGGGCCGACATCTCGATGGAGATGGGCGCGGCGGGCCTGCGCGGCGATCTGGCGGACCTGGGCGGCGGCTGGCGCCTGTCGCTGGCCGCCGACGCCATGGCGGCGCGCTTCGCCTCCGGGGAGGCGCCCGGGCTGCCGGAGGCGGAGGCCCGGGCGAGCCGCTTCCGGGCGGCGGTCGAGGCGTCCTGGACCCGGGCGCTGGCCGGCGGCGGGGAGTTCTCGGCGCGGCTGGAGGGCGGCGCGCGCCGCGACGGCGGCGACGCGGAGAGGGGCTGGGGCGCCGAGGTCTCGGCGGGCCTCTCCTGGGCGCGCGGCGCCCTCGCCTTCGGGGTCGAGGGCCGCCATCTGGCCGCGCACGAGGACGGCGGCTTCAGCCGGACGGGCGTCTCCGCCCGCCTGGACTGGGATTGCGGGCCGGGCGGCCTGGGGCCGTCGGCGTCGCTGCGGCGGCGCTGGGGCGCCGCCGAGGCCGCCGGGGCGGAGCGGCTGCTCTCCGAGCGCCGCATGGGCCGGCTCGGGGCGGAGCCGGACGCCGGCGGCCTCGAGGCCGAGCTCGGCTGGGGCCTGGCGCTGCCCGGCGGGCGCCTCCTGGCCACGCCCTTCCTGCTGCGCGGAACGCGCACCGGGGGCGGCGCGCAAACGCTGGGCTGGCGCCTGGAGCGCCTGGGCCCGGACGGCCGGGCCGCGGGGGCCGGCATGGCCGTCAAGCTGGCGCGCGCCGCCGGCGCCGACGGCGGGAACGGCCTCGGCATCCTGGTCGAGGCGCGCCTGGGCTTCTAGCAGCTGCCTCCATGCCGCACGGCGGTGAGCTACAATCGAGTGCCCGCCCTTCTTAACGTAGGAGGCACACGATGTACATCAATTTTTGGTACGCCGCCGAACAGTCCGAGAAGCTCACGTCCGAGGCTCCCATCCGGGTGCGGATGCTCAGCCACGAATTCGTTCTATTCCGCGATTCCGAGGGCAAGGCCCATTGTTTGAGCGACACCTGCATCCACCGCGGCGCGGCGCTGTCGGGCGGCAAAATCAAGGGCGACTGCGTGCAGTGTCCTTATCACGGCTGGCAGTACGACGGCAGCGGCCGCTGCGTGAAGATTCCCTCGCTGGGCCCTGAAGCCCGCACCAAGGTGCCTCCGCGCGGCCAAGTGGACGCCTATCCCACCGAGGAGCGCTACGGCCTGATCTTCGTGTTTCTGGGCGACCTCCCGGAGGAGGAGCGCCCGCCCATCATGCCGATTCCGGAATGGGACAAGGACGGCTGGCGGGCCGGCATCATGGATTACCACTGGCACGCCAACTACGAGCGCGCCGTGGAGAATGGTCTGGACCCTGTCCATAACGAGTTCGTGCATCCCACGCACGGCTATTCCGGCGAGCGCGACGACTACAAGGTCAACGAGCTTCGCCTCGAGGAGCATGAGCACGGCTTCGCCTTTATGCATACTTTCCAGGCGCCGCCGCTTAAGAACTGGCTGATGAAGCGGATCCGCAACTATGACGGCCCGCTCGATGCCGGCTCCGGCCACCACGGCCCCCATGGCCTGTACACCTATATCCACCTCACGCCCACCAAGTGGTTCCATCAGTACGTATGGGAAACCCCGGTGGATGAGCACTATTTGCACACGTTCCTGGTATCCCTGCGCAACTGCATCATTCCCAAAAACAAGTGGCTTTTGGGCATTGCCGACAAGCAGACGGACAAGCGCAATTTCGCCATCGCCGAGCAGGACCGCGCCGTGATCGAGAAGCTCGGCCCGGTATGCACGCCGGCCGAGCGCAGCACCCGCGAGCTGCTGATGCCGGGGGACAATGTGATCCGGCTCTACCGCGAGCGTCTTGAGGAATGGGACGCAAAGGGCTGGCGCATTGATGCCGATGAACTCAAGCGCATGCACGCCAAGCGCAACGTGGTTTACGCCATTCCCTCGCCGGCGCGTCGCAAATCCAAAGCCTGGGTGCTGGATCCCGTGCCCTTGGTTGCGCCCAAACCCACCGCCCAGCCCCTGCGCGCCGTCGGCGCCTAACTCCCCCCCCCCCCCCCCCTTCGCCCGGTTGCGCCAAGCCACAACCGGGCTTTAGCTGGCGTGTGCTTTCTCCGCCCCTTTCCCGCAGGAGACGCGTTGAACCCGCCTCTTCTCCGTCCCCTTTCTCGCGGGAGACGCATGAACCCATCCATGGGGCTTGGCGGCGGCTATCCTGCCGCCGACACTCCCGCGAGAAAGGGGACGGAGAAGAGGCTCACGCCGGCGTTTCCGTTGGCGCCAGTCCCCATTCGCCGCCGGACAGCCTCGCACCGCCCGTTGGCTTCACGCGCCCCCGTAGCCTGTTCTTGCGTTCCCCTCTCGCGGGAGCGTTGGAGCCATGGATGGCGGAACCGAGCCAAGGATGGCGTCTCCCGCGAGAGGGGAACGCAAGAACAGGCGGGATCGAAGCGCCCGGAAAGGGCGGGGGGCGTGGCCGGGGGAGGCCTATCCGGTGAGCGAGGCTGGCTTGGATGCAGGCGATATGCGAGAGCGGCGGGAGCGCAGCCAGCGGCGGGCATCGCCGCCGATGGCCATGACGCAGGGCACGTAAACCAGCACCAGCGGCGGCGCCAGCATCATCCCGAATACCAGCGTGATCGCCAGCGGCTGCACCAGCTGCGCTTGCAGGCTGCTCTCGAACAGAATCGGCGTGACCCCCACTATCGTGGTGATGCTCGTCATCAGCACCGGCCTCAGCCGTTCCCGGCCCCCGGCCAGCAGCGCTTCCGTGAGGGAAGCGCCTTCCTCCCGATTCCGCTGAATCGCCGATACCAGGATGATCGAATCGTTCACCAAAACGCCCGCCAGCCCCAGCAGCGCCACCAAGCTGAACATGCTGAGATTGAAGCCGAGGGCCATGTGCCCCAGGATGGCGCCCACTAGGCCGAAGGGAATGACGCTCATCACCACCAGCGGCGTTCCGTAGCGCGCGAATACCCAAGCCAGCACGATATAGATGCTGCCCAGCGCCACGATTCCCGCCATGCGGAAATCCGCCAGCGCCTCGGTTTGCTGCTCGGCGCGCCCCTTGAAGCTCACGGACACGCCGTATTGCTGCCGCGCCGCGCGGATAATGCCCTGTTGCTCCATGGCGCGGATCACCTGCCCGCTGGTGGTGATCGCGGGATTCAGGTCGGCCGATACGCTCACCTGCGTCAAGCCGTCGATTCGGCGGATTTGAGCGAAACCGACCCGCTGGCGCAAATTCACGATCTCCGTGAGCGGAACCTCCTGGCCGGCGCGCGAGCGCAGGTGCAAATTGCGCAGTCCAGCCTGGCCCGGGCCCGCTTCCGGCAACTTCACCAGCACCTTGAGCTCCTCCTCCTCCCTGGGCACCCGGTCCGCTAGCGCGCCTTCGTACGCATTGCGAACCTGCCGCGCCACTTCCGCCGCGCTAAAGCCCATGGCCTCGCCCGCCGGCGTGATTTCAAGAAGCACTTCCTGTTTTCCGCGCGGCAGATCGTCATCGACGGAATCGACCCCGGGCACCGCCATCAGCCAGCGCGCCACGTAGCCTGCGGCCGCCTTGAGGTCTTCCAGGTTGCTGCCGGAAAGGCTCAGGTCCAGATCGGCGCCCGGCGGCCCGGCGATCTGGCGCGAAAAGAAGATCAGCTTCTCCACGCCCGCAGCCCGGCGGGTTTCCTGCTTCCAGGCTTCGATAAACGCCTCGTTGCGAACCGAACGAATATCGCCGGGCGCCAGTTCCAGCGTGTACACCCCCATGTGGTCGCCGCTCACCTCCAGCGGCGCATTGCCCACGCCCGGATCGCGGGTGGCCACGGATCCCACTCCAAAGACCACCAGCTCTTCCGGCGCGGCGCCAAGGCGGCGCTCCGCCGCGCGCGCGGCCCGTCCCAGCTCCGCGACCATTTCCTCCGAATCGCGCCTCGGGGCGCCTGGCGCCAAGGCAAAGTTGGCGTAAACCAGATCCGACTCCGGGGCCGGGAAGAAATCAAAACCGACGCGCCCGGTGCCCATCAACGTAACGGACAGGAGGAACAGGCAAACGGCCGTGGTGACGCTGGCGTAGCGCTGGCGCAGCGCGCCCTCAAGCAGCCGGTTGAAAGAGCCGTCCCGCAAGCGGTCGAAGCCGGCCTCGAATCGTTTGCGCCAGCGCGCCGGCGGCCGCTGGGCGCCCAGCGCGGAACGCAGATGCATAGGCAGAACGAGGAAGCATTCCACCAGGCTGGCTAGGATCACCAAGCCCAGAGTAATGGGCAGCTCCCTCACAATGCTTCCCACTTCCTCCTCGATCAGAAGGATGGGCAGGAAGGCCGCCAGGGTGGTCAGGGAGGCCGCCATGACCGGCGGAAACATCACCTGCGAGGCGCGCTCCGCCGCTTCGCCGCCGGGCACTCCGGACGCATGCAGTTTGCCGGCATGCTCCGAAACCACGATGGCATCGTCCACGATGATCCCGATGCCCATGATGAGCGCAAACATGCTGATCATGTTGAGGCTCAATCCCACCGCGGCCATACCCGCCATCGCTGCCAGAAACGAAACGGGGATGCCCACCGCCACCCAGAATGAGGGGCGTCCGCCTAGGAACACGTAGAGAACGGCCAGCACCAGGAGCAGCCCGCTGAAGCCGTTGGTCAACAGCATGTTGACGCGTTGCGTGACCTGCTCGGCGAATACGTCGAACAGATCCACCTTGAGGCTGCTCGGCGCCCGGGCCTTGAACGTCTCGAGGTAGTTTTCAACGACCTGCTGGGCCACCATGGAATCCGAGCCGCGGCTGCGGCGCACGTTCAGGTTGATCGAAGGATGTCCGTCCACCCGCCGCGCCACTTCGCCCTCGGCGGAAGTTTCGTGGATTCGGGCAATATCTTTAAGGCGCAGGCGCTCGCCGGAATCGCTGGCCAGCACCTCCACTTCGCCCAGCTCCGCCGCCGTGCGGGCCCGCCGTTCGCTGCGGATCTGGCGGGAGATGCGCTCGTTATCCACGGTGCCGCCCGGCAAATCGAGGCTGGAGCGCGCAATCCGTTCGGCGACATCGTCCAGCGTCAGGTCGAGGCGCCGCAAGGTTTCGGCCGGCACCTCAACGCGCAGCTCGCTTTTGCGCAGCCCGCTCATGCGCACCGAGCTGACCCCGAGCTGCAGCAGATCGTTGCGGATTTCCCAAGCGTACGACTTGAGCGCGCTCTCGCTGAACGGCCCGGAAATCTCGATATTGCAGATCACCTCGCTGGGCTGCAGCAGGCGCACCACGGGGCGCTCCATTTCCTGCGGGAAGGTGGCCACCCGGGCCACCGCCGACTGCACGTCGGTCAGCGCCTTGGCCATATTGCTGCCGAAATCGAACTCGGCGTTCACCACCGCCCGCCCGTCGAAGGCCGTCGCATCGAGCTTGTCCACATTGTCCAGCAGGAGCAGTTCGCGCTCCAGCGGCTCCACTACATTGGACTGTATGTCCTGCGGGCTGGCCCCCGTCCAAGTGATATCGATCTGGATCTGCTCAATCGAGAAATCGGGCATCAGCTGCCGGTTGAGCTGGCCTAGGCCCAGCAGCCCGAACAGGATCATCAGCGCCAGAATCAGGTTGCCGGCCACCTTGTGGCGGGCAAAGAACACCAGGAAGCGGTTGCTTGCCATCGTGCGGTCCAAGCCCTATTCCACAATCACCGCGAGGGCGTTTTCGCCGGCTTCGCGAAGCTGCGTGATAACCACCTGCTCGCCGTTCCGCAAGGCGTTGTCCGCTGCGGCGCCTAAAAGCATCGACTCGCCGGCGTAGCCGACCAGCTCAACATGGCGGGTGCGCAGCCGCCCGTCCTGCACCACGTACACCCGGTCTTCGCCATAAAGCACGGTTTCGGGCATGGGCGCCACCCCGGAGTACAGGCGATCCTCAAGTTCGATTCGCACAAAGGCGCCCGGCCGCAAGGGCGTATCGACCGAAGTGTCCAGCAATTCGGCAAATACGCGGATGCCGCCGCTGGCCGCTGCGATCTCGCCGCCGATGCGCTCGATGCGCGCCTCGTACTCCAGTTCGGTTTCGCCAATCTCCCAGAATATGCGGGCCTTGCGTCCGGTGAGGCTGCCTTCCGAGAGCAGCCGTCCGTATTGCTCGTTGGAGAGCGGGAAGCCCACCTCCAGCGAGGAAGGATCAACGATGCTCGCCACCCGGTCGGTGGTGGACAATTGGCGGCCTAGGTTGGCGGCCACGTTGACTAGGACTCCGTCATAGGGCGCCACCAGGCGCGTGTCCGCCAGATTGCGCTCGGCCCGCCGGGCGCCGGCTTGGCTGCGCTCCAAGGCGGCCCGCGCCATTTGCAGCTCCAGAACCGCTGTGTCGCGCTGCTGGGCGGACACATTGCCCTCGGCGAACAAGGCCTCGACCCGCTGCATATCCTGCTCTTTGAGACGCAACCGGGCCTCGGTTTCCACGGCGGCGGCCCGCAACTCCGCCAAGGCGATTTCATAATCGAAAGGATCCACCCTCAGCAGCAGCTCGCCCTGCCTGACGGCGCCGCCTTCACGAAAGTTGCGCCCCACTTCCACGATCGCCCCTGGCGTGAGCGCCCGCAATTCACTCTCGCGTCCGGCCACGATTTCGCCGTACAGCTTGAGGGTGGGCCGCAAATCCTGGAAGCGCGCTGTGGCGACCCGCACCGGCCACTGCATTTCGGCCTGCTCCACCGGCGCCATGCTGGGCCTTGTGAGCACCAGCGCGGCGATCAGGCCTGCCGTAACGAGCCCTATCAGAAACGGGAGGGTCTTGCGTCGCATCGTGGGCTATTGTCGCCTATTTATTAAGGAGTATTTCGGCTGGGTTGATGCTGGCGGATTCGCAGCCGGGTAGCCGGGGCATCCATCCGCAGTATTTCCGTCGAATAGAGTCTCTAATCATGCTTGCGGGCTTGAAGCATCCGCAGGGCAACCGCCAAGGGAGATCAATCCTCTATGAGCACGCACCATGAATCCATCAACGATTTCGCAGCGTCGGCATGGTCCGGAATTTTTCGGCCTGTCCCCGGCCGTGTCTTACTTTGTGGACGGCGTGGCGCTGGTTGCTCCGTTCGGCAACTTGCCGCTGGGCAACGTGGAGCGGGTGGAAATCATCCGCGGCCCCCAAAGCGCCTTGTTTGGCCGGTCCACCTTTTCCGGTGCCATCAACTACATCACCAAACGCCCGTCCGATATGCTCGAAGGCGATATCGCCCTGGACGGTGGCTCCGATGGCAAGTTCGAGGTGCAGGGCAATCTTTCCGGCCCGATCATTGAAAACAGGATGAGTTTCAGGCTCGGCGCGCAATACAAGACCTTCGACGGGGAAGAGCGCTGGACCAACGTCTATAGCGGCGAGCGATACGGGAGCAAGGAGAACATGGCCCTGTCCGGCGCCTTGTTCCTGAACGCTTCGGAAAATCTGGAAGTGGATTTGCGGGTCACCTATTCGGACGACGATAACGGCCCGGGCGCCTATGGGCAGTTCGCTCCGGACTATAGGCGGGATTTTGTGGGCTTGAATCCGGATTTGCCCGGCGCGGATCCGGCTGGATGGGTGAATGGGGAGCTCAATGCCGATGATTTAGCGATCAATGTGCGCGACGATGGCTATGCCGATTACGGCGGCCCCGGCTTCGACCAGGAAACCTGGCTGACCAGCCTGCGGCTCAGCTACGATTTGGGTGGCTACGAAATCATATCGGTGACCGGCTACAACGACTTGTTCTGGGAGCAGCGGGATAACCAAAGCCGCACGCCGGTGAGTGTCTTCGACTTCTTCGGCGGCCCCACGGCGCCGCAGGCGGTGGACCAGTACGGCACCGAGAGCATCGATCAGGAAATCAAGATCGCTTCGCCGCAGCAGGGCGCTTTCCGCTGGCTTTTGGGCGGCACCTACCGCCGCGACGAGCGCACCGCCAACCGCCTGCAAGGCGCGTTGCAAACCAATTTCCCCACATTCGACCAGGTTCGGAACTGGGGAGTGTTCGGGAGCGCGTCCTACGATTTCATGGAGCGCTACACGCTCAATATTGAATGGCGTTACCAGGAAGACCGTGTTCGCGAGGAGGACCAGGGCGCCACGCCGGAGGCTTTCTCCGAGAAGTTCACCGCGTTTTTGCCGCGAGTCATTCTGGAGTACGCGCCCCGGGACGACCTGATGCTCTACCTGATGTTCGCCGAAGGCTACCGGCCAGGTCGGACCCGGGAAGCCACCAATGAGGATTTCCGCTTGGAGCCCGAGCTCAATAATACCTATGAGTTGGGCCTGAAGAGCCTTTGGATGGACAGCAGGCTGCTGGTCAATGCCGCCTTTTTCTATGTCGATTGGCAGGATCTATGGAGCCGGTACAGTTTCTTTGAGGACCCAAACGATGTGAGCACGCTGACCAGCGTGCTCACCAACGTGGGCGATGCCTCGGTTGTGGGCACCGAAATTGAAATCAGCTACGTGATCAGCGAGGGCTGGACCGCCGGACTGTCCTATGGTTTGTCGGATGTTGAATTCCAGGACGGCTTCCAGACCCGGGAGGCCACCGATCTATTTGGCGTGGTCGCCGGCCTTGAATTTGTGGAGGGCAACCAGTCCCGCTATTCGCCCAAGCAATCCATGACCCTGAACTCAACTTGGCGGCAGGCATTGACGGCCAACTGGGAGTACTTCGTGCGCGCCGACTACAACTATCAAGCCAAGCGCTTCGCCACGGAACTCAATACGGCTTATTACGGCCCTTCCCACCGGGCCAATATCCGGGCCGGGGTGGAAAGCGAAAATATCTCAATCACCGCCTATGCCAATAATCTGTTTGACGATAGCACGCTTGCGGGTTCCGGCCGGTTCGTGAACCTGCATCCGGTCACCCGGATTTCGCCCCGGGTTCAGCCGACGCAAAACTTTATCGCCGAGGGCCATTTCACTCGCGGGCGGCACTATGGAGTCGCCGTGCGCTACGCTTTCTAGCCCGCCCGTGGCCGACCATCGCCCCATCAACCGGCGCGCGGCTTTGCTGGCGGGCGGCGCCTTGGCGTTGGCGGCGGGGGCGCCGCGGACCGCGTTGGGCCGCAGCGGCGACTTTGCTTTCGATGTGCGCGATCCTGTGGCGAATATGGAGGCCGCCGTGCGCATGATGGGCAGCAATGACGGTTCGGTCACTTACGGCTATAACCGGGGTCGGCTGCTGGGCATGCGGCCTAGGGAGCACGCCCGTCCGCTGGCGGACTGGGAGGGTTGCGCGGCCCGCGTGTTCAAGCGCCGCGATGACGGCGCTTTCGATCTCGGTTTGCGGGAGTGGCTGTATTTTCTCGATATGGATACCGGCGAGCCGGCCACCGCCATGCTCAATCCCTACACGCTTGAGGAAATCCAATTGACCCCGTTCAAGGGCGGCGGCGGACTCGGCCATGCCTTCTCCACGCATGGCCAGGGGCGCAGCGGACGAACCGGGTACGAAGCGGAGCATGGGCCGTACGTCTATGACTGGATGGCTGTCGGCGGCTTGGCGCATCTTCAGATCGATAAATTCATCTCTTTCCCGGCGTTTTATTCGCCAGAGCGGTTTCCGCGGGCTTCCACCGGCTCCACGCGCTGGGAGGTCCAGGTTCAGACCCTGATCGGGCCCATCGACGAGCTCAATGATCCGGGGCGTCCCTGCGTGCGGACCAGCGAGGTATGGATGATGAAAAACGACTGGATGGGCTTTATGAACATGGGCCAGTGGTCCGGCCACCATAGCTACGGGCAGGCGTTAAGGGAGTCGGGGCTCTACAAGCGATATGGCGGCTTTTATCTAATGAGCGGCCCGCCGGTGGAGGCCTTCGAGAATCCCTATCCGGCCCGCCGTATGACATTGATTGCGCAGTTTCCTTGTCGGGAGGCCGCGCAGGGCTTTTACTATTCGGCCGCTTACCAGAATATCATCCCGCTGCGCGACGGCGCCGGAACCTTCCAGTTCGGCATTTGGCCGCTCAGAGGCCTCGAGGAAATGTATTACATGAGAGAAAAAGACTGATGCGGGCCAGCTTTTGCGTTCTGGCGTGGCTGTGTTGCGGCGGCGCGTCGCTGGCGCAGGTCCCGGCCGATATCTTGGCCTTGCACGACCGGGTGCTTACGCTGGATGCGCATGTGGATATTCCTGTTTCCTTCGCCACACCGGCATCCGATCCCGGCGTTGACGGATTTGAGCCGGTTGATCTGCCGAAGATGGAGCGGGGCGGATTGGATGCCGCCGCTTTCGCGCTATTTACGGGGCAGGGCCGTCTCGATGATGCCGTGCAGCGGCAGCGGCCCTATCGTCAGAACTCCGTGCTGATTTCGAGGTAGTAGAGCTGGCCGCGGGCATCGAAGCCGTTGGGCACAACGCCTTGCTGGCGGTCCGTTTGCGGATCCGCTTTGACCTTGTCGTAGGCCTTGCCCACGTTATTGATGCCGAACGACAGCCGTGTTTTATCGAGCAGCATCGGCGCGCCGGGCCAGAACTCGCCGAAATCGACCGAGCCGCGCAGGTTGGCTGCCAGCGCCGGGTCCGTTTTGGCCATGAAATCGATTCGCTCGGCCGGGAACTCGGAGGCATCGCGGTAGAAGCTCGAATAGCGAACGCCGCTGCTGGTGTAAGCGGTCAGCGAAACGCGCCAGCCCCAATGCTCCCAGAACAAGCTGCCCGAGAAGCGATTGGCCGGACGCAGCGTGCCCACCCGGTCAACGGCGGGCATCCCGTCGAAGATATTGATATCCTCGATATATTCCTTCACCTCCGTCACGCTGGCCGAAAAGCCTAGGGAATGCCCGCCCGCGTCGAAGCGCCACTCCAAGGCGTAATCCCAGCCGCTTGTGTCCAGCAATTGAATATTGGTGGCGCGCAAATCCTGCGACACGATATTGCCGTTGGCATCGAGCGTGAAGGTGTAGCCGCAAGTGCCGCTGAGAGATAGATCGCTAAAGCTGAACGCCGGTATTGTGCATTGCACCGCGATGCGGTCGCGGTAAAGCGTGTCGTAGTAGCTCGCCCGCAAGGCCAGCCCGGGCGCGAACGGCGGCCGCACTTCGATGCCGGAGCTAATCGAAGTGGACTCCTCCGGGCGCAGGTCCGGCGCGCCGCCCACGATGCGCATGATCGGCACGCTAACGCCGCAAAAGAAGCCCGTGCAGCCGCGCGAGTCGCGGATGGTTTCGCTGGTGACCCTGGCGGACAGCAAGGCGCTTGATAGGTCGGGCGCCCGGAAGCCGGTGGATTTATTGAAGCGCACGGTAACGGCCTCCGTCGGTCGCCACACGAGCCCGGCGCTCCACACATTGCTTGAATAGCGGCTGCCCAGGTCCGCCGAGGCGCTGCTTGAGCCTGTGGTGGTCTCGTGGCGCCCGCTTAGAGTGATGTTCAGATCGCGAAGGCCCGCCGCCGCGTTGGCTTTGCTGAACAACGGCACGAACAGCTCGGCAAATACCGCCCGCAGGCGGCGATGGGCCTTCTCGGCGCTGGGGGAATCGTCCCCCAGCGCAAAGCCGATCGGCGAATTCCTTGAAATCACGGCTGCGGCCCATTGGGTGTTGCCGTAGCTCAGGTCGAGGGAATTCCGCCGCCACTCCGCGCCGAACACCGAGCGGACCGCGCCGCCCGGCAGCCGGATCCAATCCCGCCGCGCGATCAATTCGCTGCTGGTGATTTGGTTGACGCTATCGTTGCGGTCGTACGGCAGCTGGAAATTGGCGGCGGCGAGAATGGCCGCGTTATTGCCGTCGGTAAGCAATGAATCGCCAAAAACATTGAGCGCCTGGGAAGGATCGTCGCTCATCGCCAAAGCCACCAGCGCAGGGCGGTTCACGTGGTTGATCGATTCGGACACCACGTCGCGCCGCGAATAGCGAGACCGGAGCTCCCACTTCCAGCCGCCGCTCAGCGAACCGGAAAAATCCAGATCCGCCGTCACGCTGTCGCGCTTGCCATTCACTTCCTTGGTGCCGAAAAAACCGGATGCGTCCATATCGACGTTCACAAAAACGCCGAACGGGTTGTATGGATTCGAGGCCGGAACCGGAAATGTCGTGACGCCGCGCGCCGCGCCGCTCCTGCTGCCGGTGCGGCGCGCGGCCCAGGTGAGCCCGCCGTACACCTCAATGCCGCCGAACTCATGGCTGGCATAGGCGCGCAGCGTATTGCGGTTGCTTTTCGGCGCAACGGAAATCTCTTCCATGCGGCCTTCGTTGGTCCGAAAGGCGTTCACGGTCCAGGAGGACACATCGTCGAGACTGAGGCCGGTGCCGTCCTGGCCGGCGGGCAGCTGCACCAGCCGGACGGTTTCGTCGGCCCCGATCAGGCCTGCATCGATCGCGGCCTGGGTGAGCGCCGGACTGATCTGGGATCCCGAAAAGGGGCTGAACGACGGATTGAACGCCGTGCCGAAGCGCGACCTGACCGTGCCCGGGTAGCCATAGGGCCGGACCGACAGGCCGAGCAAGCTGGTGGTGCTCACGTCCTGATTGGATGCCCGGTAGCCGTCCCAGCTGAAGGTGGCGTAACCCCCGTCCCAAGAGAAGCTGTAGGCGGCGGTGGCGTTGTCCTCGGTAAGGCCGCCGCCGGTGCGCGCAGTGCGCCGCAGGCTCACCCGCCCCAAGTCGAAATCCTTCCTCAGAATGACGTTCACCACGCCGCCGATAGCATCGGAGCCGTACACCGCCGAGGCGCCGTCCAGTTGGATCTCCACCCGGTCGATCATGCTGACCGGAAACTCGGAAATATCGGTGAAGCCGCCCAGCAGGCCGCTGTCGCCGGCGCGCTTGCCGTTCACCAGAATCAGCGTGGCCGATTCTCCCAAACCGCGCAGGTTCACGGTTGACGAGCCGTTGATATTGGCGGTGCCGAGCAGGTGCCTCGAATCGGCGGGCGCGTCGTCCTCGCTGTACAGCCCCGCGCCCCCGAATTCGTTGGTTCCGTTGATATTTTGCGGCAATTGGCGCAGCGCCCGCTCCAGCGTGGGCTCGCCGGTATTGAGCAGGTCCTCGGCGCTGAAAACGATCACTTGGCCGGACGTTTCCCATCCGGTTCGCAGCAAGCGGGTTCCAGTTACGATTTGGTCCCCAAGCTCCAGCGCATCGTCTTCCGTCGCGCCCGCAGCGCTCTCGGCATCCGCTTCCCAGTCCTGTCCGCCGCCTTGCGCCGACTGCTGCGCCAGCAAAACCGGTTGCGGCCCGGGGGCGGATCGCGACGGGCGCGGGGAGGAGCGCTGCGGGCCTATCGCCACTGTCCGCTGGTTCACGAACTGATACGCGAGGCGCGTGCCCTCCAGGATGTCGGATAAAGCCGCCTCCGGCTCGTTCCGGCCTTGCGTGCCTTTGGATGTCTTGCCCTCGGCCTGTCCGGCCATGTAGGCCAGCTGCATTCCCGTTTGCTCGGAAAAGTCCATCAGCGCCTGCGGCAGCTGCTGCGCTTTCACCTCGATGCTCCGCTCCGCTTCGCCGCCTGCCGCCGCAACGCCCTGCGAAACCATGATGAGGCCCCCGGCGGCCACCAGCCATGAACGCATCAAATCCAACTTCATAAAACCAATCTCCCGATCAAAACCAGATAGGGCAACGCACGCTTCGTGTGCCGCACAGGGAGTTAGAGCGCGATTCGGCGAAAACCGGGCACCCCGAAGCCCGGAGCATATGCAGGTCAAGCTTCAAGTAGTCATGCGTCTCCCGCGGGAAAGGGGCGGAGGAAGCACGGAGGCCTGCCGCAGGCTGCCGGAGCTATGGCGTCTAGTCGCGCTCCATGGCGCTCAGCACAATAACGCCATCCGGCCGCTTGGAATGCTCGGCAATGCCCATCTGATAAAGAAACTGAAGGAAGGATTCGCGGTCGTCCGAGCGGAACACGCCGCTGATGGGCAGCGCCGCTATCGCCGGGTCAGCAATAACCACCGGCTGCGCCTGGTAGCGATCGAATTCCGCCAGCACGTCCCGGACCGGCAGGGCATCGAAGACCAGCCGCCGCTCGCGCCAAGCGATAACCGCGCTGGCATCCCGATCAACGAGCACAACCTTGCCTTCCGCCGCCCGGGCCTGCTGATCCGCCACCACCCGCACCGCCGGCGGCGGCTGGGCAATGGCGGCGCTGGCACCGGAACGCCCCGAAGAAACATCCACCGCGCCCTCAAGCACCGTCACCGCCACCTCGCCGGGCCGCTTTCGCACATTGAAACGGGTGCCCACCGCTTCGATCAGGGCGGAATCGGCAAATACCCGGAATGGACGCGCGGAATCCTCCGCAACCTCGAATAGAGCTTCCCCGCCGCCCATATGCACGTCGCGACGGTCCTGAGAATAGGCCACCCGCAGCGCCGAGCGCGTATTCAGCGTGATCATCGATCCGTCGGCCAGCGAAACGGACAGCTGTTCGCCCACTTCGGTGGCGTAGTCCATGGTCGGCGGTGCCGCAACCGGCGCAAGCAAGCGCAGCGCCGCAGCTAGCGCTAGCGCCGCCGCTGCGGTCCCCGCCGCCCAGCCCCATCGCCAGCGCCCCAGCCGCTCCGCCCTTGGATTCGCCGCTCCGGGATGCGCGCCCTCCAGCGCCACCACAATATCCGAACGGCTCGCAAGGCGGACCAGCGCCTCGGCGGAAGGCTGCGCGGAAACACCCGGCAGGCTTTCCCAAACCGCCGCAGCCGCGAGGAATTCGCGCACATGCTCAGGCGAGGCTCGCAGCCACTGCGCGAACTGCTCGCGCCGCTCGGCATCCGCGCCCTCCAGCGCCGTCAGCCATTGCGCGGCTTCCGCAGCCAGCAGCTCGCGGCGCCTGCTCACCGTTCGCCTCCGGAAAAACCTGCGCAGGCCAGTCGGCAGGATGCCAGCCCGCGCGCCAAGTATTTCTTCACCATTGAGGTCGAAATGCCCAAGGCAGCGCCGATTTCCTTATAGGTCATGCCGTCGCGGCGATGCATCAGCACCACTGCGCGGCATTTGGGCGAAAGTTGCCGCAAAGCATCCTCAAGGCGGTCCATGTGATGCGCCAAGGCCGCTTGCTCCTCCACCGCCAAGTCGGCTGAAGGCGCGTTGCTGCTTAACGGCTCGCTCTCCGGCGGCAACGACACATACCATTCGTATAGCAGATTCCGCGCAATGCGGAAAAGATAGGCCGCCGGATCCTCGATCAGACGGGCGCGGGTGGCCCGAAGCAGCCGCAAATAGGCCTCCTGAGCCAGCTCCCGCGCGTCCTGCTCGTTAGCCAGCCGCATGTTGAGGAAAGCCAGCAGCCTGCCGTACTGGGAGGCGGCAAATACCGGCGGACGCTTCGGCCTCTGCCTGGCGGGCGCTTCGCGGGCGGGATTCATGGACGGCTTGCTTTTTTTCTTGCGTGCTTATCGGAAGTTGAGTGGAGCCAGCGGCAAAAGGGGCACCCTCATAGTCGGCTACTCGGCTACTCGGCGGGCAGTCGCCAGTACACGCGGTCCGAAAGCCGGCCCCGGCGCCACTGCGCCGGCACCCATCCGGCAGGCGGAGCGAATGCCGCCAAGGGCGTTTCGCCGCTCACGGCGATCCGCGCCCGGGCGTTGCGGGCCTCATATTGCTGCGCGCCGAACCACGCGGATACAAAGCCGTCTCCACCGGCGGCAATGGCCGACGCGGATTGCGCCGGCCGCCAAGCCCCCAAAGCGCGGGACTCAACCTCGACCCGCCCCGGCGCGCCGGGAATGGCGATGGCCACCGTTTGCCTGTCCTGATCGGCAACGCCCGCGAAATCGAACGTGGCCGGAAGCATGTCGTAGGCGAATTCCGAAAACGCATCGGCTGCCGCCGCGCCGGCGATCATCCTGCGCAGCCTAAACCAGCCGTTATCCGGGATTCCGGTAATTACGATCGGCGCATCCGCTGCCGGCATCGGCGACAGCAGCAGCGAGTACGCCAGCACAGGGGGCCGCTCTTGAAGCGCGGCGTCGGGACGGCAACGCGCGATTTCAAGCCGGACGGGCTGCGCGAGCACGCCGGGGCTTGCGGCAGACCAGGCGGGCTCGCCCGTGCGGGCGGCATCCCATTCCATAGCGAGCACCTCGCAGGGCCAGTCCATCCGCGTATCCAAAGCGCGGGCGGGCGACACCGGCGCGGAACTGCAAGCCGCCGCAGCCACGCAGAATGCCGCAACAGCGGCGCGGGAAAGCCATAACGCGGCGGGGCTTCGCAATAACTGGCGCATACCCGAATCAAGCACCCGAACCTGCATCGGCCAATATTTTAATCGCCGCAGGCGGCGCGCCGGACGAATGAAGCGGGCAGCCAGGCCCGAATCAGAACTCCTTTAGCGGCGCCGCGCTGGACTTGCTCACCCCGATGGAATACCTTCGCAAACACAAGACAGCTGAACTCGAAAAGTCCCATATGTGGTGAACCCGCACACCGCTTGACATGCGCGGGATCGTTGTGGGATCATGGTGCGTTCCGTCCACGGAGGGGTACCCAAGCGGTCAACGGGGGCAGACTGTAAATCTGCTGGCTCAGCCTTCGTAGGTTCGAATCCTACCCCCTCCAGTTCGAGAGGTGGCTGCGCGCCCAAGGCTTTTTGAGTGCCCGGCTGGGAACGGCCACAAAATGGCTTGCGGAGCATTGCGGGCGTAGTTCAATGGTAGAACCTCAGCCTTCCAAGCTGATGATGTGGGTTCAATTCCCATCGTCCGCTCCACTTGGAAGGGGATGAACGCTGCCCACATAGCTCAGTCGGTAGAGCACTTCCTTGGTAAGGAAGAGGTCACCGGTTCAAGTCCGGTTGTGGGCTTTTTATATTTGTGTTGCAACTTCAGGCCCCGCCCTTCGCCGGGGCGCACGGACAGGAGGAATGCACTGATGGCCAAGGCTAAGTTTGAGCGCACCAAGCCGCACGTGAACGTTGGGACGATTGGTCACGTTGACCATGGCAAGACGACGTTGACGGCGGCGCTGACGAAGATCATGGCGTCGCGGCACGGGGGCGAGGTGAAGGCGTTCGACGAGATCGACAACGCGCCGGAGGAGCGCGAGCGCGGGATCACGATCGCGACGGCGCACGTGGAGTATGAGAGCGAGGGCCGGCACTACGCGCACGTGGACTGTCCGGGGCACGCGGACTACGTCAAGAACATGATCACGGGTGCGGCGCAGATGGACGGCGCGGTTTTGGTGGTGAGCGCGGCGGACGGGCCGATGCCGCAGACTCGCGAGCATATTCTGCTGGCGCGGCAGGTGGGGGTTCCGTACATCGTGGTTTATCTGAACAAGTCGGACATGGTCGATGACGACGAGTTGCTGGAGCTGGTGGAGCTGGAGGTGAGGGATCTGCTGTCGCAGTACGACTTCCCGGGCGACGACACGCCGGTGGTGGTGGGCAGCGCCTTGCAGGCTTTGGAGGGGGTTGAGGGCGACCGCGGCGTGGGCAGCGTGCAGGCGTTGGTGGAGGCGATGGACAGCTACATTCCGGAGCCGGAGCGGGCGGTGGACGGGGCCTTTTTGATGCCGATCGAGGACGTGTTCTCGATTTCCGGGCGGGGGACGGTGGTGACGGGCCGCGTGGAGCGCGGCGTGGTGAAGGTGGGCGAGGAGGTCGAGATCGTGGGGATCAAGGACACTTCGCGGACCACCTGCACGGGGGTCGAGATGTTCCGCAAGCTTTTGGACGAGGGCCGCGCGGGGGACAACGTGGGGGTGTTGCTGCGGGGGGTGAAGCGCGACGAGGTGGAGCGTGGGCAGGTGCTGTCGCGTCCGGGCTCGATCACGCCGCACACGCGTTTCGAGGCGGAGGTCTATGTCCTGACGAAGGAGGAGGGGGGGCGGCACACGCCGTTTTTCCGGGGCTACCGCCCGCAGTTCTATTTCCGCACCACGGACGTGACGGGGGCGGTGACGCTGCCGGCGGACACGGAGATGGTGATGCCGGGGGACAACATCCGCATGGACGTTGACCTGATCGCGCCGATCGCGATGGAGGACGGCCTGCGCTTCGCCATCCGCGAGGGCGGCCGAACCGTCGGCGCCGGCGTCGTCGCCAAAGTGACGGAATGATTAACGAAGCAGCAGGCCAGTAGCTCAATTTGGCAGAGCAGCGGTCTCCAAAACCGCAGGTTGGGGGTTCGAGTCCCTCCTGGCCTGCCAGTCTCCTTGAAATAACGCGCATGACCAGGCGATGAAAGACAGCAACCCCATCAAGACCGGCAATTCGCTCGACACGGCATGGCTGCTGCTGGCGGCGCTGCTTCTCGTGGCCGGCGTCTATGCCTTTTACGCCTTCGAGGATATGTCCATTCTCGTGCGCGTCGGCGGCGTACTGCTGAGTCTGGCGCTGGCGGCAGTGGTGCTGCTGCGCACCGTCCGCGGCCAGGAGTCCTGGCAATTCGTTCAGAGCGCCCGCGTGGAATTGCGCAAGGTGGTGTGGCCCAATCGCCAGGAAACCCTGCAAACCACGGCCACCGTGCTGGTCATCGTGCTGATCCTGTGCGTGTTCTTCTGGCTGCTGGACATGGGTCTGGGCGCCATCACCCGCTGGTTCACCACCGCTTAGAGCGAGGAATCAGCCGCCATGAACTGGTACATCGTTCAGTCCTACTCCAATTACGAAGCGAAGGTCAAGGAGGCGTTGCTGGAACGCATCGAGCGCGACGGAATGCAGGACAAGTTCGGCCGCGTGATGGTTCCCACCGAGGAGGTCGTGGAGATGCGCGACGGCGTCAAGCGCCGTTCCTCGCGCCGCTTCTTCCCCGGTTATGTGCTGGTGGAAATGGACCTCGACGAGGATTCCTGGTACCTGGTCAACAGCGTGCCGCGGGTGCTGGGCTTCGTGGGCGGCTCCAAGTCGAAAGAGTTCGAGCCTCCTGAGCCGATCACTGATGAGGAGGCCGACCGCATTCTCCAGCAGGTCGAGGAAGGTTCGGAAAAACCGCGGCCCAAGGTGGTGTACGAACCCGGCGAAGTGGTGCGCGTGGTGGATGGGCCCTTCAACGATTTCAACGGCGTGGTGGAACAGGTCAACTACGAGAAGAACCGGCTGCAGGTGGCGGTGCAGATACTCGGGCGCTCCACGCCGGTGGAGCTCGGTTTCGGTCAGGTTCGCAAGGCCTGATATCAGGTGCGCAGGCGAGGCGGGAAATATGGCTAAAAACGTATCGGCGATGGTTAAGATGCAGGTTCCGGCGGGGCAGGCCAGCCCCAGCCCGCCGGTTGGGCCGGCGCTGGGCCAGCATGGCGTGAACCTGATGGAGTTCTGCAAGGCGTTCAACGCGCAAACTTCCGGCTTGGAGCCTGGCATGGTTACGCCCGTGGTGGTTACGGTTTTTTCCGACCGCAGCTTTAATTTCATTACAAAAACCCCGCCGGCCGCCGTGTTGCTGCGCCGCGCCGCGGGCGTGGACAAGGGCAGCGGCGTGCCGAACCTGGAAAAAGTCGGCGAGGTGACCCGCGCCCAGCTTGAGGAAATCGTGCGCGCCAAGCAGCCCAACCTGACCGCCGCCAGCATGGACGCCGCCGTGCGCACCATTGCGGGAACGGCGCGCAGCATGGGTTTGACTGTGGCCGGCGCGGAGGGATAAGCATGGCCCGTTTGAGCAAGCGCCGCAAGGCATTCCTCGAGTCTCCCGGGCGCCGCGATCCGCTGCCTGTGGACGAAGCGATCCGCGTGGTCAGGGAAGCGCCCGCCACGGCCTTTAGCGAGTCGGTGGATGTGGCCGTTAATCTCAATGTCGATCCGCGCAAGGCGGACCAGATCGTGCGCGGCGCCACCGTGCTTCCTCATGGCTTGGGCAAGGAAATCCGGGTGGCCGTGTTTGCCGACGGCGAAGCCGCCGAGGCGGCGGCCGAAGCTGGCGCCGACGCCGTGGGCTTGGAGGATCTGGCCGGCGAAATCAAGGAAGGCAGGATTGAGCACGATGTGTACATCGCCGCCCCCAACGCCATGCGCGTAGTGGGCGCGCTAGGCAAGGTGCTGGGTCCCCGCGGCCTGATGCCCAATCCCAAGTCCGGCACCGTGACCCCGAACGTGGGCGAGGCGGTTCGCAACGCCAAAGCGGGGCAGGTGCGCTACCGCACCGACAAGTCCGGGATCATTCATTGCTCCATCGGCAAAAAGGACTTCAGCGAGCAGGCCATCCTCGAAAACCTGACGGCGCTGCTCGGCGAGCTGGTCAAGGCCAAGCCGCCGGCCGCCAAGGGCATTTACATGCAGCGCATTACCCTTTCCACCACCATGGGGCCGGGCGTGCGCATCGATCAGTCCAGCCTCAAGCTGCAATAGACGGGAGCCGCGAATCATGCCTCTGAACCTGCAGCAGAAGAAAGACCTGGTGGAAGACTTGCGGGCCGTCGCCGAGGGCGCGGTGGCCGCCGCCTCGGCCGATTACCGGGGCCTGAACGTGGCCGAAATGACCGACTTGCGCAACCGCGCGCGTGATGCCGGCATTAGCCTGCGGGTCGTTAAGAACACGCTGTCCAGGCGCGCTGTCAAGGACACCCCTTGCGAGAGCCTTGCGGAGACGCTGGCCGGCCCCACGCTGCTGGCTTTTTCGGCCGACGAGCCCGGCGCTATCGCCAAGCTGTTCAAGGACTTCGCAAAGCAGCACGAGCGGCTGGAGCCGCGCGGCTTTGTGCTCGACGGCGTGCTGTATCCGGGCGATCAAACCAACCGCATCGCCACGCTGCCGACGCTGGACAGCGCCCGCGCCAAACTGCTGGGCGCGCTGGCGGCGCCGATGCAGAAGCTGGCCGCCACGCTGGCCGAGCCGCCGGCCAAGCTGGCCCGCCTGCTGGCGGCGCGGCGCGACCAGGCGGACGCGGGCTAAGGCCGCATCCGCATCGAATTTATTAAATCCAATCCTTCAAGGAGCAAGCCATGACTACAGGTAGAACGGAAATCAGGGAAGCGCTGGGCAAAATGCCGGTGCTCGAACTGGTGGAACTGATCAAGGAACTTGAGGAAGAATGGGGCGTGAGCGCGGCCGCGGCTGTTGTTGCCGGCCCTGCGGCGGGTCCTGCCGAGGACACGGCCGCCGCCGAGGAGCAAACCGAGTTCACGGTGATGCTGCAGAGCTTCGGCTCGTCCAAGGTGGGCGTGATTAAGGCGCTGCGCTCGATCACGAGCCTGGGCCTCAAGGAGGCGAAGGACTTGGTCGAGAGCGCCCCTGCCGCGGTGTCGGAGAATCTTTCCAAGGAAGATGCCGACAAGTTCAAGACCACGCTCGAAGAAGCCGGCGCCACTGTCGAAGTCAAGTAGTTGGGCATTTCGCCCCACGTGCTCCGGGGGAGCGCTTGGAGGAAGGGCTTCCGGCCCTCCCCGCCTGCGCTCGCGCCCGCTTCGATCCCGCCCCTGCTTTCCGCGAGGGTCGCCTCGATTCCGCCTCATTGCGCGTTCCCCTCTCGCGGGAGACGCATGCTGCTTCGGGTTCGCCTCATTGCGCGTTCCCCTCTCGCGGGAGGCGCCATCCCTGGCTTGGTTCCGCCATCCCTGGCTCCAACACTCCCGCGAGAGGGGAACGCGCAATGAGGCTTTGGTGGTCGCATTCCCGGAAGGAAGGCAGTGCTCAAGCAGAGGGTTTGCGGAATGCCGAGCCTCAGGATCTGCGCCAGCCGGAGCCTCTTGGCCCGCTCCCCTCTCGAGGGAGCGTTGGAGCCATGGATGGTGGAACCGAGCCAGGGATGGCGTCTCCCGCGAGAGGGGAGCGGGCCAAGAGGCGAACCCGAAGCGCCCCTGCGAGGTGCAAGCAAGCAAGAGGCGAACCCGAAGCGCCCCGCGAGGGGAGCAAGCAGGGGGCGACTCGAAGCGCTCCTCGATTCAAGTTTTAAGGAACATGACGTATGAGTTATAGCTATACCGAAAAGAAACGCATCCGCAAGAGCTTTGGAAAAAGCTCCACCGTGCTGGAGGTGCCCTACCTGCTGGCCATGCAGCGCGATAGCTACGCGCAATTCCTGCAGGCCGACACGCCGCCCAAAGAGCGCCAGAACCATGGCCTGCATGCGGTTTTCTCGCAGATTTTTCCGATCGAGAGCTATACCGGCAACGTTGAACTGCAATACGTGAGCTACAGCTTGGGCGAGCCCCCCTTCGACGAGGAGGAGTGCCGCCTGCGCGGCGCCACCTACGCCGCGCCTTTCAATCTCATGGTGCGCCTGGTCATCTTCGAACGCGGCAGTTCCGGGAAGGTCAAGGAAATCCGCGAACAGCAAGTGTACTTGGGCGAAATTCCGCTGATGACCGGGCATTGCAGCTTTATCGTTAACGGCACCGACCGGGTTATCGTCTCGCAACTGCACCGCTCGCCCGGCGTGTTCTTCGACCACGACCGCGGCAAGACCCATTCGTCCGGCAAGCTGCTCCACAACGCCCGCGTGATTCCCTACCGGGGTTCCTGGCTGGACTTCGAGTTCGATGCCAAGGATTGCCTGTTCACCCGCATCGACCGCAAGAAAAAGATCCCGGCCACGGTGCTGCTGCGCGCCATGGAGTTGGAGGACGACGATGTCTCCTGCGTGTTCGGGGCCGGCGGCAAGCGCAGGCCGCCTGGTTCCGGCAAGGAGATGACCACTGAGGATATCCTGAGCCTGTTCTTCGAGCGCGACGAGTACCGCATCGACAAGAAGGGCAAGGTCAAGATGCGGCTGGAGCCGGCCCGCCTTCGCGGCCTGACCGCGCGCTTCGACATTGTCGCGGGCGGCGATACGCTCGTCCCCAAAGACCGGCGCATCACCCAGCGCCATGTTCGCATGCTGGAGGCCTCCCGGCTGAAGTGGCTGGAGTTGCCGGAGCTGCCGAAGTATCCGGAAAACGGCGATGCGACGGCGGAGAACGACGGAATCGCCCATCCGCTGCTCGGGGAGACCCTCGCCTGCGACGTGGTCGATACCGGAACCGGCGAAGTGCTGGCCGCCGCCAACGCCGAGATCACGCACGAGGTGCTGCGCCGCCTGATCGCCCACGGCATCGGCAAGATCGAGACCATATACGTCAACGAGCTGGAGCACGGTCCGTACATCTCCTCCACTCTCCGCATCGACGAGGCCCGCAACCGCGATATGGCGCTGGTGGAAATCTACAAGATGATGCGTCCCGGCGAACCGCCCACCGCCGAGGCGGCGAAGAACCTGTTCAACAATCTCTTTTTCAGCTCGGAGCGCTACGACTTGTCGCGCGTGGGCCGGATGAAGTTCAATCGCCGCGTAGGCCGCGAGGAAACCACCGGCAGCTCGGTGCTGAGCGCCGAGGACATCGTTGATGTGATTCGCGTGCTGCTCGACATCCGCAATGGCAAGGACAATGTGGACGATATCGACCACCTTGGCAACCGCCGGGTTCGTTGCGTGGGCGAGATGGCGGAAAACGCCCTGCGCCAAGGCTTGGCGCGGGTGGAGCGCGCCGTTAAGGAGCGCCTCTCCATGGCCGAGAGCGACGGCCTGATGCCGCAGGAAATGATCAACGCCAAGCCGGTGTCGGCGGCCATCAAGGAGTTCTTCGGCTCCAACCAGCTTTCGCAGTTCATGGATCAGAATAACCCGCTGGCGGAAACCACCCACAAGCGGAGGGTTTCGGCGCTGGGCGCGGGCGGCCTCACGCGGGAGCGCGCCGGGTTCGAGGTGCGCGATGTGCATCCCACCCACTACGGCCGGGTATGCCCCATCGAAACGCCGGAAGGTCCCAATATCGGCCTGATTAATTCCTTGGCCGTGTATGCGCGCGCCAATGAATACGGCATCTTGGAGACGCCCTACCGCCGGGTCGCCGACGGCAAGGTGACCAACACCATCGATTACCTCTCGGCCATCGAGGAAGGCCAGTACGTGATCGCCCAGGCCAACGCCGCGCTCAGCGATGCCGGGGAGTTCGCCGACCGGCTGGTTCGCGTGCGCTTCCGCAACGAATCGACGCTGATGCCGCGCGAGCGCATCGAGTACATGGACGTGTCGCCGCGCCAAACCGTATCGGTGGCGGCGGCGCTGATTCCGTTTCTGGAGCATGGCGACGCCAACCGCGCGCTGATGGGTTCCAACATGCAGCGCCAAGCGGTGCCCACGCTGCGCGCCGAGCCGCCGCTGGTGGGCACCGGGATGGAGCGGGCCGTGGCCATCGACTCGGGTTCCTGCACCGTGGCCAGCCGCGCCGGGGTGGTCGATTACCTCGATTCCTCGCGCATCGTGGTGCGCGTGGACCAGGAGGATGCCGGCGCCGGCGAGCCGGGCGTGGATATCTATAACCTGGTGAAGTACCAGCGGACCAATCAGAACACCTGCATGAACCAGCGTCCGCAGGTGCGCAGGGGCGACCGGGTCAAGGCCGGCGACGTGCTCGCCGACGGCGCCGCCACGAGCATGGGCGAACTGGCCTTGGGACAGAACCTGCTGGTGGCCTTCATGCCTTGGAACGGCTACAACTTCGAGGACTCCATCCTGATTTCCGAGCGTCTGGTGCATGAGGACCGCTTCACCAGCATCCATATCGAGGAACTCACCTGCATGGCGCGCGACACCAAGCTCGGCGCCGAGGAGGTCACGGCCGATATCCCCAATGTGGGCGATGCGGCGCTGGCCAAGCTCGACGAGTCGGGCATCGCCTATATCGGCGCGGAGGTCAAGGCCGGCGATATTCTGGTGGGCAAGGTGACGCCCAAGGGCGAAACCCAGTTCACCCCGGAGGAGAAGCTGCTGCGCGCGATCTTCGGCGAGAAGGCATCCGATATCAAGGACACGTCCCTGCGCGTGCCGGCCGGCATGGACGGCACGGTGATCGATGTTCGCGTGTTCACCCGCGAGGGCGTGGAAAAGGACAAGCGCGCCCTGGCCAACGAGGATCAGGAGCTGGCCGTGGTCAAAAAGGATCTGGAAGACCAGCGCCGCATTATCGAGGAGGATCTCTTCCAGCGCGTTCGCGGCGAGATCGAGGGCAAAACAGCCGACGGCGGCCCGGAAGGCTTCAAGCCCGGCAAGGCAACGGCCAAGAAGCTCGACGACCTGCCGCGCGAGCAGTGGTTCGAAATCGTCTTCCGCAACCGCAAGCTCAACGACATGCTGGAGCGCTCGCGCGAGCGCCTGGGGCAGATCCGCGAGGATATGGAGCGGCGCTACAAGGAAAAGGCCCGCAAGATCACCGCCGGCGACGAGCTGGCCGCCGGGGTACGCAAGATGGTCAAGGTGTACCTGGCGGTCAAGCGCCGCGTGCAGCCGGGCGACAAAGTGGCCGGGCGGCACGGCAACAAGGGCGTGATTTCCACCATCGTTCCGGTGGAGGACATGCCCTATCTGGACGACGGCACGCCCGTCGATATGGTGCTCAATCCGCTGGGCGTGCCCTCGCGGATGAATACCGGGCAAATCCTCGAATGCCACTTGGGATGGGCCGCCAAGGCCTTGGGCCTGAAAATCGGGGAACTGGTGTCGCAGGAAGGCGCCGCCAAGCCTTTGCGCAAGACGCTGGAGGAGATCTACAGCTATTCCGCCACCGGCGCCGGGCAGAGCGTGAAGTCGCTCAGCGATGAGGAGCTCGCCCACATGGGGAGCAATCTGTCCAACGGGGTCACGATGGCCACGCCGGTTTTCGACGGCGCCACCGAAGCGGAAATCAAGGATATGCTGAAACTGGCGGAGCTGCCGGAGTCGGGGCAGACCACGCTTTACGACGGGCGCACCGGCAAAGCCTTCGACCGCCCGGTCACGGTGGGCTACATGTACATGCTCAAGCTCAACCACCTGGTGGACGACAAGATGCATGCCCGCTCCACCGGCCCCTACAGCCTCGTGACCCAGCAGCCGCTGGGCGGCAAGGCCCAGTTCGGCGGGCAGCGCTTCGGCGAAATGGAGGTGTGGGCGCTGGAAGCCTACGGCGCCGCCCATACGCTTCAGGAAATGCTCACGGTCAAGTCCGACGACCAGTCGGGCCGCAGCCGCATGTTCAAGAGCATCGTGGACGGCCGCCACCGCGTGGAGGCCGGGATGCCGGAATCCTTCAACGTGCTGGTGAAGGAAATCCGCGCGCTGGGCATCAACGTGGAACTGGCGCGCCGCTAATGCCCCTCGCCTGCACTACAACCCTGGTTCCGCCGGGCAGCTCCCGCCGTTCGCCGGCGTCCCGCCAGCTTCTTGCGGGGCTCAATTTGTGAGCCTTTCACCCGTACGCTCGCTCCCGCTATTCGCTGGCGTCCCGCCGGCTGCTTCCGGGAGTTTGCGAAGCCAGGATGGCGAAGCCAAGCCCCACGGATGGGTTCATGCGTCTCCCGGAAGCAGCCGGCGGGATGCCAGCGCGCCAGCCGCGCCAAACTTGCCCATCAAGAACCTAACGCTTTAAGGAGCGATGCATGAGAGAAATCACGCGCATGGCACAGGCCACCCCCGGATTCGAGGACTTCGACTCCATTACCATCGGCCTCGCGTCGCCGGAGATGATCAAGTCCTGGTCCTGGGGCGAAGTACGCAAGCCCGAGACCATCAACTACCGCACCTTCAAGCCCGAGCGCGACGGACTGTTCTGCGCCCGCATCTTTGGTCCGCTCAAGGACTTCGAGTGCATTTGCGGGAAGTACAAGCGCCTCAAGCATCGCGGCGTGATCTGCGAGAAGTGCGGGGTGGAGGTGCGCGAGGCCCGGGTGCGCCGCGAGCGCATGGGCCATATCGATCTGGCCACTCCGGTGGCGCATATCTGGTTTCTGAAGTCGTTGCCATCGCGCATCGGGCTGATGCTCGACATGACCATGCACGAGATCGAGCGCGTGCTGTATTTCGAGGCCTTCGTGGTGACCGATCCCGGCGACACCGACCTCATCCAGGGACAGCTCCTTAGCGAGGATAGCAAGCGCGAGGCGCTGGAGAAATACGGCCCCTTGTTCGAGGCCGAGATGGGCGCGGCGGCGATCCGCAAGCTGCTGCGCGAGGTGGATCTGGACGAAGCCATCGACCAGGTTCACTCCGATATCGATGCCACCGGTTCGGAAACCAAGATCAAGCGCCTCACCAAGCGGCTCAAGCTGCTCAAGGCATTCCGGGATTCCGGCAACCGCCCCGAATGGATGGTGCTGACGCGGCTGGCTGTGCTGCCGCCCGAGCTGCGGCCGCTGGTGCCGCTGGAGGGCGGCCGTTTTGCCACCTCCGACCTCAACGACCTCTATCGCCGGGTCATCAACCGCAACAATCGCCTGCGCCGCCTGCTGGACCTCAACGCGCCCGAGATTATCGTGCGCAACGAAAAACGCATGCTCCAGGAGGCCGTGGACGCGCTGCTGGACAACGGTCGCCGCGGTCGCGCTTTCACCGGCAGCAAGAAGCGGGCGCTCAAGTCCTTGGCCGATATGATCAAGGGCAAGCAGGGCCGCTTCCGCCAGAACCTGCTGGGCAAGCGCGTGGACTATTCCGGGCGCTCGGTGATCGTGGTGGGGCCCACGCTTAAGCTGCATCAGTGCGGCCTGCCCAAGAAGATGGCCCTGGAGCTGTTCAAGCCCTTCGTGCTGTCCAAGCTCCAAGTGTTCACCGATGCCACCTCGGTGAAGGCGGCGCGCAGGCTCATTGATCGCGAGGAGCCCATCGTTTGGGACTTTCTCGAGGACGTGATCCGCGAGCATCCGGTGCTGCTCAACCGCGCGCCCACGCTGCACCGCCTCGGCATCCAGGCCTTCGAGCCGCTGCTTGTGGAGGGCAAGGCCATACAGTTGCACCCGCTGGTATGCACCGCATTCAACGCCGACTTCGACGGCGACCAGATGGCCGTTCATGTGCCCTTGTCGCTGGAAGCGCAGCTCGAAGCCCGCGCCCTGATGATGGCGTCCAACAATATCCTCTCGCCGGCCAACGGCGAGCCGGTCATCGTGCCGTCGCAGGACGTGGTGCTGGGCCTCTACTACATGACCAGCAAGCGCATCAACGTGAAGGGCGAGGGGATGGTCTTCAGCGGCCGCCACGAGGTGCATCGCGCCTACGAGACCGGCGCGGCGGATCTGCACGCCGCGGTCAAGGTGCGCGCCGGAGGCCAGATGGTGGAGACCACCGTGGGCCGCGCCCTGCTCGGCGCGCTGCTGCCGGACGAACTGGGCTTCGACCTGATTAACCGCACCATGAACAAGCGCGCCATCGGCCACCTGATTAACGCCTGCTATCGCCATGCCGGCCTCAAGAAAACGGTGGTCTTTGCCGACCGCCTGATGTACATGGGCTTTGAGTTCGCCACCACGGCGGGCATATCCATTGGCATCAACGATATGGAGGTGCCGGAGGACAAGCCGGAAATCCTGGCCGAGGCCGAGGGGAAGGTGAAGGAAATCCAGGACCAGCACGCCCAGGGCCTAGTGACCGACGGCGAGCGCTACAACAAGGTGGTGGATATCTGGTCGCACACCAGCGACCGGCTGGCGCGGGTCATGATGGAGAACCTCGGCAGCGAGCAGGTCACCAACGCGGCCGGCGAGGAAGTATCCCAGAAATCCTTCAACTCGATCTTTATGATGGCCGATTCCGGCGCTCGCGGCTCGGCCGCGCAAATGCGCCAGCTAGCCGGCATGCGCGGCCTCATGGCCAAGCCGGACGGCTCGATTATCGAAACGCCTATCACCGCCAATTTCCGCGAAGGGCTGGATGTGCTGCAGTACTTCAACTCCACGCACGGCGCCCGCAAGGGGCTGGCCGACACCGCGCTGAAAACCGCCAACTCCGGCTATCTGACGCGGCGGCTGGTGGATGTGGCCCAGGACCTCGTGGTGACCGAGGAGGACTGCGGCACCACCGACGGCCTGGTGATGGAAGCCGTGCTGGACGGCACCGAGCAAATCCAGTCGCTCACCGACCGCATACTGGGGCGGGCCACCGCGCAGCCGGTGATCTCCCCGGTCAGCGGCGAGGAGCTGATCCCTGCGGGCGAGCTGCTCGACGAGCGTTTGACTGCGCTGATCGAGGAGCAGGGCGTTGAGCAGGTCACGGTGCGCTCGGCGATCACCTGCGAAACCCGCTTCGGCGTATGCCGCATTTGCTACGGACGCGATCTGGCCCGCGGAAAGTGGGTGAACATAGGCGAGTCGGTGGGCGTGATCGCCGCGCAATCGATTGGCGAGCCGGGCACCCAGCTCACCATGCGCACCTTCCATATCGGCGGCGCCGCGTCGCGGACCGGAGCGCGCAGCAGCATTGAGGTGGGCCGCGACGGCGTGGTGCGGCTACAGAATCTCAAGACCCTCAAGCACCAGAGCGAGGACCGCTTGGTGGCCGTGAGCAATACCGGCGAACTGGCGCTGGTGGATGCCGACGGGCGGGCGCTTGAACGCCATAAGGTGAATTACGGCGCCTCCATACTGGTTGCGGACGGCGACAAGGTCAAGGCGGGCCAAACCGTCGCCACTTGGGATCCGCACAACCGCCCGATCATTTCCGAGGTTGTGGGCTGGGTGGAGTTCGAAGACCTTCTCGAAGGCATTACCGTGGAGGAGCGCATCGACGATCTCGGTCTGCCCAACGTGGCCGTGCTGGAACGCCGCCGACGCCCGTCCTCCGGCTCCGACAAGGAGCCGCGCATCCGCCTCACCGACAAGAAGGGCAATGTGCTGCACTTCGCCGGCACCGATGCGCCGGTGGAGCACAAGCTTCCCGAAGGCTCGGTGCTTGATCCCGTCCTGGCCGCCGCCTGGAAGGCGTCCAGCAGCCAGGAGGAGGACAGCAAGAAAGCGGTCAAGCCGCAGAAGGTGGTGACTGGCGACGTGCTGGCGCGCGTGCCGGCCAGCGAGGCGAAGTCCATCGATATCACCGGCGGCCTGCCGCGCGTGGCCGATCTGTTCGAGGCCCGCAAGCCGCGCGAGGCCGCGATCCTGGCGGAGCACCACGGCGTGGTCAGCTTCGGCCAGGACACCAAGGGCAAGCGCCGGCTGATTATCGCCGACGAGCAGGGCGAGGAAGTGAAAATGCTGGTTCCCAAGGAGCGCTCTCTGAAAGTGTTTGGCGGCGAGCGGGTCGAAACCGGCGAGATCATTGCCGACGGCGAGGAAAACGTTCACGATATCCTGCGCCTGCGCGGCGTGCAGGCGATGGCCGAATACCTAGTGGGCGAAATCCAAGCCGTTTACCGCTTGCAGGGCGTGCGCATCAACGACAAGCATATCGAGGTCATTATTCGCCAGATGCTCAAGCGCGTCGAAGTGATTGATCCGGGCGACACCGGCCTGCTCAAGCGCGAGCAGCTGGAGCGTTCGCAGCTCTTCGAGATCAACGACCGCATGGCGGAGGAGGACCAGACCCTGGCCACCTACCAGCCGCTGCTGCTCGGGATCACCAAGGCTTCGCTGGCAACCCGCTCGTTTATCTCGGCGGCCTCCTTCCAGGAGACCACGCGGGTGCTTACCGAAGCCGCCGTGATCGGCATGCGCGACGACCTCAAGGGCTTGAAGGAGAACGTGATTGTGGGTCGGCTGATCCCGGCTGGCACCGGATTCCACTACCATCAGGAGCGACTGCGCCGGCGCGAGAAGCGCTTGGAAATGGAAGCCGCCGAGGCCGAGTTCACCACTGTGCCGACGGAAGCCGCCGCCGCCCCCGCCGAGGAGCAAGCCCCCGCCGTCACCGCCTAACCCGCCTACCCCGGCTGTGCCAGCCCTTCGGCCGCTTCGCCGTCCTGCTTCCCCGGAGACGCCAGCAAGCACATCCCTGTGGGCTCCGCGGCGGCATCCCTGCCGCCGAGGCTCCGGGGAAGCAGGACGGCGAAGCGGCCTTTAGCGGATGCGGCACCCGGGATCGCGCGACCGAAGCAGGCGCAATCCCCGGGAGCCCGCCAGCTAAAGCCCATTGCTTGCCCCTCCCTCGCGGGAGCGTCTGGGGCAGGGATGCCCCAGCCGAGCCCCATGGACGGGTTCATGCGTCTCCCGCGAGGGAGGGGCAAGCAATGGTCGAGGGAACCCGCACATGCTATTGACTTCGGCAGGTGATTCCGCATAATTCGCGGATTCGGCGCTTGTGGCCGTAGGCTGCTTGAAAAGCGGCTTTATCAGGCGTGCCGCAGGCGAGTTTTTTCAACCAAGGCAGGGCAGGCCATTAAGCAATGTCCACGGTAAATCAGCTTGTGCGCAAGCCGCGGGCGCCGCGCCGCGCGAAGACCAGCGTTCCGGCGCTGGAAAACAGTCCGCAGAAGCGGGGCGTTTGCACGCGGGTTTACACCACCACGCCCAAGAAGCCCAATTCAGCCATGCGCAAGGTGGCCCGGGTTCGGCTGACCAACGGCTTTGAGGTCACGAGCTATATCGGCGGCGAGGGCCATAATCTGCAGGAGCACTCGGTGGTGCTGATCAGAGGCGGCCGGGTGAAGGACCTGCCGGGCGTGCGCTACCACACCGTTCGCGGCACACTGGATTGCGCCGGCGTATCGGACCGCCGCCAAGGCCGATCCAAGTACGGTGCCAAGCGGCCTCGCTGATGCCGCCGGCCCGCCAACCAGAACTTTTCCACCCCGCCTGACCGCCCCGCATCCGCCGCCATGTCCCGCCGCACCAGAGCCCCCCGCCGCCCCGTCCTGGCCGACCCCCTGCACGGCAGCGAGCTGTTGTCGCGCTTCATCAATATGATTATGAAAAGCGGCAAGAAGTCGGTGGCTGAGAATATCGTCTATGGCGCCATCGACGTGATCTCCAAAACCCGCAAGCAGAACGCCGAAGAGGCGCTGGTGCTTCTCGAGGAAGGGCTGGAGAACGTCAAGCCCACGGTGGAAGTGCGCTCCCGCCGGGTGGGCGGCGCCACCTACCAAGTGCCCGTGGAGGTTCGCGCCACCCGCCGCGAGACGCTGGCGATGCGCTGGATGATCGACGCGGCCCGCGGCCGCAGCGAAAAAACCATGGCCGAACGCTTGGCGCGCGAGCTCATGGACGCAGCGGAGAATACCGGCGCCGCCGCGCGCCGGCGGGAGGAAACCCACCGCATGGCGGAGGCCAACAAAGCCTTCGCGCATTATCGCTGGTAGGCCGGTCGTCGGCGCCGCTTCCTTGTTCGTCCGAGCCCCCTTCGGCTTTCACAGTATCGGTCCAGGACCATGCGCGCCACGCCCATCGACCGCTACCGCAATATCGGCATCATGGCCCATATCGATGCGGGCAAAACCACCACCACCGAGCGGGTGCTGTTCTACACCGGCGTTTCCCATAAGCTCGGCGAGGTCCATGACGGCGCGGCGGTCATGGACTGGATGGAGCAGGAGCAGGAACGCGGCATAACCATTACCTCGGCGGCCACCACCTGCTTTTGGAGCGGGATGCGTCGGCAGTTCCCCGAGCACCGCATCAATATTCTCGACACGCCCGGGCATGTCGATTTCACCATTGAGGTTGAGCGCTCGCTTCGGGTGCTCGACAGCGCGGTGGCGGTTTTCTGCTCGGTGGGCGGCGTGGAGCCGCAGTCGGAAACGGTTTGGCGGCAGGCCAACCGCTACCAGGTGCCGCGCCTGGCTTTCATTAACAAGATGGACCGCACCGGCGCGGACTTCTTCCGCGTGGTGAATCAGATCGAGCAGCGCCTAGGCGCCGTGCCGGTGCCTGTGCAGGTGCCGATCGGCGCCGAAGCGGACTTCGACGGCGTTGTGGATCTGGTGGAGGAGCGGGCCCTCTACTGGAGCCAGTCCGATCTCGGCACCAACTTCCGCGAGGAGCCCATCCCGGAGCAACTGGCCGGCCTGGCCGCCGAATGGCGCGAGCGCATGGTGGAGGCCGCCGCTGAGGGCGATGACGATCTAATGGAGAAGTACGTTGGCGGCGAGCCGCTCACTCCCGATGAAATCCGCCAGGGTTTGCGCGCCCGCACGCTCAATAATGAGATTGTGCCCGCCATGTGCGGCAGCGCCTTTCGCAATAAGGGCGTGCAGGCCATGCTCGACGGGGTGGTGCATTACCTGCCTTCGCCGGCCGAAAAACCGCCGATCAGCGGCGAGGCGCCTTCCGGCGATACCGCCGAGCGGCGCCCCGACGACGACGAGCCGCTGGCGGCGCTGGCCTTCAAGATCGCCAACGATCCCTACGTGGGCAACCTGTCGTTTATCCGCATGTATTCCGGCCGGCTGCGCTCAGGCGACAAGGTCCTCAACGTGACCCGCGGGCGCAAGGAGCGGATCGGCCGGCTGCTGCAGATGCACGCCAACGAGCGCGCCGAGGTTTCGGAGGTTTGCGCCGGCGATATTGTCGCTGCGGTGGGCCTTAAGGAAATCACCACCGGCGACAGCCTGTCCGATTTGGGCAATCCGATTACGCTGGAGCGCATCACGATTCCCGATCCGGTCATTCACGTGGCGGTGGAGGCCCGCACCCGGGCCGACCAGGAGAAGATGGCCACCGCGCTGGCCAAGCTGGCCCGCGAAGATCCGTCCTTTAAGGTTTCGTCCGATAAGGAATCCGGCCAGACCATCATCGCCGGCATGGGCGAGTTGCATCTTGAGATCATCGTGGACCGCCTGCGCCGGGAATTCCAGGTGGAGGCCAATGTGGGCCGGCCGCGCGTGTCCTACCGCGAGACTATCCGCGCCGCGGTGGAGCAGGAGGGCCGCTTCGTCCGCCAGACCGGCGGCCGCGGCCAGTTCGGCCATGTATTCCTGCGCATCGAGCCGCTGCCTTCCGGGGGCGGCTACGAGTTCGTCAATAAAATTACCGGCGGCGCGGTGCCCAAAGAGTACATCCCGGCGGTCGATAAGGGCGTGCAGCAGCAGATGGCCGAGGGCGTGCTCGGCGGCTACCCGGTGGTGGATCTGCGCGCCACGCTCTACGACGGCTCCTTCCACGAGGTCGATTCCAGCGAGGTGGCGTTCCGGGTGGCGGCCCAGCAGGCGCTGCGCGACGGCATCAAGCGCGCCCGCCCGGTTTTGCTCGAGCCCACCATGAAGATCGAGGTGGTCACGCCGGACGACTACATGGGCGACGTGAGCGCCGACTTAAGCCGCCGCCGGGGCGAGCTCCATAGCATGGAGGAGTCGCCATCGGGCAAGGTGGTGCGCGGCGAAGTGCCGCTGGCCGAAATGTTCGGCTACGCCACCACGCTGCGCTCGATGTCGCAGGGCCGCGCCACCTATTCGATGGAATTTTCACGCTACACTCCGGTCCCCGCCAAGGTGGCGGCGGATCTCACCACCAACGGCTGACAGGAGCCGAACTTCGAGGAGGAATGCACTGATGGCCAAGGCTAAGTTTGAGCGCACCAAGCCGCACGTGAACGTTGGGACGATTGGTCACGTTGACCATGGCAAGACGACGTTGACGGCGGCGCTGACGAAGATCATGGCGTCGCGGCACGGGGGCGAGGTGAAGGCGTTCGACGAGATCGACAACGCGCCGGAGGAGCGCGAGCGCGGGATCACGATCGCGACGGCGCACGTGGAGTATGAGAGCGAGGGCCGGCACTACGCGCACGTGGACTGTCCGGGGCACGCGGACTACGTCAAGAACATGATCACGGGTGCGGCGCAGATGGACGGCGCGGTTTTGGTGGTGAGCGCGGCGGACGGGCCGATGCCGCAGACTCGCGAGCATATTCTGCTGGCGCGGCAGGTGGGGGTTCCGTACATCGTGGTTTATCTGAACAAGTCGGACATGGTCGATGACGACGAGTTGCTGGAGCTGGTGGAGCTGGAGGTGAGGGATCTGCTGTCGCAGTACGACTTCCCGGGCGACGACACGCCGGTGGTGGTGGGCAGCGCCTTGCAGGCTTTGGAGGGGGTTGAGGGCGACCGCGGCGTGGGCAGCGTGCAGGCGTTGGTGGAGGCGATGGACAGCTACATTCCGGAGCCGGAGCGGGCGGTGGACGGGGCCTTTTTGATGCCGATCGAGGACGTGTTCTCGATTTCCGGGCGGGGGACGGTGGTGACGGGCCGCGTGGAGCGCGGCGTGGTGAAGGTGGGCGAGGAGGTCGAGATCGTGGGGATCAAGGACACTTCGCGGACCACCTGCACGGGGGTCGAGATGTTCCGCAAGCTTTTGGACGAGGGCCGCGCGGGGGACAACGTGGGGGTGTTGCTGCGGGGGGTGAAGCGCGACGAGGTGGAGCGTGGGCAGGTGCTGTCGCGTCCGGGCTCGATCACGCCGCACACGCGTTTCGAGGCGGAGGTCTATGTCCTGACGAAGGAGGAGGGGGGGCGGCACACGCCGTTTTTCCGGGGCTACCGCCCGCAGTTCTATTTCCGCACCACGGACGTGACGGGGGCGGTGACGCTGCCGGCGGACACGGAGATGGTGATGCCGGGGGACAACATCCGCATGGACGTTGACCTGATCGCGCCGATCGCGATGGAGGACGGCCTGCGCTTCGCCATCCGCGAGGGCGGCCGAACCGTCGGCGCCGGCGTCGTCGCCAAAGTGACGGAATAAGGCGCCCTTTTTTCTTGGAGAACCAACCTCATGGCTGAACCGCAAAATATCCGCATCCGGCTCAAGGCTTTCGACCATCGCCTGATCGATTCCTCAGCCCGCGAAATCGTGGAAACCGCCCGCCGCACCGGCGCCAGGGTGCAGGGGCCGGTGCCGCTGCCCACCCGCAAGGAGCGTTTCACCGTGCTGATCTCTCCGCACGTTAACAAGGACGCGCGCGACCAGTACGAACTTCGCACCCACAAGCGCCTTTTAGACATTATCGAGCCCGGCGACAAGACGGTGGACGCGCTGATGAAGCTGGAGCTGCCGGCCGGCGTGGACGCGCAGATCCGCTTGAATTAACAGCTCATGGTTGCTAGGATTGTCAGTCTTTGCCCGAAAAGTCGGGCACACACTTCCACGAGACTGCCATGAGCATTGGTTTGATCGGCCATAAGCGGGGAATGACGCGCCTGTTCACGGAGGAAGGGGCCAGCGTGCCCATTACCGTGATCGAGGCCTGCCCTAACCGCGTGACCCGCCGCCGCACCCCGGACAAGGACGGCTACGCCGCCGTTCAGGTCACGGTGGGCGAGGCCGGCAAGGCGCCCGGCAAGGCGCTCGCCGGCCAGTTTGCGGGGCAGGCCCCGGGCAAGGGCTTGTATGAGCATCGCTTGGCCGATCCCGCCCAGCTTGAGGAATACGCGCCCGGCGCCGAGCTTACCGTGTCCCTGTTCTCCCCCGGCCAGCGGGTCGATGTGACCGGAACCACGATCGGCAAAGGCTTTGCCGGCACGATCAAGCGCCATAATTTCCGCGGCCAGGATGCCACCCACGGCAACTCCAAGGCGCATCGCGTGCCCGGCTCCATTGGCCAGAACCAAACGCCGGGCAGGGTTTTCAAGGGCAAGAAAATGTCCGGGCACATGGGAGCGGCGCGGCGCACGGTTCAGAATCTCGAAGTAATGCGCATTGACGAGGAACGCCATCTCATCCTTGTGAAGGGCGCCATTCCGGGCCATGTGACGGGCTGTGTGCTGGTGCGCCCCGCCGTAAAAATGCCCGCCCCGGCCCGGACCTCCCAACAGGCTTGATCCATGAACGCAGCGGCCGCAAAAAACCAAGGGCAGGAAAAATCTCCAGCCGCTGCGAAGCCGGAAGCCCGGCCTGCGAGAAAGATCCACAAGCCCTTCGCGGCCGATGTGCCGTTCAACGAATCGCTGGTTCATCAGGCTGTGGTGGCTTGGCTGGCGGGCGGCCGCAGCGGCACCAAGGCGCAGAAAAGCCGCGGCGCCGTTCGCGGCGGCGGCGCCAAGCCTTGGCGCCAGAAGGGCACCGGTCGCGCTCGCGCCGGCACGCGCTCAAGCCCCATCTGGACCGGCGGCGGGCGCGCCTTCGCGGCCACCCCGCGTTCCCACGCCAAGAAGATCAACCGCAAGATGTACCGCGGCGCCATGCGCTGCCTGCTGGCCGAAGTGGCCCGCGAGCGGCGGCTTACCGTGGCCCGCGAACTGGCGCCGCCCGATCACCGCACGGCATCGGCCGTGTCGCTTCTCAAGGCGCTCGATTTCGCCAGCGGACTGATCGTGGTGGAGTCCTACGAGCGGCATCCGGAGCTTTGCCTGGGCATTCGCAACCTGCCGGATGTGGATATCATCGACCTGCGCGAAATCAATCCCGTGGCGCTGGCCCGCTCCGGTGAAGTGCTCTTCAGCGAGGAAGCGTTCAAGCAACTAAAGGAGCGTTTGCAGTGAGCGCCGCTGAAATTTCAGAACGCCTGCTCAACGCCATCCGGGCGCCGCACCTGTCGGAAAAGGCCTTGAACCTGGCCGACAGCGAAGGGCGCAAGCAGCTCGCGTTCAAGGTGGCCACCGATGCCACCAAGCCGGAAATCGCCCAAGCGGTGCGAAAAATTTTCGATGTGGAAGTGGATTCGGTCACGGTGATGAACTGCAAGGGCAAACGCAAACGCCGGGGCAACACCACCGGGCGGCGCCCCAACTGGAAGAAAGCCTACGTCACCCTGGCCGCCGGCCAAGACCTCGACTTCGTCGCCGCCGACTAGGGAAATCCGTACCATGCCCCGCTTTCCCGCCAGCCAAACCCGGCACAACATCTGTCAGGACCGGCCTGTGTCCGCCATCCCTTCGCGGGGGCGTCTGAGGCATGGATGCCGGAGCCGAGCCCACAGGGACGTGCTTGTCGGCGTCCCCCGCGAAGGGATGGCGGACACAGGCCGCGAGAGCTAACAAGCCATGCCGCTTAAGCCCCTCAAGCCCAACTCCCCCGGACAGCGCTTCGCCGTGCGCGTGGTCACGCCCGAGCTGCACAAAGGCGCGCCCCACGGCCCGCTCACCCGCCCGTTGCCGGGCAACGGCGGCCGCAACAACGCCGGGCGCATCACCACGCGGCATCGCGGCGGCGGCCACAAGCGCCGCTACCGTGTCATCGATTTCCGCCGCGACAAGGACAGCATCCCCGCTCGCGTCGAGCGGCTGGAATACGACCCCAACCGCAGCGCGCACTTGGCGCTTTTAGTGTATGCCGACGGCGAACGGCGCTATATCCTGGCGCCCAAGGGGATCAAGCAGGGCCAGCAACTGCTGTCCGGGATCGATGCCCCCATCCGCCTAGGCAATTGCCTGCCGCTCAACCGGATTCCGCTGGGCACGCAGATTCATAATATCGAAATGAAGCCCGGCAAGGGCGGCCAGCTGGCGCGCGCCGCCGGCGCCGCCGCGCAACTGGTGGCTCGCGAAGGCCCGCACGCCACGCTGCGCATGCGCTCGGGCGAAATGCGCAAGGTGCTCGCCGCCTGCCGCGCCACGATCGGCGAGGTGGGCAACGACCAGCACGGCCTGCGCAAGGACGGCAAGGCCGGCGTCAACCGGTGGCGCGGCATCCGTCCCACCGTGCGCGGCGTGGCCATGAACCCGGTCGATCATCCCCACGGCGGCGGCGAAGGCCGCTCCTCCGGCGGTCGCCATCCGGTCAGTCCCTGGGGCGTGCCCACCAAGGGCTACCGCACCCGCCGCCGCAAGGGCGTCGAGCGCATGATCGTGCGCCGCCGCAAATCCCGCTAGGAGTCCCGGCCATGCCCCGTTCACTGCGCAAGGGTCCTTTTGTGGATATGCACCTGATGAAGAAGGTGGAGGTCGCCGCGGCCAACCGCAGCCCGCGTCCCATCAGAACCTGGTCGCGGCGCTCAATGATCGTGCCCGACATGGTGGGCCTCACCATCGCGGTGCATAACGGCCGCGATCATATCCCCATCCTGATTTCGGAAAACATGGTGGGCCATAAGCTCGGCGAGTTTGCGCCCACCCGGATTTTCCGCGGCCATTCCGGCGACCGCAAGGCCAAGGCGACCTAGCGATGGAAGTGTCCGCCCGCCTTCGGTTCTCCCGCATCTCCACGCGCAAGACGCGCTTGGCCGCAGGGCTGATCCGCGGCCGCTCGGTGGAGTCGGCGGCCAACGCCTTGGCCTTCACGCCGCGCCGCGCCGCGCGGATGCTGGGCAAGGTGCTTAATTCGGCCATCGCCAACGCCCAGACCAACTTCGGCGCCGATATCGACGAGCTTCGCGTGAGCGAAGTGCTGGTGGACGAGGCCAAGCCCTTCCGCCGCTACCGAGCCCGGGCCCGCGGCCGGGGGGCGCGCATCATTAAACCGCAAACGCATATCAGCGTGACCGTCTCGGATGCCGCCGCTTCCGCTTGGGACGCCGAGGAAAACGAGGGCTAGGCATGGGCCAGAAAGTTAATCCTATCGGCATCCGGCTGGGCATATCCAGGCCTTGGTCGTCGGTCTGGTATGCCGATTCAAAGGCCTTCCCGTCCTTGGTGGAGTCCGATTACCGGATCCGCCAGATGCTGCGCCAGCGCCTCAAGGATGCCGCGGTCAGCCATATCGATATCGAGCGCCACCGCGAGAGCACCCAAATCCAGATTCATACCGCGCGCCCCGGCACCGTGATCGGCAAGAAGGGCGAGGATATCGAGAAGCTGCGCCGCGACTTGGCCAAGCTGGTGGGCGCCCAGCTTCACCAGGTGCGCGTGAATATCAACGAAATCAAGAAACCCGAGCTCTACGCCCGCCTGGTGGCCGAGAATATCGCCTCGCAGCTTGAGCGGCGCGTGATGTTCCGCCGCGCCATGCGCCGGGCGGTCAGCACCACCATGCGGCTGGGCGCCCAAGGCATCAAGGTGAAGGTGTCGGGCCGGCTCAACGGCGCGGAAATCGCCCGTTCGGAGTGGTACCGCGAGGGCCGGGTGCCGTTGCACACCTTCCGCGCCGATATCGATTACGGCGTGGCTGAAGCGTTCACCACTTACGGCGTGGTGGGCGTGAAGGTGTGGATCTTCCGCGGCGAGAAGAGTTCCCCGCAGGACAGTCCGGCCGCGCCCGAAGCCGCGCCCGCCGCGCCCGCCGCGCCCGGCGGCGAGCCTCCGGCCCAGGTCACGCCGTCATGATGCAGCCCAAGCGCACCAAGTACCGCAAGATGCACAAGGGCCGCAATCGCGGCCTGGCGCAGCGCGGCAATTTTGTGGCCTTTGGCGAGTTCGGCCTCAAGGCCACTGGCCGGGGGCGGATCACGGCGCGCCAGATCGAGGCCGCGCGCCGCGCGCTGACCCGCCGCGTGCGCCGTGGCGGCAAGGTATGGATCCGCATTTTCCCGGATAAGCCCATTACCCAGAAGCCGCTGGAGGTGCGCCAAGGCAAAGGCAAGGGCAATGTCGAATACTGGGTGGCGCTGGTGCAGCCAGGCAGCATGCTCTACGAAATCGAGGGCGTGCCCGAGCCGCTGGCCCGCGAGGCCTTCCGGCTGGCTTCATCGAAGCTGCCGGTGGAAACCGCTTTTGTGCAAAGGCAACTGCAATGAAGGCTTCCGAAATCAGGGAACTGGATGCCAGCGGCCTCAGGCAGCGGCTTATCGAGTTGCGGCGCGAGCAATTGCAAATGCGCCTCAGTCAGGCCACCGGCCAGGAGGCGCGCGTTCATCGCCACCGCCAGTTGCGCCGCGATATTGCGCGTGTCAAGACGGTGATGCGGGAGGCATCGGCATGAGCGCGCCCGAACGCATCGCCCGAGTGCTTTCCGGCGGTTCCGACAAGACCCGCCGCGTGGCCGTGGAGCGCCGCGTCAAGCATCCCATGTACGGCAAATATATGCGGCGCACCACGCGCATGCTGGTGCACGACGAGAACAACAGCTCGCGCGAAGGCGACCTGGTGGCGATCGTTGAGGGGCGCCCGGTGTCGCGCCGCAAGTCTTGGAGGCTGGTCCGCGTGCTGAGGCGAGCGGACGGCAGCAGCGAGTGACAGCAGGAGCACGCGGCCATGATCCAAGCCCAAACCGTACTGAGCGCGGCCGACAACTCCGGCGCGCGCAAGCTGCAATGCATCAAGGTGCTCGGCGGTTCGCGCCGGCGCTATGCGCGCATCGGCGACGTGATCCGGGTTGCGGTGAAGGACTCGGTGCCGCGCGGCCGGGTGCGCAAGGGCGAGATATACCATGCCGTGGTGGTTCGCACCCGCAGCGGCGTGCGGCGCCCGGACGGTTCGCTGATCCGCTTCGACGGCAACGCCGCGGTGCTTCTCAATCCGCGGCTGGAGCCTGTGGGCACGCGTATTTTCGGCCCCGTCACCCGCGAACTGCGCTCCGTCCGCTTCATGAAGATCGTCTCGCTCGCCCCGGAGGTCCTCTAATGCCCCCGGCGACTGGTATCGGCCTGCCCTCGGCTTGGCGCGCTTCCCCGGCTTCGTGCGGCCCATCCCTCCGGGGACTGTTGGCACGGAGTGTTTGCCTTGCCCCGGCGCTATGCGACCTGCCCTTCCGGGGACACGCCAACAAGCACATCCCTGTGGGCTCGGAGGCGGCATCCCTGCCGCCTACGTTCCCCGGAAGGGCAGGTCGCATAGCGCCTACCCTCCCGGATATGCAGCACGGGCGCCCTTTTCTTGGCCCTTCCTCCGCGGAGCGTCTGAGGCAGTGCGGGCCAATCGCTTGGCGCGCACACCGAAGCCGAGCCCACAGGGATGTGCTTGCTGGCGTCTCCGCGGAGGAAGGGCCAAGAAAAGGGCGCGCTTCCCCAGCCGCCCCCCACAGGGATGTGCTTGTCGGCGTCTCCCCGGAAAGAAGGGCAACGAAACGGCGGTGGCTCGCGCAGGCCAAAGGGAGCGTGGCATGAAGCGTTTGAAGGCGGGCGACGAGGTGATTGTGACCGCCGGGTCGCATCGCGGCGAGCGCGGCTTGGTGCGCAAGCTCGTGGGCGCCGACCGGGTGCTGGTGGAGAACGTCAACCTAGTGCGCAAGCACCGCAAGCCCAACCCGCAGCAAAACCAGCCCGGCGGCATCGTGGAGGAGGAGCGCCCCCTTCATGTGTCCAACGTGGCGCTCTACAACCCCCGCACCGAGAAGGCCGGCCGCATCGGCGTCAAGACCTTGGTGGAGGGCCAGCGCGTTCGCTACTTCAAGAGCGACGGCGAGGTGATCGACACCGCATGAGCGCGCTCGAGCAAACTTACCGCACCGAGATGGTTCCGCAGCTCATGCAGCGGCTTGGGCTGAGCAATCCCATGCAGGCGCCGCGCATTTCCAAGATTACGCTAAACATGGGCGTGGGCCAAGGCACGACCGACCGCGGCGTGGTGAAGAAAGCCGCCGAGGACCTTACGCTCATTGCCGGACAGCGCGCCGTCATCACCACCGCGCGCCGTTCCGTGGCCACCTTCAAGGTGCGCGAAGGCTATCCCATCGGCTGCAAGGTGACGCTGCGCCGCTTGCGCATGTACGACTTCATTGAGCGCCTGGTGAACGTGGCCATTCCGCGCATCCGCGACTTCCGCGGGCTGAATCCCCGCTCGTTCGACGGGCGCGGCAACTACAGCATCGGGGTGACCGAGCAGATTATTTTTCCCGAAATCAATTACGACAACATCGATGTCATACGCGGCTTGGATATCGCCATCACCACCACGGCGGTGGACGACGACCAGGGCCGCGCCTTGCTCGACGAGTTCAAGTTCCCGTTCAAGAGGTAATCCGCATGGCCAAGAAAAGCATGGTGGAACGCGAGCGCAGGCGGCTGCGCGCAGTGGAGCGCTACCGGGAGCGCCGCGTCGCGCTCAAGCGCATTATCAAGGACCGCTCCGCCAGCCCCGATGCCCTGGCCGAGGCCCTCCAAGCGCTGCAGCGCCTGCCGCGCGATTCCAGCCCGTCGCGCCTGCGCAACCGCTGCGCCATTACCGGGCGCCCCAGAGGATATTTCAAGAAGTTCGGCTTAAGCCGCAACAAGCTTCGCGAAGAAACCATGTTCGGCAATATCCCGGGCGTGAGCAAGGCTTCATGGTAGCGCCATGAGCATGCAGGACCCCATTTCGGACATGCTCACGCGCATCCGCAACGCGCAAACGGCGCGGCATTCGCATGTGTCCATGCCCGGTTCCCGGATCAAGGAAGCCATTGCCCGGGTGCTGGAATCCGAGGGCTATATCGAGGGCTACGAAGCCACTGGAGAGCACGGCCCCGGGCGCAGCCTGCGCATCGAGCTCCGCTACGTGCAGGGCGAACCCGTTATCCGTCGGCTCGAGCGCGCCTCGCGACCGGGATTGCGGCTCTACCGCGGCGCCGGCCAGCTGCCCAGGGTGATGGGCGGTTTGGGCGTGGCCGTCATTTCCACATCCAGCGGCGTGGTGAGCGACCGCGAGTCCCGCGAAGCCGGACAGGGCGGTGAAGTGCTCTGCATCGTGAGCTAGCTTAAGCCGCCGCCTTTCCAAGCATTGCAGCCGTTATGTCCCGTCTAGCCAAAAGACCTATTTCCGTGCCCGCCGGCGTTACCGCCAGCTTGGCCAACGGCCTGCTCAGCGCCAAAGGCCCCAAGGGCGAGGACAGCCTGGCCGTGCATGGCGAGATCAAGATGCGTCTCGACGACGGCACGGTGAGCGTGGCCCCGCGCTCCGGCTCGCGGCTGGCGCGCAGCATGACGGGAACCACCTGCGCTTTGGTGCGCAATCTGTTCACCGGCGTCACCGAGGGCTTCGAGCGCCGCCTGCAACTGGTGGGCACCGGCTACCGGGCCGAGGCGAAAGGCGCTACGCTGGCCTTGCAGCTCGGCTTTTCGCATCCCGTGGAGTACAAGGTGCGTGATCGCGTTTCGGTGAAAACGCCGTCGCAAACGGAAATTGTGCTCGAATCCGTTAACCGGCAACTGGTGGGGCAGACGGCTGCGGAAATCCGCGCGATCAGGCCCCCGGAACCCTATAAGGGCAAGGGCGTGCGCTACTTCGGCGAGCAGCTGCGCTTGAAGGAAGCGAAGAAGAAGTAGGCGGAGGGTGCTGAGCATGGCTATCGACAAAAGAACCGCCCGCGCCCGCCGCGCCCGCAAGACTCGTGCGCGAATCGCCCGGCTGGGCGCCCCTAGGCTGTGCGTGCACCGCACTTCGCGCCATATTTACGCGCAACTCATTGCCCCGGAGGGCGGCAAGGTGCTCACCGCCTCGTCCACGCTGCATTTGCGCGGCGAGCTCAAGAACACCGGCAATATTGCCGCGGCGGCGGCGGTTGGCAAGCGCTTGGGCGAGCAGGCGCTGAAGGCCGGCGTGGACACGGTGGCTTTCGACCGTTCCGGATTCCGCTTCCACGGGCGGATCAAGGCGCTGGCCGATGCGGCTCGCGAGGCCGGTCTTAAGTTTTAGGAAAGGCGGCGAAGCATGGCGAACGAAAACGAAACCCGCGAAGACCTGCTCGAGAAGCTGGTGTACGTCAACCGCGTGGCCAAAGTGGTCAAGGGCGGCCGGCAGTTCGGCTTCACGGCGCTCACAGTGGTGGGCGATGGCGCCGGCACGGTGGGCTTTGGACACAGCAAGGCGCGCGAGGTGCCGCTGGCGATCCAAAAGTCGCTGGCCGAGGCGCGCGCCGTGATGAAGCCGGTCAGGCTCAGGCGCGGAACCCTGCACTACGCCATGACCGGGCGCCACGGCGCCACCAAGGTGTACATGCAGCCGGCCGCCGAGGGCACCGGCATTATCGCCGGGGGCGCCATGCGCGCGGTGTTCGAGTGCTGCGGGGTGCGCAACGTGCTGGCCAAGTCGTACGGCTCGCGCAATCCCATCAACGTGGTGCGCGCCACCATCACGGCGCTGCACCAAGCGCGCTCGCCCGGCCAGGTGGCGCGCATTCGCGGCAAATCCGTCAAGGAAATCGTCGCATGAATAACGCGCCCTTCCAAGCCTTGTCCGCTGCCTTCACGGTATTCGGCGGCTTCCGTGTTCCTCGTCCATGCTTCGCGGGGGACGCCAGCAAGCGCATCCCTGTGGGCTCGGCTCCGGCATCCCTGCCTTCGCATGCCCCCGCGAAGCATGGACGAGGAACACGGAAGGTATTGTTTTGTAGGATCGGCACGAACACGCAGCATCTCCGAAGCCCTTCGGACTCGGCCTTGTGCGCCCATCCCTTCGCGGGGGCATGCGGAGCCATGGATGGCGGAGCCGAGCCCACAGGGATGTGCTTGTCGGCGTCCCCCGCGAAGGGATGGGCGCACAAGGCCGCGAGAGCTAGCAAGAACAATGGCTAAAGCGAAGCAAAGGCAGGTAAGGGTAACGCTCAAGCGCAGTTTGAGCGGTCGGCTGCGCCAGCACCAGGCCTGCGTGCGCGGCTTGGGTTTGCGGCGCATTCACCAGAGCGTGACCGTGCCCGCCACGCCCGAGAATCTCGGCATGGTTCGCAAGGCTTCCTACATGCTCGAGGTGGAGGAGGCCAGCTAATGCTCAACAGCCTTTCGCAACCTGGCGGGCGCAAGCGCCGCAAGCGCGTGGGCCGCGGCGCCTCGGCGGGCGGCGGCAAAACCTGCGGGCGCGGCCACAAGGGCCAAGGCTCGCGCTCGGGCGCCGGCGCCATGCGCGGATTCGAGGGCGGCCAGATGCCATTGCAGCGCCGCCTTCCGAAGGTGGGCTTTGCGTCGCGCACGGCCCGTTACACCGCCCGCATCCGCACCAGCGAGATCGCCGCTTTGGGCGAGAAAGCCGTTGACTTGGCGCTGCTCAAGAAGCGCGGGCTGGCGCGCTTCGACGCGCGTGCCGCAAAAGTATTCCTGAGCGGAGCGCTGGCCAAGCCCGTGAAGCTGGTGGGCATTGCGGCAACGGCCGGCGCCCGCAAGGCCATCGAGGAAGCCGGCGGCTCCATCGAGGAGGCAACCCCGGCCCAGGAGAGCGGCTCATGATCTCCGCTGTCATCCTTGCCGGACGCTTCCGGGAGTGTCGGCGGCAGGACAGCCGCCGCCAAGCCCCATGGACGGGTTCATGCGTCTCCCGGAAGCGTCCGGCAAGGATGACAGCGCGCCAGCCGCGTTCGGAGCAAGGCTGATGGCGCGCGGCGGAGCAGGCGGCATGTTTAATCCGGCCTCGGCGCTGGGCGAAGCCACGCGCTTCGGCGAGCTGCGCAAGCGCCTGCTTTTCCTGGCGGGCGCGCTGGTGGTGTACCGCATCGGCGCTTTCATCCCCGTGCCCGGCGTGGATCCGGACGCGCTGGCGCAATTCTTCGAGCAGCAGGAAGGCACCATCCTGAGCATGATGAACATGTTCTCCGGAGGCGCGCTGGAGCGGCTGTCGATTTTCGCGCTGGGCATCATGCCCTACATCTCCGCGTCCATCATCATGCAGCTAGGCGGCGTGGTGGTGCCCACGCTCGCCCAGCTGCGCAAGGAAGGCGAGTCCGGCCGCCGCCAAATCGTTAAGTACACCCGCTATTTCACCGTTATCCTCGCCACCTTCCAGTCCATCGCCATGTCGGTGGCGCTGCAAGGGCAGGGCGTGGTCATCGACCCCGGCCCGCTGTTCGTGATGACCGCGGCCATCACGCTCACCACCGGCACCGTGTTCCTCATGTGGCTGGGCGAGCAGATCACCGAGCGCGGCATCGGCAACGGCATTTCCATGATTATCCTGGCCAGCATCCTGGCCGGCCTGCCCTCGGCCTTCGGCGGCACGCTTCAGTTGGTGAGCACCGGCGAGCTGAGCGGCGCTTTCGCGCTCATCCTGATGCTGCTGATCCTGGCCGTCACCGCCTTCGTGGTGTTCGTGGAGCGCGCCCAGCGGCGCATCCCGGTCAACTACGCCAAGCGCATGCAGGGCCGCCGCATGTATGCCGGCCAATCCAGCCACCTGCCGTTCAAGCTCAATATGTCCGGCGTCATCCCGCCTATTTTCGCCAGCAGCATCATCCTGTTCCCGGCCACGCTCGCCTCCTGGTTCGGCCAAGCCGAGGGCTTCGGCTGGCTGCAAACCTTAGGCGCCCGCCTATCGCCGGGGCAGCCCATCTACGTGATGCTCTACGGCGGGCTGATCCTGTTTTTCGCGTTCTTCTACACCGCGCTGGTGTTCAACGCCCGCGACACCGCCGAGAACCTGCAGCGTTCCGGCGCCTTTATTCCCGGCATCCGTCCCGGCCGGCAAACCGCCGAGTACATCGACCGGGTGCTCACCCGCATCACCCTGTGGGGCGGCCTCTACATCACCGCCGTGTGCCTGATGCCGGAATTCCTGATTATGCAATGGCAGGTGCCGTTCTATTTCGGCGGCACCTCGCTGCTCATCATGGTGGTGGTCACCATGGATTTCCTGGCCCAGCTGCAGGCGCACATGATGTCGCACCAGTACGAGGGCCTTATGAAGAAAGCCAACCTGGGCTCGTACGGGCGCCGGGGGCTGCGCTGAGCGGCCGGCCAGGCTTTGCAGGAGAAACAGGCTTATGAAAGTACGCGCATCGGTAAAGAAGATCTGCCGCAACTGCAAGATCGTGCGGCGCCGCGGCGTGCTGCGCGTGTTGTGCATCGACCCGCGGCACAAGCAGAGGCAGGGGTGAGCATCGTGCCTAGCCCGCATATTTCACCGAGCCGCTTGTTGCCTAGGCCGCCAAGTCCCGCGCCCGCCGCCGCCCCCGGAGGGGAGGTTTAGGCCATGGCGCGCATCGCCGGCATCAACGTGCCCGTGTACAAGCATGTGCGCGTGGCCCTCACCCAAATCTTCGGCATCGGCCCTAGCAGGGCGCTGGAGATCTGCCAGCTGTCGAACGTGCCTCCCGAAGTGCAGGTCAAGGATTTGGACGAGGCCTCGATCGAGCGCATTCGCGGCACCGTGGCCCGCTACCAGCTTGAAGGCGATCTGCGCCGGGAGAACTCCATGAACGTCAAGCGGTTGATGGACCTGGGCTGCTACCGCGGGCTGCGCCACCGGCGCGGGCTGCCGGTGCGCGGCCAGCGCAGCCGCACCAACGCGCGCACCCGCAAGGGCCCGCGCCGTCCCATCCGCAAGTAGGGGGCCCCATGGCAAAACCCAAACCCCGGAAGAAAGCGGCCCGGCGCAACGTGTCCGAAGGCATTGCGCATATCCACGCGTCGTTCAACAACACCATCATCACGATCACCGATCCGCAGGGCAACGCGCTGTCCTGGGCCACCTCCGGCGGCTCGGGTTTTCGCGGCTCGCGCAAATCGACCCCGTTCGCCGCCCAGGTGGCCGCCGAGCGCGCCGCCAACCGGGCGCGCGAAATGGGCATGTCCAACCTGCAAGTGCGGGTGCGCGGCCCCGGCCCCGGCCGCGAATCGGCGGTTCGCGCGCTCAATGCCGCGGGTTTCCGCATTACCCATATCGAGGATGTCACGCCCATCCCGCACAACGGCTGCCGCGCCCCCAAGCGGCGCCGCGTTTAGGAGGCGCACCCATGGCTCGCTACACCGGACCGGTTTGCAAGCTCTCGCGCCGCGAGGGCATGGATCTGCTGCTCAAGAGCCGGGTCCGCTCGCTGGAGGATAAATGCCGCCACGACCGCCCGCCTGGCGCCCGCAGCACCCAGCGCCCGGGGCGCACCTCCGACTACGGCCTGCAGCTTCGCGAGAAGCAAAAGCTGCGCCGCATGTACGGCGTGCTGGAGCGTCAGTTCCGCAACTACTACAAGCGAGCGGCGCGCCAGAAGGGCTCCACCGGCGAGAACCTGCTGCGCCTGCTGGAAGGCCGCCTCGATAATATCGTGTACCGCCTGGGGTTTGCGGCCACCCGCCCCGAAGCCCGGCAGCTGGTCTCGCATCGCGGCGTGGCGGTTAACGGCCGCGCGGTCAATATCCCGTCCTTCCAAGTCAAGGCGGGCGATATCGTGGCCGTGCATCAGCGCGCCAAGGAACAGCTTCGCATCCGCAATGCTCTGGAAATTGCCCGCCAGCTTGGCTTTCCGGAGTGGCTGGAGGTGGACGAGAAGGCTCTGTCCGGCACCGTCAAGAGCCTGCCCGAGCGCGAGGAAATCCTTCCCGATATCAATGAAAGCCTAGTGGTTGAGCTTTATTCCAAATAACCGGAGTGCAAGCGCATGGAACAATCCGTACATACCTTCCTGAAGCCTCGAATCGTTAAGGTCGAGGAGCGCGGCTCACCGAACCGCGCGCGCATCACCATCGAGCCGCTGGAGCGCGGTTTCGGCCATACGCTGGGCAACGCGCTGCGGCGGCTGCTGCTTTCCAGCATGCCGGGCGCGTCCATCGTCGAGGCCGAGATTCAAAACGAGGTGCTGCACGAGTACAGCTCCATTGAGGGCGTCAAGGAGGACGTGGTGGAAATCCTGCTCAACCTCAAGGACGTGGCCGTGCGCATGCATGCCCGCGACAGCGCCGAGCTGATGCTGGCGAAGAAGGGGCCAGGGCAGGTTACCGCCGGCGATATCGCCACCGACCACGACGTGGAAATCGTCAACGCCGCCCAGCATATCGCCACGCTCACTTCCGGCGTGGAGCTGAATATGCGGCTGACCGTGGCCACCGGCCGCGGCTACCGTCCGGCCACGCGCGCCGCCGATGTGACCGAAGGCAGCGTGACCATGGGCCGGCTGCAGCTCGATGCTTCCTTCAGCCCGGTGCGGCGCGTCAGCTACGACGTGGAAGCCGCGCGCGTGGAGCGCCGCACCGACCTCGACCGGCTGATCGTGGAGCTCGAAACCAACGGCGCCATTGATCCGGGCGATGCGGTGCGGCGGGCCGGCGAAATCCTGCGCGACCAGCTCACCGTGTTCGTTGATCTGGCGCCCAGCGAGAGCGCGGGCCTGATGGGCCTGGACCCGCAGTTGCGCCAGCTTTACATGTCGCCCATCGAGGACCTGCAGCTCAACGCCCGCTCGGTGAACTGCCTCAAGGCCGAGAATATCAACTTCGTGGGCGACCTGGTGCAGAAGACCGATGCCGAGTTGCTGCGCACTCCCAACCTCGGCAAGCGCTCGCTTACCGAAATTCTCGAAAGGCTGGGCGAGCGCGGCCTGGAGCTGGGCCTTGAGCTGCCGGAATGGCCTCCGGCAGGGCTCAAGACGGCGGCCTGACCGAAGCGAAGGCTCCGCCATGCGCCACCGCAAATCCGGACGCATCCTGGGACGCACCAGCGACCACCGGCGCGCCATGTTCCGCAACATGGCCGCCTCGCTGATCGAGCACGAGCGCATCACCACCACCGTGCCCAAGGCTAGGGAGCTGAGGCGCGTGGTGGAGCCGCTCATCACGCTGGCCGGCGAAGACGGGGTGGCGCGCCGCCGCCTGGCTTTCAACCGCCTGCGCAACAAAAAGGCGGTGGGCAAGCTGTTCGAGGAGCTGGGGCCGCGCTACAAGGAGCGCCCCGGCGGCTACCTCAGCATCCTCAAGAAAGGCCATCGCCCTGGCGATGCCGCCCCCATGGCCATCGTCCGCTTAGTCGAAAACGCGCCCGCCGAATAGGCCCCAACCCTTACCGCCTGATGCGGAGCGTGCTTCCTCCGCCTTCCGCCGCGTATGGCATCATGCGGCGGTTGCGAATAAGGGGAGAGCAAGGCATGAAGGAAAATACGGCCAGCCGGCGCTGGAGTTCGGGGCGGACCTTTCTGCTCGCTTCCGTGGGCGGCGCCATCGGCTTGGGAAATATCTGGCGCTTCCCCTACATCATGGGCGAAAACGGCGGCGGCGCCTTCGTTCTTGTTTACCTGATCGCCGCCTTTTTGGTGGCCGTGCCCATTTTGTTGGCGGAAGTGGCCATCGGCCGGCACGGCCGCGCCAGCCCCTACACGGCCATGGCCTCCGTGGCCTCGGAAAGCGGCCGCTGGGCGCTGTGGGGCCTGGTGGGCGGCATGGGCCTTCTGGCTGGCTACCTGATTATGAGCTTTTACAGCGTGATTGCCGGCAGCACGGTCGATTACCTGGTGCTGGCGGCGCGCGGCGCTTTCGTCGGAATGGATCGCGAAGCCGCTGAAGCGCTCAACGCCGGACTGAACGAAAATCCGCTGCGCCTGGGCGCTTGGCATACGCTGTTCATGCTCGCCACCTGCTTGATTGTGGGCAGGGGCGTTCGCCACGGCGTTGAAGCGGCGGTGCGCTTTTTAATGCCGGTGCTGCTGCTCCTGCTGCTGATCGTGATCGCCTACGCGCTGGCCGAGGGCGATGCGGCCGGCGGCCTTGCGTTCATCTTCGATTTCCGCTTAGGCCAGCTCACCGCCGCCTCGGCGCTGGAAGCCGTCAGCCATGCGTTCTTCTCCATTGGCGTGGCCATGGGGCTAATGATGATGTACGGCGCCTTCGCTCCGCGGGACGTGTCGCTGCCGCAAACCTGCGTGGGCATTACCGTGGCGGACACCGGCGTGGCCGTGCTGGCCGGCATCGCAATTTTCCCGCTGGTGTTCGCCAACGGCCTGGAGCCGGGATCGGGGCCTTCGCTGGTGTTCCTGACACTGCCCATCGCTTTCGGCGGCATGCCCGGCGGAAGCGCCGTGGGCGCGATCTTCTTTCTGCTGCTGGCGTTCGCGGCGCTGACCTCGGCGATCGCGCTGATGGAGGCGGCGGTCAGCCTTATGCAGGAGCGCTTGGCTTTCAGCCGCTGGCGGGCCACCTCGGTGGTGGGGGCATCGCTATGGGCTTTGGGCTGGCTCACGGTGCTGTCATTCGGCATCGGCGAGTCGTGGAACGTGGCGGCGGGCAAGAATCCTTTTGAGTTGATCGATTTTCTCACCGCCACGATCATGATGCCGCTTGGCGGCGCCTTGATGGCGCTGTTCGCCGGCTGGCGCATGAAGCGCGCCATCCTCCAGGGCGAACTGGGCTGGCAGGATGGCCCGCTGTTCACGCTATGGCTATGGCTGCTGCGGGTGGTTGCCCCGGCGACCATTCTTTACCTGATGTACTTGGCCCTGTTTGGCTGAACCGCAGTCGCAGCCGAAGCGGGGTCAGGATGCCGCCGCCTCGCCGCCTCCCGGATAGGGGGTGCGCAAGCCTTCCAGCCAGCCTTCCATTCGAGCGACCCTCTGCTCCAATGCGGAAACACGCGCGCTCAAGGCCTGAATTTCCCGATGCAGGCTTCTCCAAGCAACGCCCACGCTTCCGAGAATCGTGAGGCCCATGCCGAAAATGGCGATCAGTTCGTTAGTCATTCCTTTGCCTTTCCGCCCCGATGGGCGCTGATTTTTTTGACTATAGCACAACAGCCGCGGACGCCTCGGCGGCGGAGCGGGCCGCTTGGGCGCGCTTACAATGGCGGGAAATCTGCGCGGCAAGACGCTGCGAATAGTCATTGATGTGATGTTTATCCCGACCCCAACCGCGGCGGCCCTGTTTCGTTTCGTTTCCATCCTTGCGCCGGCCTGTCTGGCGGTGCTGGCGGCGGGCTGCGGCGGCAACGACGAGGCGGGCGCAAGGGCGCGTTTCGGCGCCGGCCCGCCGCCGGTGGTGACCGAATCCGTGCTGCTGGGCGATATCACCGATAATTACACGGCGCTGGCCACGGCCCGCGCCAACGAGGCGATCGATGTCACGCCGCGCATTTCCAGCGTGGTGTCCGCCATCCATTTCGAGGAAGGCCAGAGCGTGGGCGAAGGCGACGTTCTGGTGGAGCTCGACAGCCGCGAGATTCGCGCCGACCTCGACCTGGCCGAGGCCAACCTCCGGGAGCGCCGCAGCCGCTTCGATCGCTTGGAAACGCTGGCCGCCAGCCAGGTGGTGTCGGAAGCGGAGCTGGAGGAAATCCAGGCGCAGCTCCAAGTGGCCGAGGCCCAGGTGAATGCCGCCCGGGCGCGCTTGGAGGACACCGTTATCCGCGCGCCGTTTTCCGGCGAAGTGGGCTTGAGAAGGGTGAGCGTGGGGAGTTTGGTGCAGCCCAGCACGATCATCACCACGCTCGACGATATTGCCGTGATGAAGCTCGAGTTTTCGGTGCCGGAGGAATACCTCGCGGCGATGCGGGAGGGCTTGGAGATTCTCGCCCAGGCGGCGGCTTGGCCCGACCGCGCCTTCAGCGGTGAAGTCACGAGCGTGGACAGCCGCGTGGACCCCATGACCCGCTCGCTGGCGGTGGTGGCGCTGATGCCTAACGAGGACCGGGCGCTCAAGCCCGGAATGTTCCTCCAAGTGGATATTTCCCGCCGCCGCAGCGATGTGGTGCTGGCGCCGGAGGCGGCGCTGGTGCCGCGGCAGGGACGGCAGTTCGTGTTTGTGGTGGAGGAAGGCCGCGCCAGCGAGCGCCAGGTGTCGCTGGGTTCGCGCCGTCCGGGCCAAGTGGAAATCGTGAGCGGCCTCGAACCCGGCGAGCAAATCGTGACCCAAGGCGTTCAGCGCATCCGCGACGGCCTCCCCGTGCGCATGGCCGCCGCCCCCGCCGGCCCCCCGTCCGCCAACGCCGCCTCCTCCCCCCAATGAACCCGCCCCCCACAGAACCTAGCCTTCATTTCGCTCCCGCATTGGGCGCTTCGAGTCCGCCTCTTTGCGCGTTCCCCTCTCGCGGGAGACGCCATCCCTGGCTTGGTTCCGCCATCCATGGCTCCAACACTCCCGCGAGAGGGAAACGCGCAAAGAGGCTCCGGCAGGCGCGGACCCTAAAAGGGTCGGCACTCCGCAAGCCCTCTGCTTGCTTCCTTCTTCCGGGAGTATGTGGAGCCAGGGATGGCGGAACCAAGCCCATGGATGGTCCATGCGTCTCCCGGAAGAAGGAAGCAAGCAGAGGGCGAATCGAAGCGCCCTGATTCTTTGTGGTCCCGGAGGAAGAGGAGCAAGCAGAGGGCGGATCGAAGCGCTGTCCAAGGGCTGAAGCATGCTGATTTCCGATATTTCCGTGCGCAGGCCGGTGCTGGCCGCCGTGATCAGCTTGGTGCTGCTGATACTCGGCCTGCTCGCGGGCAGCACGCTGTCGGTGCGCGAGTATCCCGATATCCAGCCGCCGGTGGTTTCCATCGATACGCGCTACACCGGCGCGTCCGGCGATGTGGTCGAGCGCCGCATCACCCAAGTGCTCGAAGATGAAGTGTCCGGCCTTGAAGGCGTGGTGAAGATGACCTCGCGCAGCCAGGACGAGCGCTCCACCATCACCATGGAATTTGCCCTCGACCGCGATATCGACGGCGCCGCCAACGATGTGCGCGAGCGCGTCTCGCGGGTGCTGCGCGCCCTGCCCGAAGAAGCCGATCCTCCACAGATCACCAAGCAGGACAACACCAGGGACGCCACCATGTACGTGGACGTGTCCAGCGCCACCCGCTCCGTAATGGAGATGACCGACTACGCCGAGCGCAATCTCGTGGACCGCCTTGGCGCCATGGACGGCGTGGCATCCATCCGCGTGAGCGGCAGCCGCCGGCCCGCCATGCGCGTTTGGCTGGACCGCGACGCGCTGGCGGCGCGCGGCCTCACCGTGCAGGATGTCGAAAGCGCGCTCCGGCGCGAGAACGTGGAGCTGCCCGCCGGCCGCATCGAGTCCGTCGATCGCGAATTCACGCTGCGCGCCGTGACCCGCTTGGAAACGCCGGAGGATTTCGGCGCCTTGGCGATCGGGCGCGGCGCTTCGGGCCGCTTCGTGCGCCTTAACGAGGTGGCCGAAATTCGCCTGGAGCCCGAAAATACCCGCTCCATCGCCCGCTCCAACAAGCAGGCCGGCGTGAGCCTCGGCGTGGTGCCGCAGGCCCAAGCCAATATCGTGGCCGTGAACCGCGCCGTGACCGAGGAGGTGGAGCGGCTTCAGCCCACGCTGCCCGACGATATCAACCTCGACGTGAACGTCGATTTCTCCGAGTTCGTGGGCCAGTCCATGGCCGAAGTGATCCGGGCGCTGTTTATCGCCTTGGGCGTGGTTCTGGTGGTGATGCTCGTGTTCCTGAACTCCTGGCGCGCCACCCTGATTCCGGGGCTCACCATCCCCGTGTCCATCATCGCCGCGGCCATCGTCATGGCGGTGATGGGCTACACCATCAACACCCTCACCCTGCTGGCGGCCGTGCTGGCCATCGGCCTGGTGGTGGACGATGCCATCGTGGTTTTGGAGAATATCGTTCGCCACCGCGAGAAGGGCAGCCCGCCGCTGCTGGCCGCCATCGACGGCAGCCGCCAGATCGGCTTCGCTGTGATCGCCACCACCGTGGTTCTGGTTTCCGTGTTTCTGCCGGTGGCCTTGGCGCCCGGGCGCATCGGCGTGCTGTTCGGCGAATTCGGCATCGCGCTGGCATCGGCGGTGGTTTTCTCGTCGCTGGTGGCGCTCACCCTGGTGCCCATGCTGTGCTCGCGCATGATGCGCGCCCAGCAGCAGGTTGCCCAATCCGAACGCGGGCGCAAACGCGGCCAAGCCTTCCGCGCCTTGGCCGGCGCCTACCGCTCCGGCATGGCCCGGGCGCTGCGCGCGCCGTGGCTGGCGCTGGCGCTGGTGGCGCTGGTGAGCGCCGGCGGCTACTACCTGTTCGACCGGCTTCCCCAGGAATACGCGCCGCTGGAAGACCGCGGCATGATCATCGTGATGACGCGGGGGCCGGAAGGCGCCAGCTTCGATTACATGGACGATCAGATCTCGAAGATCGAGGATATCGCGGTGCGCTACGTGGAAGCAGGCGAGGTCCGCCGCGCCATTATCCGCACGGGCGGCTGGGGCGCCGGCAGCGACATCAGTTCCGCCTTCATGTACATGCCGCTGGAGCCGCACGACGAGCGCCGCCTCACATCGGCGGAAATTGCCGCCCAGATGCGCGGGCCGCTTTCGGATCTGCCCGGCGTGCGGGCCATGGTATTTTTGCCGCCCAGCCTCAGCATGGGTGTCGGCCGCGAGCTGCAGGTGGTGCTGCGCGGCAACGAATACGATCAGATTGCCGAATGGCGCGACCGGGTGCTGGACCGGGTGCGCGAGAATCCGCGCATCCTGGGCATGACTTCGGACTATTACGAAACCAAGCCGCAAATCAAGGTGGGCGTGGACCGCGCCCGCGCCACCGATCTCGGCGTGTCGCTGCGCGATGTGGGCGAAACGCTGCAAACCATGCTGGGCTCGCGCCGCGTTACCACCTTTATCGACCGCGGCGAGGAATACAACGTGGTGCTCCAGGCCTCCGAGGAGGACCGCGCCACGCCGCAGGATCTCACCAATATCTACGTGCGCTCGGCATCCGGCGAGCTGGTGCCCCTGGCCAGCCTGGTGCGGCTTGAGGAAAGCTCCGGCCCGCGCCAGCTCCAGCGCTTCAACCGCCAGCGCTCCATCACATTGTCCGCCAACTTGGAACCCGGCTATTCGCTGGGAGAGGCGCTGGACTTTATGAACGCGGTGATCGCCGAGGAGGTGCAGGACGAATCCTTAAGCGTCCAGCACGACGGCGAGTCGCGCGAGTACGTGGAATCCGGCGGCCAGATCTACTTCAGCTTCCTGCTGGCGCTGCTGATCTGCTTTCTGGTTCTGGCGGCGCAGTTCGAGAGCTTCATCCATCCCTTCATTATTCTGCTGACCGTGCCGCTAGCGCTGGCGGGCGGCATGCTGGGGCTGAACCTGTCCGGCGGTTCGCTTAACGTGTTCAGCCTGACCGGCTGCATCATGCTGATTGGCTTGGCGGCCAAAAACGGCATTCTGATCGTTGAGTTCTCCAATCAACTGCGCGACCGCGGCCTGACGGTGGTCGAGGCGGTGCTGGAAGGCGCCGCCACGCGGCTGCGGCCGGTGTTGATGACCAGCCTATGCACAGTGGGCGGCAGCATCCCGCTGATCGCGAGCGACGGCCCCGGCTCCGCGGCCCGCCGTACGCTGGGCGTGGTGGTGCTGGGCGGCGTTCTGGTGTCGGTGGTGCTGACGCTCTATGTGGTGCCCTGCGTTTACGCCATGCTGGCCGGACGCACCCGCCCGGTCAATGCCGTGTCCCGCGCCGTGCAGGCTTTGCGCAAACGCTACCCCCTAGGCGAAAGCGCCTAGCCCGCATATTGCACCAATCCGCGCCAGCTAAAGCCCTTTGCTTGCCCCCGCCTCGCGGGAGCGTCTGGGGCAGGACGCCCCAGCCGAGCCCCATGGATGGGTTCATGCGTCTCCCGCGAGGCGGGGGCAAGCAAAGGGCGAGGGCTAAGCAAAATCCCGCTCCTTCGCTCGCCCCCGCCCCCACGCCATAGCAACAAGGGCTGCCCGCCTCTTATTCAAGTACAATGGCGCCCGCCATGGCTTCCATGATCGATCTCCACGGCGAACTGCGCGAAAGCGGCGGCAAGCGCGCCGCCCGCCGCGCCCGCCGCGCCGGACTGGCGCCCGCCGTGCTCTACGGCGCCGACCGTCCGGCCCGCATGCTGTCGTTTCCCGCCGAGGCGCTGGCCCGCCGCTTGGAGGATCCCACCTTCCGCTCGCGCGTGCTCAATATCCGCATTGGCGACAAGTCGCAGCCGGCCATCGTTAAGGAAGTGCATCGCCATCCCGCCCGCAACGAAGTGCTGCATCTGGACTTGCAGCGGGTGCGCGAGGAGGAGGCCATCCGCATGGCCGTGCCCATCATGCTGCTCAACGCCGAGCAGTCGCCGGGGGTGAAGATGGGCGGCAGCGTGTCCCATCTGCTCACCGAGCTGCACGTGGTGTGCCTGCCCAAGCACCTGCCCGAGCAGATCGAAGTGGATCTGTCCGAAACGGAGCTGGATGCCATGCTCCATATTTCGGACCTCGACCTGCCTGAGGAAATTGCCGTTAACGAGCGCGTTCACGGCGCCGCCGATCATCCGGTGCTGTCCATCCAGCTGCGCCGCGTCGCCGAGGTCGAGGACGAAGAGGAACTGGACGAGGCGCTGGCGGAGGACGAGGCCGAAGGCGAGGCGGCGGCAGAAGAGGAATCCTCTGGAGAGGACTGAAGCCCCTCCCGAACTGGTCTTCGGCCTAGGCAACCCGGGCGCCGACCACGCCCGCGACCGGCACAACGCCGGCTTCCACTTTCTCGACCTGCTTGCGAAGCGCTACTCGGCGCCGCCGTTCTCCGGCCATAAGCGCGCCCGGGCCGCCGCCGCCCGCATCGACATCGAAGGCGCGCGGGTCATGCTGGTTAAGCCGCTGGCTTGGATGAACTTAAGCGGCCAGGTGGTGCGCGGCGTTCTCGATTACTTCAAGCTGCCGCCGCCGGCCGCGCTGGTGGTTCACGACGAGCTCGACCTGCCGCCCGGCACGGCGCGCCTCAAGCGCGGCGGGGGCCACGGCGGCCACAACGGCCTGCGCGATATCATCCGCCACTGCGGCCCCGATTTCCAGCGCCTTCGCATCGGCGTGGGCCATCCCGGCCACAAGGACCGCGTCACGCCGTATGTGCTGTCGCCGCCCGCGGCCGCCGAGAGCCGGGCCATCGCCGCCGCCATGCAGGATGCCCTGGCGGCCTTCCGCACCCTCTATTCGCAAGGCATGCAAGCCGCCATGACCCAGCTCCACACCCCCAACGAGCCGCCTCCTGAAGGCGGGAGCATCCCGCCCGATCCGAAGGCCGGAAGACTTGGCGCACGAGAGAGGGAGGGGCGCTCTTCGTCCCAAGGGCCGGGGCCGTCCTCACCTTAAGCCTCGCCGCATATAATTCCAGCAAGCGTTATCACGGAGGATGAAAACATGGGGTCTCGAAGCTTTGACAAGCTGTAGGCCATCTACCTTCTTATTGATAGCGTCGGCATGGGGGCAGTACGCTAGGGCAGCTTGCCAGTATTGAAAGCGGGCCAATGACCAAAGCCAAACTTGACGACAGATTGCCTGATTTGACACGCGGTGCCGTATTCCATCGTTGCGCTTTGCAAATCAATCCGCACCATTACAGCGGTACATTTCGAGGTCAGGACATCAAGGGGAATGCGCTATCCCACGCTAATGCCATCGTCGCAAGAGCTGCCGAAATCGGCGTGTCCGTGCTTGCCGTTACGGATCACAATGATGTGGAAGGTGTTCCGGCTTTTCGCCATGCCGCAGAAGGCCGCAGCATAACCATATTCCCAGGGTTTGAGCTTTCATCTTCCGAAGGTATTCATGTCCTGTGCATTTATCCACCAAGTGTAGAGCAAGAACGCTTGAAACGATTTCTCGGTGAATTCGGAATTCTTGAGACAAAACCCTCGGCGCAGCTATCAAACAAACCTTTGGGTGAAATACTGACCGGCGTTCGAGCGCAAGGGGGGATTTCTATTGCTGCCCATGTAATGAACGACAAGGGATTGTTCAAGGTTCTAAGCGGACAGCCGCGAGTCAAAGCATGGCGCAATCAAGACCTTCTTGCCATTCAGATTCCAGGAACTGTTAAGGATTTGCCGCAGGATGTTCGGCAGATAGTCCAAGACAAGAATCCAGACTATCAGCGAACGCAAGCAGCGAGTGAGAAGTTGGCGGTAGCCGTAGTTAATGCCAAGGACATCGTTACAGCCGAAGACTTGAATAATCACGCTTCCACCTGCTGGATCAAAATGTCCGAGGTGGGTATTGAAGGTTTGAGGCAAGCGTTCCTGGATCCGGGTTCACGGATTCGCTTGAATCCGAAAGAAGGAGAAATTGAGGCGGATGAGCATGCTGAACTACTTAGTTTGGCTTGGGAGGGTGGATTCCTTGACGGCATCTCTGTGCCGCTAAATCCGAATCTGAACGTCCTTGTTGGTGGCCGTGGGGCCGGCAAGTCAACTTTTATCGAGAGTGTGCGTTATGTCTTGGGTCTGGAGCCTGTTGGGGAGGAGGCACGCAAAGCACATCAAGGAATTGTGCGGAAAGTGCTACGAAGCGGAACAAAGATCTCTTTGCGCGTACGCTGTTATCGTCCGGCCGCGTCAGAGTATGTCATTGAACGTACCGTTCCAAATCCGCCTGTTATTCGCGACGAACGTGGTCGAGTTTCTAACCTGCAGCCCGACATAATTCTTCCCCGTGTCGAGGTGTATGGTCAGCATGAGATTTCCGAGCTTAGCGGTAGTCAGGAAAAGCGTACGCGCCTCCTTGACCGTTTCGTCAAGCGTGACTCCTCAATGAAAAGGCGCAAAGCGGAGATACTCAGGGACCTGAAGAAAACGAGGATGATTATTCTGGATGTGCATGGCGAACTCGCAAGCATAACCGAGCGTCTGGAAACGCTGCCTGGCCTAGAGGAAACGCTTGAACGGTTTCGGGAAGCCGGACTGGAAGAGCGCCTGAGCGAGCAGAGCCTGCTGGTTCGCGAACAACGCGTGCTTGATTCAATTCCCGAGCGTCTGGCGGGGTTGCGCGAGTGCTTGGAGAGCCTTCGTCAAGAGGTTCCGATCGACCGAACGTTTTTGTTGCCAAAAGCTCTCGAGCACCTGCCGGGTAAGGAGATACTAGCGGTCGCGAACGACATTATTGAACGGCTCAGTCACGACATTGAAGGGTTGGTGCGTCAGTATAAGAAAGCGATGGAACGGGCCGACGAGGAGATTGGCAAGATCCGTGTTAGGTGGAATGATCGGAAGCGCCAAGTCAGTGCCGCATACGAGAAAATTCTCCGGGACCTCCAGAAGTCCGCAGTGGACGGCGCTGAGTTCATACGCTTGCGGGAGGAAATTGAAGGCTTGCGACCGCTAAAAGAGCGACGATCCCTATTGGAGCGGCTGGAAAAGGAACACTTGGAGCGCCGCCGCACACTGCTTGCCGAATGGGAAGACATCAAAGCCGAGGAGTTTCGGCAATTGGACCGGGCTGCAAGAAAAGTAACCAAGAAACTTCGTGATCGTGTCCAAGTAGAGGTCGCCGCTTCGGGGAACCGGGAACCTCTGTTTCAACTCCTGCGTGATGAGATTGGAGGCCGTCTATCAGAGGCAATTGAAACACTCGCAAATTTGGAGGAATTCTCCTTGCCAGAGTTTATTGGTTACTGTAGAAAAGGAGCCAATGCGGTCAACGTGAAGTACCAGATACCTCCGGCTCAGGCCAATCGCCTCGCTGATATGTCTTTACGAACATTGATGTGCATCGAAGAGCTGGAATTGCTGCCCACAACCGCAATCCGCCTTAATGCAGCTCCTGTTGGCCAACCGCCTTCATGGCAAGCGCTAGAGGATCTCTCAACGGGCCAGAAAGCAACCGCCGTCCTGTTGCTGCTACTCTTGGAGTCCGATGCTCCGCTGATCGTGGATCAACCGGAGGATGATCTTGATAACCGATTTATTACTGAAGGCGTGGTTCCTAGAATGCGCGAAGAAAAGCAGCAGCGGCAATTCATTTTTTCCACGCACAACGCTAATATTCCCGTGCTCGGCGATGCCGAGTTGATTCTCGGGCTTACCCCGACCGGAGAAGCGGAAGGAGGAAGAGCGCGAATCGCTCCTGCACACATGGGTGCGATTGATGCTAGACCAGTAAGGGAATTGGTTGAGGATCTGCTTGAAGGTGGCAAGGATGCATTCGAGAAGAGACGCATGAAATACGGATTCTGAGGCCGTGCGATGAATAGGACTGAATTAATGGAATTGATCCGCAGCGGCGAAGATTCCTCTGCGGATTTCAAGCGTGACGACATAGAAAACTACCAATTGGCGAAGACGCTTGTGTCGTTTCTCAATCTGGAGGGTGGAACAGTTCTGCTTGGCGTTGAGGACGACGGAACTATCATTGGGACGACACGCGACCGCCTTGAGGAGTGGGTCACTGAGCTTTGTCGGGTAAAGATTGAACCGCCAATCATTCCACTGCTTTCCTGGGCAAGAGAAGCAGAGAACGGACGTGATGTTCTCGCCGTACATGTAGCTCGTGGGCCAGACAAGCCCTATGCGCGCATCCATAACAGTCGCAAGATCTATTACGTCCGTGTGGGCAACACTTCTCGGGAAGCAAGCCGTGAGGAGCTCGAAAGGCTATATCAGGCCTCCGGTCGCTTACGTTATGGCTTAAAGCCGGTTCCGGGCGCCGGCTTGGAAGCTTTCGACCTTCGTCGTCTTCGAGCGTACTTCATCTACGTTCTCGGCGGAAAAGCGCCAGAGGGAGATGATTTGCATAGCTGGGAAACACTGTTGCGGAACCTTGAATTAATGACTGTGTCTGCAGGGCAAGATGTCGCAACTATTGATGGATTGCTTCTTTTTGGAAGTAAGCCTAATCGGTATGTGCCGCAGTCAGGCATTCGTGCGATGTGCTTTCCGGGTCCTGATCCAGATTACGCCGCTCGCGCTGACCAGAATTTACAAGGCCCAATGGTGCCGCTTATGGCCGAAGACGGCTCCATGATCGAGTCAGGCTTGGTAGATCAGGCGAGGGATTTTATTCACCGTAATACTATGCCAGCTGCCCGGCTTGAAGGATTTAGCAGAATCGACAGCTGGGAGTACCCGGAAAACGTCGTCAGGGAGGCCATCGTTAATGCGCTGGTCCACCGCGATTACAGCATTGCGGGAGCCGACATCACGCTCGCCATCTACTCGGACCGCATGGAAATTCAGAACCCCGGCAAGCTGCCGAACACGGTGACTCCGGACGGAATGAGATCGGGAATGCGTTACGCGCGAAACCAAACGCTGGTCAACGTGATGCGCGACTACGGGCATGTGGATGCGCGCGGCATGGGGGTTCGCAACAAGATGATTCCTGGAATGCGGCGACACAACGGCACCGAGCCGGAGCTGATTGAGGAAGAGCACCGATTTACGGTGCGCCTTTGGAAACAGAAAGCCGAATAGCGCCTGCGGCCATGTTTTTCATCGTGCTCAATCCGGTTATTCCATGAAAGCGGCGATTCTCGGGTTGCCCAACGTGGGCAAATCGACGCTGTTCAATGCGCTGGCCGCTGCCGAGGCGGCGGTCGAGAACCGGCCTTTCTGCACCATCGAGCCGAATATCGCCCGGGTGCCGATTCCTGATCCGCGCTTGGATGCGGTGGCGGCGGCTTCCGGCATGCGGCGCAAGGTGTATGCCACGCTGGAACTGGTCGATGTGGCCGGGCTGGTGAAGGGCGCGGCGCGCGGCGAGGGGCTGGGCAACCGCTTTCTGGCGCAGGTGCGCGAGGCCGATGCCGCCGTGCATGTGCTGCGCTGCTTCGAGTCCGGGCGCATCGCGCATGTGTCCGGCGCCGTCAATCCGACCGATGACGCCGAGATTGTCAACACCGAGCTGATGCTGGCCGATCTCGCCAGCGTGGAGCGCGCCTTGGATTCCGCCCGCCGCAGCGCCAAGTCCGGCCATCCGGAGTTAAGGCAGCGCGCCGCCGCCCTCGAAGCCCTGCACGCCCGCCTCGCCGCCGGCCAGCCCCTTGAGCAGCGCCGGGACCCGGGCCTTCCGCCGCAACCAGCGCAAGGCGAGGGCGGCGCGTCCTCGCTGCCGCTGCTCACCGCCATGCCCACGCTCTACGCGCTCAACGTCCACGAAGACCACCTCGATTCAGGCGGCCCCGCCGACCGCGCCCAAGCCTATGCCGCACAGCGCCACGCGCCCGCCGTGCGCGTGGCCGCCCAGCTCGAATCCGAACTCGCCGCCATGCCCGCCAGCGAACAGGAAGCCTTGCGCGAGGGGCTGGGCCTTCCGGGCGAAACCCCCCAGCGCTTTATGCAGGCGCTGCGAAAGCTGCTCAAGCTCAACTGCTTCTTCACCGCCGGCCCGTCGGAGGCCCGCGCTTGGCTGATCCCGAACGGCGCCACCGCCCACCACGCCGCAGGCCGCGTCCATACCGATTTCCAGCAGCGCTTCGCGCGCGCCGAAGTCACGCCGTGGCAAGCCTTCACCGCCGAGCCGAAAGCCGCCCCCGAACTCAAGGGCCGCGACTACCCGGTCCGCGACGGCGACGTGCTGCGCTTCCGCGCCGCCTAACCCCGATCGAGAGAATCCAACGCAGCGCGCCTGTCTATTCCGGGGGAAGCTGGTCAAGCAATCCGATCAGCGCCTGGGGCGAATGCGCGGGAACCGGCGACTTGGCGAAGTCGCTCTCACCGCGGGTCACAATGCAGGCCGCATGCGCTTGCCGCCGCCGCTTTCCTTGAGAATGCCCTTGAGTGAGGACACAGTCGGTGTTGCCGCAAAAGGTTTTGGCGCAGGCGATGCCAGCGCCGCGAAATGCTCCGAAACGATTTGCGACAGGGATTTGCCCGCCGCCTTGGCATATTCCTCGGCGCCCGAGATAAGATGGCTATCGAGCCGCAGCGTGAGCTTGGTGTGCATGCCAGCATCCATAGATGTATAACAATTGTGCCACTATAAGCTAGTTAGCCGCCTATGGTCATGCGGAGCCGTGCAGGACTGCTGCATTACTTGCCGTAATGCTTCTCAAGTTTTCGGGGATTCGCCGAACGGTGCCTTGCACGATGCTTGCTTTGTATTTTTCTTGTAGAATCGCCAACGACAAAACAGAGATCCCGGCAAATCCGATCATTCGGCATTGCTCGGGATCAAGGGGGAGCATCATATTGACTCGGTCGGAAGGCAGGTTAGCCGGATGACGCGGCAAGCCAGAAAAAGGGCTTTCCGTAGTCCATTGAGGGCAGATCTATTTCTCTCTTATGGTCCGTGTTCGTATGTTTGCTCTATAATGCGCTCGATAGCTTGCTTGACAGGCTTGGGAGTTATACTATTGCGCCGATCAGCCCGGAAGGGCTTTGGCCATTCAATCCAATCAACCATCAATTGAACTTGCTCGGTAAGGAGGCAGGCTCATGTCTAAAACAGGAACCGTAACTCAGCTTTTGCAGGCTCGCTTGGAAAATGCGATTCGCCGGCGCCGTGAGAATCCGTCGCGCAGCGACCTTCTCATGATTCCAGTGCTGGCGCTCGCGCTAGATGCCTGCGGGGGCGGCGGGTCGCAACGACCGACTCCTCCGCCGCCTCCGCCGCCTCCGCCGCCTCCTCCCCCTGCGGCCACGATCACGGCTGACGCCACCGCCACGGTGGCCGAGAACGCCGCCGGCGCGACGATCGTTGCGGTCACCACCGCCAACGCCACCAGCACCTCGGTCGATAACGACAACTTCGAGGTCGTCGGCGGCAACCTCAAGCTCAAGGACGGCGTCAGCCTCGACTTCGAGGCCGCCGACGAGGTGGTGGTCGAAATCACCGCCAGCGGCGCCGGTGCCTCCGCCACCCACACCGTCACCATCACCGTCACCGATGTCAACGAGGCGCCGACCATCGAAGTGGCCGGCGGCGGCGACGCGGACTCCACCGCGGGCGGCATCACCGCCAACTTCACCGTGGCGGAGAACAGCCCCGACGCCGTGTCCGGCGCGGCGGGCGCCGTGCTCGGCCTGATCACGCTGTCGGACCCCGACGCGGGCCAGACGCACACCGTCACCGTCGATGACGACCGGTTCCAGGTCATCGACCACGTCGGCGCCAAATGGCTCACCCTCAAGGCGGACACGTCGCTCGACTTCGAGGCGGAGAATGCCGACGGGGATGCCACCATCGATCTGACCCTCACCGTCACCGACAGCGGCGACCCCGCCGAGTCCGCCACCGCCGATGTCACCATCACCGTGACCGACGTCAACGAGGCGCCGACCATCGAAGTGGCCGGCGGCGACGACGCGGACTCCACCGCGGGCGGCATCACCGCCTCCTTCACCGTGGCGGAGAACAGCGGCGACGCCGTGTCCGGCGCGGCGGGCGCCGTGCTCGGCCTGATCACGCTGTCGGACCCCGACGCGGGCCAGACGCACACCGTCACCGTTGATGACGACCGGTTCCAGGTCATCGACCACGTCGGCGCCAAATGGCTCACCCTCAAGGCGGGCACGTGGCTCGACTTCGAGGCGGAGAATACCGACGGGGATGCCACCATCGCTCTGATCCTTACCGTCACCGACGACGGCGATCCCGCCGCGTCCGACACCGCCGATGTCACCATCACCGTCACCGACGTCAAGGTATCGGTGGCTGCGATGACCGTGCCCGACGCGATGGCCGCCGGCGTGAACCCCGACCTCACCATTGCCGAGAATTCCGACGGTTCGGTGCCGGGCGGCGTGGTCGCGCACATCGCGCTGTCCGATCCCGATCCGGACGCGGGCGGCAAGTACAGCATCACGGTAAGCGACTCCCGCTTCGAGGTCCTCGACGCCTACGGCGAAAAATGGCTCAAGCTGAAGGCTGGCGAGAAGCTCGACCACGAGTCCGAAGGAACGATTGACGTAATCGTCACCGCCGCGCTCTTGGACGGCAGCGGTGAGCCCGTTGGCACGGCCGAGGTCGGCAAGGCCACCATCACGGTTAAGGATGCCAACGAGGCGCCGACCATCAAAGTGGCGGGCGGCGGCGACGCGGCCTCCACTGCGGCCGGCATCACCGCCAAATTCACCGTGGAGGAGAACAGCCTCGACGCCGTGCCCGGCGCGGCGGGCGCCGTGCTCGGCCTCATCACGCTGTCGGACCCCGACGGCGGGGTCCTCGACCACGAGGACGTGAAAGTAAGCGGCGAGCAGGCCGACAAGTTCCAGGTCATCGACCACATGGACGCCATATGGCTCACCCTCAAGTCCGGCATGTCGCTCGACTTCGAGGAGGCCGCCACCGTCGATCTGACCCTAACCGTCACCGACGACGACGGCGCCGAAGGCACCGCCGATGTCACCATCACCGTGACCGATGTCAACGAGGCGCCCGAAGTCATGCGGGACAGCGAGGGAGACCCCGTCATGCTGCCCCGGCGGTCCGTAGATACAGTGCACAAATTTTACGGCGCCATCGACTTTAGCAACGTGGATCTCACCGGCGTGTTCACGGACCCGGAAGGCGGCGAGCTGACGTACAGCGTGAAGATGGACCCCCGCCTCATCAACGAGGACGGCGACAAGCCGTTTGAGGATGGAGACGTCGAGATTGCCGTGACGGAGAAAGACGGCAAGTTGACCGGCACGTTCAGCGGTAAAAACGGCGGCGATGTTAGCCTCCAGGTTGAGCACCTGCCCGGCATCTACGATGTCACGATTATCGCCACGGACCCCGCGGGCTTGAAGGCCGAAGCCACGTTCGAGCTGGTGGTGGACGATCGCGACGACGAGATCACCGCCATCAACCTCTATAACTTGAAGGACGACCAAGGCAACGAGGCGCTGAACCTCGAGTACGAAGTGGAAGTGGACGAGAACGACGACAACGAGGTGGTGTTCGGTCGCATCACGGTGGACGACCTCGACAGCCCCGAACATCCGCACGGCCAGCACCAAGTGACGGTGCAGCGCCTAGAGACGGTGGACGACGAGCAAGTGAAGGTGGACGACGAGCGCTTCGGAATCAAGGAGGATGCCGACGGCGGCCTGTGGCTGGTGCTGAAGGCAGGCAACGCGCTCAACCACGAGAAAGAAAACGGCAAAATTGAGCTTACGCTCACCGCCAAGCCCTATCGTCCTGATAATGGCGGCCTCGGAGAGAAAGTGTGGGATTCTGCGCTTAAAGACAAAAAGGGCCCTGGTGGCAGCACTCTCCCCGACGAAATGGATCAGGTGGTGACCGTGAAGATCAAGGATCTGAACGATGCGCCCGAAGCCATTGCGAACCCTGGCAACTGGTGGGTCACGGTGGACGACGATCTGGACACGGACGATATCACCGCAGGCCAGTGGCTGACATTCCAGCTCGAAACAGCGGACAACGATGACTACCCCGCGTTCACCGACGAGGACAGCGACAAGAACGGCGAACTCAAGTACGAGCTGGTCAATTCCCCCGCCTGGCTTGAGATCACCGAGGCCGGCGTGATCCGGAACAAGGCCAAGATGCTGGCGCCTAACGCTGGCACATACGATGTCACCGTCAAGGCCACCGACGGCGGCGGCTTGTCCGACATGTTCAGCTTCAAGCTCGTGGTGGCGTTCAGCGATAGCGATAACTCGGGCAACGACGCGCCTTCGCTTTCGAGGGGCACGGTCAACGATGTCACGGAGAGCCCCGCCGCCGGCGTCTTAGTGGCCACCTTCACGGTGCGCGACGACGACAGCGGCCTCACGGGCCATCCTTTCGCCCCGCTCATGCCGCGCATCACGAATGTCGTGAACGACGACGATCGTAATGGCGACAACAACAACGGCTTGGCGGGCTACGGCACCGCGTTCAAGATTGAGCCTGCCGGAAGCACCGGCGCCTACCGCATCGTCACCACGGATAAGGCCAAGGGCCTCCTCGACCACGAAAAAGTGGAGGACATCCAGATCACCGTGTCGGTGCGGGACGGGGTCGGGGCCACGGACACCTTGGATATAAGCGTTGATATCGAGGATGCCAACGAGGCGCCCTCCAAGGATCCGAACTACTCTGGCCCGGGCAACAGCCCTGTCACCGGCGTGCAAGAAGCCGAAACTACAAAAAAATACCTCTGGATCAAGCTCCACGATTTCTGGGAGGACACGGACGGCCGCCAAGACGACGACGACCTCGTGTATGGCGTCACCGGCACCGAGGAGGCTTGGATCAAGGTGCTTCACGCGCCGCAGCCTTGGGAGGACCTCCAGGACGGCCCGGACGGCGACTCCGGCACTGCGGACGACATCGTTTGGGGCACCATCGGAACCGGAGCCACAGCCGTAATTGCAGGCGATGCCGGCCCGGCCCCCTCCGACGACGACGATTATGTTGTGGTGATAGAGATCGACCGCACGAAGATGAACGGCAGGGATGGCGACCCGGACGGCGAGTTCACGCTCACCGCCAGGGATGGGGGTGGCCGCACGGGCATGGAAAAAATCAAGGTTCCCATTACCGATCTGAATCGGAGCATCCCGGCGACGGAGAAAGCCGTGACGATCAGCGGCGCTGCCCGCGAGGGGGAAGTTCTCACCGCCAATTTCGATCAAACCAAGGATCCGGATTTGCAGGAAGGCTCCGGCAAAGCGGCCCACCATCTGCAGTACATCTGGACCCGCGTGGCCGTGAACGCTGATGGCACGGATGGGGCCTCGACGAATGTCTATGTGGGCGGAAGGAACACCTACACCCTCACGCAGGCGGACGTGGGCAGCAAGATCATGGTGCGCGTGACGTACAGCGAGCTTCTGCCTAGCGGCCAACTCCTAGACTCCGCGCAGGGGGAATCGGGCACGTCCACCGTGGCCACGACGGATGTGGTAGCCAATACGAGGGACCCGGGCAAGGTCCACTTCAACTTCCTCACCGACTACTCGGGCTTTGACAGAGAGATTGAGGCCGAGGTTTTCATCCAAGACCAGGACGGCGTTCCGGCAACCGGCCAGCCTGGCGCTCCGGTGTACGAATGGCAGCACTCACGCAACGGCGTGAGTGGATGGGTGGAGGCCCAAGACAACGACGGCACTACGGCACTGGAGGAGACTCTCGGGGCCGGCGGTTACTACCGCTTGGTGGTGACCTACACCGACAATGAGGGCGGCCGGGAGAGGCATGTCAGCAAACCGGTTCAATTTGATCTCACGGCGATAGAGCAAGCAACCGAGCCGACGCTGTCGGGACAGGCGGTGTCGGGCGGCACGCTGCGCGTTAACATCGTCTTGGACGAGGATGATGATCCCCCCCCGAGCGTCGACGTGCAGTGGCAGCAGCGAATGGGCACTGGCGATAACACTTACTGGGTGGACATCGTCGGCGCCACCGGCAAAACGCTGGTCGTCGCCTCGGAGTACGCGGGCGGCAACCTGCGCGCCTTGGTGACGTATAAGCATAAAGATGGCGTTTCGCAAATCGAGGCGTTGTATCCCGGCGGCGGCACCGGCGCCATTCCCGCCATCGCCAACACCGCGCCGAACGCTGTGTACCCGTCAGGCCTTGCAATCGAGGCCAGCATTAATCAAGAACAGGTTGACTCGGCCAAGGGAGGCACGGTGGTGACCACGATTGAGGGCACGCAGCCGCTGGATGAGCTGTTCGAGGATCTAGACGGTGACATGCTCACCTACTCGGTGACGGCGGGACCCGGGGCGAATGCAAATCCAATAATCTCCAACGGGGTCTGGTTCGGCTCATACGCTGATCTCGGAGGCCAAGGCGCGCTGTTTTTCGATCCTTCCACAGGCCAGTACAGGTTCGTTACCGAAGATCAACAGGGGCACGACGGCAACTCCACGGACGGCCAAGGGAACATCATTTCCGCCACGGTCACGGCCACCGACCCCAGCGGGGCCACGGCCACCACCACGGTTAACCTCCGCTTGAACGTCGCGCCCACTGACATTGATGTGTTGACGACCACTCCGCCTATCGGGAGCGTTTTGGCGACAAGCCGCACCGCAAAAACCATCACCGTCCAAGAGACGAAGGCGGCTGATGAGAATCGGACCATCGCTTGGCTGGATGTGCAGGACGAGAACGATCCCACCCATGAGTACGGTCAGCACATCGTGCTGGTGTACGAAGGGGACAGCGACGATGTTTCCAGCCGTTTCCAAGCCCTCCCGATCGAAGGAGGCACGGACGGCAGCCGTGTGCGATTGGTGCTGACGGAAGGATCCGCGCTTGATTATGAGACGGAGAAAACCATCACGCTCCGCCTCAAGGCTTATGACGATTGGGAGATTGTTGAGGGCACTAGCCTGAGATATAGCCTGGAGAGCCCTGATGTCAAAATCACCATCACCGTCACCGATGATCCGAGCGATAATCCGCCCCTCAAGCCCCCCCCGACCACCATCCCTTCCGGGGAAGTGCCGGGCTTGGACGACGACGAGTCGGGCGACACAGACGATGGGGTTGACGACGCTGCCGACGACGATGTGGACGGCGGCTGGAATCCTCCGGGCACGGGAATGTCGCTGGCCAATCCCCTCGACGACGGCATTCTGGTTGCGGAAGGCGACCTGCTAGAGGACTTCACCCTCATGATCGACGACCACATCGACATCGCCTAACCAAACCGGAACGGGGCGCCCCGCGCCCCTCTCCAACCACGGCGGGGCGGGCTTTCAAGCCCGCCTCGCTTTTTTCTGCCTCGCTTTTTTCTGCTTCGCCCCCCACAATGCCACCTAGCGGCTTGGCATCCGGCACATCCGCCGGCGCGGCTACTTTGGGCGGATGGTCCGGCGCGGGCTTGTAAAGGGGCAGGGCGCGCCCCGCCGGGAATATCCGGCATATTGCCAAGGGGCGCATCGCTTTCAAAACACAGTGTCAACCTCTTTATAATCCCGACTTGTCACAGTTTCATCGGCGAGCACATGGGCCTCTTCCGACAGATCCAACAGCCCAAACAGCCTCGAGAGGATATCTTCGCGAGCATCGCCACTGACACGCTCACGAAAGATCAGCGCAAGCAAATACGCGATCACTATCTTGCGGGTGAGTTCGATTGGGTTTTCCCCGCCGGCTCCGGCGATGCGCCAGCGTTGCTTGTTGGTCGTGAACAGCAACTCAAGCAGCTTTCAGCGCTCGTCAAACAAGTAATCAGACCCTCCCCACCCCGTCCAATTACCGGTGTCGTGCTGCACGGACCGCGAGGCACCGGCAAGACCGCCATGATTGCGACGCTCGAACAAATCGGCCAGCGGAGCGATGCGTTCCTGGCCATTCGCACGAACGGCAATACAGGATTGAAATCAGCCGGCCAATTCACAAGTCGCATTGCTAGATATATGGCACCCCACAAAGAAGAGACAACGTCTGAAAAGACGCATGTCGAAGGGGCTGCGAAGGCGCTGGTCGTTGAAGGTGGAGCTAGCGTTGAGTCACAGACAAGTTCAACGCAAAAAATAGATCGGGCGCAAAGTGTTGAAGCCGGGCTAGAGTCGGTTCTGTTGCGCCAGCAAAAACCCGTGCTGCTCCTTGTTGACGAAGCACATGGCGCGGAGCCTTCGATTCTTGGAGAAATGATGAACGCGGTGCAGCTGCTTGCGGAGAGGCATCCCATCGGCTTTGTGCTCGCGGGCACGCCTGACACGCTTGACGTGCTCCGCCACAATGACTGCAAAGCCACATGGTTCCACGACCGGGCGCAAGAAGAACGCTTCGCGCCGCTCCCCAACGATTTGTCGGTCGATGTGTGCTGCCATGCGATCACCGAAACACTCGCAGCGGCAGGCGTCGCCATCAAATACCGTGGTGATTTGGAAGCGATGCTTCCGCGGTGCAAGGGCAGCCCGTACTTTCTACAGTCCCTTGGACAAGCCGCACTCGCAGAAGCGAGCGCACATCAGGATGTGGCTGATTTCGCAGCCGGCGGCGAGATTGACCAGTTGTTCGAGAAAGATATCCAAGACCGCTACAGCACGACATGGGTCGATCTCGAAGGGCGAAACCTCGCAGGCTGCGCACGGCAGCTTGGGTGCCTCTGGCGGTGGGCGGAGGCGGCTGGAGCGGAAGTGAAATCCGCATTGATCAAACACGCGATCCGTTCGGGATTGTCGCAGGCGCCGTATCAGGAGGAAGCCGTCCCTTCTTTTGAAGAGGCGCAGTCGCATATGAAGCACCTTGGGTTGCTTTGGCCTGTCATAGGCTACGCTGAAAAAGAATGGTCGCTCGGCCTGCCTTCGTTTTTCGACTACGTTGAAACGCAGTTTCAAGATCCGTCGAACTTCCAGCACAGGCAAGCTCTCCCGCGCCTTGAAGCCGACATGAACGACCTGTTCAAGCGCCTTGGATGGGATGGCCCTCCACAAGGCGGCTGACATCCGCGGTTGATGCGCCGTCAACGCAAAGTGCAGATGTCCCCTTTCGGGAGCCATTCGGCACCGCCCGGTGCCCGTCCTGGTAGCTGGCGACGGAGCTGCGCATTCATCCAAGCTTGGATCAGGGCTGCGCTATCGCCTTCCTCCTTGGGCGAACTTTGTAGCGGGGCTTATATTCCGAGATACTCCAAGGCCTTGAGCGCGGCAACGACGGTGCCGGCCATCACATAAATTTTCATGTTCAGCTTGGACTCCAACACTCGCAGGTCGTCCTTGGTCGCGAAGCCCTTGATATCGTCCTTCACGACCATGTTTTTGATGTCGTCCTTCGTCGCGAAGTTCTTGATGTCGTCCTTAACGACCATGTTTTTTAGGTCGTACTGGTTCAGCGTTTCGGTCAGAAAGGCTTTCGTGACCATGTTTTGCGTCACGTGGGCCTTGAGGTCGGCCAAGTCCTGAACCAATTGCAGAGTCAGGCTGTTGGCTTGGGTAACCGTCTGCACTACCGCCTCCGCCTGCTTCGCGGCGAAGCCCGCTGCCTTAAGGCGACGGCTCGCCGAGATCGCATCGAATAACAACTGCGCCATTTTCGCACTCCTTGTGAATTCCTTGGAGCAACAGGGCGCGCCGCTCCTTCCGACCACCTTTATAGCGTACGGTCATCCGCACAGTCAATGTGCGGGTTCAGACACATGTGGGACTTTTCGTGTTCGGCTGTCCTTTGCTGTCGAAGGTATTCCATCGGTGTCATCAAGTCCAGCGCATAGTGCGGTCGGACATGGTTGTGGAAGCGCTGGTATTCGGCCAGTGCGGGCGCGGCGTCCTTGACGGTCATTTCGCCTTGGTAGAGGCTCCGGAACTCGGTTCTGGCGCTGTCGTTGGCGCGCTCGACGACGCCGTTGAGCTGGGGGCATTTGGGCGGCAGGACGGCCAGGGGGAGGCCGAGCGCCTGGCAGGCGTCCTCGAACCCGGCGCGGAACTCGCTGCCGCCGTCCACCTGGATCGAGCGCGGCGGATAGGGCAGGTCCTCGATCACCGCCTGGAGGAAGCGGCGGGCGTTGTTGGCGGTGGCGCGGGAATAGACCCTTGCCACGAGTTGCTTGCCGACCGGGCAGACGGCCCTGAACTCCTTGAGGGCGCCGCCGTCGCGCGAGACGCCCGTGTGGTCGATCTGGAGCCATTCCCCGGGCCGCCGGGCCTTCATGCCCCGGCGCCAGCGCACGGCGTGGCCGTTGGCGAAGCCGCGCCTGCGCTTGGCCTTGGCGCGCCCGCGCAGGAAGGCGCAGGGCCTGATCCGGCGGAGGCGGACGCCCTTGGAGAGGATGCGCCCGATAGCGGACTCCGACAGCGCCGCGCCCTCGCGGGCCAGCATCACCCGCAGGCGCCGCTTGCCCAGCGGCGGCATGACCGTCGCAGGTATTTCTTCCTCATCTTCCACACGGCCTGTTCCTGGGCCCGCGTCCAGCGCGCGGGGCTGGTCCGCCGGGGGCGGCGGCTCCGGGCCGCCAGGCCCTTCACGCCGAGAGCCCGGTGGCGCGCCCGCCAGCGGTAATACGTCGAGCGCGACCAGCCGACGGCGCGCAGCGCGGCGGCTTCGCCACAGCCCTCGGCGCGCAGTTCCAGATAGGTCCCGATCCTGCGCAGGCGCTCGAAGGCGTCGGCGGGCGTGGTATCGTCAAGGCGCAGGCGCTTGATCCCAAGGGATTTGATCTGCATGGTTCGGCTCCTTTGTGCCAGTGTGAAAACACAAGGCTAGCCGAACCCGCGCCCCGGCGCGCGCCGGGGCGCGCCTCTTCCCCTCCGGTCGCTACGCTCCCTTCGGGAAAGAGGCGTTTCGTGCCCGCCCCGTCAGGGCGGAAACAACCCCTCCGTCACGCCCGGTTCCAGTCCCACATGTGTCTGAACCCGCACAGCGTTTCTGGACGCGCTACGAATAATCAAGAGAGCCGAGGCTTTCCCGTTTGACTCCACGGGTGCCGCTGCGCTATAACGGTTGCTGGAAGGAGCGGTTGGCCAAGCCGCTCCAAGGAATTCACAAGGAGTGCGAAAATGGCGCAATTGCTGTTCGATGCGATTTCGGCGACCCATCGCCTCAAGGCGGCGGGCTTCGCCGCCAAACAGGCGGAGGCGGTAGTGCAAACGGTCACCCAAGCCAACAGCCTCACTTTGCAGCTGGTTCGGGACTTGGCCGACCTCAAGGCCCACGTGACGCAAAACATGGTCACGAAAGCCTTTTTGACCGAAACGCTGAACCAGTACGACCTCAAGAACATGGTCGTCAAGGATGATCTTAAGGGCTTCGCAACCAAGGACGATCTCAAGCGCTTCGCGACCAAGGATGACATTAGAAACATGGTCGTTAAGGACGATATCAAGAATATGGTCGTCAAGGATGATCTTAAGGGCTTCGCAACCAAGGACGACCTCCGGGTTTTGGAGTCCAAGCTGAATATGAAAATTTATGTGATGGCCGGCACCGTCGTGGCCGCGCTCAAGGCCTTGGAGTATCTCGGAATATAAGCTCCGGAATATCACTGCACAGCGCTTAAATGCCGAGGCTGGATTGGCGCGGAGTTCGGGCGGGCATCCGGGCATTTCCCGCCTTGGATCCATTGGTTCGGCTATTTTTCACCAAAGTCAAAAATAGGGCCGGCTATTTTATATCTAGGTAGAAAATAGCCGTATAATCCCGCCTATGCCCATCAATAACCGCTACCTCATGGAACAGGTTCTTGCCGACTTAGGCCGCAAAATGGTGTTCGTGGCCGGCCCCCGGCAGGTCGGCAAAACCACCCTCGCCCTGAGTCTGCCCGAGGCAGCGGATGGCTACCTGAACTGGGATATTGATGCGCACCGCGCCCGCATTCTGAATAGCGAACTGCCTCCGGGCGCGTTGTGGGTCTTCGACGAGATTCACAAATACAGGCGCTGGCGAAACTACCTCAAGGGCTTGTACGACGGCCGCCCTCCGCGCCAGCGCATTCTCGTGACTGGCAGCGGGCGGCTCGACCTCTACCGGTTCGGCGGCGATTCATTGCAGGGGCGCTACCATCTGCTGCGCCTGCATCCGTTCTCGGCGGCGGAGCTTGGACTGGACCAGCCCGCCATGCTGCTGAATCTTCTCAGGCTGGGAGGCTTTCCGGAGCCTTGGCTGTCGGCCAGCGAAACGGAATCCAGGCGCTGGTCCCGCGAGTACTCGGCACGGCTGGTGCGGGAAGAGGTGGCCACGCTGGAAGGCATTCGCGATTTGGGGCAGTTGCAGTTGATGATGCTGTCGCTGCCCCAGCGCGTTGGATCGACGCTTTCGATCAACGCCTTGCGCGAGGATCTCAATGTGAGCCACAAGACCGCCAGCGCATGGCTGGAAGCGCTTGAGCGCCTGTACGCGATTTTCCGGCTTGCGCCTTTCGGCTCGCCGCAACTAAGGGCCCTGCGCAAGGACCGCAAGCACTATCATTTCGACTGGTCGGTGGTTCCCTCTCGCGGCCCGCGCTTCGAGAACCTGGTCGCCTGCCATTTGCTCAAATGGGTGCATTTCCGGCAGGACACCGAGGGGCTGGACTACGAGCTGCGGTATTTCCGGGACCGCGACGGGCGGGAAGTGGATTTCGTGGTGACGAGCCGGGGCGCGCCCGTTCTGCTGGTTGAATGCAAGTGGTCCGACGCGCCCCTCGACCGCGGCCTCAAGTACCTCAAGTCGAGATTTCCCGATGCCGAGGCCTGGCAGATTTCCGCCGCAGGCGCCAAGGACTACATCTCCCCGCAGGGCCTGCGCGCGGCCCCGGCGCTCAAATTGCTGACTACGCTGGTTTAGCCCGCTCGGCGCGCCAATCCACCATTCGTTGCTTAAGCGCTGCACAGTGGTCTTCCGGGGCCTATATTCCGAGATGCTCCAAGGCCTTGAGCGCGGCAACAACGGTGCCGGCCATCACATAGATTTTCATATTCAGCTTGGATTCCAAAACCCGGAGGTCGTCCTTCGTCGCGAAGCGCTTGATCTCGTCTTTCATCTGTTTCACAGCGAAGCCCGCCGGCTTAAGGCAGCGGGTCGCCGAAATCGCATCGGATAGCAACTGCGCCATTTTCGCACTCCTTGTGAATTCCCTAGAGCGGCTTGGCTAGCCGCTCCTTCCGGCCACCGTTTATAGCGCAGGGGCATCCGCGCAGCCAAACGCGGAAAGAGTGACCGTGTTTTCTTTTTGGACAAGTTTTTTATAACAGCCGGAATCATACTCAATAAAGCGTTTCAGGCGTTTGTTTGCGCCGTTTATACGCACAAAATGCGATAGCTCTTGTAATACCTGAAGTGATGCCCGATGAAGCGACCGCAGAGACTTTCCGAATCGTTTGTGCGCAAAGTGAGCGAGCACGGCCGCTACGGCGACGGCAGGGGCGGCTTTGGCCTCAGCCTTCTCGTAAAGTCCAAATGCGGCTACGGATTCTCCAAATCATGGTCGCAGCGGGTGCTTTTGGCAGGCAAGCCGGCCAATATCGGGCTGGGCGCTTGGCCGCTGGTGAACTTGGACGAGGCCCGCGAACGGGCTCTTCGCAACCGCCGCGAACTGATGGAGTCGTGGGCGCAGTTTCTCACTGGCTCCAGCGTCCGGCTCAATCTGGATTAGCTCCGCAGGTTCCCTCCTTCTTCCGATTGCTTGAATGGGGCGCTTGCAGCCCCATATCTCCGCTAGAATCCTATCGTTGGGCTTGCGCGACACCTTGGCGCTGCCTTTTTCGAGTCTTTAGCGGGAGGAACGCCGGATGAGCGATACCAAAATTTTTGTTGACGGGCTGATGTCCGCCGTGCTGCGCGATGGCGTGGTGCGGCTGGAATTTGGCGAATTCGAGGCCGATGCGGAAGCGGAGGGGGGCGAGAACGCGCCGCCCCAGATGATTCCCAAAACCCGCGTGGCCATGCCTTGGCCCGGTTTCCTTCGCACGCTGCGCATGATGCAGGAGGTCAACGAGCGCCTTAAGCAGGAAGTGGAGAAGCAGCGCGCGGCCCAGGCGAACGGCGGCACCGCCACCTGAGAAGCCGGGCGGAAAGAGGGCCGGGCGCGGGAGAGCGGGGCAGGCCCCGTTTCCTTGCTTCCCCGCAACTCCGCAACCCCGCAGCCTCCCGCAGTTGAGCTAGCGTGAGCGAGCAGCCGGAAACGCTCTCTGCGGAGCGCCCCGTGTCGCCGCTGCGCGGCGCCGTCAACCAGTACCGCGGGGGCTTTATCGCGATCGCCGTGTTCAGCGCGCTGGTCAACCTGCTGATGCTGGTGTCGCCGGTGTACATGCTGCAAATGTACGACCGGGTGCTCACCAGCGCCAGCGCCGAAACCCTGCTGCTGCTCACCCTTATCGCCGTTTTCCTGCTCGCCTGCTTCGGCCTGCTGGAATGGGTGCGCCAGCGGCTGATGCAGCGCATTGGCTTGGCGCTGGGGCTCAACATGGCCAACGATGTGCTCTCCAGCGCTTTCCGCAGCAATCTCGCCAACCAAGGGCAGGCCACCAGCCAGCCGGTGCGCGATATCGACAATATCCGCCAGTTCATGGGCAGCCCCACGATCTTCGCGTTTTTCGATATTCCCTGGACGCCCATATTCACCGCCGTCATTTTCATGTTCCATCCGCTCATGGGCGCAGTGGCGGTGTTTGGCGCGCTCGTCATACTTACGCTGGGCATCCTCGCGGAATTTCGCTCCCGCCTGCCCATGCGGGCCGCGGCCATGGAGGGGCTTCAGTCGCACCAGCTGCTCGAATCCTCGATGCGCAACTCCGACGCGCTCAAGGCCATGGGAATGTTCGACGGGCTGATGGCCCGATGGCAGGGGCGGCACCGCCGTTCGGCCTCGTTCCATTCGGCCGCGTCCGGGCGCCTGAGTGTGCTGCTATCCGCCACCAAGGCGTTCCGCTTTTCGGTGCAGGTGGGCATGCTGGGCACCGGCGCCTACCTGGTGCTGGCCGGCGACCTGACCCCCGGCATGATGATTGCCGGCTCCATCATCATGGGTCGGGCGCTGGCGCCCATCGAGCAGGGCATCGGCGCCTGGCGCGGATTTGTGGGCGCCCGGCAGGCCTGGCGGCGGGTCAATGCGCTGCTTGAGAACTTCGGCGCCGAAGACGCTGGCCCGCCAACGGAGCTGCCGCGTCCTTCGGGCAAAGTGGAGGTGGAGAATATCACCGCGGTGCCTCCGGGGGCGGAAACGCCGGTGGTGCGGGGCGTGAGCCTTGCGCTGGAGCCGGGAAGCATTACCGGGCTGATCGGCCCCAGCGGCAGCGGCAAGTCGTCGCTGGCCAGCGTTATGATGGGCGTGTGGCCGCCCGCCGAAGGCGCGGTGCGGCTCGACGGCGCGGAGATCAGCGGCTGGCCCGACCATCTGCGCCTGAAGCACTTCGGCTACCTGCCGCAAACCGTGGAATTGTTTGACGGCACCGTGGCCGAGAATATATCCCGCTTGGAGGAGCCGGACGACGAGGGCGTGATCGGCGCCGCCCAGCGCGCCGGCTGCCACGAAGTGATCATGCGGCTGCCGCAAAATTACACCACGCCCATCGGGGCCGGCGGCCGCGGGCTGTCCGCCGGCCAGCGCCAGCGCGTGGCACTGGCCAGGGCGCTCTACGGCGATCCGGCCTATGTGGTGCTGGACGAGCCGGATTCCAACCTCGACGCCGAGGGGCAGGAAGCGCTGGCGCAGGTGCTGGGCACGCTGCGCGAGCGCGGGGTCACCACGGTGCTGATTACCCACAATATGCGCCTGCTCCGGCGGGTGGACCGCATTGGCGTGATGAACGAAGGCCAGCTCGCCAGCTTCGGCGCGCGCGACGAGGTGCTCGGCCAGTTCGGCGCAGCCAGGCCGCAGGGCCCGCAGCCTGCGGAGAAGCCGGCTTCGGCCGACAAGCCCATACAGGTTCGCTATCAGCAATGAATATCCAGATACAAAACGCCCCGGACAACTGGCGCGGAAAGCTCATGGCCTTTCTGCGGCGCATCCTCGAAACGCCGCCGAAAATCGAGGACAACGAAACCGTCGATCCTCTGAAGGACCGCGCTATGTGGATTGGCGGCACGGTGGTGGGCGTGGCGCTGGGCGGTTTTATCCTGTGGGGCTCGCTGGCGCCGCTGGCGCAGGGCGTGGTGGCCCAGGGCCTGGTGGAAGTGGATGGCGAGAACAAGACCGTGCAGCACCTGGAAGGCGGCATCGTGCGGGCGCTGCATGTGCGCGAAGGCGACAACGTGGCGGCCGGCGATCCGCTGCTGGATCTGGACGACACCAAGCCGCGCGCCGAGCAGGAGCTGCTGGAGGCCCGCTACTATAGCGCGCTGGCGGAAATCGACCGCCTCAATGCCGAGCTCTACGGCCGCGACGAGGTGGCGTTTTCGCGCGAGTTCGAGTCCCTGCGCAACGATCCGCGGGTTGAGGAAATCATGCAGGCCCAGATCGACCTGTTCAAGGAGCGCCGCGCCCAGCATGCCGGCGAAATCGAAATCCTTAAAGGGCGGGTGGAGCAGCTCGGCGAGCAGGTGAACGGCCTTTCGGCGAGGCGCGATGCCGCGCAGCAGGAGCAGGAGCTGCTGGAGAAGGATGTGGCCGCGCTGGCCAGCCTGGCCGAACGCCAGCTCGTATCCGAGGACCAGCTGACCCAGCGGCGCCTGGACCTGGCGCAAACGCGCGGGCAGGTGGGCCAAATCATTGCCGAGATCGCCGAGGCGCAGCTCGCGGTGGGCGAAACCCGGCAGCGGATCATCCAGTTGCAGAACGACTACCGCACCGAGCTGTCGGCCGATCTCACCCGGGCGCAGAATCTCTACTTCGAGACCGGCGACCGCCTGTTCGCGGTGCGCGACGAGGTGGCGCGAACCCGCATCGTGGCGCCTCTGCAGGGCAAGGTCATCAACATGCAGGTGCATACCGTGGGCGGCGTGGTGCCTCCCGCGCAGCCGATCATGAATATCGTGCCGGAGGACGACCAGCTGATCGTGGAGGCCAAGGTCAGCCCCACCGACGTGGATAACGTGAACGTGGGGCAGGAGGCGCGCCTGCGCATCACGCCGCTGAACCAGCGCGCCACGCCGGAGCTGCTGGGCGTGGTGAACCTCGTGTCCGCCGATATCCTCACCGACGCGGATAGCCAGATGCAGTATTACGTTGCCCGCATCACCATTCCCGACGAGGAATACAGCAAGCTGGGCGACAAGGACATCCGTCCCGGCTTTCCGGTGGAGGTGACCTTTACCGGCGGCCAGCGCACCATGCTGCAGTATCTGGCCGAACCGCTTACCGGCGTGCTGCGCCGCGGAATGAAAGAAGAATGAATATTTTCCCTGTCCTCGCCGCCTTCCTCGTTCTCCTCGCCGCTCCCGCCTGGTCGCAGCAGGCCGCAGCCCCGGACGCCCCCTATACCCTGCGCGAGGCCCTGCGCGACGCGCTTGAGCGCGACCCCCGCATCCGCGCCGCCGGCAGCCGCATGCAGGAAGCCGGCGAAGAGTTCGCCGAAGCCCGCGCCCTGCGTTTCCCCACGGTCAACTTCACCGGAGGCCGGGGCTACGGCTACAACCGCAACGAGGCCCGCAGCCTTGGCATCTACGAGGGCGATTCGCAAAGCTCCGGGCTGCAGGTCACCCAAACCCTCTATTCCTTCGGTCGCATCGGCGCGCGCGAACGCGAGGCCAGCGCCATGATCGCGGCCGCCGGCTTCGATGCCGAGGATATCCGCCAGTCGGTTCAGCGGGACGTGGCGGTGGCCTACGCCGAGCAGATCTACATGCGCAGCATTCTTAACCGCCGCATCGAGTTCGAGAGCCTAGTGGCCGAGCAGGAGACTTCGGTGCGCGAGCAGTTGGCGCTGGGCCGGTCCGACCAGACCCAGGTTCACGAGGTGCTGCGCTATCTCCACCAGGCGCGGGCGCAGCGGATCGAGGCGGATACCGCCTACCGCCGCGCGCAGTATGAGCTGGCGCGCCTGACCGGCGCGATCCGCGAAAACCTCCAGGCGGGCGATTTAGGCGCGCTGGAGCAGGCGCAGCCCGGCACGCTGGAAGCGGCAAGGGGCCGCGCTCAGGAGGCAGCGCCGATTGCCGGCAAGGCGCGCCAGAACTTGGCGGTGGCCCAAAGCCGAATGGAGTACCAGCGCGCCGAACTCTGGCCGTCGCTGGAGTTGAAGCTGGGTGGCTCCGACGGCCGTGTGGGCGAAATCAAAACCCGCGATGCCGACGCGCAGTTAATGCTGCGCATGCCGATTTTCGAGGGCGGCAGGAAATTCGCCCGGGCGCGCAAGGCCCGCTACGCCATGGAGGCGGCCGAACACGACCTCAGCGCGGATCTGGAGCAGCTGGAGCTGAATATCATCGTGTCCTGGAACCTGGTCGAGGGTTTGGCGCAGGCTTGCGAGGAACTGGAGCGCTCGCTCGAAGACGCCGGGGAAATCGTGTCCATCGTCGAGGAAAGGCTGGTGGTGGGGCGGGGAACGGTGCTCGACCAGCTGGAGGCCGAGGAGATCGTGGCCCAAACCGATGTCACGCTGCTCGAAAAACGCATGGAACTGGCCCAGGCCCGCGCGGCCCTGCTGCGCACCCTCGGCGCCCTCACCCCCTCCCTGTAACTCCCCCCCCCCCCTGCGCTTCGGGTTCGCCTCTATGCGCGTTCCCCTCGAGCGGGGGCGCTTCGATTCGCCCTCTGCTTGCCCCCTTCCTCCGGGAGACGCATGAATACATCCATGTAGCTTGCTCCGGCATCCCTGCCTCCGATACTCCCGGAGGAAGGGGGCAAGCAGAGGGCTTACGGGATGCCAGCCCTCTTAGGATCTGCGCCTGCCAGAGCCTCTTTGCGCGCATGCCTCTCGCGGGAGCGTTGGAGCCACTGCCCGCCAATCGCTTGGCGGGCAGAGCGGAACCGAGCCACTGCCCGCCAATGGCTTGGCGGGCAGAGCGTCTCCCGCGAGAGGCATGCGCGCAAAGAGGCGAACCCGAAGCGCCTTTTAGGGCGCGGCCAGTTCGGCGAGGATTTCGTTGGTGTGCTCGCCTGCCTTGGGCACATCGCGGAACAGCGTGGGGCGCGCGCCATCCATCGCTACGGGCAGCGCGGGCAGGGCCGCCTTCGCGCCCGCATGCTCGCCGTCCGGCATGGTCACTTCCACCAGCCCGCCGGAAGCCGTCAGATGAGCGTCGTCGAAAAGGTCCTCGGGGCGGGCAATAGGCGCAAACGGCAGGCCCGCCTGGGCGCAGCGCTCCATCAGCTCGGCCGGCGTCATGGCCGCGAAAGCGGCCTTGACCTTGGGGATGAACTCGTCGCGCCGCGCCACCCGTCCGGCATTGGTCTTAAGGTTTTCGTCGCTGCCCAGATCCTGCAGCTCGAAAGCCTCGCAGAACCGCGCCCACTGCACATCGCTCACCACGCCCACAAAGATCTGCTCGCCGGTTTTCGTGGCGAACACCTCATAGACGGCCCAGGCCGACACGCGCGCCGGCATCGGCGTGGCCGCTGTGCCGGTGACGGCCTTCTGCGCCATATGCTGGCCCACCAGGAACACGGCGCTCTCGTAGAGCGTGGCCGTTACCTCGCAACCGCGCCCGGTGCGCTCGCGCATGGGCAGCGCCGCCAGAACCCCCAGCGCTCCGAACATCCCGCCCTGCACATCGATCACCGAGGCGCCGGCCCGGAGCGGACGGCCCGGCGGCCCTGTCATGTAGGCCAGCCCGCCCATCATCTGCGCCACTTCGTCCAGCGCCGCGCGGTTCTCGTAAGGACCGGCCTGAAAGCCCTTCTCGGTGCAGTAGATCAGGCGCGGATTGCGCTTCGACAGCGTTTCGTAGTCCAGCCCCAGGCGCTGCATCGCGCCGGGACGGAAATTCTGGATCAGCACATCCGAGCGGTCGGCGAGCTTGAGCGCCGTGTCGATGCCTTCCGGGGATTTGAGGTTGAGGCAAATGCTGCGCTTGTTGCGGTTGTACATGGGAAAGTAGCCCGCGCCCGACCCCGGCAGCCTGCGCGTGGGGTCGCCGTCCGGCGGCTCCACCTTGATCACGTCCGCCCCCAAGTCCGCCAGCACCAGCCCGCAGGCCGGCCCCATCACCATGTGCGTCAACTCGAGAACCTTCAGCCCCGCCAGCGGTCTGCAGTCGTTCATGCCCATGCTGCCCTCGTTCGCCGCGCTCAGGCCCAAGGGCGGGCGGCGCGGTCGGATTTCTCGAACGCTTCGATAGCGGCGCCGTGCTCTTCGAGCGTGAGGGCAATGGGGTCGAGGCCTTTGAGGATCATTTCGCGCTCTCGGGGTTTGATGGAAAAAGGGAGGGTGGTTGCGCCCAAGCCTTGCACTTCGCAAGCCGCAAGGTCCACTGTGAGGCGCAGTTCGCGCCGTTCGGCCTCGGCGGCCAGCGCGGCCACATGCTCCTCGTCCAATTCTACGGCCACGAGGCCGTTCTGGGCGCAGTTGGCCTGAAAAATTTCGCCGAAGCTGGGAGCGATGACCGCGCCGATGCCCCAGTCCGCGAGCGCCCAAACGGCGTGCTCGCGCGATGAGCCGCAGCCGAAGTTGGCGCCGGAAATCAGGATTCCGGCCTGCCGGTAGCGGGCCCGGTTGAGCACAAACCCCGGCGCCTCCTCGCGCGTGGCCGGATTCTTGTAGCGCCAGTTCGCGAACAGGCCCTCGCCCAAGCCTTCGCGCGATACCCGCTTCATTTCGCGGCTGGGGATAATCGCGTCGGTATCGACGTTTCTCCGCATCAGCGGCGCAGCCACGCCCGACACAATGCCTCTCATGCCCGCGCCTCCGCCCGCGGGTCGGCGAGGCGGCCGCGCACGGCGGAGGCGGCCACGGTGGCCGGGCTAGCCAAGTGGGTGCGGGCGCCGAGGCCCTGGCGGTTCTCGAAATTGCGGTTGGTGCTCGATACCGCGCGCTTGCCGCCGAAACCGTCGCCGCCGGCGTAGAAGCACATCGCGCAGCCGGATTCCTGCCACTCGAAGCCGGCCGCCTCGAATACCCGGTGCAGCCCTTCGGCCTCGGCGGCGGCGCGCACCGCCATCGAGCCCGGCACGCAGATAGCCCTTATGTTTTCCGCCACCCGGCGGCCTTCCAGAATGGCGGCGGCGGCGCGCAGGTCCGACAGCCGCGCATTGGTGCACGAGCCGATGAAAGCGGCGTCGATGGCCAGCCCCTCCATCCGTTGCCCCGGCTTCAGGCCCATATAGTCCAGCGCCCGCTGCATGGCCTCGCGGCGCCCTGCGGCGCCCTGCGGCTCGGGAACCTGCGCGTCGATGCCCACGGCATGCTCGGGGCTGGTGCCCCAGCTGACCTGCGGGGTCAGGCCGGCGCAGTCCAGTTCGAGCTCGCGGTCGAAGCGCGCGCCGGCATCGGACCGCAGCTCGCGCCAGTGCGCCACCGCCTGCTTCCACCCCTCGCCTTTCGGCGAAAATTCCCGGCCCTTAAGGAACTCGAACACTTTTTCATCGGGCGCCACCATGCCGGTGAAGGCGCCGAATTCGATGGCCATATTGCACAGCGTCATGCGGCCCTCCACGCCTAGGGCCTCGATGGCCGGTCCGGCAAACTCCACCGCATGGCCCAACCCGCCTGTGACGGAATGGCGCGCAATCAGCGCCAGGATCAGGTCCTTGGCGCTGATCGCGGGATCCGGCGTTCCGGTGAACAGCACACGCATGGTTTTCGCCCGTTCCGCCCGGAGCGTTCCGGTGGCCAGCGCGTGCTCGGCCTGGGTGGTGCCTATGCCCCAGGCCAGCGCGCCCAGCCCGCCCACGGTGCAGGTATGGCTGTCGGGGCAAACCAGCGTGAGGCCGGGCAGCGCGATGCCCAGCTCCGGCGAAATCACATGCACGATGCCCTGGCGCGGGTCGTGGATATCGAACAGGCGGATTCCGGCCTCCTGCGCGGCTTCACGGGTCGCGGTGATGAATTCCACGCCGCCGGGCATGCGCGTGAGCGCCGGACGCCCCGGCTTGGTATCAACGATATGGTCCATCACGCAGAAGGCGCGCTGCGGATGGCGGATCGCGCGGCCGGCCTTCTTGAGGGCCTTGAGCGCCAGCGTGCCGGTGCGCTCGTGCAGAAATATCCGGTCGATGGCCAGCAGCGACTGCCCGTCGTCCGCCACGGCGATCTCGTGGGCCTCCCAGAGCTTGTCGAAGAGTGTGCGCGGCGCGCTCATTGGGGGGCCGCCCTGCGGATGCGGAACAGCCCCTCCTGGGCCATGGTGGCCGCGCGCACGCCGTCGCGCCGATAGACCGAGGCCCATGCAAAGCCGCGCGCCCCGCCGGCCCAAGGGCTGTAGAGGTCGAACAGCATCCACTCGTCCACCCGTATCGGGCAGTGGAACCACATGGCATGGTCCAGGCTGGCCAGCAGGAAGCCTGCGGGCGGGCGCAGATGCGGAAAGGTGACCATTCCGATCAGCCCCATGTCGGACAGGAAGGCGAGGAAGGCTTGGTGCGCGGCCACGTCGTCCGGCAGCCGCGCCGAGGTCCGCATCCAGAGCAACTGGCGGGGGTGGCGCGCACCGGCGCCGAGGCTGTGCCCGGGGTCCACCGGCCGGAAGTCCAGCGCGCTGGAAAGCCTGAGCAGGTTGAAGTAGCGCCGGGGCATCCAGTCGGCCTCCGAGGCGGCGAGCTCGCGAAGGTCCTTGAGCGCCTCGGGCGGCGGCGTGTCCGCAATCGGGTCCTGGTGCTGCGGTCCGTCCTGGACCGTTTGGAAGGAGGCCGCCATGTTGAAGATCGGCCGCCCGTGCTGGATCGCCACCACCCGGCGGTTGGAGAAGCTGCGCCCGTCGCGGGCCCGGTCCACCTCGTAGATGATCGGCGCCAGATGGTCGCCCTCGCGCAGAAAATAGGCGTGCAGCGAATGCGCCATGCGATCTTCCACGGTGCGCATCGCGGCGTGCAAGGCTTGGCCGAGCACCTGTCCGCCAAAAACCCGTCCGGTGCCGAAGTCGCGGCTTTGGCCGCGGAACAGGTTGGTTTCCAAGGATTCCAGCGCAAGCTGTTCGATCAGCTGGCGCAAATCGTCGCCTTGCCCGGGTGCGCGTTGATCGTCCATTACAGCGGGCAAGCGTACCAGCATTGACTTAAAAATAATGCCGTCGCGCGGATATTGCGCCTGCGCGGCGAGGCGCAATAGGCGGGTTAAGATAAGCGGCCTGCTGTTTTCAAGGTCGGGAGGCATGGCCGGACAAGGAAGAATGTCCGTTCTTCTGGCGAAGATCGGCGTGACCGCATGCGCTATCGGCGCGTTTCTTGGCGTGGCCGCTATCGGCGGCTACCGCCTTGAGCTTCTGCCGCTGTTCCCCGCCATCGGCACCTACGTGGCCAGCATGGTGGCCCTAGCGGCCGCGACCCCGGTCATTCTGGTGGCCATGATCGGATCGCGCGGCCGTTTGGGCGGCTGGGGCCTCAGTGCGGCGGGCTGGATTGCCTTGGTTCTGTGCGTGGGCATGACGCTCAACAATCTTCTCTGGTTTCGCCAAGCGCAGGTATTGCCCGCCATCAACGACGTGAGCACCGATCTGGAGAATCCGCCGGCATTCAAGACGGAGCCGCCGCCGCAAGCAGATCCCGCCAGCCCCAGCCCTCCACGCTACGCGGCAAAGGCGGCGGCCTTCCGGCAGCGCGCCGCCTACCCGGAAATTGAGCCGCTATTCCTTGAGGCCAGCGTCGCCGAAGCTGTGGCGCGGGCCGAGAGGGCCGCAACCGGCTTAGGCTGGGAGGTGGTGAGGCGGTCGCCCGGCGAGGGCCGCCTAGAGGCGGTGTACACAACGCCGTGGTTCGGGCTGAAGGGCGATGTGGTGGTGCGGGTCCGGCCGGCGGACCGCGGCGTGATTGTGGATGTGCGCTCTAGGTCGCGGATCGATATGGCCGACGCAGGCACCAATGCCCGCCGCATCCGCCACCTCCTCGCCGCGCTCCGCTCCCAATAACCTTTACGCTAGCCCGCGCTGCCCTCGCCCCGGTTTACCCGCGCCGTTTCTAGCACCAATCTTCGATATTTAGCCCTTATTGGCCGATCCTGTCTCTCCAGAGCGTTGGAGCCAGGATGGCGGAACCGAGCCAAGGATGGCGCCTCTGGAGAGACAGGATCGGCCAACAAGGGCTCGCCAGCCTAGATCAAAGCATGTAGAGGGCGAGGGTTTCGGCGGTGCAGGCGGGCTTCCGCTGGCCCTCGATTTCGATTTTGTGCCGACAGGTCATCTGAATGCCGCCGGCGCGCGCGCGCGCCTGCAGCACCGTGGTGCGCACCCTCACCCGGCTGCCGCATACCACCATGCTGGAAAAGCGCACCTTGTTAAGACCCCAGTTAATCGCTCTTTTGAGCGAGGGAAACACCACGAAACGCTCGGTGGCGCCCGGAATCAGCGACAGCGTTAAATAGCCGTGGGCGATGGTGGCGCCGGCCTCGAGCTCGCGCGCGGCGCGCTCGCGGTCCACATGGATCCACTGGAAATCCTCCGTGGCCCGCGCGAACCGGTCGATGCGGCCTTGATCCACCAGGATCCAATCGGAAACGCCCACTTCCACGCCTTCCAGCGCGCGCGCGTCGTCTATCGTGCGAACTTCATGCCCCAACAGCAATGCACCGCCGCCAGCGTGGGCTTACGAGCTTAGCGCCAACCGGCCCTGGATGATCACCGCCCGCGCTCAATCAAGGCCAGGAACTCGGCGCGCGCGCGCGCGTCGTCGCGGAATGCCCCCAGCATCCGGCTGGTGACCGTGCTCACGTTGCGCTTGCCCACCCCGCGCGTGGTCATGCACTCGTGCGCCGCCTCGACCACCACCGCCACGCCGCGCGGCTCCAGCACCTTAGCGATGCAATCGGCGATCTGCGCCGTGAGCTTTTCCTGCACCTGCAAGCGGTGCGCGTAAGCATCCACCACCCGCACCAGCTTGCTGATGCCCACCACCTTGTCGCGCGGCAGATAGGCCACATGCGCCTTGCCGATAATCGGAGCGATATGGTGCTCGCAGTGGGAGTTGAAATCGATATGGGTCAGCGCCACGATTTCGTCGTAGCCGTTCACTTCCCTGAAGGTGCGGCTCATAAACTCGTAGGGATCGTCCGAGTAGCCGCTGAACCATTCCTCGTAGGCGCGCGCCACGCGCTTGGGCGTGTCCACCAGGCCTTCGCGGCCAATATCGTCGCCGGCCCAGCTCAGCAGGGTGCGGACTGCCTCTTCCGCCTCGGCCCGCGTTGGGCGTTTGGATTCATTCCCGCCCACAGGCTCGCCTTGGCGTTTTCTTGTGTGCAAAAGAACGGAACTGCTCATAGTTGTTGACATTCGTAATTTCCAGTGGCATTAGTTTCAGCGGCCGCCCCCCCAGGTAATCCCGGAGCGAGAGCGCTGCTCCCGCGGCTACGGCCTCCGCCAAGCCCGCAAGGGTAGCCGGTTCGTAGATGGCGCACAATGGCTCCGGCGCGCCGGAGCCGGGGTTGCAGAAGGCGGTGGCCGCGCAATCCGCGTCGCGCTCGGCAATCAAGCGCCTGATTTCGTTGGCCGAAAGGCCCGGCTGATCGCAGGCTAGCGCCAGCCAGGCCCGATCCGGCGCGTGCGCGTGGGCGGCCTCCAGCCCTGCGGCCGGCCCGCAGCCGGGGTGGCGGTCCGCCAAGCAGCGGAAACGCGAGCGCAAGCGATCGGCGGATTGCTCGGCGCGCACCGACACCCATACCTCGCCAAGGCATGAGGCCAGCAGCCGCACCGCGCGCTCCAGCAGGCTTACGCCGCCGATTTGCGCCGCCGCCTTGTCGCTGCCGAAGCGAGTGCTCAAGCCCCCCGCCAGCACCAGCCCCCCTATTGCGCTAGCCCGCATATTGCACCAATCCGCGCCAGCTAAAGCCCTTTTCTTGCCCCTGCCTCGCGGGAGCGTCTGGGGCAGGATGCCCCAGCCGAGCCCCATGGATGGGTTTATGCGTCTCCCGCGAGGCAGGGGCAAGAAAAGGGCGAGGGCGAGCGAAGACGAAGGCATAGCCGTGCCTATGGCGCAGCGAGCCTATGCGCGCAATCGGCAAAAGACCAGCGGGAACGCGGCATGCGCGTTCCGCATCAGGCGGAAAGCGGGCAATCCGGGCGCAAGCCATTGACTCATCAGCAAAATAAGGAAGGCAACAAGCGGCTTGGTGCAATATGCGGGTGCGTGCCAGCCCCTGCGGCGGCGCTTCAGGGCCTGTTTGCACTAGCCATCCTGCTCATTGGCGTAATCGCTCTTTCCACCCGTTTTGCCGAGCAGGCGCGCCTGGCGGATAACCATTCCGCGCGACACCGATTTGAGCATGTCGTAAATCGTGAGCGCCGCCACCGTGGCCCCGGTGAGCGCCTCCATTTCCGCCCCGGTTTTATCGGTGACCCGCACCGCGCATTCGATCACCACCTCGTTGGCGCGAAGATCCACTTCGATCCGGCAGCCCTCCAGCTTGAGCGGATGGCAGAAGGGAATGAGCTCGTGGGTTCGCTTGGCGGCCTGGGTGCCGGCAATGATGGCGGTTTGGAAAACGGGGCCCTTGCGGGTGGCGATCTCGCCGTCCGCCGCCATGGCCGCCGCCTCGGGAGGCAGCGCCACGCTGGCGCGCGCCCGGGCGGTGCGGAGGGTCACGGCCTTGTCCGCCACGTTCACCATGCCGGCCCGCTGTTGTGAGTCGATATGCGTAAGCATCGCACGCAAATTATAGTTTCCGCCGTTTCGGGAGCGAGCCCGCCGGGATATACTTCCCGTCCCGAATCGAGTTTCGATATGTCCGTAGTTGCCCAGTTTGAAATCACATATACGCAGTTCTTAGACGAGCACGGCAAGGCCCAGAAAGAATTGCCCGAATTTGCCGCCGATGCGGACCAGATGGCGCGCATGTATCGCTTCATGATGCTCACCCGGGCATTCGACCGGCGCTGCATCAATCTTCAACGCACCGGCCAGGTGGGCACCATCGCCTCCAGCCGGGGCCAAGAAGCCGCCCAGATCGGGGTGGCCGCCGCGATGCAGCCGGAAGACGTGCTGGCGCCCTCGTACCGCGAACACGGCGCGGTGATTTGGCGGGGCGTGCGCATGAGCCAGCTGCTTGGCGTTTGGGGCGGCGACGAGCGCGGCCATAACTGGGACGGCCCGCGCCGCGACTTTCCTTATTGCGTGCCGATCGCCACGCAATGCCTGCATGCCGCCGGTGCCGCGCTGGCCATGAAGATGCGCGGCCAGGCGAACTGCGCCGTGGCCCTCTGCGGCGACGGCGCCACCTCCGAAGGCGCGTTCTACGAGGCCCTCAACGCCGCAGGCGCGATGCGGTTGCCGGTGGTGTTTATGGTCACCAACAATCGCTACGCCATCTCCATGCCGGTGGAAGGCCAGACCGCCGCCGCCACACTGGCTCAGAAGGCGATCGCGGCCGGCATTCCGGGCGAACAGGCGGACGGCAACGACGTGATCGCGGTGCGCCATGTGCTGGATAAAGCCCTGCGCAAGGCCCGCTCCGGGGGCGGTCCGGCGCTGATCGAGGCCTTGAGCTACCGGCTGGAGGACCACACTACGGCCGACGATGCCACCCGCTACCGCGAAGCCAGCGAAGTGGAAGAGGCGGGCCGCCGCGAGCCTTTGGGGCGCACGCGGCGCCTGATGGAGGAGCGTTTCGGCTGGAGCGATAAGCAGGAACAGGCGCTGATCAAGGCGCTGGAAGCGGAAGTGGAGGCGGAAGTGGAGGTGTATCTGAACACGCCCAGGCCGCGCATCGAGGAGATATTCGAGCACCAGTTCGGCAACATGCCCGCCACGCTCGCGGCGCAGCGCGAGATCGCCCGCCGATACCCGGTTGCCGAGCACGGCTGATGCCCAGCCTCACCCTAGTCGAAGCCGTCAACCAGGCCTTGGCCTGGGAAATGGCGCACGACGACAGCGTGGTGGTGTTCGGCGAGGACGTGGGCGTGAATGGCGGCGTGTTCCGCGCCACCGAGGGCTTGCAGGAGCGCTTCGGCGCCGAGCGGGTGTTCGACACGCCGCTGGCCGAGGCGATGATTGCCGGTTTGGCCGTGGGCATGGCTTCGCAGGGCCTCAAGCCGGTGCCGGAAATCCAGTTCATGGGATTTATCTATCCGGCGCTGGACCAGATCATCAGCCATGCCAGCCGCCTGCGCAACCGCACCCGCGGAAGGCTCACCTGCCCGATGGTGCTGAGGGCGCCCTTCGGCACCGGCATCCGCGCCCCGGAACACCATTCCGAGAGCACCGAGGCGCTGTTCGCCCACATGCCGGGGGTGCGGGTGGTGATTCCGTCTTCGCCGGTGCGCGCCTACGGGCTGCTGCTGTCCGCCATCCGCGATCCCGACCCGGTGGTGTTCCTAGAGCCCAAGCGCGTCTATCGCGCCTTCCGCCAGGAAGTGCCGGATAACGGCGAGGGCCTGCCGCTGGATCACGCCTTCATGACCCGCGAAGGCACGGACGTGACGCTTATTTCTTGGGGCGCCTCGGCGCTGGAAACGTGGAACGCCGCCGGCGAGCTGGCGGAAGAGGGCGTGGACTGCGAGGTGATCGATGTGGCTACGGTGAGCCCGCTGGATAAGGACACGCTGCTTGAATCGGTTTCCCGCACCGGGCGGGCGGTGATTATTCACGAGGCGGCGGTGAGCGGCGGCGTGGGCGCGGAAATCGCCGCGATCCTGGCTTCCGAGGGCCTCTACAGCCTGGAGGCGCCGGTCGTGCGGGTGGCGGGATACGACGCGGTGCCGCCGCTGGCGCGGATGGAGTACGGCTATATTCCCAGTGTGCAGCGCATCAAGGATGCCGTGCATGAGAGCGTGGGGAGCTGATGATGGGAAACATTGAATGAAAGAGTTCAAATTGCCGGATTTGGGCGAGGGATTGACCGAGGCGGAAATCGTCGAGTGGCATGTGAGCGCCGATCAGCATATCGAATTGAATCAGCCCATGCTGTCGGTGGAGACCGACAAGGCCGTGGTGGAAGTGCCCTCGCCGGTATCGGGCCGAGTGCTCTCGCTGCATGGCGAGCCGGGCGACGTGATTCCGGTGGGCGACGTGCTGGCGCGTTTCGACACGGGCCGGGACGACGATGCCCGGGAACGAGGGCTTGCGCCCTCCCCGGAGGATAAGCCGTCCTCGTTGCCGGAGCAGCAGGCCGCGCCCGCTGCCGATGCGGGCGATAGCGACGAGGCGCCCGGCGTGGTGGGCGAGCTGCCGGCCAGCGGGCTGGTGCTAAGCGACACCACGCAATCCGGCTCTCCGGCGCCGCGCGGGCGGAGGGTGAAGGCCGCGCCTTCGGTGCGCGCGCTGGCCCGCGAATTAGGGGTGGATATCGCGTTGATCGAAGGCTCCGGGCCGCAGGGCCGGATCACGGCGAAAGATATCGCAAAGGCCGCCGGACAAAACGGAGCGGGCGAACGGGGCGCTCCCTCGTCCGGCCCGGCAGCGAAAGCTCCCGGCTCTCGCGGAGGGCAAGATGCCGCCCCCGCCCCTGATGCCCTCGCTTCGGGCCAGGAAAAGCTCACCGGCCCGCGCCGGGCCATGTTCAAGAGCATGACCGCCGCGCACAGCGAAGCGGCCCTATGCACGGTGATGGACGATGCCGATATCCACGACTGGAAGCTGCCGCGCGATTTCACTCCTAGGCTGATCCGGGCCATGGTGGCCGGCTGCCGCGCCGAACCGCGTCTGAACGGCACTTTCAGCGCCGAAGCCGGCTTGCTGTCCGTGTCCGAAAACGTGAATATGGGGCTTGCCATGCATACGCCCCACGGCCTGATCGTGGCATCGATCCCGAATGCCCACCGCCGCAGCCTTGACGAGCTGCGCGGCGAGGTGGCGCGGCTGAAGCAGGCCGGCGCGGAGCGCACGCTCACGCCCGAGGAAGTGCGCGGCTACACGATCACCTTGTCGAATATCGCCGGCGGCTCTTCGCGCTACGCCACGCCGCTGATGGTGCCGCCCACCGTGGCCATTCTCGGCAGCGGCGCGGCCCGCGAGGAGGTGGTGGCGCTGAACGGCGCGATCGCCATCCGCCGCATGCTGCCGCTGTCGCTGACCTTCGATCACCGCTGCGTGGCCGGCGCCGAGGCATCGCGGTTTATGAGCGCGGTGGTGGCGGATTTGAGGCAGGCCTCGTGACCTTCTTTTGCGCCAGCGCGTTCCGCATCAGCCGGAAAGCGGGCGATCCGGGCATAAGCGATTGACCAAGCGGCAAAATCAGGGAGGCGGCAAGCGGCTAGGCGCGAACTGCGGGCTTGGCGCGCTGATCCTCTGCCGCCACGGCGAAAGCCTGTGGAACCGAGAGAACCGCTTCACCGGCTGGACCGATGTGGATTTGAGCCCTGCGGGCGAGGAAGAGGCCCGCCGCGCCGGCCGCCTGCTGCGCGCATCGGGCCTGATGCCTGATGTGGTGCATACCTCCATGCTGCTGCGTGCTGAGCGGACGCTAAAGCTGATGATTGGCGAACTCGGCGCCGTCGCGGTCCTCCCGTTATATCGAAGCTGGCGCCTGAACGAGCGCCACTACGGCGCGCTGCAGGGGCTGAACAAGGCCGAGACCATCGACAGGCACGGCGAGGAGCAGGTGAGGATATGGCGCCGTTCCTACGCCACGCCGCCGCCGCCGCTGGCGCCGGACGACCCGCGCCATCCGCGCAACGATCCCCGCTATGCCGGTCTTGAGGCGCCGCCGTCCGCTGAGTCGCTTAAGGACACGCTGGACCGGGTTCGGCCCTACTGGGAAAGACGCATCGCGCCGGATATCGAAGCCGGCCGCTGCGCGCTGGTGTCGGCGCATGGCAACAGCCTGAGGGCGCTGATGAAGCTGCTGGAGAATATTTCCGACCGCGATATCGTGAAGCTGGAAATTCCCACCGCCGTGCCGATCCTTTACCGGTTCGGCCCGGGTATGCGGGCGCAACCGCGCATCGACTTGGAAGCGGCGCGGTGATTTACCGCTTGGGCGGTATCGCGCCGCGCTCGGCGGCGCTTTTCATCGCCCCGGACGCGGCGGTGATCGGCGATGTCGAGCTCGGCGAGCACAGCAGCGTATGGTTCGGCGCCGTGCTGCGCGGCGATAACGAGCCTATCCGCATTGGCGCCCGCAGCAATATCCAGGACGGCTCGGTGCTGCACACGGATCCCGGCTTCCCCACCACGGTTGGCGAGGACGTGACCGTGGGGCACCGCGTGATTCTGCACGGCTGCGCGGTGGAGGACGGCTGCACCGTTGGCATGGGGGCCATCCTGCTGAACGGCTCGCGCGTTGGCGCGCGCAGCCTAGTGGCGGCCGGCGCGCTTCTGCCGGAAGGCCGTGAATACCCGTCGGGCAGCCTCATCATGGGCGTGCCGGGCCGCCAGGTTCGCTTGCTCAGCGACGAAGAGCGCGCCGAAGCGGCGCGCGGCGCCCGCATCTACGTCCGCAACGCCCGCCGCTTCCGCGACCAACTCCGCCCAGCCTAACCCTCTCCCTAACCAAACGCCACCCATTGCAATCCCGCGAAGGGCGCTTCGATTCGCCCTTTTGTGTGCTTGCCCCTCGCGGGAGACGCCATCCTTGGCTCGGTTCCGCCATCCCTGGCTCCAACGCTCCCTCGAGGGGCAAGCACACAAAAGGACTTCCGTGGGAGCACTCCTCAAGGGTTCGCACCTCGCACACCTCTTCGCTTGCGGGGTGCTGCCCTCTTAGGGTCTGCAACCACCGGAGCCTCTTTGCGCGTTCCCCTCTCGCGGGAGCGTTGAAGCCATGGATGGCGGAACCGAGCCAGGGATGGCGTCTCCCGCGAGAGGGGAACGCGCAAAGAGGCGAACCCGAAGCGCCCCTCGCGGGATTGCAATGGGTGGCGTTTGGCTAGGGGGAGGCGAGGTGGGCGGTGAGTTCGGCCATGATCGATAGGGCGATGGAGGCGGGGTCGTTGGCGCCGATGTCCAGGCCCACCGGGCCGCGCAGCTGGTCGCGGAGATCGCCTGCGCCGTCGCCGAGCGCCTTGAGCAAGCGCTCGCGGCGCGCCTTGGGGCCGAGCACGCCCACCCACGGAATCGGCTGGTTCGCCAGCGCTGCCAAGTAGGCGCGATCCGAGGCCAGGTGATGGCTCATCACCACGCAGGCCTCCCAGCCGCTCAGCTCAATGCGTTCGGCTAGGCGCTCAGGGCGCAGCTCGATCATCTCCTCGGCTGCGCCCAGGTCGCCCCGCTCCAAGTAAGCGCGGCGGTGATCGCAAACCGTGACCCGCCAGCCCAGCCGTTCGGCGAACTCCACCAGCGGCGCCGCATCCACGCCAGCGCCCAGCACCAGCAGCCGCGGAATCGGATGCAGCGGATAGACGAGCATTTTGCGCGCCGGATTCCCAAGCGCATGAAGGCCAAGCGGATGCTCAGTCGGCGCTTCGCAGCCCAGCAATGTGTCGCCCAGCGGCGCCGCTTCGCCCTCCACCACCACCGCGCAGCGCGAGACCTCCGTGCCCATCGCCAACTCCGCCATCCTCGCCAACGGCGCCCAAGGATCGTCGCAATCGCCCGATAGCGGCTGCAGCAGCACCTTGAGCATCCCGTCGCAGCCCACGCCCGTGCCGAACAGGATATCGTGCTCGCCGCGCATGTCGTAGCACACCGAACGCGCCTTGCCGGAAGCTAGCACGGCGGCGGCATGCTCGGCCAGGTCGCCCTCCAGGCAGCCGCCGCTCACCAGCCCTTGGTAGTTGCCCTCGCCGTCGATCAGCACCCGCGCGCCCGCTTTCGAGTAGGTCGAGCCCGCCGTCTCGTACACCGTGCCCAGCACCAGGCGCTCGTTGGCGCCCCGCCACTCCTGGAACGTTTCAACCAAATGCTTAAGCGCCATCACACTCTCGCCTTCGGTGCCCCCTAGCCGCAATCTCGCAAGCCGACCCGTTTCATGGTCTTTTTTTTCCTGGTCGGCGGTGGTGTCATCGCCATCCTCGGCAACTGTCAGATCGCGTCAGACATTCAAGGCGACCTCTTCCGCCTTCGCGGCATCGGCAAGCGCCTTGTCGAGTGTGGCGAGCTTTGCACCTTCCCGCATGGCTGTTTCCAAGTAGAAAGCGTCGTATCCTGATAGAAGGCGGCGGCGCGCCAAAGCCAAGACTTCGTCGTGATTCTGCGAATGATCGGATTTCAAACCCAGCTTGCCTAGCCGCCCGAGGTGTCTTTTTGCGCCAGCCGAATCAATTCGACCTCTTCGTTCCGCCACAATCAGAACGTTGACAATTTCGGCCCAGAAGAGGCTTGGCACAATACCCTCGTGGTCGGCCAGCTTGTGCATCACTGCGTCTGCGTAGAGCGCGCCGTCGTCTTCGCGCAGCCGCCAAGCCACCGCTACGGAAGCATCGACAACGATTGCGGTCATACGCGGCCTTCGTCTCGAGCAGCGCGAACCTCCTCGCGGGTCATGCCGAGCGGGCTTGCGTTGCGTTCGGCAAACATAGCTTTTGCAACGACCTTGACCGCCAAGCCCTGCAAGGACTGAAAGCCGCCTTTGCTGAATACACTTTGATCAACTCGTAGATATTGCCATTGCTGGCCTGCCTCCTTGCTGATCTGAAGACACCAATCCTCCATTGCGTCATCCTTTTCCTTGGTGCCCATCCAAACGCGGCCTTTCGTCTCGATGATCCAGTTGACTTCTCCGCCGTCGGATTTCTGCACAGCCACCCAGTCCGGGTAGTAGAAGCCGATGGCGCCGCTCGGCTTCAAGTAATCAATGTGGAATGAGCTGCCGGAATCCCCCTGATCCGTAGTGCCTAGGGCGGCGAAGCGCGCGACATCCGGCGCCTCGTCCAGAAATTCGGCAAAACGGCGTTCAAAGTTGTTATACGTGGCCACATAGTTGAAAATGGTGTTCTCCGCTTTCATCAATGGAAGGTTGCGCCGCCAGCCGAAAGGCCCGGTCATGGAAAGGCGGAAGTCCTCACGCTCGAATGCAACCGCGTTCCGTTCCACTGCCAGCTGTCCTATTTTCCTCCCGAGGTAGTCCGCGATGCCGTCTCGGAATTCGACTTTTCCCAAGTGGGATCGAATAGCCATGTCTTCGGCATCCACTTCCTTGCCGAAGCAGCGCCGAGAGACATAGCCCCGCACGATCGGGTACAAATCCGCAAAGCAGTTGGTCAGGCCGGTCTTCCGCATGACCTTGTTGGCGATATCAGCCAGAAGCTCTTCCGCTGGCCGCGCCTGAACGGCCAGCGGTTCCGCGTGAACCTCCGTTTCCGTAGTTGCGAATTCCATGGCAAGACTAATCCGCAAGGGTTCCGGCAATTCTTCCTGCTTGTAGATGGGAGCGAGGGAATCAACGCTCAGCAAAGACAGTTTTCTTACCTCTCGACCGAGGCTGGGTTTGGTTATCGGGATTGCGATATCGTATTCGCTCCGTTCGATAACCGGCGCAACAGTGACTGGCAGCGCCGGGTTGCTCGTCACCTGGACCACGCCCACGCCTTCGGCTTCCAGTTGCTCTCGCACCACCTTTAGCAGGTTGCGCGTGCCGAGCACCTCCAGGGTCTGCGTCTGATCCGGCCCTATCCCTTTCATTAAGCGCAACCCGCGGCCAATCACCTGCTCCGGAAGTATCTCGGACTTGGCGGTGTATGGCCGCAGGCCCAGCACGACCGATACATTCCGCACATCCCAACCTTCGCGCAGCATCATCACGCTGACGACCACTTTAATGCGGCTGGATGCCTGATCAATATTGCGAGCCGCGCGCCGCGCCTTCTCCAAGTCGCTTTTCCGAACTTCTCCTGTCTTGGAATCCGTATGAATGACCAGAACGTCCGATTGCTTGAGGCCAAATTCCCGGGTTTCCCAAAGATGCCGGCCAATGGCATCGGCCTGTGGATTTCTCTCCGCCATGATGAACAGAACAGGCTTAACCTTGAGCTCCCTATAGGCTCGCCTGTGCGCCTTCCAGCGTTGCACTGCCGCATCAATCCAGAACGCGTACTTTTCGACGGCGTTTTTTCCGGTGACACGGTCCGGATCATTGGCTGGTTGTTTGGAATCGTCCTCTTTGGTAACGATGATGGGCGCCTTGACGATGCGGTCTTCCACCGCCTGCGCTAGCGGGTAGTCGCAAACCGTCCACGGGAAATACCGGCCGTGCTGGTCTTTGGGCGTGGCGGAAAAGTCCAGCCACGCGGAAAGGCCTTGCGGCAATTCCTTATGGATGGAAAGCAGTGACTGGCTCCAAGCCAAGTCCTCGTGATGGACGTGATGAGCCTCGTCGTTGAGCACGATCAGATCCTTGAGCGATTGCACCCGCTCCAGCATGGAGCGTTGGCCAGAGGAAGCGAGGTCCTTATCCGGTTTCTTGCCAAGCAGAGCTTCCACGGCGTTGGCCGGAGTCCATTCCTTGTCCCGAAACCCGTACAACTGCTGGATATTGGTAAGGAACAGATTGCCGGAAGAGCTAGGCTCGCTGGCATCTCCGCGCAGGATCACATTTTGAGAGAAAGAACTTCGCCACTCCGGGGGAATGAGCGGCAGTTCATGGAATATCCGATTGCTGGCAAAATCCTTTTCAAGCCGCTCGAATACAATCACGTTCGGCGCGACAATGAGGAAATTTGCCGATAAGGGCGAATCCGGCACCCGCCGCTTATGCAGCGCGGCCCACGCGACGATCATCGCCATGACCCAAGTCTTGCCCGCCCCCGTCGCCATCTTGAACGCGTAGCGGCGCAAGTTTTCCGGCGGCAGGTCATATTCGCGCTCGCCCCAGCGCATCCGCCGCTCGCCATTCATGGCGGTCTCAAAGCGAATGGCATCGCTCAAAAGATCATCTGCATTCTTTCGCTTTCCAGCCCCTGCATACGCCTTAATCAATCCTCGGATATCTTTCTTTCCAGCAATTTCAACCAGCCACGCCAAGGTTTCGACCGCTTCCTGCTGGCAGAAGTGGTAGCGGAACACGCCGTCAAAGCCGGACACCGCGTGATCCTCCAGGAACCAGTAATGAAATAGCCGCGAAGTGACTTCCGACGCGCCCTGATAACCTCCGGCCCGCCATGCATCAACCGCTTTGCGAATGTTTGGCACTAAAAGCAGATCGCTGGGGCGGCGCCCGCTTGTGTCGATTCGCCAGCCATGCGGATCCGTCTCATCCTTGAGCAGGAAGGAAGACGGCTTCTCCCAAGGTCGCCGATCCGGCATCTCCGGAAGCTCCCTGTCGTAAGCGATGACAGTCTGCGCCATTTGCTACCGCACCCGCACCTCGATTTCCCGCGAGGTGTCGTTGCCGAAAATATCGATAACTTTAACCAGCGCCCGGTAAGTGCCCGGCTGCTCGTAAGCATGGGGATCGGAGACGAGCGGCAGCTTGCGTTCCTTCCGTGTGCGGTAGGCGACCCAATCCTGCATGAAGGTGTCGTTGCGGAAGTCCCAATCCACAGCCCAATAATCAATGTAGTCGGACCACTTGCTTACCTTGCCGCGAACGTTATCGGGAATGAGCTCAGTGTTCGCGATAACGAAATTCTCAAGCGTCACCTGGCCGGTCAAGCTCTTGGGCTGGCTGACTGCCGCTTCGAGGTAGGCAAGCTCGAAAAAAGTGACGTCTCCCTTATCCGCCGCCTGCGTCTCCATCACTTCGCGCGGTATCCAGAGCAGCTTCAGTTTCACGCCGCGATTGCCTGCTTCCTTAAGTATCGGAGTGCCTCGAAGGCCCATTTCCCATTCCCACCCAAGCACATGCAGTTCGTTCCGCTTGAGTTTCACGCATTCATCCGCGGCATCCAGCACTTCCCCGATAGTGACCGGAGCATCCACTGCCCCGACATGCACCATCGCGCAGCCTTTTTTGCCATGCAAATGAGTCAGGCCGGCCACAGGCCGGGCACCGTAGAGTTTCAGAATGAACGCGAGGTATTCGTAGAGGGCTTTCCCGGTGAAAGACGCAGCTTCACCTTCGGTGAACATTGCGCCCTGCCAGTATTGACGCTCGTACTTGCCGAGGTTCAGCACCTCGAAGGGTTTGCATTCCTCAATGCCAAGCATCCGCTTCCGGGTGACATGGATAGCCCAACGCCCCAAGTCGCAGCCGATCCAACGGCGATCAAGCCTCTCGGCCACCGCCAAAGAAGTGCCAGAGCCACAAAAGAAATCGGCAACGAGATCTTCCCGATCAGTTGAGGCCAACAAAATACGTTCAAGAAGAGCTTCTGGCTTTTGCGTGGGATACCCAATTAACTCGGGAGAGTTGCGATATATCGCCCCAATGTCCCAAACGTCCCTAGCAGCAGCCATTCGGAAAACACCATCTTCATCCCGCTGCAAACCATATTTTTCCCAAGTCGGGGTGCCGGGCCGGGCTTTTGCCATGCCCGAGGTTAAGTATGACTTATCCTTTTGCGGTTTGAACTTGTACTTGTCAGATTTTGCGTATAAATAGATGGTGTCATGCTTACGACTAAACCAGCGATTGCCAATGCCTCCGGTTTTGTATGACCATATGTTCTCGTTTATGTGGAGTCCTTGGCCGAATATTTCATCCATAATCATCCGAATCTGGCTGTTTACCCTCCAATCACAATGCACATATATGCTCCCGCTATCCGATAGCAGTTCGCGCATCAACAATAGGCGCTCATAAATGACGGCGATAAAGGAATCTGTGCCATTGCCCCAAGTATCGCGATAGGCCTTTTCCTCTAGGATTGACTGCTCCTTGAATGCGGATTCATCCGACTCCCCGATTTGAGCGGAAAACGAAAAATCGGCGCCGGTGGCGAACGGCGGATCAATGTAGATCAGATCGATCTTTCCGGCGAACTTTTCCAGCAGCGAACCCATGACGAGCAGGTTGTCGCCCCAGATCAGCTTGTTCTTCCATCCATCCTCGAAGGTGTCGCCTTCCTTGCCTTCCCAGATATCGAACAACGTGCCTTGCGATGCGCCTTTTCGCGCCTCCCTCGTGGCGCGGCTTTCATTGACCGTCTCGATTACTTGGAACGGCAGGCTGACGCGCGGCATCTCGCGGAGCATGCCGTCCTCGTTGTACTTTCCAGGCCAAACCAACTCGGTTTTGGTGATATCGATTTTTGCCATGCGCGCCCCTGCTATTGCGACCATGAATGATTTAGCATCCCGGCCTGTAAATCAAGATCGCAATCCCGCCAAAAACGCCTGCATTCTTCGATGACTTGAAAGAATCAAGACGCAAGCCGCTTACAAGAGCCCCGCACTGCGAAAACTGAACGTTTCCTGCTGGGACACGATCACGTGATCCAGAATGCGCAAGCTAACCGTCTCCGCCGCCAGCACGATGGCGCGGGTAATCAACTTGTCATGCTCGCTAGGCTGCACATTTCCGTTTGGATGGTTATGGGCAAGCACCAGCCCCGCCGCCTGATGTCTGAGCGCCGACTCCACAACCTGTCTTGGGTACACCGCAGCGCGGTCGATGGTTCCCTCCTGCAACACTTCGATGCCGTCGCGGAGCAATCGGCCGGCGGAATCCACATAGGCCACGGCAAATACCTCATGCTTAAGCATCCCGAGCTTGGCTCGCCAGAAATCACCGAGGCGCTCAGGGTCTTCAAGCACATCTGTTCGCTCCGAAGCCTGCTGCAAATATAGCGTGGCCACTGCGCGCACGAGACGCAGGTTGGCTGCTGCCACCTCGCCCACGCCTTTCACCGACTGCAAATCCGCTAGCGGCGCGTCAAGAACTCCTCGCAACCCGCCAAAACGTGCCAACAGCGCCTTGGCGGCAGGCTTGGTGTCGCCTCGCGGGATGGCCAGGGCCAGCAGCATTTCGATCACCTCGTAATCCGCGAACCCTGCTAATCCACCTTTGCGGAATCGCTTGCGCAAACGCCGACGGTGCCCAGCGTAAAGTGGCGCCTCCCCGCCCTTTTTCACTTGCCTGTTCAAGAAATCTGCCGCTGCGCTTGGGTCAATGCGGTTCGCGCCTTAGGCCGCGAGGATGGGGCGCTGCTCGAGCAGCGATTCGGCTAGGCGGAGCTGGCCGCGGGCGCGCACTAGGTTGTGCTCGGCGCGCGAGGCGAAGCGTTTCGGGTCCCAGCCGAAGTAGCGGCCGTTGAGGATATCGGCGGCGAAGCGCGTAGCGAGCTCCAGCGTGATCCACAGCGTGGCATCCACCAGAGAGGATCGCTCTTGCTCGGTCACGAAGGAGGCCACCTCGAGATAGCTCGCGCGAGCGGCCTCGAAAAGCTCGGCGGAGAATGCCGTGTCCTCGCTGTCCTCGCCGGCCGGGTTGCACCACGAACGAAAGGCGTCGCCCAGCTCGTAGGGCAGGCTCAGGCGGCCCAGGGAGTCCATATCCACCATCGCCAAGCCTTCGCCCTCGGGCGTGAACAGCATGTTGTTGATCTTCGGGTCGCCGTGCGCCACCCGCAGCGGCGTGCGCGGCACGGGCGGCAGGCCGGCCGCGATCGCCAAGGCGCGGCGGCCAAGCGCGCCGACCTCTCCGCGCAGAGGGTGGTCCGGATGGGCGGCCAGCGCCCGGTCGAGTTCGGCAAACCGCCGCGACGGCTCGTGGATCGGACCGCGTTTGCTGGCGAAAGGCTGGTCGAAGTCGTCTAGCGCGAGATGGAAACGCGCCAGCAGCGCTCCGGCCTGCGCGGCCTGCGCGGCGCTCTCAAGCCGGTTGCGGAATTCGCCCTTAAGCCAGGTGAGCATCCGCCAGATGCCGTCTTCGCGCTTCACGCAAAGATCGCCCCCGGCGGTGCGGAGCAGGCGCGGCGTGGGCATGCCTTTGGCGGCGATATGCGCCGATACGGCCTCGATATCGCCATGGACCTCGGCGCTTAGAATGGCGCTCAATCGTTGCAGCGCGTAGCTCTTGCCATCGCTGGCGCGCACCCGCCAAGTGCGGTTGATCAGCCCGTGGTCTATAGATTCCAGCGCCACGGGGCGCAAGCCGTACTCGCCCGCCACCTGCTCGCCGGCTTTTGGATCGATATGATGGGGAAAGTCGTTGTTGGCCATGGGCGCCGGACGGGACCGACCGCGAATCAAGGCGGAAATTCTATCCGTCGAGTTCGCCGGCGGCCGCGGCGGTCTCCATGTCCTCCTCAAGATAGCGGAGCACCCGGCCCATCATCCGCTGGCGGATCGGCGCCCGCTCCGCTTCGGCCTAGGCGTCGGGCAGCCAGGCATCCACGGCGTCCTTGCCGAACAGTCCGGCCTTTTCCAGCAGGCGCTCATGCGTGTCCAGCCGCTCGCGGATCACGCTGACCTTGCCCAGCAGGGCGGTCAGCATCGCGAACAGCATATCCAGCCGCTCGTCGCCGTAAAACGCGGGCCTTTTTCCCAGCGCGCGGCGGGGGCGTTTGTCGGGCTGGGTATTGCAGGCATAAGGTTTGGGCCGGTAAATAAAATTTAGTGGATATCGAGCGCGTTGTCCGGCGGCGTGTAGGCGTGGTCAAGCGCCTCGGCGACCGCGGCGTTGGTGACCCGTCCGGCGTGAACGTTCAGCCCCGCCAGCAGCCCCGGATCGTCGCGCATGGCTTGGCGCCAGCCCTTGTCGGCCAAAGCCAGCGCGAACGGCAGCGTGGCGTTGTTGAGCGCCTGCGTGGATGTGCGCGGCACCGCCCCGGGCATGTTCGCCACGCAGTAATGCACCACGTTGCGGTGGATGAAGGTGGGATCGGAATGCGTGGTGGGACGGCTGGTCTCGAAGGTGCCGCCTTGGTCGATGGCCACATCCACCACCACCGATCCGGCTGCCATCGCATCCACCATGTCGCGGGAGACGAGCTGGGGCGTGGATGCGCCCGGAACCAGCACCGCGCCGATCACCAGGTCGGCCTGCTCCACGCACTCCTCGATGGCCGAGCGCGTTGAATACATGGTGTTGAGGCGCGCCCCGAATTGCAGGTCCAGTTGGCGCAGCCGCTCCAGCGATTTGTCCAGCACCATTACCCGCGCCTCCATGCCCACCGCCAGCCGCAGCGCATTGGTGCCCACCACGCCGCCGCCCAGCACCACCACGTTGGCCGCCAGCACGCCCGGAACGCCGCCGAGCAGCTTGCCGCAGCCGCCCATTTCCGTTTCCAGGCAGCGGGCGCCCGCCTGCACCGCCATCCGGCCCGCCACCTCGCTCATCGGCGCGAGCAGCGGCAGCTGCCCAAGGTGGTCGGTGACGGTTTCGTAGGCGATCGCGGTAACGCCTGATTCCATGAGCCTGCGCGCTTGGGTCGGATCCGGCGCCAAGTGCAGATACGTGAACAGCACCTGTCCCTCGCGCAGCATCCGGCATTCGCTGGCCTGCGGCTCTTTGACCTTCACGATTAAATCCGCTTTTGCGAACACGTCCTCGGCGCTGTCCGCGATGCGCGCGCCGAGAGCCCGGTAGTCGCCGTCGCTGCGGCGCAGGCCTTCGCCGGCGCCGGTTTCCACCATGAGTTCGTGGCCGTGCTCGATTAGTTCGCGAGCGCTGCTTAAACTTAATCCCACCCGATGCTCGTCAGGCTTTATCTCTTTGGGCACGCCGATCAACATATTGGAAGTCCTGTTAAAAAACCTGCGATTTTACCGCTGTGCGGCGGTTGGTCGCGCACCCTCGCCCCGCTTTGCGCCTAATGCGGAACGCGCATGCCGCGTTGCCGCTGGTCTTTTGCCGGCTTGCGCGCATAGGCTCGCTGCGCCATAGGCACGGCTATGCCTTCGCCTTCGCTCGCCCTCGCCCTTTTCTTGCCCCTGCCTCGCGGGAGACGCATGAACCCATCCATGGGGCTCGGCTGGGGCATCCTGCCCCAGACGCTCCCGCGAGGCAGGGGCAAGAAAAGGGCTTTAGCTGGCGCAGATTGGTGCAATATCCGGGCTAGTGGCCGGAGGGAGGCGCGATGGGGGGCAGCGCGTCGATCACGCCGGGCGCCGCGTTTTCCACCTGCCCGAAAAGCCGCAGTTCGCGCCCCGCCACGCTGCCCGCTTCGCTCAAGTCACAGCAGAATGGCGGCGGAGAGCGCTAGGCGGTAGGCGGCGAACGGCCACAGGCCCCAGCGCGCAACCAGGCGAAGCAATAAGCCCATGCATCCGAAAGCGGCCAGCCCGGCCACTGCCATGCCCAGCGCCAGCGCGCCCCAGTTAGCGGCGGCGGGCGCGGCGGCAAGGTTCAGCGCCTCCAAGGCGCCGGCGGCCGCGATGACCGGTATCGCCAGCAAAAAGGACAAGCGGGCCGCGGCCGGGCGCGCCATGCCCAGAATCCGGGCGGCGGTCATGGTTACGCCGGAGCGCGAGGCGCCGGGAATCAGCGCCAAGGCTTGGCCGCAGCCTATCCACAGCGCCTGCCTTAAGCCTATTTCGCGTATCCGCGCGATGGATTGCGGGCGGCGGTCCGACCACAGCATGAGGATGGCGAACAGGGCCCCGGCCACGGCGATCAGTCGTGGCTCGCGAAACGACGACGACACCGTGTCGTGCAGCAGGAAACCCAGCGCGCCCACCGGCAGCGAAGCCACGGCGATCATCAGTCCCAGCCGCGCCGAAGGGCCGGCCGCCGCGCCGCGAAATGCCCAGGCCCGCCATTCGCCCAGGATTGCGGCGATTTCGCGGCGCGAGAATGCGACCACGGCGATCAGGCTGCCGAAATGCACCGCCACGTCGAAGGCGATGCCTTGGTCTTGCCAGCCCAGCCAGGCGGGCACCAGAATCAGATGCGCCGAGCTGGAAATCGGCAGGAACTCGGTCATCCCTTGCAGCAGAGCGAGCAGGATGATTTGCCAGAGGCTCATTCGCCCGCCTTGCCTGCCGCAAGCCTGCGGGAAGCCGCCGCAGGTTCCAGCGATGCCCGCCTATCGCGGCCGGCGAAGCCGCTGGGCGCCGCCACGCCTTCGGTGGCCAAGCCAATGAACTTGAAGGCTTCGCCCATGCCGCCGGGCAGCAGCAGTCGCCGCAAGGCGGCCGCGTCCTCCACCGAAGGCGGCGATCCCGCCAATTCCAGAATTCCCGCCGCCAGCAGGAACTGGACTTGGCTGGCATAGCCCGCTGTTGACAGTCCCGCCGCCTGCGCGGCGCGCGCCACGGCGGTGAAATCCACCCAGGCGGTAATATCCTCGCGGCCCGGCCGGCGGAAAGGATCGTCGTGCCAGCGCTGCCCGTAATGGCAGCCCAGCGTGCCTTGGCTGCGTTCGGCCAAGTACAGCTCGTGGCGCGGCAGTCCGTAGTCGGCCGCCAGCACCATGCCGGCTTGCAGGGATCGGGCCAGCCCGCCAACGAATCCATCCAGCGCCGGACGGATCTCCGAGCAATAGCCGTCCGGCAAGCCTCCGGCCAGTTCCGACCGCAAGGCATCCAGCGCGCTTGCCAATGCCGGGCCGGCCGGCCGGTCCTTCCAAGCCAGCCGCCCGCCCTTAAGGGTCACGCCGCGTTCCAGCCAGCCGCCGCCCGTCAGCCGGAAGCGCTTGCAGGGCAGGGCGTCAATCACTTCGTTGGCCAGAACCACGCCGCGCAGGCATTGGGGCGGGGGGCGTTCCAGCCACTTAAGCCGGATGCCGGATTGCCGGCATCGGGCAAGCAGGCGTTGCTTCTGCGCGGCGCGCATGCCGGGAGCGGGCTCCACTAGGAGGTAGCGCCGCGGCGGCATGCCCAAGGCGCCGAGCTCGTCCAGCATGACCTCGGCCAGCCTTCCGCTGCCGGGTCCCAGTTCCATGATGTCCCCGCCGCCCAGGCCTTTGAGGACTTCGGCGCACTGGCCCGCCAGCGCGCGCGCGTACAGCGCCGATGTTTCGGCGGCGGTGTCGAAATCGCCGCCCTCCCCGATCCGGGCGCTGCCGGCGCCGTAGTAGCCGTGGTCGGGGTGGTGCAGCGCCAAGTCCATGTAGCGGTCGAACGCCAGCCAGCCGCCGGATTCGGCGATGGCGGCGGCGATATGCCGGGGCGGGTTTAATGGCTTGCAGCCGTTATCGTTGACGGTCGCCGCCGCCGGGTATGTTTCGGTTCCGCTCATTGCCGTAACAATATAATGCCGCCAGCGGCGAAAAAGGGTTGATTACAACGCGATGGAACGGCAAAAACTTGCGCTTGTGACCGGCGGAGCCCGGCGTGTGGGAGCGGCGATCGCCGCGGAGTTGCACGCGGCGGGCTTCGACTTGGCCATTCATTGCAATCGCTCCACGGAGGAGGCGGAGGCGCTTGCGGCGCGGCTTAACGCCGAGCGCGGCGATTCCGTTTTCGCGCTGCGGGGCGATCTGCTCGAAAACGGCGCCTGCGAGCGCCTCGCCGCCGAAACGCTGGAGCGCGCCGGCCGTATCGATTGCTTGGTGAATAACGCCTCCACTTTCTATCCCACGGCGGTGGGCGAAATTACCGAAGGCGACTGGCAGAGCCTGGTGGGCAGCAACCTTAAGGCTCCTGTGTTCCTTTCGCAGGCGCTGGCGCCGGCGCTCAAGGCCTCGCGGGGGGTTATCGTGAACATGGTGGATATCCACGCCCGCATTCCCCTTCGGGGCTACCCGGTGTACAGCGCCGCCAAGGCGGGGCTCGCGGCGCTCACGCTCAGTTTGGCGGGCGAGCTCGCTCCGGAAGTTCGGGTGAACGGCATTGCGCCGGGAATGGTGATGTGGGCGGAACCGGAGCCGCCGGAGAGCATCAAGAGGGCGATTCTGGCCAGAACGCCGCTGGGCCGCGCGGGCGCGCCGGAGGACGTGGCCCGGCTGGTGCGCTTCGTGGTGTGCGAGGCGCCTTTCGTGACCGGCCAGATCATCGCCGTGGACGGCGGCCGCAGCCTCGGCTGGTAAATTCTCCCGCCTTTAGCCCTCGGGGTTGCTTGGGATTGCGACTGCCTGGGCCGTCGCGGTCGAGGGGCTGGGAATTCACTGCTCCGCGGAGAAAGGGGCCACCTCGCTTAAGTTCCAGCGCGGGCGGGGCTCCGGCGCCGCCGCGGGCTGCGCGCCGCCGACCAAGCGCAGGCATCCGGTAAGCGCGATCATGGCGCCGTTGTCGGTGCAGTATTCCGGCCGCGGGTAGTACGCGCGCACGCCCTGGGCATCGCAGAGCGCCTTCAGTTGCCGTCGCAGGCGCCGGTTGGCGCCCACGCCGCCGGCCACCACCAGGCGGTCGTGGCCGGTTTTCTCCAGCGCCCGCAGGGTCCGGTCGAGCAACGATTCCACGATCGCTGTTTCCAGCGCCAAGGCCAGCGAGGCCCGGTCGTGATCGTCCAGCGGCCCTTCCGCCTCAAGGTCGCGGATCTTGTAGAGCAGAGCGGTTTTCAAGCCCGAGAAGCTGAAGTTAAGCTCGCTGCGCCCGCGCATCGGCGTTGGCAGGACGAAGCGGTCCGGCTCGCCTTTTTCCGCCAGCTTCGCGATCTCCGGCCCGCCCGGATAGCTCAGCCCCAGCAGCTTGGCGCCTTTGTCGAACGCTTCGCCGGCCGCATCGTCGAGGGATTCGCCAAGCACCCGGTAGTCGCCGTAGCCGCTCACGTCCACCAGCAAGCTGTGGCCGCCGGAAACCAGCACCGCCAGATAAGGGAAATCGGGCGAGTCGCCTTCCAGCAGCGGCGCCAGCAGATGCGCTTCCATGTGATGCACGCCGATGACCGGCACGCCCAGCGCCCGGGCCAGCCCGTGCGCAAACACCAGCCCCGAGAGGAGGGCGCCAATCAAGCCCGGCCCGGCGGTGCAGGCGATGCCGCTTAAGTCCGGCTTCCTAAGCCCCGCGTCATTGAGCGCGCCGTCCGTTAGCGCCGCCAGCCGCCGCAGGTGGTCGCGCGAGGCCAGCTCCGGCACCACGCCGCCAAATTCGGCGTGCTGCCGTGCCTGGCTATACAATCGGTGCGCCAAAAGACCCTGGCGGGCCTCGTAGATGGCCACGCCGGTTTCATCGCAACTCGTTTCGATTCCTAAAACCCGCACCCGCTAAATTTTAGTCTTCGCCGCAAATGACGGACAAAATCTTTATTCGGGATCTGCGCGTGAGGGCGGTTGTGGGCGTCAACCGCTGGGAGAAGGCCGCGGCGCAGGTGGTGGGAGTGGACCTCGAGATAGCAGTCGATGCGGCGAAGGCGGCGGTCGCCGACGAGATCGACGCCACGGTCGATTACAAGCGCGTGTCGCGCGAGATTGCCGCGCTGGCCGAAAGCCGCAGCTACGAATTAATCGAGACGCTGGCCGAAGCCATCGCGTCGCTGGTTTTGGAAGAGCACGGCGCGCAGTGGGTGCGCGTGACGGCGCGCAAGCCCTTTGCGCTGCGCAACGCGCGCGATGTGGGCGTGGTGATCGAGCGCAAGGGCGCGTGAGCGCGCGAATCCGGCGCCAAGCGTGATTTATCAGGCACGCGCGAACCTGTCAGCACGCGTATATGTTAGCGCGGGCAGCAATATCGATCCGCGCGCGAACCTCGAAGCCGCCTGCGGGGCGCTGCGGCAACACTACGGCGGGCTTGAGCTGTCGCCGCTCTACCGGAGTTCGGCCGAGGGTTTCAGCGGGCCGGATTTTCTCAACTTGGCGGCGGGCTTCGACACGGCGGAATCGCCCGGCGAAATACGCCGGCGGCTGGCGGAGCTGGAAGCGCAGGCGGGGCGCGATCGATCAGGCGGCAAGTTCTCCTCGCGCACGCTGGACTTGGACCTGCTGCTGCACGGCAACCGCATCGACGCGGCACTGAAGCTCCCGCATCCCGATATCGAACGCTACGCCTTCGTCCTCAGGCCGCTCGCCGATCTCGCGCCCGATATGCGCCACCCCGTCTCCGGCGCCACCCTCGCCGAACTCTGGCGCTCCTTCTCCGGCCTCCGGGAGATCCGGCCCGTTCGGCGCTTATGAAGGAGCGCCCGGGGCCGCGAGGGACAGCCCCGGGAGCGCCCGCCGTTTTAGTTGCGCAAGTTCCGCCGCTTCTATCCTGAGCCAGCCAGACTGATCATGATGCCGGCCAGACTGATAATGAGCGTAGCCAGCGCCAATCCCTGAACCCATAGCATGCGGGCCATTTGCGCGCGCAGGGACTCAATACTGGCTTTGGTGGACCCGCGCAGCTCTGCAATGTCGGCTTTGGTGGACTCGCGCAGGGCATCGATGCTGGCTTTGGTGGACCCGCGCAGGGCATCGATGCTGGCTTTGGTGGACCCGCGCAGCTCCTCAATGCTGGCTTTGGTGGACTCGCGCAGGGCATCGATGCTGGCTTTGGTGGACCCGCGCAGCTCCTCGATGCTGGTATGGGTGGATCCGCGCAGGGACTCGATGCGTTCGATCATGTCGGCGCGCAAGGCTTCCAGATCGGCCTTGGCGGCCTTGGTGGCTAAGGCGGACTCGATGGATTCGAGGCGGTGCTGCATCTGATCCAGCGTTCTGGCGATCGACGCGTTTACCGGGGCTCGGCTAACAAGATCCACCATGGCTTCCGCTTGCTTTTCCGGGCAGCCGGCCTGTTTGAGTTTCCCTACTTCCGCGTGGGTGTCGAATGCGGGCTGCGGCATGTTGATCCTCCTTGAAAAGTTTTCTGGACCGCCCCTGCGGCGCTCCTTCCAAGTTCATGTTTTAGCCGATCCGGGCGGGCGGTGTCAAATGAAAAGATGCGTGTTTGCGGCGGACGCGCGCGCGGGCTTTAAGGGCAGGCGGCGGCGCGGCCGCCCCCCGGCATTGCGGCGGACGCGTGCGCGGGCTTTAGTCCTGTTCCCCTTCATGCGTTTCCGCGCAAGAGGCAACGAGGCAAAGCCCGAGGAACCGGTTAGAGCCTCCCCGCGATCGCGGCGATGCGCCGCCGTCGAAGCTCTTGGCCTAGGCGGGCGCCCTCGTAGCCTTCGGCGGCCAGATCCGCCCCCGATACTCCGCTGGCGGCGCGGAAAGCCTCGCGGAACACCTCCGCCGCCGGATATTTATGCTCCGTCATGCCCTTGCGGCCCCGGTAATCGGCTTCGCAGGCGACCAGGAAATCCTCCAGCATGCCGCCTTCCCGAAACGCTCCCAGCGCCTCCAGCACCTTGAGCAGCGTTTCCGGGCGCAGTTCCGCCGCGCGATGGCAAACGCCGTGGAAACGCGCCACCTGCTCGGCCAGCGCGCGGAACCGCTTCGGCGCGCCTAGGCGTTCGCATAGCTGGCCCGCCAAGCGCACGCTGGCCGCTTCATGGCCGCTGTGCCGCGGCCAGTATTTCCTCGGCGTGACTCCCTTGCCCAGATCGTGCGTCAGCGCCGCGAACCGCACTTCCGCCTTCGACGAGAAGCGCGCCGCCTGCTCCAGCACCATCATGACATGCACGCCCGTGTCGATCTCCGGGTGCCAGCGCTCCGGTTGCGGCACCCCCCACAGCCGGTCGATCTCCGGGAAAACCGCCTTCAGCGCCCCGCACTCGCGCAATACCTCGAAAAAGCGCTGCGGCGCGTCCTCGGCCAGCGCGCTGGCCGTTTCCTGCCAGACCCGCTCGGGCACCAGCGCCGCCGCCTCGCCGTCGGCCACCATCGCGCGCATCAGCGCCAGCGTTTCCGGGGCAAGCCTAAACCCAAGGCCGTGAAAGCGCGCGGCAAAGCGCGCCGCGCGCAGGATCCGCACGGGGTCCTCGCGGAAGGCCGGCGACACGTGCCGCAGCGTTCTTTGCTCGATATCGCGCTGTCCGCCATAGGGATCGATCACATGGCCTTCGGCATCCTCGGCCATCGCATTGATCGTTAGATCGCGCCTTGCGAGATCCTCCTCCAGCGTCACCTCGGGGCCGAAATCCACCTTAAAGCCCCGGTAGCCGGGCGCGGTTTTGGTCTCGCGCCTGGCCAGCGCGTATTCCTCGCGGGTTTCGGGATGCAGGAATACGGGAAACGAGCGCCCCACCTCCTTGTAGCCTTGGCGCTCGAGTTGGCCAGCGGTGGCGCCCACCACCACCCAGTCGCGCTCGCTGATTTCCAAGCCCAGCAGCCGGTCGCGAACCGCGCCGCCTACCAAGTAGCAGTCCATCCCGCTCGAGGCCGGCGGGCCGCTCAGGATCGCAGCGGCAGCACCAGTGTGCGGTTGCCGCGGCGGATGCTCAGCACGATGAGCGACTGCCCTTCCGCCACTTTCCTGAACTGCTCGATATTGCGCACGCGCGTGCGGTTAACGGCCACGATCATGTCGTCGGCCCGCAGGCCCGAGCGCTGCGCCGTGCTGCCTTCCTCGATGGTTTCCACCAGCACGCCCTCATAGTCGCCGGCATCCGAATCCGCCAGCGAGGCGCCGCTGAGCGCCGGATGAATATCGGTGCCGGTGGCGGCCACCAAGCCGCCCAGCACCGCTTCCACCACCTTCGACTGCCCGTCCTCGCCCACGATCTCCAGCGTCACCGCGTCGCCGACTGCGCGCAGGCCCACGGCATTCACCAAGTCGCTGCTTGTCTTGATCTTCTTGTCGTTGACCCGCACGATCACGTCGCCGGGCTCGATTCCGGCCTTTTCGGCCGCCGAGTCGGGCACCACTTCCTGCACGATGGCGCCGGAGGCCTCGTCAAGCCCCAAGGTGTCGGCCAGCTCCTGGTCCACGCCGCCCACCACCACGCCCAGGCGGCCGCGGCGGACCTCGCCGAAATCCAGCAACTGGCGCATGATCTCGCTGGCAATGGAGGTGGGGATCGCAAAGCCGATGCCGGCGTTGTCGCCCGAGCGCGACAGGATATTGGACGGAACGCCCACCAGCTCGCCGCGCATGTTCACCAGCGCCCCGCCCGAATTGCCGGGATTGATGGACGCGTCGGTTTGGATGAAGTCCTGAATCGGGCTGGGCCGGCCCTGCCTGCCCGGCGCCTGGCCGATGGTGCGGCCCAGCGCGCTCACAATGCCCGAAGTGACCGTGTGCGTGAGGCCGAAGGGATTGCCGATCGCCAGCACGAAGTCGCCCACCTGCAACGATTCGGAATCGCCCAGCGGCATTTGCGTGAGGTTGTCCGCCTCCTCGAGCTCCAGCAGGGCGATATCGGTGCCGGGGTCCGAGCCGACCACCTTGGCCTCCACGCTGCGCTGGTCGCTCAAAGTCACCACGATCTTGTTCGAGTTATCGATCACATGGTGGTTGGTGAGCACCAAGCCGCGCTCGGCATCCACGATCACGCCCGAGCCCGCCGGCACCGGCCGCGCCTCGCGCTGCTCCTGGCGCGGCGGGTTGGGGAAGAAGCGCTCGAAGAACGGATCGCCGCGAAACGGCGAGCGAAAGTTCCGCGTGGGCCGGGCGATGGCGATGCTCACCACCGCCGGCTGGGTGGCCTCGACCAGCGGCGCCAAGCTGGGGAAGGGCTCGACGGTCGGCGGCTTCGCAATGCCGGTTTGCGCCCGGGCGCCGCCATGCAGCGCGCCGATGCCGGAAAGAGCGAGCGCGAGGACGAGCATGGCGATCGGATTTCTGCGTGTCATTGGCCTGATCCCGTTAATGCTGGAAGAGATTTGCTGTGCGTTCCTGCCTTGATGCGCGAGCGCCCCAAGGGGTTGCCTGTCTTAAAGCCAGCCAGCGCCGCAACACCATGCGCGGCCAGCCGACCCGCTCATTGTAATCCAGAGGCGCTCGGTCCGCGCCGCATCTTGTGCCGCCCGATTCCGCCATGCGGTTGAGGATTTGGCCATTTCATTGAGCTTTGGGGCGCGGTTGTAATTGGTGGGAATTAGGGTTAAAACAGCACAGCGCGGTTTTTGCGCGAATAGGCGCAGAAATAGCAATCTAGGGCTTAAGTCTTTCTTTCGCCCCTTTTTTGCAAATAAATAAAACCTCAAAAGGCGAGGGGGGTATGGGGCAACCGGTCAAGCTGGCCAGCATAGGCGAAGCAAGAGAGGAAATTTCCTTGCAGCCCGCGTCCCTCGATATCTGGGACTCCAAGTACCGCCTCAAGACCAAGAAGGGCGATATTCTCGACCAAGAGGTTCACGACACCTACGCCCGGGTGGCGCGCACGCTGGCCGAAGTGGAACCCGAGGCGATTCGCGGCAAATGGTATGAGTCCTTCCTCTGGGCGCTGAGCCACGGCGCCGTTCCCGCCGGGCGGATCGTTTCCAACGCCGGCGCCCAGGAGCACAAGCCCGCCACCTCCACCATCAACTGCACGGTGTCCGGAACCGTGGGCGATTCCATGAACAGCATTCTGGAGATGGCGCACGAGGCCGGCCTCACGCTCAAGGCCGGCTGCGGCATCGGCTACGAGTTCTCGACGCTGCGCCCGCGCGGCGCCTATGTGGCCGGCGCCGGCGCCTACACTTCCGGTCCGCTGTCATTCATGGATATCTACGACAAGGTCTGCTTTACGGTGTCGTCGGCGGGCGGGCGCCGCGGCGCGCAAATGGGCACCTTCGACGTGGGTCATCCCGACGTGAAGGAATTCATCACCGCCAAGCGCGAGGACGGGCGGCTGCGGCAGTTCAACCTGTCGCTGATGATCACCGACGAATTCATGCAGGCCGTGGAGGCCGGACAGGACTGGGTGCTGGCCTTCCCGCTGGATCCGCTCGAGGCCGGGGAGGACGGCTTCGATCTGAACGATGCCGGCGGGGTGGTGTGGCGCGAGTGGCCCGCCACGAGGGGCTACATCAGCGACGACGAGGGGCGCGTGGCCTGCAAGGTGTACGGAGCGCTGCCAGCTCGCGAGCTGTTCGATCTCATCATGCGCTCCACCTACGATTTCGCCGAGCCGGGCTTCATTCTCATCGACCGCGTCAACGAGATGAACAACAACTGGTACGTGGAGAATATCCGTGCCACCAATCCCTGCGGCGAGCAGCCGCTGCCGCCGTACGGGGCCTGCCTTTTGGGCTCGGTCAATCTAACCCGCTTCGTGCGCCGGCCTTTCACCGCCGAGGCCTGTTTCGACTGGGAGGAATTCAACGAGGTGGTGGCGGTTTTCACGCGCATGCTCGACAACGTGGTGGAGATCAATGGGCTACCTTTGGACAGCCAAGTGAGCGAGATCCTGCGCAAGCGCCGCCACGGCATGGGCTTTTTGGGGCTGGGATCGACGCTCGCCATGCTGCGCATCCGCTACGGCAGCGGGCAATCCACCGAATTCACCGAGCGCGTGGCGCGCGAGCTCGCGCTCACCGGCTGGCGGGTGGGCCTGGAACTGGGGCGCGAGAAGGGGCCGGCGCCGATCATGAGCGAGGAGTTCGAGGTCACGCCGCAAATGCTGCGCCAGCGCCCGGAAATGGCCGAAGACGGCATCAAGGCCGGGGACCGGCTGCCGGGCAGGGTGCTCATGGCGCGCTACAGCCGCTATATGCAGCGGGTGGCTGGAGAGGATCCCGAGCTGGTCGAATCCATTGCCGCGGAAGGGGCGCGCTTCACCCACCATTCCTCGATCGCCCCCACCGGCACCATTTCGCTGTCGCTGGGCAATAACGCCAGCAACGGCATCGAACCCAGCTTCGCCCACCACTACTTCCGCAATGTGATCCGCGAAGGCCGCAAAACCAAGGAGAAGGTGCCCGTTTATTCGTATGAGCTGCTGGCCTACCGCGAGCGGATCAATCCCGATGCCAATCCCGAAGGCGAGGGCGGGCAGGCGCTGCCCGACTATTTCGTGACTGCCGACGACGTATCGCCCGCGGAGCATGTGGCCATCCAGAGCGCGGCGCAAAAGTGGGTGGATTCATCCATTTCCAAAACCGCCAACGTGCCCTCGGACTATCCGTACGAGCGCTTTAAGGATATTTACGTGAAGGCATGGAAAAGCGGGCTGAAGGGCTGCACCACCTTCCGCTTCAATCCCGCCGCCTTCCAGGGCGTGCTGGTGAAGGAGAAGGACTTGAAGAGCACCTTCTACGTGTTCCAGCTCGAAGACGGCAGCGAGGCGAGGTTCGCCGGCGACGAGGAAGTCGAGTACGACGGCCAGGTGCATACCGCCGCCAACCTCTTTGACGCGCTCAAGGAGGGCTACTACGGCAAATTCTGAGTGATCGCCTGGAAACCGGACCCTACTTGCAATGACTGAAACCGCCAAGAAAATCGCCGCCAAGATCGTGGGCTACCGCGTGGAGCAGCCGACTGCTGCGGCTGAGGCCGCAGCCCTCCCGGCAAGCGCCCCTGCCGCCGCCGATGCCGACCGCAGCCCTGCGCCGCCAAAGGCGATGCCTTCGCGGCCCGCGAGCGACGACGGCAAAGTGGTGCGCATGCACGAGGGCCTGGAACGGCCGGAACGCCTGGAAGGCACCACCTACAAGGTCAAAACGCCGGTGTCGGATCATGCCATGTACGTGACCATCAACGATATCGTGCTAAACGAAGGCACGGCCGACGAGCGCCGCCGCCCGTTCGAGATCTTCATCAACTCCAAGAATCTCGACCACTACCAGTGGATAGTGGCGCTGACCCGGGTGATGTCCGCCGTGTTCCGCAAGGGCGGCGATGTGGCCTTCCTGGTGGACGAGCTCAAGGCCGTGTTCGATCCGCGCGGCGGCTACTGGCAACCCGGCGGCGTGTACATGCCTTCCATCATCGCCGAGCTGGGCTGCGTGGTGGGCGAGCACCTGGAGCGGATCGGGTTCCTCGGCGAACATTCGCTGAGCTTGGCCGAGCGCCGGGCGCTGGATGCCAAGCGGCAGGATTACGAGGATGCCCAGCGCCAGGAGGATGCCTTCGCCAAAAGCCCCTTCCCCGCCGGCGCGCAGCTTTGCGGGCGTTGCCACACCACCGCCGTCGTGATGATGGACGGCTGCTTGACCTGCCTCAATTGCGGCGATTCAAAGTGTAACTAGTGCAGTCGCCCGCCACCAGCCCGGGCGGACCCGGCGGCGGGCCTGATGCCGTGATTCCTGATTTCTCCCGGGTGCGGGTGCTGGTGGCGGGCGATGTGATGCTCGACGAGTACTGGCACGGCGCGGCCCGGCGCGTATCGCCCGAAGCGCCCGCGCTGGTGGTGAACGTGGAGCGCAGCGAGCGGCGCGCGGGCGGCGCCGCCAATGTGGCCTGCAATCTGGCGGGCCTGGGCGCGGATGTGGCGCTGCTGGGCATTGTGGGCCGGGACCCCGAGGCCGAGGCGCTGGAGCGGCAAATTCGAGAAAGGGGCGTGTCCGGGGAATGGATCCGTTCGCGGCAGCAGCCCACCGTGCGCAAGCTGCGGGTGCTGAGCCGCAACCAGCAGGTGATTCGGCTGGACCGCGAAACGCCTTTCGATGCCGCTGATTCCGCGCGTCTGGCGCAAAAATTCCCGGAGCTCCTAGAAGGCTGTTCCGCTGTGGTGCTGTCCGACTACGCCAAGGGCAGTCTGGCCGATCCCGCCGCGCTGATCGCCGCCGCCCGCGCCGCAGGCAAGCCGGTGCTCGTGGATCCCAAATCCAGCGACTTCGGGAAGTACCGCGGCGCCAGCCTGCTGACGCCCAACCGCGCCGAGTTCGAGGCGGCCTTGGGCGGCTCGGAGGAATCGGCCGGCGATATGGCCGCCCGGGCGAAAAAGGCTTGCGTCCGGCTGGAGATCGGCGGCATGGTGGTGACGCTGGGCGAGCGCGGCCTGCTGCTGGCGTCGGCCGACGGCGCGCCGCAGCATATTCCGGCCCGGGCCCGCGAAGTTTTCGACGTGACCGGCGCCGGCGATACGGTGGTTGCCGTGCTGGCCGCGGGTCTCGCTATAGGCGCCGACCTCGACCGCATGGCTTATTTGGCCAATGTGGCTGCCGGCGTGGCCGTGAGGCGCGTGGGCGTGGCGGCTGTGGGCTTGTCCGATCTCCGGCAAGCGCTGGAGGAGACTGCGGCGCGGGCGCCCGCTGCGGTTATCGATGCGGCCCAAGCTGAGGAAATCGGTCGTCGCCAGCGCGATTCCGGTCGCCGGCTGGTGATGACCAACGGCTGCTTCGATTTGCTCCATGCCGGACATGCAGCCTGCCTCGCCGAGGCCCGCGCGCTGGGCGACGGCCTCATGGTTGCGGTCAACGACGACGATTCGGTCCGCAGGCTCAAGGGCGCGGGCCGGCCGGTCGTGCCGCTTGGGCAGCGCATGCAGCTGCTCGCCGCGCTGGGCTGCGTGGATTGGGTGGTGCCTTTCAGCGAGGACACGCCGGAGCGGCTGATCGACCGGGTTGGCCCGCTGGTGCTGGCCAAGGGCGGCGATTACCGTCCCGAAGAGGTGGCCGGCGGCGCATCCGTGGAGCGCTTAGGCGGGCGCGTGGCCATTCTCCCGTACCGCGACGGCCTGTCCACCTCCGGCCTCCTCAAGCGCATTTCCCGCGAATGAAGCCACCGGAACGCGCTTGCACACGCCAAGCACTTTCCCGCCGGGAGCTGGCGCCGGACGTGAAACCTGACAGCGGATGTCCCTGATCGGCAAAGCGGCGCTTGGCGCCTACGGCGCGCTTTCCTGGGTCGTGGCGCCGGCCTTGTGCGGCTACATGCTGGCGCGTTCGGTGCGCGATCCGGGCTGGCGCAGATGTCTGTCCGAACGCTGGGGGGCGCGTGTGCCCGCTGTGCCCGCAGGCGGCGTGTGGCTGCATGGCGCTTCGCTCGGCGAGGTCGCTGCGCTTTCGATACTGGCCGGGGAACTGGAGCGCCGCCGACCGGACCTGCCGCTGCTGCTGACCGCGTTCACTCCTGCCGGCTCGGCGGCTATTCAACGCGGCTTGCGGGAAGGCCAGTCGCATAGCCTGCTTCCGCTCGACCTGGGCATCGTGAACCGGCGCTTTTTGCGCGCGGTCCGGCCCGCCCTGGGCGTGATCCTCGAAACCGAGATCTGGCCCGGCCTCTACGCCGCCTGCCGCTCGGCCGGCGTGCCGCTGATGATCGCCAGCGCCCGCCTCACCGAGCGCTCGTATCGCCGCTACCGCAAAGTTCGCCCGCTTATCGCCGCGTCGCTGAGCGCGGTCCGCGTCGTGGGCGCGCAAACCGACGAGGATGCCGAGCGTTTCCGCGCGCTCGGTTGCGATGGCCTCGATGTGCGGGTGAGCGGCAATCTGAAGTTTCATTACCGTCCTCAGGCAGGCGTGCTTGAGCGCGGCGCCGAGCTTCGCGCCGCCTTGGGCGCCGCCCGGCCGGTATGGATTGCCGCCAGCACCCATGAGCCGGAGGAGCGGATCGCCCTCCGCGCCCACCGCCGCTTCCTTAATGAGCGTCCCGATGCCCTGCTCATCCTCGCTCCTCGCCATCGCGAACGTTTCGCGGCGGTGCGCGCATACCTTGGCCAGAGCGGCCTCAGGGTTGCGATGCGGTCGCGCCACCGCGCGCCGGACGCGCAAACGCAGGTCTTTTTGCTGGATTCCTTAGGCGAGATGACCGCCTTTTACGCGGCATCGGACCTCGCCTTCGTGGGCGGCAGCATTGCCCCTAAGGGCGGACACAACCTGCTGGAGCCTGCCGCCTTCGGCTTGCCGGTGCTGGCTGGCCCGCATCTGTTCAACACGCCTCAAAGCGCGCGTCTTCTGGGCGATGCAGGCGCCCTGTTCAGGGTGCGCGATGCCAGTGAACTGGCCGGGGTTGCGGCCCGTCTGCTTGAGAGCGAGGAGGCCCGGCGCAGCGCCCGCGATGGGGCCAGATCCTGCGTTGCCGCCGGACAGGCCGTGCTGGATCGGACCTTAAGCCTTATTGAGCCGCTTCTTCCTGCCCCGAAGGCGCGCTCTGCTCCATCCAGCGGCTGACTTCGGCAAGGTCCTCCTTCGTGATGATGCCGGCGGCGCTCTTGAGATTGAGCACGTTGATGATGAAGTCGTAGCGGCTGCGCGCGTAATTGGTTTCGGCCTGCACCAGATTGCGCCGCGCGTCCAGCACATCGACGATGGTGCGGGTGCCGATTTCATAGCCGGCCTCGGTGGCCCGCAGCGCGGTTTGGCTGGAGGCCACCGCTTGGCGCAGCGCATTCACGCGGGAAATTTCCGAACTCACGCCTAGGAAGGCATCCCGGGTTTGGCGCACCACCGCCCGCTCCACGCCTTCAAGGCGCTCGGTTGACGCGCGGTGCAGGAACTTGGCTTCGCGAACTCTGGAATTTCGGTTGAAGCCGTCGAAAATCGGCACTGAGAGTTGCAGCCTGATCGATTCGCTGCGGAAACTGTCGCGGTACTCCGCCCCCATGCTGCGGAAGACCCGTTCCCGGTCGCCGCTGCTGCCGTTCACATCCGCCACCAGTTCCAGCGTGGGGAAGTAATCGGTGCGGCGCAGCCTGACCTCGGCCTCGGCGATGGAGGCGGCCAGCCGGGCCGACACGAGGCTGGGGTTTTGTTGCAGCGCGGTATCGATCCAGGATTGCTCAACGTTAGGCGAAGGCAGGGGCAAAGGCATGCCTTCGGCGGGCCGGGTGAGGCTGGCCGCTGGCATGGGCGCGCCCACGATTTCGCGCAGCTGCTCCTCGGCCGTGGCCAGCGACCGCTTGGCCTCGATCTCCGCCGCGACCGCCTGGTCATGCGCGGCCTGCGCCTCCTGCACGTCGGTGATCGCGATGAGGCCCACCTCGAAACGCTTCTGCGCTTGTTCAAGCTGGCGGGCGATGGCGGTGCGGTTGGCGCTCTGCGAAGCGAGCTCGTCCTGCGCGCCCAGCACCGTGAAATAGGCTTGGGCGGTGCGCAGCATGGATTCTTGCAAAGCGGCCTCGAAATCCGCCTCGCCCTGCGCCAACACATCGCCGGAGGCGCCCAGCGCAACGATCGCGGCCCAGTCGAAAACGCTCTGACGCAAGGTGACTCCCCATCCGGTGGACTTCGCGTCGGTGGTGCTGTTATCGACAACGGGCGCGAACGCTCCGGTTGGCGTGGGCGCGTAAAACAGCAGCGCCGCGCGGCTGTCTTGGCGCGAGTAGCTGCCGTTTGCGTCGATTTCCGGGAACAGGAGGCTGCGGGCTTGCGAACGCACTTCCCGGGATGCCATTAGCCGCGCCTCGGCCTCGCGCAGCAGCGGATCGTTCATGCGCGCCCGTTCGTACACCTCGAGCAAATTTTCCGCCGAACCCGGCAGGGGCGCGCCGGCCAAGGCTGAGAGCGCGGCGAGCAGGATGATCTTTTTCATAGGGGAGGAGCTGCCGAAATGAACGAGCGGATTCTACCCTCTTGCCGCCTCTGCCAAGAAAAGCCTGCGCCCGCGCCAGCCGAAGCCTGTTTGCGCGTTCCCCTCTCGCGGGAGTGTCGGCGGCAGGACAGCCGCCGCCAAGCCCCATGGATGGGTTCATGCGTCTCCCGCGAGAGGGGAACGCGCAAAGAGGCGAACCCAAAGCGGCATGCGTCTCCCGGAAAAAGGGGACGGGCCGCAAACGCGGCGCTTCAATCAACGCGAAACCGAGCCAGCAAATCAGAGCAAGGGCGCGATCAGCAGCGCCACGATATTGACGATTTTAATCAGCGGATTGATGGCCGGGCCGGCGGTGTCCTTGTAGGGATCGCCCACCGTGTCGCCCGTGACCGCCGCGTGGTGCGCTTCCGAGCCCTTGCCGCCCAGCGCGCCGTCCTCCACGTATTTCTTGGCGTTGTCCCAAGCCCCGCCGCCGGTGGTCATGGAAATGGCCACGAACAGCCCGGTCACGATCGACCCTATCAGCATGCCGCCCAGCGCCCGGGCGCCCGCGCCTTCGGGCATCAGCCAGCCGATCACCAGCACCAGCGCCACCGGCGCCAGCACCGGCAGCAGCGACGGCACGATCATTTCGCGGATCGCCGCCTTGGTCAGCAGATCCACAGCGCGCCCGTAGTCCGGCTTGGCCGTGCCTTCCATGATCCCGGCGATCTCCTTGAACTGCCGCCGCACCTCCTTCACCACGCTGCCCGCCGCGCGTCCCACGGCCTCCATGGCCAGCGCCCCGAACAGGTACGGGATCAAGCCGCCCACGAACAGGCCGATGATCACAGCCGGATCGTCGAGCCGGAACACGAAGCTCTTGCCCGCCGCCTGCAAATTGTGGGTGTAGTCGGCGAACAGCACCAGCGCCGCCAAGCCCGCCGAGCCTATCGCGTAGCCCTTGGTGACCGCCTTGGTGGTATTGCCAACGGCATCCAGCGGATCGGTGATATTGCGGATTTTCTCCGGCATTTCGGCCATTTCCGCAATCCCTCCGGCGTTGTCGGTGATTGGCCCGAAAGCATCCAGCGCCACGATCATGCCGGTCATCGAAAGCATCGCCGTGGCGGCGATCGCCAAGCCGTACAGCCCCGCCAGCTGGTAGGTCGCGAGGATGCTCAAGCATACCGCCAGCACCGGCAGCGCGGTGGCCTTCATCGACAGCCCTAGGCCGGCGATGATATTGGTGGCGTGGCCGGTGGAGGAGGCCTGCGCCAGCTTGCGAACCGGCGGGAACCCGGTGCCCGTGTAGTAGTCGGTGATGAACATGATCACGCCGGTCAGCACCAGGCCGACCAGCGCCGACAGGAACAGGCTGGCGGGCGGATAAGCGCCGCTGTCCGCCCACATCTCGGCGGTAACGAACCAGATGCCCAGCGCCGCCAGCACGCCCGCCGCGATCACGCCCTTGTACAAAGCGGACATCACCGAGCCGTTCTTGCCGGCGCGCACGGCGAACGTTCCGATAATCGAGGCCACGATCGCCACCGCGCCGATCGCCAGCGGATACAGCACGGCCGTGGCGGGCGCCTCCTGCACCGTGAGGAAACCGAGCAGCATGGTGGCGATCAGGGTCACGGCATAGGTCTCGAACAGATCCGCGGCCATGCCCGCGCAGTCGCCCACGTTATCGCCCACGTTGTCGGCGATCACCGCCGGATTGCGCGGGTCGTCTTCGGGGATTCCCGCTTCCACCTTGCCGACCAAATCGGCCCCCACATCCGCGCCCTTGGTGAAGATGCCGCCGCCCAGCCGCGCGAAAATCGAGATCAGCGAGCCGCCGAAGGCCAGCCCCACCAGCGCGTGCAGCACGTCGCCGTCGCCCAGTCCCATGCTGTCGAGGAGCAGGTAGTAGCCGGCCACGCCCAGCAGCGCCAATCCCACCACCAGCATGCCGGTGATGGCGCCGCCCCGGAAAGCCACCGCCAAAGCGGCGTTCATGCCGTTATGGGCCGCCTGGGCGGTGCGTGAATTGGCGCGCACCGACACGTTCATGCCGATATAGCCCGCCGCACCGGAGAATATCGCGCCCAGCAGGAAACCGCCGGCCACCGCCCAGTCCAGCACGAAACCGAGCAGCAGCATGAGCGGCAGTCCCGCCAGGGCCACCGTGGAGTACTGCCGGTTGAGATAGGCCTTGGCGCCGAGTTGCACCGCCGCTGCGATTTCCTGCATGCGTTCGTTGCCGGCATCGCGCCGCAGCACCCAGCGGGTGCTCAAAAGTCCGTAAAGAATGGCCAGCACGCCGGCGGCGATGGCCGCATACACATAAGTCATAGGATATTCCGTCCCGGTTATCGGGATATGCGTGAAAAACCCGCAATTGTAGCAGCCTGCGGCCGGCGCGCCGCCGCCCCCCGGCCCGCCGTTTTCATAGGCCCGATAGGCGCGCACTACTTGTCACTTATGCTGGAGGCGCTTCGATTCCGCCTCTATGCGCGTTTCCCTCTCGCGGGAGGCGCCATCCCTGGCTTGGTTCCGCCATCCCTGGCTCCAACACTCCCGCGAGAGGGAAACGCGCATAGAGGCTTCGGCTGGCGCGGCCCCTGATGATCGGCATCCTGCCTCCAATACTCCCGGAAGGAAGGGGCAAGAACAGGCTATGGGAGTGCAGGTCCGAGGAGCTGCGGCAGCGTATGGAGGTCAGCGCCGTCGTGAGCCCTTTCTCCCCTCCTTTCCCGCAGGAGTGTCGGCGGCAGGGCGAGCATCGGTCGCTGTGCGCAGCGCAGCGAGGCAAAGCATGCCTTTGCCAGATGCGAGCGGGCCGACAGGAGGCCGGCCCCGGGCGTGATTCCGGCACCGCCGCGCGGCAGGGATGCCAACAGCAACTCCCGGGAAGAAGGAGGATGGGTTCTTGACCTATGCAGGTCAAGCTTCAAGTAGTCATGCGTCTCCTGCGGGAAAGGGGGGAGAAAGGGCGGAGGAAGCACGGCCCAAGTCAAGCGGATAGTAGAATCGGGGTCGCGTTCTGCGGATGGTGGGCGGTTGGCGGTGAAAGCGATAGAACGGCGGCTGGCCGAACTCAAAAAAAGCATTCCGGAGGTGACGCCCGGGCGGGCGCTGGCCTTGCAACGGGATGGCGCGGTGCTGGTGGATGTTCGCGATGCCGCCGAAATCGCCCAGGGCAGCCCGCGAAACGCGCTTCGCATCGACCGCGGCTTTCTGGAGTTCCGCATCGAGGAGGCGGTGCCGGACTTGGACCGCACGGTGCTGGTGGCCTGCGCCAGCGGCGGCCGCTCGCTGTTCGCCGCCGCCGATCTTAAGCGCATGGGATACGCCGACGTGCGCTCCGTTGCCGGCGGCTTCAATCAATGGAAGTACGAGGGCCTGCCCTTCGATATCCCCAAGGCGCTGGATGCCGATGCGCGCCAGCGCTACGCGCGGCACTTGGCGATGCCGGAAGTGGGGGAAGCCGGACAGCTCAAGCTGCTGCAAAGCAGGGTGCTGCTGATCGGCGCGGGCGGCCTCGGCTCGCCGGCGGCGCTTTATCTGGCGGCCGCCGGCGTGGGCACGCTCGGCATTGTTGATCACGACGTAGTGGACCGCACCAACTTGCAGCGGCAAATCCTGCATACCAACGAGCGCGTGGGTCTTTCCAAGGCGGCCTCGGCACGCGCGGCGCTGAACGCGCTCAATCCGGCGGTGACGGTGGTCGAGCATGCGCTGCGGCTGGACCGCGGCAACGTGGACGAAGTGCTTGCCGGGCACGACGTGGTGGTGGACGGTTCGGACAACTTCGCCACCCGCTACCTGGTCAACGATGCCTGCGTCAAGCACGGTCGGCCCAACGTGCATGGCTCGGTATTCCGTTTCGAGGGGCAGGTGACGGTATTCTGGCCGTCGCGCGAAGGGGCGCCCGGCCCCTGCTACCGCTGCCTGCATCCAGAGCCGCCGCCACCCGAATTAGCGCCGTCGTGCGCCGAGGCCGGCGTTCTGGGCATAGTGCCGGGCGTGGTGGGGCTGCTTCAGGCGGCGGAGGCCATCAAGATCCTGCTCGGCATTGGCGATCCGCTAGTGGGCAGGCTGCTCCACTACGACGCGCTGGCCTCGCGCTTCACCGAGTTCAAGCAGGCCCGCAATCCCGATTGCCGCCGCCGCTGCCGCTACTGCTAGCCCGCGAAAAGGCTTTTGCTTTAGGATAATGCAATCCGACCGTTGCGGAGCAAGGCAGCGAACATGCCAACCACGCATCAAGCCAAGGAGCTAGGGCAATGCAGGAAATAACAGCCATCGACCTGTTCTGCGGAGCAGGAGGTCTTTCCGAGGGATTTCAGCAGGCGGGCTTCACGATTCTGGCCGGCAACGATTTCGACGAGCATGCCGGCGCCACATTCAGCGTGGCGCATGATGCCGCCGGGTTCCTGCCGGGACCCATCGAGGAAATCAGCGCGGACCATCTCCTTGAAGCAACCGGTCTGGAAAAAGGGGGGCTGGACTGCCTGATCGGCGGGCCGCCTTGCCAAGCGTTCAGCGTTTATAACCATCAGCGCGGCCTTCACGACAAGCGCAGCAGGCTATTCGAGGAATATCTGCGGATTGTTAGGGGATTGGCCCCGAAATGGGTGGTGCTGGAGAATGTCACCGGGATTACTTCCGCCGGAAAAGGCAAGGCGGTCAAGAAAATTTTGGCGGGCCTCTCCGAGTTGGGCTACGTTGTGGATATGCGGACGTTAAGGGCGGAAGAGCACGGCGTGCCGCAAGAGCGGCGCCGGGTATTTTTCGTTGGCAACCGGCTGGGCTTGCCTGTGTTGTGGCCGCAGCCGACACATGGGCGCGGCCTTCTGCCCTTTGTGACTGTGGGGGAGGCCATCAGCGATTTGCCGAAACTCAAGAACGGCGAAGATGCTGGCCCTGCGAGCTACCGCGCCCCGGCCCGTTCGGGCTTTCAGGCAATGATGCGGGGCGATTCAACCGTCGTCCATAACCACGCCGCGCCCCGCCTTGCCCCGATCAATTTGCAGCGGATGAAGCATATTGGGCCGGGAGGCAGCTGGCGCGATATTCCGCACGACCTATTGCCGGCCGGAATGAAAAAGGCGCGCCGTTGCGACCATACCAAGCGTTACGGCCGGCTCCGCAACGATGGCCTGTCAAGCACCGTGCTTACAAAATGCGATATCCATTGGGGCGCGTATATCCACCCCGAACAGGATCGCGTGCTCACCGTGCGCGAAGCGGCACGGCTGCAATCCTTTCCGGACCGGTTTCAATTTCAGGGGCCTAGAACCGAACAGTTTGTTCAAGTGGGCAACGCGGTGCCGCCGGTTCTCGCAAAGCGCGTTGCCCAAGCAATGCTTCGCGCGATGCAGCTTGCGGAACCGGAACGCCAAGGCGATGCCGACTTGGAACTAGCCATTGCCGTCTGATCCGAGAGAATACATTTGCGAGGTCTTGGGTCGGCCCGCAGAGCCAGGACTCGATCCGTCCGCCCATTCGTTCACGTGCCCGTTCCTGGGAACGCAGTGCGTCAAGCGCAGCACTTCCCTCAAGGAGCCTTATCCGGTCTGCTCAATTTGGAAATTGGGCAGGCAGGTATGCGTGTGTCCCAAACGCTTCAATCAAGTCGATTTCTTGAGCGATGTTGTCAAGCATTGCTGGCCCGGAAACCCGCCTGTGAATCCCAAGGTGGCCCGCGAAGTAAAGATGACGGGCTTTGGCAACGTGGATTTCGTTGTGGCCGATGTCGATGAAGAGGGCGGCATAGGCCAGTTCTTATCGGTTGAACTGCAAGCCATTGATATCACTGGAACGGTGGGGGATGCCTACTCGGCCATGCGCGAAGTGCGGCAGATGGAGACGAAGAAAAGCTACGGGCTTAACTTCGACAATGTCTATAAGCGCTACATCACGCAGCTCATACGAAAGGGATATTTTCATCATCATTGGGGCACGAAGATTGTCGCGGTGATGCAGGATGTCTTGTACGAATACGTGCGGGCCAAGGCGGAATTCATGCGGACGCGGGACGTGCGGGACAGCACCGTCAACATCATCTTCATGTCCTACTCTTACGAGGACGATCCAGAAAATCCGGGCGGCAAGAGGTTCGCGCTCTCCGAGGTTGAAGGCACGAGCCATTCAAACCTGCAGCAGGCTGTGCTCTACACAGAAGCCCCTGAAAGAAAGAAATTCTGCCAGCAAATCAGCAAGGCTCTGTCACGCTAGCAGAAGGCGGGGTAGCGCCAATTAAGAACAATCAACAAACGGGCAAGATAACCTCAATCTGCCATCCAAGGAGAAATCAGCAATGAGTGATAACAGTCTTGGCAAAAGCATGCAGCGCCGTCGTCTCGAAATTGGTCTTACGCAAGCCAAGCTCGCAGAGAAAATTGGCGTGTCTACGGGAATGATTTCTCATTGGGAGCGTGGGACTCGCCGTCCGAAGGAGGAGAATCGCAAGAAACTGCAGGAGGTGCTTGGCCCACTCGGCGGTCTGTCACCGCTTTCACCGGACGCTGCGGACGATGACGCAGGCAACCTGGAAACGATCGAGGGGGCATGGGAACGGATCAATACATTGATCCTGCAACGCCGCGGACAAAGTGCATTTCGGCAAGGATTGCTTGAAGCCTATGAACACAAGTGTGCGATCACTAAATGCGCGGTTCAGGATGTATTGGAGGCGGCGCATATTCACCCGTACGCAGATAAAGGCACGAGCTGCGTAAGCAACGGGCTCCTGCTCCGCGCCGATATTCACACGCTGTTCGACTGCGGCCTAATAACTATCGATCCGGGCAGCTTCAAGGTTGTGGTCAAAGCGGAACTCCGCAATAGCGGCTACGGGAAGTATCACGGCCGACCTCTACGTGAGCCGAAAAACAGGGCGCGAAAGCCTAACAAACAAGCTTTGAAACAGCGCTTCGAAGATTTCAGTTTCTCCTAATGCCTTAGGGTTGCACTTCATGGAGGAACGGGCGATTCGATGTGGTCTGAAAACAAGTACAGGAAAAATGAGCGGCTGCATCAATCCTTCCGGGAATATGAGATTAGAACCTTCTCGCATTTCTACCATTTGGGCGCGGCGGAGAATCTAAGGAACAGGATGACAGAAGCGCTGGTTGTCGGACGAAAGACTTCATCCTGACGGCACGGCTTTGGGCAAAGCGCGGAACGGCTATTCGCTTTGCGGCGTGGTGGTTGAGGTAGTGCTTGGCGATGGCTTCGCGGGTGGTCCGCCAGATGCCGGACAGGGATGGAATACCTTCGCAAACATAGGACGGCTGAACTCGAAAAGTCCCATATGTGGTGAACCCGCACAACTGCTTGCTGCGTTAGGATATGTCGATATAATTCAATTTTATCGACATGTTTCAGCGACATGTCGATAAAATCGACATGTTCCGCGGACCCATCCGCATCAGCGGGATACAGGACAACATGCCCCAGTCATTCGACCCTGCGCGTCCATACAACGAATTGCCGGACCTGCCGCCCGCCGCGGAAACCGAGACAAAGACGATTCTCCGCAGTTGCATCGCGGCACGCGCGGCGCTGGCGGAACTGCGGGCTTCCGGGAAGCTCATTCCGAACCAGTCCGTGCTGATCAACTCGATCCCGCTGCTTGAAGCCCAAGCGAGTTCCGAGATCGAAAACATCGTCACGACGGCTGACCGGCTGTTCCGCCATGCCAACGATGCGACAGGCCGGGCGGATCCCGCCACTAAGGAGGCCCTGCGCTACCGCACCGCCCTCCACAGGGGCTTCGAGATGCTGAATAACCGGCCGGCTGCGACCGCCATGGCCGTTGAGGTGTGCAGAATCATCAAGGGCATCGATCTCGATATTCGCAAAGTCCTTGGAACGGCCCTGATCAATGACGCGACCCAAAAGTTGATTTACACGCCGCCTGCGGGAGAGGACTTGATTCGGACGAAACTGGCCAATTGGGAACGCTATATCCACGGGGCCGAAGAGATCGATCCCTTGATCCGGCTCGCGGTCATGCATTATCAGTTCGAGGCGATCCACCCGTTTGCGGACGGCAATGGTCGAACCGGGCGGGTGTTGAACCTGCTTTTTCTTGTGGACAAGAATCTGCTTGATATTCCTGTTCTCTATCTCAGCCGATACATCATCAGGAACAAGGCGCTCTACTATCGGCACCTGCTCGCGGTGACGACCGGACAGGATTGGGAGGCATGGATCCTTTTCATGCTGGAAGCCGTCAGGACGACAGCTGAATGGACCACGGAGAAAATCCGCGCAATCCGCAGGCTTCTCGACGAGACAACCTCCGCAATCCGGTGGAAGTTGCCGAAAATCTACTCCCGGGAACTGGTGGAACTGATCTTCGTGAATCCCTACTGCCGGGTGAACGATGTGGTCAGGGCGGGCATAGGACAGCGCCAGACGGCCGCCGTCTATCTGAACACTTTGGCGGACGAGGCCATTCTGGAGAAGATGAAGGCGGGCCGCGAAAACCTTTACATCAACCCGCCGCTGCTGGCGCTCCTGTCCGAGGGCCCCTGATTGCCGGCGGGTTCGGCAACGACGAGGCCGGCTTCAAGCCGTTGATGGATTAACATGGGCTTTATCGACCGTCATGCCATTGCCCGGGTGCGCCGATGCCAAAGATGCAAACCTCCAATCTGACGCCGCGCCAGTATTGGGAAGAGGTCAAGTCCAACCCTAACCGGGCGCGTTTCGGCTTCGGCGAAAAAGCGGCGCTGATCAATATCGATTTGCAGCGCGCCTATACGGATATCGACCGCTTTCCCACGGCCTACCAGACGGACCCCGGCCAGATCGACTATATCAACCGTCTGTCGGCGCTGGCGCGCGGCCGGAACATGCCGGTGATCTGGACCTACGTGGCCTACATGGGCAACGCCGATGATGCCGGCGTTTGGGGCACGCGCACCAATACCGAGCATTCGCTCCAGAATATCAAGGAGGGCGGCGCCCGGGCGGAGCTCGACCCGCGCCTTGAGGTCGATCGCGACCGCGATGCCGTGGTCAACAAGCGCATGGCGAGCGTTTTCCACGACAGCCTGATTCCCTCGCTTTTGGTTTGGCACAAGGTCGATACGGTGATCCTTACCGGCGGCAGCACGTCCGGCTGCGTGCGCGCCTCGGCGGTCGCCTCGCTTTCGCACGGCTATCGGACCGTCGTGCCGGAGGAGTGCGTGGCCGACAAGCACGAGATTCCGCATTTCGCCAACCTTTGCGACATCATGCTCAAGTACGCGGACGTGGAGCCTTTCGCCGCAGTGGAAAGCTGGCTTAAGAGCCATCCCGGCTGCGAGCCGATCCGTCAGGCGCGCGGCGCGGGCTTCTAGGGGCGGTTTGCGGGTATTTCCAGTGCGCGAGGATCCGGCCCTTTACGACTACCGCGCTTGGGACGAGCGCCTGCCGATCCGCTGGCCGGGCGGCGCCAGGGTCGCCTTCTGGGTGGCGCCCAATATCGAGTTCTACGAACTGGATCCGCCGCCTAATCCGCAGCGCAAGGCCTGGCCGCGCCCGGCGCCCGATATCCAGGGCTACGGAACGCGCGACTACGGCAACCGGGTGGGCCATGCGCGCATGATGGAGGTGCTCGACCGCCACGGCGTGCGCGGCTCGGTGAGCCTGTCGGTGGCGTTGTGCGAGCACCATCCCGAGATCATCGACATGTGCCGCGAGCGCAATTGGGAATTCTTCAGCCACGGCATCTACAACACGCGCTACGTGTACGGCATGGACGAGGCTCAGGAGCGATCCATGATTGAGGATTCGGTGCGCGCCATCGCCAAGCACACGGGGCAGCAGTGCTCCGGCTATCTGGCCCCGGCCCTCACCCATACCGAGCGCACGCTCGACCTGTTCAGCGAGGCCGGCGGGCTTTACACCTGCGATCTTTTCCACGACGACCAGCCCACGCCGGTGCGGGTGCGCTCCGGCAAGCCGTTCGTTTCCGTGCCCTACTCGCTGGAACTCAACGACACCATCGTCTATGTGGTCAACCGCATCGAGCCTAGGCGTTACGGTGCCATGATCAAGCAGGCCTTCGACCGGCTCCGCCGGGAAGGCGAGCGGGGCGGCACGGTGATGTGCGTGCCGCTGCACGCCTACCAGGTGGCGCATCCGCACCGGCTGCGCGCGTTCGAGGACGCGCTGGCCTATATCACCGGGCATCCGGACGTGTGGGTGGCCACGGCCCGGGAAATTGCCGAGCACTTCGTGGAGCACTATTACGACCAAGCCGCGGCGCAGCGGGGCAGGGAGGATTCGGAGGCCAGCGGCAATGGCGCTTGACCCGGCCTACCTGAAATACGAGCGCCGCCGCTACGGCATGGACCACAACCGCTACGAGTGGTCGATGCTGTCGCGCCGCGCTCCGGTCGCATGGCCCAACGGCGCCCGGCTGGCGCTTTGGATCAACTTGGCGGTGCAGTTCTTCCCGCTGAACCAGCGCGGCAAGCCGTTTCCCCCGCCGGGCGGCATGAGCACCCCGTACCCGGACCTGCGCCACTACACGCTGCGCGATTACGGCAACCGGGTGGGCCTGTTCCGCTGCCTCGAAGCGCTGGACCATGCGGGCTTCACGCCTACTTTTTCCGTGAACGCGGCCATCGCCGAGCGTTGCCCGCAGTTGCTAGAGCGCCTGAACCGGCGCGGCAACGAGATTCTGGCGAGTTCCTGGCACATGGACACCCTGCATCACGGCGAGCTGGCTATTGAAGACGAGCGCGAGTTGATCGACCGTTCGCTCAGCGCCCTGCGCGCGGCCGTGGATCAACCCGTTACGGGCTGGCTAAGCCCGGCGCGGTCGCAAAGCCACAACACGCCGGATCTGCTCGCCGAGGCCGGACTGCGCTATATGGGCGACTGGATCAACGACGATATGCCCTATCCGTTCGCCATCCGGCACGGCGAGTTGGTTGCGCTGCCTCTATCGCTGGAACTCGACGACCAGTTCATTATCCAGAGCAATCTGCACTCGGAATGGGAGTACGCCGAGCAAGTGAAGGATGCCTGCGATTACCTTTTGGCGGAGGCCGAGGCCACCGGGCACGGGCGGCTGCTGGCCCTGTCCATCCATCCCTGGCTCATGGGCCAGCCGCATCGCATCGCCGCCTTGGAATCGGCTTTGAAGCATATTTCGGAGCAGGCCGGCATCTGGTCGGCCCCGGCCGCCGAAATCGTGGCCGCCTGGTCGGATCAGCGCGCCTAACGGCTTTCCGCTTCCTGCGCCGCCTTCCGCCGCGCCAGATGCTTTTCGATTTCCGCAGCCGGGCGCATGATGGTGTCGGAGTACAGGCCCAAGGCCTTGCTCCGGTAATCCCCGCGTAGAGTTAGTTATCGGGTTCGATTTTTCGATGGAGGTTGTCGTACCAGTGGTCGTCGCATAGCTCCGCCGTCGCGAGTGCAGGGATGGTGAGGAGGGCAACGGATCATGACTCCACCATGCTTCCGTCGGTCGTCTCAAGGATCACAATGGCCTTTTGCCTGTGATCCTTCCATTGATGGTGACACTGATCGTTTCTTTGGAATTGAGATCGCAGTAACGCACCAAGCTCACGTTTTGCTCTGCGTATGGGGTGTCATACCTGCGCTGAACGATCACAGTCTTGCTCTCGACTGGAATACCGCTAGTGTTGTTAGTTACGAAATACACCGGAGGGTCCGGCTGTGGAGTCGCGGTCAACTCAATGTCAACCTCGTAACGAGGCTGCATGACGGCACCCCATAAATCTCCCCATCTCTTTGCGCCCCAGGCACGCCCGGGATGATTTTCTGGAAGGGGCGAGAAATTACCGTCATCCGATGCTCTTCCGATACCTACCCCTCGGACGTAGAAGTACGTGGACGCAAGATTGACGAGCCCGGACTCCAACGGAGTCGTGTTGGAGCCGTCACTACGCTGTCGCTGCCCCAGATAGGTCGCATGGTCCTCTCCAACCCCTGTGGCGAGATATCCTTTCGTACCGCAGGTCAATGAAAGGGTGAGCTCACTTCCGCCCATGTTGCTTTGCTTTGTGCCCAGAGATACTCCAGGTGCTGCTAATGCTAGCTGGGTGGCGGATAGCAGTGCGGTTGCTGCAAGTAGCGCTAGTTTTTTTGAAGGGGGGGGGGGGGATTTAATATACATGACTCCTCCAAGTAGTGGTGTCTTGCTATCGTTTGGCGTTTCACGGGCCGACCCAGCCGCCGATTCCGGCAAGCCGTGCTAGTTCCTAAGGCCAGCATGTTCAACGCCTCTTGTGATAGCAATCATGTGTGCATACTATCACATGATTGTTGGCGGCCGGTGGAGTCATGTGCGGGTTCAGACACATGCGGGACTGGGATCGGGTTGATCTGAGCGCGCTAGCCTGAATCAAAATACTAATTTGACATTAATTAGTATTTTATTTACATTGGGCGCCACGAGTTACTAATTTGATATGAATTAGTAGAAAATTGATATTTGGCTTGCCTTCCAGTCTAGGTTTATTCTCAATGAAGCTGCCTTCTCCGCTGCCTTCCCTGAGCGGCTTGGATTCCCATGAGCAGGCAAGGAAAATCCTGAATCTGGTCTCATCCGGAGTGGGGAATATCCCGAATGACCGATATGCGCATTGGTCAAAACTGAAGCACATGCAGCCACCTGAGGGGATATCCAATGAAGAATGGTGGCTGGCAATAAAGTTCGCAAGGGCTTCGATAAGACACGAGCTTCCGCTTGCTGACAAGAACGGATGCCGATTTTCGTTCAGCGACTCAGGGTATCTGAACCGGATGCTTCACCAGATCGATCGCGATGCCAGCGGTCGTATCGAATTGCCGGTTGACGTTGTGAATCCGCAATCGCGGAATCGCTACCTAGTGAGCTCGCTGATCGAAGAAGCGATTACCTCAAGTCAACTAGAGGGCGCTGCCACAACCCGCCGCGTCGCCAAGGAGATGCTGCGAACCGGGCGCGAACCGCAGACCAAAAGCGAAAGGATGATTGCCAACAATTACCGCGCCATGGAGTTTCTTCGAGAACTCGGCGGGGAGAATCTGTCCATGTCCTTGCTGCTGGAGCTGCAGAGCATCCTCGTCGAGGGCACGACGAACGATGCAGGCATTGCGGGCCGGTTCAGGCGAGCCGAGGATGAGGTGCTTGTTATTGACAGCCGGGACAACGAGGTGCTGCATATTCCGCCCAATGCCGCCCATCTCGAAGAACGTCTGAATAACCTTTTCCGTTTTGCCAATCATACGGACGACGCCTCGTTCATTCATCCTGTGATTAAGGCCGTGCTCCTGCACTTCATGATCGGCTACGAGCACCCGTTTGTTGACGGCAACGGGCGGACCGCTCGCGCTCTTTTCTACTGGGCCATGGCGCGCGCCGGGTACTGGATGGCGGAGTGCCTTTCAATCTCGACCATTATTCGCAAAGCGCCAGCGCAGTACGCGAGGTCGTATATTTTTTCGGAAACCGATGACAATGACGCCACCTATTTCATTGACTACAACCTTCGCGTCATTCTTGGCGCGATTGAGCGGCTCCACAAGTACCTGGCGCGAAAATCAAAAGAAATTTCCGAGGTTCAGCGCCTTCTTGCCGGATCGGCGCTGACAACCATTCTTAACCACCGACAGATGGCGCTATTGATTTCCGCGCGAAAGCAGCCCGATCAGCTATATACGATCCGCAGCCACCGGACTTCACACAACGTAACCTATCAAACGGCTCGAACCGATCTGCTTAAGCTCGCTGACCTCGGTTTGCTGAAAATGACCAAACGCGGTCGCTCATTTATCTTCCGTCCGGCGGAAAATACCGAAGAGCGACTGCGGAAGCTGGGCTAATCCTGAATTGCCGTTTTGCGCGACCAGCCCGACGATCTTATTCGTGGCATCGGGCTGACGCCGTTCTCAAGAGCGGAACTCGTCAAAGCGTGCGGCTCATCGGAGAACCTGTCATCTCTTGAGCGTGCCCGCCGGTTCTACGTTCGGGCGCGGCAAACCCGCACGGGGCTCGCGCAAACGAGCAGCGAAGGGCGTTGGGCTCACTGCGTCCTGACTTCCAGAGCCGGCATGGCTGGCGCTGTTTCCCGTTGGCTAGGAGCGGTTGAAGGGCTGCCGGAAATCGCGCAAAGATTGCAGCGAGTGCAGATCGAGAACGCTCCCGCCTTGGAAGTTGTCCAACGCTACGACACGCCGAAAACGCTTTTCTACTTGGATCCTCCTTATGTTCATAACAGCCGAGGGGATTCGAGTGCTTACGGGCATGAAATGACCGACCAGGACCACCGCGACATGGCTGCTGCGCTGCAAAGCGTGAAGGGTCGGGCGGTGCTTTCAGGATACCGATGCGATCTTTACGACGAGCTGTTCGGCGATTGGCGCCGAGTGGATGCGCCGGAGAAAATCTGCAACTCCTCCAAGAGCATCAGGCGGGAATCATTGTGGATGAATTTCGATCCGGCTTCCGGCAGCAATGGCTTCGCCTGACCGGGAGCGCGCCAGAGGGATACTGAACCATCTGTGGCAGGAAGTTTCCGATGAAGACGGCAAAGCCGCGTGGCGCGACCACCTAAAGAGCATTCTTGACGGGACCGATTTCGGCTGACTTGTGCGTGATCTCGGGGGATCCCAGATGAGAGGCCCCCAGCCCAAACATGCGATATTGCGGTTCATTGCCACGATGCTCGTTCAGCAGACCGGGCGAACTCGACATGTCTGGCGTGAGTTTCCGCCGTCAAGGGCAGGGCAGCTTTTGCTATCTTTGACCGGATCGCTTCCATCCTCTCGCGCGTCAGGCTTGGTCCTGATGGCGCACGAACGGAGAAGGCGATGTAGCGCCGCAACTCCCGCAGGCTCATGCAGACAACGCCTCGCATTCGCCAGCTACGGAACCGCTTTGCCTTCTCTTCATGCTCCTCGAATCCTGCGAACTTCTCCTCCGTTTTCATCTCGGCCTCGCCCACGAATACGGCGACAGGCCGAATCTCCCTAGGATTAACGATGCCGAGTTTGACCAAGGCCTTCGCGTGCCCTTCATTCTGCCGCAGCGGATTGTAGAAAGGGAACCGCCTCGACTTGATGCCCATCATGCGGGACCAACGGCCCGCCGGCAATGTTTGCGTCCACCGTTGCTGCCCGGGACTTGCGAATATCCAACCGCCCATGTCCTTGGTCTCGATTACGAACACGCCGGCGGGCGAGATGAGGATGTGATCGATCTGTGCCGTCCCTCCCCCGGACGGAAGCAGCACGTCATTAAGCAGCGGCCAGTCCCGATAACGCCTCGCCAACACTGATCGGACCCGTTGCTCGCCGGCGTTTGCTGGCGGCGCGGGTTTCCGCAATGCCGCAGCGGATTTCGGTTCGGGCCGATGTGGTGCTTTTTTCGGTGGGCGGACTCCGGTATCAGGCGACGAAGTCGGAGTTTGGCGTTTGCGGCGGAACAGGAATAACAGTGCCGCTACAACGAGCGCTCCTCCCAGCAATGCATCCCAAGGGGCGGCCGCTTCGTTCCAGCCTGGAGCAACCGCCGCCTTATGGACGACGATTCTCTGGCCCGCCTGCACATAGTCCGCTTCTTCGATCCGATTCCATTCCTGCAATTGCTCGACGGTGACGCTGTGCCGGATGGCAATCTCCGAGAGCGTTTCTCCCGGTTCGACGCGCACTGCTATTGTTTCGCTCATTGTCCGTGAGTGGTCGCTTGCCTCGGGATGTCGCTAACCGCCGCGCAACCATAACAGGGAACAAAGCGAAACTTACGCGGGCGTGAGGGTTGTTTTATCCGATCCGAGATGAAACTTGGCGCAGTCTTTGACTGGATTTTCTAATTTGCACTCTCAGCTAGGCCCTCGTTTCGTTCTTTCTTTAGGGGAGCAGGTGAGGTCTAGCGCCGCAGTTGCTGGCCTACTCTGTCGCAGTAGTAGGGGATTACGGCTTCTAGATACTGGACGAAAGTGCGCCTGCCAGGCGCTCGGCCTCCCGCTGGCCGTCCTGCCGCCCAAATGCCCCGAGATCAATGGCATCGTCGAGCGCGCCAGCGACAGCTCCACAACCGAGTTCTGGAACCTCTGCCGAGGAGAAAGACCGCCAAGTACGCCGCGCCCGCATTGGCCGAATACCAGCGCTTCCACAACCATGTCCGGTCCCACTGCGCGCTGGACTTGATGACCCCGATGGAATACTTTCGCAAGCAAAGGACAACTGAACCCCGCCAGTCCCACATGTCCTGAACCCGCACAATTAATTTGCAACCCTAAGCCTGGTAATTCCGGGTGGTGTTGCAGAAGCTCATCTTGATACAAAACATCCGGTGTGGCGATGGTGTCTTCAAGACGGAACATTGCCTCAGAGAGATTTGAAACAGTGACGTCAATAAAGATATTTGCATCACCGACCAGAATCGCCATTAACGATCTCCATCCGCCGTCGAGCGGCGAGTTCATTTGCAGTTATGGATAGCAGTTCCGCAGCCTTGGATTCACCAATCAATTCCTCGCTGAGTGCGCGATAGACAGTTTGCTGAAACAATCGAGGCGATTCTGAAGGATATGGTTGACCAGGTTCCTCTACATTCCACCCTTTGGCAGCAAAGTCAGTCCAAAACGCCTTGTGGGATGCTTTTGTGACGATGTTCAGATTGAGTGCTCGATAACTCCACCCGGCCATACTCAATCCAAATTCGTGTTTCAACAGATACAGTTCGGCGAATTCCAAAGCCCGACGTTTTGCGCCCAAGGTTTCCATAACCTTTTCTTCCGGCGCCAAGAAGGCGCCCGCAAAACGATTTGCAGCGTCTTCTTTGTCAATTTCCTGCGTAAGGCGATCGTCTAAAACGATATGGCCGAGTTCATGAGCCAAGGTAAATCGTTGGCGATCACCGGACCAATGGCCGCTGACAACGATGATGTAATGTTCATCGGCCATCGCACTCATTCCCTCGAATCGTGGATCGTCAAATTTTGTCGTGAACACCTTGAGTCCGCGCGATTCCAACGAATCAATAAGATCTGGTATGGGATTCAGGCCGAGATCCCAGTGATTTCGCACTAGCGAAGCTATCGATTCGATCGTATTCAAGTTATCCACTGATTCAGGAATATCCATGGGCAACGAGAATGGGGTCGACCAAGGTGCAGGAATTACATCGTCGAGTACTAACCAGCGCTCAAGCTGATCACTTACATCGGCGAGTACCTTTTTCTCCGCGCTTTTCGGCAATTTCCAAACATTCCGATTACGGTGTTCAATGCGTTCAAGGTTGACTGTAGACGTGCGGAAAAAGTACTCGGTACGAACGCCGAGCGCTTTAGCCAATGAGAGCAGAACCTCCGAGGACGGTACGGACTGAGCGCGTTCGTACTTCGAAATCATCATTGCCGAAACCCCAACTTTCTCCGCCAGCGCCCGCAGCGAAAAGCCACTCGCCTGCCGTGCCCGGTGCAGTCGTTGTGCCAACATCCTTCGCTCCTCCTAAGTTTACACATATATCCAATATGGATATAATCTGTAAACCCTACTGGGAAATGATGGCGAGTGCAAGCAGGCAGATCGAACTATGCGAAGTTGCAATTGCGGAAAAAGTAAAGACGGAATTCAACATGAAGCTGCCATCACCCGAATTGTGCGAAAGGGACGAGATCGCGGCACGTCGTCAAGTCCGCGACATAGTGGCTCGCATTCGGGCGGCAGCCGGAGGATCGCCGCTATTGTTGCAGAGAAATTGGGAGTACGGCTTCTTTCGAAACTTGGCGGGAGGAAGCATCATAGCTGCCGTTGTATGCGCTGCTGGTCTTATCTGGCACGTCGATACGACCATGGGTTGGGTCTTTCTCGCCTTAACGGCAATTTACTTTTTGATCCTATTCGCAAGCCGTTGGCTAATTCGCCGATCCGCTTCTCATTACGCAAAGCAGCTTATTGGCGCATTCTTGGGCGATGCCCGATAACGGAGCGAACCAGCCACAGACCGAATACTTGCGTCCACAGGTCAATAGGCGGTGTGCAGCATGGCGACGTTAATGATCACTTGTCCTTCTTGGCGTTAGTTTTTCCAGCAGGACCACGGGCTACAGAAAGTGAGTGGGCCGTGAGGGAATCGAACCCGCAACCAATGGATTAAGAGTCCACTGCTCTACCTAGTTGAGCTAACGGCCCGGTGTGGGCGTGGCGTTGAGCGCCACGCCGGTGAGGGTGCCATATTGCCATAGCTTTGGGCCGCAAGGAGGGGGTGCCTTCGATGCGGGGGAGGGTGGGGTGGACGATGGGACTCGAACCCACGACGACCAGATCCACAATCTGGGGCTCTACCAACTGAGCTACGCCCACCACGGTTTGTTATGCGCTGTGCCCGGCTCGCCGACCGCCTGCGCCGATGCCGATGGCGCGCCTGGCAGGACTCGAACCTGCAACCACCGGCTTAGAAGGCCGATGCTCTATCCCGTTGAGCTACAGGCGCATCGACTGGTTAAGCGGGAAAGCGGCGGCTTTTATGAAGCAGTGGTCGGGGTAAACGGATTCGAACCGTTGACCTTCTGCTCCCAAAGCAGACGCGCTACCAGACTGCGCCATACCCCGCCGCCATGCCGAGCCAGCGGAGCGCATGATAACACCGGCGGGTAGATTTCAGGCGGCAAGTTTGCCGTGCGGTGCTTGCTGTGTTTCCTTGCCCGCATATTGCACCAATCCGCGCCAGCTAAAGCCCTTTGCTTGCCCCTGCCTCGCGGGAGTGTCGGCGGCAGGACAGCCGCCGCCAAGCCCCATGGATGGGTTCATGCGTCTCCCGCGAGGCAGGGGCAAGCAAAGGGCGAGGGCGAGCGAAGGCGGCAGGACAGCCGCCGCCAAGCCCCATGGATGGGTTCATGCGTCTCCCGCGAGGCAGGGGCAAGCAAAGGGCGAGGGCGAGCGAAGGCGGCAGGACAGCCGCCGCCAAGCCCCATGGATGGGTTCATGCGTCTCCCGCGAGGCAGGGGCAAGCAAAGGGCGAGGGCGAGCGAAGGCGGCAGGACAGCCGCCGCCAAGCCCCATGGATGGGTTCATGCGTCTCCCGCGAGGCCAGGGGCAAGCAAAGGGCGAGGGCGAGCGAAGGCGAAGGCATAGCCGTGCATACAGCGCAGCGAGGCTATGCGCGCCAGCGGGCAAAAGACCAGCGGGAACGCGGCATGCGTGTTTCGCATCAGGCGTTGGTGGCGGGTTCGGCGTAGGCATCGATGCCGCGGGCTTCGGGCGACAGGTCCGAGAGGATGAGCTTGTGGCGGTAGAAGCGTTCCACGCCGGCGGGGCCCATGCGGGAACGGCCCAAGCCTGAGAGGTTGAAGGGATCCTGCTCGAATTCGTGGACGCTCCCCGATAGCGATGCTTCGTTGACGCTCACGACGCCGCCGTTCAGGCGGCGGCCCACTTCCACGCCTTCCTCCTCGCTGCCGGCGAAGACGTTGGCGCTCAGGCCGTAGCGCGAATCGTTGGCCAGTTCCACGGCCTCCTCGATGCTGTCGAAGGGCATGACGGGCAGCACCGGCCCGAAGGTCTCGTCGGTCATAACGCGCATCGTGTGGTTGACGCCGCTCAGCACGGTGGCGGGATACCAGGTGCCGCCCACCTCGACGGGCTGGCCGCCGCAATGCACGGTGGCGCCCTTCTCCACGGCATCGTCGATATGCGACTGTATGGTCGCGAGCTGCTTCTCGAAGATCAGCGGGCCGATATGGCCCTTGTCGGGCGCTTCCGTGTTGAGCGTGACGTCGGCGGCCAATTCCGCGAGCCGCGCCACCAAGGCGTCATGCAGCGGCCGGGCCACGTAGATGCGCTCCACGGACTGGCAGGCTTGGCCCGTGGCCGCCACCGAGCCGCGCAGCAGGATTTGGGCGGTGCGTTCCAAATCCGCCGATTCCAGCACGATGGCCGGGTCCTTGCCGCCCATTTCCAAAAATGCGGGAATGAAGTTGCCGGCCGCGCGCTCGGCCACCAGCCGGCCGGTGCGCACGCTGCCGGTGAAGCACACCGCGTCCGCATTGTCGATCACGGCCTCGCCGGTGGCGCCGCCGCCCATGGCGTAATCGACCACATCCGCCAGCATCGGAACCTGGGCGAAGCACTCGCGCACGGGGTCCGCGTGCCGGGGCGTGATTTCGCTGGGCTTGTAGAGGATCGCGCTGCCCGCGATCAGCGCCGGCACCGAGTCGATCATGCCCAGCAGTAAGGGGAAGTTCCAGGGCGAGATAATGCCCACCAGCGGGTAGGGGACCAGTTGCGTGCGCGCCATGATGGCGGGCACCGCGCTGTTTCGCGCCGCTTCCTTCTTCAGCAGCTCCCGGGCGAAACCGGCCATCCGGTCGGTCATGTGGCGCAGGTTGTCGATCTCGATATGCGTGATCAGCACCCTGCCCGTATCGGCGCAAAGCGCGTCGAAAATCTTTTGGCGGTTATCCTGCACGGCATCGGCGAACTCGTTCATCGCCTCGATGCGTTTCTCCAGCCCCAGGTCCAGCCAGGCGGGCTGGTTCATGCGCAGGCGGTCGGCGGCGGAGGCGACCTCGTCGGGGGTTGCGGGCTTGATGATGTGGTCGCGCTTGCCGCTGCGCGGGTTGCGGACATGGATGGGGGCGAACGGAGCGGTGTCGGCGGGCATGGGCGCATTTCCTTGGCCGTGGGTGAGGCGAGCATTGTGCCATGTTCGGAAGGAAGCGGCTTGGCGGCTAATCCGCCTATTTCGCCGAGGGGCGCGGAGGCCGCGCAGGATTCTGCCTGTCCCCCGCCATTCCTCGCCCTGTTCCTGCCCGCGCCTCGCGGGAGACGCATGACTATTTGAAGCTTGACCTGCATAGGTCAAGAACCCATCCTCCTGTTTCCCATAAGTTGCTGTTGGCATTCCTGCCGCGCAGTATCGAAAAAGCAACGCCCGGGGCCGACCTCCTGTCGGCCCGCTCGCATCTGGCAAAGGTATGCTTTGCCTCGCTGCGCCGTGCGCAGCGCCCGATGCTCGCCCTGCCCCAGACGCTCCCACGAGGCGCGGGCAGGCGCAGGGCTTTAGCGGGCGCTTACAGCGAGTAGGCGCCTTGCGCGGTGCCCACGATCACGAGTTCCGGTCGGTGGCGGGCGAACAGGCCCACGGTCACGATGCCGGGAATCTGGTTGATTTCGGTTTCCATCTCCATCGGGTCGAGGATCCTGAGATTGCGGACATCCAGGATCTCGTTGCCGTAGTCGGTGGCCACGCCCTCGCGGTACTGCGGCTGGCCGCCCATCGCGGCGAGCTTGCGGGCCACCGACGAGCGCGCCATAGGAATGACTTCGACGGGAAGCGGGAATTTGCCGAGCAGCTTCACCCGCTTGTTTTCATCGACGATGCAGACGAACCGCCGCGAGGAGGCCGCGAGTATTTTTTCCCCGGTTAGCGCGCCGCCGCCGCCTTTGATGAGGCGGCGGTGATCGTCGGTCTCGTCGGCGCCGTCCACGTAGAGGTCCAGCGTTCCGCATTCGCTGAGCGGCAACACCTCGAAGCCCAGCTCGCTGAGCAGGGCGGTGGTGGCTTGCGAGCTGGAAGCGACGACCGTGATCCGGTCGCGGACTTCCGGGAGCAAGGCGATGAACTCGTTGGCGGTGCTGCCCGTGCCCACGCCCAAGCGGCAGCCGTGGCGGATCTGCTCGATCGCGGCCCGCGCGGCGTTGCGCTTGGCCGCCAGCGCTGCTTCTTTATCGGTTCTTTTCGATCGCAATCGGCTTTGCCGTAAAGGGGGGCGAGAAACAGCCTCGCGGGTAACCGGATGCCGCCATTATATGGAGCAATGGCTTGCTCCCCGAGCGAGAGTGTCCGCCGGGAGCGAGGGCTTGACCCCGCCGCGGGTCAACGAAGGCTTCCGGCCCTCCGAGGACAGGAAGGCTCCTCCCTGCCTTCCTCCATGATCCGGATCAGCGCTGGAACTGGTGGATCCGCCGTTCGGTGAGCACCGCATCCAGCGGCACGTCGGTCGGCTTGGCATTGAGCTTGCCCACTTGCTGAAACTCGTAGGCCAGGCCCACCAGCAGGGGGCGCCGCCAGCTCTTCGCGGCACTGCGGAACGCGAACGCGCGATCGTAGTAGCCGCCTCCCTGGCCGAGCCGATTGCCTGCGGAGTCGAAGGCCACCAGCGGCATGAGGACCACGCTCGGACGTATCGCGCTGACCCAGCGCCGGGGCTGCCACTCGGGCTCGAGAATTCCCCATCGGTTCGGCCTCAGCGTCTCGCCGGGATGACATGGGGTGAAGCGCATGCGCTTTCCTGCGACCACGGGCAGCAGCACGCTGGCGCCGCGTTCCAGCGCCCATTCGATAATCGGCCCGCAGGATATTTCGCCGCGATGGGCCATATACGCCGCGATGCACCGCGCGCGCCGGAGCGCCGGCAGGGCGCGGGCGCGTCGCGCGCAGCGTCCGGCGGCTTCTTCGCGCTGGGCGCCGCTTAAGTTTTCGCGCGCCTTGCGCAGGGCGGAGCGCAGGTCATCAATGGGCATATTGCGGCTTCGTGGTCTTGTGTCGAGGGCGCGCCGCGGATATTCCCGGCGGGGATGCGCTGGCTCCGGTTCGGGCGCCTCTTTTCCGGCGGGCAACCCCTCTTTTCGGGCCGATTCAGCCTGCCGCCTGGACTTTGGCGCCCTCGGCGGCCGCTCCTTTTTCCAAGCGCCGCTCCACGCGCCGCCGGACGCTGCGCACGCTGTCGAGCGTTTCCGTGTTGCCGCGCTCCGCCGCTCGTTGCGACTGCAGCAGGGTGGCGGCCAGCTTCAGGCCGGCCAGCATGAAAACGCTGGCGGTATCGAGCAGGGGATCCTGCTGCTGCACGGCTTCGATATGCTCGTCGAGGAGCGGCGCGGCGTTTTTCAGAAGTTCGCGGTCTTCAGGTTCGCAAGCGATAGTGTGGTTCTCGCCCAGAATTCTGAGCTTCACAGTCTCGAACTCGCCGGTCACACGCTGCGTTCCATGCTGCGCAGCCGCTGAACCATCTCGGCGACCTGCTGACGCGCTTCCTCCCGTGTGTTGAACAGCCGCGAGCGCTCGCTTTGCAATTTCTCGCATTGGTCGAGCAGCGCTGCGTTCTCACGGCGCAGTTGATCGTTGGCTTCGAGCAGTTCATCGACCCGCTCGGACAGCAACTCAATCTCTTCGTGCAGGTTGTGTTCCTGTGTCATGGAGCGCGAATATAGCACGGAAGGCCGGCAATTCTCGTTCAATGGTGTTTTTTGTCGTATGGGAACCGGCCGACCGGCTAAAATCTCGGCATGCTCACGCCTGAAGAATTCGTCCGGCGCCGCGGCGAACTGATCGAAGCGCTCGGACCCGGCTGCGCCGCCATTGTGCCGGCCAGCCCGGAGCGCACCCGCAGCAGGGATGTGGATTATCCCTACCGCCCGGACACCAATCTGCTTTATCTCACCGGGTTTGCCGAGCCGCAAGCGGTCGCCGTGCTGCTGCCCGGCCGACCCGAGGGGCCCTTCGTGCTGTTCTGCCGCGAACGCGATCCCGTTCGCGAGCTGTGGGACGGCAAGCGCGCCGGTCCCGAGGGCGCGATGGCGGCATTCGGCGCCGATTCCGCCTATCCCGTGGAAAAACTCGACGAGATCATGCCGGACTTGCTGCAAGGCGTGGACACGGTGCGCTACGACCTCGGCCGCCACCCGCAATTCGAGGCGCGCTTGGGCGGATGGCTCAAGCGCCTTCGCGAGCGGGCCAAGGAGCGCACCAAGGCGCCTGTGCAAATCGCCGCGCTGGACTACTACCTGCACGAAATGCGTTTGTGCAAGGGCGAAGCGGAACTCGATTGCATGCGCCGGTCGGCGGCGCTGGCCGTGGAGGCGCACAAGCAAGCGATGGGCCGCACCCGCCCGGGCATGCACGAATACGAAATCGAGGCGGAGCTGATCTACCGGTTCAAGCAGGGCGGCGCGCCCGAATCGTATCCTTCCATCGTGGCCTCCGGGGCCAATGCCTGCGTGCTGCACTATACCGACAACAACGCGCGGATGGCGGACGGCGACCTGCTTTTGGTGGATGCGGGCTGCGAGCTCGAAGGCTACGCCTCCGACATTACCCGCACCTGGCCGGTGGGCGGGCGCTATTCCGCCGAGCAGCGCGCTGTGTACGAAATCGTGCTTCAAGCGCAGCAGGCGGCCATCGGCGCCATCGAGCCGGGCGTCTCCATTCTCGATCCGCATCACGCCGCGATCGATGTCATCACCAAGGGCCTGAAGCGCATCGGCCTGCTCGAGGGCGGGCTCGCCAAGCTGGTGCGCGACGGGGCCTGCCGCGAGTTCTTCATGCACCGCACCTCGCACTGGCTGGGCATGGACGTTCACGATGTGGGCGACTACGAAGCCCACGGCAAGCCGCGGGCGCTGGAGCCCGGCATGTGCTGCACGGTCGAACCCGGCATCTACATTGCGCCGGACAACGACAAAGCGCCTGCGGCGTTCCGCGGGATCGGCATTCGGATCGAGGACGATGTGGCGGTGACGCCATCCGGGCACGAGGTGCTCACGGATGCGCTGCCCAAGGACCCGGAACAAGTCGAGGCGCTGGTCGGATCGCTCTGATGCGCGATGTCCTAGTGGCCGGCGGAGGTCTTACAGGCGCCAGCCTCGCGGTGGCCTTGGCGGGACAGGGATTGAAGGTGGCCGTGGCGGAGGCCGTTGCGCCAGGGGACCCGGGGCAGCCCAGTTTGGATGACCGGACCAGCGCCATCGCCCGCACGGGAGTCCGCATTCTCAAGCGGCTCGATGTCTGGCCGCGGCTGGACGAGGCGGCCTGCCCGATCGGCGCGGTGGAGATTTCCGAGCGCGGCTGCTTCGGCGCGGCGCGCATCGAAGCCCAAGCGGAAGGGCTGGACAACTTGGGCTGCGTGGTTCGCAACCGGGTGCTCGGAAAGGCGCTTTGGGAGAAGCTGCGCGAGCTTGAAAACATCGAAATCTTTTGTCCGGCGCGGGTGCGGTCCGTGGAGACCGGCTCCGGTTCGGTTGCCGCCCGCATTGAAGACAGCGCGGTTGCGCGCGAGCGCAAAGCAAAGGCTGGCGGCGCAAACAGCGATGGCGGCGAGGCCGGAACCGGCCGGAGCGGAACGATCCGAACCGTGAAGGCGCGGCTGCTTGCCGTGGCGGAAGGCGCGCGTTCGCCCTTGCGCGATGCCTTCGGGATTCCCGCGCAGCAGACCGACTACGCGCAGATGGCGGTTACCGGACTGGTGCAGGTCCGCAAGCTGGTCAGGCCCCGCACCGCCTGGGAGCGCTTTACGGCTCAGGGGCCGCTGGCGCTGATTCCGGCGGGCGGGAATCGCTACGGGTTCGTGATCGTGTCCAGCCGCGACGAAGCCGCTGCCCTCAAGGCCATGGAAGACGCCGATTTGCTGGCGCGCTTGCAGGAACTCGTGGGCTACCGGGCCGGCGAATTCGTGCGCGTGGGGCGCCGCGCCGCCTATCCGCTGGCGCTGAGCCGCGCTGCCCGCGTGACGGCGCCGCGCGCCGTGCTGGTGGGCGCCGCAGCCAACAGCATGCATCCGCTGGCTGCCCAGGGATTCAACTTGGCCCTGCGGGATATTGCCGCGCTGACCGAAACGCTTGCCGCGCAACAAGGACCGCCGGACCTTGGCGCGCAACGATGCCCCCCGCCCGATCCTGGCGATGCCGAGCTGCTGTCCCGCTACGCCAGCTGGCGGCGCCGCGACCAGGCCAATGTGGTCCGATTCACCGATACGCTGGCACGGCTGAGCCGCCGCTCGTTGCTGCGCCCTTTGCGTGGCCTGGCCTTACAGGCCTTCGATCTGGCCCCGCAAGCCAAGCCGCTGCTGGCGCGTTTCGCGCTGGGGCAGGGCGGGCGGATGTCCCGCATGGCGCGCGGCTTGCCGTTGTGAGGGAAAGATTGCCGGCTGCGGTGGCCGGCGGCGGCATCGTGGGATTGGCCTGCGCGCTGCTGCTCAACCGCCGCTGCGGATGGGAGGTTGCGTTGGCGGAGCGCTCCGTGCCGGGGAGATCAGGCGGCAGGGCGCCGCAACGCGCGCTGACCCTTTCGCCCGGCGTGGCGGAGGTGCTGGCTGAATGCGGGCTTCGGCATAACGGCGCCGCTTCTTCCGGCAGGGGGGATGCCGCCGCCTTCAGCGAAGGCGCAACGCCGCTGGTTCCGGAAGGGCATGCGTTCTCCCGGATGGTGGTCTGGCGCGGAGACGGCCCTCCGGCGCCCGGAAACTCGATTACCTTCGATGCAGCTGAACTGGGCGTATCCGCCTTGGGTTGCGTTGCTTACGAGGGCCCCGTGCGCCGCGCGCTCTGGGAGCTGGCCGAGGAATGCCCGGGAGTCCATCTGCGTTCCGGCGCCGCCTTCGAATCACTGGAAATCACGGCGGAACACGGGCTGTTGAAGCTTCAGGACGGCAGCGAAATAGCCGCCGAGCTTGTGGTAGGCGCCGACGGCGGCGATTCCAGCTTCAGACAGTTGCTGGGCATCGGCTTCGATTCACGGGGCTATGGCCAGCGCGCTCTGGTATTTGAAGCCGAATCGGATCAATCCGGCGGGGACACTGCCTGGCAGCGGTTTGCGGAGGGCGGAACGCTGGCGCTGCTTCCGCTGGGCGCGATGCGCTGGAGCATCGTGTGGAGCATGCCCAACGCCCTCGCCGAGTCGCTGCGCGGCCTCGACGAGAGGGCCCTTGGCAAGGCGCTGAACGAGGCCAGCGCTTCGGTGGCGGGTAGGCTGGTTCCGGCCACGCCGGTCGTTTCGTTTCCCTTGCGCCGCGGTGTCGCGGCGCGGATGTGCGGCGAGCGTTACGCTCTGGTGGGCGAGGCCGCGCGGGTTGTGCATCCGCTGGCCGGCCAGGGCCTTAATCTGGGGATAGGCGATGCGGATGCGCTCGCCCGCGTATGCGCCGAGCAAGGCAAAACGATGATCGGCGATGCCCGCGCGCTGGCCCGCTTCGCCCGCGAACGTACCCGCTACGGCCACGAGATGTCGTTCGGCGTACACGCCATCAACGCGGCCTTCAGCGGCCCCGCCGCTCCGATCGCCGCCCTCGGCATGGCCGCCGTCGATCGCCTCCCTCCCCTAAAGCGCCAGCTTGCCGCCCGCGCCATGCGCTAACCCGCCGCCCGCACCGCTCCGATTCCGCACTTAGTCCCTGCGGAGGTCGCTTCGGGTTCGCCTTTTTGCGCGCTTGCCTCTCGCGGGAGCGTTGGAGCCATGGATGGCGGAACCGAGCCAAGGATGGCGTCTCCCGCGAGAGGCAAGCGCGCAAAAAGGCTTCGGCTGGCGCGGACCCTAAGAGGGTCGGCATCCCGCAAGCCCTCTGCTTGCTCCCTTCCTCCGGGAGTATCGGAGGCAGGGATGCCGGAGCAAGCTACATGGATGTATTTATGCGTCTCCCGGAGGAAGGGAGCAAGCAGAGGGCGAATCGAAGCGCCCTCCTCGGTTGGAGGGCAGGCTATTCCGCGAGGGGCAGACGTTGCCAGCCGCTGTCCGTGTGGAGCAGGCGTGAACTGGGCCAGTAGCCGGGATCCAGCTTGACGGTGGCGACCTTGGTTGCGCCGGTGCCCGTGATGCCCTCAACGCGCATGATCCGCTGGCCGCCGGAGCGTCTCAGCATTCCGGAGAATTCCGCTAGGCTGCCTGTGGGCATTCCGTTCACGCTGGTAATCTGAAAAAACCGGGCCGGCAGCAGGTAGCGGTGGGCCGGGGAACCGTAGGTGTAGTGCTGAATGGTGACGCCTTGCGGCGGAATCGCCATTTGCGCGGCCATTCCGCGCTGCGGGTCCTGCACCAGCGCGCCGGCCCAAAACAGCACCTCGCGCACTCCCCCCCAGCCTAGGTCCACCGTATCGAAGGCCAGCTCAACTTCCTTGCCATTTCTCCACACAACCACCTCGGCCTCGGTCCGCCCTGCGACCGCGCGCTCCACTTGCCGTGGCCGGGTGGCGAGGCTGCCGTTGATCGTGAGCAGGATATCGCCGGGCTGCATCGCCGCCGCCGCAGGTGTGCCGGCAACGGTTCGCGACACGCTCAGCACCTGCCGCCGCTCGCGGTCATGCGCCTCGATCCGCTCGCGCCAGTTTTCCGGCAGGCCGCGTCTAAGCGCCACGCTCAATGGTGTGCGCTGCCACAGCACTTCTAGCGATCGCCAGTCTGCCTCGCGACGCAGATGATCCAGCATCACTTCGATGTTCTCCGCAGGAATGCCGCCCGCAATTTCCTGCGCGCGCTTGCCGGAACCAGTGGCGAAACTGCTCCACAAGGCGCTTACCCGGCCCCTTGAATCGAGCAGCACGCCGGAAATCTGCTCATCGGCGTTGTCGATCTCGAGGATTTCCAAGTTGGATTCGCGGAAAGCGCCAAAGTTGGACGGTTCGAGATCAATGAGCTTGAGTTCGCCCGCTTCATAGGAGCGGATGACAGGTTCCAGGTCGGGACGGAAGCCGGCCAGAAAAACCTCTTCGCCGGTCTTGGGCAGGCGCGGCGCGAATGACGCGGATTTCAGCGGCGTGGCGCCGAGCAAGGCCGGATCATATTTCAGCACGGCGAGATTATGCACCGGATGGATATAGGCCAGTTCCGCCGTGACCTCCAGCGTGCCGTTGAACGTGAGCACCGCGTCGCCGATGGTTTCCGGCGCCGTATTGCGGTCCACCGCCACCCACCCGCGCCCGGCATCCACGATCAGCCCGCCGCCATAGTAGTGCTGGCCGTTCACTGCGGAAACGATGTACGGCATGTCGTACTGCACATGCACTAGCGAAGGCGCGATCCGCCGCAGCCTTGGATCGCCGAACTGGCGTGGCTGGGTGATGCGCGCCTCGGCGGCTTGCGCCGCCGGCGCCGGCGCCAGTTCCCGGCACGACCACTCGTCGCTCGATAGGCTCGGCCGGCAGCGTTCCGCCGCGAACCACCTCCGGCCCGTGCGGACGCTCCGCAACTGGTTGGATCTTGGGTTGCGCGGCGTGCTGAAGCGGATTTGCGCGACATCCTCATGGCCGAGTTCGGCCAGCGCCCGCTCCGCGTCGTCGAGGTTTTCCAGCGGCCGACCGTTGATTTCCCGGATGATGGAGCCATTCTTGATTGCGGCCAAGCCCAGCATGTAGCCCGGATGGGCCACGTAGATGGTGTTGAGAGGAACATTGAAGTGCCGGGCCTGCTGGTAAGAGGTCTGATGCATGAAGGCGCCGCCGAACGAGATGTATTCGGCCGGCGTGACCTGGTGCAGATCGCTGACTTCAACAAGCACCTCATGCATGGTTCCTTGGCGCTCGATAATCAGCGTGGCCGCATCGCCCGCCTGCTCGTCGAGCACGCCTTCCAAGCGAACGAAGTCGGGAAAGCGCTCGGCCCCGACCTGCAGCAGAATATCGCCGGACTTCAGTTGCGCCGCGGCGGCCGTTCCCTTCAGCGTGGAACGCACGACCAGCAGTCCGGCGCTGTCCGGAAAAGCGTTGCGCGCGCGGGCCTCCGACGCTTCGTCAAGGCCTAGCCGGCGCAGCTCGTCGTAGGGCAGTTGCTCGAAGGTGGTCAGCAGCCCCCCGCGCGGTACCGGCTGGCCCTCCCGGATCAGCTCCAGCGCCCGCTGCACGCGGTCCAGAGGCAGGAAATAGCTGCTGGCGGCGCGCACCTGGCCACCGGCGTTCAGCGCCACGGCGCGGCCTTGGATATCGATGACCGGGCTGCCTGACGACCCGCCCGAGGTGCCGGATGCCGCCTGGATGTAGAAGGTGTTGAAATCGTTGTAGCGGCCGAAGCCGTAGTCGGGCGCAGCGCGGTCCAGCCGCGCGATGGTGCCGGCCAGAATCGAGAACCGCTCGCCTGCGTCGTTTCCCACCACCCGTATCTCGAGCCCAAGCCGCGCCGCTTCCGGCGCAAGCTCCAGGCCTTCGGGCCGGATGTAGCGCAGGCTGGCCGGGTTGTAGCGGAAGAAGCCGAAGTCATGCACGGGATCGGCGTAGACGCGCTCAAGCTCGATTTCCTCCTGGTTGGCGAACAGCGCCTCGCCGCGAACCGGGCCGGTGGACACAATATGGCGGTTGGTGAGGATGATGCCCCGTTCCGCGTCCACCACAAAGCCGGTGCCGTCCAGCAGCTTATTCGATTCGGTGTCGAAGGGGCGCGTCTTGTTGACGCGCAGCGATACCACCGACGGGCGGATCCGTTCGAGCGTTTCGCGCCAGGCGGCTTCGTTATCCTGGGCCTTGAGGCTCAGGCAAAGCAGCATCAATGCCGCCGCCAAGGTCAATCTCATAGCCGTAGTTCTCCTTGAATTTCGCCTCAAGCCGGACGCGTTCGAAGCGATGGTTCTGGGTGCCGGCGCTTTCGGCCTTAATGGCCCCCAGCAGGGCCGCTAGCCGTCCTGTGTCGCGCCAGTTCCAGCCGCGCGCAATACCGTAGGCGAGACCGGCCCGGAAGGCATCGCCGCAGCCCGTGGGATCGGCCGCTTTCCGCGCCTTGGCCGCCGGAATATATTCGCAGGTCCCGGAGTGATGGATTCGCGCGCCCTCGGCGCCGTCGGTCACGATGAAGGCGCCGGTTTCGCTGCATAAGGCATCGTGGCTCCAGCCGCTATTGCGCAGCAGCAGTTCCGCCTCGTAGCTGTTGACCGCCACCCAGCTCGACATTCGCACGCACTCGTGCAGCTCGTCGCGGCTGAATGTGGGCAGCCCCTGCCCGGGATCGAAAAGGAAGGGCAGGCCGGCCGCGTGCATTTGCCGGGAGTGCTCCAGCATGGCCTGATGCCCGTCCGGCGAGATAAGCCCAATTGCCGCGCCGCCGCCGGCCGGCAGCCTTTGGCGATGGGCGTGGTTCATGGCTCCCGGATGAAAGGCCGTGATCTGGTTATCGTTAAGGTCGGTGATGATGTAGGCCTGCGCGGTCAGCTGGTCGGGCAGCTCGCTGATCAGCGACGTGTCCAGGCCCCATTCCTCAATGCGGCGGCGGTAGCCGCCGAAATCGCTTCCTGCGCTGGCCAGGATCAGCGGTTTTTCGCCCAGCAGCGAGAGGTTGTAGGCAATATTTCCGGCGCAGCCGCCAAACTCCCGGCGCAACTGCGGCACCTCGAAGGCCACGTTGAGAAGATCTACCTTGTCGGGGAGGATATGTTCGCTGAAACGCCCGTTGAACACCATGATGTTGTCGTAGGCGAGCGAGCCGCAGACAACGGTTGTTGTGGCCGCCTGCACTGGAGCGGCACCCGGCATCCTGCGGTGTTGCTGCCTGCCGCCCGGAGGTCAGGAACCGCTGAGCGCCTCGAAATCGGGCCCGAAATCCGCTTGCGGCTCGCCGTCCGCGGCATGGATTTCGAAAACTTTATTGCGGGCGGCGGTGTGCCGCAGCGCGGCCACGCAAACCCGCGCCACATCGGCGCGGTTGATGAAAATGCCCTCGGAGCGGTTATCGCCCTGCTCGAATACGATCGTCTGGCCGCCGCCCTCGCCATCGCCGAGGCCGCCGGGACGCACGATGGTGTAGTCGATCCCGCTTGCCGCAACGGCTTCCTCGCCCTTGAGCTTCCACTTCAGCACGTTGTTGAACATGCGGTTGAGGTAGTGGTCGTCGTCGGTGACGCCGCGCGACGACACCAGCACATACTGGCTCGCTCCCGCCGCATGCGCCGCCTCTGCCAGGTTGCGCGCGCCCTCGTAATCGACCTTCTCCGGCGTGTTGTCCTCGCCGCCGCCCGCGCCTGCGCCGGCAGCATTGATAACCGCTCCCACGCCGTCAAGCGCCGCGGCGATGCTGGCAACGTCTTTGAGATCGCCGGTCACGGCTTCCACTTCGGGCCCCAGCCGTTCCAACGCCTTGGCGGCGTCCCGCACAAAGGCGCGCACCGGATACCCTTGCCTCAGCAACTCGGCAACCACCAGCGAACCGGTGCCGCCTGTGGCCCCGGCCACCAGCACCAGCGGCTTGGGCTCCTCGGCAGGCTCCGCCGCCTCGGCGGCGGCCTCTCCGCTTTGCTGGCATGCGGCGGCCAGCAAGGTGGCAGCCAGAAATCCGGGAAATAGTTGAAGCGCGCGCATGGAAAATCTCCTTGAGTTTGTGGGTTGCGTATCTTAATCAATGTTGCGTGCCCGCACACGCCCGGCTGCATAAATATCGCGGACGCATGGGCGGCACAATGGATTCGTGCCGGACCGCTAGCGCGTGTTTCGACGGTTCGGCCGCCTCATACGCCGAGCGTCCGCAAGCCCACGGCGGCGCGGATTTCGCCAAGCAGCGGCTCGCTGACGCTGTGTGCCCGCTCGGCGCCGCGCTTGAGTTCGGCCTCCACATCGCCCGGGCTGGCGATCAGGCGCTCGTATGTTTCGCGTCCCGGCGCCAGCAGCGCGTCAAGGTATTCGTAAAGCTCGTTTTTCATTTCCGCCCAGCCGATGCCGCCCGCGTAGCGTTCGCGCATGGCGGCGGTTTCCTCCGGGCTCGCCACCGAGCGGTACATATCGAACAGCAAGCTGTCATCCGGATCCTTGGGTTCGCCGGGCGCCTGCGAGTTGGTCCGCACCCGCATAATGTATTTTCGCAATTGTTTCGCCGGGCAGAACAGCGGCACCACATTGCCATAGCTTTTGGACATTTTGCGGCCGTCCGGCCCCAGCAGCACCGCGCGATGCTCGTCGATATCCGCTTCCGGCACGGTCAGCAGTTCGCCGTAGTGATGGTTGAAGCGCTGGGCGATATCGCGGGCCATTTCCACATGCTGGCGCTGGTCCTTGCCCACCGGCACCCGGTTGGCTTTGAAGATGAGGATATCGGCGGCCATCAGAATGGGATAGCAGTAAAGCCCCATCGTCACTCCGCGGTCCAGGTCGGCCACGCCGGCCTCGCGGTTGGCGTCGTTGGCGGCCTTGTAGGCGTGCGAGCGGTTCATCAGTCCCTTGGCCGTGAGCGTGGCGAGTATCCAGGTGAACTCCGGGATTTCGGGAATATCCGACTGCCGGTAGAACACGGCGTTTTCGGTATCCAGGCCCGCCGCCAGCCAAGCGGCGGCCACCTCCAGGCTGGAGCGCGCCACTTTGTCGGGGTTGCGGTTCTTGACCAGGGCGTGAAGATCGGCCAAAAAGAAGAAGCTGCTGTCGGCGGGCGCGCTGCGGCTCGCCTCCACCGCCGGACGGATGGCGCCCACGTAGTTGCCTAGGTGGGGCGTGCCGGTAGTGGTGATTCCGGTGAGCGTGACGGGATTCGCGCTCTTCATCGCCCGCCCGCTCCGCAGCCGCCAGATGTTTCGGAATGTGAGTTAAACGCCGGTCCCGCCCCGCGTTCGTCAATGGCCCTCATAGCGCGTCGGCCAGTTCGTTCATGGCTTGCGCCAGCCGGAAATCGAGATCGGTGATGCCGCCGGCCTCGTGCGTGCTCAGATGCACGTCCACCTTCGACCACACGTTGAACCACTCGGGGTGGTGGTTGAGGCGCTCGGCGGCCAGCGCCGCGCCGGCCATGAAGGCGAAGGCGCGCCGGAAATCCGCGAAACGGAACGACCGGTGCAGCTTGCCGCCTTCCAGAGCCCAGCCCGGCAGGTCGCCAAGCCGCTCCGCCACCGCCTCCGAAGAGAGCAATTCAGCCATTTTGTCCTCCTGCGTTAACCGCGTTGCTTGCCCTAATAATCTCACACCCGCCAGTCTATCTCTTGGCTTTGCGTCCGCCTCGAGCTGGCTCAAACTTCAGCACATTGCGGGCTCCATCCCTGTCGGCGGCCGGTGTCGGCCTGTTGGACCGATCTCTTTGGCGGTTGCCGCGGCATCCAAACTGCCCGGGGCGTTTGCACCGAGGCTTTAGTATCGATAGTGGTATCATAGCCACACGCTAGGAGGCGAATATGGATATCGACTCGCTGCGGCGCAACCCGGGCGGAGTGCGTTTCCGTGATCTTTGCAGGATATGCGATGCCTATTTCGGTGCGCCACGGCGGTCGGGAACCAGCCATCGGGTATATCGGATGCCGTGGCCGGGGGACCCGAGAGTGAATATACAAAGTCGGGGCGGAATGGCCAAGGCCTATCAGGTTCGCCAAGTCCTCAAGGCGATCGAAAAAATGGAGGATCAACGTGACTGACTACTACACCTATCGAATTACTTGGTCCGCCGAGGATGGAGAGCATATTGGGCTTTGCGCGGAGTTTCCCTCGCTGAGCTGGGTCGCTACTACCCCTGCCGAGGCGCTGGCGGGTATTCGTAAACTGGTTGGCGGAGTGCTGGCCGACATGAAAACCACAGGCGAACCTCCGCCGGAGCCGCTGTCCGAGCGTGCCTACAGCGGAAAATTCGTTGTGCGCATTCCGCCTGCGACTCATCGCGAGCTTGCGATCAAGGCGGCGGAGGAGGGCATCAGCCTCAATCGCCTGATCAACTCGCGCCTGATTGCCTGATTCCGCCGGACGATACGACCGGACGCTTTATGTGCTCCCTGTAGTTGCCAACATGCGTGTTGACTGCTTATGTGGACCATGCTAGCGTCGTCGGCATGAATCAGATCAACGTCTCTCAATTCAAAGCCAAGTGCCTCGCAGTCCTAGCGCAGGTTTCCGAAACAGGCACCCCCGTGCTCGTCACCCGCTATGGCAAGCCTGTCGCCCGGGTCGTGCCTCCCCCCAAGCCGGCGGGTTCGGGCTGGATCGGGAGCATGAAAGGCACGGGCCGGATTCCGGGCGATATTGTCGAGCCGACCGGCGATTTGGAGGATTGGGAAGCTCTGCGTTGATTTTGCAGCCGCGATAGGTGAATATCGGATCAATCCATTGAGACATGAATCTGCTGCTTGATACGCATGTATGGATTTGGAGCCTGATTGCGCCGGATCGCATTCAAGAGAACACGCTAAAGGCATTGGCCTCGGAAGATGCCATCCTCCACCTATCATCGATCAGCTGCTGGGAGGTATTGTTGCTTGCGGAAAAGGGCAGGATCGAGCTTGCGACCCGTGCGGAATCCTGGCTCGCCAAGGCTTTGCGGAATAGTCCGGTTATTGAGGTTCCAATTTCCATGGAAATTGCCATAAGCAGCAGAAGCATCGCTGTGGCGAATCAGGACCCCGCCGACCGGTTCATCGCCGCTTCGGCCAAGGTGCTCGGCCTCACTTTGGTCACAAGCGACAAGAAATTGCAAAGCTGCGCGGAAATTGAGGTGTTAAGCGCATAGTTTGATGCCGACTGCCTATCGGCGCTTGCGAGCGCTGCTTGGCTAGGCGGCGCGTCGCTTACGACCTTGTTGTGCTGGACGAAATCAATATCGCCCTGCGCTACGGGTATTTGTCGGAAGCCTCGGTCATAGAAGGCCTCGAGGCGCGGTCGGCGCGAACCAGCGTGATCCTCACGGGCCGCAGCGCCAAGCCGGGGCTGTGCGAATACGCGGACTTGGTCAGCGAGATGCGGGCCGTCAAGCATCCGTTCCGAGCGGGGATCAAGGCGCTGCGCGGCATCGATTTCTGATCCGGGAGCCGCGCCTGCAAGGGCATGAAAGCCGTGGTCAATGAGGCGCTATGGCTTGGATCCGACCCGGAGAAGCCCTCCCCGCACCCTAGCTAGGAATCAGGAAGGACGATAGAAGCTATTCTCCTTGTCATAAACATATTTTCCACTCGCCGTGACTGCGGCCAACATCTCAAGCTCAACCACGGTGGGAGCGCTCCAAGGCCGTTTCCCGGGACTGGTCGGGCTGGTTTTATGACAATGGCGGGTAGGAAGGCTCGATTTCGTAAGGCTTGTCCCGTCCTCCGGGTGTGCCTTGCGTTGACCGGAGGTTAAGTTAGGGGATTGAGGGGCGCGCCCAAGCCTTGGATTCGGGGGGGGGGGGGGGGCAGGCTGGAGTTTGTGTTCCGGTGCTTTGCGCTTCATGTTGGTTTCTCCTTCCAAAGCTGTTTTTTCTACTATACCCCAATAAAGTCGGTGTGTGCGGGTTCAGACACATGTGAGACTGGCCGGGTTCGGCTGTGGTGAACCCGGCCAGCGCCTTGACACTTTCCTGATGGGGTCGCTACTATGCGGGGCAGATGGTGCCGCCTGCGCAAGGTGGCCAATAGGGAACTCGGTGTGAATCCGAGGCTGTACCCGCAACTGTGAGCCGGAAGCTTGCGGCCCGTATGCCACTGGGGAATATCTCCGGGAAGGCGGCCAAAAAGCGTTGATCGGCGAGCCAGGAGACCTGCCATCGCGTCGTTCGTCCGTCGGTCGGGACATTGCCTTCGGACGGGAGCGAGCATCGGGGCAGTCTCCGATGTCCCTTCTCCTTGGTAACGACATGCGGTAAGCCCCGAGGGCGCTTGCAGTCGTTGGGGCCGGACTTGTCATTCGGTGCGCCCGCCGGGCGCGGGAGGAGATAAACGATGCGCGCTTTCTGGATTGCAGGATTGGCTGCCCAAACACTTCTGTTCACGGTTGCACAGGCTCAAACGCTGGGCGGCGGCGACGACGAGGCCCCGATCGACACCATCGTCGTGACCGGCACGCGGATTGAGCAAACAATCGCGGAGGCCGGCTCGACGGTACGGGTTCTTGATGCCGCCAAGCTGGAGGAGCTCGGCTTCAGCCACGCGGTCGATGCGATCGCCACTACGCCGGGCGTGACCATCAACCAGAACGGCGCCTTCGGCGGCGTCGCCTCGGTGCGCATCCGCGGCGCTTCCAGCGCTCAGACGCTGGTTTTGATCGACGGCGTGGCCGTCAACGATGCTTCGTCGCCCGGCGGCGGTTTCAATTTCGCCCGCTTGGATGCCGCGCATATCGAGCGGATCGAGATACTCAGCGGGCCGCAATCGACGCTTTGGGGCACGGATGCCATTGGCGGCGTGGTGTCCATCGTCACCAAGCGGCCGGGCGGGGGATTGGCGGGAAGCCTTTTCGGCGAGGCGGGTTCGTTCGATGCCTTTCGGGGCGGCGGCTCCATCAGCCATGGCGGCGATGCCGGGGATTTCAGGCTCGCCGCCACGCAATTCACGACCGAAGGCATTTCCAAAGCCGACGAGCGCAACGGCAATACGGAGAAAGACGGCTTCGATTCCTTGGCCCTGTCGGCAAATGCCGGGCTCAATCTGCCGGGCGGGGCGCGCATCGACAGCAGCATTCTGTGGAACGACGCGCGGGCGGATTTCGACAGCTTTCGATCCGGCGCGCAGGGCAGCGTCGGCGACGGCGATGAAGTCAGCGAGACGATGGAGCGATCGGCGCATGTGGCCCTGAAAGTGCCGCTGTTCGGCGGGCGGCTGGATAACCGCCTGCTGGCGGGCCGCGCCGAGATCGATCGCCGGAACTTGAGCGACGGCTCCCCCAGCTTCGATTCCGCAGGCGAGCGCACGCTCCTCCGCTACCAGGGCACATTGCATATCGATCCGCGCAATACCTTGGCCGCTGGCGCCGAACGCGAGAGATCGGTGGCGAGAATGGACCGCAGCGTGCTCAGCGGACTGTTCGCTCTCTACGAATTCAGGCCTTTCGACCCGCTCACGCTTACCGGCGGCGTGCGCTCCGACGATCACGACCGCTTCGGGTCGGAAACCACGGCCCGGTTCGCCGCCTCGTATCGGCCCTCCCCTGCGGTTACGCTGCGGGGCAGCTGGGGGCAGGGCTTCAAGGCGCCCACCATCTTCCAATCGACTTACTTCTGCTGCGGCGCTACGGCAGCCAACGAAGCGCTGCGGCCGGAACGTTCCGACGGCATGGAGGCGGGTCTCGATTGGAAGCCGGCCGCGGGGCGCGTCCAAGTCGGCATCACGCTGTTTCGCCAATACACCGAGGATCTGATCAATTTCTCCTTCAGCGCCGGCGGCTATGGGAATATCGCCGAAGTCGAATCCGAAGGCATCGAAGTGTCGGCAAGCTGGGCGCTCAACGAGCATGTGGAGGCGCGCGCGGACTATGCTTGGATTGAGGCCAAGGAAGGCAACGGCAATCCCTTGATTCGCCTGCCGAAGCACTCCGGCGACCTGTTGCTGGACTTCGATCCGCAGGGCGCCTTCTCAGGCGCCCTGCTGCTGCGCTACAACGGCGCGGAGCCGGACCGTGGGGGTGTCGAGCTCGATGCTTGGACGCGCCTCGACATCAACGCGCGTTACGAGATTTCCGAGCGTTTGGAAATATACGGGCGCATTGAGAACCTGTTCGACACCCATTACCAGCAAGTCCTCGGCTACGGAACGCCCGGTCGGTCGGTCTCGCTGGGCGCGCGGTGGCAATACTGATGCGCGCCGCAAACCCGTCCCGCGCTTTTCGCATCAGGCGGAAAGCGGGCAATTCGGGCACAAGCTATTGACTAATCGGCAAAATCGGGAAGGCAACAAGCGGCTTGGTGCAATATGCGGGCTAGCGGTCGCGCTGGCGGCGATGCTTGCCGGATGCGGGGCGGATTCGCGGGAGCCGCATTCCGGGGAGCGGCGCCCCCAGCGCATCGTCAGCCTCGACTTTTGCGCCGACCAGTATGTGCTCAAGTTCGTCGAAAGGGATCGCATTGTGGCCCTGTCGCCGGATGCGGGGCGCGAATTTTCCTATATGCGCGCCCAGGCGGAGGGGCTACCCTCGGTGCGCCCGGTTGCCGAGGATGTCATTATTCTCAAGCCGGACCTCGTCGTGCGCGCCTACGGCGGCGGGCCCGGGGCGGCGGCGATGCTCCGGCGCGCCGGGGTGCCGGTGCAGCATGTGTCCTGGGCCGAAGATATCGAAACCGTCGCCGAGATGGTTCTGGAAACGGCGCGGGTCCTCGGGTCGGCGCAACGGGGGCGGGCCGTCGTGGCGGAAATGCAGGACCGCTTGGCGGCCCTGCCTGCCCCTGCGCCGGGGGTTGACGGGCTTTACATGACGCCTGGGGGCGTGACCTCCGGGCCGGGTTCCTTGGTCCACGAGATCATCGCGGCGGCGGGCTTGGAGAATTTCCAGACCCGACCGGGCTGGCGGCCGATCCCGCTGGAGCGGCTGGTCTATGAGCAGCCGGATTTCATGATTCCGGCCTTCTTCGACAGCCGGTCCGATTATCCGCATGCTTGGAGCCCGATGCGCCATCCGCTGGCCAAGGCCCAGCTTCAAGGCGGCGAATTGATCCCGATAGATGGCGCTTGGACCGCCTGCGGGGCTTGGTTCCTGACGGATGCCGTGGAAGCGCTGGCCGCCGCCGCGTCCGCGCGTTGAGCCAGTGCAGCCGATGCGGCGCCGGATCATGCGGATTGCGTTCGCGGCGCTGATCCTCGCCTGCGCGGCGGCGTTGTTCGCCGCCTGCCTGCTGGGTTCAACGCCCATGGGGGCGGAGCGGGTTCTGGCCGCGCTGGCGCTCGGCGGCGATCAAGGCGACCGGCTGGTGGTGCTGCATATCCGCTTGCCCCGCGCGCTCGCCGCCTTCGCCGTGGGCGCGGCCCTCGGCGCCAGCGGCGCCGCGCTGCAAGGACTGCTTCGCAATCCGCTGGCGGGACCCGGCGTGCTCGGCATTTCCGCGATGGCCTCCTTGGGAGCGACCGGCGCTTTGTACTACGGCTTCGCCGCGATCAGCGCCTGGGCCATGCCCGCAGCCGCGATCATGGGCGCGCTCGCAGGCACCGGGCTGATCGCCTTGGCGGCGCTGCGGACCACTTCGGTGGTTACGCTGATCCTCATTGGCGTGGGTCTTTCCAGTTTTGCCGCCGCTGCCATGAACCTAATGATGAACTTGGCCCCGAACCCTTTCTACTTGGCGGACATGATTAATTGGATGCTGGGCTCGGTCGCCAACCGGAGCTTGCAGGACTTGGGGTTCGCCGCGCCGTTTATGATCGCGGGGCTTGGCGTCCTGTTTGCCTCCCGCCGCGGCCTGTCGGCCCTGACGCTGGGGGAAGAGGCCGCCAGCGGCGTAGGGCTGAACCTGCGCCGCCAGCGGCTGGCCATCGTTGTTGGCGCGGGTTTGGCCACCGGCGCGGCGGTGGCGCTGGCCGGCGTGATCGGCTTCGTGGGCATTGTCGCGCCGCACATCGTGCGGCCCATGGTGGATCACGACCCGGCGCGGTCGCTGCTTCCGTCGGCCCTGCTGGCGGGATTGATCCTCGTGCTGGCGGATATCGGCGTGCGGCTGATGCCCGCCGCCAACGAACTCAAGCTGGGCGTGGTGGCGGCTTTGGTCGGCGCTCCGGCTTTTATTTGGATCGCCATGCGGCGGCGCAGCGTCCATGACTGAGCCGCCCGCCGGAGGGGACTGGCGGAGTTCCGCGCGGGGGCTTTGCGCGCGGGGGCTGACCTTGGCCGCCGTCGGCGCAACGCTGGTCCAAGGCGCCACGTTCCGCTTGCGTCCCGGCGAACTGGTCGCTCTGCTCGGCCCCAACGGCGCGGGCAAGACCAGCCTGCTCAGGGGCGCTATCGGCCTGATGCCGCGGGTGTCGGGCTGGGCCCGGATCGACGGACAGGACACCGCCCGCATGCCCCCCAGGCACCGGGCGCGGCGGCTGGCCTACCTGCCGCAGAATCGCCCCCTGGCCTGGTCGAACCCGGTTCGGGACGTGGTCGCCCTCGGCCGATTTTCCCATGGCGCTGCGCTCGGCCGTTTGCGGGGCGCCGACCGGCAGGGCGTGGAACGCGCGCTGGCCGCTTGCGATCTCGAACGGCTGGCCGGTCGCTCCACTGCGACGCTGTCCGGAGGCGAGCTGGCCCGAGTGCATTGCGCCCGCGCGTTCGCCGCCGAAGCGCCCTTGCTGATCGCTGATGAGCCGGTCGCGGAACTCGACCCGCACCACCAGTTCCGGGTCATGGACCTGATCCGCGACTTCGTGGATCAGGGCGGCGGCGCGCTGGCCGTGCTTCATGACGTGGCGCTTGCCCGGCGCTACGCGGACCGGCTTATCTGGATGAAAGGCGGCCGCATCGTTGCCGACGGCCCGCCCGCCGAGACGCTGAGCGCGTCCCGGCTCGCGGAGATTTACGCGGTTCGCGGCCGCGTCGAAGGCGATCGCGTGGAGATGGAAGGCCCGCTATGACCAGCCCCCCGGCCGGCATCCCTCCCCGACGGCTCCTTGGCGAATATGCGGGCTAGAGCCTTGATGGTGCAAGGCACCGGATCCGATGCGGGCAAGTCCCTCATCGTTGCGGCGCTGTGCCGCATCGCCCGCCGGCGCGGGATCAAGGTGGCGCCGTTCAAGCCCCAGAATATGTCGAACAACGCGGCGGCCTGCGTCGGCGGCGAGATCGGTCGCGCCCAGGCGTTGCAGGCCAAGGCTGCCGGCTTGGAGCCTGAAGTCGATTTCAATCCGGTTCTGCTGAAGCCGGAAACGGACCGGCGGGCGCAAGTGATCGTGCGGGGCAAGGTGGTCGGCAGCATGGAGGCCGCCGATTACATGGCGCGGCGCGGCGCCCGCATGGACACGGTGCTCGCGAGCTTCGAGCGGCTCATGGGCGCTTACGAACTGATCGTTGTGGAAGGCGCCGGCAGCCCCGCCGAGGTCAACCTGCGCGACGGCGATATCGCCAACATGGGATTCGCCCGGCGAGCCGGGGTCCCTGTGTGCCTGGTCGGCGATATCGACAAGGGCGGCGTGATCGCCAGTCTCGTCGGCACGCAGGCCGTGCTGGCGCCGCCGGACGCGGCGATGGTCCGGGGCTTTGTGATCAACAAGTTCCGGGGCGATCCCTCGTTGTTCGACAACGGCTTGGCGGCTATTGAAGCGCATACCGGATGGCGTTCCTTCGGCGTGGTTCCCTGGCTCGCCTGCGCGGCGGCTCTGCCGGCCGAGGATGCCGTGGCGATCGACGGCGGCCGCCGCCATCCGGGCGGCGAGCTTCGGATCGTCGCGCCGATGCTGTCCCGCTTGGCCAATTTCGACGATGCGGATCCGCTGCGGCTGGAACCGGGCATCGATTTTCGCTGGATACCGCCCGGACGGCCCCTGCCCCGGGATGCCGATGTGGCAATCCTGTTCGGCACCAAGTCCACGCTGGGCGACTTGCAATTCCTGCGCGCCCAAGGCTGGAACCATGACATCCTCGCCCACGCCCGCACGGGCGGGCGGGTGCTGGGGCTGTGCGGCGGCTACCAGATGCTCGGCTCGCGGATCGAGGACGCGCAAGGCGTTGATGGCCGGGCAGGCCGGGAACCTGGGCTGGGCCTGCTGGATGTGCGCACCGAAATGTCGGGACCCAAGGCCGTGCGTCCGGTTGAAGGGCGCTGCGCGCGCACCGGGCTGCCCGTCACCGGCTACGAGATCCACGTTGGCCGAACCACCGGCGGGGACTGCGAGCGACCCATGTTCGACCTCGGCGGACGGGCGGACGGGGCGCGCTCCGCCGATGGCCTGATCGAAGGCAGCTATGTTCACGGCATGTTCGCGCAGGACGGGTTCCGACGCGCTTGGCTACAGCGCGCAGGCGCGTCCGGGCAGTCGAGCCTGGACTATGGAGCCGCCGTGGAGGCGGCGCTGGACGCATGGGCCGACGGCATCGAGCGGGCCGTCGATGTGGATGCCTTGCTGGCATGCGCGGCGCGCCCGTCCTTCCAAAGCGCGGATTCGCCATGACGGCCGTCCTCGGATTGGCTGGCCTGCTGAATTAGCCACATGGCTTGTTCACGTTTGACTGTAGGAAACTGATCCAAGTACTCGTCCAAACTGCATCCTGCTTCCAAATAATCCCAAAGGCCGGGAGCCGGCACCCGGATGCCGATAAACACCGGAGTGCCGTGCATGATGTTGGGATTCGAGTGTACGGCTTTGTTGTTCATAGTGTTTCGATCATGGCGTTGCTGGTATCTAAGGGTCCGAATTTGATTTATCCGCTGGATTTTGTAAGACTAGGCCGCTGGCGCTTCTGTGCGAAGCGCCGGTTTGCTTGCATTTCAGGCCACCTGCGGCGGATCGGTCGCAGGCGCGCAGCGAGGGCTGCGCCAGCGCTCAAGAAGCGCTTGCACCAAGGCTTAGCAAGCGAACGCTTATTTTGACGGCGTGTCACGGGGCGGCAGCGCGGCCGGCCCGGAACGGGGTGGCGCGGCGCTCGGTTTGAGGATCGGCTAGATGACAGCACGCAACGAACCTTCGCTTGAACGGCGGAATTTCGGCCCGCCGCCGAAGCATGGTTTGTACGACCCGACGCTCGAGAAGGACAGTTGCGGGATCGGCTTCGTATGCGATATCAAGGGCCGACCGGGGCGGGGCATCGTCGAGGACGCGCTGGGCATGAACTGCTCAATGGAGCATCGCGGCGGCATCGGCTACGAGAAAAACACCGGCGACGGAGCGGGCATCCTCCTAGGGTTGCCGGACCGCTTTCTGCGCCGCGTTGCTGCGGAGGAATTGGGCGTGGAGTTGCCCGAGCGCGGCTGCTATGGCGTCGGCAACGTATTTCTGCCCACCGATGGGGAGGAGCGGACGCGGTGTCTGAGGCTGCTGGAGCGTGAAATCGATAGCGCGGGCCAGCGGCTGCTGGGCTGGCGGGAGCTGCCGATCGATCCCGATGGCGCGGATATCGGCAAGGCGGCCAGGGCGGCGATGCCGCATATGGCTCAGTTATTCGTCGGCAGCGGTTCAGGCGGAGGACAGGACGGCCGCGAGGATCATGCTCTCGCTGCCGACGAGTTCGAGCGCAAGCTCTACCTGATCCGCAAGCACGCGACCCATCTGCTGCGCGGCGACGAAAGCCTGGCGCAGCGGCAGTTGTTCTACGTCTGTTCGCTTTCGTCCAGGGTCATCATCTACAAGGGCATGCTCACGCCCGACCAGATGGCGCCGTTTTTCACGGATTTGGGCCAGGCGGATTTCGAGTCGCACCTGGCCATGGTGCATTCGCGCTTCAGCACCAACACCTTCCCTTCGTGGGACCGCGCGCAGCCCAACCGCTTCATGTGCCATAACGGCGAGATCAACACGCTGCTGGGCAACGTCAACTCCATGAACGCCCGCGAGGGCGTGTTGAGCTCGCCGCTGTTCGGCGACGATCTGGCCAAACTCTTTCCCGTGGTGGAGCCCGACTGCTCCGACTCCGGCACCTTCGACAACGTGCTGGAGTTCCTGCTGATGACCGGTCGCAAGCTTCAGGAAGCGGTGCTGATGATGATTCCCGAGGCTTGGCAGCATCACCGCGCAATGGACGCGGCACGGCGCGCTTTGTACGAATACCACTCCTGCCTGATGGAGCCTTGGGACGGCCCGGCTTCGATCGCGTTCACCGACGGCACCTATATCGGCGCCGTGCTCGACCGCAACGGGCTTAGGCCGAGCCGCTACTGCATCACCGACGACCACCGCTGCATCATGGCGTCGGAGGTGGGCGTGGTGCCGGTGGCCCCGGAGCGCGTGGTGGAGAAAGGGCGTTTGCGGCCGGGCCGTATTTTCCTCATCGATTTCGAGCAGGGCCGCATGATCCCGGATGAGGAAATCAAGGGCGAATGGGCTGCCGCGCGCCCTTATGCCGAATGGCTCGACAAGCAACGCATCGAGCTTGAGGAACTGCCGCCCGCGCCGCCGCCGCCGCCGGACGCGGCCACGCTGACGGCGCGCATGAACGCCTTCGGCTATACCGTCGAGACCATGGACATCATGCTGCAACCCTTGGTCCGGGAGCTGCGCGACCCGCTCGGCTCCATGGGCAACGATGCCGCGCTGGCGGTGATGTCCGACAAGCCGCGCATGCTCTACGACTACTTCAAGCAGCGTTTCGCCCAAGTCACCAACCCGGCCATCGATTCGATCCGCGAAGAGGTCGTCATGGCGCTGGAGTGCTATTGCGGCCCGGAACGGAACCTGCTGGAAGCCACCCAGGAGCATGCCCGCCGGCTTCGCATCCCGCAACCCATCCTGTCCAACGAGGAACTGGCCGCCATCAAGCACTTGGATTACCGGGGCTGGAGGACGGCGGCCATTGATATGACCTACGATGCCGGTTCGGGCGCTGCGGGTCTGGCGGCGGCGCTGGACCGCATCTGCGCCGAAGCAAGCCGGGCTATCGAGCAGCGCAGCAGCCTTATTCTGCTCTCCGATCGCGCCGCGGGCCCGGCGCGGGTGCCGGTCAGCACCCTTCTGGCGGTTGGCGCCGTCCACCATCATCTAGTCGAAACCCATGCGCGCACACGCATCGGCATCATCGTGGAAACCGGCGAGGCGCGGGAGGTGCATCATCACTGCCTGCTGATCGGCTACGGCGCCGATGCCATCAACCCGTATCTTGCTTTCGAGGCCTTGTGGGCATCGCTCGAGAAAGGCTATTTCAGCGATGCGCCGCATGTCGCCACCCGCCAGGATGTGGTTGATGCCTACCGCAAGGGCGCGGCGAAGGGCATGCTCAAGGTGATGGCCAAGATGGGCATCTCCACATTGCAGTCCTACAAGGGCGCGCAGATCTTCGAGGCGGTGGGGCTGGCCGACGATGTGATCGAGCGCGCCTTCAAGGGCACCGCCAGCCGGGTGCAAGGCGCGGGCCTTAAGGTTCTCGCCGAGGAGCTGGAGCGCCGCCATGCGCTGGGCTATCCGGGGCGCAACGGCAATATCGCGGTGCTGCCCAATCCCGGCGACTTCCACTGGCGCAGGCACGGCGACACGCACATGTGGGACCCTCAGGCCATCGCCGACCTGCAGGCGGCCGCCCGGGGCAACGACGAGAGCGCCTACTGGCGCTTCGCCAACCACGCGAACCGGGAAAGCACCGCCAAGGCCAGCTTGCGCGGCCTGCTTCAATTCGCCAGCGGCGCCAACGGCGGCCCCGTCGAACTCAGCGAGGTCGAGCCGGAAAGCGAAATCGTGAAGCGGTTCGCCACCGGGGCGATGAGCTTCGGCTCCATCAGCGCCGAGTCCCATGAAGCGCTGGCCGTTGCCATGAACCGCATTGGCGGCAAATCGAACACCGGCGAGGGCGGCGAGGACCCGCGCCGCTACGCGCCCCGGCCGAACGGCGATTCCGCGCGCAGCGCCATCAAGCAGGTGGCCAGCGGCCGGTTCGGCGTGACCATCAATTACCTGGCCAATGCGGACGAACTGCAAATCAAGATCGTGCAGGGCGCCAAGCCCGGCGAGGGCGGCGAACTGCCCGGCCGCAAGGTCGATGAGACCATCGCCGCGATCCGCCATTCGATGCCCGGCGTTGGGTTGATCAGTCCGCCGCCGCACCACGATATCTATTCGATCGAGGATATCGCCCAGCTCATCCATGATCTGAAGAACGGCAACCCTGAAGCGCGCATCAGCGTCAAGCTCGGCGCCGAGGTTGGCGTGGGGGCGGTTGCCGCGGGCGTCACCAAGGCGCGTTCGGACCACTTGGTGATTGCCGGGGATTCCGGCGGCACCGGGGCTTCGCCGCTCACTTCCATCAAGCATGCGGGCCTGCCTTGGGAGCTGGGCATTGCCGAGACGCATCAGACGCTGGTGGCCAATAACCTGCGCTCGCGGGTGGTGCTGCAAACCGACGGCCAGCTCAAGACCGGGCGTGATGTCGCGGTCGCCTGCCTGCTCGGCGCCGAGGAGTTCGGTTTCTCCACCGCGCCGCTGATCGCGCTGGGCTGCATCATGATGCGCAAGTGCCACCTCAATACCTGCCCGGTGGGCATCGCAACGCAGGATCCGGCGTTGCGGGCCAAATTCGAGGGCCTGCCGGAACACGTCACCAACTATTTATTCATGGTGGCGAAGGAGCTGCGCCAGATCATGGCGGAGCTGGGTTTTCGCACGGTCAACGAGATGGTGGGCCGGGTGGATGCGCTCGATGCCTCTGCGGCGGCGGATCACTGGAAAGCCGACGGCATCGATCTGGCCGGGCTGCTGGCGCCGGCGCAGGAGCCGCCGGATTTTCTCGGCGCCTATGCCATCCACAAGCAGGACCACGGCCTCGAGCGTTCGCTGGACAACAAGCTGATCGAATTGGCCGAACCGGCGCTGGAGCGCGGCGAGAAGGTGCGCCACGAACTGCCGATCAGCAATGCGAACCGGGTGGTGGGGGGCATGCTGTCGAACGCCATCATCAGGCGCTGCGGCCCGGAGATGCTGCCGGACGGCACCGTCCATTTCAAGTTCCGGGGGCATGCCGGGCAGAGCTTCGGTTGCTGGCTGGCCCGGGGCGTGACGCTGGAGGTGGAGGGCGATGCCAACGACTACGTGGGCAAGGGCCTGTCCGGCGGGCGTCTGGTGATCTACCCGCCCGCCGAGTCGCGCTTCGCGCCGGAAGACAATATGCTTATCGGCAACGTGGCGCTCTACGGCGCCACTTCCGGCGAGTGCTTTTTCCGGGGGGTGGCGGCGGAGCGGTTCTGTGTGCGCAACAGCGGCGCCCGCGCGGTTGTCGAAGGCGTCGGCGATCACGGCTGCGAATACATGACCGGCGGCCGCGTGGTCATATTGGGGCGCACCGGGCGCAATTTCGCCGCCGGCATGAGCGGCGGCGTGGCCTACGTCTGGAATCCTCACGGAGGCTTCGCCGACCTTTGCAATCCCGAAATGGTCGAGATGGAGCCGCTGGACGCGAAACCGGACCAGGCCGAGGTCCGCGAGCTTATCGAACAGCATCTGCGCTTCACCGGCTCCACCGTCGCTAAGGCGATACTTGATGACTGGCGGCGCAGCGCCGCGCAGTTCGTCAAGGTGATGCCGGTCGATTACAAGCGGGTGCTGGAGCAGCTCAAGACGGCTGCCGCCGCGGCCTGAGCGCAAGCGCGATGGGCAAGGCCACGGGGTTCATGGAGTATGCGCGCGCGGCGGCGCCGTATCGCGACGCCAACGCGCGTTTGCGTGACTTCAAGGAGATCTACACCGAACCCGATGCCGGCCGGCTCGCCAAACAGGGCGCGCGCTGCATGGATTGCGGGGTGCCGTTTTGCCAGTCGCACGACGGCTGCCCGATCCATAACCTGATCCCGGAATGGAACGACCTCATCTACCGGAACCAGTGGCGGGAAGCGCTCGCCCGCCTGCATAAGACCAATAACTTTCCCGAATTCACCGGCCGGGTATGCCCGGCGCCCTGCGAAGGCGCCTGCGTGCTGGGCATCACCGATCCCGCGGTCACCATCAAGGATATCGAGATGGCGATCGCCGACCGGGGCTTCGAGGAGGGCTGGATCGTCGCGGAGCCGCCTTCCCGCCGCACCGGACGGCGCGTTGCGGTGATCGGCTCCGGCCCCGCCGGACTGGCCGCAGCGCAACAGTTGAACCGGGCCGGCCACATGGCGGTGATCCATGAGCGCGCCGACCGCATCGGCGGCCTTTTAATGTACGGCATCCCCAACATGAAGCTCGACAAGGTGGAAATCGTCGAGCGGCGCTTGAGCCTGATGCGCGAGGAGGGCGTGGAATTTCGCGTGAACGCGCCGGTCGGCGACGGCAGCGGCGGCTCCATCGACGCGCGCGAACTGGCAAAGGAATACGATGCCGTGCTTCTGGCCACCGGGGCGACCGTTCCGCGCGACCTGCCCATACCGGGGCGCGATCTCGACGGCGTGCATTACGCGATGGATTTTCTGACCCGGAATACCCGCAGCCTGCTCGATTCCGATCTCGCCGACGGCAACTATATTTCCGCAAAAGACAAGGACGTGATCGTGATCGGCGGCGGCGACACCGGCACCGACTGCATCGGCACGGCGCTTCGCCACGGCTGCAAGAGCCTGGTTAATTTCGAACTGCTCCCGCAGCCGCCGGCGACGCGCGCGCCGCATAATCCTTGGCCCACTTGGCCGGTGATTTTCCGCACCGAATACGGCCATCAGGAATCCGCGGCCCGGTTCGGCAAGGATCCGCGCGTTTACCTGATTTCGTCAACGGAGTTCGTGGCGTGCGGCGGCAACGGAACCGGGGGCCGGGTTGCGGGGATCCGCACCGTCGATGTGGAATTGAAAGACGGCAAGTTCCAAAACGTGCCGGGCAGCGAGCGGGAATGGACGGCTGGCCTGGTGTTGTTGGCCATGGGTTTTCTGCGCCCCGAACATGCTGTTTCCGACGCATTGGGCTTGGCCTACGACGCTCGCGGCAACTACCGCGCCGAATACGGCGCATACCGCACCAGCGCGGAAAACGTGTTCGCCGCCGGCGACTGCCGGCGCGGCCAGTCGCTGATCGTGAACGCCATCAACGAAGGCCGCGAAGCCGCCCGCGAAATCGACCGCTACCTGATGGGCTCAACCGAACTCCCCTGAGCCAGCGGGCCCTTGGGTTCTCCTCGCCCTGTTCTTGCCCCTGCCTCGCGGGAGACGCATGACCCCGTCCATGGGGCTCGGCTGGGGCATCCTGCCCCAGACGCTCCCGCGAGGCAGGGGCAAGAACAGGGCTTTAGCTGGGGGGCTGCTTGGGATTGCGCCTGCTCGGGCCGTCTACCCGGACCACTTGGCTGGGTCGTCGCGGCCTTGGGAGATTGCGCCTGCTAAAGGCCGCTCCGCCGTCCCGCTTCCCCGGAGCCTCGGCGGCATGGATGCCGCCGCGGAGCCCACAGGGATGTGCTTGTTGGCATCTCCGGGGAAGCGGGACGGCGAAGCGGCCGGAGGATTAGCAAGCAGCTTGGTGCAATATGCGGGCTAGGCAGTGCCCCAGCCGGGATGGAATCCTAGAGGCAGTCCGGCTTCAGGGGTGAAGCCGTACATTTCGGCGGTCGGGAGCGCGGCGGCGACCACATCGCGCACCTTCAGCAGCCGGTTAAGGTCGATGCCGGTGTTCAGCCCCATGGATTCCAGCATGAATACCAAGTCTTCGGTCACGATATTGCCGCTGGCGCCGGGGGCGAAGGGGCAGCCGCCAATGCCGCCTAGCGAGCTGTCCAGGGTGGTGATGCCTTCCTCCAGCGCCGCCACGGCGTTGGCCAATCCCAAGCCGCGGGTGTTGTGCAGATGCACTCCGGTGAGCTTCTCCTCGCCGATCTCAGAGCGAACCAGGCGCACCAAGCGCCGGATCTGGGCAGGATTAGCGTAGCCGGTGGTGTCGGACAGCCCCACTTCCTTGCAGCCCGCCTCCACCAGCGCATGGGCCAGTTCCAGCACCTTGCTTTCGGGCACCGGCCCTTCCATGGTGCAGCCGAACGCAGTGGCGATGCCAGCCTCGAATACGGGCCGTCGCTCCTCGGCAAGCTCATCCAGCATCTCGGTGATGCGCCGGACTTCCTCCAGCATTTCGGCGTGATCCTTGCGGACGTTTGACCGGCTGTGCGTTTCGCTGGCGGAAACAGGAATGCTGACCTTGTGCGTGCCTGCGGCGACCGCCCGCTCCACGCCCTTCAGGTTCGGCGCCAACGTGGTGACCTGCAAGCCGGGAATGGCGGCGGCGTAACGCACCAGCTCCTCGCAGTCGGCCATTTGCGGCAGCAGCTTGGGCGGCACGAAGGAACCCACCTCGATTTCCGGCACGCCTGCTTCGGCCTCCGCCTTGATCCAAGCCTTCTTGGCCTCGGTGGGCATGATGGCTTTGAGGCTTTGCAGGCCGTCGCGCGGCCCCACTTCGCTGACTAGCACATCGATGCTCATTGATCCGCGTCCACGATTATTCGGTCGCACTGAACCGGCGCGCCGTGTGTGCTGGCGCCGCGTCAGTTGCTGCCCGCCGGAGCCTGCGCGCGCTGCTGGCTTTTGCGCCCGATGCGCGTGAGGTGAACCCGGCTGGTTTTGCCGGCGCGGCGTTCGTTGAGGCGCGAAACCAGGCTGGCGACCTCTTCGCGCACTTCTTCAGCCTCGCCCTGCTTGTAGCCGGTGATGGTGGTAGTGCCCTGGGTTAGTTCGTAGCGATACCAGTCATCCGCTTCCGAGCCGTCGGGCGATTCGGTCTGTTCCAGAGTAACGATCTCGAATGGCCGGGCTGCAGGCATTGCGTTGGGGTCATCAGTCATGGCCGCTTGATTCTACCCCGGCGGCTCTGCGCCGCACAAATCAGCCACAGCATAAAGGAAGCGGAAGTAAGGCGCTTGCCCGGCCTGCTGCATCCACAGATGCAGGGAAACTGCCGGCGGGGCCGCTCGTATAACATGTACTGCCGGATATTTGAGAACAAGGGATTACCGCATATGCCGATCGTTGTTGCCGGGGCCACCGGAAATGTTGGCCGCCCCACTGTTTCCGCTCTCATTGCGCAAGGGCATTCGGTACGTGCCCTTAGTCGCTCGGAGGAGAAATTCTCCGCTCTTCCCCAGGGTGCAAGCGGTGCCATCGCGGATCTGGAGACCGGCGCCGGCTTGGATGCGGCGTTTGACGGTATCGATCGACTTTTTCTGATTACCGCCAACGGTGAAACCGAGACCGCGCGCGGGCTCAATGCGGTGAGCGCGGCGCGGACGGCCGGCGTCCGGCGGATCGTTTTCCTATCGGTGCAGGCGCCCGATCAGGAGCCTCCCATTCCCCACAGCCGCAGCAAGCTGCCCATTGAGCAAGCGATCCGTGAAAGCGGCTGCGAATACACCATTTTGCGTCCCGGCTACTTCAATCAGACCGACCTCTCCGTTGTGCAGGCGGTGCGCGAATACGGCATCTATCCCATGCCCATCGGCTCGATCGGCACGAACCGCGTCGATACCCGCGATATCGCCGATTGCGCCGTTCGCGCGCTCACTGAGGACGGGCATGCCGGCGCTGAATACGAGCTATGCGGGCCGGACACCATCAGCGGTCCAGGCGCGGCTGAGGTGTATGCCCGTTATTTCGGGCGCGAAGTCCGCTACGGCGGCGACGATGTCGAGAAATGGGCTGAGCCGATCAAGGCCTTTATCGCTCCGTGGCTGCTGGAATCGCTGAAGAAAATGCTTCTTTCCATGCAGAGGAACGCGCCGGCGGCGGACGCGGCGGCGGTGGCGGCTTCCGAGGAGGCGGTCGGTCATCCGCTGCGAACGTTCGATGCCTTTGTCGCCGAGCTGGCGGCGGCCGCAAGGGAAGCCTGAATCGACCGCGGCGGTTCGTCGCTGAACGTTCCGCCTATTCGATCAGCACTGCGCGCCCCGGGGCATCCAGTCGCAGCATGGCCCGCGACCGTAATCGAGCGCGTAAGCATCCTGCACGTAAACCGCTTGGCAGGCGCCGCAAAAGGTAATGATCAAGTCCTGGGTCTCGCCGATCGCCCGCAGCAGCATGGCAGCCACCTCCAGGTTGATATGTCCCTGCGGAATCAGCGTCCGGTACATGTCGTAGGCGTCGCAAAGGCGTAGCCCCATCATCAGCCGGGTCAGATTCCGGGGAACATGGCATCGTGACAACTCGTCGCGGGCGAGCAGCCCGGCATGCATGAAGAGCGCCGCCAGAACTGTGGATTCGCAAATCCTTTGCGGCGTGCTTAGGAATTGGCCGATTCGGCTCGGCGGCCGCCCGCGCTTGCGCCGCGGCAACTTGTTGTGGCCATGCTCAAGCACATAGTTGGCGTAAGCCTTGCGTATCCGGTCGTTCGACAGCCCTGTATAACGGGCGATAGTGCCGGTGCGCGCTTGCAGGCGCAGCATTCGCATCGCGAGTTCGAATCGGTTCAACTCCCCTGCGTAACGGCTTTGCGTTATCCGCATGTTGTAAATATGTAACGAGTCTGGATCGAAAATGCAACCGAAAATTGGGTGTTTTTACCGCCTTTTTGGGGTTGATCCGCATCCCGCAGGCTGTCTCAATAGCAGCCGGCCCGTGACGGCCACCATGCGGTGGTACGGATTCGGTCGGATTGACATCCTGTCAGCATATAGGGAGGGCAGGAGTGCGCGGCTCAATGTGAGGAGGAGGGCTATGGACGAAGCGCGCGGAGAGGGTAAAAGGCTCAATGAGATATACGAAATCAACCGACGTTTTCTTGATCTTATAGCGCTACAGGTTTTGGGCCGCGAAGGCGGCTACTACGGATTGCCCGCAGAGCTGTGCCTAAGAATTGCGGAACTGGAACCGTCGCAGCGCGACGCCGCTGCTACGGTGCCTATGCTCTTGGTGACTGCCGCCCGACAGGCCGCAGCGAATGTTTCCGCGGTCCACGACCGGCAGGGCGAAAGTTCCCGCCTGACTGAGGATGTGGAGGTTGCGGCACAGAGATTTACTGCTTCTCTACTGACTTGGCTGATTCAGGATGTACAGCAGAATCATAGTTTGTCATCGCTATGGCTGGGTGGGTCTGCCTCGTCCGGGGACTCCTTGCGGAACCTGGGTTTTGCCGATATCCAAGTTTTGGCGCTCTACGCGGACAGGGTGCTCGCCGCCTGTTTCACCGACAGGCCACAACTTTGGAACGACCTTATTCACGCAGCCAGGAGCAGTGATCCTCAGCTTCAGGCTCGCGCGCGCTTGGCTGCGCTGTCGCGCTCCTACCCTCCGGAGTCCGTCATCAAGGCGCGGGGAATGCGCACCCGGTAGGGCGGAAGCGCCAAGCACCTTGGTGCAATATGCGGGTTAGTGCGGATATACTCTAGCCAGTTCGCGAGGGCCTGTAGCTCAGTGGTAAGAGCAGGTGGCTCATAACCACTTGGTCGCAGGTTCGAATCCTGCCGGGCCCACCAGCTGCGGCTCGATGCGAGCGCAAGAGGTTTTGAGCGCGATGCACTTTGTTGATCAGGCCTTGCATGTCTTGGCCAGCCTATTCCTTGTGGCCATCGGGACAACGTTCCTTGTGGCATTCGTTTTGCTGTTCGTGGATCTGGCGCAGACCGGCAACGCCGTGCGCCGCAACTACCCGGTTATCGGTCGATTCCGGCCTATTTTCGAGTCCTTGGGCGAGTTCATGCGGCAGTACATGTTCGCCATGGACCGTGAGGAATTGCCTTTCAACCGGGCCCAGCGGGGCTGGGTGGAACGCGCTGCGAGCGCCGGCTCCATGACGGTGTCCTTCGGCTCCACCCGGGAAACGCGCCTGTCGGGCACCTCCATTTTCGTCAACGCGCCTTTCAGCCTGCTGGACGAGGAATGCCGGGACACTTCGGAGGTGACCGTGGGGCCGGACGGGCCGAATCCTTACACGACCAACCGCATTTTTCATATTTCCGGAATGAGCTTCGGCGCCATATCCAGGCCGGCGGTGATGGCGCTGGGCAAGGGCGCCGCGCGTGCCGGATGCTGGATGAACACCGGCGAGGGCGGGCTTTCCCCTTGGCACCTGGAGGCCGGCAACGATGTGGTTTTCCAGTTCGGCACCGCTAAGAACGGCATTCGCACGCCCGACGGCGAGCTTTGCGAGAAGCGGCTGAAGGGGATCGGCGCCGAGCCGCAGGTGAAGATGATCGAGATCAAGCTCAGCCAAGGCGCCAAGCCGGGCAAGGGCGGAATCCTGCCGGGCGCGAAGGTGACCGACGAGATCGCTTGGATTCGCGGCATTCGTGCCGGACAGGATGCGATCAGCCCCAACAGGCACCGGGAAGTGAGCAATAGCGGGGAGCTTTTGGACCTCATCAACCGGGTCCGCGATATCGGCGGCAAGCCCACCGGCTACAAGGCTGTGATCGGCAATCCGCAGTGGCTCGACGAGCTGCTGGAGCTCATCAACCAACGCGGCCCCGACAGCGCTCCGGACTTCATCACCGTGGATTCCGGCGATGGCGGCACCGGGGCGGCCCCAATGCCCCTTATGGATAACGTGGGCATGATGATCGCCGAAAGCCTCATTATCCTTGTGGACGCGCTGAACCGGCACGGCTTGCGCGACCGTGTGCGGGTGGTGGCCAGCGGCAAGCTGGTGACGCCAGCGGAGGTGGCTTGGGCGCTGTGCGCCGGCGCCGATTTCGCGGTGTCGGCGCGCGGCTTCATGTTCGCGCTGGGCTGCATCCAAGCGATGCGTTGCAACAAGAACACCTGCCCCACCGGAATCACCACCCACAACACCCGCCTTCAGCGGGGGCTAAATCCCCCTGCCAAGGCGGTGAGCGTGGCCAACTATCAGCGCCGCGTCGAGGAGGAGCTTAAGATCATTGCTCATTCCTGCGGCGTGGCCGAGCCTCGTCTGCTGCGCCGCGAACATTGCCGTATCGTGCAGCCCGACGGGCACAGCGTGCTGCTGTCGGAGCTGCATCCCAAGGCGGCATAGGAGGCTAGCCCGCATATTGCACCAAGCCGCTTGTTGCCTTCCTTTTTTTTGCTAACTAATCAATATCTTATGCCCGGATTGCCCGCTTTCCGCCTGACGCTCGCCGGACTGCGTTCGCCGGACGGCAGGGCCCACAGCGTGAAGACCCGTTCGGCGGGGCGCGCTCCGGCTTTCGGATGGCGCGCTGATTGACCCGCAGCCCCGCGCTGGTTAGGATCATGCATCCGGCTTTGTTTTGGAAGAAGGGCATGCGTGCGCACAGGCATCGTGTGAGGTTTAGTTCTGAACATTAGGCTCAGCAGAAGGCGCTTGGTCGAATCGGGTCTGGCGGCGTTGCTGTCGGCCCCTTGGGCGGCTTCGTTGCGCGCGGCCGTCTCGGCCAACGTGTTGCCGGGCAGCGGCAGCGGTGCCGACGGCGCGGAATCCGGGGACATCGTGCTTGGCGTGTCGGCGGCGTTTTCCGGGCCGTCGCGGGGTTTGGGCACCGAGCTCTACCGAGGCGCGGCCGCCTGCTTCGCGCATGTCAACGACTTCGGCGGGATCAACGGGCGGCGGATCGCGCTCAAGATGTACGACGATGGCTACCAGCCGGACCCGTGCGTGGAAAACACCATGCAGTTGATGCTTGAGGATCAGGTGTTCCTGCTGTTCGGCTATGTCGGCACGCCCACCGTCACCCGCGTTCTGCCGATTCTGAAGAAGTTCCAGAGCGAAAATATCTACATGTTTTTCCCCTTCACAGGCGCGCAGCCGCAGCGGCAGCCTCCGTACGGGGAATTTGCCTTCAATCTTCGCGCCTCCTACGGTCAGGAAACGGCGGGATTGGTGGATAACTTCGTGCGCATCGGGAGGCGGCGCATCGGTGTCTTCTACCAGATGGATGCCTACGGACGCAGCGGCTGGGCAGGAGTGCGGTCCGCGCTGGCCCGGCACGGGGAACGGATCACCGGCGAGGCCACTTACGGCCGCGGCGCGAAGTTCACCGGCAGCATGCGCCAGCAGGTCGAGATCCTGAAGGGCGCCGCGCCTGATGCGGTTATCTGCATCGGTTCATACGCCGCCTGCGCCGCCTTTGCGCGCGATGCGGTGGACTTGGGACTCGAGGTGCCGATCGCCAACCTGTCCTTTGTCGGCAGCGAGAACCTGCTCAATCTCCTCACCGAAGGGCGCGAGGACAGCGAGCGCTACACGCGGCTGCTGGTCAACTCGCAGGTCGTTCCCAGCTACGAGGATCTCTCGATTCCGGCAGTCAGGGAATACCGGGAACTGATGGAGCGCTACGACCCGCAGGTGCCCGAAGAACTGGTCAAGGAGGAATATGCGGCGCTTCCGCAAAGTTTTGGCAGCCTGGAAGGCTTTTTGAACGCCAAGCTGCTGGCGGAGATTCTTCGTCGCCTCGGCGGCGATGTTAGGCGTGCCCGGCTGGAACAGGCGGTTTTTTCGGTCAGTGATTTCGACCTTGGCGTGGGCGAGCGGGTGTCCTTCGGGCCGGACCGTCGGCAAGGGCTGCAAACCGTCTATTACACCATGGTGGAAGACGGGCACTTCGTGCCCTTGGAGGACTGGCAAGCCAAGTTTGCATGACATGAAAATTGAAAAACTGTTTCAGCGCACGCGCTTTGGCATATTCGCCATGTTCGGCGCTATTGTGCTCTCCACCTCCGTCTTATGCGTGCTCACGGTTAGCACCGAGCTTTCGGCGGAATACGAGGTCAACACCAGCAATATCGCCAAGACGGTGGCCAATTCCAGCGTGGATATCCTCCTCAACCGCGACTTGGCCACCCTGCAGTCGCTAGTGGACCAGTTCATCGAGATCCAGGGCATACGCTACATTTACATCACCAGCGAAACCGGGGACTACTTGGCGCACACGTTCGTGCCGGGGATTCCAGACGAGATCCTCGCCTCGGACCACCGGAGCACCGAGCCTGTGGAGCGCGATCTGCCGGGGTTGGGCATATTCCTGGAGGTGGGGAGCCCCATCCTGGCGGGCGTGGCAGGACATGTGCATGTGGGAATGGACCTGGATGTGGTCGCGCTCAAGATCCAAAGGGCCATCGGCCAGCAGATCTACTTGGTGGCCGTGATTCTGGTGATCGGAGTGCTGGCCGCCATCTGGCTGGTCAATCTGGCCGCCAAGCCCTTGGGCGAACTGCTGTCGTATGCTGTCGATCTGGCCCGCGACGGCAACCCCGAAGCGCTGGCCGACCGGGCTGTTCTGGCCCGTAACGACGAGGCCGGCCATCTGGCCCGCCTGTTTCTCTACGTGGCCCGCAACGGCAAGGATCCCGGCGCCATGAGCCCTGCGCCGCAGCCGGCGGACTAGGGAATCGCGGGCAGCGGAACGGAACGGCAGGAACGCAAATGCGTGCTCCGCGCATCCTGATCGCTTTTCTATGCACCATGCTGCAGGTATGCCTGGGCACGGTCTATGCTTGGAGCTTTTTCCAGACCATCCTGGTGCGCCAGTCGGGATGGACCTTCACTGAAACCGCCTGGGCGTTCAGCATCACCATCTTTTCGCTGGGCGTGGCCGCGGCTTGGGCGGGCCAAGCCCTGCCGAGACTGGGGCCGAGGCGTCTGGCGCTGACCGGCAGCCTGATGTTCTGCGGCGGCTACATCATAGCCGCCTGGGCGCTGCACTTGGGTTCCATCCCGCTGTTCTACCTCGGCTACGGCGTGGTTGGCGGCGCCGGCATCGGCTTGGGCTACGTGACGCCCGTGGCGACTGTGGCCAAGTGGTTCCCGGACCGCAAGGGGCTGGTTACCGGCATTGTTGTGATGGGTTTCGGCGTGGGCGCGCTGCTGCTGAGCAAGGTTCTGGCGCCGCTGCTGGTGGTGCGCGCCGGCCAGGAGCTGGAGCACGTTTTCCTGTGGCTGGGCATTATATTCGCATGCATCCTGATTCCTTGCAGCCTGTTTCTCGATGATCCGCCGGCGCCCGGCGGCGCTTCGGCGGGGCCTCATGCCTCGTCGCAACCCGCAAGCAGGAAGACTGCGCCGATCATTCCCTATCTGAGCACCAGCACCTTCGTCATTCTCTGGATCGTGTTTTTCTGCAATATCGCCGCCGGCATATCGGTTATCAGCTTTCAATCCGAATTGCTGCAGGAGGTGTGGGGGCTTGCCGCTCCTGATACGGAGCCGGCGGTGCTGGCCGAATACGGCGCCACTTTGATCGCGGTGAGTTCCTTGTGCAACGGCTTAGGGCGCCTGTTCTGGGGGCTGCTGTCCGACCGTATCGGCCGGGTGGCGGTGTTCCGGATCCTGCTGGGCAGCCAGATGGTGGTGTTCGGTATCCTTATGACCGAAACCAACCCTTGGGTATTCTCGGCTCTGGTGTGCTACGTGCTGCTCTGCTTCGGCGGCGGATTTGCCACCATGCCCTCGTTCGTTCTGGACGTGTTCGGACAGAAGCGGATGTCGGCCGTCTATGGCGCCATCCTGACCGCTTGGGCGGCAGCGGGCATTGCCGGACCGGTGTACGTGGGCTACCTGAAGGACACCTATCCCGACCGGGCAGTGCTTTACTGCTTCCTTATCGGCGTGTTCATGCTCGCGTGCGGCTATGTCTTCTCCTACCTGCTCAGCGACTCCCGCCTGCGGCGCGGTCGGCCGACCATGAGCAGAACACTGCAGGAATACGGCATTCCCGTTCCCCAGACCCGCTGACTTTTTCCGGCGACCGTTTTCGGCCCCGACTCTCGCGGCAAATGCCCGCCACAAGTGGTACCATAAAGGGCGCTGCGCCAGAGAGGCACGGGTGAATGCAATGAGTTACGACCAGCGGTTGCCGGACGACTTTCCCGCCGGAGAGGACGAGTATCCTGAAGGCTTCCAGGAAGCAATTGATGCCGTCATCAAAGACGGCAACCGGTTGCTGGAATCCAATGAGGAGCCCGATGCTTGGGACGTGGCCTCAGGGCTTCTGGCCGGCGCCGTGCATTTCTGGCTTTTTTCCCGCCAGCCCTGCGCTGATCCGCTGTGCGAATCCTGCGCTTCGGTGGCCACTGCCGAGATGCGCCTCGAGCGTTTGCTTGAGGAAGTCAAGCAGCATTGCGAGGAGAGCGAGTATTTTCATACTCCGCTGGACCGCAACGCCGGTTCGGCCTGAGACGGCGCGCTAGCATCCCATGGCGCGGATTCACGTGACCGATCGCGACGGCGAGTCCCAAGTGGTGGAGGGTGCTGCTGGCATGAGCATCATGGAGATCCTGCGCGAGCTGGACAACGGTGTTGAGGCCCTGTGCGGCGGCATGTGCTCCTGCGCCACCTGCCACAGCTATATCGATCCTGCTTGGCGGGACCGGCTGCCGCCTCGCTCGCCGGAGGAAGATGAGTTGCTGAGCGAGCTGGAGCACGTTCGGGATCACTCGCGCCTGACTTGCCAAGTTCGTTTTTCCGAGGACTTGGACGGGTTGGCGCTCACCATAGCTCCGCAAGAATAGGGCGGGCAGGCCCTGATTGCCGGCTTGTCGCGGCTCAACTTTCCCGCACCCGAATTGCCTGCGGGCGCGCACGATCTGCGCCGAGAGGCTCGTGCGTTCCTCAATGGGGCGCTGCGCGATATTCCCGTGGCCGAGCGGGCGCTTTCGTGGGACGCTTGCAACCCGGAATTCAGCCGTCGCATGGGCGCAGCCGGGTTGATCGGGGTGAGCTTCCCGCGCCAATACGGAGGCGGCGGCCGTACGCAGTTGGAGCGATTCGTTGTGCTGGAGGAGTGTCTGGCGGCGGGCGCGCCTACCGGCTTTCATTGGTTCGCCGACCGCCAGAGCGGCCCGCTGATCCTGCGCTACGGAAGCGAGGCGCTCAAGCAGGCGATCGTGCCGCGGATCTGTCGCGGCGAGCTGTGTTTCTGCATCGGAATGAGCGAACCCGACTCAGGTTCGGATTTGGCATCGCTGCGGACCCGAGCGCGGCGCACCGATGCTGGCTGGATCGTTAACGGAACGAAGGTGTGGACCACCAACGCGCATCGCGCCCACTACATGATCGCGCTTTTTCGCACTGGCGAGGAGGGCCGCCGGCACGAGGGGCTGTCGCAATTCCTGGTCGATTTGCGCAACACGCCGGGAGTTCGCATTGCCCCGATCCGCGACCTGGCGGGGCGCGAGCACTTCAACGAGGTGCATTTCGAGGGCGCGCTGCTGCCCGAAGATGCGCTGATCGGCGCGGAGAACAAAGGCTGGGCGCAGGTGATGGAGGAGCTGGCGCTGGAGCGCGCGGGGCCGGAACGGTACCTGTCGTGTCAGACGCTCTTCAACGAGTTGCTTAAGGTGCTCGGGGATCGCGGGGCTAGCGATGCCGCTGCCGCTGCGGTTGGCGCTGCGGTTGCGCAACTGGGGGCGCTGCGGGCCATGTCGCTGTCGGTGGCGGCGATGCTTCAGGCGGGCGAATCGCCCAACCTCGAGGCTGCAATGGTCAAAGATATGGGCACGCGATTTGAGCAGTCGATCCCCGCGCTTGCCCAGGAACTGGTCGATCTGCCTGCGGATTCCTCCTCCGGCGCGTTGCCGTACCAGCAGGCTTTGCAGCTAATGACGCTTCTGGCGCCTTCTTTTTCCCTGCGTGGAGGCAGCGGTGAAATTTTGCGCGGCATCATCGCGCGCGGGCTGGGTTTGCGGTAATGAAAGCCGATTCGCTGCTGCTGGACACAGTGGAGCGCTTATTCTCCGAACAGTTGACGCCCGAATACCTGGCCGAGGCGGAACGCTCGGGCGGCGCGGAGTTTCTTTCCTTGGCGCAGGAGATTGGCTTGGACGCGGTGCTGGTTGCGCAGGAAGAAGGCGGCTACGGCGGAAGCTGGTCCGAGGCATTCGTGGTTGCCGAGGCCTGTGGGCGCTACGCGGCGCCCGGATCGCTGCCCGAGATCATGGTGAGCCGCGGCATCCCTGGAAGCGATGGAACGGAGCATGTCTCCGTTGGGCATTCGTTGGCGGAGCAGCCTTCCTTGCCGCTGGCGGCTGGCGCGTTGTTGCGGTCGGCGCAAATGGCGGGCGCGGCCCAGGCGCTGCTGGAACGGTCCGTTCGGTATTGCGGCGAGCGCGAACAGTTCGGCCGGCGGCTGGAAAAGTTTCAGGCGGTGCAGCAGCAGCTTGCCGAGCTTGCGGGCTATGTAGCCTGTATGCAGGCGGCCTCCCAGCGCGCATTTGCCGAAGTGCAGCGGCACGGCATGCCGGCAGGAGAGGAGGATACTGCTTGGCTGGCCGTGGCCATCGCTAAATGCCGCTGCTCGGAACTGGCGCATCCCGTCACGCTGATCGCTCACGGCGTGCATGGCGCGATCGGCTTTACCGAGGAGTTTGGATTGCAGCGCTTCAGCAGGCCGCTATGGCGCTGGCGCGGCGACTATGGACGCAGTTCGGACTGGGCGCAGGCTATCGGCAGGCGCGCCATTGCCTGCGGCCCCGAAGCCACCTGGGACGCCCTCGCCCGCTAACCCAAAAGCCCTCTTTCTGTTTCTCCTCGAGCGCTTTCCTGGCGCGAGAAACGCTTCGATCCGTGCTGAGTTCCCGCTAAGGGCGCTTCGGGTTCGCCTCATTGCGCGTTCCCCTCTCGCGGGAGACGCCGTCCCTAGCTTGGTTCCGCCATCCATGGCTCCAACACTCCCGCGAGAGGGGAACGCGCAATGAGGCTTCGGCTGGCGCAGACCCTAAGAGGGCTGGCATCCCGCAAGCCCTCTGCTTGCTCCCTTCTTCCGGGAGCATCGGCAGCAGAAGGGCCACCACTTTAAGGATAGCGCCAGCGCAAGCCTCTTCTCCGCCCCCTTCCTCGCGGGAGTGTCGGCGGCAGGACAGCCGCCGCCAAGCCCCATGGATGGGTTCATGCGTCTCCCGCGAGGAAGGGGGCGGAGAAGAGGCGGGTTCATGCGTCTCCCGGAAGCAGGAAGCAAGCAGAGGCGGATCGAAGCGACTCTGCGGGAGGAGGGCGCGCGAGGAGGCGTGCCCGAAGCACCCGACTTTCGGGATTGCGTTTTTTGGTGTCGCCGGCTTGGAAGGTAAGGCTAAGGATGCCTGCCTCTTTTTATGCTTGCGCTAGCAGTAATTTGGAGTATAGTGGGATGCCGTGGGAGATTGTGGGTTTTTCAGATAGTCCATGTTCCAAGGCCCCGCCAATGTGACCCTTGATTCCAAAGGCCGTTTCGGCATGCCGGCGCGCTACCGCACCAGCCTTGCCGGCATTGCGGAAGACCATGTGGTATGCACCGTTCATCCGGACCGCTGCGTATTGATTTACCTGCCCCGGGACTGGGCGCGGGTCAGCGACGCGCTGATGCAGCAGACCGGAGTGCGAGACGTGCAGCGGTTGATCGTGGGTTTCGCCTCCGAGACTTCGCTGGATGCGGCCGGGCGCCTGCGCGTGCCGCCGGAGTTGCGGGAGTACTGCGAACTTGAGCGGCATGCCACGCTGCTGGCCTTGGGGCACCGGTTTGAATTATGGGATGCCGGCCGGTGGCGCGAACGCGCGGCGCAAGTCAGCGCCCAGAGCGAATCGCTGGATGCTGCGCTGCGCAGCGTGCAGCTTTGAGCGATCGCGCCGGGCTTGAGCATGAACCCGCGCTTGTACAGGAAACGCTTGACGGCTTGGCGGTGGTGCCGGACGGCCTGTATGTGGATGCCACTTTCGGGCGGGGCGGCCACAGCCGCGCCATTCTCGAGGCGCTTGGCGACAATGGAAGGCTGCTTGCGTTGGATTGCGATCCCGAGGCGGTGCGCGAGGCCCGGCTTTTGGAGCGCCAAGAGCCTAGGTTTTCCATCGAACACGCCAATTTTCGCTGCCTTGAAAAGATGCTGGAAGAAAAAGGTTGGAAAGGCCGTGCCAGCGGCGTGCTTTTCGACTTGGGCGCATCCCTGCCGCAACTCACCGATCCGCTGCGCGGCTTTAGCTTCCATTCGGACGGCCCGCTGGACATGCGCATGAATCCCAACGCCGGATTGAGCGCCTCTGATTGGCTGAACGGCGCCTCGGCAGACGAAATCGCGCGGGTTTTGCGGCGCTACGGCGAAGAGCCGCAGGCCCGAAAAATCGCGCAGGCGATCTGCCGTCGGCGGCCTATCTCGCGCTGTTCCGAGCTCGCCGGCCTGGTTGCGGGCATGAAGCGGGCGGGCCAGTCCGGGCAGCATCCGGCCACGAGAACCTTCATGGCGTTGCGCATCGCGGTCAACGAAGAACTCGCCGCGCTCGAGGAGGCGCTGCCTCAAGCCGTGCGGTGCCTGCGCGCCGGCGGGCGCCTCTGCGTTATTTCGTTCCACTCCCTCGAGGACCGCATCGTAAAGCGCTATGTCCGCGACGCTTCGCGGCTCCCGCCGCAGCTTGCCCGCTTGCCGCGCATTCCAAATTCGGCCCATCCCTTGCTGCGAACGATCGCAAGATTGCAGCGGCCCTCGGGCGAGGAGCGCGCCCGTAATCCGCGCGCCCGCAGCGCTCGCCTGCGGGTCGCCGAAAGGCTGGGAGAAACCACCGGATGATGAAACGGTTCGGTTTGGCTTCCTTTTTTCTGTCGGGCGTGGCTTTGTCGGTCCTGATTAGCGGGGTGCTCCTAGTGTATGCGCGCCATGAGCATCGCACGCAGTTTCGAGTGATGCAGGTGTTGATTGCCGAGCGGGATGAGCTGGAGGTGGAATGGGGCGCGTTGCAGCTGGAGCGCGCCACGACCTTGGGCTATCTGCGCATCGACAGGGAGGCGAGGGAACGCTTGGGAATGCGCCAGCCGGAAAGCGGCGACCTTGTATTTTTGCGCTTGGGCCCGGCGGAGCGGTCCGGCGTGCGGGCGCGATGAGCCATGGCCTCGCGCGCAAGTTTCATGCCCCGCAAGTTCAGGACCCGCCTGATGGCCTGCGGCGCGGCGCTGTTCGCCTGCGGGCTGGTCATCGTGGCTCGGGCCGCTCAGCTGCAGTTGCTGCAAAACAGCTTCCTGGAGTCGCGCGCCGATGCCCAGCAGTTGGCCACGGCAACCGTAGTGGCTCGCAGGGGCCGTATTTTCGATCGCAATGGCCAGCCGCTGGCCGTGAGCGCCCCGGTGGACAGTTTTTGGGCGCATCCGGACAGCTTGGACGCGCTGCGTCCGCACCTGCCGCAAATCGCCGCCGCCTTAAACTCCTCCGCGAAGCGGCTGGAGGACAAGCTGGCCAAGGCCCAAGGCCTCGAGTTCGTTTGGCTGAAGCGCGGCTTGCCGCCCACCCGCTCCCGGGCGCTCATCGACCTTGGGGTGCCGGAGTTGCGCCTGCGCCGGGAATACCGGCGCTACTATCCGTCCGGCGAGTACGCCGGCCACCTGGTGGGCTTTGCCGATATCGACGAGAACGGCCAGGAGGGCTTGGAATTGGCCTTCGATTCCTGGCTTAAGGGGCGGGACGGACGCAAGCAGGCGATCCGCGACCGCCTTGGCCGGCATGTGCGCGATATCGCCAGCCTTGATCCTTTGCAGCCGGGTCGCGACCTGCACCTCGGTTTGGATCTGCGGATTCAGTACTTGGCCTATCGGGCATTGAAGGAGGCCGTGGAGCGGCACCGGGCGCGTTCCGGTTCGATTGTGGTGCTCGATGCGCGCAGCGGCGAAGTGCTGGCCATGGCCAGCCAGCCGTCCTTCAATCCCAACGACCGCGCCCGGCTGGATCCCGCCAACTACCGCAACCGGGCGGTCCTAGACCTGCTGGAGCCTGGATCAACCATCAAGCCTCTGGTGGTGGCGGCAGCGCTGGAAAGCGGCGCTTGGTCGCTGCATGACCGGATCGATACGGGCCGCGGCTTCGTTCGCGTGGGTTCAAAGACGATCCGCGACCGCACCGCCCTGGGCGTGATCGATTTCGCCGCCTTGCTGCGCCGCTCCAGCCAAGTGGGCGCCACCCAAGTGGCCATGTCCCTTGAGCCGCAGCGCCTATGGGGCACTCTGGCAGGCGTGGGGCTGGCGCGCGCCACGGAAAGCGGCTTTCCCGGCGAGGCGGATGGCTCGCTGTCCAACCATGAGTACTGGCGTCCCGTCGATCAAGCCGTCATGGCTTATGGCTACGGGCTGGCGGTAACGCCCTTGCAGCTGGCCAAGGCTTATACAGTGTTCGCAAACCTTGGGGAGGTGATCCCGGTCAGCCTGGTGAGGCGCGATGACCTGCCGCAGGGAGTCAGGGCGATGTCGCGCGATACCGCGGCTGCCGTCGCGCTGCTGCTGGAAGAGCCGGTGGGCGCTGGCGGCACCGCCACCCGGGCCGGGATTCCGGGCTATCGGGTTGCCGGCAAGACCGGAACTGTCGAAAAGCTTGGCGCTTCCGGCTACGAGCAGGATCGGCATACGGCCCTGTTCGTTGGTTTTGCGCCCGCCTCGAATCCTCGCTTGGCGGCCGCGGTGGTGATTGACGAACCCTTGGAGAACGGATACTTCGGCGGCGAGGTGGCCGCGCCGGTTTTCTCCCGCGTCGTCCTAGGCGCGCTGCGTGTTGTGGGCGCGCCCATGGACGGCGTTCGCCAGCCGGTCGAAGCGGCGGTTGCGTCGCGATGAAGGCGGGCGCCGATAACGGCGGCTGGGTGTCGCTGGAGCCGGTTTTCGCCCGGGTCGATTCCGCGGCCCCGGATATCAAGGTGCGGGGACTGGCGATGCACAGCGGCCGGGTAGTGCCGGAAGGATTGTTCCTGGCTTGCGCCGGGGCACGCCATGGCCTCGATTTTTTGCCTCAGGCATTGCAACGCGGCGTCGCCGCCGTCGCTTGGGAGCCGACCGACGGCCAAGCGCCTCCGGCATGTTCCGACAGGGTCCGGCACTTCGCCGTTTCCGGGCTTCGCGGCAAGGTGGGCCCCATTGCCGACGCCTACTACGCCCATCCCTCTCAGGACCTTTCGATGGCCTGCATTACGGGCACTAACGGCAAGACAACGGTCGCTTGGCTGGCCGCCCATGCCATGAATGCCCTGAGCCGTCCGGCGGCCGCCATGGGAACGCTGGGCTGGGGCCGCCCCGAATGTTTCTGGCCCAGCACGATGACCACGCCGGATCCGGACGAACTGCACCGGCGCCTGCGCGTTCTTGCCGACGGCGGCATCGAGCACGTTTTTCTGGAAGTGTCCTCGCAGGGCCTCGACCAGCAACGGATCAACGGCCTGCCGGTGAGGCTCGCGGCATTCACCCACTTAGGCCGCGACCATCTCGACTATCACGGCCATCCGGCCGCCTACGCCGAAGCGAAACAGCGCCTGTTTCTGGAGCATCAGCCGGAAGTGTCGGTGATCAATGTGGACGATTCCTTCGGGGCGGAGCTTGCCCGGCGCTGTCGCGGGCGCGTGCTAAGCGTTGCCTGCGAGGGCCGCCGACCGGCGGATCTGTCGCTTGTTGGTTCGTTTCGAGCGCCTGCGGGGCTGCGGCTGGAACTTGAGCAAGAGGGCAGGCGTTTCGAGCTGGCAAGCCGCCTCCATGGATGCTTCAACAGCGCCAATCTGGCGCTGGCTTTTGGGCTGATCAGGGCATTGGGCATCGGCGGAGAAGAAGCGGCGGAGGCATTGTCGAAATGCCCGCCGCCGCCGGGCCGCATGGAGCATTTCGGCGGCGGCGCGCTTCCCGATGCCTTCGTTGACTTCGCCCACACGCCCGAAGCGCTGAGCGCGGTGCTCGGCGCGCTCAAGGCCCGCAATCCCCAGCGCCTATGGTGCGTGATGGGATGCGGCGGCGAAAGAGATGAGGGCAAGCGGGCTGAAATGGGGCGCGTGGCGGGCTCGCTGGCCGACGAGCTGCTCATTACCTCCGATAATCCGCGCGGAGAGGATCCGCGGGAGATCGCCGCGCAAGTGCTAGCCGGCGTTTCCGGGCAGGCGGTGCTCGAACTCGACCGGGGCAGCGCGATCCGCAAAGCGCTGCACGGGGCGCAGCCGGGCGATATCGTGCTGGTGGCCGGCAAGGGCCATGAAGCGCACCAAGTAAGCGGCGGCCGGGTGCTGCCGTTTTCCGATGCCTCGGCAGTGCGCGAGGCGCTAGCCGCATGGCCGGGAGCGGCGCGGTGATATCAGGCAGCCTTTCGGAGTGGGCCGCGGCCATGGGCGGCGAGCTGCGCGGCGCGGACGGCCGCTTTGCGGGCGTGAGCACCGACAGCCGCGGGCGGACCCGAGGCGCGCTGTTCTTCGCCTTGCGCGGGGAGCGCTACGACGGCGCCGATTTCGTGGCCGCCGCCGCCGCCGGGGGCGCCAGCGGAGCAGTCCTCAACGGCCCCAGTTCCGAAGAAGTGCCCCAGATCATTGTGCGGGACACGCGCGGCGCGCTGGCGGACTGCGCCCGGGTTTGGCGAACCCGGTTCGATATCCCGCTTATCGGGATTACCGGCAGCAATGGCAAGACCACCGTAAAGGCGCTCACCGCCTCGATTCTGCGCGCCGAGTGGGGCGCCGACGCGGTGCTCTCATCCCCGCGCAGCTTCAATAACGAGGTTGGCCTGCCGTTAACGCTTCTTGAGCTTTCCTCACGGCATAGGGCTGCGGTGCTGGAGTTCGGAGCCAGCCGTCCCGGCGACATCGGCAGGCTGACGGAAATCGCGCGGCCCACCATCGGCGCGCTGCTGAACGCATCGCCGGCGCATCTCGAGGGATTGGAAGATGTGGATCGCATTGCCCGCGAGAAGGGTGCGCTGCTATCGAGTTTGCCGCCGGGAGGCGTGGGCGTTGTTCCTGCGGGCACGCCCTTTTCCGGGTACTGGCAGGGTCTGCTGGGTTCCCGCAAGACGCTGCGGTTTGGAGGAGACGGAGAGTTCTCCGCCCGCGATCCCAAGAGCATCAACAACGGCCTTTGTTTCGAGCTGCGCTGCCCCGAGGGCCAAGCGCGGGTCGAAATGAGGCTCATCGGCGCCCACAATCTGCGCAATGCGCTGGCTGCTTGCGCCCTAGCCGCTGCCGCCGGCGCCGGGCTGGCGGCCATGGTCGAGGGCTTGGGCGCGCAGGCGGCGGTTGCCGGACGGCTGCAGATCCACGAGGCCGGCGCGGGAGTGCGCGTGATCGACGATTCCTACAACGCCAATCCTGCATCCGTGTCCGCCGCGATCGGGGTGCTGGCGGGCCAGGATGGCGAACGCTGGCTGGTGGCGGGCGACATGGGGGAATTGGGGGCGGACTCATCCGGCTGGCATCGCCGGGTGGGCGAGGAGGCGCGCCGCGCCGGAGTGGACCGGCTGTATTGCGCCGGCCGTGACAGTCGCCGGGCGGCAGGGGCTTTCGGGCCCCAAGCCGTTTGGCGTGAATGCGTCGAGGATTTGTGCGGCGTGCTGCGGCAGGACTTGCGCGGCGGTGTGACCGCGCTGGTCAAGGGATCGCGTTTCATGGCCATGGAACGCGCCGTGAGCGCGCTGCGGGAGGCCGCTTCAGAGTTGGCAAGGGAGAACGTGAATCATGTTTGAGTATCTTGCGCAGCAACTCACCCAATGGCACTCCGGTTTCGCGGTGTTCGGATACATCACGTTGCGGTCGGTGCTCGCGGCGCTTACCGGGCTGGCGCTCTCCTTGGTGCTGGGCCCAATCGTTATACGCCGGCTGCGTCTCAGCAGTTTGGCGCAACCGGTGCGAAACGACGGCCCCCGCTCCCATTTTTCCAAGATAGGCACTCCCACCTTGGGCGGCGTGCCGATTCTTCTGGCGGTGTTTGGCTCAACACTGCTCTGGGCCGAGCTGTCGAATGCCTACATCTGGGTGGTTCTGGGCGCAACCGCGAGCTTCGGCCTTATCGGACTGGTTGACGATTACCGCAAGCTGGCGCTTCGCACTTCGGCGGGCCTTTCCTCGCGGTTCAAATTCCTGCTCCAGACGCTGGCGGCGATTCTGGTGCTGGCGGCGCTCAGCCAGATCGGAGAGCCGCGCGACACCGTGCTGATCCCCTACTTCAAGGATCTCTATCTGCCGCTGGGAATCCTGTTTCCGGTATTTGCCTGGATAGTGATTGTGGGCAGCAGCAACGGCGTCAATCTCACCGACGGGCTTGACGGCCTCGCCATCATGCCGGTTGCCATAGCAGCCGCGGCCCTGGGGCTCTTTTCCTGGGTTGCCGGCAACGCGATTTTCTCGGATTACCTGGGCGTGCCCTATGTGGACGGTGCCGGCGAACTGATGGTGATCTGCGCTGCGATTGGCGGCGCCGGACTTGGGTTCCTTTGGTTCAACAGCTATCCCGCGCAGGTGTTCATGGGCGATGTGGGCGCGCTGTCGCTGGGCGCCGTGCTGGGCACGGTGGCGATCATCGTGCGGCAGGAAATCGCTTGGGCGATCGTGGGCGGCATATTCGTCATGGAAGCAGTATCGGTGATGGTGCAGGTGGCTTCCTTTCGTCTGACCGGCAAGCGGTTGTTCCGCATGGCGCCCATGCATCACCACTTTGAATTGAAGGGGTGGCCGGAGCCGAAAATCATCGTGCGATTCTGGATTGTCTCGGTCGTTTTGGCGCTGGTTGCCGTGGCCAGCCTAAAGATTCGATAGGGCGGCGGCGCTTGGGCGAGACGCTTGTATTCGGAATGGGCGCCACCGGCGCCTCGTGCGCGCGCTATTTCGCCCGCACTGGGCATTCAGCCGCTTTCTTCGACACGCGCCCGCTGCCGCCGGCCAGCGAGGAGATACGTCGGGCGATGCCCCGGGCGCGCTGCTTCGTTGACGGCAGCCTGCGTGAGATCCCCGGTTCGGTCAACCGCCTGCTGCTTTCGCCCGGAGCGCCGCTCAAGCATCCGCTGGTGCAACGGGCGCGCGAGCAGGGAATGCCCGTGATCAGCGATCTGGACTTGTTCGCAGGCGAAAACCATGCCCGCCTGGCTGGCGTGACCGGCTCCAATGGCAAGAGCACCGTTGCCACGCTTCTGCTTTGCATGCTGAGGGAGTCGGGGCTGGATGCCAGCGCCGGGGCCAACCTCGGAACTCCGGCGCTGGACCTGCTTGCCGACAGCAGCGAAATACGCGTGCTGGAGCTGTCCAGCTTCCAGTTGGAACGCGCCGCGCCGATGCGGCTGGAGGCTGCGGTCATCCTCAATATCACCCCCGATCATCTGGACTCCCACAGCAGCTTCGAGTCCTACGCGGCCTCCAAGGCGCGCATCTGGCTGCGCTGCGCCCGCTGCGTGCTGCCCGCCAATGATTCCGCCGTGCAGGCCCTCGCGCCCTCGCGCAAGGCCTGCCCGCGGCTGGAGTATGGCGCGGGCAGGCCCTCCGGCAACCGCCTAGGCATTGCCGGCAGCGGCTCGCAGGCGGAAATCCGCCATGCCGGAACCCGGTTGATGCGTGTGGCCGACAGCGGCATGCGCCACGGATTCCAGTTGAGCAATTTGCTCGCCGCCTTGGCCATGGGCCGGGTCTTGGGTCTCAGCCCCGCAGCCATGCGGCGCGCGGCCGCGGCCTTTGAGGGCCTGCCTCACCGCATGCGGTTGGTGGGCCAATGGCTCGGGGTGCGGTGGATCAACGATTCCAAGGCAACCAATGCGGCCGCCGCGGCGGCGGCCGTGAGCAGCGTGCCGGATCCATTGATCCTTATTGCCGGCGGCGCCGGCAAGGGTCTGGATTACGGGGTTCTGCGCGAAGCGCTGCGGGGACGGGACGCGGCGGTGATTGCGATCGGAGAGGAAGCGGCCCGGATCGCTGCCGCTTTGGGGCCGGATCGCAGCGTTTCGCATTGCCTGACTCTGGACGATGCCGTAGCCGCCGCCCGCGATCTTGCGCGGCCGGGCGCCACGGTCCTGCTGGCGCCTGCCTGCGCCAGCTTCGACATGTTCAGCAACTACCAGGAGCGGGGGCTGTCGTTTGAGCGCGCGGTCCGGGCGATCCACTGATGCGTGACCGCGCTGCCGCCGCCACCGCCACGCTGGACGGCTGGCTATTGCTGAGTTCCGGCGCTTTGCTGATTGCCGGTTTTATTTCCGTAACCAGCGCATCGCTGGAGCTGGGCCAGCGCAACTACGGCGATGCGTTTTTCTTCCTGGGCAACCAGGCTGCCGCCGCGGCGATAGGGCTGGCCGGCGCGGTCATCGCTTACCGGGTTCCATCGCGCTTCTGGGAGCGGCTGGGCCTGCTGCCCATCCTGCTGTCGTTCGTGCTGCTGGTTCTGGTTCTGATGCCTGGCCTGGGCCGCGAAGTGAACGGCAGCACCCGCTGGCTCACCGCGGGTTCGATGTTCTCGGTGCAGGTGAGCGAGCCGGCGCGCCTGCTTGTGCTGATGTTCGTGGCCGGTTACGCGCACCGGCATGAGGCCTCCTTGCAGCAGGGCATGGGCGCGCTGCTCAAGCCCCTGATTCTGCTCGGCGCGCTGGCGGCGCTGCTTCTGCAGCAGCCCGATTTCGGCGGTGCCGCCTTGATCCTCGCGATGTCCGTTGGAATTCTGTTTGTTGCCGGCGCCCGGTTCCGCGATGTGGGCCTGCTAGCGACCGTCGGCGCGGCCGCCTTTGCGGCGCTGGCCTGGACTTCCGCCTACCGCCTAGCCCGGGTGCAGTCCTTTCTCGACCCCTGGTCGGACCCGCTTCACAGCGGGTGGCAGTTGACGCAGTCGCTGATCGCCATTGGAACCGGCCATTTCACGGGCGCAGGGCTGGGCGCGGGCGTGCAAAAGCTCTTCTACTTGCCGGAAGCCCACACCGATTTTATTTTCGCGGTGATTGCCGAAGAGGCGGGACTGCTCGGAATCCTGGTTCTTCTCGGAGCGTTTGCGCTGCTGGTGGCGCGGGTGCTTTGCGTGGCGAAGGCTTCGGCCGATCGCAACAGGATGTTTCAGGCCTATTTCGCGTTCGGCCTGGCCCTGTGCATCGCTTTGCAGGTGCTGGTGAATGTGGGCGTGAATATGGGCCTTCTGCCTACTAAGGGACTGGCTCTGCCATTGATTAGCTATGGCCGGTCGAACCTCGTGGTTACGCTGGTTTCACTCGGCATGCTGTTACGCATCGACCGGGAGAACGCGGCCTTTGGAACGGCTGTTCCGACGAGGTCCAAACGATGAGCGCAGGTCCGGTGATGATTATGGCAGGCGGCACCGGCGGGCATGTTTTCCCGGCGTTGGCGGTGGCCGCGGGATTGCGCGACCAGGGCGTGGACGTGGTTTGGCTGGGGACGCGGCGCGGCTTGGAGGCAAGAATATCGCTTCCCGACGGCGTGGTCATGGAATGGCTGACGATTTCCGGCCTGCGCGACCGCGGTGCGCTGGTATGGCTGCTGGCCCCTTGGACACTGGGCCGCGCGGTTTTGCAGGCCCTGCTCCTTATGCGGCGGGTGAGGCCCGCCGCCGCCCTCGGGCTGGGGGGTTTCGTGTCTGCGCCCGGGGGCTTGGCGGCTTGGCTTTTGCGCGTGCCGTTGCTGATTCATGAGCAGAATTCCGTGGCGGGCTACGCCAACCGCCTGCTGGCGCGTTTCGCGCGGCAGGTTCTGGTGTCCTACCCGGATGCTCTGCCGCTGGGTCGGGCATGCGTCGAAACGGGCAATCCGGTCCGCCGGGAGCTGTTCGACCTGGAGCCGCCTCGCGTTCGATTTGAGGCCCGGTCGGGGCCGCTGCGGATCTTGGTGCTCGGCGGCAGCCAGGGCGCCCGGATCCTTAACCGCAAGGTGCCCGCCGGTCTGGCGCGGCTGACTGCGGAAATTACCGTCCTGCATCAGGCGGGACGCGCCAACGGCGAAGAGGTGGAATCGGCCTACAGGGATTTGGGGATCGACTCCGAGGTGCGCGAGTTCATTGTTGATATGGGCGAAGCGTATGCCTGGGCCGACATTGTTGTATGCAGAGCGGGCGCTTTGACCCTGGCGGAGTTGGCCGCCGTGGGCCTTGGCGCGGTGCTGGTGCCATTCGCGCTGGCGGCGGACGACCACCAAACGCGCAATGCGCGCCGCTTGGCCGAACGCGGCGCGGCTGCGCTGATTGCTGAGAAGGCGCTTTCCGCGAGCTCCCTTGCCGAAACTTTGGAGGCATTCGCCGCGACCCGCGCAGCCGCGCTCAAGCGGGCGCTTCAGGCCCATCGGTTGTCGCGCCCAAGGGCTACCAACGATGTGGTGGATGCCTGTCTCAACGCGAGGGCGGCGGCATGAGAAAACTTTTCACCGAACGCGTGCGCTGCATCCATTTCGTGGGCATAGGCGGCGCCGGAATGAGCGGCTTGGCCGAGGTGGTGGCCAGTCTCGGCTATGCCGTTCAGGGCTCGGATCGATTCCTAAGCCAGGCCACCCGCCATCTCGAAAGCCTGGGCGTCAAGGTGTTCTGCGGCCATAACGCTTCGCAGGTGGCAGGTTCGGACTTGGTTGTGCGGTCCTCCGCGATTCCTTCCGACAATGTGGAACTGAAGGCGGCCAAGGCCGCGCGGCTTCCGGTGGTTCCGCGGGCCGATGTGCTGGCCGAATTGATGCGTCAGCGCGACGGGATCGCGGTGTCGGGCACGCATGGCAAGACAACGACCGCCCACCTGATCGTGGAGATGCTGGATTGCGCGGGCGAGGATCCAACCTATGTAGTGGGAGGACAGGTGCGCAACGCCATGCGCAGCAAGCTGGGCGCGGGGGACTGCCTGGTGGCCGAGGCCGACGAGAGCGACGCCTCCTTCCTGCACTTGCAGCCGGTGGTGGCGGTGGTCACTAATATCGATGACGATCACCTTGTCGCATACGGCGGCAATCCCGATAGGCTTCGCCAAGCGTTCGTGGAATTCGCCCATAACCTGCCGTTTTACGGCCTGTTTTTGGCCTGCGCCGACGATCCCGGGGTGGTATCGATTCTGTCCCGGGTGCAACGGAGGATCCGAACCTACGGCTTTTCGCCGCTCGCCGACTACCGGGCCGTGAAGCTGCGCGCCGAGGGATTGTGGTCGAACATGGAGGTTGAGCTTCCGGGCGGCGAGCGAACGGTGTTCACCGTCAATTTGCCGGGACGGCACAACGCCCTCAATGCCCTCGCCGTGATCGCCCTGGGCGACGAGCTAGGGATCGACATGAAATTCGCGCGCCAAGCGCTGGCCGAGTGCAGGCCCTTGCGCCGCCGCTTCGAACTGCTCGGAGAGATCCGCACGCCGGGCGGGCGGATCACGCTGGTGGATGATTACGCCCACCACCCCAGCGAGGTGGCCGCCACGCTGCAGGCGGCAAGGGATGCTTGGCCCGGGCGCCGGGTCGTGGTGGCCTTCCAGCCGCATCGCTACACGCGCACCCGCGACCTGCTCGACGATCTCGCCGCTGTCCTGTCCGCTGCCGACCGCGTGATCGTGACCGAAATCTATCCGGCTGGAGAGACGCCGATATCGGGCGCCGACGGCCGGGCCATATGCCGCGCTATGCGCGCTCGCGGCAGCGCCGAACCGGTGTTTGTCGCGGATGTGCGGGGAGTCGCCGCGGCCCTGCGCAACATTGTGAAAGAAGGCGATTTGGTGCTCACGCTCGGCGCCGGGGATATCGGCGCCGAAGCCGCCAAGCTGCCGGCGCAGCTCAGGGGGCCGGCGATCGCCGGCGGCTTCAAGCAAAAGGAAAGCTTGCCGTGAGTTCCGCCAGCGCCACCTTGCCCTCGCCGCAGGCCTTTCGGGGCATTCCTCGCTATGACGAGCCGATGCGCCGGCATACCCGCTGGCGCGTGGGCGGTCCGGCACGGATGTTCTTTGCGACCGGTGTGGCTCTTAAGCCCGAGGTTCGAATACTGGTCGGATCGGTGGAGGCGCAGGGATGACCGCGCCGGCCCGCCAGCGGATTTTGGATGCCGCCGACTTCGGGCGGGTCGCGCTGCTGATGGGCGGCGATTCCGCCGAGCGCGAGGTCTCGCTGTTGACCGGCAAGGCTGTGGTCGATGCATTGCTCTCCAGAGGCGTGCAGGTGGAGCCGGTCGATGCCGGCGGCAGGGGTCTGGCGGAAAGACTGCTGCAAGGCGGCTACGACCGGGTGTTCAACGCATTGCATGGCCCTGGCGGCGAGGACGGCGTTGTTGCCGGATTGCTGCGGCTGCTTGAGCTGCCCTGCACGGGCAGCGGCCATGCGGCGCTGGCCCTGTCGATGGATAAGCACTTCAGCAAGTTGGCGTTCGCCTTTGCCGGCATTCCCACGCCTGCCTGGCGCTTGGCGCGCAGCCTGCCTGAAGCGCATGCGTCGTTGCGGGAGCTGGGACTGCCGGTGGGCCTGAAGCCCAATAACCAAGGCTCCAGTCTCGGCATTTCGCGGGTGGACTTGCCGGCGGAACTTGATGCGGCCTATCTCGATGCCCTGCGATACGGCAGCGAGGTGATCGTGGAGTCCTGGATCGAAGGCGGGGAGTACACGGCCTCCATGCTCCAAGGGGAAATGTTGCCGGTCGTTCGGATTGTGCCTCCCGAAGGCGGCTTCTACGACTTCCATACCAAGTACGAAAGCGCCGGCACCCGCTACCTCTGCCCCTGCGGACTGGCGCCGGATCGGGAGGCGGAAATCAACCGTCAAGCCCAAGCGGCGATCCGCGAGCTGCGCGTGAGCGGCTGGGCGCGCGTGGATTTGATGCTCGACAGCCGCCAGGACTTGTGGGTGCTGGAGGTGAACACGGTTCCCGGAATGACTTCCCACAGCCTAGTGCCGATGGCCGCTGCCGAGGCGGGCATCTCTTTCGGGGAATTGTGCTGGCGGATACTCGAAACCAGCTTCGATCGCGATGCCTCGCGCCCGGGACAATCGCAATGATCCGCGCAAGGAGAAAACGCCGGAGAATCGCCTCTCCGATCCTAGCCACGCTGTTCCTGGTTGCGGCGGGTGTTGCCGCCATCCCGGGGTTGTCCCTCGTGCCGATCCGGGAGGTGAAGATTCACGGCGCTTTCGAGCGGGTCTCGAAAGAGGATATTGAAGCCCTGATCGTTCCGTACACGAGTTGGGGCTGGTTGCGGCTGCCTGCGGGCCGGCTGCGCGAACAGCTTGAGTCCCTGCGCTGGGTGGCGTCCGCCGAGGTCCGGCGCGAGTGGCCGCTGAACCTGAGCGTGGAGATTGCCGAGCGCCGCCCGGTCGCGCGCTGGGGACACAGCGCCATGCTGGATCATGCCGCCGCGATATTCGAGCCGGGCGATTCGATCGACCGGACGCTCCCCATGCTGCGCGGTCCCGATGGCGCCCAGGCCCAGGTGCTGGCGCGCTACAGCGAGTTCTCCCGGCGCTTGGGCGGGAAGTCGCTGGCGCTGGAGGGGCTCAGCCTTGATGCGCGCGGCGGCTGGACGCTGCAATTGCGAAACGGGCCGACGGTTCGGCTGGGCGCCGAATCCGTTGACCGCAAGTTCGAACGCGCCCTGAAGGCGCTGGAAATGCTGTTGCAGGGCGGGAGGCATGAAGTTGCCTATGTGGATATGCGATATCCCAACGGATTCGCTGTCGCCTCGAGGCCCCAAGGCATCGCCCAACACAATTCCGGAGGAATTTCGCCATGACACGCAAGCGCGATCGCGAAATCGTCACGGCTTTGGATATCGGTACCTCCAAGGTAGCGGCCATCGTGGCGGAAATGGACGAGGAATCAAGGGAACTGGAGATTCTGGGCTTCGGCTCCAGTCCGTCGCTGGGAATGAAGCGCGGCTCCGTGGTCAACATCGAAGCGACGGTCCGCTCCATCGACCAGGCGGTTGGCGAGGCCGAGCTGATGTCCGGCGTGCAGATCGGCGACGTGATCGTGGGCATATCCGGCGATCATGTGCAAAGCCTGACTTCGCATGGAATCGTGGCCGTGGGGGGCGATGAGGTTTCCCAAACGGACGTGGCGCGCGTGATCGAAGCCGCGCGGGCCGTGGTGGTGCCTTCGGACAAGCGGGTGCTGCACGTGCTTCCGCGCGATTACGTGGTGGACGACCAGGACGGCATTCTCGATCCCAGCTCAATGTCCGGGGTGCGCCTGGAAGCGCATGTGCATATCGTTACGGTGGGCGAGAGCGCGGCGCAGAACATCGAGAAGTGCGTGCGCCGCTGCAATCTGCGCGCCGAGCGCATCGTGCTGGAGCACCTGGCCTCGGGAACCGCCATCCTGACCGAGGATGAAATGCAGCTGGGCTGCTGCGTGCTGGATATCGGCGCGGGCACCACCGATATCGCCGTGTTCGAGGGCGGGGCGCTGCGCTTTACCCACGTCATTCCCATTGCCGGCGACCAAGTGACCCACGATATCGCGCAGTCGCTGCGCACGCCCACGCAGGCTGCGGAGCAACTCAAGATCCGCTGCGCTTGCGCTCTGGCGCAAATGGTGGAAGAGGACGACGAAATCGAGGTGGTCAGCGTGGGCGACCGGCCGTCCCGCAAGCTTTCGCGCCAGGCGCTGGCCAGAGTGGTGGAGCCGCGCTACGAGGAATTGTTTCAGCTCGTGCATAACGTCATGCATCGCGGCGGCTACCTCGAGCGCGCCGCTGCGGGGGTGGTGCTGACCGGCGGCACCTCGGCGATGCCGGGCGCGGTCGAGCTCGCCGAAGAGGTGCTCAACGTGCCGGTCCGCCTAGGCCACGCGCAGCGGGCCCGGGGGCTGAACGAAGTGGTGAGCAATCCGGCGCACGCCACGGGCGTGGGGCTGCTGCTCTACGCGCTCAAGCCGCGTGACGGGGGAATGGCGTCGGATGCCAGGTCCGCCAAGGGCGGCCTGCGCTCGGTTGTCAACTGGTTCAAAGGTCAATTCTGACCGTGGCTGTTTAATCGCGCTCGGGCGCGAAGGAGCAAACTTGATGGAGGCAAAAGATATGAACATCAGACTGGTGAAGTCGGAGCCCGGAAGCTGCCCGCGGCTCAAGGTGGTGGGCGTGGGCGGGGCCGGCGGCAACGCGGTCAACGAGATGGTCAAGTCCAATGTCCGCAACGTGCAGTTCGTGGCCGTCAATACCGACGAGCAGGCCCTGTCCGAGTCGGGCGCGGATGTCAAGGTCACGATCGGACGCACGGTGACCCAGGGCATGGGCGCGGGTTCGGATCCGCTCAAGGGCCGGGAGGCGGCTATCGAGGATCAGGACCGCCTCGCCGCCATTATGGAAGGCGCCGACATGATCTTCGTGGCTGCCGGGATGGGCGGCGGCACGGGCAGCGGCGCGGCGCCGGAAGTGGCCCGCGTGGCCCGCGAGGCCGATCTGCTCGTGGTTGGGGTGATAACCACACCCTTCGAGTTCGAGGGCCCCGCGCGAGTGCAGATCGCCAGCGAGGGGATTGCCGCGCTCAGCGAGTCGGCGCATTCCATTATCAAGGTGCCCAACGAAAAGCTGTTCGAGTACTTTTGCGACCAGGACGACGGCGACGTGACCATGAAGGAGGCCTTCAGCGAGTCGAACAAGGTGCTGCGCAACGCCGTGCGCGGGATTGCCGAGCTGCTCACCTGTCCGGGGCGCATCAACGTGGACTTGGCGGATGTGCGCAAGGTGATGCAGGAGCCGGGCCGGGTGGTGATTGGCGCAGGCGAGGCCAAGGGCAAGGACCGGGCCCGGGAGGCATTGGAGCACGCCATGCAGAGCCCGCTGCTGCAAGGCGTGGATGTGCGCGACGCCCGCGGGCTTTTGGTGAACATCACCCACGCCAACGACTTGGGCATGCGCGAGTTCAAATCGCTGGGCGATTCCTTGCAGAACATGCTGGCGCGCGAAGGCATGGTCAAGTTCGGCGAAGTGGTCAACGAGACCATGAAGGGCGCCGTGCGGGTCACGCTGGTGGCCACCGGGCTCAGCCCCTCCGGCGACGAAGCCGACAGTCCTGCGCAATCGGCGCCGCAGCATATGCAGGCCGAGGCGCGGCGCGACGGCACCTATGGAAATTCGCGGCCTGGCGTTTCCGCCGGGGTGCCGAAACGCAGCATACTCGGGCTTGCGGCCCAACCTAGCTACGAGGGCTTGGAGCGTCCGGCGGTGATGCGGACGCGAAGCGGCAGCGGCGACTTGTTCAATCCGGTGCCCAGCCATCTCCGCAAGCAGGTCGATTAGCGTTGCGTCTCTGCCCGGTTACTATAATCTCCGAAGATGGCAGCCGAATTTGCTTTCGCTTGGCGCAGCGGATAAAGGGGGAAATCATGCGTGCAGCCTGCATTCTTTTAATTTTTATTGTGGCTGCGCCGCTCGCGGCCCAGGATGAAGCGCGCGGGGCAGGCGCCCAGGAGATGGTGATTGAAGAGATCATCGTTACGGCCACCCGGCGCGAACGCTCCCTCATGGAGGTGCCGCTGGCCGTTTCCGCGTACAGCGCCGATCAGCTCGAGCTGAGCGGCGTGACCGATATCGAGCAGCTCATGCGCATTGCGCCTAGCCTGCACCTGAGCTCGGGGCAGGCGGAAACAGTAGGTTCCACGGTGAGGATCCGCGGCATCGGCACCAACAGCGACAATCCCGGCTTTGAGCCGGCCGTGGGCCTGTACGTGGACGGCGTTTACCGCAACCGCGCCGGCGTTGGCTACAACGAGTTGGGGGCCATTGAGCGCGTGGAGGTTCTGCGCGGCCCGCAGGGCACCTTGTTCGGGCGCAACGCATCGGCCGGCGTGGTGAGCATCATCACGGCGGCTCCCGATACGAATGGCTCGGCATACGGCGATATCAGCATCGGATCCTATGATTCAACCCGGATCGAGGCCGGACTTAGCGGAGGGAATGCCGCCAGCGGGTTCTCGGCGCGGCTCGACGGCGTGTGGCACGGGCGTGACGGGTTTCTGGAAGATGCCAATGACGACCGCAGCTACAACGACCGCGACCGCCTGTTCCTGCGCGGGCAATTGATGTACGAGCCCAATGCGGATATCAGCATCAGGCTGATTGCGGACCACACCACCCGCGACGAGCAGTGCTGCGCCGCGGTAGGTTTGATGCGGGGCCCCACGGCCGCCATCATCGAGGGCGTGGCGGTGCGGCAAACCGGCAATCCCGCCATCGTTGGCATCGCATTCGATCCCGATGGCCGGAAAGCCACGGTGACCGACAGTTCCGGCTACGCCCAGGATGTGGACGAAAGCGGCGTTTCGGTGGAAGTGAATGCCAGCACCGGAATAGGGCGGGTCACCAGCATCACGGCCATCCGCGACTGGCAGACGGAGCGGGGAATGGATATCGACTTCTCCGTTGTCGATTTGGGCGAGCGCCCCCAAGGGGAATCCACCACTGGTTTCGCCACCTTCACGCAGGAGATCCGCATCAACGGCGAGGCGGGCCCGGCGGACTGGCTAGTCGGCGCCTTCTATGCCAACGAGAAGCTGGAATACACCGATGCCATCCGTTACGGCATCGGCTATTCGGCCTACGCCAACGCGATCGGCAGCATGGCAGCGAACGCACTGAATGGAGGTGTCGCTCAACTGGCTGCGGGAGCGTCGGCGCTTTCCGCTGGCGCCGCCCAGGTGCTGGCGGGCGCGACGGGCTTCTCGGCGGGTGTTGCGCCCTTTCTGCCGCCGGGTTTTTCCGCTCCGCAGCTGGCCGCTGCCTTGCCGTCGTTCCCGTCCTTTCCGTTCCATCCCTGGTCCAGCTATGAGCAGTATTCCGGGGGCGTCTTTCCGAGTAAAGGCAGCCTCGACGATTACGAGCAGAGCTCCGAAAGCTGGGCGCTTTTTACCCATAACAGCATTGCCTTGGCTAACGACTTCGAACTCACTGCGGGGCTGCGCTACACCTCGGAGAGCAAGTCGATCGATGCCGACCTGAAATCGAGCGATCAGGTTTGCCGGCCCTTCTCCGGGCGCGTGCTCGGATACATTCAGTCCATGCAGGCTTATGTGGGCGGCTTGCAGACCTACGCTGGCGGCGTCGACCAGTATTTGCGGGAGCTCGATGGTTTCGTTCAGCAGGCCGCGCAGGCGATTCCAGACCCCGCCGCGAAGGCGCGGATTACCCAAGGGGCTGCCCAGGTTGCCGCCGGCGCCCGGCAGCTTTTGCCCGGCACTGCGGAGCTGGCGCAGGGCGGGCAGGCGCTGTTGACCCATCCGGATGTGGTCGCAGGCCTTTCTGCAATGACGGCTCTCGGCTGTCTTCCCTTCGTTGATCCCTCCTTGAACGGAGTCTATTCCGGCTCTCGCGACGAGAGCGAAATTTCAGGCACGCTCCGCCTGTCGCGCCAAGTGGGCGACTACCTGCTTTACGGCGGCTACGCAAGAGGCTACAAGGCCGGCGGCTTCAATATGGACCGCTCCGGCCTGTTCAGCCCCATTCTGACTCTGCTAACCACCGGAACCGCCAACGTGCCGGGGGTGCATGAATGGGCTTTCAATCCCGAAACCGTGGATGCCTTCGATCTTGGCGCCAAGTTTGAACTCGAAAACCGGCGCGCCATGCTGGACGTTAACCTCTTCTACGAGAAATTCGAGGATTTCCAGCTAACGTCTTTTACCGGCTTGGCGTTTGAGGCGCTGAACATTCCGGAAGTGGTCAGCAAGGGTGTTGAGATCGAGGCCCGCGGCGCGGTTTTTGGGGGCGTTGAAGTGTTTGGCGGCATCACCTATGCCGACGTGAACTACGGCGAAGGGCCGGAATACGGGGTGCGCTCCGGACGGCAGATGACGCACGCGCCGGATTGGACCGGCGTGGCAGGGGCCACGGTGCGGTTTCCGGTCGGCGCGCTTGAGGGCGCTTTGCATCTCGATGCCCGCTACACCGGCGAGCACAACACGGGCTCCGACTTGGACATCGAGAAGCAGCAAGAGGCCTACACCGTGGTCAACACCCGGCTGATGCTTACCCGCCCGGGTTCGCCGCGCTGGACTGTGGATCTTTGGGCGCGCAACCTGTTCGACGAGTTGTATTCCCTTACGATCTTCGACGCGCCGCTCCAAGGTTCCGGCACCGGCCCCGGCTCCACGCAAACCTTCAACGCCTTCCTCGGCGCCCCGCGCGAGTACGGAATCAGCCTCCGCTACGAGTTCTAGCCCGGTCGCTTCCCGCTAAAGGCGCTTCGGATCCGCCTCTTTGCGCGCTTGCCGCAGCCCTGCAAGCCCGGATGCCGTCATGGCGGGGCCAGCGCGTCCGCATAGTACCCCGCACACTCGACTTGCGGTAAGTTATACTCCTTGATCGAAACGGGAGGCAGCGGCATGGCGATGCCAAGACAAAAAGCCATTAAGGTCTTTGTTGATTCATTGCTGTGTGCGCCGCATCCTGCACCCGTCCGGCCTTCCGTACGTATCACCCCCCCCCCCCCCCGAAATGCGCGGCCTGAGGGGTCGTGCGCGCCGGACGGGCGCGCCGCCATGTGACAGCCGTCGGAACGCCCGTTCCGACGCCGCCAGTTGGGGGTCGGCGCCCTCTCGCCGACATCTACGCGAAATCGGCGTTCGGCCCCGGTCGCCGGACCCGCTCCCGCACGCCAGCCTCCCCGTCCGAGCCTTCCTCCCGCCGTCGCCCGGACCGGCTTCGGGCACCGTCCTCTTCCGACCGGCCCGCCCGCCCCGCGGCCGGCTCCTTGGCGGGCCCCCGCCGTGCCGCCGGCCTCGCCGCGGCCTCCGCGCCCTCCGCGCCCTCCCGGCCGCCGCGCTGCTCGCCCTGCCGCTGCTGTTCGGCCCCGCCCCGGCCGCCGAGGCGCAGACCGCGCCGGCCGCGCCGGCCGGCCTGACGGCCACGGCGCAAATCCGGAGTGTCCGGCTGAGCTGGACCAACCCGAACAACAGCGACATCACCGGGTGGCAGTACCGCCGGGGGACGGGCGATCCCGTGAGCTGGGGGAGCTGGACGAACTTCTCGGGCCCCTTTATCGGGACCACTATCCCACGCGACATCTCCGGACTCACGAGCGGCACCGAGTACAGCTTCCAGGTCCGCGCCCTGGCCGGGATGGTGCAAGGCGCCGCCTCGGACACGGTGTCCGCGACACCGCTGGCGCAGGCGGCGGCGCCGGCCAAGCCCGCCGGCCTCGCCGCCACGGCGGGCAGCGGTCAGGTCACGCTCAACTGGACGGATCCGAGCAACGCCGCCATCACCGCCTGGCAGTTCCGCCAGCGCGCCCCGCCGGACACCGGCAGCTGGGGGAACTGGTTGGCCATCGCCAGCAGCACCGCCGCCACCACCACCCACACGGTGACCGGCCTGACCAACGGCACCGCCTACGAATTCCAGATCCGCGCCCGCGCCGGGTGCGCCCCGGCCCCGCCTCGGACGCCGTGTCCGCCACGCCGCTGGCCGCGAACGCTCCCGCCGCGCCGACGGGCCTGACGGCGACGGCGGGCAACACCCGGGTTGATTTGAGCTGGACCGCCCCGAGCGGCACGATCACCGGGTACGAGGTGCGCCGGGGGACGGGTTCGCCCGTCGTCTGGGGGGCGTGGGCGGCGACCGGCAGCACCACCGCGAGCTATGCGGTGACGGGGTTGACGAACGGCACGGCCTACAGTTTCCAGGTCCGCGCGGTCAACAACACGGTGCTGGGCGCGATGTCGGACACGGTGTCCGCGACCCCGGCCCCCCCGGAGGTGTCGGTGGCGATCGTGCGGGGCGAGGGCCTGTCGGTGACTCCGGGCGGGGCGCTGCTTTTGGCCGAGGATGTGGCCGGCGGCGCGATTCCGGTGCAGTTCCGGGTATCGGCCTCGCCGACGCCGGCGACGGACCTGACGGTGTGCGTGAGCATCGCGGAGACCGGGGTGGACCGGGTGGCGGCATCCGCCGAGGGTGCGAAGACGGTGACGATCACCGGCGGCAACGCGACCGTGGACTACCCGGCGATCAGTTGGACGGACAACAACGTGGACGACCGCAACAGCCTGGTGACGATGACGGTGGTGGCACCGTCGGATTCGAGTTGTTCGCAGACGGGCTACACGGTGTCTTCGTCGGCCTCTTCGGGCAGCTTCCTGATCGAGGACAACGAGCGCACGTCGCTGGCGTTGAGCTCGACGGATATGTCGATGACCGAGGAAGACACGTCGGATACGGCGGTGGCGGCGGTGACGCTGGGCCGGCGGCTGTACGCTGGGGAGACGCTGGTCTATGGGGTGCGCCTGAGCACGACGACGGGCGCGCGTCTGCCGGACGGGGACGCTTCGACGCCGGAGGACTTCACGGTGTCGGTGTCGGGCACGGGCGTGACGGCGACCGGTCTGGGTACGGCATCGCCGGAGCTGACGTTCACGGGGCACGACGACAACACGGTGCAAGTGGCGACGCTGACGTTCACGCCGACTGCGGGGACGGACGCCGACGGCGCGGACGAGGCAGTGCGCGTCGGTTTCGGGTTGCCGGGAAGCGCGACCAACGTGGGCGGCGGCGCGGCGGGCGCCGGGAGCGTGGACCTGACGATCGACGACTCGGTCGGACTGGTATTGAGCGCGTCCACGCTGACGGTGGCGGAGGGGGGGAGCGGAACCTACACGGTGGCGCTGGCATCGCAGCCGACGGCGGAGGTGACGGTGACGGTCGGGGGCGTGAGCGGCGATGTGACGGTGGACACCGACGGCGACACGGGCGGCAACCAGAACACGCTGACCTTCACCACCGGCGACTGGAACACCGCGCAGACGGTGACGGTGTCGGCGGACGAGGACGGCGACACCGAGAACGACAGCGCCACCCTGACCCACACGGCCACCGGCGGCGACTACGCCGGGGTCACCGGCGACAGCGTGGAGGTCACCGTGACCGACGACGACACGCCGGGCGTGGCCACGGCGACGACCGACGGGGAGGCCACCGAGGGCAGCACCACAGACACGGCGACCTTCACGGTGGTGCTGAACACCCAGCCGTCTGGAGGCGTCGCGGTCGCCGTCACCGCGCCCGCCGGGCTGGAGCTCTCTACAGGCAGCACGTTCGCCAGCAGCGCGCAGATCGGTTTCACCAACTCCTTCTGGAGCACGCCGCAGACGGTGACGGTGCGCGCCACCGACGACAGCACGGACAGCCCGCTCGGCCGGGAACTGTCTGTCACCTACACCACATCCTCCCAGGACAGCAATTACCGCACCTTCAGCGGCACGGCGGCCACCGTCACGGTGGTGGACAACGACCCGACCACGGTGACCCTGGCGGGGAGTGCCGGGGATGTCGTGGAGGGCGGGACGAAGACCTTCACCATCACCCTGAACCGGGGCCTGGTGAACGGCGAGACGCTGCCGGTGCCCCTGACCTTCGGCACCGGCACCGGCACCGCGACCCGGGGCACGGACTACACGACGGCGTGCCCGACGACGCTGCCGACCGGGGTGACCTGCGCGAACCTTGATTCCGGCAATGCGATGGTGACCTTCACCGGGCCGAGCACCGGCACCACGGCCGACTCGGTCACGCTGACCCTGAGCGCCACCACCGACAGCACCGCTGAGTCGGGCGGCGAGACGGTGGTCATCGGCCTCGGCACGCTGGACGCGAGCTCCGGCACCGGCCTCGGCGGCGGCGCGTCCGGCACCGACAGCCTGGCGGACTTCAGCATCACCGATCCGGACACGAGCGTGCCGACGGTGGAGATCACCGGGGTGCCGGACAGGATCAGCGGCACGGGCGACATCACCGCGACGTTCACCTTCTCGGAGGATGTCACGGGTTTCGTGACCGACGACGTGACGGTCACCGGCGGCACGAAGGGCACGTTCACGGCGACCAGCGCCACGGTCTATACGCTCGCGGTCACTCCCGACGGCGGCGCGGACGTGGTGGTGACGGTGGCGGCGGACAGCGCGACCGACGGCACGAACACCGGTCCTGCGAGCGCGGAGACGGCGACCGCGGTGTGGACCGCCCTGGTGTTCAGTTCGGCCGCGGTGACGGTGGTCGAGGAGGCGAGCGCGACCTACACGGTGGCGCTCTCGAGCCAGCCCGACGGGAACGTGACGGTGACGGTCGGGGGCGCGAGCGGCGAGGTGACGTTCGACACCGACTCCACCACGCCCGGGACCCAGACGACGGCGCTGACCTTCACGACCACCAACTGGAGCACGGCGCAGACGGTGACGGTGCTGGCGGCAGCCGACGGCGACACCGCGAACGACACCGCGACGCTGACGCACGCCGCGGCGGGCGGCGGCTACGGCTCGGTGACCGGGGACGTGGCGGTGACGGTGACCGACAACGACACGCCGGGCCTGGTCCTCGACCCGACTTCGCTGACGGTGGCCGAGGGCGGCAGCGGCACCTACACGGTGGCGCTCGCGACCCAGCCGTCGGGCGAGGTGACGGTGACGGTCGCGGGCGCGAGCGGCGATGTCACGGTGGACACCGACTCCACCGCGAACGGCGACCAGAACACGCTGACCTTCACCACCGCCACTTGGGGCACGGCGCGGACGGTGACGGTGTCGGCGGGCGAGGACAACGACACCGCGAACGACAGCGCCACCCTGACGCACAGCGCGAGCGGGGGCGGCTACGGCTCGGTGACCGGCAGCGTGGCGGTGACGGTGACCGACGACGACGCCGCCGTTGCGGCCCCCGCCAAGCCCGAGGGCTTCAAGGCCGAGGCGGGCAACGGCCAGGTGACGCTGAGCTGGACGGGCCCCGGCAACAGCGACATCACCGGCTGGGAGTACTGGCTGCACGGGCGCTGGATGCCCGTCCCCGGCAGCGGCGCCGGCACCACGAGCCACGTGGTCGCCGGCCTGTCCAACCGGGTGGCCTACACGTTCCGGGTGCGGGCGGTGGCGGGATCGGTCAAGGGGGCGGCGTCGGACCGGGAGAGGGCGACGCCCTCGGCGCCGCCGCTGATCGTCTCGGAGTCCTCGCTGTCGATTGACGAGGGCGCGGGCGCGACCTACACGGTGGCGCTGGGCGCCGCGCCCTCGGGCCCGGTGCAGGTGTGGATCAGCTCCGACAATCCCGACGTGACGGTCTCGCCCGCCGCCCTCGACTTCACCGCGGACGACTGGAGCATGGCCCAAGCCGTCGCCGTCAAGGCCGCGCCGGACGACGACGACGCCGCCGACGCCGCGACGCTGAGGCACACGGCGACCGGCGGCGGCCAGGAGGGCGCCGGCGACGGCGTCGTCGTGGCGGTGTCCGTGACGGGGGACGCGGGCGCCCCGCCGTCCACCCCGGCCGATCCGACGCCTGCCACGCCCTCGGACCCGCCGCCGGACACGACCCCTGAGGACCCGACGCCCGCCGCGCCGCCGGTGGTCTCGGTGAGGGCGGGGCCGGCGGTTTCCGAGGGCGGCGAGGCGCTGTTCACGGTCACGGCCGAGCCGCCGCCGCCCGGCCCGCTCGCGGTGTCGGCGGAGGTGTCCGGGTCCGGCGGTTTCGCGGCGGCGGGGGAGCTCGGCCCGCGCGCCGTGGCGCTGACCCCCTCGCGGCCCTCGGCGGTCGTCGCCGTGGCCACTATCGACGACAGGCGCGACGAGCCGGACGGCTCGGTCGCCCTGGCGCTGCGGCCCGGCCCCGGCTACGCGCCCGGCGCCCCCGCCTCCGCGTCGGTGGCGGTGTCCGACGACGACGAGCCCTCGCTGATCGTCTCGGAGCCCTCGCTTTCGCTGGAGGAGGGCGCGGGCGCGTCTTACACGGTGGCCTTGGGGACCGAGCCCCCGGGCCCGGTGGCGGTGGCCGTCTCGGTTTCCGAAGGCGCGGGCGTCTCGGTGTCGCCCGCCAGCCTGGCGTTCACGGCGGACGACTGGAATGCGCCGCGAACCGTCATGGTCGCGGCCTTGGAGGACGACGATATCGCCGACCAGTCGGGGTCGATCACGCACGCGGCGTCGGGCGGCGGCTACGGCGGCGTCTCGGCGGAGGTCCGGGTGTCGGTGGCCGATAACGACGAGCCCTCGCTGATCGTCTCGCAGTCCTCGCTGTCGATTGACGAGGGCGGCGGCGCCTCGTACACGGTGGCGCTGGGCGCCGCGCCCGCGGGCGCTGTGGCGGTGTCCGCCGCGGTTTCCGAAGGCGCGGGCGTCTCGGTGTCGCCCGCCAGCCTGGCGTTCACGGCGGACGACTGGAATGCGCCGCGAACCGTCACGGTCGCGGCCCTGGAGGACGACGATATCGCCGACCAGTCGGGCGCGCTCGTCCACGCGGCGTCGGGCGGCGGCTACGGCGGCGTCTCGGCGGAGGTCCGGGTGTCGGTGTCCGATAACGACGAGCCCTCGGCGGCGGCCGCGGCCGGCGCATGGATGCCGCGCTTCGGGCGCGCGGCGGCCGAGCAGATCCTCGAGGGCGTCGGCGGCCGGGTGGCCTCGCTGCGCGGCCGGGCCGCGAGGCGGCCGGAGGATGCCGGGAACGGGGACGGCGGCGCGGGCTTCGAGGCCGCGCTCGCCGGCCGCGGCCTGGGCGCCTACGGCGTCCTCGCCGGCGGGCCTCCGGGCGGCGGCCCCGCTTCCGCGCCTCCGGGCGGCGGAGCGGGCCCCCGCGGCCCGTCCGTCGCCCGGCCCTTCCCGGCTTCCGGGGCCGGCGGCTATCCGGGAGGCGCCGGCGCGCCCTTGGCGGGCCCGCCCTCCCCGGCGGCCGGCGCCGGCGCCCGCGGGGAGCGCCCGTCCGGCGGCCTGCTGCGCGCCGCGCTGGCGGGCTCGTCGTTCAGCGCGGGCGGGAGGGCGGCGGGCGGATCGTCCTGGGGCCTGTGGGGCCGCGGCTCCCTGGCCTCCTTCGAGGGGCGCGCGGCCGGCGGCGCGGCGGTCGACGGCGACGTGGCCACCGGGCAGGCCGGGGCGGACTGGTCGTCCGGCCTCTGGCTGTTCGGCATCAGCGCCTCCCACAGCCGCGGCGACGGCGACTACTCCGACGACGCCGGCGGCGGCTCGATGGAGTCGTCCATGACCGCGCTGACGCCGTACGCGAGCATGGATGCCGGGCGCTTCTCCGCTTGGGGCGCGTTCAGCGCCGGCAGCGGCGACATGAAGCTGATGCCGGAGGGCGGCGCTGCGGTCGAGGCCGGCATCGACATGCGGATGGGCGCGGCGGGCCTGCGCGGCGAGCTGATGGACTTGGGCGACGGCTTGAGCCTGTCGCTGGTTTCCGACGCCATGGCGGTGCGCTCCGCCGCCGCCGCGGCGGCCGGGCTGCCGGAGGCCAAATCCAGGACCAGCCGCGTCCGCGCGGCGGTCGAGGCCTCGTGGAGCCGCGAGCTGGCGGACGGCGGGCGGTTCTCGGCGCGGCTGGAGGGCGGCGCGCGGCTGGACGGCGGCGGCGCCGAGGAGGGCCTGGGGGCCGAGGTTTCCGCGGGGCTCTCCTGGACGGCGCTGCCCGGCGGCCTGTCCTTCGAGCTGGAGGGGCGCCATCTGGTCGCGCACGAGGACGGCGGCTTCAGCCGGACGGGAGCCTCCGCCCACCTCTCCTGGGACTGCGGGCCGGACGGGCTCGGCCCGTCGGCTTCGCTGCGCCGGCGCTGGGGCATCACCACGGCCAGCGGCCTGGACCAATTGTTCGCCATGCGCCGCATGGGCCAATTCGGGGCGGAGCCGGGCGCGGGCGGACTCGAGGCCGAGCTCGGCTGGGGCCTGGCGCTGCCCGGCGGCCGCTTCCTTGCCGCGCCCTTCCTGCTGCACGGCGCGCAGGCCGGGGGCAGCATGCAAACGCTGGGCTGGCGCATGGAGCCCTTGGGCGCGGACGGCGCCGCCCCGGGCCTCGGCATGGCCCTCAAGCTGACGCGCCGGACCGCCGCCGCCGCCAACGACGAGCACGGCATCTTGCTCGAGGCCCGCCTGGGCTTCTAGCCCGCATATTGCACCAAGGCGCGCCAGCCAAAGCCCTTTCTCCGCCCCTTTCCCGCAGGAGTGTCGAAGGCAGGGCGAGCATCGGTCGATGCGCGCGGCGCAGCGAGGCAAAGCATGTCTTTGCCGGATGCGAGCGGGCCGGCAGGAGGCCGGCCCCGGACGTGATTCCGGCAGCGCCGCGCGGCAGGGATGCCAACAGCAACTCGCGGGAAGAAGGAGGACGGGTTCTTGACCTATGCAGGTCAAGCTTCAAGTAGTCATGCGTCTCCTGCGGGAAAGGGGCGGAGAAAGGACGAGGGCAAGCGAAGGCGCAGGCTTCGCCGCGCATACAGCGCAGCGAGAATAAGCGCGCAGGGAGGCTCGCGTCGGGCGGCATGCCCATGGAGCCACCTGGCGGAGAATCCCATGCGCGAAAACCCCGTATGTCGTGAACCCGTACAGTGCTTGATTTTTTTGTAAAAATGTCGATAATTCGGCAGCTTATGAGCAATTTCTGCGAAACTGCGGCGGAGCGGCAGCGCACCCTGCGCGGCACGGTTTCCGTGTCCGGCATCGGCTTGCACAGTGGTCGCCGCGCCCGCCTGACCCTGCGCCCTGCGGCGCCGAACACCGGGGTCGCGTTCCGGCGTGTCGATCTGGAAGGCGCAAGCGAGATTCCCGCCCGTTACGATTTCATTGTCGATACGCTAAGGGGCACCACGCTGGGGCGCGGCAAGGCGAAAGCCGCCACCGTTGAGCATCTGCTGTCCGCGCTCGCAGGAATGCGCGTCGATAATGCTTGGATCGATCTGGAAGGGCCCGAAGTGCCGGCGCTGGACGGCAGCGCATCGGCTTTCGTTTTGCTGATTGAAGAGGCCGGTTTCGAGCAACAGGAATCGCCCCGGCGCTATGTGCGGGTGCTGGAGGAAGTGCGTGTGGAGCAGGGCCGCCACTGGGCGGCGCTGCTCCCCGGAGAAGGCTTCAGCCTGCATTACCAAGGCGACTTCACGCACCCCGCTTTTGCCCGGGGCGGGCTGGCCCACAGCCTCGAATTTTCCAGCACCGCCTACATTGAGCAAATCAGCCGCGCCCGCACCTTCGGCTTCCTCAACGAGGTGGCCGCCATGCGCAAGCATGGCTTGGCGCTTGGCGGAAACCTAGGCAACGCCGTGGTGTTCGACAACTACCGCTCCATGAACGAGGGCGGCTTGCGCTATTCGAACGAACCCATCCGCCACAAGTTGCTGGACGCGGTGGGCGACCTGTATCTCCTGGGCCGGCCGTTGATCGGTCGGTTTGACTGCTTCGGCTCCGGGCATGCCCTCAACGCCCGCCTGATTCAGGAACTCATGAGCCGGTCTTCCGCCTGGGAGGAAGTCGCCGCCATGCCCGCCGGCCGCATGGCCCCCGTCCATCCTGTCCCGGCGGAAGGCTCACCCGCCTTGCAAGGCTAGCTTTATGCGAATCTGTTTCACCGGCCAACCCGCGTTTGCGGCCGTTTCTTCCAGATGGGCGGTCTCGAACCGCAGTCGGGCGGCCCATTCCGGCGCCGCCGCGAACACCGTAAGCGTGCCGTCGGCATCCAAGTCGCTGCCGGCAAAACCGTCGTGCAGGCCGGGGCGCAGAGCGCCGCGCAGCTGCTCGGCTAGCGCAATCTGGTCCCGCGCCCGGGCGGTCAGGTCGGCCAGCGAGGCTGCGACCGGCTCGGGGCGGCTTTTCCGGCGTGGTCCTGCCATTGCGGGAATCCCGTAAAATTCTGCTGCCCGATCTTGCCATGAAACTGAGCATCCGAACACTGCTGAAAAATCCCAACGTCCTCTGGGCGATGGCGCTGCTTGCCTGCTCGGTGGCCTGCTTCGTCATCGGCGGCATGACGCAGGAGCGGGCGCTGCCCTCGGCCATTGAGCGCCTCGGCAAGCTCAAAACCGCTATGGTGGCTCAGGACGAGGAATTCGAGCGCGCCCGCGTCAACGCGGAGCAGCGGCTCGCTGTGATGGCGGCCCAGATCGAGGAAATGAAATCGGTCCTGACGCAAATGGAAACCTGGCAGGTTTCCCTGCGGGAAATGAGCAGCGAGGCTTCATTCACGACGGCCTCCTCCGCCGAAATCGCCGAACTCCCTGCCGCCTTCGGCATTCCCGCGGATCAGGGGGGTATTGATCTGATCGCCGAACTCAACTTCCTCAGCGCCCGAATGAACCATCGATTCGAGCAATTGCGCGGCCTTTCGGATGCGCTCACGGCGGAAGGGACCCAAGCGATGTTTTCGCCTTCCGGCTGGCCGGTGGAATCGCGCCGCATCACCTCGCATCGCGGCTTCCGCAAGGATCCGTTCACGGGCAGGCGCCAGTGGCATGATGGAATCGATATCGACGGCGACACGGGCGATCCCATCTATGCCGTTGCGCCCGGCGTCGTCACTTGGGCGGGCCGCAGAAGCTCCTTTGGGCAACTGGTGGAAGTCAGCCATGCCGGAGGCTACGTGACCCGCTATGCCCATAATTCGCTGAATCTTGTGGCGGTGGGCGATTATGTTCAGCGCGGCCAGGAAATCGCGCGCATCGGGCGGACCGGCCGCGTGACCGGCAGCAGCCTGCATTTTGAAGTTCTGCGCAATGGCGCTTCCGTAAATCCGATTGAATTTCTGAGCAAAGCGCCCGGATAATGCACAGCCAACAGGGGTAAGCCCGTGAATCCCCTGAAAAGGATCATAGGCAGCCGCAATCAGCGGCTGCTGGCAGGCTACGAGAAGATCGCGCGGCGGATCAACGCCTTGGAGCCTGAGCTTGGCAAGGCGTCGGATGCCGATCTTGGCGAGCGCGCCTCGGTTCTGCGCCGCCGCGCCGCCGGGGGAGAAGCGCTGGATGACTTGCTGCCGGAGGCTTTCGCGCTGGTCCGGGAAGCCAGCGTGCGGACCTTGGGCATGCGGCATTTCGACGTTCAACTGATGGGCGGCATCGCGCTTCATCAGGGCAAGATCGCCGAAATGCGCACCGGCGAAGGCAAGACGCTGGTTGCGACGCTTCCGGCCTTCCTTAATTCCCTTTTCGGCGGGAGCGTTCATATCGTGACGGTGAACGACTATCTCGCGCAGCGCGATGCCGACTGGATGGGGCCGGTTTACCGTTTCCTCGGCTGCAAGGTGGGGGTGGTGCAAAGCCAGCAGTCCGCCCAGAATAAGCGCGAGGCTTACCTCAGCGATGTCTGCTACGGCACCAATAACGAGTTCGGCTTCGACTATCTGCGCGACAACCTGGCCCTGCGGGCGGAAGATCAGGCGCAGCGCGGCCTTGCGTTTGCGATTGTTGACGAGGTTGACTCGATCCTGATCGACGAGGCGCGAACGCCTTTGATTATTTCCGGGCCGGCGGAGGAAAGCACCGATCTGTACCGCCGGATGGACCAAGTGGCGCCGCGCCTGCGCAAGCAGGAGCAGGAGGATGCCCCCGGGGATTTCACGCTGGACGAAAAGGCCCGCCAGGCCTATCTCACGGATGAGGGCCACGAGCATGTGGAGCAACTGCTGGCCCAGGCCGGATTGATTCAGGCCGGCGCCAGCCTCTACGACGCCTCCAATGTCCGCCTGATGCATCACATGACCGCCGCCTTGAGGGCCCGTTATTTGTTCAAGCGGGATGTGGATTACATCGTGCGCGACGGGGAAGTGGTCATCGTGGACGAGTTCACCGGGCGCACCATGCCGGGGCGGCGCTGGTCGGACGGGCTGCACCAGGCGGTGGAGGCTAAGGAGAAGGTTGCCGTGCGCAAGGAAAACCGCACCGTGGCCTCGATCACCTTCCAAAACTACTTCCGCATGTACGAAAAGCTGGCGGGCATGACCGGCACCGCCGACACGGAAGCTTACGAGTTCCAGCAGATCTACGGGCTTGAGGTGGTGGTGGTTCCCACCCACGAGAAGATGATTCGCAACGACGAGCCCGATTTGGTGTTCCTGACCTCGGCCGACAAGTTCAATGCGGTGGCCGAGGATATCAAGGAAAGCCGGGAGCGCGGCCAGCCGGTGCTGGTGGGCACCGCTTCCATCGAAACCTCCGAGCTGCTGTCCGGCAAGCTCAGGGAACTGCGCATTCCGCACCAGGTGCTCAACGCCAAGCAGCATGCCCGAGAAGCGCAAATCATTGCCGAGGCCGGTCGTCCCGGCGTGGTCACCATTGCCACCAACATGGCCGGCCGGGGCACGGATATCGTGCTGGGCGGCAACTTGGAGGCCGAGCTGAAGGCCTTGGGCGAAGACGCGCCGCCAGCCGAGAAGGATGCCTTGGGCGAAGATTGGAAGCAGCGCAACCGGCAAGTTCTCGAGGCCGGCGGCTTGCGCATCGTGGGCACGGAGCGGCATGAGTCCAGGCGCATCGACAACCAGCTTCGCGGGCGTTCGGGCCGGCAGGGCGACCCCGGCGCCTCGCGCTTCCACATCTCGCTGGAGGACAGCCTGATGCGGATATTCGGCGATCCCAAGCGCACCCAGGGCATGCTGTCGTCCGTTGGCATGCGCGCAGGCGAGGCCATTGAGAGCAAGCTGCTGACGCGGCAAATCGAGCGCGCGCAGCGCAAGGTGGAGGCGCATAACTTCGATGTCCGCAAGCAGTTGCTGGAGTACGACGATGTGGCCAACGACCAGCGCCGGGTGGTGTACGAGCAGCGCAACGAGTTGCTGGGCAGCGGCGACGTGGGCGAAATCGTGGAGAACATGCGCCGCGAGACGGTTCTGGATCTCGTTAGCCAGCACATGCCTGAAGACGCCGCCGACCAGGACTGGGACCCGGCGGCTCTTGAGAAGGCCCTGAATCTGGAATTGGGCGCCCAGGCGCCGGTGGCGGAGTGGCTTGAGGTCAACAGCGAAATGGATCCGCAAGCCGTGGCAGGACGCATTATCGAGGAGCTTGAGCTGCGCTACAGGACCAAGACGGCTGCGGTTGAGCCCCAAGCCATGCGCCATATCGAGCGCGTTGTGCTGCTGCAGCAGCTCGATCATCACTGGAAGGAGCATCTGGCCGCGATGGACTACCTGCGCCAGGGAATCCATCTGCGGGGCTATGCGCAGCGCAATCCCAAGCAGGAATACAAGCGCGAAGCCTTCGAGATGTTCACGGAAATGCTGGGCATGGTCGCCAGGCAGGTCACCGTGATGCTGAGCAGGGCGCAGTTTTCGGAAGCGGCGCAGCCGGTCGAGCAGCCCTCTGCTCCGCAGCGCGCGCTGCGTTTGCAGCATGAGGCGGCGCCGGCCTTGCCAGCCCCCGGCTCGGAGGCTGCTCACAAGCCGCCCTCCGCCGACGCTGCCAGGGGGCGCCGGACGCTGCGCGCGGCAGCGCCGCCGCCGGTCCAGACCTATCGGCGCGCTGCCCCGCGCGTCGGCCGCAACGATCCCTGTCCCTGCGGTTCCGGCAAGAAATACAAGCGTTGCTGCGGCGCGGGACCTGCTGCGCAGCTATAGGCGGAACGACTCTCCGAGGTACACCGACCGCACCTCCGGGTTCGCCAGCAATTCCTTCGGCTCTCCGGCCGCGATCACGGCGCCCTCATGCAGGATGTACCCCCGGTTGCATATGCCCAGCGTTTCGCGCACGTTGTGGTCGGTAATGAGCACGCCGATGCCGCGTTGCGACAGACTGCCGATAATGCCCTGAATTTCAGTCACCGAAATGGGGTCGATCCCGGCGAACGGCTCATCGAGCAGCAGGTAGCGAGGCGTTCGCGCCAAGGTGCGGGCAATTTCCACCCGGCGCCGTTCGCCGCCCGAAAGGCTCGCTCCCGGCGATTTTCGCACCTTGTGCAATTGAAACTCGTCCAGCAGCCGGTGCAGTTCTCCCCTGCGCTCGCTGCGGCCGAGCTCGCTGCGCAATTCAAGAATGGCGAGAATGTTTTGCTCCACCGAGAGCTTGCGGAAAACCGACGGCTCCTGCGGCAGGTAGCCCAGCCCGAGCATTGCGCGGCGATGCACGGGCAGATGGGTCAGGTCCTCGCCGTCCAGCGAAATGGCGCCTGCGTCGCAGCTCAACAGACCGGCCACCATGTAGAACGCAGTGGTTTTGCCTGCGCCGTTGGGGCCTAGCAGACCCACCACTTCGCCGGTCCGGACCACGAAGGAGGCTTCCCTCACGGCCTGGCGCTGCCCGAAGCGCTTGGAAATTCGCTCGGCTTTAAGGCTAGCGCGCATATTGCACCAACGGCGCGCGGAGGATTTTGCCTAGTCCTCGCCTCTCCGCGCCTCCTTCTTCCGGGAGACGCATGAACCCGTCCATGGGGCTTGCTCCGGCATCCTGCCTCCGATACTCCCGGAAGAAGGAGGCGCGGAGAGGCTTCAGCTGCGGGCTAGGAGCCATCCGGCGGCGAAAGGAACTCGAACAGGAACTGCACCGGCTCTCCTTCGCCCGGCGCCACGGTTACGGTTTCGGCGTTCAGGTCGAAGGTGATGGATTCGCCGTTCACCCGGCTCTCGCCGGTGTCAAGCGCGGCGCCGCCCATGAAGCGGACCAGCCCCGACTGCGCCTGGTACTCCACCCTCCGGGCGCTGCCTCTCACGACGCGCGTTCCTTCGTTGAGCATCGTGACCGGATTGCCGCTGATCACCGCGCTGGTGAGCCCGCTCTCGAACTTGAGTTCCGCCTCGTCGCAATTGAGCGTGGCCGTGCCGGCCCGAAAACGGATATTGCCCGAGAACAGCCAAGTGGTGTTTCTGAAGTCCAGCGATGCGGTTTCGGCCCGGTCCGCCGTGATCTCAAAGTCGCCTTGGCGTATCGTTACGCCGGTTGAAACCAAGCGTCCCAGGGCGCCGTCGTAGCGGGACCATTCGGTCTTGATATCCAGGTCGGTTGACGCCTCAGCGGAAGGTTGCTCCTGCGCGCCTGCCTGAATGGCGGCGAGAAACGCGGCCAGAAGAAGAGCCGGCCGGGACTTGCTAGGGATTGATGGTGGCTTGGACATCGGAATCAAGTGTAATGGTTTCGGCAGCAACCTGGGCATTGAGGCCATTGGCCTCGAAAACCACATCGCCGATCCGTACGCGCACCGGCCGGTCAGTGCGCGCCGTCATGTCTTCGGCATCCAGGACCAGATGCTCGCCGCTGATCGACGGCGAGTCGCCGGGTCCGCCGGCGCGGCTGAAGCTGACTTGCCCGGTAAGCGTCACTCGGGTCCCGTTTGTTTGCATCCGGGCCTGCTCGGCCTTCGCCATCCAAGCGCCGGAAGGCCCGAATGCAAGGCGCAGATTGCCTTGCGCCGAAAGGTCCGCGCTCTTGTTTGGGAGCAGCGCCGAATCGGCCAGCAGCGACAGGGTGGGCGGGTTTCCGCAGCGAATCGAAACATCCTCAAGCCTAAGCGCGGAATCCTCAAGGCCCCGTCTTGCGCTGCCGGCCTCGATTCGCATCGACTCGAGGCCGTCGCCGCCGGTCAGCGCCACATGCGCGTTGCGGAAGAAATAGTTGCCGGACAACTCCAGTTGCGGCGCGGCCCCGCCGTTGCCGCCGCGATAGCCCAACAGCAGGCTGGATGCTGCGAGGCCAGCCACCAGCAGGGCCGGGAAAAGCCGTCGCTTGCGGATCACTCCCGCGCCGCCAGAAGAAAATCGCATACTTCCCGCACGGCCCCGCGGCCGCCGCGGCAGGATGTGACCCAATGCGCTTCGGCGCGGGCTTCGGGATGGGCATCGGCAACCGCTATTGCCAGCCCGGCCAGGCGCATTGCCGGCAGATCCGGCGCGTCGTCGCCAACAAAGGCCGCCGCGCGGGGCTTGATCCGCAATTCTTCAAGCATTTGCGAAAGCGCCTGGCGCTTGTCCTTGCAGCGCAGCGCCGCGCGCCGGATGCCCAGCTCTCCCAGCCGCAGCCGCAGTCCGTAACTGTCCCGCCCGGAAATAACGCCGATCTCCAGGCCCGCCCTGAGCGCGCGCCGGATGCCGTAGCCGTCCTTCACGGAGAATCCCATGGCCCATTCCCTGCCGCTCGCATCCGCGATATAGATCCGCCCATCGGTCAGCACCCCGTCGGCGTCCAAAGCCAGCAGCCGTATCCCCGCCGCCCGCGCCCGCAAATCGTTTGGCGCGCTCATCACACCACGCCGGCGCGCATCAGGTCATGGATATTGAAGGCGCCCGCAAGGCGCCCGTCGGACACAACCAGCAGCGCAGTGATCCTGCGCTTGTTCATTTCGGCGACCGCAGCCGACGCCAGCATTCCGGGGGTTACCGTCCAGCCTCCCCGGGTCATTACTTCGGCCATGCGCGTTGCCTTGAGGTCCACTTCGCGGTCCATTGCCCGCCTCAGGTCGCCATCAGTGAATACGCCGAGGGGCCGTCCGGCCTGGTCGGTGATCGCGGTCATTCCCAGACCCTTGCGGCTCATTTCCAAAAGCCCCTCGGCCAGACTCGCCTCGGGGCCAACCCGGGGGATCTCCGAACCGGTCCGCATCACGTCCGCAACGCTGACCAGCAAACGGCGGCCCAGCCGCCCGCCCGGATGGGTGCGGGCGAACTCCTCCGGCGTCAATCCGCGCGCCTTGAGCAGGGCCACCGCGAGGGCGTCTCCCAGCGCCAGCGTGGCCGTGGTGCTGGAGGTGGGCGCCAGGTTAAGCGGGCAGGCCTCTTCCTCCACATGGGTATCGAGCACCGCCGCCGCCTGCCGCGCCAGGGTGGAGCCTTTCTGGCCGGTCATCGCAATCAACGCGGCGCCGGCGCGTTTGAGTATCGGCAGCAAGCGCACGATCTCGTCGGTTTCGCCGGAATTGGACAGCGCAATGATAATGTCATCGGATGTGATCATGCCGAGGTCGCCGTGTCCGGCTTCTCCGGGGTGCATGAAGAAGGCGGGCGTTCCGGTGCTGGCCAGCGTGGCCGCGATCTTGCCTGCGATATGGCCGGATTTGCCCATTCCGGTCACAACAATGCGGCCCTCGGTGGCTAGGCAAAGGCGGCAGGCCTTGCTGAAGCCGCTGTCCAAGCGCTTCTCGAGAGCTGCCACAGCGCCGGCTTCCATTCTCAGAACCCGGCGTGCCTCCTCCACAAATGACACCTTATCCGACATAAGAAACCATGATAATCCGCCAAGACTTCCAATAGTCGGCCCCCGCGCCTTGATGCCGCCTGTTTGCGCGTTCCCCTCCCGGGGTCGCTTCGATCCGCCCACTGCTTGCTTCCTGCTCCCGCGAGAGGGGAACGCGCAAAGAGGCGGCCCCGAAGCATCCGGCATGCGGGAGGTCAGGCGGCCAGGGCGATCAGGGCCACGTAGCCTGCGAAGGGAAGCAGGAGGCTGGCGCTCCAAGCACGGCCGAGCCCGCCCCGCCGCCGGCAGATCGCCGCTAGCAGCAGGAACCACAACGTGAATCCCAGCAGCATCGGAACGTGGAGGGCTGGCAACTGACTCGAAAAGCCCGAAGGAGCGATCATGCCGGCCACGCCGATCACAACGAGCAGATTGAAGATATTGGAGCCGATCACATTGCCCAAGGCGATTTCCGATTCGCGCTTGATTGCCCCGGCCACAGTAATCGCCAGCTCCGGCAAACTGGTGCCGATGGCCACGACCGTGGCGCCGATCACCAGTTCGCTCACCCCGGCGATGCGTGCCACTTCCTGCGCGGCCCGCACCAGCGCTTCCGCGCCCCCCAGCAAGAATGCCAGACCGGCCGCCACGTAGATCGCATTCCGCGCCATGCTGCGCTGGGCCGCCCCGGATCGCGGGACCATTGGGTTCGCGCCGGCCTTTCGGATCAGCAGCCAGCTGACCGCCGGCAGCGCCGCCAGCAGCGCCAGCGCGTCCGTGCGCGAAAGATCGCCGTTGAGGATCAATGCGCAGGCCAGCAGCGTGACCCCCGCCATGGCCCCTAGCTCCACCTTCGCCGGCGTCCGGCCGGGCTTGAGGCCCATGAATAGCACGCCGGCGCCCAGCACCAAGCCGATATTGGCGATATTCGAGCCCACCGCGTTGCCCAGCGCCAGTTCCACGCTGCCGCGCCACGCCGCCACCGCCGCCACCACAGCTTCAGGCAGAGAAGTGGCGAAACCGGCTAGGAACAAGCCCACCAGCATTGGCGAAATATCAAGGCGGCGCGCTCCGTCGGCGGCACCGTCGATAAACACTTTCGCTCCGAACGCCAGCAGTGCCATGCCGGCTGCGCCGACCGGCAGCCACAGGTAAAGAACGCTCACAAGCGGCGGCGGCGGACCGCGCGGCGATGCCCGCCGCCGCCGCCCTTAGATTGCAGATAAAATTCTGATGATGACACCGGGGGATATTTCCGCACTGATTTCGGCGCACCTGCCCGGCTGCGAAGTTTCTGTCGAAAGCGAGGATAACACGCACTTCGATGCCACAGTGGTCAGTCCCGCCTTCGAGGGGCTGCCCCCGCTGGGCCGTCATCGCCTGGTGTACGAAGCGCTGGGAACGCGCATGGGCGTGGAGATCCATGCCCTGTCGATTCGCGCCCACACGCCTGATGAATGGCGGCGGCTGAACAAGGACGGGGAAGCCCTGCTGCGCGGATAAATTGCTTGCGTCCGGCGGCCTTGGCGCCGGAATCCGGCGCGTATAATCCACCCCTATGATCCTGTACTCCAGTCCAACCAATCTACACAGTCACCGGGTTCGAGTCGTGGTTGCAGAGAAGAATATCGGCGTGCGGATCGTTCAGGTGCGTGACGGCAGCCTGCCGCCCGACATTCAACTGCTGAATCCCTACAATACCCTGCCCACCTTGGTGGACCGCGAACTGGCGGTTTACAACTCCCGCATCATCATCAATTACTTAGATGAGCGCTTTCCGCAGCCGCCGCTGATGCCGGTCGATCCCAAGCGTCGGGCGCATTTCCGCTTGGCGCTTCACCGCATTGAGCACGATCTCTACGGCCTTGCCGAAAAGATCGAGTCCGGAGGCGGGGAGAGCGAGAAGCGGCAGCTCCGCGAGGCCACGATAGAGATTTCCGAAGCGGTTGAGTCCAGCCCCTTTTTTCTGGGAGAAGAGTTTTCCCTGGTGGATTGCAGCCTAGCGCCGCTTTTATGGCGGCTGGCCAGCTACGGCATCGACCCCGGCCCGCGCGCCGATGCCCTGTGCGGCTACATGCGGCGCGTTTTCGCCCGCCCCGCGTTTACTGAAGGCCTGTCCGAACTGGAGCGCGACATGCGCCCGCCGGCCCCCTGAAGCGCGATTTCAAAAACCGCCCGCCCGGCCCCGGTTGCGATGAAATCCGAAAACCTCTCGTTGCGGCCCTACCTGCTGCGCGCCGTGCATGAATGGATCACCGATCGCGGCGACACCCCGCAGATTGTGGTGCAGGCCGACGGCGAGGATGTGCGGGTGCCCGCCGATCGCGCCAAGGACGGGCGCCTCGTCCTCAATATCAGCGGACAGGCAACCCGCAACCTCGAGATCGGTCGCGAAACCCTCCGCTTCGAGGCGCGTTTCGGAGGCGTGGCGCGGCCCGTGTCGATGCCCGTGGATGCCGTGCTTTGCATTTTTTCTCGGGAAACCGGCCAGGGCGTTGTTCTCACCGACGAGCTGGGCGCTTCGTTCGGGCAGGCCGAGTCCGGCAGCGCCTCGCCGCCTCGCCGCCCGCAAGGCGTGCCGAAGTTGCGCGTGGTCAAGTAGGGACTTCGTTGCCGCAGGCATCGTCGAGCAGCCTGCATAGGCAATGGATGGCGAGCAGGTGCATCTCCTGAATCCGCGCGGTCCGGGCGTGCGGAACCCGCAACTCCACATCGTTTTCATCAAGCGCTTCTGAAACCTGCCCGCCATCGCGGCCGGTGAGCGCAACGACGCGCAGGCCGACGCGGTGCGCCGCGTCCACGGCAGCGGCCACGTTAGGCGACGCGCCGGAGGTGCTGATGGCCAGAAGGATATCGCCCGGCCTGCCCAGTCCGCTTACCTGCCTTGAGAACACCTCGCGGTAATCCCGGTCGTTGGCAATCGAGGTGAGCGTGGAGGAGTCGGTGGTGAGCGCCAAGGCCGCGAGGCTGGCGCGCTCGGTTTCAAAGCGGTTCAGCAACTCGGAGGCAAAGTGCTGGGCATCCGCGGCGGAGCCGCCGTTGCCGCAGCTTAAAACCTTGCCGCCGGCTTTGAGGCTGGCGGCAATCAGCCGGGCCGCCTCGGCAACCGGGCCGGCCAGAACGCGCGCCGCCTTTCTGTTGGCCTCCAGGCTTTCGGCGAATTCGGATTTGACCAGTGCCGTGTCAGCGTCCATCAAATGCAAGGGCGTTGCGAATCCAGCGGGTTCCCGCCCGGGGGCCGCCGGTGAGTATGCCCACCATGTCGAAGCGGAACATCATACCGCCGAAACGACGGTTCTCGCCAATGAAGCATTTCGCAGCGCGGGCCAAGCGGCGCTTCTTGCGCGCGGTCAGCGTGGCTTCGGGAAGCCCTGAGCGGGCGCTGCGGCGCATCCGCACTTCCACGAACACCAAGCAGGCGCCCTCGCGCATCACGAGGTCCAGTTCGCCGTAGCGGCAGCGGTAGTTGGCGGCCACGAACTCTAGGCCCCGCGCCTCCAGGTATCGCCGCGCCTGAAGTTCGGCTTCCGGCCCCGTGCGCGGCGCTAGTTTCCGGTGGCGGTCAGTTTTCCGTTTTCTATTCGCGTCCATGCCAGTTTCCTTTCCAAGCTCCCGCCCGACGAGCGGAAAATAGTTCCGGTGAGGCCCCGAATGCCGCCTTTCAGCGCTTCGGAGCCGCCATGCAAGGCCAGCGCCAGCTTGAAGCTGTCGTATCCCATCGCAAAAAGGGACACATTGAAGTCCGGTCCGGCAAGCGCCGCGTCGCTCAACTGGCCGTGCGAAAGCTGCACATGCTGCTGCGTCAGCGCCGGCAAGGCCGGCATCTCCACGCCGTCGAGGTCGCGATTGTCGGCGTGGTCCGGATCAAAGGTGCTCTGGAGCGCGAATACCGGCAGATCCCCGGAATAGTTGTAGCGCAGTTGCGGAACGAGCAACTGGCCCCGCGCCGCGCGGGCCGCCAGAAAGATCAGGTCGGCATCCTGGCGCCGCCGAGGCTGAAAGCTCAGGTTTCTCCCTAGTTTGGCGCCTAGCTCGCGGGCGCGCCGGTTGCTGGCGCTGATCTTGAGCAGGCGTCCGATCGGTTCGGAGTAGTCCACGGCGGACAGGCTGTATTGCTCGCGGGCAATGAGCCGCCCGCCTCCGGCTTGGTACTCCTCCAGAAAGCTGCGGTAGATTCGCTGGCCCCAGGCATCCCGCGGATAAAGGGCCAGCGCCCGGAGCAAGCCCCGCTCAAGCGCCTGCTGCGCCGCCTGGCGCGCTTCGTGCTCCGGAGCGAGCGCAAACTCCTCGAAATTGGCGGGCGGCGCCTGGCCGCGCAGACGGTTTAGCGCCAAGGTAGGCAATCCGCCCGCCACCTGGGCGGCGTTTTCGACCGATTCAGGAAGCAGCGGCCCCACGATGAAATCCGCGCCCTCCGCTGCCGCGCGGGTCCACTGCTGCGCCGCCTGGCTGCTGTCGCCGATCTCGTAGAAAGCGATTTCAGGCGCCCCGCAGGATGACATCAAAGCATAGCGCGCCGCGAGAAATCCATCCCGAAGCGATTTCAGGGCGGCGCGATAAGGCTGCGAACCTGGGAGCAGCATCGCCAGGCGACCTGGCGGCTTGAGGCCTGAGCAGATTTCCGGCCTCACTGCGCTCTCCAGCAGCGAGCCGGCCGGATGATCGGGAAAATTCCGCCTCCAGCCGTTCAGCGCCGCTCCCGCCTCCGTGGGGTCCCCGGCGAGCTGTTCCGCCAACAGCGCGAGCTCAATCCAGCCCAGCGGAGCGCCGGTCACTCCCTGTGTTGTCAGCTGCGTCCTGTGCTCGCGCAGCAGCGACCAGGTGAATTCCGCTGTGCTTTCGTGCCCCTCGGAGAAATCCGCGCCCAGCCGCGTCAGTTCGCCCAGCGCCTCGGCCGGCCTCCGCAGGGCGAAGAGCAGTTCGGACCGGGCGCGGACCAGATCGCCGGCTAGGTTCGGGAAACTCTGCGGATCGATGTGCGCCAGCCGTTCATAGGCTGCCTGGGCGCCTTCAAGAACGCGCTCGCTGCCGGCTGCCGCCAGCGACCAGAGGCCCAGCCATCGCGGCGGCGGCTCGATGGCGAGCAATTCGTCCAGCGCCCGCCGGTGGCGGCCATCCAAGCCTGCTTCCCGGGCCGCGAGGATCCGATAGCGGACCCGTTCGGCGTTTGCTGAACGGCGGGCCATCGACAGGTACACTTGGCGTGCGGCGTCGTGGTCTCCGCTCCGGGAAAGCTCCAGCGCTTGTTGTTCGCGGGCAGCCAGCGACCCCGCTTCGCCGGATGCTCCCAAGCGGTCGGCGCCTGCGCAGGCCGCCAGCGCGAGGATCGCCAGACTTGCGAGCATCGCGATGCAGGCGCGAGGCATAAGCGCCCGCTGAGCTGAACGCCTGCCGGCGGGAGTCTGCGCGGGCAAGGAGGTGGTCATATGGCGGTTGGGCACGAGGCGGAAAATAAGGCGCCGGAAAGAGCGGGGGCCTTGATCGTCGCCGCCACTCCGATTGGCAACTTGGACGATATTAGCACGCGGCTTCAATCCGCGCTGCGGCGCGCTGGCAAGGTGGCCGCGGAGGACACCCGCCGCGCCGCGAAGCTGCTGGAAAGCGTCGATGCCCGGGCCCGCCTGGTTTCCCTGCACGCGCACAACGAGCGCTCGCGCATCGCGGCGCTATTGCGCGGAATGCTCGCGGGCGAGGACTTGATGCTTTTATGCGATGCCGGCACGCCCGGAATCAGCGATCCCGGCATGCGGCTGGCGCGCGAGGCTAGGAATGCGGGAATCCGCGTGACCCCGCTGCCGGGGCCTTGCGCCGCTGTCGCCGCGCTGTCGGTGGCCGGCTTACCTGCCGACCGGTTCCGTTTCGAGGGATTTCTGCCTGCGCGCCGCGCCGCCCGGCTTGCGCGCTTGGAGCCGCTCAAGCAGGTTACGGAAACGCTGGTTTTTTATGAAGCCGTCCATCGGATCGGCGCCGCGCTTGAGAATATGCGCGCCGTATTCGGCGGCGAACGCGAAGCCGTGCTTGTTCGCGAGCTCACCAAGCTCCACGAAAGCGTGCATGGCGGCACGCTTGATGAGTTGTGCCGCGAGGCGCAATCAGGCGCCATCGTCGCCAAGGGCGAGTTCACGCTGGTGGTGAGCGGCGCGGACGAAGCGCGCGGGAGCGAGGATGCCGCTGCCTTGGATTCGGCCCTCAAGGTGCTGCTCGACGAGCTGCCCACCCGGCAGGCGGCCCGCCTTGCCGCCGCGCTCACCGGCGCGTCCCGCCGCGCCGCCTACCAGCGCGCGCTCGACCTCAAACGCTCAAAGCAAGCCGCCGAGCGAATATAGCGCTCCGGCCTGCCCCAAGCGGGGCTCGCCGCAGATGCGATCAGGCATAGATGTTCCTGCGATGGCCGACGCGCAGCACCACGATATTCATTTCCCGTTCGGATATCGAGCAAATCAACCGATAATCGCGAATCCGGTAGCGCCACAAGCCTTTAAGAGCCCCGGACAGCGACTTGCCTAATCGCCTAGGGTTTTCCGTTGTGGCGATGCGCTCTCGCAAATACGCCAGAATTTCCCCTTGTGCCTGCGGGTTCAGTTTTCGTAGCTCTTTTGCGGCGCGGTCGTCAAATTCAACCTTCCATGTCACGTCCCTGCTCCATCTCCTCCAGCGACCATCGTTTTGCGGGATTCTCCAAGCGTTCCAAGGCGAGATACTTGTCTTCCAGCTTCCCAAGCTGTTCCATGATCGCCTCCTTGACGTAATAGGTCTTTGTCCGGCCCGTGCGGCAGGCCAGTTCGGCGATGCGTTTTTCGATGTCTTCCGGCAGGCGGACGGCTAGCATGGCTCGCTCCAAAAGTTTGCGCGTATTGCAAATCATACGCGTATGACAAAGGCATTATGGCCATGCTCTGAGGGAAATGCAAAGCACAACGGTTATGAGGCTATAGTGTGTGGCCAATATATATACACAGGTGGTTGAATCATGGCTAAGGCAGCGCAGATCAGCATGCGTGCGGAGTCTAGCTGGCTTGCATTGTTGACCAAGGCTGCGGCTGCTAGTTGACCCGCTTTAGGAACGCCACCGCGTAAGCAGGCATGCCAAAGGCCAACCAGACACCCGAGGAACGTGCGCGCGACATCATTGACGGGATGTTGCGGCAGGCAGGCTGGAACGTGCAATCGAAGGATCGGATCGATTTCGGCGCGGGCTCCGGGATTGCGGCGCGCGAGTATCGGACGGACATAGGACCTGCGGATTATGTTCTCTTTGTGGGCAGGAAGCCTGTTGGGGTTATCGAGGCAAAGCCGGAGAGTTGGGGGCAGAACATCACGAAGGTGGAGGCGCAATCTGGCGGTTACGCCGCCGCCAAGCTCAAGTGGCTGAGCAATCAGGAGCCTTTGCCGTTCGTATATGAGAGCACCGGCGTGTTGACGCGCTTCACGGATACGCGCGATCCGAAGCCCCGCTCCCGCGAGATATTCAGTTTCCCCCAGCCAGAAACGCTCCAGGAATGGCGCCATCAGTCGGCTTCATTGCGCTCACGGCTCCAAGAGCTGCCCGCTCTGGATGCTGCGGGGCTCAGGGAATGCCAGTTCAACGCGATCGAGAGGTTGGAGGAATCCTTCAAGACGAACCATCCGCGCGCGCTTATTCAGATGGCCACCGGCTCGGGCAAGACATACGCGGCCATCACCGCGATCTATCGGCTGCTCAAACATGCCGATGCCCAGCGCATCCTGTTTCTCGTGGATACGCGGAATCTCGGCAAGCAGGCCGAACAGGAGTTCATGGCCTATATGCCATGCGACGACAACCGCAAGTTCACCGAGCTTTACGGCGTCCAGCGCCTCAAGTCGTTCTATGTCAGCGCGGACAGCCAGGTTTGCATCAGCACCATCCAGCGCATGTACTCGCTCTTGCAGGGCAAGGAATTAGACGAAGGGGCCGAGGAGGTCAATCCGGCGGAGTTGATAGTCCGGCCCAAGGAGCCGATGCCGGTGGCCTATAGCGGCAAGATTCCGCCCGAATTTTTCGATTTCATCATCATCGACGAATGCCACCGCTCGATTTACAACTTATGGCGCCAAGTTCTGGAGTATTTCGACGCCTTTCTCATCGGCCTGACCGCCACGCCGGACAACCGCACCTACGGTTTCTTCAAGAAGAACGTGGTGAGCGAGTACGGCCATGAGCAGGCGGTCGCGGATGGCGTCAATGTTGCCAACGAGATCTACGTCATCGAAACCGAAACCACCAAGCATGGCGGCCAGCTGAAACTGAATCAGCCGGTCGAGAAGCGCGAGCGGCTGACGCGCAGCAGGCGCTGGGATATTCAGGATGCTGATGTCGCCTACGAAGGTCGGGAGCTGGACCGCGATGTCGTCAACCCCGATCAGATCCGCACGATTATCCGCACCTTCCGCGACCATCTGCCGCAGATATTCCCGGACCGCCTCGAAGTGCCTAAAACGCTGATTTTCGCCAAGACCGACAGCCATGCGGACGACATCATCCAGACCGTGCGCGAGCAATTTGGCGAAGGCAACGAGTTTTGCAAGAAGATCACCTATCGAACCAACGAAGACCCGGATTCCCTGCTGGCGCAATTCCGCAACGACTACCACCCGCGGATTGCCGTGACGGTGGACATGATCGCCACCGGCACCGACGTGAGGCCGTTGGAATGCCTGCTGTTCATGCGCGATGTGCGAAGCCGCAACTATTTCGAGCAGATGAAAGGCCGCGGCGCGCGCACCGTCGGCCATGACGACCTGAGGAAAGTTTCGCCCACAGAGCCAGCTTTGACTTTGGAGTTGAATTGCGTTACAACTACGATGCTGTTCAGCTCTATAGATAGAGTCACTCATTTCGAGGAGAACGAACATGAAACGTACGGTCACCCCCCCCCCCCCCCCCCACACACTCTAGCCGCCTGACGGCACCGGCCACCCTGCTGGTGGCCCTGATGCTGGGACTGGCCCTCACCCTGCCGATGACAACATATGCGCAGGCGAATCTGTGCCCGCCTGGATTGGCTCGGAATAATCACCCCTTTGTGTCCGTAACTGTGGGTCAGAACCAAGGGTCGACATACAACCCGGAGACACACCAGTTTACGACCGACACGACAAAGTATTCGGCCACGGTTACGGTCAGAGAAAATGCGAAGAATTTCCTTACCGGCCCCAGGGGGTACACCTCTGGCTATTTCCGTTTTGGGATGCAGGGCGAAGGCGAGAACCTTCTCCACCACGGCGTCTTCTGGTCCGCCGGGCGTCTCCACAATAGTCAGTTCTCGGGGATTGAGATTCCGATCCATTTCCATAACCTGGAACCGGGCACAAAGTACGCTGTGGGATTTCTTGTAGAGAATACCAATCTCCATCCTGAGCGGCGCGTACTATTCCGGAACTGTTTCCAGACACCAACGCCCGCGCCCTGACCCCACACACCACCGCTCCGCGGAAGAGGAGGCGCACTTCATTCTGGGCGAGGCCGCCAGCGTCTTCACCGGCGAACTGATCGAGTTGATCGACTCCATCCGCTGCGGCAAGGAACAGACCATCGACCATGAGGGCTTGGATGCCTTGATCGGCGCCGGATGGGATGGCGATGCCCAAAAGAATGCCGAAGCGATGGCGCGGGACTTTCGGCAATACTTGGAGGAAAACTGGGATGAAATCGAAGCGCTGACCATCTTCTTCGACCAGCCGCACCGCCGCCGCGAACTGACTTACGCCATGATCCGTGAAGTGCTTAAGAAGCTTAAAAGCGACAGGCCTCGCCTGGCCCCGGTGCGGGTCTGGCAAGCGTACGCCTTGCTTGGCGAATATAAGAACGGTCAGCCGGTCAACGAACTCACGGCATTGGTGGCGCTGATCCGCCGCGTTTGCGGAATTGATGCAACGCTATCGCTGTATCAGGAAACCGTCCGCCGCAACTTCCAAGCTTGGATCATGGCCCGCCATAGCGGTAGCGGGGAGAAATTCAACGAGCAGCAGATGGCATGGCTGCGCATGGTCCGCGACCATATCGCCACGAGCTTCCACCTCGACCAAGGCGATCTCGACTTGGCCCCGTTCGACAGCCACGGCGGCATGGGCCGGATGTACAAGCTGTTCGGCGAACGGATGGACGACGTGATCGACGAGATGAACGAGGCGCTGGCGGCGTAGCTCTTTGTATGCTGCGCTTTTCCCGGCTCCGCAAGCTCCCGGCGCTGATTTGTCTTTTTGACCGTCTGCTACACTGTCCCCACAAAGAGCAGGCGGGATCGACGCAAACATGAACGCATCGCCGCATATTCGGAACGCGGTTTGGCAGGCCTTGCTGGATGCCGCTCGACTTACGCAATATTACAGCGCGCTCTGGAACAAGTACGCACGGATTCGCTTGATACTGAAGATTCTCATGCTGGTCGCGGCGGCTGGAAGCTTTGCCGCGTTCATGGATATAGCCCCCGAATTGACGCAATTGATTGTCGCCCTATTGATTACCTTTGCTGTCGCCTATGACAGCGTGACAGACCACTCGAGAAAGGTTGCAACGCTCAAGATCGTTAGCCGGGACTGCGCCAGACTGGAAAGCGAGTTGCGTTTTCTTTGGACGGAAGTGGAAAGGGGCGCATTGGACGACGATGACGTTTTAGCGCGGGTCAGGGAGCTGGAAGCGGAAATGCGGGATGCGACTGCAAGGGCGGAGCAAATGGAGATACGCGTCGACGAGCGATTGCATAACAAATCGACGATGCGCGCTTATAGCATCGTGGAGAATCGAGATGTCCCCGCGTAAAACTGTGAGGAACTCATATCCTCCACGGCCAGCAAATCCGCCGCCGCCGCCGCCGCCGCCGCCACCGCCACCGCCGCCGCCGCCATTACCACCGAAAGGCCGCTAAAGGCATGGACTTTGAGCATCGTCTAGCAGTTCGAGCTGTTTCAGGCTTGGAATTCCACAGCCATCCGATAGTTTTGTTGTCTTGATCCTATTCGTTCGATTGAGCGAAAATGCTTCCTGCGGGCTGCCGGTGAACCTCGGTGCTTAAAGTTGACGCCAAGCGCCGTTTGACGCTGTCGGCCAGCCAATGCCGAACGGCCGGCATTGAGCCAGGCGATGAATGCCGCGTTTTCGCCTCCGACGGTCGAATCACTGTAATCCGCCAGCAGCCCGGCAGCGCTTGGGGATGCCTCGCTCATCTGCGGTCGGACTGGGCCTGCTACATCCGCAAGCACAGCAGCACCGTTCGGGCTAGGGATGCCGACGAGCGCGAGTTGGTGGGTCTTGCGGCCACCGTGCCCTTTGACGACCGGTATCGGCAGACGGCCTCGATCAATGATCTTTCGGGTCGGCTGGTCCGGAATTTCCTCCGGGACATCGGCAGCGATCTCGCCGCCGAAGCAACGGACCTCTCGATGGCGGAACTCGGCCAGCGCATGAACATCGTGGGCGGGCCGCCCGAAGCGATGTTTCCCAAGAATGTCGGTTTGCTGTTTTTCAACGACCGTCCGCACGATTTCTTTCCTTCAACTCAAATCGATGTGGTTTGGTTTCCTGATGGCCCGGGCGGCGACCGATTCGAGGAAAAGGAGTTTCGCGGCCCGTTGTCGCTCATCCTAGGCGAGGCGATCGGCTATATCGAGCGGAACTACCTGAAAGAGACCGTCGTCAAGCATCCGCACAAGCCCGAGGCGGAGCGCTTCTGGAACTTCCCCATCGGCGCCATCGAGGAGGCGCTGGTGAACGCCATCTATCACCGTTCCTACGAGGAGCGCGAGCCCGTAGAGGTGCGTATCACCGTCGAGGAATTGATGGTTCTGAGTTTTCCCGGCGCCGACCGATCGATCCGCATGGAGGACTTCCGGAAAGGCCAAGCCGTTAGCCGCCGCTACTTCACCACCGCCTATCTAAAGCCCGCCCTTGATGCCGGACTGATCGAAATGACCCTGCCCGACAAGCCCACCAGCCGGAATCAGCGCTACAGGCGCACGGCCGCCGGCCAGGCCTTGGCCAAGAGGATTAAAGGGAAGGGCGGCTCCGCATGAGCGCCGTCCCCATCGTTTCCAAGGTCTGGAGCTTCTGCCATACGCTGCGCGATGACGGAGTGGGCTACGGCGACTATTTGGAGCAACTCACCTACCTGATTTTCCTCAAGATGGCGGACGAATACTCTTTGACTTGGATGGCACTGGCTAATATGCGCCATGCAAGTCGGCGGCTAGGGAATTGATTGCGTCGTGGTCGCTACGAGGCTATAGTGTGTAGCCAATAGATATACACAGGTGATTGAACGATGGCCAAGACAGCGCAGATCAGCATGCGTGTGGAGCCTAGCCGGTTTGCGTTGCTGACCAAGGCTGCGGCTGCGATAAAAAAGGACCGGAGCGCATTCATACTTGAGGCTGCCTGCAGGGAAGCGGAGAGCTTGCTGTTGGATCAGCGGCTGTTTTTTCTGGATGAGAAATCATTCGCCGCCTTTGAAGCGGCTTTGAACGCGCCAGCGCCCGACAACGCCGAATTGAAGTCCTTGCTGGACGAGCCTCTTCCGTGGGAGGGCTGACAGCGCCTGTTCCCTTAACCGCCGACCATCAGTTGGCCTGCTTCGATTGCGGGAACGGGGCGCTTAACGACTGGCTCAAAAATCGCGCCCTCAGGAACCAGGTCTCCGGCGCCAGTCGGACTTTCGTGGTGTGCCGCGACGGGCGCGTGGTTGGGTACTACGCGTTGGCTACCGGGAGCATTGAACGGATAGCCGCTCCGGGGTCTGTCAGGCGGAATATGCCTGAGTCGGTTCCGGTCATGATTCTGGGCAGGCTGGCCGTGGATGCCGGCATGCAGGGGAGCCGCCTAGGTTCAAAGCTTCTCAAGGATGCGCTGCTTCGCACCATTCGCGTATCGAAAAATGCCGGAATCAGAGCGATGCTGGCGCATGCTGTATCGGATCAAGCCGCTCGCTTTTACAAACAGCGGGGATTCCAGCCATCGCCTCTGGATTCGATGACCTTGATGCTGCCCCTTGCGCATGCGAAAAAATTGACGGCTGGCCGCTGATAAGCTCCGTGTCGCCGCAACAGCGGATAGGAGCATCCGCTTATAATAGGAAGTCTTGCCCAAGCGCTGCTGGAAGCCATGCCGAAGACATCCCTTTTTACCTCCGAGTCGGTTTCCGACGGCCATCCCGACAAGATGGCGGACCAGATTTCCGATGCCGTTCTCGATGCCGTGCTGGCCGAGGACGAAAACGGGCGCGTTGCGGCCGAAGTGCTGGTCAAGACCGGTTTCGTTCTAGTGGCCGGGGAAATCACCACCTCCACTTGGATCGATCTGGAATCGCTGGTGCGGAAACTGGTCGTCGGCCTGGGCTACAACAGTTCTGAGCTGGGCTTCGACGGCGCCACCTGCGGGGTGCTCAACGCGATCGGCAAGCAGTCGCCGGATATCAGCCGCGGGGTCAACGAGGGCGAGGGCAAGCCGCTGGGGGCGGGCGACCAAGGCATGATGTTCGGCTTCGCCTGCAAGGACACGCCCTCGCTGATGCCGGCGCCCATCGATCTGTCCCACCGCTTGATGCGCCGCCACGCCGAGTTGCGCCAATCCGGCCAACTGCCTTGGCTGCGCCCCGACGGCAAGGCGCAGGTGACGGTGCGCTACGAGGATTATCGTCCGGTTGCGGTTTGCGACGTGGTTTTCTCGACGCAGCACGCCCCGGACATCTGGCCCGATGATTCCGCGCGAGGCGAGTGTCCGCCCGATTTCAAGGACGCCATCATTGAGCAGATTATCAAGCCGGTGCTGGGGGCGGAATGGCTAGGCGCTCCGGTCAATTACTTAGTGAATCCCGCCGGCCGCTTCGTGGAGGGCGGGCCCAAGGCGGACTGCGGCCTGACGGGACGCAAGATCATCGTCGATACCTACGGCGGAATGGCGCGCCACGGCGGCGGCGCTTTCTCCGGCAAGGACCCCTCGAAAGTCGATCGGTCCGCTGCCTACGCGGTGCGCCATGTGGCCAAGAATATCGTTGCCGCCGGCCTTGCGGAACGCTGCGAAGTGCAGGTGTGCTACGCCATCGGCCGGCCGGAGCCGGTGGCGGTGGATGTGGAGTCGTTCGGCACCGCAACGGTGAGCGACGAGCGTTTGCGCGCGCTGGCGCGCGCTCACTTCGACCTGTCGGTGGAGGGCATTATCCAGTCCCTTAACCTGCGCCGTCCGATTTACCGTTCCACAGCCGCCTTCGGTCATTTCGGGCGCGAGGAACCGGATTTCAGCTGGGAAGCGACTAACCGAGCGGCGGAACTCGCCGACGATGCGCCAAGCGCGAGGGTGGCCTGATATGCAAAAAACCGCAGTAGTTCGGATTCGCGAGGACTTTGAAGTCGCGGATATTTCGCTGGCCGATTTCGGCGAGCGCGAAATCGCTATAGCGCGCAGCGAAATGCCGGGGCTGATGGCCTTGCGGGAGGAATACGGCGGCAGCCAGCCGCTGGCCGGCGCCCGGATTACCGGCTGCCTGCACATGACCGTGCAAACGGCCGTGCTGATCGAAACGCTGCTGGAGCTCGGCGCGGAGGTGCGCTGGTCGTCGTGCAACCGCCTTTCCACCCAGGATCACGCCGCCGCGGCCATGGCGCGCCGGGGCGTGCCGGTGTTTGCCTGGAAGGGCGAGAGCGAAGAGGAGTATGTGCGCTGCATCGACCGCACCGTGGCCGGCCCCGGCGGCTGGACGCCCAACCTGCTGCTGGATGACGGCGGCGACCTCACCCGCATCATCCACGACGAGCATCCGCAGCTGGCCGGCAGCCTGCTGGGCTTGAGCGAGGAAACCACCACCGGCGTCCACCAGCTCTACCAGATGCAGAACGCGGGCGCGCTGCGTTGTCCGGCCATGGATGTGAACGCCTCGGTGACCAAGTCGAAGTTCGACAACCTCTACGGCTGCCGCGAATCGCTGGTGGACGGCATCAAGCGCGCCACCGACGTGATGGTGGCGGGCAAGATCGCCGTGGTTTGCGGCTACGGCGATGTGGGCAAGGGCTGCGCGCAGTCGCTCAAGGGCTTGGGCGCGCGCGTCTGGATCACCGAAATCGACCCCATTTGCGCCTTGCAAGCGGCCATGGAGGGCTATCCGGTGGTGACCATGGACGAAGCCTGTTCGCAAGCGGATATCTTCGTGACCGCCACCGGCAACCATAGCGTGGTGACTTACGACCACATGGCGCAGATGAAGGATCAGTCCATTCTTTGCAATATCGGCCATTTCGACGTGGAGATCGATGTGGCTTCGCTGGCGGATTGCCGCTTCGAGGAAATCAAGCCGCAGGTCGATCACGTCATCTTTCCTGACGGCAAGCGCCTGATCCTGCTGGCCCGCGGCCGGCTGGTGAACCTGAGCTGCGCCACCGGGCATCCCAGCTTCGTGATGTCCACCAGCTTCACCAACCAAGTGCTGGCGCAGATCGAGCTGCTCGCCGGCAAGGATTACGAGAACCGCGTCTATACGCTGCCGCGGCGGCTCGACGAGAAAGTGGCCCGCCTGCACCTGCCCAAGCTGGGCGCGTCGCTCACCCGCCTCACCCCGGAACAAGCCAAGTACCTCGATATTCCGGAAACCGGCCCGTTCAAGCCCGACCGCTACCGCTATTAGGGCCTGTTGCCACTATCCGCCGCCGCGATGTCGTCGCCTGCGCAAGCCCTTTTGCGCCCCCTTCTTCCGGGAGTATCGGAGGCAGGATGCCGGAGCAAGCCCCATGGACGGGTTTATGCGTCTCCCGGAAGAAGGGGGCGCAAAAGGGCGGAATCGAAGCGGTTCGAGACGATGGGGAAGAGCGCCGGATGAGGTGTTTCGGCACCGACGGGGTGCGGGGCACGGTGGGAGAGCATCCCATGACGGTCGAGTTTGCGTTGCGGCTGGCCGGAGCGGCCGCGCGGGCGCTGCTGCCCGGGGGCGGCATGGCTGTGATCGGCAAGGACACGCGGGTGTCCGGCTACATGTTCGAATCGGCGCTGGAAGCGGGGTTCGTGTCCGCGGGAGTCGACGTGCGGCTTTCCGGACCGCTGCCCAGCCCCGGCGTGGCCCTGCTTGCCCGGCAACTGGGCGCCGGCCTCGGCGTGGTCATCAGCGCTTCCCACAATGTTTATTCCGACAACGGCATCAAGTTCTTCAAGCGCGACGGCTTCAAGCTGGCCGCCGAAGAGGAAGCGCGGATCGAAAGCCATATCGACGATCCCGCAGTGACGCTGGACTCCACCGCGCTGGGCCAAGTGCGCCGGGTTGACGATGCCCGGGAGCGCTACGAGAAGCATTGTTTGGATACCGCGTCCGGCGGCCTATCGCTTGAGGGGCTCAAGATCGTGGTCGATTGCGCGCATGGCGCCTCGTACCGCGTGGCCCCGGCGACGCTAACGGCGCTTGGCGCGGAGCTGGTGCCGCTGGGCTGCTCCCCCAACGGCCGCAATATCAATGACCGCTGCGGCGCCACCCAGCCCGACCTTCTGCGCCGCACCGTCGAGGCCGTGGAAGCCGATCTCGGCATCGCGCTGGACGGCGACGGCGACCGCGTGGTCATGGTCGATCACGAAGGCAGGACGCTCAACGGCGATGCGCTTCTATTGATCCTGGCGCGGGCGCGCAGGGCCTCGGGCCAGCTTGAGGGGCCGGTGGTGGGCACCGAGGTCAGCAGCTTGGCGCTGGAGCGCGCCCTCAAGGCGGAGGGCATCGCCTTTTGCCGAGCCAAGGTGGGAGACCGCCAGGTTGTCAAAATGCTGCGCGAAGAGGGCGGCGTGCTGGGCGGGGAAAGCTCCGGCCATATTCTGTGCTTGGACAAGTCCACCACCGGCGATGGCATGGTCGTGGCCTTGGAGGTTCTGGCGGTCATGCGCCGCGAGGGTTGTCCGCTTGCCCGCCTGGCCGCGCATATGCCGCCTATCGAGCAGATCCACCTCAGCGTTCCCGCAAACGGTTCGGGAGCGCTTGAGCTTCCCGCAGTGAGCCGCGCCGTGCGCGCGGCCCGCAAGCTGCTGGGCAGCGAGGGGCGCGTTGTGGTGCGCCGTTCGGGCACTGAGCCGGTGGTGCGCGTAATGGCCGAAGGCCCGGACCGCTCCAGCGTGGAGCAGGCGGCCGCCGGCGTGGCGCGGGCGCTGGGCGCAGCGGAAGAATCCGTCCGGCAGAGTCATGGCTGAGGGCCGCCGCCGCCGAATTGTGGCGGGCAACTGGAAAATGCACGGCGCCCGCGCGGCTCTGGAAGCGCTGGCGGCCGGCTTGGCCGCTTGTCCCGCCGCGCAGGCGGAATCAACGCCGGAGGTGGTGGTTTTCCCTCCTTTTCCTTACCTTTCGGTCGTCAACAAGGCGCTTGGGGCGGGCGAGGGGGGAGGCGGCATCGCCGTGCAGGTGGGCGCGCAGGATGTTTCCGCGCATCCGCAAGGCGCCCACACCGGCGAAGTGTCCGCCTCCATGCTTGCCGATTGCGGATGCAGCCATGTGCTGGTGGGGCATTCCGAGCGCAGGGCGTCCTGCGGCGAGACCGACGAGTTGGCGGCGCGGAAGTTCGCCCGGGCGGTCTCCGGGTCGCTCACGCCAGTGCTTTGCGTGGGCGAGACGCTGGGCGAGCGCAACGCGGGCCGCACCGCAGAGGTGGTTTTGAGGCAGTTGGGAGCGGTTCTCGAGCGCTGCGGCGCGGACGGGTTCCGCAACGCGGCGCTGGCTTACGAGCCCGTCTGGGCCATCGGCACGGGGCAAACCGCCACGCCGGAGCAGGCGCAGGAAGTGCATGCCATTTTGCGCGCCGAAATCGGCCGCGCCGATGCTAAAATTGCTGCGGGCCTTCGTATTCTGTACGGGGGCAGCGTAAAGGGCGCCAACGCCGCCGCCTTGTTTGCGCAGCCGGACATCGACGGTGGTCTGGTTGGCGGCGCGTCGTTGGACCTGAAGGATTTTTGGCGGATCATTACAGCTTAGGCAAGCGGGGTAGCGGTTCTGTTTCAGCAATTGTTCTTAGCGGCGCATGTGCTGATCGCCCTTTTGATCATCGTTTTCGTGCTGCTGCAGCGCGGAAAGGGTGCGGAAACGGGCGCGGCCTTCGGCTCGGGCGCTTCCGGCACTATGTTCGGCGCCCGCGGCTCGGCCAATTTCCTGTCGCGGGTGACGGCGGTGCTGGCCACCCTGTTTTTCGCCAGCAGCCTGGTTCTCACCGGGATCGGCAGGCCGCAGCCGGAGCAGAGCCTTCTGGACTCGCTGCCGCAATCCGAGCCGGCGGCGGAGGCCGCGCCGGTTGAGCCTGCCGAAGAAGAATTGCCGCAGCTGCCGCTTGGCGACCAAGCGCAACAGCCGCAACAGCCGGAATAAGGAATCAATCAAGGAATAGTGGATCCGTCCTGCATGAAGCCGGTTTTTTGTCCTTGCCGATGTGGTGGAAATGGTAGACACGCTGTCTTGAGGGGGCAGTGGCGCAAGCCGTGCCGGTTCGAGTCCGGCCATCGGCACACCCATGCCGGGTAGGCTCCGGCATCGTGCCGCCCTTATGTCGCACAAGCACTGATCCTTCGAATAACGAATGCCGGCCAGCTATCTTCCCGTACTGATATTTCTCTGCGTGGCGTTTGCCATTGCGCTGGCGCTGCTGGCCTTGGGCCTTTTTCTCGGCCGCCGGCAGAAGGACGAGCGCAAGCTGGAGCCTTACGAGTGCGGCTTCGACCCCTTCGAGGATTCGCGCATGCGCTTTGACGTGCGTTATTACCTCGTGGCCATCCTGTTCATTATCTTCGACTTGGAAATCGCCTTCCTGTTTCCCTGGGCGGTGGCCTTGGATGCCATCGGCATCCAAGGGCTGATCGCCATGGGCATCTTCCTGCTGGTGCTGGTGGTGGGTTTTATCTACGAGTGGCGCAAAGGGGCCTTGGAATGGGACTAGAGCTATCCGAAACCGCGCCGGGGCCGCGCGTGGAGGGGTTGTCGGACACGCTCGCCGAGGCCCGCGAGCAGGGCTTCGTCGTGACTTCGCTCGACAAGCTGCTCAACTGGGCGCGCACCGGTTCGATGTGGCCGATGACCTTCGGGCTGGCCTGCTGCGCGGTGGAAATGATGCATGCCGGCGCCTCCCGCTACGATCTGGACCGGTTCGGCGTCATGTTCAGGCCTAGCCCCAGGCAGTCCGACGTGATGATCGTGGCCGGGACGCTATGCAACAAGATGGCTCCTGCGCTGCGCCGCGTTTACGACCAGATGCCGGAGCCGCGCTGGGTGATTTCCATGGGCTCGTGCGCCAATGGCGGCGGCTACTACCACTATGCTTATTCGGTGGTGCGCGGCTGCGACCGAATCGTGCCGGTGGATGTGTACGTGCCCGGGTGTCCGCCCACGGCCGAGGCGCTGTTCTACGGCATTCTCCAACTGCGCAACAAGATTCGCCACAGCAAGGCGCTGGCGCGCCCCCAGCGCTCCTCCTAGCGGCGCCGCCTGATGTCAGCGCGCCTAGAGTCCATGGCCCAAGCCTTGCACGGGCGATTCGATGGCGCGCTGCGGCGGCGCGGGTCGTCCTGCGGGGAGCTGAGCTTCGACTTGGATGCGCCGGACCTCGTGGCGACCGCCGCCTCGCTGAGGGAGGATAAGGCATTTTCGTTTGAATCGCTGATCGATGTTTGCGGCGTGGATTATCTCGGCTACGGCCAGGTTCAGTGGCGCACCGAGCAGGCCACCGAAACGGGCTTTAGCCGCGCCGTGCAGCCGGGGGACGCCGGGAGCGGACCTTCCGCACCCGAAGGGGAGGCGCCCTCCCGCCCGCGGTTTGCCGCGATCTACCATCTGCTGTCGCTGCGCCATAATCTGCGCATCCGCCTGCGCGTGTTCGCCCAAGGCGAAAACCCGCCGCTTCTGCCCTCGGTCACCGGGATCTGGCAGGCCGCCGACTGGTTCGAGCGCGAAGCCTTCGATCTGTTCGGCATCGTGTTCGAGGATCATGGCGACCTGCGCCGCATCCTCACCGACTACGGCTTTATCGGCCATCCCTTCCGCAAGGATTTCCCCTTGAGCGGCAAGGTGGAACTGCGCTACGACGAGTCGAAGCGCCGTGTGGCGTACGAACCGGTAAGCATTGAACCGCGAACGCTGGTGCCGCGCGTGATTCGCGACGATCACCGCTACCGCCCCGAACTGCGGGCCGAGCCCTCGGTCGCGGAAGAGGGCGGCGAGGCATCGGCCGATGGCTGAGTTCCAGAGCTACACCATGAACTTCGGGCCGCAGCATCCCGCCGCCCACGGCGTGTTGCGCCTGATCCTGGAAATGGACGGCGAAGTGGTGGTGCGCGCCGACCCGCATGTGGGGCTGCTCCACCGGGCCACCGAGAAGCTGGCCGAATCGAAGCCGTACAACCAGAGCATCGGCTATATGGACCGGCTCGATTACGTATCGATGATGGCCAATGAGCACGGCTACGTGGCCGCCATCGAAAAGCTGCTCGGCATCCAGCCCCCGGTCCGTGCCCGCTACATCCGCGTGATGTTCGACGAGATCACCCGGATCCTCAACCACCTCCTATGGCTGGGCTGCCACGGGCTGGACGTGGGGGCGATGACGATATTCCTCTACTGCTTCCGCGAGCGCGAGAATCTGATGGACTGCTACGAGGCGGTTTCCGGAACGCGCATGCACGCCACCTACTACCGGCCCGGCGGCGTTTACCGGGACCTGCCGGATGCCATGCCCAAGCATTTGGCGGAATCAAGCCGCAAGGGCGACCGGGACGCCGCCTTGGACGAGGGTCGCGACGGCTCCCTGCTCGACTTCATTGAGCATTTCACGCAGCGTTTCCCCGCCCGGGTGGACGAGTACGAAACGCTGCTCACCGATAACCGGATCTGGAAGCAGCGCACTGTGGGGATTGCCGTGGTGCCCCCCGAAAGGGCTATCAACCTGGGGTTCACCGGTCCCATGCTGCGCGGCTCGGGCGTGGAGTGGGATCTTCGCAAGAAGCAGCCCTACGCGGCTTACGCCGATATGGATTTCGATATTCCGGTGGGAACCAACGGCGATTGCTACGACCGCTACCTGGTGCGCATGGAGGAATTGCGCCAGTCCAACCGGATGATCAGCCAGTGCGTGGACTGGCTGCGGGCTAATCCCGGGCCGGTCATGCTCGACGACTACAAGCTGGCGCCGCCGAAGCGCACCGAGATGAAGGAGAAGATGGAATCGCTGATCCATCATTTCAAATTATTCACGGAAGGCTACTGCGTGCCGGAGGGCGAAGCCTACGCGGCGGTGGAGCATCCCAAGGGCGAGTTCGGCGTGTATCTGGTGTCCGACGGCGCCAACAAGCCGTTCCGCGTCAAGATCCGCCCGCCGGGCTTCCCGCACTTGGCGGCCATGGACGAGATGGTGCGCGGCCATATGCTCGCGGATGTGGTGGCGACCATCGGCACCATGGATATCGTGTTCGGCGAGATCGACCGCTAGGATGGCCGGCAAGACCCTGCTTCCCGTCCGCGCGCGCTCCGCCATTCAGGAATCGGCGGCGCGCTTTCCTCCGGGGCGCCAGCGCTCGGCGGTGCTGGATGCGCTGCGCCTGGCCCAGGAGGAAAACGGCGGCTGGCTTTCCGTGCCCCTGATGGATGCCGTGGCCGGCGAGCTTGAACTGCCCCCCATTCAGGTCTATGAGGTGGCCACCTTCTATTCGATGTTCGAGGTGCGTCCCGTCGGCCGCCACTGCGTATCGGTTTGCACCAATATTTCCTGCTGGCTGCGTGGCGGCGGGGAACTGCTCGCGCACCTCGAAAACCGTTTGGGCATAGGCGCGGGCGAAAGCACTGCGGACGGGCGCATCTACCTCAAAAAGGAGGAGGAATGCCTGGCGGCATGCACCGGCGCGCCCATGATGATGGTCGATCACCGCTACTACGAGCATGTGAGCACCGAAGACGCCGACCGCATTGTTGGGGAATTGAAGCAATGAGCATGCCGCTGGCGCATGTGTGCATGCCGCCGCCCGAGGCGGAGAAGCCGTGGCTGCTGGAGTCCTACCGGAAGCGGGGCGGCTACAGCTCGTGGAACCGGGTTCTGGATGGAAAACTCAAGGCGGCGGAAATACTGCGCGCGGTGAAGGACTCGGGCCTGCGCGGGCGGGGCGGGGCCGGCTTTCCCACGGGGTTGAAATGGAGTTTCATGCCCAGCGACTGCGAGCAGCCGAGCTATCTGGTGTGCAATTCCGACGAGAGCGAACCGGGCACCTGCCACGACCGCGATATCCTGCGCTATAACCCGCATGTGCTGATCGAAGGCATGGCGCTGGCGGCCTATGCCATGGGCGCCAGCGTTGGGTATAACTATATTCGCGGCGAGTTTCTGGGCGAACCGGTCCCCAGATTTTTGGCCGCGCTTGAGGAGGCGCGCGCGGCCGGCCTCATAGGGCGCGGGCTGGGCAAGGCGAAGGTGGATTTCGAGCTGCACCCCTTCGTGGGCGCGGGCGCCTATATTTGCGGCGAGGAGACCGGCCTTCTCGAATCGCTGGAAGGCAAGCCCGGCAAGCCTCGTTTCAAGCCTCCGTTTCCGGCCCAGAGCGGTCTCTACGGTCGTCCCACCACCGTCAACAACACGCAGACTCTGGCCAGCGTGCCGGCCATCCTGCAAAACGGATCGGAGTGGTTCAAGGCTTTGGGCCCTCCCAACTCGGCCGGAACCATGATCTACTCGGTGTCGGGGCATGTCGAGCGTCCCGGAAACTACGAGGCGCCGCTGGGCGTTTCCTTCAACGACTTGCTGGAGCATGCCGGCGGGGTATGGAAAGGGCGCCGGCTCAAGGCCGTGATACCCGGAGGATCGTCGGTGCCGGTGCTGCCCGCGGAAATCATCCGCGAATGCGCCATGGACTACGATTCGCTGAGCAAGGCCGGCTCCGCGCTGGGCACCGGGGCCGTGATCGTCATGGACGAAACGACCTGCATGGTCCGCGCGCTGCGGCGCATCGCCCGCTTTTACTACGCCGAGTCCTGCGGGCAGTGCACGCCATGCCGGGAAGGCACGGGATGGCTCTACCGCATGCTGACCCGCATGCTTGAAGGCCGCGCCCAGGCCGCCGATCTCGATCTGCTGCTGAACGTGGCCAATAATATCGAGGGGCATACGATCTGCGCGCTGGGCGATGCTGCGGCTTGGCCGGTGCAGAGCTTCCTTAAGCATTTCCGCCCGGAGTTCGAGGCCAAGATTCGCTCGTCCGCCAGCCAGCGCGAGGCCGCCTATGCCTGAGAAGACCGTGCGTTTGAGCGTGAACGGCCGCGAGCTCCAAGCCGCGGCCGGCGAAATGCTGATTGCGGCCACCGACCGGGAAGGAATCTACGTGCCCCGCTTCTGCTACCACCCCAAGCTGAGCGTGGCGGCCAATTGCCGCATGTGCCTAGTCCATGTGGAGGGGGCGCCCAAGCCCCTGCCGGCCTGCGCCACGCCGGTGGCGGAAGGCATGAAGGTCGAGACGCATTCGCAGCAGGCCATTTCCGCGCAGCGCGCCACCATGGAGTTTCTGCTCATCAACCATCCTCTGGATTGCCCGGTGTGCGACCAGGGCGGAGAGTGCGAGCTGCAGGACCTGGCCATGGGCTTCGGACGCGACGTTTCACGGTTCTCCGAAGGCAAGCGCGTGGTTTCGGACCCCGACCTAGGGCCGCTGGTTTCCACCGATATGACCCGCTGCATCCACTGCACGCGCTGCATCCGCTTCGGCGAGGAAATCGCCGGCGTCCAGGAGCTGGGCGCCACGGGCCGTAGCGAGCACATGGAAATTACCACCTGGGTGGAGCGCTCGCTCAAGCATGAGTTATCGGGCAACGTGATCGATGTGTGCCCTGTCGGAGCGCTCAACAACAAGCCCTACCGCTTCACCGCGCGCGCTTGGGAAATGACCGCCCATCCCACGGTGGCGCCGCATGACTGCGTGGGCTCGGCCTTGTACGCCCATGTTTTGCGGGGCCGGGTGAGGCGCATCGTGCCCCGCCGGAACGAGGCCGTGAACGAAACCTGGATCTCGGACCGGGACCGCTTCAGTTGCGAAGGGCTGTATGTGGAGGACCGGCTTAGCAATCCGCTGGTGCGGCGCAACGGCCGGCTGCTGGAAACCGGCTGGGACGAGGCGCTTGAAGCGGTTGCGGACGGTCTTGGGCAAATGGTCCGGGAGCACGGCGGCGAGGCGCTGGGGGCGCTGGTTTCGCCCTCCGCCACCTGCGAGGAAGGCCATCTGCTGAAAAAGCTGATGGATGCGCTGGGATCCGCCAGCATTGATTACCGGCTGCGGCGGCGCGATTTTCGCGGCCAGCGGAACGAGCCGCCGGCGCCGTGGCTGGGGATGCGTTTCGCCGAGGTGGAGTCGCTGGATTCCTTGCTGATGGTGGGTTGCGATTTGCGCAGCGAGGCGCCGATTCTGGCGCACCGCGTTCGCAAGGCCGCGCTGTCCGGAACGCGGGTCAGCTATCTGGACCTGGCCGAGCGGGAGTACTTGCATCCAATCCAAAAGGCGCTGGTGTCGCGTCCCGGACACTGGGCGGCCGACCTGGCCCGCCACGCCGGCGATGCCCTGCGCGGCGAACGAAGCGCGGTATGGTTCGGCGGAATCGCAATGCGCCATCCAGCCGCCTCGGAATTGCTTGAAATCGCAGCGGGCCTGCCGGCTGAAGTCGTGAAGGGCCGGGTGAGCGAGGGCGGCAACGCCGCGGGGCTCGCGCTCGCCGGCGTGCTGCCATTCGCCGATGCCCCGGCAAGCAGCGCGGGGCGCCCGTGCGGCATGCATGCGGGGCTGATGCAGCAGCAGGCGCCGCGCGGCCTGGTCTTGATGGGCGCAGAGCCCGAATTCGACTGCGCCGCAGGCGCGCAAGAGGCGCTTGCCGAGGCCGGATTCATTGTCGCCCTGAATCCTTGGACCACCACTTGGATGCTGCGCCACGCGGATGTCATCCTGCCCACGGCAACCTATCTTGAAACGCCTGGAACTTTCGTCAACGGGCAACTGGACTGGCAGAGCTTCGCGGCCGCGGCGCCGCCGCCGGGGCTGGCGCGGCCGGCCTGGAGCCTGCTGAGCGACTTGGGCGGCATCCTGTCGCTGGACGGCTTTGGCTATTCGCGATCGGACGAAGTGCTGGCCGAACTGCGCGCGCGGATGGATGCGCAGCCGGATGCCGGCCCGGCGGCCAACGGCGTGGCAACGCTTGATTCCCCGCCTCCGGGCGAGGGCAGCCCCGCCGCGCTCGAACTGCCGATGCACGCGGTCGATGGCTTGGTGCGCCGGTCCGTGCCTTTGCAGCAGGCTGCGGCAGGCCGCGGCCTGAGCCCGTCTCCATGACGCAGATTTTGTCTGAATGGCTGGGCTTTCTGCCTATTGAGGCGGTGGAGGCGCTGGCCAGCCTTGTGGCGATTCTCGCCTTGACTGTGGCGGTGATCTTGTGCGTGGCCTACACCACTTGGCTGGAGCGCAAGGTGATCGGCTTCATGCAGCTCAGGCAGGGGCCCAACCGCGTGGGTTTCCGGGGGCTGCTTCAGCCGTTCGCCGATGTCCTCAAGCTGCTGGTCAAGGAAATCGTGATTCCCGGCCAAGCCAACCGCTGGCTGTTCCTGACCGCGCCGGTTCTGGCGCTGGTTCCGGCGCTGGCGGCATGGGCGGTGATTCCGGTGGTTCCGAGCTTTGTGATTGCCGATCTGGATGCCGGGCTGCTGTATCTGCTATCCATGACCTCGCTAGGCATTTACGGAATCATTCTTGCCGGCTGGGCCAGCAATTCGAAGTACGCCTTGCTGGGCGCGATGCGCTCCGCCGCGCAGATGGTGGCCTATGAGATCGCCATGGGATTCGCGCTGGTGGGCGTTCTGATGGCATCTGGAAGCTTGAACTTGGGGGAAATTGTCGACCGTCAGTCGGGGGGCGTGGCCCAATGGTTTATCTGGCCCTTGGCGCCGCTGTTTCTGGTGTATTTCATTTCCGGCGTGGCGGAAACCAACCGCGCTCCGTTCGATGTGGCCGAAGGCGAGTCCGAGATCGTGGCGGGATTCCATGTGGAATACGCCGGCGCCACCTTCGCCATGTTCTTCTTGGCGGAATACGCCAATATGCTCCTTATCGCCACGCTCACGGCGGTGCTGTTCCTAGGCGGATGGGATTCGCCGTTTAGCGGGCTGATCGATCCCGGCTTGCCGGTGGTGGGGATTCTGGCCGCGCCCGGCTTGTTCTGGCTTGCGGCCAAAACGTTTGTCTTCCTTTTCGTGTTCCTGTGGCTGCGCGCCACTTTTCCGCGCTACCGCTACGACCAGATCATGCGCTTGGGCTGGAAGGTCTTCATTCCTGTCACGCTGGTCTGGATCGGAGTGGAAGCGGTGTTTTCCGTGCTTGAGATCGGGCCTTTCGCATGAATGATTCCCCCAATGGCGCCAAGCGGGCCCGCCCGGGACCAGGCGACCGCGCGCGGGCGGTGTTTCGCACCTTCCTGCTCGGAGAGCTGCTCAAGGGGCTGTCGTTAACGCTTGGCAATTTCTTCAGACGCAAAATCACGCTTAACTACCCGGCCGAAAAAGCCCCGCAGTCGCCGCGTTTCAGGGGGCTGCACGCGCTGCGCCGCTACCCCAACGGCGAGGAGCGCTGCATTGCCTGCAAGCTCTGCGAGGCGGTTTGCCCGGCGCTGGCGATCACCATTGAATCCGAGGTGCGCGAGGACGGCACGCGCCGGGCCAGCCGCTACGATATCGATCTGTTCAAGTGCGTGTACTGCGGCTTCTGCGAGGAGGCCTGTCCGGTGGATGCCGTGGTGGAGACCCGCGTTCACGAATACCACATGGAGCGGCGGGGCGAGAATATCCTCACCAAGGAGCGGCTGCTCGAAATCGGCGACCGCTACGAGGAGCAGATCGCCGCCGACCGCAGCGCAGACGCTTCCTACCGCTGAGCCGCCAGCCATGCAGCAGCTTGTCGATTGGTTCCCGTTCATCCTCTTTTCCGGTTGGTCGGGCATGCTGATCGCCTCGGCGCTGGGTGTCATTCTGGCCCGCAACCCGGTTCACTCGGTGTTGTTTCTGGTGCTGTGCTTCGTGATTTCGGCGGCCATCTGGCTTCTGCTCCACGCGGAATTCCTGGCCGTGGCGCTGGTGCTTGTTTACGTGGGCGCGGTGATGGTGCTGCTGCTGTTCGTGGTGATGATGCTCGACATCAAGGCCGAGCGCATGCGCGAGGGGCTGGTGCGCTACGCGCCGTTCGGCGTGCTTGTGGGCCTGCTGCTGGCGGCGCAGCTGGCATCGGTGTGGTGGCTGCGCGATTCGGGCATGGAGCTGCTTGCGCAGCCCCAAACGCCGTATTTCCCGGAAGGCAATACGCGGGCGCTGGGGGAGCTGCTTTACACCGAGCACCTCTATGCCTTTGAAATTGCCGGCTACATATTGCTGCTGGCGATTGTGGGCGCCATCACGCTCACGCTGCGCCGCCGGGGCGGCTTGCGGGTCCAGCAGGTGTCCGAACAGGTCGCGGTGCGTCCTGAGGACCGGGTCCGGCTCGTGAAAATGAAAGCCGAGCGGCCCGAATGATCGGCCTGCCGCACCTTCTCACGCTCAGCGCGGTGCTATTCGCCATCGCGGTGTGCGGGATCTTTATCAACCGCCGCAGCGTGATCCTGCTTTTGATGTGCGTGGAGCTGCTGCTTTTGGCGGTCAATTTCAATTTCGTGGCTTTCGCTTGGTACTTGGGCGATTTGGCCGGACAGGTGTTTGTGTTCTTCATTTTGACGGTGGCCGCCGCCGAGGCGGCGATCGGCCTGGCGATCCTGGTGGTGCTGTTCCGCAACCGCATCAGCGTGAACGTGGACGAGTTCCGGCTGCTCAAGGGATGAGGCACGAAGCAATACTGCTGGCCCCGCTTTGCGCGGCGCTGCTGGTGGCGCTGGGTTGCCGGGTGCTGCCGCGGGCGCTGATGCATGGCCTGCCCATCGCCGCCGTGGCGGCTTCGGCGCTCCTTTCGACCTGGGCGCTGGCGGACCAGATCGGCGGCGCTCCCGTGGCCGTCAAGCTGTTCGACTGGCTCAGCATCGGCGGCCTGGATTTGAGTTTCGGGCTGCTGATCGACCAGCTTTCCGCTCTGATGATGTGCGTGGTCACCTGGGTGTCGCTGGCCGTGCATGTCTATACGGTGCGCTACATGCGCGATGATCCGGGCTACGCGCGGTTCTTCGCCCTGATCTCGTTCTTCACCGCCGCCATGCTGCTTTTGGTGATGGCCGACAATTTCATGCAGCTGTTCGTGGGCTGGGAGGCGGTGGGTCTGGCTTCCTACCTGCTGATCGGCTTCTGGTTCAAGCGCCCGTCGGCAAATTTTGCCAGCCTTAAGGCCTTCCTGGTCAACCGGATCGGCGATTTGGGCCTTCTGCTGGGCATCGGGCTGATCGCCGGCGCGACCGGCACGCTGGACTACGCCGAGGTATTCGCCGGGGCCGGGCCTTTGGCCGCCAGGGAGATCACGGTGTGGCCGGGGATCAGCTGGCCGGCGCTGGATCTGGGCTGCGTGCTGCTGTTCGTGGGCGCCATGGGGAAGTCGGCGCAAATGCCGCTGCATATCTGGCTGCCGGATTCCATGGAGGGCCCCACGCCGATCTCGGCGCTGATCCATGCGGCCACCATGGTCACCGCGGGCGTGTTCATGGCGGCGCGCATGTCGCCGCTGTTCGAGCACAGCCAGCTTGCGCTCTCGATGGTGCTGGCCGTGGGCGCCACCACCGCGCTGGCCACCGGGCTGGTGGCCATGGTTCAGCAGGATATCAAGCGCATCGTGGCCTGGTCCACGCTGTCGCAGCTGGGCTACATGATGGCCGGTATCGGCGTGTCGGCGTATTCGGTCGCCATCTACCACCTGTTCACCCACGCATTCTTCAAGGCGCTGCTGTTTCTGGCGGCCGGCGCGGTCATCGTGGCGCTGCATCATCAGCAGGATATCCGGCGAATGGGCGGTTTGCGCCGGCGGATGCCGATCACCTACGCCACGGCCCTGATCGGGGGGCTGGCGCTGGCCGGCATTCCCGGCACTGCGGGTTTCTTTTCCAAGGACGCGCTGATCACCGCCGTGAGCCGGGCCGGCGGGCCGCTGGGCGCTTATGCGGGCTGGTGCCTGCTGCTGGGCGTGGCAGCGACCGCCTTTTACACCGCCCGGTTGCTGCTGGTCGTGTTTCACGGCGAGCCGCGGGAGGGCATCCTCTCCTCCGCGAGCGCTGCAAGGCCCCGTTCCTCCTCCGCTTCCGCAGGCCATGCCTCCTTGGAGCCGGTGGGGCCTTGGATGCTGGCTCCGCTGGTGTTTCTCGCCGTTCCTTCGCTGCTGATCGGCTGGTTCACTTTCTCGCCCGTGGTGCTCGGCGATTATTTCGGCGGCTCTATCGTTAATTTGCCCGGCGGCGGCCCGGGCGGCGCCAATTTGAGCCAAGGCACGCTGGACTTCTTCGTTCATGGCCTGTATTCGCCGGTGTTCCTGCTGGCCCTGCTGGGCGGCGCGGCGGCATGGGTTTTCTGCCACTGGCGCCCGCAGTGGAGCGAACGCGCCGGCCCCCTTCTGCGCGGGCCCGCCCGGGCGCTCGCTCTGGGCTACGGCTTCGACAGGCTTGTCGAGCGGGCGCTGATTCCCGGAACCCGGGGGGCCGCCCGGGGCGCTGCGGACCAGGCGGACTCGCGGCTTATTGACGGGCTGCTGGTGAACGGATTGGCGCGAGCCGTCCGCTGGGGGTCGGGGATGATGCGCCGTTTGCAAACCGGCCTTCTTTATCACTACGCATTCGTGATGGTGACGGCGATCTGCTTGCTGATCGCCTGGGTCGTCCTGGTGCTCGACTAGCGCGGCGCCATGCCTGATTCCGGCCTTCTGAGTTTCGTCATCTGGCTGCCGGTGCTGGCCGGCGTGCTGATCGGCGCGCTGGCCCGCAGCGCCGCCGCGGCGCGCTGGGCTTGCCTGGGCGTTTCTTTGCTCCAGTGGATTCCGGGCCTGATGCTGTGGCGCGCCTTCGAGCCGGATGGCGGCTACCAGTTCGTTGAGCGGCAGCCTTGGATCAGGCAGTTCAACGTTGAGTACTACCTCGGCGTGGACGGCATAGCGATGGCCTTGATTTTGCTAACCCTGCTGCTCACGCCCGCCGCCGTGGCGGCCGGATGGCGGGCCATCGACCGCCGCACGGGGCTTTATTACGGCGCCCTGCTGATCCAGCAGGGGCTCATGCTGGGCGTTTTCTGCTCGCTGGACAGCCTGCTGTTCTATGTGTTCTGGGAATTCATGCTGGCGCCCATGTTTCTGATTATCGGCGTGTGGGGCGGCGAGCGCCGGATTTACGCCACGGTCAAGTTTTTCCTGTTCACTTTCCTAGGCTCGGTTTTCATGCTGGTGTCGCTGGTTTACCTGTACTTGGAATCGGGCAGCTACGCCATTCCCGACCTGCACGGCCAGCCGCTGTCGCTGCCGCAGCAGCAGTGGCTGTTTTTCGGCTTTTTGGCCGCGTTCGCGGTCAAGGTGCCCATGTGGCCGGTGCATACCTGGCTGCCGGATGCCCACGTTGAGGCGCCTACCGGCGGGTCGGTCATCCTCGCGGCCATCCTGTTGAAGATGGGCGGCTTCGGCCTGTTGCGCTTCGGCCTGCCGGTCACTCCCGATGCCGCCGCGCAATTCGCGCCGCTGGTTGCGGGGCTATCGCTGGTGGCGATCGTTTATATCGCCTTGGTGGCCTTGGCCCAGCGCGACCTCAAGAAACTGATTGCGTATTCGTCGGTGGCCCACATGGGCTTTGTGACCTTGGGCATGTTCATTCCGCTGGCCGGCGCCGGCGCGGGGGGCGAGGCGCTTCTGGCGCTGGGCATGGGCGGCGGCATGGTGCAGATGATCTCCCACGGCTTTATCTCGGCGGCGCTATTCATGTGCGTCGGCGTGCTCTACGACCGCGCGCATACCCGGCAAATCGGCGATTTTGGAGGAGTGGCCAATACCATGCCGATCTTCGCCGTGCTGCTGGTGCTGTTTGCGCTCGCCAACGCCGGCCTGCCCGGCACCTCCGGATTCGTAGGTGAATTCCTGGTGATCCTCGCGGCCTTCCGCGCCGAGCCGCTGGTGGCCCTGGGCGCGGGCACGATTCTGGTCTTGGGCGCCGCCTACAGCCTGTACATGATCAAGCGCGTCGTGTTCGGCGATGTGGCCAACGACAAGGTCGCCGCGCTCAAGGACTTGGATCTGCGGGAGCTGGCGGCGCTGGTGGGCATGGCGCTGTTCGTGGTGGCGCTGGGCTTTTATCCTGATCCGCTGGTTGAGTTGATGGAGCCTTCACTGGACGCGCTGGCGCGGCATGTCGTGGCTGGCAAGGCGGGCGCATTGTGAACGCCTTTGCCTCCTGGGCGCCGGTGTACGCCGAGTTGTTGCTTGCGGCGCTTATCCCGGTGGTTCTGCTCGTGGATTTGGCGGCGGGCGGTCGCCGCCAAACACTCACGCGCGCCGTCGCCTTGGCTGGCCTCGTGCTCGTGGCTTGGGCCGGATTCGAGGCGCCCAACGGCGAAATGTTTGGCGCATCGTTCGTGATGGACAACCTGGCACGGCTTCTGAAGCTCGCCGGGACGCTGCTGACCGGCATGGCCTTTGTGTACGCCACTGGCGACCTTAAGGATGCCGGCGCGCTGCGCGGCGAGTACTACCTCTTGGGGCTGTTCGCGCTGCTGGGCGTGTTCGTGACCGCCTCGGCGGGCAGCCTGCTTACGCTTTACCTAGGCCTGGAGCTGTTGGCGCTGGCGCTCTACACGCTGGTGGCGCTGCAGCGCGACTCGGCCCGGGCGGCGGAAGCGGCCATGAAGTATTTCGTGCTTGGGGCGATCGGCTCCGGGGCGATGCTGTACGGCATCTCGCTGCTCTACGGCCTTTCCGGCTCGCTTCTACTCGGCGAAATTGCCGCGCAGGGCGAGGCCGGTGCAGGATCGTACGTGGCAGCGGCGCTGGTTCTCGCCGGCGTGGCCTTCAAACTGGGCGCCGTGCCGTTTCATCAGTGGGTGCCGGACGCCTACCAAGGGCCGCCGCTGGGCGTGGCGGTGGTTCTGGCGACGGTTCCCAAGCTGGCTTACTTCGCGCTGATCGTGCGGCTGATGGTGGACGGGCTTCCGGCGGCGCAGGAGCAATGGAACCCGCTGCTTATCGTGATGGCCGTGGCCTCCTTGGCCGTGGGCACCATCGTTGCCTTGTCCCAGACCCAGGCCGCGCGGCTGTTTGCCTGGGCGGCGATCGCGCATGTCGGCTTCCTGCTTCTCGGGGTGGCGGCGGGCGGCGTTGGCGGGCTCAGCGCAGCGCTCTTTTACACGCTCGTCTATATCCTCATGGCGGCGGGGGCCTTTGGCGTGATCATCGCGCTGGAGCGGCAGAACGCATCGCTGGAAAGCCTGCGCGGCCTCTACCGCCGGCATCCGGGCATGGCGCTGGCCATGCTGCTGGTGATGCTCAGCATGATCGGCATACCGCCGCTGGCCGGCTTTCTGGCCAAGTGGCAGATTCTGATGGTGCTGGTGGAGCAGGGCATGATTGCGCTTGCCGTGGTGGCGGTGGTGTTCGCCGTGGTGGCGGCCTATTACTACCTTCGCATTATCCGTTTGATGTTCATGGAAGCGCCGGAAGAGGAAGGCAGGGTCGCGCCGGGCTGGGGCGCGGGCCTGCTGCTGGGCGCCAATGGCTTGGCGCTCCTGGTTTTGGGGATCTGGCCCAATGCCCTGCTGGAACTGTGCCGCGCCGCGTTCGCGGGATAGGCGCATGGAGAGCGCCAGGGGAGGAAGGCATCCCGTCCTCCGCGAAGGCTCAACTAGGGCGCGCCTTGTTCTTCTCTGATGGGACAGCACGCCAGCCTAGCCCGCATATTGCACCAAGGGGCGCGGAGCACGCGCAGGATTTTGCCCGCTTGCGCGCTTATGCTCGCTGGGCTGTATGCGCGGCTATGCTTCCGCCTTCGCTTGCCCTCGCCCTTTTCTTGCCCCTGCCTCGCGGGAGACGCATGAACCCATCCATGGGGCTCGGCTGGGGCATCCTGCCCCAGACGCTCCTGCGAGGCAGGGGCAAGAAAAAGGCTTTAGCTGGCGCAAATTGGTGCATATGCGGGCTAGCGGATTCTTGAGATGCTGAAGTCGGTGATGCGCGCCGCAGGACCGTTGGCGGCGCTGGCGGCGGGCCTGCTGATGCGGGATGCAGGTCCGGGCGTGGCTTGGACGGTGGCTGCCACCACGCTGTGCGCGCTATGGTGGATCACCGAGGCCGTGCCCATTCCGGCAACCGCGCTAATTCCGATAGCGCTGCTGCCGCTGGTGGGCGCAATCCCGCCGGAACAGGCGGCGCGCGCCGTGGGCGATCCGCTGATACTGCTGCTGATGGGCGGCTTCATGCTGTCCACGGCCATGGAAAAAAGCGGGGTGCACCGGCGCATCGCGCTGGGCATGATCAACCTGTTCGGATCGGGTAACGGTCGGAGGCTGGTGTTTGGCTTCATGGCGGCGGCGGCGCTACTCAGCATGTGGATTTCCAATACCGCCACCACGCTGATGCTTTTGCCCATCGCCGTGGCCGTTATTCAAGGTTGCGACGACAAGCGCCTGGCGCTGCCGCTTTTGCTGGGCATGTGCTATGCCGCCAGCATCGGCGGCACCGGCACCCCGGTGGGCACGCCGCCCAACCTGATCTTCATGCGCGTTTATCAGGACAGCACCGGCGCGGAAGTGGGTTTTACGCAATGGATGCAATGGGCGCTGCCTATCGTGCTGCTGATGCTGCCGGCGGCAGGCTTGTGGCTCACCCGCGGGCTTAAGCTGCGTTCGCCGATTTCTTTGCCGGCCACGGGATCATGGCGCAAGGAGGAAATACGCACGCTCGTCGTGTTCGCAATAACCGCGTTGCTGTGGGTTACCCGCCGCGAACCGTTCGGCGGCTGGTCGGGCGCGCTGGGGCTGACTCAGGCGAACGACGGCAGCGTGGCCTTGCTGGCGGTGGTGGCGATGTTTCTGGTGCCGAACGGTTCCGGCGGCCGCCTGCTCGACTGGAAAACGGCCGCAGGCATTCCTTGGGGCATCCTGCTGCTGTTTGCCGGCGGCATTTGCCTGGCCGGCGCTTTCGCCAGCACCGGCTTGAGCGCGACTATCGGCGGGGCGCTGGCTTCCTATGCCGGCTGGCCGCCCTGGCTGCTGATCCTGCTCATTTGCCTGGCGGTCACGTTTCTGACCGAAATCACCAGCAACACCGCCACCACCTCGCTGCTGATGCCCATCCTGGCCGCTGCCGCCATAGCCGCCGGCATCGAACCCCGCACCATCATGGTTCCGGCCGCGATCAGCGCCAGCTTCGCCTTCATGCTGCCGGTGGCCACCGGCCCCAACGCCGTGGTCTTCAGCTCCGGCCGCCTCACCGTCCCGCAAATGGCCCGCGAGGGCCTCATCCTCAACCTGATCGGCGCTCTCGTCATCTCCACCATCAGCTATTTTCTGCTGGGTTGACGGAGTGCTCGGCGGCCATGTGCCGCATTCGCCGTCTTCAAGAAGCAACGCTCACCCCTGCGGGGTTAGCCCGCCTATTGCGCCAATCCGCGCCAGCTAAAGCCCTTTTCTTGCCCCTGCCTCGCGGGAGCGTCTGGGGCAGGATGCCCCACCAGCCGAGCCCCATGGATGGGTTCATGCGTCTCCCGCGAGGCAGGGGCAAGAAAAGGGCGGATGCAAGCGCCTATGCCCGCAAGCGGGCAAAAGAGCGGGAACGCGGCATGCGCGTTTCGCATCAGGCGGAAAGCGGGCAATCCGGGCATAAGCTATTGGCTAGACGGAAAAACAAGGAAGGCGACAAGCGGCTTGGCGCAATATGCGGGGTTAGCCCGCATATTGCGCTAAGGGGCCGTGAAGGCCGCGCGGGATTAACAATAGACCTCCACGGACTCCTGCAAATCCTCAAGCCGCAGAGACCAGAAGTCGCGATCGTGCGTCACGAAGGCGGTGCATGCGGTTTCCAGCGCGGTCGCCATCTGGACGGCATCGGGCAAGCGCAGCCTCGACCGCGCTCTGATCCGCGCCGCCCGCACCGCAATTGCGGGGCTCAAATCCACGCACTGCTCCGCAATGGCCAACAGGGCTCCGCGATACTTCTCCGCCAAGCGCTCGTTGCCCGTTCGCAACGGACCCGCAAGCACCTCCGCAAGGGTTACGGTTGAGATCACGATTTCATGCTCAGCCGACTCGGCACGCTCGAATATCGGCGCATACCTTGCGGCCAACCCGGTGTGATCCTCGAGGAAGTAGATGATGGGCGCGCTATCCACCAGGATCCGTCCTCTTCCGGGCAGCTGGGCCACATCCGTCACCATTCGTTACGCAACCTCTTAATGAATCGCGCGGCATCGCCGAAACAGCCCTTGGCGGAACCCCGCAAACCGCTGAGCGCAGTCCCCCCGGCTTGGGCGCGCGGCGCCGGGGTAATGGCCGCGTATGGGACGCCATGCTTGGTGATAACCGTCACCACGCCGTCGCGGTTAGCCGTTCGCAATATGGACGAAAAGCCGGCCCGCGCTTCCTGGACTCCCACTGTTTGCAATTTGTTCGGCACTGCGATTTCTCAAACTGGCTGGGAAAAAACTGTACGCTCTGTACTGAAATTTGTCAAAAGCCAGCCTTGTCCATTGAGGCATGAGCCTGAGCGGGGGGGGGCATAAATCCAACGAGAAGATGAGCCTGTAAAGGGATATACGGGTTCAGACACATGTTAGAATGAGCAGCGGTTGCCTAGATTCAAGGACAGATATAAATGAGGCACATCATCTTCCGGATGCGGTGGAGGCATATGAAGTGCCGGGAGCTTCTCGCATAGATGGCTCTTAGTCATCAGGAATGGCACGACTGGCTGCACCAGCAATTGCCGCCGCCCGATCTGCCTGAGAACGCGCCTGAAATCATCGACCTTTTTTCCGGATGCGGCGGATTGTCCCTTCCTTTCGAGGTATGCGGCTACCGGTCTATCGGCTACGAGGTGAAAGACCCGGCGGTCGAAACGTACTCCCGGAATCTTGACGGCGAATGCCATAAGGTTTTTTTGTCCGTCGGGCTGCCGGAAGAGCGCAGCGGAGTTGATGTCATTATCGGCGGCCCGCCTTGCCAGCCTTTCAGCCAATTCGGGTATCAGCGCGGACGGGAAGACAATCGGGACGGCCTGCCTGTATTCATTGACGCAATAAGGCGGTTTCGTCCAAAGATCGCGATCATGGAAAATGTCCGCGGCTTGCTCTACCGCAACAAGGGGTATCTTCGGGCCGCCGCCAAAGATATGGAGCGCCTCGGCTATACCGTGTATGCGGAATTGCTCAAGGCGGTCGAATACGGCGTTCCGCAAAAGCGGGAACGGGTTTTTGTCGTTGCTTCTCAGGTTGGCTGGGAATGGCCGGAAAGATCGGTGGATGTGCCGGTAACGGCGGGTGCCGCATTGGGTCCGCTGGCCGGAAGAGAAGACGCGGATAGCAGGTACCTTACGCCAAAAATGGATAAATACATCGCCAAATACGAGGCGAAAAGCCATTGCGTCACGCCTAGGGATTTGCACCTTGACCGCCCTGCCCGGACAGTGACTTGCCGCAACTTAGGCGGGGCGACCGCCGATATGCACCGGCTGAAAATGCCGAGCGGACAGCGGCGGATGCTGACGGTCAGAGAAGGCGCAAGGTTACAATCTTTTCCCGATTGGTTCGATTTCGTCGGCACCGAATACGAGCGGCACGAACAGATCGGCAACGCCGTCCCCCCGCTCATGGGATTGGCAGTCGCCCGGCAGGTCCTCAAGGCGCTGGAAAAGCCAGCCTATCGAGCAACAGGAAAAAAGATGAATAGCAAGCTGCTGGAAGCCGACCGGATAGCCGAGAAAGTCGAACAGGCGCTGAACATTATCCGTCTTGCGGGAGTGCCTGTTCGAGGCATGACGGAACGAAGAAAACAGCGGGTCGCAAAGGCGTTGCTGGCGGTTGCCGGAGTTCTGCCGGATACGAAATGGTCTGATGCCACAAGCCATTTCAACAAGACGGCGAAACCGCTTACCACACGAGAAGTGATCCGGGCATGGAACGATCATTATGGCGAGAATATCGCCGATTCATCCTATGACGATGTGCGCCGCAAAGATCTGCTGATCTTGGTTGAGGCGGGATTGGTCGCCCGGAGCGCTGCAAATCCGGCTGCGGACGTTAACGACGGCACAAGAGGCTATTCGATACCGCTGGAATCGCTGGAGTTGCTGCGCAGCTATGACACGGCCGAATGGGAAGACAGCCTGCTGCGTTTTCGTGCCAAGGCGGGCTTGCTCAAGGACCGGCTGAGCAAGGCCCGTGAATTCAAGATGGTCCCGGTCACGCTGCCGGACGGCAGCCGCTACAAGCTATCCCCCGGCCCGCACAACGAGATTCAAAGGTCGGTGATCGAGGATTTCCTGCCTCGGTTCTCGCAGGGGGCGGAAGTGCTTTATATCGGCGATGCCGCAAAGAAGATTCTGCATATGAACGCCGACAGGATGCGGGAGCTCGGCATCCAAGAAATGGATCGGGGAATGCTGCCCGACATTGTGGCTTACGAAGCAGGCCGGAACTGGCTGTTTCTAATCGAAGCCGTTCATTCATCGAATCCGATCAATAAAATGCGCCATATGGCCCTGCGCCGATTGACTAAAAGCGCCGTTGCGCCTTGCCTGTTTGTGAGCGCCTTCGCCAATCCCGACGCTTTTGGGCGATTCTCGAAAGAGATAGGATGGGAAACTGAGGCATGGATTGCCAGCGATCCGGAGCATATGATCCATTTCGATGGCGGCAGGTTCCTTGCGCCCCACGACAAAAGCAAATCGTAATCATCGGCACTTTTCTTCATAATTCCCTATATCTACACTGTTGCGGCCTTGCCGCATAGTCCGGGTTCGCGGGTTGCTTGAATCAAGGGGGCAGGCGGCCGCGGCGATAATGCCGTAATGAATGCTGGCGGCGAGATCGGGCAGGCGCGGGAGGTTTTGCGGTCGGTTTTCGGGTTCGCCGAATTTCGCGGCGAGCAGGAGGAAATTATCCGTGCGCTTTCGAGGGGCGGCGATGCGCTGGTGCTGATGCCCACCGGCGGCGGCAAGTCGCTCTGCTACCAGATTCCCTCGATGCTTCGCTCCGGCGTGGGCTTGGTGGTTTCGCCGCTTATCGCGCTGATGCAGGATCAGGTTGCGGCGCTGCGGGAGCATGGCGTGGCCGCGGCGTTCCTGAACTCGTCGCTGTCGCATGAAGAGCAGCGCCGGGTGATAGGGGCGCTCAGGCGCAAGGAGCTGGACCTGCTTTATCTCGCGCCGGAAAGGCTGCTTCGGGAGGAAACGGGCACGCTGGCGCTGCTCCGGGAAACGGAAATCGCGCTGATCGCGATCGACGAGGCGCATTGCGTTTCGCAATGGGGGCACGATTTCCGTCCGGAGTACTTGGGCTTGGATGCGCTCAAGGATTATTTCCCGGAGGCGCCGAGAGTGGCGCTTACGGCCACCGCCGACGAGGCCACGCGCGAGGAAATCATCGTCCGGCTCAAGCTGGAGGGCGCCGAGCAGTTCATTAGCGGTTTCGACCGCCCCAACATCCGCTACACGGTGTGCATGAAAGGCGGCCCGGGCGCCGACCTCATGGCGTTTCTTCGCCAGCGCGAAGGGCAGGCGGGCATTGTTTATTGCTTGTCGCGCCGCAAGGTTGAGGCCACTGCGGAAAAGCTCGCCCAAGCGGGATTCGACGCCCATCCGTACCATGCCGGTTTGAGCGCGGCGGAGCGGCGGCGCTGCCAGGCGCGTTTCCAGCGCGAGGACGGCGTGATCGTGGTGGCCACGATCGCCTTCGGCATGGGAATCGACAAGCCGGACGTGCGCTTCGTGGCGCACTGCGACCTGCCGAAAAGCGTGGAGGCTTATTACCAGGAAACCGGACGGGCAGGGCGCGACGGCGAGCCTGCCGAGGCTTGGATGAGCTACGGCTTGCAGGATGTGGTTCGGCTGCGGCAGATGGTGGACGAATCGGATGCCGATGAGGAGCACAAGCGCATACAGCGGGCGCGGCTGAACTCGCTTGTGGCCTGGTGCGAGATCACCCGCTGCCGCCGCGCGGCTTTGCTGGCCTATTTCGGCGAGGACTACGAGGGCGCCTGCGGCAATTGCGATATTTGCCTGGCGCCGCCTAAGACTTTCGACGGCACCGAGGCGGCGCAGAAGTTCCTGTCCTGCGTGGTCCGCACCCGGCAGCGATTCGGCGCCGCCCATGTCATTGACGTGCTGCGCGGCAAGGAAACCGACAAGGTTCGACGCAACCGGCATCACGCCTTATCGACATGGAACATAGGCGCCGAATTTTCGGCGCGGCAGTGGCATGCCGTGGCCCGCCAAGTGGTGGCGCTGGGCTTCGCGCGGGTCGATGCCGAGCGGCATGGCGCGCTGGTGCTCACGCCTGAGGCAAGGCCGCTGCTGCGCGGCGAGCAGGCCGTTCAGCTGCGCGAAGAGGTTCGGGCCGTAAAGCCCCGGCGCTCGCGATGGCCGCGTCCCGCGCTTCGGGAGATCAGCGCCGGGGACGAGCCGTTATGGGAGGCTTTGCGGCAATGCCGCGCGGCGCTGGCTGATGCGGCCCGCGTGCCTCCTTATGTGATTTTCCATGATTCGACCCTCAGGGAGTTCGTTCGCGCGCGGCCTGCCTCGGCAGCCGCCATGCTCGATGTGCATGGCGTGGGCCAAGCCAAGCTGGAGCGCTACGGCGCGGAATTCCTGGACGTGATCGCGGCGTTTCCGGCACTTGGCAATAGCCAATAGCCGGCAGCAATTCGCATCAAAGGCCCCGCACACCCGCATTGTCAAGGATTTGTTGCTAACAGGCGGCCGCGGCGCACCCTGTCGGATGCTGGCCGATCCCTGATGGAGGTCGCCGCCCATGTATAAAGGCAAGCTGTTTCTTCGCAGGTCATAAACCATGCGCCGCAGCACCTGTTCCGAAAGTGCGCGCGGGAGCAAGGCGGCAACCGCTACGTAGTGCCGTTCGCGGCCCTACCAGCGCAAGATGGCTTCAATTTCGATCCCGTGATCCGGCGGCGCCTGGATGCTTTCGCGCCGTTTGGCCCGCATGCCAAGCTTCAAATCCGGGGCGCCTTCCGCCGGATCGAGCTGCCAGCCCAGCCCGTACTCTTGGTTTCCGGGCCCCAGCCCGTAACTTAGGCGCGGGGTTGCCGTGAAGCGTTCGCCGAAGGCTGGAAGCCCGTAGCTCATCTCGACCGTCCAGTCTGCCGCGCCGCTGCCGGATGCGAAACCGCTAATCGGCAATGCGTCTGGCGAGAGCATGGCCTGCATTCCGCCGCTGGACGCTCCGCCCCGGTCCTGCCGCAGCGCCAGCGACAGGCCATATTCGGAATCTGGCCGAGGGTCGAACTTGAGCGACGCGGACATTCCCCATTCCCTGAAGGTTTCATCATCGTGCGATATCAGCATCTGGCCTTCAAGGTCGAAAGCGATTCCTAGGTTCGGATCAGCCAGTGCAAGCCCGGCGCCAGCGTATATTCCACGCCCGGTTTCAGCATCTCCGCCGTCTTGGCGCACGCCCAGTTCCAGTTTCGGAGCGAGGCTGACGCCGCTGCCTAGCCGCGCCCTCAAACTTCCTTCAAGACCTAAGCGCAATCGGCTGACGGCTGCGCGCGCCGCAACCAGTCCGGCGGCGCGCGCCGAAGATGTTTCGCTCCACATCGCGTCGGCGATCACCGCCACGGCCAAATCACCTTCGCCCGTCCCTGCAAGCAAATCGCCCCGCGCCCCGGCGGCCGCCATCCGCCAGCCCATATCCGTATCGATTCGCTCGGCTCTGTCAACGCCCTCGCCCAGCGCAACCCCGAGCGATCCCATCCCAAGGCCAGCGGCGCTCCACAGTTGCAGGCGCTCGCCAAGCGACCAAGCGGCGTAAGGCGCCACGGACGTAAGCGACACATCCAGCTCACCGCCGCCTACGCCAGACCATTCGCCGCGGCCGATGGAGTGCAGGAGCCCCGCGCCCGCAACCCAAGGGCCGCGCCCGTAGTCAGCTCCTAGCGTCAGGGTCAGAACGTCGCCATCAAGGCTTAAGCTCCTATCCCGGCCAGAGAATTGTGATTGGGACCCCTTGCCCCACCAAGCCAGGGTGCCGCCCGCCGAATCGGCTTCGAGGGTGTGGATAAATGATCCGGCGCTCAGCTGCCGCAGCAGCGCCTTTTCGGACGACAGTTCTTCCCCGGCGGTTCCATTGGTATGGCCGTCCGGCGGGCGCTCGAACGGCATGGGGAGCCCGGTGCCGCCAGCGCTAGCCGCCGATCCTCCGCGCCTGCGGCCTGCCGCCGCATGGACTGGGCTTGGCGCGCCAGCCATCGACGACCCGTTTTCAGCATCACCGCCGGGTTCCCCCGCTCTGTAGCCGCCGCTGCCGGGGAAGGACAGGCTGCCTTCGAAACCCGGTGTGCGCGGCGCCCGCAGCCTGTCGGTCACGCCGTCGATGGCTTGGTCGGCAACGGTGCGCCCGAAGCGGGCCAGCCAACCGCCGGGGATCGGGTCGGAATTCTTGATGGTGCCGGTCGCCACTGCCCGCGCGATCACCACATTGGCGGGCTGCGGGTTCTCTAGTTTCACGGTCATCGTTTCGCTGCCCTCGTCGATGTCGTCATCATGCACCCACACCGGCAGCCGCTGCATCCGCTCGCCCTCCTCGAACCGGAACTCCCTCCTGGCCAAGTATTGGTAGTCATTGGGCGAGCGCGCGGTGCCCGATTCGGATTCCGCGTGGAACGTCACCGGACCCGGCGCCGGCCGGTTCAGTGTGACCTCGAACCACAGATCCTCCGTGCCTTCCTGCGCGGTAGCGTCGGCGATCGACACGGTCAGCCCGTCGTAGGGGTCGTTCCCGACGGAGCCGCTGTCGTCGTCGAGCACGGTCAGATCGACCGAGGCGACGGCGCCGCGGACGAATGTGGCATTCGTGCCAGCAGCGTCGGTGGTCAATGGTTCGCCGATGGCGATCGTGAAGGTCTCGTCGTCGGTGTCGTCGTCCTGGCGGATCTCGAAGCCCGCTTGCCCGTAGTGGTCTCCGTGATGAATGGTCAGGCCCGTGGGGCAGACAAAGTCGTCCGTTTCGGCGCTGCCGCCGCCGCACGTCAGCGGAATGCGAATGGAACGGCGCGCGCCGTAGGGCGCGGTGGCCGTCACCCGTATGATCGTGTAGTCGTCGCCTTCGGTGACCACATCCCTGTTTACGCTGATCGACACCTCGATCGGGTCGGGCATCTCGCCGGTGATGGTGCCGATGGCCCGGCTCATGCGGCTGCTCGCCCAGACCAATTTCCCGTCCGCCGAGTTGATGCCCACCCGGCCCATGACCTCCGGCGCCAGCGGCAGCGGATATTCGTTGTTGGGATTGGCGAGCGCCGCGCCCACGGGGTCGTAGATGTCAAAGAAGAAGGTCTCGCCGGGGTCGTAATGCCCGTCGTCGGCGCGCGCCCACACGCGCACGATCTTCTCCTGCTCGCCCACATCGAAACGCAGGACGCCGTCGACGGTGTCGTAGTCCCTTTCGTCCCAGTTCACCCCGTCGTCCCGAGGCACCCTCAAGCCCCAGGCCTCCCCGGAAGTGGTGCGGTATTTCACCCGCACGCCGCCCGGCGACGGCTGCGACAGATGCACCCGGAACTCCAGCCAGTCGCCTTCGGGGCCTTCGGCATCGTCCACCGAGATGGCGAGGGAATCTGGCGTGAGAGATTTGATCGCCAGCACCTCCACGGACATCTCGGCTTTCACGCCTTCGTACTCGTTGCCGCTGGCGGTGTGCAGCAGCTCCAGCAAGTCCATGCCGTCCTCGTCGTCCTGCGCTTGCACGACGAAATCGCCGTTCGAGTCGCCGTTGGCGGTCACCATCACGGTTTGCGGTTTCATCCAGTCCGACAAGGTGAACTCAAGCTCCTGCGGCGCACAAGTCACATAGCCATCGACGGATTCTTCGATGACGACCTTCACGGTCGTGCTCGGCTCGCTCGACAGCATCACCTGGTAGGCGCGCTGCCCGCCCATCGGAATTTCAATCGAGCTGGGCATGAGCGTGATCGCCGCTTCATCGTCGTCGGTGATGGTGAGGGTGACGTTGGCCGGGTTGGCGACGCCGTTGCCGCCGCTCGCCGTCGCCGACACCGTCACGCTCAGGTCGGCCGCGTCCACGTCGTTGTCGATGGCGGTGAGGGTGACCACGCCGGTGCTCGCGGTCTGGCCGGCGGCGATGGTCAGGATCTTGTTGTCGCTCAGCGTCACCCCCATCCCCGCCGACACGGTGAGCGTCAGCGCCGCGCTGCTCGCCGCGCTCAGGCTCGCCGTCACCGTGCTGGCATTGGTGGCGCCGCTCTCGTCGATGGTCGCGGGATCGAGCACCAGCGTCGCCGTCGGCGTCGGCGTCGGCGCCGCGTCGTCGTCGGTCACCGTGACGGACACATCGAAGTTCTCCGCCGTCCCGTAGCCACCACCGCTGACAGCATGAACGATGCGCGCCGAGCGCCGGTCGTTCGGGTTGTCGATGCTGTCGTCCACCGCCGTGACGGTGACCGTCTGGGGGTCGTCCCAGGTGGCGGCGGTGAAGGTGAGCGAGGTCTTGTCGAGTGTCACCGGAGAGTTCGTCTGGGCGGTGAGGGCGACCGTTACGTCGGCGGTGGGCTCGCTCGTCAGCACCACCGTGTAGCTGCCCTCGTTCTCCTTGGCGTTCTCGGTGGTGCCATCGTCAACCTCCGCTAGCGTCAGCGAGTTGGGCGACACCGTCACGCCCCGGGTGTCGTCGTCGGTGATGGTGAGGGTCTGGTTCGCCGGGGCAGCCACGCCGTTGCCACCGCTCGCCGTCGCCGACACTGTCACGATCAGGTCGGCCGCGTCCACGTCGTTGTCGATGGCGGTGAGGGTGACCGTGCCCGCGCTCGCCGTCTGCCCGGCGGCAATAGTGAGCACCTTGTTGCTGCTCAGCGTCACCCCCGCGCCCGCCGACACCGTCAGCGTCAGCACCTCGCTGCTCGCCGAGCTTAAGCTCGCAGTCACCATGCTGACATTGGTGGCGCCGCTTTCATCAATAGTGGCGGGGGTCAGCGCCAACGTCGCCGTCGGCGAACCGTCGTCGTCGGCGATGGTGACCTCGGCGTCGGTCACGGCAATGCTGCCCGAGGCGCCGGACACCGTCAGCGTCTCGGCGCCCTCGGCGACGCTGTCGTCGGTCGGGTCGAGGCTGAACGTGCCCTCCGCGCTCGCCTGCCCGGCGGGGATGGTGATGTTGAAGTTCGAGACCGCGGCGTAGTCGGTGCCGGATTCGGCGCTGTCGGCGCTGTCGCCCACCGAGACGGTGACCGCGGTCGCCGCCGCGTAGGTGGTGCCGCCCGTCACCGTCGCGGTGACGGTGACGGTGACCGCCGCGGCCGCGTCCTCCGCCACCGAGGTCGGATCCACCGACAGCGCGATGCCCGTCGGCGCGTCGTCGTCGTCGGTGATGGTGCCCACGGCCTCGTCGTCGGTGACGGTGGCGCCGGTGGCGCCGGCGAGCCTGACCAGGAAGGTCTCGTCCGGCTCGTCGACCCTGTCCTCGGTGGTGGCCACGGTGAAGGTCGCGGTGGTGTCGCCGATGGCGAAGGACAGCGTGCGCGCCGTCGTCACCGCCGTGTAGTCGGCGCCGGCGGCGGCCGGCGCCGCCCCTTCGCGGGCGTCGGCGGCGGTGGCCCACCGCACCGTCGCCGCCGCCCCCGTCGCCCCGGCGCGGGTGACGGTGAAGGTGACGGCGTCGCCCTCGGCCGCGCTCGCGTCGGCGATGGCGAGGGTGGGGGCCGTGTCGTCGTCGGTGAGCGACAGGGTCGCCTTGGTCACCGCGAGGCCGGTGGCGGCGCCGCTCACATCGATGGTCTCGGCGCCCTCGGCCACCGTGTCCTGGGTGGGCGTCAGGTCGAAATCCGCCTCCCCGCTGGCCGCCCCGGCCGCGATGGTGATGTCGAAGGCCGACACCGCGGCGTAGTCGGCGCCGGCGGTCGCGGTGCCGCCGCCCACCGTCACCCGCACCGTCTTCGCGTCCGGATAGCGGGTGGCGCCGTTCACCGTGGCGGTCACCGTGACCCCGGTCTCGCCCGCGCCCTCGCCGACGGCGGCGGGCGAGACCGAGAGCGTGATGCCCGTCGGGGCGGCGTCGTCGTCGGTGAGCGAGAGCGTCGCCCCGGTCACGGTGAGGCCCGTCGCCGTGCCGTCCAGGCTGATGGCCTCGGCGCCCTCGGCGAGCACATCCTGGGTCGGCGTCAGCGTGAACTCCGCATGGCCGCTCCGCTCCCCGGCGGCGATGGTGAGGGTCTGGTCGGCGACGGCGGCGTAGTCGGTGCCTTCGGTGGCGCTGTCGGCGGCGGCGCCCACCGCCACCGTCACCGTCGTCGCCGTGGCGAAGGTGGCGGCGCCGGCCAGGGTCGCGGTGACGCGCGCGGTCTTCGCCCCGCCGCCCTCGGCGACGGACGCCTGCACCCCCTCGGCGCCGGTGTCGGCGTCGACCGTCAGCGTCAGCGCCGTCGGCGCCGCGTCGTCGTCCGTGACCGTGACCGCCACCTCGAAATCCTCCGTCGCCCCGTAGCCGCCGCCGCTGACGTCGTGGGCGAGGGTCGCGGTGCGCTCATCGCCCGCGTTGTCGATGCTGTCGTCCACCGCGGTGACGGTGACCGTCTGCGGCCGGTTCCAGTTGCCGGTGGTGAAGGTGAGGCGGGCCGTGTCGAGCGTCACCGGCGAGTTCTGCGGGTTGGTGATGGCCACCGTCACGGTGGCGGTGGGCTCGCTGTCGAGCACCACCGTGTAGCTGGCCTCATTCTCCTTGGCGTTCTCGGTGGCGCTGTTGTCGGCCTCGGCCAGGGTGAGCGGTGCGCCCGCCACCGTCACGCCGCGGCCGTCGTCGTCGGTGATGGTGAGCGTCACAGAGGCCGGGGCGGCGACGCCGTTGCCGCCGGCGGCGGTGGCCGAGACGGTGACCGTCCTGTCGGCGGCGTCGAGGGCGTTGTTGACCGCGGTGACGGTGACGGCGCCGGTGCTCGCCGTCTGCCCGGCGGCGATGGTGAGGGTGGCGCCGGCGAGGGTGAAGTCCCCGGCCACGGCGGGGGCGACGGGGGCGGCGGCGACGGTGAGCGTCACCGCCGCGCTGGAGGCGCCCGAGAGCGTCGCGGTCACCGTGCTCACCCCGGCGTTCTCGGTGATGGAGGCGGGGTCGAGCACCAGCGTCGCCACCGGCGTCGCGTCGTCGTCGGTGATGGTGCCGGTGCCGGTGCCGGCGCCCTCGGCGGTGGAGACGGTGGCGTTGGCCGGCGCGCCCAGGGTGACGACGACCGTCTCGCTGGGCTCGTCCACCTCGTCGCCGGTGACGGCGATGACGATGTCGGCGGTGGTGTCGCCGGCGGCGATGGTCACCGACTTGGTGGCGGGGTCGGCGTAGTCGGCGTCCGCCGCCGCGGTGCCCGAGAGCGTGTAGGGCACGGTCACCGTCTTGCCGCTCGCGGCCGAGAGCGTCACCGTGAAGGTCATGTCGGTGCGGTCGCCGTCGTCGCCCTCGTCGACCGCCGTGGCGTCGCCCACCGACACCGTCGGGGGGCCGTCGTCGTCGGTGACGGTGACGGACACGTTGAAGTTCTCCGACGCCCCGTAGCCGCCGCCGCTCACGGCATGGGCGAGGGTCGCCGTGCGCCGGTCGTTCGGATTGTCGAGGTCGTCGTCCACCGCCGTGACGGTCACCGTCTGGGCGGTGTACCAGTCCTCGGCGGTGAAGGTGAGGCTGGCCTTGTCGAGCGTCACCGGCGAGCCGCTGGGATTGGTGATGGCCACCGTCACGCTGCCCGTCGGCTCGCTCGTCAGCGCCACGGTGTAGCTGGCCTCGTTCTCGGCCACGCTGTCGGTGGTGCCGTCGTCGGCCTCGTCGAGGGTGAGCGCCTTGGACGCCGGGCTGACCGTCACCCCCCGGGTGTCGTCGTCGGCGATGGTGAGCGTCACAGAGGCCGGGGCGGCGACGCCGTTGCCGCCCGCGGCCGCCGCCGACACCGTGACCTCGAGGTCGGCCGCGTCCACGTCGTTGTCAATGGCGGTGAGGGTGACCGTGCCCGTGCTCGCCGTCTGCCCGGCGGCAATGGTGAGCGCCTTGTTGCTGCTCAGCGTCACCCCCGCGCCCGCCGACACCGTCAGCGTCAGCGCCTCGCTGCTCGCCGCGCTCAAGGTCGCGGTCGCCGTGCTGACATTGGTGGCGCCGCTCTCGTCGATGGTGGCGGGGGTGAGCGCCAGGGTCGCGGTCGGGGCGCCCTCGTCGTCGGCGATGGTGACCTCGGCGCCGGTCACGTCAATGCTGCCCGAGGCGCCGGACACCGTCAGCGTCTCGGCGCCCTCGGCGAGGCTGTCGTCGGTCGGGTCGAGGCTGAAGGTGCCCTCCGCGCTCGCCGCCCCCGCCGGGATGGTGATGTTGAAGCCGTTCACCGCCGCGTAGTCGGTGCCCGACACGGCGCTGTCGCCGCTGTCCCCGACCGAGACGGTGACCGTCTTCGCATCGGCGTAGGTGGTGCCGCCGGAGACCGTCGCGGTGACGGTGACGGTGGCCGCCGCGGCCGCGTCCTCCGCCACCGAGGTCGGATCCACCGACAGCGCGATGCCCGTCGGCGCCGCGTCGTCGTCGGTGATGGTGCCCACGGCCTCGTCGTCGGTGACGGCGGCGCCGGTGGCGCCGGCGAGCCTGACCAGGAAGGTCTCGTCCGGCTCGTCGACCGTGTCCTCGGTGGTGGCCACGGTGAAGGTCTTGGTGGTATCGCCGGCGGCGAAGCTGAGGGTGCGCGCCGTCGTCACCGCCGTGTAGTCGGCGCCGGCGGCGGCCGGCGCCGCCCCTTCGCGGGCGTCGGCGGCGGTGGCCCACTGCAAGCTCGCCGCCGCCCCCGTCGCGCCGGCGCGGGTGACGGTGAAGGTGAGGGCGTCGCCCTCGGCCGCGCTCGCGTCGGCGATGGCAAGGGTGGGCGCTCCGTCGTCGTCCGTCACCGACACCGCCAGGCTGCCCGTCACCGACGCGTAGTCGCCGCCGCTGGCGGCGTGGGCGATGGACAGGGCGCGGGCCGTCGCCTGATGCAGGTTGTCATCGGCCGCCGTGACGGTGACCGTCTTGCCGGTGGCCCAGTTGGCGGTCGTGAACGCAAGGGTATTCTGGTTGCCCCCGGCGTCCCCGTTCGTGTCCACCGCAAGCCCGGCGGGAGCGGTCAGCGTCACCGTCACCGCCGCCGACGGCTTTGTCGCCAGCGCCACCGCGTAGCTGCCGCTGCCGCCCTCCGCCAGCGTCAGCGAGGCCGGGTCGAACGCCAGCCCCGGCGTGTCGTCGTCGGCCACCGTCACCGCCAGGCTGCCCGTCACCGCGTTGTAGCCGCCGCCGCTCGCCGTGTGGCTCAGCGTCGCCGTGTCGCCGGCCGCGTCGTCGTCCTCGCCCGCCCGCACCGTCACCGTCTGCGCCCTGCTCCAGTTGCCGGTGGTGAACTCGACCGTCTCGCTCCTGCTGAAGGCGCTGTCCGCGTCCGGGCCGTCCAGGGTGACCTGCTCCCCGGCGGGCGCCGACACCGTCACCGTCACCGCGCCGGTCGGCTGGCTCGCCAGCGCCACCGCGTAGCTGCCGTCGGCGCCGCCCTCCGTCACCGTCAGCGAGGCCGGATCAAAGGCGAACCCGGCCGCGTCGTCGTCGGTGACCGCGACCGCCACGCTGAAGTTCTCCGCCGCGCCGTAGCCGCCGCCGCTCACGGCATGGGCCAGTGTCGCCGTGCGTTCGTCCCCCGCGTTGTCGATGTCGTCGTCCGCCGCCGTCACGGTGACCGTCTGGGCATCGTCCCAGTCGCTGGTGGTGAAGGTGAGCGAGGTCGTGTCCAGCGTCACTGGAGAGTTCCGCGGGTTGGTGATGGCCACCGTCACGCTGCCCGTGGGCTCGCTCGTCAGCACCACCGTGTAGCTGGCCTCGTTCTCGGTCACGCTGTCGGTGGTGCCGTCGTCGGCCTCCGCCAGCGTCAGCGGGGCGCCGGCCACGGTCACGCCGCGGGTGTCGTCGTCGGTGATGGTGCCGGTGCCGGTGCCGGCGCCCTCGGCGGTGGAGACGGTGGCGTTGGTCGGCGTGCCCAGGGTGACGATGACCGTCTCGTCGGGCTCGTCCACCGCGTCGTCGGTGACGGCGATGGTGATGTCGGCGGTGGTGTCGCCGGCGGCGATGGTCACCGACTTGGTGGTGGGGTCGGTGTAGTCGTCGCCCGCCGTCGCGTCGCCCGAGAGGGTGTAGGGCACGGTCACCGTCTGGCCGCTCGCGGCCGAGAGCGTCACCGTGAAGGTCATGTCGGTGGTCGCGCTCGTGTCGTTGCCCTCGTCGACCGCCGTGGCGTCGCCCACCGACACCGTCGGGGGGCCGTCGTCGTCGGTGATGGTGCCGGTGGCGTCGAGGGTGGTGCCGCCGCCGCTCAAGGTGGCGTTGGCGGGCGACGACAGGCGCAGGATGACCGTCTCGTTGGCTTCGTCCGTCGTGTCGCCGTTGACGGTGACGGCGATGGTCTTGGACGTGTCCCCCGCCGCGAAGGCGAGCGTGCCGGCGGTCACCGCGGCGTAGTCGGTGGCCGAGGTGGCGGTGCCGGTGCCCGCGTCGGCGTAGGCGACCGTCACCGCCCGGCCGCTCGCCGCCGACAAGGTGACGGTGAAGGTGAGCGTCGCCGTGCCGGTGTTGCCCTCGGCGACGCTCGGGCTGTTGATGGCGAGCACCGGGGCGTCGTCGTCGTCGGTGATGGTGCCGGTGCCGGTGCCGGCGCCCTCGGCGGTGGAGACGGTGGCGTTGGTCGGCGTGCCCAGGGTGACGATGACCGTCTCGTCGGGCTCGTCCACCGCGTCGCCGATGACCGGGATGACAATGTCGGCGGTGGTGTCGCCGGCGGCGATGGTCACCGACTTGGTGGTGGGGTCGGTGTAGTCGTCGCCCGCATCGGCGGTGCCGCCGAGCGTGTAGGGCACGGTCACCGTCTTGCCGCTCGCGGCCGAGAGCGTCACCGTGAAGGTCATGTCGGTGGTCGCGCTCGTGTCGTTGCCCTCGTCGACCGCCGTGGCGTCGCCCACCGACACCGTCGGGGGGCCGTCGTCGTCGGTGATGGTGCCGGTGGCGTCGAGGGTGGTGCCGCCGCCGCTCAAGGTGGCGTTGGCGGGCGACGACAGGCGCAGGATGACCGTCTCGTTGGCTTCGTCCGTCGTGTCGCCGTTGACGGTGACGGCGATGGTCTTGGACGTGTCCCCCGCCGCGAAGGCGAGCGTGCCGGCGGTCACCGCGGCGTAGTCGGTGGCCGAGGTGGCGGTGCCGGTGCCCGCGTCGGCGTAGGCGACCGTCACCGCCCGGCCGCTCGCCGCCGACAAGGTGACGGTGAAGGTGAGCGTCGCCGTGCCGGTGTTGCCCTCGGCGACGCTCGGGCTGTTGATGGCGAGCACCGGGGCGTCGTCGTCGTCGGTGATGGTGCCTGTGCCGGTGCCGGCGCCCTCGGCGGTGGAGACGGTGGCGTTGGCCGGCGCGCCCAGGGTGACGATCACCGTCTCGCTGGGCTCGTCCACCTCGTCGCCGGTGACGGCGATGACGATGTCGGCGGTGGTGTCGCCGGCGGCGATGGTCACCGACTTGGTGGTCGGGTCCGTGTAGTCGGCGTCCGCCGCCGCGGTGCCCGAGAGCGTGTAGGGCACGGTCACCGCCTTGCCGCTCGCCGCCGACAGCGTCACGGTGAAGGTCATGTCGGCGGTGGTCTCGGGGTCGTCGCCCTCGGCGACCGCCGTGGCGTCGCCCACCGACACCGTCGGGGGGCCGTCGTCGTCGGTGATGGTGAGCGTCACAGAGGCCGGGGCGGCGACGCCGTTGCCGCCGGCGGCGGTGGCCGAGACGGTGACCGTCCTGTCGGCGGCGTCGAGGGCGTTGTTGACCGCGGTGACGGTGACGGCGCCGGTGCTCGCCGTCTGCCCGGCGGCGATGGTGAGGGTGGCGCCGGCGAGGGTGAAGTCCCCGGCCACGGCGGGGGCGACGGGGGCGGCGGCGACGGTGAGCGTCACCGCCGCGCTGGAGGCGCCCGAGAGCGTCGCGGTCACCGTGCTCACCCCGGCGTTCTCGGTGATGGAGGCGGGGTCGAGCACCAGCGTCGCCACCGGCGTCGCGTCGTCGTCGGTGATGGTGACCTCGGCGTCGGTCACGGCAATGCTGCCCGAGGCGCCGGACACCGTCAGCGTCTCGGCGCCCTCGGCGACGCTGTCGTCGGTCGGGTCGAGGCTGAAGGTGCCCTCCGCGCTCGCCGCCCCCGCCGGGATGGTGATGTTGAAGTTCGAGACCGCGGCGTAGTCGGTGCCCGACACGGCGCTGTCGGCGCTGTCCCCGACCGAGACGGTGACCGTCTTCGCATCGGCGTAGGTGGTGCCGCCGGAGACCGTCGCGGTGACGGTGACGGTGACCGCCGCGGCCGCGTCCTCCGCCACCGAGGTCGGATCCACCGACAGCGCGATGCCCGTCGGCGCCGCGTCGTCGTCGGTGATGGTGCCCACGGCCTCGTCGTCGGTGACGGTGGCGCCGGTGGCGCCGGCGAGCCTGACCAGGAAGGTCTCGTTCGGCTCGTCGACCCTGTCCTCGGTGGTGGCCACGGTGAAGGTCGCGGTGGTGTCGCCGATGGCGAAGGACAGCGTGCGCGCCGTCGTCACCGCCGTGTAGTCGGCGCCGGCGGCGGCCGGCGCCGCCCCTTCGCGGGCGTCGGCGGCGGTGGCCCACCGCACCGTCGCCGCCGCCCCCGTCGCCCCGGCGCGGGTGACGGTGAAGGTGACGGCGTCGCCCTCGGCCGCGCTCGCGTCGGCGATGGCGAGGGTGGGGGCCGTGTCGTCGTCGGTGAGCGACAGGGTCGCCTTGGTCACCGCGAGGCCGGTGGCGGCGCCGCTCACATCGATGGTCTCGGCGCCCTCGGCCACCGTGTCCTGGGTGGGCGTCAGGTCGAAATCCGCCTCCCCGCTGGCCGCCCCGGCCGCGATGGTGATGTCGAAGGCCGACACCGCGGCGTAGTCGGCGCCGGCGGTCGCGGTGCCGCCGCCCACCGTCACCCGCACCGTCTTCGCGTCCGGATAGCGGGTGGCGCCGTTCACCGTGGCGGTCACCGTGACCCCGGTCTCGCCCGCGCCCTCGCCGACGGCGGCGGGCGAGACCGAGAGCGTGATGCCCGTCGGGGCGGCGTCGTCGTCGGTGAGCGAGAGCGTCGCCCCGGTCACGGTGAGGCCCGTCGCCGTGCCGTCCAGGCTGATGGCCTCGGCGCCCTCGGCGAGCACATCCTGGGTCGGCGTCAGCGTGAACTCCGCATGGCCGCTCCGCTCCCCGGCGGCGATGGTGAGGGTCTGGTCGGCGACGGCGGCGTAGTCGGTGCCTTCGGTGGCGCTGTCGGCGGCGGCGCCCACCGCCACCGTCACCGTCGTCGCCGTGGCGAAGGTGGCGGCGCCGGCCAGGGTCGCGGTGACGCGCGCGGTCTTCGCCCCGCCGCCCTCGGCGACGGACGCCTGCACCCCCTCGGCGCCGGTGTCGGCGTCGACCGTCAGCGTCAGCGCCGTCGGCGCCGCGTCGTCGTCGGTGACCGTGACCGCCACCTCGAAATCCTCCGTCGCCCCGTAGCCGCCGCCGCTCACGGCGTGGGCGAGGGTCGCGGTGCGCTGGTCATCGGTGTTGTCGATGGCGTCGTCCACGGCGGCGACGGTGACCGTCTGCGGCTCGTTCCAGTTGCCGGTGGTGAAGGTGAGGCGGGTCTTGTCGAGCGTCACCGGCGCGTTCTGCGGGATGGTGAGCCTCACCGTCACGGTAGCCGTGGGCTCGCTCGTCAGCGCCACCGTGTAGCTGGCCTCGTTCTCGGCCACGCTGTCGGTGGTGCCGTCGTCGGCCTCAGCCAGCGTCAGCGCCTTGGATGTCGGTGTCACCGTCACGCCCCGGGCGTCGTCGTCGGTGATGGTGCCGGTGCCCGTGCCCGCGCCGGCGGTGGTGGACACCGTGGCGTTGGTCGGACTGCCCAGGGTGACGATCACCGTCTCGTTGGGCTCGTCCACCTCGTCGCCCTTGACCGGGATGACAATGTTGGCGGTCGTGGCGCCGGCGGCGATGGTCACCGACTTGGTGGTCGGGTCCGTGTAGTCGTCGCCGGCGTCGGCGGTGCCAGCGAGCGTGTAGGGCACGGTCACCACCTTGCCGCTCGCCGCCGACAGCGTCACCGTGAAGGTCATGTCGGCGGTCGAACTCGTGTCGTCGCCCTCGGCGACCGCCGCCGCGTCGCCCACCGACACCGTCGGCGCCGCGTCGTCGTCGGTGACGGTGAGCGTCACGTCGTCCGGGTCGGCGACGCCGTTGCCGCCGCTCGCCGTCGCCGACACCGTCACCTCCAGGTCGACCGCGTCCAGCGCGTTGTTCACCGCCGTCAGCGTCACCGTGCCCGTGCTCGCCGTCGCCCCGGCGGCGATGGTCAGCGCCTTGTTCGCGCTCGGCGTCACCCCCGTCCCCGCCGACACGGTGAGCGTCAGCGCCGCACTGGTGGCGCCGCTCAGCCGCGCCGTCACCGTGCTGGCATTGGTCGCGCCGCTCTCGTTGATGGTCGCCGGCGTCAGCACCAGCGTCGCCACCGGCGTGGCGTCGTCGTCGGTGATGGTGCCCGTGCCGGTGCCGGCGCCCTCGGCGGTGGAGACGGTGGCATTGACGGGACTGCCCAGGGTGACGATGACCGTCTCGTTCGGCTCGTCGAGCGTGTCGCCCTTGACTGCAATGACGATGTCGGCCTCCGTGTCGCCCGCCGCGATGGTCACCGACTTGGTGGTCGGGTCGTCGTAGTCATCGTCTACCGTCGCGGTGCCCGAGAGCGTATAGGGCAAGGTCACCGCCTTGCCGCTCGCCGCCGACAGCGCCACGGTGAAGGTCATGTCGGTGGTCGCGCTCGTGTCGTCGCCCTCGGCGACCGCCGTCGCATCGCCCACCGAGACTGTCGGCGCCGTGTCGTCGTCGGTGAGGCTGAGGGTGGCCTTGGTCACTGTCGCCCCGGTGAGCGCGCCGGTGACATCAATGGTCTCGTCGGCCTCGTCCACATCGTCGTCGGTTGGCGTGAGCGTGAACGATGCGCTGCCTGCCGCCGCCTCAGCCGGGATGGTGACATCGAAATCCGCCACCGCCGCGTAGTCGGTGCCGGAGACCGCCGTGCCGCCGCCGATGCTGACCACCACCGTCTTCGCCTCGGCGAAGCGGGTGGCATCGGTGATGCGCGCGGTCACCGTCACCGTCGTCGCTCCGGCACCCTCATCGACCGAGTCCGTGTCCACGCTCAGGGCGATGGCCTCCGGCGCGTCGTCGTCATCGGTGACGGTGACCTTCACCGGGTCGGCGGTGACCGCCGTGTAGTCGTTGCCTTCGCCGGTGGTAGTGATCTTGTGGGTGATGTCCACCGAGCGCTCGTTGCCCGTGTTGTCGGTGGCATCGTCCACGGCGGTGACGGTGACGGTCTGTGGCGCGTTCCAGGTCGTTGTGGTGAAGGTCAGGCTCGTTGGCGAGACGGTGGCGGCCTTCGTGTCACCGCTCTCGACCGCGACCTTCACCGTGCCTGCGGCGGGCTGCGAGTCGAGCACGACCGTGTAGGTGCCGATGTTCTCCTTATCGTCCGCGCTTTCGGGGTCATCGGCCTCGTCGAGCGAGAGGGTGTCCGGGGAGATCGTCACGCCCCGCATGTCGTTGTCGATGATCTCGATCTTCAGGGTGTCTGAAATGATATTCCTGCTGCCGGTCCAGATCGCGATCAGGATGTCATCGTTATCCACATGCATCGAATACTTGATCGAGAGGGTTTCCGCGTCCTCATCGACCTCGTCATCAACCAGTGTGACAGTATCTCTGCTATATGAATCACGCTCCTTCCAACCTATGTTGGCAATGGCCCCATCAGGGGCTTGAGAGGAAATATCCTTGTCGTCCGCGGCACCGTCACCGCCTAGACCGGTCAACCTGCGGCTGACTACCAGCCTGCTCGGCGCTTTGTCGGGCCGCCGCGCGTCGTAAGTGAATGAATTGTTGGAAAATCGCCTTTTTCCGTACAGCATCGACGGTCTCACGCTGACCCCTTCCTCGGCCCGGACAAGCCCCGTGTTCGGATCCACCGACACTTTGTCACCCCTGGCATCCAAGTACAGGTATCCATACACCTCGTCGGTCACCGTCACCGACAGCGCCGTCGCGGCGGTGTTGCCGTCCTCGTCGGTGACGCGCACGGTGATGTCGTGCACGTTGTCGCTGTCGCTGTCGGCAGGCGCCTCGAAGTTCTGCGCGGGCAGCGTCACCACGCCGGTGTCCGGATCGATGGTGAAGCGCTCAGCGTCGTCGCCTTCAAGGGTCCAGGCCACGCCGCCGTCGGGGGCGCCGGTCCAAGCCGGGGTGGGCGAAGTCCATGCGATGTTCTCCGGCACGCTGTCATCAGCAAGGCCCGAAATCGCCACCGACCGGGCATCGTCGTCGCGGATCTTTACGACGGCGGTGCGCCTGTCGATGATGATGTTGGCAAAATCGACCTCGACGATGACGACTCTGAACTGCTCGGTTTCCTCGGGGACGGCATCCTCGGTGGTGGGCACGCGCAGCTGCGCTTCGGTCTCGCCCGCCGGGATCACGAGGGCGCAGCGGGCATCCTTGGCGGCGCAGGCGGTGAAGTCGGCGGGTGCCTTGGCGGTGCCTTCCTTGGTGCGGAAGCGGATCGTGATGTCCTGTTCGGCTGGTTTCGACAAGGTGACTTTGACGCCTGCGGCGTCGCCCTCGTCGCCTACCGCGTCAAGAACGGACAGGTGATACGCCTCGTCGTCGCGGATGGTGGCGGTCGCGGTGGCGGCGGTGCCGCCGGAGGCGGGCCGGAACGGCAAAACCGTGGAAGAGCCGGCAAGCAGCTCGGCAATGGAGATCGTCAGGGTCCTGTCGCCGTCGAGCACGTCGTCGCCGATGGTGGGGATGCTGATCCTGCCCACCGGCTCGGATTTGCGGGTCGCGGACGACGGGTCGAAGTTGCGGGTGAGACTGCCCTGGGTGTAGTGGACGCCCCCCTTGGCGGTGTCGGTCTTGTCGGCGTCAAACTTGATTTCGACGAACGGGTTGGAGGCCTTTTTCAGCGCCGCCAGACCTGCATCGCTGTCCACGTAGATGTCGAAGTGCGCATCCTGCCCTTCCCAAGGCGAGTTGGCACTGACCACCCGGAAGCGGTGGATATCGTCGTCGTCCAGAATAGTGAAGACCGTTTGGGCTTGGACTTCGTCCGTCGATCTCGCCAGCCTTGGGGAGGTTTCATCGCCGCCGCTGGCCGTAGTGGGGTCGAACCAGACGATGAAGGTCTCGTCCGGCTCCTTGCGGCGGTCATTGACGGTGCTGACCCAGAAGCTCGCCTCATCCTCGTCGGCCTCGAACGAGAAACTAGCGGGAATCGCCCCGTCCGTGGCCTGACCGCAGACGCTCACCGGGTTGTTCTTGCGTTCGATGAAGACATCGATCCGTGCGCTGGGAGCGGCATTGCCCCGGGCCAGCATTCCGGCGTGGCCTGGCTCGTTATGGCGCCCCGTCGGCAGGAGGCAGCCGATCAGTCCCTGCGCCCTGAACCCGGTGCGGTCGCGCTTGACCCGGATGCGCACATCCCGCCCTTCACGGATAGTGGTGTCCTTGTTCGCGATCCAGTAGCGCGTGGTGTCGTTGTCCTGGATCCTGGCGAGGCCGACGCCCTCGGCGATGGTCGCCTTGGGGGCGACGCCGGACTTGAAGGCGATGACGCCCTGAAAATATTCCGAATTCTCAGGCAAATGATCATCCACCACCCGGATCGGCGGCAGCTTCACTTGCGTCGTTCCCGGCTCGAAACGCACCGTGCGCGGCGTGGCGACGCCTTCGTAGTCCTGTGCCGGGCCTGCGCCCAGGGCGGTGTTCGCAACGAATCTGCCTGGTATTTGCGTCGGCACCCTGGGGCCGCCGCCATCCCTGGTGCTGAACTCCACCTCCATCGGATAGGTGCGCGGGCTGGAGAGCCGCACCGTGAACACCACCGGCTCGCCGCCCTCCTTGACCTCCACATCGTCGATGCTGAGGCTCGGCGTGTCGTTGTCGAGAATGGTGGCGGTGGCGGTGATCGGGGCGAGGATATCGGTTTGCGCGCTGTCCCGCTGGCTCGAGAAGAACAGCGGCTCCTCGTCGCGCAGGACGATCAGCGCCACCTCGAAGGTCTCGGTGGCCTCGTCGATACTGTCGTCGATGGTAGGAAATTCTAGGCGCTTGCTCGACTCGCCCGCGTTGAAGGTGAGCTGGCCGCTCTCGGCGCTGGTGTAGTCCATGCCTCGGGTGGCGCCGTGGATATCCGGCGCGCGCACCCGCCACTCGAGGCGCACTGGCACTGCGGGCGCCGGGTTCAAGGTGATTGGCAGGTTCAAGGTCTCGCCTTCGTCGACGGTGGCGTCGCCGATGGTGATGGCGGGGCGCTTGTCGTTGTCGCGGACAATGCCCACCGCGCGCAGCGGCCCCAGGTCGAGGCCGGCGACCTTGGGGTCGGTCAGCACCACCGAGAAGTCCTCGGCGGGCTCATCAATGCCGTCTTCCAGGGTGGCCACGCGGATGACCTTGGTCGTCTCCCCGGCCTTGAAGCGCAGCGTGCCTGATGCGGCGGTGTAGTCCTTGCCGGCCTCGGCGGAGTGGGCGGCGAGCGACTCGGTCTTCCAGGCGACGCTGATGTCGGCGGCCGCGGCCACGCCGAGGGTAACGGGGAACTTGAGCCGGTTGCCTTCGGTGGCCGGACCCTTGGGCGCGGCGATGCGCAGGGTGGGGCCATCGTAGATGGTGCCCACGGCATAGTGGTTGGCCGGATTGATTGTCGCACCTAATGCGACTGCGTATGCCGAAGATAGGTTGACCCGGAAATTCTCAATCGATTCCTCGTTCGAGTCGGAGAGGGTGGGCACTTCCAGCTTGACCCCACTTTGACCGTTGCGACCGTCGATGACGGCATCCTGACTCGGAATATTATCGAAGCGGTTGAAACTCGCAGGGAAGTCTCGCCTGTTGACAGCCCCGCCACTGCCCTGGTCGCGTGTCACCTCCCAAAGTATCAGGACTTGGTCGTCAATGGTGCCGATTTGCCATTTGCCGTCCTTGTAGATGTAGGTGTCGGCGTGGAAAACCGCGGTTTGGCCCTCCTGCACCACCACCGGCCCGGCCCCGGGAGCCGCTTCGCGCAGCCGGACTTGCGGCGCTGCGGTTTCGTTGTCGGAGATAACCCCTATGACGGTGATGCCTCTGGCGCCAGACTTGAAGTCAGCGTTCTGCGGTTCGGTGAAACGCAACGCCACATCCTCTTCGTCCTCGACCTCTGCATCGTCGATGATCCGCACCGAGACGGTGCTCTCCTGCGGCGTGTCGCTCTTGTCGGCGGGAAAGGTGAGCACGCCCTTCGCACTCGCTTTCGGCAGAGCCTGATAGTCGTCCCCCGAAGTCGCGCTGCCCCTGCGGGTATCGTGGTACTTGACCGTCACGTCCTTGCCTTGCGGCGGATTGGTCAGCGTGACCGTGAAGTCGAGGGCGCCATCGCCTTCGGCGGCGCTCGGCGTATCCACCTGGATGGAAGGAGGCGGATCGTCGTCGGTGATGGTGACGGTGGCGAAATACTCATCGACACCGCCGGGGAGTCGCAGGAACTTGGGTTGGTCAAACCGTACGCAGAGGGTCTCGTCACCCTCGTGGTACTGGTCGTTCATCAAGCTCCTTATGAAATACCTGCTTCTGGCATCAGGCCGTTCCTTGTCCCACTCGATCACCATCGGCTGGGGGAAACTTGTCCGCGGCACGCGCCTGCCATCCCCGCCCGGTTTTGACAGATCCCGCGCATCGGCAGTGGCCACGCAGCCGCCGCCTTCGGCGAACGAGACCCTGACGCTTGGGTCTCGCGCGCTCGTGGCGGGGCTGCCGCCAAGTTGCATAAACAATCTGAAGCCGTTGACGAAATTTAGCGTCGAAGCTAAATAAAGGTGGTCTTCTGCCACCGTGAGATCATCAATTTGAAGTACGCGCTTAAGGAAGTCGGTGTCGTCCTTGACGGGCACTGTCAGCGTGGTCTTTCCGGTGAGGTTGTAATACTCGCTCGGCTGCAAGGTCACTTTGACCGAGCCATTACCCGCTCCTCGATCGACCAGGGTTTGTATCGAGATATCTGTCGTCTGCCGTTCTCTTTTTTCGGAAGCGGGAAATTGATGCGACTTCTCGCCTTCGGCAGCGCTCGCCAGGAAGTCGAGCTTGGCATCGTCTTCGACCTCCCACTTTGCGGTCACTTGGGCCGCGTCAAGCAGTTGTCCACTGTTAATCTGCCGAGCCAGCTTGAATTCGAAGGCGCCGCCCTCAATCACGCCATCCTTCTCCAGCGCTTCGGCCGTCTTGTCAAATGAAATGGTCGGGCAACGTCCGGGATCGTCTTTGACGCGAATTGTTATCGACCCGCTGCCGAGCTGGGAGGTATACTCTTTTGGTGCAACGTCTAACGCAAATTGCGGCAGGGAATGGTAGCTCCCAAGCAGAGTCACTGTAATACTCCCGTCCCTGCATCTAGCGTCTGGTTTCGTTGGGATAGAGAGTGTGGCATTCGCATCACCCCTTGCATCAAAAACTCCGGGGAAATCAGTTCCGCCGACATTGAATTGGTGCTTCTGCATACCCTCGTGCTTGGCATCGACCAGATCGAGAGCGGGGTCGTCATCGACCCGATACGACAAGTTGAACGTCTGACCCCTGCTGTTTGTGTATCGGTATCCGCGAACCTTGATGTTGATGGTGGCGCCTTCAGTGACCGGTCCGTTGATCGTATCCGTTGGCGCAAGGATGTAGACGGCGCCTTGATCCTGCGCATTCGCGTCGGCGGCGAACAGCAGCAGGCACAGCGCGCCGAGCATGCAGGCTGGCGCGGCGAAGGCGAGCGGACCTCGCCACGCTGTTTGGCGGGCCAATAGGCTCCATACGGAACCCGGCTGGGCTAATTTTTCGGGGGGGGGGGGGCAGTGTGCGAGCGCCGGAAAAGGGCGGCTGAAGACTCACCCAACCCTCCGATTTTGTGTGATTGCTGCACATTGCTCCCTCATTGCCGTCCACTCCTTGGATGCTCGGATATTGTACATTAATGGGACTACAGTGATCGCGCCCGGGGAGATGTCGGTGGAGAGCGGATTGGGCGCGGTGTGGTCGGCGGCGGCGGTGCTTCTTGGAAAGCCGGGTAGAATGGCGGCGGCATCACCGACATTGGCACTGAGGAGCGATTCAGCCCATGTGGAAAGCAGCGGCGGATACGGCGCGCGAAATGCTGTGCGCGCGCAAGCGCCCGCTCACGGTCACGCGGCGCGACCTGTCGGGCATGCGGGTGGTTTTCACAGGCGCCACTGACGGAATGGGCAGGCTGGCGGCGCAACGATTGGCGGAAATGAAGGCCACCGTGTACGCGCTGGGCCGGAACCCGAGCAAGACGGCGCGCACGGCAAGTGATTTCAACCGGCTGGCCGGGGAGGAGCGGGCGTTTGCGGTTCCTTGCGACCTGGCCTCGCTGGACAGCGTGCGCGAGTGCGCGGACCGGCTGCTGGAAGCCTGCCCGCGCATCGATGTGCTCGTGAACTGCGCGGGCGTCAACACGCCACGGCGGCTGATGACGGCGGACGGCCACGAGATGAACTGGTCGGTCAACTACCTTGGCGCTGCGCTGCTGACCGGGCGGCTGCTGGGGCGGATGCGCGAGTCGGCGCCGGCGCGCATCGTGAACCTGACCTCGGCCATGACGCGCTTCGGCAGCATCCGCTTCGACGACCTTCAGCTCACCAGCGGCTGGAGCACGCTGGCCGCCTACGCGCAGGCCAAGCTGGCCACCAACATGGCCACCATCGCGATGGCGCGTCGGCTCGATGGCTCCGGGGTGGTCGTGAACGCGCTTAATCCCGGCTTCATCCGCACCTCGCTGCTGCGCCACTACACGGGCGCCAGGCGGGCATCGCAATTGCTTATGCGGTGGCTGGCGTCGCCGCCGGAAGTGGGCGCCGAGCGCATCCTGAGGCTGGCGGTGTCGCCGGAGCTCGAAGGCGTGACCGGCAAGATATTCCACGAGGACGAGGCCCGTCCGCCGGTCGGCGGCGAGATCGACGAAGCCGCCATCGAGCGGCTGCGGGCGTTGACGCAGAATGTTTTGCGGTCGAGAATCTAGCGCCGTGCCGGACTCTGCTCCCCGCTCCCGCCTCTCCCTGCCCTTTTCCCGGGCGGAACGCTTGCTCCCCCGCCTTTGCTCCGCCGCTTTCCCGCAGGAGACGCAAGAACTGGCAGAATCGAAAGCGGCAGCGTTGGCCGCTGGCCTTGCATGCGCGCTAGCGATATTTTCGGCGGGATTCGCGCAGGCGGCGCCGGTAAGGACAGGACACACGCAGGCGGAACTGCTGGCCGAGACTCAAAGCGTGCGGCCCGGCCAGCCATTCACGGTGGGCCTGAGCCTCACGCCCGATCCCGGCTGGCACACCTACTGGATCAATCCGGGCGATGCCGGCAAGCCCGCCCAAGTCCGCTGGGACGCGACGGAGGGGCTTGAGTTCGGCGAGCTGGCGTTTCCGGCGCCGGGCTTCGTGCCGTTCATGGGGATGATGAGCTACGGCTACAACGCGCCCACGCTGCTGCTGGCGGACGTGACGCAAACCGCGCCGCTGGCCGGCGGCGCGCTGGCGATCAAGGCCCGGGCTTCGTGGCTGGTGTGCGACGACAAGCTTTGCATTCCGGAGCGGGCGGACTTGTCGCTGGAAATCCCGGTGGTGGCCGAAAGGCCGTCGGCGGGCGCGGTGTCGGCAGGGAGCGATGCCTTGGCGGCGCAAGGATTTCCCGCCTTTAGCAGCGGGCAGGACGCCCGCCTTGGCGCGGCGAGCAAGAGCTGGCGCGCTGCGGTCTTTGCTGAGGCGCGGGCGCTGCTGCCGCAGCCTGCCGGATGGCCGGCGGCGTTCCATGAAAGCGGCGGCGAAGTGGTGTTCGAGCTGGGCACGCCGCTTTCGCTGGAGGGTGCCGCGAGCCTCTACCTGTTTCCCGAGGCGCAGGGCATGATCGACCATACGGCCCCCCAGCGGATCGATATATGGCCCGGCCGGGTCCGCGTGGCGGTTCCGGCTGGTCCCAGAGTGGCCCGCTATCAGAATACGGGCCTAGTTCTGTCGATGGCGACGGACGGCGCGCCCCTACAGGCGTTCAGTCTTTTCGCGCAGCGCTCCGAGGGCGCCGCCGGGGCTAGCGGCGATGTCCTGACAAGCCTGATCGTGGCACCGGGCGCTGCCGCCGCTGCGGGCGCCGGCGGCTCGTCCGCCGGGATGCCTTCGACCGCCGCGGGGGGCGGAAGCGGTCCCGGCGATGGCGCAGGCGCGGTCGGGGGCGGCGGCGGCTTTTCCGCCGCGGCGTTCTGGCAGGCGGTGGTTTTTGCGATCCTCGGCGGGCTGATTCTTAACCTCATGCCTTGCGTGCTGCCGATTCTCAGCCTCAAGGCGCTGGGCGTGGCGCAAATGGCCGGGGAGAAGCCGGCCGCGGCGCGCCGCTCCGGATTGCAGTATCTGGCCGGGGTGCTGGCGAGTTTTCTGGTTTTCGCGGCGCTCATCATTGCGCTGCGGCAGGCAGGCGAGGCCGTGGGCTGGGCCTTCCACATGCAAAACCCGCTGATCGTGGCGGTTTTGGCATTGCTTATGGTGGCCGTGGGCTTGAACCTGCTTGGGGTTTTCGAGGTGGGTTCCAGCCTTGGCGCGCTTGGCGGCAAGGCGGCCCGGGGCCGCTCCGGCGAATTCTTTACCGGCATCCTCGCGGTGCTGGTGGCCACGCCGTGCACGGCCCCCTTCATGGCGCCGGCGCTCGGCTACGCGATTGTGCAGCCGCCCGCCGTGACGGCGGGCGTGTTCCTGGCGCTGGGATTGGGCTTTGCGCTTCCGTATTGCGTGGTGGCCTTCCTGCCCGGGGCCCGCCGGCTGTTGCCGCGTCCGGGCGCTTGGATGGTCAGCTTCCGTCAAGCGCTGGCGTTCCCCATGCTGGCCACGGCCATCTGGCTGTACTGGGTGCTGGGCAACCAGGCGGGCATCGATGCCCTCGCCCTGGCGCTGATATCCGCGTTGGCGCTGGGACTGGCGGCGTTCGGATGGCGGCGCATGGCTGGCGAGAGGGTTTCGCGGCCTTGGCGGGCGGCTAGCGTTGCCGCATTGCTGGTGGTCGCGGCAAGTCTCTGGGCGGTGCCGCGCATCGCCGTGGCGCCCGGCGATGCAGGTCCGGCGCCCGACGAGATCGTTTGGTCCGAAACGGCCCTCGACGAGCTTCGCGCCGAGCAAAAGCCGGTGTTCGCCTACTTCACCGCGGACTGGTGCATTACCTGCAAGGTCAACGAGCGGGTGGCGCTGCAAAGCGGCGCGGTGAAGGATTTTTTCGTCCGCCAAGGCATTCAGGTGATGGTGGGCGACTGGACTAACGAGGACCCCCGGATCACCGAAGTTCTGCAACGCCACGGGCGCGCCGGGGTGCCGCTGTACCTCTATTTCGGCCCGGGCGCCTCAGAGGCCTTGGTGCTGCCCCAACTGCTCACGCCGGGCCTCGTTATCGGGTTCATCGAAGCGGCCTGAAACCCCGTCGCCGGCCCGCATGCCGGCGAGCGCGAGGCCATTGCGGGGCGAGGGGCGCAAGGCCTTAACCCCAATCCGTTTTACTGTATAATTCCCGATCTCGCGGTTGCGGGGTGGAGCAGTCAGGCAGCTCGTCGGGCTCATAACCCGAAGGTCACAGGTTCAAATCCTGTCCCCGCTACCACATTGGTTTTGCGACGGCCCCGCGAGGGGCTTTTTTGTGGCTTATGAGCGTGATTCTGGAAAGGTTGAGCGGGCTTTTGGGGCCTTGCGTGGAAGCCATGGGCTATGAGTTGGCGGACTTGGAACTGAAGCGCGGCAACCGGGGGCAGGTTCTGCGGCTTTTCATCGACCAGGAATCGGGCATTGCGCTCGACGATTGCGAGCGCGTGAGCGGTCAGGTGAGCGCGCTGCTGGATGTTGAAGACCCGATCCAAGGGCACTACAGCTTGGAGGTGTCCTCGCCCGGCTTGGACCGCAAGCTGGCAAAGCCGCAGCACTTCGACCGCTTTGCCGGACGCGGCGTGCGGATCAGCATGCGCAGCGGACAGGACGGCCGCAGAAACTTTAGCGGCACGCTGCGCGGGCGCCGCGGCGCCGCCGTGGTTGTGGACTGCAACGGCGGCGGCGGCGAAGTCGAGCTGCCGCTGGACGACATCAAGGTGGCGCGCCTGATGCCGGAATTTCGTGCTTGAGGGCTAGCTGGTGTTTGGAAGCAAAGAGATTCTTGAGGCCGTGGAGCTTTTGTCGAACGAAAAGGCGATCGGCAAGGAGGAAGTGTTCGCCGCCGTGGAGGCCGGCTTGGCGGCGGCCCGGCGCCGGCTGCTGGCCGAAGACGTGGAGATCCGCGTGGCCATCGACCGCCATACCGGCGAGCAGGAGTACTTCCGGCAATGGGAGGTTATGGAGGACGATGCCGAGGACGAGGAAATAGAGGCGCCGACCCGCCAGTTGCGCCTTGCGGAGGCCCGGCGGATCGATCCCGAGGCGGTGCCCGGCGGCGTGGTGGAGCGCGCCATCGACGGGATGGATCTGGGCCATATCAGCGCGTACACGGCAAAGCACGTGATTAATCAGAAGGTGCGCGAGGCCGAGCGCGCCCTCATCCGCGAACGTTACCAAGGACGCGTTGGCGAACTGCTCAACGGCGTGGTCAAGAGAGTCGATCGCAACGGCGTGTACGTGGATTTGGGCGGCGGTGTGGAGGGCTTCGTGCCGCGCGAGCAGATGATCCCCAAGGAGCCGCTGCGGCCCCAGGACCGGGTCAAAGGGCTGCTCTACGAGGTGGCCACCGAAACCCGCGGCCCGCAACTGAGGCTTACGCGCACCAGCTCCGAATTTCTGGTGGCGCTGTTCAACGTGGAGGTGCCCGAGGTGGGCCAGGGCCTGATAGAAATCCTTGGGGCGGCGCGCGATCCGGGTGCCAGGGCGAAGATCGCGGTGCGCTCGAAAGAGCCGCGCATCGATCCCGTGGGCGCTTGCGTGGGCATGCGCGGCTCCCGGGTGCAGGCGGTGACCAACGAGATTTCGGGCGAGCGCGTGGACATTATTTTGTGGGACGAGAACCCGGCGCAATTCGTGGTGAACGCCATGTCGCCGGCCGATGTGGTGCAGATCATGGTCGATGAGGACAACCGGCGCATGGATATCGCCGTGTCCGAGTCCATGGTGTCGCAGGCGATCGGGCGGGGCGGGCAGAATATCCGCCTAGCCAGCCGGCTGACCGGATGGGAGCTGAATGCGATGACGCCGTCCGAGATCGAGTCGAAGATCGAAAGCGAGAGCCGCCAGCTGATCGAGATGTTTCGCAAGCAGCTGTCGGTGGGCGAGGATGTGGCCCAGGTTCTGGTTGACGAGGGCATCACCGACCTTGAGGGCATCGCCTATTCTCCGGTTGGCGAACTCTACGCCATCGAGGAATTCGACGAGCCGCTGGTGGACCAGTTGCGCGCCCGCGCCCGCGACATGCTGCTGATGAACGCCTTGAGCCGCGAAGAGGAAATGGAGCAGGCCGCGCCTGCGGAGGATCTGTTCGAGGTGGAGGGCATGACCCGCGCGCTAGCCTACTCGCTGGCCACCCACGGCGTATCCACCCGCGAGGATCTGGCGTGGGAGGAGGCCGATTACCTAGCCGAGCGTATCGAGGATCTGACCGAGGAGGCGGCCGGCCAGCTAATCATGGCGGCGCGCGCGCCCTGGTTTGAGGAACAGGCGCCTGAGGAGCAGGCGGCTCCAGAGGGCGAGCATGACTGAACTGACCGTAGCCAAGCTTGCCGAGAACCTGAAGGTGCCCGTGGAGCACCTTATGGACCAGTTGCAGCGCGCCGGGCACAGCTTCAACGACGCTAGCCAGCCGGTGCCGGATGTGGCGCGCGAGGAACTGCTGGCCTTTCTGCGAAATCGCCATGGCCAAGCTCCTGCTGAACCCGGCGATTCGGCAGTGCCGCGCGAGATCAGCATCACCCGGCGCGAGTCGGTGGAAGTGGTTCAGGTGGACCAAGGGCGCCGCAGGGCGGTTCAGGTGGATTTCCGCCGCAAGCGCAAGTTCGTCAATCGCGCCGCTTTGGAGCGGGAGGCTCTGGCGCGCCGACAGCAAGAGGAGGAGCGCCGCCAGCAAGAGGAAGGTCTGGCGGCCCAGGAAGCCGAAGAGCAAGAGGAGGAGCGCCGCCTCGCCGAGGAAAAAGCGCGGGAGGAGAAGGCGCTGGCCGAACGCGAAGCGGAGCGCAAGGCCGAGCAGGAAGCCCAGGAAAAGGCCGAGCAGGAGGCCGAGCTGGCAGAGGCCCAGGAACAGGCGCGCCTGCAGCGCGAAGAGGCCGAGCGGCAGGCCGAAGAGAGGAAGAGGGCGGATGCCGCCCAGGCGGCGCGCGTCCGCGAGGATGCCGCCCGCAAGCCGCCCCGCGCCTCGAAAACCGCCCGTTCCCGGAAGACGCCGCCCAGAGAGGAGCTGCATGTCGCTTCGCATATCCGGCCGAGGCGCAGCCGCAGGCGCAAGGCCCGCCGGCACGCAACGGCGACGGTGGAGAACGTGAACGCTTTTGTCCGGCCCGCTTCTCCGGTGGTGCGCACCGTGGAAGTGCCGGAATCCATCACCGTGTCCGAGCTGGCCCGCCAGATGGCGGTGGGCGCGGAGAAGGTGATCGAAAAGCTTATGGCCGAAGGCATGATGGCCGGCATCAACGATATGCTCGACCAGACCACCGCCATGATTATCGTCGAGGCCTTGGGGCACCAAGTGGTGGCGCAGGATGAGCAGGACGAGGAGGTGTCGCTGGTCGGCCGCGCCGTGGCAACTGCGGGGGAGCCTGAGCCGCGCGATCCTGTGGTGACCATTATGGGGCATGTCGATCACGGCAAGACCTCGCTTTTGGACTACTTGCGCGAGAGCAGCGTGGCGGACGGCGAGGCCGGAGGCATCACCCAGCACATCGGCGCGTACCGGGTGCGCGCCGGCGGCGGCTCGATCACTTTTCTGGACACCCCGGGCCATGCCGCGTTCACGGCCATGCGCGCGCGCGGCGCGCGGCTCACGGATATTGTGATTCTGGTGATTGCCGCCGATGACGGCGTGAAGCCCCAGACCGAAGAGGCGATCAAGCACGCCCAGGCTGCGGGAGTGCCGATCGTGGTGGCCATCAACAAGATCGATCTCGAGGACGCCGATGCCACCCAGGTGCGCAACCAGCTGAACGTGCTGGGGTTGGCGCCCGAGGATTACGGCGGCGACACGCAAGTGGCCGAGGTTTCGGCCCGAACCGGCCAAGGCGTCCCCGAGTTGCTTGAGAAGATCCTGCTGCAGGCGGAACTGCTTGAGCTGAGCGCGCGCAACAAGGGCGGCGCGCGGGGCGCAGTGGTCGAATCGACCATTGAGACAGGACGCGGCCCGGTGACCACGCTGCTGATTACGGAAGGGTGTCTTCGCAAGGGCGATATTCTCGTGGCCGGAGCGGAATACGGTCGCGTGCAGTTATTGAGAAACGAGCACGGCAAGCAGGTGGATCATGCCCTGCCGTCCTTTCCCATCGTGGTTCAGGGGCTTTCCGGCGCGCCCGATGCGGGCCAGGATGCTATCGTGTTTCGCAATGAGCGCTCGGCAAGGGAACTGGCGGAGTTCCGCTCCCGCGCCGACCGCGAGAAGCAACTGGCCCAGAAACAGGGGCAGTCGGGCTTTAGCGGCGCTTTTCCAGCCGACGACGAGACCCGCACGGTGGCCCTGCTCATCAAGGCCGATGTGCGCGGCAGCGCGGAGGCCTTGCGCGACGCGCTCATGCGCCTCGCCCGCGAGGAAGTGGAGGTGGAGGTGATGTCCTCGGGGGTGGGCGCAATCACGGAGTCGGACATCAATCTCGCGGCCGCCTCCGACGCTTCGATTATCGGCTTCAATGTGCGGATGGATCCGGCCGCGCAGCAGGCGCGCAAGGCCAGCGGCGTGGAGGTGCGCTACTACAGCGTGATCTACGAGGTGATCGATGATATCCAGGAAGTCATCAAGGGCCATCTGGCGCCGGTCATCCGGGAGCAGATCATTGGCAATGCGGAAGTTCGCGAGGTGTTCCAGTCGCCCAAGTTCGGCGATATCGCCGGCTGTTTGGTCACCGAAGGCGTGGTCAAGCGCCACAATCCGATACGCGTGCTGCGCGACAGCGTGGTGATCTATGAAGGCGAGCTCGAGTCCCTGCGCCGCTTCAAGGATGATGTCGAGCAGGTCAGGAGCGGCACCGAATGCGGAATCGGCGTGCGCAACTACAAGAATGTCCGGGCCGGCGACGTGATCGAGTGCTACGAGAACGTCGAGGAGGCTCGCGACTGAGTTTCGAGGCGCGCAGGGCGGCGGCGGCGCGGCCGGGAACGGCTCCGCCGCGATCCTGACAGGCCCCGGGCCTGTTGGCGCTAAGCGCTCGTGCCCCGCGAGTTCACGCGCGCGGAAAGGCTGGCCGCCAGGGCCATGCGCATTTTCGCGGCCATCAACCATTCCGAGCTGCGCGATCCGCGCCTTGCCGGCGTGCAATTCACCCATGTCCGGTTCTCCGGGGACTTGAGCGTGTGCCGCGTGTGGTATGTGCCGGGGCCTTCCGGGGCCGCCGCGGCGGCGGCTTCGCTGCGGTCCGCGTCCGGCTATATGCGTCGGCGCTTGGGAGAGAGTTTTCGCCTGCGTCGGCAGCCCGAACTGCGGTTTGTGCCGGACGACAGCCAGACGCGCGGCGACGCATTGACCGAACTGATCGAGGATGCCGCGCGCAAGGAACAGCGCTTGCGCGGCCGGCGCGCCCCCGAATAGGCGGCGGGCCGGAAAAGCGCCCGGTGGACGCGGCAAGCGGCGCCCGAAACAGGCGGGAGGTGACCGGGCTGCTGCTGCTGGACAAGCCGCAGGGCTTGTCTTCCAACCAGGCTTTGCAGCGGGCCAAGCGCCTGTTTGCGGCCCGCAAGGCCGGGCATACGGGCAGCCTGGATCCCATTGCGACGGGGATGCTGCCGCTGTGCTTGGGCGAAGCGACCAAGTTGTCCTCGTATCTGCTCAAAGCCGAGAAGCGCTATCGCGTGACCGCCGAGATCGGACGCAAGACCGATACCGGCGATGCCAGCGGCGCCACGGTGCTCAAACGGCCTCCCGCGCAACTGGAGCGGGCCGCTCTGGAGGCCGCCTTGGAGCGCTTCATCGGCGAAATCGAACAGGTACCGCCCATGTATTCGGCGCTCAAGCACAAGGGCCGGCGCCTCTACGCGCTGGCCCGCGAGGGCCGCACGGTGGAGCGCGCCCCGCGGCGGGTATGGATTCACAGCCTCGAGATCCACGAGTACTCCCCGTTCGCTCCGGTGCTCTCCGTGCGCTGCGGCAGCGGCGTATATATTCGAACCCTGATTGAGGACTTGGCGGAATCGCTGGGCGCGCTGGCCTGCGTGAGCGCGTTGCGGCGGCTCGGCGTGGCGCCGTTCGATGAGGCTTCGATGGTGACCATGGAAGCGCTGGAAGCGGCGGCGGACGAGGGGCAGTCGGCCCTGGACGCCATGCTGCTTCCTGCTGATGCCGCAGTGCAGGCGCTGCCCGCCGCGAGGCTTTCGAGCGGCGAGGGCTTCCATGTGCAGCGCGGCAATCCCGTGGCCGCGGCCCGCGGGGTTCGGGCCGGCCCGGTGCGGCTGTACATCGGCAGGCGGCAATTCATCGGCATCGGCGAAGTCACGCTGGACGGCCAGGTGGCGCCGCGCCGCCTGCTTAAGCCGCAACCGGCGCACAACGGGGCGAACGCGGGTACAATGCGCGGCTGAAACACAGGCTAAAGATTTATCGCATGGCACTAGACTCAAGCCAAATCAGCGCAACCGTGCAGGAATACCAGCGCGGGTCGACGGACACGGGCTCCGCCGAGGTTCAGGTAGCGCTGCTGTCGGCGCGCATCAATGCGCTGTCCGGCCACTTTCGGGAACACAAGCAGGATCACCATTCACGCAGCGGATTGCTGCGCATGGTGAACCGCCGCCGCCGGTTGCTCAAGTATCTGAGGAATACGGATCAGGAGCGCTACGCCAAGCTGATTTCCCGGCTCGGCCTGCGCCGCTGAGCTGAAGGGCGGCCATCATCATTAGCGCTCCATTCGTGGAGATAAGGGTGCGCGTGTAACAAGCGCGCCGAAATCAATTCAAGCGAGGTAGAAGTGTCCACGCACAAAAAAGAATTCCAGTACGGCAGCCATACGGTCACGCTGGAAACAGGCCGAATGGCGCGCCAGGCCGATGGCGCGGTGGTGGTGAGCATGTCGGAGACGGTGGTGCTGGTCACGGTGGTGGGCGCTAGAAGCGCGGCCCCCGGGCGCGACTTCCTGCCGCTCACCGTCAATTACCAGGAAAAGACCTACGCCGCAGGCCGCATACCGGGAGGTTTCTTCCGCCGCGAAGGGCGTCCCACGGAAAAGGAAACGCTCACCTGCCGCTTGATCGACCGGCCCTTGAGGCCCATGTTCCCCAAGGGCTTTTTCCACGATGTGCAAGTGATTGCAACGGTGCTTTCCAACAACCAGGAGGTGGATCCGGATATCCCGTCCATGCTCGGCGCTTTCGCCGCGATGGCGCTTTCGGGACTGCCCTGCGCCGGCCCCATAGGAGCGGCCCGGGTGGGATGGATCGACGGCGAGTACGTGGTCAACCCCACCGCCGCGGAACTGGAATCCTCGCAGCTGAACCTAGTGGTTGCCGGGACTGAGAGCGCGGTTTTGATGGTGGAATCCGAAGCGGACCTGCTGTCCGAGGAGGTCATGCTTAACGCCGTGCTGTTCGGCCACGAGCAGATGCAAACCGCCATCGCCGCCATTAGCGAGTTCGCCGCCGAAGCCGGCAAGCCGGCCTGGGACTGGCAGGCCCCGCCGGATAACGAGGAACTGGTCGCCGAGGTGGAGAAGGCGGTCGGGAAGGATTTGGCCAAGGCTTACGGCATCACCGAGAAAGTGGAGCGCAACGAGCAACTGCGCGAAATCCGCGCCCGGGTGGCGGAGGCGCTGGCAGACGACGATGCCGAGCCTTCCCGCGCTCAGGATATCGGCTCGGCGCTCAAGGGCTTGGAGAAGCGCCTCGTGCGCGAGCGCGTGCTTTCGGGCGAGCCGCGCATCGACGGCCGCGACACGGTCACGGTGCGCGGCCTTGATATCGAAGTGGGCCTGTTGCCGCGCACCCACGGTTCGGCGCTGTTCACCCGCGGCGAAACCCAGGCGCTGGTCACCGCCACGCTGGGCACCGACCGCGACGCGCAAATCATCGAGGCGCTGGACGGCAGCAGCCGCGACCGCTTCATGCTGCATTACAACTTCCCGCCCTATTCGGTGGGCGAAACCGGATTCATGACCGGACCCAAGCGGCGCGAGATCGGGCACGGCAGGCTGGCGCGGCGCGGCATCGCGGCGGTATTGCCCAAGATGGAGGAGTTCCCCTACGTGATTCGCGTGGTGTCGGAAATCACCGAGTCGAACGGCTCCAGCTCCATGGCCAGCGTGTGCGGCGCGAGCTTGGCGCTGATGGATGCCGGCGTGGAGATCAAGGCGCCGGTGGCCGGCATCGCCATGGGCTTGGTCAAGGAAGGCGAGCGCTATGCGGTTTTAACCGATATTCTGGGCGACGAGGACCACTTAGGCGATATGGACTTCAAGGTGGCCGGCTCCGAGGAAGGAGTCAGCGCCCTGCAAATGGATATCAAGATCGACGGCATCACCCGCGAGATCATGGCCGAGGCGCTAGAGCAGGCCCGGGCGGCGCGGCTGCATATTCTTGCCGCGATGAACGAGGTGATTTCCGCGTCCCGCGACACGGTTTCGGATTGGGCGCCTTCCATCTTCACCATGCAGATCGACCGCGAGAAGATCGGCGACGTGATCGGCAAGGGCGGCGCGGTGATCCGCGCCATCACCGAGGAGACCGGAGCGGAGATCAATATCGAGGACGACGGCACGGTGAAGATCGCCTCGGTCGATGGCGAATCCGGCAGGGAGGCGCGCAAGAGAATCGAATCGATCGTGGCCGATGTGGAAGTGGGCCAGGTCTATGACGGCAAGGTGGCGCGGCTGATGGATTTCGGCGCCTTCGTGACCATTGTTCCGGGCAAGGACGGCCTGGTGCATATTTCGCAGATTTCCGACGAGCGGGTGGATCGCGTGAGCGACCGGCTGGCGGAAGGCGACGCGGTGCGCGTGAAGGTGCTGGAAGTGGACCGCCAAGGCCGCATCCGGCTGAGCATGCGCAATCTCGACGGCACCGCCGAGGATGTTCCGGAGCGCCCTTCCGCCCCGCGCAGCCGTGTCGAGGAGATCGAAGTGGGCAAGGTGTACGACGGCACCGTGTCCAGCGTGATGGACTACGGCGCCTTCGTGACCCTGCTGCCAGGCACCGACGGCTTGGTGCATATTTCGCAAATGTCCGAGCGCCGCATCGAGCGAACTAGCGACTTGGTGAAGTCGGGCGACCCTGTGAAGGTTAGGGTGATGGAAGTTGACGGCCGGGGCCGCATCCGTCTCACCATGCGCGGCCTGTCCGAAGATGTCGGCGCGCCGGGCGGCGCCGGACGCCCGCGCCGCCGCCGCCGCACCAACGCCTGAACAGCGCAAAAGCCGTTTGTCCGCCCTGATCGCGCTCCGCTAAGCAGCCAGTCCGCCCCGGAGCGTCTGAACGGGTCCTTGGCGAGTTTGCGGGGGCGTTCCCGTTCGCCAAGCAGGCCGCGGCTTTAGTGGCCTTTTGGCGCTGAAGAAAAAGGTGGCCGCCTGCGCGGACAGGCGCAAGCGGCCAGCGGAGCAGGCTTGGGCTAGGAGATCCCTAGCGCTTTCCTTACGTCGTTGGCAATATCTTTGCGGTTCTGAGCAAGTTGCGCTTGCACGTTGGATTCCATGTTGCTCATGCGCGTATCCAACTTTTCCACGTTGCCTTCGAGCTTGTCCATGCGCCCTCCGAGCTTGTCGAATCGCCCTTCAAGGCCGTCGAACTTCTTACTCAATGGCTCGATGCCTTCCTGCACAGCCTCGACAAACACCTTCCGCATTGCCTTGGCCAGAAGTTCAACGCTCCCGTTGAGATGATTCTCCGCCATATCTTTCTCCTTAAAAATGCCCCTTCCGATTTGGGGTTGCGCGCAATCATACGCCATTTTCCTGCCGCGCTTCATCACAAAATCGCTCCCGAATATGCCGCATTATCGCGGTGCGCGACAGGCAGCGCCTTCAGATGACTTTCCACCAAGGGGCGCACAGGATGCCTTCGGACATCCAGAAGGTGTCCGATCCGCTGTGCAGCAGCAGGCCGCCAACGCAGGCGCCTTCGTGCTCCTCGCGAAATCGCCTGATTCCGCCGCCGTCTTTGTGGCGAGGGGAAGTGGTGGCCTTTACTTCAATGGCCAGGAGCAGGCAATGACGGCAAACTCTATGACGTATATCCGACGCGCGAGCTGTACGAGGACGAGTTCAAGAAGATTTGGCAAGCCCAATCGCGGCATCATCGAGAATTGATGACCGAAACTGCCCGACAGCGCATACATCGGGCAATTTTTCACCAGCGTCCGCTCAAACCTCAAAAACGGGGGAAATGCACCTATCTGCCGAGCGAAGACCGCGCCTTCCGGGCCATGCCCAGTTTTCAACGTTATCGCATCTATCAGGAAGTCAACAGCTTGGAATGGTGGGACGGCTACTCGAATAAAAAGGGTGAGAGATTATCCCGGCGCTCGAGACGAGATCGTGCGGTTGCTGGAGCAAGTGGCCACAAAGAGCGGCCAAGTGACCTTTGGGAATATGAAAAAGGTCTTGAAGAGGCAAGGCTATGCGGAAGGCGATTTCAGGTTCAATTTCGAGACGCGGAAGCGCCGGGGTTTCGATGGCAATCTCACGAGCAATCTCATGCAGCATGAGGATCGCTTGGGCCGAAAATGGCATGAATGGCCTCTAGAACGCCGCCAGCCAAGTGGTGTCGGAAGCGGAGAGTCTATCAGTCAGGAATAGGTGGCGCTAAGACAACACATTGCACCTAGGAATAGGCTGGTTCTGGTTTTCGCGCGGGCGCGGGGGGGGGGGGGGGGGCAATGCGCCGCAATCGGAGTCCTTTGCTAAAAGGGCGGCAATCATGGTTCTTGCTTGCGCTTATGTTGACAAGTGAGGGTTCGCTAAATTGGAAGGGTCGGCGACAAGCTCCCAAGGCCAAATCAATCGAGATCGGGACTGTGGCCCGCAGCTTTGGCGGTCTTCAATAGAACGGCAGGCAGGCGCTTCAGCTTCTGGTTGCGCGGGTCCACTTCAAATCCTCCTGATTCCAGCGCGGTGACGCCGAGCAGTGGCTCCGCCTCATTTTCTCCATACACAACGGTTCCGCCAACCACCTCGCCCTCGAATTCCAGCTCGGCCACGGTGATGCCTAGGTTGACGGGCTTGCCATCCGCGAGAACATACTTCCGGCAGCCCTTGGGCTTGAGCCCTATCGCTTCAAGGCGGGCCTTGGGAACCAGCGAGTCGAAAGCGCCGGTATCAACAAGGAATTCGCCGGTCCACTTTTGTTTGGGATCCGCAGGATTGCGAATCGTTACTTCCACGTATGTTGCTCCCATATTGCATCCTCTGCGATTCACGACCGGCTGGCCGCCAGCTTCAAGCAAGCGTCGATCATAACTGCGCGGAATCAATCCGGCCAAGGCCGAAAACCGTTGTGAAGCATGACTATTTCTTCCACTGTTTCCTCATGCGGTTTCCGGCGGATTGGTCGGCGCCTTTGCTCTCGTGGCCGCTTCGATGCCGTCGAATAACCGTGCCCCCGGCACCGGAGCCACGCTGGATGCGGGAAATTGAGCTAGCGGGTGGTGCGGTCGCGGTATTGGCGTTCGGCTCGTTCTCGATGCTGTTGCGCCTCAACCGAGAGCGTGGCCACGGGGCGGGCTTGCAGGCGTTCCAAGCCGATTTCCTCGCCGGTTTCCTCGCAATAGCCGTAGCTGCCGTCGTTAACCCGCTCCAAGGCCGCATTGATTTTTTTTAGCAGCTTGCGTTCGCGGTCGCGCGTGCGCAACTCCAAGCCAAACTCCGATTCCTGCGTGGCGCGGTCGCTGGGATCCGGGAAATTGCTGGCATCGTCGCGCATGTGGTGCACGGTGCGCTCCACTTCGCCGATCAATTCCGCCTTCCATGCCAGCAGAATCTTGCGGAAATGCTCCAACTGGGCATCGTTCATGTACTTCTCACCCTTCTTGGGGCGATAAGGAGCAATGCCGTGTATGAGTTGGTCTTGCATGGTTTTTGAGCGCGCCGCATTATAGCGTTATACCGCCTATTCGGCGCGCTTCGTCCGTCGGCGGATACGGCCTCTAGCCTGCATATTGCACCAAGGGGCGCGTTCCGCTTTAGGCGGAAAGCAGTCAATCCGGTCACAAGCCATTGACTAATCAGAAAAATAAGGAAGGCAGCAAGCGGCTTGGTGCAATATGCAGGCTAGTCGGGCGCCTCATATTCCACGCTCACCCTGGTGTAAAGCCCTCCGCGCACGTTGAAATCCGCATCCAAGCGCATGTAGCGGGGCTGGACGACCGCGACTAGTTGGTCGAGTATTTCGTTGGTCACCGCCTCGTGAAACGCTCCTTGGTCGCGGAACGAGTTGAGATACAGTTTCAGCGACTTCAGCTCCACGCAAAGCGCCGCCGGCACGTACTCGATCATCAGCTCCGCGAAGTCGGGCTGCCCGGTCTTCGGACACAGGCAGGTGAACTCGGGCGCGCGCACGCGGATGGTATAATCACGGCCCGTGCGCGGGTTGGGAAAAGTCTCCAGGATGGGGTTCATAGGCGGGCAATTTACACCATGCAGCCCCGCTTTTGAGAACAGCGGGTAATGCGCCTCAGGCGTATCCGTCTGGCCGGCTTCAAGTCCTTCCCGGACCCGGTCAATATCGAAATACCCGAGAGCGGCCTAGGCATAGTTGGCCCCAACGGCTGCGGCAAGTCCAATATCATCGACGCGGTGCGCTGGGTTCTGGGCGAAATTTCCGCGCGCCAGTTGCGCAGCGGCGCTATGGCCGAGGTTATCTTCAACGGCTCCTCGCGGCGCACCGCCCTAGGCGCCGCCACTGTGGAGCTATTGTTCGACAACGCCGAACCCAGCCCCCACTCAAGGTTTACCGAATACAGCGAACTGACTGTGCGCCGGACGGTGCGGCGCGACGGCGTATCCGAGTATTTTTTGAATAACTCGCGCTGCCGCCGCAAGGACATCACGCAGTTATTCGCCGGCACCGGATTGGGGATAGGCGGCTACGCGATCATCGAGCAGAGCACGATCAACCTGCTGGTGGAGGGCAGCCCGGATGAGTTGCGGGCCTATCTGGAAGAAGCCGCAGGGGTGTCCGGGTATCGCCAGCGCCGCCGCGAAACCACCCTGCGCATCGCGCGCACCCGCAGCAACCTGGAAAAGCTGGCCGAGCGCCGCGGGGAACTCGAAAGCAGCCTGCGCCGGCTGCGCCGCCAGGCTTCCGCGGCAGGCCGCTACCGCAAGGGCATGGGCGAGAAAAGGAAACTGGCCGCGCAGCGCTTGGCGCTGGACATCCGCGCGCTGGACCGCCTGCTGGATGAGGGCCAAGAGGGCGCCAAAGCCCGGGAAACCGAACTGGCCCGCGTGGAAGCGGAGCACCGGTCGCTGGAAGCGCGGATTGCCCAGGCGCGGGAGCGGCAGAGCTCCGCCCAAGCGGATTTCGACGAGGCCAACCGGACCTTTTATGCGCTTTCCGCGGAAATCGCTGGCTTGGAGGAAACGCTGCAAACGCAGCAGGCGCTTGGCCGTGAGCGGGATGCCGAACTGGCGCGGCTTGAACCCCGGCTGGCGACTTTGGGCGAAGAGTTGGAAACTGAAACCGCCGCGCGCAGGGAGCGCGAGCGATTGCTGGGCGAGCTGGAGCCGGAACTGGCCGCTGCCCGCAGGAAGGAGCAGGATATGCGGGCGCAGTCGGAGGACGCGGTTGATCGCCAGTCCCGCTGGCAGGCCGACCGGCATGCGGCGGATATGCAGCTTCAATCGCTGGAGCAGCAGCGCGAGCTGTTGCTGCGGGAGCGGCTGGCGGGGCTTGAATCGCTTCAGGATGCGGCCCTGCGGCGCAGCGGGGAGCCGGCTCTGGAGTGGCTGGAGGGCCGCGGATTGGCCGAGCGGCCACGGTTGTCGCAGCGCTTGGAGGTGTCGCGCCGCTGGCGCGCCGCCGTGGAGCTGGTTTTGGGCGATTTCATTGAGGCAACCTGCGTGGAGGGCCTTGAGGCGCTGGCCGGCGATGGCGAATGGGCGCCCGGCGTTATGCTGGTGGAGGCTGGCGGCGCCGATGCCGGACCCGCCCCGGGGACGCTGCTCGCGGAAGTGCGCGGCGCAGGCGCCATGGCCGAACAACTCGCCCGGGTCCGCACCGCTGCCAGCGTATCCCAAGCAATTGCCATGCTGGGCGAGTTGCGAAGCGGCGAATCGGTCGTAACGCCGCAAGGCGTTTGGATGGGCAGGGGCTGGCTGCGCGTTGCGGGCCATGGCGGAGAAGGCGCGCTTGAGCGCGAGGCCGAAATCGCGGCGCTAAAAGCCGCCTTGGCCGACCCCGAAGGCCGCGCGGCGCCGGTGTTGCAGGATTTATCGGACGATTCGGAACGGTCCGGGCTGCAGGCGCGGGTCGAGCAACTCAAGGAGCAACTTGAGCAAGCCGCAGCCCAAAGCCAAGCGGTTGCCGACCGCAAGCCCGGCGCCGCGCAGGATGTTCAGGCCCTTCGCGCTCTTACCGCCGAGGCTCGGGAAGTGACCCGGGGCTTGGAGCGGCGTCAGGCGGAACTTCAGCCGCAGCTTCACGCCGCTGCCCGCGCCTGCGAGAGGATTGCCGCCGATATCGCCGCCGCCCAGGACCGATTGGCGCGCTTGGGCGATCTGAGGCGGCAATCGAGCGAAGCTGCGGAGTCGGCGCGCGTTAGTCTCAAGGCTTCGCTAAGGCGCAAACCGGAAGTGGACCAAGCGCTCGGCAAGGCGCGCCGGGCCCGGGAAGAGGCGGACTCCGCTCTTGCATCGGCGGAGTCGGGACGCGCCGCCATTCAGACGCGGCTCAACGCCGAGCGCGAGAAACTCAATGAAACGCGGGTTGAGAGGCGGGAGTTGGAAGTGCGCCGCGACGGCTTGGGCGAGCAGCTTTCGCGCACAGGCCATCAGCTTGATGATGTGATCGGGGAGCTTGCGGAGAACGCGAGCGCCGAACAGCTGGAAGCCCAGCTGGAAAAGGTGGAGCGGCGAATCGAGCGTATCGGCCCGGTGAACCTGGCGGCCGAAAAGGAACTCGGCGAGTTGCAGGAACGCAAGGACTATCTCGACTCGCAGCACAACGATCTGTCCAGCGCCTTGGAGACGCTGGAGAACACCATGCGCCGCCTCGACCGCGAGACCCGCTCCCGCTTGGAGGAAACCGGCGAGGCCGTGAGCAAGGGCTTCGACCTTAATTTCTCGCGGCTGTTCGGCGGTGGGCGGGCCGGCTTGGTGTTCGAGGGCGACGATGCGCTGAGCGCCGATATCCGCTTCATGGTGCATCCGCCGGGCAAGCGCAATGTGCGCGTGAGCCAGCTGTCCGGCGGCGAGAAGTCGCTGGCCGCCATCGCTTTTCTGGTTGCCGTGGTGCAACTGAACCCGGCGCCTTTCTGCATGCTCGACGAAGTGGATGCCGCTTTGGACGATGTCAATGTCGCCAAGTTCTGCGAATTGCTTACCGAGCTGTCGTCCGCCCTTCAATGCTTGGTGGTGACGCACAACAAGAGCACCATGCAGGCTGCGGACTGCCTGCTGGGCGTGACCATGGAGGAGCCCGGCATATCCCGCATCGTGACCGTCGATCTCGAGGAGGCCGTGCGCCTTGCCGCCGCCTGATCCGCCGCCGCCGTCCTTGAACCCGGTTCCAGCGGAGCTGGAGGAAAAAGCGGGGCGGCTAAGGGACGAGATACGCCGTCACGACCACCTTTACCACGCGCTGGACCGCCCGGAAATCGAGGATTCCGAATACGACGCGCTCAAGCGGGAACTGCGCGGCTTGGAGCAGCGGCATCCGGGGCTCGCCAGCGCCGACTCGCCCACCCGCGCGGTTGGCGTTCCGGCCAGCGCCGCGTTTTCGCAGGTGGAGCATGGCGCGCCCATGCTGTCGCTGGACAATGTCTTCGACGCTGATGAAATGCGGGAGTTCGACCGCAGGCTTGCCGGCTTGCTCGACGACATCCACGAGGGCGACCGCGTGTATGCCGCCGAGCCCAAGCTGGACGGCGTGGCCTTGAGCCTGTTGTATGAGCGGGGACGGCTGGCGCGCGCCGCCACCCGAGGCGACGGCCGCACCGGCGAAGATGTTACCCACACCGCCTTGACCATCAAGTCGCTGCCGCGACGATTGTCCGGCGAAAGCGTCCCGGACCGCATCGAAGTGCGGGGCGAGGTGTTCATGCCGCTCGAAGCTTTTAAGCGCTACAACGAGGAGGCCCGGGAGGCGGGCGGCAAGCTGCTGGTGAATCCGCGCAACGCCGCCGCCGGCGCGCTTCGGCAGAAGGACGCGGCGCTGGCGGCGCGGCGCTCGCTCGAGTTTTTCGCCCATGGCGCGGGCCTCTCGGAGCCGCCGCCCGCCGTCGCCGGCCAAATGGAGCTGCTTGGGCTAATGGAGTCCTGGGGCCTTAAGCCTTGCCCGCAAGCCGAATGCGTCACGGGCGTGGCCGGGTGCGCCGGGTATTACGAGCGGATCCTCGCTGGGCGCGAGGATTTCGACTACGCGCTCGATGGCGTGGTTTTCAAGCTGGACCGCTTCGATTTGCGCGACCAGGCCGGGGCCTCCTCGAATGCGCCGCGCTGGGCGGTGGCGCGCAAGTTTCCGGCGGAGGAGCGGACCACCACGGTGCGCGCCATCGACTACCAAGTGGGCCGCACCGGCGCGCTCACGCCCGTGGCCCGGCTTGAGCCGGTTTTCGTGGGCGGCGCCACGGTCAGCAACGCCACCCTGCACAACTACGGCGAACTGCTGCGCAAGGACGTTCGCGAAGGCGATACGGTGGTGGTGCGCCGCGCCGGCGATGTCATCCCGGAGGTGGTGCGCTCGCTGCCGGAAAGCCGGAAAGGCGACCCGCCTGTTCCGCTCCTTCCCGAGCGCTGTCCCGAATGCTCGTCCGAAGTGGCCCTGCCCGAAGACGAGGCCGTGGCCCGCTGCACTGGCGGCCTGATCTGCCCCGCCCAGCGAAAAGCCGCGATCCTGCATTTCGCCTCGCGCCAAGCCATGGATATCGAGGGCTTGGGGGAGGTGCTGGTGAGCCAGCTGGTTGAGCAGGGCTTGGTGAAAAGCCCGGCCGATCTCTACTCTCTCACCGCCGATCAGATCAACAGCTTGGAGCGCATGGCCGATAAATCTTCGGACAATATCCTGGAATCGATCGAGCGCAGCAAATCGACATCGCTGGCGCGCTTTTTATATGCCTTGGGAATTCGCGATGTAGGGCGGATAACGGCGGGCGGGCTGGCGCGCCATTTCGGCAACCTGAAAGCGCTTCGCGGGGCCAGCGAGGAAGAGCTGCGGGAAGTAAGCGATGTGGGTGAAATCGTGGCCCGCCGGGTTCATGGGTTCTTTCGGCATGAGGACAATCTGCGCGTGATCGAGTCGCTGCGCCGCCACGGCGTTGACTGGCCCGAATCGCAGCGCGTGCCGGCCCAAGAAGCCGGACCGCTGAGCGGCAAGACCTTGGTCCTAACCGGAACGCTCGAAGGCATGACCCGCGACGAGGCGCGGGAACGCATCGTCGCCGCCGGAGGCCGGGTCACGTCCAGCGTATCGAAAAAGACCGACTATCTGGTTGCCGGAGCCAGTCCCGGCAGCAAGCGCGCCAAGGCGGAGCAACTGGGCGTGGAACTGATCGACCGGGCGCAACTGCTCGACCTGCTAGAGAGCCGGTAGTTCATCCAGCATTGCTGCTATTTGTTGAATAACGGAATCTCTTATTAAAACTTACGGCCTAAGTTTTAATAAGAGCGTTTCTCTAATGAAGTGCAACACATGTTTAGAGAGCGCATAACTAGCCCAGTTTGGTTCGTCGGCATGCCTCGCGCAGCAATCGCTCCATCGGATTGTTGGTTTTCAGCTTGATCGGCTTTTGGCGATCAAGCCGCAACCGCATACACCCCCCGGCCATCGCCATAGTAGGAATCAAAAACATGCTGGTACACGGCCTCGACCTTGTGCTCAAATAGCTCCTGCGGGAAACTCTCCGGCAAACCTTCGTCCAGCACATCTTCGATGCTGATTTTCACGGCGGCCCGGGACCGCTGGAACTTGCGCCAGTCCAGAACCAGTTTTCCGCGCTTCAACGCCTCCAATAGATCCTTTGCCGCTTTCTTCACCTGCCTGGTCTCCTTGTCGGAAAGATCAAGCCGGGGCTTGGTCAGGATGTCGAACAACGCCAGCTCTTCTTCCGATAGTTGCTCCGCGACACTCCGCTTCTCCTCCTCGTTTAGGCTTTCAGCAAAAGTCAGCAGCCGCTGGAAAAACTCGTCAATGTTCAGGCTCCCGGCATTGTATTCGTCGATCATCTTCTGGAACCGCTCCAGGTAATCCATGCGGGTGCGGTTGAGACGCAGCATCCGCTTCAATTTGCCGTGTACCTGGCCCTTGAGCTTTTCCGCCTCCGTGCGCTTGTTGCCTTTGGTGAAACGCTCCTTCAATACCTCGAAATCTATCTGTGCGAGATTGACCCAATGCTCCCCGGTGCCGCCCGCCGTTCCGTAGGCTGCGGGCGTTTCCCGAATCACATACCCCTCGGCATTGATGGACGCATCCAGCAGCTCCTCCACTTGGTCCATCACCTTGGAGATGTCCGCCGGCGGGGTGAGCGCCCGGATCTTCTTCGCCAGCACGTCAAACAGTCGGCACCGCGCGGCGAACGCCTTGGCTTCGCTGTCCGGCAGTATCGCCTTGTGGAGCCTCCAGACCGTCGCGGCCTGCGTCAGATATCGCTTTTTGCTGTCGTCATCGGCAATCAGGGCCTCCACCGCTTCGTCCAGCAGCTTGATTTTCCCGAAATCGCCGGTTGCCTCGATGGCGTCCAGATCAACGCCCATTCCCGCGCAGAACCTCTCCGTCTCGGCGATCGACCGCCGCAACAAGGCCACCAGCGCCGCCTTGTCCTTGACCGGAGAACCTCCGCCAGCGCCATTCTCGGCTCCATAGATCGCCAGCGCCTTTTCCAAGTTGCGGAACACCCCGACGTAATCGACGATGAGGCCGTTGACCTTTTCCTTGAACACCCGGTTGGCCCTCGCGATGGTCTGCATCAAGGTGTGGTTGCGCATTGGCTTGTCCAGGTAGAGCGTGGAGCAGGAAGGCGCATCAAAGCCGGTCAGCCACATGGCGCAGACGAAGACGATACGGAAGGGATCGTCCGGGTCCTTGAATTTGGTCTCCAAGTCTTCGCTGACCATGCGCTTGCGGTGCGGCGCGATGTCCAATCCCCTGGCTTTCATCTCCCCGATCTCGTTCTGCGACGGAGAGACCACCACCGCCATGTCGGTGGAATCCATGAACTGGAGACGCTCTTTGATGGCCCGGCGCTTCTCGTCGCCCGCCGCCTTCGCCATCTCGTCCATCAGGCGCGACATTTCCGCCGTCCAATGCGTCTTCACCCTGTCGTGCATGCGCACCGCCGTGGCCTTGTCGATGCTGATCACCATCGCCTTGCCGGGGAACCCGCGCCCGGTGAAATGACGCACAATATCCTCCGCAATGGTCTCCAGCCGCTCCTCGCGCGTGATCAGGTGGTACTGGCGCGCGAATTCCCGCTCCAGCTTTTTCTCCTGCGCCTCGTCCAACTCCGCCTCTTCCAGCAGGCGCTCCATGTCCTCGTTGAGATTCTCGTTGGCAAGCTGCAACTCGGGGATGCGGTTTTCGTAGTAGAGCGGAACGGTCGCGCCGTCCTCCACCGACTGGCGGAAGTCATAGACGCTCACATAATCGCCGAAGACCCCCCGCGTCTTCTCCTCGCCGATGATCAGCGGCGTGCCAGTGAAGGCGATGAACGAGGCGTTGGGCAGGGCGGCGCGCATATTCAGCGCCAGGGTGTCGTACTGGCTGCGATGCGCCTCGTCGGTGATGACGATGATGTCGGCGCGCTCCGACAACACCGGATGCGCCCCGCCCCGTTCGGTGCGGAACTTGTGGATGAGGGTGAAGACGTAGCGGTGGTCTTCCGTCAAAAGCTGCCGCAGATGACGGCTTGAAGTGGCTTGCGCCCCTTGCCCGGTCACCGCCCCGCTCGCCGCGAAGCTTTTGTAGATCTGGTGATCCAGCTCCCGCCGGTCGGTGATGATGACGAAGGTCCAGTTGCCGGGAATCTTGCGCAATACCTTCTGCGCGAAACAGATCATCGACACGCTCTTGCCGCTGCCCTGGGTATGCCAGAACACGCCCAGCCTGCCAGCGCGGCTCTCGATGCCCCGCAGCGCCTCGATGGCGTTGTTCACCCCCAGGTACTGGTGATTCTTGCCCAGCAGTTTGATGGAGCCGCCTTGCGCCTCCATGAACAGGGTGAAGTTCTCCACCAGGTCCAGCAGCCGCGCCTTGTCGCAGGTGCCCCGGATCATGGTCTCCAGCGAGACCACCCCCTCTTCGCCCTCGCTGTTGATTTTCTTCCACTCGGCGAAGTGCTCCCAGTTTGCCGTCATGCTGCCGATGCGGCTGCGGCTGCCGTTGGAGAGCACGATCAGGGCGTTGTACCAGAAGAGCTGCGGGATCGCGTTCTTGTAGTCGGCAAGATTGCCGGTGTAGGCCGTCTCCAGCCGGGCATGGGCCGCCTTCAGCTCGATGAACACCAGCGGAATGCCGTTAACGAAGCCCACCAGGTCGGCCCGCCGGGTGTACATCTCCCCGGTCACCCAGAACTGGCTGACCAGCAGAAAATCGTTGTCGGCCGGTGTGTTCCAGTCGATCAGCCTGACCAACTCCACCGTCTCGCCCCCGCCGTCGGGGTCGGAAATCTTCACTCGCACGCCGTTCTTCAGCAGCAGATGGATTTCTCGGTTGGCCCGCACCGGGGCCATGGCGCCGCGGTCGCGGACCAACTCCTCGATGGCCTGGTCGAAAGCGCCCGCCGGCAGGCCGGGATTCAGCCGCTCCAGCGCCGGCCGCAACCGCCCTCCAAGCACCACCTCGGATTTCGTCTCCCGCCCCAAGGTACTGCCACCCGTCTGATCAAATTCATGGAAGCCGCTGGCCGTCTCCCATCCCATCGCCGCGAACAGGGCGATGGCGGGTTGTTCGACCAGCGCGTCTTCGGAGTAGTCGGACATCCGCTTCCCCTCTACCTCTGATTCATCATCATGCCGATACCAATCAATCTGATAAATTATAAGACATTGTTTTTATTGCTTTTTATTTCCATAAGTCTCTGGCTTAAACCTCACGCATAAAAATTTGACTTCTCACGCTATATTGCCCATACTGCGTGTATCTCATCCACCCATGGCGGAAAGAGTTGGGCCAACGTTCTGCGTTGGCCTTTCTTGTTTATGTGCCCCCTGATTTCAAGCTCCTATCTTGCGTTCATACTTTTTCCTGAGCTTGCGTTTGGTATTTCCGTATTCCACCCAGAATGAGGTGAGCAGCCGTCGCCGACCGTCGGGATACTTCTTCATAATGACTACAAAATCATCATTCTCCAGCCAGACGTAGGTCTTGACCGTCCCGTCATCTTCCCGGTGATCCCAAGCCAACACTTCCGGCCCTCCCGGATAGTCCAGCATCGGCCGCACCCAAGGCAGACGCTCACTTCTGCGCAAGTCCGGCAAGCGCTCACCTGCTTTCTTGTCCTCCCGTGATGTCAGGTGCCAGAAAATCTTCTCCCTGCCGTCTTCCATTTCCGGAAAGAACCATACGGCGTGGCCGTCATACATCGGCTGGTTCTCCTTGAAATCCTGCTCGAATAGCCGGTACAACGCCTCGTAGGTATCATGCCGCCACGGGTTCACCGGGAAAAGTTCCGGCAACCATTCTGGATGGCTCATTCCCGCTAGGCCTCCCGTGGCTTAAACAGGAACAGGTTGAACTTCTCCTCCCGCAGCGGGGTGGAGCGCAGCAACCTCCGCCCCAGCCGCTCCTCAAGGCAGCGGATTATCTCCGCTTTTGCCGGGTTGCCGGACAAGCCCCGATGCCGGTAGGAAACCGCGCCGAGCAGAAAATCACAAACTTGGAGCAGATGGGATTCATGGGAGCGAATATTCTGCAAATGGCCGATCATCTGGCTGGTGAAGTCGAACTGGTCGTTACACAATATCTCGCCTAGTTGGTGCAGCTTCAGACGGCTGCGCGTGTCTTTGATATCCAAGTAGATGTTGTACCGTTCCTCCGGGTTTAGAATCTTGTTGAGCAGGGAAAAATACATCTTGTAGTAGAAATTGTCGTGCGAGCCTTGGTTAAACAAGGCATGATTCAACCGCTCCTTGTGCAACACCACCAACCCACGGAAATGCAATGGCGCTTCCGTCAGAAACCAGTCCACCAGCTCCAAATAGAAATCCAGCCGCGCTTTGGAGACCTTGGTCCACTTCAATTCGCCCGCCGCCTTGTGGTGCGCCTTCATGTCTTGCACTTCTCGGGAGAGTCGCGCTACCTCTTCCTGTGGACACCAGACAGCCCCCAGCAGCATTACCGGCTGCCTATCATTCTCAAGATGGCAGGATTCGTCGCAATAGACATTAATGGTCTCGCTCATTGCGTCCCCCTGATGTCGATGTCCAGTTCCGAGACATCCAACTCGCCGGAGATGAGTTTGGGGAGGAGGACGTCGCGGGTTTGGCGGAGGTTATTGTTCCTGCTTTTCAGGTTTCTGATCATCCTGAAAATTGGTTCGATCTGTGAACCAAACATTTCCAAAACTTCGTCGGGTGCGGCGCATACTTCTAAAGCCATCAAATCTTTCGGATAGACATGGGGTTGAGCCGCACCCCTTTGCAGCCTCGTCACTTCGTATTGGCGTTCCTTGAGCAGCAGATTGAAGTAATAGACATGCCGCGTTACTCCTGAATCGATTACGGAGCAATCTGATGCCCACACATCCTCGTAATAGAGATTTACGAATCCTGCATTAGCACCGGAAGCGCTTATAGTGATTACAGGATTTTGAGTATTGGCAGCATTGTGGTAGTAGGCGGGCGTAATTCCACCAGCAACTACAGGGACGTTACCCGGCACAATGGTCTTCTTGGTGATGTTTTTACCTTTTCTAATGCTCACAAGGTCGCTAAGAGTTGCGGCAACTCATCCCTTTGGAATCTTCCCCAGCGGGGAATCGACCATGCGCGCGTGTTCATGGCCGGGAAAGCGGAACTTGACGAACCACTCGCGGTAGAGGTTCTGGGCCATCTCCTCCAGTATCTTGATGCGCCGGAGGTTTTTCTCGATCAGGTCGTCGTAGGCGGAGAGGATCGTGGCGATTCTTTTTTGAATGAGAGTCGCGGGGAGTCGCACTTTGTAATGACTCATTGCATGCTTATCGCCACGTGGCATCTTGGTGCCCTTTGAAGCGGTAACAGTTGATGAAATAAATGGGTCATTGGACAGCACATAGAAGAGGAAATGATTGTCGATCTTTTGCTTGTCTAGTGTCCTGAAGATAATTACATCTGCTGAAGCGCCGCCATGGCAATCCGCTAACCAAACTTTTTTGAAATACGTCCTGATATTTGAAAACAGGACATCACCAGGCATGAAAGCGTTTACTTTCGCCGTTGTTGGCAACTTGGATGCGCGCTGGACACCTCCCTTATTGGGAACCATATTCTCCGTCGAAATGTATGTCTCAAGCGTCAACTCACTCGAACTGATCTTGTCGGTTACCATTTTGGCAAGATGACCAAGCAATTCAAAATTACTCTCAACCACTTTCAAGTTCCCAGTATCTTTATTGCGTTCTGAGAAATAGCATCTTCCAGCTCCCGCGCCTCATTGTTCAACACTTCCAGTTCCTCATTCAATTCCTCCAGCCGCTCGAAGAAGTTGAAGTCATCCTCCTCCCGCGCCGCCACGCCCACATAGCGGCCGGGGTTGAGGCTCCAGCCCTGGGCCTCGATCTCCTCGATGCTCGCCATCTTGCACAGGCCGGGAACGTCCCGGTAGCCGCCGCCCGGGAATCTCTCGCTCAGCATCCCGGCGCTGTCGTGCCGGTTCTCCGGCTCCTCGTCCCGGTAGAGCCGCACGATGTTGGCGAGAAATTCGACCTGCCGCGGCTCGAAGTCGCGGTGGGCGCGGTCGAGTTGGCGGTAGATGTGGCGGGCGTCGATGAACAGCACGGCATCCTCGCGCCCGGTGCCGCGCTTGCCGAGGTCCAGGAACCAGAGGGTGCAGGGCAGGGTGACGGTGTAGAAAAAGTTGGAGCCGACGGCCACCATCACATCAACCGCTTTGGCCTCGATGAGTCGCTTGCGGATCTCCAGCTCCGAGGCGCGGGCGTCGGAGGCTGAGTTGGCCATGACGAACCCGGCCCGGCCGTTGGCGCTCAGGGCGCTGTGGAAGTTCTGAATCCACAGGTAGTTGGCGTTATCCACGCGGGGCATGCCGAAGGGAAAGCGCCGGTCGTCCTTGAGGCGCTCCTTGTCCACCCGGTCCACGTTGAAGGGTGGATTGGCCATCACGAAATCGAACTTGCCGGGGCAGTTGTGCAGGTCTTCGTAGTAGGTGTTGCCCTGGCGGATGTCTCCGGCGAGACCATGCACCGCGAGGTTCATCTTGCCTAGGCGCACGGTTTCGGCCACGCGCTCCTGGCCGTAAACGCTGATCTCGGCGGCGGCATTGTTCCTGTGCTCCTGTTTGAGGCGGGCGGATTGCACGAACATGCCGCCGGAACCGCAGGCCGGGTCGAAGATGCGCCCGTGGAAGGGTTCGATGATCTCGACGATCAGTTTGACGATGCTGGTGGGAGTGTAGAACTCGCCGCCCTTCTGCCCCTCGGTCATGGCGAACTTGCCGAGGAAGTACTCGTAGATCCTGCCGAAGGCGTCGCCCTCGATGTCCATGGGGATGGAGCCCATCAGCTTGAGCAGCTCCACCAGGGTGGCGTTCTCCAGCCGGTTGTAGGTCTTGGGCAGCACGTCCTTGAGGTCGGGATTCTCTTGCTCGATGGCCCGCATGGCGCCGTTGATCGCCTGGCCGATGTTCTCCCCCTCGGGCAGCTTGAGCAGGTTGCCGAATCGCGCCGCCTCGGGCAGATAGAGCACACCCATGGCCTGATACCGCTCCTTGCCACCCGTGCGGCGGCGGCGACCGCGGCCCTGCTCGCCGATCCGCTTTTCGGCCTCGGCGAACTTCACGTCCGCATAACGCAGGAAGATCATCCCCAGCACGGGGATGGAGTATTCCGATGCCTTCAGCTTGGAGTTGGCCCGCAGCTCGTCGGCAGCGCCCCAGAGACGGTTTTCGAGTTGGTTGTTGTTTGCGCTCATGGTCTCTGCCATCGGCGAACCTCGGTTTCGGAGTGGCTTTCGATTGTAGTGCGGAGATACTAGCCAGATTGATTAGGCCACTCCAATCCGGCACATTGAAATTCCGGTCAGAGCTGTCTCAACCTATTGATCCCACAGAAAGAATGGAAATCCGCAGGACGAATTACGGATATGCCTCGCCAAGGGTTGAGCGCCAGCAGGTCGAGGTCGCCGGTCATAATGCAGTCGCTCCTCGAATCCCAAGCCAGCGCCAGGAACTGGTTATCGGCGTGGTCGCGGCAATCGGCCACCTCTGAAATAACCGGCACTAGAGTGGTGACTCTGAGAACGGCCCGAATGAGGCGTTTGCGATCCTCAAGGGATACGTATTGATCGAACTTGCCTCGCGACAAGACTTCCGCCAGTTCCTCCATGCATGCCTCGGACACCATCACTTCGCATTCCGCCAGCGCCCAATGAACCGCCTTGGCTGCGGCGGAGCCTGCGATCAAAAGCCGACTGACCCAAACGTTGGTGTCGATAACAACGCGCACCCGCTAAAGGTCCAACAGTTCGTCCAGCTTCTCTTCCGTCAATCCGCGTTTTTGCGCGTGGTCGGCCACGCGGTTGCACAGACGCTCGAATTCCTCAAGGTTGGCCGACTTCAGGCGCCGGTAGTCGAGGGGCGAGATCACCACGGCAACTTCCCGGTTCTGGCGGCGGATGGTTACAGGCTCTCGCTGAACCGCATCCAGCAGTGCCGCCATTTTTTGCTTAGCATCGGAGGCGGAGACATAGCGCATGGCCAATATATCCTCTAGTTTGTCTATAAAAGCCAAATTAGACAATTTGCGCTCCGCATGTCAAGTTACGGGCCGACGGCCAGACTGGCGCATTGCGGTTGGGCGGGCAAGCTGTCAGACTTGCTCGACAGCATGACAGAAGCCCGCAAGGGGCGTTAACGGTGAAGATTCTTCTCGGAGTGAACGTGGACCATGTGGCCACGCTGCGCCAGGCCCGCAGCACCGCCTATCCCGATCCGGCGGAGGCCGCTCGGCAGGCGCTTGCGGCGGGCGCCGACTACATCACGGTGCATTTGCGGGAAGACCGCCGCCATATTCAGGACCACGACGTGAAGCGCTTGATCGATTCGCCCGGCGTGAGGGTAAACCTGGAAATGGCCGCCACCGAGGAAATGGTGGCGCTGGCGGAGCGCTGGCGGCCTGAAGATTGCTGCCTAGTGCCGGAGAGGCGCGAGGAACTCACCACGGAAGGGGGCTTGGATGTGGCAGGGCAGGCCGCGGCCCTGAAGGCGGTTTGCGCGCGATTGGCGGCCGCGGGCGTGCGCGTTTCGCTTTTCATCGATCCCGACGAAGCGCAAGTGCGCGCCTCGGCGGCGGCGGGGGCGCCCGTGGTTGAGCTGCATACCGGCGCTTTCGCCGAGGCCGGCGATGCGGCGCGGGCAGCGCAAGAGCTTGCCCGTATTCGCGGGGCCGCCCGGGTCGCCGCGGGCTTGGGGCTGGTGGTCAATGCGGGGCATGGGCTGCACTTCGGGAATACTGCCGAAGTGGCCGCGATCGCCGAGATCGCGGAACTCAATATCGGTCATGCTATTGTTTCCGAAGCGATATTTGATGGTCTTTCCGGCGCCGTCAGTCGAATGAAGCAACTGATGACGGCGGCGCGCCAAGCATAGGAGGCGGGCTGAGGACGCATGATTTACGGGATTGGAACGGATTTGCTGCGAATTGATCGGGTGGAGCGCGTGTACCGGCGTTTCGGCGAGCGCTTCCCGCGGCGCATCCTGATGGAATCCGAGCAGCGCGAGTTCCAGGGGGCGAAAAATCCTTGCCGGTTCCTGGCCATGCGATTTGCCGCCAAGGAAGCGATCGTAAAGGCTCTGGGAACCGGCTTCCGCCATGGCATGTGGGTGCGCGATGCCGGGGTGAGGCATGACCGGCGGGGCCGCCCGGAGATTATTTTTTCGGCGCGCGGGAAGGCCGCGTGCGCGGCCGCGGGCATCGGCGGCGGACACTTGAGTTTGACTGACGAAGCCGGCCTAGTGGTGGCGACGGCCATACTGGTTACCGACACAAGGGGAGGTACGGGATGAATACGACGCTGGTTCTGGATATAGAGACGGTGCCGGACGCGGAAATGGGCCGCGCCCTTTACGGGCTGGATGACTTGGATGAGGGCGAGGTGATGCGGGCCATGCTGCATCACTACAAGCAGCGCACGGGGCTGGACTTTCTCCCCCCGATTCAGCACCGGGTGGTGGCGATCGCGCTGGTGCTGCGAAACGAGGAAGGGGTTCGGCCGCTGGTGCTGGGCGAGGAAAAGGCGCCGGAGTCGGATCTGATCGTGCGCTTTTTCCGCGGCATTGAGCACTATGTTCCGGATCTGGTGAGCTGGAACGGGGCGGCCTTCGATCTGCCGGTGCTGAATTTCCGCGCGCTGCGCCACGAGGTTCAGACCAAGGTTTACTGGGAAACCGGAGCGAAGGACCGCGCGTTCCGCTTCAACAATTACCTGTCGCGCTTCCACTGGCGCCACACGGACCTCATGGACGCGCTGTCCGGCTTCCAGGGACGCGGCCGCCCAAGTCTGCGCGAAGCCAGCGCTCTGCTGGGCTTGCCCGGCAAGAGCCTGATGAATGGACCCGGCGTGATGGATGCCTATCTGCAAGGCAGGATCGGGGATATTCGCCGCTATTGCTTGGAGGACGCGCTCAACACTTACTTGGTGTTCCAGCACTTTCAGTTCCTGCGCGGCCATCTCACGCAGGACAATCTTGATGAGGAGTACGGCTTGCTGATCGATGTGCTCAAGGCAAGCGGCGAACGCCATTTGAAGGACTTCGCCGCGAATCTGGAGGCCGACCCCGAGGAAGAGAAGGCCGCACCGGTTGCGGCAGGCGGTGCGGAGGATATTTCGGACGAAGCTCCGCAGGAGCCGGAGGGGCAGGAAGTTGAGGGGAAAGGATAGCCCGCAGGTGGGTTTGCGCTGCTTGCGCTTCGGTTCCCCGCCTTTGCGCGCTTCGGCAGGCATCGCCCGCATCTGATCCATGCCTGCGCGAATCGTCATCGACATCGCCCGCCAAACGCTCATGCTTGCCAATGGGAGCGAAGTTCGGCGCCGATGGCCCGTATCCACTTCGCGCTACGGTCCCGGGGAATTGCAGGGAAGCCTAGGCACGCCGCGCGGCCGGCACCGCATTCGCGCCCGCATCGGCGCCGGACAACCCCCCGGGGCCGTTTTCCTGGGCCGTCGGCCAACCGGAGAAACCTACTCCCGGGAACTCGCCCGGAAACATCCCGCCCGCGACTGGATTCTCAGCCGTATTCTTTGGCTGTGCGGGGAACAGCCCGGACTCAACCGGCACGGGAAGGTCGATAGCATGCGCCGCTACATCTATATCCACGGAACGCCGGATTCGGAACCCATGTCGGTGCCGAGGTCGCACGGCTGTGTGCGGATGCGAAATGCCGATGTCATGGCGCTTTTCGACCGCGTGGCTGTTGGCTGCCAAGTCGATATCCAATCTTAAGGGAGAGCGCTGTTGGGACCACTGATGATCGATGTTGCCGGCGAGGCGCTCGCGGATGAGGAGCGGGAAATGCTCGTCCACCCGGCCGTGGGCGGCGTTATCCTGTTTGCCCGCAATTGCCGCTTGCCGGCGCAGATCCGCCATTTGGTCGCGTCCATTCGTTCGGCCGCGGGCCGTCCATTGCTGATTGCGATAGACCAGGAGGGCGGACGGGTCCAGCGCATGCGCGCCGGTTTTTCTTGCCTTCCGCCGGCCCGCGTCCTAGGCGAAGCCTACGATCGCGATCCGGCGGCGGCGTGCGAAAAGGCGCGCGCGCGCGGCCGGCTGCTGGCCTTGGAACTGGCTGCGGCGGGCATTGATTTCAGCTTTGCGCCGGTTTTGGACCTGGATTACGGTCGCAGCGCGGTTATAGGCGACCGCGCGCTGCATGGCAACCCGGAGGCCGTCGCAGATCTGGCCTTGGCCTTTGCGGCGGGCGCCCGGGCAGGCGGCATGGCCTGCGTGGCCAAGCATTTTCCCGGGCATGGCTGGGTCGCGGCCGATTCCCATGAGGAAATGCCCACGGATTCAAGGGACTACGCACTGATCCGCTCCGATCTGCTGCCGTTCCAGAGAATGATTGATGATGGCGTGGAAGCGGTGATGACGGCCCATGTCCATTACGCCGCCGTTGACAAGGCCACGCCCTGCTACTCGGCGCGCTGGCTTAAGCAGGAGCTGCGGGAACGCATGGGTTTTGCCGGCGCCATATTTTCCGACGATCTTTCCATGCACGGCGCCGCGCAGGCCGGCGGGCTGCGCGAACGGGCGGCTGCGGCCCTCAACGCGGGATGCGACATGCTGCCGGTTTGCAACAACCCCGAGGGCGTGCGGGAGCTGCTGGAGAGCTGGGCCGCCGCCGCTCCCGGCGGCTCGGAAGAACGCCTCGCCGCCCTTCGCCGCGCGGGCTAGCCCGCATATTGCGCCAAGGGGCGCGGAGCCCCGCGCAGGATTTTGCCTGATTGCGCGCTTGTGCTCGCTGCGCCATGAGCACGGCTATATCTTCGCCTTCGCTCGCCCTCGCCCTTTGCTTGCCCCTGCCTCGCGGGAGACGCATGACTACTTGAAGCTTGACCTGCATAGGTCAAGAACCCATTCATGGGGCTCGGCTGGGGCATCCTGCCCCAGACGCTCCCGCGAGGCAGGGGCAAGCAAAGGGCTTTAGCTGGCGCGGATTGGCGCAATAGGCCGGCCAGCGGAGCGCGGGCGGCGCTCAGTTCCGTGTTTCCGGTTCCGGGCGGTCGCGATAGCGGAACAGCCTTGCGATGGCGCCGAACCGAGGATGGTCGAAGTAGTGCGTTTCTCCCAGCAGCAGCCGCCTGCGCTCATTGATCCGGAATTCGGCCCCGCTGCCGCTTGCGTCCGGTAGACGAAGATCCAGCGCCAGATGCGCAAACCTGTCCTCCTGAAGCGATGCCAGTCCGAGAAAGGGCAGGGCCACCGCCGAAAGCGTTGACAGGCGCAGCTGAGTCGGCTGTCCGTCCCAGCCGTTGGGCATGGCCCAGGCGAAATGCGCCAGCGGGCGGTATTCGGCGCTGCGCCGCATAACGGCCCAGATGCCATCCATCGCGAACTGGGCGCGCGTGAGGGCCAGAACGCCTGGTGGCGTCGGCGGGGTCGTTGCTCCGGGATCGGGCAGCATGAGCGGCGCCGGGTATATTTCCGCCGGTTGAAGGGCCGGGGCTTGCGCGGCCAGGTCCTCGGTGCTGGCTTCCGGCTTAAGCTGCAGGAACACGATCAGTTCCACCGCCACGCGGAAGCCGCCTTCCTGGGCAAGCGCCGGCCGCGCCGGAAGCGCCGCCCAGGCCGCGGCTGCGAACAGAAGCAAAAGGAGGGGGGCGGGGAAAGGCTTCATTTGCGGGCTAGTGTACGGGCTGCGCGGATGCGCGGGATTGCTCCAGTATGGCGAGCAGCCGCTCCACATAGCGGAAGCGCTCCCTGGAGTCGTCCAGCGCCGCCCGGAACTTCAGCACGCCGTTCGGCCGCAAGGCAAACTCCTGCGGCTGCCGCTGGGCGAGAGCCACGAGGCGCATCGGATCCACTCGCGCATCCGCGTGGAATTCAGCTTCGCCGCCCCGGGCCGCGGCTTCCAGCCTCCGGATTCCGAGGCCGCGCAGCCGTTGCTGGATGCGGGCCTGGCGAAACAGGTTGCGGGCCGCCTCGGGCGTTGGGCCGAAGCGGTCCACGAGCTCCACCTTCAGCTCGTCGAGCTGCGGCGAGCCGGGCGCCGACGCGATGCGCTTGTACCAGTTCAGCCGCTGGTTCACATCCGGCATGTAGTCCTCCGGCAGCAAGGCCGCGAGATGCAGTTCCATGTCCGCGCGCGGCATCGTCGGCGCGGCTGGCCGGCCATCGCCGCCGCCGCGCAACTCCTCCACGGCGCGGTTCAGAATCTCATTGTAGAGACTGAAGCCGATCTGCTGGATCTGTCCGGACTGCTCCTCGCCCAGCAGCTCCCCCGCGCCGCGGATTTCAAGGTCGTGGGTGGCCAGCAGAAAACCCGCGCCCAAGTCGCCGGCGGCCTGAATGGCTTCCAGGCGTTTGTGCGCGTCGGCGGTCATTTCCTTTTCGTGCGGCCGGATCAGATAGGCGTAGGCTTGGTGGTGCGAGCGCCCGACCCGGCCCCTAAGCTGGTGCAGCTGGGCCAGCCCTAGGCGGTCGGCGCGATTAATCAGCATGGTGTTGGCATGCGGTATGTCCAGTCCGCTCTCGATGATGGTGGTGCATACCAGCACGTCGAAGCGGCGGTGGTAGAAATCGGTCATCACTCGTTGCAGCTCCGCGTCGAGCAACTGGCCGTGGGCCACCTCCATCCGCACCTCGCCAATCAGATTCTTAAGCTCGCGCGCGACCCGATCGATGTCGCGCACCCGGTTATGGACAAAAAAGACCGCTCCGCCGCGGCGCAGCTCGCGCATGCAGGCTTCCCGGATGAGGCTGTTGCGCCACGGCGTCACGAATGTCTTAACAGCCATCCGCGCCGGCGGCGGCGTGGTGATCAGGGACAGGTCGCGCAGGCCGCCCAGGGACATGTTCAGGGTTCTGGGAATCGGAGTGGCGGTGAGCGTGAGCACATGCAGATCGGCGCGCAGCGCCTTGATGCGCTCCTTCTGGCGCACGCCGAAACGGTGCTCCTCGTCCACCACCAGCAGCCCCAGTCGCTTAAAGCCGACTCTGGGGTTGAGCAGCCCGTGCGAGCCCACCACGATATCCACGCGCCCTTCCTTAAGGTCTTGCCTTAAGGCTTCGTTGGCACGGCCTTTGCCGAAGCGCGTCAGCAGCTCCGTCCGCACCGGCCAGTCGGCGAAGCGGTCGCTGAATAGCCGGTGGTGCTGCTGCGCCAGCAGCGTGGTGGGCGCCAGCACCGCCACTTGGAAGCCTTCCACCACCGCCGTGAATGCCGCGCGCAAGGCCACTTCGGTCTTGCCGAAGCCCACATCCCCGCAGATCAGCCGATCCATCGGCGTGCCTTGCGCCAAGTCTTCCAGCACCTGCTCCACAGCGCGTTTCTGGTCATGGGTGAGGCGGTAGGGAAAGCGCGCCGAGAACGCGCTCATTTCGACCGCCGGGGCCCGCATGGCGGGCATCCGCCGCGCTGCCCGCCGCGCCTGCATTTGCAGCAGCTCGGCGGCGGTGTCGCGCACCTGCTGCTCGGCGCGCCGCTTGATCCGCGCCCAAGCATCCGAACCCAGCCGATGAAGCGGCGCGTTGTCGGGGTTTCCGCCGGTATAGCGGGTGATGAGCTGCATGTCCGACACTGGCACGTAGAGGCGGTCCCCGCCCGCGTAGCCCACGCGCATGAACTCCGCCGGCGCGCCGCCCGCATCCATGGTTGCGAGGCCCTCGTAGCGGCCAATGCCATGGTCCTCATGCACCACCGGCGCGCCGCAAGCCAGGTCGGTCAGGCTTTGCAGAATGGCTTCCGGCTCAGGCTGGCCTCTGCGCCGCCGCCGGGTCAGCGGCCGTTGCCGGTCGAACAGTTCCCGCTCGGTCAGGACCACCAGCCCGTTATCAAGCGCGACCCCCCGGCCAAGAGGACTCTCCGTCAGGCACAGCGGCGCGCGCGACGCAAGAAAGGCATCCCAGGATGCCGTCGCCTGCGGCTTCAGGCTTCGGCCTTGCAGAAGGTCGCGCACCAGTTCGCGCTGCCCGGCCGTCTCCGCCGAAAGCAGCACCCGCCTGCCCGGTTCCTCCAAGTACGCGGCAAGCGAGGCGGGTCCTTGGGTTCGCGACAGCGGCAGGCTCGGAGCAGGGCGCGCCGCGATCGACTGCATGCTGTTGCGCCGTTTGAGGTCGGGAAGCGGGTCGCTGACGCATTCCACGCGCCTGAGTTCGCTCAGGCGCGATTCGTGGAATGCGGGAGGCGCAAAGAGTTCCTCCGGGGCGAGGCAGGGCTGCTCCGGATCGCCGTCGCGCTGCCGGAAGCGCTCCAGCACGTTCTCCCATTCCTCTCGGAGCGCTGCGGCGCTGCCCGGCATCATCATCACGGCGCTGTCGGCGGGAAGGTAATCCCACAAGGTTTCGGTGCGCTCGTAGAACAGCGGCAGATAGTTCTCGGCGCCCTGCGTTGCAGCGCCCTCGCCTGATTTCCGGTAAATTTCCGCCCGCGCGGGATTTTCCGGGAACCGGCGGCGGAAGCGCTCGCGAAACGCTTCCATGCTTTGCGGGTCCAGCGGCAGCTCGCGCGCCGGCAACAGGCGCAGGGCGTCCAAGGGGCGTGTGCTGCGTTGCGAAGCGGGATTGAATTCGCGGATGGATTCCACTTCGAGGTCGAAGAACTCGATCCGCACCGGGGCTGCGGCGCCGCTGGCGTACAGGTCGATCAGCGCGCCCCGCATGGCATATTCGCCTGCCTCGCTCACCAGCGGCACGCGCGCATAGGCGGCATCCTCTAAACGGCGGGCGAGGTCCTGCGGGTCGAGCGTCTGGCCAACGCGGCAGTCGAACTTCAGCCAGCGCCGCAGCGCCGCCGCCGGCGGCAGCCGGTCCATCAGCGTGGGCGCTGAAACGAACAGCGACAGCGGCGTTGCGGAATCGCCGGCGCCAAGCAATTGGACAAGGGTTTCCAAGCGTCTGGAAACGATCTCGGGATGCGGGCTGAAGAGGTCGTAAGGCAGCGTTTCGTGGTCGGGCAGGAGCGCTGTTTCGTCCTTGCCTCCGCGCAGCCAGGCCACTTGCCGCATGAAGTGTTCGGCGCGGCCCGGATCAGGCGTCACCACGACCACGCAAGGGCCGGCATTGGCGGCGATCAGGTCGGCGCAGGCCAGCGGGGCCGCGCCTGCGCCCACGCCGCACAGGCGCAATGCGCGATCGGGCGGCCGGGGCCAGTGCAGGCCCGGCAGCGAGGGCGCGCTTCGCCCGTTCTGTTTCGGTGGTTCCATGGACAGGGCATTTTCGCCGCTGGCCCGCTGCGGCGGAAGCCCGAGCCTTGCTGTTCCGGTTCGCCCTGTTCATCAAGCGCGTTGGCGATGGCCTTCAACGACCGGATCAGGAATCCCGGCAAAGTTCCGCGCATTGGAACTGGTCGGAGTCGCGCCAAGCATCGCAGCGGCCATTCCCCCAACGGCTGAATGCTTGAGGAGACCCTCACTGCCGGGCGCTGCGCCGGACGGCCAATGTGGGACAATGAGCGAATGATCCGGCCGCTGCCGCTCGCCATCGCTTGGCGCTATCTGCGCGCCCCCACGCGCAACCGGTTCGTTTCCTTTATCGGACTGGCTTCGGTGGTGGGCATGGTGCTTGGCGTGGCGGCGCTCATCGTGGTGATTTCGGTGATGGACGGGTTCGAGGCCGAATTGCGCGACCGGCTGCTCAGGTTCGACGCCCAGGCAAAACTGCTGGCTGAGCCCGGGCTTGAGAACTGGCGCGGCGTGGCGGAAGAGGTCGCGGGCCTGCCCGGCATCACTTCGGTCGCGCCAGTGGTTGAGGTGGAGGGCCTGCTGTCGTCGAGGCGCCGGTTTGCGGGCGTCCGGTTGATGGGGATTGCCGCCGGGGCGGAAGGCCAGACCGTCCGCCTTGCAGGAAACCTCATTGCAGGCTCCCTTGAGGGCCTGAACACGGAGGTCGGCGGCTTGGCGCTCGGACGGTATCTGGCGTGGACCCTGGGCGTGAATGTGGGCGACCGCGTGCGCGTCCTGATTCCGCGCCCAGGCGGCGCCGCGCCTCGGCTCAAGGATCTGACGGTTCGCGCGGTGTTTCTCGCGGGCGTCGCGGGGCCGGACAGCAGCCTTGCGCTGGCGGGCCTGCGCACCGTGTCGGAACTGGCGGGTCTTGGCGGTCGCATCAGCGCCTTGGAAGTGCGCGGCAATGATCCCTATGCCACGCCTTTGGAGGTGGAGTCCTGGGCTGCCAACTCGCAGACGGCGCAGAGGCTTGGCCTTGCGCCGCGTTCGTGGATGAGCGAGCATGAGGCGCTGTTCCGCACCGTGCAACTGGAACGGATGGCCATGGCCCTGCTGCTGGCCACGATCATCGCGGTCGCGGTTTTCAATATCCTCGCCACGCTTGTGATGTCGGTGAATGAACGCCGAGGCGAGATCGCCATCCTTGCCACGCTGGGGGCGCGCAGCGCCACCATCATGGCGGTGTTCTGTTTGCAGGGCCTTCTGGCGGGCCTCGCGGGCGTGTCGCTGGGCGGCGCGCTGGGGGTATGGCTGGCAAGAAACGTCGATCCCGTGATGCGGTTCTTCGAGGGCCTGTTCGGGTTCGAGTTCCTGCCTGCCGAGTCCTATTACCTCACCGCCGTTCCTTCGGAGTTGTCCTTGTCGCTGGTGCTTTCGGTGGCGGCGCTAGGCCTTTTGCTGTCCGCGCTGGCCAGTTGGTATCCCGCCCGCCGCGCGGCGCGCGTCGATCCGGCCAGCGTGCTGCGCTACGAGTAGCGCCATGCGCTTGTTCGAACTATGGATGGCCTCGGCGCAACTTCGTTCGCGCCGCCGCGCAGGCTTTGTATCGCTCGTTTCCCTGCTTTCCATGCTGGGCGTGGCGGTGGCGGTGGCGCTGCTGGTGGTGGTGCTGTCGGTTATGAACGGATTCGATCAGGTGGTGCGCGAGCGCATCCTGAGCGTCGTGGCGCATGGCAGCTTTCACGGCTCCGCCGGACAGCTTGCGCGCTGGCGCGAGCTTCGCGATGCCGCGCTTGCCCACCCGGCGGTCGAATCGGCCGCTCCGTACGTTGAAGGCCAAGGAGTGCTGACCACCGAAGATGCCGTGGCCGGCGCGCAACTGCTCGGCTTTGATCCCCGGGAACCCGCATTCCAGGCGCTGGACAGCTTGGCTGGCGCCGATGCCCGGGAGTTGCTCGCCCCCGGGTCGTGGCGGATCGTTCTTGGCAGCGCGTTGGCGGAGCGCCTCGGCGTAAGCGCCGGCGACGAGGTTGTGCTGATGATGGCGCAGGGATGGAGCACGCCGGCCGGCATTGCTCCCCGCATGCGCCGCTTGGAGGTGTCGGGCGTGTTCCACGCCGGCATGAACGATTTTGACCGCTCGCTGGCCTGGGTCCATTACGAGGATGCGCGCCGCTTGTTTGGCCTGGGCGGCGATGCCAGCGGGCTGCGCGTGATGCTGGAGGACCCGTGGCAGGTGGAAAGCGTGCTTCCCGAAATTGCGGGCGAAAGGGCCGATGAGCTGTTCGTCCGCTATTGGGTGTGGGAACACGCTAATTTTTTCTATTCCATTGCCATGACCAAGCGGGTGACCCTTATCATTCTGACCATTCTGGCGGCGATCGCCGCTTTCAATATCGTGTCCAGCCTAGTGATGATCGTTCGAGAGAAAACGCCCGATATCGGCATACTCCGCACTTTGGGGGCCACGCCCGGCTCCATCATGGCGGTGTTTGCCTGCCACGGCGGATTGGCGGGAATTCTGGGAGTGGCGCTGGGGCTGGCGGCGGGCCTGCCGCTGGCGATCTGGGCGGGGCCGCTCACGTCGGCCGTGGAGCAGCTTCTGGAAACCACTTTGGTGAGTCCGGGCTATCGCCTTGATGAGATGCCCAGCCGGATCGTGATTCCTGAAGTTCTTATCGTGTGCGCCACGGCGCTGCTGCTGTCTCTGGCCGCAACGTTTTATCCGGCGCTGCGCGCCGCGCGCACCGACCCTGCCCTGGCCACCCGCCTGGACTAGCAGGCCGTGGCAGAAGCCCCGCTGAATTCGGTCGGCGATGCGCCGCCGCTGGCCTGCCGCGGGCTTGTTCGTCATTTCCGCGAACAGGGCAGGGTGCTGGAGGTGCTGCGCGGAGTCGATCTGTCGATCGCGGCGGGCGAGCGCGTGGCGGTGGTGGGCGCTTCGGGTTGCGGCAAGACCACGTTGTTGCAGTTGCTTGGCGGGCTGGACACGCCCACCGAAGGCCGGGTGGAGGTCAACGGCCGCAATTTCAGCGCCATGCGCTCCGGCGAGCGCGGCATGGAGCGAAATCGCAGCATCGGTTTTGTCTATCAGTTTCATCATCTGCTGCCTGAATTCAATGCCGTGGAGAACGTGGCGATGCCGCTGTTGATCCGCCGCTCGCCGGCGCCGGAGGCCATGGAGAGGGCCGCCAAGCTGCTCATGCAGGTGGGCCTGGGCGAACGTCTGAGCCATCGGCCGGCGAAATTGTCCGGGGGAGAGCGCCAGCGCGTTGCGGTGGCGCGCGCGCTCATTACGCGCCCTCGCATTGTTCTCGCCGACGAGCCCACCGGCAATCTGGACCCGGAATCCGGCGAGCAGGTGTTTGAGCTTCTGCTGCGACTCAACCGCGACAGCGGCGCCGCGCTGGTGGTGGTGACGCACGATCTGCTTCGCGCCCGGCGCATGGGCCGGGTTTTGGCATTGCGCGACGGTCTGCTTGCCGACGCCGGCGGCTGAATCCTAGCCCGCATATTGCGCCAAGCCGCTTGTTGCCTTCCTTGTTTTGCTGATTAGTCAATGGCTTGCGCCCGGAATGCCCGCTTTCCGCCTAATGCAAAACGCGCTGGCCGCGTTCCCGCTGGTCTTTTGCCCGCTTGCGCGCACATGCTCGCTGCGCCATAGGCATGGCTATGCCTTAAGCTCGCGAGCACGCGCAATCGGGCAAAATCCTGCGCGCCTCCGCGCCCCTTGGTGCAATATGCGGGCTAGCGCCGCAGCCTGATCGAGGATAGTCTCGATGCTGCCGCTGGGCATTGCGTGGCTTGCCGGCGTGTGCCTGGCGCTGCTGCTGTTGCCCCCGCCGGCCGATCCGGCGCTGATTGCGGCGCTGCTTGCTCTCGGGGCGCTTTGCGCTTGGCGCATGCGCGCCTCGCTGCTGGGCATGGCGCTATTGGGAGGCGCCGTGTCCTTGTGGCTGGCCGATGCCCGCCTCCAGCACCGCATGCCGGATGCCGCCGGGCGCGTGGACCGCATCGTTACCGGCGTGGTTGAGGAATTCCCGCGGATCAGCGGGGATGCCTGCCGCTTCCGCTTCCGCTTGACCGGCATGGATGATGCCGGCCCCCCGCTCAAGCGCCTGCAGTTGACCTGGTACGACTGCCATGCGCCGCCTGAAGCCGGCGAGACTTGGCAGCTGAAGGCTCGCTTGCGCGCGCCGCGCGGGTTGCATAACCCCGGCGGCTTCGATTACGAACGCTGGGCCTTCCGCGAGAATCTGGATGCGACCGGCTATGTTCGCCGGGAACTCGAACCGCAGCGTTTGGCCGGCTGCGAAACCGGCCCGAGGCTGCTGTGCCTGCGCGCGGCCCTGCTGCGCAAGCTTGAGCTCTGGCTTGACGGAAATCCGGGGCTCAAGTACGTCATGGCCCTGTCCACCGGGGCTAGGCACCGGCTTGGCGATGAGGACTGGGAGGTGCTGCGCCGCACGGGCACCGCGCACCTGTTCGCAATTTCCGGCCTGCATGTGGGTGTGGTTGCCTGGTTCGCCTGGCTGTTGGGCGCGGCGCTGGGGCGGCTTGCGCAGCGCATTGCCGATCGGTTCAAGCCCCGCTATCCGGCAGCCGCGCTTTCCTTTCTGGCTGCCTTCAGCTACGCGGCATTGGCGGGATTTGCGGTGTCCACGGTGCGCAGTCTGGCCATGATTACGGCGGTCCTGGTTTTCACGCAACTGCGCCGCCGCGGCGGGTTCCCGGCGGCCCTGGGCGCGGCCTTGCTGGTGGTTCTGGCGCCGGATCCCTTTGCCGTGCTTTCGGCGGGCTTCTGGCTGAGCTTCGGCGCCGTGGGGCTGCTGGCGCTCAGCGTGCTGGGCCTGCGCGACCCGGACCGCAATGCAGGCGGCTTCGGGGCCGAAGCCGCCTCGGGCTGGATGCGGCGGCTGGCGGCGGCGCAGTGGCGCATTACCCTGGGCTTGGCGCCGCTGCTGCTGGCGTTCTTCGGCGAAGTGTCGCTGATCGGCGCGGGGGCCAACCTGGTGGCTATACCCCTGTTCTCCCTGCTTATCGTGCCTGGCTTGCTGCTGTCGCTGCTGCTGGCCCTGCTGTGGCCCCCGCCGGGGGTGTTTCTGCTGGCTGCGGGCGGCAGTCTGCTGAATGGCCTGATGTCCTTTCTGGGCGAGCTGTCGCGTTTTGAGTGGGCTGCCTGGACGCCCCCGGATATCGGCCTGCTGGCCGCATTTCTGGCCGCGCCGGGAATCGTCTGGCTTCTCGCGCCCCGTCCCGCGCCGGCGCGCTGGGCCGCGCCCCTGCTTCTGCTGCCGGCGCTGCTGGGAACGGACCGCAACCGGCTTGAGGCCGATCTTGCGGTTACGGTGCTGGACGTGGGCCAGGGGCTCGCGGTCCTGTTGCAGGCGCCGGGTTACAACTTGCTGTACGATGCCGGCCCGCGCTATTCGTCGAGCGACGCGGGCGACAGCGTGGTGGCGCCGGCGCTGGCCGCGCTGGGCGTTCGGCATCTGCATGCCATGGTGATATCGCATGGCGATAACGACCATGCCGGCGGCGCGGCCAGCGTGCTGGCCTTGCATCCGGAGGCGGAGTTGATTGCGCCGGACCGCTACGGCCTGCCGGCTAGGCGCTACCGGCGCTGCGAAGCGGGCTCAGCCTGGAAGGCCGGACAAGCGCGGTTCAGCGTGTTGAGCCCCGAGCGGGATGCGCCAAGCCAAGGCAACAATTCCTCCTGCGTCGTGGTTGTGGAGGCCGGGCGCGCGCGGGTGCTGCTGCCGGGCGATCTGGAAGCTTCGGGAGAGGCGCGGCTATCTGGATCCATCCCCGGCGGGCCGTTCGATTTGCTGCTCTCGCCCCATCACGGCAGCGCCAGTTCGTCGTCGGCCGGATTTGTGGCGGCGACCCGGCCGCGCTTCGTGGTCCACTCCGCCGGCTTTTTCAATCAGTGGGGATTCCCGCGCCCGGATGTGGCGGCCCGCTGGGCGCAGGCGGGCGCGCAACAGTGGAGCACCGGGGCCAGCGGCGCGCTGCGCTTCGAGGCGCGCCAAGGCGGCGCGCTAGAGTTGGCCACCGAATGGCGCCGCGACCGGGCGCGCCTATGGACCTTTCCTCCGCCAACTGCTTTTGCCTTAAATCCCGCGCCGGACGGGTAAACTCGAAGCATGCGCCGGGACACTCCCATGAAACGCCTCGCCGTGCTGGCTGGTAGCCACTGGCGCGGTTTTGCGCTGGCGGCGCTGGCCATGGCGGTGTTTGCCGCTACGGAAATCGGGTTCGCTTTCGCCGTGGAGCGCCTGACCGCGCTGTTGGGCGACGCGTCGGGGCCTTGGGGGCGATGGTTGCCGGCGGGCGTGCTGGGGCTGTTTCTGGTGCGCGGCATGGCTGGATTCGTGTCGGCTTGGCAGCTCGGCCGGATCGGCCGTTCGGTGGTTGGCCGCATGAGGGAAATGCTGTTTGAGCGATTCCTGCGGATGCCGGTGCGCAGCGTAGAGCAGCGCCCCCGGGCCGAACTGCTCTCGCGCATGCTGTACGACGCGGAACAGGTGGCGGATGCCGCGTCCACGGTTGTCACCACTGTCGTTCGCGACAGCCTCACCGTGCTGGGGCTGATGGCCTACATGGTCTATGCCAGCGCCGGCCTTTCGGCGGTGGTGTTCGTCGCGGCGCCCCTTATTGCGCTTACCGCGCGCGTCCTGTCGAGGCATTTCCGGCGCTATAGCGACCGCATACAGGAAAACATGGGCGAAGTGTCCCGGATTACCGACGAAGCTTTGCGGGGCCATAGGATCATTAAGGTTTTCGGAGGATCGCTGCGGGAACGCGAGCGCTTTTCGGATGCCAACGAGAACAACAAGCGCCTGCATCTGAAGCTGGTCATGGCGCGCGCCGGCGGCGACGGGCTGACCATGCTTCTGGCGGCCGTGGGCGTGGCCTCAGTGGCTTGGTTTGTGGCCCGCCACTCCGCTGCCGATGGGCTTGAGATCGAAAAACTCACCGGGTTCATGGCCGCAATGCTGTTGCTGATGACGCCGCTGAAGCATCTGACCAACGTCAACGCCGCCTTGCAGCGTGGCCTGGCCGCCGCCGCCTCGGTGTTCGGGCTGCTGGACAGTCCGGCGGAGCCGGACGGGGCGCGCGCGGATAAGCGCAGCCTGCCCGCCCGCGCCACAGGCCGTCTGGAGTTCGTCAATGTGGCGTTTTCCTATGAATCCGGCGGCGCGGCGGCCTTGCGCGATATCAACTTGGAGATCGAGCCTGGCCAGCGGGTGGCGATCGTGGGGCGGTCGGGGAGCGGCAAATCCACATTGGTGAGCCTGATTCCGCGCTTTTTCGAGCCGGATGCCGGAAAGCTGCTGCTGGACGGCAGGCCGCTCGCCGAATGGCCTTTAACGGCGCTGCGCGAACAGATTGCGCTGGTGACTCAGGACGTGACGCTCTTTAACGATACGCTGGCCAACAACATTGCCTATGGCGCCTTGGCGGGCGCCGAGCCGCAAGCGGTGGAGGCCGCGGCCCGCGCCGCCCACGTGATGGAGTTTGCGGCAAAGCGCCGCGAGGGGCTGGATGCCTTGGTGGGCGAGGGCGGCATCAGCCTTTCGGGCGGCGAGCGGCAGCGCGTGGCCATTGCCCGCGCGCTCCTGAAGGATGCTCCGGTGTTGATTCTCGACGAAGCCACCTCGGCGCTGGACAGCCGCTCCGAAAGCCATGTGCAGGAGGCCTTGGACCGATTGATGCGCGGTCGAACCACCTTGGTGATCGCCCATCGCCTCAGCACCATCGAACATGCTGACCGGATCGTGGTTCTGGATCGCGGCAGGATCGTGGAAAGCGGGCCGCATGCTCGATTGCTGGCGCGCGGCGGGCATTACGCCAGCCTTTACCGGCTCCAATTCCGCGGCCATTCATCGCATGGCGCCAGCGGGCCCTAGCATGCCTGCGGCTTGGACGCGCTGCGGCTGGGCAAGCGCTGCGCTGTGGCCGGCCGCGGCGCTGTTTGGCGCGGCCGTCGCGTTGCGGCGCGCCTCCTATCGCCGCGGCTGGCTCACTTCCGTGCGCGTCGGCGCGCCTGTGGTGGTGATCGGCAACATCAGCGTGGGCGGCACCGGCAAGACCCCGATGACCGGATGGCTGGCCGACAGGCTGGTCAGGGCCGGCCGGATTCCAGCCATCGTTAGCCGAGGCTATGCCGGCAAACGCCAGATCGTGCCGGTGCGGGTTGCTCCGGGCTCCGACGCGGCGGAGGTGGGCGATGAGCCGGTCATGCTTGCGCAGCAGGCCGGTTGCCCGGTGTGGGTTTGCGTTGACCGGGCGCGGGCGGCGCTCAAGGCGGCGGAGGAAGGTGCGGAACTGATCCTGTCGGACGATGGGCTGCAGCACTACCGTATGGCGCGCGACCTGGAATTTTGCGTCATCGACGGCGGGCGAGGGCTGGGAAACGGCAGGCTGCTTCCGGCCGGGCCATTGCGCGAGCCCGCCCGGCGTTTGGCGGAAGTCGATGAGGTGCTTGTCCAAGGGCCGTCCGGCGAATTCCGGGGGCTGGAATTCGAGTTGCGGATCGATCACGCGGTGCCGCTGGGCGGCACGGGGCGGCGTTCCCTTGAGGAGTTTGTCGGCCAAAAGGTTTTGGCTTTGGCCGGCATCGGGGCGCCGGAACGCTTCCACGCGGCGCTCCGGTCCGCAGGTCTCGATGTTGTGCCGGCGCCGGTTCCCGATCATGGCCGCATGGCCTTGGACCGGCTGCTTGCGCGCGGGCTGCCCGTTCTGATGACGGCCAAGGATGCCGTAAAGTACCCCGGCGTTTCGGCGGACAACCTGTGGTGGGTGCCGGCCCGCGTGGTGATGCCCGAACATTCGGCGAAAAAGATCCTTGGGCATGTTCTCGGGTTGCTGGACAAAGGAAATTGAAGGCTGACTTTCATATCGTGATACCCGCGCGCCATGCGTCGAGCAGGCTTCCGGGCAAGCCCTTGAGGTCCCTGGCGGGGCGGCCTCTGATCGAGCATGTGTACAGGCGGGCCGAGTCCGCCGGAGCCCAGTCCGTTAGCGTTGCAAGCGACAACGAAAGGGTGTGCCGCTGTGTGCGGGATTTCGGCGGAACGGCGCTCCTGACCTCGCCCGGCCACGCCTCCGGTTCGGACCGCGTGGCGGAGGCGGCCGGGGCCTTGGGCCTGGCCCCGCGCGATGTGGTAGTCAATCTCCAAGGCGATGCGCCGCTGGTCGCCCCGGCCGATATTCGCGCCGTGGCGGCCCGCGCCTTGGGCAGCGACCTCGCCACCCTTGCTTCGCCGCTCCCGGATCCCGCGCAGGCCGCCGACCCTAATGTGGTGAAGGTGGTCCTAAACGCCGAGGGGCGCGCCCTTTATTTTAGCCGTGCGGCGATTCCCGCGAAGCATCCGCTGACCGGTGTCCGACCGGTCTATTTGCGCCATACCGGCTTGTATGCCTACCGCTTTTCGATTCTTAAACGGCTCACCGCCGAGCCGCAATGCGAATTGGAACGCAGCGAGGGCCTGGAGCAGCTGCGGGCTCTGTGGCTGGGCATGGAGATTGCGGTGGAACACGCCAATTCGCCGCCCGGCCCGGAAGTCGATACCCCCGAAGATTTGCTTCGCGTGGAGCGCCTGTTGCTCTCCGTATAATATTTTTCCACTCCCATATCCGTATCCATCGAGGTCATCCATGAGCGTCCAATCTTTGCGCACAGAGAACGGAGCAGCGGCCGCGGAGCGGCCCGCATCGGCAGGACCGCGGCCCGGCGTGGCCGGAGGTCCGCCTGCCGATGCCTTTTTGGGCATGCCCACCGGAATTGAGGGCCGCGAGGAAGATCTCGGCAGATCCGTGGCGGTGGTGCTCAAGACCCTGAGGAATGTGAAGCCGTACGAGCACGATATCAACGACGCGCTGATCAAGGCCCGGCTTCAGGCTATGCAGTTCGCCAAGGACCACGGACTGATGGAGGAGTACGTGGCCCACGATGTCAAGACCATGACGCCGCTCACAAGCATGATGAAGAACCTGATCGAAAAAAGCGGGCAAGCCGAAATCGCCCTGATCGGAATCTTCGACCGCACGGCATGCCACTACCAGCTCTGCTTGGAGAACGAGTCCGCCCCCGGCGTTCGCCGCTGGCGCTCACCGTTCGGGAAGGTGCTGGACAAGTGCAGCAAGCTTGGCCAGTTCGACCTCACCGAGAAGTGGATTCACGAGAACTGGACTCGCCCGCGCCTGCTCGGCTATGCCAGGGCCATGGGCGTGGACATGCGCGTCTCGCATTGGCAGCCGGACGGCTGGCTTAGCGCCGAAGTCGCCTAGCCCGAACCCGGGGCATCGCCGCCTCCCGCCGGACGTCTGCGGCGCCGGCGCCGCCTTCGGCGCGGGGACTGTGCTCCCCCTGCCTCTCCGGCATTGCCGCGCTTGGCCGGTGTCTCGGCCTGTCCTTTCGCCTTGCTTCTAGCCTGGCCTTGGCCCTGTTGCCTGGGCGGGCCGCTCTTGGGCTTGCGCCGTGAACGGCTGCGTTGCGGGGCTTTGCGCTGCTGCGCGGTCCGTTCGGGCTTCTTCTCTTTCGTCTTCTTGTTCTTCCCCAGACCGAACAGGCGGGCGAAGAAGCCGGCCTTGGGCTTGGCCTTCCCGCTCCTGCCCTCGCTCTTGCTTTTACGCCCTTGCTTCTTGACAGCCTTGGGCTTGGGCTCCGGGAGCGCTGTATCGGGCAGGGTGCGCTCAACGGCTGGCTTTTCCGGAGGTTTCGCGATGCTGGGCTGAAGCGCCGCCGCCGGCGCTTCCTTTACGGTGGCCATTTCGTAGCTTGGCGTATCTTCTTCCGCCTCTTCCTTGTCCCGGATCCGACGCAGCAGGAATTGCGGAGTGTCCATCGCCGCGTTGGCCACTAGCACCGCGCTGACCCCGAACGTTTCCTCGATCTCGATCAATGCGGACCGCTTCTCGTTGAGCAGAAAGTTGGCCACCATCAGCGGCAACTCCACCACGACCCTAGACGTGCGCTCCTTGCCGGCCTCCTCGCTGATCATGCGCAGGATATGCAGGCCCAGAGACTCCACGCTGCGGATGCGCCCGGTTCCACCGCATCGGGGGCAGGTCTCGTGGGTGGTGTCCACCAGCGATGTGCGCAAGCGCTGCCGCGACATTTCCAGGATGCCGAAGCGTGATATCTGGCCGATCTGGATCCGGGCCGGTTCGTTGCGTGTGGCCTGGCGCAGCCGTTCCTCCACCTGCCGGTTGGAATTCGAGGAGCGCATGTCGATGAAGTCGATCATGATGAGGCCCGACAAGTCCCGAATCCGGCACTGGCGCGCTATTTCGTCGGCCGCCTCCAAGTTGGTTTGGAGCGCGGTCTGCTCAATATCGTCTGCGGAAGTGGCGCGGGCAGAATTGACATCCACGCAAATGCCCGCCTCGGGCTGGTCGATGATGATCTGCCCGCCCGAAGGAAGGTTCACCCGGCGGCGGTAGGCGGAATCGATCTGGCTTTCGATCTGGTAGCGGTTGAACAGCGGCCCGTCGCCCTCGTGGCGCCGCAGCCGCTCCAGAAAGTGCGGCATGGTGTGTTTCATGAAATTGCGTATGTCGGTGTACGCGTGATCGTCATCCACCACGACTTCACCGATCGAGTCAGAGAGATAATCGCGAATCGCACGCAGAATCACGCTCGATTCCTGCACCACCAGAAACGGACCGTCCTTATCGAGGACGGCAAGCTTGATGGCCTCCCAAGTCCGCAACTGGTTGTCGAGGTCCCACTGCAACTCCTCGGCGCTGCGGTCATATCCCTGAGTGCGGATAATCACGCTCATCCCTTTGGGAATCGTCAGCTTGCCCAGCCGCTGCTGCACCGCTTGCCGTTCGTCGCCGCGCACTTGGCGGGACACGCCTCCGCCGCGCGGATTGTTGGCATTCAGCACCAGGTACCGGCCGGGCAGGGAAATAAGGGTGCTGAGCGCCGCGCCCTTGTTGTCGCGCTCGTCCTTTTCGACCTGCACCACAAGCTGCTGGCCTTCCGCGACCAGCTCGGCGATTTTCAGGCCCTTGCCTTGCTCCGGATCTTTGCGGAAGTATTCGCGGGAGATATTCTCAAGGGGCAGAAAGCCATGGCGCTCCGCGCCAAAATCGACAAAGGCCGCCTCCAGGCTGGGCTCTACGCGCGCAATGCGCCCTTTGTAAATGTTGCCCTTTTTTTGTTCCTTTTCCCTGTGTTCAATGGCTAGGTCATAGAGCTGCTGCCCATCGACCAGAGCAACGCGCACCTCTTCCTGCTGGGTGGCGTTTACGAGCATTCTTTTCATTGTGATTCGCGTCCTTGGTGGGGCGGATCCACGCCGCAGCCACGCCCGGCGCCGCGGTCAGGCCGCGTCGGCCGCACTGCGAATAAGGGTCATTCATCAGGGAATTCCTTCGGTTGTCAGCCAAGTCTAGGCACATACATCCGTTATGACCGGCGTTTCTCCGCCGTTTTTGGAAACAGTTTCGGCAATATTGCGGATTGCGCGATTATCCGCGCTGGCGCTGGCATACAGCGCTGGCGGCTACTATACCACGCAATGCCAGCGCGGGCTGCGGCGAGTTGATGAAAGATAATATTCTGATCGTATCGGAAGATGATGCCGGGCGCCGCCTGGACAATTTCCTGGCCGGCCGTTTGAAGCGCATGCGTCCGTCGCGTGTGCACCGCATGATCCGCCGCGGGGAGGTGCGCGTGAATCGCGGACGCGCGTCCTCGGGCCATCGCCTGCGCTGCGGCGACGAGGTCCGTTTGCCGCCGCGCCTGGACCGCCGCCCGCCTGCGCCTGCGGCGGTCCGTGCGCGTTGGATCGAACAGTTCGTGGTATATGAGGACGATTCCCTGCTGGTGCTCAACAAGCCGGCCGGGCTGGCGGCCCATGCAGGAGGATCGGTGAGCTTCGGGGCCGTGGAGCTGCTTCGGGCCGCGCGGCCCCGGGAAAACTTCCTGCAATTGGCGCACCGCCTAGATCGCGCCACCAGCGGGCTGCTGGTGCTGGCCCGCAAGGCGCGCGCCTTGAACGCGCTGCATCAGGCCTTCCGGGAGAATGAGGTCGAGAAAACCTACGCGGCGCTGCTCGCCGGTCCCTGGCGCGGTGGCGAGCGCAAGGTGGACCTGCCCTTGGACCGATCGTTTCGTTCCGGCGGCGAGCGCCGGGTTCGGGTGGGATTGGGGCAGCCGGCAACAACCCGCTTCAGGCCTCACCGCGGTTGGGACCAAGCCACCCTGGTGAGGGCGCTGCCGCTAACCGGGCGCACCCACCAGATTCGCGCGCACGCGGCGGCCATAGGGCATCCGGTCCTGGGAGACGACCGCTATGGGCGATCGACGGCGGCGCTGGCCTCGCGCCTCGCGCTCCGGCGCCTGTTTCTGCATGCCCGGGAACTCCGCCTGCGGCACCCGGAGTCGACCCGCCTGCTGCAGCTGCGCGCGCCGCTGCCGGATGAATTGCGGGCATCGCTCAAGCGACTGGGGCCGCCCGGATTTGGCCGATCAGCGCGAAAAACATAGAATACCGGGCTTTTGGATTCTGCGGTGGAAATCAGGCAATTTCTCTGTTTGGCTCGCTACGAGGCGGGCAGCGGCTTTCGGGTGGCCGCAATGCATTTCGATGGGGAACGCCTTGGATCCTGGGCGCGCCTTCTGGGATGCGGGAAAGACGGCGCTTTGTCAATGAACGAGGTGCGTTACCGCAACAAATCGCCGGCGCGGCCTCTGGATGTATTCGCGGCGCCCATCGAGTCCGCTGCCGGGAATCCTCCGCAAACCGAGAATCTGCTTGTGGGCCAGCGGCCGCGCTGGCGAAAGACCGGAACCTATCCGCGGGAATTGCTGGGCGATCTGTGTTCCTCGCCACTGATGCTGTGGTCGGATAAGACTTCCACCAAGGCGGGCTCTTTCGACCGTGTTCTGGCACCGGAAGCTGCGGAAATCGAATCCTCGCTGCTGCTGATCGAGCTGGATCGCTATATTGTGGATGTCACGCGGCGCCCCGTTTCCGAGCAAAAGGTGGTGCGTGTGCGCTTCCGCCACTTGGAGCGCGAGTATCGCCTGCTGCTGTGCGAGGATGTGTTGCGCCGCCGCTACGCGCGCCACTCGCCGGGCGAATACGAGGTTGTGCGGCCCACGGCCGCTTGCATCACGCTGGGGCCGCCGGGCAAGCAGGGCCGAATCAAGCGGGTCGCCTCGCTGATTCCCTTGGAAGAAAAAACGGGGGCCTAGCCCGCATATTGCGCCGCTGTGCGCCAGCTAAAGTCCTTTGCTTGCCCCCGCCTCGCGGGAGCGTCTGGGGCAGGGCGAGCATCGGTCGCTGCGCGCAGCGCAGCGAGGCAAAGCATGCCTTTGCCAGATGCGAGCGGGACGACAGGAGGTCGGCCCCGGGCGTTACTTTTTCGATACTACGCGGCAGGGATGCCAACAGCAGCTTATGGGAAACAGGAGGATGGGTTTATGCGTCTCCCGCGAGGCGGGGGCAAGCAAAGGGCGAGGGCAAGCGCCTATGCGCGCAGGCGGTCAAAATCCTGCGCGGCCTCCACGCCCCTTGGCGCAATATGCGGGCTAGAAGAAGAAAAAACGTTGGCGGGGCCGGTCGCTTTCGACTTGCTCGCCCGGGAAATTGGCCGCCAGCATCCGCTCGGCGCCGTCCGCGAGATCGTCCATTCCAACCTGCCGGTAAGCTCTTGCCATAATCTTGAGCGATTCCGAGATTTCCGGCGAGCCATGGTAGTTCTCCACCGCGAAGCGCGCTCGGTTGGCGGCGGCTATCCAGGCGCCGCGCTTTAGGTAGTAGCCGGCCACATGGTTCTCGTAACGCGCCATGCGGTTGCGGAGAAAGACCATGCGCCGGCGGGCGTCGGCGGCGTACTCGCTTTCGGGATAGCGCGCCGTTAATTGGGCGAAGGCATCGAACGACTCGCCGGCGGACAGGACGGGGCGGCGGGAGTAGTCGATGCGGAACAGGCGGCCGAATCGTCCCGGCTGCCGCGCGAATAACGCCAGCCCGCGCATGTAGATGGCGTAGTCCACGTTCGGATGCCTCGGATTCTCCCGCTCGAACTCGCGGGCCGCTTCCACGGCGCTGTCCTGGTCTCCGAGGCGGTAGTGGCAGTAGATGATTTCCAGTTGCGCCTGGCGGGTTTGCGGGTTGAAGGGGAAACGCGCCTTCAAGGTTCCCAGGAACCGCAGCGCCTTGCGGAAATCGCCCCCTTCGAGTGCCGCGTGGCCCAGCTCATACAGCACGTTGGCGGCGGACAGCTCATCGCGTTCGCCGCCGCGCCCGCAGCCCGCCAGCATGGCGCAAGCCGCTGCGGCAAGGAGAATTCCGGCAAGGTTTCGGGCTATCACTTGGTTACGCAAGAGCTATTACAGCGCTAGAGTATAACGATTGAGTCTGCAACATGTTGACGGGCTCTTCGCTCTTGGGCGCGCGTCCAGCGCGGGGGCTCGTGCGCAGCTAACCATAACACTCGATGCGCTTGTTGGTGTGTTACTATCATCCGCCGCAATTCGGGGCGTATAGCCACAGGGTTTGTGTGGGTGAAAGGCAAACCAGCAAGATATTCACTGGCCGTCACGGCGGCAGCTTTTCTCTCTGGCTGCGCGCTTCAGGGTTCGCTGCTTTCCTCCGCCCCGGAAGCTGGGCCGGATTCCGCCCCTGGCACCGCCGCTAGCGCCACCTTGGCATTGCTGCCGGAGCGCTTCGCCGCGAGCGGGGCCGCCGGGCGCCCGCAGCCGTTGGCCTGGTGGGAATCCTTCGCCGACCCGGTGCTCAACCAGGTGGTCGAAGCCGCGCTCGACAGCAATCTGGATATCGCCCAGGCGGTGGCGCGGGTCGATCAGGCCCGGGCCCGGGCCCGCATCGCCAATGCCCTTGCCTACCCGCTGGTGAATCCAGTCGCGGGCGCTGACGATTTCGATATCCCCACCAACGCAGGAATCGGCGCACAGCTTGACGAGCTGGGGCTCGGTTCCGATCTGACCGAAGCCTTCGGAATCACGCTGCCCGACCGCTTGGGTTTGACCACCTACACCTTCGGAGCGAATTTCTCGTACGAGGCAGATTTCTGGGGCCGCAACCGCAACACCAGGCTTGCCGCCGGGGCGCGGCGGCTCGCTTCGGAGTCGGATTACGTCGCCGCCAGCATCTCGGTGCTCGCGGAAACCATCCGCACCTACTTGGAGCTGGTGGATCTGCGGCACCAACGCGAGCTGGGGATTGAGAACGTCGAGCTTTTGGAAGAACGCGAGGTTTTGGCGCAATCGCGTTATGAGAGCGGATTGATCGAAGCCCAGGAGCTGTACGCCGCCCGCCGGGCCCTGCGCGACGCGCGCGCGCGGTTGCCGCAACTCGAAGCCGGCCTGGCCGAAGCCGGCGCGCGGCTGTGGATTCTGCTTGGGGGATTCCGCGAGAACATCGCGGGCTCGCTGCCCTCCGCTTTGTCCATCGCGGGCGGCGGCGAGCCGGTGCCTGCGGGGATACCCGCCGATCTGTTGATTCAGCGCCCCGATGTCGCCGCCGCCAGGCAGCGCATGAAGGCGGCCCGTTTCGCCCTCGGCGCCCGGCGCGCCGAGTTGCTGCCGTCGCTGTCGCTGACGGGATCAATCGGCCTGCGGGCCACCGATGCCGGCGACTGGTTCGATCCGGACCAATGGTTCAGTAATCTCAGCGCCAATCTGCTCGGGCCGGCGTTCCAGGGTTCGCGCCTGCGCGATCATGTCGAACTTGCCAGGGCGCAACTGAATGAGGCTGCGGCCGCTTACGGCGATGCCGTCCTTACCGCCGTCAACGAAGTCGAAGCCGCCCTGTCGGGCCTTGAGGCCGGCCGCCGCCGCCACGAGGTGCTGGTTGCCTTTCTGCAGGAAGCCCGGGCCGAATCGGAATTGCAGGATGAAAGATATTCCGCCGGCATCGGCAGTTACGAGGATGCGCTGCGCGCGGCGCAGGTCCGCGTTGGCGGCGAAGCCACGCTTGCCGCGGCGGAGCGCGATCTCGGCTTGGCCCGGCTGGCCCTGCACCGGGCGCTGGGTGGCGCTTGGATCGCCGATGATGCGCAATATTTATCGAACGAGTGAACGCCATGGTCAAAGCTAGAGGATTTTTCGTCGCTGCGGGCATTCTCGCCGGGGCGGTCGCCTTGGCGATGCTGCTGGTTGCGCTGGCGCCGGAGCCGGAAAGCCAGGAATTGCCGCCCCAAATGCCTTTTGTGCTGACCGGCGCGGCGACCGCTTCGCCGGGAGCGATTACCGTATTCGGTTCAGGAACCGTGCGGCCCGCCCGGGAGGTCGATATTTCCCCGCAGGTGGGCGGCAGGGTCGAAAACGTGAATCCCGCCTTGGTGAGTGGCGGGCGGGTGGAAGCGGGTCAGACGCTATTCCAAATCGAACAAGCCGATTACCGCTACCGGGTCGAGGTCGCCATGGCCGATGTGGCGGCGAGGCGGGTCGCCTTGCTCGAAGCCCGGGGGCAGGCTGAAATCGCGGCGGAGGAATACAGCAGCTTTTCCCGGCGGCAGTCCGATGCCGCACCTGCGGAACCGAATCCGCTGACCTTGCGGCAGCCGCAATTGCAGGCCGCCGAAGCCGCGCTTGCCCGTGCCGAAGCCGAGCTCGCCCAGGTCCGGCTGGATTTATCGCGAACCGCGGTTGCCGCCCCCTTCGACGGGTATGTGCGCGCGGAGTCGGTCGCTGTCGGCCAGATCGTGGCGCCGGGGCAAATCCTCGGCAGCCTGTTCGCGGCGGACGCGGCGGAAATCCCGGTGGCCCTGCCCGATGCCGATGCCGCCCTGATCCCCGCGCTTTGGACCTTGGATGCGGTGGGCGGATCGCAACCGGCGGCGGCCCGCGTCATCGCCGAGTACGGCGACCAGCGTTTCGCCTGGAGCGGCCATGTGGACCGGGCGGAGGCATCGGTCGATGCGCAAACGAGAACCGTCGATGTCGTGATCCGCGTGCCGGATCCCTTCGCTCCGGGGTCGCCGCTCGACGGCCCGGCGGCGGGCGGCAACCCGCCCCTGCTGATCGGCGGATTCGTCGATGTCGAGATTGAGGGCGTCGCGGTGGCGGATCTGTACCGGATTCCGCGCGCGGCGTTGCAGGCCGACAACGAAGTCTGGGTGGTCAATGACGGCGCGGTGGGTATCGTTCCCGTGCGCGTTTTGCAGCGCGCCGACAATGCGGCCTATGTTGCCGGCGCTCTCGCCGATGGCCAGCCCGTGATCACCGGTGGCCTGCAATTCGCTATTGAAGGAATGAGCGTGCTGAGCGGAGCCGAGCTGCGGCGGTGAGCCCCCGCGACCCTTACCAGGGAGAGGCGCCGGGCCTTCTCGGCTACATGGCCGGCAACGGAATGGCCGCCAATCTGCTGATGCTGGGCATCGTTATCGCCGGCCTCGTCTCGCTGACCGGGCTCGTCCGGGAAGCTTGGCCGGTATTCAAGTTCAATACCGTGGAAGTCGCCGTGGACTGGCGCGGAGCGAATCCCCGGGAGATTGAGGAATCGATCATCGACAAAGTCGAGGATCAGGTGCGCGGCCTGAAGGATGTCCACAAGGTGCGTTCCGTGGCCGCGCCCGGTGTCGCCTCGGTACTGATCGAGATGAAGACCGGCGCCGACATGGGCGAGGCGCTGGACAACGTCGAATCAGCGGTCAGCCGCATAGACAATTTCCCGGAAGGCGCCCTCCGCCCCATGATCGCCGAAACGGACAACTCTCGCAGCGCCGTGCGGTTGGTGGTCCACGGCGATGTCGGCGAGCGCGCCCTCAAAGGTTTTGCGCTTCAGGTTGAAAGCGAGCTCGCCGCCCTGCCGGAAGTGACCCGGGTCGAAATCTCCGGCGCGCGGGATTACGAAATAACGATTGAAGTGCCAGCGCAGCGGCTGCGCGCCCTTGGTCTCACCTTGGAGGACATCGCCGCCGCCGTCCGCGAAGATTCGCTGAACCTGCCCGCCGGTCGCATCGAAACCACGGAATCCCATGTGCGCCTGCGCGCTTTGGGCCAGCGCTACGTCCAGCGGGACTTCGAGGACATCGTCATCCTGGCGCGCGACGACGGCACCGCGCTGCGGCTTGGCGACATTGGCATCGTCCGCGACGGATTCCGCGACAGCAATCTGATTCTCCGCCACCAAGGGGAACCGGCGGTGTTCGTCGAGGTGTTCAGCGCGCCGAACGAACAAATCAATGACATCGCCAACGCGGCGCTCGCGCATATCGCCGATGTGGTCGAACCCACGGCCCCGGAAGGCATTGGCATCACCGTCTGGAACGATGAATCCCGGCAATACACCGAGCGCGCCGAAATCCTGCTGAAGAACGGCGTCCTGGGCTTGCTGCTCGTGCTGGTCGCGCTGACCCTGTTCCTGGAAATCCGGCTGGCGTTCTGGGTCAGCGCCGGCCTCGCCGTGACCTTCGTCGGCGCCTTGGCGGTGATGCTGCTGTTCGGCATCTCGATCAGCACCGTTTCGCTGTTTGTGTTCGTGCTCGCTATCGGCATCGTCGTTGATGATGCGATCATGGTCGCTGAAAGCATCGACAGCGAGCGCGGCCGGGGGACGCCGGCGCTTGCTGCGGCGATCCGCGGCACACGCCGCATCGCGCTGCCGCTGACATTCGCCGTGCTCACCTCCATGGCCGCCTTCATGCCGCTGCTGTTCATTCCCGGCGGCATCGGCGAGATGTGGCGCGCGGTGCCGGTGATTGTCATCGGCATGTTGGCGATTTCCCTGGTCGAGTCGTTGTTCATTCTGCCCCACCACCTATCGAATCTGCCCGGTGCGGATCGGCGCATTTGGCCGGGGGAGCGCCATCTGGCGCGAATCCAGCAAGCAGTGCGGTCGCAACTGCAGCGATTTAGCGATGGCCCGCTGCAAAGGATGCTGGTGTTCGCCACGGCGCAGCCGCTAGTGGTCATCGCCGGCGCGGTCGGCGCGCTGGTGCTCAGCATTTCGCTGATTCCGGCGGGCATCGTGAAGACGACCTTCGCCGATGTGGCGCAAAGCGATTTCGTCACGGCAACCGTGGAAATGCCCGACGGCACCGTCGCCGCGCGAACCGCAGAGGTGGCCGAGGCGCTGCGCAAGGTCGGCTTGGCCGTTATCGGTCGCGCCGCCGAGGAACGGGATTTGCCTTTGGCGGAATTGCTCACGGGCGATCTGCTGATGGTGGGGCAGGGCCCGAGATTCGAGGGGGGCAGCGTCATCATCGCGCCATCGCTGAATCCCCGGGCCGATTTGGCCTTCGTGCAATTCAAGCTCGTCAGCGCCCAGGACCGCGACCTGACCACGATTGAACTCGCCCAGCGCTGGCGCGAAGCAGTGGGCGTGCTGCCCCATGCGCGAAGCGTTACCATCACCGGCGAGGCCTTCAGCCTGGGCAATGCGGTGGAGGCCAAGTTATCGCACCCGGACCCGGACCGGCTTGCCATTATTGTCGATGAAACCGTCGCGCGCCTGCGCGAGATCGTCGGCGTGTTCGATGTGCGCTCCGATTATGTGCCGAGCATTCGCGAGATTCAGTTGCGGCTGTTGCCCGAAGCGCGGTCGTTGGGGCTCACGGCGGACTCGCTGGCGAATCAGGCACGGGATGCCTTTGTAGGCGCCGAAGCGCAGCGAATCCAGCGCGGCGGCGAGGAATTGCGGGTTTTGGTGCGGCTGCCCGAGGCCGAGCGGAACTCGATCGGCGATATCGAACGCTATCCGATCCAGGTGGCTGGCGGCGATGTGCCGCTGAGCCAGGTGGCGGCGGTGGAACTCGCCGCTTCGGCCACTTCGATCCGCCGCGAGGGCGGCCAGCGGGTGGTTACCGTCGCCGCCGATATCGATTTGACGAAAATCACCGGTAACGAGGCGAACGCGATTCTCGCGGAAGAAATTCTCGCCGAACTGGCCGAGGAAAACCCCGGTTTGCGGTATGAATACGGCGGCGTCCAAGCGCAGCAGATCGAATCCCTCGGCTCGCTCTACCGGGGCTTCATCATCGCCATGCTGCTGATTTACTCGCTGCTCGCGATTCCCCTGCGCTCCTACGGCAAGCCGCTGATCATCATGTCGATCATTCCATTTGGCCTGATCGGCGTGATTGTCGGCCACGGGGTGCTGGGGATTGCCATCGGCGCATCCACCGTGATGGCCGTGCTTGGATTGAGCGGGGTGCTGGTCAACGACTCGCTGGTGATGGTCGATTTGATCGGTCAACGAATCCGCGAGGGCATGGCGCCGCGGCAGGCGGTGATCGAAGGCGCCAAGGGGCGGTTCCGCCCTATATTGCTGACCTCAATCACCACGTTTCTCGGATTCACGCCGCTGATATTCGACCCTTCCATCCAAGCGCAGTTTTTCCTGCCGTTCGCGGCTTCGCTGGGGATCGGCATGCTCGTCGCCACCGGCATCCTGATGCTGCTGGTGCCGGCGGTCTCGATTTTGCAGCTTGAGCTCACCGCGCCCCGGGCGAAGAAGCTCAGGACAGTTTGAGAAACCGTCAGGCCTTGCGGAACCGCCAGCCGTACATCATGCGACCGTAGAAATTGAACCATTTCTTTGTTTCGTCATCGGTGAAGGGATAATCGGCGCCGAGTTGCCGCGCGGTCACCAAGCCGCTAACGAAACAAGTTTCCTGGCTATTGATCAGCGTATGGGCGCCGCAGTGCCAGCTTTTTCGCCGCCCTCCTTGGATGAAGCGGAATAAATGCACCAGCAGGGCGATGTGGCGCACATCGTGGACGACATGCTGGAACCACCATCGCAGGACGATTTTTTTCTCGTCGATTCGGCTGATGGGATTGTAGGTCACCAGGCAGGGTTTGTCGGAAGGCTTCGCCCAAGGCTGCTGGTTATGCATGATGTAGGTGATTTCGTAATTATCGGGCCGGGCGCCGTACTGCTCGATATGGTTGCTGCGGGTGTCGAGGGCTTCGGTCTTGTTTTCCGGCAGCACCGAGGCATCCGAATGCACGATGGCGTGGTTGTGCAATTCGCTTTCGTAGCGGATCGACGACAGCAGCCAGCGCTCGAAAAAACTCGGTCGGTCGAGCGCCATCAGGGTTTGGTTGGCGTTGCAGGCGAAGATGACCTCGTCAAAAGTTTCGCGCTCGCCCGCCTCGTCTTCGACGACGACTTCATCCCCGCTGCGGAATACCTTGCGCACGGGCCGATCCAGGAAAATCTTGTCACGGAAGTCCTCGGTCAATTTCTCATAGATATTGCGTGTGCCTCCTTCCCAAGTTTGCATCGGCGTTGCGTTGACGATATCGAAGAACTCGAGATAGCGGCAAAAAAGCGATGCCGGCATGTCAAACACATTCGTCGCCATGAGGAAATTGACGAACATGGGTTTAAGCACCTTGTAGCGGAAATCGCCGGAGAAACCGCCGAAATTGAGCACGTCGCCCATGCTCAGATAATTGAATGGATTGAGCGCGTTGAGGAATTTCGACCGGGTTCGGTTGAGCGAGCCGAACCATTGGAGCCGCCGCAGCATTTTCTGGAACCGGTCGATTTCCTCCCGCAGGTCATCGCCGATTTCGGTATCGAGATCGTGGGCGTAGATTCTGCCGCGGTACTTCACGCTGTAGCTGAAGCGGGTATCGACGAGCTTGACGCCGAGTTTGCGCGTCAGCAGCTGGATATGGTGGTACACCGAGGGGATGCAAGCGGTCACCGATATATCGAAAGGAACCTTGGCGCCGTCCGCCTGCGGCATGTCGGCGGTGACCGCATTGCCGCCGAGCCGATCATTGGCCTCGAACAGCCGGAAATCGAAGCGGTCCGGATTCTGGTGCAAGGCCCAAGCGGCGCCAAGCCCGGAAACGCCGCCGCCGATGATTGCTATTCTTCTCTTTGGCATGATTGCCCTCTATGGTTCCAGCGCCCGGGCCGGAGCGGTCGAAGCGAATGATTTGAATGAACAGGGACGCGATTGCCCTGTTCATCCATATCAACCGTCCGAATGCTCGGGCTTTCGGGCCAGGAAGAAAAACATCGGGGTGAAAACACCGGATTTGCCGCCATCGACCAGCGCGTCCGCCGCCGCATTCAACAGCGTGCTCGCTTTCCTCGAGCCCGCAGGCGCTATACGCAGACCTTCTCCGATCCGCAATGCCAGATTGGTCAGCGCGCGGCCGATGGGTGTGCGCGGAAGGCTCGAGAGAGTGAGATCCCTGCCTTGCAAGGCCCTGTACCAAGGTGTCTCCGGGTCCGATTCGAGCGCGCGGTCAGACGCTTCCAGAAGCTCGAACCCGGCCGCTTGCAAGGCGTCGCAAACTGCCGATGTGGAAGCGATGTCCGGCAATGCGTCCCCCACCTCGATGTCGGTCTTGATACGCAGATGCTCCGCGTCATCAGGATCGAATTGCTCGGTGAGGCACCAATCGTAACCCGCGAAACAGGCCCCTGGACGCAGAACGCGAAGGACCTCCCGGAACGCCCCCACCTTGTCGGGCGCATGCGGCATGGATTCGATCGCGAATGCGGCATCGTAGCTATCGGCTTCCTCGGGAATCTGCATGTAATTGGCGTTAATGAAGCGGCACAACGACTCGACATCGCGGGTGTGCAGCTTGGCGCGCTCGATCTGGTAGTCACTGATATTGATTCCGGTGAAGCTAGCGCCGGAATGGCGGGCTAGATTGCCCATCGGCCCCCCGACTCCACACCCCACATCGATCACTTGCATGCCCGGTTCGAGGGACAGGCGATCAGCAAGGAAATACTGATGTCTGAGCACTGATGCCTTGAAGCTCTCGCCCCGGCGCCGGGGCGCGAAATGAAAGGATTGTCCCCAGCCCCATTCGTAGAAATCCGTCACCAGATTGTAATAGCTAGTCACGAACGACCGATAATTCTCCTTTCTGCTCTCCACGCCAGCATCATAGGTGGCGGTGTATTCGTCGGCCGTGGCTTTCACGTTTTCGGGGGCGAGCGCACCGAGAGTGCGGGCGTTGGAACGTTGGGATGGGGTGCTCATTATGGGAATCCTTCTGGTCAGAATTTCCGCGAAGGCGGAATATTTGCAGACCTTATCCGTGCGGCCGGTCCGCAAGGATTGTCTGGAGATGTCATGCAGCTCCGCTAACGGGACACTTGGCGGCCTCGGAAGAGGAAGAGTTGACGACCGCGCGGGGCGGAGGGATGGACGATGGATTCATCTCATGCCTCTGCTCGGCAATCCGGATCTTCATCTTGCGGGTCGGCGACATCGTCGGGAAGGGATTGATCCGAAGCTGGTAGTCGGTGTTCGCCATCTCGAATCGGAAGTGGTGGACGAGCATCAGCAGACTGACCGCTAGATGGAGTTCCACCCACCGCAAGCCCAGGCATCTGTGGGTGCCCAGGCCGAACGGGACATAGCTCGTGCTCCGGTGGGTCTTTTCGCTCTTCTTCCGGTGGCGTTCGATATCGAAGGAGAGAGGATCGGGGAAGATGTCTTCCATGTAGTGCGTGGCCGAATGGACAATGTAGATTTTTGAGCCCACGGGGAGTTCGTAGCCCTCGACGGTGCAGGCGTTCATCACCGTTCTGATACTCATCGGAATGATCGGGTAGAGACGCTGGGACTCCATGAAGAAGCGGTAGGTGAGATCGATTGCCGATTTGCTCAGATGGTCCGCCTCAGGATCGCCCGCCGCAAAGACCCTGTCGGCTTCCTCTTGAATCTGCTTGTACAACTCGGGCCGGCGCAGCAGGTTGTAGAGCGCGAAACTCATCGCATTGCCCATGTAAAGGCTCACGATCAGGGGGGAAACCAAGGAGAAGGGAAGATCCGTCTCGGGCAGAAACTGCGGATCGGCAGCGTGCAAGCTCAGAACATCGTCCACAATATCGCGGGGGCACCCGGCGCGCTGGGTCGGCGTATGCGCAGCCATAATGCGGCTCACCAATTCGCCGATCCGCTTCTTGCGCCGATTCATGCCCGGAGTTTTCAGCATGAACTGCGGGAGCGCCCGCTGAACATGCGTCACCAGCGAACGCTCCTTGAACTTGATCAGATCTTGGAATTCCTCCTGGGTGTTAATGCCGACCGAAAGCTGTGAAAATTGCGTATTGATGAAGTCTTGGCACGCTTGGACGGTAGGCAAAACATCGCCGACCTTCCATTTCGCCATATGTTCGCGGGAATAGTAGTACAACTCGTCGAGGCGGTCGGCCAGCGCGGTGCGCGAGTAGGTTGCCTGAATGGCCTTGCGCATGCGGAAGTGGTCGGCCCCATCCATCGAGGGCAGAATGCGCGATGCTCCATAGACCTGCTCGAACCCCGAGAGGTAATCCCTTGATCGCAAGTGGATGCGGCCGAACCGTTGCATCCAGTGGTTGACTCCGGGGCCTGCGAGAAAGAGCATCCCCTTCTTCTGGAAGGGCAAACCAAGCCTGAAGACAGGTCCGTTCTTGCGCGCAATGTCGGCAAAGAGAGCGGGAATATTACCAGTCCGCAACGCCGGGCTGAGGAGTAGATCGCGCAGCGGAGCCGAGGGAATCGGCTTGACATTCAGGACACGCTTGAACTGCGGCTGCGTGATGCTCTCGGCGGTTGCCTCGCCGATGGAGCGGCCGATGACATCGAACTTGCAAACGAGGTCGATGCGTCGGGCGGCATCTTCGTCCAGAGGGAAGATTAAATGAAGGACCTGGCACGAATGGGCGAGCGCGACCAGAATGGCATCCGTCGGATGGGGGATTTCATCTGCAAGCAGAACCTTAGCGATCCGCTCCTTGACGAACTCGCTCGGTATGTGGTCGGGCGTGGCGTAGGCGTCCGTCTGCCAAGTGCCTTGAGTGAGAGACCAGAAGCCGCCGTTATGGTAGTTCAGGATTCCATGTTTCTCGAGGCTGTCCAAGGTGGCCGCCATGATCTCTTCGGAGCGCGGCGAGAGGTATTCGATCCAGTACCGGGTGTTCCGCTTCTGCGGCTCGTCGCTGATCTCCTTCAGGATGGAATTCAAATGGGGATCTTCGATGGTGGCCGGGTCGATGACGAAGAGGTGGTCCTGATCCATGTCGATGCGGCCCAAAAGCGCCAGCTCGGCAAGGCTGGCGCCCATGACAGCGCAGTTCAGGTTCCAGCCGGGAACCTGATGGAAATACCCACTCTCCTCGTTGAGGAGAAGCAGGACCAACTCATGCACCAAATTCAAGGACGGCCTCCTTTTCTAGAACAGAGTTCGAACAGACAGTGCGGTTATTGGAATCAAATTTACCTGCATTGTCAAGGATTTGAATTTGCTTTGTAGAGAACGCATAAAGTGTTTGGTCGTATCGTGCGACTACTCCGCCTCAACATAGGCCTTCACGGCCTCCACATCGGCGGTAATGCCCTTTACGGCCGCCGGTCGGAGAAAGGGCGTGACCAGCTTGCCCATGAAGCTGATCGGCTCTATCCGCACCAGCATGTCGAGTTGGGCCTCGTCGTCGTTTTCATTGGACGTCACGGTAAAGGTGGTGTGCCAGAGGGCCCCGGCCTCCTTGGTCAGCAACCGGACCATCCTGCCATCCTCGAAGCCGGTCACCTCGCTTTCAGTCGCCGACAGGCCAAAGACTTTCGCGAATAACGCCTGCACGCCGCTGAAGCGGCGGGTCTCGAGAAACCGGGCGCCGACTCCGGTTTCATTGTCAGTAAGGAAACGCACCGTATCAATCTCTGGAATCGCCCTGCCGTAGTTGCGGCCATTGGCGACGACATCGAACACGGCCTGCGCTGTTGCGGCGACAGTCCGGCTGATCTTGATTGGCTTCATAGGCGATAAATCTCCTCTTCCTCGTTGTTGTTCCTTGGCACGGGTTTCTCGCCACGGGGGTTGAGGGAGGGCGCGAGGCGCACGATAAATGCCATGAGATCAGACAGTTGCCGTGCAGCAGGAGCGCAGCCTCATTGCGACTACACTATACAGCATATCAAGAGGAGGTTGAGCGTCTGGCAGGCGCCCTCGAAGCCGATGCTAGAAGCCCATGCGGGCTTCTAGCGCCACGCCGCTGTCGGGACCGCCGCCGATACGGGTGCGGCGCATCAGCTTGAGGCTCATGCTCATATCCATGGCCTCGCCGGCGAGGTCCAAGGGCTCCATGCGCCAGCCCAGCGTTTGCAGGCTGCCGCCGCCCTGCACCCCGTGCAGCAGGAAGGGCGTGCCCACGAAGCGCCCGCCGAGCAGGGGCAGCCCCCAGCCGATCTCGGTGTCGAGCCGCCGCCCGCCGGAGTCCAGCCCGAACTGTCCTAGGTCACGCAGGGCGAACAACTGGTCCAGCCCGCTGGCCGTGGCGATGCCCCAGTGCTGGCGCACCGACAGCGACGGGCCGAGCCCGGACGACGGCTGCGCATTCCAGGCCAAGTGGGCCGAGGCGCCGGTCTGGCTGAAGTCCTCGTCCTCATGCGCGACCAAGTGGCGGCTCTCCAGCTCGAAGATGAGGCCATCCTGCATCCATGACAGCCCTGCGGACACTTCCGCGCCCACGCCCTCCTCGGCATCGCCGCCCTCCAGCCGCGCGCCGCCCTCCAGCCGCGCCGAGAACCGTCCGCCGCCCGCCAGCGGGCGGGTCCAGGAGGCCTCGACCGCCGCCCGGACGCGGCTGGCATCAGCTTCCGCGGCCGGCATTCCGGTCGCCGCCTCGGAAGACGACCGCATCGCCATGGCATCGGAAATCAGCGACAGGCTGAAGCCGTCGCCGAAGTCCAGCAACTCGCCGCGCAGGCCAACAGCGCCCATTTCCATCTCGAGGTCGGCTTCCACGGCCAAGCCTTGCTGCGGAATGACCGTTATGTCGCCTCGGCCGGTGCTTAGCGCTCCCCACGCGGAGAAGCGGCCGGCATCCACGCTGAGGTAAGGCGTGACCGCCGCCATGGTCGATTCCAGCGCGCCCCTGCCATCGGGCCCGGCATAGTCGCCGTCGCCTTGGCTGTACGACGCGCTGAGGCCAAGCAGCCAGTTATTGATCGCCCAATCCGCACCAAGCTGGCCGGTCGTCACGTCGCCGTCGATGAAGATGCCATCGGCGGAGCGGCCTTCAAGAGCGGCGACCGAGCCACGGCCCCACACGCCCCAAGCGGATCCGCCGGAAGCTTGGCCGGACGCGTTAAAGGACGAGTTCGCCAGCGCCGCGCGCATCATGCTGCCGAGCGAGCGGTCCTCGCGGGAGCCGCCCGTGGTCGGGATCGCGCCCGAAGGGCCGGCGGCACCTGAGGGCGAAAGAGCGGCGGCGCCGAAAACGTGGTCCGGCCAAGCGCCGGGGCCGCCTGAGGGCGGCTGCGCCGGGAGCATTCCCCGCCTCGGCCTGGCAAGGCTGCCGAATCCCTCACCGCCGTCCGAGCGTTCGGGGGCAAGGGAAGCGCCGCCTAGGCGCTGGCCGGCGAATATCGCCTCGAAGCTCACGGCGGCGCTATCGCTGCCGTTCCGCGGCGGCGAGGCGGCCAGATGCCTGCGCGCCGCCACGCGGTCGCCGATGCCCTCGAGTATCTGCTCGGACACCACACGTCCGAAGCGCGCCATCCACGCGGTTGAGGCGCCCGACACGTCCTCGTCGTTGTCGGACACGGCCACCGAAACCTCGGCGCTCACGCCGTCGTAGCCGCCGCCCGATGCCGTGTGCGCCAGCGAGGCGGAGGCGTCGGCCACGTCGTCGTCCTCAAGCGCGGTCACCGTCACGGTCTGCGGCGCGCTCCAGTTGTTCGCGCCGAACGTCAGGCTTGACGGCGAAACCTCCACGCCGCCGCCGTCCGATGCCGCGATGGCCACCGTCGCCGTTCCCGAAGGCCGGGCGCCCAGGGCGACCGTGTAGGTGGCGCTGCCGCCCTCGTCGAGGGCCAGCGAGGACTCCGAGAGCGCCAGCGATCCCTCGTCGTTGTCGGACACGGCCACCGAAACCTCGGCGCTCACGCCGTCGTAGCCGCCGCCCGATGCCGTGTGCGCCAGCGAGGCGGAGGCGTCGGCCACGTCGTCGTCCTCAAGCGCGGTCACCGTCACGGTCTGCGGCGCGCTCCAGTTGTTCGCGCCGAACGTCAGGCTTGACGGCGAAACCTCCACGCCGCCGCCGTCCGATGCCGCGATGGCCACCGTCGCCGTTCCCGAAGGCCGGGCGCCCAGGGCGACCGTGTAGGTGGCGCTGCCGCCCTCGTCGAGGGCCAGCGAGGACTCCGAGAGCGCCAGCGATCCCTCGTCGTTGTCGGACACGGCCACCGAAACCTCGGCGCTCACGCCGTCGTAGCCGCCGCCCGATGCCGTGTGCGCCAGCGAGGCGGAGGCGTCGGCCACGTCGTCGTCCTCAAGCGCGGTCACCGTCACGGTCTGCGGCGCGCTCCAGTTGTTCGCGCCGAACGTCAGGCTTGACGGCGAAACCTCCACGCCGCCGCCGTCCGATGCCGCGATGGCCACCGTCGCCGTTCCCGAAGGCCGGGCGCCCAGGGCGACCGTGTAGGTGGCGCTGCCGCCCTCGTCGAGGGCCAGCGAGGACTCCGAGAGCGCCAGCGATCCCTCGTCGTTGTCGGACACGGCCACCGAAACCTCGGCGCTCACGCCGTCGTAGCCGCCGCCCGATGCCGTGTGCGCCAGCGAGGCGGAGGCGTCGGCCACGTCGTCGTCCTCAAGCGCGGTCACCGTCACGGTCTGCGGCGCGCTCCAGTTGTTCGCGCCGAACGTCAGGCTTGACGGCGAAACCTCCACGCCGCCGCCGTCCGATGCCGCGATGGCCACCGTCGCCGTTCCCGAAGGCCGGGCGCCCAGGGCGACCGTGTAGGTGGCGCTGCCGCCCTCGTCGAGGGCCAGCGAGGACTCCGAGAGCGCCAGCGATCCCTCGTCGTTGTCGGACACGGCCACCGAAACCTCGGCGCTCACGCCGTCGTAGCCGCCGCCCGATGCCGTGTGCGCCAGCGAGGCGGAGGCGTCGGCCACGTCGTCGTCCTCAAGCGCGGTCACCGTCACGGTCTGCGGCGCGCTCCAGTTGTTCGCGCCGAACGTCAGGCTTGACGGCGAAACCTCCACGCCGCCGCCGTCCGATGCCGCGATGGCCACCGTCGCCGTTCCCGAAGGCCGGGCGCCCAGGGCGACCGTGTAGGTGGCGCTGCCGCCCTCGTCGAGGGCCAGCGAGGACTCCGAGAGCGCCAGCGATCCCTCGTCGTTGTCGGACACGGCCACCGAAACCTCGGCGCTCACGCCGTCGTAGCCGCCGCCCGATGCCGTGTGCGCCAGCGAGGCGGAGGCGTCGGCCACGTCGTCGTCCTCAAGCGCGGTCACCGTCACGGTCTGCGGCGCGCTCCAGTTGTTCGCGCCGAACGTCAGGCTTGACGGCGAAACCTCCACGCCGCCGCCGTCCGATGCCGCGATGGCCACCGTCGCCGTTCCCGAAGGCCGGGCGCCCAGGGCGACCGTGTAGGTGGCGCTGCCGCCCTCGTCGAGGGCCAGCGAGGACTCCGAGAGCGCCAGCGATCCCTCGTCGTTGTCGGACACGGCCACCGAAACCTCGGCGCTCACGCCGTCGTAGCCGCCGCCCGATGCCGTGTGCGCCAGCGAGGCGGAGGCGTCGGCCACGTCGTCGTCCTCAAGCGCGGTCACCGTCACGGTCTGCGGCGCGCTCCAGTTGTTCGCGCCGAACGTCAGGCTTGACGGCGAAACCTCCACGCCGCCGCCGTCCGATGCCGCGATGGCCACCGTCGCCGTTCCCGAAGGCCGGGCGCCCAGGGCGACCGTGTAGGTGGCGCTGCCGCCCTCGTCGAGGGCCAGCGAGGACTCCGAGAGCGCCAGCGATCCCATATCCCACGCTGCCGTCTCGGAGACTGCGGTCTCCGGACCGCTATTGTCGCTTCCGTCGGTCGCCGCGTCCGCCGCCACCATCACCGTCACGTCGGCGCCGCCCGTCGGGGTAATCGTCATCGTGTAGGCATCTCCGCTGCCAGACAAGGCGCCCGCCGTCCCGCCATCCACAGTTACGTCGGTCGCGTCGAAGCCGGTCACGGACTCTGAGAAGGTGAAGGTCGCCGTGAACGGCGAGCGGTCGTTGATCCTCTCCGGCACCCCGCTGATCGAGAGGGTCGGCGCGGTGGTGTCGGTCGGTGCCGGGGCGATGATGGAGAAGATTGCCAAGTTGTCCGTGCCGGATGCCCCGCCGTCCAAGCCGATGCCGGAGGCGGCATTGAGCGTGCCCAGGCCGATATCGACGGTCTCGTCCGCGCTGTCGTCGTCGGCCGTCAGCGTCAGCGTGACCGAGACCGCCGCCGGGCCGGTGAAGGTGACCCGGGGGTTGCTGCCGGTGTTCAGGTTCGCGCACGCCACCCCGGCGGCCCTGGCGCAGGCCACCGTGTAATCCGTATTGCGCGTCGCCGTGCCGCTGAAGGTGAGCGGCACGGGCAGGGTCTCGCCGCCCACGAGGGCCCGGCTCAGAGTCACCGTGAAGGCTTTCGTGGCGCCCTTCTCAATATTCCCGGACGGGCCGGCCAGGGTCGCGGTGGTGGCGTCGTCGTCGGTGACCGTCACCGTGGCCGCCGTGCCGGCGAGGCCGCTATAGGCGCTGTCCGAGGAAGCCGTGCGGTAGGTCACCGTTAATTCCCGCCCGCTGGGGCTGTCCGTGCTGTCGTCGGTGGCGCGCACGGTGACGGTTTGGGCGCTGTCCCAGGTATTCCTGGCAAAGGTGAGCGCCTCGCTGTCCGTGAAGGCGGCGGAGCTGTCCGGGCCGTCGAGTTCCAATCCGGTGGCGGCGGTCACCGTCACCGTCACCGCGCTGCTGGGCTGGCTGTCAAGGACCACCGTGAAGGTGGCCGTATTGGTGGTGTCGCCTTCAGCCACCACTGTGTCCGCCGACTGGGCGGCGGTCACGCCGGCGGTGGCCGGAGGGGGGGCGGCGTCATCATCCAGGATGGTGCCGGTGGCGGTCGCGGGCGATGGCAATGTGCCGTTGCCGGTCAGGTTGCTGAGCGTGACGGTGAAGGTCTCGTTGCTCTCCGCTTGAGTGTCGCCCTGCACCTTGACGGTGACGCTCTTGCTCGTTTCCCCGGCGCTGAAGGTTAAGCTGCCATTCGCCGCGGTGTAGTCGGCGCCCTCGGCGGCGGTGTCGCCCGTTGCCGTCGAGGTCGCCCAGTCGAGGCTGATGTCGCCGCTGCTGGCGCGATCAAGTTGCACGGTGAAGCTAAGATCGGTTTCGCCGCTGTCGCCTTCGGCGACGCTGGCATCGGCGATCGACACATTGCTCGCAGCCGGCGTTTGCAATTCGAAAGTGATTCGGGCCAGGGGGTTGTCGCGGAACCGCCCGCTATTGCGGATGCTCGTGATCGTTCCGTGCGGATCGACATTGCCGCCGCCCAAGCTCCAGGCATTCCCGTTCTCGGTGCCGGCGTCATAAGGATAGAGGTCCAACTGGACGCGGTCGCGCCATGCTCCGTTTTGGTGGAGCGGCACGCTGTCGATGCCGACAAACCAGTCCGATGTCGGCGCGATCATGGATAGCACGCTCACCAGCGGATGGCTTGAATTGATATTGAAGGTGGTGGAAACAGCCGCTGTGGGACCGTTATTGCTTGAGCCTGCGGCGATAATGCCGTCCGCGTTGGCGTTGCTATTGATTTCTGAGCGAAGCGTACCGGTGCTGCCGAACTCCGCAACACCTTCGACCCCTTCGCTGGCAGTGCCGCCGCTCCTCCAAATGCGGGTGCTTGAATTATGCTTGGCGCCGATCACCTGAGTGAAATGCGCGCCGCGAGGCAAACTCGAATCGGTGATGTCGTCCGCCGTCCAAAGCCCTTGGAAGGTCATTTCGTAGGTGGCTGAGTCCTGCGCGTGCAGCGGGGCGCACAGGCAGGCGCTCAGGCCAAGCGCGACCGCGAACCGGTGCATCGTTTGTTTCTTCCCCATGCGGATGCCGCCTCTTTGCGAATGAGATACGGATAATGCCAGATGCGGAAGGCTGGCGGCAATCTGGTTGGCGCGGCGCTCGATATCATCCGAAACGTGAGGCGCTTTGCTGTCGTTTGCTTCGCGGTTTTCTGCGAAGATGCCGGGGCATGCGGAGCTTGGTTCGATGAAGCGCTTGGTGGAAGAGCGGGTCGTGATTCCCGACAGCTTGGCGGGGCGGCGGCTGGATGCGGCGCTGGCGGCGCTGTTGCCGGACTACTCGCGCGGCCGGATCAAGAACTGGATAAAGAACGGCCAAGTTGCCGGGGCAGGCGGCGGTTCCTTAAAGCCCCGCTCGATAGTGCAGGCAGGCCAGCACTACGAAATTCGCGGGGAGCTGGCGGCGGCGGGGGCGGTGGCGCCGGAGTTGGTGGAGTTCGGCGTGGTTCATTCCGATGCCCATCTGATCGTGGTCAACAAGCCCGCCGGATTGGTCGTGCATCCGGGCGCCGGCAATCCCGCAGGCACGCTGCAAAACGGCCTGCTGCATCGCTTCCCGGAACTTCAGGCCGTGCCGCGCTTCGGCCTGGTGCATCGGCTGGATGCGGGCACCACCGGGCTGCTTCTTGTGGCTCGTTCGCCCGCCGCGCACCAGCGGCTCACAAGGGATCTGCAAGCCAGGCGCATCCGTCGCGAGTACCGGGCCGTGACGCGGGGCTGCCCGGTGGCCGGCGGCACCATCGACGAGCCATTGGGGCGCCATCCCCGCGACAGGCTGCGCATGGCGGTTCGTCCGGGCGGGCGCCGCGCCGTGACCCGCTACCGTTTGCTTGAACGGTTTCCCGGCAACGCGTTTGCCGCGGTTCGGCTGGGCACCGGGCGTACGCACCAGATCCGGGCGCATCTTGCGCATATCGGTTTTCCGCTGGTTGGCGATTCCCTGTACTCGCGCGGCAGCCAAGGATTTCCGCGTCCGGCGCTGCATGCTTGCGCGCTGCGCCTTGAGCACCCGGCCGCCGCCGGGGAATGCGCTTTTAAGGCGCCGCTGCCCGGCGACCTGCTCAAGCTGCTTGGCCAACTGGCCGGCCGGGAGCGCGATTGGGACGGGTATTCGTGGAACGCGTAATCCGTCCCGAGTGGCCGGCTCCGCCGACGGTATGCGCCGCCAGCACGGAACGCGGCCTTGATCCCGAACAAGCTTGGCGGATGCTTGAGGCGCCCGGCGAGCCGCGCTGGCTCTCGCAGATGCATGGAGCGGATGTGGTGAGCGCGGACGAGGACTGGCGCCACGCCCAGGCGGATGGCTGCGTGTCTTTTTCGGTCGGTCGGGCTTGCATGCTTCTAACCGCCGACTGCCTGCCGGTGCTGCTTTGCGATAACGCCGGCAGCCGCGTGGCGGCCGCCCATGCCGGCTGGCGGGGGTTGGCCGCAGGCGTGATCCCATCCGCCGTTGGCGCCCTTTGCCGGGGCGGCGCCCAGCCCTTGGATGCCGGCGAACTCATGGCTTGGATAGGGCCCGGGATCGGCGCGGCGGCGTACCAAGTGGGAAGCGACGTGTTCGCATCCATCACGGAAACCTCAGCCGCCGCCGCCCGCTTCTTCGCGCCGCAGGGCGAGGGCCGCTGGCTCATGGATTTGGCGGGGCTGGCCCGGCATCAGCTTCGCGCGCTGGGCGTGGCCCGAATTGGCGGCGGCCGATGGTGCACCTACTCCGACCCTCAACGTTTTTATTCGTTTCGCCGCGATGGCGGCCCCGGACGCCACGCCACCTTCATCTGGCTACAGCGCTCCGGTTGAATTTGACGGGCCGGGCGCTATATCCCGGATATGGATCAATTCACCAACCGGGTGCGCGACGCGCTGGCCGAGGCCCGCCAAACCGCGGTCGATGCCAACCATCAGTTTCTTGAGCCGGCGCATGTTCTTCGGTCGCTGCTGGAACAGGACAATGCAGCCGTGCTGCCGCTTTTGCGCCGCGCCGGCGCCGATACCGGCAGCTTGCGGTCCGGCCTCGCCGAGGCGGTGGAACGGATGCCGAGCGTGCAGGGCCAGGAGGGCGATCTGCACGCATCGGCCGCGCTGGCCCGGGTGCTGAACCTGGCCGGCAAGCTGGCCCGCAAACGCGGCGACAGCGTGGTGAGCAGCGAGATTCTCTTGCTTGCGACCGCTCGCGACCGTGGCGAGCATGCGCGGGTAATGAAGGAGGCCGGCGTGGATCCGGCGCGCCTGGAGGCGGCCATCGATCAGTTGCGGGGCGGCGAGACGGTCAACGAGGCCGGCGCCGAGGAACTGCGCGGCGCGCTTGAGAAATACGCCATCGACTTAACGCGCAGCGCCGAGGAGGGCAAGCTCGACCCCATTATCGGCCGCGACGAGGAAATCCGCCGCACCATGCATATCCTCCAGCGCCGCACCAAGAATAACCCGGTGCTGATCGGCGAGCCGGGCGTGGGCAAGACCGCCGTGGCGGAAGGGCTTGCCTTGCGCATCGCCAACAAGGAAGTGCCGGAGGGACTGAGGAACAAGCGCCTTCTGGCCTTGGATCTAGGCGCCATGATCGCCGGGGCCAAGTACCGCGGCGAGTTCGAGGAGCGCCTGAAAGCGGTGCTAAAGGAGCTGGCGAAACAGGAAGGCCGCATCATCCTGTTCATCGACGAGCTGCATACGCTCGTTGGGGCCGGCAAGGCCGAAGGGGCCATGGACGCGGGCAACATGCTCAAGCCCGCCTTGGCGCGAGGCGAGCTGCATTGCGTGGGCGCCACCACGCTGGACGAGTACCGCAAGCATCTCGAAAAGGACGGCGCGCTGGAGCGGCGCTTCCAGAAGGTGCTGATCGGCGAGCCCGGCGTGGAGGACACCATCGCCATTCTGCGCGGGCTTAAGGAGCGCTACGAAGTGCATCATGGCGTGACGATTTCGGATGCCGCCATCGTGGCCGCCGCCACGCTTTCGCAGCGCTATATCACCGACCGCAAGCTCCCCGACAAGGCCATCGACTTGGTCGATGAGGCCGCGGCCCGCATTCGCTTGCAAATGGACTCCAAGCCCGAGGCGATCGACCGCTTAGAGCGCCGCCTCGTTCAGCTGAAGATCGAGCGCGAGGCGCTGCGCAAGGACGAGGACGGTGCCGCCCGACAGCGCCTGGCGGACCTCGACGAGGAGATTGCGCGGCGGGAAACCGAGCACGCGGGCCTGTCGGAAACCTGGCAAGCGGAAAAAGCCCGCACCCAGGAGGCCGCCGGGCTGAAGGAGCAGCTGGAGCAGGCCCGTCTGGCGCTGGAAATCGCCGGCAGGAGCCAGGATTTGCAGCGCATGTCCGAACTGCAATACGGCGTGATTCCGGGCCTTGAGAAAAAGCTTGCGGAATCCGGCGGCCAAGACGCGCAGGAGCCCGCCGATGCCATGCTGTCGAGCCGGGTGGAGGAGGCGGATATCGCCGCGGTGGTGGCCCGCGCCACCGGCATCCCGGTGGCGCGGATGCTGGCCGGCGAGCGCGAGCGGCTCAACCGCATGGAGGAGGAGCTGCACCGCCGGCTGGTTGGCCAGGAAGAGGCGGTATCGGCGGTGGCGCGCGCGATTCGCCGTTCCCGCGCCGGGCTGGCGGACCCGGACCGCCCTTCCGGCTCCTTCCTGTTTCTAGGCCCCACCGGGGTGGGCAAAACCGAGCTATGCAAGGCGCTGGCGGAATTCCTGTTCGACAGCGAATCGGCTTTGGTGCGCGTGGATATGTCGGAGTACATGGAAAAGCACGCCGTTGCGCGCTTGGTGGGCGCCCCTCCCGGCTATGTGGGCTACGAGGAGGGCGGGCAGCTGACCGAAGCGGTGCGCCGCCGGCCCTATTCGGTGCTGCTGCTCGACGAGCTGGAGAAGGCGCATCCGGACGCGCTCAATATCCTGCTGCAACTGCTCGACGAAGGACGCCTCACCGACGGCCAAGGCCGCACGGTGGATTTCCGCAACACGGCGGTGATTATGACATCGAACCTGGCCTCCGCGCAGATCCAATCGCTGGCCGGTTCGGAGCACCAAGAGATGAAGGCTGCGGTGATGGCATCGCTGCGCTCCCATTTCCGCCCGGAGTTCCTTAACCGCATCGACGATATCGTGGTGTTCAAGCCGCTCGCCCGCGATGAGATCCGCGCCATCGTGGATCTTCAGCTCGAACGCCTTGCTAAGCGTTTGGCGGAGCGCGACTTGGTTCTGGAAATCAGCGATTCCTTGAGGCTGCGCCTGTCCAGTCTCGGCTACGACCCCGCTTACGGCGCGCGGCCGCTCAAGCGGGTTATTCGCGACTGGGTGGAAAACCCTCTCGCGGAATGGCTCCTTTCATCCGAGGCGAAGGCCGGCGATAAGCTGGCGGTCGGGGAAAAGAACGGCAACACCGTCGTTACAGCCGCAAGCAGGCCGAAAGCGGCCTAGGGGAGTCTGCGCTGCAGAAACTTTTGGCGGGCCGCAATTCTTAAATATGACACGGAAAGGAATAGGCATATCCCATTTATGGATCGTTACAGCTGTCATTATGGTCTTCGGATCCCACTTGAAAGTGCCCCGAGCCTCCTATGGCGCAAGCTCCTAGCTGTCGTGGCCCACAGAGTAAGTCTCGGTTTCAGGTCTATCGCGGCGAAATACTGCGGGGGAGCTTCGCGTCTGGCCGAGATCGACCGTTCTGACTGTCGGCGGGTGCCAAGGGCGTTTGCGGGATTTGCCGCTGCGGTTGCCGAACCGGGAGCTGCCGGATTTTAATTGGGGGGGGGGGGTATGTAGTCATAGCTAGGTGGCCCTCTCTTGAATACCACTGGTGGGATAAGTATAAGTCATGCTCGCTTGTGTGTGCGGGTTCACGATATGCGGGCCAAGACAACGATGGCCCCGGTTCGCCCCGAGCCCCTAGGAGCTTGCGCCGTAGGAACGGCGATAATGGTTGGATTGCAAGGCAAAGGGCGAGGGCAAGCGCCTATGCGCGCAAGCGGAAACAGGCTCGGCGCGGAAACCGGCGGATGCGTCATAATGTGCGGCTTGAGCCACAGTAGCGGAGAGAAGAAATGGGTCGTTTAAGGACCGCGTCCATCGCAATTTTTTTGGCGCTGCCGACATGGGCATGGGCCGAGGACCCGCTGGGGATTGCCGGCGGCGAAGAGGGTTTCGAGTATGTGACCAGCGTGGAGGGCATCCACGAGTACACGCTGCCCAACGGCCTTCAGGTGCTGCTGTTTCCCGACGGCGCGCAGGCGCGGGCCACGGTGAACGTGACCTACCGGGTCGGCTCGATGCACGAGAACTACGGCGAAACGGGCATGGCGCACCTGCTGGAGCATCTGCTGTTCAAGGGCACTCCGGACCATCCCGACATTACCGGCGACTTCGCCGAGCGCGGAATGTCCTGGAACGGCACCACTTGGCTCGACCGCACCAATTACTTCGAGAGCTTCGAGCCCGACGGCGACAACCTGGAATGGGCACTGCGCATGGAAGCGGACCGCATGGTCAACTCCTTCATTTCCTACGACGACCTGCAATCGGAATTCACCGTGGTCCGCAACGAAATGGAGCGCGGCGAGAATAATCCGGGCAGGATGCTGAGCCAGCGCGTCCGTGCGGCCGCCTACGAATGGCACAACTACGGCAATTCCACCATTGGCGCCCGCTCGGATGTGGAAGGGGTCGATATTGGGCGCCTGCAAGCCTTCTACCGCACCTACTACCAGCCGGACAACGCCACGCTGATCGTGGCCGGCGATTTCGACCCCGCGCAAGCCGCCTCGATCATCGCCGATTCGTTCGGCGCCATTCCGGCCCCGCAGCGGGAGTTGCCGCGCATCTATACGGTGGAGCCGGTCCAGGATGGCGAGCGGCTCGTGACCCTGCGGCGCGTGGGCGAGCAAAGCCTGGCCATGGCGGCCTATCACATCCCCGCCGGGGCCACCCCGGAGAACACGGCGCTGGCCGTGGTGGCGCGGGTGCTGGGGGATTCGAGCCGCGGGCGGCTGTACCGCGAGATGGTGGAGCCCGGCATTGCCGCAGACGCCGGGGCGAGCGCCAACGCTTTCGCTTATCCGGGGCTGTTCTCGCTGAGCGCCACGGTGCCGGTGGACGGCGACCCGCAGGAGGTTCTGGACAAATTGACGGAGGTGGGGGAAGGCATCGCCGCGGAGCCCATTACGGAAGACGAGCTTCAATGGGCGCGGCTGGCCATGGTTTCGGCCTACGACAACGCGATCAAGAGCGTGGCCTTTCTCGCCAACAGGCTGTCCGAGAGCATCGCCTCGGGGGACTGGCGCTACCTGTTCCTCTACAAGGACCAGCTGGAGGCGGTTACCGTCGATGACCTCAACCAAGCGGCGGCCAAGCACTTCAAGCGCAGCAACCGCACTGCGGGGATGTTCATCCCCACCGAGAGCCCGGATCGGACCGTGGTTGCGGCCCGTGGCGATCAAAGCGCCGAGCTAATGGCGCTGGCCGGCCGGCAGTCGGTAAGCGCCGGCGAGGAATTCGACCCCGCGCCGGAGAATATCGCCGCCCGCACCGTCAAGCACGAGCTGGCCGGCGGCGGCTCGCTGTGGGCGATCGAGAAGAAGTCGCGCGGCGACCAAATTATTTTGTCGCTTAAGCTTTTTGCGGGCAGCGAAGAGAGCCTGGCCGGAAAACACGGCGTTGCGGGCTACGCCGCCGGCCAATTGCAGCGCGGCACCACCCGCTATGCGCGCGACGAGCTGGCCACCGAGTGGAACCGGCTTAAGAGCAGCCTTTCCGTTTCGGCGGGCGGGCAAGGCATTACCGCTTCCCTGACCACCGACAAGGATAACTTCGATGAAGCGCTGGGCTTGATGGCGCATGTGCTCCGCGAGCCTATCTTCGATCCGGGCCAGCTCGAGGAAGTGAAGCGCTCGGCGCTGGCGGGCATCGCAGGCGCCCGCGGCCAGCCGCGAAGCGTGGCTTCGGTCGCCTTGTCCAAGGCGCTTAGCCCCTATGGCCCCGACCATTTCCGGTATGCGATGGATTTGGACGAGCAGGAGGAGATGGTGCGCGGCATGAGCCGCGAGGCGCTCAAGGATTTTTGGAATACCCATGCGGGCTTTGAGGGGGCGATTGCGACGGTTGTCGGAGATGTCGATTCCGCGGCGCTGGCCGCCCGCCTCGATGCGCTGTTCGGCGATTGGGAGGCGTCCGTCGAGTACTCGCCGGTGCCGAGCCGCCACCATCCGGCGGAATCCCGCGATTTGTGGCTGGACACGCCCGACAAGGCCAACGGCGTGATGGTGGCGGCGCTTCCGATTGCCATGAACGTGCGCGACGACGATTATCCGGCGCTGGCTATCGGCATGCGGATGTTCGGCGGAGGAGGCATGAGCAACCGCTTGATGGAGCGGCTGCGGCAGAAGGAGGGATGGTCCTATGGGGCCGGAGGCGGGATCAACGCGGCAAGGCGCGAGGGCGACGACAGCGGCTCGCTGCTTATTCAGGCGATTGCCGCGCCGGAAAATCTTGCCAAGGTGAAGGCCGGGGCGATGGAGGAGCTGCAACGGGCGCTGGACGAAGGCTTTGCCGCGGAAGAGCTCAAGGATGCTGTGGATGGCGCTATTTCCAGCGACCTCAACTCGTGGTCCAGCGACGGAAGCTTGGCGGGAATTTTGCGCTCCGGGGCGGAGCATGGCTTGGATGCCAACTGGTATGGCGCAATGCACGACCGCTATCGGGCGCTTACCTTGGAGGAAGTGAACGACGCGTTCCGCAGGCACTTCCGTGCGGATGGCTTGCTGATCTTCATTGGCGGCGACAAGGCCAAGGCCGGGGCGGGCGCCTAGCGCAGATTGTTTCCTCGCCCTGTGCTTGTCCCTGCCTCGCGGGAGACGCATGAACCCATCCATGGGGCTCGGCGGCGGCTCCTGCCGCCGACGCTCCCGCGAGGCAGGGACAAGCACAGGGCTTAAGCTGGCGCTTTTAGGGCTTGCGGGGGCAGTTGCGCGATGCCGTGCTCGGTTCGGGTGCGCTTCGCGCGCCTTGTTTCCGCGCGGATGGCTAGATTCGCGGCGCGCGCATCCGCATCCACGTAGCCGCGCGGATGATCCAAGTGCAGGCAGGGGATGCGGTGGCGGATGCGCTTGCCGCGCACGCCCGCGTTTTCCAGCCTCTCGCCCAGCTCCCGGTCTTCGCCGCCGTAGCCCATGCGCTCGTCGAAGCCGTTCGCCTCAAGGAGGTGCGCCTTCCATCCGGAGGCGTTATGCCCGTTCCATCCCGCCGTGGCCGGGGACAGGCGGTCCAGCGCGCCGCCGAAGCGAAGGCCGGCGCTGATTTTTAGCAGCTTGTAGGTGAAGGGCATGCCGCGGGCGCGCAGCCAGCGAGCCGAAAACGCCCGGCCCGAGGCGATATCGTCCGCCTCGATGCGGTGCGACAGCCCCAGCGGCAGGCGCAGCAAGCCGCCTGACAGGAAGCGGCCCGGTTTGGCGAGCTCAAGGTGCCGGGCCACGAATTCGGGATGCGGGATGCAGTCGCCGTCGGTGAATATCAGGTAGGCGCCGCGGGCGCGGGCAATGGCCTTGTTGAGAATCCGGCACTTGCGAAAGCCGTCGTCCCGCTGCCAGACGTGATGGATGGCTAGGCGGGCAGCACCGCGGGCGCTGCGGATGACCTCGGCGGTTTCCTCGCCGGAGCCGTCGTCGGCCACTAGGATTTCAAAGTCCTTGCGGGTTTGGGCGGCGAAACCGAACAGCGCTTTACGCAGCCATTCCGGCTGGCGGTAGGTGCTGAAGATGACCGAGGCCTTCAACTTGGCACTCAGGCGCCATCGGCGGCGGGGTCTTTCCGTTTGGAAGCATCGGCGCGCGGCAATTTGGACGGGTCCGGCACCACCACGCCCACCGACACCACCAGCTTGATGGCATCCTCCACGCTCATGTCGATCTCGATCAGGTCGTTCTCCGGCGCCAGCACCAGGAAGCCGGAAGTGGGGTTGGGCGTGGTGGGCACGAACACGCACACGCACTTTTCGTCGAAATGCTTTTCAAGCTGTCCCACGGTGCTGGAAGTCTGAAAGCCGATGCAGTAAACGCCGCGGCGCGGATACTCGATCAAAAGCACCTTGCTGAACGAGCCGTGCTGGCCGCTCAACACCATTTCCAGAAAGTTCTTGGCGGCCGAGTGGATGGTCCGGACCAGCGGAATCCTTCGCAGCACCGCTTCCCACAGCGCAATAATGCGCTTGCCGAACACATTGGCCGCCACCAGCCCGGTTGCCAGCAGCAGCAGCAGGCTCAGCACCACGCCGAGCCCGGGTATCGGAAAGCCCAGCAGCGCCTCGGGGCGGTATTGCGGCGGTATCAGCGCCAGCGTTTGGTCGGCCAAGTTGATTAGAAAGCGGAGAATGAAAACCGTGATGCCGACCGGCACCCACACGAGCATGCCCGCCACCAGCATTCGCCTAAGGCGGGCCACTAGGTTCCGCTTGTCGGCCACGGGCGTCAGCCGGAATCGGCGCCTGCGCCCGATGCGGCGCTTTTGGCCGAGGACCCGCCGCCGGAGGCTTTCGCCGCGTCCTTCTTGCCGGGTTTCTTATCCGCGTCCTTGCCATTGCCGGCGGGCGGTTTGGATTTTCCGGCCGCGCCGCTGTCGTCCGGTTTCGACCGTCCGCTGTTCTTGAAGTCGGTTTCGTACCAGCCGCTGCCCTTGAGGCGGAAATGCGGCGCGGAGAGCAGTTTCCTAAGGCTGGATTGCCCGCATGCGGGGCAATCCGTAAGCAGCGGATCGCTCATTTTTTGCAGCGCCTCGAAGCGGTATCCGCATTCGCGGCATTCGTATTCGTAAATGGGCATGGCTTGGACGGGAGCGGCTGTTCGACCGCTTGGAATTTTATATCGGGCGAATGCCCAGCTCGCGCAACTGCCTTGCGTCCACCGCCGCCGGGGCTCCGGTGAGGGGACAGGCCCCGGATTGCGTTTTGGGGAAGGCGATGACCTCGCGGATCGATTCCGCCCCGGCCATCAGCATGACCCAGCGGTCCAAGCCGAAGGCGATGCCGCCATGCGGCGGAACGCCGTATTCCAGCGCCTTGAGGAGGAAGCCGAATTTCTCGCTGGCCTCCTCGGAGGAAAGCCCAAGCAGCTCGAATACTGCCGATTGCATTTCTTGGCGATGTATGCGTATGGAGCCGCCGCCGATTTCATGGCCGTTCAGCACCATGTCGTAGGCGCGCGAAAGCGCGGCGCCGGGATTTTCCAGCAACTCGCCGGGTTCGGCCGCGTCCGGCGCGGTGAAAGGATGATGCAGCGCCTTGAAGCGCTTCTCGTCCTCGTCGAACTCGAAGGCCGGGAAATCCGTGACCCACAGCGGCGCCCAGCCCGGCGCGATCAGGCCGCGCTCGCGTCCCAGGCGGTCGCGAAGCGCGGCAAGCGTGCGGTTAACGACCGCTGCGGGGCCTGCTCCGAATAGCAGCAGATCGCCGGAGGCCGCGCCGGTTCGCTCGGCCACCGCGGCGATTTCGGCATCGCCCAGGAATTTCAGAATCGGCGACTGCATGCCTTCGCGCCCGTTGGACGGATCCGCCACCTTGATCCAAGCCAAGCCCTTCGCGCCCATGGCCTGCACGAACTGGGTCAGCTCGTCGAGTTCGCGCCGGGCCAGGTCCGCGCCGCCGGGAATCTTGAGCGCGGCCACCCGGCTGCCCGCGTCGTTGGCCGGCGCCGAGAACACCTTGAATTCCGCATCGCGCAAGGCATCGCTCAGCTCCGCCAGTTCCAGCGGATTGCGAAGATCCGGCGCATCGCTGGCGTAGCGCAGCATGGCTTCGGCGTAGGTCATGCGCGGGAAGGGATCGGGCAGCTTCACTTCCAGCACCTTGGCGAACACTTCGCGCGCCAGCGCTTCCATCAGGCCGGTCACTTCGTCCTCGTCCGCGAACGACATCTCCACGTCCAGCTGGGTGAACTCCGGCTGCCGGTCGGCGCGCAGATCCTCGTCGCGGAAGCAGCGGGCGATCTGGTAGTAGCGGTCCAGCCCCGACATCATCAGCAATTGCTTGAAAAGCTGCGGGGACTGGGGCAGGGCGTAGAAGCGCCCCGGCCGGTTGCGGGCCGGCGAGAGGAAATCGCGCGCGCCTTCCGGCGTGGCCCGCGTCAGCAGGGGCGTTTCCACATCCACGAAGCCGCGCTGGTCCAGAAACGACCGGATCGCGGCGAACACTTGGTGGCGCAGCCGCAGGCGGGCCAGCATTTCCGGGCGCCGCAAGTCCAGATAGCGGTATTGCAGCCGCATCTCCTCGCCGGCGCCTTCGCCATGATGGAAGGGCAGATCGCCGGCCGCGGAAAGAATATCCAGCGCCTCCGCCACCACCTCGACCTCGCCGGTGGGCAAATCGGGGTTGGCGGTGCCTTCCGGGCGAATCCGCAGCGTTCCCGAAGCGCGCAGCACGTATTCGGCGCGGACTTTCTCAGCGGTGGCGAACACTTCGGCGGATTCCGGGTTGCACACCAGCTGCGCCATCCCTTCGCGGTCGCGCAGATCAATGAAGACCACCCCGCCGTGGTCGCGCACGCCGTTGACCCAGCCGCACAAACGCACCGCCTGTCCGGCGTGGCCGCTGCGAAGCTCGCCGCAATAATGGGATCGCATGCTCATGGCTTATTCAAACGGATGCTTCCGCAGCAAGTAGGGGCGACGGGATTGCTCGCTTGCTTGGGGAGCGCTTCGCTCCCGCCAACGGAACCGCGCGGGCCCGGCGCCAGCAATCGGCCCGCAGTTTAGCATTTTCCGCCCCGGATTCGCTGATGCGCCATTGGGGCGCGCTGCTCCTTTTCGGCTGGTTCCTCCGCGCGCGGAAAACCGCGAACCTCGCTTTTGAGCTTCACAGGCGCCCCGTTACATGAACTCCGTGCCCGCCCTGAGCAGCTGCACCGGCAGTGGCAGCGCCTTGATGCCCGCCACTTCGCCCGCGCTTCGCTCCCTGCGCCAAATCTCGCCATTGCCATAGCGCGCGATTTGCTTGATCGACTTCGGGCGAAGCTGATTGCCCCATTTGATTTCGATCGGCCAGAATCGATCGTCCCGCACATAGGCGATATCAACCTCGCCTTGCCCCTTGATATAAAAGGTTGGATGGAAGCGGCGCAGATTGCACGCGACGCTTGCTTCAACGAGCTTCGAGGCCCAAATCGGGTCCTTGAGCGCGCTTTGCGCTTGCTGCGGGAACGGATCATCGGCCGGCGTCAGCCAAGCGCGCACGGCATGGAGAATGAAAGAATCCGAAAAAACGACCTTTCTCGCTTTTTTCGGCGCGGCGGCCAGTTTATGCTCCAGGAGCGCGGGCAGCACGGCAACGGCATCCATGCGCTCAAGCAGCGCCACGTAATCGGCGATGGTACGGGGATGGTCAACCGAAAGATCCCTCGACAGCGCGTTCCAAGTCACCTGCGTGCCGTAGCGCCTGACAATCGCGCCAAGGACTTCCCGCAGGTAGGCTTCGCTCTTGCCGCGTTTCAGCATGTCGCCGCGAATCCAGTCGGAATAGGTGGCGAATGTGCTGCGGCGAATGGCATGGGCCTCGGCGAGGTCGTTGATGGCGGTTAGATAGCCCCCATGCAATAGATAGCGCGAGAAGGCCTCATAGACCGAGTCGATCAAGTTTTCCGGCATCCGCGAAAGCGCATCAAGGTAGGCGTCGAGCGGGCCTAGCTTGTTGTCCAAATGCAGAAATTCGCGAAACGACAATGGATGGAGATGAAAATCGACGCGTTCCGCTTGGCCGCGCCGGCCTGGAAACCGCATTCTCGCATCTTGCAGGAACGCGAGGTCCGAGCCTGTGATCATTAGGGCGGCGTTCGCGAGCAGGCCGGCATCAGCCGCGTACTTGATGGCCTTGTCCCAATCGCGCACATAGGTTGCCTCATCAAGAATGATGAATTGAATGCCGTTGCCTGCGCCCGTTTCGAGCTGATTCTCCAGATGCATCAAGAGGCTGTGATGATCGTCGATCAACTCGCCGGAAAAATAAGCGATGGCTTTAGGTTTGATGCCTTGACGCAAGAGTTCGGCCATCCATTGCTTGAGAAGCGTTGACTTGCCGGTTTGCCGCCCGCCGCTCAAGCTGTAGATGCCGGGCACGCCGCGCGGCAATTCATCGAGCAGGCGCGACCGATGGCGCAGGGGGCGCGATGCCAAGTGCGAAAGCTGCGGATCGGTTTCCGCAAAACCCTTGGCATCAATCAAGTGGGTGTTGTGGGGAAGAAAGCGCGGTTCCATGGTTGCGGGGCCCTCGGTGGACTTCTCGTTTTTCTATCATTCCACGCTATCTAAATTTAATCAATGCACGTTATATAAATTTAGGCAATCCGCATTGACTATAGTTGAACCCGGTTTTCGGCAGCTTGGGCGGCGACGCATCGCAAGCCTGGCATCGCACTCGATGCGCCCGCCTCCTCCGCCATCGCTTGCGCCTCTCCCTCTCAATTCACCCAATTCTTGATGCGCAGCCCCGGCACCCGCGCAAACTCCCTCTCATTGTTGGTCACCAGCACCAAGCCCAGGCTCCTTGCATGGCCCGCGATCATCTGGTCGTAGGCGCCAATGGGCGCCCCCTTTTTCCGTAGCTCCGCGCGCAGTTGTCCCGTATGCCTTGCAGCGCGGCGGTCGTAGTCGAGCGGGGCCAAGCGGGCAAGAAATCCATCCACGACCGCCATGTTTTTGGCTGGAGCAGCGGATTTCTCCGCGCCATAAGTCAATTCCATCACCGTGACGGCGCTGACGCAAAGCTGTTCATGGTGGCGAATGAACGAATCCCGCACTTGGGCGGGCCGGTTCCTGATCGTGTAGATGCAGATATCCGTGTCGAGCATGTACTTGAGCATTAGAACGAACCGCGCGATTGCTCCCCCGGCTGCTCCCGTTCAGCCATGAAGTCATCGTCGGCCTGCGCGCCATCGAACCATTCCGCCCAACTCGTGCCTTCAGGCGTGATGATCCTTGTTGCGCCCACCGCGACGACATCGACCCGCTTGACGCCATCGGGCAACGCAACCGCCTGCGGCAATCTCACTGCTTGACTCTTGTTGCTCCTGAAAACGGAGGCCTTGACCATGTTCGCGCCCTTATATGTATATCCCCAAGGGATATGCATTGTAGCGGTTTTGCTTGCATCCCGCTCCGAATCCGGCACGGAGAGCACATTGAAGTGTCCGCGAAAGCCCTTGGCTATAATTTTCGCGAGAGTCAAGCCGGGGATTGGCTGGACACCTCCCAATGTCGAAACCTGTTCATGGGAAGCTCAAGAGGCTTATCGCCGACCACGGCGAGCGCAAGCCTCCCATTGCCTTCGGCGGACGGGAGAGCATCATCGGCTCGATCTGCGAGATATCGCAGTATCTTTTCGATGCCGAGCGGTTCCTGGGAGGGGACACTTTTATCGTTGGCGGCCCTCCGGGTTCGGGCAAGACATCGCTTGTCCACGAGGTCATCAAGCGGTTGGCTGGAAAAACCGCCGGGAGACGGCCTGTTCAAACCGTCTTCTGCGCCGACCCTTCGGTCGATGGCGCTTACCAGAAATTGCTATGGGATTTGGCTTCGGCACTTACCGGGACAGACAAACAGAAGCTTGCGGCGGTCCAGGAGTCTTTTTTCGGCGGAGAGGCGAGCGTTGAAGGCGTGGGGGCGGTCAAGGGCGAATACGGGCGCCAAAAGACAACTGGCCCCGCCATCTCACCGGCTACCTCATTGCGCTTTGCGAAAAGTTGGCGGAGCAGAACAAGCCTTCCTTGGCAGGGTTTGGGTTGGCCGAGGCCATTAAAACAGGCAACCAATACCGGCAAGCCTGCTGCCAGGAGCGATTGAACACCTCGAAAATTTCAGTGCGAGTCCTGGCCGGCTTGTATCGAGCCATAAGCGCCGAGCGCCTCTCGCAGCTGGCCTGCGAAGACACGCTCGAAGAGATGATTGCCCGCTACCAGGACAAAGGCGCCACCTCGCTGAAACGGCGGTTCCCCACTGGCGAGGCGGCTTTTAAATGGGTGCGGCGGCTGGGGCTGGTGACAACCGACGGGCCGGACGAGACTTGCCGGGTGCCCATTCCTTCCATGGCAACCTTCGTCGAGGAGAAGCGCCGGGCGCTGAGCTGAATCCAAGTTCAGCAAATGCTTCGATGAGGACTTTTAGTTGCGCGGAAGCCAAGAGCGCGAAGGGCTTGTCAGCGGATCAATCCGCGCTCTTGGCCTTAAGAAAAGGAAACGTTCCTGCGGTAATGTCCAACGCTCTGGTGCCGCAACCGCCTGCGCCAGACACGATGCGCACTCTGAATGCCACGCCACGCAAAGTGGCTGGAGCGGGAATGCGGTATAGTTTGATCAATAAGCCCATATTCCTTTAGCAAGGCGAGCGCGGCCCGAAGACCGGCAAAACGGAGGTGAATCAAGATGGCAAAGACCAAGTATCTGATCACCGTGATGCGGTGCGAGGAAAGCGGGATGCTGGTGGGCACGAGCCCTGATATTCCCGGCTTGGCCATTGAGGCCGACGCGCCCCCCGGCATTGTTCAAGCGATTCGCGAAATCGTTCCAACGCTGCTGGAAAAGAATCTGGGCCTTTCTTCAGAGCAAGTGAATGAATGCTCGGTGAACGTGGTTTGCGAAACATCTCCGATGCGCGGAAAGAAGCGGTCGCCGCGCCCGCACATTTTTGTCGATTCCGACCTGCTCCCGGCCGCCGTCTGAACTCTATAGATTTCCTAATATAATAGGTAGTTTACGACTAGGTGTTTCGTTGCCTTTGCTGTTTCCGCCGCCGTCGGCACTGACTTGATGGCCGCTGCGATTATCGGCATCGCGGGAATCTGCTGGCGGCGGGCGCGAAATAAGGGAACCTTGAATGGCGGATATTAGTGCTTGGGACAACGAACCCGGATTCGATGCCAATACAGGCAGCTTCAGGCAACTGGATTTGGAGGAGTGGCTGCGCAAACATGATATCGTCAAAAAGGCGCGGAAGCAGGGCGAATTGAATAAGCCAGCGGAAAGTCAGAATCGACTGGACGCGACTGAAGAGCAGATTCTCGCTTGGATCAATCGACGTTGGCGGGTATGCCGGGACAATGTGGGCAGGTATCTCGAAGATCGTGAGCGTGACTTGGCCGATATGGAGAACGATGAGGAACTTGCGGATTTGCGAGACTTGGCAGAACAGATCAGGCGAGATGGAGAATTTGAATTGAGCCGCCGCAGCCGGGAAGGCAAGAATTTGCTAACCGGACTTTGGGAAGAGTTTACTGATAGCGATAAGGATTTCAGGGAATTCAGAAAACGCTCCCGGCTGACTCGATTGGCTGATGATTCGGGCCGCACCCCAGCAACCCTCTTGTTCATATCGGTTTGTTTCATCATTGAGGTTGTGCTGAATGCCTCCTTGCTCATGGAAGTGAATCCGTTCGGCCTTGTTGGCGCCGCCGCGCAAATGGCACTGATCAGCGCTGTCAACATACTGATTGCGGGGTTTGCGATGGGGGGTCTGCTGCGCCGGAAGAATCATGTGGATTTAGGGCGGAAATGTTTTGCATGGGCAGGGATAGCGGGGATTCTGATCGGCGTGTTTGGCTTCAATTGCGCCGTAGGCCACTTGCGCGACAGCATGCAAGCCATAGTCAATGATCCAGCGGCCGATATTTTCGCGGTCGGCGCCGATGTATGGGTCCGACTGCAAGAGAATCTGGCTGGATTCGATTCTTTTCAAGCACTGCTGCTGGCTCTTATGGGAATCCTGTTCTTTGGAGTCGCTTCCTGGAAATGGCTGCAACGGGATGATGCCTATCCCGATTACGGACGAAGATATAGGGAACTTAAAGAAAAAAGGCAAGAGTATTCCGAATCCTACAACCGTGCCGTGGAAATGCTGCGCGAAGCCGGCCAAAAACATATTTCCAATCTCGAGGATATTCGCCACAAACTGACCGCGCAACAAACGCGATGGCGCGAGATGTGCATCCAAGGAGAGAAAATCGTAGAGCAATATCCGATTCAATTAGGCCAATACCAGCGCGATCTGGACTATCTGATCGAGAAGTACCGCGAGGCCAATCTGGCAGCGAGAGAGGCGCCTGCGCCAAGCTACTTTGAAAGGAAGGAGATAGTCGATGCGGACATTCGATCGCCTCTTTCGTTCAACCCGCCGCCGCAACAAAAAATCAGGGATGTGACTAATCGGGTAGCTGCCGCAATTGAGGCCCTGCAGCAACTTCGCAGTGAGTTGGCCTTGGAGTTTCCTGCTATGGAGGCGGCATGACCAGGAGATTGGGCAGAAGTTTGAACGGGAATTTTCAGGCGGTGTCCCTTAGGAAGGGGATTCAATTGGCCGCTGTTGCATTAGCGGTGTCTAGTCTGGCCGTATTTGGTTTTTCCGGGTGTTCTCCTACCCGGTTGGACGAGAATCTGTGTCCCATCGGCCAACCCGTAAACCGCAATACAATCCTGCTTCTCGACACGTCCGATCCGCTAAGCCCGAAGCACCGCGAGGAGTTCCGCCGCCTAGTTGGAGATCTGCAAGAGCCGGACGGGCTGCCGGAATTCAGAGTGGCTGAGGGTGAGGCATTGATCGTCTATGAGCTTCATCAAGACACCGCCGTTATTGATCCCATCATGAAGGTCTGTAATCCCGGCGATCGCCCCGATGACTGGGGTTTTCGCGAAGAAATCACAAGCGGAAAGGTCATTGCCCAGCGCCTCTGGGAACGCTTCAGCGAGAGGGTCGAGCCCCTTTTTGAGGCTGCCGAGGCGCAGGCCGAGATGCCTTTTTCCCCGATTATCGAACACTTGGGGGTTATCGTTCCGCGCCACGCTCCGAGCGGTTGGCGCCGCGACGCTGAAAGCGATAGCCGCACGCATCTGATCGTATTCTCCGATCTTTTGCAGCATTCCGAGCATTTTTCCCATTATGGCAGCTATCCGGCAGCGGAAGATATCCAGAAAACCGACGGGTTCAGGCACCTTCAAACCGATCTAATCGGTGTTGAGGTCAGCTTGTTTCGCTTGGAGCGTGGCCAGTACGCCCGCTGGCAGACGCGGGACCATTACTACTGGTGGACCGAATTTATCGAATCGTTGGGCGGCAAAGTGATCAGCCAAGACTCGATATAGTGCAGCGAAGCAAGCGCCTGATTATTTTATTCGCAAGCGGAGCGGCGGCTATTGTGCTGCTGCGTTCGCTTCTTCCTTCGCTGATGGGAACCCTCCTTGCCGCAGTGATCGCCTGCGGAGTGATCGCTTATCTGGGGTGGTTGTATTGGCACAAAAATACTCATGATTTGAGTCGCGCGGGCGACGATCTTTACTATCTGGGTCTTTTGTTCACGATTCTTTCTCTGGGTCACGCGCTGGTCGCGCTATTCATCATCAATCCAGATGGCGATATCAACCAACGCGCTAATGAGCTGATCGGTAATTTTGGGATTGCGCTGGCCTCCACTGTTTTCGGTATTCTCGGTCGCATCTTCCTGCAAGGTTTGGAAGTGGGAGACAGCGAGGATCAGCTTCCTTGGCCTGCTGCGGATGGATCCGATAGGGCTGATGATGGCGGGGACTGGCAGGATCGGATTGCGCGCCCTGCGGAAGGCGAGGGCCGGCAGGGTCGGGTTGCGCGCCCTGCGGAAGGCGAGGGCCGGCAGGGTCGGATTGCGCGCCCTGCGGAAGGCGAGGGCCGGCAGGGTCGGATTGCGCGCCCTGCGGAAGGCGAGGGCCGGCAGGATCGGATTGCGCGCCCTGCGGAAGGCGAGGGCCGGCAGGGTCGGATTGCGCGCCCTGCGGAAGGCGAAGGCCGGCAGGATCGGATTGCGCGCCCTGCGGAAGGCGAGGACCTGCCACCTGCGCGTCGCCCCGCCGAGATGCCAGCGATGCGAGTTGACGCGAGGCCATTGCCGCTCGAAGAGTTGCGCTTGCAGATTCGTCACGCAACCGATGCCTTCCGCCACTTTACACGCGTCACAACGGAACAGGCCGAAGAAAACAGGGTGCATATGGCCCATCAGATTAAGCAATCCATGCAGCGCATGAACGATGAAGCGAGAAAGTCGCTCCTAGAGACTCAGGCTACATGGCTGGAAATGCTAGAGGGGATAAGAGCGCAGAGCGAAGCGATGCTTAGCCAGACGCAGAAAGAGGCTGCGTCGTCCACTCAGCGAACCGAAGCTGCATGGCAGGACATTGCGCGTCGCGCCCATGGCACCTCCATTGCCACTCAGGAAAGTCTGGATGCGATAGTGAGGAAAATGGGAGAAACAGCTGCGGGTGTGGCTGAAGATCTATCCGCACATGCCACGGAAATCATTGGTGTGCATGCCGCTTTGGCGCAAAGCGCAAAAAAGCATCACGAAGATTTAGCCGAAATATGGCGCGAATCCACGCGAATTGCTGCCGCTAAATCCCTGGCGGATGAAATAAACGCCTGCATTGAGGCCATTCGGAGGCTTGCGTCAGCGGCCGAGGGCCAACGGGCTAGGCCATGGGCGCGGCATGTTTTGCGTAGGCATCCTGCCCCCCGAGCGCAGGCCAAGGCAAGCATCGGTAGATCTAGTGCCGGCAGAGGCAGATGATTGGCAATTCTCGCCGACATTGATCGGAGGTCTTCAATAATTGAGTCCTGTTCCCGCCAACTCCGATAACGAGTATCGCCGCGGTGCCGTCCTGGGTCTGACTGTGGCGGAGATCTTTATTTTGCTCTTGTTCTTGCTGTTGCTTGTTTTCTTGGGGCTCGAACGAAATTTGACACGCCAAAGTGCCGAATTGCGTATGCAATTGAAGGAAGCGCAGGAGCGCTTAGCCCCGCTTAGGGAATGGGAGCACGTCATTAAGGAATTCGAAGCGCCTGAGGAAATCGCTACCTTGCGCCGCCAAATACAGGATTTGCGCGAAATCGTGGAAGGAGATTCCGCCCCTCAAGAGGTTGCTCGCTTGACCAACGAATTGCGGCATAAGGAGGATATGCTCTGGGAAGAAAAGCAGCGCGCGGATGATCTCAAGGAAGAACTGCGCGTGCTGCGCACCAAGGGGCATAACCCGCCATGCTGGTATGAATCGATTCCCGACGGCAAGGGAGGCGAGAGGGAAAAACCCCACTATTCGCTTAGTGTCGGAGTCTTCGACGACTACATGGTGCTGATGCCTCTTGATCCGCCTCTTGGTGGGGCTGCGGATGACAATGGCGGCACCTATGCCGCAGAGGCGGAACAGCTCGGACTTTGGGAGCTTTCCTACGGAATTCAGCTTGGGGACTCGGAAATCTTGCAGGAATTACAGCCGTTGTACGCCGCCGGCAAAGAGAAACGAGTTCGGAGTTATCCGTGCAAGTTTTTTGTGCGCGTTTGGGACAAAACCTCGTCCAGCTCCAAGCTCCGGTGGCAAAAGGCCCATGATCAGATCATTGAGGGGTTTTTCGGAGCTTACACCATGCAGGATGAGCCGTGGCCTGGGCCGTAATAGCTCCGTTTTTTGCAGGGCGCGAAGCTGAAGTTCGCGGCGACGTGAAGGCTTGCCGAAGCGGAGCGCGGTGACAATTCCAACCATTCCACAGGTTTTGCCCGTTCACACGGACTTCATGGATGAGGGTATGCTCGCCCTTTGGGAACGGATGGGCCCGTTGCCCGCCAACCTCCGGTTGTATGGCGGCACTGCGTTGGCTTTGTATCTGAACCACCGCCTTTCGGTTGATTTCGATTTCGCAACGCCCGAACCCGTAGTCGATATTGATTTGGCTCGCTCTCTTTCCTGGGCGGCCGGCGCAAAACTCAACGGTGGCGTAGGGATGGTGGACGGGATTATTGAAGAAAACGCCCGCCGTCCCATCCGTTTTACATTGATGGAATGCGGGCCGATGATTCCGTTGCCTGAGCACTCGCCCATCCGAGCGTCCAACGGAGTCCGGGTGGCGCATCCCATCGATATTCTCCGCTCCAAGCTGGTGGCCTGCCTCAGCAGAGGCGCAGAGCGGGATTATCAAGATATAGCGGCGGCGGCGCAGTCCATGCCGGAGTACGTGGCCCAGGCCGCCAAGGCCGTGCCGGGGCGTTCACCGCTTGATGTGGCCCGCGCCCTGTCTAATTTCGGCGAGCTTCCGCCGGAAGTTTCAGAAACGATCCGCAAGGTCGCGTTGAGCATTGGCGGGCGCATCAAACGATGAGCCTTCAGCCATTGGCTCCCGCCAAGGCGCTCGTTTCCATTGCGGAGCGGGTCTGGTGGAGCGGCCCGCCCGAGGAAATCCTGCGGGACCCGATCCGTTTTTTATGGCAGGTCATGGACTACGGGACGGAACAGGATGTGGCCCGTGTTCGAGAGGCCGCGGGTGAAACGCTTTGGAAACAAGCGCTGGATTCTGCCGCTCCCGGAAAAATCTCAAAAGGAGCATTCGTTTTTTGGTCGATGGATTCCGGGTTGATGGGGCCGGGGGATCGCTGTGATTGGCCCGGCAACGCCCACTTGCTTGATCTCAAGCCGCTGCGCGGTTGTTCCCGCGAAAGCCTGATTCGCCGCCATAAAATCAAAAGCCGAAGATAGGCCGCTGAAGCTGATGCGCTCGCCGGCATTGTTCAAGCGATTCCGCCTCGGGCTTCCTTGCTTGCCCTCATTGCAGCACCACTGATGCTCGTTTGGGGGATGCTTGGGATGGGCGGGTTCGGCACGTATGGGAATTTTCGGTTTTAGCTGCCCTTTGCTGGCGAAGGTATTCCGTCGGGGCGAGCAGGTGCAGGGCATAGCGGGGGCCTTGCGGCCTCGTGGCCTCAACACTTTCCAGATGCGGTCATGCGAGCGGGTTGAACCATTTAAGTCCGGGGAAGCGGGACATGTCGGCATCGCTGGAATGCAGCACCGCCTGGTGCTCTATTGCCAGCGCCGCCAAATGCGCGTCGGTGGTCAGATTCCCTGCCGTGCCTAGCGAATCAAGCAGTCCAAACAGGATGTCCGCGTGGCGTTCGCCAGGATCAATGAGCAAGGTTTGAGGCTGCGCCAGCCAGGAACGCGCCCGCCGGCAGGCGCCGGCTGCGTCCATCGGATTCTCAAGAATCCTTGAGTGGGTTGCGATTCGGACGAAACCGAGGATCGTTATCCAGCATAGCCCCACGCTTTCGCTGCCGTTCATCAGCCCTTCCCACCACGACCGCGCCGCGGAGTGGCGCCGGGATTGCGAATTGTGGGCGTGGACCAGCAGATTGATGTCCGGAACGATCACTGCGCCAGCCTGTGGGCGGCTCCCTCAGCTTCCAGTTCATCCGCGAGCTGGTTGAGCCGGTCCGCGTCGATTCCTGGCTTGAAGCCGAAAGCGTGGGCCTCCACCTTGAAGCGCGGCGCCCGCGCTGTTTTCGCGCGAGCGCCCAAGCCGAGGCGCAACGCCTCATTGACCACGGATTTCATGCCCTTGCCGGAGTGCCGCATGGCCCGCTGCAGAAGCAGCTCCACATCCGGCTCAATCGTCAGTGTGGTTCTCACAACGCCGCATCATGATGTCGTTTTATCTTGATGTCAAGATGCTGTGCGGGTTCACCCAGGGCCATTCCGAAGTTGTCAGGATGGCGATTGGCCGGTTGCCCATTCCTTCAATGGAAACCTTCGTTGAGGAGAAGTGCCGGACGCTGAGCTGAATCCAAGCTTCGGTGAAAATGCCGCAAGCGCTGCGGCCGCAAGCTCCCGGCAAGCTGGCTTATCCTTGCTCGAAGCTGATCCGAAGGTGAGTGCCGGTGGCTCGGGCCACCTTTGCCAGAGTCCGCATTGAGGATGGCACCCGTCCGCTCTCCATCCGCGCCACGGCCGACTGCGTTGTTCCCATTCGGGCCGCTAGCTCCGCTTGGGTGAACCCCGCCCGCATGCGCGCCTTGATCAGGGCGCGCGCCACCTCAAACTCCGTTCCTAGCTGTTCGTACGCCTCGCGATAGTCCGCATCTCGGCTCCACCGCTCATGCAATTCAGCAACCTTGGTCATCGCAATACCTCCCGTGCGCGCCGCAGCGCCATCTTGATTTCCCGGCGCGGTGTTCGCCGGGTCTTCTTCGCAAACACCCGAACGACTACGATTCGCTGCCTTTTCGCAGCAACATAGAGCGCCCGCGCAATCCCATCCCGGCCCGCCAGGCGCATTTCCCACAGAGGGCTTTGCAGGCACCCGACATGCGGCGCGCCCATCTGATCCAGGCCGACCGCAGCGATCAACCGGCAAATGCGCGCGAACCGCGCCCGCATGTCGGCGGGCAGCGCGTCGAATTCCCTGTCCACCGTGCCGTTCAGAGTCTCGACACGCCAAGCCATGCGGCAAGCATATAGCAAACGTGCTATGAGGCCAATATGGTGTGCGGGTTCGCTGCATACGGGACAGCCGAATCGCGCCAGCCCCGCATGCGGCGAGCCTGATCAAGGCCAACAGGATGGCCAACTTTGCAATTCAACGACCGGCTAGGAGCTTGGCGAGCGTCTAAACTATCCGAATCCCCGGCCTAGCAGGAGAGCACAATGAAAACAATTCGCAAATGCGCGATAGCGGCGGCCTGCCTTCTGGCGGCAGTGCTGCTGCTGGATCCGGCTATGGCCGGAGAAGTGAATGTCAACACGGCGGATGCGGAGACGCTGGCCGACGAATTGAACGGCATAGGCCCGGTGAAAGCCAAGGCCATTATCGAATACCGTGAGCAAAACGGCCCTTTCAAATGGGGATTATATACCCAAGTGCCACAGTTTCCGACGGCGGGGTTGAGCCCGCTGCTTTGGCGGCCCATGTTCGCGCCCACCCCGTATCGCTCGCTGAACTGGTGCCGTTCCTCAACATCTTCGCTGAGGCCGATGGGTTCTCCCCGGTTCTTATTCCGGCGCGCTACTTGCATTCGGGCGAACCTTTGCCCGATGCGAGAGTCTGGCCTTTCGGATAGGCGAGCGGGGCCGCACCAATCCACCACGCCACTTGGCGCTGCCCCCGGCACCCTACAGCCTGGGAAGGATACCGGGGGCACCGATCAAGGCGAAAGTGCGAAAGATTCCCGACACTACCCAGCGATTCCAATCGGCCGGACGGTTAGCCCCCTCAACTCATGCGGGAAAACGCATAACCCCGATCCCACCTAGGTCGCTGGTCGCCAACGTCTGAAAATTGATCGACATAATGGACGACCCGATCAGTGAATGCCCCCGTCGCATGAAGTAAATGGGCAAAACCACGAATCGACGACCCTGAATTTTGTATAAAGACCATGCAATCGTGGCCAGTCATTTTGGCTACAGTGTCGCGGATCGCAATATGGTATTTCTCTGGGACAGCGGATTCGTTTTCCATCCAATCCCTGATCTGATGAGCAAGCGGACGTGGGCGCACTCCTGCCGCGTGCTTATCTATGAGTAATTGAATCGCCCCTGGATCGAAGCTGTGGTTTTCGCGTGCCATGTTTGATGAGAAACATGACAAAGGCAACGGTGGATGATTTCTCGGCGGGAAGGTGCTCATCTAGAAAACCCATGTTCACCATCTTCAGGCGAAAACCAACGCGGTGGAATCGAGCCGTTGCGGATGAGTGATTCGCCACATGACCACACACGTTTCGCGATACGCGGGTACTTGGGCTTTACTACAGGTCTGCCGCTTGTGCGATTTACAGGTGGCCTAGCGAGCTTTTTTAATTCGTCCGCTAGTTGAGTTTTTTGGCTTTCTGAGATCATGGACCAAACTGAATCGCTGAGATCGGGAGCTAGATGGGATGCAACACAAAGATCATAGATGTCTCGATCTAAAAAGTCTCCAAGCTCGAACATCCGTCCTATGACCTTTTTTGCCAGAATTTCAAGCGATGAGTCTAGCAATAGCCCAGTTTCCACTTCGCGCCCGGTGGCTTTTTTTCCTGTCAGCGAAGTTGATGTGAAGAGGCTCACAGGGGTATCTTCTATTTGAAATGATAGATGGAACGTGGCAACCTTTAGCTGTTCAACTTGAGGCGTGTCCCCCAACAGTTTCGCTGTGCTTTCAATGTACCGGAGTGCGGACGTTTTCGGGGCGTATAGAAAAAAATCAAGGTCGGTGCTCAACCTATGCCCCCATCGAGCGGCCAACACAGTCCCACCGCCCAGAACGAGGTCATTGTCTTTTTCCATTCCCACTGACTTTAAGGGGGGGGCGCATAATCGCAATGCAGGCATTACGTTTCTTGGAAGTGAAGATGTCGGCTTGATTGTCATTTTTTCAATGGGAGTTGTGTAGCAAACTTGTCCATGTTCGCGGCCCCCCATGCTTCGCGCAGCCGGTGCAGCATGAACCATGCCGTCTTCTGCGTTACCTTGAGGTTGCGGTGCAGGTTCATGCTGGACACGCTCTTGAGGCTGGTCACATACAGGGATGTCGCGAATGCCCACTTGCGGAGGGGCAGCCGGGAACTCGCCAGCGCCGTGCCTGTGCGGACGGAGAAATAGCTCCGGCAGTCCGGGCACCAGTAGGGCATCGGCTTGGCGTTCGGAACCTCGCGGGTATTCGTGCTTCCGCAATGTCCGCAGGCACGTTCCTCCGGCCAGTAGATCGACTCGAACCAATCAACGGCGGCTTGCTCATCGGGGAACATGTCCACCAACTCCATTAGCGAGATGGCGATGCGGTCTGATTTTCCGGGAGCTTTGTGCTTGGACATGGTGCTAACCCCCATGTCCGAAACTGTACTAAATCATGCGCCCCTTCGTCAAGATAAGTATATAATCCCCTATTATAAGGGCGGTGCCCGCTTGTCCAGAAAGGCGACGGCGTTCCCGAACCGCCCCGATCCGGCGCATGGGTCATGCCGTCTTCGCCGTCGGACGGCGCCACGCGGATGGCGTCCGTCATCGTTTTCCTCCGGGTGGTCCCGCGCGCGGCTCCGCCTCGTGGAACGGCATGACCGAGATCGCGCAGGCCCCTCCGCACTCGTCGCATCGGATGGACGCGCCGCCGTGGACATCGACGAGCGCCTCTCGGGGCGAGGCCCACGGCTCGCCGCAATGCGGGCAGTCGAAGCGGAACCGCCTCCACCCTTCGGCCAGCTTGCGCCGATGGGCGCCGTAGCCGGGATCGGCCGACCAGTGCCGGGGATCGGCATCGTGCTTGCGGCTCAAAACGGCACTTCCTCCTTTCAAATCGGGTGAGGAGTTGCTGGAGGTGAAGGGCATAGGCCCTGAAACGCTCGAGAAGATCCGCAAGGATGTGCTGCTGGAAAAGGCTCCGGAGCCGGAAAAGCCGACCGGCCCGCCGCCAGCGCTTGATGCGGATGCCTGATCGCAGTCAACACCCGGTGCGCCGGAAGCGCGCCCGAGAAACCAGCGACCACCAAGGCATCGAACAAACCGGCTAAGCCACCGCTTCGGACAGCGTGGCCATCATGGCGCGCTGCTATACTGCGGGCCGCCTCAGCCTGAATAACAATAATAATGAGAGCGGGGATGATGCGGTTCGCACTGAAGCTCTGCGCGGCGCTGCTGCTGGCCTCGCCGGCCGGCGCCGGGACAGTGCGCTTCGCCACGCTGAACGCTTGGTGGCTGTTCGACGACCAGCCGCCGCACGCAAGCTGGGGCGGGCAGCGCGACGACCAGTCCTGGGAGGAGGCGCTCGGCCATGTGGCGGACGCGGTCGCGCGGATCGATGCCGATGTGCTGGCGCTTCAGGAAGTGGAGGACCGCCATGCGGTGGAGCGTCTGAACGCGGCGCTGGCAAGCCGCGGCAAAGGCTATCCGCACTACTGGGTGGGCGCGGGCGATGATCCGTTCACCGGCCAGGATGTCGCGGTTCTTTCAAGATTTCCGAACCTCGCCGAGCCGGTGCGCTCCTATCCCGCCATGCAGGAGGATTTCCATACTAACAACGGTTATCCGCGGGTGGCGGCGCTGCATAAGTTCATGCGGGTTGATCTTGAGGTGGAAGGCGAGCCGGTGACGGTGTTCGCGCTGCATCTGAAGTCCAAGCGCGGCAACCGGATCACGTCCGACGGCGAGCGCCTCGCGCAAGCGCGGATGGTGCGCCGCCTGGTGCGCCCGGTGCTGGAGAAGGGGCGGCCGAATATCGTGGTGATGGGCGATTTCAACGATATTCCGGGCAGCCCCGCGCTGCGCGAAATCCGCGGGCTGAACGATGCCTCGTGGGATTTATCCAACGCCGCCGAGTCCGAGCGCATGGACGGCGAGGCTTGGACTTACGAGTACCGCGGCAATAAGGAGCAGATCGACCACGTTCTGCTGAGCAAGTTCCTGTTCGACCAGGTGGCCTCGGCCTCGGTGGTCCGCATCGACGACCACGCCAGCGACCACGATGCCTTCGCCGTGGATATCGCCTTCGGCAAGTAATGCCTTGTCCGAGACAGCGCCAATGCTCTCGGACGGTTCGGCACCGCTCCCGGTGACTGGGCCGGCTGCGGAGGAGTTGGCCTCCGGGAAGCGCCTGCGCCCTGACCGGAAAAAGTCGGCCGTCACGCCGGGGCGCGTGATTCGGGCCTTTGGGCGCTATGCGCTGAGTTCGCGCTCCATGGCGGCCACGCGCTCGCGTTCGCGCTTGCCGGCGGGCATGAACAGGCAGAAGGCCACGATCGCCAGCGACAACGCGCCCACGCCCAGAATCTGCCAGCCGTACTGGCCCGGCTGCACGAAGAAATCGCCCACCCAGCCCCATCGCCCAACGAACTCGTAGGCGTTCCAAGCGATAATGGCGGTGGCGACCGAATAGCGCAGCGCGGTGGCCACGCGCCGGAAGCGCAGCAGCCGCTGCAGCAGGTAGATGGCCCATACCGCGTTCAGCGCCGCGATGCCATAGGTGACCGGGTGCGTGTCGCCGAGCACGTTCTCGTCGTAGATCACCAGCAGGAACAGGTAGAAGAACCAGATCAGGTAGATGGTTTCCAGCGCGGTGATGGCCGCGAAATTGCGCTTGTGCCCTTCGGTGGGCTTGCCGGTGCCCATGCCCAGCCAGCGATGGCACCAGCGGAAGAAATTGCACCGCGTTTCGCGGTTGAAGAGGAAATAGACCAGCGTGGCCAGCATCACGCCCAGCGACGACATCATCACCAGGTATTCCGGGTTGGTGGCCACTTCGCCGGCCTCGTCCAGCAGCGGCGCCACGTCCAGCCAGCGCGAGTAATAGACGAAGGAGAACTCCACCCAGCCGGTCCATAACAGCCAAGCGGCGAAATATCCCAGCCAGGTGCCTGCCACCTCGCTGTCCTGGCGCATTCCCAGCCACAGCAGCACGGCGCCCGCAAGGCCCATGGCCCCTGCCGCGTAGTACATGCCCGGAGCGCCCATGGAATGCTCCACCTGGATCATTACCGCGTGGCCTAAGCCTTGGGAAAGGAAAAACACCATGAACGGGAACAGCCCGATGAACGGGGGCCGCGCGAACGCCCAAGCCAGCCAGGCGGAGAGATTCTGATTGCGCGGGCTTGCATTGCTCATGGGGATGCCCTTCTGAAAGCCAACTTCAATTCCTATACTATACCGGGCACCCCCACGTTGATTTTTCACCGACAGCCCCGAGACACAGCTTGTGAAGATCAAAGAACTGAAGAGCCGGGAAGGCAGCGAGCTTGCGCCTTCGCCGTGGCTGCGCGTCGATCAGGACCGCATCAATGCTTTCGCGGATTGCACTCTCGATCATCAGTTCATCCATCTCGATCCTCAGCGCGCCGCCAGCGAAACGCCGTTCGGAACCACGATCGCCCACGGCTTTCTGACCTTGTCGCTGTCGGTGCATCTGGAGTCGCCGGACTTGTCCGAAATCGAGGGCGTGGGCTTCGTCATCAACTACGGTCTCGACAAGCTGCGATTCATCAACCCGGTTCCGGCAGGCTCGCGGGTGCGGGTGCAGTCCAAGCTGGCCGAGGTGCGCGACCGCGGCGCGGGAAGGGTGGTCGTCAAGCTCGACAAGCATATGGAGATCGAGGGCCAGGAAAAGCCGGCGTGGGTGGCGCAGCAGCTGTTCATGCTGATCCCCCAGGATTCCTGACCGGCCTTTACTCATAAGCGCGCCGTTATGGACGAACTGTTCAATCTGGAAGGGCGAACGGCGCTGATTACCGGTTCCACGCGCGGAATCGGCAAAGCCATCGCCATGCGCTTGGCCGAGCATGGCGCGCGGGTGACGGCCTCCAGCCGCAAGCGCGAAGCCTGCGAGCAGACCGCCGAGGAGATCAATCTGCGCTTCGGCAAGGGAACGGCGATCGCGGCGCCTTGCAATGTCTATCACAAGGACCAAGTGGAGGATCTCGCGGCGCGCGTCCAGGCCGCCTTCGGCATGATCGATATTCTGGTGTCCAACGTGGGCGTGAACCCGCATTTCGGCCCGCTGCTGGAGGTGTCGGACAGCGCCTTCGAGCGCATATGGCGCTCCAACGTCACGGCCAATCTGTGGCTGAGCGGCCTGTTAACGCCGGGCATGCGCCGCCGCGGCTATGGGCGCATTGTGCTGATTTCCTCCTATGTGGGCCAAACCGCGCACGATAAGATCGGCGCCTACGGGCTTTCCAAAGCCGCCGAAATCCAGATGGCGCGCAACCTGGCCCTGGAGTACGGGCGCGACGGCATTACCGCCAACGCGGTGTGCCCCGGGTTGATCCAGACCGATTTCTCCAAGGCTTTGTGGAGCGACGACGAGGCGCGCGAGAGTTTTCTCAAGACCACGGCCGTGGGAAGAATGGGCACGCCCGACGAGGTGGCCGGCTTGGTGGTTTTTCTCGCTTCCCCGGCGGGCTCGTACGTGACCGGGCAGGCCATCCTGGTTGACGGCGGCATTCATGTGTAGCGGATTCGTCGGCCTCCCCCGCCGGGAAGGCGCTTCCGCCCGCCTGCGTGCGCTGGCTCGCCTTAGGCGGGGTCGGCAAGCCGGAAACATCCGCGTCCGGACCGGCGCGCGGCGCTTTCGCAACATGAGCTTTGCGCCGTGACTGTACGGATTGCGGACCGCGGCCGGGTCCGGCTTGTTGAGATGAGCGCGCCGCCCGTCAATGCTCTGGGCGCCGCGCTGCGTGTTCCGCTGCTTGAGGCGATCGAGGCGGCCTCCGAAGACGATTCGGTGGCTGCGGTGCTACTGTCCAGCGGGCTCAAGGCCTGGTCCGCAGGCGGCGACATCAAGGAGTTCGGGATGCCCTCGCTGCCCGCTCCCGAAGCTTCTCTAAGCGCGCTATGCGACGCGCTGGACGCTTGCGCGAAGCCGGTCACGGCGGTGATTGGCGGCGTGGCCTACGGCGGCGGCCTTGAGCTGGCGCTGGCCTGCGATTACCGCGTCGTTTCGGACCGGGCGCGCTTCTCGTTTCCCGAAGTGCATATCGGGCTGCTGCCAGGCGCCGGCGGAACGCAGCGCGCCCCGCGCCTGATCGGCGTCGAGGCGGCTTTGCGGATGTGCTTGGAAGGCAAGCCGGTCGGCGACGGCGAAGCGCTGGAAAGCGGCCTTGCCGATGTCCGGCTGGACGGAGATCTGGCCGAAGGCGCTTTTGCCTGGGTCGGGGAGTTGCTTGAGAAAGGAGGCCCCTTGCGCAAAATTTCACACGATGCGGGCCAGCTGCCGGAACCCGGCGGGGCCGATGCGGTTTTTGCCGAGGCGCGCGGGCTGATCGCCCGCAGGATGCGCGGGCGGCACTCGCCGGAACTGATCGTGCAATGCGTCGAGCAGGCCGTGGCTTGCCGCAGGGATTTCCGCGCCGGCCTGGCGGAGGAGCGGCGGCGCTTTGTCCAATGCCTGAAGAGTCCTCAAAGCAAGGCGCTTTCACATGTGTTCTTTGCCGAAAGGTCGGCGGCCAAGGGGGGAGGCGGCGCGCCGGGCCGGGTTGTGGAACGGGCCGCGGTTGTGGGCTGCGGCACCATGGGCGGCGGCATTGCCATGAACTTCGCCATTGCCGGCATTCCGGTCACTGTGCTGGAGACGGATGCCCAGGCGCTTGAAAGAGGTCTCGCCGTGGTTCGCAGGAACTTCGAGCGTTCGGAGTCCAGCGGACGCCTGCCGACGGGCGGCGCCGGACGCTGCATGGCGCTGATCTCGTCCGCTACCGAATACTCCGCGCTGGCCGACGCGGATTTCGCGGTGGAGGCGGTTTACGAGAATCTCGACCTGAAAACGCGGATTTTCGCGCGCCTTGACGAAACGCTTGCCGAGCAAGCGGTGATCGCGAGCAACACCTCGTATCTCGATATCGACCGCATGGCCGCAGCCACCGCACGGCCGCGGCAAGTGCTGGGCATGCATTTTTTCAGCCCCGCCAACATCATGCGCCTGGTGGAAGTGATCGAGGGGCGCCACAGCTCGAAGGAGACGCTGGCTTGCGCGTTTTCGCTGGCTTCGCGGATGAGGAAGATCCCGGTGTGGTCGGCCAACAGCCACGGCTTTATCGGCAACCGCATGCTGACCGGATACATGCGCGAAGCCTACGAGCTGTTGTTCGAGGGCACGCCCCCGCAGCAGGTGGACGCCGCTTTGCGGGATTTCGGCCTGCCGATGGGGCCGTTTCAGATGGCCGATCTTGTTGGCTTGGATTTGGGCTGGCGCGCCCGCGAGCTGGCCAAAAAGCCGACGGGCGAGCGCAAGCCGGGCGAGCGCTTGGGCGATGCGCTGTGCGAGCGGGGGCGGTTTGGCCAGAAGAGCGGCCTCGGCATTTACAACTACGGCGGCGGCCGCCGGGTTCCCGAATCCGAACCCATGGTGGCGGCCCTTATCGAGGAGCTTGCCGCGGAACTGGGCTACCGGCGCGGACCGCCCGCCGGACAGGAGGAAATCGTTAAGCGTTGCCTGTATCCGCTGGTGAATATCGGCGCCGCTCTGCTGGATGAGGGCGTGGCTCGGCGCGCATCGGACATTGATGTGGTTTACGTGCATGGCTACGGCTTTCCGGCTTGGCGCGGCGGCCCCATGCACTACGCCGAGCGGCAGGGCTTGGCTTCGGTGCTTGAGGATATCCGGGCGTTCCAAGCGCGTTTCGGCGAGCGCTGGGCGCCGTCCGAGCTGCTGGCCAGGCAGGCTGCCGCCGGCGGCGGTTTCGACAAGTTTTGATGCCATGACCACCAGCGGCGGGCCATTGGCAGGGCACACGCCAGTGATGCAGCAGTACTTGCGCATCAAAGCCGAGCATCGGGATTCGCTTTTGTTCTACCGCATGGGCGATTTCTACGAGATGTTCTTCGACGACGCCACGCGCGCCGCCGCGCTGCTGGACATCGCGCTGACCAGCCGCGGGCAGTCGAACGGCGAGGCGATTCCCATGGCCGGCGTGCCGGCGCATTCCGCCGATTCCTATATCGCCCGTCTGGCGCGCATGGGCGAGTCGATCGCCATCTGCGAGCAGATCGGCAGCCAGCCGCCCTCGGGCGGCCCGGTCAAGCGGGAAGTGGTGCGCGTGGTCACGCCCGGCACCCTCACCGACGAGGCGCTGCTAGAGAGCGGCGCCGATAATCTGGTGGCGGCGGTGTATGAGAAGGACGGACGCTACGGGCTGGCTTGGATGGAACTGAGTTCGGGAAGCTTCTCGATCACGGAATGCGTCGGCATGGAGGAATTGGGAGGCGAGATGCAGCGGCTGCGGCCCGCCGAGCTGCTGTTCAGCGAGGGCGCCCGGCTTCCCGGCGCGCTGCCGGAGGCGCCGGCCATGCATGAGCGCCGCGGTTGGCAGTTCAACGCCTCCTCGGCGAAGAAGAGCCTTGCTGAGCAGTTCCGGGTGCATAGTCTCGACGGCTTCGGCGCGGAGGGCATGGACTGCGCCATTGCGGCCGCCGGCTGCCTGCTGGATTATGTGAAGGACACCCAGCGCGGGACCTTGCCGCATGTGCGCGCGCTGCGTGTGGAGCGCTCCGCCGAGGCGCTGCTGATGGATGCCGCCACCCGGCGCAACCTGGAGCTGGACCGCTCGCTGGCGGGGCGCGACGAGCATACGCTGGCCGGCGTGATGGACCGTTGCGCCACGCCGATGGGCAGCCGCATGCTGAGGCGCTGGATCCATCGGCCGCTGCGTTCGCACGAGGTGCTGCGTTCGCGTTACCAGGCCCTTGAAGCCATGCGGGAAGCCGGACAGGACTGGCGGGCCGCCATCCGCCAAGCGGGCGATCTGGAACGCGTGCTGGCGCGTCTGGCGATACGCACCGCCCGCCCGCGCGACCTTGAGCATCTTCGCTCCGCGCTCGCCGCCGTGCCCGAACTGCGCGAGCGCCTGGAGGCTTTGGACTCGCCCCTTCTGGGCGCCTTGGCCGCGCGCATGCACATGTCGCCGGAGGGCTTGGATCTGCTTCGGCGGGCGATTGCCGAGCAACCCGCTCCGAAGATCCGGGACGGGCCGGTGATCGCGACCGGGTACAGCAGCGAACTCGACGAGTTGCGGCACGTGAGCAGAAACGCCGACGAAGCCCTTAAGGATGTGGAGAAACAGGAGCGGGAGCGCAGCGGCATTCCCAACATGCGGCTGGGCTACAACCGGGTGCATGGCTACTACATCGAGTTGCGCAAGAGCCAGGCGCATGAGGTACCGGAGCATTTCATCCGCCGCCAGACGCTCAAGCATTCCGAGCGCTACATCACGCCGGAACTCAAGCAGTTCGAGCACCGCGTGCTCAGCGCCCGGGAGCGCGCGCTGGAACTGGAGTCGCGGCTTTTCGAGGAGCTGCTGGAAAAGCTGTCGCAATGGCTGCGCGCCTGGCAGGACCTCGCCGCCGCTCTGGCGGAGACCGACGTGCTGGCAAATCTGGCTGCGCGTTCGCTGGAACTGGGCTACGCCAGGCCGGAACTGACCGACCGACCGGGCATTCGGCTGCTGGGCGGCCGCCACCCGGTGGTGGAGCGCGCCATCGACAGCGAGTTCATCGCCAACGACCTGACGCTTGACGACGACATCCGCATGCGGATCGTGACCGGCCCCAACATGGGCGGCAAGTCAACCTACATGCGGCAGGTGGCGCTGATCGCGATACTCGCGCATATCGGCAGCTACGTGCCGGCGGCGGAGGCTGAGTTCGGCCCGCTGGACCGCATATTCACGCGCATCGGCGCCGGCGACGACTTGGCCGGCGGCCGCTCCACCTTTATGGTGGAAATGACCGAAACGGCCAGCATCCTCCATAACGCCACGGCGCAAAGCTTAGTGCTCATGGACGAGGTGGGCCGGGGCACCAGCACCTACGACGGCTTGTCGCTGGCTTGGGCGGCGGCGGACCACATCGCCGCGCGCCTGCGCTGCTTCACGCTGTTCGCCACCCATTACTTCGAGTTGACGGCGCTGCCCGAAACCGTTTCCGGATGCGCCAACGTGCATCTCGACGCGGTCGAGCACGCCGGAACGCTGGTGTTCCTGTACTCGGTGCGCGAAGGGCCGGCGGATCGCAGCTACGGCCTGCAGGTGGCGGCGCTGGCGGGCGTGCCGCGCCAAGTGATCGCCTCGGCCCGCAAAACCTTGGGGGAACTGGAAAAGCGCTCCGGCCGGCTGGTCGAGCGCGAGCGGGTTCAGCCGCAATTGGATCTGACGCTTAAGGAATCCGATCCTGCCGAGCAGTTGCTGGCGGAGGTTGATCCTGAACAGCTTAGCCCGCGCGAGGCACTGGACCTTGTCTATGAACTGAAGCGCATTGCCATTAGGAATGGCGACGGAACAACGCATTAGCGGACTCGTTGCCGACTTGGGCGCGCTCTTGCGCGAGCGCGGCGAGACGCTGGCTGTGGCGGAATCCTGCACTGGCGGTTGGCTGGCAAAGGCGATCACCGACCTGCCCGGCAGCTCCGCTTGGTTTGCCGCCGGCTGGGTGAGCTATTCCAACGAGGCGAAACGGCGCCTGCTCGGCGTTCGCCCCGAAACGCTCGCGGCGCACGGCGCAGTAAGCCGCGAGACGGCCGCGGAAATGGCCGAAGGCGCGCTGAAAGCCGGTCGCGCCAACTGGAGCCTGTCGGTTACCGGAATCGCCGGCCCCGGCGGCGCCGCCAAGGCCAAGCCCGTCGGAACGGTCTGCTTCGCCTTCGCGGGGCGCGATAAGCCGCCGGAGGCCGAAGCCCGCCGCTTTAAGGGCGATCGCCGCGCCGTGCGCGCCCAATCCGTGGAATACGCGCTGCGCGCCCTTCTCAAACGCCTGCGCCAGCCCCCTTGAGGGAAGAACCGTGACCGGATCTTATGCGGCAGGGGGTGGCCTCGTGCTTCTTGCTGCGTTGGCCGCATCTGGCAACGTTGTCGGGCGCGATATTGATTTACCCCCGGGCAAGCAGGCCGGAGAGTTGCTTGAGCGGGTGATTGAACAATACCAGAAGGGAGAATTGGAAGGCGCTTGGGAAGCCTACCGCGCCTTCTTCAACCACCCGGGGAAAAACAATGTAAGCGCAGACGCTTTTGGCCGCTGCTTTTATCGGAGTAATTGTCCTGGAATTGGCGTTCTGGGCTCGATCCTCCAAAAGCAAGAGGAGTCCGCAGGCGACTTTCGCGATTTTTGCCCTGATTGGAATGGTCGCGCTCCACTGGCCCCAAACGACGAAAACCTTGGGGAATCCGAGCGGTCGCTTTGGCGCTTCCGCTACGGTGCCATGAATGGCACTTGCGAGGAGTGGGCAGCGGAGAACGCCGCGTGGTTCGACCCTCTCCCGTCTCGGCAGGATATTCCAGAACAAGCATTATTGTTTGCGCCTGTTGTTCCCGATGGCGACATCAGCCCATTTGGCATTGATGGCGACATCCGCCCGTTTGCTGAAGCGGAAATTATTGGAACGCCTGTCAAAGCTCTTTTGGATACTGGCGCCACCATGTCGCGAGTCAACACTGAGCTGGCCCAGCGCGATCCAGATAAAGCTGAGATTATTGGGCAAGTTGAATTGCATGCTATATCCAAGAAAACCCGCGAAGTTCTAGCGCGGGTTGATCGGATTCGGATCGGAGAGGCACGGTTTGCGCGCCCGGTTGTTACGCTCAATACCATGTATTGGACCGGTAGCGGCGAACGATTGCCGGCCGATGCCGGAAACCGGTCGCCTGATTCGGATTCGGACGGCTCCTGAAGCTCGCAGGCGCACTTGACCGCCGCATTTTTTCGTGCCTATGAACGCGTCGCTATTTCGGGAAGAGGCCAGATGCCGGTTTCGGGCCGAACCTTGGCAGCCGCCGCTGCTTTCCAAGGCGCCGTCGGGGCTGGTGATGGGGCTGCTCGCTGTGCTGGCAGCCGGGGGCCTCATGGCCTTCGCATCGACTTTCCGCTTTGCGCACAAGGAGCAGGTGCAGGGCTATTTGAGGCCAGCCTCGGGATGGTCCCGGGTTCTGGCCAGCAATTTTGCCGTTGTGGAACGGTGTCTTGTGAGCGCGGGCGACGCGGTTCAAGCTTGCGATGTGCTAATGGAGTTGTCCTCAGGACAAGGCATCGAACGGGCGGCGAACTCCACCGCGCCGCCCTCGGACTCCCAGCCCAATGGAGTTGTCCTCAGGACAAGGCATCGAACGGGCGCAAACCGTCTCGCGCAAGCTTCTAGAGGAAATAGGCGAGCGAAAAAGCCACTTGGATGCCCGGTTCGAGCTGGTCGGATCGCAATATGAAATCGAGAGCGCGCTTCATTTGCAGGAACAGGGGGTCAACCAGCAGGAGTTGGTCCGGCTTGAGCGGGAACTGGTGTTTCACCGGTCGCGTCTGGACACGGCAAGGAAAAGGCTTAACGACAGCCGAGGCTTGCAGGTATCCGGCCTGCTATCCGGGCAGGACATTGCCGCGCTGAGGGATGAAGTTGCCGCCCGCTCTTTGAGTGTTTCCGAAAAGGAGCGCCAAGCGGACAGGGTTCGGTCGCTTTTGGAAACCGCCGACATCAGGCTGCGAAAGCTGTCTGTGGACACGCGGCGCGAGCAGGCCATGATCGCCGGTCAGATTCATGCATTGGCTATGGGAGGAATCGCGTGTTCAGGCCCAAGGCGCGGCGCGCGTTCTCGCGCCCAGAGGCGGCGTGGTCGCCTCGGTTCAGGCCAAAGCGGGGGACCAATTGCAGCCCGGCGACATGCTGCTTGATATCGTCCCGGAGAACCAATCCTTGCGGGCACGGCTTTTCGCGCGCTCCTCCGCGATGGGGCATGTCGAACCGGGCCAACAAGTGAAGGTGTATCTCGATGCCTTTCCCTATCAGCGCCACGGTGCCCAAACCGGTCGGGTGCTGGCGATCTTCGAGACCACTTTGCAATCCGGCGAATCGGATATGGCGAACATCTTGGGCATCGCCTTGGAGTTGTCGCCCACTCCCGCTTTCAAGCCCCAGAAGAAGGCGGAGGTGATCGCGTTCTCGTCGTTTCTGTCGTCCCTGCGCGGGCTCGGCGGCACACTTGGCGGGATTTTCGCAATGACGGCGGCGTTGCAGGCTTTTGCGCTCGTCATGCCGCTGAACACCCAGTTCACAATAGATCAGGGAATTCGCCAAGGCGATATGCATATTATCGCGGCGCTCGCGGTGGGCTTCGGCTTGATTGGCCTGACCTCTGCGGCGGTGGGCTATTTCCGGTCGCTGCTCATTCAGTTCGCGGGCAACACCTCGGCTTTCCGCATCGTGTCGGGCCTTGCCCACCACATGATCCGGCTGCCGGATTCCTGGTTTGAGGGCCGCCATACGGGGGATATCCTGCGCTCATCAATGCCGCTCTCAACCTGCGGATTTTGCTGCTCCACCGCGAGCGCATCGCCGACATCGCCTTGGAGGAGCGCGAAACCTCGCCTGAGCAAGAGGGTATTCAGCACAAGTTGCGCGGAGCGGTGGATATTCGATCCGTATCCTTCGGCTATGACGAGGGGCATGAGGTCATCAAGAAGCTTGATCTGGATATCAAGCCGGGGGAATTCGTGGCCATAAAGGGCGAATCCGGCGCGGGAAAATCGACCCTCGTAAAGCTGCTATGCAAGCTTCTCCGCCCGTCCGAGGGGCAAATACTCATCGACGGGCTTGAACTCGAAAGGCTGGACACTGCCCACTATCGCGGGCAAATAGGCGTGGTCATGCAGGATGACGATTTGTTTTCCGGGTCTGTGCTTGAAAACATCGCCGTGGGCGAGAGCGGCGCTGATATGGAACGGGTCGAGGAGGTCGTCCGGCAAGCATGCATCCACGACGACATTGCGCGCATGCCGATGCAGTACTTGACTCTTATTGGGCACATGGGCTCCACGCTGTCCGGCGGGCAGCGTCAACGGATAATGATCGCCCGCGCCATCTACCGAAACCCCAAGCTGCTGATCCTCGACGAGGGAACGGCGCACTTGAATGAAACTCTTCAAGAGCGCGTGCTGGATAATTTTTCGAAGTCGGGCGCTACGATTATTGCCGTCACCCACCATTCGCGAGTGCTCGAACGGGCCGATCGCATAATCCCGCTTGTGTAGAAAGGAGGTTTTCGCCTTCAGGCCAACCCAATCCGTTCCATGCGGCTATAGATGTCCTTGTTTTCCTGTTCGAGCCGCCACAGGGTGAGTCGGGATTGCATCGCCAGCCAGAATTCCGGGCTGCTGCCGAGCACCCGGCTCAAGCGTATGGCGATATCTTCCGTCACCGCTCCGCGCTCGTTGACTATCCTCGACATGGTATTGCGCGCAACGCCGCAGCGCGCGGCCAGCGAACTCACCGTCAACCGGGTCTCAGGCAGGATCACGTTGCGGATCAAAGCGCCGGGGTGCGATGGTTTGCGGCTCATCAATGGTAATCCTCAAGGTTCAAATCCACGACATCTTCGCCGTCCATCCTCCAGGTCACACGCCAGTTGCGGGTAACGCGCACGCTGTATTCCGATGTCCTAGGACCTTTCAAGCGGTGAAAGAACAATCCCGCGATATTCATCTCTTCCGCCTGTTTGATCACGTCCAAGGCATCAAGGATAACCACAAGACGCGCCTGAGTCTTCGCATTGATGCCGCGCCTGTCAGTGTATCGCGGCTCCGCAAAAAATCTCTTGAGACCCTTATGGCGAAAACCGCGTATCACGCCGCCACTGTAATCGTTGCGGTTGCGGCATTCAATGTGTTTGGGATTCGGCTATCCCGGATATTTCATGGTTGCGGCTGTGCGGGTTCAGATACATGCGGGACTGCGACCGGGCTTGACGGATGCTGGGCCCTTTGTCAGACTTAGCCCGACCTAGCTATATGGGCGCGTCATTATGAAAGTGAACATGCATGAAGCGAAATCGCAACTCTCCAAGCTGGGCAAGCTGGCCTGGGAGGGGGAGGAAGTCGTCATCGCCAAGGCCGGCGAGCCTTGGCTGCACCTCACGCCCTACCGCGAGCGCTTGGAGGAACGAAAGCCCGGCGGGCTTGAAGGCCGGATTCGCATGGCGCCCGGCTTCGACGACGGTGACGAGGAACTCATTGACGCCATCAACAAGTCGAAGATTTTCCCGGACGGGGATTGACGATGCAGCGCCTCCTGCTGGACACCCATGCGCTGGTGTGGTGGCTGTCCGACGTTTCGGAACTGGCTGAGGATGCCCGCGGCCATATTGCCGATCCGCGCAACGATGTTTTTGTCAGCGCCATTACCGGATGGGAAATTGCCGTCAAGCGCGCGAAGGGAAAGATCACCGCCCCGCGCAACTTGGCGGCTCTGGTCGAGGAAAGGGGATTTATCCATTTGCCGCTCACCTTTCATCACGCGGAGCAGGCGGGCGATCTTCCGATGCATCACCGGGATCCGTTCGACCGGTTTTTGATCGCCCAGGCGCGGGCCGAGGGGCTGGTCCTTGTCACCCGGGACGCCCGCATTCCCCTCTACGGGGTCCGCACGCTGGCGGCATGAGCGGCAAGGCCGGGCGCTCCTTATCCCGCGTCAGGCAATTTCTTGCGTAACTCGGACAATTGTTGTGCTGCAATTTGTGGCGGTTGTGGAATAATCGCTGCTTGAAGGCGGATGCGGGAGCGCGCAGCAAAATGAACGAGAATAGGGAACGGGCGTTGGCGGCGGCGCTGTCGCAAATCGAGAAGCAGTACGGGAAAGGCTCGGTGATGCGGCTGGGCGGCGACGGCGCGGTGCGCGACGTGGAGGTTGTTTCCACCGGCAGCTTGGCGCTGGACTTGGCGCTGGGGATAGGCGGCCTGCCGCGCGGACGGGTGGTGGAGATCTTCGGCCCGGAGTCGTCCGGCAAAACCACGCTCACCTTGGGCGTGGTGGCGGAATGCCAGAAGGCCGGCGGCACCGCCGCGTTCGTGGATGCCGAGCACGCGCTCGATCCCGTCTATGCGCGGCGCCTCGGCATCAATGTGGACGACTTGCTGGTTTCGCAGCCGGACACCGGCGAGCAGGCGCTGGAGATCACCGACATGCTGGTGCGCTCGGGCGCGGTGGATGTGGTGGTGGTGGATTCGGTGGCGGCGCTCACGCCCAAGGCGGAGATCGAGGGCGAGATGGGCGACAGCCATGTGGGCCTGCATGCCCGGCTGATGTCGCAGGCGCTGCGCAAGCTAACCGGCAATATCAAGCGCTCCAACACTATCGTGATTTTCATCAACCAGCTGCGGATGAAGATCGGCGTAATGTTCGGCAACCCGGAAACCACCACCGGCGGCAACGCGCTGAAGTTCTATTCCTCGGTGCGCTTGGACATACGGCGCATCGGCGCCATCAAGCAAAGCGACGAGGTGATCGGCAACCGCACCCGGGTGAAGGTGGTCAAGAACAAGCTGGCGCCGCCGTTCAAGATGGCCGAGTTCGATATTCTGTTCACCGGCAACCAGTACGGCGTGTCGCGGGCCGGCGAGATTATCGACTTGGGCCTTTCGAAGAATCTGATCGTGAAGTCCGGCGCCTGGTACAGCTACAAGGATGCCCATATCGGACAAGGCAAGGAAAAGACCCGCAGCTACTTGAGCGAAAACCCCGAGGTGGCGGACGAGATCGAGGCGCAGATCCGGGGGGCCGGGGGCGCTGCGGAGGAACCGGTCGAGGCGGCGGGTGCCTGAACGTTCCGGCGGCTTGGATGCCGCAGGTCATCCGCGCCCCCGGGAGCGAGGGCTTGCGGCCACCGGCGAAGGCGCGACGCCTTCGGTTCCGGGCGGCCGCTCCGCCCTCGACACCGGGCTGGGACTGCTGGCGCGGCGCGAGCACTCGGTTAAGGAGATGCGAACCAAGCTGGCCGTTCGAGGCTACGAAGCCGATGAGGTTGAGGGGGCGCTGCAAGCATTGGCCGCCCGCGGCTTGCTCAGCGACGCGCGGTTCGCCGAGGCGTTTTCGCGCAGCCGCAGGGAGCGCGGCCAAGGGCCGCTTAAGATTCGGGCGCAATTGACGCAGCGCGGCGTGAGCGCAGAGCTGATCGACGCGGCATTGGACGGCGCGGAAGCCGATTGGGGGCTGTGCGCTTCGGCGGCGCGCCGCAAGCGCTTCGGCGGTCCGCCGCCTGCCGACCGCTCGGAGCGGGCGCGCCAAGCGCGGTTCCTGCAAGGGCGGGGCTTCTCTTCGGGGCAGGTGGCCCAGGCGCTGCTTTCGGAACCGCAGCCATGAAGACCGCCGAAATCCGCTCCGCCTTCGTTGACTATTTCGCCGCCCACGACCACCGGCGGCTGCCCGGCTCGTCGCTGGTGCCGCATAACGATCCCACGCTGCTGTTCACCAATGCCGGGATGGTGCAGTTCAAGGATATTTTTCTCGGCCGCGAGCCCGCGCCTTATCCGCGCGCCGTGACCGTGCAGCGCTGCCTGAGGGCCGGAGGCAAGCATAACGATCTCGAAAACGTGGGCTACACCGCCCGCCACCACACCTTCTTCGAGATGCTGGGAAATTTCAGCTTCGGGGATTATTTCAAGCGGCAAGCGGTGCGGCTGGCTTGGGAGTTCGTCACCAAGGGCTTGGGCTTGGCGCCGGAAAAGCTGCTCGTGACCATTTACGATAGCGATGATGAGGCGGCCCGGTGCTGGCGGGAGGAAGCCGGAATACGGGATTCGCGGATTATCCGGCTGGGCGGCTCCGGCAATTTCTGGTCGATGGGCGATACCGGCCCCTGCGGCCCTTGCTCGGAGATTTTCTACGACCACGGCCCTGATGTGGCCGGCGGCCCGCCGGGCAGCGCGGAGGAGGACGGCGACCGCTTCGCGGAGATATGGAACCTCGTGTTCATGCAGTTCGACCGCGATGCCGAAGGCCGCCTCGCGGATCTGCCGAAGCCTTCGGTGGATACCGGCATGGGGCTGGAGCGCACCGCGGCGGTGCTGCAAGGCGTGAGCAGCAACTACGAAATCGATCTGTTCCGGGGCCTGATCGCCGCGGCCGCCGAGATCACGCAAACCAGCGACCGCGATTCCAGCGCGCTCAAGGTGATTGCCGACCATGCGCGCGCCGCGGCGTTCCTTGTGGCCGACGGCGTTTTCCCTTCCAACGAGGGGCGGGGCTACGTTCTGCGCCGCATTATTCGGCGGGCGCTGCGCCACGGCCATGATCTCGGCGCGAACGACGCTTTCCTGCACCGGATGGTGGGGGCTATCGAAGCGGCCATGGGCGCGGCCTTCCCGGAGATCGGGGAGTCGCGGGAGCTGGCCGAGCGCGTGCTTAAAGGCGAGGAGGAGCGCTTCGCGGCCACGCTCGAGCAGGGCATGCGCTACTTGGACCGGGCCTTGGAGAAGTCGCGCGGCGATATGATTCCGGGCGAGCAGGCTTTTGTGCTGCACGACACCTACGGCTTTCCGGTTGACCTCACCGCCGATATCGCCCGCGAACGCGGGATGAGCGTGGATATGCCGGGCTACGAGGCTGCCATGGCCAAGCAACGCGAGCGCTCGCGCGGCGCTTCGGGGCTGAGCGCGTCGGGCAATCCGCAAGGCGCAGGCGCGGGGTCCGGCGGGGGCGCAGGCGCTGTAGGCAACGACCAAGCCGCTATTCCGCCCACCCGGTTCACGGGCTACGAGCGCTTGCGGGACACGGGCCGCGTGCTCGCCATCCGGGTGAACGGCGGCAACGCGGACCAAGTGAAAAAGGGCGAGACCGCCGAAGTGGTGCTGGACCGCACCCCGTTCTACGCCGAGAGCGGCGGCCAGGTGGGCGACACCGGAACGCTTGCCGGCGCGGATTGCCGTTTCGATGTGCGCGATACGCAGAACTCCCCGGCCGGCCGCTGCCATGTTGGCGTGGTGGCACAAGGCGCCTTGCGGGTTGGCGACGAAGTCGCCGCCAAGGTGGATGCCGCCCGCCGCCGCGCCATCGCGCTGAACCATTCCGCCACCCATCTGATGAACGCGGCGCTGCGCGAAGTGCTGGGCAAGCATGTGGCGCAGAGGGGCTCGCTGGTGGCGCCGGACCGCCTGCGGTTCGATTTTTCGCATTTCGAGGCGGTCTCGGCGGATGATCTGGACCGCATCGAGGACCAGGTCAATGAGCAGATTCGCGCCAACCAGGCCGCGGAGACCACTGAGATGCCGCTTGAAGATGCCATCAAGGCCGGCGCTTTGGCGATGGCCGGAGAGGATTACGCCGCGCATGTGCGGGTGCTGAAGCTGGGCGGCTATTCCATGGAGCTGTGCGGCGGCACCCATGTGGCCCGCACCGGCGATATCGGCCTGTTCGCGATCGTGTCGGAATCGTCGGCGGCCGCCGGCGTGCGCCGCATCGAGGCGATCACCGGCGCCGGGGCGCTGGACTGGGTTCGCGGCCTGCGCCGCAGGATGGACCGTTTGGCTGGCCTGCTGAAGGGCGGAGCGGACGATTCGGAGGACAAGCTGTCCGCCCTGATGAATCGCGCCAAGGACTTGGAGAAGAAGCTGGCCCAGGCGCAGGCGAAGCTGGCCGAGGGCGGCGGCGCGGCGGAAACGCCGGTCACGAAGGTGGCGGATGCGAATCTTATCGCCATGCGGCTCGACGACGATGCCGACATGAATGCGATGCGCGGCGCCGTGGACCGCTACCGCGACCGATTCGCGCCGGCCGTGGTGGTGCTGGGCACGCGCGATGGCAGCGGCAAGGCCCGTGTGGTGGCCGGGGTGGGCAAGGCGCTGGAAGCGCGCGCGCCGGCTCGCGACTTGGCGCGCCTCGTGGCCGAGCGCTTGGGCGGCAAGGGCGGCGGCCGCGCCGATTTCGCGCAAGGCGGCGGCCCGCAGGGGGAAGCGCTGGACGAGGCGCTGGCCGCGCTTCCCGGCTGGCTTCAGGAGCGCCTGGGCGAATAGGCCGGGCAGCGGCGGGGATCGCAAATGCCACTCAACACGAATATCAAAATCATGTACCTGAATCCGGCGGGCTACTCCTCCGACGATCAGATATTTGCGGACATGGCCAGAACCTACAAGTACCCCGCAACCGCGGCGGACATTGTTTCCTTCAACCCCGCCACGGTTCCGCCGAAGATGACCGATCTGGAATTCCGGTCGTACGAGGCGTTGACCATCGCCGACACGGTCAAAGCCGTCCGGCAGGCATCCAAGGAAGGCTACGACGCCATGGCGATTGGATGCTTCTACGATCCCGCGCTGGCGGACGCGAGGGAGATTTCCGGCGACACGATCGTTGTGGCACCCTGCCAAGCATCGATCATGCAGGCCATGACGATCGCCGGCAACTTTTCAATCATCATAGGCGAGGACAAATGGCGCGACCAGATGAGGGATACGGTCTATCGGTACGGATACAGGGACAAGCTGGCATCGTTCGAGTCCGTTGGGTTGCGCGTGGAGGAGTTTCACACGGATCCTGAGCGCACCATCGCCCTGATGAAGGAGGCTGGCCGCCGGGCATTAACCCAAAGCCATGCGGAGGCGATCATCCTAGGCTGCACAATGGAGATCGGCTTTTACCGCGAACTTCAGCAATTTCTGACGGAAGAATCCGGCGGCAGGAACGTTCCTGTCATCGATTGCTCCATCGCCGCGCTCAAAGCGGCTGAGGATGCCGCGCTGCGAAGGCGGATTGGCTGGACCAACAGCCGCGTCGGGGGCATGCAACCGCCATCGGAAGCAGAGCTTGCAAAGTTTGGCATTTTTCAGGACGACTACCAATTCGGAAACATCATCCATGTGCCGGCGGAGGGAGCGGATCGGCCTTAGGGGCTAATGTGCCAGCAGCGGGAGGCCTCGGTTTTCGTTATCAGGGCGCATGACTCAGGAGGAGGATTCGCACTCATACTTGGCTGGCCCGGGGCCGAAACCAGGCGATTTCCCGTAGAGCCGCATGTTGCCTTGAGTGTAATTCCCTTTGTCGTCGATCTCGTATTCGTAACTTGTATGGAACAAGTCCAGAAATGTGGAGCCGACAAGCAGCCCTCCGATTTTCTCCAGTATCCGAAAGGCAACCACCCATCGGCCGGCTCGATCGCCCACCTCCACCTGATATGAATACTGCGACGGCGAGAGCGTGACAACCGCTCTTTCCCCGGCCATGTTTCCACAATCCGTTCCCAGTCGAAGGGTGATTGCGGGAAGGTTTTCGTAATCGCTTGGCGTTCCGGAGGCGTAGGCGAGTCCGGCCCATTCGCCGTCCTCCTTTAGGACTTTCTCGAAAATCGCGTTCCCCGAAGAGTCCTTGTAGCGGATCAATTCGGTCAGAACCGGAAGAACGTAGATGCCATCACCCTTGAAGCGGGAGGAGCCGGTGTCAAGGAAGAAAACCGCGCCGTCGAGCTTGTGAATCGCCTTGTCGCCCACTGAAAGGCTGTGCAGCTCGGTTCCCCATACGTCATCGGTCATTTGCTCCGGCTTAGGCGGCAAGGTGGTTGCGGTGCCAGCGGACATGTACGCTTCGTTTACGCCGCCAAAAACGAACTTGCCTGATTTGCCGCCGGGATTCGTCACATTGGAAAATACGGGCTTGGCGATATGGCCCGCATCCATAAGCATTTTTGGGAAAAACGCGCTGGGAGCCGTAGTTCTGTCGCTGCGGGCGGGCAGCCCGATGCCGCCGTCCCATGCGAGATATTGAAACTGGTTTCCCCGGTAATCAACAGACGCAAAAAACGCCAGCTCTGGCAGCGCCCCCGCCGACGTGCTGAATGGGACGGAACCCGTCCATGTGGTCATATCGCCCCAAGAGCCAAATGATCGCGTGGCGGGCGTTTTGTTGAGCCACCGGAAGGCGGTTTGGTAAGTATCGACCTTCGAATGCGCGTTGCAGGCCGGAGTGACGCATTGGTCGGAGGTGGCCCAGATGAAATCGGCCCCGTTGTCGAGAGCAAGCTTCAGTTCGCTGGCGCCGATGCGGATATCTTCCGTGTACCAAGGCGACGCGCCGTAATCGGCGATGGAGCCAAGCTTCAGATCCATTTCCACGGTTTGTTGGCTGTGGCCCGACCCTGCGGCCAGCAATAGGGCGGTGGCCCATCGCGAGCGGGCGAGCCAGGATTGAGTGGGGGATGCGGCGGGAATTTTTATGCGAGCCTCTCTTTTATTGGGAATTATGCAGGAAAGTGCCGAAAGCCGCACGAAATGTTTTAGGCGGCGAGCTTTGCCAAAAGATACTCCTGGCCCCGGTTCCCCTTGATCGAGTTGCAATGGCCGCAAAGGAGTTGCAGGTTCCCGATATGATCCGTTCCGCCTTTCGACCGGGCGATGATATGGTCGATGGTGAGGTTCTGCGACTTGAAGTGCTCCCCGCATCCGTTGCAGTTGCCGCCCTGCTCGCCGTAAAGTGCTTTCTTGTTGGCCGGGTCGTCGTAGCGCCTCAGCGGCTTGATGTCCGTGCGCTTGGGAATGTCGGTGCGGTGGATGCCGTCGTAGAACATGCCCAGTTCCTTGTCCATCCGAATCCGCACCAGCTCCGCCGCCTTCGGGCCGATGTCGATGCCTGCCCATTGGCGATGCTCCATTTCGGCGGCTATGCAGGCAGTGGCGCACCCGCAGAACGGATCAAGCACTGTTCCGCCTTCCGGGCTGCTGGCCTTGATGATGCGTTTCAGGAGGGCGAGAGGCTTCTGAGTGGGGTATCCAGTCCTTTCATTTTTCCATGCTGATATGTTCGTGAGAAAAGGGTCGGCCCACCAGTCAGGCGGCACCGTGCCACGTTGATGCAGAATTTCATAGCTCGGCTCGGCAACGGATCGTCCGTATAAGCCCCGTGCTGCCGTGTACTCCGCCACATATGGCCGGCGGACCGCATCCGGATTGAAAACGCAGTTTGTTCCCCCGAAAAATAGAAGCGTGTCGTGCTTGCGAGGAAAATACCGCTTCGTATTGGAGGGGCCGGTGTAGCACCACACGATCTCGTTCCTGAACGCCTTGCGCCCGAACACCGCATCCATGACGAGCTTGAGGTAATGGCTCATGGTGGGATCGCAATGCAGGTAGATGCTGCCCGTGTCCTTCAGCAGCCGCTTCATTTCCAGCAGCCGCACGGCCATGTAGATCAGATAGGACTTGTCGGAATTGCCCGGCGCCGCATGGATAACCCGGTTCAATGCCGGATGCTTGGCCTCGATCAGGTCAAGCCATGCGATATCGACATCCGATAAAGTCCAAGTGTCCTTGAACTCCGCTCCGGCGGCCTCGCTGCCTATCGGAGCGGCGTAATTGGCCTTGGAGTTGAATGGCGGATCAAGGTAGATCAGATCGACCGATGCGGAGTTCATTCCCCGCATGATCGGCAAGTTGTCGCCGGTCCATATCGTTCCGCTGCTGAAATTTCGGGGGGGGGGGGGGGGGCAACCATGTCTGCAATGCTATCCTATTTAGCGCCGACGGCCCTGTCGAAGATGAAGGATTAGCAGGTTTCGTACGTGAAATTAAGTATGCAATTCCCTAAGAAATTGATTCGGCATTGGCTTTTATTCTCGTTCTTCCCTCTTGCAAGCTAGCGTTTGCGAGGACGCAACCGATTCTTCTTCCTCGGCATCAGTGAAATCGTAATACCCCCCGAACGCCCCTGAAACAGGGCCCGGTTTTATATCAATCCGGTAATGGCCGGGCATTGAACTTTGGACGGCCGCATCTAAATAAGCTTCAAGGGCAAATCCAGGGAATTTCTCATGTTCCTCTGAGAGAAGTTTCCAGACCTCGTCGCCGAAAAGCCACGAGAGTGTTAGCCCTGATTGATGGAAAACCGCCGGGTATTCCCTTCCGAACAATGTTACTGATCCGGCCTTATGATTCGGCCGGCCGTCATCATCCACCATGAGGATTCCTTCCTTGAGCCGGATCTCGTCGCCGCAAATCCACACTTGCTGCTCCCCGGACTCGACTGGCTCCTCATCCGCCGTCAGCGCCATCGACACGCCGGCCAATACTCCAATCAGCAATTTCCTGCTCATCGCCGCCTCTTCGCCGGCCTGGCCAGCATTTCCACGGCTTTATCGAACGGCATTGCAATGCTCATATCCTCCTCCAGATCGGCTTTGCTCGGCTGGTGGTCCGACGGAGGGATTCCAGCAATTCCCGCCTTGCCGTTTTTCCTTGCCGGCTTCCTCTTCATGCCGCCCTTGCCAAGCTCGGCAGCCCATTATCCGCTATCAGGCTATCGTGCTTGAGCCGCTTATGCTCCGTTCCGTGCATCACCGATTCAATGATATCCATAGTATCCAGATTCTGCGGATTATGCCTTCCGGCGAATTCCTGTGCATACCTGTCAAGATGCTTAGGGCTCATCTTGTGGAATGTTTCCTTATGCGCCCGTTTCAGCATCGACCAGAAGGACTTGATCCCGTTGATGTGGATATTGCCATTCACGTATTCGGATACGCTGTGCCTCACCGTGTCAACGCAAAGCACAGATGTCCTCTTTTGTTTCAGGGCCGCGAGCGGAATTTGGCTGCGGCGGCATGCAGGGCCAGGTAAAGCGCGAACGCGGTTATCAGGCCGTCAAGCGCGGGAACGGCGGACAGGGTGATGTATTGTTCGCTGGAAATAAAGGAAATCGCCGATCCGCCAAGCCAGGCGGCAATCGCCGCGTAGCCGATTCGCGGCCGGGCCGGCAGGTCGGCCAGCTCGTAGCGCCGCCGATTCACAATGAAGTAATCGGCAATATAAACGCCGGCAATGGGCGTTGCCGCGATGCCGATGAAGAGCACGAAGGGAAGGAAGAAATCCATGATGCCCATTACTGCGGCACCCGTGCCGAGAACGCTCGCGCCAATGGCGAGGCGCTGATCGGACACTCTGCCGAACGAGGCGGCCAGAGTGAGCACTGCCGAATAGAGATTGACCGTGTTGGTGGTCCAAGTCGAGAACACCAGAATAAACAGCGCCGGAATGGCGATGCCCAGCCCGATCATGATTCGCATGATATCGGTTTCGCCGAGCGCCAAGGTGGGAATCGCCGAGGCCAGCATAATCAGCGGATAGCCTACTGCCAGCCCGGAAACCGATTTGACCCCTTCCCATTCGGTGCGCGCGTAGCGGGTCAGATCCGGCCCTGAGACGGCCATCAGGATATTCGTGCCGATCACTGTGGAAACCGCCATCCCGAAGGATATTCCGCCGCTCCCGACGGCGCCCAGGACGGTTTGGAAATCGGTTTGCCGCGCCACGAGGTAAACCACGTAGCCCATGAACAGGGCCAGCGCCGGAACCGTCCATCGGGAAAATTTCTCGATCAATCTGAATCCGTACATGGCCGTAAGCGTCATGGCCGCGCAGCCCGCCGCCGCGCAGACCGGACGCGGAATATCCAGAGCGTAGAACTCCAGCAGCGCCTCCCGGATCGCTTGGCCGAATATATCGCCGGTGGCCGCGAAATAGCCCACATACGTGACGGCGAGAAGAATATTGACGCAGCGCACGCCGGTGGCGCCGAAGGCGAACTGAATCAGCATGTAGGTGGAAAGGCGGGTCCGGGCGCCGATAACGGAGGTGACGATCATCAACGCCGCCACCAGGGCGCAGCCGCCCGCCATGGCCCGCGCCGCCGCCCGCAAGCCAAGCCCGGCGGCCAGCTCGGAGCCGACGAAGAAAACCGGCAGGGTCACGCCGATTCCGAACACCACCACCGCGATGCGGAAGCCGCCGACGGTTGCGCTGTCGGGAACGCGGTTGCGCGAATAATCGTCCGTTTTCAAGCCGCTTCTCCGCACCAACCGTTCAATTACTTTGCCTTCATGCTTTCTTAAAGATGCCGGCAAGCGCATCCCTGTGGACTCCTAGCCCGCATATTGCACCTGCTTCCGCTTGGTTCGGAGCGTGCTTTCCCCGTCCTTTCTCCGCCCCTTTCCCGCAGGAGACGCATGAACCCGTCCATGGGGCTTGGCGGCGGCTGTCCTGCCGCCGACACTCCTGCGGGAAAGGGGCGGAGAAAGGACTCATGTTGGCGAGCCTATGCGTGCGAGCAAGTAAAAGACCAGCGGGAATGCGGCATGCGCGTTTCGCACTAGGCGGGAAGCAGGTATTCCGGGCATAAGCCATTGACTAATCGGCAAAAACAGGAAGGCAGCAAGCGGCTTGGTGCAATATGCGGGCTAAGGGAGCGGCGCCCGCTAAAGCCCTGCGTTCGTCCCCGCCTCGCGGGAGCGTCTGGGGCAGGGCGAGCATCGGTCGCTGCGCGCAGCGCAGCGAGGCAAAGCATGCCTTTGCCAGATGCGAGCGGGCCGACAGGAGGTCGGCCCCGGACGTTATTCCGGCACCGCCGCGCGGCAGGGATGCCAACAGCCACTTGGGGAAGCAGGAGGACGGGTTCATGCGTCTCCCGCGAGGCGGGGGCAAGCAAAGGGCGAGGGAACCAAGCTGGACGGACAGGGCTAGAACATATAGCGTGCGCGAATGCCGGCCTGCCGGGGCTGATTCGGAAACCGGATCAGCGGATTGTAGAAAAATACCGTTTCCGCGGCGTCCTCGTCCGTGAGGTTGCTGGCATACAGCGAAACCGTCCAGTCGTCGCTGTGCAGCCCGATGCTGGCATCGGCGAAAAAGTGCGAATCGGATTCGCCGGTCAAATTATTGAAGATATCGAACGACCGCGGCCCCATGGCGTTCCCGGCAAGCCGCGCGCGCAGCCACCGGCCATTCGCCAGAGGCTGGTTGAAATCGACGCTCGCCGTGAAGTTGTAGTCGGACACGTACGGCATCGTGTTGCCCACCGTTTGGGCCAAATCGAGCCCCGTGTTCGGGTCGGTGCCGCTATTTTTGGTGATTTCGTTGTCGATCACGCCGAAGCCGAACCGGAAGTCGAGGGTGTCGGTGGCGCGCAGGAGCAGTTCGGCCTCGAATCCGCTGATTTCCACTTCCTCCACATTCAGGTTTTCCAGCGTGAAGGTGGTGGAGTTGAAGCGCGTGAATTGGGCATTGTCCTGGGTGATGTAGAAAGCCGCCCCGTTCAATGTCAGGCGGTCATCCAGCCACGAGGTCTTCACGCCCGCCTCGAAGGTGTCGGACACCTCCTTCCCGTAGAAGCGCGTGACAGTGGGGGCGTATTCGTTGAATCCGCCGGACCGGAAGCCGCGCGACCAAGTGAACGACGCCAGCGCGTTGTCCGCGATCGACCAGGCGGCGGACACCTTCGGCTGCAATTCGCTGAACGTGTCCTCCACCCTGGAGTCCTCCGTGAAGCGAACCCGCTCGTCGATCGCCTTGCGCTCCTCCTCGTCGTAGCGCAGCGCCAGCGTTACCTCCAAGGCATCCGACAGGTCGTAGTTCACTTGCCCGAAAAACGCGAAGGCGGAGGTGTCTTGGCTGGTTCGTTCGCCGTCGGTGGGAAACACGCTAACGAACAGATCATCCGGATCATGGTCGTTGCTGTTAACGAGCAGCGGCTTGGCATCGGCGAGGGTCACGCGGGCGGTGCCCGGATCGTCAAAGATCTGGTCGAACTGAACGATGCGGTCGCGGGTCTCGAAGAACGCGCCGGCCAGCCAGCGCAGCCGCGCATCGTCGGGCGAACTGATTCGCGCTTCCAGGTTGAGGGAATCCTCTTCGATCAGGTTGATCTGAGTGCTCGGGAAGTCGAAATTGGCATCGCCGGCGGGCAGGCTGGTGAAATCCGCATCCGAGAACTGGTCGTCGCGCGAGTGGTTCAACCCGGCTATGGCGGTGAGCAGGCCGCCTCCCGGCAGCTCCCGGTCGTATTTCGCCGATACCGTCCAGATTTCCTGCTCGTCGATTCCCACCGCGTTCATGTTTGGCCCGATGGAAAAATCATTCAATTGCTCCAAGGTGATGAAGGACATGTAATTCGTTCCTTGGGTGGCGGCGCTATAGCGGCCATGCAGTACAAGGCTTGAGGCCTCGTCGATATCCGCCGCGAGCAGGCCCCGCACGCCGAAGGCGCCATCGACATAATCCGCTTTCTCGTCAAGGAAGTCGTTGGTGATCAGCCCATCGAAATCCCGGTAGTCGGCGGACAGCCGGAAGCGGACCGAGCTGCCCGCCAGCGGTCCTCCGATGGAAGCCGCGATGCGCCGGTCATTGCCTTCGGCGAGGGACAGATCCACATACCCTTCGATCTCCTCGCCGGGCTGCTTGGTGATGATATTGATGGCGCCGCCAATGGCGTTCTTGCCGTACAGCGCGCCTTGCGGGCCGCGCAGCACCTCGATGCGCTCGATCTGGTCGAGGTCCTGGTTGATGAATTCGAGATTGGGCACGGTGACGCCATCCACCACGAAGGCGATCGGCGCCTCGCCCACCTGCGGAGTAATCAGCCCGCGGATCGTTACAAAGCTCAATCCTTGCCGGAAGTTGGTCGAAACGTGAAGGTTGGGCACCAGCGCCGAGAAATCCTTGATATTGTTGATTCGCGCCGCCTCCACAAGGCCGGCATCAATCACGGTGACGGATTCGGGGATTTCCTGAAGGCTTTCCGAGCGCTTGCGCGCCGTGACCACGATCTCCTCGAGGGTCTGCTGGGCCAGCCCGGGCTCCAGGACCAGTGCCAGCGCGATTCCTCCTGCCGCCAGCTTGAAGGTTGTGCTGATCCGCTTCATAGGTTGTCTCCGGTATTCAGTTTGCAAGTTTGTAAGCGCCAATGCCGAATCGAATGCTTTCCGGCGCTCGCTTTTAGCCGATTGATGATAACAGGGCTTGCGGTCGGATTGCCGCGCGGGCTAAGGGCCGGGGCTGTTGAAATCGCGCCTTGCCTGAGCGGGTGAGACATAGCCGTCGCGCAGGTCGTCGGCCAAGGCTTGAGCGGATCGTCGCTTTGGGTGGCCCCAACCGGCGCCGGTGGCCGTGTGCAGACGCACGCGGTCGCCAGGCTTGAGCGCCACCCGGCTCGACATGGTGAGCGGCTCGGATTCCTTGCCGTCGGATAGGACCACGGCGTAATTGACCGAGCCCGGCAGCCCTCCGGCAATGGCGGCGGGCGGCGTTGCGCCGCGGCCGAAAAATGTTGAAATCTCGGCGCCCTCGCCGCTGATTTCGTATTCCAGCACAGCGCCAAGGCCGCCGCGGAATTTGCCCGCGCCGGCATCGGCAGCGTGCAAGGCGTATTCGTTCACCCGCACTCCGTAGCGGGCTTCCTGGATCTCCACGGGAATATTCGAGGTCTCGCCGTTGCCGACGCAGAACTGGGCGTTTTCGCCGTCCTTGTTAGCGCCCGCGCCCCATCCGCCCACCAGCGGCTGCACCAGAATATAAGGCTCGCCTCCGTCCGGACTGTTTCCGGACAGCACCATCGAGCACACCGAGCCGAACTGCCCCGCCGTCAAGCGGCCCGGCATGGCGGGCGCAAGCGCCTGGCGCATCACGTCCGCCGCCGCCACCATGGCCTCGAAATACGACGAGGTGGGCGCGGGCCGCGTGGCTGTCAGCACCGTGTTCTCGGGACAAATCACGGAAAGCGCGCGGAAACAGCCGTCGTTCGCGGAGATGCCCGCGCCCGCGATGCCCATGAAAACTTCCCGGGCCGCCGATATCAAAGCGGGGCGGGTGCAGTTGATGGGCCCGGGCGCCGCTTCGGCGGTTCCGCTGAAATCGGCGGTGAACCGCGAATCGTCGATGCGGATTTCCACCGCCACGTCGAAAGGGCCGTTGCCTAGCCCGTCGCTATCAATGCGGTCCCGTGCCGAGAATCGGCCCTTGGGCAAACGGGCGAAAGCCTCCCGCACCATCTGCTCGCCGTGGTCGAGCAGCGCTTCCGCCGCCCGCAGCGTGGTGTCGCGGCCGTATTTTTCCAGCAGCGCGGCCAGCCTTCGCTCGCCCACCCGAAGCGCCGCGATACCGGACCAAAGGTCGCCCAGCGTCATGTCGGGCAGCCGCACATTGGCGCGCAGCATGTCGGTGAGGCCCGTATTGACCGCTCCCCGGCGGCAGAGCTTGACCACCGGGAACTGAAGTCCTTCCTGGAAGATATCGGTGGTGGTGGTGCTGAAGCTGCCGGGATTGGCGCCGCCCAGCTCGGTCCAGTGCGCCTTGTTCGCCATCCAGGCAACCAGGCGTTCCTCGAAGAATACCGGCTTGAGCAAGGTCACGTCCGACAGGTGGGTGCCACCGCCGCCATACGGATCGTTGGTGATGAAGATATCGTCGGCATGAACGCCGTCGCCGCCGAACTTGCCGAGCACGTCGCGCACGGCGCCGTCAAGGGCGCCCACGAAGCCCGGTATGCCCATGCCCTGGGTAAGCAGCCGCCCTTCGGCATCGGTGATGCCAATGCCGAAATCCAGGGTTTCGTAGATGACAGGGCTCATGCTGGTGCGTTTTTGCGCCGCGAACATCTCCTCGCCGATCGCGTTCAGCGCGCCCTTGATGATTTCGCGAGTGAAGATGGCCTGGCCCATATTCTTCTGCTTTCGGGCGCGGTCAGGCTGCGCGCAAGCGCAAATGAAGCCCGCCCCAGGCATCAACGGATGCGGACGTGCCCGGCGGCGCCAGAATCACTGAATCGGGCTCCTCGATGACTGCCGGGCCATGGATTTCCCCCCCGGCGGAAAGCGCGGACCTTTCGAATACCTCGGCTTGCAGCTCGCCGTGCCCGTCGAAATGCACAGCCCGGCTTCCAATCGCCGCGATCGGCGCATCGCCGCCGGTGGCGTTGCCCTCGGGCTCCGGGGCGGCGTCCGGCGTTCGGCTGATAACAGCCAGATGAAAATTAACAATCTCGGCGGGATTGTCGAGCCGGAAGGAAAACTCGCGCTTGTGAACCGAGTGGAACCTATCCAGCAATTGCTCGAAATCGTCCCGGGCAGGATCGAATGGCACCTCCACGCTGTGCTCCTGTCCGTGATACCGAACGTCCAGCAAGCGCAGGCAGGCAATCTCGCCCGGCATGGCCGCGTTGTCCGAGAATTCCCGCCGGGCATCGCGCTCCATGCTGGCGAAAGTATCAACGATCCAAGGCATGCAATCGGCATCGAGGCGGCGCATGGAAGTCATAATGCGGTCTTGGCGCGGATCCAGCGCCAGCATGGCCCAAGCCGAGAACACGGCGCTGTGCGGAGGGATCACCACTTTGCCGATTTCCAGTTCCCGGGCCAGCGACGCGGCATGCAGGCCCGCGCCGCCGCCGAACGCAATCAGGGTGAAATCCCTCGGGTCGTGGCCGCGATTGACGGACACCAGTTTCAGGGCGTTCACCATGTTGGCGTTGGCGATGCGGACGGTGCCCAGCGCCACGTCGAGCGCGTCCACGCCAAGAGGCTCGGCCAAGGCGGAAAACGCCTTGCCCACGGCGGGCAGATCGGGAGGGCCGTCGCCGCCCGCGAGCTTGCGCGGATCGATGCGGCCCAGCAAGAGGTGCGCGTCCGTGGTGGTGGGCTGCAAGCCGCCTCGTCCGTAAGCCACGGGGCCCGGTTCCGCGCCGGCGCTTTGCGGGCCCACCCGCAGGCTGCCAGCCGGGTCCAGCCATGCGATGCTGCCGCCGCCATTGCCGATCTCCACGATATCGACCACGGGCGTGCTGATTGGATAACCGGCGCTGGCCGGGGTTTTCTCGATCTGGTATTCCTTGGCTACAAGGGCGACGCCTTCGCGGATCAGGGAGCATTTGGCGGTTGTTCCGCCAATATCCAAGGTGATGAGATTGCGCTCGCCGATTTTCCGGCCGTAGGCCGCCGCGCCCAGCACACCTGCGGCAGGCCCGGATTCGACCAGGCTGATGGGGTTGGCCGCCGCGGCTTTAGGCGCCACCATTCCGCCGTTCGATTGCATGACGAGCATATCGGACTTAAGTCCGGCGCCGGAGAGGTCGCTTTGCAGCCCGTTCAGGTATGCGCGCACGGGAGGAAGAACGTATGCGGACAGAACCGTGGTGCTGGTGCGTTCGTACTCGCGCCACTGCAAGCACACCTGGTGGGACGCGATCACCTCGAGATCCGGCAAGGCGGCGGCGATGATTTCATGCGCCTGCCGCTCGTGGGCCGGATTCGCATAGGCATGCAGGAAGCAAACCGCAATGGCGGTTGCGCCGTCCTGCGCGAGCCGGCGGGCAGCCGAAATCAACTCGTTCTCGTTGAGGGGAACGACCACCTCGCCGCGGTGATCCATGCGCTCGGCCACTTCCCGGCGCAAGTAACGGGGCACGAAAGGCGGCGGCTTGCGGTAGTAGGCGTTGAAGATATCCGGCGTGTTGCCCCTGGCGATTTCCAGCACGTCCCTAAAGCCGCGGGTTGTGATCAGCCCCGTCTTGGCGCCTTTGCGCTCGGTGAGGGCATTGATGACGACCGTGGAGCCGTGGGCGAAAAAGCCGATGCCCGCGAGGTCAACGCCTCCGGCGGCGAGCGCATCGGCGATGCCTTTCTCGAATCGCCCGGGCGTGCTGCGGCGCTTGATGGATGCGGCGCGCCCGTTGTGGATATGGAACACATCCGTGAATGTTCCTCCAACATCGGTCGCGATCCGCCCGCCGCAGCTGCCGGACTCTGCATTCATTGATACACCCATCGAGCGCTCCCGCCCGATTGTACCAATTGCGAGGGGGCGCGCTTCCCCTAGGAGAAGGCGGCGGCACTAAAATGGGCGGGTTGCCGGACGGGGGGGCTGTCCCTATGAGCCTGCTGAGCGAGCAGCCTAGCTTCACGCTGGGCGTGGAAGAGGAATACCTCCTCGTTAATGCCGAAACCCTCGAGCTGTCGGTGGATCCGCCTGACGGCTTCATGCCCGCCTGCCAGGAGCAGGTGACCGGGCAGGTCGTTAACGAGTTGATGCGCGCGCAGGTGGAGACGGCCACCAAAGTGTGCGGGAGCGTCGCCGAAGTGCGCCGCGAACTGACCCGGCAGCGGCGCGAGATCAACGCCGTGGCTGAGCAGTTCGGAATGCGCATCATCGCGGCGTCCACGCACCCCTCGGCCTTGTGGCGCGACCAGAAGCAAACCCCTTCGCAGCGCTATGTGGCCCTGCAAAAGGAAATGCAGGCCACCGCCCGGCGCATGCTGATTTGCGGCATGCACGTTCATGTTGGGATCGAAGACAAGGACCTGCGGGTGGATCTGATGAACCAGTTCCGCTATTTCCTGCCCCATTTGCTGGCGCTGAGCGTGTCCTCGCCGTTTTGGGAGGGCGACGAAACGGGGCTCAACAGCTTCCGCCTGACGATCTTCTCCGGCTTGCCGCGCACCGGCTTTCCCGAGGAATTCAGCAGCTGGAGCGACTACCAGCGCCATATCGACACGCTGGTGCGCGCCCGCGTGATCGAGGATGCCTCGATGATCTGGTGGGACGTGCGCCCCAGCGCCCGCTTTCCCACGCTGGAAACGCGCATCTTCGATCTTTGCACCTTTGCCGAGGACACCGTTTGCCTGACGGCGTTTTGCGTATGCCTGATCCGCATGCTTTGGCGGCTGCGGATCAGCAACAGCCGCTGGCGCAGCTACAACCTGCTCCTTTTGGAGGAGAACCGCTGGCGGTCGATGCGCTACGGCGCCACCGACCGCCTCCTGGATTTCGGCAAGGGCAGCATGGCGCCGTTTGGCGAGTTGGTGGATGAGCTGATCGCAATGGTCCGGCAGGATGCCGAGTACTTCGATTGCATGGCCGAGATCGAACATGCCCGGGCCATCCTCGAGCGCGGCACCAGCGCCAGCATGCAATTGGCCGCCTACAGAAAGGCGCGGGAAGCGGGCGCGAGCGAACAGGAAGCCCTGCGCGAGGTGGTGCGCTTTCTGGTGGATGCCACCGTGGAGGATATTTGAGCGAAACGGAACGTTTTCCTGCCGCTTGCCGCGTGTCGGTGGCGCCCATGATGCAGCGCACCGACCGGCACTGCCGCTATTTTCATCGGCTGCTGGCGCCGGACGCGGGCCTGTACACGGAAATGGTCCACGCCCAGGCCGTTTTGCATGCGCGCGACGACCGCTTCCTCAGGCATCATTCCGCGGAGCGCCCGCTGGCGCTGCAATTAGGCGGCAGCGACCCCGAAGTGCTGGCGCGGGCAACCGCGCTGGCTGCCGGCGCGGGGTTCGACGAGATCAACCTGAACGTGGGCTGCCCCAGCCCGCGGGTGCGGGCCGGACGCTTCGGCGCCTGCCTCATGCACGAGCCGGAGCTTGTAGCGGAATGCGTGGGCGCAATGCGTGAACGCTCAGCGGGGCGACCCGTAACGGTCAAGACCCGCATCGGCACCAGCCATCGGTCCGGCTTCGAGCCGTTGCTGGCATTCGCGCGGGCCATGCAGGAGGCAGGCGCTGCCGCTTTGGCGGTGCATGCGCGCATCGCGGTGCTGGAGGGGCTGTCGCCCAAGGAGAACCGCAACGTGCCGCCGCTGCGCTACGATGTGGTTTACCGGCTTAAGCAGGAACTGCCGGGATTGCGCATCGTTTTGAACGGCGGCATTTCCAGCGCTGCGGAAGTGTCCGCGCATCTGAGGAAGGTCGATGGCGTGATGCTCGGCCGCGCGGCCTACGCCAACCCTTGGCTGCTGGCGGAACTTTCGGCCCCGGGCGCGAGATGTCCCGGTCGCGAGCATGCGCTGCGGGCCATGGTGGAATACGCCTGCCATGAGAGCCAAGCCGGCGGGTCTTTGGGCGCGATTACATGCCACATGGCAGGCCTTTACGCTGGTCAGCCGGGCGCAGGGGGCTGGCGGCGCGCGCTGGCTCGGCATGCCGGCCTGCCGGCTGGCGAGGCAGGCGTTCTGCTGAAATGCGCGCCGACCCATGCGCGCCGCGGCGCAAGCGATTAGCCGAGGGCGCGGGCTACGCGGGCATGCTCGTTTAGGAGCGCCTTGGGAAGGCGTTCGCCATATTGCGCCAGGTATTGCGCGATGCTTGCCATTTCCTCGCGCCAGCCGGCGATATCAACGGCCAGAATGCTGTTAAGGGCCTCGCGGCTGATATTCAGCCCCTTCAGGTTCAGATCCTCGGGCCGCGGCACATTGCCGACCGGCGTTTCGCGCGCATCCGCCCGCCCGCCGCAGCGGTCGAGGATCCATTGCAGCACCCGCAGATTCTCGCCGAATCCGGGCCACAGGTAGTTGCCGCTGTCGTCCTGGCGGAACCAGTTGACATGGTAAATGCGCGGCAGCTTGTCGCTGCGCGGCGCGAAGCTCAGCCAGTGCGCGAAGTAATCGGCGAAGTTGTAGCCGCAAAACGGCTTCATGGCCATGGGGTCGCGCCGCACCCCCTTGCCGGAGTCGCTTGATGCCGCAGTGGATTCCGAAGCCATGGCGGCGCCCATCAGCACGCCGTGGCCCCAATCGCGCGCTTCCATCACCAGCGGCGCCAGCCTCGCGCGGCGCCCGCCGAAGATCAGCGCGGAAATGGGCACGCCGGCCTCGTGCTCGGCCATAGGGGAATAAACAGGATTGCAGCGCGCCGAAACCGTGAAGCGCGAGTTGGGATGCGCGGCCTTTTCCCCGCTTTTGGCCGGCTCCCCCTTCCAGTTCAGCACCGGCACGCCGAACTTGCGGCCTTCCCACCACGGCTCCATATCGCTGGTGAGCGCCACATTGGTGAAAATCGCGTCCTTTTGGAGCATCTCGAAGGCGTTATGGTTGGTGCGGCGGTTGGTGCCCGGCACCACGCCGAAATAGCCGGCTTCCGGATTGATGGCGCGCATCACGCCATCGTCGCCGAGATGCAGCCAGGCGATATCGTCGCCAATCGTGCGCACCTTCCAGCCCGCAAGACCTTCGGGAGGGATCAGCATGGCCAGGTTGGTTTTGCCGCAGGCGGAAGGGAAGGCGCCCGCAATGTAGCGCTTTTCGCCCGCCGGATTCTCGATCTCCGCAATCAGCATATGCTCCGCCAGCCAGCCCTCCTGGCGCGCCTGCCAGCTTGCGATTCGCAGCGCGTGGCATTTCTTGCCCAAAAGCGCGTTGCCGCCGTAGCCTGAGCCGAAGCTGCGGATGCTCAGATCCTCCGGGAAATGCATGATGTAGCGCCGTTCGGGATCCAGCTCGCCGGTCGAGTGCATGCCTTTCACGAACCGGCCTTCGCTCTCGATTCGCTTCAGGGCCGCTGCGCCCATGCGCGTCATCAGGTGCATGTTCACCGCAACGTAGGCGCTGTCCGTAACTTCGATTCCGCAACGCGACAACGGCGAGTGGATCGGCCCCATGCAGTACGGGACCACGTGCATCACTCGGCCCCGCATGCAGCCCTCGAACAGCCCGTCGAGAAGCCGGTGCGCTTCGTCCGGCGCCATCCAGTGGTTGTTGGGCCCCGCGTCCTCGCGTTCCGCCGTGCAAACGAAGGTGAGGTTCTCCACCCGGGCCACGTCGGAAGGGTCGGAGCGGTGCAGGTAGCAGTTCTCGAACTGCCCGCCGCTGATTGGAATCAGCCCGCCGTCGCGCACCAACCCGGCTACGAGCGCGTCGTATTCCTCCCGGGAGCCGTCGCACCAGTGCACCCGGTCGGGCCGCGTAAGGCGAGCAACCTCCTCCACCCACCGACGGGCGCTGGAAGCAGTATTGGGAATCACTCCGGTTATGGAACCGTTCAACGCGTGAAGCGCGCAAGAATATACGATTTACGCCTCCGAGTGTGCGCCTTTCACAATGTTCTTGCGTTTCAAAGAAAAAATGGCCGGATCGTCCCGCAGTCCGCGCCGCCCTCGGGCTTTATGGAGCCAACGCTGGCGAAATCAAAATCAAAAAATACCTCAAAGGTTGCCCGCTCCAATAAGAATGGCCGCGCATGGATTGGCGTATTGCGATATGCGGCAGGCTGTCATACCATGACGCCATGAATGCTCTGTCCGTGAAGTTGCCGCGCGAATTGTCTTTGCGGCTGGCGAACGAGGCTCGCCGCCGCAATATCAGCCGATCCGCCCTCATGCGCGAGATACTCGAACGAACGCTGTTTGATGCTCCGCACCCGTCGCCGCCCACTTGCGCGGACTTGGCAGAGGGCCTTGTAGGGAGCGTGGCAAGCGGGCGCGCCGATCTTGCCACCAATCCAGAACTCCTCGAACAAGCTGTAATAGCCGATGGCCTTCGTGGCGCGTCCCACCGTAGTTCTTGACACCGGGCCGCTGATAGCCTTGCTTGACCGCGACGAAGCCCATCATGTGTGGGCCGCCGCCCAGTTCAAGACGCTCAGCCCGCCGCTGCTGACCTGCGATTCCGTTCTTTCGGAAGCCTCGTTCCTGTTGCGGCGAGCAGGCCTGGACGCGAGCCTTCCGGTCGAATTCCTGACGCGCGGCGTGCTGGAAATCGCTTCGCCGCTCGCTTCCCGCGACGGCGCCTCATCCGTCAGAAGCCTTATGCGGCGTTACCGCAATGTGCCCATGTCATTTACCGATGCCTGCTTGGTCAGTTTGGTCGAACGCACAAAAAACAGTTCGATTCTGACGCTGGACTCGGACTTTCGCATCTACCGCCAGACAAGCAGACGGGCCATCCCGCTACTGATCCCGTAAGAGCATGTGTTGCATTTCGGGGTGGAAGCGGCGGTTATCGCAGTGAAGGGCGCTTTGTATTTTTGCACCGAATGCGGGGCGGAGAGCCTTAAGTGGCAGGGGCAGTGCGGGGCTTGCGGCGCTTGGAACACGCTGCGCGAGGCACCCGCCGGATCCGCCTCCGCGCGCGCGGCAGGGAGCGCCCGCAAGCCCGCCGCCGCTGCCGCTGCCGCCGAGGTGGTGCGCTTGAACGAAGTGGCCGCGCAGCCGGGGCAGCGCATGCCCACAGGGCTGGCCGAGTTCGACCGGGTGCTTGGCGGCGGCTTGGTGAAAGGATCGGTGGTGTTGCTGGGCGGCGATCCCGGAATCGGCAAATCGACCATTCTTCTGCAAGTGGCCGGCGGCAATCCGGCCAACGCGCAAACGCTCTATGTGAGCGGCGAGGAATCGCTGGAGCAGCTGTCCCTGCGTTCGCAGCGGCTCGGACTTGCCGAGGCCGGGGTGCGCGCCATCGCCGAAACATCGCTGGATGCCGTGCTGGCGGCGGTCGAGGCGGAGCATCCCGCGTGGCTGATTATCGATTCCGTGCAGACCTTGAGCCTGAACGAGGTCGGTTCGGCGCCCGGCTCGCCGGTTCAGCTGCGCGAATGCACGGCCGCCCTGGTGCGGCTGGCCAAAACCCGGGGCGTGGCGGTGACGCTGGTGGGGCACGTCACCAAGGAGGGCCAGATCGCCGGGCCGCGCATGCTCGAGCACATGGTGGATGTGGTGCTGTATTTCGAGAGCGAATCCGGCAGCCGGTTCCGCGTGCTGCGGTCGGTCAAGAACCGCTTCGGCGCGGTCAACGAGCTGGGCGTGTTCGTGATGGATTCCGCAGGGCTCAAGCAGGTTCGCAATCCTTCGGCGATCTTCCTGACCGGTCGCCAGTCCGGCGCGCCCGGCAGCGCCGTGACCGCCTGCCACGAGGGCAGCAGGCCGATGCTGCTGGAAGTCCAAGCGCTGGTGTCCGATGCCGGCGCCGGCATGGCAAGGCGGGTCAGCCCCGGCATGGACCACAACCGCCTCGCCATGCTGATGGCGGTGCTGGCGCGGCATTCGGGCGTGGCGGCCTACGACCGCGACGTGTTCGTGAATTTCGTGGGCGGCTTGCGGGTATCGGAGACTGCGGCCGACCTTGCGGTGGCGGCCGCAGTATGGTCGAGCGTCCGCCACCAGGCGCTGCCCGATGGCTTGGTGCTGTTCGGGGAACTCGGGCTTTCCGGCGAAGTGCGCCCCGCCCCCTATGGCGAGGAGCGCCTGCGCGAAGCCGCCAAGCTCGGCTTCAAGCGCGCCGTGATTCCTGCGGCGAACCGTCCGCGCAAGCCGATAAAGGGCATGAAGACCGTCGGCGTGAAGCGGTTGGACGAAGCGCTGGAAGCGCTGGCGCAACCCGCCGCCTGAAAACCGCAGCGGACAGCCGCGGAGAAGCAAGGCATGCGCTGGGCTGAGGATTTCGTTGCGCGACACCGGCTGCCCGACGATTACGCCAGGGCCGCGCTGCCATTTGCAGGGCCGCTTGCCGAGCGTATCGGAAGACTTCGCGTCTCGGAGGAGCGAGCGATCCTTGTTGGCGTGAGCGGCGCGCAGGGGTCCGGCAAAACCACGTTCGCGCGGTTTCTCTCGGAGTGGCTGGCGCGGCGGTTGCGGCTTTCGGCGGCCTGCGTGTCGCTAGACGATTTCTATCTCACCAAGGCGGGGCGCCGCACGCTCGCCCGCCGCGCGCATCCGCTGCTGGAAACGAGGGGCGTGCCCGGCACGCACGATATTGCGCTGGCCCATCGGATATTGGATGCGCTGACCCGTCCCGGCGCCGGCCGGAAGGTTGCCGTGCCGGCCTTCGACAAGGCCGCCGACGACCGCGCGCCCGAGCGGGATTGGCCGAGAGCGGACGCGCCGGCGGATGTCGTGCTGTTGGAGGGCTGGTGCGTGGGGGCGCGGGCGCAGCCGCCGGAAGCGCTCGGCGCCCCCGTCAATGAGCTGGAAGCGGCGGAGGACCGCGATGCCGCTTGGCGCACAGGGGTGAACGAGCGCCTGCGCACGGATTATGCGGAATTGTTCGACCGCCTGGATATTCTGGTGATGCTGCGCGTTCCCTCATTCGACAGCGTCTTCGAGTGGCGCGCCCTACAGGAGCGCAAGCTGCGCGAGGGCTTGGATGACGCTTCCACGGGTTCCGAGGAGGCGCCCGGCCTGTCGCCGGCGGAGCTGAAGCGCTTCATTCGGCATTACGAGCGCTTGACGCGCCACATGCTGCGGACGATGCCGGCCTATGCCGATGCCGTAATAAGCATCGACGAGAGCCACCGAATGGCCAGCTATGCGGAGAACGGCGCCCCATAGCGTTGCGCTCCATGTCGGGCAGCGCGCGCCGTCTTGGCTTGACGGCGAGCGACGCAGCCAAGCCAGCCCGCGCTCGCCGCTTTTCCGGCGCTCGCCGCGGCTTCCGCAAAGGGGCGAAGAGAAACGCAATCGAAGCGCGCCGCCCGCGCCGCCTTTCCGGCGCGGATATTGCAGGGGCTACAGCGGATCGCGGATGAAGGCGGGCTCGTCGCGGGTGGAGCGCTCGGGATCGTAGCGGTAGCCCGCCTCGGAGAATTCCAAAAGGCCCTTGGCGAAGCGCAGTCGCCGCTCGATGATGAAGCGCGCCATCATGCCGCGCGCCCGCTTGCCCAGGAAGCTCACGAAGCGGTACTGGCCGCTGCGGAAATCGAGAAAGCGCGGGGTGATGACCCGCGCATCCAGCGCCGACAGGTCCACTGCGCTGAAGTACTCTTTCGAGGCCAGGTTCACCAGCACCGGCGTGCCGCTGGCCCGCACCGCCTCGCGGATGGTTCCGGTGAGCCGGTCGCCCCAGAAGTCGTAAAGGCCGGAGCCGGCCGGTGTGCCCAGCGGGGTGGACATCTCCAAGCGGTAGGGTTGAATCAGATCCAGCGGACGCAGCACTCCGTGCAGTCCGGACAGGATGCGGAGATGACGCTGCGCCCAGCCCAGGTCGCGCCCGGAGAACTCATGGGCGCGCAGGCCTTGGTAGGCATCGCCGTTGAAGGCCAGCACCGCCGGGCGCGCGTTTCGGCGGTTGAAAGGCGCTTCCCAAGCCGCGTAGCGGTCTGCGTTCAACTGCGCCAGCTTGTCGCTGATGCCCATGAGTTCCGATAAATCCTGCGGCGGTAATTCGCGCAGGCGGCCCACCAGTTGCGCCGAATCATCGAGAAAGTCGGGCACCGTGTGCCGGACGGGCGGCAAGCGGGACTCGAAGTCCAGCGATTTTGCGGGGGACAGGATGGCAAGCATGGTCAGTTCCCGGTTTCGGCTTTAGCCGACTGAAGGGCAGGATGCCCTCGCGGACGGCGGATGGCAAGCGGAATCGGCCTGTTCGGCCTGTTCGGCATGGCCCGGCTGCCGCGCATTGCGCCGTGCGGCCATTGCGTGCCCGCTGGAACCATCATGCGGCGGCTGGGACCATCATGCTGCGCGGCCATCGCGCGCCTGCCGGGATCATTATGCGGCGGCGGCTGTTGGAGCGTCGGCGCGCGCCGCCCGGGTGACGCGCACCCGCTCGACCGCGTTCTCGGAGGTGTCCAGCACCTCCATCGGAAATCCCCCCAGTTCCAGGCGCTGGCCTTGCTCGGGAATCGTGCCGAGCTTGTCGAGGATCAGGCCGTTGAGCGTTTTCGGGCCGTCGGTGGGCAGCTGCCAGCTCATGCGCCGGTTCAGGGCCCGGATGCTGGCGCCGGCATCCACCAGCCAGCCGCCATTGCCGTCGGGCTGCACCTCGTCGTCTTCCGCAAGCTGCGAGCTGTCGCCGATCAGGCCCCCGGAAATCTCGTGCAACAGGTCCTGCACGCTCACCAGTCCCTGGATGTCGCCGTATTCGTTCACCACCAGCGCGGTGCGACCGCTGCCGGCATCGAACTCGGAGAACATGCGCGTTAGCGAGGTGTGCTCGTACACATACCGCGGGGCCTCCAGGAACGCTTCCAAACGCTTGCGGTCGAGGCCGTTGGAGCCGTTGGCCTGAAACAGCTTGCGCACATGCAGCATGCCCGCCACATTGTCGATCTGCCCTCGGAAGCAGGGGAGCACCGAATGGCTGCTGGCGCGAAGCTGGCGGGCGATTTCCGGCCATTTCTCCTCTAGGTCGATGCCTTCGATTTCGCCGCGCGGCGTCATGATGTCCTCGATGGTCAGCGCTTCGAGCTCCAGCACCGCCAGCAGCATTTGGCGGCGGCGGCTGGGAATGCGGCCGCCGGATTCGGTGACCAGGGTGCGAAGCTCCCCCAAGGTGAGGTCCTGCCCGTCGTCCTTGTCGGGCCGCACGCCGGTCAGGCGCAGCATGAATCCCGCGATCAGGTTGACCGCCCACACGGCCGGCCACAGCAGCTTTTGCAGCGGGTAGTAGATGCGGCTTGCGATCAGCGCCAGTTTCTCCGGTCGCGCCGCCGCCCAGGTTTTGGGCGTGACCTCGGCGAAAACCAGCACGATCAGCGTGAGCAGAATAGTGCCCGCCACCGCCCCCATCATGCCGCCCACGCGCAGCGACAGCAGCGTCCAGATGAACGCGGCGAAGAAGTTGACCAGGTTGTTGCCGAACAGGATGAGGCCGAGCAGCCGGTCGGGGCGGTCCAAAAGCCTTTCCGCGAGCAGCGCGCCGCGATGCCCCTCGCGGGCGCGATGCTTGAGCTTGTACCGGTTGATCCGCATCAGCGCGGTTTCGGTGCCGGAGAAAAAGGCCGACAGGGCCAGCAGCAAGGAGAATATGCCCAGCAGGGCAGGTAGTGGGATTTCGTCGCTACTCAAAACGAGTTACGAGGTAGCCAAACACGCACGCAAGCAGAACACGACCAAGCGGCCCATGTCAAGCGCAAGCGGATATTCGGCGCGTCTTTCCGGCGGCTGTCGTTCCCCCGGCTAAAATCCTCGCCATGCCCGCTGAACCGGTTCCGCGCAATCTTTTTCGTCCCGGCGACGGAGGGTGGCCGCCCTATCTGGCCGGACGCGAGTCGGCCTTGGAGCGGCTGGCGCCGCTGGAGCATAGCCTGAGAGCCAATGCGGCGCCTGCCTGGAACGCCATTCTGCATGGCCCGCGGGGCAACGGAAAAACCGTATTGATGGAAGCGTTCCTGCGGAAGGTGAAGGATATTCCTAAGCTGCAGGCACTGAGGCTTACGCCCGATGAGATTCCGGACGCAGCGGCCTTATGCCGTCATCTTGCGCGCGCCCGTCCGGGGAGGCGCTTGCTTGAGCGGATCCAAGCGGTCAAGCGGATGGATGTGCGGATTTCTGAAGCAGGGATGCCAAGGCTGGGGATTGAGTTTGATGATCCCGCCGATAGGCGGCTGCTCCCGGACCTGCTGATCGACCGGCTGGAGGCAGGCCCGGTGATATTGGCAGTGGACGAAGCGCATGTGCTGGATCTTGAGGTAGGGCGAATTTTGCTCAACATGGTCCAGAAAATGCGCCAAAGCGACCGCCCGCTGCTGCTCATGCTTGCAGGAACGCCCGGGTTGAAATCGCGGCTCGGCGCCATGGATGCCACGTTTTGGGGACGGTGCGAAGACATGCCCGTGGGGTTGCTCGACCGGCGGGCATCGGTCGACGCGCTGGCCAAGCCCCTTAAGGAGCGCAATGTTGGGTTCGAGCCGGCGGCGCTTGAGGAGGTGGTGGGTCAGAGCAACGGCTATCCGTATTTCCTCCAGTTATGGGGAGAAGCGCTGACCGGTGTTTTGGATGTCGCGGAAACGGTTTCAAGCGAGCATGTGCGGCTGGCATCGCCGAAAGTACAGACAGCGCAGGCGGCCTATTACCGCGACCGCTACAACGAGCTGCACGATGCCAATCTCTTAAGCGCCGCCTTGGCGGTGGGCAGGGCCTACGCTTCCGCTTCCGGGCCTGTTTCGCAAATCAGCCGCGAGAAGCTGCACGGGATAATCGCCGAGGCTTTGCCGCGCAGCGCCGGCGATTCGCATTCGCTGGTCGCCGACGCGCTGGGGCGCTTGGCCGCGCTGGGCTACGTTTGGGAAGCCGAAGGCGACTTCGAGGCGGGCATTCCCAGCCTGATGAGCTACGTGGCGAACCGCGCTGCCGCTACGTCGGCAGGCTAATCGATTTTTGCCGAGCAACACGCCGATCCAAGCGCCCGTGGCATTGCTTCTCGCCGCACGGTTAGGCAGGGTGACTAAGCATAAGGTTGGCATAGGGCAATTAAAGTAGTGGGTAGAAAAGAGATATCTGAGCGTGATCTAAATGTCCGATTTTGATTTTCCAGAATTTTTCAAAGCGTTGTGGGGTAAAGATCCGTTCGATTGGCAAGAAAAATTGGCAGCTCGTGTTTTAGAGCGAACGCAGCGAGATAGTGACAATGGGAGATATTCACGCTGGCCTGATGCTATTGCTTTGCCGACCGCGTCCGGGAAAACGGCCTGCATGGACATTGCCGTTTTTGCCTTGGCGGCACAAGCGTCCCGGATGGCCAATGGACAAGCCATTTCCGCGCCACGCCGAATTTTCTTCGTGGTTGATCGGCGCATCATCGTTGATGAGGCTTATGGGCGTGCCCGTGAACTGGCGGATAAGCTCGCAAAAGCCAGCGATGGTGCCTTGAGGATGGTCGCGGATAACCTTCGGCGCATTTCTCACGGCGATCTGATAGGGTTTGAGGATGAGCGCCCGCTAGCCGTCCATATGCTGCGCGGAGGTATGTACCGGTCAGAATCTTGGGCTCGCAATCCCTTGCAACCAACCATCGTTGCATCAACCGTTGATCAAGTGGGTTCGCGCCTGTTGTTTCGAGGTTATGGACGCAGTGCCGGCACGTGGTCAATTCACGCAGGACTCATCGCCAATGACAGCCTTATCTTGCTTGATGAAGCGCACTGCGCACAGCCTTTCTTGCAAACGCTGCAAGGTGTTCAACGGTTTCGGACTTGGGCTGAAAAACCGCTTGGGCGTTGCTTTCATCCCGTTGTAATGTCTGCGACGCCTCCGCTAGGAACAAAAGACGTATTCAAGGATCTGTCCGATCAGGGAACTGATTCTGATCACCCCCTCGGACAACGACAGTTGGCGCGGAAGCCCGCGGCGTTGCAGTTGGTTACTAATGCCAAAGGCGCTGATGCGACAGAGCTCCTTTCCAAAAAACTGGCGGAATCTGCGCTGGAATTGGCAAGAAAGAACGGACTGAGAGCTATTGTTGTATTCGCGAATCGTGTTGCAACCGTGCTTAAGACAACTGCTTTGCTTAGAGGAGAAGGGGAAGAAATCGAAGTTATCTTGCTCACTGGTCGCATGCGGACGGTGGACAAAGAGGATGTGGCGAGAAAATTGAAAGACTTGGGCCTCTATTCAGATCAGTCATCTGGCCGGGACCTTGAAAAACCCGTCATCGTTGTCGCCACGCAAACTCTGGAAGTGGGGGCCGATCTGGATTTTGACGGCCTCGTGACCGAATGCGCGAGCCTGGATGCCTTGCGGCAAAGGTTCGGACGGCTGAACCGGATGGGACGCGATGTGGAAAGTCGCGGGAAAATCCTTATTCGCGGAGATCAGGGGAAGACAAAACCAGGAGACCCGGATCCAGTTTACGGTCATGCCCTATTCAAAACGTGGAAGTGGCTTATCGAAAACCAAGACGAAAATGCCGAAGTGGATTTCGGCATCGCATATCTTGATTGTTTGTTGTCCAAATGTGGATCTTTGACCGATCTCAATGCACCGTCCGCAGATGCTCCCGTAATGCTTCCTGCTCATGTTGATTGTTGGGCTCAGACCGCTCCGGAGCCGTGTCCTTCGCCCGATGTGGCTGTGTTTCTGCATGGCCCGCAGGAAGGCGCGCCAGATGTGCAGGTCTGCTGGCGCGCGGATCTGGATCTGTCGAGCGAGGAGAGGCAAGGCCACGCTCTTGATTCACTAAGGTTGTGTCCGCCGAGCAGCGCCGAGACGCTTTCGGTGCCGTCCGGGTTATTCAGGCGATGGCTGGCGGGGGAAGAAAAGAACGAAGACCAAAGCGCCGATGTGGAGGGCATGGTTGCCGAAGAGAATTATCCCGACCGTGCAGTTGCCTCTTTCGATCGCCGGGTTATTCGCTGGCGCGGCGCCAAAACGAACGGTGACAACATCACATCCAATCCCGCTAGCATTCGGCCAGGAGATATTGTGGTAATACCCACAACGCATCCCGGCGCGCCAAGTCGGCTTGGCGACTTGCCGGTCGAAACGGCAGAATCTTGTGAAGCTTTGGATGTGGGTGATCGGACGCATCGCATTGCCCGTGCCAAGCCGATTTTGCGGCTCCATCCGAAGGTTGTAAGCACTTGGCCAGATTCGCTAACCGCCAAGATGCCCACTCTCTCGCTCTTGGAAAATATCGGACGCGATTACGAAGAAGATCCGCATGAAGTCGCTGATAATGTGCGTGCAATTCTGGCAATGCTTGCAACATCTGATGAGCCTTCTTGCAGGGCTTGGCTGCCTAAAGCTGCGCAGGAACTGAAAAGCGAGTTTTCTACAACCGAAAAACTTGTTCGCGCATGCCGAATGGTTGGCGATCAGAGTTTGATTTTGGCAGGAAGCCACCGCGTGCGGGAGCTTGCTCACGAAGCCGATGATTTCAGCGATGAGGACGATGCCTCTTCGTCGGGCATCTCGTATCGCGACGGGAAGCCCGTGCCCCTTCGCGCCCATCTTTCTGGCGTCGAAGGTTTCGCGCGTCGGCATGCAGTCGGTTGTGGCTTATCTGGCGATCTGTCCGACGCTATCGCTATAGCCGGGCTGCTGCATGATGCCGGGAAAGCCGATCCACGATTTCAGTCTCTGCTGAGAGGCGGATCGCCTTGGGTATCGGGGGAATTGTTGGCGAAGTCCGCAGACATGCCCACAACGCGTGCCGCGCGGCAACGGGCGCAAAACGACTCGGCTTACCCCAAAGGCGGTCGCCATGAACTGACATCGGTGCGTATGGCGGAATCCGCGCCGGGCTTCTTGCCGGAAAACCAAGAATTGCGTGATCTGGTTCTCCATCTCGTGGCCAGTCACCACGGACATTGCCGTCCGTTTGCGCCGGTTGTTATGGATGACACGCCTATGCGCGCAGAGTTTGAATTGAATGGCCATACGCTGAGTTGGTGCGGCCCGACAAAGCTTGAGCGATTGGATTCCGGAGTTGCGGACCGTTATTGGCGGCTGACCCGGCGCTACGGATGGTGGGGGCTTGCGTGGCTGGAGGCGTTGCTGCGTCTCGCCGATTGGCGCCGAAGCGAGTGGGAGGAAACGCACGATGCGGACCAGTAATGGGCGGAGCATGCCGCTTTCTGGTTTGGACGGAAGCAATCCACTCGGTTTCTTGGCAGCAGTTGGCGCGTTACGAGTAATTACTCTTTCCAATCGAGAGAGCGATTGGCGTCTGACTTGGACGATGCGCGCCGGCACATGGGTCCCGTCGATTTCTGGAAGAAAAATGCTTTCGAAGCAAAGTCTGATCGAATTGCTCGAAAATGCACTGTGTCTAAAGTCGGCTCCGGAATTCAATTTCGCAAAAAACCTGAATGTCAGCCCAGCATGCTTCAAGCAGGTGGCTGGGCAAGCTGTCTGTAACGCTTCGCTTCAGGACCGTCGGTATGCCGACTTTGTGGCATCTTTCGGATGTGAGTTGGTCACATCAGGGGATAGGAAGAGCATTCAGGACACTGCGCTACGTACTATGAGCGGGGCAGGACACCAGCATTTTCTGGGCACGATCAAGAAATTAATCAAAGAAACCAAGGCTCATCACTTGTGCCGGACATTGTTCCATACTTGGGATTACTCTGATGAGAAGCTCGGGCTTCGGTGGGACCCCGAGGAGGATCGGCGATATGCGTTGCGTTGGGACAATCCGTCCGGCGACAAAATAAAATCTATGTGGGGTGCCAACCGCCTTGCCGTGGAGGCATTGCCTTTGCTCCCGACAGCTCCGGTTGGCCAGCAGCGCCTACAGACAACCGGATTTGCACCGGATGCAAAGCCTGCGGAGTTTTCTTGGCCGATCTGGAGCATTGATCTGGGCTCGGAAATCGTTGGCTCCCTTCTGGCTTTGTCTGAGATACAAAAGCCACAGCCCAATCGTTCCCGTCTTCATGATATGGGGGTGGTCGAGGTGTACAGGAGCCAACGCATCACGGTTGGAAAGTACCGGAACTTCACTCGCGCCCAACCGGCATGAAACGAAGAGGAGAGGCTGATGCCAAACAAACTTGACCTGGAGACCTTGCGAAATGCAGTGGCGGGCACTGCTGCGGCATTCCGCTGTGTTACTGATTATCAGCCCGCAGGAGGTCCGGGCGACAAAGTGTTTCCGCCGACGTACGAAGGCGGCGAGTATGCCACTGAAGAACGCATGGATTCTTCGACGGGCAAGATTAGAAAATGTGTCCTCTTGGACTCGGTGCAATCTCAGGCCAACCGTATGGAATTGGCTTTGCTGGAAGCGCACCGCACGGGTCAAGTGGAATTGCCATTATTGGTGACCCGTTTCGATCAGGACGAATTGCCGAAGAAATTTGCCGTGACCAGTCTTGAGGCACCGCATCGCGCCGCAGATGCGCTGTTTCGTGACAGCCTCTTGAATGGGATGATTTTTCGGCAATCGGAAACGGGCCGCATTCTGGATACGGCAAATGTCCACAACGCCACCGGACTGTTCGGCATTTGTCCAACTGCGCTGGTATTCGGCTTATGGGATTCCACAGGCCCACGTGGTGGGCTAGGTGCCAAATTTCAGCGTGCCTTGGTATCGGAGGTGGTTGGGTACGATGCCGTGGCTGGCAAAAACACGGTTAGCCGGATCGATCCGGCGGAGATTCAGCTTGGAGCAGCAGTTTTGTACGAGCGCGAGTCACATAGCAAAACTGCGCCAGAATGGACTTTAGATGAAACGCTCGCCAAGCAGGAAAAATCAAAACCCAAGAAGCTGAAAAAAGATGGTAAGCCTTCCGAAGCCAATCATGGAAATGTGATGCCGGACTTCGACTTGGTAAAAAATCAGAACCGCCAGATCGTCTACGAGACGATTATGGACTCTGAAGGTAGAGAGCGCAAAGAACCTAGAATTCTGGGCGGATTCACCATTGCCAAAGCCGTGCAAACGACAGTTCTATCGCTAAGCGCATTGCGTCGTCTGCGATTTCCGCTAAATGATGCTGTTGATTCAGATCACGAAACTGATTTGGTTGCTCGAACAGCTTTGGCTGCATTAGGTCTGGCTGCCGGAACACTAGCGCGTGCCGATATGGATCTGCGGTCTCGCTGCCAATTGTTTGCCGAGACTGGGAATGCATGGCAACTTTTAGATCATCCTGGGAAAACGCCCCGCGAATTTGAACTCGGCTCCAGTGCTGCCCTCAGTTTGCTCAAAGAAGCGATAGATCAGGCCAGAATTTCTGGCCTGCCATGGAAAGGGGTGATTGAGCTGAGACCTTCGGCAGACTTGATAGAACTGGTTCTAGAGAGCCAAAAGCTCGCTAGGGTGCCCGGAGCGGAGCAAGACTAATGTTAGCCATTGGCATCCGTTACCTTAACGGATGGTACATGGCCGCTTTGGATGGCGCTAATAAGCGGCAGGCCGAATGGCCACCGCATCCGGACCGCGTGTTCATGGCTATGGCCGCAGCGTGGTTCGAAACCGGTGAAGATAAGGATGAAGGGGAGGCCCTGCGCTGGCTGGAGGCGTTGCCGCCGCCAGCCATTACTGCCTCGGAGGCGACATTTCGCACTGTTACTACGAGCTTCGTGCCCGTAAACGATGATGGCGGCGGCAAGAAGAGTAGTCCCAAAAACGATTTGGAGAGACTAAGAAACAGGGGGCTTGCGGTTGTGCCGAAACATCGATTACGCCAACCACGAGGATTTCCCATTGCGATCCCTCGCAATCCTTTTGTGTATCTAACTTGGCGCGAGGCCGACTTGAATGGCCACTGGAACGCCTTGGAGCGCCTAGCATCCAAGATCACTCATGTGGGGCATTCCGCATCCTTCGTGCAGGCATGGGTCGAGAAAGACAGCGAGGTTGCGGCGGTCTGGGAGCCGACCGAGGGCATTGCCATACACCGCCTGCGTGTTCCTTATCCCACGCGCCTTGATCAATTGATACGTGATGGTAACCGCAGCGCATGGATTGCCTTTAGCGACTTGAAAGGAAAAATCAAAAGCGCTCGAGAGCAGCTAAAAGCGATGGGGCTGCCTCCCCGGTCCGCTTGGCGAGGTTTTCCAGATGCGGTATTGCTGGCTAACGAGAGTTCGACCAAGCAACATGCTGAATATTCCGCCGCCAAGGCAGGTAGCGTGGCAAGCGCGAAGAAGTTGGTTGATACGCTGGTCAGCGATAGTGGAGTTGAGAGGGTGCGGTTGCTGATCAGCACGGCAAGCCAAGGTGGGGAAGCCCCGACACTGGTTTGTGCCCACGCATATGAGCGTGAGAGTGTAAATGCGATTCCTATTGCCTTGGCAAAATTATTGGGCGAACGGCTCGGAGCACCATTCGAGGAAGCCGTTGTGCAAAAAAAATATCGTGTCCCATACGGGTGCCGACGGTTACGGACGTCTTGCTCGCCAAGCCTGTTTTGAGGGCGGCATAGATTCAGGGCGTGAATACTTGATGGTGGATGATTTTATCGGCCAAGGCGGCACACTGGCGAACCTGAGGGGCCGGGTCGAAAAAGGGGGAGGTAAAGTCATAGGCGCAGTCGCACTTACTGGCAAAGCTTATTCCGCTAAACTAAGCCCTTTAGAGGAGCAACTTAATGAACTCAGAAAAAAACACGGACAGGCATTCGAACGGTGGTGGCAAGGGCATTTCGGTCACGCCTTCGACTGCCTTACTCAATCGGAGGCTCGGTACCTCGCCCGCTCCCCGGATGTTGACACCATTAGAAATCGACTTGCTGCGGCGCAGCAAGAGGGAAATGGCCAAAGTTATGAACGAAATCATCGAGAGCAAAGGAAGTACATCAAAGAATTGAAAGCCAGTCTGAAGGAACGTTTTCCAGAGGGCGAACCAGCAGCACCTCGCCGACCGACTCCCGGTCGATGGCAGGGATATTGCCGTTTACGAGCCGAAATCAAGGAGGATGCTCCTCAATCAATCTTTGACCCACGCCTCATTGTTCTTGGCATTAGAGGCAATAGGATTTCGCTGCCTGCGACGCTCAAGATTGTTGCGGCCCTGCGTGGCCTTTTGATGCGTGAGTGCCGCGAACAGCCTCCGCCGGAATGGTTTACTGGCCATGCCCCGAATGGCAAAGCCACTGCCGGGCCGCACTTGGCGTTAGCGCCCCTTCCGTTTGTTGGCTCAACGCATTCGGATGGGCGCATTATGGGAATGGCCCTAGTACTGCCCAACGAACTAAATCCGCGAGAGGCGGGGCGTTGTCTTGAGTCTATCCTGTGCAATTCCGAAACTGGTTTGCCGCATAAACACCAGCTGTTTGATGGGGAATGGCTTGAGTGCGGCGTGGAACAAGAAACTCGGGAACGCCCCCCGCTTAATCTTATTTCTGAAACTTGGACTGGTGGATCAAGTGGGTCACGCGTTTGGGCGAGCGTAACTCCGGTAGTTCTAAATCGGCACTTCGCTGGCGACGACAAATGGGATCGGGCGGTCGAGAACGTAAAAGACTCCTGCGAGCATATCGGTTTGCCGCGGCCGCGAGAACTTATGCTGCATCCGGTTTCTTTGGTTGAGGGAGTCCCCCACGCCAGAGAATTTCCTCAGATGAGGCGCAAACGCGACGGCGGAAAGCAGTACCATTCCCATGCGGTCATTATTTTTGATCAACCAGTAGGCGGGCCAGTGCTTATAGGGGCCGGACGTTTTAGAGGATACGGATTATGCAGGCCGTTGGATCGATGAATAGTGTGCGACTGATTAGCTGTCAACGCAAAGCAGTAATGTCGTGTTTGTGCAATTCAGAGATGTCGTCTTTTTGAGTGCAAAGATGTTTTTTGCTTTGGCAGGGGCATCGGGTTTTGGGAAGAGAGGACGTGTTGATGAGCGGCAAGGAGATTGACCGCTTGGGTGTGGTTCGCAAGGTGGCGGCGAGGCGTCTTCGGCAGCGTGAAGCTGCCGAGCGGTTGGGGATGAGCGTTCGCCAGGTTCAGCGTCTGGTTCGGCGGTATCGCGGCGATGGAGCGGCGGGGTTGGTTTCGAGGCGCGGCGTGCGGCCGCCGAACAACGTGATTGACGCGGCTGTTCGCCGGGAGGTGATGGACCGGGCGCGCAAGCGCTATGCGGATTTCGGTCCCACGCTGGCTTGTGAGAAGTTGACGGAGGTTCACGGGTATCGGCTGAGCGCCGAGACGCTGCGCCAATGGATGGTCGCGGACGGCTTGTGGAAGGCGAAGTCGCGCCAGCTTTCCCAGCCCAACCGCAAACCGCCGGCGGACCATCCGTGGAACCGGATGATCCGGCGCGACATCGCCGAAGCCGAAGCGCGTCGAGGCGCCCGATGAGGGTGGCGGGGACCGGGGCCGGCGCCCGCCCGGTTCCGGTGCTTCGGTCGCTACGCTCCCTATGCACCGGAACCGGGCGAACCCAAGGCCTTCATAGCATCCTCACTCGCCCAAAACACGACATCTGTGCTTTGGGCTGACAATTAATTATCGGGCGAATAGAATTAGTCGGGTTATCGAGTGCGGCTGATTCGCCCGCCTTGCACGGAAGCGTGTGAAACAAATGCCGCAGTGATTAAAAACGGACTTGGAACGAAAGCGGCGTCACGCCGTGAAGCCAAGCTATCGGATTCGCGGCAATTGGATCCTAAATGACCAGCTTCGACCAGTTTTTTTCAGAGTTGTCCGGCAACGAGAGCCCCTATCCTTGGCAACGGGAGTTGTCTGGTCCCGTGCAATGCGGCAATCGGCTGATTCGTATTCCCACTGGCTTTGGTAAGACTTTAGGGGTGTTGGCAACTTGGGCATGGCATCGTGCGCATCAGAAGAAGAATAGTTGGCCGCGTCGTTTGGTCTGGTGTCTGCCGATGCGTGTGCTTGTTGAGCAGACAGAGGGCGCGGTCCAATCGGCGCTTCGATCTCTCGGCTTGTTATGGGATGGAGAAGCTGCTCACGAGGGCAAGGTCGGCGTTCATCGGCTCATGGGTGGCGCAGATGCCGGCCAGTGGCATCTGTATCCCGAATGCGATGCAGTGCTGATTGGTACGCAGGATATGCTGCTCTCCCGCGCTTTGAACCGCGGTTATGCCAGCCCCAGAGCGCGGTGGCCCATGGAGTTCGGGCTGCTGAACCAAGATGCCCTGTGGGTGATGGACGAAGTGCAGTTGATGGATGTCGGCCTTGCGACCTCGGTTCAGCTACAGGTGTTTCGGAACGAGGATCAAGCTGACGCAAAGTCGCTTCGGCCCTGCTTTACATGGTGGATGAGCGCAACGTTGCAGCGCACTTGGTTGGAGAAGAGTCCGGACACGAATGATTTGGTTGGAGAGCTAGCCCGGAATACGCACCGTATCGGATCCGAGAGCCGGACCGGACATCTATGGGATGATGTCGTCAAGCCTGTGGAGATTATTCAGATTGGCGATGCGAAAACGCTTGCTCAGACTGTGTCTCAACGTCATCAAGACCGTGGTCATGGCAGGCAAGGGCCGACGCTGGTTGTGCTTAACACAGTTCAACGAGCGGTCGAGGCTTGGAGAGCGCTTAGGCAAGACAAGGTATTGAAGGATGCCCGTACGGATATTCGTTTGATTCACAGTCGATTCCGCCCCGTCGAACGGCAAGTATGGCGCAAAGAATTTCTCAATCGCGAAGCCTGTGCCATGGCAACGGATCGTATTATCGTCTCCACACAGGTGGTTGAAGCTGGGGTAGATATTTCGACTCCTCTTCTGATTACAGAGCTTGCGCCTTGGCCAAGTCTGGTCCAACGGTTTGGTCGTTGCGCGCGATGGGGCGGCGCTGGCCAAGTCGTCGTTGCGGATTTCAAGCACGATAACGACAAGAAATCCGCCCCCTATTCAGTAGATGTGCTTGGTGCTTCGCGTGATGCCCTCAGTGAATTGCAGGATGTTGGACCGTTGCATCTCGAACGCTATGAGGAAGAGCACGAGGATTTGCTGCCGCGCCTTTATCCGTATACACCTACGCACTTGCTGCTCCGCCACGAATTAGATGAGTTGTTCGATACATCGCCCGATTTGTCAGGAGCGGACATTGATATCAGCCGCTTCATCCGTTCCGGCGACGAACGCGACGTGCATGTGTTCTGGGCTGAGGCAGGCGGAGACGATCCGCTGCCGAGCATAAAACCGATACGAGATGAACTTTGCAGTGTGCCCTTCATCAAGGCCCGCAGCTGGTTGTTCGAGCCGAGTTCCGGGCGCTTTAAGCCGGGGTTTCGCGCATGGGTATGGGATTGGCTGGAGCGTGAATGGCGCGTGGCCAAGCAACGCGACATTTATCCCGGACAGACCGTGCTTGTTCAGAGTAGCACGGGAGGATATCGCTGCGACTCTGGCTGGGATCCGCGTTCCAGCGAGGCGGTTAAATCCCTACAGTTGGCGCCGGATGCAAATTGGGTTAACCGTCCTTGCTGGAGGCGTGACGGCGATGGCTGGCGTCCCGGTGAGCGGCAGGTGCGCAAACTCCCGCCCGAAGACCACGCTGATGCAGCTGAGGAAGACGAATCGCTGAGCGTTACTAGAGGCTGGCAAACCATCGCGACCCACGGCCTGTTGGTTGGCGTGGAAGCGGAACGTATTGCATATGAGGTCGCGCCATCAAAATCTGGATTGTTGCACTTAGCCGGACGTTGGCACGACTTAGGGAAAGCGCATCCTGCATTTCAGGGTTCAATTCAGGCCGACAATCGTCCCGCACGGGACGACATCGCCAAGGCACCCGACATCGCTTGGCCGTGCAGCACAGGCAACATGTACCGCATCGATGCCGTTGACCAGCGACGTGGTTTCCGCCATGAACTGGCCAGTACGCTCGGCCTGTTCGGTGTGCTCCAACGGCACCAACCGCAGCATCAGGCATTGCTTGGTCCTTGGGGCGAATGGTTTGAGGCCATGCTAGGAACCTGTACAAGCGATGATTTTTTGAGCAAAAAGGATGCTGCTGAGCCCAACGCCGTCGAACGGGAAATTCTGGATCTTGATGCCGACGAATTCGATCTGCTCGCCTATCTCGTTTGTGCCCACCATGGTAAGGTGCGCATGACTTGGCACGCAAACCCCGCCGATCAAAAGACAGAGGACCGAATGCTGCGCATTCGCGGCGTACGAGAGGGCGATATTTTACCGCCGTTGCCGCTGGCTGCCGCTGATGGTAGATTCCACAATCTTCCAGCCACCTCTCTTGATTTAGCACCTTCAGAAGCAGGCTTGAATCCCCGGACTGGCAGGAGCTGGACCGAGCGAGTGCTGAATCTTGTCGAACGTTTTGGGCCGTTCACGCTGGCATGGCTAGAAGCCCTGTTGCGTTCCGCTGATCAGCGTGCGTCTTTACGGAGTGGTACGGATAAACTGTTGCAAGAACAGGAGGAACGCGATGTCGGACACAGCTTGGATGAAAGCCATAGAGCACTGGCGCAGCCTGCCGCTGGAGGAACGCCGCCGCCGCCACCTAGAGGCAATTCCCCGCCACGTGGCCAATTCAATGGCAATGGAAGGCGAACCAGTGGACGAGGCATGGATACGGGAACGACTCGCCCGCCGCATTCAGCAACGCGCTACATTGAAACCTCCCTCGGAGTCTTGAGCTATAGCGAGCTCGCACCTCTGCTTGCGGATCGAGTAGTCGATGCCGAACTCACAATTTTCGACCGCAAGTATGCGGACCTACAATTTTACGACTTTGCCCTTGAAATCCACCGCAACATTTGCGCGGACTTGACTCCGAAGATCGCGGGACGCTGGCGTCTTCGGGATGTTCAGGTCGGCAAGCATAGAGCGCCACCGTACTGGCGGGTGCCCATGCTGATGCGCAACTATGCTGCGGATCTCGAAGCGCGATTGGTGGAATCCAAAGAAAACCCCCGTGAACGGCTGGTCGATAATCTTACTTTTGCGGAAGGTCGCCTGCTGCACATCCATCCGTTTGAGGATTTCAACGGTCGCGTCTCTCGCCTCTTTCTAATCGAATTGCTATACCGGCTGGAGTTGCCGGTCATTGACCCTGCGGCCTCATCTCCCGAAGATGCGAAGCGATACTTCGAGGCTTTGCATGCGTATGATCGTAATGATCCGCGGCCCCTGTCCGCTATTTGGCAGCGCCGCCTTGAGCAGGGCTCTCCCCGATGATTCACGTCCATGAGCTCGACGGCTGCGCGCCTGCGCCTCTGGCGCACTACCTTAAGGCACTCGGCATCCTGCGGCTGGTTGCTGAGCAGGCCGACCGCGCTGCCCGTGGGTGGTGGGACGGAGATCATTTCCGGCTGGCGACGAAGCTGAGCCGCAGAGAACTGTGCGCATTTTTTCTGAACGATTACTCGCCGACCCCGCTCATATCGCCTTGGAATAAGGGATCGGGCTTCTTCTCCGAGAGAGATGCTGCGGTGTTCCCCTTAGAGCAGTCGAAGAGCCGCCGGTTCTCGAACTTCCGGAGTGGTATCAAAGTGAGCCGTCCGCAGATCGAAAAGCTGAAGCTAGCCGATAGAGAAGTTCGGGATATCAAGAATGAAGCCAAACAAAGAAAGAAAAATGAGCTGGGGAAGGCCAGAAGTCGCAAAAGTTTTGAAGACGATTACAACGTCTTGGTTTGCATCCGGGACGTTAGAGAGGCTGATGAATATAAAAAGCTGCTGGATGAGCGAGACGAGGCTGAGCGAAGCGGAGGTGTCAAGCTGAGAAATGTTTTGACCTTGCTTAGAAAATCAAACAACTACAAGCGGCGGCTCAAAGATGCTGAACTAAAATTTAAACAGTGCAAGGCAGACTTGATTCCCAGCCTCCGGTTGCATTGGCGGGGTGCTTGTAGAGAGTGGATGGATGCCGCGATTGTATTGGGAGACGATGGGACTCCAAAATATCCCGCATTGCTCGGCACCGGCGGCAACGACGGACGATTGGATTTCACGAACAACTTTATGAAGCTTCTCGGCGAGCTTTTCGATCTTGACAGTAATGATGGCAAGCCCCGATCAGTAGCGTCGGCATGGTTCCACGCATCCCTTTGGAGCACACCTGTTTCAGGAAATCTATCTGGACGACCTATCGGTCAGTTCCTCCCTGGCACGGTCGGTGGTGCCAACAATGCGAATGGTCCGAGCGCAGACAGTTTGGTAAATCCCGTGGACTTCATCATGATGCTTGAAGGCACCATTGCCTTCACGTCGAGCGCATCCCGTCGGTTCGGTTCGTCGAGATCCTCTCGTGCTACTACACCGTTCGTAGTTAACGCCTGCGGCGCGGCGTATCCGAGCGCTTCGGCGGATGATGAAAGCGCGAGAGGCGAACAGTGGATGCCGTTATGGTCGCAACCCTCGACCTACGGTGAATTGCGCCGATTGCTCGCTGAAGGTAGGGCTCAAGTCGGTGCCAAAGCCGTGCAGGAACCACTTGATCTTGCTCGGGCCGTGAGGCGGCTCGGTATCGCACGAGGTATCAGCGCGTTCCAAAGATACGGTTACATTGAGCGTAACGGACAATCAAATCTGGCAGTGCCATTGGGGCGATTCCATGTGGTGGATCGGGCTTCGGTGGAATTGGCTTGCATTGAAGATATTGATTCGTGGTTGTCCCGCCTTCGCCGGAAAGCACGCGACGGGAATGCGGCGGCTCGTCTAGCTATCGCGGAGAAGCACTTAGTTGATGCGCTCTTTGCTGTTACTGAGCATCCTCGGAGTACTGAGTCTTGGCAAGGTGTCCTTTTTCGGTTGATGGAAGTTGAGGAGGTTGTCGCACGCGGTTCTGGATTTGTCATTCAGCCCATACCTCGACTGCGTCCCGACTGGGTGGCTGCCAGTTATGATGGGTCGGCAGAGTTCCGGTTGGGCCTCGCCTTTGCGCTGCAGGCGCGGGGATTTCATCGATATTCCGGTGTTCCGATCGATTCGGTCAGGCGTCATTGGTTGCCGCTCGACCGTGAGCATCCTTGGTGCTTCGCCACAACAGGAACAGGCGGCGGAACATCCCTCGCCGTGCAACCCGATGTGGTCATGCACGGTCGCCATGGTCTTGATGATGCGTGTGCAGTAGTCGCACGGCGGTTGGTTGAGACCGAAGCCGAAGGCCGCTATCTGCCACTTCAGGCAGCGCCTCGGGCTTCCGCTAGCATCGCGGACCTTGCGGCGCTGTTGGAAGGCAGCATTGATCTTGACCGAACATTGAAGCTGGCATGCACGCTCATGGCTCTGGACCGCAAAGCGTGGGCCGAGCAATCTACTGCCATAGATTCAACCTGCGACGAGCGCTGGCCGGACGAGGCATGGATAGCGATTCGCTTGTGTACGCTTCCTTGGCCCATCACAACCCGTTCCGGGTTTGATCTCAAGATTGGCACCGACCCGGCCATAATTCGCCGCCTTTCTGCTGGTGATGCCGCTTCGGCGCTTATTCTCGCTTTTCGCCGTTTGGGGGCTGCCGGAGTCCACTGCACATTGCGTGCGGGCGCTGCCTCTCCCGACACTGCCCGGCTATGGGCTGCGGCACTAGCTTTTCCAATCACGCGAGGAACTGCCAAAAGGTTTCTGCGCCGCCTTGACCCAAGTAAGGAGTAGCCATGAATGTTGATCTGACACCCCTCGAAAATGCCAATCGTCTGCTGTTTAAGATTCCCTTGAAGCCTCTTCAGGGCAGCCGGTTTCAACCTACCGGATTTCCCTCTCTTGGTGCTGCCACATTTCAGACCCAAAATGGCACGGGCCTTTTGGTGGAATCGGCTCAGAGCATGGCCAATCGTCTCGAACTGACTATCTGGGATGCCGCCACCAATGATGTGAAGAACGAGTTCCAAGGTCTTTCGCACGTTCGCGTAATTTGTAACGACAGGTTCCTCACCGACACGATTCTGGAATCCCACCGGCTGAATAGTCCCTATTTGCTGCAAGGTCAAGACAGGAATTTTTTCGACGCGCTCAGGGAAGAACTCGGCGTTACGCAAACTGGCCCCATTGATCGGCATAAACTTGCCAAAGTGCTCGTGAAATACGATATAAACTCGTTACTGCATGGCGTGTTTCTCGCCAAGAAAGAGTTGGCGGGGGGGCGTCTCAGAGTTGCTCGTGCTCTGTCGGCTTTTATTGAGGCGGACGATGTGCAGGTAGCTGCCTCCGGCGGTGTGAAAAACGATCATGTCAATCCGTCGGGCGACACCAAAGATGGATTCGGCAACGTCCCGTTCGCGAGAGATGAATACACGGCTGAATCAATCACTCTGTATGTCAATCTGGATCTGGCGCAGGTTCGAGGTTACGGATTAGGAGATGCGATAGAAAGTCTTCTGGTACTCCTCTCTTTGTATAAACTACGTGCGTTGACCGACGAAGGTATGCGTCTGCGAACCGCTTGCGATCTACATGTGGAGCAAGCAGCCATTCACGCCACGGTGCCCCAAGGATGGCCACTTCCCGCACTGAAAGACCTGAGGGAAGATGTGAAGGTTGCCATTACTAAGTGCAAGGACCAAATGGTCATTACAAAAGTGACGTTCAAAGATGATCTCAAGAAGGGTAAGGCCCAGGCTGGAGCAGGGGCGGACAATACAGGCGATGCAGAGAACGCCAGCGCGTAGTATTCATGCCGTTGTCACTCGCCTTCCGGTTCCTTGCCGGACGTTACCACGCTACCCCATTCGGTCACCATGTCAACGAAGGACTTATCGAATGGCCTCCTTCGCCATGGCGACTCCTGCGCGCACTGATCTCTGTCGGCTACACATCCGGCGCTTGGGATGGAGTTGGCCCACCGCCCACGGCTCACAGGCTATTTGAAAATCTGTCCTCCGAGCTACCCCACTACAGTCTTCCGCCCGCCGCTAGCGCCCATAGCCGCCACTACATGCCTGTCGGCAGTTTGGAGAGCAAGACGAAGGTCGAAAAAACAGCGCTCGTATTTGACACTTGGGCAAAAATTGAAGACCAGGAATTGATCGTAATCTGGCCCAATGTGCTTTTGGAGGATGCCGGTTTGTCCATGTTACGCCTACTGGTCGAGCGGTTGAACTACCTAGGGCGTTCGGAAAGCTGGATTGAAGGACGAGTGATGGGAGATGGCGAGCCGCTGCCAGAGATTAACTGCTTGCCCGAGCAGGCGGGGCAACGCCCTGACCATGGTTTTGAGCATATCGCTCTTCTTGCCCCCGAAAGCGCACCTGATTTCGAGGATTGGCGTACGGCGCGTCTCGAAGAAGCCCTCATTGATTTGCCGCTGCCTGTGGGAAGGAAGCCGACCAAAGCCCTGCTTTCCAAACGGGCCAAAGCTGAACAACCCTATCCTGCCGACCTGCTGGACTGCTTGCACAAGGATACGACTTGGCTGCGCTCGCATGGCTGGAACCAGCCGCCCGGAAGCCGACGCGTCCTCTATTGGCGACCGACAAATGCCATCTCAGTTGGCGCGGCTAAAACGAGAACGTCGGCCCGACCCGAGCAACGGGTGGAAGCCATGCTGCTCTCTCTAACGAATGTCAACCGCAACGATCGCGCATTGCCACCGGTGACGAGGACCTTACCCCAAGCGGAACTGCTGCATCGTGCCCTCGTCGGCATCGCAGCCCGGAACGGGACACCCCCATCCGAGCTTACAGGACGCGACATCAACCGCCTTCCGCTTAGCGGCCCCCACCAACACGCGCATATCAACCCATTAGATCTTGATGACGATGGGCACTTGGACCACATTCTCGTATGGGCGCCTGGGAGTCTTGGTCCCGATGCTCAAGCTGCTGTTCGCACGGTACGAAAGACTTTCGCCAAAGGGGAACCGAAACCATTGCGCCTGGCTTTATCAACATCAGGTGATCTGTCAGATTTGGCGCGGCTGCCGGGGGTATATGGACGGAGGGTAGCTGGAATTACGTGTTCCGCATCCACATGGCAATCGGTTACGCCTTTCGTTCCTCCGAGATACCTCAAGGCAAAAGGAAAAAATGCGTTGGAAGGACAAATACGTGCCGAGTTGGGCGCAAGAAGGTTTCCCGATCCCACCTCGATTACCCTTCTTTCGCCGCTGATTCGTAGGCGAAATGATGCGGTGCCTGAAGGTGAGTCCGACGCAGAAAGAATTGCGGCGCACTGGAATCGGTTCCGCCACTTCAAGCTTGTGCGTCAAAATGGCCCAGAACCTCCGATCATCTGCGGATTCGCTATTCAACTTGAATTTGAATCCTCGGTAACTGGGCCGATTGCTTTGGGCTATGGATCACATTTTGGTCTAGGGCTTTTTGGTCACAGCGCATATTGAGCTGGGAGTGCGATGCAAAGCAAAGATCGGCGTGCCGGAGATAGTATCGGGACTGAAGGAATCACGCCTTCGACCGCCTTGCTCAATCGGAGGCTCGGTTCCTCTCCCGCTCACCGGGCATTGGCGCGATATGAAATCGCGAATTGCTGCGGCGATATGGAAATGAGCCGTTCAAAGCCCTAGCGCGCATGGCAATTGCGAAAAAGAGTTGAGCCAGACCGTCCCGCTCAGGCCGCTTCCGCCCGCTTCGCCTCCGCCAAGTCATGCGCGGCTTGCATCCGCAGCCATGCTTGCGCCGTGCTCCAGCCCAAGCGTTCTAAGCGCAAGGCCAAAACCGCCGTCACCGGGTGCGTGTTGCGCAGCACCCGGTAGAGCGTGCTCCGGCTCACGCCTAGCTTGCGCGCCAGTTCCACTGCGGTAAGCTCGCAATCATCGGAGTCGAGGCAGTCACGGATCACCTCGCCCGGATGGCAGGGGTTAGCCATTGTTACGCGCTCGTCCATGTCTTTTTTGCCCACTGTTTCGCTCCTAGTGGTAGTCGATCAAGTCCACATCCACTGCTTCGCCACGCTCAAAACGGAAGATCAATCGCCAGTTCCCGGAGACACGAACGCTCCAATAGCCGGACCGGTTTGCACGCAGCGGGTGTAAGCGGTAGCCCGGCAAGTCCATGTCGGCGGGCATCCGGGCGTTGTCCAAGACTTTCAGGCGCAGATGCAAACGGCGTTTGAGGTGTCCGGGGATGCCTCGCGCATCGCCCGTTTCCGCGAACCGCCGCAATCCCTTGCGCCTAATCCTCATGTGCCTCATTCTGACGCAAATTGCAGGCACAATCCAGTTGTTCGGCAAGTCGAATCCCGGCTTGCGCGTTGGCATCCGGCCAACGGAAATCGCCATAAACCGGGCTCCATTGGTCGCGCCCATGCCCTGATCGGGTGTCTAATGGTCACTAATTCCTCTCTCTAGCACCGCCTCATGCCGGAAACTGGCGAGCAAAATGAGCTTTTTCACGGTGGCCCGGTCCAGACCGCGCTTCCGCTGCGCACCGATCTGCGCGACGCGGACACGCCGCTGGTTCCCGCGCGCATCCTTAACGAGTTCGTGTACTGCCCGCGGCTGGCGTATCTGGAATGGGTGCAGAAGGAGTGGGAGAAATCGCCGGACACGGTGGAGGGCAAGCATGTCCACCGGAGGGTGGACAAGCCGGGCGGCGCGCTGCCGGAGCCGGATGAGGAGTTTGAGGAGATGAGGCCCGCGCGGTCGGTGGAGCTGTCGTCGCAAACGCTCAATCTGATCGCGAAAATCGATTTACTCGAAAGCAAGGGCGGCGAGGTCCGCCCGGTGGACTACAAGCGCGGCAAGCGCCCGCACGTTCGCCGGCATGCGTACGATCCCGAGCGTGTGCAGCTGTGCGCGCAGGGCCTTTTGCTGGCGGAGCATGGCTACAAGTGCTCGGAGGGCGTTTTGTATTTCGCCGGCTCCCGCGAGCGGGTGCGGGTTCCGTTCGACCGCGAGTTGATCGAGCTAACCCGGCAATCCATCGAAGGCTTGCGCGCTGTTGTCGTGAACGGCCGGATTCCGCCTCCGCTGGAGGACAGCCCCAAGTGTCCGCGCTGTTCGCTGGTTGGCGTGTGCCTGCCGGATGAAGTGAACTGGCTCCGGAAAGCCTCTCAGGAAGTCCGCCCCTTAAGCGTTCGGCATACGCGCGCGCTGCCCGTTTACATCCAATCGCATCGGGGCAGGGTGGCCAAGAGGGGCCAGCGGCTGGAGATCACGAAGGATGACGAGCAGCCGATCTACGCACGGCTTGCGGACACTTCGCAACTCGTCATCATGGGCAACGCGTCCGTCACCACGGCCGCTTTGCATGAACTCATGCGGCGCAATATTCCCGTTACCTGGCAGTCGTACGGCGGATGGTTTCTCGGGCATACCGTGGGGTCGGGGCATGCGAACGTGGAACTGCGCACGGCGCAGTACGGCAAGTCTTTCGACGACAAGGCCTGCCTCAGGCTGGCGCGGGGCTGGGTGCAGGCCAAAATACGAAATTGCCGAACCTTGCTGCGGCGCAACTGGCGGCGGGAGGAGGATGCAAGTTCCCCGCTGGCCGACTTGAGCCGCTTGGCCAAGCGAGCGGTGCGGATGAAAGAGATGGACCAGTTGCTGGGTATTGAAGGCGCCGCCGCCGCTCGCTACTTCCAGCATTTCACGGGCATGCTGAAACAAGGCGGCGACGCGCAGCTTTTTGAGATGAGCAGCCGCAACCGCCGTCCTCCGACCGATCCGATCAACGCGCTGCTGTCGTTCGGCTATGCCATGCTCACGCGAACCTGGGTGGTTACGTTGTCCGCTACGGGCTTCGACCCGTATCGCGGATTTTTTCACCAGCCCCGGTATGGGCGTCCAGCGCTGGCGCTGGATATGATGGAGCCGTTCCGTCCTCTGATTGTCGATTCCGCCGTGGTCACCGCGATCAATAACGGGGAGGTCCGGTCGGCCGATTTCGTCCGCACGCCCGTTGGAGTCAACTTGTCCGATGCGGGCCGCAAACGGTTCATCGCTACCTTTGAGAGGCGGCTGAGCCAGCAGGTGACGCATCCGCTTTTCGGTTATCGGGTGGAGTACCGGCGGCTGCTGGAAATCCAAGCGCGGCTGCTGGGCCGGTTCCTGCTGGAAGAGATTCCCGATTACCCTAATTTCATTACCCGCTGAAGGATTATTGTGTTGAAATCGCCTGCGGGCAATACGGGAGGATGGGATTGGCTGCCGACGAGAAACTGTATTTCGTGGTTTACGATATTTCCAGTCCGAAGCGCTGGCGATCCATATTCACTACGATGCATGGTTACGGGGAGCATGTCCAGCTTTCCGTTTTTCAGTGCCGCCTAACGCGTGTCCGCTACGCCGAGCTGATCGTGGAAATTGACAAAATCATTAACCATGATGAGGATCACGTAGTGGTGATTGATCTTGGGAGAGCGGATAACGTTGAGCCGAAAGTGGTCTCTTTGGGCAAGCGATCCTATACCCCGGTCAAGCGCGAACCTGTTATTGTGTGACTTGCCCGCCGAAGCGATTCGAGCGCCTGGTTGGCGGGCCAAAGCCCGGTGACTGCTCGCGCGGCACTTGTTCTTTAGCAATCAGGTGGTTACTGCCCGTACTTCACGCGGTGGAATGCAATCGCACGGCGCGCATACTCTATTTGCCCAACCGCTCGCGGTTATACTCCGCATGCTTAGCCTCCCAAGGCACACAGAAGGCGGCCTTTTCCCCCGCGAACTGCGGGGGCCTCATTGAAGGGGCTGCGAGGACTGCCATAGGCGGCGCCTTCTGCCGACTTTTCCCCCGCGAACTGCGGGGGCCTCATTGAAGGCACGAATTGGAATTCCGGTGCCCGCGGTCGTCGATCTTTTCCCCCGCGAACTGCGGGGGCCTCATTGAAGGAGGATAGCCGCGGAGATCCATGGAGCGGCAAGAGCTGGACTTTTCCCCCGCGAACTGCGGGGGCCTCATTGAAGGAGCGGCCGCCCGAACGCGCTGCGGCGTCCTCGGCTTTTCCCCCGCGAACTGCGGGGGCCTCATTGAAGGAATTCGTCCGCTGGGGCTGGACGGTCTCCGTGAACGCTTTTCCCCCGCGAACTGCGGGGGCCTCATTGAAGGTTTGCCGATGCGCGGCTCGCGCGCGATGTCGCGCCTTTTCCCCCGCGAACTGCGGGGGCCTCATTGAAGGCGCGGCCGGTTGCGGTCCTAAGCGGCAAACCATCTTTTCCCCCGCGAACTGCGGGGGCCTCATTGAAGGGGCATCGAGCACGTGCTGAAACCAGCAGGCGAGGAGCTTTTCCCCCGCGAACTGCGGGGGCCTCATTGAAGGCCGTTGCAGGAGCATGTGACGCGGATCCTGGCGGAACTTTTCCCCCGCGAACTGCGGGGGGGGGGGGGGGGGGGCTGGAAGAAAAAGTGCTAGATGTTTTTTTCAGGCAATTCCAATTTAGAAAATTGGAATTGCCTGAATTGCGGGAGCATTTTCGGGAATTCGGGATGGCCGCCGAAACCGCTGTGGCGTACGCCGGCGACGAGCTTCAGCGATGGCCTGCTGGCGCGCTGATTCCTTGGCGCCGTTTGGAAGCTCACTGGGAGATCATGCAAGGCGCCGCAGAGGCGGATTCCCGCCCGCCGAAATCCCGGACGCAACAAGGAGACTGACGATGCGCTCGCTAGGTCGAGGCCGACCTCTGGCACGCGCGGCAGAAGCGCAAAGACTCGAAGAGTCGCGGAGCGGGGCCCCTCCTTAGTTCTCGGTGAAGGCTGGCCTCGCTCGTTGCGGGCTAGAAGCTCGGGCGCCAGGTTCCGCGCACGTAGTAGTAGCCGCCGTTGAAGCCGAACGGGGACTGTTCCGGGTAGATGAGGCCCGCCACTTCGCCGTTGGGGTTGGTGCTCGGGTACTCGTCGAAGAGGTTCTGCGCGCCCAGCAGCACCGAGAAGTCCTCGCGCACGTCCCAGCCCACTTCGGCATCGACCAAGATGCTCGTGTCCGGATAGAAGGACACCGATTCGTCGTTGGTGGGCGCGTCGTAGTACTCGCCGTAGTAGCGCGCCCTAGCCATGAACCGCCAAGGGCCTTGCAGGTGTGTCCAAGTGGCCGTGAAGCGCACATCCGGTCGGCCTTGTTCGATTTGCAGCCTGCGGTTCTCGCTGGTGAAATCGGGATCGAATTTTGTCAGCTCGATGTCCGACCAGTTGCCCACCACCGTGAGGTTGGAAGAGCCGCTGCCCAAGTCGAAGGGGTAGGTGGCCACCAGGTCGATGCCTGAGGCCTCCACGGTCTGCTGGTTGGAAAAGAAACGCACCGAGGAAAAGCTCGTGGCGTCGGTCACGCCCGCCGCCAGCAGGGCTTGGATATCCGCGTCGGTGAGCGCGAAGCGGCTGGTGAAGGCGATGCGGTCCTCAATCTCGATGTTGTAATAGTCAAGCGTCACGTCGAGGTCGCCCACATTGAACACCGCGCCCAACGTGAGGTTCACCGACTCCTCGGGCGTGAGCGGCACGGCGCCTTTCTGCTGCGCCACCGGATTGGTGGGCGGCAGCGTGGCGATATCCGCCAGCATGCCGCTTTGGAACTCGGTGGTGACGTTGCGCAGGTTGGCTTGGCCGGCGGTGGGCACCCGGAATCCGGTGCTGGCCGCGCCGCGAACCGCAAACGTGTCGTTGATCTGCAAGCGCGCCGCCACCTTGCCGTCCAAAGTGTCGCCGTACTCGGAGTAGTCCTCGAAGCGCACCGCGGCGCCCAGCAGCAGCGTGTCGGTCACGTCCGACTCCAAGTCGATATAGGCCGCCTTGGCGCTGATCGTGCTTTCCCCGGCATCGCCGGGCTGGAAGCCGGGGAAGCCGTTGGAGCCTACGCCGAAGCCCTGCGAGGCCAGCCCGAACTCGAGGTTGGGATCAATGAAATAGGAGTTCGGCTCGCCGCTTTCGATCTTGAAGGTCTCGTCGCGCCATTCCACGCCTAGCGCCACGTTGACGGGGCCGGCGAAGCCGAAGTCGTAGGGCCGCGACAAATCGAAGTTCACCACCCGGTCGGTTTCGGTGTAGGCGCCGGTTTCGTAGTAGGTGTCGATATCGTTGCGCTGCCCCAGAAGCTGCGGGTTGACGGTGTTATAGAGATAGAACTGCGCATTGCTGCGGCCGGCCACAACGCTAAAGTCGTAGCGCCACTCGTAGCGCCACTCGCCGCGAATGCCGCCGGCCACGCTGGCGTCATGCACATTGCCGCCGAACTGCGGGGTGAAGCCGCCCGGGAACTTTTCGATCAGCGAGTAGCAGTTGGGGTCGCTGGCGATTCGCGCCAAGGCGGCGCTGTCCGGCACGTTGTTCACGATCCGCACCACCGGGCAGTTGCCCGTGCCGTCGCCGCTCAGGTCCGCCACCTTCACCGTGGGCGTGCCGCCCTCATCCACCACGTTGCCGTTCGAGTCAACCATCGGGCCTAGGAACACGCCGCCCCGGGTGTGCGGATTACGAAAATAGAAGCCGCCTTCCACTTGGCGCTTGGCCCAGTTGCCGAAGGCATAGAATTCGCTGCCCCCCCCCCCCATCTCGGCGCCTAGGTTGGCGAAAAACTTGATGTCGTCGGAAATTTCCGGCGCCCCCCATATCTGCGCGGTCGGCTGCCGCACATGGGTATTGCCGGCATCGATCAACGCTTGCGCGTCGGCGCGTTGCACGCTGCGGCTGGTGGGATCGGCTTCCTTCCATTCCAAGCTTAGATTCAAAAAGCCCGAGCCTGCCAGCGGCAGGCCCATGTTCCCCGCGAGGGTCATGGCATCGCCGTCGCCCTCGTAATGGGTGCCCCACTTGGCATCCAGAACCATGCCTTCGGCATTATCCCTAAGCACGAAATTCATGATTCCGGCGATGGCGTCGGAACCGTATTGCGCCGAGGCGCCGTCGCGCAGCACCTCAAGCCGGTCCAGCGCAATGGCCGGGATGACCGACAGGTCGGGGCCCTGCGAGCCGCCGGAAACGCCCGCGCCCAGCAGCGCGATGACGGCGGCGCGATGGCGGCGCTTGCCGTTGACCAGCACCAGCGTGGCATCGGGCGGCAGCGAGCGCAAGGTGGCCGGGCGGATCAAGGTGGCCGCGTCGCTGATCGGCTCCTGGGCCACGTTGTACGATGGCACCATGGCCGCGAGCAGCGCGTCCATGTCGGAATCGCCGTGCGCCCGGAACTGGTCGCCGCCAATCACATCCACCGGCACCGGCGAATCCGCGGCGGAGCGGTCGCGCCTGCGCGAACCCACCACCACGATTTCCTCCAGCGGCGCCGAAGAACTGGCTTGCGCCGAGCCTGACTCCTGCGCGGCCGCGGAGCCAGCGGCGAACAGGGCAATAGGCGGCAAGGAAAGGGCTAAAGTAAGAAAGGCGGATCTTTTCATCGCTGTTCCCGAATGATTCGAATGATTTGTGGCGGCACTATAGCATCGAAATTAATCCTCCGCGCCGGTCATGCCTGTTTCCGGATTGATTGCGGGCCATAGCTTTTGGCCGGATTTTTTTTGCCCTGCTGGCAGGCGGCGGATGCGGCATCGGGGATGCGGATGCATGCAGCCGGTTTTGCGGCCAGCGGTGGGGTATTCTTTAGCAAGGGTTTTCGGCGTATTTTGAGCACCAGCTATGAGGCAGGCAAGCGCGGGAGCGGCGGCGATTCTTTTGACGGGATTACTCATAGGCGCCGCGGGCGCGGATTCCGAGGCGGAACTTCTGGAACGCGCCCGCGCCATCCACGACCGCGTTATCGCTATCGATACCCATGTCGATATCCCGCCGGACTTCGGCACGAAGGCTTACGATCCGGCGCGGGCCAAGCATCCAGGGCAGCAGGTCGATCTGCCGGGCATGGAGCAGGGCGGGCTGGATGCGGCCTTCTTCATTGTTTTCGTAATGCAGCGCGAGCGCAACGAAGCGGGCTACGCGCGCGCCATTGCCGATGCCTTCGTCAAGTACGCGGCCATCCGCAGGATGACCGATATCGACCACTCCGACCGGATCGGGCTGGCGCTCACGGCTGCGGATGTGCGCCGCATACACGGCGAAGGCCGCCGCGTGGCGCTGATCGGCATTGAGAACGGCTTTTCGATAGGCCGCCACGCGAGCCTGCTCGATGTCCATTACGCGGCCGGCGCGCGCTACTTAGGCTTGGTCCACAACGGCCACAACGATATCGGCGATTCCGCCGTGCCCAATCTGCGGCTGGGCGACTCCGGGGCCGAGCACGGCGGCTTGAGCAAGTTCGGCCGCGCGGTGGTCCGGCGCGCCAACGAACTAGGCATGATAGTGGATATATCCCACGCCTCGGAAGCCATGGCGATGGATGCGATCGAAGCGTCCGCGGCGCCGGTGATCGCTTCGCACTCGGCGGTGAAAGGCGTTTTTCCGCATGCGCGCAACCTGAGCGACGAGGCGCTCCTGGCGCTGCGGGACAACGGCGGCGTGGCGCAGATCGTGGCCTTCGATGCCTACCTGCGGCAAGTCGCGCCGGAGAAGGCTGCGGCCATGGGCGCGCTGTACCGGGAAGCGAGCCTTATGAACGGCGGCGACTTCACCGGCATGTCCAGCCAACAGCGTGAAATTTTCTATTCGCGCTTAAGCGAGATTTCCCGTACGCCGCCGCGCGCCTCAGTGAAGCATCTTGTTGACCACATCGACTACGCCGTCGGGCTGATCGGCGTGGAGCATGTGGGGATTTCGTCCGACTTCAACGGCGGCGGCGGCATCGAGGGATGGGACAGCGCCGGCGAAACCTTCAATGTGACGCTGGAGCTGGCGCGGCGCGGCTACACCGGGGCGCAGATCGAAAAAATATGGGGCGGCAATCTGCTGAGGGTGATGGAAGCGGTCGAGTCCGTGGCTGCCGAATCAGCAGAAGGGTAGCGAGTCTCCGTTTTCCTCCTTTTTGAGCGTTTGCGGATCGACATCCTCGAGCATGCCCTCGCTCAGCACCTGAACCTTCTGCTCGGCCTCCTTGAGCACCGTCTGGCAGCGCCGGGTGAGCGCCACGCCGCGCTCGAACTGCTTGATGGCCTCGGCTAGCGGCAGATCGCCCTTCTCAAGATTGACCACGATCCGCTCCAGATCCTTGAGCGCCTGCTCTAGGCCCTGTACGCCTTCGCTGTTTTTTTCGCCGCTCATTCGCGCAAGCCCTCCATGAGCCGCATTTTAGCCCCAGCGCGAACGCGCAAAAAAAGCGGACTCGAAGCGGCATGCGTCTCCCGGTCAAGGGGCGCCAGCTAAAGCCCTTTTCTTGCCCCTGCCTCGCGGGAGCGTCTGGGGCAGGATGCCCCAGCCGAGCCCCATGGACGGGTTCATGCGTCTCCACGCAAACAGGGGAACGCAATGGCCGAAGGGCCAGCGCCCGCGCGGCTACGCCCACCCCTATGGAATATCCTCGCCTGCGAAGGACAGCCGAACCCGAAAAGTCCCATATATGGTGAACCCGCGCAGTGCAGTGAGCCCGCGCATCCCGATGCTAGAATACAGGCCCCATTCCTCAACACCCTAAAACGGAGATCAAAATGACCCTGAAGGACTCACGAACCGAACAAAACCTAAAGGACGCTTTTTCCGGGGAATCGCAGGCGAACCGCCGTTACCTCTACTTCGCCGCCAAGGCCGATGTGGAAGGCTACAACGATGTGGCGGCGGTGTTCCGCTCCACGGCGGAAGGCGAAACAGGCCACGCCCACGGCCACTTGGATTACCTCAAGGCAACGGGCGATCCCGCCACCGGCAAGCCCATTGGCGGCACTGCGGATAACTTGGCGGCGGCCATTGCCGGCGAAACCTACGAGTACACCGACATGTACCCCGGCATGGCGAAAACGGCGCGCGAAGAAGGCTTCGAGGAAATCGCCGACTGGTTCGAAACGCTGGCCAAGGCCGAGCGCAGCCACGCCAACCGCTTCCAAAAGGCGCTCGACGGCTTGGATGGCTGATTGGCGGAGCCATCGGGCGCTCAACGCCCGCAAACAAGCGCCCGCGCGTTCAACATCAGCATCCGCCGCCACGGAGGCGGATGCTGATTCCGCGCTGTGTCTAAAAGCGGCATGACCGAAACCGCAAACGGCGCGGTCGATCGCAGCATCGGCTGGCGCTCGCCGGAGTATTACGACGAATCCGCGCTTCTCGCCGAAATGGAGCGGGTGTTCGATATCTGCCACGGCTGCCGCCGCTGCTTCAACCTGTGCCATTCCTTCCCGCTGCTTTTCGATGCCATCGACGAGTCCGAAAGCGGCGAGCTCGATACCACGCCCAAGACCGTTTACTGGGAGGTGGCTGAGAATTGCTACCTCTGCGACATGTGCTACCGGGCCAAGTGCCCGTACGTGCCCCCGCATCCCTTCATGGTCGATTTTCCGCGGCTGATGCTGCGCGCCAAGGCGCAGAGCTGGCGCAAGAACGGCGCAAAGCTGCGCGACCGCGTCCTGGCCTCGCCGCGCACCGTGGGCCGGCTGGCCGGCATTCCGGTGGTGGCCCAAGCGGTTAACGCGCTCAACCGCAACTCCGCGGCCCGCGCCGCGCTCGAGAGCGTGGCGGGCATCAGCCGCCGCGCGCCGCTGCCGGAGTACCGCAAGGCCCGCGGAAGGCGCAGCCGCAGCCGCGCCGCCGGCGAGGTGCTGGTGTTCGCCACCTGCTACGGCGATTACAACAGCCCGGAAATCGTTGACGATTTGTTCGCGGTGCTGGCGCATAACGGCATTGGCGCCACCATGATGCAGTCCGAGGCTTGCTGCGGCATGCCGAAGCTGGAATTGGGCGATTTCGAGGGCGTCGAGGCGCTGATGCGCAAGAATCTTCCGGCCTTGGCGGCCCATGCCCGCGGCGGCGGCGCCATTCTGGCGCCGGTGCCCTCCTGCGCGCTGATGTTCCAGCAGGAGCTGCCGGAAATGTTCCCGGATAATGAGGACGTGAAGCTTGTGGGCGAGGCCGTGCGCGACCCCATGCACTACTTATGGCTGCGCAGCCGCGCTGAGGGGCTCAATACCGAATTCGCCAATAGCCTGGGGAAGGTGATGTACCACGCGCCCTGCCATACGCAGGTGCAGAACTTCGGCCTGAAGACGCCCGACGTGCTGAAGCTCGCGCCGGACACCACGGTGGATACCATCGAGCGCTGTTCCGGCTTCGATGGCGTGTACGGCGTGCGCGCCGAGTCGCGCGACGCCTCGGAAAAGATCGCCCGGGCGGCGGTGCGATCGGCGAAAGAGAGCCAATGGGACCACTTCACCAGCGATTGCCCGCTGGCCGGCCGGCAAATCCTCAACGGCCTCAACCGCGCGGCGGACTACCGCCATCCTGTCAGCCTGCTGCGCCAGGCCTACGGCTGCTGACGCAACGCCATGCCCGAACCGATCCGTCGGTCCGACCTGATGGGCCTGGAGAAGTATGCGGAGGCGCGCGAGGCCTTCCGCGCCCGCGTCATGGAGCACAAGAAAAAACGCCGGGTAGCCGTTGGCAACCACGTTACGCTGCTGTTTGAAGACCGCCTGACCATCCAGTACCAGCTCCAGGAAATACTGCGCGTGGAACGGGTTTTCGAGCCTGAGGCCATCGATGAGGAGCTGCAAGCCTACAATCCGCTGATTCCCGACGGTCGCAACCTCAAAGCCACCATGCTGATCGAATACGATGATCCGGCCACGCGCCGCGAAGAGCTGTCGAAGCTGGTGGGGATCGAGGACGCTGTATGGATGCAGGCCGCGGGCCACGAGCGTTCCGCCGCCATCGCCGACGAGGACCTCGAGCGTTCCGAGGCCGACAAGACATCCGCAGTGCATTTCCTGCGCTTCGAGTTCTCCGCGGCCGCCGTGGCTGATTTGCGCGGCGGCGCGGCGCTGGCCGTAGGCGTGGATCATCCGTGTTACCGCCATCGGACCGAGTCGCTTCCTGATTCCGTGCGAGCGAGCCTGCTCAAGGATTTCCGAGGTTAGCAGGGCTAGCCCGCCTATTGCACCAAGCCGCTTGTTGCCTTCCTTGTTTTGACCATTAGTCAATGGCTTATGCCCGGATTGTCAGCTTTCCGCCTAATGCGAAATGCGCATGCCGCGTTCCCGCTCTTTTGCCCGCTTGCGCGCATAGTCGCTTGCCCTCGCCCTTTTCTTGCCCCTGCCTCGCGGGAGACGCATGAACCCATCCATGGGGCTCGGCTGGGGCATCCTGCCCCAGACGCTCCCGCGAGGCAGGGGCAAGAAAAGGGCTTTAGCTGGCGCAGATTGGCGCAATATGCGGGCTAGCAGCCAAAGCCATGAAAGCAGCGTACCGCGCTGACGACATTGAGGTCCTCAGCGGCCTTGACCCCGTGCGCCGCCGGCCGGGGATGTTCACCGACACCGCGCGCCCCAACCACTTGGCCCACGAGGTCATCGACAACAGTGTGGACGAGGCCTTGGCGGGCATGTGCAAACGCATCGATGTGACTTTGCATGAGGACGGCTCGATGGCCGTGGAGGACGACGGCCGCGGCATGCCGGTGGATATCCACGAGGAAACCGGCCTGAGCGGAGTGGAGCTGATTCTGACCCGGCTGCACGCCGGGGCGAAGTTCTCGCGCGGGCAGTACCGTTACTCCGGCGGCCTGCATGGCGTGGGCGTGTCGGTGGTGAATGCCCTGTCCAGCCGCCTCAAGGTGAGGGTGAAGCGCGGCGGTCGCGAATGGCGCATGGAATTCGCCGGCGGGGAGACGCGGCGGGCGCTGGAGGCGGCGGGGAGCGCCGCGAAAAACAATACCGGGACTTGGCTGAGGTTTTGGCCGGACCCGAAGCATTTCTCCAAAGCCAGCTTCCATGTGCCGTCTTTGAAGCAGGCGCTGCGGGCCAAGGCGCTGCTTTGCCCCGGCTTGAGGGTTTCGCTCACGCTGGAGGCCGAGGGCTGGCATAAGGAATGGCAGTACGAGGACGGGCTCGGCCAGTATCTCGGCGAGCGAATGGGCGAAACCGAACGCTTGCCGGACCAGCCGCTGCGCTTCTCGCAGCTTGACGAGGAGGAGCGTGCGCTGGATTGCGTGGTGCAGTGGAGCGCCGACGGCGCCAAGCGGGTCGAGGAGAGCTACGTGAACCTAGTGCCCACACCGCGCCACGGCACCCATGTGAACGGCTTGCGCAGCGGCCTCACCGAGGGCTTGAGGGAATTCTGCGAATTCCACAAGCTGCTGCCGCGCGACGTGAAAATTGCGCCGGGCGATGTGTGGGAGGGAGTGAACTTCGTGCTGTCGATGAAGCTGGCTGAGCCGCAGTTCAGCGGCCAGATGAAGGAATCGCTGGCTTCGCGCGATTGCGCGGCGTTCGCCGCCGACGCGGTGAAAAGCGCGATGGCGCTGTGGCTTAACCAGCATTCCGATGTGGGCGAGCGCATTGCCCGCCAGGCGATCATGGCGGCGCAGCGTCGCATCCGGTCGGCGCGCAAGGTGACGCGGCGCGCGCCTACAGGCGGCCCCGCGCTTCCCGGGAAGCTGGCCGACTGCACCAGCGCCGTGCCCGACGAATGCGAAATTTTTCTGGTGGAGGGCGATTCGGCGGGCGGCTCGGCGCGCCAGGCCCGCCACCGCGAGTACCAGGCGGTGCTGCCGCTGCGCGGCAAGATTCTCAACACTTGGGAAGTCGATTCCGCCGATTTGGCTTCGTCCCAGGAGGTCCACGATATCTCCGTGGCGCTGGGTGTCGAGGCGGGCGACGCGGATCTGCGTGCCTTGCGGTACCACAAGGTGTGCATTCTGGCGGATGCCGACTCCGACGGGCGGCACATCGCCACGCTGATCTGCGCGCTGTTCGCCCGGCATTTTCCCGAGCTGGTCCGGCAGGGCCATGTGCATGTGGTGATGCCGCCGCTGTACCGTTTGGACATCGGCAAGGAAACGCACTACGCGCTCACCGATGGCGAGCGCGACGCGATCCTGCGCCGCGCCGCCGGGCGCAAGGCGGCGGTAACGCGATTCAAGGGCCTGGGCGAAATGAGCGCCAAGCAATTGCGCGAGACCGGCATGGCGCCGGATACCCGCCGGCTGCTTCGCCTGGAAATGGACGACAGCGAGGATGCCTTCGGGGTGCTGGACATGCTGCTGTCGAAAAAGCGCGCCGCCGACCGCCGCGCCTGGCTCGAAGACAAGGGCGATCTGGCCGCCGGCTGATGGGCGGTCCGCAGCTCAAGCTGGTGCCGGCCGACAGCGCGGAGCCTCGCCCGCTGGCTGAGTACGCCGAGCAGGCGTACTTGGATTATTCCATGTACGTGATCCTCGACCGGGCGCTGCCGCACCTGGGCGACGGCCTCAAGCCTGTGCAGCGGCGCATCGTGTATGCGATGAGCGAGCTGGGCCTGGCCGCCACCGCCAAGCCGCGCAAGAGCGCGCGCACCATCGGCGACGTGATCGGCAAGTTCCATCCGCACGGCGACGCGGCCTGCTACGAGGCCATGGTGCATCTGGCGCAGCCGTTCGCCTATCGCCACCCGCTGGTGGACGGCCACGGCAATTTCGGGGCCGTGGACGATCCGAAGTCCTTCGCCGCGATGCGCTACACGGAGGCTCGGCTGACCGCGTACGCGCAAACGCTGCTGGCGGAGTTGGGACAGGGCACGGTGGAATGGGCCGATAATTTCGACGGTACGCTCAAAGAGCCCCAGCTGCTGCCGGCGCCGCTGCCCAACCTGCTCATCAACGGATCTTCCGGCATTGCCGTTGGCATGTCCACGGATATACCGCCGCACAATATGCGGGAGTTGGCGGTGGCGGCGGAGCGCCTCGCCAAGAATCCCGGGATGAGCCTGGGCAAGCTTTGCAGCCTCGTGCCGGGGCCTGATTTCCCCACCGGCGGGCAATTGATCACCCCACAGGAGGAACTCAGGGAGATTTACCGCAAGGGGCATGGCGTGATGCGCCTTAGGGCATCGTTCAGGCGCGAAGATTCGCTGATCGTCATTCACGAACTGCCTTGGCAGGTGTCCGGCAGCCGGGTGCTGGAGCAGATTGCCCGGCAAATGAACGCCAAGCGCCTGCCTATGCTGGAGACCCTGCGCGACGAAAGCGATCACGAGAATCCGGTGCGGCTGGTCTTGGAGCCCCGGTCTTCGCGGGTGGACGCGGATGCCGTGATGGCGCACCTGTTTGCAACCACGGACCTGGAGCGGTCCGTGCGCGTGAACCTCAACGTGATCGGCCAGGATGGCCGCCCGAGGATCCGCGATCTGAGGGGCTTGCTGCTGGAATGGCTCGCTTTCCGCCGCGCTACGCTGCGCCGCCGCCTCAAGCACCGCGAAGAGCAGGTCTCGCAGCGCCTGCATGTTCTCGAAGGGCTCATGATCGCCTACCTCAACATCGACGAGGTTATCAGGATCGTCCGCTACGAGGACGATCCGAAGGCGCAGCTGATGGCGGGCTTCAATCTGAGCGCCGAGCAGGCCGACGGCATTCTCAATATCCGCTTGCGCAACCTGGCGCGAATCGAGGAGGAGAAGCTGCTGGCCGAGCAGGAAAAACTCGAGGCCGAGCGCAGGGAGCTGCGCTCCACGCTGGCCGACTCGGCGAAATTCGACCAGCTGATGATTTCCGAATTCCGCGAGCTTGCAACAGCGCACGGCGACGAGCGCCGCACCCGCATCGTCGATGGCGCTCCGGCGGCGCAAGCTTTCCAGGAGGAAGACGTGGCGCCGGCTGAAGCGCTGACGGTGGTGCTGTCCCGCCATGGTTTCGCCCGCGCCGGCAAGGGGCACGAGCTCGATAGCGCGGCGCTGAACTACCGGCCGGGCGACGAGCTGCTTTGCGATCTGCGCTGCCAATCCAACCAGCAGGTGGTGCTTCTCAGCAGCGAAGGGCGGGTCTATACGCTGCCCGCGCACAGCCTGCCGTCGGCGAGGACGCTGGGAGAGCCGCTTTCGAGCCGCTTCAACGTGGCCGACGGGGCCGTTTGGGTCGGTTTGATGGGAGGCGGGCCGGGCGGCAGCTGGCTGGTGTGCGCCACCGGCGGGCATGGTTTTATCGCCGCGACAGGCAAGCTTTATTCGCGTTCGCGCGCCGGCAAGGCATTTCTCAAACTGGCCGAGGGGTCCGAGCCGATGCCGCCGGCCGCGGTGCCGGGTTCGGACAGCCGGGTGGCGGTGGCCTCAAGCGACGGCCGCCTGCTCTTGTTTGCGGTTGAGGAGCTGCCCGAGTCTGCCGCGGCGCGGGGCGTGCTGCTGATGGGATTGAAGAAAGGCGAGCGCCTGGCCGCGGCAACCGTGATCGGCGCGCGGGACCGCCTAGCGGTGCATTGCGGCAAACGCAGGATGACTCTGCGCGGCCAGGCGCTGGAAGACTACGCGGGCAAACGGGCGCGGCGCGGCCGGCTGCTGCCCCGCGGATGGCGGAACAACGTGACCCGGCTTTCGCGCGAGGCCTTTCGCGGCGGATAATACAAAAATGCTGAATATAATTGGCGTTGCGCGCCCGTAGCTTAGCCTGGATAGAGCATCTGGCTACGAACCAGAAGGTCGGGAGTTCGAATCTCTCCGGGCGCGCCATTTTCCGCAACACGTTGGTCGGCCAACCGTTTCCGGCGCCGTGCGCGCCCGTGCTTCAATGAGGCAGCCCGCGCCCTGTTTCCAAGGGTGGGTGGGCTAAATGAAGCGGGGCAACAAGCGGCTGGTTATCTGCTGCGACGGCACTTGGAACGAGCCGGATCAGAAAGTGCGCGGCAAGCCGGCGGACAAGACCGAGCCCACCAATGTGCTCAAGACGGTTCGCGGACTGGCGCCCGTTGGCGCCGACGGGATTCCGCAGGTGGTGTATTACGACACCGGGGTGGGCACCCGCGGCGGTCTTGACAAGTACGTGGGCGGCGGCCTGGGCGCTGGTCTTTCGCGCAACATCCGCCGAGCCTACCGCTTTATCGCCAACAACTACCACGAAGGCGACCAGCTTTTCCTGTTCGGATTCAGCCGCGGCGCCTACACCGTGCGCTCGCTTGCGGGGTTCATTGATGCCGTGGGCCTGCTGGAAAAGGATAATCTCAGACTGCTGCCGGAAGCCTACGCCTTCTACCGGCTGGCCCCGGACCAGCGCCCCGGCTCGCTCGTTGAGCGGCGCCTCGCGGCGGCGGGCGAGCCTTCGGGCGGCCAAGTTCCCATTCGGTTTATCGGCGTTTGGGATACGGTGGGCGCGCTCGGCGCGCCGACACCGTATCTTGGGCGCCTCACCCGTAAGCGGGTATCGTTTCACAACACCCAGTTGGGCGCGCAGGTGCGCCATGCTTGCCAGGCGCTGGCCGTTGACGAGCGCCGCCGGCCGTTTCAGCCGGTGCTCTGGACGGGCGCTCCCGGCGGCAATCAAACCATCGAGCAGGCTTGGTTTGCCGGTGTTCACTCGAATATCGGCGGCGGCTACCGCTATTGCGGACTGTCGGATATCGCTTTGGCCTGGCTGGCGAACCGGGCGGCAAGCCAAGGTCTCGCGTTCCGCAGCGCGATTGCCGGCATGGCCCCGGTTCCTGTCCGGCAGTGTCGTTTGGAAGATTCGTTTTCCCTAGGCTACAAAGCGCTGCGCGCCGCGCGCGTTAGGCCCTATGAGCGGGAAATCGGCCCCAAGCAGCACGGCGATATCCGCCGCCGCGGGGAATTGGCGCCGGGCGAGTGCGCGCATCCGAGTGCCGCGCAAGCCATCGGCAAGCGCTTCATGGGCAATGCGGGCCATGCGCCCTACGCGCCGCGCAATCTCATACGCGCCTTGGAGGACGGATTGCCGGTGTGCCCCGAGGCTGTCTGATTGGCCGCGCCCCCCGCAGCCCCTTGATGCACAATATGCGGGCTAGCCTCCGCGCTCGCAGGTGGTGGGCACGGGCGGGTATTCGGCGAGGCTTAGGAGGGAGCATTTGAGGCCGGTGCGGAGTTCGGCGGCCACTTCTCCGGTGGCGATATTGCGGCGTTGCAGGAGGCCGTGCAGGAAGTTGCTCAGGTAGAAGTGCTTGCCGTCGAGGGCGGGCTGGGCGCGGGTCCAGCCGCTGTCGAAAGGCGCGTCGTAGGTTTTGGCGATATCGCCGCGCGGACTGAGCCGCACGGCCGGCCGGTGTTGATGCGCTCGCCAAGCATTAGCGGCGTTGGCCGGCGGCGAGCGGGAGCAGTTCGCGGCGGATGGCGGTGTGCAGGGGGGTGGGCACATCCGCTTTTTCGCCCATGCGATGGACGGCGCCGGACAGCCATTCGAGTTCCAGCGGGCGCCCGTGTTCGAGATCGGTGAGCAGAGAGGCCTTGCCGCCGTGGGCGAACACGTTGCGCAGAGCGGCCCGGGTTCGCGCTTCGATATCGGCCGGCAGGGGAACGGCCAGCGCATGCGCCACGGCTAGGGCTTCCTGCATGGCGATGTCCAATAGCCAGGGCATGGCAGGGTTGCCGGCCATGGCGTCGAAGCCGCAGCGCATGGCCGCGTTGATGGAGCTGGAGCAAGCCACCATGAGGAATTTCGTCCACAGCATGGTTTGCATGTTGCGGTGGATATCGCTGGTGATTTCGGTGGCGGCCAGCGCCGCGTGAAGCCGACGCAGCCGTTCGGTGATTTCCCCGTTCGGTCTGGCCAGGTTGATGTGCAGCGCGCCGCCCTCGCGCAGGATAACGCCGGGCTCAAGGAGCTTCGCCACCACCTGAACGGTTCCGCCCACCACTTTCCCCGCAGGAAGCAGGCCGACGGCGGTTCGCGGGGCGTCCAGGCCGTTTTGCAGCGTGATGACGCTGCCGCAGGATGCGAGCCATCCGGCGTGCGTTTGCACGGCCTCGACGAGGTCGTAGCGCTTCATGCATAGCAGCGCCGCTTCGACGGGCGGCTGCCCGGCAGGGTTCGCGACCACGTTGATGCGCCGCTGAACGAACGGGGCGCCGGCGCCGTTCGAACGCTCCGCGCCCCCGGTTTCCGAAGCGCCGCAGTACGGTCCAGCGCCTGGCCCTTCAAGCACGTGCCGGACGGCGAGCCCCCGGTGCCGCAAGGCACGCGCATTCTCGCCGCGGGCCACGAATAGCACGTCGTGGCCAGCCCGCAGCAGCGCTGCCCCCAGGCAGCCGCCCACGCCGCCCACGCCGATGATCGCAATCCGCATGCGGGCTATACTGCCTTTTTATCCGCCGAATCAATACCTCCCTATAGCCGATGAAGACCGGCGAAACGAACAAGTCCAGCCACCGCTTTCCGCCTGAATGGGCAGCCCGCGCGCGAAAGGAGCTTAAGGGCGCCGATGCGGACAGCCTGGTCTGGGATACGCCGGAAGGCATTCCGGTGAAGCCGCTATATACCGCCGAGGACCTGGAGGGGCTGGAGCATGTGCAGGCGCTGCCTGGCGTGCCGCCTTATGTGCGCGGGCCGCGCGCCACGATGTACGCGGGCCGCCCTTGGACAGTGCGCCAGTACTCGGGTTTTTCCACCGCCGAGGAGTCGAACGCGTTTTACAAGCGCAATATCGCGGCGGGCCAGACGGGCCTCAGCGTGGCCTTCGATCTGCCAACCCACCGCGGATACGACTCGGACCACCCGCGCGCGCTCGGCGATGTGGGCAAGGCGGGCGTGGCCATCGATTCCGTGGAGGACATGAAGCGCCTGTTCGACGGCATATCGCTTGAGCGCATGTCGGTTTCCATGACCATGAACGGCGCGGTGCTGCCGGTGCTGGCCATGTATATCGTGGCCGCCGAGGAGCAAGGAGCGCAGCTCGGGCAGCTGGCAGGCACCATGCAGAACGACATCCTCAAGGAGTTCATGGTCCGCAACACCTATATTTATCCGCCCGCGCCGTCGATGCGGATTGTGGGCGACATCATCGCTTTCAGCGCCCGCAACATGCCGCGTTTCAATCCTATTTCCATTTCCGGCTACCACATGCTGGAGGCCGGCGCCACCGCGGTGCAGGAGTTGGGCTACACCTTGGCCGACGGCCTCGAATACGTGCGCGCCGCCATTGCCGCAGGGCTGGACGTGGACGAGTTCGCTCCCCGCTTGAGTTTCTTTTTCGGCATTGGCATGAATTTCTTCATGGAGGCCGCCAAGCTGCGCGCCGCGCGCCTTTTGTGGTCGGAGTTGCTTAAGGAGCGGTTCGCGCCGCGCGATCCGCGCTCGCTGATGCTGCGCACCCATTGCCAAACTTCCGGAGTGAGCCTGACCAGCCAGGATCCCTACAACAACGTGATCCGCACAACCGTGGAGGCCTTGGCGGCCGTGCTGGGCGGCACCCAGTCGCTGCACACCAACAGCTTCGACGAGGCGCTGGCCCTTCCCAGCGAACACTCGGCGCATATCGCGCGCAATACCCAGCTGGTGCTTCGCGAGGAAACCGGCGTGACCCGTGTTGCCGATCCCCTGGGAGGTTCGTACTATGTGGAGAGCCTGACCGCCTCGCTAGCCGACGGCGCCCGCGAGCTGATCCGCGAAGCGGAGGCCTTGGGCGGCATGACCCGCGCCATAGAGGCGGGCGTGCCCAAGCTCCGCATCGAGGAGGCGGCGGCGCGGCGCCAGGCGCGCGTGGAGCGGGGCGAGGACGTGGTGGTGGGCGTGAACCGCTACCGGGTTGCGGAAGAGGCCGAGGTGGAGTTGCTTGATATCGATAATCGCAAGGTGCGAGACAGCCAGTTGCGGCGAATTGCCGAAGTGCGCGCGCAGCGCGACGAATCCGCCTGCAGCGAATCGCTGGAGACGCTCGGCAAGGTCGCCGGACAGAGCGGCGCCAGCCTGGTCGAGCCGGCCCTCGATGCCGCTCGCCGCCGCGCCACGGTGGGCGAGATATCGCTGGCGCTGGAGCAGGCGTTCGGTCGTCACAGGGCGGTATCGCAAATGGTGAGCGGCGTGTACGCGGCTTCCTACGACAACGACGAGGATTTCTCCGCCCTTCAGCGCCGGGTGCGCGAATTCGGTGTGCGGGAAGGGCGGCGACCGCGGATCCTGGTGGCCAAGCTGGGCCAGGACGGGCATGATCGCGGCGCCCGGGTGGTGGCATCCGCGCTCGCCGATCTGGGCTTCGATGTGGATATCGGGCCGTTGTTTCAGACACCTGCGGAGGTGGCGCGGCAGGCGGTGGAGAACGATGTGCATCTGGTGGGCATTTCCTCGCTGGCGGCGGGGCACCGCGAGCTGGCGCCGCGCATGATCGAGGCGCTGCGCGCCGAAGGCGCCGGCGATGTGCGAGTGGTGATTGGCGGCATCATCCCCAAGCAGGATCGCGAGGCCCTGCGGAAGGCCGGCGTGGCGCTGATTTTCGAGCCGGGTTCCAATATCACCACCGCTGCGGGCGACATGCTGTCTTTGCTGGAAGGGGAGCGGGAATGAGCGAGCGCGGAAAGATGCTCAAGCGCCTTGAGGACATGCGCGCCGCATCGCGCGCAGGCGGCGGCGAAGCGCGCGTCAAGAGGCAGCATGAAAGGGGCAAGCTCACGGCCCGGGAACGCGTGGAGGTTTTGCTCGACGACGGCAGCTTCGAGGAGTGGGATGCCTTCGTGGAGCATCGTTGCGCCGATTTCGGCATGGAAAACCAGAAAGTGCCGGGCGACGGCGTGATCTCCGGCCACGGCCGCATCAATGGGCGGCTGGTGTTCGTGTTCAGCCAGGATTTCACCGTATTCGGAGGCTCGCTGTCAGAAACCAACGCGCGCAAGATCTGCAAGGTCATGGACCAGGCCATGAAGGTGGGGGCGCCCATCATCGGGCTTAATGATTCCGGGGGCGCGCGCATCCAGGAAGGCGTGGCCTCGCTGGGGGGCTACGCGGAAGTCTTTCAGCGCAACGTGCTGGCCTCCGGGGTGGTGCCGCAGCTCTCGCTGGTGATGGGGCCCTGCGCCGGCGGCGCGGTGTATTCGCCAGCGATCACCGACTTCATCTTTATGGTGCGCGGCACTTCGTACATGTTCGTGACCGGTCCCGATGTCGTAAAGACAGTGACCGCCGAGGAGATCACCGCCGAAGCGCTGGGCGGCGCCGACACCCACAGTTCCCGCTCCGGCGTGGCCGACCGGGCCTTCGATGACGACGTGGAAGCGCTGCGCATGACGCGCCTGCTGACGGGCTATCTGCCCTCTAGCAACCGCGAGCGCGCTCCGGCGCGTCCCACCGACGATCCCGAAGCGCGCGATGAACCTTCGCTGAACAGTCTGGTGCCTGCCGATCCGGCCAAGCCCTACGACATCAAGGAGCTGGTCCATAAGGTGGCCGACGAAGGCGAATTCTTCGAGATGCAGCCGGACTATGCGCGCAATATCGTGACCGGCTTTGTGCGCATTGGCGGCGAGACAGCGGGCGTGGTGGCCAACCAGCCGGCCGTGCTGGCCGGCTGCCTGGATATCGAGGCGTCGGTGAAGGGCGCGCGTTTCGTTCGTTTTTGCGATGCGTTCTCGATTCCGCTGCTGACGCTGGTGGACGTTCCCGGATTCATGCCGGGTTCGCAGCAGGAATATGGCGGCATCATCCGCCACGGGGCCAAGCTTTTATACGCCTATGCGGAAGCTACGGTTCCAAAAGTCACAGTCATCACGCGGAAGGCCTATGGCGGCGCGTATGATGTCATGTCGTCGAAGCATCTTCGCGGCGACGTGAACCTGGCCTGGCCCAGCGCCGAGATTGCGGTGATGGGGTCGCAGGGCGCGGTGGAAATCATCTTCCGCCAAGACATCGGCGACGAGCGTAAGATCGCTGCCCGCACCGAGGAATACCGCCGCAAATTCGCCCATCCCTACGTGGCTGCGGGACGCGGCTATATCGACGACGTGATCGAGCCGCGTTTGACCCGCGCCCATTTATGCCGCTCATTCGCGATGCTGCGCAACAAGCGCCTCCGCAACCCCTGGCGCAAGCACGGCAATATCCCGCTGTGAAAAAGCTGCTGATCGCCAACCGGGGTGAGATTGCCTGCCGCATCATGAGCGGAGCAAGGGCGCTGGGCATTCGCAGCGTGGCCGTCTATTCGGATGCCGATGCCGATGCGCTGCATGTGCGCACGGCGGACGAAGCCGTGAGCATCGGCGGTTTGAGCGCTGCCGAAAGCTATCTGGATATCGGGAAAATCATCGAAGCGTGTGCCGGAAGCGGCGCCGATGCGCTGCATCCGGGCTACGGCTTTTTATCCGAGAACGCCGCATTCGCCGCTGCAGTCGAGTCCGCCGGCATCACTTTTGTTGGCCCGCCGGCCGAAGCCATTCGGCTGATGGGCGACAAGCTCGAAGCCAAGCGGATTGCGGTCGAGGCTGGCGTGCCCACCATTCCGGGGCGTCCCGAGGCCCTTCACAGCGCCGGCGCGGCCTGCGAGGCAGCTGCCGCGATCGGCTATCCGGTGCTGCTGAAGGCCCAGGCGGGCGGCGGCGGTCGCGGCATGCGCATTGCGCACGACGAAGGCGAGTGCCGCGAGGGATTCGAGCAGGCCGTGCGCGAGGCCCAGGCCGCATTCGGCGACGGTCGGGTTTTTGTGGAGAAATACCTTCAGCGGCCGCGCCATATCGAAGTGCAAATACTGGCTGATTCGCACGGCAACGTGGTGTATCTGGGCGAGCGCGAATGCTCGATCCAGCGCCGCCACCAGAAAGTGATCGAGGAGGCGCCTTCGCCTTTCGTGACGCCGGAAATGCGCGCCGCCATGGGAGAGGCCTCGGTTTCGCTCGCCAAGGCCATCGGCTACCGCTCGGCCGGCACGGTGGAATTCGTGGCGGATGCCCGCAGCAGTTTCCATCTGCTGGAAATGAACACCCGTTTGCAGGTGGAGCATCCGGTCACCGAATGGGTGTCCGGGATCGATCTGGTGCAGTGGATGCTGCGGATTGCCGACGGCGGGAAACTGGATTTCAGCCAGGAGGATGTGCGGTTGACCGGCTGGTCGATGGAAGCGCGGGTCTGCGCGGAGGATCCGCAGCGCGGCTTTTTGCCTTCCGCAGGCCGGCTGAGGACTTGGCGGCCTCCGGCTGCCGGCGCCCGCGCCATGCCGGCCGCTGCGGATCCGAAAAAGGCAGGCCCGGGCTCTGGCGCGGTGCGTCTGGATGCCGGAGTGGAAGAGGGCGACGAAGCCTCGGTCTATTACGATTCGCTGATCGCCAAGCTGATTGTATGCGGCGCCACGCGCGACCAGGCCGCCGCGCGTCTGGCGCGGGCGCTGGACGAATTCGCGGTGGACGGCCCGGCCACCAATCTTCTATTTCTGGCATCGCTGGCGAGGCATCCGAAATTCATTGCCGGCGATATGTCCACCGCCTTTATCGCCGAGGAATATCCTGACGGCTTCGATCCCGAGGCGGAGTGCCCGCAGGAAATGGCCGAACTGCTGGCCGCCGTTGCCGTGATGGCCCAGGACCGCTGCGCGCGGCATACGCCGCGGGAATGGAGCGAAGCGGTGGCGATATCCGGCGGCAAGGAGCGTAAGCTCGCCAGAGTGTGGAGCGGCAGCGGCCTCAAGGTGCGCTTCGGCCGAAGGACGTACCGCATAAGCAGCGCGTGGCGCCCGTTTGAGCCTGTTGCCTATTGCGAGGTGGTCGGCGCCGCGGCGGGCCGCAAGGATCCGGAAGTATTGAGTTTCGGATTGGAGCGCGCGGGTTTGGGCGTGACGGTGAGCCATGCTGGCCGGCAGCAGCATTGCGCGCTGCTGCCGCCGCGGTCGGCCCGGTTGAAGCGGCGCATGGCGGCGCGCCCGAGGTCGTCCGGCATCAGCCTGCTGAGCGCGCCCATGCCCGGAGTGCTCACGAAATTGCGGGTGGAGGAAGGCCAGGAGGTCAAGGCGGGCGAGGAGGTTGGCGTGATCGAGGCCATGAAGATGGAAAACAGCTTGCGCTCTCCCCGTGACGGGAAAGTCCGGCGCATCGAGGTGCGCCAAGGCGATAATCTCGATACTGGCCAAGTGATCCTCCGCTACGCGTGAATCACGACACCAGAAGCCTCGCGCAAGGCGTTCTCGCTGGCGACCGTCGCAGCCTCGCGCGCGCCCTCACCTTGGTGGAATCGGCGCGCGTTGCCGACGGCGCTGCGGCGCGCGACCTTCTTTCCCGGCTGCGCGCATCAAGGCGCCCGCTGGCGCGGGTCGGCATTACCGGGCCGCCGGGGGCCGGCAAGTCAACGCTGATCGAACAATTGGGTTTGCGCCTGGTGGATGCCGGCCAGCGCGTCTGCGTGCTGGCGGTGGACCCCACCTCGTCGCGCACCGGCGGCTCGATATTGGGCGACAAGACCCGCATGTCGGAGCTATCCCGCAAGGCGGGGGTGTTCATTCGGCCTTCGCCCACCGGCGGCGGCCCCGGGGCGCTCAGCGGGCGCACCCGCCAAGCGCTGGAGGTGCTGGCCAGCGGGCCGTTCGACTACGTTCTGCTGGAGACCGCAGGCGCGGGGCAGGCGGATACCGGCGTGGCCGACTTGGTGGATGTGCTGGTGCTGGTGATCGCGCCGGGCGGAGGCGACGAGCTGCAGGGGATGAAGCGGGGCGTGCGCGAACTGGCGGATCTGATCGTGGTCAACAAGGCCGATGGCGAATTATCGAAGCTGGCGCGATCAACCGCCGCCGACTACGCCCGCTCGGCGCCGGCGGACGGGCACGCGGCCAAGGTCGCTTGCTGCTCGGCGCTGGAGGGCCAAGGCGTTGACGAGCTGACGCGAAGGCTCGCCGAGCTGGCCGAATCCCGGATCAAGGACGAGCGCCCCCGCGAGGCGCCTGCTGCGGCTGGCGCCTTGGGCCGCTTGAATCATGTGGCGCTGGCCGCGCCGGACTTGGCCAAGGCCGCCGCTTTCTACCGCGACGTGCTGGGCGCCGAGGTGTCCGCTCCGCAGGCCTTGCCGGAACATGGAGTGACCACGGTTTTCGTGCGCCTTCCCAACACCGCGCTGGAATTGCTCGAGCCGCTGGGCGAGGAGTCGCCGCTGAGCGGTTTTCTTAGTCGGAAGCCGAAGGGAGGGATGCACCATATCTGCTGCGAGGTGGACGATATTCTTGCCGCCCGCGACCGGATGCGCGAGCACGGCGTCAGAATTCTTGGCGACGGGGAGCCGCGCATTGGCGCGCATGGCCTGCCGGTGCTGTTTCTGCATCCTGCCGACTGCTTCGGGGTGCTTGTCGAATTGGAGCAAAGCTCCGCATAGGGAGCATTGCCATGGCCCGGGTGTTTGCGGTTTTGGGCGCGCTGCTGCTGGCGGCATCGGTTTTTCTGGGGGCTTACGGCACCCACGGCCTGTATCAGGGGGGCGCGGCTGCTGATGAGGTGCGCGCTTGGGATTGGGCCAACCAGATGCATGCGGCGCATTCGCTGGGCTTGCTGGTGGTGGCGATGCTGGCGCGGCGGCAGCCGGGCAGCCTGCTCTGCAAGCTGGCGGGCTGGCTGCTGATTGCCGGTGTGGCGCTGTTTTCCGGCACGATTTACCTCAAGGCGCTCGGCGGGCCCGATCTCGCGGCATTGACGCCCTACGGCGGCATGGCGCTGGCGCTGGCTTGGATCAGCGCCGCCGCGGCGGCCTGGCGCGATATGCGGGTTAAGCCTCAGTGAAGGCTTGGGCGGTGGGGGTGTTGATAACGGCATGGATTTCGGCCTCGTGGTTGGCGCTGCGGCAGTATTTCCTGAGTACGCTTTGGAGGTTGGGGCGCTTTTCGGCGGGAGTTTCGCCGCGGCCGATGCCGCCGCCCAGCTCTAGGAACGAGTCGGCGCCGTTCTCCGCCGCCCATTGCATGCATCCCACCCAGTTGACCGGGTTGATGAGCTGGAAGAACAGCCGGGTCCGTATGGCATCGGGCGCCGGATCGTGGGGCCGGGCCGTGTAGTTCGAGAGCACCGGGTAGCGCGGCGCCGAGAATTCCGTGGCCTCCAGCACCGCCCGGAACTCGCGCGCCGCCGCCACCATCAGATAGGTATGGAACGCGCCCTCGGTAGCCAGCGGCGTTGCCCGCTTGCGGGGATGGTTTTCCGCCAGATCCGCCGCCAGCTTCTCAAGGTCCGCGCGGGTGCCGCCCACCACGGTTTGGGCCGGCAGGTTCAGCCCCGCGATCTGGCAGCAGTGCCGGTCGGCCAGCTTGAGCGCGTCCTCGGGGGGCATGGCCAGCGCCAGCATCCCGCCCTCGCCGTGCTCGCCCATCAGCCGCCCGCGCTCGCTCACCAGGCGCAGGGCCTCCTCGAACCGCAGCGCGCCGGCTGCCACCAGCGCGCTGTATTCGCCGAGACTGTGGCCGGCGGCCGCTAGCGGCTCGAACGGCCCGCCCCGCAACGACTCGGCAACCCGCAAGCAGGCAATCGAGTGGGCGAGGAGGGCGGGCTGGGTGTAGCGCGTCAGCCCGATCCGCCGGCCGGGGTCCAAGAAGCTTAGTTCCCGAATATCGTAGCCGAGCGCATCGCAGGCCTTGTCATAGACCTCGCGCGCGGCGGCGAAGGATTCATGCAGATCGCTTCCCATCCCGGCGTATTGGGCGCCTTGCCCCGGGAACACCAGCATCAGCGAGGGCATGGCCGCAAGCCCTCAGGCGGCCCGCGCCTGCAGGCGCGCGGCTTCCTCGCCGATAATTCCCAAGCCGCCGAAAACCATCTCGGCATCGCCGCAAACGTTGATCCTGATGCATTCGCGCGAGTGGCTCCAAGGCTTGCGGAGGCCCGGGAAGAACTCGCTGCCGGACAGGATCATTACCCCGCGCGCCTTGAGCCGGCGGTACAGCTTCCGGTTGTCGTTCAGCCCCGGGAACCACAGCCATAGAAACATCGACCCCTCCGGCTTATGGATGTAGTAGTCGCAGGCCGCGAGTGCCTCGTGGCAAAAGCCGATGGCCTCGGAAACCTTGCGCTGGTAGAACGGCTTGATCATTTCGCGCGAAATCCGCAGCAATTCACGGTTCCTTAGCAGGGGCGCCGCCAGCGCCGCCCCGGCTGCGCCCACCGCGAGCTGGGTAAGCGCGTTGACCCGGCCCAGCATTTCCGTGACTTCCTCGTTCGCCACCACGATTCCCGTGCGAAGCGCGGGCAGGCCAATCTTCGACAGGCTCATTGTGAGGATCGTGTTTTCGTTCCATCGCGGCGCCGCGTCCACGTAGATCATGCCGGGAAAGGGAAGGCCGTAGGCGTTATCGACGATGAGCGGCGCCTTGCGCGCCCTGGCGACCTCGTCGAGCTGCGCCAGCTCCTCCTCGCTGATCACGTTGCCGGTGGGGTTGGTGGGGCGCGACACCACGATCGCGCCCATGTCCTCCACATCTTCCAAGCCGTCCATGCTCAGCCCGTACTTGAACTGCCGGTTGGGCAGCTTGCGGATGATCGAGCGCCTTGACGCGATATCCGCCTCGTTGGCGAGCAGGCCCTTGTAGCCGATGTACTCGGGACACAGCGGAATAATGATGCGCCGCCGCTTGCCATCGGCTCCGGCGCCGCCAAACAGGTTGAACAAGAAGTAAAAGCCGAGCTGGCTGCCAGGCGTGAGCGCAATGTTCTTCGCGGTGAGCGGCCAGCCGTACTCATCGCGCAACAGATCAGCCAAGGCTTCGCGAAAGCGCGCATCGCCCAGCGGTTCGGAGTAGATCGAAGCCATCTGGTCGAAGCGCCCCGGGTCGGACGCGATCTTCGCCAGTTCGGCGCGGAACAGTCCGGCCACTTCGGGGATGATCGCAGGGCTGCCGCCGCCCAGGCGATGCACGGTGTCGATCCCGGGCAGGTTGCAAGACATGTCTTCCATCAACTCCTTCGCGCCGCTGTGGACGTTGAAGATGCGGACAAAATTGGAGAACTGCATGGAAAGCAACCTCTGGCACGTTCGGCGATTTGCGCTTCTATCGGGAGCCCGTATTCTTATTCGGGTCGTTCAGGAATACATCTTTATTGTGAAAACGACCTAAGCATAGCACAGCGCCGCCCAGGTCGGCGTGAGCCTTTTCTTCGCCCCTTTATCTGGCGAGCGCGGGGTCGCTCCGCGCCGGTACTGAGCTAAATCAGGAGCCTTGCAGGCAGGCGCCGTTAGCCGCCTGCTTCTTAAGCCACTCTTGCGGCCATTCCGAAGGAGAGGGAGGGCCGGTAAAGCTAGGCCTAGCGGTATTGCGAGGCGCGCCCGCAAGCACCCTGGGAGCTTTCATTGCGGGTTGGCCCGCCCGCTGTGGAAGTTTTGCCGCAAGCTGTTGCGGCGCTTGGTCAACGTTAATCCATTTCCCTGCGCTGCCGGCTGCGGACGGCTTAGGCGCTGCCGCGCTGCTGCGCACCGGTGATGTGGCGCGCGGCGAACCGGCACGGATGGCCGCCTTCGCCAGCTTGCCGCCTGCTTTCGCCGCTAGCTTCGCGTTTTGCACCTCGCGGTCGCTTCGCAGCGCATCGCCAGCCAGAGTCACGGCGCCATTCCACAGCGCGCTGCTGGCTCTGCCTGCCAGCTCTCCTGCCAGACGCGAGCTGCCGGATGGGGCCGCGCTTGCCTTCGGGGCCGCGCTTGCCTTCGGGCTCGCGCTGGAACCGACGGACGGCGATGTCTGCTTTTCCGGGGTGATCCATTGGCCTTCGGCAACTCCCTGCCGCTTCGGCGCGGGGCTGGCGCTCGCGATGGGCTGCCCGTTGAGCGTGCCTGCGGGGGGCGTTGCGCCAGCGTTGGCCGAATTGGGCTGCGCGGGGATTTCTGCGCCGGAACTATCGGCCATGACCGGCTCTTCTTCCTCTTCTCCGGACAGCGGAGGCACGGATTCCCGAACCACAATACGGAAGTGCTGCGCGACATCAGGCATCTCCACTTCGGTGTCCTCTAGAAGCCTGCGTCCGTCCAGTCCGATTGCGCTGTTGTAGAACTCCACATTGGAGTCCCGCTCGATGCGCAGAACGCCTCCTTCCAGCCCAACGCCGGCAAACAGGCCCCTCGAACGCGCCATCGCCACGATCTGATTCTGGAGCTTGTTGTCGGTGCTTGCGCCGGCGGCGCCACCCAAGTCGCCTGCCGCGTACCCGGCGTGGGCGCCGATCGTGAACTGCCCTCCGGATATTGCATCAACCGCCTTGGGGTCCTTGAAGACGATGAGCAGCTGCGACATCGAAACGCCAAATTGCAGCCCCAAGCCGCCGCTAGTGAGCCGCACGAAGGCGGGTTTACTCCATTCTCCGTTATCCAGCCGCGTCGCCAGAACGCCGCGCCCATGCTTTACGGCGCCCAGCAGCCCCACCTTCACGAACTCCGGGAATATCGCCACTGCATGGGCATCTTCAAGCACGCCGGGCGCTTCCTCATCAAGCGAGCCGCGTATCTCCTGGAGGATTGATGCGGAGTGCATCATCCTGTCGTCCAACTCCTTGTCGGCAAGCAGCGGGCCGCCGGTTAGAAAGAGCATGAAGCCAACAATCGATTTGCGAATCATGGTCGCCCTTTAATGTGGCATTGTTGGGTGAGCAAATATACATTATTTCATGGGCTTGTCAATGTTTTCTACATCAAATTTTAGAAAGTGTGCCGCAACGCCAGCCCGGATATGGCGCCAAGGGGCGCGGAGGCCGCGCAGGATTTTGCATAGCGCCCGCCTTTTTCCGGGAGACGCATGCCGTTTCGGGTTCGCCTTTTTGCGCGTTCCCCTCTCGCGGGAGACGCTCTGCCCGCCAAGCGATTGGCGGACAGTGGCTCCAACACCTCCCGCGAGAGGGGAACGCGCAAAAAGGCTCCGGTTGGCGCAGATCCTGAGGATCGGCATCCTGCCTGCGATAATCCCAGGAAATGGTCGGGGTGACTGGATTTGAACCAGCGACTCCTGCCACCCGAAGACAGTGCTCTACCAGGCTGAGCTACACCCCGACCGTTGGGCGAAAGGCCGCCCGGACGCTAAAAGGCGCGCTGCGCCGAGAAGCGGGCCAACGATTCGAGCAGGTCGCGAAACTTTGAATCGGGCAGGCCGGCCAATGCGTCCACGGCGCGTCCGGCGGCTTCTCCGGCGCGCTTGGCGGCGTATTGTAGCGCCCCCGTGGATTCAATCGCCTCCATCACCTCCGGCAGGTTGTCCAGCCCGCCTGTGCGCAGGGCGTTGCGCAGGGCCGCCTGCTGGTAGGGCGAGCCGACCCGCATCGCGTAAATCATCGGGAGCGTGGTCTTGCCTTCCTTGAGGTCGGCGCCCACGCTCTTGCCGAAGGCGCTTGCTCCGCCTGAGTAGTCCAGCACGTCATCGGTGATCTGGTAGGCGATGCCGAGCTCAAGCCCGTAAGTGGTCGCCGCTTCCTCAAGGTCGGGGGCCGCATCGGCGAGGATGGCGCCAATTTGCGCGCAGGCTTGGAACAGCGACGCGGTCTTGCGGCGGATCACTTCCAAGTACTGGCGCTCGGTTACGGCAGATTGCTTGAGGTTCATCAGCTGTAGAACCTCGCCCTCGGCAATCCGGTTGGTGGTGGCCGCCAGAGCCTCCACGGCGCGCTCCTTCTTGAGCGTTTTCACGATCAATTCAAAGGCGCGGGAATAGAGGAAATCGCCCACCAGAACACTCGCCGCCGGACCGTGGAGCACGTTGGCGGCGGTCTGGCCCCGGCGCAATTCCGCCTCATCCACCACATCGTCGTGAAGCAGCGTCGCCGAGTGGATGTATTCCACGATCACGCCCGCGCGCACTTGCGGGCCGCCGGGCGGGCAACCCAGGGCGCGGGCCGCTAGCATCAGCAGCACGGGCCGGATGCGCTTGCCGCCGGAATTAAGAAGATACTGCGCCACCCGCCCGACCAGCGGAACATCGCTGCGCAGGTTTTCATAAATGAGCCGGTTCAGCAGGTTCCAATCCTTGCCCACAAGCCGGGTCGCCTGCTTGAATACATCCGTGCCGGTCACTTTGGCAATCATATCAACTTGCCGGGCGGCAGGCGGGCTAGAATGCATAGTTACGCGAGATTCGAGTGCCAACCTATGCGCGGAGCAGCAACCCTTCTTTCCTTGGCGGTTCTGGCGGGCGGATGCGCCCCCGGCGCGGACCAAGGGCTTGAGTATCCCGATTCCCGGCGCTCGGATCAGAGCGACGATTATTTCGGCGTGGAGGTGGCCGACCCGTACCGCTGGATGGAAGATTTGGACTCCAAGGAAACGGCCGGGTGGGTCGCCTCGCAGAATGCGCTCGCTGAGCCTTTCCTTGAGAGCCTGCCGCTCACCGAAGCGCTGCGGGCGCGGCTGACCGAAGTCCGTAATTATTCCCGCCGCTCCGCGCCGTGGCGCCGCGGGCCGTGGTACTTCGAGTTTCGCAACGATGGCTTGCAGGACCACAACGTGCTTTATGTGCGGGCGGGAATTGACGGCGACCCGCGGGTGCTGATCGATCCCAACACATGGACGGAAGACGGCACGGCGAGCTTGGCGGGCCATGCGGCAAGCCCGAGGGGGCGCTACATTGCCTACGCGCAGTCCGACGGCGGTTCGGACTGGCGCGACTGGCGCGTGCGCGAAGTGGCGGGCGGCGCGGATCTTCCGGACCGCATTACGTTCACCAAGTTCACCGGCATTTCCTGGGCGCCGGACGAATCCGGCTTCTATTACAGCCGCTACCCGCCCGATGGCCGGGGCCGCGGCGACGACCAGAAGGCCGTATCGGTGTATTTCCATGCGCTGGGAACGGATCAGTCCGAGGACCGCCTGGTTTTGCGGATGCCTCCGGACGAGGAGCGGAACGCCTATGCGTCCGTTACGGAGGACGGCGAATTCCTTGTGGTGGCGCTGCAGGAGGGCTACCTCGCCAACGCGATCCACTTTCGGCGCATGAGCGAGGCGGATTCGGATATCCGCCCGCTGCTGAATGACTGGGACGCGATTTACCGCTATCTCGCCAACGAAGGCGACACGTTCTATTTCGCGACCAACAAGGATGCGCCGCGCCGCAAGGTCATCGCGCTGGACATCGCCCGGCCCGGGGAATGGGCGGAGATCGTGCCGCAGGCCGGGAACGTGCTCGCGGACGTGAGCGCGGTGGGCGGGCGCTTCATCGCCTCGTATCTTAAGGATGTGCAGCCGCTGGTCCGGGTCCACGAGCGCGACGGATCGCTGGTGGAGGAAATCGAGTTGCCCGGCATCGGTTCGGTGAGAGGCTTTTCGGGCCGCTGGGACGATCCGGAAACCTTCTACACGTTTTCCAGCTTTACCGATCCCGGCGCCGTGTACCGGTACGACGCAAGCAGCGGCGAAAGCCGCTTGCATCACCGCGCCGACACGGTCATCGACGGCTCGCAGTTCCTGACCCGGCAGGTGTTCTACGACAGCAGGGACGGAACCCGCATTCCCATGTTCCTTGTGCGCCGCAAGGACCTGGAGGCGACCGGCGATCAGCCCGCGCTGCTCTACGGCTACGGCGGATTCAATGTATCGCTGCGGCCGAGTTACAACAGCGCTTGGCTGGTATGGCTTGAGATGGGCGGGATGGTGGCGGTTCCGAATATTCGCGGCGGCGGCGAATACGGTCGCGAGTGGCACTTGGCGGGCACCCGCGAGCGCAAGCAGAACGTGTTCGACGACTTTATCGCCGCCGCCGAATGGCTTGTTGAGCAGGGCTACACCATGCCCGGCCGGCTGGTCATACAGGGACGCAGCAACGGCGGCCTGCTGGTGGGCGCGGTGATGACGCAGCGCCCGGAGCTATTTGGGGCGGCGCTGCCCGGCGTGGGAGTGCTCGATATGCTGCGCTACCACACGGCCAGCGCCAACGCGCGGGCCTGGGCCGACGACTACGGCCTGTCGGAGAACGAGGCGGATTTTTATGCCCAGCACGCTTATTCGCCTGTGCACCGCGTGGCCGAGGCGGCCTGCTATCCGCCCACGCTGGTCACCACCGGAGACCATGACGACCGCGTGGCGCCTTGGCATAGCTACAAGTTCGCGGCCGCGCTCCAGCATGCCCAGGGTTGCGCTAACCCCGTGCTGATCCGCATAGAAACGCGGGCGGGCCACGGCGCAGGCACGCCCACTTGGATGCGCATCGAAGACACCGCCAACCAGTTCGCCTTCGCCGCCGAAGCCGTTGGCTTGGCCACCGGTCCGGCCCCATAGCGCGCAGGCGAAGCGGGACCGGGCATGACGCAGCTCACCTTTGAGGACAGCGCGGCGATATCCGCCCTGATTCATCGCTATTGCGTGATTCTCGACCGCATGGAGCTGGATTGCCTGGGCGAGGTCTTCACCGAGGATTGCCGGGTCGTTTACGGCGAGAAGGAGCCTTACATCGTGCAGGGCCGCTCCCGGCTGCGCTCAAGCCTTCGCCGGATGTGGCGGTTTAGGGCCACTTCGCATCACACCTCGAATATCCATGTGCGCTCCATCGGTCAAAGCGCTGCGGAAGTGGAGAGTTATTTCATCGCGTGGCAGAGCCCGACCGAAGGCGAGGACACCGTGATCTATGGCCGCTACGTCGATAAATTCGTTCGCACCGCTGCCGGCTGGCGGATTCGCGAGCGCGTCATGTCCATCCAGGGCGCGAGCTCGAATTACCGCAACCCCTTGCATCGAAGCCCTCGCAACCCGCCTGAGCCCGGATGGGAAGCATCGCTGGAGGGCTGGCGTTAGCGGCCGCCCTCTGCATGCCGGTCGGCGCGCGGACCGCTGGCCTCCGGCGGACGTATTGAACGCGTTGCGGATATAATCGCGGTCCGGCCATAGGGTCGCGGAGAATCCAGATGTTTGCGGTGATCAGCACCGGCGGTAAGCAGTATCGCGTGATCGAGGGGCAGCGTTTGCGCGTGGAGCGCCTCAGCGCGGAGGTGGGCGATGAGTTGCGGTTCGACGCCATGCTGATCGGCGGCGATGAAGGCGGTGAGACCCGCATCGGGACGGTTGCGGCGCCGGTCGGGCAGGTGCGGGCCACCGTTTGCGACCATGGAAGGGCGAAGAAGATCGAAGTGATCAAGTTCAAGCGGCGCAAGGATTATCGCCGCACGCTGGGGCATCGCCAGCTATTCACTATGCTGGAAATCGGCGGCATCGAACCGTCCGGCAAGGCCGAGGCGGCATCGTCGTCGGCTAAGAAGAGCAAGGTGAAAAAGGCCGCAGCCAGTAAAACCCCGGCGAAGAAAACGGCGGCGGCGAAGACGCCTGCGAAGAAAGCGGCGCCCGCCAAAGCACCTGCGAATAAAGCGGCTGCTGCCAAAGCGCCCGCGAATAAAACAAGCAAGGAGAGTTGACCGATGGCGCACAAGAAAGCCGCAGGCAGTTCCCGAAACGGGCGCGATTCCGAATCCAAGCGGCTCGGAATCAAGAAATACGGCGGCGAGCAGGTGCTGGCCGGCAATATTCTGGTCCGCCAGCGCGGCACCGCCTTTCATGCCGGCGACAACGTTGGGCTGGGCCGCGACCATACCCTGTTCGCGACCTCCGCCGGCGTGGTGCGATACGAGCGCAAGGGTCCGGCAAACCGGCGCTTCGTTTCAGTCGTTCCCTCCTAGCGCGCAGCAACGCAAGGAGCTGGCCGGAGCGCGCTTTGCCCGCGTTCTGTCCGATGCGGAGCGTGCTTCTTTCGCCCTTTCTCCGCCCCTTTCCCGCAGGAGACGCATGAACCCGTCCATGGGGCTTGGCGGCGGCTGTCCTGCCGCCGACACTCCTGCGGGAAAGGGGCGGAGAAAGGGCTCGCGCCGGCGCTGGCGCGGCGGATCAGGTTATGCGTTTTGCTGACGAAGCGCTGATCCGTGTGCGGGCCGGCGACGGCGGCGACGGCTGCGTGAGCTTCCGCCGCGAGAAATATATTCCGCGCGGCGGCCCCGACGGCGGCGATGGCGGCGATGGCGGCGATGTCACGCTGGTGCTGGCGCCCGGCATCAATACGCTGGCGGACTTTCGCGCCCGCAAGGTCTTCCAAGCCGGAAACGGCAAGGGCGGGGCAGGGCGCGAACGCAGCGGCGCGGCAGGCGCCGGCCTCCAGATTCCGGTGCCCGCCGGCACCCGGGTCACGGAAGCGGAGACCCTCGAAGTTCTCGGCGAACTGAACGCCGACCGGCCTGCATTGCTGGTTGCTCGGGGAGGCCGGGGCGGGCGGGGCAATGCCCGGTTCAAATCCAGCGTTAACCGCGCCCCGCGCCAGCACACGCCGGGCGCGCCGGGGGAGGCGCGACAGCTGGCGCTGGAATTGACGCTGCTCGCGGATGTGGGGCTTTTAGGCTTGCCCAACGCAGGCAAATCCACGTTGCTGCGGGCGGTTTCCGAAGCGCGCCCCAAAATTGCCGATTACCCCTTCACTACGCTGCATCCGCAACTAGGCGTGGTGGCGGTGGGGCCGATGCAGAGCTTCGTGATGGCCGATATTCCGGGACTGCTGCCCGGCGCCGCCGACGGCGCGGGCCTAGGCGCGCGTTTCCTGCGGCATTTGCGGCGCACCCGGCTGCTGCTGCATCTGATTGACCTGTCCAGTCCTGAAGGCGGGTCGGCGAACGTGGAGGCGCTGGCCGAAGCCGTCACCACGATCGCCGCCGAGCTGGCCGCTTTCGACGACCGGCTCGCGAGCCTGGAACGCTGGCTGGTATTGAGCAAGGCCGACCTCGTGCCGGCGGAGGAGGCAACGGAGCTGGCCGGATGTTTGCGCCGCCGTCTCGATTGGCAAGCGCCGCTGTTCACGATTTCGGCCCTGGCCGGCCAAGGGACGGCATCGCTGGCCGCCGCCGCCATGCAAACCCTCGAACAGCAGGAATCGGACGCATGATGATCGCCAATTCCAACGCCTCCGCCGCCGCGCTAATTTGAGTGAAATTAGCGAGTTTATAATTCCAGCATAAACTTCCTAATTTAGGTATAAACCGCCGTGGATCCTATCCGAAACCCCTATTCGCCCGGAGCGGGAACGCCGCCCGTGGATTTGGCCGGACGCGACGAGTTGCTAGAGCGGGCGCGAATCGCTACGCAGCGAATCATGCGCGGACGCCCTGCCAAGAGCGTCATCATGATTGGTTTGCGCGGAGTGGGAAAAACAGTTTTGCTAAACCGGATGCGAAGCGATGCCGAGTCGGCAGGCATTCAGGCGTTATTCGTGGAGGCCCCGGAAGACCGATCGCTGCCAGCCCTTCTCGCCCCCGAATTACGCAAGTCGCTCAACCGACTATCACGCAATGAGCATGCGCGGGAACTGGCGCGCAGGGCTCAGCGCGCGCTTGCTGGATTCGTTGGCGCGCTGAAGGTTCAATACGGCGATATCCAGGTGAGCTTGGACTTGGACCCGGAGCCGGGGCTTGCGGATAACGGCGATCTCACGCTCGATTTGCAGACTCTTCTTGAGGCATCGGGCCAAGCCGCATCCAGCGCAGGCACAGCCTTGGCGCTGTTCGTTGACGAGCTCCAGTACGTGCCGGAAAACCAATTGGCGGCATTGATCACCGCGCTGCATAGGGCCTCTCAGCGCAGCCTTCCTGTTGTGCTCGTGGCGGCCGGGTTGCCGCAACTGAGGGGGCGCACCGGGCAGGCAAGGTCCTACGCGGAACGCTTGTTCGACTTCCCGGAAGTGGGGCCGCTATCCGCCGATGCGGCGCGCCAAGCCATTGAGCGGCCTGCGGCAGCCGAGAACGAGCGCTTTGCCGAGGATGCGGTCCGGTACATTATTAAAACGACTCATCGCTATCCTTACTTTCTACAGGAATGGGGCAAGCATGCTTGGGATGTCGCCAAAGCATCCCCGATTACGCTAGGCGACGCGCAGCAAGGCACAAAAAGCGCGGTGGCCGCTTTGGACGAAGGCTTTTTCCGCGTTCGCTTCGACCGCCTTGCGCCGTCCGAAAAACGCTACCTGCGCGCCATGGCCGAATTAGGCGGCGGTCCGCATCGTTCGGGCGATGTCGCCGCAACGCTCAGCCGCGAAGTGACCTCGCTCGGCCCCACTCGAAGCCAACTGATCGCCAAGGGCATGATCTGGAGCCCCAGCCACGGCGACACCGCCTTCACGGTGCCGCTATTCGACCAATTCATGAAGCGCATCATGCCCAGCAGCGCTTGGAGGATTGGCTAACCACCAACCGCCTTGCAAGACCAAGCGCGACTTGCTCGTTCAAGGGCCGGATATGCAACTGCCTTTGCGTTGCTCCACGCCCCTTGGTGCAATATGCGGGCTAGGCAAGGCGCCCGGAATGCCAATGGGGGAAGATATGAACGAGCAAGCTCTGCGTGTTAGTTCAGGCCGCTCATTGCTTGGAGGTGCTGAGAAGATGCTGGAACAGATCGTCGAGGCGCTTGTTGGTGTCGGCGATTTGACGGTTCGCTTGCTTTATGTCGGAGCGGAACTGCTCATGTTCTTGCGTCCCCGCTTGGATAGCGGCTTCTATGCGGGCGATGCTGGACTCGCCAACCTTCCCAACGGCTTCTATGCGAACATTGGTGGCCTCTATGCGAACATTGGTGGCCTCTATGCGAGCATTGGTGGCTTCTATCTGCGAACTAAGCTTGGAGCTCACGTTCTGAATGACGATCCAAACAATACCTATGGTTATGGCCGCAAGCGTGGCCCACGGCAAGAAATCCTGAATTGTCACGGCGGGTTCCATTGGAAAATCTCTTCGTGCTAGCTGGCTGCGGATTCTAACACTATGGGGAGAAAGAGCTGGCAAAAGACCAGCGGGAACGAGGCATGCCGCGTTCCCGCTGGTCTTTTGCCAGCCTGCGCGCATAGGCTCGCTGCGCCGTAGGCACGGCTATGCCTTAAGCTCGCGAGCACACGCAATCGGGCAAAATCTTGCGCGTCCTCCACGCCCCTTGGTGCAATATGCGGGCTAGGCAAGGCGCGTTGACTTCCCTATGAACATATCTGCCGACCTTGCGCTCAGGCCAAATCGCTCAAATCCAGATTCAGCGCCTGCGCGAGCGCCTTCATGGTGGGCAATGCTCCCGCGCGGCTTCCGTTCTCGATTTGCGACAAGTAGGCAGCGCTTATTCCGGCCTGCCGGGACAGCTCCTTGGCGCTGATCTGCCGGAATTCGCGCCAAACCCGAATTGCGCTCTCGCCCTCCAGAATCCGCTCCGCGAATTGGGCGGGAAGCATTTCATCCTGCCCTGCGGCGAGCCGCCGCGCCACTTCATCGTAGGCCCGCAGATCCGCCAGCTCCTCCGCACTATGGAGAAGCTGCCTGTACTCCGCCAGCGGCACCACAGCCATTTTCTCGCCTCCCGGCGTGCTGATCACTTGCGCTTCGCTCATTGAGGATGCCTCCTATGAATAGATGTTTCCTCTCGGGCCAACTTGGAGTATCCGCATTGCCCCGCCATCCAGATCGAAAATAGCTCGCCATTTCCCAATCCGTAATCGATACGCATCACGGCTTCTCAGCTTCCTCGCTTGATGGCACCGAACCTCGGGATTGGCAGCGTAAGCTGTTATCGCAGCGCGAATTCTGCGTTGCTCCTTGGTTGGCATTTTCTTGAGCGAGTTGATTGATGATTTGCTATAAGCAACTTCATTCATAGACAAATGCTAGCCAAATGCAAATCACAATGCAATGGCTCCGGTTGGTTCTCCAAGTTGGTCGAGCGCGCATCGCACACTTTCCTTAGGCCGCGTTATGTCGAAGGGCAGGCATAGGAGCGTAAGGTCGTCATTTTCCAAGTTCAAGCGGTATCGCAAAGGCGCGGTGAAACTTCGGGTTTTGGGGTGCACCAGCGCCACTGCCCGGCATTTGTTCCGCTTGCCGTAGGCATAGAGCTGGTAGATGTCGGCTTGGCTTACGCCATGCTTCAAATCGTCCGAATCGGGATTGATCCTTTTCCATTTTGCGTCGAGGATGAATTTCACGCCGTTGCGGTCGGTCAGTGAAATATCCGGTTTGGTGAAGAAGGCTTCTTGCCCCTCAAATTCAGCAAAAGCCTTTATCGGACCCTGCGCTCTCACTTGGTATTCGTTCTGGTGGCGGCGGAAGCTGTGCGTGACGAAGTCTTCAAAGACTTGCTCCATAGGAAAGAGAAGCGAGAGGTTTGCGTGGCGGCCGGCGAATGTGGCCAGTCCGTGGCGGAACAGGAATAATCCTACCCACTGCATCACCGGGCCGTAGTGGCGCATGGAGCGATCGACGCGATGTTTTTGCCAATCGGCCTGCGGATTGGCCGTTTCCGGCACATCGGCGAACGCGGCGGACAGCTCGCGCAGCAACTGCCGGTTCGCGCTGTTTTGCACCTGTGGCCTCAACATTGCCAGCGCCTTATGGATAAGGCGGTTGGCCGGACGATTAACGCTCAGTTCGTCGTGGGCCACAAAGAACCGCGCCTGATTGGTCAGGTTATGGCGGATATGGCCACGGAACAGGATGCGTCCCCGCAAATGAGGCAGGTTCTCCTCTACCGGCACATAGCGCCGTGCCAAGCCGCCGCGCGCCAGTATTTTCACGTTGTGCAGAAACTGGCGAATGAAGATATCGAGCATGGGTAGCCGCCTCATTGCCTGGATGCTGCTTTCAGGCAGTTGCGCCGCCTGCCGCAGGCCCCGGTAGCTTCGCAGCATCCTCAGAAAGTGCGTCTTTGTTTCCTCGTGATCCTTATCATCCTGATCGCCGAAGTCGATTTTGGGAAGAATTTCAATCACCGTTTGGCGCGGCGCGGTGAGTACGCCAACATGGCTGCTGGCGGTGAGCGTGCCATCGCGCTTGCGCGAGAAAACGGGGCTTACAGCCCCATCCTTGTCCGGCGCGGCGGACTTCCGACAGATGTCTTCGAGTGATTTGAGGTCTTGAGGAATATCCCTTGGCGCAATTCGTAGGCTATGCCTTTGCCATCCAGCCTTGGCCGGATGCCCTCCACGAAGTCCTCGTAGGAATAATTCTGATGGAACGTGACCATGCCGATGCGCCCGTCAGGATTATCGTGACCGAAGCGGAGCCTCTCCGCCTCCTGCTGCGCGCCTTCTTCCTTCTCGACCTCCTCCGCCTCCGCGCCGCGCACGATGGCCAACGCCAGCCGCGTGGCCTTCCAAGTCTTCCCCGTTCCCGGCGGCCCAAAGAGAATCAAGTTCTTTGCGTGCTCGACGGAGCCCGTATTTTTGCCTTTCGATCTGCTATGAGGTTCCTCTTGAGGCAGCAGCGCGGCTGTATTTTTTACGCTGTCGGTTGTCTTTCGAGGTATATGTTCAACCTTGAAGCCAAGCTGCTCCTGCTCCAGAATTTTCTTCGTTTGCTTTCCGCCGCTCAAACGCTTTTTGCGTTTTGCCCCCATCCATGTGCTGATGTAATCCTTTGAACCGATCCTTTCACAGGTAAATTTGTTGTGGGCTACTCCAAGAATGGCTTTGGATGCGTAGGGCCTTCCTTCCTCGATAAGCCAGTATTTCCCCTTCTTGAATCTGTATGTTTTGAGAAATAACTCCTCTCCGATGTGCCTATATTCCTCGATCGCTTTGCGCACATCCTCTTTGCTAACGTCTGATAGCGCCACAGGCTAAGTGCCGTTTAGTTGGCGGAGAGGGATTTTAGGCGTTTGTTGAGGCGGGTTTTGTGGCGGGCGGCTTTATTGGCGTGGATGATGCCTTTGCCGGCCATGGAGTCGATAACGGGCGCGGCTTGGCGGCAGGCGGCCGCCGCCTCTTCCGCGTTGCCGGCATCGAGCGCGCGAACAGCCTTGCCGATGGCGGAGCGAAGCTTTGAGCGCGCCGACATGTTGCGCGCGCGGCGGCCAACCGATTGGCGGGCGCGCTTTGCGGCTTGGAGTGAATTGGCCATGGGCGCGTATTGTAGCCGAAGCGCTTGCGCTAGTGGGCCTGTTGGCGGGCGGTTTGCGTGGGTTTGCGGGCTGTGTGCCTGTGCAGTGCCGTAAGAGTGGAGGCGGTACGGGGGCTAGAATACTGCGGCTGTAGCCACAAGCACGGCCAGTCCCAGAATCAACGTGCCTAGTGACAGGCCTTGAACCCATAGCGCCCGGTACATGTCGGCTCGCAAAACCGCCACGGCTGCCTCGACATCCTTTTTGGTGGCCATTTCAGCCTTGACACTGGCCAAGCCGACTTTGAGCGCGCCCACATCGGCCTTGAGCGCGCCCACATCGGCCTTGAGCGCGCCCACATCGGCCTTGAGCGCGCCCACATCGGCTTTCAGGGCGCCCACATCGGCCTTGAGTCTGGTGACACTGCCTTGAACGTGGTCCAGCTTGCGCTTCCACTCTTCATTGACCGTCGTTGCGTGGGTTACGCTTTCCAATATTGCTTCCGCCTGCCTAGCGGGAACGCCCGCCGATTCCAGCCGCCTCTTCTCTGAAAGCACATCGTATGCTGGTTGAGTCATTTTGCGTACTCCTTTACAGCTTCCATGGACTGGGGGTATCTCGCCCTGTCCTTCGACAGCTTTCTTATAGCATGCTCAAGAGGATGCGGTCAACTCCCACTAAGGCTTTGCGCCTGGTTCTGCGCCGCCACGTCATTGATTGGATGCGCGGCGGCGTTCTTGCAGCAATACCGCTTCGCTCGCGCCTGTGGCTGTGGTGGCTGCGGCCATCTTTTGGGCGCCGCCGGACCGAAGCGCCGCCACCGCGCGTTGATTCGATCTTTGGCGCGAAGCTCCGCGGCCACCTAGCTTCGCGGATAGAATCCTTGGATGCCGTACGCAATTCAGGTGGACCGGGCAGGCGGCCCGGAAGTCATGGAGTGGCGCGCCGTTGAGGTGGGCGCTCCAGGGCCCGGGCAGGTGCTTCTTCGCAACCGGGCGCTCGGTTTTAATTTCATCGATATCTATTTCCGCACCGGCGTGTATCCCCTTGAATACCCCAGCGGCCTGGGTTCGGAGGGCGCTGGCGATGTGCTCGCAGCGGGCGAGGGCGTGGAGGGCGTCAGCGCCGGCGATCGCGTCGCCTATTGCACGCCCCCGGTTGGCGCCTATGCCGAGGAACGGATCTACCCGGCTAACCGCTTGGTCCCGCTGCCCCGGGAAGTAAGCTACGAGCAGGCGGCCTCGATGATGCTCAAGGGCCTGACCAGCTGGTACTTGCTGCACCGCAGCTACCCCGTCAAGGCGGGCGACCCGGTCCTCCTGTACGCTGCTGCGGGCGGCGTGGGGCAGATTGCCGCGCAATGGGCGGCGGCGCTCGGCGCGCATGTGATCGGCGTGGTGGGCAGCAGCGCCAAGGTCGATACCGCTCGAAAGGCCGGCTGCGCCGATGTGGTGCTGGGCGACGATCCCGATTTCGTGGAACGGGTTCGCGAATTGAGCGGCGGCGGGGTGGCTGCGGTCTATGATTCGCTGGGCAAGGATTCCTTCCATCAGTCGCTGGATTGCCTGCGCCGCCACGGCACTATGGTGACCTTCGGCAATGCGACGGGCGTGGTGGAGCCGTTCGCGCCCATGGAGCTGGCGCGGCGCGGCTCGCTCAAGCTTACCCGGCCGGTGCTGTTCGATTTCGTGACCACGCAGGATGATTTGCGCGCCGCCGCCGCCACGCTTTTCGAGCAAGTGGCCTCGGGCGCCTTGTCGATCACGATTGGGCAGCGCTACGCCTTGCGGGATGCGGCCCGCGCGCACGAAGATGCCGCCGCGCGGCGCACCACGGGATCAACGATCCTTCTGCCCTGATCGAAGCGCCGCTCTACCCCGTTAAACTGCCCGCTGCGATGAACGGGGAGCCGACAAAGCGGGGATTGCTGGGTTCCTGGTCGCTGGTGGCGGGACTCACCACGGTTTCCCGCGTGCTGGGGCTGGCGCGCGAGATCGCGTTTGCATGGTTCGTTGGCGCCGGCGTGGTCATGGATGCGTTCATCGTCGCCTTCCGTATCCCTAGCTTATTCCGGCACTTCTTTGCCGAGGGGGCGCTATCGCAAAGCTTCGTGCCGGTCTATTCCCAGCGCATGGAGGCGGGAGACGGCGCCGAAGAGCTGCGCAACCTGCTGAGCCGCGTCATGGGCACGTTGGGCGCGGCCGTGGCGCTGGTGTCGCTGGCGGGGGTGATATTCGCGCCGGCTTTCGTGTGGCTTTTCGCCCCCGGGTTCGCGATGCAAGGCGGCGCGCCGTACGAACAGGCGGTTGCGATGCTGCGCCGCACCTTTCCGTACCTGTTCTTCATCTCGATCGCAGCGCTGCTGGCCGCAGTGCTGAACGCCCACCGCAAGTTTGCCGCGGCGGCCTTCACTCCCGTTTTGATGAATATCAGCCTGATTGCGGCGGCCAGCCTTTACGCAATGCAGCCGCAAGCGCAGGGCGAAGTGCTCGGCTGGGGCGTTTTCGCCGCGGGGCTGGCGCAGATGCTGTTCCTGCTCTTCTTCGCCCGCTCCACTTGTGGCCCGTTCCTGCTCCAGTGGGGCTGGCGCGACTCGAAAGTGCGGCGAGTCCTAACCTTGATGGCGCCGGTCGTCATCGGTTCGTCGGCGGCCCAAGTGGGCGTGGTGCTGGACACGATACTCGCCAGCTTTCTCATGTCCGGGAGCATCAGCTGGCTCAACTTTTCCCAGCGCCTGATGGAATTCCCCTTGGGCGTGTTCGGCGTGGCCTTGGCCACGGTGGCGCTGCCCCGGCTGTCGCGCTTGCATGCCGCCGGCGAACGCGACGAGTACCTGGCATCCACGGGCTGGGCGATCCGGTCGGGGCTGGCTATTTCGCTGCCCTGCGCCGCCGGTTTGTTTATCCTCGCCGAGCCCATCATGGCCACCCTGTTCCTTGGCGGAAAATTCAATCTCCAGGATGTCGAAATGGCGGCTGTGAGCCTCAAGGCCTATGCCGCGGGGCTGCCCGGACTGATCGGAATCAAGACGCTGGCGCCGTCGTTCTTCGCCCGCCAGGACATGAAAACCCCCGTGAAGGTGGCGATCATGGCGCTCGCCTGCAAGTTCCTCGTGACGCTGCCTTTGCTCTGGCACTGGGTGGCCGCCGGCCTGCATGCGCCGCACGCGGTGCTGGCGGGCGGCACGGCGCTGGGCGCGACGGTCAATGCGGCGGCCCTGTGGCTGCTGTTCAAGCGCCAAGACCCCGATGGCAAGCGGGGCGCCATGCTCAAGCCTTTGCTGCGGATCGTGGTGGCGGTGGGCGTGATCGCTATGCTGCTGCTTGAATTCGCGCCGCCGCCCGCGCTCTGGCCGGAGGTTTCCCGGATGGTCCGGGCGCTGTGGATGCTGGCCTGCGCGGGCGGCGCGGCGGCGACGTACTTCCTTTGCCTGTTTCTGACCGGCCACCGCTGGCGCGACTCCGCGTAGAGCGGCCAGCCCGCATATTGCACCAAGCCGCTTGTTGCCTTTCCGGTTCGGAGCGTGCTTCCTCCGCCCTATCTCCGCCCCTTTCCCGCAGGAGACGCATGGACCCGTCCATGGGGCTTGGCGGCGGCTGTCCTGCCGCCGACACTCCTGCGGGAAAGGGGCGGAGATAGGGCTCACGCGGAGGGCATGCCTCGCTGCCGGACTGTTTCCTGCGCGGGACTTCTATAATCGCTCCACCGGAGCAATTACTCGTTCAATCACAGGTTTTAAGGATCCGCAGGCGATGCTTCTCCTACGCCGAATTAACCGCTTGCCGGCCTCCATCGACAAGGGATGCGCCGTAACCATAGGCGGCTTCGACGGCATGCATGTCGGCCATAGGGAACTCTTAAGCCGCGTCCTCAAGGCGGCCCGCGAGCGGCATCTGGCGGCGGTTGTTTTCAGCTTCGAGCCGTCCGCCAAGGAATACATGGCCCGCGGCTCGCCCCCGCCTCGGCTGATGACCCTGCGCGAGAAATGCGCCGCGCTCAATGCCGCCGGCATGGATGCCTTCTACTGCCCGCCGTTCAACGATGCCATCCGCACGCTCTCGCCCGATGATTTCATGCAAGAACTGCTGGCCGGACTGCTCAAGGCGCGCCATGTGGTCCAAGGCCCGGATTTCCGCTTCGGCCACAAGCGCAGCGGCGGGATGGACGAGCTTGCGGCCGGCGGGCGCCGTCTCGGCTTCAGCGTGGAGCAGGCCCCGCCCGTGAGCGTGGACGGCGAGCGCGTGTCGAGCACCGGCGTGCGCCGGGCGCTGGCGGCTTCCGATCTGGCCAAGGCCGCCAGGCTTCTGGGCCGCCGCTACTGCATGGGCGGGCGTGTCATCCACGGGCTGAAGATCGGCGCGGCCAAGCTCGGCTACCCCACCGCCAATATTCCGCTGAAGGGCCGGGCGAGTCCGCTGGACGGCATCTTCGCAGTGCGCGTGCATGGCGTGGAGGACGAGCCGCTGGCCGGCGTGGCCAGCATCGGCTACCGGCCCACAGTGGGCGGCAAGGATAAAATCCTCGAAGCGCATATCTTTAATTTCAGCGGCGATCTGTACGGGCGATTCCTCGATATCGAACCGGTGGCGAAGCTGCGCGACGAGGCGCATTTCAGAAGCCTGGACGAGTTGCGCGAGCAAATGGATCGCGACGCCCATCAAGCCCGCGCTCTCTTGCGTGCCGCCTAGCGCTTCGTCACACTTCCGTCCCGAAGCCCAGCCGCCTGACATGCCCGACTACCGCCACACCCTGAACCTGCCCCGCACGGCCTTTCCGATGCGCGCCAACCTGGCGCGCCGCGAGCCGGAAATGCTGCGCGAGTGGGAGAGCGGCGGCCGCTACCGGCGCATCCGCGAGCACATGGCCGGCCGGCGGAAGTTCACGCTGCTGGATGGCCCGCCGTATGCCAACGGGTCGATCCATATCGGCCATGCCTATAACAAAGTGCTCAAGGATATGATTGTGAAATCGAAGATCCTGGACGGTTACGACGCGCCTTACGTGCCGGGCTGGGATTGCCACGGCCTGCCGATCGAAGTGCGGGTGGAGCGCGAACTAGGCCACGAGGCCGCAGCTATCGACGGCGCGGCCTTCCGCCAGGCCTGCCGCCGCTACGCGGCCAGCCAGGTCGAAGGCCAGCGCGAGGCTTTTCGGCGGCTTGGCGTGCTGGGGGAATGGGAGCGGCCGTACCTGACCATGGCGACCCGCTACGAGGCCAACCAGATTCGAGCGTTCGCGGAGATTTTCTCGCGCGGGCACGTTTATCGCGGCCAAAAGCCGGTCCACTGGTGTTTGGATTGCTCCTCGGCGCTGGCGGAAGCCGAGGTCGAATACGAAGACAAGACCTCGACTGCCGTGGATGTGCGTTTCCCCGTCAATGATCCCGGCGATTTCCATGCCCGCATTCCGGGCGTGGAGGAAAGCGCCGCGCCGCTTTACATCCCGATCTGGACCACCACGCCGTGGACATTGCCGGCCAACCGCGCCGTGGTGCTCAGCGATACTTTCGACTACGCTCTCATGGAAGCGGAAATCGGCGGGCGAACCGAGCGGCTGGTGCTGGCGCGCGGGCTCGCCGACAACGCCCTCAAGCGCTACGGCGCTGCTGGCGCGCGCGAGCTGGCGGCGCTCAAGGGCGAGCAGCTGGCCGGCCTCAGCCTGCGGCACCCCCTCTACGATCGCCCGGCGCCTGTGCTGACCGCCAACTATGTCACGCTGGACGCGGGAACCGGCGCCGTGCATACAGCGCCGGCCCACGGCCAGGACGATTTTGAGATCGGCCGCAAGGCGGGCCTGCCAATGGAAAATCCGCTGGGGATGGACGGCCGCTTTCGGCAAGACACCGGCCTTGTGGGCGGCCTGCACGTGGAAGAGGCCGACCAGCGCATCCCCGGCCTGCTGGCCGAGCGCGGCATGCTGCTTTGCCGCGAAAGCTACCGGCACAGCTATCCGCACTGCTGGAGGCACCATCGGCCGCTGTTGTTCACCGCCACGCCGCAGTGGTTCGTGGGGCTTGACCGGGAAGGGCTGCGCGGCAAAGCCGTTGCCGCCATCGGCGAAGTCGATTGGCACCCGGGCTGGGCCGAGCAGCGCATTGCTTCGATGGTCGAGACCCGTCCGGACTGGTGCATTTCGCGCAGCCGCGCCTGGGGTGTGCCGCTGCCGCTTCTGGTCGATAGGGAAACCGGCGAGCCGCACCCGGATTCCCCCCGGCTGATGGCGGAGATCGCCGAGCGGATGGACAAAGAGGGCATCGAGGCGTGGTTCGCCTTGGACCCGGGCGAGCTGCTGGGGGATGAAGGCGCGCGCTACCGCAAGGTCACGGACGTGATGGACGTTTGGATGGATTCGGGACTGGTGCATCGCTGCGTGGGCGCCGGGCACCCGGAGATTGAAAATCCGGCCGACCTCTATGTGGAGGGCTCCGACCAGCACCGCGGCTGGTTCCAGTCGTCCCTGTTGACCTCGGTGGCCATTGACGGGCGGGCCCCGTACCGCGCGGTGCTTACGCACGGTTTCGCGGTGGACGAGCAAGGCCGCAAGCAGTCCAAATCGCTGGGCAACGTGGTGGATCCGGGCGAGGTGGTCGAAAAGCTGGGCGCGGACGTGCTCCGGCTGTGGGTTATGACCACCGACTACCGCCGCGAAATGAGCATTTCCCCGGAAATCCTCAAGCGCGTTTCCGATGCTTACCGGCGCATGAGGAATACCGCCCGTTTTTTGCTTGGAAACCTGCACGATTTCGATCCGCAACAGCACGCGGTGGCGCCGGAGCAAGCGGTGGATATCGACCTGTGGGCGCTGCGCCGGGCCCGCGATATCGCCCACGACGTGCGGAAGCACTATCGCGGCTATGAGTTCCACCCGATTTTTCAGAAGGCGCATAATTTCTGCGTGGTCGATATGGGCAATTTCTACTTGGATGTGATCAAGGACCGGCTCTACACCATGCCGGCCGGCAGCCATGGCCGCCGCTCGGCTCAGACCACGCTGTGGCATTTGGCGGAGTGCCTGGTGCGCTGGCTGGCGCCGGCGCTCAGTTTCACCGCCGAGGAAATGTGGGGCGAGATGCCCGGCGACCGCCCCGAGTCGGTGTTCATGTGCGCGCCGCACCCGCTGCCGGAACTGCCCGAATGCCGGGCGGATTGGGCCAAGCTGCGGGAGGTGCGCTCCGAGGTGCTGGCGGTGATGGAGGAAGCGCGGCAGGTCGGCCGCGTGGGTTCTTCCCTGGAGGCCGAATTGACGGTGCCGGCGGACGAGGCCACGCTCAAGGCGTTGCGGCGGCTTGGAGACGAACTGCGCTTCGTGTTTATTTCAGCCTCCGTGGAGCTGGAGGAAGGAGCGCCTGGCCAAGCGCCTGAATGCCGGCCCAGCCCGCACCCTAAGTGCGAGCGCTGCTGGCACCGGGCGCCGGTTCGCGCGGCGGATGATGCACACGCCGGTTTGTGCGACCGCTGCGTGATGAATATCGAAGGCGGCGGCGAGGCGCGCGTATGGGCCTGAGGATGCCGCGCTTCGGCGCGCTGCTGGCGATTTCCGCCGTGGTGGCGATATTCGACCAAGCGGTCAAATGGCTGGTTGCGGCGCGGCTTGCCGAGCTTGACCGCGTTGCCGTGCTGCCTTTTTTCGATCTGGTGCGCTGGCACAACATGGGCGCCGCCTTCGGAATCCTATCCAACGCCCCTGGGTGGCAGAACAGCCTATTTTTTCTGCTCGGGCTGGGCTTGCTTGCGTTTCTGGGGGTTCTCATGCGCCAAGCGGCGCGCGGCAACGACCCGCTATGGGCTGCGGGCTTGTCGCTGATGGCCGGGGGCGCGGTCGGCAACCTCATTGACCGCGCGGCGCGCGGATACGTGTTGGATTTCGTGTCGCTGCATTACGGCGGCTGGTATTTTCCGGCCTTTAACGTGGCCGATTCCGCGATCACTGCGGGCGTGGTGCTGGCGCTGGTGAACGTGGTCTTCTGCAAACGCCCCCGCTAGCCCGCATATTGCACCAAGCCGCTTGTTGCCTTCCTTATTTTGCTGATTAGTCAATATCTTATGCCCGGATTGTTAGCTTTCCGCCTAATGCGGAACGCGCTGGCCGCGTTCCCGCTGGTCTTTCGCCCGATTGCGCGCACATGCTCGCTGCGCCATAGGCACGGCTATGCCTTCGCTCGCGAGCACGCGCAATCGGGCAAAATCCTGCGCGGACTCCACGCCCCTTGGTGCAATATGCGGGCTAGGGCCAGCACGCTTCGCTGCTGTCTGCGCCCTCGGAGGTTTCGGCGGATCGCCTGCCGGTGGAATCAAGCGCGAGCATCCGGCACTGTTCGTCTCCCGCCTGCGCCCCGGGCTGCCGCGCCATCGCCCGCGCCTCGTAGCCTGAATCCGCGCCGCCTGCAAGCGCCCGCAGCTCCAAGGCGTAGTATCCGCGCTCTGTTCCAGCAACCCCCAGTCCCGTCGGCGGCGCGGCCTGAAGCTCGCTGGAGCCGGCGTAGCGCCCGTTTTCAAGATAAAAGCGCTCCTGCGCCACGGCGATGCGCAGCAGCGCGTCGGTGGCATCCAGCCGGCGGGTTCGCTCAATCTGGCGCTGCCACAGCGGCGCGGCGGCGGCGGCCAGCAGAGCCAGGATCGCCAGCGCAACCAGCAACTCCGTGAGGCTGAAGCCGCGTTTGCAAGCTGCGGCGGGCATGGCGCCAGCCCTGCGCCTGCCGCCGCGCAGCCCGCTCACTCGCCAGCCCTGCGCCTGCCGCCGCGCAGCCCGCTCACTCGACCGTCTCGCGCCAATAGCGGCGGACCGGAGGCTTGGCTGCATCCTGGGGGCAGCCGTCCTGATCGCCGCACACCGTGATTTCGTGAGCGGTCGGGTCGGTCGGCGAGCCGGATGCAACCATAACAAACCCCAGCACTGCGGCGGCGCGCGCATGCCTTCCGGCGCGGGCCTCGGCATTCACCTCAAAGTGCAATGCGCGCTGCGGATCCGCGTCCTGCTCCAGCCCTGGCGGAACCGCGGTGGTTTCCACGTGGCGAACGGTCCATTGCACGCATCGCGATTGAGTGCGGCAATAGCGTCCGGATTCGCTCGAATCGAGGCGGAAGCGTTCTGTGGCCAGCGCCTTGGAAAGCCCCGTTTCGACAAGCCCTACGGCATCGGCGTAATCCCGGGCGTTGCGAGCCTGCGCCCATTGCAGCGCCGCATCTCCCTTGCCGGCAGCCGCTATCATCGACAACGCCGCCAGGATCATCAGTACCGCCGAAATAGCGATGCCGCTTTCGGTCCGTAAGCGCTCAAAGCGCATTGGCCACCACCTCGCTTCCCGCCACCAGTAAGCGCCGCCGGCCGTCGTCGAAAATCCTCGGGGGCTGGTTGGCGTAGGCGTAGGCACGGGGATCCTTGTAGCCTGTTTCAGGCGCTTCGCTGCGCAGCAGCACCCAGAACCGCACTGCGACAACCCGCTCATCCGCGCTTAGGGGAACGGCGGGATCGACCACTCGATCAGCCGCTCCGTCGAGATTGGAATCCACGGCCAGCCGGATTTGCAGGTCTTCGATATCAGTGAGTATTTCCTCGTCCCTGAGCAGCCTGCCTCCTATCAGCGTCTTGCGCCGGAGGGACGGGATTTGCGAGCTGCGGCTGGAGGCCGCCGCCACGTACCAGGCATGCACCCGCAGGTCGCGAAGTTCTGTGGAGCCCTCCAGCGTTGGCGGCGCGCCGGCGGAGAAGATCACGGCCTCGCGGCGGGATGACAGAATCTGAACGCTGCGGGCATCCGCGCCGGAAGTGGCGAGGCTGGCGCGCCGGATTTCGAGCACGTCCGCGCCTGGCTGGCGGCGATTCCGGAAGGGCGGGCAGGGCAGGTTCCAAGCATCATCCGCCGCCGCTGCGGGATGCGTCAGCCGCAAGGCCCAGCTGGTGGCGTCGGCGCTGCCGCAGCGGACTGCGGCGCCGCTGCCGCGCCTCACGGCCTGCCGGTCGGCATGCAATCCCCAGAAACCTGCCAGCCGGATATCGGCGCGCAGCAAGTCCAGCACGAAACGCGCCCGTTCCTCCAATTGGTGCAGATGGTCCGCCGCGCGAGCCGCGTGGCGGAGTTGCTGCGATGACGCGAACACGCCCAAAAGCAGCATGCTCGATACCCCCAAAGCCACAAGCAACTCCGCTAGGCTGCTCCCGCGCTCGCCGCCTCGGCCTAGCCCGCCGCTAAAGCCTTTTTTCGCCCTTTCCTCCGGGAGGCGTATCGATTCTGCTCGCCCTGGTTCCCGCGAGGGTTGCTTTGATCCGCCCTCTGCTTGCTCCCTTCCTCCGGGAGACGCATGAATACATCCATGTAGCTTGCTCCGGCATCCTGCCTCCGATACTCCCGGAGGAAGGGAGCAAGCAGAGGGCTTGCGGGGCGCCGGGCTGTGCAAAATCCTGTGCGGCCTCTGCGGCCCTTGACGCAATATGCGGGCTAGCGGCCGAGCCATACAACCAAGCGGCCCGAATCTTCCGGGCCTAGCGGCCACCTCAGCTCCAGGCGAAAGGCCGATGCGCCGCCGCCTGCGGGCGTGACCGCGCATTGCAGGCCGGGCAGGCGCCTTGCGGCCTCTGCCTGCCAGCTCTGGTAATCACTCCCGGCAGCGGCTTGCGGGTTGGCCCGGATGCGCGCCGCGAGGTCTTCGGCGAGCATGCCGGCCAGGAAGTAGCTGTGCGCCGCCCGGGTCTCGCGCACGCGTTCCGTGACCATCGCTCCCGCGCCGAGCAGCCCGAGGCTGAAGATCGCCGCCGCCAGCAGGCATTCGGCGAGGCTGAACCCGCGTTCGCGTTTACCCGGAGGAGCATTCAAGGGGAGTGCCGCTACTGCTGGTTCGGGCCAGGCGCGGGCGCCCGATATTGCTGACGATCACGGCGCGGGCCTCGGCGCCGCCGCGCCGGTCGCACACGACCAGCGTGCCGTTGGTGGAGCGCCCGCGGAACGGCCGGAACACGAACTGGGTGCGGTTGGCGCTTATGGTAAGACCGGTTCCGCCTCGTGATCGGTAAAGGACCGAGCCTGACGGCGGCACGTAAGACGCCGCTTGGAGGAGGTTGTCATGCACGATCCACCCGGAGCTCCAATGCTCGCTGCCGCTGCACCGCTGGCCATCGGAGCTGGCGCACACAACGGTGCTTCTGCCCCTTTCGGCGGCTGACCGGCGAGCGAAATGCAGGCTGCGGATCAATCCGTTGATCGTTGCGCTCCGCTGCAAGTTGAGCGCTCCGGTTGCGATAACGGGCTGTGTCAGGAGTACCGCTATGGTGGTGATAGCTAGTGCGACCAGAATTTCCATGAGCGTAAAGCCACGCATCTTGCGATCCCTTGCATGCGCCGTTACCGCGGGCGCGAAAGCAAAGATAAACGCAGGGCCCGCTGCCTTGAAGGCGGAAATTGCGCGTATTCGCCGATAAATCGCCCAGAGCGCTATTGCGCTACAATCCGCCCCTTCAAGCACGGCGGCAAGCGCGGCGCGGGGCGCCCGCGCCAGCCCAAGCTGCTGGCGGCACGGCCGGAATAGCTCAGCTGGTAGAGCAACGCATTCGTAATGCGTAGGTCGTCAGTTCGAATCTGACTTCCGGCACCAAACCGACTTGCGCCCCAATTGCCATGGACTGCCATTAGTAGCCATGCGGATGTGCCGCTCGCAACGCCGCAAGCCTTCTCCAGAGGGGATCGATGCGCGTGCCGGACAATATGCGGGCCTAGCCCGCATATTGCACCAAGCCGCTTGGTGTCTGTGCGGGTTCAGGACATTTGGGACTGGCAGGATTCGGCTGTTTTGCGTTGGCGAAGGTATTCCATTGGGGGCGAGGAAATTTATTTTTATTCATATTATCAATATGTTATGAGATATGTTAGAGTCCGGCCTCCGGCACCAGACTGAAGGAATCGCATGCGGCTTATTATTGGAATTTCCGGCGCCAGCGGCGTGGTTTACGGCATCCGGCTGCTCGAAGCCCTGCGGCAGGTCGCCGGGGTGGAGACCCATCTCGTCGTCAGCAATGGAGGCAAGGTCAATATTGCGCTGGAGACGCGCTGGAAGGTTAGGGATGTGGAGGCGTTGGCCGATGTGGTGCATGCCGACAGCGATGTGGCGGCCACCATTGCCAGCGGCTCGTTTCGCGCCGCCGGCATGATTGTGGCGCCTTGCTCGATGAAGACCTTGGGCGCCATCGTGAATTCCTATGCGGCCAATCTGCTTGGGCGAGCGGCGGATGTCACGCTCAAGGAGGGCCGTCGGCTGGTGCTGGCGCCGCGCGAAACGCCGCTGCATTCCGGCCATCTGCGCCTGATGCGCGAGGCGGCGCTGATGGGCGCGATTATCGCCCCGCCGGTTCCCGGGTTTTATGCTAAACCGGCCAGCGTGGATGATATCGTCAACCATACCGTGGGCAGGCTAATGGATTTGTTCGGCCTCGACACGGACCTCGTGCGCCGCTGGCCGGGCGGCAAGGAGGCCAAGAAAGGCTGATTCCGCCAGTCTATTCGTCCGCTTGCGCGCGCTCCTCGAGGCCGCCGTAGCCTTTCCCCGCTCCTTCCTTGCGGGAGACGCATGAACCCATCGGTGGGGCTCAGCGGCGGATGTCCTGCCGCCGCCCGTGATGCCGCCGAAGGCATCGCGGCATTCCTGGAGAAGCGGGCGCCGCGCTTCACCGGCGCCAGCTCCTAGCCCGCGGCAAAGGCCTTTCAGCATGGGCGCCCCGCCCGTTCGGCATGGAGGCAGCTGCTAGAAGCCCAGGCGCGCCTCGACCAGGATGCCGAGGCCGTTCCCGCCGTCGGCGCCGGCGGCGCGCGCCAGCTTGACGGCCATGCCGGCCCCCGCGGCCCGGCCGTCCGGGCCCAGGCGCTCCAGGCGCCAGCCCAGCGTTTGCGCGCCGCCCCCGGGCCGCGTTCCGCGCAGCAGGAAGGGCGTGGCCAGGAGGCGCCCGCCGGGCAGCGCCAGGCCCCAGCCGAGCTCGGCCTCGAGGCCGCCGGCGTCCGGCTCCGCCCCGAGCCGGCCCATGCGGCGCTCGGAGAGCAGCCGCTCCGCGCCGGCGGCCTCGGCGGCGCCCCAGCGCCGCCGCAGCGACGCCGACGGGCCGAGCCCGTCCGGCCCGCAGTCCCAGGAGAGGTGGGCGGAGGCTCCCGTCCGGCTGAAGCCGCCGTCCTCGTGCGCGGCCAGATGGCGGCCCTCGATCCCGAAGGCGAGGGCGCCGCGCGCCCAGGAGAGGCCCGCCGAGACCTCGGCGCCCCAGCCCTCCTCCGCGTCGCCGCCGTCGCGGCGCGCGCCGCCCTCCAGCCGCGCCGAGAACTCCCCGCCGCCGGCCAGCGCCCGGATCCAGGACGCCTCGACCGCCGCCCGGAAGCGGCTCGCCCGGGCCTCCGCCTCCGGCAGCCCGGGCGCCTCCCCGGAGGCGAAGCGCGCCGCCATGGCGTCGGCGACCAGCGACAGGCGCCAGCCGCCGCCCAGGTCCGCCAGATCGCCGCGCAGGCCCGCGGCGCCCATCTCCATCGAGATGTCGGCCCCGGCCTCCGCGCCGCCCTCCGGCGACAGCGACATGTCGCCCCGGCCCGCGCCGAACGCGCCCCACGCGGAGAAGCGCCCCGCGTCCAGGGCCGCGTAGGGCGCCAGCGCGGCCATCGACGACCTCGTCGAGCCCCGCCCGCCGCCGGCGGCGGCGTAGCCGCCCTCGCCGCGGCTGTAGGACGCGCTCAGCCCCAGCAGCAGGGGCCCGGACGACCAGTCCGCCCCGGCCTGCCCGGTGGCCACGTCGCCGTCGACCGCCGCGCCGCCGGCGGCGCGGCCCTCGAAGGAGGCCAGGGAGCCGCGGCCCCACAGGCCCCAGGACGATCCGCCCGCCGTCCTCCCGCCCGCGTCGAAGGACGAGCCCGCCAGCGCGGCGCGCAGCGGGCCGCCGGACGGGCGCTCCCCGCGGGCGCCGGCGCCGGCCGCCGGGGAGGGCGGGCCCGCCAAGGGCGCGCCGGCGCCTCCCGGATAGCCGCCGGCCCCGGAAGCCGGGAAGGGCCGGGCGACGGACGGGCCGCGGGGGGCCGCTCCGCCGCCCGGAGGCGCGGAAGCGGGGCCGCCGCCCGGAGGCCCGCCGGCGAGGACGCCGTAGGCGCTCAAGGCGCGCCCGGCGAGCGCGGCCTTGAAGCCCGCGCCTCCGCCCCCGGCGTCCTCCGGCCGCCTCGCGGCCCGGGCGCGCCGCGACGCCGCCCGGCCGGCGACGCCCTCGATGATCTGCTCGGCCGCCGCGCGCCCGAAGCGCGGCATCCATGCGCCCGCGGCGGCGGCCAGCGAGGGCTCGTCGTCGTCGGACACCATGACCCGGACTTCCGCCGAGACGCCGCCGTAGCCGCCGCCCGACGCCGTGTGGACGAGCGATCCCGACTCGTCGGCGATATCGTCGTCCTCGAGGGCCGACACCGTGACGGCCTGCGGCATGCTCCAGTCGTCCGCCGTGAACGTCAGGCTCGCGGGCGACACCGAGACGCCCGCGCCTTCGGAAACCGCGACGGACACCGACACCGGCCCCGAAGGCGCGGCCCCCAGGGCCACCGCGTAGGTCGCGCCGCCGCCCTCGTCCAGCGACAGCGAGGACGCGGACAGCGCCAGCGACGGCTCGTCGTCGTCGGACACCATGACCCGGACCTCCGCCGACACGCCGCCGTAGCCGCCGCCCGACGCCGCATGCGTCAGCGATCCCGACTGGTCGGCGATATCGTCGTCCTCGAGGGCCGACACCGTGACGGCCTGCGGCGTATTCCAGTCGTCCGCCGTGAACGTCAGGCTGGCGGGCGACACCGAGACGCCCGCGCCGTCCGACACCGCGATGGCGACCGCCACCGCGCCCGAAGGCTCGGCGCCCAGCGACACCGCGTACGAGGCGCTCGCGCCCTCCTCCAGCGACAGCGAGGACGCGGACAGCTCCAGCGCAGGCTCGTCGTTATCGGACACCATGACCGCGACCTCCGCCGACACCCCGCCGTAGCCGCCGCCCGAGGCCGCATGGACGAGCGCGCCCGATTCGTCGGCGATATCGTCGTCCTCGAGGGCCGCGACCGCCACCGTTTGCGGCGCATTCCAGTCGTCCGCCGTGAACGTCAGGCTCGCGGGCGACACCGAGACGCCCGCGCCTTCGGAAACCGAGACGGCCACCGTCACAGCGCCCGCGGGCGCGGCCCCCAGGGCCACCGTGTAAGTCGCGCCGGCGCCCTCCTCCAGCGACAGCGAGGATGCCGGGACGGCCAGCGAGGGCTCGTCGTTATCGGACACCGACACCCGGACCTCCGCCGAGACGCCGCCGTAGCCGCCGCCCGAGGCCGCATGCGTGAGCGCGCCCGACTCGTCGGCGATGTCGTCGTCCTCGAGGGCCGACACCGTGACGGCCTGCGGCGTATTCCAGTCGTCCGCCGTGAACGTCAGGCTCGCGGGCGACACCGAGACGCCCGCGCCGTCCGACACCGAGACGGACACCGACACCGGGCCCGGGGGCTCGGTCCCCAGCGCCACCGTGTAGGCCGCGCCCGCGCCCTCCTCCAGCGAAAGCGAGGGCTCCGAGACGATCAGCGAGGGCTCGTCGTCGTCGGCCACCGCCACCGACGCGGAGGCGGGGGCGCCGGGCGCGTAGCCGGGGCCGGGCCGCAGCGCCAGGGCGACCGAGCCGTCCGGCTCGTCGCGCATGTCGTCGATAGTGGCCACGGCGACGACCGCCGAGGGCCGCGAGGGGGTCAGCGCCACGGCGCGCGGGCCCAGCTCCCCCGCCGCCGCGAAACCGCCGGACCCGGACACCTCCGCCGACACCGCGAGCGGGCCGGGCGGCGGCGGCTCGGCCGTGACCGTGAACAGCGCCTCGCCGCCCTCGGAAACCGCCGGCCCCGCCCTCACCGAGACCACCGGCGGCGCGGCGGGCGTCGGGTCCTCAGGGGTCGTGTCCGGCGGCGGGTCCGAGGGCGTGGCCGGCGTCGGATCCTCAGGAGTCGTGTCGGGCGGCGGATCGACCGGCGCGGGATCGGCCGGCGGGTCCGAGGGCGTGGCAGGCGTCGGATCGGCCGGGGTGGACGGCGTCGGGTCCTCAGGCGTCGTGTCGACCGTCGGGTCCTCAGGCGTCGTGTCGACCGGCGGGTCCGAGGGCGTGGCAGGCGTCGGATCGGCCGGGGTGGACGGCGGGGCGCCCGCGTCCCCCGTCACGGACACCGCCACGACGACGCCGTCGCCGGCGCCCTCCTGGCCGCCGCCGGTCGCCGTGTGCCTCAGCGTCGCGGCGTCGGCGGCGTCGTCGTCGTCCGGCGCGGCCTTGACGGCGACGGCTTGGGCCATGCTCCAGTCGGCCGGGGTGAAGTCGAGGGCGGCGGGCGAGACCGTCACGTCGGGATTGTCGGAGCTGATCCACACCTGCACCGGGCCCGCATGCTCCAAGGGCGCGGCGCCCAGCGCCACCGTGTAGGTCGCGCTGCCGCCCTCGGCCACGGTCAGCGACGAAACGGAGAGCGCCAGCGGCGGCGCCGAGGGCGTCGCCGTCGCCCGGTCCGACGCCGCGCCCTTGACCTCGCCCGCCGCCGCCCGCACCCGGAAGGTGTAGGCCACCCGGTTGGACAGGCCGTCCACGACATGCTCGACAGTGCCGGCGCCGCTGCCGGGGACGGGCCTCCAGCGCCCGTGCAGCCAGTACTCCCAGCCGGTGATGTCGCTGTTGCCGGGGTCCGTCCAGCTCAGCGTCGCCCGGCCGTTGCCCGCCTCGGCCTTGAAGCCCTCGGGCTTGGCGGGGGCCGGCGCGTCGTCGTCGTCCACCGTCACCGCCACGTTGCCGGTCACCGAGCCGTAGCCGCCGCCGCTCGCGCTGTGCGTCAGCGTCGCGCTGTCGTCCGCCGTGTCGTTATCCTGCCCCGCCGACACCGCCACCGTTTGCGCGGTGCCCCAAGTGGCGGCGGTGAAGGTCAGCGTGCTCTGGTCGCCCGGAGCCGTGGAGTCGGTGTCGAACGTCACCTCGCCGCTCGCCCCGGCCACCGTCACGGTGACGTTCCCCGTCGGCCGCGTGGCCAGCGCCACCGTGTAGGTCGCGCTGGCGCCCTCGGCCACGGTCAGCGAAGTCGGGTCGAGGACCAGGCCCGGCGCGTCGTTGTCGGCCACCGTCACCGCCACGCTCCCCGTCACCGAGCCGTAGCCGCCGCCCGACGCGCTGTGCGTCAGCGTCGCGCTGTCGTCCGCCGTGTCGTTATCCTGCCCCGCCGACACCGCCACCGTTTGCGCCGTGCTCCAGGTGCCCGTCGTGAACGTCAGCGTGCTCTGGTCGCCCGGAGCCGTGGAGTCGGTGTCGAACGTCACCTCGCCGCTCGCGCCCGCCACCGTCACCGTCACGTTCCCCGTCGGCCGCGTGGCCAGCGCCACCGTGTAGGCGCCGCTGCCGCCCTCGGCCACCGTCAGGCTCGCCGGGTCGAGGACCAGGGCGGGGGCCCGCGGCGTCGCCGTCGCGGCCGCCGAGGCCGCGCCAAGCACCGTCCCGCCCGGCGCGGCCGCCGCGCGGACCTGGAAGCTGTGCTCCGTGCCGTTGGCCAGGCCCGCCACCGTGTGGGCGACGGTGCCGGCGCCGCTGCCCGCGATGTCCGTCCACGCCCCCCAGGAGACGGGGTCGCCCGTGCCTTGGCGGAACTGGTACTTCGCGATGTCGCTGTTCGACGGGTCGCTCCAGCTCAGCGTGACCTGGCCGCCGCCCGGGCCCGCCGCCGCCGCGAAGCCCGACGGCGCCGCCGGCGCCGCCACCGGCGCCGCCCGGACGATGGCCGACGGCGCGCCGAAGAGGCTCCCGTTGCGCGCGCGCATCTGGAAGTCCAGAACCTCGGTGAAGCTGCCCGTGAAGGTGGTGATATCGCCGCCGCCGGCCATGGCCGCCCACCCGAACCAGCCGCCGCCCGGGCGGCGGACCCGGTACTGGTAGCCCGTGATGGTGCCGGACGGAGGGGTCCAGCTCAGCGTGATCTGCCCGCCGCCCGGGCCCGCCGTCGCCGTGAAGCCGGTCGGCGCGGCGGGCGCGGCGGCGGCGTCGGTGATGCGGAAGTCCGCCAGGCTGTCGGCGCCGGACGCGCCGCCGCCGAGGCCGGTTCCCGAGCTCGCGTCCAGCGTGCCGAGGCCGATCACCACCGTCTCGCCGCCCGGCTCCGCGGTGTTGTCCGCCGCCGCCGTCAGCGTCAGCGTGACCGTCGTCGCCGTCGTCCCCGTGGTCGGGCCGGTGAAGGTCACCGCCGCGTTCCCGGAATCGAGGTTCGCGCAGGCCACCCCGGTCGGCAGGGTCGTGGGGCACGCCGTCGTGTAGTCCGTGCCCCGCGTCGCCTCGCCGCCGAAGGTGAGCGGCACCGGCAGCGCCTCGCCGTTCACGAGGCCGCGGTCCAGGGTGACGGTGAAGGTCTTCGTCCCGCCCTCCGCGACATCCCCGGCGGCGCCCGCGAGCGTCACCGCGGTCGGGTCGTTGTCCGCCACCGTGACCGTCGCCGCCGTGCCGCTGAGGCTGCGGTAGCCGCTGTCCCGGGAGGATGTGCGGTAGGTGACGGACAGCTCCCGGCCGATGGGGCTGTCCGCGCTGTCGTCGGTGGCGCGCATCGTCACCGTCTGCGCCGAGTTCCAGGTCGATGCGGTGAAAGCGAGCGTCGCGCTGCCGCCGAACGTGCTGCTGCCCGGGCCGGCGAGCTCCAGCCCGGCGGGGGCGGTGACGGTGACCGCGACGGTGTCCGACGGCCGGGTGCTCAGCGCCACCGTGAAGGTGGCCGTGTCCGAGGCGTCGCCCTCGGTGACGGCCCGGTCCGTCGGCTGCGCCGTGGTCACGCCGGCGGTGGCCGCGGCCGTCGGCGTCGCGGTCGCCTCGGACGAGGCCGCGCCCTCGAGCGTCCCGTCCAGGGCGCGGACCTGGAAGCCGTAGGCCGTGCCGTTGGTCAGGCCCGTCACCGTGTGGGTGGTGGTCGCGGCGGTGCTGCCGGCGATGGCCGTCCAGGTTCCCCAGCTGCCGGTGTCCGGCGGGGTGCGCCGGCGGAACTCGTAGCCGCTGATCGCGGCGTCGGAGGGGTCGGTCCAGCTCAGGACCACTTGGCCGTCGCCCGCCGCCGCGGCGAGGCCGGCGGGGGCCAGCGGCGGGTCGTCGTCCTCGATGGTCAGCGTGACCGTCGTCCGGCCGCCGAGGTCGTAGCCGGCGCCGTCGGCCAGGGTCAGGATGACCGTCTCGTCGCCCTCGCGCAGCGCGTCCTGGACGACGGCGACGCTGATGTCCACCTCGTCGATGCCCGCGCCCACGGCCGCGCTGCCCGAGGTCGTGAAGTCCGTCCCCCGGGTCGCGGTGCCGGTCACCGTGTAGGTCACCGTGATCGCCTCGGCCGGGGCCGGGTCGAGAACGAGCGTGTAGCCCCTCGCGAAGGAGGCGCCCTCGCTCAAGGAAGCCGCCGAATCGTCCGCGAACTGCACCGCCGGCGTCGGCGACGCCATCGGCGTGGCGGACACGGTGTCCGAGACGGGGCTGAACCGCGTCCCGGCGCGGGCGCGGATCTGGAAGTCGTAGGCGGTGCCGTTGGTCAGGCCGCCCCTCGTTAGCCTAGTGGTGTTCGCGTCACTGGTGCCGATGGCCACCCAGCCCCCCCAGCTGCCGCCGCTTGCCCGCTGCTGGACCTGGTACAGGGAGATTCTGCTGTCGCGGGGGTTGTCCCAGCTCAGCACGACCTGGCCGTCGCCCGGCGTGGCCGTGAGGCCCGTCGGCTTGGCCAGCGGGGGGTTGGCCAGCGGCGTGGCGGTGGCGGCGTCCGAGGCGGCGCCTTGCAGCGCCCCGGCGCGGGCGCGGACGCGGAAGCCGTACTGGTCGCCGTTGACCAGGCCGGAGATGCGGCCGCCGGTGGCGCCGGGGCCCGCCCCGGGGCTGAAGTTGCGCCAGCCGCCCCAGGAGCCGGGGGTGACGCGCCAGTTGTCGTACTGGTACGAGGTGATGCGGCTGTCGTCCGAGGCCGTCCAGCGCAGCGTCACCTGGCCGCTGCCCGGGCCCGCCGTCGCGGTGAGGCCGGTCGGCGCGGCGGGGCCGTTAGGGGTGCCTTTGATGGCGAAGCGGATGTGATTGCCGCTGCCTATGGCAAAAGGTTGACCAGAACCGGTTACGCGAGACCCATCGCCAATCGACCATCCGACAGCCCCATTCTGTTGATTAGAACTGGTGACTTGCATACCCGCATTTTGGGCCGAAACATTTGCCCTCCTGCCGTCATTGAACACCAACCAGTAGGTCGTGTTCGCCGCGAGCGTGGTGCCGGACGGGGCGGCGAAGATGTTCAGGGCGTTGGCTGTTACGCTCGACGGATTGGTGAGCCTCGCCACCAGGTCGCCCGGTCTTGAAGAACTGTTCTCGCGGATGGCGACAGACAGCGTGCGGTTGGCGTTGGAGCCCACTCCTATGTCTACCGCCAAGAGCGTGTAGCCGTAGGCGTTGGACCCGGTGGTGAAGGACGAGGCGCGTTCGTTCGGCGAGCCTCCGCCTGAGACCGTCTGCGCCGTGTTGCTGACCAGCGTCTGCGCCCGGGCGGCGGGGGCGAGGGCGGCCAGCAGCGGCAGGGCGAGCAGGGCGGCGGCGGCAAGCGCGCGCCGCGGGCGCAGCGGGCGGGCGGAAGCGGCGGGGCGGGGCCGCCTTTCAAGGGCCCGGCCCCGGCGGGCGGCGCGGCGGAGGCCCGCCAAGGGGCCGGCCGCGGAGGGGGCGGGGCGGTCGGAGGAGGATGGCGCGCGAAGCCGGTCCGGGCGGCGGCGGGAGAGAGGTTCGGGCGCAGAGGCCGGCGGGCGGGAGCGGCCCCGGCTGCCGGGGCCGGACGCCGGCTCCGCGGGGATGCCGGCGAGGGGGCGCCCGCCCCGGCCGGCGGCGTCGGAACGGGCGCTCCGAAGGCTGTCACATGGCGGGGCGCCCGGACGGCCCCGGCGGCCCCTTAGGCCGCGCATTTCGGGGGGGGGGGGGGTGAGGCGACGACGCGGGCGGAAGGCCGGACGGATGCCGGATGCCGCGCAGGCGTCAATGTTTCTGAAAGAGCCTTAATAGCTTTTAGTCCCGACATCGCCGCCGATCTCCTCACCGAGCTTTCAATCAGGGATGATAGCCTACCAAAAAACGAGCCCGCGCAGGGAGCGGCAAGGTCAAGGGCCCGCCGGGCCCGCCCCCGAAAAGCCTAGCACCAGCCCCGCGATCACCCCGGTCTGCGCAATCAGCGCCCCGATCATCCACTTCAGCAGGTCGGCCTTGAGCTCGGCCATCTGCCGTTGCAGCCTGCCCTCAAGCTCCGCCATCTGCCGCTTCTGAGATCCTTTCATCTCCTGTATGTCCCGCTTGATCTCCTGTATGTCCCGCTTGATCTCCTGTATCGTTTGATCGGTGGCCGCCTCATGCTCCGCCAACTGCTGCTTCTGCCTGCCCTCAAGCTCGGTTATCTGCTGCTTCTGGGCCGCCTCATGCTCCGCCAACTGCTGCTTCTGGGCCCCCTCGAGCCGCAGCAGGTTCTCCCTGGTGGCCAGGTTGCTGTTCAGCAGGGCCACCTGCTCATCCGCCAGCGCTTCCGCCTGCTCCTCGGTAAACCCCGTCCGCGTCAGGCGCTTGACGAACCGGTGGGTGTCAAAGGCAATGGCTTCACTCATGGCGACACCTTACAACTGATGCCGCGCCTTGGCAAATCCGCGGCGCCAGCTCGGCATCCCCATAGAGGCTAGCGCCGTCGGCACCGTCCGGGATTGGTCCCGCCGCCAATCTCAGGCCGCGAGGGTCTCGATCACGTCGCCCTTGCGCTGCAGCACGGCCACGCCCTGGGCCAAAGCCGCCTTCTTCAGATCGTCACGGATATGGAAGGCGGCCAGAGCGAACCGCTGCCGCCGGCCGGCGTGCTCGGGGAACAAGCGCCGGAAATTGGGCGCCTTCTCGTCGAGCAGGCGCCTAAGGTCGTTCTCGTGCGCCTTGTGCTTCACCTCCACCACGAACACCTCGCTGCCGTTCACCAGCAAAAGGTCGAACTCGTCCTCCACGCCGCCGCGGCTGCGCGTGACGTTCCTGTCGATGAAATCGAAGCGCGTCCCGGCCAGCACCGGATCGGCCTTGAGGCTGTTGTGGTAGAACTCCTCGGCCACAGCGCCCAGGTTGTTGCCCACGCCGCCGTACATCTCCGCCAGCCGGTTGAGCTTGGCCTCGGTCTTCGCCTGCTGGGCGGCGTTTTCCGCCAGCTGGGCATCGGTGCGCGCCAGCTGGGCATCGGTGCGGTCTTGCGCCACGGCCAAGCCGGCAACCAGAGCTTTCAGTTCATCGTCGGTCATGGCAGAAGCCTCCCTGCTGGATCGGAGGTTGAGTATATCCTACATTCCGCCAGCGCCCGCGCATGGCGGCTTGTCTTGGCATCGCCATGCTGCCGTCTCGGGCATTTTTGATCAAGGAGGCATAGTTCTACCGCAAAGCGGGCGGGCGGAGTGCTGCGCGGGATCGAAGCGCCATCGAGCCTCGTCGAGCAGGCGGTTCGCGCGGGATGGCGCGCACCGGCTAAAATTGCGTGTTATGCACCAGCGGAAGACGGCCATCGTGACGGGATCGGCCACAGGCGTCGGCGCGGCAACGGCCAGTCTGCTGGCGGAGCGCGGCTGCAACATCGTGGTGAACTATGCGCGCAGCGAGAAGGAGGCGCGCCAAACCGCTGCCCGCTGCGAGGCATCAGGCGCCGAAACAAGGGTGGTGCGCGGCGATGTGTCCGAGGATGCCGATTGCCAGGCGCTGGCGGCGGCCGCCATGGATGCTTGGGGGCGGATCGACTACCTCGTCAATAATGCCGGGCGGACCAAATTCAACCCGTTCGCTCATCTTCACGGCATCGACAAGAAAGATTTCCTCGATATCTACGCGGTCAATGTGGTGGGCGCCTACCAGATGATCCGCGCCGTGGAGCCGCATATGCGGGCGCTGGGCAGCGGCGCTGTGGTCAACAACTCCTCCATCGGCGGCGTGACCGGCATCGCGTCGTCGATTCCCTATGCCGCCTCCAAGGCCGCGCTGAACCTGATGACCAAATCCTTAGCCCATGTGCTGGGCCCGGAAATCCGCATCAACAGCGTGGCCCCCGGCATGATACAGACCCGCTGGCTGAAGGGCGGCATGGGCGATGCGGCCTACGAAGGCATGCTGGATATGGCCAGTTCCACCCTTCCGCTCAAGCAGGTTGCCGAGCCGGAGCATGTGGCCGAGGTGATTGTTTGGTTCCTCGAAAGCGCTCCGCTGGTGACAGGCGAGACTCTGATTGCCGACAGCGGCGCGCATCTGGGTCAATTGCCGCCGCTGGCCGGCGGCGATTCCGGCTAGCCCGGATATTGCGCCAAGGGGCGTGGGGCGCGGAAAGGCTTTATTTGCGGGAGCAAGGCATAGCCGTGCCTATGGCGCAAATCAAGGCGCGGCTGCGCCTGCCGGTTTTCGCTGCGCCTATGTTCCTGGTTTCCGGGCCGGATCTGGTGATCTCGGCCTGTCGGGCGGGGGTGGTCGGCGCCTTTCCCTCGCTCAACGCCCGGCCTCTGGAAACGCTGGAGGAATGGCTTGAGCGGATTTCATCGACGCTGGCTAGCGACGAGGAGCGCCGGCCCGGGAAGATCGCGCCCTGGGCGGTCAACCTGATCGTTCACCGCAGCAACAAGCGGCTGCCCGACGATATCAAGCTCGCCGCGCAATACCGGGCGCCGGTGGTTATCACGTCGCTGGGCACGCCTAGGCGGGTCCGCGAGGAGGTGCATGCCTATGGCGGATTGCTGTTCTGCGATGTCAACAGCCTGTTCCACGCGCGCAAGGCGGTCGATGCCGGGGTCGATGGGCTGGTGCTGGTGGCGGCGGGCGCCGGCGGGCATACCGGCACGATTACGCCATTCGCGTTTCTCGCCGAGGTGCGCAAGTTCTTTGACGGCCCCATTGCGCTGGCCGGCGGCATTTCATCGGGCGCGGACGTGGCGGCGGCAATCGCTATGGGGGCGGACTTCGCCTATATCGGCACCCGTTTCATTGCCGCGCGCGAGAGTCTCGCCTCGGACAGCTACCGGCGGATGCTGGTGGCAAGCGGCGTGGACGACTTGGCGCTCTCGCCGCACTTCACCGGCGTGCCTGCGAATTTTCTCAAGCCCAGCTTGGAGCGCGCGGGCATTGATCTTGCGGATCTCGACCGCCCCGGCCCGCCAATCCAATTCGGTCCCGACGACAGGCCCTCGCGGGTCTGGCGCGATATCTGGTCGGCTGGCCAGGGCGTGGGCTCGGTCGAGCGCGTGCAGTCCGCATCCGAACTGGTGGAGGAGCTGGAATCCGGCTATCGCCAGGCCATCAAGAGATTTAAAGGTTCCGGGTAATCCGGCTGGTTCGCGATGAATTTGGCACAGCGCCGCGCGCGCTGCGTTAGCGAGCCGGAAAGGCAAATCCCTTAGCGCGCGCTTTAGCCTTCCTGCGGGAATTCCTGCCGCGCGTTCGCCTGAATGTCCATGTCCGCAGGCAGCGCGAGATGCCCTTCGATTCTTGCCACCCGTTCTCGCAAATTCGCTACATCGCGGCCAATATCGTCAAGCCGCCCGCTAATCATTGCGAAGCCGCCGCGCATTTCGGCCCGGACATCCGCCATATCGCTTCGTTGCTGAGCATATCCTTGGAAATCTGCTCCGAGCAATAAGGCAATCGCCGCGATCGCTGCGGAAACCTTACCGACGCTGATCCATGTTTCCTTGCTCATTTGTTTGTCCTCAATAGTGAACGCTATCACGATAGCATAAGGAGGCCGCGCCGAAATACCGAAAATGAGCTGCGTTCGCCTAATTTTTACTGTCCGCCCCTTTTTGTCTGATGTGCGAGCTTCAGGCACATGCGGGACTGGAATCGGGAGTGCCGGAGGAAAGCCCTTGATTCTTCAAGGCCGGAAGGCCGATCTTTTTTGATCGGCCTTTCTTTTTTGCGCCGCGGTTTTCCGTTAGCCGGCGGGCCAGCGGGTGTGGTGCAGGTTGATCACGTACTCGTGCGAGTGGCGCAGGGGCTCGTGGCAGTGCAGGTGGCTGTGCGGCTCCTCGCCTTCGGCTTCCTCGTGGGCATGCTGATGATGGCGGTCGTGGAAGTGCTCGTGGGCGTGCTCCACCGCCTCATGCTCGTGGGCGATCTCGTCGTGCTCCTGGCGCGGCCATAGGCGCGCGCCCGCCAGCGCCAGCCCGATGCAGATCAGCCCCAGGGCCAGGCCGGCCGCGGGCAGCCCCAGCGTGGGTCCCAGCCATCCCGCCAACGGGTAACTCACCAGCCACGCTGAATGGGAAAGGGAGAAGTGCGCCGAGAAATACGCTGGCAGGTCGGCCGGGCTGGAGGACCGGTTGATGATCCTTCCCGCGGGCGTATAGACCCAGGCGCCGCCCGCGCCCATCGCCATCCACATGGCCAGCATCGGGACCAGGCCGGGCGAGAGAATCAGGAACAGGGCAGCGAAACCGGCCAGCAGCGCGCCGCGCGACACCAGCCGGCGGCTGTCGATGCGGCGCAAGATCAACGGCGTGGCCAGGGCCGCGGCCATCGATCCGGCGCCGTAGGCCAGCATGGTTGCGGCCACCAGATAGTCGCCGCCGCCGAGCACGGCGCGAACGTAATCGACATTGTTGACCAGCACCGCGCCGCCCACCATGGCCGCGGCGAAGTGCAGCGCCAGCAGCGCCCGCAGCCTAGGCGTGGCCATGTACGAACGCAGGCCGAAGGTCACGTCGCCGAGCATCCGGCCAGCGCGCTCGGCCGGGGCGGCCTTGGGCAGGCGGGTAAAGACGATGAGCAAGACCGAAAGCAGGAACGCGGCGGCATTCAACTCGAACAATAGCTCGAATCCGCCGCCGGCGGCCATCAGCGCGATGGCCAGCATCATGCTGCCTACGGTCTCCATATCGTAGGCCAAGCGGGTCCAGGAAAGCGCCCGCGTGTAGGTGGCCTGGTCCGGAAGCACGGCGGGAATGATTGCCTGGAGCACCGGCTTGGATGCCGCCGACAGCGCCTGGATTGCGAAGATCAGCAGGTAGATATGCCATTCCGCTGCCGCGAAGGGCAGCAGCAGCACTAGGCCCGCCCGCAGCACGTCGCTGGCCACCAGGATGGACTTTCGCGAGGTTCGATGCGCCAGTCCGCCGCAGACCGGCGCTAGGAACACGTAGGCGATCATCTTGATCGACAGGGCCGTGGCCAGCACCGGCGCCGCTTGGCCGCCTGTCAGCCGGTAGGCCAGCAGTTGCAGGCCCACCGTGCTCAGGCCCGTTCCGGCCAGCGCAATGGCCTGGGCCGCGAACAGCCGCCGAAAGCCCGCGTGGCGGAAGGGGTTGTCCTGCGGGCTTATGGGGGGCTCGCTCATAATTCCTGCCTGTTTGCGAATCTTATAGCGCGCCGGGTTGGATCGGCATTGCGCCTGATCCGTTCAGCGGGAGGCGCCTTGCCGCTCCCTCCGCCCAGGCGCCGGAACGGCGGAACCCAAGGAGGCGCCCAAAGGGGCACCTCCGCTTTGCAGGAAAGGGGACATCTCTGCTTTGCGTTGACATCTTGCCGCCGCCCGTGGAAAGGAACGCCAAATTGCATTAGGCTGCGCCTTTACGCAAGTGCCCAAGGGAGCAACCGATGGCCTTTGAAGATTTCCGCGCCTACTTGAAGCTGCTTGAGGAGCGGAACGATTTGCGCCGCATCGGCGAGCCCCTGAGCGCGGCCCCGGACAACTCCGATCTGCAGCCGCTGATGGCGCTGCTGCACTCCGGCCCCAACCGGGCGCTGATCCTGGAAAACCTGACCGGCTACAACACGCCGGGCGTGCCGGTGGCGTTCAATCCCTACGGAACCCGCGAGCGCACCAGCCTGTGTATCGACGAGGAGGATCCTCTCGAGGCCAAACGCAAGCTCGCCCGAATTCTTGCCAATCCGGCTCAATGGCACAAGCCGGTGATGGTGGAGGCCGCCGCGGCGCCGTGCAAGGAGGTGGTGATTGCCGAGGACGAGGTGTCGCTGGGCAAGCAAATTCCGCATGTTTGGTTCGGCAAGGAGGGGCCGGCCTATATCACCAATGGCATCGCCATCACCAAGGATCCCGAAACCGGTGCCCGCAATGTGGGCTGGTACCGCCACACGCAGCTCTGGAACGCCCGGCATCCGGCTGGCGGCGAATATTCGCATCACAGCCAGGACCGCTGCCTAGCGGTGTTCGTGTACTGGAACCCGCCCATGAACCACGGCGGCCTGCACTTGGCCAAGGCCGTTGCCGCCGGCAAGAAGCTTGAAATAGCGATTGCCTGCAATTGCGATCCGGCGCTGCATCTGGCATCGGCCACCGGGCTGCCCTACGGCCAGGACGAGTACGAGTTCGCCGGCGGATTGCGCGGGGCGCCGCTTGAGCTGGTGAAATGCGACACGGTGGATCTGGAGGTTCCCGCCACCGCCGAGTACGTGCTCGAAGGCGTTTTCCTTCCCGGCCAGCAGGAGCAGATCGGTTGGCACTCCAATCCGCTGGGCTACTACGACAAGGTGCAGGTGTTTCCGCTTATGCAGGTCAACCGCATCACCCGCCGCAACAATCCGATCTGGCATTCCACCATGGAGATGATGCCGCCATTCGACCACAACTACTTGGCGCTGATGCCGGTGGAAGGCGAGGTGCTGAGCGACCTTTCGCGCAAGATTCCCGAGGTGAAAGATGTGGTGGTGACACCCAACATGACCTATATCGTGCAGCTGGGCGTGGACGGCGCCGCCAAGCCGCACTCGGAATTCGGCAAGTACGTGCTGCATGCCGTTTGGGGCGCCGCCGGGCGCTGGGGGCGCACCGCCAAGATCGTGATCGTGGTGGGCCCGGACGTGAATCCCTACGACATGGATTCGGTGGAGTGGGCCATCTCAAGCCGCGTCCAGCCGGTGTCGGACATCATCATGAACGCCTCCGGCCAGGCATTCGTGCTCGATCCCTCGGCGCCCAAATCGGCCCAGGGCGTTCCGGTGCAGTCCGAGCAGATGGGCATCGATGCCACGATCAAGATTCCGGAGCGCTTCACCGACTACCCCGAAGCGAGCCAAGCCGATCCCGCGGACGTGGCGGCATTGGCCAAGCGCCTCGGCGGCGCGCTCGATTAGCCCCAAGATGAAGCCATTTCCCTCCCCCCTCTTCCGGGAGACGCATGCCGCTTCGGGTTCGCCTCTTTGCGCGTTCCCCTTTCGCGGGAGACGCCATCCTTGGCTTGGTTCCGCCATCCATGGCTCCAACACTCCCGCGAAAGGGGAACGCGCAAAGAGGCTCTGGCTGGTGCGGACCTCGAGGATCGGCATCCTGCCTCCGTGCTCCCGGAAGAGGGGGGAGGGAAATGGCGAGGGACAGGCTAAACCCTGCGCGTCGGCCGATTGCCTCTAGGGAATGGGAAGCCGCTCCGCGCTTGAGCCGCCGCTAGCCGCCGTTCGCGAGGATGCGCGGCGGGCGTTGCGCGAGGATATCGGCGCAGGCGACGTTTCGGCGCGGCTTCTTCCGCAAGCCGCGCAGGCATGCGCGGTGGTGACGGCCCGCGAGGAATGCGTGCTGTGCGGGCGCGACTGGTTCGATGAAGTGTTCCGCGCGCTTGATGAGCGCATCGCCGTTCGCTGGCGGGTCGCGGAGGGCGCGCTCGCAACGGCGGACCAAGCCGTATGCGAGTTGAGCGGGCCGGCGCGGGGACTGCTGAGCGGCGAGCGGTCGGCCCTGAATTTCCTGCAGCTGCTGTCGGGCGTGGCTACCCGGGCCCGCGAGCTGGCGGCGGCCGTTCGCGGAACCTCCGCCAAATTGCTCGATACCCGCAAAACGCTCCCCGGCCTGCGGCTGGCCCAGAAATATGCGGTCCGCGTGGGCGGCGGAAGCAATCACCGCATGGGCCTTTACGATGCCGTGCTGCTCAAGGAAAACCATATCGCCGCCGCCGGAGGCATTCGAGCGGCCCTTCGAGCGGCTTTATCCGCCGAATCCGGCCTCCCGGTTACCGTGGAAGTGCGGAATCCGGATGAATTCGCCCAAGCGCTGGATGCCGGGGGCCGCTGGGTGATGCTGGACAACTTCAGCTTGGAGCAAATGGCCGCGGCGGTTCGGGAGCGCGACCGGCAGGGCCGCGATGTGATCCTTGAGGCTTCAGGCGGCATCGGCTTGGAGAGCATCGCCGCCGTGGCCGCCACCGGCGTGGACCGCATTTCCTGCGGCGACCTCACCAAGAACGTTAAGGCCTGCGATTTCTCCATGCGCATCGTGGCTTGACCCCGGGAACGAGGCAGCGCGCCGCTCTGTTTGGCGGATTCCTATAGAATCGGAAAACAGTCCCGCAGCGGCGCAGGCGCGCTAGAACATGGTGCCGTGGCCGGCGCCGATCATGCTGGCCAGCATGGGGATGGATAGCAGGGTGTTGGTGCGGGAGAACAAGAACGCCGTGCGCCGGGACTTGTTGATTTCCTCGGCGCTGGCTTCGACGATGCCCAGCACCCGTTTCTGATTGGGCCAGATCACGAACCAGACGTTGAAAAGCATGACGCTGCCAAGCCAGGCGCCGATTCCAATGGTCAAGCCGTACATCGCGTCGCCGCCGCCCGCAACCAAGCCCAAGGTGAACGCGTTGATGAAGTCGCCCTTGTGGAGCAGGAAGGCGGCCCCGGCCAGCCATGTGACCAGCGCCGCCCAGCGGAACCACCAAAGCGCTCTCGGCGCCACATAGCGGGTGATGGCCGCGCCGTTCGGCCCGTCGTCGTCCGATGCGGCATCCGCCAAGGCTTGCACCTGCACGAAATTGAAATAGTAGAGCAGGCCGATCCAAGTAATGCCGGCGAACACATGCAGCCAAATCAGCATTGAGTTGACCCAGTTGGCGCCAGCCATTGAGCTGCCCGTGCCTGCGGCAATCCCCATAATGACCAGTGAAAGCACCAAGCCGCCGACAAGCGTGCCGGTTAGCGTATTCAATGGGTTCATAAACTTCCCCTCGCATTCCAATCCAAAGCGCCGATTGTGCCACAAGCGTTCGCGGCGATTGTTTCCGGAAATTGACGGCGGGCCGCGGCCATGCGCCCGCTGCCGTGCCGCGGGCGGTGCCGCGGAGGCAGGTGCCCTATAATTGCCAGCCTATTCCGCAAAGTCATTGACGGTCATGCCAGACAAGCAGTTGGAGCAGCGCATCAGCAAGCAGATCGAGGGTTTTCCCCTGTTGCTGTACATGAAAGGATCGCCGGATTTTCCGCAGTGCGGGTTCTCCGCGCAGGTGGTGGCCGCGCTCAGGCAGTGCGGCAAGCGCTTTGCCTACGTGGATATTCTCCAGGATCCGGATCTGCGCCAAGGGCTTAAGGAATTCTCGAACTGGCCCACTTTCCCGCAGCTTTACGTGCGCGGGGAGCTGGTGGGCGGCGCCGATATCGTCACGCAGATGGCGCGCTCGGGCGAGTTGCTCGAGCTTGTCCAGGATCTCGACTAGGCGCGCCTAGGCGCGCCGGCGGGAAAGCGCGGGATTGGACTGATCGTTGATCCGGTTGATGGCCTTGCAGAACAGTTGCGCGCAGATTTGGGCATCGTACAGAGCAGAATGAGCGCGCTCCTCGTTCCATTCCAGACCGGCGCCCGCGGCCGCCAGCCTCATCACGGTCTGGCCGAACATCGCCCCGCCCAGCGTGCAGGTGTCGAATACGCTGAACCGATGGAACGGGTTGCGCTTGATGCCGCTGCGCTTGATTGCGGCGTTTAGGACCGCCAAGTCGAAGTGCGCGTTGTGGCCTACCAGTATGGCGCGTGAGCAACCGGTGGCCTTGAGCTCTCTGCGCACCACGCGGAACACGCGCCGCAGCGCCTCGCGCTCCGGCACCGCCGGACGCAGCGGATGGTTGGGCTTTATTCCATTGATGCGCAGCGCTTCTTTATCGATCATGGCTCCCTCGAACGGCAGCACATGGAGCCACACATGCTCCGAAGGCGCCAGCTGGCCATCGTCGCATACGCTGAATAGAACCGCCGAGATTTCCAGCAGCGCGTGCGTTTCCGGTTCGAGGCCGCCGGTCTCCACGTCCACGGCCACGGGCATGAAGCCGCGGAAGCGATCTTTCAGGGTCCAAGGAGCTTGCATCGGAACCGCCGGCGGAACCCGGCCTCATTACGCTATCAAAGCAATTGTGTCGGTGTGATTGTATGCCAGACGAGGCTAGCCCCAATCCGTTCCACGACAGCGACCCGCTGGAAACGCGCGAGTGGCTGGACTCCATCGATTCGGTTCTCCGCGCCCAGGGGCCCGAGCGGGCGGCGTTCCTGCTCAACCGCATCACCGACCGGGCCCGGCGCTCCGGCGCGCATATGGCCTACGCCGCCAATACCGCCTACCTCAACACCATCGACCGCGCCGACCAGCCCGAGTATCCCGGCGATGCGGCCGTGGAGCGGCGGATCGAAAACTATATCCGCTGGAACGCCATGGCGATGGTGGTTCACGCCAACCGCAAGAGTTCCGAATACGGCGGGCATATCGCCACCTATGCTTCCGCCGCCACGCTCTACGAAGTGGGCTTCAACCATTTCTGGCGGGCGCCGACGAAGGAGAACCGCGGCGATTTGGTGTACTTCCAAGGGCATTCCTCGCCGGGCATCTACGCCCGCGCTTTCCTTGAGGGGCGGTTGACCAACAAGCAGCTTGCCCGCTTTCGCCAGGAAGTGGGCGGCGGCGGCTTGTCTTCGTATCCGCATCCCTGGCTGATGCCGGACTTTTGGCAATTCCCCACGGTTTCAATGGGCCTGGGGCCGATGATGGCGATCTTCCAGGCTCGCTTCATGCGCTATCTGGAGCATCGCGGGCTGGCCGACATGGGCGACCGCCGGGTCTGGTGCATGCTCGGCGACGGCGAGATGGACGAGCCCGAGTCGCTGGGCGCCATTACCGTTCCGGTGCGCGAGCGCCTGGACAACCTGATCTTCGTGGTCAACTGCAATTTGCAGCGGCTGGACGGGCCGGTGCGCGGCAACGGCAAGATCATCCAGGAGCTGGAGGCGGCTTTCCTGGGCGCGGGCTGGAACGTGATCAAGGCCATCTGGGGTTCGCGCTGGGATCCGCTTTTGGCGCGCGACCGCAACGGCCTTTTGCGCCGCCGCATGGAAGAGTGCGTGGACGGCGAGTACCAGAACTGCAAGGCGTTGGGCGGCGAGTACACGCGCGGGAATTTTTTCGGCGGGATCGAGGGGCTTGAGGAACTCGTCTCGCATATGTCCACTGAGGACATCGAGCTGCTGAACCGGGGCGGCCACGACCGGGTCAAGATGTACGCCGCATACGAACGCGCCACGAAGCAGAAGGGTCGGCCTACGGTGATTCTGGCCAAAACCGTGAAAGGTTTCGGGATGGGCGAGGGCGGGGAGAGCCGGATGACCGCCCACCAAGCCAAGAAGCTCGACCTCGCGGCGCTGCGCGAGTTCCGCGACCGGTTCAATATACCGGTGACCGACGAGCAGCTCAAAAGCAGCAGGATTCCGTTTAGGATGCCGGACGAGGACAGCGAGGAAATCCGCTATCTCAAGGAACGCCGCCGCCGGCTGGGCGGTTTCATGCCGCGGCGGCTGACCAAGGCGGCGCGGCTGAAGGCGCCGGCGCTGAGCAACTTCAAGTCCATTACCGGCGGTTCCGGCACGCGCTCCATCTCCACCACCATGGCGCTGGTGCGGATGCTGCAGATGCTGGTGCGCGACAAGGAAATCGGCAAGCATGTGGTTCCCATCATCCCCGACGAGGCCCGCACCTTCGGCATGGAGGGCATGTTCAAGCAGCTCGGCATCTATTCCTCGGTGGGCCAGTTGTACACGCCGCAGGATTTCGAGCAACTGATGGCCTACCGCGAAGACCTGAAGGGGCAGATACTGGAGGAGGGCATCAACGAGGCCGGCTCCTTCTGCTCTTGGCTCGCCGCGGCAACCTCGTATTCCAACCACGGCCTGCCGATGATCCCGTTCTACATCTTCTATTCGATGTTCGGTTTTCAGCGGATCGGCGATTTCATCTGGGCCGGCGGCGACTCGCAGGCGCGGGGCTTTCTGATTGGCGGCACTGCGGGCCGCACCACGCTGGCGGGGGAGGGGCTTCAGCACCAGGATGGCCACAGCCATCTGGCCGCGGCCACGGTGCCGAACTGCCTGAGTTACGACCCGGCCTATGCCTACGAGCTGGCCGTAATCGTTCAGGACGGATTGCGGCGCATGTTCGAGAGGCAGGAAAACGTTTTCTACTACATCACCGCGATGAACGACAACTATCGCCAGCCGCCCATGCGCAGGGATATGCGCGAAGGCATTCTTAAGGGCATCTACCGGCTGCCGCGCCCGGAACGGAGCAAATCCGATGCCGGCCGCGTGCAGCTGTTCGGCTCCGGCGCCATCCTCAACGAAGCGCTGGGCGCCGCCGATTTGCTGCATGGCGAGTACGGAGTGGAGGCGGACGTGTGGTCCGTCACCAGCTATAACCAGTTGCGGCGCGACGGTCTGGCTTGCGAACGCCATAACCGCATGAACCCCGGCAAGCCGCCGCGGAGGACTTGGCTGGCCGAGGCGCTGGGGGGCGCAACCGGCCCCTTTGTGGCGGCTAGCGACTACATGGCGGCTCTGCCCGATTCGATCCGGCAGTGGGTGCCGGGGGCCTATATCACGCTGGGCACCGACGGGTTTGGCCGCAGCGATGCGCGGGCGGCGCTGCGGAACCATTTCGAGGTGGATGCGCGCTATATTGCCGCCGCTGCGCTCTCGGCCCTGGCCGCGGAGGATCGGATTGATCCCCGCAAGGTGTCCGAGGCCATGAGGAAATGGGACATTGATCCCGGCAAGGCCGACCCGGTCACGCTGTGACGGGAGAAAATAGGAGAAGTTAGCTCTATATAGGCGCATATAAAGCGACGCAGAAAGAATTTAGACCATATTGGAGCGAATTGATAATGCCTGAAATGACCCAAGTTCGCGTACCCGGCCTAGGCGAGTTCAACGATGTGGAAGTGGTGGAAGTGGCCGTTGCCGCTGGCGAGGAGGTTTCGGCCAACGACCCCCTGATTACGCTGGAGACCGACAAGGCGGCGATGGATGTGCCTTCGCCCGGCGACGGGCGCATTATGAGCCTCAAGGTGGGCTTGGGCGACCGCGTCAACGAGGGCGATGTGATCGCGGAGCTTCTAGGCGAGATCGCTGCGGCGGAGGAGCAAAGAGCGAAGCCCGCGCGATCGCCCGCCGCGCCGCCTGCCGCTGCCGCGCCGCCTGCTGTCGCCGCCCCGCCTGTCCAGGCTTCGGCAACGCCAGCCGCGCCGGCCGCGGCTCAGCAGATGCCTTCCCCGTCCGGCGCCTTGCCGCCCATTGACGAGGAAGGCTTCTCGAGGGCGCATGCCTCGCCGGCGGTGCGCAAGTTCGCCCGCGAGCTGGGCGTGGATCTGGCGGCGGTTAAGGGCTCCGGCGACAAGGGCCGGATCCGCAAGGCCGACGTGAAGGCCTGGGTGAAACTGGCGCTCGAACGCGGCGCGCCCGGGGGCGGTTTGCCGCAGCTGCCGGAAGCGGATTTCTCCGCGCACGGAGAGATCGAAGTGGTGCCGCTGGGCCGCGTGCAGAAGATTTCCGGGCCGCGCCTATGGGCAAGCTGGGTGAATATTCCGCATGTCACGCAGCATGACGAGGCCGACATCACCGAGGCGGAGGCGCGCCGCAAGGCCATGAAGGCGCAGCTCGCCGCCAGCGGCGTGCGGCTTACGCCGCTGGCTTTTGTGGCCCGGGCCACGGTGCTGTGCCTGAAGGAATTTCCGGCGCTGAACGCCTCGCTGACGGAGGGCGGCGCTTCGCTGGCGCTCAAGAAATTCGTGCATTTGGGCTTTGCCGCCGATACCGAGCGCGGCCTGCTGGTGCCGGTTATCCGCAACGCCGACAAGCTTGGCGTCGAAGGCTTGGCGCGGGAGTTGCAGGCGCTTTCCGGCAAGGCCCGCGACGGCAAGCTGGCGGCGGACGAGATGCAAGGCGGCTCGTTCACGATTTCCAGCTTGGGCGGCATTGGCGGCACCTCGTTCACGCCTGTGATCAACGCCCCGGAAGTGGCCATTCTCGGCGTGTCACGGGCCCGCATGGCCCCGGTTTACGCCAACGGCAAGTTTGAACCCAGGCTGCTGGCGCCGCTGTCGCTTTCCTACGACCACCGGGTGATCGATGGCGCCACGGCGGTTCGCTTCACCACCCGCTTGTGCGCCTTGCTTGCGGACCCTGGGCGGCTGCTGGCGCCTGCCACCGACGAAAGGGAAGCGGAGAGCGAAGGATGAAAACGCAACTTGCGGTGCTGGGCTCGGGCCCCGGCGGCTACACGGCGGCCTTTCGCGCCGCCGATCTCGGCATGGACGTGACGCTGGTGGAGCGCTATCCCACGCTGGGCGGCGTGTGCCTGAACGTGGGCTGCATTCCCTCGAAGGCGCTGCTGCATATCGCACGGGTGATGGAGGAGGCGGAACAGCTCGCTGAGGCGGGCATCGAATACGCGCCGCCAAAGGTCGATTCCGCGGCTTCGCGCGCCTGGGTGGAGAGCGTGGTTGGCCGCTTGACCGGCGGACTGTCGGGCATGGCCGCCAAGCGCAAGGTGAGGGTGCTGGAGGGCACCGGGCGTTTTTCGGGCGGGAACGCACTGACCGTGGAGACCAGCGCGGGCGCCGAGGCCCTTGAATTTGAGCAGTGCATCATCGCCGCCGGCTCCCAAAGCCGCGCGCTTCCCGGCTTGCCGGACGATCCGCGCATCATGGATTCGACCGGCGCGCTCAAGCTCGGCCATATTCCCAAGCGCTTGCTGGTCATAGGCGGAGGCATCATCGGCTTGGAAATGGCCACGGTCTATGCGGCGCTGGGCAGCGAGATCACGGTGGTCGAAGCGCTGGACCGGCTGATGCCCGGGGCCGATGCCGACTTGCTCAAGCCGTTGGAGCGGCGCATCCGCAAGCAGTACGCAGCCGTCCATACCGGCGTGATGGTGGCATCCGCGAAAGCCTCGGCCAAGGGCGTGGCGGTAGAGTTCGAGGGCGCGGCGCCTTCGTTTCCGGCGGACAAGGTTCCGCAGCCGGACACCTTCGATGCCGTGCTGGTGGCGGTGGGCCGCGTGCCTAACGGCGGCAGGATCGATGCCGGAAAGGCCGGCGTGAATGTGGACGAGCGCGGCTTTATCCCGGCGGACAAGCAGCTTCGCACCAACCAGCCGCATATTTTCGCGATCGGCGATATCATCGGCCACCCCATGCTGGCGCACAAGGCCACGCACGAGGGCAAGGTCGCTGCCGAGGCTGCGGCCGGCATGAAGGTCGCCTTCGATGCCCGCGTGGTGCCGTCGGTGGCCTATACCGATCCGGAAGTCGCCTGGGTGGGCCTCACTGAAGCCGAAGCCAAGGCGCAGGGCGTGGATTACGGCAAGGGCGTGTTCCCTTGGGCCGCCAGCGGTCGCGCCATCTCCATGCAGCGCTCCGAAGGCATCACCAAACTGCTGTTCGATGCCGAAGGCGGCCGCGTCATCGGCGGCGGCATCGTGGGCGTGAATGCCGGCGACCTCATCTCCGAAGTGGCCCACGCTATCGAAATGGGCGCCGAGGCCGAAGACCTTGCGCTCACCATCCACCCGCACCCCACGCTGTCCGAGTCCGTCGGCCTGGCCGCCGAAGCCTACTTGGGCACCATCACCGACCTCTACCTCCCCCGCCGCTCCCGCTAAAACCTGGTGCTTTTATGTGCCGCGCCAGCTAAAGCCCGTTGCTTGCCCGCGCCTCGTGGGAGCGTCTGGGGCAGGATGCCCCAGCCGAGCCCCATGGATGGGTTTATGCGTCTCCCACGAGGCGCGGGCAAGCAACGGGCGAGGGAAAGCATAAGAGCGAGGGTCGAGGGAAAGCACACTCCGCTTGCTGCCAGCCCTGCGGTCTTTGGTTCATCCCTCTTGGGGGGAGACGCATAAACCCATCCATGGGGCTCGGCGGCGACTCCTGTCGCCGACGCTCCCCCCCCCCCCCCCCCAAGAGGGATGAACCAAAGACCTTAACTTGGCGGGAAGTGTATGGGTTAGTCGGCGAGCCAGCGAAGCAGGGGGAATATAGCCGCGGCGAGTATGGCGGCCGTCAGGAAAGTGACGGAGCGCACGGCCTTGCCGAGAAAATCAGCGGCCAAGATAACGGCCTGATCCAGCCCGCTGCCGAAGTTGGCCAGCACGCTTCCATCCATGCTGTTCCAACCGGCCACCCACTCTGTCAAGGCGCTCGATAATTCCCAGAACGCAGGCAAGGCGAATATCAACGCGAGCACGGCGCTGCCGCCCAGCACCCACAATCGCATCCGCTCGCGGCGGTGGATTTGCCCGATCACTCCCGCCACGAACTGCGGGTCTGATTCCGGCGGCGTGGCGGCTGCCGCGAACAGTGCCGCCAGATCGCGCCCGCCCGTTCGTTTGTTTTCAGTCTCGTGCATCGAAGCGCTCCCTTACTTTCAGGCTGCCGCGATGGATCAGCGATTTGACCGTTCCCAGCGGAATCCCGGTCAGTTCGCTGACCTCGCCGTGCGAGTAGCCGTAAGCATAATTCAATACCACTGCGGCGCGTTCCTTCTCCGATAGAAGCGAAAGAGCCTGCTGCAACTCCAAGTCGTGCTCCGGCGCCTCTTCCGTTGCGGCGTTCTCGAGCGCTTTCCGGTCCAGCGCATGCCGTTCCATCATCCGGTTCCGGCGGTCCGAGGAGCGCCGGCTTTGCAGGAATTCGTTGTAGGCGATCTTCATCAGCCAAGAGGAGAACCGCTTCGCATCCTTGAGGCTGCCGAGCCGCGTCCAAGCCCTAACGAAGGCTTCCTGCGCCAGATCGTCCGCTTCGGCGTGATCGCCGCATAAATGGCGCAGCCAGCCCCGCACCCGGCTCTGATGGCGCGCGACCAGCTCGCCGTACGCCGCATGGTCGCCCACCTGCGCCTGGAGCACGCATTGCTGGTCGCTTCGCCGCATGGCATGCGTTGCGCAGAGCTACTGGTCGTGGCGCGTTCGCAATACCCACAAGGCAGTCAGCCCCGCTCCGATCAAAAACGGAATCGATCCGATGCCCATTAAAGGCCCAACGGCATCGTCTTCTCCCACAAGAAGGCCAAAAGACGCTATTCCCAAGCCCACCGCGATCAGAACCACGCCCCGGCGCAAATCCTGGTCCTTTCTGGGCTTGGCTTCTTTTTCCGGTTTGCTGATGGTCTCAAGGAATTCCGTGGGCAGCTCCTGCCCCTTCTCGATCGCTACGCGGATCGTTTCCTGCACATCGCGCCGCCGGCGAAACCGGTAATAGGTGATTAATCCGATAACCCCGCCAAGCGCCAGTATGGGCACCGTGACCGCCAGGATCGGAATCAGCAGAGCTAAGTTGGCAGGGTCCATAGCGATATCTCCGTTTTCAGGTTGGATTGTTCATCTTAACGATGCCCGCCCGCCACCTTTTGGATGCATATTGGGGGCGCGGATGCCGCGATGCGCGGCAATCGTTGCATGGCTCGTCTCGGCGCACGCCGCAGCGGACGCGCCGAGACGGCAAGGAACCAAGGGGGCAGCGTATTAGCGTCGCCAGGCTTGGGCGATGTAGTGGTCGAGGCTTAAGTAGCGGCCGCCGCCTAGGTAGAAGAGGGCCAGCAGCATCACGAAGTAGGTGACGCCAAGCGCCACGCCGTTGTTGAGAATAACGATGCTGCCGAACTCGGTGAACCAGCCGGGATCGCCGTGCAGGGCCTCGCCTTGTTCGCGCAGGATGTCCCGCGCTTGGTCTAGGCGCTCGCGCGCGGCATCGATGTCCTCGCTTGGAAACGGGCTGCGCGGGTCGGCGGTGATCTGCCAGCCGTTTTTCCAATGCACGGTCGTTACGGCAATCGCCATTACAAACATTAGCGGAATGCAGGCCAAGCGCGTGGCCAGCCCCAGCAGCAGGGCGATGGCGCCGCCGATTTCGGTTGCGGTGGCCAGGAAAGCCATCAGATCGGGCAGCGGGTAGCCAAGGCGGTCGAAATAGCGGGCGGTGAAATCAAAGCCCCGCTCGGGGTGCCACTTGTTCCAGCCGGCCACCCAGAAGACCGGCGCCAAATACAGGCGTATCGCCAGCGGCGCCAGCCAATCGAGGGTTTGCAGGCGTTTCATCGCGCCGCACGCCTGTTGCAGCAGCATACTCAGAAAACTGGCCATGGATCGGACAATAGCATAGTTGGCTGCTGCTGCCGCCGCCAGCGGAACAATATCCGTTGTTGCTAAGGTTTAATGCTCCCGGTTGGGGCCTGATCGCGGTAGGCGCCCCGCAGCACGCCGGAGCGCCGGAAATGCCGAAGCTGTTCGCGGCCCTGCTTGAACAAGGCCTCGCGGGAATCCGGCGGCGCTTGCTCAAGCATTGTTTCCAGAAGGGCGCCGCCGGTCTGGCGGGTATCGTCGAGCACCAGGGCCAGCAGCCCGGCGCTCAGAACGCCGAGTTCCTGGGTCAGGACGCGGCCGCCGCGATCGCGTCGAAGAAGCAGGCAAGCGGGAATTTCAGGCGGCGCGTTGTCGAGTTTGCGCTTCTGGCTCTTATGGACGGGGTAGCGCAGCGTGAGCAGGCGCAGCAGCGGCGAAGGCGCCGGAACCCCGGCAACCACATCGCCTTGCGGATCGATCGCCGAATCCGCCGGCGGGTCGGGCATGCGCTGGAGGATGCGTTTTTCGGTTTCGTAGAGGATCAGATCGCCGAGCCACGGCGGGTCGTTCGGGCGGCCCGGACGCGCCTTTTCGTGCCACTGCCTGAATTCGCCGGACAGGCGCGGAAAGTAGGGCGTGGCGGCGCGGTGCTCGCGCAGGAAGTCCCGCACCAGCAACCCGAAGCGCTTCTTTCCCAGCTGCTCGCGGGTGAGCGGCAGGCCTGCGCCAAGCAGACGCGACAGGTTGCCGAACACGAGCCGCCGGTAGATGCCGATCCGGCGGTCCTCCACGCCTTCGGGCGCGGGATGCGCGTCGGGATCGCGCAGGTGCGCGGTGAGCTGCCGTTGCGCCTCCTGAAAGCCGTTCATTGGCCGCTGCCCGGGCGCGGGCGCATCGCTTTCACGGTATGCTGCCGCCGCTCGGACCTGCAATCCTTCGATCCCTCGTTCCCAAGGCCTGCTGGATATCGCGGATGCGCGCCACCTCGGCCAGCAGCTCGGGCAGGGGGGGCTGGTTGAAGTCGCGCTCAAGGACGGTTGGACGGGGGCCCAAGCGCGAGTAGGCATGCTCCAGCAGCGCCCAGACCTCGTCCTTGACGGCGGCGCCGTGGGTGTCGATAAGCAGGTCCGGCGCCTCGTCGTAGTGTCCCGCCATATGCAGGTAGAGCACCCGCTCGGCTGGAATGGCATCCAGGAAGGCGCGCGGATCGTAGCTATGGTTGACGCTATTGACAAAGATATTGTTCACATCCAGCAGCAGGCCGCAGTCGGCCTCTTCGAGCACGGCGCGCAGAAATTCCGGCTCGTCCATCTCCGCGCCCATAGACGCATAGTAGGAGACGTTCTCCACGGCGATTTGCCGCTCCAGGATATCCTGCACCCGGCGTATCCGTCCGGCAACATAGCGCACCGCCTCGCCGGTGAAGGGAATGGGCAGCAGGTCGTAAAGCTGGCCCTCGTCGCCGGTGTAGCTCAAATGCTCGGAATAAAGGCGCACGCCGTGCTTGTCCATCCATTTGCCTATATCGCGCACCAGCGACTCGTTGAGCGGATGGGGGCCGCCGATGGATAGCGACAGGCCATGCGCGATGACCGGCCAGCGCTCGGTGAAGAATCCAAGCTGGCCGCCTAGCGAGCCGCCCACGCCGATCCAGTTCTCCGGGGCCAGCTCGAAGAAATCCACCTCCGCGGGCGGCTCCTCCCGGAACGCCTTGAGGTATGGCCGCCGCAGTCCGAGGCCGGCTCCGGCGATTCCGTCGATAACAGCGGTCATGGCTCGGTCAGTTCGTAGCGTGCGCGGCGAGCGATTTCAGGAGGGCTTGCGCCTTTTCGATCCTTGGCGGAGGGCAAGATGCCTTCGTTGCCGGGATTCTACTCCTTGGGGCGCAGGCGCTTCGGATATTCGCACAGATCGGCGATCGCGCATTCGGCGCAGCGCGGCTTGCGCGCTTGGCAAACGTAGCGGCCGTGCAGGATCAGCCAGTGGTGGGCATGCCGCAGGAATTCCTCCGGCACCAGCCGCATCAGGCGTTTCTCCACTTCCAGAACGGTTCCGCCGGGCGCCAGCCGGGTGCGGTTAGCCAGCCGGAAAACATGCGTATCCACGGCGATGACCGGCTCGCCGAAAGCGGTATTGAGGATGACGTTGGCGGTTTTGCGGCCAACGCCCGGCAAGGCTTCCAGCGCTTCGCGATCGCGCGGCACCTGGCCTTCATGCTGCTCCAGCAGAATGCGGCTCAAGGCCACCAAGTTGCCGGCTTTGGCGTTGAACAGGCCGATATGGCGGATATGCCTGCGGATGCCGTCTTCGCCGAGCGCCAGCAGCGCTTCCGGCGTGTTGGCATCGGCGAAAAGCGAGACGGTGGCCTTGTTGACGCTCACATCGGTGGCTTGGGCCGAAAGCACCACGGCCACCAGCAGCTCAAAAGGCGAGCCGTAATGAAGCTCCGTGGCGGGGCGCGGATTGGCCCGGCGCAGCCGCCGGAAGATTTCCGCTCGCTTTGCGGCGTTCAGCGCTGGGCGGTGGCCAGTCCCGGCTGATCGGCGTAGAACTGGACCAGCTCGTCGAGTTGCTCGTCGGTCAGCAGGTTGAGGAAGGCATTCATCGAGATATCGCTGCGCTCGCCTTCCAGATACTGGCGGATGGTCTCGTGCAGGTAATCGGCATGCTGACCCGCCAGATGCGGGAACTCGGTGGTGATGCTCACTCCGTTGGCGCCATGGCAGGACACGCAATAAATGCCGGATTCGGGCGGAGTGGCTTCGGTATTCGCCTCCACGGTGGCCTGGCTTGCGAACCAGGCAGCGATATTGCGGATATCCTCATCGCTCAAGTCGGCCGCCTGGGCGTGCATGCCGTCATGCTCGCGGTCGCCGGCGGCGTAGCCTTTGAGCGCCTTGGCGATGTAGTTGGCGTTTTGCCCCCCCAGCCGCGGCACATGGTACGGCGGATAGGTGGTCATGTTGCCTTCAATCCCGTGGCAGCCGAGGCAGGAATCGGCCAATACGCGGCCGCGCTCCGGGTCGCCCGCGCTCGGAACGTCCTGGGCCGCGAGCGGCGATGAAAAGACCGCCGCCAACACAAAGGCCGCGGCTTGCAGTTTCTTGTTGATGCTCACGAATTCCTCCGCTATAGCACGTAAACAAAGACAAACAGGCACACCCACACCACATCCACGAAGTGCCAGTACCAGGAAACGGCCTGGAAGCCGAAATGCTCGCGGGGAGTGAAATGCCCGCGCAGAATGCGCAGCCAGGTCACGACCAGCATGATGAGGCCCAAGGTCACGTGGGCGCCGTGGAAGCCGGTCAGCATGAAGAACGTGGAGCCGTAGATTCCCGTGCTCAGGCGCAGATCAAGATCCTGGTAGGCATGCACATATTCAACCCCTTGGACATACAGGAACACGCCGCCCAGCACAATCGTAAGCAGCGTTCCGATATTGAGCAGCAGGCGGTTGTTGTTCTTCAGCGCGTGGTGGGCAATCGTGATGGTGACGCTGGAGGCGAGGAGCAGGGCGGTGTTCAGAAGCGGCAATCCCGACCAGCCTATCGTCTCGAACCTGCCTTCGGCGTTGCCGCCTATCGCGCCCGGGCCGTTGGTGGGCCAGCTGGCCTCGAATTGCGGCCACAGAACGCTGTTGGTGGCCTCGCCCGCGCCTTCGCCGCCCAGCCAGGGAACAGCCAGCGTGCGGGCATAGAACAGGGCGCCGAAGAAAGCGAAGAAGAACATCACTTCCGAGAAGATGAACCACGCCATTCCTTGGCGGAAAGAGGCATCAACCTGGCCGCTGTAAAGCCCGGCGATATTCTCCCGGATCACCGCTCCCAGCCAGCCGAACATCATGACTGTGAGGCCCGCCAGGCCCAGCAAAAGCACAGTGCGCCCGCCGCCGGTTCCGTTCAGCCACATCGCGCCTCCCAGCGCCATGGCGAACATCGACACCGAGGCCACGACGGGCCAAGGGCTGCTGTGCGGCACGTAGTAATCCGCCTTGGTGTTGGCCATTGGTTAGCTCCTCCTTAACCGGGCTGCGCGGTAAATAGCGTGTAGGCCAGCGTCACGGTATCGACATGCGCCGGCAAATCGGGATCAATCGTAAAACGCACCGCGAGTTCGCGCTGCTCGCCGGCCGCAAACGGCTGTTCCTCGAAACAGAAGCAGACCTGCTTGCTGACGTGGCTGACGGCTTCCACCGGCCGCACCGAGGGGCGGGTCACCGAAATCACGTCGCTGGGGAGCAGGTTGCGGGCGAGAAAGCGGGTTTCCGCAGACCTGCCCGGCGTGACCTCGATGCTGAGGTCGCCGGGTTCGAATTCCCAGGCTGCGGGATTAGGCGTGTGGGCAAGAAACTCGACCTTCACCAAGCGGTTCTCGTCGATTTCCGCAGCGCCGGACGGGGCTGGCGGCTCGCCGGCCTGGCTGAGGCGCGCCGAGTCGATTCCGGTCAATTCGCAAAACACCTCGTAAAGCGGCGCCAGCAGGAAGGCGAAGGCGAACATGCCGGCCGCCGCGCCGCCCAGCGTAAGGATCAGCCGCCGGTTGCCGCCGGGCAGCTTCATGCGCCGCTCCTCACCCACTGCATAAGGATGAAGCCGCCGTAGAAAGCCAGCGCCAGCAGCAGCAAAGCGGCCACATGCAGGCGCTTGCGGAACTTGGATGGCATGTCTGCGAGCAAAAGGCTAGACCTTGGGCGGCGTGTCGAAGGTGTGGTACGGGGCCGGCGAGGGCACGGTCCACTCCAGCCCCTTCGGCTCATCCCATACCTTGGCGCTAGCCTTGGCTCCGCTCTTGACGCACTTGACCAGCACCCAAACGAACAGCAGCTGCGACAGGCCGAAACCGAAAGCGCCGATGGACGAGATCATGTTGAATTCGGTGAACTGCACCGAGTAGTCCGGAATCCGCCGCGGCATGCTGGCCAGCCCTAGGAAGTGCTGCGGGAAGAACAGGACGTTCACGAAGATGGTTGATAGCCAGAAGTGCCATTTGCCCAAGGTTTCGTCGTACCTATGGCCGGTCCATTTAGGCAGCCAGTAATAGACGGCCGCGATCACCGAGAAGATCGCCCCCGGCACCAGCACGTAATGGAAGTGCGCCACCACGAAATAGGTGTCGTGATACTGGATATCCGCCGGCACCAGCGCCAGCATCAGCCCGGAGAATCCGCCGATGGTGAACAGGATCACGAAGGCGAGAGCGAACAGCATCGGCGTCTCGAAGCTGATTGATCCGCGCCAAAGCGTGGCCAGCCAGTTGAAGATCTTCACGCCGGTGGGCACTGCAATGAACATGGTGGAGATCATGAAGAACAGCATTCCCGCCTGCGGCATGCCGGTTGTGAACATGTGGTGCGCCCACACCACGTAGGACAAAAACGCGATCGCCGAGGTGGCCACCACCATCGAGGTGTAGCCGAACAGCGGCTTGCGCGCGAAGGTGGGGATGATCTGCGAAATGATGCCGAAGGCCGGCAGGATGAGGATGTACACCTCGGGGTGGCCGAAAAACCAGAAGATATGCTGGAACATGACCGGGTCGCCGCCGCCGGCCGCTAGGAAGAAAGTGGTGCCGAAATAGCGGTCGGTGAGCAGCATGGTGATGGCGCCGGCCAGCACCGGCATGGCGCCGATCAGCAGGTAGGCGGTGATCAGCCAAGTCCACACGAACATCGGCATTTTCATAAAGCCCATGCCGGGCGCCCGCATGTTGGTGATGGTCACGATGATATTAATCGCGCCCAGGATCGAGGATGCGCCCAGCAGATGCAGCGAGAACACCACGAAGGGGAAGGCTTCGCCGGTTTGCAGCACCAGCGGCGGGTAAAGCGTCCAGCCGCCCGCCGGGGCGCCGCCCGGCATGAACAGCGTGGCGATCAGCAGCAGGAAGGCCGGCGGCAGGATCCAGAAGCTCCAGTTGTTCATGCGCGGCAGCGCCATGTCCGGCGCGCCCACCATGAGCGGTATCTGCCAGTTGGCCAGCCCCACGAAGGCCGGCATCAGCGCGCCGAAAATCATGACCAGCGCATGCATGGTGGTCATCTGGTTGAAGAAGTGCGGGTCCACCAGCTGCAAGCCCGGCTGGAACAGCTCGGAGCGGATAACCAGCGCCATGGCGCCGCCCACCAGGAACATGACCAGGCTGAATACCAGGTACAGCGTGCCGATGTCCTTGTGGTTGGTGGTGGTGAGCCACCGCAAAAGGCCCTTGGCGTGCGGGCCGTCGTGATGTTCTGCTGCGTGCGTGCTGTCGCTCATGTTGGATTACCCCGGCTTATTGGGCGTTGGGGCCGCTGGCCACGGCCACGGATGCTGTTTTCAAGGCTGTTGGGGAAGGTCCGGCCATCGTTTGAGTGGCCGCCCATGCGTCGAATTCCTCCGGCGGAAGGGCTTCGACCACGATTGGCATGAAGCCGTGTCCGCGCCCGCACAACTCGGCGCACTGGCCGCGATACACGCCCGGCTCCTCCACTTCGAACCAGGTTTCGTTGATGGTGCCCGGCACGGCGTCGCGCTTGACGTACAGATCCGGAATCCACCAAGCATGGATCACGTCGTTGGAGGTTAGTTGCAGCTTCACCTTGCGTCCCGCCGGAACCACCATCGGGTTGTCCACGTCGCGCAGGTAGTGCTCGTGCAACTCATGGCCGGCGCCCACGATCGCTGCGGCCTTGCTTTCCTCGGTCATGTTGCTGAAGAAGCTGATGCCATGGTCCGGATACTCGTAGCGCCATTTCCATTGGTAGCCGGTCACCACGATACGCAGATCGGCCGACTGCGTGTCCTCCATTTCGATCAGCACCCGCGCCGAGGGAATGGCCAGCCCCACGAGGATCAGCACCGGGATGACGGTCCAGATAACCTCGGCCTTGGTGCTGTGGCTGAATTTGGCCGGCTGCGCGCCTTGCGATTTGCGGAATTTCATTAGCGAGTAGCCCAGCACGCCAAACACGCCAACCCCGATAGCCACGCAAATAATCAGCGCGGTGTGGTGAAGTCCGCGTATCTTGCCGCCGAGTTCCGTGGCGCTGGCGGGAAAGTCCAACGCCCACTCGGCCGTTGCCGGGCCCGCCGCGCATAGCGCGGTGGCCGCGAGCGCCGCGATGATCCAGCCGGTATATGCCTTGCTACGATTCATCAATGATTTGCTCCTCAGTTTTCGGGTAACGCCGGAACGCGCGTGAGTTCGCGCAAACGTCGGCATAAGGAATGCCTTTCCTCCTCCGTGAGGCAGGCGGCCAGTTCGCAGCGCGAACCGCTTGCTCCTAGGAAAAGTCGTCCGGGCATGGCAGGTTTCGCGCCGGGTTCAATCCAAGCTCGGGTCCATGGCCGGGCGAATTCTACATGCTCCTGACGCTCGGCATAACCGCGCCGCACGCGGACATGGCGCCGGTCGAAGCGAATGACCTCGCGATAGCGCCCGCGGCGCACGGTGATCGCCAGCGCGGCGCCTAGCAGGAGCAGCTCGAGGCCGGCGAAAGGCAGGATCAGCCAATAGCCCTTCAACGCCCAGAAGGCGGCTACGGCGAGCACCGGAAGCGTCATTACGCAGAAGATCAAAGCCGCGCCGCGGCCGGAGAAATTGCAGTTGGGGCGGATGACGATGCGGGGGGCAGGGTTGCCGGTATTCATCGGCCTGCAATTCTAACCGCTTGCCTTCGGCGATATCGGGGCGGACGAGCGCGCAGGAGGTATTCGCAATCCTGCAATTTTACCGTCCGCGCCGCGCGCTTCCGCCCCCGTATGTGCCCGAACCTGCGCGCGAGCCAATCCATGGGCATGCCAAGCGGCGGGCTACGGTCGCGCCGCTATGGATGAGTGCGCCGATATGGCGGGCCTCGAACCGCAGCAAGAACGAGTCGATAGAAAGCTTTCGGTGTTTGGCGGGAGCCTAATCGAGGGCGGCTAGCAGCATGCCCGCAGCAACCGCAAGCGCCGCAACGATGATTCCGGTTGCGGTAAATGCCGCCTTCCATATCTCGCTTTTGAGGGTGGCAAAGGCTTTCGTAACGGCATCTTCGCCGCGCTGCTTTATCGCTTGGGCGATAGCTTCCGCTTGGGCCCGCTCAAGCCCGGCCCGCTCGATTTCGCGGGCAGCCTGCAAAGTGTCGAAGGCGGTTGTTGCCATGCACGGAAAGTATAAAGCAGGCCGCGAGGGATTGCGGATGAGCAGGTGGCCCTGCTGAACAACAACCTGGCTACCAAGGAGAACCTGCTGCGGCTCGAGGCGGTCCAGCAGCAGCAGTTGGCGGAGCATCAGGCGGCCCAGCAGCAGCAACTGACCGAGCTTGAGGGCAGGCTGCAACGGCGGATGGCCGAGCTCAAGGCCGACCTGCTGAAGTGGATGATCGGTGCGCTGATCGCGCAGACCGGCGTGATCGCGGGGCTGGTGCTGGGCTTTTCGGGGGCAGGCCCGGCGGCCTCCTGACCTTGCCGCCCCCTGTGCGCGGGCTCGTTCTGCGGTAAACTATGCTCCTGATCAGAATATCCGGGGGCGTCGGCATGGCGATCTCAAGACAAAAAGCCGTCAAGGTCTTTGCCGGAACATTGTCGCAGGCTCCGCCTGCCGCGCCCGTCCGGGCTTCCGCCCGCGTCGTCGCCTCACCCCCCCCCCCCCGAAATGCGCGGCCTGAGGGGCCGCCGGGGCCGTTCGGGCGCCCCGCCATGTGACAGCCTTCGGAGCGCCCGTTCCGATGCCGCCGGCCGGGGCGGGCGCCCCCTCGCCGGCCTCCCCGCGGAACCGGCGTCCGGCCCCGGTAGCCGGGGCCGCTCCCGTCCGCTGGCCTCTGCGCCTGAACCTCTCTCCCGCCGTCGCCCGGACCGGCTTCGGGCCGCCTCCTCTTCCGACCGGCCCGCCAGCCCCGCGGCCGGCCCCTTGGCGGGCCTCCGCCATGCCGCCCGCCATCCGCGCCGCGGCCTCCGCCCGACCCTCGCCGCCGCCCTGCTCGCCCTGCCGCTGCTGGCCGTCCTCGCGCCGTCCGCGCAGGCGCAGACCACGACCTTGTCCGCCGGCACCGTGGAAGGCAGTGACGTCAATCAGGAATCCGAAGCCGCCACCCCCGCCGCTCTATTTGTGACGGTGACGCCGTTGGCGGCGAGCGTGTCGCTCAGGAACTGCTTCACCAGCTCCCTGTCGACCCCCAGCTTCGTGGTGGACCGGGGACGCACCAACCTGACGCTCGACGGCAGCGGCTGCGTCGATCTGACGGGCGACGGAAGCAGCACAACCCAGTTCAGCTTCTCCGTCTATGGAACAGCGGACACCACCGACGAGCCCGACGAGTTGGTGACGCTGACGATCAGCGAGGATCCCGATAACCTGCTCCCGACCGGGTTCAGCATCGACTCCAATGCCAACAGCGCCTTCGTCACCATCCGCGACGACGATCCGACCCTGGTCGAACTCGCCCGCGCGGGCACGGGCGCGGTGCGCGAGGGCGGAACGGTCGAGTTCACGGTGACGCTGGGCCGCGACCTCGTGGCGGGCGAGGCGATCGATGTGCCGTTGTCGATCGGCGGGACGGATGTGGACACGGACGACTGGAGCCTGGCGCTGAAGACCGGGGCGGGGCTGAACACGGGCGTGGCGCTGAGCGGCGAGACCACGGCGACGCCGCAGCTGGCCTTTTCGGGGGCGGCGGCGCGGACTGCGACGCTGACGCTGACGGCCCTGCTCGACGACGACGCCGGCGCGGAGACGCTGGTGGTCGCGCTCGGGCCGGACGATGCGACGGCGAACGGCTTCGACCGGGACGGGCTCGCGACCAACGTGGGCGGCGGGGCTGATCCATCGCCGACCGCCAATCGCTTCGAGGTGACGGTGAACGACCCGCCTGCCCCGGCCGCGCCCGCGGGCCTCTCGGCCGCGGCGGGCGACGGCGAGGCCGTCCTGAGTTGGACCGACCCCTCCAACGCCGCGATCGGCGGCTACGAGTTCCGCCAGCGCACCCCGCCGGACACCGGCGCCTGGGGCAGCTGGACGGCGATCGCCAGCAGCACCGCCGCCACCACCACCCACACGGTGACGGGCCTGACCAACGGCACCGCCTACGGCTTTGAGGTGCGCGCGGTGTCCGGGGGGGTGGCCGGCGCGGCCTCGTCCGAGGCGACGGCCACGCCGATGGCCGCGGCCACCGCCGGCGTGGCCACGACGCAGCCGAGCGACAGGCAGGTGACCGAGGGCGACGCCACGGACACGGCGGCCTTCACGGTGGCGCTGCGCACCCGGCCGTCGGACAACGTCGCGGTCACCGTCACCGCCCCCGCCGGGCTGGAGCTCGCCGGCCCGGGCGGCAGCGCGTTCGGCGGCAGCGCGCTGCTCGCTTTCCTCGCCTCGACCTGGAACTCGGCGCAGACGGTGACGGTGCGCGCCACCGACGACAGCGCGGACAGCCCGATCGGCCGGGAACTGTCCGTCACCTACAGCACATCCTCCCGGGACAGCAGCTACCACAACCTCAGCGGCACGGCGGCCACCGTCACGGTGGTGGACAACGACCCGACCACGGTGACGCTCGCGGGTGCCGCCGGGGATGTCGTGGAGGGCGGGACGAAGACCTTCACCATCACCCTGAACCGGGGCCTGGTGAACGGCGAGACGCTGCCGGTGCCCCTGACCTTCGGCAGCGGCGCCGGCGCCGCGACGCGGGGCACGGACTACACGACGGCGTGCCCGGCGACCCTGCCGACCGGGGTGGCCTGCGCGAACCTCGATTCCGGCAACGCGATGGTGACCTTCACCGGCCCGACCACGGGGACGACGGCGACGACGGTCACGCTGACCCTGACGGCGGCGGCGGACAACACCGCGGAGCCGGGCGGCGAGACGGTGGTGATCGGCCTCGGCACGCTGAACGCGAACTCCGGCACCGGCCTCGGCGGCGGCGCGTCCGGCGCCGACAGCCTGGCGGACTTCCGCATCACCGACGCCGCCGCCGCGCCCGCCGCGCCGACCGGCTTCACGGCGGCGGCGGGCCCGGGCGGCGGGCAGATCACGCTGAGCTGGACCCCTCCGTCCGGCACCATCACGGGCTACCAGTACCGGGTCCGCCGCCCGGGCGGCGGCTGGTTCGGGTGGGCGGCCATGGCCGGCGGCGGCGGCATCACCACCTTCACGGGCGACTTCACCGAGGTTCTGGACTTCCAGATGCGCGCGCGCAACGGGAGCCTCTTCGGCGAGCCGTCGGCCATCGTCCGGGCAACGCCGGTGGCGGCCCCGGCGGCGCCGACCGGATTCGCGGCGGCGGCGGGCCCGGGCGGCGGCCAGGTCACGCTGAGCTGGAGCGACCCGTCGAACAGCGACATCGCGAAGTACCAGTTCCGCCAAGGCACGGGCGACCCCGTCTCCTGGGGGGCGTGGACGGACATCGCGGGCAGCGGCGCCGGCACCGTCGCCCACACGGTGGCGGGCCTGGCCAACGGCACGGAGCACAGCTTCCAGGTCCGCGCGGCGGCCGCGCCGGGCGGGACGGTGCTTGGCGCGGCCTCGGCGGCCGCGACGGCGACGCCGCGGGCCCCCGCCCTGGTCCTCGACCCGGCGAGCCTGACGGTGGCCGAGGGCGGCAGCGGCGCCTACACGGTGGCGCTGGCCACGCGGCCGACGGGGACCGTGACGGTGACGGTGGCGGGCGCGAGCGGCGAGGTGACGTTCGACACCGACTCCACGGCTCCGGGCGACCAGAGCACGCTGACGTTCACGACGGGCACCTGGAGCACGGCGCAAACGGTGGCGGTGTCGGCGGGGCAGGATAACGACACGGCGGACGACAGCGCGACGCTGACGCACAGCGCGTCGGGCGGCGGCTACGGCTCGGTGACGGGGAGCGTGGCGGTGACGGTGGCCGACAACGACGCGCCGGGCCTGGTCCTCGACCCGACTTCGCTGACCGTGGCCGAGGGCGCCAGCGCGACCTACACGGTGGCGCTGGCCACGCGGCCGACGGGGAACGTCACCGTGACGGTGGCCGGGGCGAGCGGCGAGGTGACGTTCGACACCGACTCCGCCGCGAACGGCGACCAGAGCACGCTGACCTTCACCGCCGCCACTTGGGGCACCGCGCAAACGGTGGCGGTGTCGGCGGGGCAGGATAACGACACGGCGGACGACAGCGCGACGCTGACGCACAGCGCGAGCGGCGGCGGCTACGGCTCGGTGACCGGCAACGTGGCGGTGACGGTGGACGACGACGACGCGCCGGCCCCCGCCAAGCCCGAGGGCTTCAAGGCCGAGGCGGGCAACGGCCGGGCGACGCTGAGCTGGACGGACCCCGGCAACAGCGACATCACCGGCTGGGAGTACTGGCTGCACGGGCGCTGGAGGCCCGTCCCCGGCAGCGGCGCCGGCACTGTCGAGCATGTCGTGGACGGCCTGTCCAACCGGGTGGCCTACACCTTCCGGGTGCGGGCGGCGGCGGGCGAGGTCAAGGGCGCGGCGTCGGACCGGGCGACGGCGACGCCCTCGGCGCCGCCGCTGGCGCTCTCCGTTTCGTCGCTGACCGTGGCCGAGGGCGGCAGCGCGACCTACACGGTGGCGCTGGGCGCCGCGCCCTTGGAGCATGCGGGCCCGGTGCAGGTGTGGATCAGCTCCGACAATCCCGACGTGACGGTCTCGCCCGCCGCCCTCGACTTCACCCCGGCCGACTGGAGCATGGCCCAAGCCGTCGCCGTCAAGGCCGCGCCGGACGACGACGACGCCGCCGACGCCGCGACGCTGAGGCACACGGCGACCGGCGGCGGCCAGGAGGGCGCCGGCGACGGCGTCGTCGTGGCGGTGTCCGTGACGGGGGACGCGGGCGCCCCGCCGTCCACCCCGGCCGATCCGACGCCGTCCACCCCGGCCGATCCGACGCCGGCCACGCCCTCGGACCCGCCGCCGGACACGACGCCTGAGGACCCGACGCCGTCCACCCCGGCCGATCCGATGCCTGCCACGCCCTCGGACCCGCCGGCCGATCCCGCGCCGGTCGATCCGCCGCCCGACACGACTCCTGAGGATCCGACGCCTGCCACGCCTTCGGACCCGACGCCCGACACGACGCCTTCGGACCCGCCGCCGGCCACGCCCTCGGACCCGCCGCCCGACACGACCCCTGAGGACCCGACGCCCGCCGCGCCGCCGGTGGTCTCGGTGAGGGCGGGGCCGGCGGTTTCCGAGGGCGGCGAGGCGCTGTTCACGGTCACGGCCGAGCCGCCGCCGCCCGGCCCGCTCGCGGTGTCGGCGGAGGTGTCCGGGTCCGGCGGTTTCGCGGCGGCGGGGGAGCTGGGCCCGCGCGCCGTGGCGCTGACCCCCTCGCGGCCCTCGGCGGTCGTCGCCGTGGCCACCGTCGACGACAGGCGCGACGAGCCGGACGGCTCGGTCGCCCTGGCGCTGAGGCCCGGCCCCGGCTACGCGCCCGGCGCCCCCGCCTCCGCGTCGGTGGCGGTGGCCGACGACGACGAGCCCTCGCTGATCGTCTCGGAGCCCTCGCTTTCGCTGGAGGAGGGCGCGGGCGCGGCTTACACGGTGGCCTTGGGGACCGAGCCCCCGGGGCCGGTGGCGGTGGCCGTCTCGGTTTCCGAAGGCGCGGGCGTCTCGGTGTCGCCCGCCAGCCTGACGTTCACGGCGGACGACTGGAATGCGCCGCGAACCGTCATGGTCGCGGCCTTGGAGGACGACGATATCGCCGACCAGTCGGGATCGCTGACGCACGCGGCGTCGGGCGGCGGCTACGGCGGCGTCTCGGCGGAGGTCCGGGTGTCGGTGTCCGACAACGACGAGCCCTCGCTGATCGTCTCGCAGTCCTCGCTGTCGCTGGACGAGGGCGCCAGCGCGACTTACACGGTGGCCCTGGGGGCCGCGCCCGCGGGCGCTGTGGCGGTGTCCGCCGCGGTTTCCGAAGGCGCGGGCGTCTCGGTGTCGCCCGCCAGCCTGGCGTTCACGGCGGACGACTGGAATGCGCCGCAGACCGTCACGGTCGCGGCCTTGGTCGGTGTCGCCCGCCAGCCTGGCGTTCACGGCGGACGACTGGAATGCGCCGCAGACCGTCACGGTCGCGGCCTTGGAGGACGACGATATCGCCGACCAGTCGGGATCGCTGACGCACGCGGCGTCGGGCGGCGGCTACGGCGGCGTCTCGGCGGAGGTCCGGGTGTCGGTGTCCGACAACGACGAGCCCTCGCTGATCGTCTCGCAGTCCTCGCTGTCGCTGGACGAGGGCGCCAGCGCGACTTACACGGTGGCCCTGGGGGCCGCGCCCGCGGGCGCTGTGGCGGTGTCCGCCGCGGTTTCCGAAGGCGCGGGCGTCTCGGTGTCGCCCGCCAGCCTGGCGTTCACGGCGGACGACTGGAATGCGCCGCGGACCGTCACGGTCGCGGCCTTGGAGGACGACGATATCGCCGACCAGTCGGGATCGCTGACGCACGCGGCGTCGGGCGGCGGCTACGGCGGCGTCTCGGCGGAGGTCCGGGTGTCGGTGTCCGATAACGACGAGCCCTCGCTGATCGTCTCGCAGTCCTCGCTGTCGCTGGACGAGGGCGCCAGCGCGACTTACACGGTGGCCCTGGGGGCCGCGCCCGCGGGCGCTGTGGCGGTGTCCGCCGCGGTTTCCGAAGGCGCGGGCGTCTCGGTGTCGCCCGCCAGCCTGGCGTTCACGGCGGACGACTGGAATGCGCCGCGGACCGTCACGGTCGCGGCCTTGGAGGACGACGATATCGCCGACCAGTCGGGATCGCTGACGCACGCGGCGTCGGGCGGCGGCTACGGCGGCGTCTCGGCGGAGGTCCGGGTGTCGGTGTCCGACAACGACGAGCCCTCGCTGATCGTCTCGCAGTCCTCGCTGTCGCTGGACGAGGGCGCCAGCGCGACTTACACGGTGGCCCTGGGGGCCGCGCCCGCGGGCGCTGTGGCGGTGTCCGCCGCGGTTTCCGAAGGCGCGGGCGTCTCGGTGTCGCCCGCCAGCCTGGCGTTCACGGCGGACGACTGGAATGCGCCGCGGACCGTCACGGTCGCGGCCTTGGAGGACGACGATATCGCCGACCAGTCGGGATCGCTGACGCACGCGGCGTCGGGCGGCGGCTACGGCGGCGTCTCGGCGGAGGTCCGGGTGTCGGTGTCCGATAACGACGAGCCCTCGGCGGCGGCCGCGGCCGGCGCATGGATGCCGCGCTTCGGGCGCGCGGCGGCCGAGCAGATCCTCGAGGGCGTCGGCGACCGCGTGGCTTCGCGCCGCGGCCGGGGCGGCGCGGGTTCGGAGTCCGCCGGCCGCGGGGGCGATGACGCGGGCTTCAAGGTCGTGTTCGCCGGCCGCGGCTTGGACTCCTACGGCGCGCTCGCCGGCGGAGTCCCGGGCGTCGGCAGCGGCGTACGGTCCTTCCCGGCTCCCGGCTCAGGCGGTTATCCGGGAGGCGCCGCGCCTTCGGCAGCCGCCATGCCCTCGGGCGCGCTCCCCTCAGTCGGCGCGGGCCGCGGAGCCTACGAGGACCGCTCGCCCGGCGGCCTGCTGCGCGCCGCGCTGGCGGGCTCGTCGTTCAGCGCGGGCGGATCGTCCTGGGGCCTGTGGGGCCGCGGCTCCCTGGCCTCCTTCGAGGGGCGCGCGGCCGGCGGCGCGGCGGTCGACGGCGACGTGGCCACCGGGCAGGCCGGGGCGGACTGGTCGTCCGGCCTCTGGCTGTTCGGCATCAGCGCCTCCCACAGCCGCGGCGACGGCGACTACTCCGACGACGCCGGCGGCGGCTCGATGGAGTCGTCCATGACCGCGCTGACGCCGTACGCGAGCATGGATGCCGGGCGCTTCTCCGCTTGGGGCGCGTTCAGCGCCGGCAGCGGCGACATGAAGCTGATGCCGGAGGGCGGCGCCGCGGTCGAGGCCGGCATCGACCTGCGGATAGGCGCGGCGGGCCTGCGCGGCGAGCTGATGGACCTGGGCGGCGGGCGCAGCCTGTCGCTGGCCGCCGACGCCATGGCGGTGCGCTCCGCCGCCGCCGCGGCGGCCGGGCTGCCGGAGGCCAAAGCCCGGACGAGCCGCGTCCGCGCGGCGGTCGAGGCCTCGTGGAGCCGCGAGCTGGCGGACGGCGGGCGGTTCTCGGCGCGGCTGGAGGGCGGCGCGCGGCTGGACGGCGGCGGCGCCGAGGAGGGCCTGGGGGCCGAGGTTTCCGCGGGGCTCTCCTGGACGGCGCTGCCCGGCGGCCTGTCCTTCGAGCTGGAGGGGCGCCATCTGGTCGCGCACGAGGACGGCGGCTTCAGCCGGACGGGAGCCTCCGCCCACCTCTCCTGGGACTGCGGGCCGGACGGGCTCGGCCCGTCGGCTTCGCTGCGCCGGCGCTGGGGCATCACCACGGCCAGCGGCCTGGACCAATTGTTCGCCATGCGCCGCATGGGCCAATTCGGGGCGGAGCCGGGCGCGGGCGGACTCGAGGCCGAGCTCGGCTGGGGCCTGGCGCTGCCCGGCGGCCGCTTCCTTGCCGCGCCCTTCCTGCTGCACGGCGCGCAGGCCGGGGGCAGCATGCAAACGCTGGGCTGGCGCATGGAGCCCTTGGGCGCGGACGGCGCCGCCCCGGGCCTCGGCATGGCCCTCAAGCTGACGCGCCGGACCGCCGCCGCCGCCAACGACGAGCACGGCATCTTGCTCGAGGCCCGCCTGGGCTTCTAGCCCGCATATTGCACCAAGGCGCGCCAGCCAAAGCCCTTTCTCCGCCCCTTTCCCGCAGGAGTGTCGAAGGCAGGGCGAGCATCGGTCGATGCGCGCGGCGCAGCGAGGCAAAGCATGTCTTTGCCGGATGCGAGCGGGCCGGCAGGAGGCCGGCCCCGGACGTGATTCCGGCAGCGCCGCGCGGCAGGGATGCCAACAGCAACTCGCGGGAAGAAGGAGGACGGGTTCTTGACCTATGCAGGTCAAGCTTCAAGTAGTCATGCGTCTCCTGCGGGAAAGGGGCGGAGAAAGGACGAGGGCAAGCGAAGGCGCAGGCTTCGCCGCGCATACAGCGCAGCGAGAATAAGCGCGCAGGGAGGCTCGCGTCGGGCGGCATGCCCATGGAGCCACCTGGCGGAGAATCCCATGAGCGAAAATCCCGTATGTCGTGAACCCGCACAGCGCTTTGCATGGCAGCGCGCTTTTGGTACAGTTCGCGCCTGACGTAATCAATGTCGGTTATCCGCATTTTGTCCATGAAAAGAGCATTTGTGCTGGGGCTGCTGGCCTGCGCCGCGCCGCTGGCTTCTTTCGCTGCCGAGCCGGATCTCGAGCGCGGCAAGCAGCTGTATTTCTTCTGCGGCACCTGCCATGGCCAGGCGGGCGAGGGCAATGCGCTGCTCAACACGCCTGCCGCCGCCCGGCAGGACTCATGGTACGTCGAGCGGCAGTTGGTCAACTACCGCGCCAATCTGCGCGGCTACTGGGGGCCGACGGAAGATATCTACGGCAACCAGATGAAGAATATGGCGATTGCTCAAGTGCCCGACGAGCAGGCGATCATCGACATGGCGGCCTACATGCAATCCATGGAGCCGCCGGAATCGCTGCCGATCACGGTGGACGGCGATCCGGAGGCGGGCCGCGAGGTGTACGAAGCCAGCTGCATCGCCTGCCACGGCGAGAACGGCGAGGGATCCGCTCTGCTGGGCTCGCCCAGGCTGTCCAACCAGCACGACTGGTACCTGTTGCGCCAGATCAAGGATTTCCTGCGAGGCGCCCGCGGCGCCCAGCGCGACGATATCTTCGGCACCCAGATGCGCTATATGGCTAAATTGCTGGACACGGAGAAGAAGCAGAACGACGTGATCGCTTACATCGCCACGTTCCAATACACCGAACAGCGCGACTGACGCCTTGGCCGCAAGCCGGACCCGGCTTCCGGCTTGACCTGCAAGGTCAAGAATCATCCATGTGGCTTGCTCGTTCGCGCCGGAACATTGGCGCTCGCCCTGCCTCCAATACTCCCGGAGGAAGGGAGCAAGCAGAGGGCTTGCGGGCTGCCGTCCCTTTCAGGGTCTGCGCCAGCCAGAGCCTCATTGCGCGCATGCCTCTCGCGGGAGCGTTGGAGCCATGGATGGCGGAACCGAGCCAAGGATGGTGTCTTCCGCGAGAGGCATGCGCGCAATGAGGCGAACCCGGAGCGGAAGTGTTGGAGCCACTGCCCGATAATCGCTTGGCGGGCAGAGCATCTCCCGCGAGAGGGGAACGCGCAAAGAGGCGAATCCGAAGCGACATGCGTCTCCCGGAAAAGGAGAGGCGGTTCAAGCGGCGGGGCTGCCGTGCGCCTTGCCTAGGTAGAGCGAAGGGCCGTACGCTTGCGCGCCGTTCGCTTCCAGCCGAACGCGGTAGCGGCCCGGTTCGGGAAAGGTCACGTCCTCCAGCGGCAGGTTGAGCTGGGTTCGGGGCGGCGCCGCCGATCCCGGCGTTTCCTCCACCTCGCTGAAGCCTTGTATGGTGAACACCGCCTTCTCCCCTGGGTCAAGCAGCTCGATGAGGAACGGCACGCGCCCGCGCTCGCCCTCGTTCCAGCTCACCAGTCCGGCCAGCCGCATTCGGGGCTGGCGCGCCGGAAAGGAAGGCGCGCGCAGCTCGTCGAAAACGCCGCCGATATCGAGCTGGCCCGATTCGTCCGAACCGGCCCGATGGCAGAAAAAAAGCGTGCATTCCATGTGTGCAGTGTACCCACGATTAGGCATAGAATAGGCCTATTCGCGGTGCGCGGTTATTAGTTCCGGTTCGCGAAACCGGATACCTTCCGCGCCGTTTTGCAATCCAAAGCCAAAGGAGCAGTATGAAGCCTCTTGCCTACCTGATGATCAGCGCCGCCGCCATGGTCGCGGCGGCAACCGCCCATGCCGCCGGCGACCCCGCCCGCGGCCAGGCCGAGTATGAAGTATGCGCCGTTTGCCACGGCGACCAAGGCGAAGGCTTCGAGAAATACGGGGCGCCGAAGATCGGGGGCCGGGAAGACTGGTACATGGTCACTTCGTTGAAGAATTTCCGCGCCGGCTTGCGCGCAAAGGACAACTGCGATGTGGCGGATGTCGCCGGCACTTTCGAGCGCGCCAAAGCGTCGTCGCCGGATTACGCCGATATCGAGGCGGAGCTGGCCAGCCATTTTGACGGCGCGCTGCCTGCGGGCGGCGATTGCAGCCAGCCCTCGCCGGACGTTTACGGCCCGCTGATGCGCGCCATCGCGATCACGCTGGCCGACGACCAGGCCGTGGAGGACCTGGCCGCCTACGCCGCCACGCTGACGCCGCCGCCTGCGCCCGCCACGATCGAAGGCGATGTCGCCGCCGGCGCGATCGGCTATGCCACCTGCATTGCCTGCCATGGCGCCGCCGGCGAAGGCAACCAGGCGCTCAACGCGCCAGCCCTCGCCGGACAGCACGACTGGTACACGGTGCGGCAGATGGAGCACTATCAGGACGGCATTCGCGGCGCCGACCCGCTCAACATCTTCGATACTCAGATGCGCCCCATGGCCATGGTTCTGCCCACGCCCGAAGCCATCCGCAACGTAGCCGCCTACATCAATACCTTTTCCGCGGGCGAGTAGGGAGCGCCGGCCCTCTCAGAGGGTCTGCGCCAGCCAAAGCCTCTTTGCGCGTTCCCCTCTCGCGGGAGTGTCGGCGGCAGGGCGAGCATCGGTCGATGCGCGCAGCGCAGCGAGGCAAAGCATGCCTTTGCCAGACGCGAGCGGGCCGACAGGAAGTCGGCCCCGAACGTGATTCCGGCACCGCCGCGCGGCAGGGATGCCAACAGCAACTCCCGGGAAGAAGGAGGATGGGTTCATGCGTCTCCCGCGAGAGGGGAACGCGCAAAGAGGCGAACCCGAAGCGGCATGCGTCTCCCGGCAAATGGGGAGGCCAAGCAAAATCCTGCGCGGGCTCCGTGCGGATTGATGCAATATGCGGGCTAGCCAGCTTGCTTGAATGGCGTGTGCTCGCCAGCCATTTCGACGTAGCGCGCCACTTGCTCCCGCTCCCTGGCCAGATAGCCGGTCAGCGCGTTGGCAAAGCCTTCGTGCCGCACCCAGTGCGTGGAGAACGAAGTTTCCGGCCCGAAGCCGCGCGCCAGCTTATGCTCGCCTTGCACGCCCGGATCGAATAGCGCCAGCCCTTCGCGGATGCAGTACTCGATACCTTGGTAGTAGCAGGTCTCGAAATGCAGGCTATGGTGGAAGCCCGCGCTGCCCCAGTAGCGCCCGTAGAGCGCGGCCTTGCTGCGGAAACAGATCGCCAGCGCGATGGCTTCGCCGTCCAGGCGCGCCACGAACAGCACAATGGCTTCGGGCATCGAGCGGGTAACGCGCTCGAAAAAATCGCGGTTCAGGTACGGAGGCTGCCCGCGCTTCAGGTAGCTGGCGGCATACAGCGGATACAGCGTTTCCCATAGGCCGGGAGTTAAGCCGTTTCCGGTGAGCGTCTCGAAAGCGATGCCCGCTTCGCGCACGCGCCGCCGCTCGCGGTTCACCTTCTTGCGCTTGACCGAGCTGAAGATGCCGAGGAAATCGCCGAAGCTCCCGTAGCCCTCATTCTTCCAATGGAACTGGCAATCGGTGCGCAGCATCATGCCTTTTTGCTTCATCCACTCGGCATCCTCAGGCGAAGGAAAGAGGCAATGCAGCGAGCTGGCTGACAGACGCTCGCCGAGTTCGACGGCCGCGGCCAGCAGCATCGAGCGGGCGCGCTCCGGCAACGGTTCTCTGTTTGCTTGGAGAAAGCGCGGCCCGGTGACCGGAGTGAAGGGCACGGCGCTGAGCAGCTTGGGGTAGTAGGCGTGCCCGGCGCGCTGGTAGGCCGATGCCCAAGCCCAGTCGAACACGAACTCGCCGCGCGAATGGCCCTTGATATACAGCGGCATGGCGGCGGCGGGGCGGTCCTCGTCGTTCAGCAGCAGCAGGTGGCAGGGCTGCCAGCCGGTCTCCGGCGAAGCGCACCCGGATGCTTCCAGCGCATGAATGAACTCGTTGCGCAGGAAAGGATTCGAGTCGCCCGCAAGGGCGTTCCAATCGCTCGCCGCGACTTCCGAAATTCCGTTAAGGACCCGTATCCGCACAGCCTAAAGAGTAGCGCCTGACCTGCGGCGATTCCGGGCAGCGTTAAAGGGGGTTGGCGTCGCAGAATTTTTCGGCGTCCAGCGCCGCCATGCAGCCGGTGCCCGCCGAGGTGATGGCTTGGCGATAGACCGAATCGGCCGCATCGCCGGCGGCGAACACGCCCGGCACGCTCGTGGCGGTGGCGCTGCCGGAATCGCCGCCGCGCACCGCGAGGTAGCCGTTGTTGTGCTTGAGCGCGTCCACGAACAGCTTGGTGTTGGGATCATGGCCGATGGCGATGAACACGCCGTCCACTGGCACCTCCTCAAGCACGCCTGCCTCCTTCGTGCCCCTGATCTTAAGGCCCGTCACCTGGTTGCCGTCGCCCAGCACCTCTTCCACCACGCGATCCCAGCGGATATCGATAGGGCCGTCGAGGCCGGCGCGCTCGAAAAGCTGCTGCTGCATCATCTTCTCGGCGCGCAGCGCGTCGCGGCGGTGGATCAGCGTGACTTTCGAGCAGATATTGGACAGGTACAGCGCCTCTTCCGCGGCGGTGTTGCCGCCGCCCACCACGGCCACTGGCCGGCCCTTGAAGAAGAAGCCGTCGCAGGTGGCGCAGGCCGACACGCCCTTGCCGAGGTAGCTCTGCTCGCTCTCCAGGCCTAGGTAGCGCGCCGTGGCGCCGGTGGCGATGATCAGCGATTCGGCGCGGTATTCGCTTAAGCCCCCCTTGAGCGTGAAAGGCCGCCGCGAAAGGTCCGCTTCCTCAATATGGTCGTGGATAATCTCGGCGCCCAAGCGCTCGGCGTGTTCGCGCAACTCCTCCATAAGCTGCGGTCCCAGAAGCCCCTCGCGCCCGCCGGGCCAGTTATCCACGTCGGTGGTGGTCATCAGCTGGCCGCCAGGCTCGCTGCCGGTGAGCAGCACGGGCGACATATTGGCGCGAGCGCCGTAAACGGCGGCGGAATAACCGGCGGGGCCGGAACCGAGAATCAGCAGGCGGGCGATGGCATTCGGCATGGGCGCAAGTTTATCCGGGTTTGTGTTCGCCCCGCAGCGGCATAACATTAGGCCCGGCATGAAGAGCAAGGAACGCAGCCGGATCGAGCGCGCCGTGCGCGAGGGCGCGCTATGGCTTTGCCTGGCACTGGGTCTGCTGATGTTTGCGGCCCTGGTCAGCCATGTGCCCGAGGCTGCCGAGGCGGGCCTTTCGGGGGCCAACGTGATCGGCGCGGCAGGCGCCGCGTTCGCCTTGTCCGCTTTTTTTCTGGCCGGTCAGGCCTCGTATCTGTTTCCCGCCGCGTTCATGGGCTTCAGCGCCTGGTACTTGGCGCCCGCGAAGGCGCGCCAGAACTGGTCGTGGCCGGATGCGGGCATCCGCGCCGCCGGCTGGCTGCTGGTGGTGGTGTGCGGCTGCGGCCTTCTGCAGCTCTCGGCGCGCGGCGGCATCGGCGGCGGGATCGTGGGGTTATGGCTTGCTGGCTCGCTTGGCCCGGTATTGGGGGGCTTCGGCAGCTTGGTGCTGCTGCTGGCGCTCTGGATGACCGGCGTTACGCTGTTAACCGGGCTGTCGTGGCTGTCGCTGGCGCAAATAACCGGCCGGCTCACTCTTCGGGGCGGGCAGTGGCTTTGGGAACGCGGGTGGAAGCTGTGGGAACGCTGGCGGAAGAGGATATCGCCTGCGCGCCGGGGCGCGGTTGCCCGGGTGAGGCCAGCCGCCAAAAAGCGCCCGCCCGCCGCCAAGGCGCCGCCGCCGCAGGCCGCTGCTTCCCCGCAGGCATCGCGGCTGGATATGCCGCCTGATGTGATCGATAGCGTCGGTTTGCCTCCGTTGAGCCTGCTTTCCGACCCGCCGCTGGACACCGCCAGGGAATCGGACCAGTTCCTGCGCGAGCAGGCCCAGCGGCTTGAGGAAAAATTGCAGGAATTCGGCGTGGGCGCCTCGGTCACGGCGGTCTCGCCCGGGCCGGTGGTGACGCTGTTTGCGGTCCAGCCCGCCGCGGGCGTTCGCGCCAGCCGGATTTCCAGCCTCGCCAGCGATCTGGCGCGCTCGCTCAAGGCGCACAGCGTGCGGGTGGTGGAGTCCATGCCGGGCAAATCGACCGTGGGGCTGGAAATCGCCAACCGCGAGCGCGCGCTCGTGACGCTGGGCGAGACGCTTCGCTCGCAGGCCTATGCGCAGGACCAGGCCACGCTTACGCTGGGCCTGGGCATGGATATCGCCGGCGACCCGGTGGTGGCGGATCTGGAGAAAATGCCGCATTTGCTGGTGGCCGGCGCAACGGGATCGGGCAAATCCGTGGCCATTAACGCCATGATCCTGAGCCTGCTCTACAAATCCACGCCGGAATCCGTGCGCCTGATTATGATTGATCCCAAGATGCTGGAGCTCTCGGTGTACGAGGGCATTCCGCATCTTTTATGCCCTGTGGTGACCGACGTGAGCCAGGCCGCCAACGCGCTGCGCTGGTGCGTGGCGGAAATGGACCGCCGCTACCGGCTCATGTCCTGGGTGAAGACGCGCAGCCTAGAGGGTTTCAACAACCGCATTGAGGTTGCCCGGGAGGCCGGCGAGCCGTTGCATGGCCCGCCGGAAGGCGAGGGCGAGGAGCAGGGCCCGGAGCTTGGGCGCCTGCCGCGAATCGTGGTGGTGATCGACGAACTGGCCGATTTGATGATGGTGGTGGGCAAGAAGCTGGAAACCCTGATCGCCCGGCTCACCCAGAAGGCCCGCGCCGCCGGCCTGCATCTTATCGTGGCCACGCAGCGGCCTTCCGTGGATGTGATCACGGGGCTGATCAAGGCCAATATCCCGGCGCGGATCGGGTTTCGGGTGGCCTCGCAGGTCGATTCCCGCACTATCCTCGACCAAGTGGGCGCCGAAACGCTGCTTGGCAAGGGCGACATGCTGTTTCTTCCCGCCGGCTCTGGCAACCTGCTGCGCGTGCATGGCGCGTTCGTGGAGGATGCCGAGGTGCTGAAGGTGGTGGAGGTGCTCAAGCGCAGCGGCGGGCCCAGTTACGACGAGCAGGTCACTCAGGGGCCTGCGGATGCGGCGGAGTCTGATGCCGCCAACGCCGACGATGGCGAGGTGGACGAACTTTACAAGCAGGCGCGCGAAATCGTTATCGAGAGCGGCCGCGCGTCGATTTCCTACGTGCAGCGCCGCTTGCGCGTGGGCTACAACCGGGCGGCGCGATTGATCGAGGAGCTAGAGCGCGCCGGTGTGGTGTCCGAGCCGGACGGCCGCGGCGAGCGCCGCGTGGTGGCCGGCGAGGCCGAATGATGCGCAGATGCATTGCATTGACCGCCCTGGCGCTCTTTTGGCTCGCGCCCGCCGCATCTTCTCGGGAAGAAGCGCCCCCCGCCAACGCTGATGCCGTCCTCAAACGCTTCTTCCATGAGGTCCGGCAGCTTCAGGCCGATTTCACCCAACTGGAATTCGACGGCGACGGCGTGTTCCGCAAGGAAAGCGCCGGCCGCCTCTACCTTTCCCGCCCTGGCCGCTTTCGGCTCGACTACCTTCGGCCTGACGAGCTGCTGATCTGGGCCGACGGCGAGAAGCTTTCCATGCTCGATAAGGAGCTGGAGCAGGTGACGGTGTACAGGCAGACCGAACAACTCAGGAAATCCGCCGCCGCGCTGCTGGCCGGCGATGAATCGGTGCTGGAGAACTATGAAGTGGCTGCCGCCGAATTCGAGGACGGACTGCAATGGTTCACCCTAACCAGCGCCGATGCGGAGCAGGGCGGCCTGCGCTTGGCGCTGCGAGGAAACGTGCCTGCGGCGCTCGAGTATTCCGACGAGCTTGGCAGCCGCGTGCAGTTGCTTCTGTCCCGGCTCGATTTCGATAGCGAGCTTGACGATCAGCTGTTCGATCCCGATATCCCCGCAGGCGTGGATATTTTCGAGGCGGCGGAATCGTGATTGATCCCAAACTGCTGCGCGAGCAGCCGGAGCGCGTGGCGCGCAACCTCGCGCGCCGCGGCGCCGGTTTCGACGCAGCCGCCTATGCGGAACTGGAAGCGCGCCGCAAGCGCTGGCAAGTGCATACGGAGAAGCTGCGCGCCGAGCGCAACAAGCTTTCGAGGGAAATCGGCTTGGCCGCCCGCGAGGGCGGCGACGTGGATGCGCTGAAGCGCCGAGTGGAGCAGGCGACTTCGGGCCTGTCGGATGCCGCCGACGAGCTCAAATACGTCCAAGCCGGCTTGCGCAAGATCGAGATGGACCTGCCCAATCTGCTTGATGAGGCCGTTCCAAGCGGCGCCGACGAAAGCGCCAACCGCGAACTGAGGCGCTGGGGCGAGCCGCGTCCCGCCGAACCGGGCATTAGGGACCATGTGGCCCTCGGCGAAGCGCTGGGGCAGATGGATTTCGCCGCCGCCGCGCGCTTGGCCGGGGCGCGCTACACCGTCCTGACCGGCGACCTCGCGCTCCTGCACCGCGCCCTGATCCAGTTCATGCTGGATTTGCATGTGCGCGAGCACGGCTACACCGAAGCCTACGTTCCCTTCATCGTCAATTCCGAATCGCTGACCGGCACCGGCCAGCTGCCCAAGTTCGAGCAGGACCTTTTCGGCATCGAAAGCGAGCGTTCCGGCTACCTCGTCCCCACCGGCGAAGTGCCGCTCACCAACCTGGCGGCCGGCCAAACCGTTAACGAAGCCGACCTGCCGCTCAAGTTCACCGCGCACACGCCCTGTTTCCGCTCCGAGGCCGGCGCCTACGGCAAGGACACCCGCGGCATGCTTCGCCAGCACCAGTTCGAGAAGGTCGAGCTGGTGCAGATCACGCATCCCGACCGGTCCGCCGGCGCTTTGGAAGAGATCGCCCGCCACGCCGAAATCGTGCTGGAGCGCTTGGAGCTGCCGTACCGCCGGGTGGTGCTATGCTCCGGCGATACCGGCTTCGCGTCGTCCATGACCTACGATCTCGAAGTTTGGCTTCCCGGCCAGAACGCCTACCGCGAGATCTCCTCGTGCAGCAACTGCAAGGATTTCCAAGCCCGCCGCATGGGCGCGCGCTTCAAGGGCAAGGACGAACGCGGCTTGGCGCACACCCTCAACGGCTCCGGCGTGGCCGCCGGCCGCGCCCTCATCGCCGTGCTCGAAAACCACCAGCAGCCCGACGGCAGCATCGCCATCCCTGAAGCCCTGCGTCCCTGGATGGGCGGCTCGGCTAAAATCCCGGCCTGATCCTCGATCATCGGAGAGGTGGCAGAGTGGTCGAATGCGGAGGTCTTGAAAACCTCTGACGGTTTACGCCGTCCGTGGGTTCGAATCCCACCCTCTCCGCCATGCCCGTCCGGAACGATGGTGACTGCATGAACGGCTTGGGCGGAGAATTGCTATGCGGGACATCGCCTGCCTCTCATATTTCACCCGGAGGACTATTCAAATTCTAATTTCGGTGCCTTTGGGCAGCGGCAAGGAAAGCATCGAGATCGGGCAAGGTTTATGCCTGTGAAATACAAGCGCAATCCCAATCACTAACCTAATCCGTGAGAGCGATAATAGGTTGTGCAGCCCTCAAGTCGTGCTATAAACTTTGCGGACGTTAGAGAGGAGGTTTCGGCGCGATTCGCGCTGCTTCTGTTTTTCAGAGCAGAGCTAGCGGCGGGAACCAAGAGAAACTAGTCATGGAAATGATTCAGGGTGCCGAATGGATAGTGCTAGCTATCCTAGCAGCAGGCTTCCTTGCTAGCTTGTACCTGATAGCGTCCGTCCAAGGCGACCTCAGGCGCGAGGAATCTGGATTGAATACGGATGAACAAGCCACGGAGATGTTTATTGGCCTGTTGAACCAGACTCACCATCGGATTGACATCCACGACGATGGCAACGCCTTTGCGGGTTCGATGTACAACTCCCCAGAAGTCATTGACGTGCTGCGAGAGCGGATAAAGAAACGCAACATCAAGGTTAGATGCCTCTTTAACGACGCGGACGAGCCGCTAGAACTGCTCAAACTGGCTCGTTCGGAGGAGTTCGGGGGCTATATCGAAATCTGGTATTTGAGAGGCGGCAGACAAGAACCGGACATACATTACAAGATCGTGGATGGTGGGCGGTTCGTTCACCTTTCGAGACACGAGCACGGTGAAAGCGAGAGGGGGTATCGACTCCGCAAAGCTTTGCGGTGGTGGGAATCTGGCACTCGCTATCGAATCAGCAAGCAGTACCGGGATCATTTCGAGCACGGTTTGAAAAACGCCGTTCAGGCCGCTTAGGCCATGCAGGAAGAGGTTCTAGCAGCTAACTTGGTGCTGCCTCAGGCACCGCTGTATATTGTCTTGGCTATCTTCGTTGCGATCACCGCCATGATTGCGGCGGATGTTCGGGACAGGGGCAGGCTGCTACCCAATAGAGGCGTGAACGCCATGGCCCTTGTACTGTTCCTAGGATCGTGGGTATCCGTATCACACATCATCTTTGCGATGGTCGGAACAAACGACTTTGATGCGCTGTCGGCAGGGGCGGCGGTGGGGATGTTTGCACATTGTCTGATATTGGTTCTGCTCCTTATGGTCGTGTCCATCTGGTATTGGGCAGTTGCCATCTATAAGGAAACGCCCGCTGGGATGCCGACGAATCCGGCCGCCAATTCGTGAGTACGCGGCGGCTGTTCGGCGGACACCACTCCCTCCGCTATACCCTGATCCCGAATTTGGCTAAAACGCTAGCATTGAGTCGTGACAATGCCTTTACGGCAAAACAACTAGAGGAGGCACCGCATGGCTAAGCGTCCTTTCACAGAGAAAGCTCTCCAATCGTTAGATGCATCGGCTCTTTTGCTGCTTGCGGCAATGGTGTTGGGCGGATGCTCAATCGCGGAACAGGAGGCCGTTGCTAGGACGCAAGTGGACGAAGGCGTTGCGGGGGTCGCACGGAGCCTGGGGGTAGACGAGGACCGATTTGCCGCTCTTGTTGAGAGCGCGCGTGCCAGCAAAATCGAGGCGAGAAGCGAAGGTCTCCGCATCGCGAACGATGCTCTATGCCGACAGGATTGTCGAGCGTTATGCCACGAGTGCGAGCTTCTGGACGGAACAAATCCCCGGCGGGCATGCGCCGATAGCTGCTTGTCGCGGTGCTTTTCTTCCACGCCTGTTTGTTCGCTGTAGCGTAGATGCGATACAGATGAGTTCCCCGGCGGGCCTCATTGAAGCATGTTCGATACGAACGCCGTCCTGATGGATTGAAAGCCATGTTCCCGCCGGGGCTTTCAGTCCGGCTACACGGCTTTTGTGAAGCTGCTGATCGATGCGGGCGCGAAGGAATAGCCGCCGTTCACATCGGGCAACCATCCCAAGAGGAGGAACCCTGAACACGGCGCGGCTTCCTGCTCGCGGGCAAACGCAACCGATAGGGACGGCGGGCTATTGCGCGGCAGCCTGATCCTGCGGGGCTAGCCGAACGGACAGCACTCCTTCAATGCGGGCTACACGCTCGGCAAGCCGGGTTATCTCTTGGCGCGTGTTGTGCCAAGTGGCGAGAATGGCCACAAGAAGGGCAATGAATCCGGAAGCGCCAAAGCTAACGATCACGGTTGTGTTCATGCGCCCACTATACCGGATGCTTCTATTTGTCCGCAACGCGACTGATCTTCAGTCCAAGCCTATTCAAAAGTCCTTGGTTTGCCCTCGTTGGTGCGGATTGCCTACATGCGCCGCTACAGGGCTTCAATGCGTTGCTGCACGAAATGGGCATCCCGCCGCAGTTCGAGGAATCGCTAGAATGAAGGATCACAACAACAAAAGGGAATCCCATGAGGAGCAATTCGAAGGCAACGTTTCAAGCCGCGCTGCTGGCGCTGGCGCTGGCCGGGTGCTCCGGAAAATTTTGGGCTGAAGTGGCTGAAGGGATAAACAAAGAATTAGAATGCTCGCAGGCTTGCGGAGAAGATGCCTGCACATTCCATTGCTACCAGATTAAAGAATGGGACGCGCGGCAGCAATGCTTTGCCACATGTGCCACCGCTTATGAGGAATGCAAGCGACGGGATAGGCCGCCAGCCTGCCAGTGACCGCGCATAGAACAGCGTGGATGGCAGTATCCGGCGGTTGCTTTGGGGGCGCGCTTCCGGTGTGGGGAAGGCTGTGGGGGTGATGACGGGATGCGAGATGTAGCAAGGGATTCCGCATCCTGTTCGGCGGACACCCTCTCCGCCAATAGCGGAGGCGGGCCATTCGTGCCTTGGCGGCGGGTAAGGAAGGAGCGCATCCTTTATGATTGCTCCACGGACATGATGGTCGGCCCAATTCAACTTTCCCTCGATGCCGGCGAGGTGTCCGGCAAGGAAGCGAGGGCAGCGCGCGGGGCCGAAGGGCAGCAGAGCAAGGAATGCTCGTCCGTTCGCACTGAAACCGCTTGTGAAGACAATTTGGCGTTTATGCGGCGATTATCAGATGAGCAGTTCAAGCTCATCGTTACTTCGCCCCCCTACAACCTAGGCAAGCCCTACGAGGGAAAATCGCCTTTGGGCACTTATCTCGCTGCGCAGAAAAAAGTGATCGGGGAATGCGCGCGCTTGCTGGACCGTCGCGGATCCCTTTGCTGGCAAGTAGGCAACTATGTGGAAAAGGGAGAGATTGTTCCGCTTGATTCCATTCTGTACCCCGTTTTCCGTTCCCTCGGGCTAAAACTGCGTAACCGCATCGTCTGGCATTTCGGCCACGGCTTGCACTGTTCGAAGCGATTGTCCGGGCGGTATGAGACGATCAATTGGTGGACCAAAAGCGATGAATACACATGGAACCTGGACCCTATTCGCGTTCCGTCAAAGTATCCGGGCAAACGCCATTTCAAAGGTCCGAATCGAGGCCGGTTGTCCGGCAACCCCCAGGGTAAGAACCCCAGCGATGTCTGGATATTTCCGAACGTAAAGAGCAATCACCCGGAAAAAACAGGGCACCCGTGTCAATTTCCCGTTGAGTTGGTGGAGCGTCTCGTGTTGTCCATGACCAATGAACTCGATGAAGTGCTCGACCCGTATATGGGTGTCGGATCAACGCTCATAGCGGCCCGCAAGCACAAACGACATGCCTATGGCTGCGATATCGTTCCTGAATATGTCGAGATAGCCCATGAGCGGCTTGCGGCCCTCGCTGCGGGCACTCTCAAGACTCGCCCAATGGGCAGGCCGGTCTATGACCCGGCGCTTCCCAAAGGTGGGCATTGATGTGCATCGGGGCGAGCTATTCCCATCTGAACGGCGAGGAATACCTGCTGGTTCATCAGCAAGATTTGTGGGAAGAAGTGCAAAGCGTTATCGCGGGGATCGATGCGTTTTCGTGCAGAACCAAAGTCTCGCGGGAAAAACCATGATGGGCGTGCTGCCGTAATGGCAATTCCGGAAACGGAGGGATTGATGCGGATTGGAATGATTGGCACGGGCGCGATTGGCGGCTACGTGCGGGACGCGCTGCAACGCAGGGGGTTCGCGGTGCGCGCGCTTCTTGTTCTTCCGGAGCTTTTAGAGGAGACCGCCGGCGAGTTCCCCGATTCCGTTTGCGTTTCATCCGTGCCGGACCTGCCCGACGATATCGACCACATGATCGACTGCGCGGGCCACCTTGCCTTAAGAACACACGGCCCCGGAATACTGCGCCGGGGCTGCGACCTGACGACGGTATCGGTGGGCGGCCTAGCGGATGCGGCGCTCTATAGCGATCTCGACCGGGCCGCCGCTGAAGGCAACGCGAAGCTTTGCCTCGTGAGCGGCGCGATCGGCGCGCTCGATTGCCTGCGCGCGGCGCGCGTGGGCAATTTGCGCTCCGTCAGCTACACCGGCCGCAAGCCGCCGAAGAGCTGGAAAGGCTCGCCCGCCGACGGGAGGCTTGATCTTGATCGCCTCGCCGGCGACGCGCAGGTCCATTTCGAGGGCACGGCGCGCGCGGCGGCCACGCATTACCCCGCGAATGCCAATGTGGCCGCCGCTGTCGCGCTCGCCGGCATCGGATTCGACGAGACGCAGGTAAAACTGATCGCCGACCCGAACGTGGACCAGAACATCCACAAGGTCGTGGCCGCAGGCGATTTCGGCCAGTTCTCATTCGAGATCAAGGGCAATGCGACGCCTGAAAACCCGAAGAGCTCGGCGCTTGCGGCAATGAGCGTCGTGAGCAGGATCGAGCAGGAAACGCGACGCATCCGCTTCTAGCCGGCCTCGGCTCCAGCCTTCATCATCCACCTTCCCGGGCGAGGCGCGCCCGCTCGTAACGCGCGAAGGCCGTCCGCCGTTTTCCTTGTTCCGCTCCCATGCCCCCTTGGCGCAATATGCGGGCTAGAACGCCATGCGCATTCCCGCTTCGACCGTGCGTCCCGGCTGCGGCGCGAGGTCCTTGACCACGGACGTGTGCAGCCGTTGCTCGTCGTTGGTGAGATTGCGCCCGGCAAGGTAGAGGTCCACCGTGGTGTTGGCGGGTCGCAAACGCCAGGCGACGCGCGCGCGGAGATCGTTGTAGCCGTCCGTGGGCAGCTCGAACTCGGCGATGTCGTCCTGATCGCTTGCCCGCACATAGTCCATGTTGGCCTGCAGGCGGTCGCTCATGAACTCGAGCGATACGCCCACCCGGTCCGGCGGCATGAGCGGCAGGTTGTCATTGACGGAGATATCCAGCGACGGCGAGACCCTATCGTAGAAGATGCCCAAGTCGAGACGGCCTGCGCTCCACTCGGCCACGGTCAACCGACCTTCCACCTCGAAGCCGGCCACGGTTGCGTCGGCTTGGGCGTAGCGGCGCACGTCAAAGCCGTCCCGTTCTTCATTCGTGGCAGCCTGGTGGATGAAGTCCGCGAAGTCCGTGTGGTAGAAGGTGCCGCTCACGGACCAGCGGTCGCCGCGGCCGGCGAGGGTGGCTGCCAGGTTGCGGGCCTGTTCATGGTCGAGACCCGGGTCTCCGATCTCGAAGAAGCCCGTGCCGGGGTGCGGCGCATCCGAGAAGAGTTCCTCGCCCACCGGAGCCCGGGACGAGAAATCGGCCAGCAGCGTGCCTTTCCAGCCTTGGCCGAGCGGCACGATCAGGCCCAGCGAAGCGCTGCCGCCGCTGAAGTCGCGGCTGCCGCCGCCGGCGGGTTCGTGCTCGACCCGGTCGTAGCGCAGGCCCGCCTCCAGCCCCAGTCTGCCAAGAGAGCGCTCGCCAACCCAGAATAGGCCGACGGACGACGTATCGACGGGGGGCGTGAAGGCTTCCTCGCCAGCCACGGAGAATTCGCGGTCGCCGAGCTGGAGGCCGAAGGCGCCGCGCCATCCGCCGGCCGGGCCGTGCGCCAGTTCCGCGCGGGCTTCCCATGCTTGGTTCGAGAAGGCCGTTCCCGCTTCGCCTTCTTCGTTCTCCGTGTGTTCGTAGTCGTTGATGCCGAGCCGGAAACTCAGGTTCTCGAAGCCGCCGAAGGGGTCGGCCAGAGCAGCCTTGAGGTCTATGCGCGTCTGCTTGAGATCAACGATGGGAGCGCCTTCGTCTTCATGCTCGTCGTGTTCATCATCGTCGTGATGATCCTCGTCATCGTGGTGGCCCATCTCATCGTGCCCGTGATCGTGGCTATGGCCAGGGATGCCGTAATTGGAGTCGAGATTGCTGACCGAAAGGCCTAGGAAGCCGCGGTCGCCTACCCAGGAGAGGCCGACGGAACCGCCGCGGGTCTCGAGGCCGCTGCCCGGCAACCGGCCGCGGGCTTCTTCCTCGTCGTGGTCCTCTTCGCCGTGATGCTCGTCGTCATCGTGGTGCTCGTCGTCGTGCTCATCCTCCTCATGGTGCTCGTCGTCGTGATGCTCTTCCTCCTCTTGCGCCCGCAAGGCCGCGGACTCCGCGAACCCGGGGATGTCGTAGTCGTTGGATTCGCGGGCGAAGGCATCGACATGCCACGCGATATTGCCGCTGCCGCCGCCAAGCCGGAAACTTCCGTTCCTGCCCCTGCCGTTATCGCTGCCGCGCAGGTTGACGGCGCCGCGCATGCGTTCCGGCACTTGCTGCGGAATGCGGCCCGTTTGCACATCGACCACGCCGCCGATGGCGCCGGAACCGTAGAGCAGGGTGGCCGAGCCTTTCAGGATTTCCACGCGCTCCGCGACGAAGGGATCAACCGTGACCGCGTGGTCGCCGCTGCTGACGGAAACATCGAGCGTGTCGATGCGATCTTCCATGATCCGCACGCGCGGGCCGCCTAGGCCGTGGATGACGGGACGCCCGGCGCCCACGCCGTAGGAACTATTGTGGATGCCCGGCTCATTGCCCAAGGTTGCGCCGATATTGTCCGCCGCCTTGCGCTCAAGCTCGTCGGCTTCCAGCACGTCGGCGGCCTGCGCCAGTCCTTCGCGCCCGAGCGGGTGCGCCAGCACGATGATCTCCTCAATGATCTCCGCATTTTCCGCCGCGGTTGCTTCTTCGGCGAGCGCGGCTGCCGCCAGCCACGGCGCCGCCGCCAGCAGAGGCAGTAGTTTGCCTTTCATGCTCTTCTCCTGTATTAACGAATAGGTGTGCGGCATGCGGGCCCGCTGCTCTTGACGGTCCACCATGCTCGCTAGAAATTGCTACAATATAACATAAACTTTTTTTCAAGGGATTTTCCATGGCTGAGAAATACCAGCCTTCGGCGCAACCGGCCGTCGATGCCGCAGGGGTTCGATGGGGACGGTCGGGGCGCTTGGATATCTGCGCGGTCGGGATATCGACGCTATGCGTGCTCCATTGCGTTGCGCTGCCCGTATTCGCGGCGCTGATGCCGGTTGCCGCCCAGGCTGCGGAGAGCGAGCTCGTGCATAAGCTGCTGGTCGCCGCCGCCGTTCCTGTGAGCCTCAGGGTTATCTGGAAGACGCGGTTGGCGGTCGGCAACAGGTTGTTCGCAGGCGCGGCGCTGCTTGGCCTTGGGCTGCTCCTGCTGGCCGCATTCATCGAGGCGGTGTCGGCGTATGAGCAGCCGATCACCATTGCTGGCGCCTCGCTCGTGGGCGCGGCGCATCTCTGGCGCTTTGTGCGACAATGCAAAAATGGCTAGCCCGCCATTGAGCGCGGCGCCGCTTGCGGCGAAATGGCGGAAGCTCGCCGAAGGGCGCTGCGCCGAAAAGGGCGAGCGGCTGACCCCGGCGCGATTGGCGGTTTACGCGGAAATGCTGGCTCGCGACCGACCGGTTTCCGCTTATGATCTCATCGGACTGCTGGAGCAGCGGCAGAAACGCAAGATCGCGCCTCTGACCGTTTATCGGCACCTGGACTTCCTGATCCGAACCGGCCTCGTTCACCGCCTGCAATCCGCCCAGACCTACTTGCCGTGCGGGCATCCCGACCATGCCCACGAGAGCCAGTTTCTGCTTTGCTCCTCGTGCGGCCATGTGGACGAGGTGGAGTCGAGGAGCTTGGAGAAGATGCTGTCACGGATCGCGGACGAGCGCGGATTCCGGCCCGACAACGCGGTTGTGGAGGTCAAGGGGTTGTGCGGCGCCTGCGCCGCCGCCGAACCGGGCTGAAAGCGCTTCGCCTGCTGGTACCTTTCGAGGACCGGAGCGTCAAGGCTAGGCAAGCAGCGCTTGTCGGCCTCTGATAGGCTTCGCCTATGAGTTACTTGGTACTGGCGCGCAAGTGGCGGCCCCGGAAGTTTTCCGAAGTGCGGGGACAGCCGCATGCCGTGCGGGCGCTGAGCAACGCGGTTTCGGCTAAAAAAGTCCATCACGCATGGCTTTTCGCGGGAACCCGGGGGGTGGGCAAGACGACGCTGGCGCGAATCCTGGCCGCCGCATTGAACTGCGAGGCCGGCGCCGCGCCCGAGCCATGCGGCGAGTGCGGCAGCTGCGCGGGCATCCAGGAAGGCAGCTTCGTTGACCTCATGGAGGTGGACGCGGCCTCGCGCACCAAGGTGGAGCAGACCCGCGAATTGCTTGAAAACGTGCAGTACGCGCCCACCGAAGGCCGCTGCAAAATCTATCTGATCGACGAGGCGCACATGCTCAGCGCCTCCTCGTTCAACGCGCTCTTGAAGACGCTGGAGGAGCCGCCGCCGCATGTGAAGTTCCTGCTCGCCACCACCGAGCCGCGGCGGCTTCCGGTCACAGTGCTGTCGCGCTGTTTGCAGATCAATCTGCGCGCCATGGACAGCGAGACCATCGCTGGCCAGCTGACAGCTATCTGCAAGGGCGAGGAGGTGAATGCCGAGCCGGGAGCGTTGGCGCGGATTGCCCGCGCGGCCGGCGGCAGCATGCGCGACGCCCTAAGCCTGCTGGACCAGGCGATCGCCTACGGGGGCGACGCGGTGCGCGAGAACGACGTGGCGGACATGCTCGGCGGCGCCGACCAGCCCAGCATTGTCCATCTCCTCAACGCCATCGCAGTCGGCGACGGCGAAGCGTTGCTCGGCGGCGCCAGGGAATTGCGCGAAAGGCTGGCCGATCCGGCCAATATCCTGGCGGAGCTGGCTTCGGCGCTACAGCGTTTGGCGCTTATTCAGGCGGTGGGAGCAAGCGTTGTGGACGAGGACGACCAGCCGGATATGCTCGCCCCGCTGGCCGAAGCGCTGCCGGCCGACCAAGTGCAGCTGCTTTACGAAATCGCGATTCAAGGCCGCAGCACGCTTCCGCTGGCGCCAGATCCCGGCCTCGGGCTGGAAATGACCCTGTTGCGCATGCTCGCGTTTCAGCCGGATGCAGCGGCAAAGCATGCTCAGGAGGGCCGCAAGGACGCAGGGCGGCCCGGGCCTGTTTCCGCCGGCGGCGGGTTGATGCGGACGGGCAGCGCGAAGCCGGAGCCGGAGATGCCTCGCGAAGAGTCAGGCCCTCAAAGTCTTGGTCCCCGGGGGGAAGGCGCGCGTATATTGCCGTCGGCAAGAGAATCCGCCGCATCATCGGCGGCGGAGCCGGTTGAGTCGAGCCGCCCTCCTGATTCGCCGCCTTCCGAAGAGCCGGTTGAGTCGAGCCGACCTTCTGGCTCGCCATCCCCCGCGGAGCCGGCTGATGAAGGCGGCATGCCTGGCTCGCCGCCGCTGTCCATGGCCAAACAGACGATCGCCGCCGACTCCTGGCCGGAAACGGTGCGCGGATTAGGCCTTCAGGGACTGCCCGGCGAGATTGCGGCGCACAGCGAGCTGGCTGAAGCGAAGAACGGATGTTTACACCTCCGCCTGGACGGACAGCACGAAAATCTGCTTACCGACGATGCCCTCAAGGAACTGCGCTCGGCCCTGATTGCCGCGCTCCCGGCTTTTCACGAGGTTGAGATAGAAATTGCTGGCGCCGGCCAAGGGGGAACTCTGGCCGGTCGCGACCGGGAAGCAGAGCGCCGGCGCCAGCAGCGAGCTGAAAGGGAATTCAGGGCAGATCCCTTTGTTCAAGCATCGCTTGATATATTCGGAAACGATATCGAAATTGGATCCATTCGCCCGATAGACGGCGGCCAGTCCTCGCCCGGGCAGTGACGGCAAACGTTTTCCCCCCGCGCCTGACGGAGCTTCTGGAGGCGTTGAAGTTTCTTCCCGGCGTGGGGCCGCGGTCGGCGGAACGCATGGTCCTGCACATGTTCACGCGCCAGCCCGACGGCGCCCGCCGCTTGTCGCAAAGCCTCCGCGAGGCTCTTGACGCGGTGCGCACCTGTTCGCGCTGCGGGATGCTGGCCGACGGCGAGTTATGCCTTATTTGCCGGTCCGCTGGCCGCGATTCCGCCCAGTTGTGCGTTGTGGAAACGCCTTCCGATCTGGCTGCGGTGGAGTCCTCCGGCGCCTATCGCGGCTTGTTCTTCGTGCTTTCCGGGCGTCTCTCGCCGCTGGACGGGATCGGCCCCGAGGAACTGGGCCTGGACCGCCTTGAGCGGCGTCTGGAAGACAAGGTGGTTACTGAACTGATACTGGCCACCAGCGCCACGGTGGAAGGCGAAGCCACCGCTGCCTATCTGGCGCAAATGGCCCGGCGGGCGGGCATCAGGGCCACGCGGATTGCGCAGGGGGTGCCGCTTGGCGGCGAATTGAGCTACGTGGACGCAGGAACGCTGTCGTCCGCGCTTGCGCAGCGCCGCCGGATTGAATAGCTCGCTTGGCTCGGCTAAGCGAGCGGAGGCTTGCGTTCGAATTCGCGCAGCAGGGCCAGATAGCCCGCATAGCGCCCGGCGGGAATTCTGTCCGCGGCGACTGCCGCTAGAACCGCGCAGCCCGGTTCTTTGCGGTGCCGGCAGTTGGCGAACCGGCATTCCGCCGCGTAGGGGGAGAATTCCGGGTAGCCCGCCAAGAGGTCGGCGTGGTTGTCCAGCGTCGGCATCAGCGAGCGCACGCCGGGCAGATCCATCACGCGCGCGCCGTTCGGCAGTGTGTACATCGCCGCGGAAGCCGTGGTATGCCGACCCTGCCTCGCGCCTGCCGAGAGATTGCCGGCCGCCGCCGCCTTGCGGCGCAGAAGGGTGTTGATCAGCGTCGATTTTCCGCTGCCCGATTGGCCTGCGAACACGGTGACGCGCTCTTTCAAGCGCCGCGCCAGATTCCGCATGCGCGTGCCGGCAAGGGCGCTTACGGGCAGAATCTCGAATCCCGCGCGCTCGTATTCGCGCAGCCGCGCCGGGCGCTTCCGGCCCAGGTCGATCTTGTTCCATACCAGCAAGGCCTCGGTGCCGGACCGGGCGGCGGCGCATATCAGCCGGTCCACCAGCTCGTAATCGGGCAGCGGCTCGGCGGCGGCCACCACGACCAGCAGCGAAAAATTGGCTGCGATCACTTCGGTGCGCCAGTTTGTGCCCGCCCGCGCCAGTTCGCTGTCGCGCGGGAGCACGCTGTTCAGCAGCGCCGGCGAGTCGTCGTCGCGCATCTCGAACCGCACCCGGTCGCCGCACACCGGTTTGTGGCGGCGGCTTGCGGCGAGGTAGGCGAGTTGTTCCCCCGATGCCGTTTCGAGCTGCCCGCGGCGTCCGAAACAAGCGGTGACACGCCCGATGTTCGGGGAATTTTTGTGTTCGGCGCTCACGAGACTAAAATCCGCGCCCGAACGGTTCAGGAGATTGCCTTGGGCGAAAAAGACTCACGATTGATATGGATCGACTTGGAAATGACCGGTCTGGATCCGCTGCGCAACCACATCATCGAGATTGCCACGGTCGTTACCGATGGGGAGCTCGAGATGGTGGCCGAGGGCCCGAACATCGTTATCCACCAGCCGCGTTCGGTCATGTACGAAATGGACGACTGGAATACGCGCAACCATACCGCGTCGGGATTGTTCGAAGCGGTGCTTGCCAGCCGCGTGAGCACCGAGGAGGCGGAGCGCGCCACCTTGGAGTTCCTCAAGGCGCATTGCGCGCCGAAAAGTTCGCCCATGTGCGGCGCCAGCATTTGCCAGGACCGGCGCTTTCTGGCCCGCGCAATGCCCGATCTCGCGGCATTCTTCCATTACCGCAACCTGGACGTAAGCACCATCAAGATTCTGGCCGGGCTATGGGATCCCGGCGTGCTCGAAGGCATCGAAAAGGAGGGTCGCCATCGCGCCAGAAGCGACATTCTCGCTTCGATTGACGAGCTCAGGCACTATCGCGGCACGATATTCCGCTCAGGCGAGAGCGGCGGCAACGAATAGCCCCATTACAGCCAAAAGGCCGATCAACCAGGCAATCGACCGGAGGATGTGCCGGTTGATGCAGTAGAACACCCCGTGGGAAACGCGGGCTGCCAGGAAAACCGCCGCCAGCCCGTTTGCCCAGGTTTGATTGGCGCCTAGGTAATGCGCGGTCAGCACGGCGGCGGCGAACGGCGCAAACGCCTCCCAAGCATTGTTCTGCGCCCATGCGGCGCGCTGCCTGAAGCCCTCTTGCCGCTCCAGCCACTCGCGGGGCGCTGAATTATCGTAGTTCCTGAGCCCCCATCTCGCGGTGATGGACCAGATGAGCGGCAGCCACATGGCGATGAACAGGCTCCACAGTGCGAAGGTCATTTGCGCGTCCTCAAGCGGCACGAACCGGAGATTACCGCTGCGCCGGCGCCGGCGCAACCGTTTCCGGTTCTGCTATATTCCGCTTTCCATGCTTTCACTCGCAAAGGTCTCCGAGCAACTCGCCCCGGCAATGCTGCTGGGGAACAGGCCGCTGGGCCTGGGCGCGCTGATCGAGATCTACGAGAGCAACTACGCCCGTCTGTGGCGGCTGTTCGGATATGCGCTGCGCGAGCCCGGATGGCATGTGTCGCACAGCCCGGTTAATGGCGAACTGCACCTTGAGGTGGAGCGAAAGTCCGCGTTCACCACGGTGCTGCGCATGACCTATCTGTTCCCGGAGGACGGCCATTCGCGGCCGGAACCGGATCTGGTCGTTAATTTGTGCGAGGATGCCCGCGTGGCGGAGGTCGCTTGCTGGTCGCAACGCTATGGGGACTGCAATGCCGAACCCGGGACTTTCGCCGATTGCTGGCGGCGCAACCGGGTGCTCGGGAAATGGCTGGAGTTCTTGGCGGATTCCCACCACGGGCCTGTCCGGCCGCGGCCCGCAAGTCCGCCGTTTCAGTTCAGTGAGCTGGCGGCGGCGGGCGACGAGGCGGCCTGAAGCCGCGCCAAGTCCGCCGCAACCTCCGAGGCCTGCTCCAGAGCCATGTCGGGCAGGTCCATGCCCCGCAGTTCCTCCAGGCTTTCGATCGACGCAAGGCCGTTTCGTTCCAGCCACTCGTTGGTCATCGCCAGCCGTTGCGCCCGCCGGGCCTCATCCTCCGAGCGGCGGCGCTCGAGGTGGATGGGCACGGACTCGCGCTCGGAAATTTCCTGCATGGACCTGACGCGGCCCAAGAGCTGGCGCCACTCGGCATCTTCCGATTCCCTGCGCTGATAGTTGGCCGCCAGCATGCTCAAGGTGGCCCCGTCCACGGTTCGGCCCGGGTAATCGGTTTGCGGGATCGTGTCCCAAGGCAGCGCGTTGTCGCTGGCGCTCTCGCCCACCTCGTCGCCGATCACCTGGCTGGGGAACACCGCCGGAAGCTCAACGCCGGCGGCCGACAGCGTAATATCCGGCGCCACTCCGCGATGCTGCGTGCTTTCTCCGGTCACGCGGTAGTACTTGCCCATGGTGAGCGTCAGGCGGCCCGGCATCTCCTCCTGCCGGCGCGGTATCCGGTAGATATTCTGGACCGTGCCCTTGCCGAAGGTCCGCTGGCCCACCACCACGCCGCGTCCGTAGTCTTGTATGGCGGCGGCCAGGATTTCCGAGGCCGAGGCGCTGAGCCGGTCCACCAGCACCACCAGCGGGCCATTCCAAACCGGAGCCTGGCGGCGGTTTCGCAATACCTGCGTGCGCAGCGCGGAATCGCGCACCTGCACCACCGGGCCCTTGCCCACAAACAGGCCGGCCAGCGAAATGGCTTCTTGCAGATGCCCGCCCCCGTTGCGCCTCAAATCCAGCACCAGGCTTTGCGCGCCGTCGGCTTTGAGTTCCTCCACAAGGCGGCGCACATCGCGGGTGGAGCTCGGGTAGTCCTCAATCCCCGCGTCGCGGCCGTCCATGTCGAAATAGAAATTGGGAATCTGGATCACGCCCACGCTGAACCGGTCGCCTTCGCGGTCCACCTTCAGCAGCTCCTTCCCGGCGCCGGAGAGGGTCACGCGGCCGCGCGTGAGATCAAGCAGGAAGGACTCGCTGCGCGCGGAATCGCCGCCCGGAAGGATGCGCAGAACCACCGGCGTGCCCGCGTTGCCGCGGATCAGCTCCACCACGTCTTCCAGCCGCCAGCCCACCACGTCGGTCACGTCTCCGCTCGCCGATCCATCCACGCCGGTGATCCGGTCGCCTGCCCTGAGCCTGCCGTCCCTGTCGGCCGGCCCGCCGGGCAGAACCTCCCGCACCAGCACGTAGTCGTCCTCCATGCCCAGCGATGCGCCCACGCCATGGTAGGCGCGGCTCATCTGGATGCGGTATTCCTCGTAGTTGTGCGGGGAAAAGTAGTTGGAATGCGGGTCGAGGGCATGGGTGAAGGCGTTAAGGAAGTAGGCGAACACATCGTCGGAATCCTGGGCGTAAAGCGACTTGCGCTGGCGCGCATAACGCTTGCGCAGCGCCTTGACGGCTTCCTCGTGGCTGCGCTCGTCCAGCACCAGGTTGATCAGCTCATGGCGAATCCGGTCGCGCCATAGCTCTTCCATTTCCGCCTGGTTTGAGGGACGCGGGACATCTTCGCGGTCGATCGTCCACTCGCGATCCGTTTCCAGGCTCGGCCCGCTGTCGAGGTAGGCCTTGGCAAAGTCGAAGTAGCCGGACATGCGGGCGCGGAACAGGCGGTAAATATCGAAGATCGGATTCAGTTCGCCGCGTCGCATGGCATCGTCCAAGCGGCTGCCGTAGCGGCGCAGGAAATAATCCTCCTGGTTCTTGAGGAAATAGAGGTGCTGGCCGTCGAGCAGATCGATGAAGTTGCGCAACGTCCGCTGCGACAGATTGTCGTCCACATCCATTTGCTCGTAATGCTCGCGCTCGGCGTAGATCAGCACCCTGGCGGCCGTTTCGCGGTGGCTGTCGGTGATTCGCAGCGCTTCAGGCTTGTCGCCGGGGGGCGGCCCCGCAGCTGCGCCGATAACCAGCAGCGCCGCGCCTGCCAACAACGCGGCCCGGCGCGCTCCCGGCGCCGGACGGGCGCGCGCGGCTGCTTGTGCCCTTTGCGCAGTTATGATTCGCATACGGTTCGGTTTCTTTTTGACCGCGGGATCATACCAGTAGCATGCGCCCCTTCGGCATTCTTCTCGGAATCTTTCTTGGCAGTTGCTTGGCCATATTCGCCGGCCTTGCGATCGTGTGCCTGACCTTTTGGGTCATCATGGACGAATATCCCCGTCTGGAAGCCGAGTTGCCGCTGCTTATGGCGGCGACCGGGATGTTCGGCGTATGTGCCGTGCTGGGCGGGCTGGGCATGTGGGGGCACCTGCGCCAAACCGTCTGGCGCTGGGCGCCGCTATGCTTGTTCTGGCTTTCGCTCGCAGGCGTGGGCGCGTATTTCTGGCCGGACTAGCCCGCATATTGCACCAAGGGGCGTGGAGTCCGCGCAGGATTTTGCCCGATTGCGCGTGCTCGCGAGCGAAGGCATAGCCGTGCCTATGGCGCAGCGAGCATGTGCGCGCAATCGGGCAAAAGACCAGCGGGAACGCGGCCAGCGCGTTCCGCATCAGGCGGAAAGCAGTCAATCCGGGCATAAGCTATTGACTAACCGGCAGAATAAGGAAGGCAACAAGCGGCTTGGTGCAATATGCGGGCTAGAGTTTCAGTTTCCTCAGCGCCGCCCGCATGATCCAGGCGATCTGGAACATGACCAGCGGCCCCAGCAGGAACGCCAGTCCGGCGGCGCCGAACCGCGCCGCATCGCCATAGATGCTGGTCCACAGCGTAAGCAGCCCTCCGGGGTCGGCATAGGCGCCGGCCAGCTTGCCGCCCATCCAGTAGAGCGCCACCGGGCCGGCCAGCAGGCCAGCGAGCAGCGTGGCGGCGGAGCCGACCACCCACGGCAGCGGCAATTTTTTCCAGCTTGCCATTCCATGGCCGATTGTCCGCAGCGCGCAGTAGAATGCAACTCCTGTTTCATCATCCGGGAGGTGTCACCATGGCGGAAAGCAAGGGTATCGACCGTCGGCGTGTCCTTCAGGGCGCGGCCCTGGCAGGACTAACGGCAGCCGCCGGGGGCGGCGCGGCAAGACGGGCCATGGCCGCCGAGGCGGGCGGAAGCGACGAAGTATCGGTGCGCGCCGACGGAACCTACGATACCGTGCCGCTGGCCAAGGACAATATCCGCCTGTGCGTGGTCCAATCGGTGGTGCGGCCGGTGGATGCCGCCAACCCCGGTCCCGGCAAGCGCAGAAACCTGGACCACATGCTGGATCTGATCGACATGGCGCAGTCATCGGGGTTGCCCGCTGATATCCTGTTCTTCCACGAGTTTCCGATCACCGGTTTTCGCTTCACCTGGGGCCGCGACGACGTGCAGCGGGCCGCGATCGAAATTCCCGGCGAGGAAACCGAGGAGATTTCCAAGCTGGCGCGCAAACACGGCTGCTATATCGTGTTTGGCAGCTACGTGAGGGACCCGGACTGGCCCGACCATAATCTTTCGATCACCACCATCATCGGCGACGACGGCGAAGTGCTGGCGAAGCATTGGAAGGCGCGCAATATCAAGGGCGTGTTCCGGGTGGGCAAGCGCAATATCGAGCTGATGACCACCACCATCTACAACGTGCTCGACCGCTACGTGGAGATGTACGGCGAGGACGAGGTGATCCCGGTGACGCGCACCAAGTTCGGCAATATCTGCACCACCGCAGTGCAGCTTGAGCCGGAGCTGATCCGCGCTTATGCGCTGAAAGGCTGCGAGCTGATGCTGCGCACCGCCACCGGCGGCTTCAGCCCGCTCGATATCCGCTCCGGCGCGAGGCACAACCGCATCTACACGGCGCTGGTCAACAACGCCCATTCGCCGGGCACACGCGGCATTTTTGGCGATACCGGCGGCGGCGGCTCGGGCATCTGGGGGCCGGACGGCGAGCCGCTGGCGGCGGCCCGCAGCGGCTTCGAGCAGCCGATCGCCGCCACGGTGCCGATGGCTGCGTTCCGCGCCCGGCACCGCATACCGGATGTCCACTGGCGCCTTTACGAGCCCGTGTACAACCGCTACCAGCCGAAATTCGGGCCGAACCTGTTCTCCGAGTACCTGCCGGCGGACTTGGACGATGCCGGCGCCTACCTCGCCGGCAAATCCCGCTGGAAATAGCTGGGGATTGTGCGCTTCCTCCGCCTTTATTCCGCGCCTTTCCCGCAGGAGACGCATGACTACTTGAAGCTTGACCTGCATAGGTCAAGAACCCATCCTCCTGCTTCCCCGAGTTGCTGCTGGCATCCCTGCCGCGCGGCGGCGCCGGAATCACGTCCGGGGCCGTGCTCCTGCCGTCCCGCTCGCATCCGGCAAAGGCATGCTTTGCCTCGCTGCGCTGCGCGCAGCGACCGATGCTCGCCCTGCCGCCGACACTCCCGAGAGAAAAGGGTACAGAGAAGAAGCTTGCGCTGGCGTCTCCTTCGGAGGGTTTGCGTCGGCGTAGCCTGTTTGCGCGTTCTCCTTCCGCGGGAGTGTTGGAGCCATGGATGGCGGAACCAAGCCAAGGATGGCGTCTCCCGCGAAAGGAGAACGCGCAAACAGGCGCGATTGAAGCGCCTTGGCGGCGGGGCGGCTAGTCGAGGTTGAGGTGGTCGCGTATCTGGGTGGCGATGCTGCCGCAGGCCTTCTCGCGGGTGCGGGAAATAATGGGTATGGGAATCACCAGCGCCGGGATCACCGAGGTGCCGCGCGCCGCGGCTTTCATGTCGCCCATGTCGCTGAGCTTGTTGATATCCCAAACCGAGGCGGTGTATTCGGAATTGTTCTGCCACCAGGCCACCCCGAAACAGCCTGCGCCGCCCGGCCCGGCGGCGCAGGAAAGGCCGCCGCCGCTGCCTTCGCGAAGCGTTTGCCCGCTCAGCCACACCAAGTAGCGCACACCCTTGCGGCGAATCGCGTCGGCCACGCCCGGCCGCGCCATGAAATCGCCGAGATCGGCGCTTTCGCGCGGCATGGTGCGCGGTTCCAGCCAAGGATAGAGGTCGTCAATGAACTGCCGTTCCGCATGGATCACGGGGCGCTTGCCGCCGTCGCGGATTTTTTTTGAGACGCAGCGCACGAAGTCCTCTTCAGTGCGGTTTCCGGTGAGGTAGCTGGTTCTGATCAGCACCAGCGATTCCGCTGTTTCTTCGGCCGCGGCCGCCTCGGGCCCGAGGCTTCCGGCTAGGCCCGGCAGCATTGCGAGGATTGCCAAGGGCGGAAGACGGGGGAGTGTTGCGCGAATATTCATGAGCGGCTGCCGATAAGCGCAAGAATAGCAGCGTCGGCGTTCAACTCCTGGGCCAGCGCTGCGCCTGCGTCACGCAAGGCGTGCTCGGCGGCCTGGCTCAGGCTTTTGCCGCCGCCGCTCCCATGCGAGCCTTCTCCGTAACCCGGGATCTTGAACCGGGTGAGCGGCGCGCCGTCGCCGCTTCGGATTCGCACATTGAATTCGATCCAGGCGGCGGGCACATCCACCTTTGAGCGCCCCGGAACGCCGAGCTCAAAACGCAGGATTTCCGGCTCGATAATCAAGTCGGGCGCGGCGCCGGCCAGGTTTTCGGGGACCACGCTCAAAGTGGCGCCAAACACGCTCTCCAGCATTCGGACGCTGGGTTCGCCGATTGCGATCGTCCAGCGGGTGGAGTCCAATGCCTCCTCCACGTGGGTGAAAGCTCTTAGCTTTTCCGGGTATTGGATTTCCGCGGTGAGCGGCAGGCGGCCCATGAGCGGGGCCGGGAAGCCGGCGTTCAGCGCAACGGACCCGCCGCATCCGGCGAGGCACGCGGATAGGGCCGCGAGGGCCGTTGCGGCCTTAAGCCCTGTCCTTGAAACGCCGTTCTTCGCCACGCGCTTGAGTATACTCCCGCAAGCGGACAAGGCGCAGCGGAGACTTAAGGCGGATCGTGACGGTCGCAGCATTTCTCGACCAGGCTTTGAAGGCGGGCGCGCCGCCGATGAAAGGCGGGCGGCTGGTGGTCCGGCGTCTCGGCTCCACAAAGGAGATGTGCGAACTGCTTTTGGGATTGGTTCTTGAGGAGCGGAAGACCTGCACCTATTCGTTGATGCAGTTTTTCGAAGAGGAGGGCGGGATTCCCGAGCCGGGCGACCGGATCGTTTTTCTGAACATGGAGCGGGATCCGCGCTGCCTGGTGGAGCTTGACGGCTGCGAGCAACTGGCTTTCAACGAAGTGTCGGAGCGGCATACGGCCGGAGAAGGTCCTGCGGCGCGGGAAGTGGGCGTGTGGCGGCGCATCCACCGTGCCTACTGGAGCAAGTGGCTCGAGGGCCGCGAGCAAATCTTCCACGAGGAAATTGCGGTGATGTGGCAGTCTTTCCGCCTTTTGCATCCCCGGCCGGCATCCTGACGCGCCGCTAGCAGGATCATTCCGTCCTCGGCGCCGATTCTCCATGAGCCTTCGCGAAATATGGCCTGCCGCAAGCGCTTGGCTTGCCCAGCGGCCCACGGTCGCAGCGGCGGCAGCGCTGTTGGTCCTTGCTGCGGCGGCGGTTCTGGCTGACTGGCTGGTTCGCCGGAGCATCGCCGCAACCGCCCGAAAGGCCCTGCAGTCCTCGCGCCGAAGCGCGCTGGGCGGCGCGTTGCTGGAATCGAGGGTGCTGCTGCGGTTCTCGCATCTGGCGCCGGCGCTGGTGATGCTTGCGGGTTTGAGCGCCGCGCAGCCCCTGCTCAGCGCGACCTTGGGCCGGGTGCTCGGCGTGCTGGCGTTCGCGGCCGTGGTTTTGACGGCTATCGCCGGCATTGTTGCGCTGATCAACGCCGTGAGCCTCTATTTGCAGAAGGCGCCGGGCAGCCAGACGCGCCTGCCGCTGAAGGGCTACGCCCAGGCGGTTTCGCTGGTGCTGTACGCGGTTGGCGCGCTGATTATCGTGGCCTACGCGGCCGAGGTGTCCGTCTGGCTGCTGCTCAGCAGCCTCGGCGCGCTCACCGCCGTGCTGCTGCTGGTATTCCGCGACACGCTGCTATCGCTTCTGGCCAGCGTCCAGATTTCCGTCAACGATATAGTGCGGGTAGGGGATTGGGTGGAGATGCCCTCCCACAATGTGGACGGCGACGTGGTGGATATCGCCCTGCATACCGTCACGGTGCGCAACTGGGACAAGACGCTGAGCACCGTCCCGACGCAGGCGTTTATCAGCGGCTCGTTCAAGAATTGGCGGGGCATGAGCCAGGACGGCGCTCGGCGGATCAAGCGGTCGCTGTTCATTGATATGGCCACGGTGCGCTTTCTCGATGATGCCGAGATCCAACGGTTCTCGCAGTTCAAGCTGCTGGAGGACTATATTCCCGAAAAGCACCGCGAACTGTCCGATTACAACCGCCGGATCGGGGCCGAATCGCTGCCGGTGAATCTGAGGCGGCTCACCAATATAGGCACCTTCAGGGCCTATCTGTTCAACTACATCAAAAACCATCCCAAGGTGCATGCCGAGCGCACCACTCTGGTCCGGCAATTGCAGTCGGCGGCGGATGGCCTGCCGATCGAAATCTATTGCTTCGCGGCCACCACCGACTGGCGAGCCTATGAGGACCTGCAATCCGATCTGTTCGACCACTTTCTAGCGGTGGCGCCGGAATTCGGCCTCAGCCTGTTTCAGCGCGCCTCCGGGCGCGATCTGCGCGAAAGCGCCCGGCCGCTGTCGACATGACGGCAGCGCGGCGGCGGCGCGGGCTTCCAATGCGGCGGCCCGCCCTGCGGGACTCGGCCCGTTGGATCAGGCTTTGCCGAACTCCGGGGCGCTGGGATGGTAGCCTTCCGGGTCGGGATGCAGCAGCAGTTCGCAGCCGGGAAATTCGGCCCGGATGCGTTCTTCCACCTCGTCTAGGATTTCGTGCGCGTCGGCCAAGCTCAGGGAAGCGTCCAGCATGACGTGGAACTGCACGATGTAGTTGGATCCGCCGTGGCGGGTCTTCAGATCGTGAATATCGAGCACTTGGGGATGGCCTTCGGCCAATCGGGCGATCCTTTCGCGATCGTCGTCCGGAATCTCGCGGTCCATGAGGATGTCCATCGCTTGCTTGGCGATTTTCCAAACGCCGAACAGCAGGTATGCGATGACGCCTGCCGCCAACAGCGGATCGGCCAGCCCGCCCCCGGGAAGCGCGGCCACGCCGATGGCCGCGGCCACGCCCAGATTGATCGCCAGATCGGTCTTGTAGTGCATCGCATCGGCTGCAATGGCCGCCGATTCCGTGCGCCGCCGCACGTGCCCCTGCACGCTCACCAGCGCCAAGGTCAGCACCACGGACGCCAGCATCACGGTTATCCCCAGGGCCGCCCGCTCGATTTCCGCCGGATTCAGGATGCGATCGACGGTTTCCGCCAGCACGTAGGCTGCGGAAGCCGTGATGATGGCCGACTGCGCCAGCGCCGCCAGACCCTCGGCCTTGCCGTGGCCGAAGCGGTGTTCCTGATCGGCGGGCTTGAGCGAGACGCGCACCGCGAAGAACGTGATCAGGGAGGCCAGCACATCCAGTCCCGAATCCGCCAGCGAGCTGAGCAGCGAAACCGAGTCGGTGATCCGCCATGCCCAAGCCTTGAGCGCCACCAGCAGCGCGGCGGTTGCGACCGACGCATAGGTGGCCAGCTTGAGCAGGCGGGCGCGCTGCGCTCCCGTGGCGACTCCGCTCACGGGTTTCGGCCGATGCGGGGGGCTGTTGCGCCGCAACGCGCCCTGCTGCGGCGCTCGACTTTCCGCTTTGGGGACATTTCGGCGTACAATACCCCACATATTGGGGGCGACATGGCTTCGACGTGGGCTGTGAAATCCTTGGTGTGCATGCCGAGGCGCAGGGTTCCTCGTAAATCCGCCTGCAAAACCAATAGTTGCCAACGACGACAACTACGCTCTGGCGGCTTGACCGCCAGCGCTCCTGCCAGGATTTCCTGTGGCCTGGCCGGCGCGTCGCTTGCATAGGATCGCCCGTGGCATTGATCGGCGCGCACGGGTTAATAGTTAGCTGATCAAAACGGTGCTTCCGTCCTGCCCGTCGGGGAATCACCGCAACTAAGACGCGGCTAAGCATGTAGAGCGCCTCGGCCAGTAACGCTTGCGGACGCGGGTTCGATTCCCGCCGCCTCCACCACCACGCTTGCTATGCGCGTCGAATTCAATGAAAACGGCGCGCGTGGTCAGTCGAATTCTTCATCCCCGCGTCGCACGCGAAGAGCTTGGCAGCTTGTTCGAGCAATGGATGATCTTGCGGATTCTCTACTACAAACGGCTGCATAAGAAGGGCTGGCGAATCAGCACGTACCGAGACGCTTTTGGAATCGAGGTCGATCTCGTCATCGAAACGGGCGGCGGCGGATGCGTCGCGGTCGAGATCAAGTCCTCGACACGAGCCGAGGAAAAAATGTTCAAGGGGTTGCGGCGCTTCGAGCGACTCGCCAAGCGCAATGTTTATCGCTACCTTGTTTACCAAGGCGAGTTTGAGCAGCGATTCGAGAATATTGGCACCGCGGTGCCTTACCGGAGCTTTCTGCAATCCGTTGTTCCCGCGTTGGATTGACGCTGCCAATCGCTTCCCTAGGATCGGGCGCGTCCGCCTCTAACCCGAATATTGCGCCCAGCCAATCGGGCCACACCGGGAAGAAGCCTCTTGATACGATTAGACGCGATAATCATGTCAAAAATTGTCGTTTTTTGATATGATTTAGGGATGCATTCATGGCAGCACCCCCAATGGCCTGATTTCCGCTACGACCTCGATGCCAGTCGCTCCGACCAGGAAAGTTTTTTTGAGAAGTCCGACCAGCTAGGCGGCGTGGAATGGTCGTTGGATGCGGAAGCGGCCGCCGAGGCCCGAATCGAAACCATGCTCTCGGATGCGCTCTCCTCAAATGCCATCGAGGGGGAAAATCTCGACCGCGATACCGTTCGTTCATCTTTGCTGGTTCATAGGGGACAGCTATCAGAGCCTAGTCGCCATTCCCAAAAAGCTGACGGCGCGGCCGCCCTCATGGTGGACGTGCGGGAAACATGGGATCAGCCGCTCACCCGCGCCGTGTTGAAAAAATGGTGCGCGATGGCATTGCCGGTCGAATACTCGGACAGTTCGGCGAGAGAATATAGAACCCACGAAGCTCGTATTGTGAGCGGCTACCACGGGCGGGAAAAAATACATTTCACCGGGCCTCCGCCGGGCGAAGTCAAACGGCAAATGGGCATGTTTTTGGAATGGTTCAATTCAACTTCGGTTGACTCGCCCGAAAAAGCGGCTGTCGCCCATTTTTGGTTTGAGACTATCCACCCCTTTGCGGACGGGAACGGACGCGTAGGCAGAGCGATTGCGGATAAGGCTTTGTCCCGAATAGCGGGGCGCCCCTCGCTGGCCTGCATGTCAACCGCCATCTATCGATCGAGACGCGAATACTACAAGGCATTTGAGAGCATCAACCCGCAGAAAAATCAACCTCTGGATATAACTCCGTTCACTTCATATTTCACCCGCACGGCATCGCAAGCTCAAAGCATTGCCATTGAGCAAGTCCGATTCATATTGGACAAGGCCCGTTTTTACCCAAAATACCCATCCATGAACCCTAGGCAGGCGAAAGTGGTGGAAAGGATGTTTCGTGCGGGCAGCGGCGGGTTTGAAGGCGGGATGAGCACGAAAAAATACGCAGCCATTGCAAAATGCCCGACAGTGACTGCAAGCCGGGACTTGTCGGCATTAGCCCGGATGGGGGCCCTTATACCCTCCGGGGAGGGGCGCGGCAGAAGGTATGCTCTTGCTTTGACAAATCCAGCGGGGCCTCTGCCAAAGAGGCGGCGCGCTCAATAATTGGGAAGGGGAAGGGAATCGGCTGGAAGCGATCATCCTCATGGCAAACTATCCGAGGCGCGAGGACGATATCAAATGAAGCAAGCTGCCTTGGCGATCGCATCCATGGCCCTTTCTCTTTCCGCTGCCGCGCAGAATCCGGCGCCAATCGGGCTGGAGGCGCTGCGGGCGAAATACGCCGATGAAAGCTCGCGGTTCGCGGCCATTGACGGCGCCGATATTCATTACCTCGATGAAGGGCAGGGGCCGGTTGTGGTTCTGCTGCATGCCTCGTACTTCAATCTCTTTTCCTGGAACCCTGTGGCCGAGGCGCTGAGGAGGAGCCACCGGGTCATTCGCTTCGATTTTCCGAATGCGGGGCTCAGCGGTCCGGAGACCAAAGAGCCGCCGGACGGCAAGTTCAACCTGATTGAGCGCAACGTGGAGGTTTTCAGCGGCTTGGTCGAGGCGCTCGGCCTTGGCCCATTTGCCTTGGTCGCGACCTCTAGCGGAGGCAGCGTCGGATTCCGCTACGCCTCGCGATTCCCGGAAAACGTCACGCGGCTGGTGCTGATCAATTCCGCGGGCATGCCCCGCACGGCGCGCACTAACCCGAACCGGGCGCGTCCTGAAACCGCGCAATGGGATGGCATGCAGGTCAAGCCTCGCGAGTTCTGGGAATTTTCGGTGAATCAGAACTTTCCCTCCGATGCCGAAGCGCCCGGCTGGCTCGTCGATCTGGCCTATGACCTCAACCGCCGCGCCGAAGCCACGCCGATTGAAAAGTATTTTTTCGAGACCGGCGACCCCCAGGCCATCCTCTCCGGCGTGCAGGCGCCGACCCTGATCCTCTGGGGCAAGGCGAATCCCACCGTCATGCACTTGGAAGCGGATGTGTTTCAGCACTGGATGACATCCGCTCCCACCTTCCTTAAGAAATACGAGGGCTTGGGGCACTATCCCTATGTGGAAGCCCCGGAGCGGGTCATTCCCGATATTGCGGCATTCCTCGCCGGCTCATGGGACGGGCGGCTGAGGCGAACGCAACGGGTGAAGGTGATGCCTTAGCGGCATGCTCCGGCACCCGGATGGGAGGAGCTTGGCCCGCTTGGGCTGGACGGCCTTGCGGCCCGGGGCATCGCTCCGCCGCTGGTTTCGGTCGATCGCTGCGGCGGCGGCGGCGCTTGCTTGCGTTCCCGCCGCGCTCGCCGCCGGGCCGGTCGAACTGGTGGTCAATCAGGTTGCGCCGCCCAACCACTTCTACCACACCGATGTGCTCGTGCCCTGGGGCGAGGCGGTCGAGCGCGCCACGCAGGGCCGCGTGACGCTGCGCTTCAGCGTGGCGCCGCTGGGCAGCTACCGGCGCAACTTCGATATGGCGCGGGCCGGGCTGGTGGATATTGCCGGCGGCAATCAGAGCGCCACGCCGGGACGTTTCGTGGTGACCCAGATCAATGAAACGCCTTTTTTGCCGAGCAGCGACGTGGAGGCGCTTTCGGTGGCCCTTTGGCGAACCCAGCAGCGCTTCCTGCAGGTTGCCGACGAATTTTCCGGAACGCAGTTGCTGGCCCTGCACGCCAGCGGCACCCAGCACTGGTTCACGGTCGAAAAGCCGATTCGGCGGCTTGCCGATATCCGCGGGCTGAAAATGGCCGCGCCCAGCGACGCGGGCGCGCGATTGCTGTCGGCGGCGGGCGCGGTGCCGGTATTCCTCACGGCTACGGAAATCCATGACGCGCTGTCGCGCGGGATTCTGGACGGTGTGAGCATGCCGTTCAGCGGCGTTACGCGTTTGGGCTTGCAGCCCTATTTGCGCTACCAGACGCGGCTGGCGCGCGGCGTGGGATTGAGTTTCGGCGGCTTTTTTCTGGTCGCCAACGCGAACAGCTGGGCGCGAATTTCATCGGCGGATCAGGCCCAGGTGCTCTCGCACTCGGGCGAGGCCTTCGCCCGCCGGGCGGGGCGGGTGTTCAATGAGCAACTCGAGGCGTCGGCGCGGGAGATTCTGGCGGCGGGCATCATCGACGTGGAAACCGCCGCCGATTTCGATGCGGAACTCGTCAGGGCGGCCGCCTTTCTTGATGCCGAGTGGATCGAAAAAGCGAAGTCCGCCGACGTGGATGCGGAGGCGGCCTTGGCGTTCTTTCGCAGGGAAGTTCGCAAGGAAAGCCAGCGGCTCGGCGCCGATTTTCACGGCAGCGCGGTAGAAGTTTCCCGATGAAAGTTTTTTTGACCGTTGCGCGCCGGTTGCTTGAGCTGGTGATGGGCGGCTTTCTGGTTCTGCTGATGCTGCTCACCTTCATCGATGTGGTGGGGCGCTACTTTTTCGGGCAGCCGCTGCCCGGCGGCCATGTGCTGGCGCAGTGTCTGGTCTGCCTTGTCGTTTTCACCGGCCTGCCGGTCGTGGCGCTGGATGACGAGCACCTGCGTGTGCGCCTGCTCGACGGACATATGACCGCGCGCCGGAAGCGCGTGAGGGACTTCGTTTTCAAATCCACAGTGATTGCGGCGCTGGCAGTGCTTGCCGGGCAAATGTTCTGGCAGGCCAGCTATTTTTCCGCCAATGGCGAGTACTTCGAATCGATTCGCATTCCGCTGAGTTGGATGGCCGGCTACGCGGCGGCGATGACCAGCCTCGCGGCGCTGCTCGCCATCGCCGGCCTGCTGCATTCGGCGCGGCGGCAGGAGGGTGGCCAATGATCCTGTTCGTTTGCGCGGTGGCTGCGCTGTTGCTGTTGCTGGTGGCCGGCTTGCCGATCGCGTTCAGTCTGGCTGTGGTGGGCGTGGCCGGCTTCGCGCTGGCGCGCGGCCCGGAGGCCGCTATCATCATGATTGGCCAGGTTGGGCTGGATTCCGCAACCAACTGCAGCTTCTCGGTGCTGCCCTTGTTCATTCTGATGGGCAACATCATTGGCCGCACCCGTCTGGCGCGGGACCTGTATGCAGCGGCTTACGCCTTTCTCGGCCACCGCCGCGGCGGCTTGGCGATGGCCACTATCGGGGCCAGCGGCGGCTTTGCCGCCATATCCGGATCGAGTTACGCCTGCGCCGCCACGATGACCGGAATCTCGGTTCCGGCCATGCGGGAATACAACTATGAGCCGGGTTTCGCGGCCGCATCGGTCGCCGTGGGCGGCACGCTGGGCGTGCTCATCCCGCCGAGCGTGGGGATGGTTTTCTATTCGCTGCTCACCGGCGTTTCACTGGGCAAACTGATGATTGCCGGCATCCTGCCGGGCCTGCTGACGATCGCGCTGTATCTGATGGTGATCTCCATCGTGACCCGCTGGCGTCCGTCCTGGGGGCCGATCGGCCGAAGCAGCGACTGGCGCGCCCGACTGCGTTCGCTGGCTGGCGTGTGGCCCATCCTGCTGCTCTTCACGCTGATCGTCGGCGGCATCTACTTCGGAATATTGACCGCCATGGAAGCGGCAGGCGTGGGCGCGGCGGGCGCATTGGCCCTGTCGCTGCTTCGCCGGCAGATCACCTTGAGGGCCCTGCGTGAAGCCATCACGAGCACCGTGATCACCACCGTGAATCTATTTCTGGTGTTTTTCGGCGCGCTTCTGTTCGCCAACCTGGTCACGATTGCCGGCGTTCCGCAAGCCCTTCTGCAAGCGATCTCCAGCTCCGGCCTATCGGGGCTGGAGATGCTTGCCATCACAGTGGCCGTATTTCTTGCGCTCGGTTGCATACTGGAAAGCACATCGCTGCTGCTGCTCACCTTGCCGATTTTCTTTCCTGTGCTAACGGGATTGGGCTATGACCCGGTCTGGTTCGGCATTTTCGTGATTGTGGTGGCGGAAATCGGCCTGATTACGCCGCCGATAGGGATGAACGTGTTCGTGGTGGGCTCCATGCTTCCGGATATTCCGGTGCAGCGGATCTTTCGCGGGCTTTTGCCGTTTCTGGCCGCGGATCTTCTGCGGCTGGCGCTGCTGATTCTGCTGCCGGGAATCGCCTTGCTGCTGCCCGACCTGATGGGCTGAGCGCCCAAGGACGGACGGGGCAAAGGTTTAGTTGTAAAATAATTGCCGCCTGATGCCGGCAGGAGCAGTTTCAGGCCTCAATCCGTGACATCGCCGAGACCCAATTAGAGGGGGCCACCAACATGGGAAGAAAAACCGCGTTTTCGCTTTTGCCTTTGCTTGCACTCACTGTCGCGGCTCCGCTGGGGGCACAGCAGAACGAGGAACAAGGGCTTGAAGAAATCATTGTGACCGCCCAGCGCCGCGAGCAAACCTTGCAAGACGTGCCGATCAGCATGACCGCGTTTTCCGCCGAGCAAATCGAGCGGGGCAATTTCAAGGGCGCCCGGGATTTCCTGCTGATGACGCCGAACGTTGCGTTCACGGCCAACGACCAGCAGGGCAACAAGAACGGCGATATTTCCATCCGCGGGCTCGGCGATCTCACCAACGGCGGCAATGAGCGCCTGATCCAGTCGCGCCCCACCATCGGCTATTTCGTCGATGACTTCAGCACCGCGTTCGTGGCCAGCGGCAGCGCCAACCCGCCGCTGGACGATATCGAGCGCATCGAGATACTGCGCGGGCCGCAAGGCACCTACTTCGGGCGCAACGCCACCGGCGGCGCCATCAACGTTATTTCCAAAAAGCCCGACGAGAATGGAATGGCCAAGGTGCGGCTGGCCGCGGGCAATCACGGAACCTATGAGTACGGCGTGATTGGAAACGCGCCCGTCGCCGACAACCTGTTCGCCCGCGGCGCCGCGGCGTTCACGTCCAGCAAGGGCCATGTCGATAACCTGCATCCCGACGGCAACGATACCGGATTCGAGAACCTCAACATGCGCGCCGCGATTCGCTGGCAGCCGGACGACTGGACCATCGACCTCGCGGGCCATTACATCCGCGAGGACGACCGGCAGATGGCTCGCGTGCCCAGCATGCAGGGGCCTGCCGGATTCCTGTTCACCGCTTCCGGCGGCGCGGTTGCAGGCCCGCCCACCTGCGGCTTGGGCGACTCGATTTACGTCGAGAGCGGCAATAACAGCAGGATGTGCGAGAACACGCCGGCAAGAACCCATATCGAAAACCGCGTGCTCACGGCCAGGCTCGAATATATCGGCGAGCGCATCGGCTTCACGTCGATTACCGGAGCGATCGACAGCGACATGGACCAGCTCGAGGATGTCGAGAATAGCGGCATGGATTTCTTCAATCGCGTGTCGGACTACGAGAGCGAATCCATGAGCCACGAAATGCGGCTTTTCTCCACGGCTCCCGTGCGGCTCGGCGCCACCGATGCCAACTGGATGGCCGGCATTATCGTTTATGACGACGAGGCGCAGGTCAACAACGCCATTATTTCCGGCCAAGATGTTATCCACGCCGGCGCGTTTCCCGGCGGCGGACCGCTGGGTTCCACCACGCCGGGCGACCGCCCCAACGAGAACGAGATCACTATCGAGAGGAGTGGCTTCGCCGCGTTCTTCGATTTTGGGTTCGAGTTGACGGACACCGTCACGCTGTCGGCGAGCGGCCGTTACTCGTCGGATGACGACCGGCAGTTTTGGCAGAACACCTATGCGTCATTCGCCTGCGGCCGCCGCGCCGTGGAAGCCGGCGTGCCGGCCCCGTTTCTTGATAACTGCGCGCTGCGCCCGGACCAGGATGTGGTGATTTACACCGGCCCTGACGGCAGCCAGTTCACCAGCGGCGGGCGGTTCGACCAGACCGCGGACAATCCGTATCTGGACGTTTCGAATGACGGCAGCAACTTTTCCCCTCGCGTTGCGCTCAACTGGAACTACAGCGAGGATGCCTCGGCTTACGCCACGATTTCGACCGGCTACCGCGCCTCTGGCGCGAGGACGGCGCCGGATGTCGTGGGCCGCGCGGGCCCGACTTACGACCCGCGGTCACGTTTCGACGAGGAAGTCGTGACCAATTACGAGATCGGCTGGAAGGCCTTCCTCAACGGCCGCCGCGCCCAGATCGAGGTGGCCGCTTTCCGGATGGACTGGGAAGACATGCAGGTGCGGCTGGCCCAAACACGGTGCCTGCCCAACCAGGAGATCGTGTCTTCGCCGGCGGCCTGCCCGGCCAGCTCCACCGGTTTTGAGCCGCTTAACGTGGTGGCGAACGCGGACTCGGCAAGCAGCCAAGGGATCGAGCTGAGCGGCCAGGCGCTGATCAGCGACTCCTTTACGCTCATGGCGGCTTTCGGCTACATGGACGCTCAATTCGATAGCTTCGCCAATGCGCCGCAGGGCGACGTGAGCGGCGAGATTCTGCCGAGCGCGCCGGAAACCACGGCCTCCGTCTCCGGCCAGTTCGACTGGGAAGCGAACGGCTTTAGCGGCTACCTGCGCTTGACCGCCAGCCACCGCTCGGAATTCTCGGCCCGGTTCTCCGATATTCCGGCCTCGGCGTTTCCGCTGGTCTCTCCGTCGGCCGCGGTGGTGGACCTTCAGGCGGGATTGGACTGGAGCAATCACAGCCTCACGCTTAATGTGTCGAACCTGCTGGACGAGGACCACTACTCGGGCGTGGACAGCTTCTCGCATTCGGGCGCGGTCACGTCCCCCGCCGGCCAGTTCATCAATCTCGCCTGGACGATGACCGCGGATTTCTGAATTTTCCGCAATCCGCCGCCGATCATCCGCGGCGCCGGCATCCCATGGGATGACCCGGCGCCGCCTCGGCATCGTATGACTGCGCCGCGATTGAAGGCTTGAATAGGGATGGACAAGGCAATGCGTTGGGGCTGCATTGGCGCCGCCATGCTGCTAAGGGATGTTCCCGTGGTGATCCGCCACGGCCGTGTCGTCAAGGACTCGCGCCAGGAATGAGCAAAGGCGGCGGAACTGCCGGGGCCTCCGTGTTTCAGCTTGTGCTTGAGTCGCTGCCTGAGGAGGCTCAGCACCGCAGGGCCTGGCTGGGGCTGGTCCGCTGCTTTTCGAGTATTGAGCGGGTTCTGATGCGGCTCCTTTCCGATGAATTCAACTCGAGCCTGCCCCGCTATGATGTCCTGACCGCCTTGGCGCTGGTGCCCGAAGCGCTGACCATGGGAGAGCTGGCATCCATGCTGATGGTCACGAAGGGGAACATTACCGGCGTGGTCACGCGGCTGAAGAAAGAGGGCCTGGTTCGCAAGGCCGCATCCGAAACGGACCGGCGCATTCAGTCGGTCACGATGACGGAAAAGGGCATGGAGCTATGGGGCGCCATGCATGCCCGCTACGACAGCATCATCGCCGAAGTGCTTTCCAGTCAATCCAAGGAGGAGCTCCGGGCCTTGACGCAAGTGCTGGAGGCGACCCGGCTGGCCATCCAAGAGAGAATCCGCGCCTTGCCTGAATGACCAGCGCGCCGGCGGCGGCCTAGCCCGGCGGCCGCCTTACCAAGGCTTGGCGGTTCCCATGTAGGCGGCGATCAGGACCATCGCCAAAATGCTGTGGCTGCCCCATTGGGCGCGGCGGATGATGGCGATCAAACGTTGGGATTCGGCGCCCGCCGCGGTTGCGGCATCGAAGGAAGCGAAACGCACCGCCTGGGTTTGCCAGCGGGTCAGGCCGCTCGCGATCAGCACCAACCCCAGCAGCAGCACCTTGGTGGCCATCCAGTGGGTTTGGATAATGCTCTCGCCCATGAATCCTAGCACTGCATCGTAAACGTTGCCCAGCCCGATGATGATGCGCAGCACGCATTCGGACTTGTAGATGCGCCGTGCCCATTTTGATTCGCCCGCCGCTTCCGAAATCACGGCAATGGCGAGCCACGCCATGCCCGCTGCCCAAGTGATATAAAGGCTGATACTCGAGGTGACGGTGTAAACGCCGAGCTGGGCGCCCATCTGCACGCCTAGCGGCAGGAGCAGCACCAGCATGATCGCGGACACCATGTCGGCGCAGCGTTTCACGCGCAAGGCCATGATGCGGGCGGCGGCGCCGCATGCCGGGGAGCGGGCCATGCGCAAGGCGTGGATGGCGGGAATCTCAACGCCGACAATCACGGCGAAAACCAGAATATGCAGGTAATGGAAAAGGCTGTAGGCGCTCATCGCTTGCTCCGCTCCGCTTGCGGGGACTCGCTGCCGATCATTCTACGCCCCCGTATCCGGCGCCAGCGGCGGCGGGATATTGTCATCCTGCCCCTCGCGAAACTTGGAGGCGCGGCTCGTTCCGGCGGTCATCGCCTTGCGGAGCTGGTTTCAGGAGCGTCCTTGCGCGGAGTGGCGGAGCAGCCTTTGCTTTTCGCGCGCCCAATCGCGCTCTTGGTCAATGCGCCGCTTGTCGTGCTGCTTGCGGCCTCGGCCCAAGCCTACGCGCAGCTTGATCTTGGAGCCGACCCAGAACAGCGCCAGCGGCACCAGCGTGAGCCCGCGCTGCTGCGCCTTGCCGGCCAGCCGGTCGAGCTGGGCGCGGTGCAGCAGCAGTTTGCGGCTGCGGTCGGGCACCGGCGCAGGGTGGGCGTTGGCGTTGGGCAGGGGCGCGAAATTGGCGCCCGTCAGCCATGCTTCCCTATCGCGCAGCGCGACATAGGCCTCCGCCAGGCTCGCGCGGCCGGCGCGCAGGGCTTTGACTTCCCAGCCCAGCAGCGCCAGCCCAGCCTCGATTTCCTCAAGGATCTCGTAATCGCGGTAGGCGCGCCGGTTGGCCGCGATGCGTCCGGGTTGCGATTTTTTGGCCATGATGCATTGAATGGTTGACGGCGCCCCGCCGCCTTTGGACAGGCCGGTACAATAACGCTGCGGCAAATCTCATGCATGAAATATCAAGAGAGGCCCTGACGGCCAGCGCGCCTGAGCAGGTTTTTGATCTCGTCGCCGCCGTTGAGGACTATCCGTTTTTTTTGCGCGGCTGCGTCGGCGCGCAAATTCATCGGCAGGACGAGAATGAGGCGCTGGCCAGCCTCGACCTTCGCGGGGGCGTGTTCAAGCAGCGCCTTACCACGCTCAACCGCATGCAGCGGCCGCGCCGGCTGGAGATGAACTTGAGCGACGGGCCGTTTCGGCATTTAAGCGGGTTGTGGCATTTCGAGCCGGTGGGCGGCGGATGCAAGGTGTCGCTGAAGATACGGTTCGAGTTCAAGAGCAGGGCGCAGGAACTCTTGCTGGGGCGAAGTTTCGAGGCTCTGTGCGACCGGCTGGTGGTGGATTTTCTGAGCCGCGCGCGCAGGATCGGAACGCCCGATGAATGAGGGGCTGATCGTGGAGGTCGGCTACGCGATGCCTGGCGCTCAGCGCGTGCTGTCCATTCGCGTGCCTGCCGGCTGCACGGCGCGGCGCGCGGTTGCGCTGTCGGGCATGGCGCAGTTGTTTCCGGAAATCGATGCGGGCCAATGCCCGCTGGGCGTGTTCGGGGTTGAAGTGGCCGACGACTATCGCCTTAGGCGCGGAGACCGCCTTGAAATCTACCGCCCCTTGGAAAACGACCCTCTCGAAACCCGCCGCCGCAACGCCACATAACCTCAACGAGGCCGCTTCTTTGCGCGCTTTCCTTCCGCGGGAGGCGCCGCGCCCGCCAAGCAATTGGCGCGCAGTGGCTTCAACGCTCCTGCTTCGGGTTCGCCTCTTTGCGCGTTCCCCTCTCGCGGGAGACGCTCTGCCCGCCAAGCGATTGGCGCGCAGTGGCTCCAACACCATGTAACCGGAATCAAGGCGCTTCGGGGCCGCCTCTTTTCGCGCTTCCCTCTCGCGGGAGGCGCCATCCTTGGCTTGGTTCCGCCATCCATGGCTCCAACACTCCCGCGAGAGGGAAGCGCGAAAAGAGGCTTCGGCGGTCGCAGATCCTTAGGGGGCGGCGGCGATATTGATGGCGCTGACGCCTTGGTCGGAAAAATGGATCACCACGAGCTGCCGCTCGCCCTCAAGCGTTCCGTCGGTGAGCACGTAGTCCCAGCGGTCGGCATGGAATGGATCGCTGACCGTGGGCGTGCCAAGCACATAAGCAACCTGTTCCCGGGTCATGCCGATTTCGACTTTCTCTATATCGCCTGGATCGACGATCGAGCCTTGGAAAACACGAACCTGGTAGACGCAGCTTGACAGAACGATACAGGCCCCTGCGGCCAAGACCAAGTTTCGCCAAGTTTGGTAATGCTTCATTGCGTCGGGAAGTATAGCCTCAAGGCCGCTTCCGCTTTGTTTGCCCGCAAGGGGTCTAGCGGTGCTTTCGGACGTACAGAACGAGGCTGTGATCGATCAGATCGTAGCCTGCGGCGCTGGCGATTTCCTTCTGCAGCCGCTCAATATCCTCATTCACGAATTCCATGACTTCCCCGGTTTCCACGCAGATCATATGGTCGTGGTGGTCGCCTGAATCCAGCTCGAACACGGAATAACCGTTCTCGAAATTGTGTCGGGTCACCAGGCCCGCCTGTTCGAACTGCGTAAGCACCCGGTAAACCGTCGCCAGCGGGATCTCGTTATCGCCGTGGGCGAGTTGCGCGTGGATATCGTCCGCGCTGAGATGCCTCTTGCTGCTTTGGGCCAGCAGCCGAAAAATGCTCAGCCGCGGCTGGGTGACCCTGAGTCCTGCCGCCTGAAGGTTTTTTCTCGGAACGCTCTTTTTCATACTTCTTCAGCCTTGCGCGCTGTCTTGCAGGCGCCCCGGTTGCGTTTGCTTGGCGCGCCCTCTGGCCAGCATCTCTTCGGCATGCGCCAGCGTGCGCGGCGTGATTTCCATGCCGCCTAGCATACGCGCCACCTCGCGAATCCGCTCGCTGTGCGCAAGTTTCGCCGACAAGGTTTGCGTGCTGCCATCTCGAACCACCTTGCTGACGCGGATCTGGCTGTCGGCCTGGCTGGCCACCTGAGGGAGGTGGGTGACGCACAACACTTGGCCGCGCTGCCCCAGTTCGGCGAGGCCGGCGCCAACCACTTCGGCAACTCCCCCGCCGATTCCTGAGTCCACTTCGTCGAAGATCATGGTGGGCGGCTGGCGCGCGCCAACCGCTGCCAGTTGAATCGCCAGTCCGATCCGGGCCAGTTCGCCGCCCGAGGCGCAACGCGCCAGCGGCCGCGGGGCCTGTCCCGGGTTCAGGGCCACGAAGAATTCCGCCTTGTCCCTTCCGCGCCGGCCGGTGGCGGGCGCCTCGGCGAGCTCCACATGCAGCCGCCCGCCCTCCATGGCCAGAACCTGCATGCGCTTGGAGACCGCTTCGGCAAACTCCGCGGCGGCCCGCTTGCGCTTGCCGGAAAGGTCTGCGGCCAGCGCCTCGGTTTCCTCGCGCAAAGCGGCGCGGCTCGCCCGGGCATCGGCAAGCTGCCCTGCCAGTGTTTCCAGCCCGGCTTTTTCGGCCTTGAGATGATCGGCGAGCTCCGGCAGTTCTTCATGCGTTTTTCCATGCTTTCGGGCCACCGCCAGAAGCGCCTGGCGGCGCTGCTCCACTTCATCGAGGCCGCCGCCGCCCTCATCGAGGTCCATGCCGGCATGGCGTATGGCTGCCACTGCTTCCTCCACCAGCACCTCGGACTCCGCCAGCATGCGCGCGGCCTCGGCAAGCCTCGGTTCGAATTGGGCCGCATCCTTTAGTTGCTGCCGCGCCGCGGCCAGCGCGCCGCCAGCGGACCGCTCGCCTTCGCTGAGCGATTGCAGCGCGCTGCCAACGGCGGCCAGCAGCCGGGTCTGATTGGCCAGCCTCAGGCGCTGCCGGTTCAGTTGTTCCAGCTCTCCCGGGCCAGGATTCAACGCGTCTAGCTCGCCGATCCAGCTTTCTAGCAGTTCCATGCGGGCGCCCCGCTCTCCGGCGCGGCGTTCGAGAGCGTCAAGATCGCTTTCTGCTCGACGCAAGGCGGCGAATGTTTCCGCGAACGCTTTCACGGCGGCGCCGAGCCCTCCGTATTCGTCCAGGATATCCAGTTGCGCGCCGGTTCGCAGCAGCACCTGATGGGCCTTTTGCCCGCAGATATCCAGCAGGCAGGCTTTGATCTCGCGCAGTTTTCGTGCCGGCACCGGAATGCCGTTGAGGCTGGCGCGCGAGCGCCCGTCGGCGCGCACCACCCGCCGCAGGATGCATTCTTCCGCCAGCTCGTATTCCGCTGCCCACTCCGGCAGGAGCATGCCTTCGGGCAGCTCGAAACAGGCCGTGATATCCGCTTCGCGGGCGCCCGTTCGCACCTGTCCGGCATCGGCGCGCTCACCCGTGGCCAGCGCCAGCGCTTCCACCAGAATGGACTTGCCGGCGCCGGTTTCACCGGTGAGGGCGGTGAAGCCCCGCTCCATATCCAGTTCGGCGGTATCGACCACCGCCAGATTGCGGATCGCCAGATGCGTGAGCATCGCCGCAGGGTCAGCCGGCGTCCTGTGTGGCGGGGCCCTTGCCCCAGTTCAACTTTTCCCTGAGCATCGAGAAATAGTTGTAATCGGAAGGATGGATCAGCTTGAGTCGGCTTTTAGAGCGCGAAATATGCAGCGCCTGGCCGTATTCCAGCACGCCTAGGTCTATCCCGTCGCAACTCACGGCCGCGCTTACGCCTGTGGCCGCGGGAATCGACAGCGTCAGCCTGGCGCCTCCGGATATGACCAGCGGGCGGTCATCCAGCTTGTGCGGACAGATAGGCGCCATGACGGTGGCATCGAGCCGCGGATCCACGATCGGCCCGCCGCAGCTCATGGCATAGGCGGTGGAGCCGGTGGCGGTGGCGGCGATGAATCCGTCGCCGCGGTGAGTGGCGATATGGCGTCCGTCCACGGTGGCGGAAAGCTCAAGAATGCGCGCGCTGCCGCTGCGGTGCGCAACCACGTCGTTGAGCGCCATGGCGCGCAGGGCCTTGCCTTTCGGCCGGGTGAGCCGTGCGCTTAGCAGCATGCGTTTCTCGGAGGTGTAATCGCCGCTCAGCAGCGATGACAGTTCCGATTCGAAACGCTGCTTGCCCAAGTCCGCCAGAAAGCCCAGCCTGCCGAGATTCACGCCCAGCAGCGGCTTGCCGTGCTCCACTGCGGTTTGCGCCGCCCGCAGCATGGCGCCGTCGCCGCCAATGGCGATGATCAGTTGCGCCTTTTCGAGGGTTGAGCGAAGTTCGGTCCCCTTGGCGATAGCGGCCGCGCATCCCAGCCGCTCCAAGTGGGCAAGAAGCTCGGCGGCGGCCTGCGCTATGGCGCTGTGGCCTTCGCGCGCCAGTATTGCCACTCGCTGGAATTGGGTCTGCTGCATGTCAGGATTCCCCAGCCGGCTCCGAATGGAGGAACCGGGCGCAAACGGCACCCGCCGATTACGCCTTGAAAAACCGGAATAATGCGCCATAGTACTCCGGCATGGAAAAGGAAGAAACCGAAGGCGCTCCCGCGCCGGAAATCGAGGAGGATGCCGCCGCCGGTCCGGCGGATCCGGCGGAACGGATAGAGGGCCTTGAGGCCGCGCTGGCCGAGCAGCGGGAAGCGCACTTGCGGGCGGCCGCCGAAACCGAGAACGTTCGACGCCGGGCGCAGAAGCAGGTTAGCGAGGCCTATGGGCGCGGGCAGCGGCGGATCGCGCGCGAGCTGCTGGCCGCGATCGACAGCTTGGAGTTGGGTTTGAGCGCTTCGGAAGCGGCCAGCGCCGAAGACCTGGCGGAAGGGCAGCGCGCCGTTTTGCGCCAGTTGCTGAAGGCCTTGGAGCAGTTCGGAGTCCAAGCCATGGAGGCGCAAGGGCAGCCCTTCGACCCCGAGCTTCACGAGGCTGTGGGGATGCAGCCGTCCGATTCGGCCGAGCCGCAAAGCGTTCTCTCGGTGATGCAGAAGGGCTATCTCATGCAGGACCGTTTGCTGAGAGCGGCCCGGGTGGTGGTTTGCTCCGGGCCGCCCGATAGCGGGGAGCAGGCGTCCGAAACCGAATAAGTCCCATTGAATTGCGTGGCCGCAGCCCTCATATCGGCAAGCAGCAGGTGAAACAACACGCACAGCTTCCGGAGAAAGCGCATGGGCAAAATCATCGGCATTGACTTGGGAACCACCAATTCCTGCGTTGCCGTTATGGATGGCAAGCAGGGCAAGGTGATCGAGAATTCCGAGGGCGACCGGACCACGCCGTCGGTCGTGGCTTTCGCCAAGGACGACCAGGTGCTGGTGGGCCAGTCGGCTAAGCGCCAGGCAATCACCAACCCCACCAATACGCTCTACGCCATCAAGCGGCTGATCGGCCGCCGTTTCAAGGACGAAGTGGTGCAGCGCGATATCAAGCTGGTGCCGTACAAGCTGGTGGCGTCGGACAACGGCGATGCCTGGGTGGAGGCCAACGGCAGCAAGATCGCGCCGCCGGAGATTTCCGCGCGCGTGCTGCAAAAAATGAAGAAAACCGCCGAGGACTACCTCGGCGAGGAAGTGACCGAGGCCGTGATCACGGTGCCGGCCTATTTCAACGATTCTCAGCGCCAAGCCACCAAGGATGCCGGCCGGATTGCCGGGCTTGAGGTCAAGCGCATCATCAACGAGCCCACCGCGGCGGCGCTGGCCTACGGCATGGGGCAGCAGCGCGGCGACCGCAAGATCGCGGTCTATGACCTAGGCGGCGGCACTTTCGATATTTCGATTATCGAGATCGCCGAGATCGACGGCGAGACCCAGTTCGAGGTGCTCGCCACCAACGGCGACACCTTCCTGGGCGGCGAGGATTTCGATAACCGGCTGATCGACTACCTGGCCGGCGAGTTCGAGAAAGAGCAGGGCGTGGATATCCGCAAGGATCCGCTGGCAATGCAGCGCCTCAAGGAAGCCGCCGAGAAGGCCAAGATCGAGCTGTCCTCGCAGCAGCAAACCGAAATCAACCTGCCGTTCATCACCGCCGACGCCGACGGCCCCAAGCACCTGAATATCCGCTTGACCCGCGCCAAGCTGGAAGCTCTGGTGGAGGACCTCGTCGCCCGCACCATCGAGCCTTGCCGCACCGCGTTGGGCGATGCCGGGCTGTCGGTGGGCGATATCAGCGACGTGATCCTGGTGGGCGGCCAGATCCGCATGCCCAAGGTGCAGGAAGCCGTGCGCGATTTCTTCGGCCGCGATCCGCGCAAGGACGTGAACCCCGACGAGGCGGTGGCGCTGGGCGCCGCCATCCAGGCGGGCGTGCTTTCGGGCAGCGTCAAGGACGTGCTGCTGCTTGACGTGACCCCGCTGTCGCTGGGCATCGAAACGCTGGGACAGGTGATGACCCGGCTGATCGACAAGAACACCACCATTCCCACCCGCGCCAACCAAGTGTTTTCGACCGCCGACGACGGGCAGTCAGCCGTGACCATCCATGTGCTTCAAGGGGAGCGCCAGCGCGCTGCGGATAACAAATCATTGGGCCGCTTCGATCTCACCGATATTCCGCCGGCGCCGCGCGGCGTTCCGCAAATCGAGGTGACCTTCGATATCGATGCCAACGGCATCCTTAACGTGTCGGCCAAGGACAAGGCCACCGGCCGCGAGCAGAAAATCGTGATCAAGGCGTCCAGCGGCCTGTCGGACAAGGAAATCGAGCGCATGGTGCAGGATGCCGAGACGCATGCCGAGGAGGACCGCAAGTTCCGCGAGCTGGTGGATGTGCGCAACCAAGCCGATGCGCTGGTGCATTCCAGCGAGAAGACGCTTTCTGACTTGGGCGACAAGGTGCAGCCGGAGGAGCGCGCCAGCATCGAATCGGCGGTTGCGGACTTGAAGACGGCGCTTGAGGGCGACGATCGGGGCGTGATCGAAGCCAAAAGCCGCGCGCTTTCCGAAGCGGCGGCCGGCTTGGCGCAGCGCGTTTACCAGGAGCAGGCGCAGGAGGCGGAGAACGCCGCCGACGGCCCCGGCGCGGACGATCCCCGAGGCGATGACGGCGGCGATGTGACCGATGCCGATTTCGAGGATGTCACGCCGGAGGACCAGAAGAAATCCGCCTAGCCCGCATGCCGCGCCAGCACTTCCGGGATTTCAGACAAGAAAGGCGCGGGACCTAGTGTGCCAGCCCTCGCCCGGAGCTTGCCCTCGCCTCGCGGGAGACGCATGAACCCATCCATGGGGCTCGGCTGGGGCATCCTGCCCCAGACGCTCCCACGAGGCGAGGGCAAGCTCCGGGCTTTAGCTGTTGCGCGCCCTTCGCTAAAGGCCTCCGTTCCATGCCCTTGTCCTGGAGCTTGTGGAGGCAGCGCGCGCCAATCGCTTGGTGTGCGCGCCTCCACAGAGCCCACAGGGATGTGCTTGCCGGCGTTTCCGGGACAAGGGCATGGAACGGAGGCCGAAGGGTCGGCACAGCCACCGGGATTGTGGACCCGCTCGGAAACTGGAATTCGTAGGGCGGAATCGGAGCGCCAAGAAGGGAGTAGCGTGAATGTCTGAGCGGGACTACTACGACGTGCTGGGCGTGGACCGCGGCGCCTCGGATGCGGATGTCAAGAAGGCATACCGCCGTCTCGCCATGCGCTACCACCCGGACCGCAATCCCGATCAGAGCGAGGAGGCCGCCAACCGCTTCAAGGAGGCCAAGCGCGCCTACGAGGTGCTCAGCGACACGGACAAGCGCGCCGCCTACGACCAGTTCGGCCACGCCGGAGTCGATGCCGGCGCCGGCGGTGGTTCTTCGGGCGATCCGTTCAACACCATCTTCGGCGATATCTTCGGCGAGGTGTTCGGCGGCAGGCGCGGCGCGGGCAACCAGCCGCGCCGGGGCGCGAACCTGCGCTACCGGCTGGAATTGGACTTTACCCAAGCGATTTTCGGCGATACCGTGCGAATGACCATCCCGCGCACCGTGGTTTGCTCCACCTGCTCTGGATCGGGCGCCCGGCCAGGCACCGGATTGAGCACCTGCGGGCGCTGCGGCGGCAGCGGCCAGACGCAGATACGCCAAGGAATTTTCTCCATACGGCAGGCCTGCGGCGCTTGCGGCGGCGAGGGGCGAGTGGTTTCCAATCCTTGTACGGATTGCTCCGGAAAAGGCGTTGTGAGCACAAGCGACGAAATTTCGCTGAAGGTGCCGCCTGGCGTGGACACCGGCGATCGTTCGCGGGTTCGCGGAAAAGGCAACGCCGGGCCGCGGGGCGGCCCTCCCGGGGATCTGCTGGTGGAAATGCAGGTGCGCGAGCATCCCTTGTATGAGCGCAATGGCGGCGACTTGCATTGCCGCTTTCCGGTAAGCTTTGCCACCGCAGCCTTGGGCGGAGAAGTGGAAGTGCCTACGCTGACCGGGTCCGTAAAACTCAAAGTTCCCTCCGGCACGCAGTCCGGACGCGCGTTCCGCCTGCGCGGTCGCGGCGTGAAGCCTGCACGGGGCGGCCGGACGGGCGACCTCTACTGCCATATCGAAGTGGAGACTCCGGTGGGCTTGAGCCGCAAGCAGCGGCGTTTGCTTAAGCAGTTTTCGAGCGAGAGCGAACGGATCGGCGACAAGCAGCATCCGCGGGCTGCGAGGTGGCGCGACTTGGCGGGTCGCGAGCCACGGCAAGCGGAGCGCAAAGGCTCATGAAAATCAGCCTGCTGGGAGCCAGCGGCCGCATGGGCCGGGAGTTGATGGCGCGGGTGGCCTCCGCCAACGATCTTGATCTGGCCGGAGCCTTGGCGGCGGCGGCGGATACTTGGATTGGCCAGGATGCCGGACTCGCCGCGGGCCTTCCCGAAGCGGGCGTTACGGTCACGAGTTCCCCTGATGAAAGCGTCGCCGAGGCCGACGTGGCCGTGGATTTTTCAACGGCGGCGGTTACCGTCAATATCGCCGCGGCCTGCGCGGAGGCTGGCTGCGCGCTGGTGGAAGGCGTGACCGGGATCACTGCTGAAGGCCAGGCTGCCTTGGAGCGCGCCGCAACACAGGTGGCCGTGCTCCAGGCCAGCAACATGAGCTTGGGCGTGCATGTGCTGGACGAATTGCTGCGCCTTGCCGCGCAACGCCTGGGCGAGGAGTACGACCTGGAGATCATTGAGACGCACCATCGCGGCAAGGCCGACGCGCCTTCGGGAACCGCGTTGCAGCTCGGTCGCACGGCAGCGGCTGCGCGCGGGCGCGCATTCGGGGAGGTCGCCGAATTTCAGCGCCACGACCGCACCGGCGCGCGCAAGAGGGGAACGATCGGCTTTAGCGCGGTGCGCGGCGGCGGCTTCTCCGGCAATCATTCGGTCCTCCTGGCCGGCAGCGACGAAGTGCTCGAGTTGCGGCACCAGAGCCTGGGCCGCGGCGTGTTCGCCGCAGGGGCCTTGCGCGCCGCGCGCTGGCTTGCCGGACGGCCGCCCGGAATGTACGATCTTCGTTCCGTCATGGAAACGGCCTCCACCGAGTGACTGCGCCGTCGGCGACACTGGCGTTGGCCGGCGGGGCCGTGTTTCGCGGGCGGTCCATAGGCGCCGATGGCGAGGCCTTGGGCGAGGTGGTGTTCAACACCGCCATGACCGGTTACCAGGAGATCCTCACCGATCCTTCCTATTGCCGCCAGATCGTCACGCTCACCGTTCCCCACGTGGGCAATACCGGCGCCAACCGGGAGGACTACGAGTCCGACCGCGTTTTCGCCGCCGGCCTGGTGATCCGCGATCTGCCGGTTACCGAAAGCAACTGGCGCAAGGACACCGGTTTTTCCGATTTCCTGAGATCGGAGGGCGTGGTGTCGATCGCCGGCATCGACACGCGCCGTCTCACGCGCCTCCTGCGCGAGGAGGGCGCCCAGCAGGGCTGCATCCTAGTGGGGGAGGACAGGCACGAGGAGGCGCTGGCGCGGGCCAAGGCGGCGCCCGGGATGGCGGGGCTGGACCTGGCGCGGGTCGTGACTGCGGATTCATCGTACGAGTGGCCGGAAAGCTGCGATGATTCGGCGGCTGACTGGGTGACGGGCGCCGGAGAACCGCAGTTCGATCGGATCGTGGCCTACGACTATGGAATCAAGCGCAATATTCTCCGTTCCTTGGCCCGCCTGGCGCGGCGCGTGACAGTGCTGCCGGCCGAAACGCCGGCATCCGAGGCCCTTTCACTGAAGCCGGACGGCGTATTCCTGTCCAACGGCCCAGGCGACCCTGAGCCTTGCGGATACGCCATCAAGGCGGCGCGGGAAATCCTCGATGCCGGAACGCCCGTTCTAGGGATTTGCCTCGGGCATCAGATCCTGGGCCTGGCCTGCGGCGGCCGCACCATGAAGATGAAGTTCGGCCATCACGGCGCCAACCACCCTATCGTGGATCTGGATAGCGGCGAAGTGGCCATCAGCAGCCAGAACCACGGTTTTGCCGTGGATGAGGACAGCCTGCCCGATTGCCTGCGCGCCACGCATCGTTCCCTGTTCGACGGAACCCTTCAGGGTCTGGCACACCGCAGCCTTCCCGCGATCGGCTTTCAGGGCCACCCCGAGGCCAGCCCCGGTCCGCACGATCTCGGCTACGCCTTCAAGCGCTTCTCCCGGCTCATGGAACGCTAATGAAAAAGCCGCGCGCAGATCGTGATTCCGTTGCGGGTAATTTCAAAGGGGCCTGACGCGTTAAAGCGAGCCTTGTATCGAACCGGATACTGCTATGCGGTCCGTGCAACAAGCTCAAAAGTAACATCTACACGTTGTCGGGATTGATCCGGGAGAACAGGAGGAGAGGATACATGGCGAACTCATGAGTGCGTGCGATGGAACGGTGTCGGCACTTTCCTACATAATTCCCTTCCTAAAATTCTCCAAAGGCACAGTATTCCGTGCTTCCTGCCCCGCCAATCCGTGCTATTCTTAGCCTTTATCCAGCACCGCCTCGGAAGGCAATCCATGAAGGAAAATCAGGAAGCAGAAGCTAGGAGCGAGGCAGTCCCATTCTCCATGAGGGCGCAGGACAGCCCAATGAAGGAAACCGTGCGGAAGCACGGTGCCGCCTTCGGGCTGGCCACCGTTCTGCTCGCTTCCTACGCCTTGGTGCTCACAAGTATTTCCGATCTTCGCGCCGATCTCCGAACCGAATTTGGAAAAGTCGATGCGCGTCTGCACGAAGTTGATGCGCGCCTGTACGAGCTCACCGAGCGCGTGGCTCGCATAGAGGGCCACTTGGCCCTAGCCCGTCCCTCCGCCGCCGAGGCTTCGACGGCACCGGCTTTGGCAGTGGAGCGAGCGTCTCGGCATTCCGCCTTGCAGGATCATGCTTGGGGCGAATGAAGCAAAGCTCGCTTTAGCGCGGCAGGCTTCTTTTGAAATTACCCGCAACAGAATCACGGCAGGCCAGCGCATCCAGCACCCCCCTTGGGAGCAAGGTCGATGGTGGCGATAAGCTCTTGCCGCTGGCGTTATTCAAGGTAGCCCTCCGGGAATCGGTTGAACGGATGCATGCGTTCGGGCGGCGCCGTGACGACATCGATGTCTCCATCAGCCAGTGCCTTCCAGTGCACGACGTGCTTCTCGTAGCGGAAGAAATAGCCGTCCACTCCGAATTCGGCCGGAACCGGGGGTGACATGACACTTCCGGCTGCGCTGCCAGGCCTGTGGCCATCGCGGCAACTTCCGATGGCTGGCGCTGGACTGCGCAGCGCCGTGCGGGTATCTTTCCGCCTCGTTCGGGCATCGCCGCCCGGTCTTATAGCGGGTGAGCCAGCGCATAGCCATGCCTCGTAGGGACGATATCGAAAGCGTGCTGATTATCGGCGCCGGCCCGATCGTGATCGGCCAGGCCTGCGAATTCGATTATTCGGGCGTTCAGGCTTGCAAGGCGCTGCGCGAAGAAGGCTACCGGGTGGTCTTGGCGAACTCCAATCCGGCCACCATCATGACCGATCCCCAGACCGCCGATGCCGTGTATATCGAGCCGGTCAACGCCCGGTCGCTGGCCGCCGTGATCGCGCGCGAGCGCCCCGACGCGCTGCTGCCCACCATGGGCGGGCAGACGGGGCTTAACGTGGCCTTGGAGCTGGACCGCAAGGGCGTGCTCGAGGAGCACGGCGTGGAGCTGATCGGCGCCCGCGGCGACGTGATCGACAAAGCCGAGGACCGCGAGCGATTCCGCGATGCCATGCTCGCTATCGGATTGGAAACCCCGCGCTCCTGGATGGTGCGCAGCGTGGGCCAAGCCATGGAAGTGATTTCCGAAATCGGATATCCAGCCATTATCAGGCCCTCCTTCACTCTTGGCGGAGTCGGCGGCGGCATCGCGCGGAACGCGGACGAGTTCGAGCGCGCCATGGCGCGCGCGCTGGATGCCTCGCCCAGCCACTCCGCCTTGGTGGAGGAATCCGTGCTCGGCTGGAAGGAGTTCGAGATGGAGGTGGTGCGCGACCGGCGTGACAACTGCATCATCGTGTGCTCGATCGAGAATGTCGATCCCATGGGCATTCATACCGGCGACTCGATTACCGTGGCGCCGGCGCTGACCCTCACCGACAAGGAATACCAGCGCATGCGCGATGCCTCCATCGCCGTGTTGCGGGAAATCGGCGTCGATACCGGCGGCTCCAATGTGCAGTTCGCGATTCATCCGGGCGACGGCCGGATGGTGGTGATCGAGATGAATCCGCGGGTGTCGCGCTCTTCGGCGCTGGCCTCCAAGGCCACCGGCTTCCCGATCGCCAAGGTCGCCGCCAAGCTGGCCATCGGCTACACGCTGGACGAGTTGCGCAACGAGATTACTGCGGGGCTCACGCCGGCTTCCTTCGAACCGGCCATCGACTACATCGTGACCAAGGCGCCGCGTTTCGCCTTCGAGAAATTCCCGAGCGCCGATGCGCGCCTGACCACGCAAATGAAATCGGTGGGCGAGGCCATGTCGCTGGGCCGCACCTTCCAGGAATCGCTGCAAAAGGCGCTGCGCAGCTTGGAAGTGGGGATTGACGGCTTGAGCGAGCGCCTCGACCCTGACGATCCGCAGGCCCGCGAGCGGGTTGGGGAAGAGTTGCGTTTAGCGGGCGCGGAGCGTCTGCTGTTTGTGGCCGATGCCCTGCGATTGGGCTTGAGCGAAGGCGAGGTGGTGAAGCTGTCCAGTATTGACCCGTGGTTCGTGGGCCAGATCGCCGATCTGGCGCGCGAGGAAGCGCGGGTCAGGGAAGAGGGCCGGGAGGCCTTGAACGAGGACCGCCTGCGGATGCTCAAGCGCAAGGGATTTGCCGACAGCCGCTTAGCGCGGCTGGTGGGCGTGACCGAAGAGGAAATGACCCGGCGGCGGCGGAAGGCGGGCGTGGCGCCGGTGTTCAAGCGCGTCGATAGCTGCGCGGGGGAGTTTCCCACCTCCACGGCCTACATGTATTCCGCCTACGAGGAGGAGTGCGAGGCCGACCCTTCCGACCGGCCCAAGATCATGATTCTGGGTGGCGGCCCCAACCGCATCGGCCAAGGCATCGAGTTCGATTATTGCTGTGTGCATGCGGCGCTGGCGCTGCGCGAGGCCGGCTTCGAGACGATCATGGTGAACTGCAACCCCGAAACCGTGTCCACCGACTACGACACCTCCGACAAGCTGTATTTCGAGCCCCTCACAGTGGAAAACGTGATGGAAATTGTGCAGCGCGAAAAGCCCCAAGGCGTCATCGTGCAGTACGGAGGGCAAACGCCGCTGCGCATCGCCCGGGCGCTGGATCGCGCCGGAGCGCCGATTATCGGCACGCCGCCGGATGCCATCGACCGTGCCGAGGATCGCGAGCGCTTCAAGCATCTGCTCGCGGAACTGGGGCTGAGGCAGCCCGACAACCGCACCGCCCGGTCGGTGGAAGAAGCCGTGGAGCAGGCCCGGGAGCTTAAGTATCCGCTCATGCTGCGGCCCTCCTACGTGCTCGGCGGTCGCGCCATGGACGTGATCCACACCGAAGAGGAGCTGCTTCGCTATATGCACGAAGCCGTGGCCGTTTCCAACGAAAGCCCGGTGCTTTTGGATGAGTTTCTGCCGCGCGCTGTGGAGTTCGATGTGGACGCCATCCACGATGGCGAACGGGTACTGGTCGGCGGGATCATGGAGCATATCGAGCAGGCCGGCGTGCATTCCGGTGATTCGGCCTGCTGCCTGCCGCCGGCCACCGCCGGCGAGGAGGTGCAGGAGGAACTGAAGCGGCAGACCGGGATGCTGGCCCGGGCCTTGGGCGTTCGCGGCCTGATGAACGTGCAGTTCGCGTTGCAGGATGGCGACATCCATGTGCTGGAAGTTAATCCGCGCGCCTCGCGCAGCGTGCCCTATGTGGCCAAAGCTGTGGGCCTTCAGCTTGCCAAGGTGGCGGCGCTGGTGATGGTGGGCCGGACCCTCGACGAGCAGGGCGTGGCTGATCCGCCGCGTCCCGCCTATTTCTCCGTCAAGCAGTCGGTATTCCCGTTTTCGCGGTTCCCCGGCGCCGACCCCATCCTCGGGCCGGAAATGAAATCCACCGGCGAGGTGATGGGCGTGGGCGGAAGCTTCGCCGAGGCCTATGCGCGCGCTCAGGAAGGCGCCGGCGTGGCGCTCAAGCGCGGCGGCGCTGCCTTGCTGTCGCTGCGCGATTCCGACAAGCCCGCATCCGTGGAACTGGCGCGGATGCTCGAAGCCAAGGGCTTCGGGCTGGTGGCGACCCATGGCACGGCGAGTTTTCTGGCCCGCCATGACGTGTCCTGCCGGCGCATCAACAAGGTGCGCGAAGGCCGCCCGCATATCGTGGATCTCATCTGCAACGGCGAAGTCGATCTGATCGTCAACACCAGCGAAGGGCGCGCCTCAATACTCGAATCGCATGAAATTCGGTCCGAAGCCGTGCGCAACAACGTGACGTATTTCACGACGCTGGCGGCGGCGGAAGCCGCATGCCGGGCCATCGATTACTTCGGCTCGGGCGCCGTATCGCGCCTGCAGGATCTTCACGAGACAATGGCGGCATGACCCAGGTTCCCATGACCCGCGAAGGCGAAAGCGCGCTGCGCGCCGAGCTCAATCGCCTCAAGAACGAGGAGCGGCCGCGCTTGGCCCGCGCCATTGGCGAGGCCCGCGAGCATGGCGATTTGCGCGAGAATGCCGAATACCACGCCGCCAAGGAGCAGCAAGGGCTGGCGGAAGCGCGGATTCGGGATATCGAGGGCCGTTTGGCGCACGCCCGGATCATTGATGTGGCGCGCATCCCCCGGGACGGCCGCGTGGTGTTTGGGGTGACCGTGGAATTGCGGCGGCTTGATGGCGATGCCCGCGTCCGCTACCAGATCGTGGGCGAAGACGAGGCCAGGATGCGCGACGATGCCATTTCATTTGTTTCGCCCATGGCGCGGTCGCTGATCGGCAAGCACGAGGGAGACGAGGTGCGATTAAGCGCGCCCGGCGGCGTGAGGCGTTTCGAGATCCTGTCCGTGCGCTACGAGTGAGCGGCTGGGCGGATCATTGGACACGTCGCGCCAGAGCTGAGGGATGGCGCTCCCGCGCGGTCTTCAAGCTCGCTGAGCTGGACCGCCGCGACCGGCTTTTCCGGCGTGGCGCCCGCGTGGCGGACTTAGGCGCCGCGCCCGGGGCCTGGAGCCAGTACCTGTCCCGCAAGGTGCTGCCGGGGGGCAGGGTGGTCGCCGTCGATATCGAGTTGGTGGAACCGCTCAAAGGCGTGCATGTGCTGCAGGGCGATGTCGCCTGCGGGGCCGTGCTGGACCAGGTGCGCGCCGCCTTGGGCGGCCGGGCGGACGCAGTGATTTCGGACTTGGCGCCGCGGCTTGGGGGAAATCGGGATTTCGATCAGGCCCGCTCAATGGAGCTGGCCGCCATGGCGCTGGATGCGGCGCTGGAGCTGCTCAGGCCACACGGCGTCTTCGTGGCCAAGCTTTTTCAGGGCGACGGCTTCGAGGCATTCGTTGCCGAAGCACGCTCCCGGCTGCATAAGGTGCGCTTTCGCACGCCGGCGGCCTGCCGGCGGGGCAGCCGCGAGACCTACCTGGTGGGCCGCGCGGCTTGAAGATTGCCCCGGATGACCTCAAATCAAAATGGCGGATCAACAGGCTTGCAGTGATTAGGAATTGCTTTAGGTAAAATCCGTTTCGGATTCAGGGCGCACTGGAACTGCGGCGGCAACGCGATGAACAAAATAACAAGGAATCTATTTTTATGGCTGGTGATCGCGCTGGCCCTAATGATGCTGCTCAGGCCGCTCAACGAGCGCGGAGCGCCTGCGCAAGAGATCAATTATTCGCAGTTTGTGGAGATGGCTCGCAACGGCGGGATCCGGGAAGTCGAAATTCTTGAGGACCGCACGATTCGCGGCGAGCAGACCAGCGGCGAGCAGTTCGTGACTTACAGCCCGCCATCCACCGGCAACGCCGAACTGGTGCGGGAACTCACTAATAACGGCGCGGTGGTGCGCTCGCCGAAGCCGAAAACCGAGAACGCTTGGCTGTCGTTTCTTCTGAACCTGCTTCCGTTCCTGTTGCTGATCGGCATCTGGCTGTACTTTATGCGGCAAATGCAAGGCGGCGTGGGCGGCCGCGGCGGCGCGATGTCGTTCGGGCGCAGCCGCGCGCGCTTGCTGAATCCGGAGCAAACGCCGGTCACTTTCGAGGATGTGGCGGGCGTGGAGGAGGCCAAGGAGGAAGTCGCCGAAGTGGTGGAGTTCCTCAAGGATCCATCGAAGTTCCAGCGCCTGGGCGGCAAAATTCCCAAGGGCGTGCTGATGGTGGGGCCGCCCGGCACCGGCAAAACGCTGCTGGCGAGGGCCATCGCCGGCGAGGCCGAAGCGCCTTTCTTCACCATTTCCGGCTCGGATTTTGTGGAGATGTTCGTGGGCGTGGGCGCGTCGCGAGTGCGCGACATGTTCGAGCAGGCCAAAAAGCAGGCGCCCTGCATCATCTTCATCGACGAGATCGACGCGGTGGGCCGCCACCGCGGCGCGGGCTTGGGCGGCGGGCACGACGAGCGCGAGCAAACGCTCAACCAGCTGCTGGTGGAAATGGACGGCTTCGCCGGCAGCGAAGGCATCATCGTGATCGCCGCCACCAACCGGCCGGACGTTCTGGACCCCGCGCTGCTGCGGCCGGGCCGCTTCGACCGCCAAGTGGTGGTGCCGCTGCCGGATATTCGAGGCCGCGAGCTGATCCTCAAGGTCCACATGCGCAAGGTTCCGGTGAAAGAAAGCGTTTCGGCCAGCACGCTGGCGCGCGGCACGCCGGGCTTTTCCGGCGCCGATCTCGCCAACCTTGTCAACGAAGCCGCGCTGCTGGCCGGCAGGGCGGGTGCCCGCAAGGTAACCATGGAGGAGTTCGAGCGCGCCAAGGACAAGATTCTGATGGGCACCGAGCGCAAGTCCATGGTGATGAGCCCGGAGGAGCGCAAGCTCACGGCCTACCACGAATCCGGGCACGCCATCGTGGGCCTGAGCGTTCCCGAGCACGACCCGGTGCACAAGGTCACCATCATTCCGCGCGGCCGGGCGCTGGGCGTGACCATGTTCCTGCCCGAAGTCGATCGCCACAGCCATTCCAGGCAGCGTCTGATCAGCCAGATCACCAGCCTGTTCGGCGGCCGCGTGGCCGAGGAGCTGGTGTTCGGCAAGGACGCGGTCACCACCGGGGCCTCCAACGATATCGAGCGCGCCACCGCGATTGCGCGCAACATGGTCACCAAGTGGGGCCTGTCCAGGCGCTTGGGGCCGCTCACCTACAGCGAGGAGGACGGCGAGGTTTTCCTAGGCCGCACGGTCACCCAGCACAAGCAGGTGTCCGATGCCACCGTGCACGCCATCGACAAGGAAGTCCGCGAACTCATCGATACGGCCTACGACCGCGCCCGGGACATACTCAACGAGCACATGGACCGCCTGCATGCCATGGCCGAGGCCCTGCTCAAGTACGAGACCATCGAGCAGGCGCAAATCGGCGAGATCATGGATGGCGAAGAGCCCAGTCCGCCGCCCGGATGGAGCCAGAAGGACAAGAAAAAGAAAGCCGCGCCCCGGAAACGCAAGCGCCCCGCCGCGCCCGACATCGGCAAGCCCGCCGAGCAGCACTGATGCGAGGCCAAGCCGCTACTTCGATCTCACCATGATGGCCTTGCGTAGCTTATTGGATCAGTTGACGGCGCTTCAGACCCGGATCAAAACGCATTCCTTCGTCCTTCGCGAGAGCGAGGCACTCACCCGTTACGCGCTGATTGATCCGTTGCTGCGCTTTCTGGACTGGGACACCGCGGATCCATCGCAGGTATCGCCGGAATACTCCACAGCCAACGGTCGTGCCGATTACGCCTTGCTGAAAGACGATGGCGAGCCAGTGGTCCTGATCGAAGCTAAGAAGCTGGGGCAATCGCTTGAAAGTGCAACAGCGCAGGGGATCCAATACACCTTGCAGAACGGCGTATTGTATTTTGCTGTTACCGACGGTCAACGCTGGAATGTTTACGAAACGCACAAGCCCGTGCCGCTGTCAGATAAGCGCATCCTTTCCTTCGACATTGAGCGTTCGGTTGCCGAAGCTGCACGGAACGCTCTGGCCATCTGGCGCCCAGCTGTTCTTGAGGGTAGCTTGCGGCCGGTTCCTGTGCCGAATGAGGGAAGAGTATCCTCATACCTACCTGTTTCGCCATCGCCTTCGCCGCTGCCCAAGTTGGGTGGATTCATGTCATTGCCGGACGTGATCGCCCAGCTCAAGAAAGAGGGGAGTTCAGGTTATCGTGTTCGGCGTGTTTGCCTGCCGGACAACACAGCATCTGAAATAGAGTATTGGTGGCAAATACTTAGGGAGGCTGTCGGATGGCTTGCTCAGCACGGTCACTTGGAAACGCGCATGTGTCCTATAGAAAGGTCGGATGCTCGCAGTTGCGTTGTAAATACCAAGCCGTTCCATCCTTCAGGAAAGGCGCTTGCCAGTCCGGAGCGGATTGGTGCCTTCTATTTTTCAAGGCATGGCAGTGCGGTTGCTATGTTAAGCGATACGGTATTCGTGATGCGCAGTGTTGGAATGGATCCCGCGCGCGTCCGGATAGAGATAAGTCTCCGCAAATGAGCGTCACGGATGCAGCCTTGGAGGTATGTCGCCTGCCGATTTATATTGCGGTAGTCAGCTAACTTGGAAGTTGCGGCGGATGTAGTCGCCGAGCAGCGGAACGGCAAATGAATATCTGCCTCGATTATTTTTGAATATCAGGCCTTGGCGGGCCAGCGCCGCGAGCATTTGGTTGGCATGGCTTCCGCTGAAAGGGTTTCCCGCAGCCTCGCGGGACTCCTCGACAATTTCCTGAACGGTAAATTCTCGATCGCATTCGGGCAATCGCGAAATCACAAACAGCAAATCCCGTTGCCGGTCTGTCGTTCGCGCCCATCGCGCGGAAAAGAAGTCCGTGTCCAGTTTTTGCTGAATTTCATGGGCAGGAACCGAGGCTGCTTCTTCGCGCCGCCAGCATTGCACAAAAACATCATAGACTTCCCGGCAGATGAACTGGATGAAATAGGGATAGCCTCCTGACATGCCGATAATCGTGTTCAAGGACGGCTCGTCAAGCGGCGGCACATCGGGCATGCTTTGGAATGGCTTTTGGATTGCCTCTTTGCTGTGCTTGCGGGAAAGGCTTTTAAGGAACACGACGCGAAACATGCGTTCGCAGAAGGTGCGCGCGTCCACGAGTTTCGGGAACAGATTCGGCAATCCCGCAAGCACCAGCATGAGCGGCAAACCTTTGCGTTGAAGCGATTGAAATGCGTCGAGCAGCAACGACAGAGGAAATTCGTCTTTTTTAGAATGATCAGCTAGGTTTTGCGCTTCGTCGTAAGCAAAAATAACGCCCTTGACGCTATTGGTGCTTGAGATTGCAAGCCATGCGTTCTCAAGCGCAGCCTTTAGCTTGTCGAGAGCGAGCCCTGGTGTGCGCGCATATATTCGCTGAAGCTGCTGGTAGCCGAGAGTTTCTTCTTGGGTAGTTGGACCGCCTGTAAAGCCGATGCGGTTGATTCGCCTTTTGGAGACGACAATGGCGGACGTTATGGGCGAGAGATCGGTGCAAAGGCGCGTGGCAATGCTTTCCTCAGTGAGACTGGCTGACTCTGACAAATCAGCCCCCACCCACACCCAGCCTTTCTCAGACGCAAGGGGTTTTAGCGTCTCCAGCAAGACGGTTTTCCCTACACCTCTCAGGCCGGTCAGCACCAGATTCTCAAGAATGGTGTCTTGTCTCAGCAGGCGCGTGAATTCCTTCGTTTCAGCTTGGCGGCCTGCCAAGTACGGCGGCTGATGACCAGCACCGGGACGAAAAGGATTGTTCAATTCAATCATTGTCAAAATACCCTTGCAAGTATTTAGCTTGGGGGGTGAATTTACTTTATATGCTAAATTTATTCAATGGGGTTCATATCACTTAATTCATCTGGAATGCAGTTTTCGCGGGCATTCTCGCTTAATTGCGGAGGGAGGAGGCGATTTCCTCGATGATGCGCCAGGCTTGGCGGACGTGCCTCGCCTCGGTCCGCGTCTGACCGATGGAGAAGCGGATCACCACGCGGCCGTTCACGGCGCCCGGCGTTAGGTACAGGCGGCCGTCGTCGTTGATGGCTTTGAGCAGGCGATTGTTGAGAGCGTCCAGCGTTTCGGGGGCCGCGTCCCGCGGCGTGTAGCGCCAAGTGATGAGCGCCAGATTGGGGCCGGTCACTCGCTCGAAATCTTCCGCCGCCTCGATTTCCCGGGCGAGTTCTCCGGCCCAGGCGATATGCGAGCGGATCTTTTCGCGCAGGCCCTCGGCGCCGAATGAGCGAATCACGAACCATAGCTTCAGCGCGCGGAACCGGCGGCCGAGCGAGATGCCGAAATCCCGGTATTCGGTGATTTGCTCGTCGCGGGTGTTTTCCAGGTAAACCGGATTGATCGAAAGCGACCGCTGCAGCGATTCGGGGTTTTTCAGGAAGTGCGCGGAACAATCGAAGTTGGTGAACATCCATTTGTGCGGATTGAACACGAACGAATCGGCATGCTCGATGCCGTTCAGCAGATGCTGGTATTCCGGAAGCATCAGGGCGCTGCCGGCCCAGGCGGCGTCCACATGTAAATAAATATTCTCCCGTTGGCAGATCGCGCCGATTTCGGCCAGAGGGTCCATGGCGCCGGTGCCGGTCGTGCCCAGCGTGGCTACGACGCATGCCGGGGTGAGCCCTGCTGCCCGGTCGGCCTCGATCGCCTTGGCTAGAGCGCCCGGCTGCATGGCTTGCCGCTCGTCGGTTGCAACGCTGCGGATGCAATCCAGCGGAAAACCCGCGATGCGGGCGCCTTTGTGGACGGAAGAGTTGGCTTCGGCAGACGTATAGAAGGCAAGCCTGTCAACGACTGTTTTTCCTCTCGCCTGCTCGCGGGCGGCGAGCATCGCGCAAAGCGTTGCACCGGAAGCGGAATCCTGGATCACTCCCTTCCAGCCATGCGGCAGGCCCAGCAATTCGCGCAGCCATTCCATCATGCGGGCTTCCAGTTCATTGGCGGCCGGCGACGTTTCCCACAGCATGCACTGAGCCGCCATGCCGGCGGTGAGCATTTCCGCCAGCACCGATGGCGGGCTGGAATTGGCAGGGAAGAACGCGAAGAAGGAAGGATGCTGCCAATGCGTCATGCCAGACGGTATCAGCTGCCGGAAATCCGCCAGAATGCGCTTCATGGGTTCGGGTTGTTCGGGCGGGCTTGAGGGCAGCGCGGCGAGCAGCTCGCCGGGCTGCGCCTGCGAGCGCACCGGGAAGCCTTCCACTTCTTCGAAATAGTCCGCGATCCAGTCCGCCACCTCGTGCGCGTGGCGGCGGAACGCGCCGGTATCCAAGCCGTCAGTCATCTTTGAACCAGTCATCGAGCTCCGAACCTTTCAACTCCTTGATCGCGTGCTCATTGAACGCGCGGTAAGCCACCCAGTGGGTGATCCTGTCCTGAATCGCGAGATCCTGCTCCCCGTCCGCCCCCGTTAGAGACGCGCGGTACTTGCGAAGCTTATTGTCGGAATAGTGATTGCAGCGCTTGAGAAAATCCTCAACGATGCGTTTTTTTTCTGCGGCCGTGGCCATGCGGTCCTCCTTCTTTTGGCTGGCCGATATACTACGCCGTGCGCGTTCCGCGGCAGGCGGAAAGCAGGCGATCCGGGCATAAGCTACAGATGAAGCAGGAAAACCAGGAAGGCGATAAGCGGCTTGGCGCCATATGCGGGCGAATGGCCGCCCGCCGCCTGCCAGCTGTCGCGCTTGCCGCCGCGCTGGCGCTCTGCCACGCTCCGCGCGTCCTCTCCGGCGAGATCGTCAAGGCTGCCGAGGGGGTCTATGCGGCCATCGGCTTCGGCCCGTCGAATTCAGTGGTGATTGCCGGCGAGGATGCAGCCATTCTCATTGATGCGCACCACGCCGCGGCCGCGGCCGAGAAGGCTGCGGCCGCCTACCGCGAGGTGGTGGATCTGCCTTTCGCGGCGGTCATCTATACCCACGGCGACCGCAATCATGTCGCCGGTGCGGCGGCGTTCACAGGCCGCTTGCTCCTGCCCGATGTTTATGCGCGCAGTAATTTCTCGCTGCGCCGCAGCCCGGCCGGCGTGGAAGCGCTCAGGCGCCGCCAGCGTCAGAAAGGACTTCTTCTTGACGATGGACAGCGTTCGCCCACGCTGATCGATCCACTGCCGCAGGGAGCGGATGCCGCCGACCGCTATCTTCCTCCGGACAAATTGATCCATGGCGACCGCTTTCGCCTGCGTCTTGCCGGAGTGAATCTGGAGCTGGTCGCCGCGCCGGGGGAGGCGCGGGATCATCTCTACGCATGGCTGCCCGAACGCAAGGTGCTGATCACAGGGGCCAATTTCCACCGGGCCTTCCCCGGCAACCTCGACGGCATCGGCGATCATGGAACAGATATTGAGGAATGGGCCCGCAGCTTGGACCGAATGCGCGCCGAGCGGGCCGAAGTGCTTATTCCGGGGCATACCCGGCCTCTGTTCGGCGCGGAAGCGATCGACCGCGCGCTGGCTGACTACGCCAAGGCGCTGCGCTTTGTTGAGTTTGCGACGCTGCGGGGAATTGATGGCGGGCTGGGGCCTGATGAACTTGCCGCCGCAATCCGCCTGCCTCCGCTGCTGGCCGCCAGTGAAGTTCTAGCCCAGAATCACGGCACGCTGGAATGGGCTGTGCGATCCGTGTATGCGCGGCATATGGGCTGGTTCGACGGCGAGGCCGCCGAGCTGGTTTCGTTCCCTCCGCAGACCCTCGCCTGGCGCTTACGCGAGCTGACCGAGAGCGATCTCACGCTGGATGCGGCGCTGGATGGGGCGCTGCTGCTCAAGGACTATCGCTGGGCGGCCTGGCTGGCCGATCAGCTGATGCAAATCGAGCCTGATGAGGTGCGCCATGCCGAGCGCAAGGCCCGGGCGCTAGAGGGCATGGCGGTCGAAGTGGACAATCCCCAGGCGCGGAACTATTTGCTGTCCGCGGCGAAGGAGCTGCGCCTCGAGCTGCCTTGAGCCGCCCCTCGAAGATGACCGGACCGGATATGCGCGGGAGTGACGTGATCCATCTGGCGGCACGGCGCATGAAGAAACTTTCGGATCTGCGGGGCACCTTGATGCTTGCGCATATCGCCGCCCGACATCCGGCTCGCCTCAGCCCGCGTCTGTGTCAGGGCCGGCATGGAGGTTGCGCCGCCATCTTTGGTACAATTAAGCCCTTAGTAGAGAGCGGCGCGACCGCGGGATCACTTTCCATGGTAGGCATTCGGCTATCCCGGCATGGGGCCAAAAAACGGCCCTTCTATCACATTGTCGTGACCGACCGGCGCAATAAGCGCAACGGGCGGTTTATCGAGCGGCTCGGTTTCTACAATCCGATCGCCACTGGCGGCGAGCAGTCCCTCAGGCTTGAACTCGACCGCGTGGATTACTGGCTGGGGCAGGGTGCCCGGCCTTCCGATAAAGTGCGGCAACTGATCCGCCGCCGACGCATGGAAGGCGCTGTTGCCGTTGAAGCGCCGCCGAAGGAAGCCGCTAGCGAGCAACCAGCCGAAGGCGAGACAGAGCCGAAAGAGGCGGAGGCATCCAAAGCCCGCTCCGTTGACGAGGAGCCGGCGGTCGAAGACGAAGCAAAGGCAGCGGCGGCCGCCCCCGGCGAAAGCGAAGAAGCCGCGCCGGCCGGCGGCGACCAGCAAGATGGCGAAGATGCCAGTCAGACGGAAAAGGGCTCAGGCTGAGACGGAACAGCCTCAGGACGCTTCCCGCAAGGCGATAACGATCGCTATGGGCCGCTTGGGCGCGGCGCACGGACTGTTGGGCTGGTTGCGGGTGGTTTCCTATGCCGACCCTCCGGAACAGCTTCAGAATTACCGCGACTGGATTCTCGTTGTGAATGATCAGCGCCGGGAGGTGACTTTGCGGAGCCTTCGCTCCATCGGCAACGGGCTGGCCTGCCAGCTTGAGAACGTCGATACCCGCGAGGACGCGGAAGCGCTCAAGGGTGCGGAAATCCGGATCCGTCGCTCCGCTCTGCCGGCCACCGACGCGGACGAATGGTACTGGGCCGATTTGGAAGGCTTGGAGGTGCGCAATCTCGATGGCGAGCGCTTGGGCGATGTGGCCGGGCTGATGGCTACCGGCGCTAACGACGTGCTGATCGTGCAGGGCGAGCGGCGCAGGTTGATTCCGTTTCTGCCTGGTAGTCGCGTGCAGGAGGTGAACCTGGAAGAGGGCTGCCTGACCGTGGACTGGGACGCTTCGTTCTAGCGCAGGCGGGGCCGCGTCATGCAGATCACCGCCATTTGCCTGCATCCCGGCATGGTGCTCGGCGCCTTCCAGAGCGGGGTATGCGGGCGCGCCTTTGAGGCCGGCGTTGCCTCGCTTCGCTGCGTGAACCCGCGTGACTTTGCCAACGATCCGCATCGCAGCGTGGATGACCGTCCCTATGGCGGCGGCCCCGGCATGATTCTTCGGCCGGAGCCCCTGCTGGCGGCGGTTCGCGCCGCCCGCGCCGATGCGCCGGCCGGCGCGCCGGTGATTTTTCTTACGCCCCAAGGAAAGCGGCTCACCCAAAAACGCGCGCGCGGACTGTCTGCTGCCTCCGGGATGATCCTGGTGGCGGGGCGCTACGAGGGTTTCGACGAAAGGGCCGTGGAACTGGAGGCCGATGAGGAATTATCCTTGGGAGATTTTGTCTTAAGCGGCGGGGAACTGGCTGCCTGCGTGGTGATCGACGCAGTCGTCAGGCTGCTGCCAGGCGCGCTCGGCGACGAGCGTTCCGCGGAACAGGATTCATTTTCTTCGGGACTTCTGGATTTTCCGCAGTACACTCGTCCCCCCATAGTGGAAGGGCGGGCGGCGCCCGAAGTGCTGCTGGGCGGAGACCATGGCAAGGTTCGCGCCTGGCGGCTGAAACAGGCGCTGGGGCGCACTTGGATGCGGCGACCCGAATTGCTGGAGGATCGGCGCTTGAATGATCAGGAACGCCGGCTCTTGGCGGAATTTCAGGCCGAAGCCGGGGGCGCGGCTTGCCGCGCCCGTAGCGAAGCCGGCACAGAACATTAGAATATAGGCAGTAAGACCATGAGCAATCTGATTCAGGAACTGGAAGCGGCGCAAGTCCGCACGGATCTTCCGGAGTTTTCGCCGGGGGACACGCTGGTGGTGCAGGTGCGCGTGCGCGAAGGGCAGCGTGAACGTCTGCAGGCCTTTGAAGGCGTGGTGATCGCGAAGCGCAACCGCGGGCTGAATTCATCCTTTACGGTGCGCAAGATTTCCCATGGCGAAGGGGTCGAACGGGTGTTTCAGACCCATAGCCCGATGATCGCCGGGATCGAGGTCAAGCGCCGCGGCGACGTTCGCCGCGCTAAGCTCTACTACCTTCGCGAGCGGCGCGGCAGGAGCGCGAGGATCCGCGAAAAGCTGTGATTCCCGCCGGTCCGGCAGTTCCTCGAATCCTCCCGGGCCTTGCGGGCGGATGGTTGGGAATCGTTATTGCGGCCATCGGTCTCGCGGGCTGCGGCTCGTTGATCCGTTCCGCCACCGGCGGCCTCACCGAGCAATTGGGCGCCGCCGTATTGGAGCAAGACGACCCGGAACTGGTGCGCGAGGCCACGCCTACGCTGCTGATCGTCATCGACAGTCTGGCGGCAGGAGACGCAAGCCCTGCGGTGCTGGGTTCCGCAGCGCAGCTATACGCCGCATACGGCGTGGTGTTCGTCAACGACCCGGCGCGGGCACGCAAGCTCACCGGGCGCGCCTACCACTATGGAAAGAGGGCTCTGTGCGTGGCCGACAGCGCCGGCTGCGGCTTGGGGCCACTGAGCTTCCAGGAGTATGAGGCACGCTTGGGCGCATTCCCCGCCGCCAAGGCCCAGGCCCTGTACGACTATGTGATCGGCTATCTCGCCTGGGTGCAGGCCCGCGCCGACTACGAAGCGCTGGTGCAGCTCCCGCGGCTTCAGGCGGCCTTGGAGCGCTTGCTGGCCATGGCGCCGATGCCGATAAGGGGTCGCGCGCATATGTACATGGGCATTTTGCAATGCCTGAGGCCGGCATCCCTGGGGGGCGCTCCGGAAGCAGGAATGCGCCACTTCGAGCAAGCTCTGCGGATCACCGGGCGCAAGGATCTAAGTGTGCAGGTGGAATATGCCCGAAATTGCGCCCGGTTGCTCTACGACCGCGAATTGCACGACAGCTTGTTGAAAGAGGTGATGGAAGCCGAGACGGAGCAGCCGGGACTCACGCTGTTCAACAATCTTGCCAAAAGCGACGCGCAGGAATTATTGGGTTCGGCCGATGAATACTTCTGATTTGCTTGTCAAGCGCTGCGGCTTGGTTTTGCTGTCGGCTTTGCTGCTGGCGGCGCCGTGCGGCGCGCAGACACTGAAGATCGCCACCGTGGCTCCGGAGGGGTCGTCGTGGATGCGGGACATGCGCGCGGCCGCGGCCGAGATCGGGGAGCGCACGGGCGGGCAGGTGCAGGTGAAGTTTTACGGCGGAGGCACGCAAGGGGACGATCTGAGGGTTTTGCGCAAGATTCGCGGTCGCCAACTGCAGGGCGCTGTGCTTACGTCCAGCGCGCTGGCGGGCGTGTATCCCGAGATGCTGCAGTACGGACTTCCCTTGCTGTTCCGCTCCAGGGAGGAGATGCTTTTTGTGCGCAGCCGCATCGACTCGATGATTGCCGACGGCCTGCGCGCCAAGGGCTTTGAGTCTTTCGGCTTCGCGAGCCTAGGTTTTGCCCGAATCATGTCAACGGAAAATCCGGTGGTCAGGCTGGAAGACGCCAGGGGCCTCAAGATATGGGTGCCGAAAGGCGATGACATCGGTTTTAGCGCCATGCGCTTGGTGGGTCTCGCTCCGCTGGAATTGCCGATTTCCGATGTCCTGGTGAGCCTTCAGACGGGCATTGTCGATGTGGTTGTGGGGCCGCCATCCGGCGCAATTCTGCTTCAATGGCATACTAGAATACGTTATGTCACTGATTTTCCATTGGTTTTCGCCTACGGCCTTCTCGCCATGGATAGGCGGGCATTCGAACGGTTGACCGCCGGGAACCAGTCCATCGTGCGGCGCGCGTTCACCCGGCTTGCGGCCGGCCTCGACCGCCGCGACGCGGAGGAAAACGCTGCCGCCAGCCAGGCGCTCAGAAATGCCGGCCTCGAATACCTTCAGCCTCCGCCGGAGGAGGTTGAGCGATGGCGGCTGGCGTTTTCCGGCAGGTATCCTGAACTGGTGCGCGAGGCGGACATGTCGGCGGAGCTGCATCAGCGGATCATGGCGTTGCTGGCGGAGTTCCGCGCCGCTCAAGGTGCGGGCTGAACCCGAACGCGCGACCGCTGCCACGAGCCAGAGTGAACGCGCCGATGCGCCGATATAGGCGGGAACCGGCGCCCGGGCGCGCCACGATGTATGCCCAAGGCGCGCTGACCGGCCTGCTTGCGGCCTGCTTGGGCGCCATGCTGCTACTGGCGGCGGCGCAGATTATCTCGCGCAACGCTTTTCGCGCATCCATTCCGCATACTGAAGAACTGCTCGAGTGGCTGGTCTTGTGGGTCGCCATGCTGGGAGCCATGGTCGCCAGCCTCAAAAGCCGCCACATCACTATTGATGCGTTGTCGCACCTGCTGGGCGCTTCGCTCCGCCGGTGGGCCGCGGTCGCCGCCCAGAGCTTTGCCATGCTGGTGTGCGCGGCCTTGCTGCTCATTACCGGATCCTTCTGGCTCGGAAGCATGGACTATGGCGAGACAACCGTTGGCGATGCTCCGCGCTGGCTGTTCGAATCGATCGTGCCGTCGGCTTTTGCGGCCATGGCAGCGGCCCACGGTTCGCACGCCGTCTCGCTGATACGTCATGGGCGATTGGCTGGAGGCGCCGACCCGGCGCCGCGCGCCGGGGACGCCTGAGCGCCATGCACTGGATTCTTCTTGCGCTGCTGGCGGTATTCGGGGCGCCCTTGTTCGCCGTGATCGCAAGCGGGGCGATCATCGGCTACCTTCAGGCCGATGTGCCGTTAGGATCCATCGCCATAGAGATTCTCGGCGTGGCCACCCTGCCCACGCTGATCGCGATTCCGCTGTTCTGCTTCGCCGGCTATGTGCTGGCGGAGAGTCCCGCGCCGAAATTGCTGGTGCGCCTCAGCGAGGCGCTGATGGGGTGGATGCCTGGCGGGCTGGCAGTGTTCGCGCTGGCTGTTTGCGCGTTGTTCACCGCGTTCACCGGCGCATCCGGCGTCACCATTATCGCGATGGGCGCATTGCTCTATCCGGCGTTGAAGCAGGCGCGCTATCCGGAGGGTTTTTCGCTCGGCCTAGTCACCACCGGCGGCAGCTTGGGGCTGCTGTTCGCGCCCTCCTTGCCGCTAATCCTCTACGGCGTGGTGTCCGAAACCCGAATCGATTCGCTGTTCCGGGCCGGCATCCTGCCGGGCTTGCTCATGATCGCGCTGCTGTCGGCTTACTGCCTGTGGGTCAACCGCAGCGAACGCCAGCCTCTGGCGAGCTTCAGCTGGCGCCAAGTGGCTGGCGCGGTGAAAGCCGCCGGCTGGGAGCTGCCGCTGCCGTTCATTGTGCTGGGCGGCATCTATTCGGGCTATTTCGCCATTTCGGAGGCCGCTGCGGTTACCGCCCTCTACGTGCTTGCCGCCGAGGTCTTCATCCGCCGGGCCATCCCCCTTTCGCGGCTGCCGGGAATCATTCGCGAGTCCATGACTCTGGTGGGCGGCATCATGCTGATTCTGGCCGTCTCGCTCGCTTCCACCAACCTGATGATCGACGCGGAAGTGCCCCAGCGCCTGCTGTCCGTGATCGGCGAGGTGGTGGCAGGCCCCCTGTCGTTCCTGCTGGCGCTGCTGGTGTTCCTGCTGATCCTGGGCGCGTTCCTCGATATCTTCTCGGCCATTGTCCTAGTGGTGCCGCTGATCCTGCCGATTGCCCAGCAATTCGATGTGCATCCGGTGCATTTGGGCATTATTTTCCTGGCCACGATGCAGCTCGGCTACCTCACGCCGCCGGTGGGGCTTAACCTGTTTATCGCCAGCTACCGGTTCGGGCAGCCGATCGTGCGCGTTTATGCGGCCAGCCTGCCGTTTCTGCTCGTGCTGTTTGCCGCAGTGCTGCTGGTCGCTTTTTGGCCCGCGCTTTCACTTTGGATGATTGAAACATGAAATTGAAAAATATTTTTGCCTTCTCCCTGCTGGTATTGCTTTTCGCAGGCACGAGCCCGGTTCGAGCGGATTTCGATATCGGCGCCATTGAGTTGCCGGACGGTTTCGTGATTGAGGAATATGTCACCGGAGTCAGAAGCGCCCGCGGGCTAGCGATTGGAGCGAACGGCACGCTGTTTATCGGCACCCGGCGCTTGGGCAAGGTCTATGCCGTGCGCGACCCGGGCGGTCCGGGCCAGGAGATCATTGAGTTCGCAACGGGCCTGATTGATCCGAACGGCGTGGCGGTGCGCGGCTCCTCGCTGTTCGTGGCCGAAATACATCGGATTCTGGAATACCAGAACGCGGAGGAGCGACTGGGACAATCCAATCCTCCTAGAGTGTTCCACGACGGCATGCCCACGGCCCGCCACCACGGCTGGCGCGCCATTGGCTTCGCGCCCGATGGCTGGCTTTACGTGGCCCAAGGCGCGCCCTGCAATGTTTGCGACAGCTATGCCACGATCGACCGCATCCCGCCGCAGGGCGGGACGCGGGAAGTGTGGGCGCGCGGGGTTCGCAACAGCGTGGGCTTGGCGTTTCATCCGGATACCGGCGAGCTGTGGTTCACTGAGAACGGGCGCGACTTGATGGGCGACGATATCCCGCCTTGCGAGCTCAATCATGCGCCGCGCGCAGGCATGCATTTCGGCTTTCCCTTCTGCCACGGAACCGCTATCCCCGATCCGGATCCGAAATGGGCCGCGCTAGGCGAATGCGCCGAGGCGGCGCCTCCCGCGCAGGAACTGGGGCCGCATGTTGCGCCGGTGGGGCTGGAGTTCTATACCGGGGACGCTTTTCCTTCCGACTACAAGGGGCGCCTCTTTATCGCTGAGCACGGCAGCTGGAACCGCAGCGAGAAAATCGGCTATCGCGTGATGATGCTGGAAATTGAGGATGACAAGGTGCTGAGCTACGAGCCGTTCGCCCAAGGCTGGCTGCGCGGCCAGGAAACCCTGGGGCGGCCTGCCTACGTGCTGCAAACGCCCGACGGCCACCTGCTCATCAGCGACGATCATCGCGGCGTCGTGTACCGCGTCCGCTACACCGGCTGAATGCAGAACTATCGCTTCCATTTGCCCTTGCTTCCCGTGAAGGGCGCTCCGGGTTCGCCTCTTTGCGCGTTTTCCTCTCGCGGGAGACGCATGAACCCATCCATGGGGCTTGGCGGCGACATCCCTGTCGCCGACACTCCCGCGAGAGGAGAACGCGCAAAGAGGCTCCGGTGGTTGCAGACCCTAAGAGGGCAGCACCCCGCAAGCAGAGGGCTGTGCGAAGAGCGAATCCTTGGGGAATGCTCCCACGGCAGCCCTCTTGTGTGCTTGCCTTTCGAGGGAGCGTTGGAGCCATGGATGGCGGAACCGAGCCAAGGATGGTGTCTCCCTCGAAAGGCAAGCACACAAGAGGGCGAACTCGAAGCACCCTTCGCGGGAAGGGGGGCGGAATCGAAGCGCTTGCGCGCGAGAGGCAAGCGCGCAAAGAGGCGGGGGCGTTCGCTGTACACTAGGCGGGGCGTTGTGAAGAGGAGCGTTTAGCGATGCTGGGCAGGATTTTTCGGTTCTTGTGGGCGGGAGTTGACGGCTTTCGCAAGGTCGTGCATCTGCTGTTGATGATTACGGTGTTCGCGGCTTTGCTGGCGGCGCTAGGTTCCGGCAGCGCCCCGGCGCGCGTTACTGACGGATCCGTTTTGCTGCTGAATCCGTCGGGTGCGCTCGTGCATGAGCTTCAGGGCAGCGAGCTGGATATCGAGCTGCAGCGCATGAGCGACGAAGCAGCGCCCGAGACGCTGGTGCGGGATGTGGTTCGCGCGCTGCGCCATGCCGCCGAGGACGAGCGGATCGTCGCGGTGCGGCTGGATACGGAGGGGCTTGCCGGGGGCGGGCTCACCAAGCTGCAGGATATCGCCGCCGCCATGCGCGATTTCCGCGAGTCCGGCAAGCCGATCATTAGCTATTCGCGCTCCTACAACCAGGCCGATTACTTTCTTGCCGCGCAATCCGACGAAGTCCACCTGCATGATATGGGCGGCGTGGACATAAGCGGCTTAGGCCGCTGGCGGCTGTATTTCGCGGAGGCGTTGCGGAAACTCGATATTGACGCCCATGTGTTCCGGGTGGGCGAGTACAAATCGTTCGTGGAACCCTATTTCCGCGACAGCATGTCCGACGAGGACCGCGAAAGCGCCGAGCAGTGGCTGGGTGCCCTTTGGAACGAATACCAGCGCGAGGTGACCGAGGCGCGCGGACTTGAGCCGGATGCCCTCGATCGCTACGCGGAAAGCCTCACCGAAGCCCTGGAAGCGGTGGAAGGCGATCTGGCCAAGGTGAATCTGGAAGCTGGTCTGGTGGACTTCATTCAAAATGACGAGAAATTTTTCGCGCATATGGAAGAGCGGTTCGGCGATGAGGAGAACGGGGACTACAACCGCGTGTCCTTCGCCGACTACCTGGTCACGGCCGACCGGGAAAATCCGCCCTACAAGGACGACGAGAACAACGTTGCGGTGGTGACCGTGGCGGGAGCGATCACTGACGGCAGCGCGCCGCCCGGCACCGCTGCCGGCGACAGCATCGCCAAGCTGGTCCGCCACGCCGCCGAAGAAGACGATATCAAGGCGCTCGTGCTTCAGGTTGATAGCCCCGGCGGAAGCGCCTTCGCATCGGAAGTGATCTCCGCCGCCGTCTCCACAGTCAGCCAGGCCGGCAAGCCGGTGGTGGTGTCGATGAGTTCGGTGGCCGCCTCCGGCGGTTACTACATCTCCGCCGAAGCCGATGAGATATGGGCTTATCCGGGAACTATTACCGGATCGATAGGCGTGGGAACCGTGCTGTTCACCGCGCCGAGGCTGCTGGACCGGCTGGGACTGAGCGAAGACGGGATCGGGACCACGCCGCTGTCGGAGCACACGCTGGTTGACAGGGATTTGCCGGACGGCGCGCGCAGGCAGGTGGATTCCCTTATCGGCCGGATCTACGACCGTTTCGTCGGCCATGTGTCGAAGGGGCGGGGCCTGAGCTTTGAGGAAGTCGATGCGATTGGACGTGGCCGGGTCTGGATCGGCTCGGATGCCGCATCGCACAGTTTGGTCGATCAAATCGGCACTGTGGAAGATGCGATCGCCAGCGCTGCCGCCTTGGCCGGCTTGGAGGAAGGGAAGCACGGCACTCTGCGCCTGAAGCGCAAACGGCCCTTTTTTAGCGGCTTCGCCAGCCTGGTCCAGATTCGGTGGGCGCAGATCCGGTATCGGCTGGGTTTCCGCCCGGAACCGGACCGCTTTATGGAAACCGTGCAGCAGGCGCGCCAGGTCATCAATGCCGAACTGGACCGGCTGGCGCGATTCAATGATCCGCGAGGCTACTACTACCTGTGCGGAGCATGCGCGGCCTATTGAGTTTCGCTTTCAGCCGCGTCATTGGATTATTGCGGTAACGAGCGGCTGTGGACGGTTCCATGCTCGTAGCGGAGAACGTTTCCTTCAATTACTGGGGGCAGAGCCGCCCTGCGGTTCATCAGGCCAGCGTGCGGATAGCATCCGGCAGCATTGTTGCGCTGGCGGGGCCCAACGGCGCCGGCAAGACCACGCTGATCCACTGTCTCGCGGGCCTGTTTGAGCTTCAGGCGGGAAGCGTCTTGCGTGATGGCGGCGATATTCGCAGCGATCTTCGTCGGCACCGCGCTCGGACCGGCTATCTTTCCGAGCACTACGGGCTGTTTTCAGGTTTGACGGCCCGCCAGAGCATGGAATACGCAGCCCAATCGCGGGCCCGCGCATTCCCGGAGTTATTGCAGCCAGCCGTGCGCCGGGAGGCGATCGAGGAGGTGGCCGAGGAGTGCATGGTCGCCGATCTCTTGGACAAGGAGCTGGATTCGCTGTCGCGCGGGCAGCGGCAGTTGCTGGCCATGGCCGAGGTGGAGGTGTCGCGACCGCCGCTGCTGTTGTTGGACGAGCCGGCTTCGGGGCTGGATCCCGATAACCGCGAGCGGCTCGCGGCCCGGCTTGGCAAGCTGCGGACCGAAGGCCGCGCGGTGCTGGTTTCGTCGCACATACTCGCGGAACTGGAGGAGTACGCCACCGATCTAGTGGTGATGGAAGAGGGCGCTGCCCTGCCGCAGCAAAGCGGGATGGCGCCGGGCAGCCTGCGGGACGTGTATCGGCGGATGCGCGAGCAGGCCCGCCCGCAAGGCCATGACTGAGTTGCTGGCCCGGCTGAACCCCGAGCTTCTGCGCGGCTGGCGCGCGGAAGCCACGCCGCTGCGGCTCGTCATTACGCTTCTTTTGTCCGCCGGCGTGGCCTGGTGCATCCAGCTGGCTTGGGGCTGGTCCGCCCTCGGGCGCACGGGGGCGGTGGCCTTCGGGATTTTCAGCTTTGTTGTGACGCCCATTCGCATTGTCGGGGCGATCGCCGAAGAGCATGCCCGCCACACTTGGCAGCGCCAGCGGATGTCCGCCCTAAGTCCCGCGCAAATGATGCTGGGAAAGGCTTTTGGCGCCACCGGCCTGACGGACTTGGCGGCGCTGTGCGCGTTGATTTGCTGGGGGATGGGCGTGTATCTGGGCGACAGCGCGGTGCTTGGTTTGTCGGTCGAGCAGTTAGCGGAATTCGTTGCGCACCATCGCGCCGCCTTCCCGCTGGATGCCTGGCTGATGATTTGCGCCAACCTGTTTGCGCGTTTCCTTGCCTTGGCGCTGGCGATCCGCAACTGCGATCGCTCCAGGGCGGCTCGCGGCCGTTCCTTTGTCGTTGCGATTCTACTTTCCTTGCTGCTGATCGGACCGCTTGCGCTCCTACAGAACTCCCGGCCTCCTCCCGGGGTTGCTGATGATTGGTCGGCGGCGCTGTGGTTCGGTTTTTTGCCGATGCAAAACGATGCTTTCTGGATGCTGAGCGGGCTGGCTTTTGTGGCGTTTGCGGCCTGCTGGTGCTGGTGCGCGGCTCGTGAGACCTTGAGCGGGCGCCTGTTCGCATTCGAGGCCGTCGTGGTGAGCCTGGGCGCGGGGCTCTGGTGGGCCGGCATGGCATACGGCACCGGGGAGTCCGCGCAATTTGCATTGTTTGAAGCCGGCGGCCCGTTTGAAGCCGATGCCCCCGGGCGGGTCGCCACCTCAACCTTGTTGCTGACGCTTGCGGGCGCCGCGTATCTGTGGGGCGTGGCGGAGCGCGTGGAGCGGAGAAGCGCCCGCGAATTTTTGTCCGCGCCCAGCTTGCGAAACGCCCCCGCATGGCTGCTGATCGCTGCGCTGGCGGCGGCTGCCGCCGTTGCGCATCTGGTTTCCGGGGCGTTCCACGAGTCCGGCGAATACGGATTCTTTCAGCTTAATTTCTGGGTTTTCAGCCTGCTCGGATTCGTTGCGCGCGACATGGGCATCCTTTTTCTGGTGCTGTCCGGCCGGGTCAAGCGCTGGCCGGAACTGGCGGCGCTGGCATCGTGGCTGGTGCTTGGGCTTTTCCTTCCGGGCGCGCTGGCGGGGGCCGAAGCGTCGATGGGCGGCTTCGGGCTGCACCTGCTTTTTTCGCCTATTGCCCTTCAGGAACCGACGGTGAATCTGGCGGTCGGCGCCGCTTCGGCGTGGCTTCAGGCGGCACTGGTGGTAATGTGGCTGGTCAGGAGAGGCCAGTTGGATCGGAGGAGCGAGCGTGGCATCGGCAACACGTAGGGCTTTTATCGGGGGCGCGGCGGTCGCCGCAGCGGGCATGCAGGGCGTGGCGGCGCAGGAAAGGCCCGAGGACAGTGTACGGTTCGTGCTGGTGCATGGCACCGGCCATGGCGGCTGGTGCTGGAAATTCGTGCGCGATATCCTGGCCGGCCAGGGACACCAGGTATTTACGCCCACACTCACGGGTTGCGGCGAGCGTTCCCATTTGCTGGAGCCCGATATCGGGCTGGACACGCACATTACTGATATCGCCAACGTGCTGGAATGGGAAGAACTGGAAGACGTGGTGCTGGTGGGCCATTCCTTCGGCGGAATGGTGATTTCCGGTGTGGCCGACCGGGCTAGGAATCGCTTGCGCCACCTGGTTTACCTTGATGCGGTCGTGCCGCGCCACGGTGACAGCATGCTCACGGCGCGCCGCGATCTCAGCGCGGAGGAAATCGCCGCTAATGAGGAGCAGCTGCGGCGCATGTCGCCGGACGGCCATTACCTCGCGGGCTTTTCCGCCGAGCGCTTCGGCATTCCGCCGGAACCGGCCGAGGTGGCGGCTTGGGTCAACCGCAGGCTGACGCCGCATCCGCTGAAAACATGGCTTGATCCGGTGAAGTTCGAAAATGGCGGCGAGGAAGGCCTGCCCTGCACCTTCATCCGCTGCACCGAGCCGGCCCTGCCGGGCGGTCTCAGCGTTCATGCGAAGTACGCGCAGGAGCACCCGGGCTGGCGCTACGCGGAGCTCAAGACCGGCCACGATGCCATGGTGACCGAGCCGCAGTCTTGCGCCGATCTTTTTATCGCGGCGGCGCAATCCTCGCCGCTTGCCGGGTCGGCGCGCCTGTAGATGCCGGCAACGCGCCGGCAGTTGCCTTGGCTGCGGCTGCGCCCGCCGCTGAGCGGGCTACAGCAGGCCGGCTTGGAGCTGGGCGGCCTCGGACATCATGCTCTGGTTCCAAGGCGGGTCGAAGACGAGGTCGACGGCCACATCGCCGATGGTGGGGATCAGGGTGATTTTTTCGCGCACATCCTCCACGAGGATTTCGCCCATGCCGCAGCCCGGCGCGGTGAGCGTCATTTCCACCGATACGTTGCGCTTGCCGTTTTTACGGGTCTTGACCTCGCAGGAATACACTAAGCCCAAGTCAACGATATTGACCGGGATTTCAGGATCGTAGCAGGTCTTCATCTGCTCCCACACCAGCGCCTCCACATCCGAATCGCCGGCGTTGTCCGGCAGTTTCGGCGGCTCGGCGGGCTTCTTGCCGAGCGCGTCCGCGTCCATGCCGGCAATGCGGTACAGCCAGCCGTCCACATACACCGTGAAGCTGCCGCCTAGCGATTGGGTGATGAACACGAGCTGTCCGGCATGCAGGCGGGCCTCCTCGCCGGCCGGGATGATGACTGCCTTGCAATCGCGGGTCAGCGTGACGGGTTCGCTCTGATTGCCGAACATGGCTATTCGGTGCTCACGGCGCCGGTGTCGCCGTCGAGCGCGGCGGTGAAGGTGCGCCACGGCAGCGTCACGCAGCGGATGCGGGAAGGGTAGGCGCGAACGCTGCCCAAGGCCGCGATATCGCCTAGGCCGTCGAGGCCGTTCTCCGTTTCCGGCGCGAACGCCGCCAGCACCTGTCCGGCGCGCTGCCGCGCTTCGCTTTCCGCAGCGCCCTTGAGCAGTTCCGTCATCATCGACGCGGAGGCCAGGCAAATGGCGCAGCCTTCGGCCTCGAAGCTGATTTCCGCGACAAGGATGGCGGGCGCATCTCTTTGCTCTTGGCGCGCGGGCGCCGCAGCGCTTGCGGAGCGCCCGGTTTTCCCGGAAAGCGGCACGCCTTCAGCGCCTCCTTCCCGCAGGTACACGGTGACCTTGTCGCCGCAAAGCGGATTGAAGCCCTGGGCCACATGGTCGGGGCAGTCGAGGGCGCGGAAGTTCCTCGGCGAGCGGCAGTGCTCCAGCACGGTGCGCTGATAGAGGCTTTGCAGTTCGCTGCCCGTCATGTCATCCAAACAGCTTGCGCGCCGTTTCGATCCCGTCCGCTAAGCGGTCGATTTCATCGCCCGTGTTGTAGAAGGCGAACGAGGCGCGCGAGGTTCCCGGCACGCCGAAGCGGTCCATCAGCGGCATGGCGCAGTGATGGCCCGCCCGTATGGCCACGCCTTCATGGTCCAGGATGGTGCCGAGGTCGTGCGGGTGGATATCTTCCATCACGAACGAAACCACCGCCGATTTGGGCGCGGCGGTGCCGATGATCCGCAATCCGGGAATGCCGCCCAGCCGTTCGGTGGCGTATTCCAGCAATTCGTGTTCGATCGCAGCCAGACGCTCAAGCCCATGCGCCGCAAGGTAATCCATGGCCGCGCCCAGCGCGATGGCGCCCGAAATATTGGGCGTGCCGGCCTCGAACTTGTGCGGCGGCGCGTTGTAGCGGGTGCCGTCGAAGCGCACTTCCAGGATCATCTCGCCGCCGCCTAGGAACGGCGGCAGCGATTCAAGCCAAGGGCGCCGCGCGTAGAGCGCGCCGATGCCGGTGGGCGCGTACATCTTGTGGCCGGAAAGGACGTAGAAATCGCAGCCCAAATCCTGCACATCCAGCGGAATATGCCCTGCGGCCTGGGCGCCGTCGATAAGCACCGGCACGCCCGCCTGCCTCGCCATCCGGCAGATTTCCGCCACCGGATTGACCACGCCCATGGCGTTGGAAACATGGGCGACGGCGATCAGCTTGAGGTTGCGGCTGACCAGCCGCCCGAATGCCTTGAGGTCTAGCGCTCCGGAATCCAGCACCGGCGCCACCCGAATGCGCGCCCCGGTGCGTTCGCAAAGCTGCTGCCAGGGCACGATATTGGAGTGGTGCTCCATCTGCGTGAGCAGGATTTCCGAATCCGCGCCCATGCGCGCGTCCATGCAGCGGGCCACCAGGTTGATCGACTCGGTGGCGCCCCGGGTGAACACGATCTCTTCCGCCGAGGCGGCATTGAGCCACGCGCAGGTTCGTTTCCTTGCGCCTTCGAAGGCTGCGGTGGCCTGGTCCGAGCGCGCGTGCAGGCCGCGGTGGACGTTGGCGTGCATTTCCACTTCGTAGCGGCGCAGCGCATCCATCACGGGCTGCGGACGCTGCGTGGAGGCGGCGTTGTCCAGGTAGGCCAGAGGCTTGCCGTTCACCTGCGTCGCCAGCGCCGGAAAATCGGCCCGCAGATCGGCACTGCGGGTTGCTTGCGCAGGGCGCGGGAATATTTCAGCAGCGGCGCTCATCGGGCTCAGGCCGCCAATCCGCGTTGCCGCGCGCCGTCGAGCGCCTGGCTCAGCATGGCGGTGGTCATCGCCCGCGATTCGGCCAGCTCGATGGCCTCGGTGATGCCCGAGGCGAAGGCCCGCACGAGCATGGCGCGGGCTTGCTGCGGGGAAAGCCCGCGGGCCCTGAGGTAGAACAGCGCTGCCTTATCGAGCGCGCCGGTGGCTGCGCCATGCGCGCATTGCACTTCGTCCGCATGCACCTCAAGTTCCGGTTGGGTTTCGATATGCGCGCTTTGGTCCAGAAGAAGATTGTCATTGCGCATTCGGGCGTTCGCGCCCTGGCCCTCCGGCGCAATCGCTATCCGGCCTGCGAAGCGGCCTTGGCTATTGGCGCCCAGAATGCAGCGGCAGAGGCTCTCGCTGACGGCATGGCCGGCGCGGTGATCCATCTTGAGGTCCAGCGAGGCTGTCCGGCCTGGCTCGACGATCATCAGCGCATGGTGCCGGAAGCGGGCGCGGGCGCCGTTCATCGAAACAACAAGAAGCTCCTCGTCCGCCGGCGCGCCCGCTCCCCATCCCTCCCAAGGCTCGATTTCGGGCCGCGCCGTTCCGGCTGCCCCCACCCGCGTGTAGGCGAGTTCGGCTCCTTCCGCAAGCTCGGCCCTTCGGTCAAAATCCAGCTTCCCCCGTCCTCCGAAATCGACCACGGCCACATGGCGCAGCTTCGCTCCGGCTTCCAGCGCCACGCGGACCTGCATCAGGAGGCCGGCCCCGCGGGCGCCCCCTTGCCACTGCTCCTGAAACTCAAGCGAACCGTTGGATTCAATCCGAATGGCGCCTTCGCCTTGGCCTGCCTTGGCTTGGTGCAGCTCCTGAAGTTCAAGCGCGCCGCCGGACTCAACGCGTATATCCAGGCGATGCTCCTGGGCCTTGTCCGAAGGCGTGTCCACCCGAACCACCTTCTTGCATTGCTCCCCGGCGCGCACCACGATTTGGGCAAGCGTTCCCGTCATGCCGCTTCCCGCAGCACCGCGTCGTAGCCATCAGCTTCCAGTTCCGCCACCAGCTCCGCACCGCCCGAGCGGGCGATGGCGCCGCCGGCCAGCACATGCACTTTGTCCGGCGACACCAGGTTGAGTATGCGCTCGTAGTGGGTGATGAGCACAAAGGCGCGTTTGCCGTCGCGCAGCGCGCCGATGCCCGAGGCCACCACTTTCAGCGCGTCGATATCCAGCCCGGAATCGGTTTCGTCCAGCACCGCCAGACGCGGCTTGAGCACCGCAAGCTGCAGTATCTCGTTGCGCTTCTTCTCGCCGCCGGAAAAGCCCTCGTTAACCCCGCGCTTGAGAAGTTCGGGCTTGAGCTTGAGCCGGGAGGCTTCCCCGCGCGCCGTCTTGAGGAACTCCGCCGCGTTGATTTCCGGCTGGCCTGACGCTTTGCGTTGCGCGTTCAGGGCCGAGCGCAGCAGGTACATATTGCTCACGCCCGGAATCTCCACCGGATACTGGAATCCGAGGAACAAGCCCTTGCAGGCGCGCTCCTCCGGGCTCATGGCTAGCAGGTCCTCGCCGCCGAACAGCACGCTGCCGCCGCTGATCCCGTAGCCGTCGCGGCCGGCCAGCGCTTGCGCCAGAGTGCTTTTGCCGGCGCCGTTCGGACCCATGATGGCGTGCACTTCGCCCGGCCCCACTTCAAGCGACAGGCCGCTTAAGATTTCCTTGTTCTCCACGCTGACCTTGAGGCCGCGAATATCCAGCAAAGGCTTGCTCATGCGCTTTTCGAGGACGGGGCGGCCCCGTTTCCGGCAGGCGAAAGCGCTTCGGGGCCGAACGGCGGGCTTATCCTCATCCGATCGCGCCCTCCAGGCTCACGTTCATCAGCGCCTGGGCTTCCACCGCGAACTCCATCGGCAGCATGTTGAACACCTGCTTGCAGAAGCCGTTCACGATCAGGTTCACGGCATCCTCCTCGCCAATGCCGCGCTGGCGGCAGTAGAAAAGCTGGTCTTCGGAGATGCGCGAGGTGGTGGCCTCGTGCTCCACCACCGCCTGCGGATGGCCGATCTCCATGCGCGGGAAGGTGTGGGCGCCGCAGTCGCGGCCGATCAAGAGCGAATCGCACTGGGTGAAGTTGCGGGCGCCCTCGGCGCACGGGAGCACCTTCACCAAGCCGCGGTAGGTATTCTGGGCGCGGCCTGCCGAAATCCCTTTGCTGAGGATATTGCTGCTGGTATTGCGGCCGATATGGATCATCTTGGTGCCGGTGTCGGCCTGCTGGAAATTATTGGTGACGGCCACCGAGTAGAACTCGCCGGCGGAATGATCGCCGCGCAGGATGCAGCTGGGGTATTTCCAGGTGATGGCCGAGCCGGCTTCCACCTGGGTCCAGGAGATCGACGAGTTCTCGCCCCGGCAGTCGCCGCGCTTGGTCACGAAGTTGTAGATGCCCCCGCGCCCCTGCTCATCGCCCGGATACCAGTTCTGCACCGTGGAGTATTTGATCTTCGCGTCCTTGAGCGCCACCAGCTCCACCACTGCGGCATGCAACTGGTTCTCGTCGCGCATCGGCGCGGTGCAGCCTTCCAAGTAGCTCACCTCGCTGCCTTCGTCGGCGATAATCAGCGTGCGTTCGAACTGGCCCGTGTTTTGCTCGTTGATGCGGAAATACGTGGATAGCTCCATGGGGCATTTGGTGTTTTTCGGAATATAGACGAAGGAGCCGTCGGTGAACACGGCCGAATTCAGCGCCGCGAAGTAGTTGTCGCGATAGGGCACCACGCTGCCGAGATACTTCCGCACCAGTTCCGGGTGCTCGCGCACCGCTTCGGAGAACGGGCAGAAGATCACTCCCGCTTCGGCCAGGCGGCTCTTGAAGGTGGTGGCCACCGAGACGCTGTCGAACACCGCGTCCACCGCCACCCCCGCAAGCCGCGCCCGCTCATGCAGCGGAATGCCCAGCTTGTCGTAGGTTTCCAGCAGCCGCGGGTCCACTTCGTCCAGGCTCTTGGGCGCGTCTTTGGCCGGCCCCGGCGCGGAGTAGTAGGAAATCGCCTGGTAGTCGATGGGAGGGATCTTCAGCTTGGCCCAGGACGGCTCGGCGGCTTCGCGCCAATAGCGGTAGGCGCGCAGCCGCCAATCCAGCAGAAATTCCGGCTCCTCCTTGCGCGCCGAAATCACGCGGACCACCTCCTCATCGAGCCCCGGGGGCAGGGTATCGGACTCAATATCGGTTACGAAGCCATGGCGGTACTTGCGTTGAAGAAGCTCTTGGACTTCGGGGTTGCGGCTGGCCGGGGCGCTCATCGCGCGGCCCCGGCGCGGCGGTCGGAGAATAAATTCATGGCGCCATCCTCGCGCCGAACTCCGCCGCCAGTCTGCGGGTATGAAATCCCGGCGCGGACCGCCGCAGGTCGGTAAGCGTGACTTCGGTGAGCGCCCCGCGAATGGCGCGATTGATCTGCCGCCATGCGCCCCCCACGCTGCAAAACGGCTCCAGCTCGCACTGGCCTTCGGAGTGGCTGCATTCGGTGAGCGCCATCGGCCCCTCCAGCGCTTCGAGAATTTCCGCCGCATTGATTTCGCTGGCGGCGCGCGCCAGCCGGTAGCCGCCCAGCGCGCCGCGCTCGGATTGCACCAGGCCGTGTCCGGCCAGCTGCTTGAGCAGCTTTTGCGCGGTGGGCAGCTTAAGCCGCGTGTCTTCGGCAATCCGCTTGGCGGACAGCGATTCGCCGTCTAGCTTCGCCAGACAGCCCAGGATCATGGTCCCGTAGTCGGTAAGCCTGCTGACTCTAAGCATGCCTTTGCCCCGGCTGCATCTGAAAAAGGACTATTTTAGTCCAAAATGAAACCCCGAATTCGTCAGTGAGGTGGCGGCGCGAACCGGGAAGCAATAAACTAGCCGAGGGCAACGAAAAACCATTGGAGAAGACAAGATGAGCAACGCCAGCCTCGCGGAAACCGCGCAAGCCATGGTGGCGCCGGGGAAGGGCATCCTGGCAGCCGACGAGAGCGCGCCCACAATCGGCAAGCGCTTCGCCAGCATAGGGGTGGAATCCACCGAGCCGCTGCGCCGCGACTATCGCTCGATGCTGTTTTCGACGCCGGGGGCCGAGCAATTTATCAGCGGGGTCATCCTGTTCGACGAAACTTTGCGTCAATCCATGCCGGACGGCGAGCCGATGCCGAAATACCTTTCGGCGCGCGGAATGATTCCGGGCATCAAGGTCGATCAGGGCGCCAAGCCGCTGGCGGGCTTCCCGGGCGAGAAAGTGACCGAAGGGTTGGACGGATTGCGCCAGCGTCTGGCCGAATACCGCGGTCTGGGCGCGCGCTTCGCCAAGTGGCGGGCCGTTATTGCGATTGGCGAGGGCGCGCCCAGCGATTACTGCGTCCACGCCAACGCCCATGCGCTGGCGCGCTACGCCGCCTTGTGTCAGGAGGCGGGCTTGGTGCCGATCGTGGAGCCGGAAGTGCTGATGGACGGGCCGCATCCCATATCGCGGTGCGAGCAGGTCACGGGGGAAGTGCTGAATCAGGTTTTCGATGAGCTGGAGCGCCATCGCGCGGAGCTGGAAGGCATCGTTCTCAAGCCCAACATGGTGGTGTCGGGCAGCGAGTGTTCGGCCCAGGCGGGCGTGGACGAAGTGGCGGAGGCCACGCTGCGCGTCCTCAAGGCGCACGTGCCCGCCGCCGTGCCGGGCATCGCGTTTCTTTCAGGCGGGCAGTCGGCCGAGGACGCAACCGCGCATCTCAGCGCAATGAACGCGCGCGGCCCGCATCCTTGGCAGATGTCGTTCTCGTACGGCCGCGCGCTTCAGGCGCCGGCATTGGCCGCGTGGGGGGGCAAGGCAGATCGGCTTGCCGAAGCGCAGCGGGCTTTCGGCGAACGCGCCCGCCTCAACGGCCTCGCCCGCACCGGCGACTACCGCCCCGAACTCGAAGCCGCCTAACCCGCATATTGCCCCAAGGGGCGTGGAGCCCGCGCAGGATTTGCCTGCCCCCCGCCATTCCCCGCCCCCCCTTTTCCGGGAGACGCATGAACCCGTCCATGGGGCTTGCTCCGGCATCCTGCCTCCGATACTCCCGGAAAAGGGGGGCGGGGAATGGCTTCATCCGCGCGCTCGCGAGCGAAGGCATAGCTATGCCTATGGCGCAGCGAGCCTATGCGCGCAAGCGGGCAAAAGACCAGCGGGAACGCGGCATGCGCGTTTCGCATTAGGCGGAAAGCAGGCAATCCGGGCATAAGATATTGACTAAGCAGCAAAACAAGGAAGGCAACAAGCGGCTTGGTGCAATATGCGGGCTAACGCCCTGTTTCCGATTCCGCCTGTTTGCGCGTCCCCCCTTTCGCGGAGACGCTGTGCTTGCCAAGCGATTGGCGGGCAGTGGCTTCAACACGCCCGCGAGAGGGGAACGCGCAAAGAGGCTTCGGCAGGCGCAGACCCTAAAAGGGTCGGCACTCACAAGCCCTCCGCTTGCCCCCTTCCTCCGGGAGTATCGGAGGCAGGATGCCGAAGCAAGCTACATGGATGATTCTTGACCTATACAGGTCAAGCTGCAAGCAGTCATGCGTCTCCCGGAGGAAGGGGGCAAGCGGAGGGCGAATCGAAGCGCCTTGATCTGTTATGCGCGGCAGGTGGTGCGAAATGCCCAGTGCAACGAGAGCCGGTCACCGACTCACGATCTAGGAACCGACCTCCTTTCCCGCCCGGTCAGCTGGGCGATTCCTCTTCTTCGTCACCGTCTTGCTGCTCCTTGCGCTTTTCGCCTCCCTCCCCCATCAGTTCCACCTGCTCAAGGCGCGCCTCGATTCGGCTGCGGCGCACATCGTCGGCCTGCTCGGCGGCTTTCAGCGCCAATTGAAGCTGGGCATGCGCGCCGTTGAGATTGCGGCGCATCAGTTCGTACTCGGCCATGAAATAGTGGGCATCGGCCACTTGGCCGGACTCGCCGCTGGCCTGGGCCAGCAGCCAGGTGGTTTCAAGATTGAGCTTGTCGTCGATCAGGTATTCCAGCAGCAGCTCGCGGGCCTCCGGCGCCTGGCCGTCCGCAATCAGCACTTCGGCATAACGGTGCGCAATGCTCACGTTGCCCGGAAACAGCCTTAGCGCGTCCTCGAAGGCGCGTCTCGCCGCGGTTGCGTTCCCCGCCGCTGCCGCCGCGCGCGCCTCGGCGATGCGCAGCGGAATGGAATTGGGATGTTCCTTCCGCAGCGTGCGCAGCACCTCCCGCGCCTCGTCCGGCCGGCCGGCCTCCAGCAGCGCCAGCCCTTCGCCGTAGAACTTTCCGATATCGCCGGGAGTTTCAGTGAGCGGCCGGGAGCGGAAACGGCGCAGCGCCAGCTCGGGGTTTTCGCTGTCAAGCAGCTGCGCCTGCGCTTGCGCGAGGTAGTAGTTCAGGCTGCTGTCCACCTCCCGCATCATTTGCGGCGCAATGCGGCTGCGGGCTTCGGCGATGCGGTTAACGCCCACCGGGTGGGTGCGCAGTATTTCCGGTATCGCCGCCGAAGCCAGCGATTCCTTGCGCGACATGGTCTCGAAGAACGACGGCAGGCCGCGCGGATCGAAGCCGGCTTCCGCCAGCGTGCCGATTCCGATGCGGTCGGCCTCATGCTCGTGCGCGCGGGTGAAGTTGATGCGCTGCTGCAAGGCCATTCCCTGGCTGGCCATGAGCGCGCCCTGCATCATCTCGCCGCCTCCCCCCAGCAGGCCGCCCACCAATAGGGCGCCCGCCAGCATGGCCATCGACATGATGCCGTTTCCCCGCATGGCCTGGATCCGGCGTGAAATATGCCGCTGGGTCACGTGGGCGATTTCGTGCGCCAGCACGCCGGCCAGCTCGCTCTCGTTGGCCGTCGCCTCGATAAGGCCGGTATGGACGCCGATATAACCCCCCGGCAGCGCGAATGCGTTGATGGAGGGGTCCCGAACCACGAAAAAGTGAAACTGGTGGTCTCCGTTCTGCGCCCGATAGGCCAGCCGCTTGCCCACGTCGGAAATGTACTCGTTGATTTCCGGAGCGGCGACCAGCTTGCCGGCGCGGCGGATCTGCTCCATCACGTTGAGGGCGATTTCGCGCTCCTCCGCGCTGGTCAGCACCGAATCCGCAAGGCTGCCCATATCGGGCAGGTCTTGGCCTTGGCCCGCTTGGCCCCCGGCAGGCAGGGCATGCGCGCTTAAAAGCAGGGCCAGCGCCGCGCAGGCGGCGCGCTGCGCCCTTGGGTGCGGGCGGGCGCTCACAAGGCGCGGACGGCCTCCAGCACTTCCTTGGCGTGCCCCTTAACCTTCACCTTGCGCCATTCCCGGCGCAGCACGCCCTGCTCGTCGATCAGGAAGGTGCTGCGCTCCACCCCCATGTACTGCCGTCCGTACATGCTCTTTTGCTTCATTACATCGTAGGCCTTGCAGAGCGTTTCATCCGGATCCGACAGCAGGTGGAACGGAAAGCCCTGCTTGGCGCGGAAGTTGTCGTGCGAGCGGATGGACTCGCGCGAAACGCCGAGCACGACGGCATTGGCGGCCTCGAACTGCCCATGCAGATCGCGGAAGTTTTGCCCCTCAAGCGTGCATCCCGTGGTGTTGTCCTTGGGGTAGAAATAAAGCACCAGCTTGCGTCCTTTCAGATCGCCTAGGGTTTGCCGCCCCCCGGCGGTGCTGGCGGTATCGAAGTCCGGCGCCGGTTGGCCGATTTCAGTTGTGCTCATTGGTTTCTCCTTGCGGGCTAGCCGTGGATAGGTTCGATCACGGCATCCAAGTTGTTCTTGTCGCAGAAGTCATGGAATTCTTCGCGCAGCATTGCGATCCCCACATCGCCCGGCACATGCACCTCTAGGCGCACCGCAAGCATTGCCGCGCCCGTGCTCGGGGCATTGTAGCGCCGCGAGTGGACTTCGGCGATGGGCAGTTCGCGCCTTGCGAAAAAGCTGACCAGCGCCAGCACTAGGTTCTCCCGCTCCAAGGCCACGGCCTCCACGTGATAAGGGGCTGCCGGCGCCTGATCCGCGCGCGGCACGGTTTCGCTGATCGAAATCCCGCAGCCGACGCGCTTGGCCATGCGCTCCACCGCGGCGCGCACCTTGTTGGTGGTGTGCCAGTTGCCCTCGACCAGCAGCAGGGCGCCGAAGCTGCTTCCCAGAACCGTGATCCGGGCATCGCGGATCTCTCCTCCGGCCTCGCTGACCACCTCGCAAAGCTCGCGCGCCGAGAGGTCTTCTTTCGGGCCCAGGGTTGAGATCGCCAGCATTTTCGCCATGCCGCCGCTAGCTTACACGAAGGCTTGGGGCTGTCCGCCGGTGCGCGTGGCTCGCATTGAGTTCCGGGCCGAACGGCCCCGGCGGACCGGCGGCGGAAAATCCTTGGGCTGCCGCGGGATAAAATGCCCAATCGTTATGAAGGGAAGCTTGGTAGCTTTGGTCACGCCCATGAGCGCGGACGGCGCTGTGGACTATGCGACCGTGGACCGGCTGATCGAATGGCACCTGGAATCGGGCACGGCCGCCTTGGTGGTGGCCGGGACCACGGGCGAGTCGGCGACGCTGGATCACCAAGAGCACGTCGGGCTGATCCGCTACGCAGCCCGGCAGGCGGCCGGACGGATTCCGGTGGTGGCCGGCACCGGTTCCAATTCCACGGCGCAGACGATCGCGCTTTCCAGAGCGGTTGCCGATGCCGATATCGCCGCCTGCCTAGTGGTGGCCCCGTATTACAACAAGCCTACCCAGGACGGCATGTTCAGGCACTTCACGGCCATTGCCGAGGCCGTGGAACGGCCCCTTATCCTCTACAATGTGCCGGCCCGAACGGCGGTGGACCTTATCCCGGAAACCGTTGGGCGGCTGGCGCCCAACGCGGGGATCGGCGGTTTCAAGGAGGCCTCCGGCGAAGTGGGGAGGGTGGCGCGCTTGAGAGCGGTTTGCGGACAGGATTTCCTTTTGTTCAGTGGCGACGATGCGACAGCCAGGGAGTTCATGCTGGCCGGCGGCGACGGCGTGATTTCCGTGACGGCCAATATCGCTCCCGCGGCAATGGCGGCCATGTGCGCCGCGGCGCTGAGCGGGGACGCGGCGGAGGCCGCCCGGCTGGATGCGCCGCTGGGCGGGTTGCATGAGGCATTGTTCGTGGAATCCAATCCGATACCGGCAAAATGGGCGCTCAATCGCATGAACCGAATAGGAAAAGGCATTCGCCTGCCGCTGACCTGGCTTTCCGAAGCGCGCCGGGATCAGGTGGCGGCGGCCATGGGCCGGGCGGGCTTGGCGTTGTGATGCGGATTCCGGCACTGGCGGCCGTGGCACTGGCGCTTCCGTTGCAGGGGTGCGGACTGTTCGGCGGCGGCGCGGCGCCCTGCGAGAATCCGCAAATGTACCAGAGCGCCGAAGCCTCCGATCCGCTTATGGCCCCGGAAGGATTGGAGACTCCGCGAACTTTAGGTAATCTTGAGGTTCCCGAAGGCGAAATGCTGGATGGATTGCCCAAGCGGAACAACGGTTCCTGCTTGGAGCAGCCGCCGCAAATCGAACCGCCGGGAGTCTAGCGGAGATGTTACGGAGAGGTGGCCGAGTGGACGAAGGCGCCTGATTGGAGATCAGGTATACGGTCATACCGTATCGTGGGTTCGAATCCCACCCTCTCCGCCAAAGCACTTTATGGGCGGCGGGCGGGGCTGGCGGGATGTCAGGCCGGGTCAATCCCTCTCAGGGCTTCCAAGGCGATGGAGATCAGCTTGCGCTCGGCGCCGGCATGTTCCGCCTTGCCCATTTTCTGTTTTTTCAGGCTGTTCACGCTGGACACGCACATGCTTGCGGCCTTGCATCCCAAAGCACGACCGACGGTGAGAATGGCCGATGTTTCCATATCGACGGCCAGGATGCCTTGCGCGGCGAGTTGCTTGAGGTTTTGACGAACGCGGTCCTCGGCGGCATCGTCCAAGGCAAACATGTCCTTGTAGAAGCCGTCGAAGCTGGCGAAGGCGCCCACGTGGCATTTTGCGTCCTGTCTTGCCGCCGCGCGGGCCAGCGCGCTCACCAGCCCGGGGTCCGCCTTGCAGTCCGCGTCGCCGTCGGCGTATGCCGAAGACGTGCCCTCGAAAGATTCCGCGTCGCGGGCAATGATGATGTCGCCGATATTCACAGGGGGAAGCCCGATGCTGGTGCCCAGCCGAAGAAACACGCTGGCGCCCAGGTTGGCCAGCTCATGCAGGACGATCGCGGCGATCGGCGCGCCCATGCCGAAGGCCGACAATGTGACCCGGCAGCCCTCGTGCATGCCGGTGACCGTGGCCAGCCCCCGGTTGACGGGCATGGCTTCGATATCGGTCAGAAACCGGCTGAAGCGCGGCACCCGCGCGGGGTCGCCCAGAAGAATGACGCGCTCGGCCACCTGCTGGCTGCTGCAGCCGATGTACCAAGCCTTCTTGCCGCTCATGCCGGGTCAGGAGTCATGCGCGCTATCCGAGCGCCCGCGCAGCAGCGCCGCCGCCGCATCGACCCCGCGCTCGACGATTTTTCGCAGATCGGATTCGCCTGCCGCGACAGCAGCCAGGCAGCCTCCGGCCAAGGTGTCGCCGGCCCCGGTGGCATCGTCGAAGGATAGCGCTTGCACCGCAACTTCAATGCCAACGCTGTTTCTTATCGCCGTCACCGGGTTGGCGCCGTTCGTTTCCACGATCGCCGGGCTGCGGTTCCCGGAACGTCGGGCAAGCGCCTCATTGACCCATTCGCGCTCATGCCGGTTGCAAAAGATCAAGCCGGCGCGCGAGCCCAGCGCCATGCGCAAATCCTCGGGATAGGACAGCGGATCGTTTTTGGTGACCCAAGCCACCTCGCATTCGTCGCCGATCAGCTCTAAGGCCTGTTGCGCGAGTTGCGGCGGCCCTACGGTGAAGCAGAGCAGATCGGCGGCCGCAATCAGCTTTTTTTGCCGGTCCGTCAGTGATTCCCGCCCAAGCATCCCCGGATCGAACAGATAGCCGCAACTGCCGTCGGACTGATGAATGACAAAGCAAACCGGGGTATCGCCCTGCTCGACCACGCCAATGCCGTCGGCGCCGATGCCGAGCCGCCGCGCCTGGGACGCGAACAGCCTGCCGTGATCGTCGCTTCCCACCCAGGTCACGACCGAAACGTCGATGCCCGCAGCCGCCATCGGGGCGGCCGTGTAAAGCGGGCAGCCGCCGGGGCGCGGAAAGGCGCCGACGGGCCGGCGGCGGATCATGGTGGTTCGGTCCGGCTTGAAGAAGCCGTCCAGAACGGCAGGATAGTCGATGGATGCGTATCCGATCACGGCAACCTGCCTCATGCCAGCATCCTCAGCCCGTCCTCCAGCGTGACGATCCAGCCCAGATAGCGGTCAATATCCTCGAGCGAGGCTTCCGCAAGGCGCCTGCGGTTGGAATTCACGGCCTCGCGCACCACGTGGCAGCGGTAGCCAAGCGAGAAGCCGTCCTGGACGGTGGCGCGAACGCACACATTGGTTTTCACGCCGCCGATGATGAGCGCGCCAATCCGAAGCTCCCTTAGCAGCAAATCCAGATCGGTGGCATGAAAGGCGCTCATGCGCCGCTTTGGAAGCAGGATTTCCCTAGGAGCCTGCGGGCCGAAGCCTTCCACCAGCTCAGCGTCGAACTCGCCCGCCACGCAATGCCGGGGCAGTTTTGCGGCCTCGAAATCGTCCAGTCCGGCCCGGTGGCGCTCAGCGGCGAAAATAACCGGACGCTTCGCTTGGCGCGCAGCTTGCAGCAGCTGCCGCAAGGCCGGAAGCGCCTCGGCGCTTTGCGGATAGTAGTTCCGCCCCGCTTTGTGGAAAAACGAATTCTGCACGTCGATCAACAGCAGCGCGGCGGCAGCGCCGTTGCCCGGATGCCCGCTCACAGGTTCTGCCGCGAGGGCTTGCGCCCGCTGCCCTGGCGCAGCACTGACACCGGGTGGGAGCGCGCCAGGCGGGCATCATAGGTGTAGCAGTCCTGGAGATACACGGCTTCGATCAGTTCCATGAGATCGCCCCGGCTGTCGAAACTCTTGCGATGCACAAGCATGACCGCCGAAGGGCGCTCAATGCCCAGATGCTCCGCCTCCTTGCGGGTGGCCAGGCGAACGTTGATGCGTTCGTCGGCATGGTCGATTTCCAGCCCCGCCTCGTCGAAGGCGCTGTACAAGGAAAAATCGCTTTCCGCCACGCGGCTCGCCGGGCCTGTCAATGCGGCAACGCCGCCGGCGATGCGCAGGGGCACCAGCGCCGTATGGATGGCCCACGGCAAGCCATCGACCAGTCGGATGCGCTCAAGAAGCAGCGCGGGCTCATCGCAGCCGAACTGCAGGGCCTCGTTGCGGTCCAGCTGCCGCTGCCCGATCAGACGGTGGGCGGGAACCCGCCCTTGGCGGCGAACGGTTTCCGAAAAGCCGCGCAGGTAGCCGGGGGACCGGTGCAGGGCGGGCCGGGAAACGAAAGTTCCCACGCCTTGGCGGCGTTGCAGAAGACCTTGGGCCAGCAGCACGTCAATGGCTTTGACCGCCGTGCCCCGGCTGACGCCGAACTGCCGGCATAGCTGGGCTTCGCTGGGCAGCAAGTCCCCCGCCGTCCATTTGCCTGCGCGAATACCGTCGCGAAGCGCGTCCGAGAGGACAACGTAGCGCGGCTTGCCGGATTTTTGTTGAGGAATCATCAAGGAATACATGTTACCCAAGATTTTCCAGATGAGTACTTGACTAGTCAACTGAATGGCTATATTTTGGCTGATGTCGTTGCCTGTTCCCTGTTTTCAGGGAAATGCGGCAAACCATTCCATCTAGAGGATTCGTCATGGGAAAGAAGCTGTTCGTTCTGACCGCCTTCGCGTCGCAGCTGGTGTTTGCGGATACCGTGCTTGCGCGGCAATCGGCAGCGGTTCTTGAGGAAATCGTCGTGACCGCGCAAAAGCGGGAGGAAACGCTCGCCGATGTGGGCATTGCGGTGGATGTGATCAGCGGCGACCGGCTGCGCGAGGCCGGCGCGCTGTCCCTGATCGAAGTGGGAAAATACTCCCCGGGCCTCAACGTGCAAACCCCCTTCGGCGAGTTCGGCTACCCGCTGATCGCGATACGCGGCGTGAACACCGACGGATTCATCGAAACGCTGCCGCAGTCCACGGGCGTGTACGCCGACGGCATCTATGTTTCGCAACCGCCCATGCAGGCGTTTCGCTTGCTCGATCTGGAACGCATGGAAGTGCTGAAGGGGCCCCAAGGAACCATATACGGGCGCAACACCATCGCCGGGGCGATTAATCTTATTTCCAAGCGGCCCGCCTTCGAGCCCGGCGGCTACGCCAGCGCGGGGTTCGGCCGCTACTCGAGGGCCTCGATCGAGGCGGCTTACGGCGGCCCGCTATCCGATGCGGCCGCCGGCCGCTTTGCCGTCAAGATGCTCCGCCAAACCGACAGCCCCCTTGCCAACGTGTATCCGGGCCAGGATGACGGCGGCGAAGTCGATCAATTCAAGGCGCGCGGCTCCCTTTTGTTCCGCCTCGGCGACGATGCGGAGTTGCTGGTGCGCGTTCACGCCGGGCGCGATAACTCCGATGTCTGGCCTTTTGCGCTGATTCCGGCGGGGCAGGACACGGATGGCGACGGCATTCCCGATCAGATCTGCCCCGAGTATGCGCGGGGGGATTTTGAAGCCGCGGCTGTTCGCTGCTTGGCGCGGGACCCCTTCGTGAGCGGCGATACCTTCAACGATGCCGACGGCGACCCTTACACCATCAACCAGAACGCGATCGGCAGCCATAACTACCGGTCGAGCGGCGTTTCCGCCGAACTGAACTGGGATTTCGCCGGCATGGCCCTGGCCGCGGTGACCGGCTGGGACGACTTCGAGCGTGAAGATATGCTTGATGAGGACGCGGGGCCGACCACGGCGCTCGACGATGTTCGCCAATCCGATGTTTCGCAGTTTTCGCAGGAACTGCGGCTTGCATCCAATTCGGGCGGGGGGATGCAGTGGCTGGCCGGGGTTTATTTTTCGACCGACGAACTGGAAGGCGATCCGTCCTTCGATTCCGGCGGCCGGCAGGACTACTCGACGCTGGAAACCGACACCTTGGGCGTGTTCGGACAAGTCGAGTACCCGGTGGCCGCCAACCTTGCGTTCACCGCCGGCGGCCGCTGGTCGGATGTCCGGCGCGATTTCCATTACCGCACAACCGGAGCTTTCGCGGCTGCGGAACTGCGGGCCGGGGCCAGCAATTCGTTTTCGGACAGCGACTATTCGCTTCGGTTGGCGCTGGATTGGAGCGTGGATAACGATACCCTGATATACGCCAGCGTCTCGCGGGGCTTCAACGCCGGAACCTTCAATAGCCAGTTTCTGGATGCCGTCGAGAATCTGGCGCCGACAAAATCGGAATCGCTGACGGCCTACGAGGCGGGCCTGAAATCAACATTGGCCGGCGGGCGCGCCAACATTGAAGCGGCGCTCTACTACTACGCCGCGACCGACCCCCAAGTGGTGGCCGTCGAGCCATTAAGCATGATTTCGGCTAATTTCCTGATCAATGCCGACGACTCGAGGATGCAGGGCGCCGAAGTGCAGCTTCGCACGCTTGCCTCGGACTGGCTGGAGCTGAGCTTTGGCGCGGCCTACATCGACAGCGAATACGGCAACCTCGTTACCTCCATTGCCGGCGCCGGCGTCGGCAGTTCCTATCCCGATAATGCCCCGGTATTCGGATCAACGCTGACCGATCTCAGCGGCAACCGGATTCCCAACGCGCCCGAGCTAAGCGTTAATTCGTCCGCCACCGCGGTATGGCCTGTCAATGATGGATGGCGCTTTATCGGCCAGTTGGATTTCTACTGGGAGGACGATATTCCGAGGGATTTGCGCGCTTCGCCGGCGCTCTTCACCCGAGCGCATATCGATGTGGATATGCGGCTTGCGCTGCGGTCGGCCGACGACAAGTGGGATGCGGCTTTCTGGGTGCGCAATCTCACGGACGAGCAATACCTGACCGAAGCCTATGAAGTGCTTGGGTTCGGCTTTTATATTGCGGCCGGCAACTATAGCTATCCCAGAACGTTCGGCCTTGAGGTGACCCGCAATTTCTAGGGTGCTGTCCCTCGCCCGGAGCTTGCCCGCGCCTCGCGGGAGACGCATGAACCCATCCTTGGGGCTCGGCGGCGGCTTCTGCCGCCGACGCTCCCGCGAGGCGCGGGCAAGCTCCGGGCTTTAGATGGCGCGGGGCGCTGGGTAATGATCAACCGCAGCTTAGTCGGTGCCTTGGGCATTTACACGATCGGGGGGCTGTTCTGGGCTTTCCTGCCGTTTTTCGTCGGGCTGAATATCTCGTCGGGAGGATTCAGCCAAGCGCAGGCGGGGTCGCTGGGAACGGTTTATCTGGCGGGCTTCTCCGCTGCTTCGCTAACGGCCCTTTGGTGGGCGCGCCGCTTCAACTGGCGCGCTCTAAGCCTGGTCGCCGCAGGGGTCGTGGTCGCCGCTTTGCTCGCTTTGGCGCGCGCTGGCGGCAACTATCCCGCCAGCTTGGCGGCCGTGCTCGCGATCGGCCTGATGATGGGCGCGTTGTGGACCATCGCTTATCGGATATTCAGCGCAAGCGGCAACCCGGAGCGGAGTTTCGCCATTGGCATTGTGGTGTCGTATTCGGCGCTGGCACTGGTCAGTTACGTTGTGGGGCGGTTCTTCGTCGAGCAGCACGGCTTGGCCGGGGCCAGTTATTTTCTCGGCGTTCTTATTTTGGTTCTGGCGTTATCGGCTTTGCTGCTGCCGGGGGAGGGCGCTGCCGCTGAGCAAGGCCAAGGGGAAGCCTTGGGAAGACCTTCGCGGCCGCTTGCGCTGGCCCTGCTGGGCATTCTGGGCACGGGGTTCGCGTTCGCGGCGGTATGGGCGTTTGCCGAACGCATTGGCGTGAGCGCGGGCTACGATGCCTCGACAATCAGTCCCGTCATTGCGTCGAACCTGCTTGCCTCGGCATTGGGTTCGGTGGTCGCCACGCTGCTGGGCATGCGCGCCGGCCGGTTGATCCCGCTGCTGGCCGGGATGCTGATGATGCTGATTTCGATGCTCGCTTTGATGAAGTTGGCGGATTTCCGAATCTATGCGGTTGCCGTTGCGGGCCTCGGATTCGCCGTGGGGTTCGTGCTGCCTTATCAGATGGGGAACATCGCGGCGCTGGACAGCAAAAGCCGGTTCGTGGTGCTGATTGCCGCGGCGCAGGGGATCGGCTCGGCGATGGGCCCTTGGCTGGGCGGCGCCGCCGCGGATGCCGGAGGATACCGCCTGCTCATCTTGGTCGCGGCGGCCGTGCTGGCGCTTAGCGCGATCATGATTCTTGCCACGCTGCGGCCGGGCGCCCGCAGCGGCGGGCCGCCCGCCGCTCAGGCAAGGGCATGAGCATCGTTCAGCAATACCGCCGGCTGCTTGACGAGAAGCTCGCGCTGGTATTCGACAATCAGGAGGCTCAAATCGGGAGCGCGGCGGAAGTCTGCGCCGATAGCATTGGCAAGGGCAAGCTGGTGTTCACTTTCGGCACCGGCCACGGCTCGTTCGCGGCGCTGGAGATGTTTCCTCGCACCGGCACTGTGGTGGGTTTCCGGCCGATCGTGGAGAGCACCATGATCTCCTTTCACCGGGTGCTTGGCGACATGGGGGCGCGGCAGTACCGGTTTATCCACGCGCAAGAGGGCTATGGCAAGGCCATCCTGTCCTCGCACCAGACCGGTCCGGATGATTCCATGCTGATCTTCTCGCATTCAGGCATCAACGCGGTCACCATGGACATTGCGCTGGGAGCGAAGGAAATCGGGATGACCGTGATCGGCGTCACCAGCATTCCGCATTCATCGCAAGTGCCGTCCCGGCACTCCTCCGGCAAGCGCCTGTTCGAGGCGGCCGATATCGCCATCGACACCGGCGCGCCGCTGGGCGATGCCGGCATTTCGGTTGACGGGCTGGAAGACAGCGTGGGCGCCACTTCCACCAGCGTGGCGATTGCCGTGGGGCAGGCCATCAACGCCGCCACCGCGGAAAAGCTGGCGGCGCGGGGATGCGAGCCCATGGTGATGGTGAGCCCCAACACGACGGACAAGGCCCGGGCCAACCGGCAGAACGATCTCAACTACGCCGAGTTGTGGCGGCGCCTGTCCAGCCGGTAATCTTCGCTCCCATGCTTGAGTGCGCGCTCTTTTACGGCGGGGCTTCCCGCGCCCCGGCATCGGATGAATGGCACGAGGTAAAGAACCCGGCCGACGGGAGCCTGGTCGGGCGCTGCGCGCTGGCAAGCGCCAAGGATGTTGACCGGGCCGTCGGGCATGCGCTGAAGGCGCGGCTTGGCTGGTCGCAAACCCGCCCCGATGAGCGCGCCGCCATCCTTCGCCGGGCGGCGGACCTTATCGACGCGCGGTTGGATGAAATCGCCGTGCTGCTGACCAGGGAGCAGGGCAAGCCGCTTCGCGACAGCCGAAAGGAGATCCGCTTCGGAACCCGGGTGGTTCGCTACTACGCGGAGGAGGGCCGGCGGCGGTTCGGCACGCTGCGCCCGTCCTCGCTGCCGAATATCAAGAACGTGGTGGGATATTTCCCGGTGGGCGTGGCGGGGGCTATCGTGCCTTGGAACTACCCCGTGGACCTGTATTGCTGGAAGGTCGCTCCGGCCTTGGCCGCCGGATGCCCCGTCGTGGTCAAGCCTCCGCATGAGACGCCGTTTGCGATCCAGGCGGTTCTGGAGTGCTTTTGCGAGGCCGGCGCGCCCGCCGGCGTATTGGCCAACGTGCCGGGGACCGGTCCCGCAGCCGGCGCCGCATTGGCCAGGCATCCCGGCATTGCCTGCGTTTCCGCCACGGCTTCGGTCCCGGCCGGCCAGGACATCATGCGCAATGCCGCCGGGAACCTGAAGCGCCTGTCGCTGGAACTGGGCGGCCACGCGCCGTTTATCGTTCTGCCGGATGCGGATATCGAATCGGCGGCCAAGGCCGCCATGCGCCGGTCATTCTCCAACATGGGGCAGATATGCATCACCGTCAACCGCATCCTCACTCACCCTGAGGTGCATGCGCCGTTCGTGGACGCGCTGGTTGAGGAAACGCGGAAAATCGAATTGGCGTCCGGCCTTGATCCGGGCGCCCTCTACGGCCCGGTCACAACATCCGCCGTTATCGAGCGCTCGCAGCGGCATATTGACGACGCGACGGGCAAGGGCGCCAAGGTGATCGCAGGCGGCCGCCCTGAAACTTCCGGCAGGTTGGGGCGGGGATTGTTCTTCCAGCCGACGCTGCTCGACGATGCGCCGCTGGACAGCCTGCCGATGACCGAGGAAACCTACGGGCCGGTGGCCGCGATCAGGCAGTGCGGCTCGCTTGATGAGCTGCTGGAGGTGTCGAACAGCCTGCGGTTCGGCCTCGCTGCTTATGTGTACTCCGAGAACCTGGAGCGGGCTTGGGCGCTGGCCGACCGCCTGGAATTCGGCGCGGTGGGCATCAACGTGTCCGATACCTCGGAACTGCAGGCGCCCTTCGGCGGCTGGAAGCTCAGCGGTTTCGGGCGCGAGCTGGGGCCTGAGGGCCTGGATGCCTTCCTTGAACCGAAACACGTCAAGATGCGGGTGAATCCGCTGCCCGCCGGAGCGGCTAGAGGCTGAATGTGGGCATCGCCCCGGAACTGCTGCCTTTTCTCGATCAATTTCCGGCGCTGGAGTTGACCCGGGAGAATCTTGCCGCCGTCCGGCGGGAACTGAACAGGCTATCGAAGCAGGCGGCGGATGAGCTTGAGGGATTCGATCATATCGATGTGTCCGACGAGTTCATCGACCGGCCGCGCGGCGGCGGCAAATTGCGCCTGAGGCTGTACGCGCGCTCGAAGGATTCGGGAATGCGCCCCGGCCTGCTGTGGATCCATGGCGGCGGCTATATTCTGGGTTCGCCGGAAATGGACGAGTTGCAGCTGTGCCGCATGGCCCACGAACTTGGCTGCTTGGTTGTTGCGCCGGATTACCGATTGGCCCCCGAGCATCCTTGGCCTGCGGGCCTCGACGATTGCGACGCGGCCTTGGGCTGGATGCTTGAGCATTCGGGCGGGCTCCGCATCGACACAGGATCGCTGGCGCTCGGAGGGGCCAGCGCCGGCGGCGGACTGGCGGCGGCGCTGGCTTTGCGCGCCCGCGAGCAGCGATCGGGCGCCATCCGTTATCAGTGCCTGATCTATCCGATGCTCGACCACCGCAACGTGGCGCCTGCCGCTGGTGAAGCGAGGGAATGCTTCCTATGGGACCACGAGAAAAACCGCTTCGCTTGGGATTGCTATCTGGGGCCGAACGATCCGTCCGGCAGCGTGTCGCCGTTCGCATCTCCGGCTAGGGCCAATCAGTTGCAAGGGCTTCCGCCTGCCTATCTCTGCATCGGCGACGAAGATCTGTTCCACGGGGAATCGCTCGAATACGCCCGCCGCCTGCGCGAAAGCGGGGTGGCGGTGGACCTTGAAATCGTTCCGGGCGCGCCGCATAGCTTCGATAATCTGCCTGCTCCCATGTCCGAGCGTTCGCTCAAGCGCCGGTTCGCCGCCCTGGCCCAACACTTCGCCCAACGCGCCTGACCCTCCGTTTTAGCGGCGGATTTCGCAGGCAAGCCCCCAAAGCCGCCACAACGCATTCGCCAACATGTCGGCAGTGCTCTTCAATGCCTTGCTCTGGCCATGCGCGACCGCAAGGCAAACAAGAGAGCGCAAAGAACAAAGATTAAATGGCGGGCAAAGGGGGGTATGATTGCAACCATCGATCGCCATGCGAGCAAGGATGCGGAATTGCTACAGACTCAACTGATTTCCCGCCCAGCGTCGGGGCCGTCCGAAATGACCCAAGGACAGAAATACGCGCGGCGGCAATCAACCATTCATTTTGATTTGGCGGAGCGGTGCTACGCTGCTTGGCCTGAACCAACATGCATTGTCGCCGATGGTCCGTACGGCGTTAACGGATTTCCGGGCGACATGCCTACCGCCACCTCCTTGGCGGATTGGTATCTGCCGCATATCAGAGCTTGGAGCAGCCGTTCCACCGCTGAAACAACGCTCTGGTTTTGGAGCACTGAGGTTGGGTGGGCGAACATTCACCCTTTGCTGATGGAATTTGGCTGGGAATACCGGTGCTGCAATATCTGGGACAAGGGTTTAAGCCATGTCGCGGGCAATGCCAATACTCAAACACTTCGGAAATTTCCAGTGGTCACGGAGGTTTGCGCGCATTACGTGAAGCCGCCGCGCTTTGAGTCCAACGGGGCTTTGCTGACCATGCAGGAATGGCTCCGCAGCGAGTGGAAGCGCACCGGCCTTCCTTTCAGGCTGGCAAACGAAGCTTGCGGCGTGGCCAACGCAGCAACAAGAAAGTACCTGACGGCGGACCATCATTGGTACTACCCGCCTGTTGATGCATTCGTGCGGCTGGCTTTATTTGCCAATGAACGCGGCAACCCTCGGGGGCGGCCCTATTTCAGCATGAATGGACGGCGTCCGATAGCGGGTGATGAATGGGCGAGAATGCGAGCCAAGTTTTCCTGCGATGTCGGAATCACGAATGTCTGGCGTGCGCCTCAAGTAGGCGGTTCCGAGCGCATCCAAGGGCATCGAAGCGGGATGCGCTATAAATTTCGCAGCTTGCATGGCAGCCAGAAGCCGTTGCGTTTTATCGAGATGATCGTCAAGGCGTCGACGGAAAATGGTGACGTGGTATGGGAGCCTTTTGGCGGCTTATGTCCCGGCGCTGTCGTTTCTTACCATCTAGATCGAAGATATTTTGGCGCCGAGATGAATCCAGAGTTCTTCAGCGCCGCAGTTGATAGGCTGCGGTCTCTTTAACCGGAAGCAGCATCATGGAGCCTGAACGCAGGATTCCAAGTAGGGATTGGGAACATTTCCAACTCTATCAGGGTGTTCGGGAGGCGATCAGCAGCCTTCCCATATATTTCCGGACGGAAACAAACATATCGGGTGTGATGGCTACAGATCTTCATACTCTGAACACAGTTCTTGGGGCCACGATCGAGGAGCAGGTGGTTCGCACCTTGAATCTGTCGCGCAACACTTGGGACCCGCAGGATCAGTACGCGCTATTCAATTTTGCCAGGCAGGCCCAAACCTTCCCGGATGTGCTATTGCGCAGCGCGGCAAGTGGAGAAATTTTGCTTGGCATTGAGCTCAAAGGCTGGTATTTGCTAGCCAAGGAAGCGGAGCCCAGCCTGAGATTCCAGACCACTGCGGCAGCATGCGCCAAGCAAGACCTAGTTGTCGTTGTCCCTTGGGTCTTGGGCAACGTCATTAGCGGCTCTCCTGTGCTGTTCGAACCGTTTGTTGAATCTGCGAAGTTCGCGGCGGATTATCGCAACTACTTCTGGCAGAGAGTTCGCAGGACCCGGCAAGACACCAGGATAACTGTTGCCGAGGGCGTTGCTCCATACCCAAGCAAATCAGACCAGATTCTGGACAAGCCCGCTCAGGACGGCGGCGGCAATTTTGGACGGCTTGCCCGGACCGGGCTTATGGATGAATACAAGCAAAAGCTTGACGGCATACCTCTATGCGGCATCAGCACAGTGTATTGGCGGGATTTCTTGAGGACATTTCAAGAGAGCACGAACGACGCTTCGGCTCGGCAAGCTTTGGAGAGGCTTAGGAAGCGGCTCAAGAGCAAGCAGAAAATTCCATCCGCTAAGGCGCAGTCGGCGATCGTGATCGTTCGCGAACTTGAGCGCTTGATAGAAACGGGAAGTGCGTGAGCAAGCAGCAATCGGCCTCGCCGGGGCCGCTTGCCGGGTTTAGCTAAACGCATAGCGTGCCTCGCGCCCTCGCAACCGTCTCGACGGACGGTGGCGTTGAAAATGTCGCGGCAGCTACCGCATTGCCGCAAGTACAATGCGGTCCCTCTAGGAGCATTCCGCCGTGATCAAATCCGTGCTTGTCGTTCGTAACGTCAGCTATGAAACAGAGGGCATGCTTGAGCCGCTGCTTCGCGAGCAGGGCTTGGAGCTCGATATCGTCGATTTTCAGCGGGAGCCCTTGGCGCAGCCTGCGCTTGATGGCTATGCCGGCCTGGTGGTGATGGGCGGCCCCATGGGGGCCAACGATACGGAGCGTTTTCCGCATCTCCGGAAGGTGGAGCGGCTGTGCGCCGAAGCGATGGAGCGGGCAGTTCCGCTGGCGGGCGTTTGCTTGGGCGCTCAAATCATGGCCAAGACGCTCGGCAGCGAGGTGCGGGCCAATCCGGTGCGTGAGGTGGGCTGGTACGACTTGGCGATTACCGGGGCCGCCAGCCGCGACTCCCTGTTTTCCGGGCTGGCCGCGCAGGAGGTGGTGCTGCAGTGGCATGGCGATACTTTTGATCTGCCCGAGGGCGCAGTGCTGCTGGCATCTTCGCCTGATTGCCCCAACCAGGCATTCCGCTACGGAGAAAACGCGTACGCCATCCAGTTCCACCTGGAGATTCTTCAACCGATGATTGAGGAATGGGTGCGGAGGGATGCCGCGCGGGGCTGGCTGGGCAGGGAAGGCCGCATCAGCGCGGAGCGGATTCTGGCCGACACCCGCACCCACATGGCCCGCTCCATGGAACTGGGCCGGCGGATGTATTCCCGTTTCGCGCAGCTCGTCGCCGCCGCTGATTGATTCGCCAGCCGATGCGCCGCCAGCGATAGATAGGTAGCCAGCGCCTTGCCCGTCTTGTTAACGCAACATGCGGGTTAGCGAGAATGAAACGGGCAGCGCTACTTGGAACTCATCTTCCTGCATGGATGCGGGGAAGGGCGGCAAGGGCTGCGCCCGCTCCAGCATGCGCAATGCGGCTGCGTCCAGCGCGTCCCATCCGGAACTTTGGCTGATCCTGAAATCGGCCACCGAGCCATCGCGCCGGATCGCCAGCAAGAGCGTGACGGTTCCCTCCTGCCTAGCGCGGCGGGCAGCCATGGGGTAGTGCTTGTGGCGGTTCAGCCGGACGGTCAGTTGCGCCACGTAGGAGGCGCTGCGCCCTGCCGTTCCGCCGCCGCTGCCGGAGTCCCCGGTTCCTGACGACCGGCGCCTTTGCGTGACGGCTGCATCGCCCGCCGCGCCTCCTTCCGACGGCGGATTGGCCGCAATCGCCGCTCCCGGCTTGTTTCGCCTCGGTGCGGCCGCCAGCGCGCTTGTTTTGGCGGACACCGCCACTTCAGCGAGTTGTTGCGCGGGTTCCGCCGCGAAAGCGTCCGGTTGCGGCTCAGGTTGCGCTTGCGGCAGTTGCGGCCGCGGAAGGTCTGGCATCTGCGGTTCCGGCGATGTTGGCTGCGCTATTGGCTCGGGCATCTGTTGATGGATTTCGCCCGCGTCGGAATCGACTGTCGCCTCGCCCATGCTTCCGAGCAAGCCGAGGCCGATTTCGATCCCCCCTAGACCCTCTCCCGCCGCGCCGTCGCCGCCCATTCCCACGTATCCCAGAAACAGCAGGCTGTGGACAGCGAGCGCCGCCGCAATGGCCGCAGCCCATTGCGGCGCCTTGCTTTCGGGGAACATCGGCCCTATGCGTTGGGCGGGCCGATCTTCGCCTTGGTGGCCAGCGAAACCCGCAACAGGCCGCCGGCGCGCAGGCGAGCGAGCACTTGGCGCAGTTCGGCGGCGGGCAGCGAGCCGTCCGCTTTCACCAGCACGCGGACGCTTTGCGGATTGGCGGCCTGCTCAAGAAGCCGGCGGATTTGTCCCGCAAGCTGGCCGGCCTTGAGGGGACGATTATTCAGGTGCAGCGATTGGTTGGCGGTGACCAGCAAGATCGCTGAATATTCGCCTTGGGCCTTGCGGCTCAGCGAATGCGGAGGCTCCAGCTTGACCGCGTCCGTGCTCTCGATCTGCCCTAGGATCATGAAGAACGCCAGCAGCAGGAACACCACGTTGATGAGCGGGATCATGCTGTTCTCTTGGTCTTGGAGGCGGCGCGGGCGGTGGAAATTCACGGCTTTCCCTCCATCAGCGAAAGGCTTTCCGCGCCGGCCAGAGCCAGACGGTCCAGAAGCGTGACAAGCGCTTGGGTGCTCACGCCGGGCGCCGTGTCGATGGCATAGTGGGCTTGCGGATTTTGCGCAACCAGGCGGCGCATCGCTTCCATGTCCGATGAGAGGTGGCTCGCCCCCTCTAACGAAAAAAGGCCGTCTTCGGACTCTAGGCGGATGATGCTGATTTGCGGATCCAACGGCCCGGATTCCGGTGCGGGGAAATCGACCGACAGCTCGCGCGCCTGGATCAGGCTGGTGGACAGCATGAAGAAAAGAAGAAGGATGAAGACGACATCGATTAGCGGCACCATGCTTATAGCCCGCCTGTGCCGCCCGACCAGTCGATCAAGCCGCATGAATTTCCGCTGCGGAGGAATCCGCGCTGTCCAGGGTCCGCCGGCTGTTGTAGAGCGTGAAGATTTGGGTGACGGCATCATTGATCTGTTCCGCCACCCGCTGCGTTTTGCGGTCCATCCAGTTATAGGCCGCCATGACCGGGATGGCGATGGCAAGCCCCATCGCGGTGGTCAGCAGGGCCTGCCATATCCCTCCGGAGAGCGTTGCGGGATCGACTTGGCTGCCGGCCGCCTCCATCGCCCGGAAGGCCGCGATCATGCCTAGGACGGTTCCCAGCAATCCCAGCAGGGGAGTGAGCGTGCCGATCACTTCCAGCGTTGGCAACTGGGCGCGCAGGCGGCTTAGCTTGGCCGCCGCGACACGCTCGATTTCCTCGCGAAGCGTTGCCGAGTCCATTGCTCCCCGGGCCAGTTGGCGCATGGCCAATACTAGGATTTCCGAAGTGAAGCGTTCGACCTTGAGCAGGCGCCATGCCTGATCGTGCTGTCCCTGCCGCCAAGCGGATAGCGCGCTGGGCAGCTCTTCATTGCGCTCCGGCCGCAACCGCAAAAACTGCCATGCTTTGAGCAGCACCACGCTCAGCGCGCCCACGGATATCGCAAGCAGCAGCCAGACCACCGGGCCGCCCGCTTCAAGGAGGGCGGCGGCGCGGGCAAGAGCGCCGTCAGCGCCGTTCATATCGCGAGCGCGCGCAGGCGGGAAAAATCCTGCGTGGCCTTCACGTCCTTCGGCACACTAGGCGGGCTAGAAATAGCGCATTCCCGCTTCCACCCAGAAACGCCTTCCCTGAGTATTTCTTCGCCTCGTCGCGTTCCGCCGGGTTTCCGTATCGACGACCCGGTCAAGCAGATTATGGATTTCAAAACGCAGATAGGCTTCCGATCGACTGGTCAGCATGCGGCTCCATTGGACCCGCGAATTGATCGTGAACAGGCTGGAGAATTCGTAGTCCTCGTAAACATCGTAGGCCGCGCCGGTCTCGGGGCTCTGGTAGTTTTCCCCGGAATCGCGGGCCACTGTTCCGCCGCGGCGGATGATATAGAAATTCGACCAGGTCAATCCCCATTTCGGGATTTCGGTGACGGAGTTCAGCCGGAAGCCCAACGGCACGTTGTAGTCCCAGGCCGGCAGCGCTTCCGGCGGAATCAGGCTGCCCCGGTAATAGATCAGGTCGGTTTCGAGCGCGTCGTCGTAGCTTTCATCGTCATAGCGGTTGCTTTCAGTGTCGCGGTACCCTAGGCCCATCGTGAAACGCGTTTCCGTCAAGCCGAGGGTGAGCGGCGTGGAATTGGTCAATTCCAGCGTGGCGCTGCGCGTGGAACTGCGGCCTTCGTTGTTGTAGTAGTAAAGCCCGTCGTCTTCGCGCCGCCGCGAAACGCCCTTGCGGCTTTCCCGGGTCAGCAGCTGCAGCTTGCCTTCAAAGGCGCCGATCCTCTGGCGCCACCCTAGCGAAATTTCATCGGAGTAGGGGGTTTCCAGCTCCGAGGCGCCGCTGCGGTTCTCGAAGAGAAGGTGTCGGCAATTAACAAAGTCCGGATCGGAGCACGGAACCTCCTCCCCGGCCCGGCCGCGCGGGCGGCTCAGGTTCTGATAGGTTTCGCGCCAGCCATAAATCGCATCGTTCAGCTGGTAGCGAAAGAAGCTCCGGCCGTAATAGCGGCTGGCGCCTGCCGTCAGCTCGCCGTTTCCGTCCTCGAACGGCGACCATGCAAAGCTGAACCTGGGCGATACATTGAAATTCTCCAGGTAGCTGTCCCAATCGCCCCGCGCGCCCAAGTTGATCTGCCATGCGCCAAGGTCGATGCGGTCCTCGGCGTAGGCAGCCCATTCGTTGTAGGACAAGTTGGCCTTGCCGGCGTAGTAAAAGGCGCGCGTGCCCAAAATTTCATCGCCGGCGCTGCTGCCTCCGCTGCCGTCCTGGTCTTGGCAGCCTTCGCGGCCCATGTCGCGGATGCAGTCGTATCTCTCAAACACGACATCCTCCGGGCGCTCGTAGTAGCTGCGGGTATTGCGGTAGTCGCCGCCCACCGTGAAGGTATGCTCGCGTCCGGCCAGGCTGATAGGATCGAGGCTCCATTTCGGCTTGAGGGCGATGCGGGTTTGGCGTTGCTCCACATCTCCGAACGCTCCCTCATAGCGCGATTCGCCGCTGCCTTCCAAGTATTCATGAAACGTGAAGAAGCTGTATTCGCTGTCAAGCGAATCAGACACCCGGTCAAATGAGAGCTTCAGGTACAGCATGCTGGCGGCCAGCGGCCTGCCCAGATCGAGGGTCAGCCCGTAGCCTTCGTGCTCCTTCTCGAAGCCTCCGGTGTACGTTGTTGAAGTGACGCCGTCATGCCGCCTTGTCGAGTATCGAAAGGAGAGAGCCGTGTCGGTATTGCCCAGACGGGTGTCCAGCCGGCCCATGAGGTTGTCGATATGGTCCTCGTATTCCACCATCCGCAGGGTGTCGGTGTCGTCCTCGTATTCCTGGGCAAACCGGGACTGGCGCCGGGTCAGGCCCAAAGTCAGTCCAAGATCGTCTCCCAAGCCCTGCCGCAGGCTGATGCCGAAATTGGATTTTTGGTAGTCCGGCGTGTAAACCCCGTTATAGCGGTCGTTAGCGGTGATGTCGTCCTCGGCGATATGAAACTCCTCCCATTCATCGCGCTGCATTCCGAAATGCCAGGAAAAAGTGTCCTCCCCTTGGTAGGATTTGATCGCGGCGGCTACAACGCCGCCCGTGAAGCCGCCGTACTCGACCGGTATATTGCTGTCGTAAACCTCCACTTTCTCAAGCAGCTCCACATCGAGGTAATAGCCTTGGGGCGAGCTTCCGCCGACCGGCTGAACCAGGCTCGGCACGCTGAACAAATCCCCTGCGGGGCTTCGGTTCAGGAGCGTGGGCGATACTGCCGGGTCGATATCGCTGGTGGTGTCCGCTCCGTCGATCAGGAAAAGGTTTTGGTAGAACAACTGGCCGTGAATCGAGATTTCCGCCGGCCGCAGCGTTCCCGCGCCTGCGGACAGGTCGGCGCTGCGCGAGAACTCCACCGCCGGATTCATGCGCAGCAAGTCGGCCAAGTCGCCTTGGCCGGTGGGCATGGTCTCGATGAAATCGGCGTTGTACTCGCTGCGGCCCTGCTGCACACGCAGCTCGGGGGCTTCCACGTCGATGGGCACAACCACGGCTTCGCCCTCGTCCGGGCTGGCATCGGATTCTGATTCGGGCTGCTGGGCAAAAATCGAGAGGGGGGCGAGCAGCAGGCCGGCTGCCAGAACGGATGACGATTTCAAAGTGCTCATGGCGTGTTTCTTTACGTGCCTGTGGCGGCTGCATGGGCGGCGGCGAAGGATGCCGCCTTGGCGCTGTTTGCGGATTGGGCCATGCCCGGCAGCGCAGGCGGCTCCATGAATGGCGGCTTGCGGCCCAAAGCTCCGAGAAAGGCCTCCAGCGCCTCCAGTTCCCCACTGTCCAGACCCAGCGGACGGATCAGCGGCGATAAGCTGGGGGCGCCCGGGCGCGGGCGGGCGGCAAACGTGATGCCTTGGTTATACATGCGCAGAATCCCCTCGAAGTTAGTGAACAGCCCGTTATGCATCCACGGCCCAGTATGCCGGATATTGCGCAGCGAGGGGGTGCGGAACCTGCCGCGGTCCTCGGGATTTCCGGTGATTTCAAATCTTCCGAGATCTTCGAACCGCCTTCCGTAATAGCTTAGCCCCGTGTGGTGGAACCCGCCGTCGGAGAAAAGTGGGCCGCTATGGCAGTTCATGCAGCCGGCCCGGGTGCGGAACAGGTGCAAGCCTTCGATCTCCTTTTCGCTCAGGCGGGCGTATTCGCCCCGGGCAAAGCGGTCGAAGCGGCTTGGCGAGGAGACCAGCGCGCGGACGAACGACGCGATGGCTTGCGCGATTCGCTGCCCGGAAACGTCCGGCGAGCCGAAGGCGGCCTCGAACGCCTCAGGATAGCCGCCGACAGATTCAAGCCGCGCAATGATATCGGCGATATTCGCATTCATTTCGTCAGGGCTTCGGATCGGTTGAAGCGCCAGGTCGAGCAGGCCTTCCGCGCGCCCGTCCCAGAACAGCCGCTCGAAATAAGCGGCGTTGAGGAGGGTCATCGCATTGCGCCGTCCGGCTCGCCGTCCGTGCCCCGCAGACACGCGCCTGCCGTCGCCCCAGCCCAGCTGCGGATCATGGCAGCTGACGCATGCCAGTTGGCCGGAGCCCGAAAGCCGCGGATCGAAGAAAAGCAGCTTGCCCAGCGCTTCGCTTACGGGCGTATGCCAAGCAATGGGCGGCAAGGGCGGCAGCGGACCGATATCCTCGGCCTGCACGCTTGGATCGACGATAAAGGCAGGCCATTCAGCAGGCAGGCGGCGGTATTCGTCCGCCAGATCCCTTGGCTCTTGCGCCGTTGCTGAGTGCCCAACGAGCACGCAAGCAATCAGCACCCTCATCGCCATGGCGCCCGCGTCGAGCAATCGCCCTGATCCTAACCGTTCACGGATCTGCAGCCGCAGAAATTTGCGATAAGTTGCGAACTTTTTTTCGCTAGAATATCTGATCATTCTCGATCCATATCGCGAGTGACTCAGTGCCATGAATCCCCAAACCTCGCTCTCGCTTTCCAAAAGTTTACCAAATCGTCCGGCATCATCGATTTCTCCGTTTTGCGCTACCGCACCGGATTCATGCAATTTGTCGGCGGGGCGGTGATTAAGGCGGTTTTGATTCGCTCATGCATGTAGTGATTGTGGGTTGTGGCGTGATCGGGGCCACTGCCGCGTGGTTTCTTAATCGGTCGGGCGCGTCCGTGACCGTGGTGGAGCGGCGCGAGGGGCCGGCGCTTGAGACCAGTTTCGCCAACGCGAGCATGCTCACGCCCAGCTTGTCCTCGCCGTGGAATTCCCCGGGCGTTTGGCGCACGCTGTTGAAGTATCTGGGGCGCATGGAGGCCGCGCTTTTAGTGAGGCCGTCCGCGTTTCCCGGCCTGCTCGCTTGGGGCTACCGGTTCCTGTGCGACAGCAGCCCCGCAAGGCATAAGCTCAATATGAAGAAAAATTTGAGGTTATGCAATTATTCAATTGAAATAATGGATGAAATAGCTTCCAATGATTTGGTGGATTTTGATTCCGACCATTCCGGAATCATCGAGGTGTGCCGCGACGAGGCGGCGATGAGCAGGGGGCGGGAGCGCAGCCGGTTTCTGGGCGCTGCCGAGGTGCCGACCGAGGAGCTGGATCCCGGCGCAGTGGTGGAGCGCGAGCCGGCGCTTGAGCCTATTGCCGGGGAACTGGCCGGCGGATTTTATTTTCGGGCGGACCAAGTGGGGGATGCGCATAAATTCAGTTGCGCCTTGGCGCGAAAGGCTGAGGAAAACGGCGCTGCGCTGCGCTTCGGCGATACCGTCGAGACGCTGCTTTCGGCGCGCGGGCGGATGCGCGGCGTGCGCTTGCTTGGCGGGGAGGAGATTCAGGCCGACCGCGTGGTGGTGGCGGCCGGCAGCTATACGCCGGCTCTGGCTCGCCCGGCGGGGATCAGGGTTCCGGTGTGTCCGGCAAAGGGCTATTCGCTGACGGCGCCGATGCCGGGGGGCTTGCGGCCTTTGGGGCACGCCGTTCTGGATGACCGCTACAAGGCCGGCGTGGTTCCGCTTGGGGGGCGGATCCGGGTGGGCGGGACGGTGGAATTCACCGGCTTCAACCATGATCTTCCGCCTGCGCGCGTGGCCAATTTGCGCCGCCTTCTGGCTGCCGTTCTGCCCCGGCATGCGGAGCGGATCGCGACCGCTGATATCCGGCCTTGGTGCGGGCTGAGGGCAGCCTCCCCGGATGGCGTGCCCATCATTGGCCCCACGCCGGTGGAAGGCCTGCACTTGGCCACCGGGCATGGGCATCTCGGTTGGTCGATGGCGGCGGGCACCGGCAAGGCGCTGGCGCAGCATCTGACCGGCGCAAGGCCGGATCTGCCGCTGGGCGACTACGCCTTGGCAAGGTTTGCGTGATGTTTCCGGCTCGCCGGCCCAGCCGCAGCGGCCCGGCCCTGCCGGACTGCATTCGCGCCCGGAGGCTGGGCGGATGCCATGCCGGAGGCGTGCAAGCCGCAGGGGGAGCAACGCAATGAGTGTCCACAAGCCTCCTTCGCTCAGCGATATCCGCGCCTACAGGGAAGCGGTCAAGGACCGTATAGTGCGCACGCCGGTTCACGAATGGCGCGGCACGGAAATCGGGAAGCGGGCGCCGGATTTGCGGATATCGCTGAAGTTCGAGTTGCTGCAAATGACCGGCACGTTCAAGGCCAGGGGCGCGCTGGCCTGGATGCTCTCTTTGCCCAAGGAACAGCTCGACAGGGGCGTGACCGCGGTGAGCGCCGGCAACCACGCCATTGCAGTGTCCTGGGCGGCGCGCGTGATGGGCGCCCCGGCCCATGTCGTGATTATTTCGCCGGCCAACCCGGCTCGAATCGAACAGGTGCGCGCTTGGGGCGCGAAGGTGGAGTTGAGCGACAATGCCGCAGATGCCTTCCAGCGTGTCCAGAGCATCGAGCGGGAGGAAGGCAAGGTTCTGGTGCATCCGTTCGAGGGCCGCCCGATCGCCATCGGTGCCGGCGACCTGGGGATGGAATGGCTGGAGCAGGCGCCGGAGCTGGATGCGCTGGTGGTCCCGGTGGGTGGCGGGGGGCTGGTTGCCGGGATTGCCGCCGCCGCAAAGCGCATCCGTCCGTCAATAAGCGTTTTCGGGGCGGAGCCGCTAGGCGCGGATTCGATGTTCCGAAGCCTTGAGCGCAACGAGCCGGTTCAAGCCCGGCGGCTCGATTCGATTGCCGACAGCCTGCGGGCGCCCAGCGCGCGCGCGTACAGCTTTGCGCTGGCGCAACGCTATATGGATGGCCTCGGCCAAGTGAGCGACGACGAGATCCGGGCGGCGATGCGGCTTATTTTGCAGGAGCTGAAAATGGTGGTGGAGCCCGCCTGCGCCACCGCCACGGCGGCCGCGCTGGGCCCATTGCGCGAGCGGTTGAGGAACAGGCATGTGGGCGTGCTGCTGTGCGGCTCCAATATCGACATCGCCACCTTCAGCAAGCTGTTGGGATAACCCCGCGCTGGCGGCCGCCCCGCAGATTGCGCCAACGGGGGGGCGCAGGGCGCGGGGAAAGGCTTCAGCTGCGGGCTGGCAATCAGTAATTCAGCATCAGGGTGCGCGGTTGGCCGAATGCGGGCAGGCTGATCAGATGCAGCCGCCCGGGAGCGGGTCCTTCCAGATTCAGGGCGGCGGCGTCCCACTCGGCCAGCAAGGCGGAAGCCAGTTCGGCGCGGGCCACCACCACCACGACCTTGCCGCGGTGCTGCCTCGCCAGACCGTGCGCGAAAGCGCCCGGATCCTCGATCAGAACATCGCTGATCGGTTGCCCAAGCCGTTCGGACAGCAGGCGCACTGTTTCGCGCTCCGGCTCTCCGCCGGCGCTAAAGATGCCAGCCAGCATTTCCGGCCTCGCAAGCTCCCCCGCCAGACGGCTCAAGGCCTCGGCCCTGGCCAGGCCGGCAGCGCTTAGCGAGGCCGAGTCCCCGGCCAGCCGCTCGGCTGCCGTCAATAGAAGCAAGGTGGTGCTGGCCTCGCTGTCCTGAAGCCGCCAAATGGCAGCGATCACGCCTGCCAGGAAAACGGCGGCAATCAGGTTTCGGTATCGGACGCGCATCAGCCGGAGCGCGGCGCAGCGGGGTTCATGGCTTCGATGGTACTACTGCTGTCCGCGTAAAATAAAATGCGGTGCGATTGCTTTTGCGCGAAAGATGAGGCGAGTTGGCCTTGGATCTGTTCTGGTCTGTGATTGATAATTTCGGCGCCGTGCTGGCGGTGGCTTTTGTGCTGTTCAATCTAGCGGCTTGGCTGGCGCGGCGGTATCGGCAGAATCGCGAGCAAGAGCGGTATGGGCACTATCCGCCGGCGGTTCGCGGCGGCCGCCTGAGTTACGAGGAGTACCAAAAGCAACGCGGAGGCTGATTAGCGCATCTGATGGATATAGGCCAACGTCTCGTTCGTGTGCAGGTGATACTATCCTTACTCAACGCGGCTCACTGGACTGTGAAATGAAACCGACCCATTGTTTGCTGAGTGTTTCCTTGGCGCTTTCCGCAGCGCTGGTTGCTGGCGGCTGCAATACAACAGGCGGCGTTGCCTCGCCGGCGGGCGGTCCTCCGGTATCCATGCCGCCAGCTGGCGGAAGCCCGGGTTCCTCCGGTCGCTCGGCAGGCTCTCCGAGCGCGTCGGCAGGTTCTCCCGGCGTTTCGGCGGGTTCAATGGGCGGCTCGTCCGGCGGTTCGGTGGGCTCTCCGAGCGCGTCGGTGGGTTCCCCTAGCGTTTCGGCGGGTTCAATGGGCGGTTCATCCGGCGGCTCGGTGGGTTCTCCGAGCGCCTCGGTGGGCTCTCCTGGCGTCTCGGCGGGTTCAATGGGTGGTTCATCCGGCGGCTCGGTGGGATCTCCGAGCGCCAGGGTAGGCTCTCCCAGCGTTTCGGTAGGATCGTCGGGCAGTTCACGGGGATCTACGGGCGGCTCGATGGGTTCAACCGGCGGACGGGGCGCATCCAGCGGTTCCGCCGCTCAGAGAGGCGGATCAGGCAGGGAGCGCGGAGCCGGCGGGCAAGGCGACCTCGAAGGCGTATTGCGTGAATCCATGGAAGGCTACGACCGCGAAATTGCTCGTGAGCGCGGCGCCATGGCTGCGTCCGGACAGGGCGCCGCCAGCGGCTCCGGCGGCATGGGCGGCATGATGGGTGGCGCTGGCGGCGCAGGCGGGCCGATGGTCACGATTCCGAATGCCTCCGGCGGCGAGAGCGGCGGCGGCCGGAGTTCCGGCAATGCCCGCACGGACGGCAAGCCAGCAGGTGACGGCGGCGGCGAAAGCGGCGGCGGTCCGCAGGAGGGCGGCGGCAGAGGCGGCGCAGCGGATGCCCGGTCGGAGCCGAAGGTCGAGATTCCCGAGGATATCGCCAAAGCCGCCGGCAGCGAGGACCAAGTGGCGCGGCAGATCCGCGAAGCGGCGGAGCAGGAAGAGGATTCGCGCATACGCGAAGCCTTGTGGGAGGAGTACCGCAAGCACATGGGGCTGGGAGCAAAGTGAAAAAAACCAACGCATTTTTCGGCATGCTGGCCTGCGCGGCCATGCTGGCGGCATGCACATCGTCGCGCGAGGTGCAGTATATCGAGGTGCCTCTGGCACGGACGGAAACCGATATCGCGCAGGAGCAGCTGCTGAGCGTGGGCATTCTGGTTTTTGACGCGGGAGTGCCCGATGATGTCGGCGAGCAGGAACTCAACAACCGGTTCATCTTTCCGGAGATCCGCCGCGCGGAAGCGCGCTACATGCCCTATCACCTCAAGAATACGCTGGAATCCACCGGATTCTGGGGCGCCGTCAGCGTGCTGCCCGATTTCAGTCCCGTTACGGATATTCATATCGCCGCGCGGATCGACCATTCCGACGGCTATAGCGCGAAACTGCGCGTGGGCGCCTGGGACGCTTCCGGCCGCGAGTGGTTCGAGAAAAAGTACGAGATGGAGGTGGCCGAACAAGCTTATGTCCGCAATACCGGACCTGGCCAGGATCCGTATCAGAAAATCTATAACGAGATCGCGAATGATCTTCTCAAGGCCCGGGCTCAACTCAGCGATCGCGAGCTGCAGCGAATTCGCGATGTGAGCGATTTGCGCTACGGCCTCAGCCTAGTCCCGCAGGCTTTCGAGGGTTACTTGGAGCAGGATGGGGACGGGCGCTACCAAGTCAAGCGCCTGCCAGCGTCCAGCGAACCCATGGTCGCCCGGATGCGCAAGGTTCGGGAGCGGGAATACGCGCTGATCGATGCCGTCAACGAGCACTACGCCAACCTTTACCACGGCCTGGATCAAACCTATACAGACTGGCGGCGCATGGCCCGTGAAGGCCGCATGAGCTACGAGGAAATGCGCCGGTCGGCCAATACGCGCATGTTGCTGGGGGTGCTCAGCATACTGGGCGCCATTGCCTACGAGGCCAGTGGCGGCGACAACATGGGTGTAACGACCACTGCCGTTCAGGGCGGCTTTATGGGGATCCAGAGCGGCCTGAGCCGCCGGGAGGAAGCCCGGTTGCATGCCGAGGCGCTGCGCGAGGCGGGCGAGTCGTTCGAGTCCGAAGCCGAGCCGGTGGTGGTGGAGCTGGAAGGCCAGACCCGGCGGTTGACCGGGTCCGCCGAGGAGCGGTTTCGTGAATGGCGCCGTCTTTTGCAGGAAATCTACAGCCGCGAGACCGGCGCCTTGGACATGCCGGGCCTTGGGGAGCAATAGCGAACGGGGACATCAAGCCCTCATTGAGCCTTTAGCAGGCGCAGGATGCCCTCCCTTCTTGCGGCTCCTCCCGCCATGACGAACCGAAAACAAGGAGAACTGCTGGCATCGCGCTACCGTCTGGTTCGCAAGCTGGGCGCCGGCGGGTCGAGCGAGGTTTGGCTTGCCGAGGATGCAGCCGCAGGCGCGCAGTTGGCGGTGAAGGTGCTCGCCGATGACCATGCCCGGCATCCGGCTTTGCTCGATCGCTTCCGCCGCGAATTTGACCTGGCGCAGTCCCTGGTTCATCCGGGCATCGCCCGCCCGATTGAATTTCACTCGGAAGATGGCTGCCACTTCCTGACCATGCCCGCCTTTTCGGGGGGCTCTATCGGCGAATCGCCGTGCAAGCCATGGAGCGAAAGCCTGCGGCGGCTTCTGCCGGTTTGCGACGCGCTGGCGTACGCGCATCGCAAGGGAGTGATCCATGGCGATCTCAAACCGCGGAATATCCTGCTGGACGAGTCCGGCGCTGCCCGGCTCACCGATTTCGGCGCCGCCCGGCTGGCAGATGCCGAGCCGGACGGGCGTATCCGGCGAGAGGGCGGTTCGCTGGCCTACATGAGCCCGCAGCAGTGCGCGGGCGAACCTGCCCAAGCCAGCGACGATATCTATGCGCTGGGCTGCGTTGCCTACGAGTTGCTGTGCGGTTTTCCGCCCCATGCGCCGGATATTAGCGAGGAGCGCATTCGCGCCGGGCCGCCCGCTGGACCTGCGGCGCCCGAGGGGCTGCCGCCGCTTCCGGAGGCTTTGGTGGAACTCGTGGCGGCGATGCTGTCGCATGACAAGGCGCGCAGGCCTGTAACGGCGCAGGCGGCAAGGGTTGGTTTTGAGGAAATCCTGACGGAATCCGCAGCGGAGGAAGGGTCGGCCCAAGCATCTGCGATTGTGGCGCGCGCGCGCGCCGCTGACCGTTCGCCGTCGCCCGCGCTACAGAGGCGCGCGGGGGTTCCGGTCTGGCTGGCGTATGCGCTAGGCGGCCTGCTGCTGGTTGCCGCAGCGGTATTGTTCCTGGTTTTGCCTCGAATGGTTGAGGAGCGCGCGGAGAATCGGCCGGTTGTCGAGCGCATTGTTCGGGAGCCGGAGGAGGCGCCTCGCCAGGACATGCAACTGATGCGGATGCAACGGGACGCGGCCGACGAGGCGATGGGCGGAATGCTGCAGGATCGCAACTACTTGGCCTCGCTGCAGCCGTCGCTGTGGTCGGGCGGACTCTGGGAGCGGGCGCTCGAGGAGGAGCAAAAGGGCGACGATGCCTATCGGCGGCGCGAGTATCCGCAGGCGCGAGTCGCATACGGCAAGGCAGGTGGCATGCTGCGCGAACTGCGCGGGCAGGCGCCGGAGATCGGCCGCAACGCCCTGGAGGCAGCGTTGGAGGCGATCGAGTCGGGCGACCAGGCTGGCGCAATGGCGGAGCTTGAGAAGGCCCGCATACTGCTGGGGGAAACCGATCCCGAGGTCCAATCGGCGTACGGCCGGGCCGCCAGGCTTCCCGAAATCATGCAAGCGGTGGCCGCAGCCCGGGCCGCTAGGCGGGAAGGCGGCCTTGAGGAGCAGCGCGCCGCCTGGCGCGCCGTGCTGGATATTGATCCTGGGCGCAATTCGGCGCGCTCAGCGCTGGCTGAGGTGAATGCCGCTATCGAACGACGTCTTTTTGTCTCGCGCATGTCGCGCGGCCATGCGGCCCTGGCGGAGGGGGACGTGGCGGTTGCCCGCACCGCTTTCGAGGCGGCGCTGAAACAGCGCCCCGGCGATCCGGCGCCAGCCGAGGCGCTGGCGGCGCTGGAGCTGGAGGAACGCGGCCAGCGCCTAGCCCAATTGCAGGCGGCGGCGATGGCCGGCAAGTTTTCGGAAGATTGGCGCAAGGCTGCGGACAGCTACCGCGCAATGCTGGAGATCGATTCAAATATCGTCGCCGCGCAACGGGGGCTGGCTGAGGCGCAGCGGCGGGCGGGCCTCGATGACGATCTGGAAAGCACTATTGCCAACAGCCGCAGGCTGAATCGCGACGATGCCTGGCAGCAGGGCCGAAGCCTGCTCGACGAGGCGGCCGGCATTGCGGCTCCGGGGCCGCGGCTGAGCGGTCAGATTGAGCGGCTGGACCAGACCCTGCGGGTGGCCGCCACGCCGGCTCCGGTGCGGCTGCGCTCCGATGGCCTCACCGAGGTCACCATTTATCACGTCGGTCGCCTGGGGAGCTTTGACAACCGCGTCCTTCAGCTCCGGCCCGGCGCCTATACGGCCGTGGGCACACGCAATGGCTATCGCGATGTGCGCCGCGAGTTTGTCGTTGCGCCCGAGGGGCTTCCCGAGCCTTTGGTGCTGATCTGCACCGAACCGGTTTGATGACCGGCTTCTTCTGCACGATGGCCGGTTGAGGCCGCAGCATGACGGCTGAAGTGATTCTCGGGCTGCCGGAAGGCGAGCGCGTTCTTCGGGCGGGTGATTTGCCCGTTCTTCTCGGCAGCGGCGCGGGTTCGCATATCCGCTTGCCCGGCCCGCCCTCCGCGCCTCCGGCGGCCAGCATCAATGTTCTCGACGGCCGGGCGCTGGTGCAGTGCTATGCGGGCGTTTCCGGCCTGCAATTGAACGGACAGGCCGTGAGCGGCGCCCGCTGGCTCGGCGAGGGCGACCGTTTGTCCATCGCCGGGGCGGAAGTGACGGTTGACTCGGTTTCTCCGCAGGCGATGCGGCTGAGCGCGCGGTACTTGGCGCGGGCTTGGGATACCCGTCCGCCGGAGCTGGCCGGCGATATCGAATCGGGCGAATCGATCCGCGTTCAAAGGCCCGCCGCCAGCGTCCGGCCTGCGCGATCGCGCAAGGGCGGTCTGTGGCTGCGCATGGCGGCGGGGCTGGCCCTCGCGCTCCTTGCGGCGAGCGCCATCTTCGTGTTTACCGCCGAAGGCGTTCTGATCGAGGTGTCGCCGCCGGAAGCCAGCGTTGAAGTTGACGGGGCGCTGGTTGCCCCGCACATAGGGCCGCGCTATCTGCTTTGGAAAGGCGAATACCGGGTGCGGGCAGAGCTCGCGCGGCATCATCCGCTCGACGAGCGAATCGAAGTGCTTGGCGGCGGAGACGAGGCGTTTCGCTTTGATTTGCGGCTTCTGCCCGGGCTTGTGGTCGTGGATAGCGTGGACGGCGCGGAAATCCGGGTGGGGGGAGTGGAAGGCGTTTTCGCGTCCGGCGAGGAAATCGCGCTGGAGCCCGGAACCTGGGCGCTGTCCATCAGCGCGCCCCGCTACAAGAACCTGGATATTCCGCTAACCGTGGGTGGCGGCGGCGAACGGGAGATCTTCGCGGCGCAACTGGAACCGGACTGGGCGGCGATCACTGTGAGCAGCGAGCCCGCCGGCGCCGAGCTTCGCTCGGGGAATAGGCTGCTGGGAACCACGCCCGCCACTGTGGAATTGCTGTCCGGCCAGCGTGTGCTGGCTTTTTCCCGGCCGGGGTACGCAACACACCGCGAAGAGTTGGCTGTAGTGGCCGGTTCGCCGCAAGTGCTGCCCACCGTGCGCCTCCAGCCCGCAGCGGGCGTTCTTCGGGTGCTCACCGATCCTCCTGGCGCCAGCATCACCGTGAACGGCGACTTTCGCGGCGGCACGCCTGCCACTGTGGAAGTGGTTCCGGACCGCGCCCACCGGGTGGTGGCGGCGCGCGCAGGCTATGAGTCGCAGGAACGCCTCGTTACGCTGGCGCGGGGCGCTGAGCAAACGCTCAATATCCGCCTTGAGCCGCGCTTGGGAGCCATTCGGGCGCTGAGTCGGCCTGAGGGGGCGGCGGTGCTGGTGAACGGCGAGCTGGCGGGACATGCTCCCATCGAGCTGCAACTGCCGGCCACCGAGCACGAACTCGAATTTCGGCGGGAAGGCTACGTGGCCCAGCAGCGCAAGGTGGTGCCTCAACCCGCCTATCCGCAGGAAGTGGCTGTCGAGCTGCTCACGCCGCAGGAGCATAGGCTGGCGCAGCAACCCAAGGAAATCGAAACCTCGCAGGGGGCCAGAATGGTGATGCTGTTTCCGGGCGAATTCGAGATGGGCGCGCAGCGCGGCTCGCAGGGCTGGCGAAGCAATGAGGTGCTCCGCAAGGTGCGGATCACCAAGCGCTATTACTTGGGCGTGAAGGAAGTGACGAACCGCGAATTCAAGGCCTTTGCGCCCACTCATACCTCGGGCGCGGAGCGTTTTCGCGCGCTGGCCAACGAGTCCAGCCCTGCGGTGAATATGGATTGGCAGGCAGCGGCCGCTTTCTGCAACTGGCTAAGCTCGCAGGAGGGTTTGCCGCTTCAGTACCAGAGTCGAGCCGGCCGGCTGGTTCCGGTGGCCGAGCCGGGCGCAGGATATCGGCTGCCCAGCGAGGCCGAATGGGTTTGGGCGGCGCGCTACCAGGGCGGCGGCAGCTCGCGGTACCCTTGGGGCGAGCGGATGCCGCCGCCATCGCGCGCCGGCAACTACGCCGATCAGTCGGCCAGCGCTCTGGTAAGCAACGTGCTCGCGAGCTACAACGACAATTTCGCTTTTACCGCGCCGGTGGGCAGCTTTCCGGCCAATCCGCTCGGATTCCACGATCTTAGCGGCAACGCGGCCGAGTGGATGGGTGATTACTACAGCGCGGATACGCTCTACCCCGGCGTGGAGATCGATCCGCAGGGGCCGCAGGAAGGACGCTTCAAGGTGATACGGGGCTCAAGCTGGCTGCATGGCACTCTGCGCGAATTGCGCTGGGCGTTCCGGGATTTCGGTGCCGAGGAACGGGTCGATGTAGGATTTCGTTTGGCCCGCCATGCGGAGTTGCAGGCACAGGAATGAGGAAATTATCCGGCGTCATCGCTGTTATCGGTCTCGGCATCAGCCTCACTTGGGCCGCCGGCCAGGCGGGCCGCTGGCTCGGGTTCCAGTCGCAGGATCGCTCCGCCGCGGAGGCGGAGTCGCCCGGGAATGGCGCGCTGCTTGGAATCGAAGCCTCTCCGGAGAGCGGGAGCATTGATCCTGCGGGCAACAATGCCCTCCCGTCTTTCAGCGACGCAGCCCTTGGTTCCGAAGCTTCAGGCGAAGATGCGCCAGATACGCAACCGGAGTTGTCCGCCGAGGTCGCCTCCATCGAAGAGGATCTGGCGCGCATTGAGGAAGCGCTAGGGAACGAGGAGGTACTGGAGGAATTCACGCCGTCCGAGCCGCTTTCGGCAGACAACCCCGTCGTCTGGCCGACTGATATCTGAGGGGCTCCGGAGTTGCGGGTCGCGCCGCTGGAGCTTGTCGGGCGCTAGCCGCTAGCGGCCCGACAGTCGAATGGCATGATCCAATCCCAGTTTTTCCGCCAGCGTGCGCAGGCGGCGCTGCACGGTGTTTCCAACCAGTATTTGGCCATCCTCAGGTCCGGTCAGCACCAGCGTCTTCGATGTCCGCTGCAAACGAAACTGTCTGAGCACGCTCAAGGCCCCGCCCGAGATCGTGTAGGCAAGGCGCATGGCCAGCCCGGTCACGGTCGATTGGCGCTCTTCCTCCCTGTTGATGAGCTGGCGCAGGCCCAGCCTCTTGAGGCTCGAACCCAAAGAGGCGTGTCGCGAGGCGACGGCCAGCCCCAGCATCACCCGTTCGCGGTGATCGGCGCCTGTGAGCGGCATGCGCAGTATGCGGAGAAATACCTGCTCGGCGCGGTAATCGGGGTGTTCGGACCAGCCGATATCGGACAAGTGGCATGCAGCCAGACGAAGCTTGCGCGGGGCCACGCCGTCGAGCGCCGGAGCGATCCATTCGGCCAGCAAATCGCCGCCGGAGCCGCCGCGTCCCATGCGTCGCGCTGTGGTTTCGCATATCGACAAAAGCGGATCCATTTCCCGCTCCAGCGGGGGCAGGGCTTTGTACAGGCAGCCTTCACGCAATCCGTTGGCGGAAAACACGATCTGGCCGGCGCAAGTCCGCTGTAGCAGGCAGTCGATAACGGCTGCCGCAAACGGCAGCGATTCCAGCCTGTCCGCGCGCAATCCCTTGGCGGCTTCCAGACGCTCGCGTGGCCAGCCGGCCAGCGCGGCGCAAAAATCGCCGGCAGCGCGCGCGTCGAGCGCGTAGTGGTGAATCACATGCAGCGGGTAGCCCGTTTCATCCATATGCATCTGTGCCAGCGCCCGCCAGGCGCCCCCAACCAGGTATAGGCGCTGGCTCCGGGCCTGCCGCAGCCAATCCAGGGCCGCAAGCCGGTACGCAACCGCCTTGCGGCTCTGGGCAAGCGGTTCGGCGCTGTTTCGGCGCACTGTGCCGAACGGCAGGGAAATGCTCTCGGCGACCCGGCCGCTATCGAGAAGAATCAGTTCCAGGCTCGCCCCGCCCAGATCGGCGGCCAGCCCGCTTGCATTGGGAATTGCGCTCACGACGCCGGCAGCGGACACTTCCGCTTCGCGGGCGCCGGACAGCAGCTTGATATCAAGGCCGCACTGCTCGCGCACTTTATCCAGAAATTCCGGCCCGTTGCTCGCTTCGCGAACGGCCGCGGTGGCCACGGCATGGATATCCCGCACTCCCATTCGGGGGCATAATTGCGCGAAGCGGCGCAGGCTGTCCATCGCCAGGCCGATCGATTTTTCCTCCATCCTGCCGCTGCGGTCCAGTTCCCGGCCCAGGCCGCACAAGGCCTTTTCGTTAAAGATCGGCAGCGGCGCGCGTCCGCTGTTTTCGTACACCACCAAGCGCACCGAGTTGGAGCCCACATCGATGACCGCCACCGGCGCCTCGCCCGGGGTAGCAGGGGTGGTTCGCAGCACGCCTGGCACGAGCGTTCAGACGGCGGCTTTCACTAGGGCGGGGGACGGCGCGTTTTCTTCAGCCGCGGCGCCCCCGTGTTTGGGAAAGAGCTCGCCCGGCATGGCGGGGCGCGATTCACGCAGCGCGCTTCCGCGCCCCGACAAGCTGGGATGGGTCATGAACCAGGTATGCGCGTTGAATGCCCGGGGGGGTTGCGGCAGGCGCTGGTAGGAGCCGTCCGGCTGCATTTCCCAACTTTGCATGATGTCAAAGCGGTTGGCCATGAGGACTTGTTCCACCAGCTGCCTTTTAACGGTTTCGTTCTCGATTGGCACTAGGGTTTCCACGCGGTTGTGCAGGTTCCTGGGCATCCAGTCGGCGGACGAAATAAAGACCTTGCTTGCGGTGGAGGGAAGCTGGTGTCCGGCGCCAAAGCAAAGGATGCGGGCGTGCTCCAGGAACCTTCCAACCATGCTGTGCACACGGATATTTTCCGAAAGCCCGATGATTCCCGGGCGCAGACAGCAGATGCCGCGCACATAGAGCTCGATGGATACGCCTGCCTGGCTGGCCCGGTAGAGGCAGTCGATGATTTCCGGATCCACCAGCGCATTGAGCTTGGCCCAGATTTCCGCCGGCCGGCCGGCCCGGGCATGCACGGTTTCCGCGTCGATCAGATCCACCAGCGTATCCTTCAGTTGCATGGGCGCGTAAACCAGCTTCTCCATATCTTCGGGGGTGGCGTAGCCGGTCATGTAGTTGAACAGGCGGGCCGTGTCGCGGCCCAGCGCCGCGTCGCAGGTGAAGTAGCTGAGGTCCACGTAAACGCGGGCGTTGACCGGATGGTAGTTGCCGGTTCCGAAATGCGTGTAGGTGCGGAGCTTGCCGCCCTCGCGCCGCACCACCAGCGAAACCTTGGCGTGGGTTTTTAATTCCACGAAACCGTACACCACCTGCACGCCGGCCCGCTCCATCTCGCGGGCCCAGCGAATATTCGCCGCTTCGTCGAAACGCGCCCTGAGCTCCACCATGGCGGTGACCAGCTTGCCGGCCTCGGCGGCCGCGATCAGCGCCTCCACGATCGGCGAATCTTCCGATGTGCGGTAAAGGGTTTGCTTAATCGCCACCACCGCCGGATCGGCGGTGGCGCGGCGCAGGAACTGCACCACCACGTCGAAGCTCTCGTAGGGGTGATGCACCACGAAATCCTTGGCGCGGATTGCGGCGAGAATATCGCCGCCGTATTCCCGCACCCGCTCGGGGTAGCGCACGTTCAGCGGCTCGTGCTGCAGGTCCGCCCGTTCCTCGGCGATGATCTGCTTGATATCCGCCAATCCGAGCATGCCTTCGATATCGAACACATGCGCATGCGAGGCATCGAACGCCCTGAGCACGAATCTGCGGAAATTCTTAGGCATTCCGGCCGCCACTTCCACCCGGATCACATTGCCCCTGCGCCGCCGCAAAAGGGCAGTCTCAAAGGTGCGGACCAAATCCTCGGCTTCCTCGTCGATCTCCAGATCGCTGTCGCGGCTGATGCGGAATATGCCGTGCCCTAGTATCTCCATGCCAGGGAACAGGCGTCCGAAATGCCGGGCCACGATATCCTCCACGGCCACGAAGCGCAGCGACTTGCCGGGCACCCGAACGAAGCGCTCGATCTGCGGAGGAACCAGGACAAGGCCGTTGAATTCGCGCTTGTCCCTCGGCCGCTTGAGCCGCAGCACGTAAACGAGGCAGCCGCTTTGAATGAACGGAAACGGATGGGCGGGGTCCACGGCCTGAGGCGTGAGCACCGGAAAGAGCTGATCCTCGAACCATCGGGAAAGCCATTCCCGGGCCTTTGCGCCCAGTTCCCGGGTGCCGGCCACGGCCACGCCCGCTTCGCGGCATTCGTCCAGCAGTTTTGCGCTGCGCTTCGATTGGGCCTTGAGCAGCCGCTTGACCTGCTGGCGGATGGCCTGCAGTTGCTCGCTGGGCTGCAGGCCGTCGGCGCTGGCCTGGGCGACGCCTGCGGCCACCTGGGCCATGAGGCCGGCCGCCCGCACCATGTAGAACTCGTCGAGGTTGCTCGCTGAAATCGACAGGAAACGCACGCGCTCCAGCAGCGGATGGTTGGCGTTGCCGGCTTCCTCAAGAACCCGGGTGTTGAACTGCAGCCACGACAGCTCGCGGTTGATCAGCCGGCCGCCGGCGTTTTCCGCCGGACTTAGCGGTCGTGGCATGGGCTCCATGATCGGGGTAGCATACAGGAGTCATGACAGCGCGGGCATTCTTCGATCCTTATGCCGGGTGGCCGGAATCAGCGCTATGACTCGCTTATGGCTGCTTCGCCACGCCAAGGCCGAGCCTTGGCCGGCGGATGATTTCGCCCGCGCGCTGGCGCCTCGCGGGCGCCGCAACGCGCCCGAGATGGGTCGCAAGCTGGCGGCGGCCGGATGCGCGCCCAAGCGGGTGCTGTGCTCGGCGGGACGCAGGGCGGTGGAAACAATGTGCGGCGTGTTGCCGGCCTTGCCGGCGGACTTGCGCGTGGACGTTCTGCGCCCGCTTTACACCTTCAGCCCCCAAGCGGTGCTGGGATGCCTTCGCGGGCTGCCGCGGGATGCGGGCGATCTGATGGTGGTGGGGCACAATCCCGCGCTGCAGGAGCTGGCGCTCTACCTGGCCGGATCGGGCGAGCCGGATGCTTTTGCGATCCTGCACGGGAAGTTTCCCACCTGCGCGGTGGCGGAGCTCGAGTTTGGGTCCGCTCCGCATGCCGCTGTCTGGGAAGAAGGCAGCGGGCGTCTGCGCCGGGTTTTGATGCCCCGGCCGCCCCGGATTCGGCGGATGCCGCCGGAGGGAAAGCCATGAGAAAGCAGTTGCCGGTCGAGTTCGTTTTCCAGTTGTTCTCGCTGTTTCTCGCGGTGATTCTGGTGCATGCGATGTATGTGGCCTGGATCCGCCCGCAGGCCAGCGCCGTTCTGGAGGAGCAGCGCATCCGCCTGGAGCAGGACTCGGAATACGTGCCGGAGCGATCCCTCTACGTGATCGTGCGCGACTTCGAGCAGGAGGCCTGCCTGATCCTGGCGCTCTGGGCGCTGGCGATCATGGGCTACAAGGCCCGCGGGGCCCTGCGCGAGCGTTCGCTGCTGCAGCGTGACCTCTTGCCTCTGGCCGAAGGAATGCGGATTCTGCCGGAAGATACCCGCGAACATGCGCGGCAGTTGCGGGCGCTGCCGCCTGGAGAGCAGCGGCTGCTTCTTCCGCGTGTTCTGCTAAGCGCATTGCAGCGGTTCGGGGCCACCGGAAATGTGCAGGACGTGTCGTCCGCCACCCAGTCGCTGGTCAATGCCGAGGCGGAGCGGCTGGAATCCGAGCTGTCGATGATCCGGTATATCGCTTGGGCGATTCCGTCGATTGGCTTTATCGGAACGGTGCGCGGAATCGGCGAGGCGCTGACATTGGCCTACCGGGCCGTGGAAGGGGATATAAGCGGCGTGACTGAAAGCCTGGGCGTGGCCTTCAATTCCACCTTCTTCGCCTTGCTTGTCAGCATCTTCATTATGTTTCTGGTTCATCAGCTTCAGTTGCTGCAGGAGCGCCTGGTCTTCGAAACGGCAGACTACTGCGACGAACGGCTGATCAGGCGCTTGCAGGGCGGCTGAATTTTCGGCGGGCCGGATGGCGCGGGTCGCCCTTGAGGTCAACGGCGCGGCGCTGATCGGCGCCGCCGAAGGCGGCGTGCTGTTCAATGAGCCGGGTGTGGCTTTCGCGGAAAAGCGCCGGGTACTGTTCGGCAAGCCGGCGGCGGACGCGGCGCGGCGCAACCCCGGACAGGGCTACTGGAATTACTGGGACCTGCTTTCGGAAGCGCCGCTGTCCAGGCCGGCCGGGAATCTGCGCACCTTCGCGGACTTGGCGCATGCCCACCTAGCCGAATTGTGGACCCGTTTCCGCAAATCGGCGGAGGGCATCGAAGGCGTCATCCTGGTGGTTCCGGCCGGCGCCGGCGATGATCGTCTGGCGCTGCTTCTCGGCATCGCGGAGGAGGTCGGCTTGCCAGTGGCTGGCTTGGTGGAGAGCGGCGTGGCCGCCGTGCGCGAAATCGCGTCCGGCAGCTCCTGCGTCCATATCGATGCCGACGGGGAACGCATTGTGGCATCGCGGCTTGATCTGCATGAGGGACGCATTTGCTCGGAGGAGTTGCTCTTCAATGGCCGTCCCGGCCTTCGGCATCTACGAGCGGCGGCGGTCGCTTATGTGGCTGCGCGCTTTGTGGCGGAATCGCGCTTCGATCCTCTCGACCTGCCGGAAACGGAACAGCAGCTTGCCGAACAGCAAGACGGCTGGCTGCGCAGCCTGGTGGCGCAGGGCGAGCTGAAGGTTGAAGTGAGCGGGGCGGCGATTCCGGCTTTGGCCAGGCTGCGCCGGGATGAATTCATGGCGGCAATGGAGCGGCAGTTGGCGGCGCCTGTCAACCGGCTGCGTTCCTGGTGCGCCGGCCCCGGATCCGCGCTGGTTCGGCTTTCGGCCGCGCTGGCCGCCATGCCGGGCGTTGCCGAGGCGCTGGCGGGCTTGCTGCCGAAGGGTGTCGAGGCATTGCCGCCGGGGGCCTCGGCCCTTGGGGCGCTGGCCCGCGTGCCGGCGCTGCCGGCCGGCAAGGACCGCTACATGCTGCTCCGTTCCCTTGCGGCCAGTGATCCGCCGCAGGAAGCGCCGGCCGGCGCCGGGCCCGATCATCCCGGGGTTTTGGGCACTGCTATGCCAGGGGGCGCGGAGGCGGCTGAAGGGGCGCTGACGCCGACCCATCTGGTTCTTGGCGGGCGCGCCTGGCGCATCGACGAGCAGGGGCTGCATCTTGGCTCCGCTCCGCAGCCGGACGGCCTAGCCATCGCGCTGTCGCCGGAAGGCGGCGTTTCCCGCAACCACTGCACCGTGCTGCTGGAGAGCGGCCAAGCCTTGCTGCACGATCACAGCCGTTACGGCACGCGCCTTAACGGCGCTCCGGTGGCGGAATCAGCGCCGCTGAGAGGGGGCGACAGGGTTGGCATCGGTCCGTTGGAATTTCTCGTGACCTGCGAGGTGGAACGCGATGGCGCGTAGGCCGTTTCATATTTTCAGCATGTCGTTTCTCGACATCATTACCTGCGGCTTCGGGGCCGTGGTGTTGTTTTTCGTGATTATCAACGCTCAGGTGCGCTTGCGCGCCGATGCCGAGCGCATTGATCTTTTGAGCGAGACCACGCGGCTGGAGGACGAGGTGCTGGAAGGCCGCAAGGATCTGCTCCAGATTCGCGGGGAACGCGATGAGCTGGAAGACCGCCGTGCCCGCGCGGCGGAGGAGCTGCGCAGGCTGAGGGAACGGCTCGCCGCCTTGCTCGCGGAGCTGTCGGAATACGAGCGCCTAGGAACGCGGAGCCAGGAGTCGGTCGAGAAGCTTCGCGCGGACGTGGAGCGGCTCCGCAACATGCAGGAGGAGCTCGAGGCGCGGATTGCCGAGTCGGAAGAGGGCGCAGGGCAGCAGATCAGAAAGTTCGAAGGCGCCGGTTCGCGCCAGTACCTTACGGGCATGCGGATGGACGGGGAGCGGGTGCTGATCCTAGTGGACGCTTCCGCCAGCATGCTGGGACGCACCTATATCGACGTGATCCGCTTTAGGCTGATGAACGAGGCGTTGAAGCCGCGAGCCCCCAAGTGGCGCCAAGTGGTCAACTCGGTCGATTGGATCACCACGCGGCTCGAGCCGCAGCAGCGCTTCCAGATCTATATCTACGGCGAGGACTATCGCAGCATCCTGGACGACTCCGACGGGCAATGGCTAAGCGTTGCGGATGGAACGCGGGTCGGCGAAGCGGTCGAGGCGCTGCGCGATCACGCGCCGCAGGGCGGCACCAGCATGCATGCGGCAGTGCGGGCGGTTCGCTCGCTGGAGCCATCGCCCGACAACGTTTACCTGCTGACCGATGGACTGCCCACGCAAGGCGCCAGCCCGCCGTCGCGGGTCGGTTGGGTCGATCAGCGGGCCCGCTCGAGGCATTTTGAGCGCGCGGTGCGCGACCTGCCGCCCGGCATTCCCATCAACGTGCTGTTCTATCCGCTCGACGGCGACCCGGCGGCGACCGGCTACTACTGGATGATGGCTTCGCGCTCCCGCGGCTCATTTGTCAGCGTTTCCCGCGACTGGCCCTGAGGCAGGGGCAGTGCTGCCATAATGCTTGGGCCATGACCGACAGCGGCTTTCTTGGCGCGCTGATTCCCGAGGAGTACGGCGGCAGCGGCCTCGGGCTGGCGGCGGCCGCGGCCATTCTGGAGGAAATCCACCGCTGCGGATGCAATGCCGGCGCCTGCCATGCGCAGATGTACGCGATGGGCACGCTGCTGCGTCATGGCAGTTCGGAGCAGAAGCGGAAGTGGCTGCCCGGGATTGCTTCCGGCAAGTTGCGCTTGCAGGCCTTCGGCGTGACCGAGCCCGGCAGCGGCAGCGACACCCTGGCCCTGCGGACCACCGCCCGCCGCGATAACGGGCACTATGTGGTGAACGGTCAGAAGATATGGACCTCGCGCGCCGAGCACTCGGACTTGATGGTGCTTCTGGCCCGCACCACGCCGCGCGAAGAGGTCGAGCGGCGCACGGAAGGCCTGTCGGTGCTGATGGTCGATATGCGCGATGCGCCCGGATTGAGCATCGCGCCCATCCGCACCATGATGAACCACGCCACCACGCAGGTTTTCCTTGATGATGTCCGCGTTCCGAAGGAGAACCTGATCGGCGAGGAAGGGCAGGGCTTCCGCTATATCCTGGACGGCATGAATGCGGAGCGCACCTTGATCGCCGGGGAGTGCGTCGGGGATGGCCGCTGGTTCATCGACAAGGCATCCGCGTACGCTGGCGAGCGGGAGGTTTTCGGACGGCCCATAGGGCGCAACCAAGGGGTGCAGTTTCCGATCGCGCGGGCCTACGCCTCGGTGGAGGCGGCGGCACTGATGGTTGCGAGCGCTGCGGAGAAGTTCGACCGGGGCTTGTCCGTCGGCAAGGAGGCCAATATGGCCAAGCTGCTGGCTTCGGAGGCTGCTTGGGAAGCGGCGGAGGCTTGCGTTCAGACTTTCGGGGGGTTCGGCTTCGCCGAGGAATACGACGTGGAGCGGAAGTTCCGCGAAACCCGCCTCTACCAAGTGGCGCCGGTATCGACCAATATGATTCTGAGCTATATCGGTCAGCATGTGCTGGGCATGCCGCGTTCCTACTGACGGTTCTTACTTGCCTGCTACCGAGCCAGCTTTTCCTCGCCTCTACTGTCGTTTTTCCTCGCCCTTTGCTTGCCCCCGCCTCGCGGGAGACGCATGAACCCATCCATGGGGCTCGGCGGCGGCTCCTGCCGCCGACGCTCCCGCGAGGCGGGGGCAGGCAAAGGCTGAGGCTGGCGCGAGGCGGGGGCAGGCAAAGGGCTGAGGCGGGTGCGGGGGTTAGTTTTCGGGCTGCTGGATGGTGACGAGTTGGCCTGCGGCCACGTTTTCCCGGGTCGTGGCGGCGCCGTCCGGCCATTCCACTGTAAGGTCCGCCTGCGTGTGAGCGCCTAGGCCGAACAATTGCACCAGCGGGTTTTGCGAGGTGAAGTTGCTGCCGATAGTGATTTCCCGCATCTGCCTCCGGCCGCCGGCCGTGAGCGTGATCCGGGCCCCGGCCGCAGCAGTATTGGGCGCGCGGCCTTCGAGTTTCACCTTCAGGTAGTTGTTCGCGCTGCCCTCATTACGCCATAGCGTGCCCGCGTTGTTTTCGTTGCGGTGCATTTGGAAGATATCGATATCGCCATCGTTGTCGAAGTCCGCGCACACGATGCCGTGGCCGCGCTCGCTATCGGCGATGCCCGCCTCTTCCGATATTTCCGTGAAGGCGCCCGCGCCGTCGGAGATGAACAGCCGACTTGGGTCGGTATCGTATTTTTCGGAGGCGAAGCGCTCCACATGCACCCAGCCGTTGGTGTGGTACAGATCCAGATGGCCGTCGTTGTCGAAATCCGCGAAGCAGGAGCCCCAGCCCCAGCCTCCATCGCGCACGCCGACTTCTTCGGTGGCGTCCGAAAACTCCCCGCCATCATTGCGGTACAAGCGGTTGCCGTGCTTGAAGATCTGTTCGCCGTTCTCATCCGGATCGCTCCAGATGGAGCTGACGAACCAGTCCAAGTCGCCGTCATTGTCGTAATCGCCCACCGCCGCGCCCATGCCGTTGCCATCCACGATCACCTCGCGGTTGGTGGCATCGCGGAATGTGCCGTCGCGCTCGTTCACGTAATACTTCGAGGTGAGGAAATCGGCGGCGATCACGAGGTCGGGATAGAGATCATCCGTGATCCGCGCGAAGACGGGGCTGAAGGTATAGTCGTGGCCGCTGCCGCCGAACGACCCGACGGGGTTGTCCTCGATGATGGTTTGCGCGATGCCCGATGGCAGGCTCACGTCGGTGAATCGGATCACGCCGTTTTCGCTGTCGTTGCGCCATAGGCTCTCGGTGCTGTAGGGCCAGGGCCGACTCTCATCGTCCTTGGGGCGCGGTGTGCCCCAATGCGCCAGGAACAGGTCCAGGTCGCCGTCGAGATCGTAATCGCCGAAGGCTGACGAAATCGTATAGCGGGCGTTGATGCCTTCCAGCCCCGAGCCGTCGGTTGCGTCGGTGAACGTGCCGTCGCCGTTGTTCCGGTACACAATCGCCCGGTCGCCCATGACGCCGCCAAGGAAAAGGTCGATATCGCCGTCGCCATCCATATCGGCGAATCCCGGCCCGCTATGCCGGAAGCTGCCGAAGGCGGCCCGGGGGTTGGCCACGCCTGCTTCCTCGGCCCGGTCCTCGAAGGTGTTGTTGCCCAGATTGCGGTACAGCAGGTTGGGGCCGAGGTCGCCGCGCAGCACGAACAGGTCCACCCAGCCGTCGTTGTCGTAGTCGCCGGCCGCCACGCCCCCGCCGAACTCGCGCACATCGGCATCCTGCGGCAGGCTGCTCCCGCCGGACGATTCGGTGTAGCCGCGCTCGAACGCGATGCCGGAACCGGGGGTGGCATCGGCGAAAGTGACGCTCGCCACGATATCGTTAACCGTAATCGTGACCCGGGCGGAGGCGGAAGCCGTCCCGTCGCTGGCGGTTATCGTGACCTCCACCGACATCTCGGCTTCGTGGTCCAACGATTCGCCGGCCTTGAGCTTGAGTTCGCCGCCGCTGATCTCGAAGCGCTCGTCGCTGACGGTAAAGGCAACCGAATCGCCATCCGGATCGCTGGCTGCGACGGAAGTGACCGCCGCGCCCGCATGGTTCTCATCGACCGAGGCGGTGGAATCGACCGTGATCGATGGCGGCTGGTTGGGCGGCGGGCGCGCAGGCGCCGGGGAGCTCCTCCCGGATCCTCCTCCGCAGGCGCTAAGCAGCGCTGCGGCAAGCGCCGCCGTCGGCCATGCGCCGGTCCATGTTTGTGCGGCCATTGCTTTTTCCGTTCCGAATTGCTTGTTTCGCCCCGTAAGGGGTAGGGCGAGCGAATCTAGCACATTGGCCGCGCCGCGCGCTCCTGCCGCGCGGCGAGCTTTGGGGTAAGGGGTTAAGATTGTCGGCGCAATCATAGGAGCGCCATAATGCACTACCGCAGTTTTCTTTGCTCGCTGGCGGCGGCCGCAGCCGTCTTTTTCGCGGCCTGCGCCGGCGGCGATGCCGAATCGAATCGCTACACGCTGACCGGCGATGTGTCCGCGGTTTATTCCAACGGCGAGTTCGTGGTTTGGGTTGCGGCGCCGAGAGGCGAAAGCGGCGGCGCCATGGGGATGGCGGCGGCCACGCCGGCATCGGCTGCCGACGATTCGCAAACAAGCCTGAAGGACAGTCTCAACATCGTGGCCGAGGCGCCTATCGTTGACGGCAAGTTCTTCCTTGAGGGCACGGTGGACGCGCCGCGCAATGTGTATTTCTATGTGCTCGGCGCGGTCAGCCCCGAAGGCGCGCGCTGGGCGCCCGTGAAAGGCCAGGCATTTATTCTTGAGCAGGGCGACCTCAAACTCACGATGACCGCCAGGGCCCGATTCCTGGTGGAGGGCGGCCATTACAACGATATCGTGGTGAATTCGTGGAAGCGGTCGCCCGGATACATCGCGCTGGTGGAGGACTACAACCGCAAAGCGGCGGCGGCGGACGGGGAAACCGAGGATGAAAGGCGGGCGCGGACGGACGAGGCCTCGGACACGTACAGCGCGATACTGGACTTGGAAACCGAGGGGCGCAGGAAGGTGGCCATGGAGCATGAGGATCCGCTGGCCCGCAAGCTGACCTTGCAATCCACTTGGCTGCGCGGCCGCTGGTTCGAGGATGCGGTTCGGGCGCTGGCCGAAATCATGCCGGACGATCCTTGGGTGGCGGACACGCTGGCTGCGGAAGACCAGCGCGCCGCGGCCCGGCAAAGGCAGGCCCAATTCGCGGTGGGAGCGGAAATCCGCGATTTCGAGGCCGAGACGCTGGACGGCCAAACGGTGAGCATTGCCGGAGCGCGCCAAGGCAAGGACGTGGTGCTGGTTGAGTTTTGGGCATCGTGGTGCGGGCCCTGCCGGGTGGAGATTCCGCACATGAAGCAGGCTTACGCGGACTACGGGCCGCAGGGATTCGAGATTTTCTCGTTCACCGTGGATGACGAGCGCGAGGACTGGGTGGAGGCGTCCGAGGAGGAGCAGCTGCCTTGGATCAATGCCGGCATGGGCATGGACCACCCGGCCACGGAAACCTACGGCGTGACCGGCGTGCCGGCCAATTTCCTGGTCGATGCAGGCTCCGGCGAAATCATCGCTAGGAATTTGCGCGGCCACAAGCTCGACGAGGCGCTCGTCGAACGCTTCGGAAAGGCGGGCGGCGAGGGCTGATTCCTCAGCCTCGGCCCGAAAGGGCCAGCGCCGTGCCGCCGTCCGGCTCCTCGGCGGCGGGCGCAACGCCGTCGATCAGCTCGGCCAGCTTCTGGTCGAGCTTGGCGCCGCGCAAATTCCTCGCCACCACCACGCCCTGCGAATCGATCAGGAAATTCATCGGAATCGCCAGCACGCCGAATTGCTCGGGAACGGGGCTGGCGTAGGCTAGCAGGTCGCTGGTATTGATCCACGGAATGCCGTCCTCCTCGCTCGCTTCCGCCCAGTCGTCGCGGTCCTCGTCGAGCGAGTAGGCGAACACCTCGAAGCCTTTCGGCTTGTAGTTTTCGTAGGTGGCGATCAGATTGGGGTTTTCCGCCCGGCAAGGGCCGCACCAGGAGGCCCAGAATTCGATGAGCGTGTAGTCGTGATGGCTGCGCGAGTCCGCCAAGTGGTAATCCGCCCCGTCCAGCCCCGTGCTCGAGAAATCCTCCACCTGCGCGCCTTCCTTCATGGCCCGGGCGGCGGTTCGCATTTGGATGCCGTGGGTGATGCGGCTGCGCGCGGCCAGCAGCGCCGGATGTTCGCCCAGCCCGCCCCGCAGCTGCAGCTCGGTGAGCCGCGCCAGCGCGTCCTCGCCGCCCATGCCGCCGAGTTGCAGCGCGTAGAGGCTGGCTAGCGGGTCGCCGTCGGCCTCGGCAATGGCCCGCAGCGCGGTTGAGCGCACGTCTTGCAGCGCCCGGTAGCGCTCCCAGGATTCGTCGAGCAAGGCTTGGTAGTCCTCGTCGCCTTCCTCCACGCCTTTGCGCCGCTCCATGATGTCCCGGTAGGCTGCGAGCGCGTCCTGATAGGCTTCGCTGCGCTGCCAGGAGGCAATCACTTGCTGGTTGTACGGCCCGCCGCTGGCCCGCAAGCCCGCCACCGGGCCGGCGTATTCAACCTCTATGCCGCCTGGCTCCAGAATGAACTGCGCCGAACCCTTGCCGTTGCCTTCCGCATCCCGCACGGACAGGCGCGCCACGCCGCCTTGTTGAAGCGCCCCGCTTAACTCGAATCGGCCGTCGGCGAGCGGCGCGCGGGCGATCTCCTCGGATCCGCCCACCACGCCGGTGCTGCGGCTCAATACCGCTTCGCCTTGCTCAAGCAATTCGCCGACGCTGCCGGCAATCCGGTATTGCGCCGCCGCATCGGGAGCATCGCTGCGGTCCGCGCATCCGGCCAAGGCGGCCATTCCCGTTACGGCGAGCGCAACCCAATGCGTTGCGATGCGGGCCTGCTGGTTTTTCTTGGCGGTCATGCGTGTTCTCCCCGAAGCGGCAGTGCCGCAAGCGCCGAAGCCACTGAGCGGGCGCTCGCAGCCCGCTATTGTAAGAGCCGGAGGCCGCGTCCTTTCAGCTCGGCGCAATATGCTGCGGGCTAAGGCAGCGCCGCGATGATTGAGGGCAGCGCGGGGATTCGGGTGGCCGGAAGCACGCTGATCCCCTGGTCCACTGCATATTCCCGACGCGCCGGACAAACCACGAACAGGTGGTCAAGCGCCAGCGTTTCGGCAATATTGCGCATGGACCGGGACACGGCAGGCGCTTCGCTGAATTTCATCTCGAAACCGATCCGCCGACCCGCTTTTTCAATCAGCAAATCGAGTTCGCCGCCGTCGTGGGAGGCCCAAAACCAAGGCTGGGGGCGCCCTAAGCAGCACAGCACCTGCTCAACCATGAAACCTTCCCAGGAGGCGCCCGCGCGGGGATGCCCAAGCAGGGCGCGCTCGTTGCCCGCGCCGAGAAGGGCATGCAGCAGGCCGGTGTCGCGGAAATACACTTTTGGAGCCTTCACTTGGCGTTTGGCGAGATTGGCGAACCAAGGCTGAAGCTGGCGCACCATGAATGTGCCGCTCAGCAGATCAAGGTAGCCGCGAACCGTTTTATCGGACACTCCGAGCGAGCGGCCCAATTCCGAGGCATTCCAGGTTTGGCCGTGCCAATGCGCCAGCATGGTCCAAAAGCGGCGCATGGCCGCCGCCGGGATGCGGATTCCAAGTTGGGGAATATCGCGCTCGAGAAAACTGCGGATGAAGTTTTCGCGCCAGCTAAGGCTGTCGGCCTCGGATGCCGCCAGAAAGGACCGCGGGAATCCGCCTCGCCGCCATAGCGTGAGCGCGCTTTCGGCTCCCGTTTCGGTCAAGTCGAAGCCTGCGAGGTCGATAAATTCGATACGGCCTGCAAGTGATTCGGAGGCGCCACGCACCAATTCGGGCGATGCGCTGCCGAGGATCAGGAAGCGCGCGTTGGCGCGGGGCCGGTCGGCCAGCACCCGCAGCGCTCGGAAGAGGGCGGGCATGATTTGGATTTCGTCCAGCACAACCAGGCCTTCCAAGTTTTCCAGCGCCATCTCGGGATTGGCGAGCGCGCGCATGTCCTGCTCCGACTCAAGATCGAACAGCGTGGATTCGCGTCCTTCGGCAAACTGGCGCGCCAGCGTGGTTTTGCCGCTTTGCCGGGGGCCTAGCAGCGCCGTTACCGGGGATCGGGACACGGCGGCGGCCAAGCTCCGCAGATATTCGTTGCGGGAAATCATCGCAGCAGTATAGACGAAATATCGGAGCTTGAGTCCGAGATTTCGGTATTTTGTGCCGTAGAAAGCTGTTGGCCAGAGCGCTACGGCAGCCTTCTAGCATAGGCCAGTTCGCCTTGGGAGGTGGCAAAAAGGCTTCCGGGAAATCCCTGCGAGGCGCATTGGTTGAAGCTGTGCTGGTTGCCCTCTAGCCGGAACTCAGGCTGTCCGTAAAGGGAAACCGTGCTCAGGTCGTACACGTCGTAGAACCGCCGGGTGTCATCAGATGCGGGGGCTCGCCGTACCACCATCATATCATCGCCGCTGAAAAAAGCGCCGTTGAACCAGCCCACATCCTCCTCTGTCGCCTGCGCTGGCAGAACGCTGGAGAGTTGTTGAAGCTGTAGGGCGGCATTGCCTTTGGGCAGTACAAATTGCGCCTCGCCGGTTGCCGCATCCAATAAATAAAACACCCTATCCTCGTCTCTCGCAGGGCGGTCGGCTGTGCTCGCCGTGCTTGTCCCAAACAACAGCCACGCGCCATCATGGGATGTATGCACACCAGTCACTCCTGTGCTGGCGGCGCCTTGTGCATGCCATTCCGTCGCAATTCGGATATCGCTCCAGTCAAGCCGCATCTTTCGTATCTGAAGGTGGCCTGAACTGTCCGCTCCCTCGTTGAAAACATACACTTCCTCTGAAGATACGGAATGGACAAAGTCATCCCGCCCGATGTTGGGCGCGTGGAAGCTGCGCCCGGGCCAGTCGCCTGCGGAGTTGAAAAAGTAATGCGTGCCGAGGCCTCGGGAATAGCGCTGGGAAATCGGCTCTAGGTGTATCTCTTCGTTATTTGCCTTGTACGCTGCGACATATCGAAGCCTTCGTTCCGGGTGCGCGAAGATTGTGCCCAAGTCATAGTGCGCTTCCGTGCCTTGATCTAGATTCACGACCACCAAGCGTGATGAGAAGTCGCTGCCTAAAGGCTCTACGTAGAAAAAGGAAGAGCCGTCGCTGGCCACATCGAACAGCCATATATCTTCTTTTTCGTATATCAATTGAGCGTTTCTGTAAATCCGAAAGGGCAGTCCTTCGCCCTGCAAAGGCAGGCTTGCGCTGTTAGGCACCCGCACATTGATGCCGCCAAATCCCGCAACCACGTTTTCGAGGCCTGTTCTGCCATGCTGAACTTGGAAGGGATAGAAAGGCAACGTGTCTGAGAAAAGCGTCCCGGATCCGTCCAAAACCGAGAAGCGGGCGCCACTTCCATACCCTCCTGCTCGCGGGGGCATCACCACAACCGCTGTGCCGCTGGCGGTGCCCTTGCCAACATGCAGGCCGCACTCCGGCCCAGGATTGTCGATCACTTCCCCGGGCATCAGTGCTGCCTCGTCTGAAACTGGTGCCGCAACGGACGATGGCCCTATCTTGGCCTCGAACATCCATGGTCGAAACGATGCTTCGTCCAACACCAAGCTTCCAGCAGGAGCCTTGATTGCCGCTTCTGGTTCTTCTCGCAATTGGAAAAGGCGCGGCAGCACCAATGTCGCGGCAACCGCGACCAGCAGCGCGAAGGCAAGGGTTGCGCGCCTGCTCACGGCGTCTGGCCTCCAACATTCAGCCAGCCGGTATCGGATTTTGCAAAACTATTCTGCTGATCGGATAGCACTGTCAATTTCCGCGGCCCAGTCTTGGCAGTTGTAGCTCCATAGGTTGTAAGTTGGCGGATTTGCCTAGGCTTCTGTCACCTTGCTCGCGGCTTTCGCGTATTGCATCGCCGAGATTGATCGGATTTGACATGCACTTTCGGGCGGAAGATGGCGGGGGGTCTTGATGACTCCGGGCACGTTTTGGGCGACCAGCAACGCACCCCAATTTCCTGAAGCGGGATGCAATCCTGCTGCCTTTCTCTCGTCCCATGACCAAGGTCCCCATCCGCTGCCTCCTCCTACTTTTTGGGGTTGGCTCCAAGTTACGTCATCATGCCTGTTCAAGGCCTGCTGGATTTTTTCCCATTCCTCATCGGTTCTGCCTTGGCTGTAACCCTGCCCAAGCGGTCGAGAACAGATGCCAAACCTAAATGTGGATTCCGTTTTTTTCTTCTTCGGCTTAGCAGTTGGAGGAGGCGCAACATACCGGGGCAGGACAACAGGGGTGGACGGGGGCGGCGGAGGCAAGTAAATCCGGATGCGAATACGCGGAACTGGGTGGCCGATAACCGTTATGTTCGGGATTGATGGCTGCTCCGGTATCTCGTACTCCTTCGGGGCGCATCCGCCCTCGGTCCAGACCAACTCGCCTCCGTCGCCCACCGGCATGTAGTGCGGCGGAACCCATTTATCGTTATCCGGGCATATGGTTCCATCGGGGCCTATATTTGCCCCGAAGGCGACCGGCAGCATCAACAGCGCAGGCAACATGGCCGCCAACGCCCGCGATGTGGTGCTGCTGCCTCGCATGGCTACTTCATTGCGGCGCCGCCCTGCCAGCAGAACAGCGAGAGGAGTGCTTCCTCATGCTCAGAACGACTTGCGAACATTCAGAATATAGGATCGTCCGTGGTTCCACTCCCAGAAAGGGTTGATGCTGTAGATATCCCTATCGCCCGTTTCGGGATTCAGGGTGTAATTGCGGGAGGCTGCGTTCGTAAGATTATTGATTGTGAGGTTCGTCTGCCATCCACGCAGCCAAGCGGGAGCGTCGAACAAGTCGTCTTGGCCAAACTGGTAGCCGATTACCAAATCGTAGCTCGTCGCCGGTTCTGTGACCCTCTCGGAGGTCGTGGAAACAAGGGTGGAAACTCTTGATGCGCCCTCCAAGTCGATGCTCGCGAACAGCCCCCCGTTGCTCCAAGTGAGCTGCGCATTGGTCTTATGCCGGGAAACCGGCTCAACCACCCGGGCATCCTGAGGCCCGGAGTCATCCCGGGTCTCGACTAGGTTTTGAACCGACGGAACTGCCGGATCCAATTGAATGTCGAAGCGGTTGGTGTACGACCGGCGAACCAGGATTGAAAAATCGTTCGCTCCCATTTCCCAGTCGTAGCGCAGCTCGTAGTCCACGCCGGTCCGCTGGAGCTGGGCCACATTGATGAAGCGGGTTTCAACCAGATAGATGTCCTCTTCGGGCAGGTAGATAATGTAGCCGGGAAGGTTGTCGGGATCGATATTGAAGCGCGATCCCGATAGCTGAAGTATCCGGTTTTCGTACTCGGTGTCGCTCCAAGCCGCGCGCAGCGAGACCCCTGGCAGGAAAGCGGGAGAAATTTCCGCAATCAGGCTGAGGCTGTCCGCTGTTTCCGGAACGAGCTTGTCATTGGCCCCGGCGATCGAATACGTGGAGCCGCGCGTAAATGTGCAGCCGCTGCCGTCCGGGTCGAGCAAGCACAACTGGGCGAAACTGCTGTCCGGGGCCCTGTCCTGAGTGCGCTGGATTAAATGGTTCATTTGCGGGGCGATAAAGGATGTGGCTTGCCGCCCTCTAAAACGAACGCTATCGTTCATCTGATACAGAAATCCGACGCTGTAGGTGAATTCGCTTCCCGGGTCCTGGGGGTTGTCGGTTCCTGCCTCTCCGGATTCCGAATTCCGGTATTGCACTTCAACATTCGAATACGAGTCATAGCGCCCGGAAAACGTCAGGTTGAGGCGCTGCACGCCGTTCATGGCGTTGCCCGCGCCGATCAGAGGAACTGCGCCTTCGAAAAATCCCGCTTGAATGGTGCGGCTGATCGAGGTGTTGAATGCCTGCGCGCCCGCCGGATTGCCGCTCGGGCAAATCAAGGGGCTGCACCGCCCGACGGCGGCATGGAACTCGGAGAAAGTGTCCAATTCGTCTTCGCGGTAGTCGTAGCCAGCGACCACTGCGACAGGCCCTCCAGGCGCCGAGAACAATTCGCCGCGCACCAAGGCTTCAAACTGGGTTTCCCTGTTCTCCGAGCCGGAACCAAGCCCTGCGGCGATGTATGAAGAGAGGTCGCCAAATGGATTAATCGGCGTGGGGGGGGGGCCGAATACGGTGCAATTGCCTCCAAAAAATGAAGAGTAGTTGTACCTGGTTCCGCCAAGCTCCATTTGCTTGGCCGCGCATGCGGCCTCGTCAATTCCACTGAACCGCCCAATTGACGCTTCGCTGACCCCATCGCTGTTCATCCCGACACGCACTGAATCGGCATCGAGCACGCTGGCTTGATTGGAGGCCAAATCGTTCGCAACACGACTGAATTCCACATCCCAAGACCATATTTCGCTGAACCGACCGTCAAAACCTAGGCTGGTGAATAAAGTGTCGCGCTCAGATGCGAAGTTCTTTGGCGGCGGGCCAAGGATCTGTCCGAACGCCGTTACGCGCACGCCGAAGGGGTTGTAGGGGCTGTTCGGATGCAGCGAGCCATTGAACGAGTTAAGCCCTCGGTAGCTGGTCGTCTCGTCCCTTGTCCAGCGCAGATTGGCATGAATATTGATGGCATCGGAGATGGCCTGGTCCACCCCTGCGCTGAATGCGTTTTGCTCCTTGTCCGGTCGCAGGCTATAGCCCAGCTCCGTATCCTCTCCCCACATTGGAGCGCCGAAGATTTCGATGCCGTTGAGATCGTCGCCGGGCATGAAGCCCGCCGGCACGGTAATATCCGAGTGGCAGGTCGCCATAGCCTGCGCTTCCGGATTCAGCGCGGCGAACTCGTCCCGAGTGAGGATATCGCCGTTGAGTTCGTACACGATGGCCTTGGCTGCGTCGCATGAACGGTCGAAGAAATAGCTGTATAGCCGCACCTGCGGGCCGGGCTGCCCCCGTTGCTGATCGCCGGTGTCGTCGCGGTTGGCGTTGATGATCGAATCCCGCGTAGAGGCGTCCAAGCCGGAATCACGGAAGTATTCGTAGCCGATATTCGCCCGCCCGCCATTCCAAGCCAGACCGGTGGAAACGCCGATTCGCGTTTCCTCGAATCCGCTTTTATGGGGACGCGAGTAATTCACATCCAGATCAACGCCGGTGTAGTCCTTGCGCGTAATCACGTTCACGACCCCTCCCACGGCATCAGACCCGTAGATGGCGGACGCGCCGTCCAAGAGAACTTCAATCCGCTCGACCATGGCCAATGGAATCGTCGATATATCGCTGACTCCCCCGGTGACCCCGCTATGCCCGATGCGGCGCCCGTCCACCAATATCAAGGTGTATTCGCTGCCCAGCCCGCGCAAGTTAACCGTGGAGGCGCCGATAATATTGGTCGTGCCGTTGAGCTGGGAGCCGAAGGTTTCCGTGGTGCCGTTAATATTCTGCGGGAGTTGCCGCAGAACGCGGGCCAGCGTGAGTTCGCCGGATGCGCGGATATCCTCCCGGTCGAGAATGATGAGGTTGCCGGACAACTCCGAGGGCGGGCGGTTGAGGCGGCTGCCGGTCACGCGCACGGCAGGCAGCTCGAGCACGTCCTCTTCCGCGCCGCCGCCGGTTTCCTCCTGCGCCCAAGCGACGTTCAGACCCAGCGCTAAGCCGGTTCCAATCGCCAAGCATAAGAGGCCCTTCGCGGTTGTGCGAATTATTCCTGCTGATTTTTGCATGTCTCGCTTCCTCAATCGGTTTTGCTTTGCCGGGGCATGACCTAGTGCTGCCTGCCTCGTCTTTCGGCACTATACACCCGTGCGCCGCTGCCCGCTGCGGATTGAGCCAGACGGTCGAGACGGGAGGTTTTGAGAGGCGCTGCGGCGAAGGCTGAACGATCGGAAGCGGGGTTGCAAACATGGTCTGGTGGTAGAATGCCAGCGTTTTAATGCTTGGCGCCGCATTCCCTGCGGCGCTTTTTGTGAATGGCCGGGTCTGCCCCTGAAATCGTACCGGTAAAGCTCGAAGAGGAGATGCGCCGGTCCTACTTGGACTACGCGATGTCCGTCATCGTGGGGCGCGCCCTCCCCGATGTCCGCGACGGCCTCAAGCCCGTTCACCGGCGCATTCTTCACGCCATGCGGGAGCTGGGGAACCTGCACGACCGCCCGTACAAGAAATCGGCGCGCATCGTGGGCGACGTGATCGGCCGCTTCCATCCGCACGGCGACACGGCGGTGTACGATGCCATCGTTCGCATGGCGCAGGATTTCTCGCTGCGCTATCCGCTGGTGGACGGCCAGGGCAATTTCGGCTCCATGGACGGCGACGCGCCGGCCGCCATGCGCTACACCGAGATCCGCATGGCGCCCATCGCCGCTCCCATGCTTGCCGATATCGACCGCGAGACCGTGGATTTCGTCGAGAACTACGATGGCGCCGAGCAGGAGCCCACGGTGCTGCCGGCGCGGCTCCCCAATCTGCTCGTGAACGGCGCCTCGGGCATCGCCGTGGGCATGGCCACGAATATCCCGCCGCATAATCTTCGGGAAGTGATCGACGCGGCCCTGGCTTTGAGCCGCGACCCGGAAATCGGCATCGCGGAACTGATGGAGATCCTGCCCGGGCCCGATTTTCCCACCGCCGCGCAAATCGTGGACGATTCGGGCGCGGCATCGGCCTACCGCACCGGACGCGGAACGATCCTGCTAAGGGCGCGGGCCGAAATCGAACAGGGCGCTTCCCGCGGCGCCATTGTTGTATCCGAGCTTCCCTACCGCGTCAACAAGGCGCGCTGCGTGGAGAAGATCGCGGAGCTGGCGCGCAAGAAGGTCATTGCCGGAATCCACGAAGTGCGCGACGAGTCCGATAAGGACGGGCTGCGCGTGGTGGTGGAGCTGCGCCGCGATGCCAGCGCCGAAATCGTGCTCAACAATCTCTACCGCCGCACGCCGCTGGAATCGAGCTTCGGTATCAACATGGTGGCGCTGTGCGGCGGGCGCCCGCAGTTGCTCAATCTCAAGGAGCTGCTGGGGCATTTCCTTGATCACCGCCGCGACGTGGTGACCCGCCGCAGCGTTCACGATCTGCGCCAGGCCAAGGCGCGCGCCCATGTTCTGGAGGGGTTGACGGTGGCGCTGGCCAATATCGACGAGGTGGTGGCGCTGATCAAGGCTTCGGGCAACGCCGCCGAGGCGCGCGAGGCGCTCACCGGCAGGATCTGGGCCCCGGGCGCGGTGCGCGGGCTTTTGGAGCGCACCGAAGGCGCGCCCAAGGAGCTGCCGAACCTCGGCGAACGGGGCTACCGGCTTTCGGACCGCCAAGCGCGGGCCATTCTGGAGCTGCGCCTGCAACGCCTGACCGGGCTGGAGCAGCATGCCATTCTGAAGGAATACGGCGACCTGCTCGCAAGGATGCGGGAGCTGGCGGAAATTCTGCGCGATCCGGACCGGCTGCTGGAGGTGGTGCGCGGCGAATTGGCCGAATTGCGCGAGGAGTTCGGCGACGAGCGCCGAACCGAGATCATTGCCGATTACAGCCGGGTGGCCGACGAGGACCTCATTCCGCGCCGCGACCTGCTGGTTACGCTGTCTTGGCGCGGCTATGTGAAGACCCAGGAGCTGGATGCTTTCCGCACCCAAGGGCGGGGCGGCAGGGGCAAGCGGGGCGCCTCGGTGGGAGAGGAGGATTTCATCGACCAGCTGCTGGTCACGAATTCGCATTCCACCCTGCTGTGCTTTACCGACCGGGCGCGGGTCTATCAAATCAGGCCCTTCGAGATTCCCACCCAGAGCCGCGAAACGCGCGGCTTGCCCATCGCCAACCTGCTGCCCGGCTTGGAGGAGGGCGAGCGGGTCAATTCGGTGCTGCCGGTGGAATCCTTCGACTCCGGGCGTTTCGTGTTTATGGCCACGAGCCGCGGGCGGGTCAAGAAGACCCGGCTGGATGCCTTCGCCAGCATCCGCCGCACGGGAATCTACGCGCTGAGCCTCAAGGACGAGGACCGGCTGGTGGAGGCCGCGATCACTGATGGCCGCAGCGACGTGATCCTTGTGGCCAGCAACGGCCGTGCGGCGCGTTTCCCGGAAACGGCCGTGCGGCCCATGGGGCGCACCGCCGCCGGGGTGATCGGCCAGCGCTTGCAAAAGAAAAAGCAAGCGGTGGTCGCGGCGCTGATCGTCAGCGCGGACGATGCCGCGGACGAAGGCGTTTGGGTGCTTCAGGCAACCACCAAGGGTTTTGGCAAGCGCACGCCGGTGGCGGAATTTCCGCGAAAAGGCAGGGCCGGCCAAGGCGTGATCTCTATTCGCACCGAGGGGCGCAACGGCAAGCTGATCGGCGCCGCGCTGGTTCGCGACGGCGATGAGGCCATGCTGATGACAGCTGGCGGCACGCTGATCCGAACGGCGATTGGCGATGTGTCCATCCAAGGCCGCTACTCGCATGGCGTGCGCTTGATGCGGCCGGACAAGGGCGACCGCGTGGCCGTGTTCTGCACCTTGGCGGACGGCCAGGAAGAGAGCGGCGGCGATAACGACGAGGAATCCTAATGCCGCGCGTTTATAACTTCAGCGCCGGACCGGCGAACCTGCCGTTGCCGGTGCTCGAGCAGGCGCGCGACGAGCTGCTGGACTGGCAGGGCCGCGGGCTTTCGGTGATGGAGGACAGCCACCGGGGCCGCGCCTTCGCGGAGCTGGCCGAGCGCTCCGAGAGGGATTTGCGCGCCTTGCTTTCAATTCCCGACGATTACGCCGTGCTTTTCATGCAGGGCGGCGCCACCCTGCAATTTGCCACCGTCCCCATGACGCTGGCCCAGCCGGGGCAAAGCGTCGATTACCTGATCACCGGCCATTGGGGCAAGAAGGCCGCGTCCGAGGCTGCCAAGCTGCGCCCGATGCGCGTGGTTGCCGACGGCGAGGCGCTCGGCTACCGGTCGGTTCCGGCCTTGGAGGAGTGGGACGCCGGGGCGGATGCGGCCTATTTGCACTACACCGCTAATGAAACCCTTCATGGGCTGGAAATCGATCCGCCGCCGGATATGGACTACGCGCCGCTGGTGTGCGATATGTCCTCCACGCTGCTTTCGCGGCCGATCCCGGTGGAGCGCTTCGGCCTGATCTACGCCTGCGCCCAGAAGAATATCGGGCCGGCCGGCGTGACCGTGGTGATTATTAGCCCGGAGCTGATCGAGCGGGTTCCGGAGAGCACGCCGCTGGCGTTGAACTATCGCCGCATCGCCGCCGCCGGCTCCATGCTGAATACGCCCGCCACCTTCCCTTGGTACGTGGCGTCGCTCGTGCTCCGGTGGGTGGCCGACCAAGGCGGGCTCGCCGGCATGGCCGAGCGCAACCGGCGCAAGGCCGATCTCCTCTACGACCATATCGACGGTTCGGACTTTTACGCCAACCTGGTGGATCCCAACTGGCGTTCATGGATGAATGTGCCGTTCACGCTGGCAGACCCGGCGCTTGACGCGCGGTTTCTTGAAACGGCCGAGGAGCAAGGGCTCTACGGGCTGAAGGGCCATCGCGCGGTGGGCGGGATGCGCGCCTCGATCTACAATGCCATGCCTGAAGCGGGCGTGCGGGCGCTGATGGGTTTCATGGAGGAGTTCGAGCGCAAAGCTTGATTCTATTGACGCGAACGGTCGCCGGACGCCAAGGCGGAAGGCGGTCGTTCCGATGCAAATCGTCGCTCAGGCCCGGAAGACCAACATGTTCAATATCCGAATCTACAACAATATCGCCAACGAGGGCCTTGCGCGCCTGCCGGACGAGCGCTATGCGGCGCCGTCCGGCCATGAGGCGCCGGACGGCATACTGCTGCGCTCCCACGACCTGCATTCGGTCGAGATTCCGCAAAGCGTGCAGGTGGTGGCCCGGGCGGGCGCGGGCGTCAACAATATTCCGGTGGATGCCTTGGCCGAGCGCGGCGTCCCCGTGCTCAACGCGCCGGGCGCCAACGCCAACGCCGTCAAGGAGGTGGTGCTGGCCGGCATGCTGCTGGCGGCGCGCAATATTCTTCCGGCATGGGACCATTTGCGCGCTTTGGATCTTCCGCCTGAGCAGCTTCGCAAGGCCGTCGAGTCGCAGAAGAAGAAATTCGCCGGCCAGGAGCTGTCGGGCCGGTTCATGGGCGTGGTCGGGCTGGGCGCGGTGGGCGTGAAGGTGGCCAACGCGACGGTCGCCTTGGGAATGAAGGTGTTCGGATACGATCCCGCGCTGTCGCTGGACCGGGCTTGGGAGCTTTCGGCGCAGGTCGGCAAGGGGCGAAGCCTGGAGCATGTATTCGCCGGCGCCGATTTCGTGAGCGTCCATGTGCCGCTCATGGAAGCCACCCGCAACCTAGTGTCCGGCGACCTTATCCGCAGCATGCGCAAGGGCGGCGTGCTGCTTAATTTCGCCCGCGGCGGCATTGTGGACCTCAAGGCCGTGATCGAAGCCTTGGATTCGGTCTGGCTTTCCGCCTATGTCTGCGATTTTCCCGAGCCCGAGCTGGTGCGCCATCCCAAGGCGATCCTGCTGCCCCATCTGGGCGCATCGACTTCCGAGGCCGAAGTCAACTGCGCCGTGATCGCCGCGGAGAACCTGCGGGCCTACCTAGAGGACGGCAACGTGCGGGGCTCGGTGAATTTTCCGGTCATTGATCTGCCCCGCGGGGACGGCTACCGGCTGACGATCGCCAATTCCAACGTTCCGTGGATCGTGGCCAATATATCGGCGCTGCTGGCGGAGGAGAACCTTAATATCGAGTACATGATGAACATGTCGCGGGGGCAACTGGCCTATACCATGCTGGATCTCAACGACCAGGCGCCCGAGAGGGTCATTCAGCGGCTCAAGGAGATGGAGGGCATTCTCAGGGTCAGGGACTTGGGACGGGCTGCCTAGGCCGGTTCTTGGCGCAATATCCGGCCTGGACCGCAAGAAGGTGTTTGGTGGGTTCCTGGCGTGTAAGCCGCACCAGCGCTCCCTCAGCGCCGCAAACCTTGCTTGTGCCGGGGGATAAATCGATCTCGCATCGCGCAGTCATGCTCGCCACGCTGGCGCTAGGGGAAAGCGAGATCGTCAATTTTCTGCCGGGCAGCGACTGTCTGGCCACCGTCGGAGCGCTGGAGAGCCTCGGGGGCCGTATGACGTGGCTGGCCCGCGACCGGTTGCTGGTTCGGGGCGCGCAGCCATTGCGCTCCCCCGGCCAGCCGCTGGACTGCGGCAATTCCGGCACGGCGATGCGTCTTCTGGCAGGTCTGATCGCCGGCCAGAACGTGGCCGCGCAATTGCATGGAGACGACTCCCTGAGCCGCCGGCCGATGCGCCGAGTGGTGGATCCTTTGAGCCGCATGGGAGCGCGTATCGAGGTCTTGGGCCAGGGTGGCCGGCCGCCTTTGCGGATCGAGCCGGGAGAAGGCCTGCGCGGCATCTCCTTGGCGCCGTCCGTGCCTAGCGCGCAGGTGAAATCCGCTATTCTGCTGGCGGGGTTGGGCGCGCGGGGGAAGACCAGCGTGAGCGAATCCACGCCCACCCGGGACCATACGGAGCGGATGCTGCCAAGTTTCAGCGTCTCGCTTGAGCGCACCAACGGATCGGTTTCCCTAACAGGCCGGCAGCCGCTGCGCGCTGCGAGAATCGATGTTCCTGGGGATTTTTCCTCAGCGGCGTTTCTCCTCTTGGCAGGCGTGATCGGGCAGGTTGAAGTGCGCACGGATTCCGTGGGAATCAATCCCGGGCGCACGGGATTCCTGCAAGCGCTGGAGCGGATGGGCGCCGGGATCCGGATTTTGGCGCGCCGCCATGCGGGCGCCGAGCCGGTAGCGGATCTGGTGGCGGCGCCGGCTGCCCTGAAAGGCGCCCGCCTTCCGGCTTCGCTGGCGCCTTCGGCGATTGACGAGATGCCCGCCGTATTTGCGGCGGCGGCATGCGCCAGCGGCCAGACCGTGATTGAGGGCGCCGCCGAGCTGAGAGTCAAGGAAAGCGACCGTATTGCCGTGATGGTGGCCGGCCTCAGGGCGCTTGGCGTCGAGTGCCGGGAGACGCCGGACGGAGCGAGCATCAATGGCGGACCCGTGCGCGGCGGAGAGGTGGATGCGCAAGGCGATCACCGCATCGCCATGGCCTTTTCGATTCTTGCGCTCGTTGCCAAGGGGCCCGTTACAGTCAAGGGCGTTGAGCTGGTGGATACCTCATTCCCGGGTTTCGCCAGGATTGCTCGGTCCTTGGGATTGCTCTTTGAACCCACCGGCTGAATCCCGCCCAACCGCGGCCAAGGCGCCGGTGATCTGCATCGACGGGCCTGCCGGGGCCGGCAAGGGCGTGGTCGCGGGTTATCTCGCAGGACGGCTGGGTTGGCGTTATCTCGACAGCGGCGCCCTTTATCGGACAGTCGCCCTTGCCTTGCTGCGCGGGGGGCTGATGGATGCGGACGAATCGCGCATCGAGGCCTATTTGAGAGAGTGCCGCTTTGAATTCAATGCGGCTGCAGAGGGTAATCGGGTATTGCTGAACGGCGCGGACCTAAGTGCCGAAATCCGCACCGAGAGCGTGGGCGTGGCCGCTTCTCGCATCGCCAGTCTTTCGGCAGTTCGCCGCTTTTTGCTTGTCCGGCAACGCCGGTTTCGCCGGATGCCCGGCCTGGTGGCGGAAGGGCGCGACATGGCATCGGTGGTGTTTCCGGATGCGCCACTTAGGATTTATCTTCATGCGAGTCTCGAAAAACGCGCCGAGCGCCGCCATAAGCAATTGAAGCAAAAGGGAATCAATGCTAATATGGGCGATCTGATTCGCGATCTGGCGGCGCGTGACCGCCGAGATCGGGACCGGTCGCTGGCGCCGCTTAAAAAGGCGCGCCAAGCTGAGGTGCTCGATACCACGGCGCTGACTGTACTGGAAACAAGAGATGCGGCCTGGTGCCTAGTCACGGAAGTCTGGCCCGGCATGGCAGCCGGATAGCGGATCGGCAGTGGCGCCTGCCCGGAAGGCGGGCGCGTTAGCAAGGTAACCCCGGGCGCAAGGGAGAGCGCGCGCGCAGCATAAAGAGGCCCTGAATGGCAGAAAGCTTCGCAGAGTTGGTCGAGGCCAATCTCGCCCAAATAAATTTCCGGCCGGGAGAGATACTCTCGGCGCAAGTGATCGATATCAATCCGGAAATCGTTACGGTCAGCGCCGGACTCAAGTCCGAGGCGCTGATTCCCGCCAGCCAGTTCATGGACGAGACCGGCGAACTGGAAGTGGACATCGGCGACGAGGTGGAAGTCGCCCTCGATTCGATGGAGGACGGATTCGGCGAAACCCGCCTGTCGAGGGAAAGAGCCAAGCGGACGCGCGTATGGGAGAAGCTCGAATCCGCGTTCGATCAGCAGGAGATCGTGCAAGGAGCCATCAGCGGCCGCGTAAAAGGCGGCTTTACCGTGGATGTTTCAAATGTGCGCGCCTTCCTGCCGGGTTCGCTGGTGGATATGCATCCGATCCGCGACACCACCTACCTTGAGGGACGCAAGCTCGATTTCAAGGTCATCAAGCTCGACCGTCGGCGCAATAACGTGGTGGTATCGCGGCGGGCGGTGATTGAGGAGCTGCACAGCGCTGAACGCGCCGCTCTTCTCGCCAGCCTCGAAGAGGGGCAGGTGGTGGACGGAGTGGTCAAGAACCTGACCGAGTATGGCGCGTTTGTGGACCTCGGCGGCATCGACGGCTTGCTGCATGTGACCGATATGGCATGGAGGCGCGTCAAGCATCCGTCCGAAGTGGTCGAGGTGGGGCAGGAGCTTCAGGTCAAGATTCTCCGGTTCGACAGCGAGCGCAATCGTGTTTCCTTGGGGCTTAAGCAGTTGGGCGAGGATCCGTGGGTCGATATCGCCCGGCGCTACCCGCCGCACACGCGGCTGTTCGGGAAAGTCACCAACGTGGCCGATTACGGCTGCTTTGTGCAGATCGAGGAAGGCGTGGAAGGGCTGGTCCATGTGTCCGAAATGGATTGGACCAGCAAGAACGTCAGTCCCGGCAAGATTGTCCATGTGGGCCAGGAAGTTGAAGTGATGGTGCTGGATATCAATGAGGAACGGCGCCGTGTTTCACTGGGCCTCAAGCAGTGCATGGGAAATCCTTGGCAAGATTTCGCCAGCAACCACAAGAAGGACGACCGCGTGGCGGGCAAGGTCCGCTCCATGACCGATTTCGGCATCTTCATCGGGCTTGAGGGGAATATTGATGGCCTGGTTCATCTTTCGGACCTGTCCTGGGATATTCCCGGCGAGGAGGCGGTGCGGAACTATCGCAAAGGCCAGGAGGTGGAAGCCGTGGTGCTTTCCATTGATGCGGACCGGGAGCGAATATCCTTGGGGATCCGGCAACTGCAGGGCGACCCGCTGGCCAGTTTCCTGCGCGACCATCCCAAGGGCAGCGTCGTTACCGCCGTTGTGACCTCCGTGGAGCAACGCCGGGTGGATCTTGAGCTGGCGGAGGGAGTGAGCGGCAGGATGCGGGCTGCGGAATTATCGCGCGAGCATGTGGATGATGCGCGGATGCAGGTCAAGCAGGGCCAGTCCATCGAAGCTCGAATTGTTGGCGTGGACCGCAAATCCCGACTGGTTTCGCTATCGGTGCGCGCCATGGAAGAGCAGGCCGAAGCCGAGGCCTTGCGGGACTACGAGGCGGAAGTCGGCGAACGAATCAAGGGCGCCACTCTCGGTGAATTGCTGCGAAGCCAGCAGGACCAGGATACCGGTAAAGCAGAGGACTAGCGGAATAAGCCGGATCAGCGAGGGGCGGTCGGTATCGTCCCTTGCCTGAGATTCCCAAGGGGGGCACAGGCGCTATGAATTCAATCTCGTCCAAGGCATCCAAGGGCGCTATCACCCGCTCGGAGCTGGTTCGTATCGTTATGCGCAGGCTGCTGGAAGATGAGCGGTTCAGCTATTTTTCCTCAGCCGAGCTTGAGGCATCGATCAAGCACGTCATCGATCTGATGGCGCAGACGCTGGCCTGCGGCGGCGGCATTGAGATTCGCGGGTTCGGCAGCTTCAACCTCAGTTACCGACGGGCGCGCATTGGGCGCAATCCTCGCACCGGCCAAGCGGTGGCGCTTCCCAGCAAATACGTGCCCAAGTTTCGGCCAGGCAAGCGTTTGCGCGAGCGCGTAAACGCCGCCGCCAGGCTCTCGGCTGGAGCTTCGAGCCCGGGGCGCTGAGCGCGGCTGCCGGTTGCGGAGGCGTGTGGGGATGGGCATCGCGCGCTGGGGAAGGCGCGTTCTTTACACGCTGTTGCTGCTGGCGGTGGTTGTGCCTGCCGGCATCCTTGCGCTTTTGAACCGCGGGCAGATCAGTGTCGATTTGGCTTTTGCGGAATTCACCCTCTCGAAACCCCTCGCTTTTACCGTTGTATTCGGGCTCGGCTGGCTGTTCGGCCTGCTTTGCGCCGCCGGCGCGTGGCTGAAGGGGCGCGCCGGACGCGGAAAGGGGATGTCGGCTGGAGAGAGCGCCACGAGCGAATAGCGCTTTCCGGCTGCCATTTGGCGCTATACGAAACCCGCTTCACCGAACGAGCCCAGCAATGCCATCCGACTTAACGGTCACGCTGGCCGGCATCATTATCGTCGTTGCCATTCTGGGCTATTGGTTCGGCCGTTCAGGAGAGACTGCCAGCCGGCTCAATTGGCGTTTCCGGGAATTCCTGGACGGACGGCCAAGACGATCCGAGAAAGCGATCGATGCCTACCTGCGCGAAGCGGAAAAGGAACAGCAGCAACCCGAGGCTGCCTTTGAACTGGCTGCTTATTTCAGAGCTTCCGGGGATTGGCGGCGCGCTTTGCAGATCCATGAATCCCTTGCGGCCAGGACCGACCTTGTGGCGGATGCCAGAGCCAGGGCCGGTCTCGAGATCGGCGACGATTATCGCTCCGCGGGAATGCTGGACCGGGCCGGGGAGGCCTATGCAAGAACCGCCGAATATGCCCCTCTCCGGCTCAAGGCCTTGCGCCGCAGGCTGGGCGTGTGCGAGCAACTGCAGGACTGGGAGCAGGCAATGCGGGTGGCGGCGCAGCTGGCCCGCGAAGCCCCGGAGGACGGCAGCCGTCTGCGCTGCCACTATTTATGCCAGCTTGCCCGGGAGCAGGCGCAGGCCGGAGATATAAAGCGGGCGCGGAAGTTGTGGAAGCAGGCGGCACGGGAGAGCAAGGCTTGTCCGCGTCCCGCCGTGGACCGGGCGCTTATGGGCGATGAGCCGTTAGGCAGGCGTCTGGCGACGGCCGCCAGCCATCCCGAGTTCGCCGAACTGATATTGGATCGATCGGGCGAAAAGGACGGCGGTTCGCCCGAGACCATCGAACGCGGGCTTTCCATGCTGCTGGACGGCAATCCCGGCTTGAGGCCGCGTCTGGCGACATCGTTGCTCATGGCGCCCGGCCTGTTATGCCGCAGTTCGGCGGAATGCCTGTTCGATGCCTTGCGCGAAGCGCACCCGGCCTACGCCGGGACTTATGCGGCAGGTCCTCCCGAAGCTTTTGCCCCCCAATCGCTGAACGAACTCCGCGATGAATTGCGCAAGACGGCGGGCGGCATGCCTCGCTGGCGCTGCGCCGATTGCGGCCACGAGGACGAAACCCATGCTTGGCGGTGCATGGAATGCGGAGCTTGGGAAACAGCCCGTTTAATTTCCCCGTTTTCGGCCTGAAAGGCGCGCAGCGCTATTCTTCGCCAAACGCGCCGCTTTTCGGCCTTCGTTTGGCGCTTCCATCGGATCAGACTCCCTGCATGTGTCCGCTCCGCTTCGGGGCGGCGCCCAACGACACAAGGAGATCCAGGAATGAACAGATGGATAACGGCAGTGATCGCAGCCTTGGCCCCCTGCCTGCTTTTCGCGGGTCCGGTGAACGTCAACAAAGCCGATGCGGAGACCATAGCCCGCGAACTGCAGGGAATAGGGCCCGCCAAGGCCCAGGCCATTGTCGATTACCGTGAGAGCAACGGACCTTTTGAAGCGGTGGATGACCTTCTAAAGGTTAAAGGTATTGGTTCTAAAGTATTGCAAGATAACAGGAATAATATACTTCTCAAGGACGAGGGAAGCAGCGCCTCCGAAACCGGCTCCTGATTTTGCCGCCTCCCGGCTTAACCGAACACCCCCCTCCCTGAAAAGGGCTTGCGGCAGGTTGATCCTGCCGCTTTTTTTTTGCGCTACCCAAGCTCGCCGGTTTTGATATGCAAATCGCGCTGCGGGTAGGGGATCTCGATATCGTGCGCCTGGTACAGCCGCCAAGCCTCCAGCATGACATCGCTTTTGATATTCGATACGCCGCTGTCGGCATCCTGGATCCAAAACCGGATTTCCAGCTCAATGGCGGATTCGCCGAAAGCCTTCACCAAGCAGCGGGGCGCGGGCTCGCCAAGCACCCGCGACTGGCTTTGGGCCGCTTCCACGCCTAGGCGTATGGCAAGCTCCAAGTCGGTGCTGTAATGCACGCCGATCGGGATCCGCAGGCGCGTGTTGGCATCCGTATGCGTCCAGTTGGACACGGGTTCCGTGATCATGGTCTCGTTCGGTATCAGGTGCTCGATGCCGTCGCGGGTGATGATCGACACGTAGCGGGCGCCGAGCCTGTTGACCCAGCCGTAGGTGTTCTCCACGGTGATGACGTCGCCGGGTTTGATCGACTTGTCCAGCAGCAGGATCAGCCCGCTGATGAGGTTGGAGAATACTTTCTGCAATCCGAAGCCGATCCCGAAGCCCACCGCGCCGCCGATCACCGCCAGCGCCGTGAGGTCGATGCCCACCGAGCCGATGGTGATAAGGAAAGCGAACACGAACAAGGCGATGCGCAGCGTTTTGTTGAGCAGAACCCGGCCTGCGGGCGTGACCCAGTCGGCATCCCGCAGCTGCCGCTCGGTGATCCGAGAGGCGAAGGCCGCGAGGCTTAATAGCGCCGCCAGCAGCATGGCGGTCGCTAGCACCTGGTAAACGCTCAGGCTGAATTCGCCCAGCGTGAGCGTGAATTGCGGCCCGTTGAGTATCTCGATCGTGGGGCCGAGCAGGTCCCAGATGCTGAGCACGGCCATTCCATAGGCGACGATCGCCGTGACGCGCGAAAGCATGGGGTTGCGGATGGCCCGGGATACCAGCCGCACCACAACCCATGCCACCAGCAAGCTGGCGAGGATTTCCAGCAGCCAGGTGTCTTGCTGCGCCGCGACATACAGGCCCAGCAGCAGGCTTAGGAACACCAGCCAAGTGAGCGGCCAGACCAGCGGCTCCAAGATCCGCCGCGCGTTTTCCCAGCGCGGCCGGGTTTCGCACCAGGCCGCGATTGCGGGATGCATGCGGCGGCTGATCAGCCACGCGCCTAGGCACAGCGCGGCGGCCAGCGCAAGCTGCAGCAGGCTTACCCATAGCATGACGCCGGCCGGGACCACCGACAACACGGTGTCCAAGACGGATTGCAGAATCAGCTTGAGTTGTTCCATGGCAAAAGCGCGGCGGGCAGGTCGTTCGCTATCCTAGCTTCCTTGTTCGGCAGGTTCCTTGTTTTTCAAAGCGGTCCAATGCAAGGCATCGTCCGCGGGGAATACTACCGTATCGCTTGGGGCTGCAACGCCGCGGCGGCGCACTGAGCCGCAGCCGGAGGGCGCGTCCGCCCGGCGCCGCTTTGCTGCATGGCCAATACCCATTCGATAGCGCCGGCCAGCGCAACCAGCCGCTCCTGCGGTGATCCGCCAAGACCTTTTTGGTAATCGAAGCCGTGGAACATGGCGCGCACGATCTCGTATTTCTCGCGCATCACGGCAACAGCTTCCGCCTCGTCGATGCCGGCGTGCCCGCGGTCGGCGCGCGAGTACTGGCCCAGCGCGGACTTCAGGTTCTGGGCGATGCCGATGTAGTCCACGATCAGGCCGGCAGGCTTGTCGCGGAATACGCGGTTGACGCGGGCGATGGCCTGCATCAGCCCGTGTCCGCGCATGGGCTTGTCGATATACATCGTGTGCAGGCTGGGCGCGTCGAACCCGGTCAGCCACATGTCCCGCACGATCACAAGCTTGAGCGCATCGTCCGGGCCTTTGATCCGCTTGGCCAGCAACTCGCGGCGCGACTTGCCGCCGATATGCCGCTGCCATTGGCGCGGAACAGCGACGGAATCTCGTCCTTGTAGGTTTGAAGCTGGTTGAACGCGCCTTGAAGCGTGGCGTTCTCGTCGCCGGGGTTCTTCAATTCGATCACGGCCAGCGGCAGGCCGTTCACGAACAGCGCCACATCGGGCCGCCGGTTGTTCCGCCCTTCGATTACAGTGAGCTGGTTCACCGCCAGCCAGTCGTTGGCGCCGGCATCGGAGAAATCGATCAGCCAAGCGGTATCGCCGCCCGTGCTCCCATCCTCGCGGGCAACCTCAACAGGCACGCCCTCGACCAGATAGCGGTGCAGACGGCGGTTTTCCTCGACCAGCGAAGGCGTTTCCGCCTGCCGCACCTTGCGCAGCGCCTCCTCCAGCGTTTCGGCAGGCAGATGCGGGTTGAGCCGCGCGAGCGCCTTGCGAAGCCGCTCCGCCAGCAGCACCTCGCCGTAGCTGCCGCGCTCCGGCGCCGCGCCTTCCGGCCCAATATCCGGCCCATGCGCCACCGCGTAGCCCAGCGCCGCAAGCCACCCGAGCGCCGCCTCCTCAACAACGGATTCCGCCAATACGCTCAACGGCAAACAACGATCCTAGGGGCCATCATGGCTTGAACGGTTGGTATTCGATCAGGGACGATCGGCCGAGGATATCAACGACCGTGACGGACAGTTCCGCCCCGAAGGCGTCTGTCAAGCGCATCCGCTTGCCTATGCGAAACGGCACCGGTTGCTGCCGCCCTTCATTGATGGCGATGTTGTCCGCGTACAAGTAAGTTCGATCGGACGTGTCGCGGATCGGATCCAGGCGACCCCGCAGGCCGGGGATATGTCCCGTGCTCTGGGCGAATATCGTTGCGCCGCCCGACTCCAGGGGTTTGAGCTCGATCAGCAAACCACCTCGATTGGGCGCCCAATCCCGCTTGAGTCCGGCGGCGTATCCCGGCGCGGCGGCATAAACCGTCATGGGCAGATTGGCGGTGTATAGATCCAAAGCCGCGTCTCCGGCCTCGTCGGTGGTTCCCCGAACCCAGGTTTTGTTAGGGAAAAGCGCGAGCACTTCGACTTTGGCGAGAGGCTCCCCTTTGGAATGCACCGTGATGGTCGCGGCGGCCGGAACCAGATCAAGCTTCGCCGCAGGGATGCGCAGCGCGAGGCTGGACCCGTTGATGAGTTCGTATTCCGGAGCCAGGCCGGTGGCTTCCCTGGTTTCCTTGCGAATGATCGCCACCCCGTCCCCCCGGCGTTCCATCAGGAATTTGCGGTGGCCCGCTCCCGCCACGCCGGCGACCGGAATTCGACCGAACACGGATGCGATCACTTCGTTGCGCGTGGCTTGGCTGGCCTCCATGCCGTCGATGGTCATGCCGTTGGGAAGCTGGCCCGGCGAATCGATCTCCAAGCGGTCTTTGAACATGGACAATCGTATTCTCCGCGAAGAGATGGAATAGTCGCGGTGCGCGACCGCATTGACCACCGCTTCGAACACGGCCGCCTTGCTGTACTGCGGAATATCCTCGCGTTCCGGGGCCTTGCGCGCCGAAACGCGCATATTGCGGACCACGAACTGGACCGCGTCCGCGATTTGCGTTGACAACGGACCGGTAATCTCCTGCGCGTCCAATTGGCCCGAAGCGCGGTCCGCTCCGCGATAGTGCGTTGCGGCAATGGTCGCTTGCGGCAGCCAGTTTTGCGGCGAAGGAGCGCAAAGCAGTATTCCGGCCACTGTGGCGCGCTCCACGCCGGCTTCATCCTGCGCTAGAAGGCGGAGGTTCATCAGGCCGCGGCGCGCATCGGCCGCGCCTGCCACGCTAAGGAGCGGTTCCCACAGGCGTTCGCTCAAAGTCTCGAATCCGGTTTCCGGAACAATCTGCTCGTCGAACCAGAGATAGCGGCTCTGGGCGCGGTTCTGCGCCAGCCTCAGGCTCTCGTCCTTTGTCATCCGACGCTTGCTCGCGCCCACCCGGATGAATGCCTTCCCGCCGCGTTCATGCAAGGCTTCGCCGCGCGGAACCGTTACCAGCACAAACGCTTTGCCATCCAATTCCTTGTGATATAGGTCGATGCGTAGCGGCGGCTCGACGGAATCGGTGCTGACTTCGGCCAGCAGGCGGTCCAGAGCCACGATCTGCTCCCGGGACATGCCCTGGATGGTTCCGTCATCGGCCACCCCGCAAAGCACCGTTCCGCCGTCCGCATTGGCGAACGCGCCAAGCTCGTCCGCCCAATCATCCCTGCGCGGGCTGATCGGTTTGCCGCCGTGGAATTCAATCTGCTTGAACTCCCAGCGGCTGTCCTCGCCCAGCCGCAACTGCCGCCGAATATCCTCATCGCGGATTGTCATCATTCAACGCCTCCGCTTCCTTGATTGCATCCAGAATGCCGGTGTCATGGTTCTTCCGCGATTCGGCATTGTGCGCATATATTCTGCATGGTTTGCCAAGTTCGCTGCTCATCCAACTCTTTTCGTCCAATCGAACTCCGCTCCCAGCGCCCGAAGCATTTGGAAGGTGGTTTTCCGGCGCCGATCCGCCATCAGAAAAGCCCGATATCCAATCGCTTGGCGTAGTCCTGAAAGGTTCCGCCCCGGAAGCCTGTCATTTCGTAGGCATCCTTAAAGCCGACTTGGCCCGCCATTGCCGCTCTCATCACGTAGGTTGCGAAAAGCCTGCCTACACGAGCGTTCTGATTGTTGTAGAAATCGCCGCTGGACGGTTGTGTGGCGCCTTGGCGCTCACGCTTGATGTCGTTCTCATAGAAATCGAAGAAGGCGCTGCGCTCAATGAGCTTGAGGTCCATGGCGCGGCGGGCGGCGACTATGGGGCTTACCTTGAACGACCGCGCAACGGCTTCGAATGGGCGCGGCGCCCGTCTAGCCTGCATCCAGCGTTCGCGCAGCTCCCGGGACGGCACAAGGAATTCCGCTGCTGTGCGGTCGCGCCACTCCTCCACGTTGGTTCCGCCGGGAAGCAGGTTCTCGAAACCGGAAAGCCCTGCTTCGCCGAGCCAGATGTGCGCCAATTCGTGAGCCAGCGTGAACATCTGGGCGGACTTCGCATCGGCGCCATTCACGAAAATCAGGGGCGCGTAACGATCCGTAAGCGCGAACCCCCGAAACTCCGCCACATTCAACCGACGGTGCGTATTGTTGCCGACCACGCTGTTGATTACAGACATCACGCCTAACTTCTCAATCATGCGGCGCAATTCATTCACGGCATCCTGCCAAGTGCTCACTCCCGATGCCCAGCCTCCTCCCAAGCCGATGGCGCGCCGCATTTCTCGGCCCACCGCATCCGGGGCATCTGAAAGACGGGCGCTTCCTGCGAAGGAAAGCGGTTCCACCTCGTTCTCGACGAGGTGCTCACGCAACCACGCCTGCCGCCGCTGCATGGCATAGAGCGTATCGAGCAGATCCGGACTGGGTCTGGCGTTAGTCCCGTCCGCGATAGTGCGGAAATCCGCAATCGGGAGAGGCTCATCAGGAGGCTCCACGAGAAACAGGTAGCCGAAAGGCACGTGGACTTTGCGGGCAAACGCCTCCAACTGCTTGAGGGTGGGCTGCGTCTTACCGCTCTCCCAGTCAGGCAGCTTCCTGAATTTCTTTGCCAGATCGTCCTGCGCCTTCCCGGCGCGCTCGCGCGCCCAACGCACAAGCCCAGGCTCGACGGAGACACGCATCACGCTACAGCCTCCACCGCCTTTTCCGCATCCCGAAGGCGGATTTCGCCGGACATGAGCTTCGGTAGGAGCAGATCGCGGGTTTCGGCGAGAGTTCGATTTTCCAATTTATTCCCAATGGTATTTTCAATAAGCGGCCCAACCGACTGGCCAAGGCGGTTAAGGACATCATTGGGTGGGCAGATCGTCATCGCCTCCTTCAGATGCCGCCTTTGAATATGACCCATTGTCGTTGCCTTCGAGGCCGCTATCGCACGGAACTCTTCCAAATGATGCTGAACCCATTGGCTGAAAAACCACGATGGAAAGCGCTCCGAGGTCACCTTGAACAGATGCTGGTTGAGTGCTCCGTCACCCTCAGTCCAGAATTTTGCAAGAAGGCTGCCGGACCATGAAAACAGAAAGTCTCCGTCTCTAATAATGTACTTTTCAGGCACCTCGTGTGAGGCTCGGCCTGATTTCGGTGTGATGCCTCCGCGCAACTCGGCGATCTTGATGACAGGCAAACTGTTGTCGGGATCTGAAGCGGGATACTCCTGAAGGGCTAATCCGTTCAGAAAGCCCGCGATCTTGTCGAGAGGGATGCGTGACCACCCGGTCGGCTTGCCCTCGTTGTCTAGCGTGTTGGGGAATAGGTTCCAGAGTTCCGGGGGGAGGTAGGGGGCGCGGCCTTCGGCCTTGGCGCGGACGGGGCTGAAATCGACGAACCAGTCCTTGAAGATCGCTTGCGCCATCGCCTCCAGCGTCTCGTTCATCCGCCGGTTCAACTCGATCTTGTCGTCCAGCGCGCCGAGCACCCGGGCAATGGCGCGCTGCTCATCGGGCGGAAAAGCGGGAATGCGATGGCTTGCGGCCACTTCCCATTTGGCCCTTGGCATCCGTGTCCCTTCGGTGGAAGCATCCAGGAAATCCACAAAATCCCAGTTCGCGCACCAATAGAAAAGGAATTTTGGATTGGTGCCGCCTTTCGGCTCAATCACCCATATGTCGGTGGAGCAAATGCCGTCGAAGTCGGGCCGAACGCAATCTGAATCGTTTCTTGCTAGCACCGCATGATCCCGCTCAACGTGCCGCATAAGCGGATGGCACCGCTATCCCGACCATAAGGGATTATAGCGAGGCAATATCGCTTCATTCCGTTTGCAGGCTCTCTGGCTGCGCGAGCAGCACCGCATGTTTGCGCTCGATCTCCTTATGGAAATGCCCGGGCACCCTTGCCCAGTCGCGCGCTTCCACCAGGAAGGGAATATTTGATTCCCGCAACGCTTCCTCGAAATCCGCTAATTGGCCTATGGGAATCTCCTTCAAGCCCGACCCCCGCAGCACCAAATCGAGATCGCTGCCATCGTGGCCGCGTCCGTTGACCCGGCTGCCATAAGCCCACACTTCGACATCCGGCAGATGCTGCCGGATCAGCGCCTCAAGAATGCGCTGGTGCCGCTTGGAAAGGCGCAGGCGATCATTCATCGTTCGCCGCCTCGATCATGCTGGCGAGCGACTTGGCATCCTTGATGAACGCTGGCAGCAGCTTCAGGGTGGCTTCGGCGAAATCCTCGCCGTAGTTGTGAGCCGTGTCGTTTCGGTTGTCGCGGTATGCCAACCATCGCTCCACCTCTTCGCAGTCAATCAGGTCGTGCTTGGCGGCATGCCTGAAAAGGTCCTTGAAGTAGAGGCGGTCGGCCTGCCGGTTGCTGGCGAAGTAGGCGGCGAGCCGCTTGCGCAGCAGCTTGCCGCTCTGCTCGAGCGCGAGCTCGAACTCCTTGACGCAGGCGGCGCGATAGATGTCGCGCAGCATGTCGTCGGCCCCATGGCGTTCGATTTCCCGCATCGCCCGTTCGAGCGAGGCGATGCATCGGCGCAGGAATGCGGTGTCAATGCTCATGCTTCGTCGTTCTCGAAAGGATCGAGCACCCGGACGCCCGCCTGCTCGAAATGCCGCCTGTTGCGGGTGACCACAGTGAGGCCGCGGACAAGGGCCGTGGCGGCGATGAGCAAGTCAACATTGAAATGGCCGATATCCCCGGACATCCGTCCCCAGAGCCTGGCGGTGGCCGCGTCCACGCCAATGATCCGGTCGGCAAAGGAGGCAGCCGTCCGTTCCATCCAAGTTGAGAGGTCGCGCGCGAACGCGGGGTCTCGCCGCTGCTGCCGCGCCAAGCTCCGCTTGATCTCCGCCAGCGTGACGACGCTTATGAACACATCGGCTGGCTGCTGGCCTTGCAGCCATCTGGCCGCCTCTGGATGCCGGTCCGGGCGGCGCAGCAGAGAGACCACATCGGTGTCGAGCAGGAACACTACAACGCCGATGCGCGGGAGGACAGAGGCATCCGTTCAAACCCGAAATCGTCGCCGCCGCTTGGAATGGCTAGCAGATGTTCGATAAAGGATGCCTCGCCCCCAAGGGCAGGGTTGCGCAACCGGTCGTATTCGCTGATCGAAAGCACCACCACGGCGGGCTTGCCGCGCCTCGTCACCTGCTGGGGCTGTCCGGCGAGGGCGGCATCCACCAAGGCGCTGAAACGGTTCTTGGCATCTTGGAGAGCCCATTGGATCATGATTGCTCCCTCTGGCTAGATTATCTGTCTAGATTATAAGGGCGCTGCCATTCGGCTGGCAGCGGGCGCGTTATTCCTTGCGGTCAGCGCTAAAGCCCAGCCGCGTCTGGCCGGGCAGCGCGATCATGCAATCGACCGCGTCGGCCTCGACCAAGGCGCGGCGGATGCCGCCTTCGCCGGACGTGCTCGTGGACATGGAGCCGTTGGCGAGCACTACGCCTGCCAGCCCGTTCGGGGCGAGGTGGTGGTGGATATGCTGAAGCCAGGCGTAGTTGGCGTTGCCCGCAGGCGGAACGCCGAAGGTCCAGCGGGCATCCTCGCGCAGCCGCCCGCCGCCCCAGTCGGACACGTTGAACGGCGGATTGGCGAGGATGAAGTCCGCCCTCAAGTCCGGCAGCTCGTTCTTGTGGAAGCTGCCCTCGTTATTCCAGCGGATATCGGCATCGATCCCGCGCACCGCGAGGTTCATCCGGGCGAGCCGCCAAGTGGTGTAGTTGCTCTCCTGTCCGTAGATGGCGATATCGCCGATGCGCCCGCCGCGCTCCTCCACGAACTTCTCGGACTGCACGAACATGCCGCCGGAGCCGCAGCAGGGATCATAGACGCGGCCCTTGTAGGGCTCCAGCATTTCCACCAGCAAGCGAACGATGGAACGCGGCGTGTAGAACTCGCCGCCGCGCTTGGCCTCGAAGGCGTCGGAGATGTACTTGAGGAAGATCAGGCCCAGCGCGACATGCTTGTAGTCGGACGGCTCCATATTGCCGCGCAGCTTGTCCGCCCCCGCCCAAAGCTTGGCCTCGAATCCGAGAGTGGCTCCCCGGGCCGGACTCGAACCAGCGACCAATTGGTTAACAGCCAACCGCTCTACCTACTGAGCTACCGGGGAAGCGCAGCGCGATTTTAGCCGCAACGGCCCCCTCAGGCGAGCAGGCGGCGGAGGCGGCGCACGGCTTCCTCCAAGTCGTCCATGCCGCAGGCGAAGGAGAACCGCAAGTGCCCTTCGGCGCCGAAAGCGGCGCCCGGAATCAGCGCCACTTCGGCCTCGGAAAGAATCAGTTCCGAAAGCTCCGTGTCGTTGGAAAGGCCCTTGGCCTGAATGGCATCGCGGGCATCGGCGAAGACGTAGAACGCGCCCTGGGCTGGCGCGCAGCGCATGCCCGGCATGGCGCTTACGGCCTGGTGCAGGTATTCGTAGCGCTCCTTGAAGGCCGCTCGCATGACGCCCAGCATCGACTGGTCGCCTTCCAAGGCGGCCGCGGCGGCTGCCTGCGAAATGCTGCAGGGGCTGCCCGTGGTCTGGCTGCTGAGCTTGCGCATGCCGTTGACTAGGCCCGCGTTGGCGCCCGCATAGCCGATGCGCCAGCCGGTCATGGCGTAGGCTTTGGAAACGCCGTTCACCGTAACGATGCGGTCGCGCATCCCCGTCCATACTTGGGCAGGCGTCAGCCACGGCTCGTCGCCCCAGTAAATATGCTCGTAGATGTCGTCGGACACCACTATGACGCGCTCGTGCGCGCTCAGCATTTCGCCCAATGCCTCGATCTCCCGCCGGGTATAGCTGGCTCCGCTGGGATTGCCGGGCGTGTTGAAGAAAAGTATCCGGGTGCGCTCGGTGATGGCTGACTCCACCTGTTCGGGCGTTACCTTGTAGCCGTTTTCGATGCCGGCGGAAACGATGACCGGCGTTCCGTCGCAGAGTTTGACGATATCGGGATAGGAGACCCAGTACGGCGCGAGGATGATCGCTTCATCGCCGGGGTTGAGCAGAGCTGCGGAAACATTGAACAGGATCTGCTTGGCGCCGGCGCCTACGGAAATCTGCTCAGGCTCGAACTCGAGTCCGTTGTCGCGCTCGAACTTGCTGCATATGGCGCGTTTCAGCGCCGGCGTGCCGTCGGCGGCGGTGTAGCGCGTATCGCCGGCTTCCATCGCCTCCGTCGCGGCAGTCCGCACATGCTTGGGCGTGTCGAAGTCGGGTTCGCCCGCACTAAGGCTCAGCACGTCGCGGCCCGCGGCCCGCATCTCCCGGGCCAAGGTGGAAATGGCGATGGTGGCCGAGGGCTGGACCCGCTGGACGCGCTCGGATAGCTGCATTGAACTCATAACGATGCCTGCTCTTGCAATAAGCGCCCATTTTATCGGCCTATGCAGCATTCTGCGCCACCGCAACCTGCCATGAATCACTTCGATTCCGCCTCTTTGCGCTTTCCCCTCCTGTAGGGGTGCTTCGATTCCGCCTGTATGCGCGCCTTCCTCTCGCGGGAGACGCATGAACCCATCCATGGGGCTTGGCGGCGACATCCCTGTCGCCGACACTCCCGCGAGAGGAAGGCGCGCATACAGGCTCCGGTGGTTGCAGTTCCTAAGAGGCAAGCACACGAACGGGCGAATCGAAGCGCCGATGTTTCCAAGGGGTGCTACAGTGCGTGGATGAGTGCGGATCGATTCGATCTGGAGTCGGACTTCCAGTTGTCGGGCGACCAGCCGCAAGCCGTGGCTGCGCTGTGCGACGGGCTGGAGCAGGGCCTTGCCCGGCAGACGCTTCTCGGAGTGACCGGCTCCGGGAAGACCTACACGCTGGCCAGCGTGGTGGCGCGGCAGCAGCGGCCGGCGCTGGTGCTGGCCCCCAACAAGACGCTGGCGGCGCAGCTCTACGGGGAATTCCGGGATTTCTTCCCCCGCAACCGGGTGGAGTACTTCGTGTCGTACTACGATTACTACCAGCCCGAAGCCTACGTGCCCTCCACCGATACCTATATCGAGAAGGACGCCTCCATCAACAGCCATATCGAGCAGATGCGGCTATCGGCCACCAAGGCGCTGATGGAGCGCAAGGACACCATCGTGGTGGCCACCGTGTCGGCGATCTACGGGCTGGGCGATCCGGATGCCTACTTCCAGATGATCCTGCACTTGGTGCGCGGCGACCGGATCGACCAGCGCGATCTGCTGCTGCGGCTCGCGGACCTGCAATACACCCGCAACGAGGCGGAGCTGCGCCAAGGCACGTTCCGCGTTCGCGGCGATGTGCTGGACGTGTTTCCGGCGGAATCGGAGCGCGAAGCGGTGCGGGTGCAGCTTTTCGACGACGAAGTCGAGGATATCCGCTACTTCGATCCGCTAACGGGCGAAACGGGTCGGCGCGTGCCGAGAGTCACCATTTATCCCAAGACCCACTACGTGACGCCGCGGGAAACCTTGGAGGGCGCAGTCGATAAGATCAGGCGGGAACTGCGCGAACGCTTGGGCGTTTTGCGCGCCGGCCAGCGCCTCGTGGAGGCGCAGCGCCTGGAGCAGCGCACCCTGTTCGATATCGAGATGATGCGGGAGGTGGGCTACTGCACCGGCATCGAGAACTACAGCCGCTACCTTTCCGGAAGGCAGGCGGGCGAGCCGCCCCCTTGCCTGTTCGATTACGTGCCGGCGGATGCGCTGCTGTTCGTGGACGAGAGCCATGTGACGCTTCCGCAGCTCGGCGGCATGTTCCGCGGCGACCGTTCGCGCAAGGAAACCCTGGTGGAGTTCGGCTTCCGTCTGCCTTCGGCGCTGGACAACCGGCCTTTGCGGTTCGAGGAGTTCGAGCGGATTTCCCCGCAAACGATATACGTGTCAGCCACTCCCGGCCCGTTTGAGCATGAGCATTCCGATGCCTTGGTGGAGCAGGTGGTGCGGCCCACCGGGCTGGTCGATCCGGGCGTGGAGATCCGCCCCGCATCGCGCCAGGTCGATGATGTGCTCTCGGAGATCGCGCTGCGGGTCGAGCGCGGCGAGCGGGTGCTGATTACCACGCTGACCAAGCGCATGGCCGAGGACCTGACCGAATTCCTGGAGGAGCACGGCGTGCGCGTGCGCTACCTGCATTCCGACATCGACACGGTGGAAAGGGTGGAGATCATCCGCGACCTCAGGCTGGGGGCCTTCGACGTGCTGGTGGGCATCAACCTGCTGCGCGAGGGCCTGGACATGCCGGAGGTGTCGCTGGTGGCCATCTTCGATGCCGACAAGGAAGGCTTCCTGCGTTCCGAGCGCTCGCTTATCCAAACCATCGGGCGGGCCGCGCGCAATCTCAACGGAATGGCCATCCTCTATGCCGACAAGCGCACCGGCGCGATTCGCGGCGCCTTGGAGGAAACCAACCGCCGCCGCGCTAGGCAGCTCGACTTCAACCGCGAGCACGGCATCAAGCCGCGCGGCATCCAAAAGGAGGTGCCGGATATCATGGAAGGCGCGGTGGTGAGGGGGCGCGGCCGGCGGGGATCGGCGCGCAAAGTGGCGGAGCGGGTTTCGGAGTACCGGGCGCTGACCCCGGAGCAGGTGATGAAGAAGATCAAGCAGCTCGAAAAGCGCATGTACCGGCACGCGCAGGATCTGGAGTTCGAGGATGCCGCTGCGCTGCGCGACGAAATCCTGCTGCTGCGCCGCGACGGGCTCGGCATCCCGGAAGCAGGCGATGCCATGGCTTCCTGACGCGATAGCCCGCATATCGCGCCAATCCGCTTGGTGCAATATGCGGGTTAGGCTTTTCCCGCCGCCTATAATGGCGGGCAACCCCAAACCCTAAAGGTCAGGCATGAAATCCTTACGGCTGATTGCGTCGGCGCTGTTGCTGCTGCCCCCCCTTGCGCTTCATTCCGATGACAGCGCGGACACGGATGCCGCCCTCGCCAAGCTGAAGGAAAAATACGCCGATGCGGACGAGGTGCGGGCCACCCCTATCGAAGGCCTTTACGAACTGCGCTTCGGCTACCGGCTGGCCTACGTTGATGCCGAAGGCCGTTTCGGCTTTCTCGGATCGGGCGATCTGGAGGATGTTTCGACCGGCGAGAACCTGTCCGAGCAGCGGCGCGCCGTTTTGCGGCGAGATCTCATGGCGAGCTTGGACGATTGGGACACGCTCGATTTCATGCCCGATGAAACCGCCCATCAACTGCTGGTGTTCACCGATGTGGATTGCGGATACTGCCGCCGCTTGCATCAGCAGATGGCCGAATACCACCAGCTTGGAATCGGCGTGCGCTACGCGGCCTTCCCGCGCTCCGGGCCGGATACGGGCACTTGGACTGCCATGCAATCCATCTGGTGCTCCGATAAGCGTTTGGAGGCCCTGACCCGGGCAAAGGCCGGCGGTTTTGTGCCGGAGCGCCAATGCGGCTCTCCGTCCGTGGAGCGCCATTACGAGCTGGGCCGGCAGATCGGAATCGGCGGCACGCCCGCGCTGGTGACCCCGAGCGGGCAGCTGATTCCCGGCTACATCCCGCCGGCCCGCTTGGCGGCCATGCTCAGCGGGGATGAATTTCCGGAATCGACGGAATAGTAGCGAAACGGGTCGTGTTTCGTGATTGCCTTGAGGCCTTCCTGACGTAAACTGGCGGCATGGACTGGATGCCGGAAATCGCCTTGGCGGCGCTAATGATTAGCCTGTTCGCATGGCTGCGCGCCGACAATACGGCGACGCGCAAGGAGCTTCGCGCCGAGATTTCTTCGCTTACGCAGGAAATGGGGGGCCTGCGCGAGCGGATGGCCCGCATGGAAGGCCTTCTTGAGGGCTTGCGCGAGGCGATTGTCGGGAAGCAGGCCGCCTGAGCCAGTCCGAATCGCGCCCGCAAGCGCGGCGCGGAATCAGCGCTCGAGATACTTAAGCTTGTCGGGCACCTCGCGCCAGTCGTCGGCATCCGCCGGCGGCTCGCCGGCCTCGGTAATGACCGGCCATTGCTGCGAGAGCTCCGCGTTCAGCTCCAAAAATTTTTCCTGTCCTGCCGGAATCTCGTCCTCGGACACGATCGCGTCCACGGGGCATTCCGGCTCGCACAATGTGCAATCGATGCACTCTTCGGGATCAATCACGAGCATGTTGGGACCTTCGTGGAAGCAGTCCACGGGACACACTTCCACGCAGTCCATCAACTTGCACTTGATGCAGCTTTCGAGAACCAGAAATGTCATGGCCGGGGGATTCCCATGTTTTTTCGCCTAACCCGCTAATGATAATCAATTCGGAGGGCGCGGCGGAACCACGTCCATGCTCAGCCCCTTGCTTTCGGCATCCAAATAGTGGCGCAACGCGATGATTCCGCTCTGGAAGGCGATTTCCTCGAAAGGGATTTCGCGGGGCGCGAATAGGCCCACCTCCAGCGACTCCGGGCCTGCGGCGCATTTCCCGTCCAGCAATTCGCCGCGAAAGAAAAAATGCACCTGCCCGCCTTTCGGCAAATCGACGATGGAGAACAGCTCGCCCAAGCGGACTTCGGCGCAGGCCTCCTCGCGCGTTTCCCTGAGCGCGGCCTCTGCGAGCGTTTCGTTCAGCTCCATGAATCCGGCCGGCACGGTCCAGTAGCCTAGGCGCGGTTCGATCGCGCGGCGGCAAAGGAGTATGCGTCCTTCATGCTCCGCCACGCAGCCCACCACCGGAATGGGATTGCGGTAATGCACGAAATTGCACACCGGACAGACTTCCCGCTCGCGATTCTCGCCGGCAGGTATGCAGCTCTTCAAAGGCGCGCCGCATTGTCCGCAGAATTTGTGAGCAGGTACAGGCACGATCGGGTTATCGGGTCGGGGCTGCGGTTGAGGGAGGAACCTTCAAAGAAGCGTTCAGGGCGGTGCCGGGAGCGAGACTCGAACTCGCACGGGTTTCACCCCGCCGGATTTTGAGTCCGGTGCGTCTACCAATTCCGCCATCCCGGCGCCGGATTGGAAGGATACACTAGCTGGCGGTGCCGCGGGCTGTTAGCTGGCCGCGGCATCGGGCCATGCAACCTTTACTGAGGGAATCGCATCTATCAGGGCATGTCGGGTTTCGCTAACAAAACTATTGATCCGGCATTCGTTCGCAGCGCCCAGCGCGGCGACATGAAGGCGCATGAAATCATCTATCGCCAGTTTTCCGGGCCGGTCTATACGCTTGCCTTGCGGATGACCGGATCGCGGGCGGCGGCCGAGGATATCCTCCAGGAGAGTTTCGTGGAAGTATTGCGGGGAATTGCCAACTTCAGGGGCGAGGCCTCCTTGGCAACTTGGATTCGGCGCATCGCCGTGTCCCGGTGCCTGATGCATTTGCGCGCCGCCTGGACTCGCCGCCGCCGCTTGTTTTCGGATATCGCGGGAGAGGAGGGGGCGTACGAAATCCCTGCCAATGAGGAGACGCCCGATCTGGCCATGGATATCGAGGCGGCCCTGGATGCCTTGTCCCCCACAGCGCGCGCCGTGGTGTGGCTGCATGATGTGGAGGGATTCACCCATGCCGAGATCGCCGGCATGATGAATCGAACCCATAGTTTTTCCAAGTCTCAACTCGCCCGGGCGCGTCGGCGTTTGCGGGAACGGCTTGCTCCCGCCCGCAGCGGCTCTGCGCCGGCGGCGCGGCAGGCGATGAGCGCATGAGGGAAGTGATATGAACGACAACATTGGCGCGAATGGCGCCCCGGACGGGATTAATGTTGCGGCGGCGCTGCGGGCCCTGCCGCCGGCGGATGCCCCTGCCGATGGCTGGAAGCGCGTGCTGGCGCGTCACGAGGCAGCGCGGAGGCCGCAGCCGGGGCGCAGGCGCTATTGGGGCCGCGGTCTTGCGGTGGCTGCCGGTCTTGCCGTGGCCGTGATCGGCGCGCGTCTCGGGGGCGGCGTGTTTTCCGGCATTCCCGCTTCGGAAAATAACGGAATGCCGACTGGCGCCACTGCCGGAGAATTCGTTGCTACGGATGCCGCCTTGAGGGAGAGGGATGCCGCCTCGGGCTTCGTCCCGGTGGCGCTGGAAGGCAACCCGGCGCAAATGGATATGGACGCGCTGATTGCCTTTTCTCAGTTTCAGGAGGAGCGCCTGCAGGCTCTCCCCCTTGGCGATTTATCCCGGCCCGGCCGGATCCTGGAGGTTGACGCCTTCGGTTTGGCCACGGCGCTGGAGGATCAGATCGCGCTTTTGGATGAAGGGCTGATTCCCGCTTCCCTGAACTCCCAGGATGAATATATGCGGCACAGGCTATTGCGAGAGCGCGCGCAACTCATGGACGATCTGTTCTCCCTGCGCCGGGCGGAAGCGGCTGAAGCCGGATATTTACACGCGGATTTTTGATTGGCCAATCGCGCCACAGGAGATCGGAAGATGAAAATCATGGTATTGATGCCTCTGCTGGCCCTGCTTGCGGTTTCGCCGCAAGCGCCCGCGCATCCTCACGACGGCGATGCCCATGATCCGCAGCCTTACGAGATGGCCTTGTCCTTCTTTCCGCCGGGTGAAAAGCTTGAGTTGCTGGCGCGCGGCAAGGCGAAAGGCGCCATGCTGGGCGTGGCCTTGGGCGGATGGGCCGACGGCGCGGTGGCGGGATTGAATGTGATGTCCGTGTCGCCAGGCGGCCCGGCCGAAACGGCGGGACTGCGTTCCGGCGATATGCTCACCGCATTCAATAATGAATCGCTGGCCTCGGAGAGCGGCCAGGAGTCCTACGAAAGGCTCAGGGAGCTGCTGGCCGACGTGGAGCCGGGGAGCGAAGTGATGGTCGGCTACCGGCGCGGGGATCAGCAGTTGGAGGCCCGCGTCGCCACCGGCGCCTGGCCCCAGGTGCTCGCGCAACGCAACGGCAAGTGGCAGGAACGGATTGCCGATCGCGTCAAGGAATGGACCAGGCTGGCCAACAGTTGGACAGGATCGGACGGCAATGTCGATGTGCATGTGGACGTTGAAGGCGATGGCCCCGAGGCTCGCAGGATCGTGCGGATTCGGCGCAGTCCGGCCAGTGCCGTGACATTCATGGATATGGCATGGCGGTTGGGCGGCTTGGAGATCACCGAGCTCACCCCGGCTTTGGGCGAATACTTCGGCGCCGACCGCGGGCTGCTTGTGGTGAGGGCGCCGGACGAGGAGGAGGTGCCGCTGGAAGACGGCGACGTGATCCTCAAGATTGGCGGCCGGGACTTCAAGGATGCCCGCCATGCCACTCGCATACTGCGCTCCTACGAGCCCGGAGAGGAGGTGGAACTGGAGATTCTGCGGCACAAGCGGAGCCGGCTGGTGAGCTTCAGCCTGCCGGAAAGGAAACGCGCCCGCGAGGCAAGCGGGTTCAGGCGCCGCATTACGGAGGCGCCGCCTGTGCCGAGCGCTCCCGAGGGGCCGGCGGAATCCACCTGAGGCGCGTTTTTCCTACAATGCGCGCGTGGGAGCGGGAGAATACAGCTACTGCGCGCCGCCGGAACTGATCGCGCAGCAGCCCCTTGAGCGAAGGGGCGCGAGCCGGTTGCTGCATCTGCCGGCGAAGGGGAGTTTCGTCGATCGCCGGTTTTCGGAGTTGCCGGCACTGCTTGCCGCAGGCGACCTGCTTGTGGCCAACGACACCGCGGTGGTCCCGGCGCGGCTTTTCGGCGCCAAGCCGGGCGGCGGCCGCGTCGAGATGCTGCTGGAGCGCATGCTTGAAGGCAACCGCGCCGTGGCGCAGCTCCGCGCCAATCGCGCGCCCCGCAAGGGACAGGCGCTCGTTTTCGAGGGCGGCGCCCGGGCGCTTGTAGCCGGGCGCAAAGGTGCCTTCTTTGTTCTTGAATTCGATTGCGATCTCCAGGCGCATCTCGCGCGCCACGGGCATATGCCTCTGCCTCCCTATATTCGCCGCCCCGATGCGCCGGGAGACCGGACCGCCTACCAGACCGTGTTCGCGCGCCGCTCCGGGGCAGTGGCGGCGCCCACCGCCGGGCTGCATTTCGACGCGCACCTGCTGGCGGACTTGCGGCGGCAGGGCGTGGAAGTGGCGCGGATCACGCTGCACGTGGGCGCGGGCACCTTCAAGCCGGTGAGCGCGGAGCAGATCAGCCGGCGGGAGTTGCATTCGGAGTTCATGCAGGTTTCCGAGGCGGTTTGCGCCAGCGTCGAGGGCTGCCGCCGCCGGGGCGGGCGGGTGTGCGCGGTGGGCACCACCGTGGCCCGCGCGCTGGAAACCGCCGCGCGGGAAGGGGAATTGCGGCCCTTCGAGGGAGAAACGCGCCTTTTCATCATGCCCGGCTTCCGGTTCCGCGTAGTGGATTTGCTGCTGACCAATTTCCATCTGCCGGATTCCTCGCTGCTGATGCTGGTTTGCGCCTATTCCGGCCGGGAGCGCGTGCTTGAGGCCTACAAGCATGCGGTTCGGGAGCGCTATCGGCTGTTCAGCTATGGCGATGCCATGCTCCTGGAACGCGGCGGCGAAGCAGCGTGAAATTCACTGTGACCGCCACCTGCGGCGCCGCGAGGCGCGGGCGGCTGGTGTTCCGGCGCGGCACGGTCAGCACGCCGGCCTTTATGCCGGTGGGCACCTACGGCGCGGTCCGGGCGGTGTCCGCTGAGGAATTGCAGGCGCTCGGCGCGGAGATGATCCTCGCCAACGCTTTCCACCTGATGCTGCGCCCGGGCGAGGATCTGGTCAAGGAGCTGGGCGGCTTGCATGCTTTCGGACGCTGGCAGGGGCCGATACTCACGGATTCCGGCGGCTTTCAGGCGTTCAGCCTGTCGAAGGGCAGAGGGATCAGCGAGCAGGGGCTGGAGCTGCGCTCGCCGATCGACGGATCGACGGTGCGCCTGGATCCGGAATCCTGCATGCGCGCGCAAGCCAGCCTGGGCAGCGATGTGCATATGGTGCTCGATGAATGCACGCCTTATCCGGCCAGCCATGGCGAGGTCCGCTCGTCGATGCGCCGCTCGATGCGCTGGGCCAAGCGCAGCAAGCAGGCTTTCGATGCCAGCGGCAGCCCGGCGGCCGTGTTCGGCATCGTGCAGGGCGGCATGCACTCCGGCCTGAGGCGCGAATCGCTCGACCGGCTGGAAGCGCTGGATTTCCCCGGCTTGGCGATAGGCGGGCTGTCGGTGGGCGAAAGCGCCGAGTTGCGGGCATCCGTGCTTGAGGACTTATGCCCGGCAATGCCCGCGAGCAAGCCGCGCTACCTCATGGGCGTGGGCAAGCCGGAAGATATCGTGGAGGCGGTGCGCTTAGGCGTGGATATGTTCGATTGCGTCATGCCCACCCGCAACGCCCGCAACGGCCAGCTGTTCACCCGCCGCGGCCCGCTGCGCATCCGCAACCGGCGTTACCGCGACGATCCGCAGCCGATCGATCCGGGCTGCGAGTGCTTTACTTGCAGAAACTACAGCCGCGCCTATTTGCGCCATCTGGACGCCTGCGGAGAAACGCTGGGCCTGCGGCTCAATTCGCTGCACAATCTGCACTTCTACCTGGAACTGATGCGCCGCCTGCGCGCCGCCATCGAAACCGGCACCCTCGATACCTTCAACCCCTACGAGTGCCTCCCTGTCCGGGCTCAGACAAATGTGGGACTGGGATCGGGGTGATCGGGTCGTTGTTTCCGCATGTCCTGAACCCGCACGTCCGAGACGATCAACCGGACCCCGGACAATCCGCGCTTCCTCAAATGCTCGGGAAAGCCCAGCCCGCCGACCTTGTCCTCCTTGCAGCCATCGACGACACCCGGAACATGACGGTGGCCTTGCGCATCCATGCCGAGCGCCGCCAGGACCGAGACGTTCCTGATCTCCCCGCCCCAGCTACGCTTCAATGCCAGCCCGTCCAGATAAACATACGCGCACCCGCCCTCGATCGCCTGGTTGCGCCAGCGCTTGATGTGCCCGTACACCTTCGCAGCGGATGGCTCGCTAGCCCGCATATTGCACCAAGGGGCGTGGAGCCCGCGCAGGATTTTGCCCGCCCTCGCCATTCCCCGCCCCCTTTTTCCGGGAGACGCATAAATACATCCATGTGGCTTGCTCCGGCATCCTGCCTACGATACTCCCGGAAAAAGGGGGCGGGGAATGGCTTTATCTGCGAGAGCGAAGGCATAGCCATGCCTATGGCGCAGCGAGCATGTGCGCGCAAGCGGGCAAAAGACCAGCGGGAACGCGGCCAGCGCGTTTCGCATGAGGCGGAAAGCAGGCGGCACGAGCACTTCCGTCCATGTACGCGCCTTCTCCTCCGGCCAAGTCGAGGTCGGTGGAACGGCGATGGTGCCGAAGCGCCGCCAATGCGGTCCCGCCGCCCAACCGAAGCGGTCCATGGATTGGCAGAGCTTCCAATTGGTCGATCACCCCTAACGACCCGGTTAGGGCGCGGTGGAGCGATGCGGCCTCACAGCCGATCCCGCCACCACATGGCAGAGGTGCGCGTCACGCGCGTCCGCGTCGTACGGGAACGGGGTGGTCGATTGGGTCGAATTGAACGCCTCTTCGGGGTGGAGAGAGCGCGGGCCGTGGTGATTGTTTAGCATGAGGGAATTATATTAGTGGCGAAAAAATCGCTTTGGGTAAGATTGCCCACGAGTCCCTTCTGATTCAGCGGCGGTCGCCATGTCACCGATCACACACTGGCCAGCCGGTTGGGTGCTCTTGCGCGGCTGCGGTGTGCGATAATTTGAACGCATCTATGAGCTGTTCCACGGACTTATCATGCTTCTCGATATTCTGATTCCTCCCGCATGGGCCCAAGCGGGGGCCGAAGGCCCCAGCATGCTGCCGATGATCTTCACCATGGTGCTGATCTTCGCGGTGATGTATTTCATGGTGATTCGCCCGCAAAGCAAGCGCAACAAGGAGCACCGGGCGCTGGTGGCCGGCCTTGCCGAGGGCGACGAAGTGGTGGCCACCGGCGGCATGGCGGGCAGGGTCGCCGCGCTGGCCGATCAATTCGTGACCTTGGAAATTGCCAAGAACGTGCAGGTGAAGGTGCAGCGGCACAGTGTCAGCGCAGTGCTTCCCAAGGGCACCCTCAAGAGCATCTGAACCGCAATGCCGGCGCGTTGCGGCGCGCTCCCGAATGAATCGTTATCCACTCTGGAAAAACCTGCTGGTGCTGATCGCCGTGGTCGGCGGCGGCCTGATCGCGCTGCCGAATATTTACGGCGATGATCCGGCCGTGCTGGTTTCGCGCCAGGACCAAGGCGGAATCAGCGAGGTGGAGGCCGACAGCACCCGCCGCGCGCTGGCATTGGCGGGAATTGAGGCGCTGGGCGTCAGGCAGCGCCCGGGTTCGTTGCTGATCCGGTTTGATTCCGTTGAATCCCAGCTCAGCGCCCGCGACCTGCTGACCGAACAACTCGGGCCAGGCTATATCCTGGCGCTCGACCTTGTTCCCCGAACGCCGGACTGGATCGCCGCGCTGGGGCTGAAGCCGATGAGCCTGGGGCTGGATCTGCAGGGCGGAGTCCATTTCCTGTTCGAGGTGGACACCGAGTCGGTCGTGGCCAAGCGCGTGGAGGGCTATGCCGACGATTTCAGCCGCCGGCTGCGCGAGGAGGGAATCCGGCGCGCCGTGCGGGCGCTGGATAGCGCGGTGCGGGTCGAGCTGCGCCGCCGGGAGGACCTCGGCCCGGCCGAGGAGCTGCTCGCCGAGATCGAGCCCGATCTTGAGTTCGACTCCGGGATCGACGGCGAAGCGGCTTGGATCACGGCCACGCTGGGCGAGGCGCGCTTGCGGGAATTGCGCGATAACGCCGTGAGCAAGAACATCACGATACTGCGCAACCGCGTTAACGAGTTGGGCGTGGCGGAACCCTTGGTGCAGCGCCAGGGCCTCGGGCGCATCGTCGTGCAGTTGCCGGGCGTGCAGGATCCGGCCCAAGCCTCGCGGATCCTTGGCTCCACTGCCACCGTGGAGTTTCGGATCACGTGCTATGACGAGAACGCCATGGAAGCCGATCGGCTGGGGCGGGCCCCAATCGGCTGCGAGTTGCAATACGATGCCAGCGGGCGGCCGATCCTCTTGCGGCGGGCGGTGATTGCCGATGGCGGCCAGCTGGTGGATGCCAGGCAGGGGTTCGATGAGAACGGGCAGCCCGCCGTGCATGTCAACCTGGCATCGCGCGGCGCGGATGCGATGCTGGAAGCCACCCAGGAAAACCTCAACAGGCCGATGGGCGTGCTGTTCATCGAAACCAAGCGCGAACTGGATGAAGAGGGCGAATCCGTTATCCGCGAGGAGAAGACGGTGATCAGCGATGCCGTTATCCGCGGCGTTTTTTCCAGCCGCTTCCAGATCACCGGGCTGAATGTGGTGGAAGCGCGCGATTTGGCGCTGCTGCTCAGGGCCGGCGCGCTGGAGGCGCCGATCTTCAAGGTGGAGGAGCGGACGGTGGGGCCGTCGCTGGGCCAGGACAATATCGATCAGGGCATGCGCGCCATCCTTGCGGGATTGCTGCTGGTGGTGCTTTTCATCAGCGTCTATTACCGCGTGTTCGGAATGATCGCCACGCTCGCGCTCGGCGCCAACATGGTGCTCATCGTGGCGCTGCTGTCGCTGCTCCAAGCCGCGCTCACGCTGCCTGGCATTGCCGGCATCGTGCTGACCGTGGGCATGGCCGTGGATGCCAACGTGCTGATCTTCGAGCGGATCCGCGAGGAGCTGCGCAACGGCAACTCGCCCCAGGCCAGCATCCGCTCGGGCTACGACAAGGCGTTGGTCACCATCGCCGACGCCAATATCACCACGCTGATCGCCGCGCTGGTGCTGTTTGTTTTCGGCACCGGCCCCATCAAGGGGTTCGCGGTGACGCTGTCGCTCGGCATACTGATGTCGATGTTCACCGCCATTGTGGGAACGCGATCCTTGGTGAACCTGATTTACGGACGGCGGCGGCTAAGCCGTCTGGCGGTCTAGCCGCCAATGGGACCCGCCATGGAGCTATTGCGTCTTCGCCGCGAAATCGATTTCTTCGGACGCCGCCGGATCGCCACGGCCCTGTCCCTGCTTCTGGTGGCCGTTTCCATCGCCTCTCTTTCGCTTCGCGGGCTGAACCTCGGAATCGACTTTACCGGCGGGGTTTTGCTAGAGGCCGGCTACGCCCAGGATGCCGACTTGGCGACGATCCGGTCGCTTCTTGCCGAGGAGGGCTACGGCGATGCCCAAGTGCAGAATTTCGGCGCCGCGCGCGACGTGCTGATCCGCGTTCCGCCCAACGAGAGCGTCGATGCGCGGAGCGTTGGCGAGGAGTTGCTGGCGGTGCTGCGGGCCGGCGACCCGCAGGTGCAACTGCGGCGGGTCGAATTCGTGGGGCCGCAGGTGGGCCAGGAACTGACGGAGCGCGGCGGGCTGGCGGTGCTGTTTGCGCTGGTGATGATCCTGCTCTACGTGATGTTCCGGTTCCAGTGGAAGTTCGCTGTGGGGTCGGTGGCGGCGCTGGCCCACGATGTGGTCATCATCCTAGGTGTTTTCTCGGTATTCCGGTTGCCTTTCGACCTCACCATTCTGGCAGCCGCGCTGGCCGTGATCGGCTACTCCCTCAACGACACCATCGTGGTTTTCGACCGGATCCGCGAGAATTTCCGCCGCATACGCACCGGCGACGCGCAAGCCATTATGAATGCCTCGGTCAACCAGATGCTTGGGCGCACCATTATTACCAGCCTGACCACATTGCTGGTGCTGGCGGCGCTGTTCGTGTGGGGCGGCGAGGCGCTCAAGGGATTCTCCTCGGCCCTGATTATTGGCGTGGTCGTGGGGACCTACTCGTCCATCTACGTGGCCGGCAATGCGGCGCTGGCGCTCAATGTGGGCACCAAGGACCTGTTGCCGCCGAAGAAAGAGACCGGCAACGAGGGCGCAGTGACTTAAAAAGTAAATTATTTATCAGTTGTTTATTTGTCTTTTCTAATAATTTCATCAAATAATTTCCTGAGCTCTCCGTACACCTTGGGGGTGCCTGCCAGCACATGTCCCGACTCCATGCAGTCGGTGCTCGGCTGAAGCCCGGATATCCAGCCGCCCGCTTCCTCTATGAGCAGGGCGCCTGCCGCGATATCCCACGGCTTGAGGCCAAATTCCCAAAAGCCGTCAAGCCGGCCCGCCGCCACGTAAGCCAAGTCCAAGGCGGCGGCGCCGGGGCGGCGCACACCCGAAGTCCGGCGCATCACCTGGCGCAGCATGCGCATGTACATGTCCACCCATTGCAGGTTGCGGCGATAGGGAAAACCGGTGCCGATCAGGCTGCCCGCCAGCGCTTGATGGCCGCTTACCCGAATGCGCCGCTCATTCAGGCGCGCGCCGCCGCCGCGGGTGCAGGTGAACATTTCCTGGCGCAGCGGGTCGTAGATCACGCCGAGCTTAAGTTCGCCCTTGCGGCGCAGAGCCACCGATACGCAGAAAACGGGAAAGCGGTGGATGTAGTTGGTTGTGCCGTCCAAGGGGTCGATGATCCATTCGAACTCGCTGTCGCCGCGGGCGCCGCCTTCCTCGCCGAGGAAGGCATGGTCCGGGTAGCCGTTGCGGATATGGTCCACGATGATCCGCTCGGCGGCTTCATCGACTTCCGTGACCAGCTCGTTTGGGCTTTTGCTGCGCACCGTGAGCGATTCGATGCGGTCCGCGTAGCGCAGCGCCATATCGCCGGCCCGCCGGACGGCGGAGGTGGCGGTATTCAGCAAGGGCATCATGGCGGGCGGGGCGCGGGAAGGCTGCGGGAGGCCCGCGCGGCGTCGGCGGCTGCTCGGGCCTTAAAGTATGCGATTACGCCGGGAGCGCGGCGGGCGCGGACAAGCCGGGAGGAGCGCAATCGGAGGAGGCAAGCCTTGAGAATTCCTTGTAGCGCCTTGTCTCCATCGGAAATTCCTCAAGGGTATGCGGATGCCAGACCCGCCTAGGCAGCGCATCGAGGTCGCCTCCGTAAACGTGCAGGGCGACCGCAGGCTCGTCCGCCGCGCATTCGGCCACATGGATGGCGTCGATCTTCAGGCGGAATACCGAGCCGGTTTCCAAGACGGCATCGCCGACCGGGGCCAGGCCGTTTTGGCCGCAGCGCCGGTAGAAGGTGTTTCTCTCCTTTCCGCTGAGCATGAGCATTGCCGTCCAAGTGGAGTGGTCGTGCGGCGGGGTGCGGAAGCCAGGGCAAAAGCAGATGCGCATCATCGTCAGGTTCGGGGAGCGGTAGAAAATCTGCCGGTCGGGCGCATCCTCCGCCTTGGCGCAGGAGCAAAAGTCCAGCGCTTCGCGCACATCGTCCAAGCGGCCCCTCAGCGTCTTGAGGGCATCATGCACTGCGCTGCAGGGGTTGGGGCCTTGCGCTGCCTTGGCACCCTGTTCAACGATATCGAAAACGTGCAAGCGGAATCCCCGGGCCGCATACTGGCTCAAGCGAGTATTCTAACGGTAACGAATTGCGAAAGCGCGGCCTCGGCGCGCCTCCGCCGATCCATTTTTATTCAGCATGAAGCAAATATCCGATTCCGAGCTGGTTTACATGGATTACGCGGCCTCCGCGCCGATGGATCCGCGGGTGGCGGCGCGCATGGGCAAGTTGCTCCGCCAAGGCCCGCACGCCAATCCGGCTTCGGCGCACGGCTACGGAAAGGCGGCGAAACGCCTGACCGACAAGGCGGCCAGGCAGGTGGGCGCCTTGGTGGGCCTGTCGGCGGACGAGGTGGTGTTCACCTCAGGCGCAACGGAATCCATAGGCTTGGCGGTGATGGGCGCGGCCCGTTACCGGCAGGGGGAAGGCCGCCATGTGGTCACCGGCCTTAGCGAACATCCGGCCGGCCTTAATTCCTGCCTTGCCTTGAAGCGGGAAGGCTTCGAGCTGACCTGCCTGGAACCGGACAGGCGTGGAGTTATTTCCGCGGACGCCTTGCGCTCTGCGCTGCGCGGCGACACCGTTCTGGTATCCCTGATGCATGTCAACAACGAGATTGGCGTGGTTCATGATATCGCCGAATTTGCCGCTATTTGCCGCGATCATGGCGCTTGGCTGCATGTGGACGCCGCGCAAAGCGCCGGAAAGCTGCCGCTGGACATGCAGGCGCTTGGAATCGATCTGCTGTCGCTGAGCGCGCACAAAATATACGGTCCGAAGGGCGCGGGCGCTTTGTGCATCAACCGCCAGCGCGTCCCCCGGATCGAGCCGCTGCTGCATGGAGGCGGCCAGCAGCGGGGTCTGCGTCCCGGCACGCTGCCGACCCATCAGGTTGCGGGCCTGGGCCTCGCATGCGATCTCGCGGCCGGGGAAATGCGGGCGGAAGGCGCTCGCCTGCGGAGCCTTCAGGATCGTCTCTGGAGCGGGCTCAGCGCTTCCGGCGGCGTGCTGCTTAACGGCGCCGGCGCAGAGCGCGCGCCCGGAATTCTCAGCGTGAGCGTGGAAGGCGTGGAATCGAACAGCCTGGTCAACGCCCTTGAAGGCGTTGCGTTGTCGCTGGGGTCGGCTTGTTCGCGGGTCCAGGACGAGCCTTCGGCGGTATTGAGGTGCATCGGGCGCTCCCCGCTGCTGGCGGCCAGCACGCTGCGGTTCAGCATTGGCAGGTTCACTACCGAGGCGGAGATCGACAGGGCATGTGAAATATTCGCGGGGGCGGTTGCGGCTTTGCGCGCTCTGGCCGACGAGGCGCCCGCGATCTCCCCGGCTTCAGGGCGCATTACCGTGGGCGAGGCCGGCCGCCGCAAGGCGGGTGCCTGGGTGCGTCTGGAGGCGCGGTGGGAAGGGGACACGGCTGTTGAAACCGCTTTTCGCGTCTTCGGCCCGCCCATTCTGGAGCAAGCGGCGCGCAGCGGCGCCAGCGCGCTCAAGAAGAAAGGCCGTGGCCTGCGCGTGGCGGACTGGTCCCGGCAGCTCGACAGAACGCTCAATCCGCCCCCGGAATCCCGGTCGCTGCTCTTGTGCGCCCGCGACGCCTTGCAAGGCTGCCTGCAGGGCGGGGATAATCGGGCCGCCGAGTAGGCAACACGAGGACCGATCCATGGGTTTGCGGCTTACCCCCCGCGCTGAGGCAAGGGTGCTGGAATATCTGCGGCGCCGCGGCAGCGGCTTGGGCTTGCGCGTGGGCATCACCGAGACCGGCTGCTCGGGATATTCGTACGTGCTGGATTATGCCGATGAAGTGGGCAGCGACGACTTGGTTCTGCGCCAGAACGAGCTGAATATCATTGTGGCGCGCGAAAGCCTGCCGCTGCTGGATGGCACGGAAGTCGATTTCGTCCAGAAAGAACTCAACGAGCAATTCGTGTTCACCAATCCCAACGCGACCGGCGAATGCGGCTGCGGGGAAAGCTTTACCGTATGAGCGAGCGAACCTTGTCCATGATCAAGCCCGATGGCGTGGCACGCGATCTTATCGGCGAAATCTACCGGCGATTTGAAGCGGCCGGCCTGCGTATCGTGGGCGCCCGCATGATTCGCCTCGACGAGCAGAAGGCGCGCGCGTTTTACCAGGTGCATCGGGAGCGGCCCTTTTTCGATGACTTGGTGGCGTACATGACTTCGGGGGCCATCATGGTGCAGGTGCTGGAAGGCGAGAATGCGATTCAGCGCAATCGTGAATTGATGGGCGCCACGGATCCGGCCAAGGCCGGCGCCGGCACGGTTCGCGCGGATTATGGCGAGAGCGTTGAACGCAATGTGGTGCATGGCTCGGATGGACCGGGAACCGCCAGGGAAGAAATCGATTTTTTCTTCCAGCCGGACGAACTGCATTCACGCTAGGGTGCTGGCGGGGCCAGGAGGTTCAATGCCGGATTCCGCCTCATTGCTTGGTTTGCCCAGAGGCGAGCTTGAGAATTGGTTCACCTCGCGGGGCGAAGCCGCTTTCCGGGCGCGGCAATTGATGCGTTGGCTGTATCACCGAGGCGAACTGGAGCCGCTGCGGATGACGGATATGGCCCTTTCCCTGAGGGAGTCGCTCAGCGATTCGGCCGGGCTGGCACTGCCGCCAATCGTTCAGCGCCGGCGTTCCGCCGACGGCACGCGGAAGTGGCTGCTGGATGTGGGCGGAGGCCAGGTCGTGGAGACCGTGTTCATACCGGAGCCCGGCCGCGGTTCGCTCTGTGTTTCGTCGCAGGTTGGATGCGCGGTGAACTGCCCGTTTTGCGCGACCGGCCAGATGGGATTCGGCCGCAACCTGAGCGCCGCCGAAATCGTGGCGCAGACGCTGGTTGCCCGGCGCGAGCTGGAGCCGGAAGGCAGAACGATCACCAATATCGTCTTCATGGGCATGGGCGAGCCGCTGGCCAACTTTCGCGAAGTGGCCCGGGCCGCATCGGTTTTTCTGGACCACCTGGGCCTTGGGCTTTCGCGGCGGCGGGTGACCTTAAGCACCAGCGGCATCACGCCGCGCATTGGAAAGCTGGCGGAAGTGTCCCGCGTTGCCTTGGCGGTGTCGCTGCACGCGCCCGACGATGAGTTGCGCAACCGGCTGGTGCCGCTGAACAGGCGCTACCCGCTGGGTCCGCTGCTGGAGGCCTGCTGGGATTACGCGCGGGCCACCGCAAGCCGTGAAATCACCTTCGAGTATGTCATGCTGGATGGGGTCAACGATCAGCCGGGCCAGGCTGCCGCGCTCGCCGGCCTGCTCCGCGGCCGGCCCGCCAAGCTCAACCTGATTCCCTACAACCCTGTTAGCGGGACGCCATTCGCGTGCTCGCCACGCCCGGCCATCGACCGTTTTCGGCAAACGCTGCTCAATGCCGGCGTGATGACGATTACGCGCAAGACGCGCGGCGACGATATCGAGGCGGCTTGCGGACAACTGCGGGGCACCGTGCTCAACGGCATGAGCGTCCCCCGCGGCATGAGGGCAAGGGCATGAAGGCGCTGAAGCTGCTTGCCGTCGCCGCGCTCGCCGCCGGCTGCCAGGCGGGCATGGCAGGGAATCCGCAGGCCTCGGCGCTCAATGTGGAGCTGGGTGTTTCGTACTTGGAGCAAGGGCGTGCCGAGCTGGCGCGCGACAAGCTGGTCCGGGCGACGCGGCAGGATCCGCGCTCGGGGGATGCGCATCGGATGCTGGCGCTGGCCTACGAGAGCCTAGGTAACAATACAGCGGCCGAGCGGCACTACCGGCAGGCTGTTCGGGTCGCGCCCCGCGATGTCGAGGCGCTCAACAGCTTGGGGGTGTTCCTGTGCCGGCGGACCGGCGAGGCCCGCGAGGGCCTGGCCTTTCTTCGGCGGGCAGGCGGAGAGGCAGCCCCGCAGCGGCGCGCGGCAGTGTATGCCAACAGCGGCGTTTGCGAGCTTGCCGGCGACGCGGCGAGCGCGGCGAAGTGGTTTCGCCGCGCTCTGGAACTGGATCCCGGGCAGGCCCAAGCCCGGGCGCTGCTGGAGCAGCTTGAAACGCGGAATTGACTAGGAGGCTTGCCGATATGGCGGATACGATACAAACCCCCTCCGGCTCGTACGGGGAACGTCTGCAGTCCGCGCGCCGGGCGCAGATGATCACGGTCGAAGACGTGGCGCAGGAGCTCAGGCTTTCGACGGATGCCGTCAATGCCCTTGAGGCCGGCGAAATCGGGATTTTTGGCGCGCATGCGCACGCGGTGGGCCACTTGCGGTGCTACTGCAATTTTCTGGAGATCAACTCTGAGGAATTGCTGGCCGACTACCGCAGGAAGTATCCGGATTGGGACCGCCTGCCGGCCAAGGTGGGCTTGGTGCCGTCCAGAATTCAGCGCTGGGGCCGCCTGAAGCTGGTGGCTTGGATTTTGGGAAGCGCGGCGGTTCTGCTGATTGCCTACCAGTTCTGGGGCGACCTGCTCGTGGGCTGGCTATCGGGCTAGCCCGCAGCCAAGGTGGCTTAGGGACGAATTTGCAGGCAGCGCGTGCCGTCAAGACTCATTCAATCGGTTCGTGGCGTCCGGGATCTGAAGCCGGATGAAGCCTCGGCTTGGAGGCAAGCCGAGGAGGTTGTTGGCGCGATACTGGAGGGCGGCGGATACCGCGAGTTTCGGGTGCCGGTGCTGGAGCATGCGGAGCTGTACCGGCGTTCGGTGGGCGAGCAAACCGATATCGTGCAAAAGGAGATGTACAGCCTTGAAGGAGGCAAAGGGCAGACCCTTGCGCTGCGGCCGGAGGCCACTGCGGGGATGGCGCGGGCGGCGCTTGAGCACGGGCTGCACCGAGGGCGCCACCGGCTCTGGTGCGTCGGCCCGATGTTTCGCAGGGAACGTCCCCAACGCGGCCGGCTGCGCCAGTTCCATCAGTTCGACGCCGAAGCGATCGGGTACGCGGGCCCCGATATCGACGCGGAGCTGATCGCGCTGGCGGCGCGCATTTTCCGGGAGCTGGGCGTGGACGGCCTCGTGCTGGAGATCAACAGCCTGGGCGGCGCCCAATGCCGCCGGGCCTATCGGCGCAGTCTCCAGGCCTACTTCCAGGATCATTTCGGGGCGCTGGACGCGGACAGCCGCGAACGGCTGGATGCCAATCCGCTGCGTATTCTCGACAGCCGCGATCCGCGGATGTCGGAGCTGATCGCGGGCGCCCCCGATATCGCGGAATTTCTGGAGCCCGAGTCGGCCGAGCATCTGTCCGCTCTTGAATCGCTGCTCACCTCCATCGGGCTGCCGTACCGCCGCAATCCCAGGCTGGTGCGGGGATTGGACTATTACTCGAGGACGGTTTTCGAGTTCCTCACGGATCGGCTGGGCGCGCAGAACGCGGTGTGCGCCGGCGGGCGTTACGACGGCCTGGTTGAGCAACTGGGCGGCCCGCCCACTCCCGCGATCGGCTGGGCTATGGGCATCGAGCGCCTAATGGAACTGGCATCGGCTTTTCCGGCATCGGGGCGAATCCGGGTTTATCTGGTGCTGCTGGGCGGTCTTGCGGTGCAGCAGGCCGGCCTGCAACTGGCCGAGAAGCTCCGCAGCGAATGCGCCTTTTTGGATTTGGAAATGCACTGCGGAGGGGGCGGGGCGCGGGCCCAAATGCGCCATGCAAGCCGATCCGGCGCCCGCTATGCGGTGATTATCGGCGAACAGGAGCTGGCTGCCGGGGAAGCGGCCCTGAAAGACCTTCGGAGCGAGGCCGGACAGCAGGCCATCCCGCTGGCGGAGCTCCCAAGGGTGCTTCGGGATCGCTCCGACCGTACAATTCCGGCCCATGAATGAGTTTCTCACCGATCAGCAGCAAGCCGCGCAGGTGCGGTACTGGGTGCGCCGGTATGCGCCTGCGGCGGCAGCGGCGCTGGCGATTGGAATCGGCGGCTATTTCGGCTACGACCAGTGGCAGGCGCGCGGCGAACAGCGGGCCGCCGAGGCTTCCGAACGCTTCGAAGAGCTAAAAAGCGTCCTTGATTCCGACAACCGGGATCGGGCCGGGGAACTTCATCAGCAGCTTGCCGCCGACTTTCCCGGAAGCGCTTATGCGGATCATGCGCGCTTGCTGATGGCCAAGGAGCATGTCGATACCACCCGGCCCGCCTTGGCTGCCGAGGAGTTGCGCGAACTGGTTGCGGGCGCCGCCGATGCCGACTTGCGGCAACTGGCCCGGCTGCGCTTGGCGCGCGTCTATCTCTATATGGACCGCCCGAAGGATGGGCTGGAAGTGCTCGACGCAGGAACGCCGTCCGATTCCTGGCAGGCGCTTGCCGAAGATGCGCGCGGCGATCTGCACCGGGCGCTGGGACAGGCGGAGAAGGCGCGAGCCGCATACCAGGCGGCTCTGGACAGCGCCGGACAGGTGGACTCCGGCTGGATCCGCATGAAACTGGACGCTCTTCCTAAGCAGGCCGATGCGCGGGACGCTGCGGATGAAGAGGCCGCTGGCGGCGAGGATGGCGGGCCTGGCGCCGCGCCTGGCGCCGCGCAACAGGGCAAAGCCGCCGATGCCGCTGCGGAACCGGAATGATGCCGGTTTCAGCCGCGAATGCCGTCCGTCCCGCCTTGCGGGCACTTCCGATGGTCCCGGCTGCCTTGCTGTGCTTGTCAGGCTGCGGGATTTTCGGCGGGGACGATGGCAAGGAGGCCCGCCCGCCGCGCCCGCTGGAGACGTTCGCCGAGCAGTTGCAGCTCAGGCGGGTCTGGTCGGCCAAGGCGGGCGATGGCGGGGGGGCGCTGCGGCTGGCGCTGCGCATTGGCGGCGACGGCTCGCGGGTTTACGCGGCTTCCACCGACGGCGCCGTGCAGGCCTACCGGGCGGACACCGGCGCCCGGCAATGGTCCCGGGACACCAAGCTGAAGCTGTCCGCCGGTCCGGCAGCGGGCGGCGGCTACGTGGCTGTGGCATCGTCGGGAGGCTGGGTTGTCGTGCTTGACGCGGCAAGCGGCGCGGAGGAGTGGCGCGCCTATGTGAAGGGCGAGGTGCTGGCCGCGCCGGCGGTGGGCGGCGGCCGTTTGTTCGTGCGCACGGTGCACGGCTTCCTCTACGCCTTCAGCCTCGCGACCGGCCAGCAACTCTGGTCCGTTTCGCAGAACATGCCCAGGCTCAGCCTGCGCGGCACTTCGGCGCCCGTGGTGCAGGCTCAGTTGGTTATTTGCGGCTTCGATAACGGTCGCCTTACCGCCTATGAGCAGTCCGACGGCGCCCGGGTCTGGGAGCTGGCTTTGGCCGCGCCGGCAGGGCGCAATGAGCTGGAGCGGCTGGTGGATCTGAACGGCGAAGTCCAGGTGGTGGGCAATGACGTGTACGTGGCCGGCTACAACGGCTTGTTGGCCGCAGTGGCCGCGGAGTCGGGGGAATTGCTCTGGTCGCGGGAGTTTTCCGGCTACAACGGCTTGGTGGTGGATGCCAACAACGTGTATTCGGTCAGCGAAGCGGGCAGGGTGGCCGCTCATGCCCGAACCGGCGGCACCCCTCTGTGGTCGGAGGACCTGCTGGAATACAGGGACCTTTCGCGGCCCGCCCTGTTCGCCTCGCATCTGATGGTTGGCGATTTCGAGGGCTATCTGCACGGATTCAACGTGTTCAACGGCAAGCTGGAAGCGCGCGCGCGCGCCGGCAACAGCAGGATCGCGGCCCAGCCCTTGGTGATGGGCGAGATGCTTTACGCGCTGACCGTGTCGGGCGATTTAACGGCTTGGCGCGCTGCCGGTTCGGGCCCATCCTGACCGGCGCGCATGCGCCATGCTCCCGGTTGTGGCCCTCGCAGGGCGTCCCAACGTCGGAAAATCGACGCTGTTCAACCGGCTGGCAGGTAAACGCGAGGCCTTGGTCGCTGATTATCCCGGGCTGACCCGGGACCGCCGCCACAGCATGGTGCGTCTGCGCGGCCGCAGCGCCATACTGGTGGATACGCCGGGCGTGGGCCAGGGAGGCGACTGGGACGGCATTCTGCAAGGGCAGTTCGATAGGGCCTTGGAGGAAAGCTGCCTGGTCGTGCTCATTGCCGACGGGCGGGAAGGGCTGTGCGCTGCCGACGAGGCGGCCGCAGGCCGGATCCGCGAGTCGGGCACTCCGGCGCTGCTCGCGGTCAACAAATGCGAAGGCTTGGCGCCGGAGATCGGCGTGGCCGAATTTCACGCGCTGGGAATCCCTGAGCCTCTGGCGATATCCGCGCTGCGCGGAGACGGCGTAAGGGCGCTGGCGGAGCGCATGGCCGGGGCGATGCCTGAGTCCCCGGAGGCGGACTCGCGCGGGCGGGTCAGAATCGCCGTTATCGGTCGGCCGAACGTGGGCAAATCGACTCTCGTCAACCGCTATCTTGGCGAGGAACGCATGCTGGTTCGCGACCAGGCCGGAACGACCCGCGACAGCATTGCGCTGGATTTCGACCACGCGGGGCGGCCCTGCGCTCTGGTCGATACGGCAGGGATCAGGCGCCGAACCCGCATTGCGCGTGGCCCGGAGCGCCTTTCGGTGATTCAGGCGCTGCAAGCCGTCGAGCAGGCCGACGCGGTGATTTTTCTTCTCGACGCGCGTGAAGGCGCCACCGACCAGGATCTGAGGCTGATCGCGCTGGCGCTGGAGCGGGGGCGCGCCATGGTTATTGGCGCGAACCAGTGGGACCGGATCCAGGGCGGGGAGCGCAGGCGCGTCAATGCCGGACTGGAGCGGCAGTTGCGCTTTCTGGATTTTGTGGATATGCACCGCGTGTCGGCGCTGCGTGGATGGCGGGTGGAGCGTCTGCTCGACAGCGCGCTCTCCGCAATCGATGCCGCAGCCACCGACCTGCCTACGGGCAGGCTGAACTCGGTATTGCGCGAGGCGCTACGGGAGCATGCCACGCCTCGGCGCGGGGGCCGCAGGATTCGGCTGAACTATGCCCATCAGGGGGGCAAGCGGCCGCCGGCGGTTGTGATCCACGGCCGCCAGACGGAGCGCCTGCCGGCCGATTTCAGGCGCTTTCTTGCGCGCCGCATACGCGAACACTTTGGCTTGCGCGGAACGCCGCTGCGCATCGAGCTGCGCACCGGCCCCAATCCCTACGTGGAAACTTGACTAGCCCATCTCACAGGGGCGGAGATAGGCTACGGCGGCGTATATATCAGTGGCTCGGGGGCTTGCGGTCCTGGACGCGGGCTAGAAGGGTGCCTCGGGCGAGCCGGGCTTGAATCTCGCTGCCTTTTTCGGCGCGCGCCGCATCCACGAGGATTTTCCCGTCCGGTCCGGTCACGATGGCGTAGCCACGATTCAAGGTGTTTTGCGGGCTCAGGCCGCGCAGCGTTGAACTGGCGATCTTGATGCGTTGCGAAGCGCCATCCAGCGGGCGGCGGGCTGCCGCCGCTAATCGCGGCGCCAGCCATTCCAGCCGCCCGCGCGCCTTATCGGCGATGGCTTGGGGCGAGTTTGCCGCCAAGCGTCCGCTTAGCGCGGCCAGGAGTTGCGCATCGGGCTGCGGCAGCCGCGAGGCGGCGCTGCGAAGGCGCTCGTGCAATTCGTCCAGGCGTTGGCCGCACTGCATCAGCCGGGCGGGAGGGCCGGCGCGGTCGAGCCTGCCCCGCAGTTGCGCCAGAACTCTTCGATCCGCCGACAGGCGGGAAGCGACCGCTTGGCGGATGCTGCTGTCGGCGCGATCCACCCTGCGTAGCCAGTCCGAGGCATCAGGCGTGGCAATCTCCGCCGCTTGGGACGGCGTGGCCGCCCGGCGGTCGGACACGAAGTCCGCGATCGTGTGATCGGTTTCGTGGCCCACGCCGCTGATCAGGGGCAGCTGGAAATCGGCGATGGCGCGGGCAAGCTGCTCGTTGTTGAACGTGGCCAGATCCTCCAGATCGCCGCCGCCGCGGGCCAGTATGACCAAGTCGCAAACTCCGTGCTTCGTCACTGCTTGAAGCGCGGCAATGATCTGTTCCGCGGCGCCGGCGCCCTGCACCTGGGTGTGGTAGAGCATCACCGGCAGCGCGGGAAAGCGCTTGCGCAATACCGTCACTACATCGCGCGCCGCCGCGCTTTCCCGCGAGCCGACCAGCCCAATGCAGCCGGGCAGGCGGGGGATGGGCCGCTTGCGCTCCTCGTCGAACAGCCCTTCGTCCCTGAGCTTGCGCTTGAGCGCCTCGAATTGCTTGAGGAGTTTGCCGACGCCAGTTTCCTGCATATCCGAAACGATCAGCTGGTAGCTGCTGCGCGGCGTGTAGGCTTCCACCCGCCCGCTGGCGATCACCCGTTGCCCGTCCGCCGGCGTGAAGGCGAGGCGCCGGTTGGCCGCGGCGAACATGGCGCATTGGATCAGGGATTCCTCGTCCTTGAGCTTGAAATACATGTGGCGGCCGCGGTAGTGGCTGAAATCGGCGATCTCGCCCTCCACCCTCACTGCCGCAAATTCATCGCGCAGCCGGGTGGCAATCTGCTGCACCAATTGTCCGACTTGCAGCAGCGGCGCGCCTTCCGCCGGTTCGCCCGTCCCGAGGTTTACCGCTTCGCCGCGCATTTGTAAGATGATAGCTTGTTGCGCGGCAAGTTCGGCCCCATGCGAATCATCCAGGAAGCCCTGACCTTCGACGATGTCCTTCTGGCGCCGGACTATTCGGAGGTTCTGCCCAGGGAAGCGAGTTTGGCCACGGCGGCGGCGCGCGGCTTGGATCTCAATATCCCCGTGCTTTCCGCGGCCATGGACACGGTCACGGAGTCGGCTCTCGCCATCGCCCTGGCGCAGGAGGGCGGGCTGGGCGTCATCCACAAGAACATGACGCCGGAGAGCCAGGCCCGGCATGTGGCGGCGGTGAAGAAATACGCTTCGGGCGTGGTGTCCGATCCCATTACCGTCAGCCCGGACAAGAGCGTGCGCGAAGTGCTGGAAATCACCCGCCGCAACAATATTTCGGGGCTTCCGGTGGAAGAGCGGGGGCGTTTGGTGGGCATCGTCACGAACCGCGACCTGCGTTTCGAGACCCGCCTCGATAGGCCGGTGCGCGAAGTGATGACCCCCGAAAAGCGGCTGGTGACGGTGCAGGAAAGCCCCGGCGAGGAGGAAGTCCTTACGCTGCTGCACAAGCACCGGATCGAGAAAGTGCTGGTGGTGGACGGGAACTTTCAATTGAAAGGCCTTATTACCGCCAAGGACTTCCAGAAGGCCAGCGATTTTCCGCGAGCCTGCAAGGACCGGCGGGGCGCGTTGCGCGTGGGGGCCGCGGTCGGGGCCGGCGCCGATACGGAACAGCGCGCCGCCCTGCTTAGCGAGGCGGGGGTTGACGCGCTGGTGGTCGATACCGCGCACGGCCATAGCCGCGGCGTGGTCGAGCGGGTCAAATGGCTGCGCGAGAACTACCCGGATATGCGGCTGATCGCAGGCAATGTGGTGAGCGGGGAAGGCGCCGAGGCGCTGATCGAGGCCGGCGCTGACGGCGTGAAGGTGGGCGTGGGGCCGGGCTCCATTTGCACCACGCGCATCGTGGCCGGCGTGGGGGTGCCGCAAATCACGGCCGTGGCGGAAGTGTCGGCTGTCGCCGCCCGCCACGAGGTTCCGGTGATCGCCGACGGCGGCGTGCGCTACTCGGGCGATATCGCCAAAGCGATCGCCGCAGGCGCGCATTGCGCCATGATCGGGAGCCTTTTCGCCGGCACCGAGGAAGCGCCGGGCGAGGTCGAGCTGTACCAGGGGCGTTCGTACAAGTCGTACCGCGGCATGGGCTCGCTGGGCGCCATGTCGCAGCAGCACGGATCGTCGGACCGCTATCAGCAGGACTCCACCGAGCAGCTTGAGAAGCTGGTGCCCGAAGGCATCGAAGGCCGGGTGCCCTACAAGGGCAGCCTGGTGACTATCGTGCAGCAGCTTACCGGGGGCTTGCGGGCCGCGATGGGGTACACCGGCTGCGCCTCCGTCGAGGAGCTTCGCGCCCGGGCGAAATTCGTCCGGATCACGGGAGCGGGAATGAAGGAAAGCCATGTGCATGACGTGGCGATCACCAAGGAGGCCCCCAACTACCGGGGGGGCGCGTGACCCAGGGACGAATCCTGATCCTTGATTTCGGGTCGCAAACGACGCAGCTGATCGCCCGCCGCATCCGCGAAGCGGGCGTTTATTCCGAAATCCTGCCGTGGGATATCGGCGACGACGCGGTGCGTGAATTCGCGCCGTCCGGCATCGTGCTCTCCGGAGGGCCGCAGTCGGTGACCGGCGAGCGCGCGCCGCGGGCCCCGCAGAGCGTTTTCGATCTCGGCAAGCCGGTGCTGGGCATCTGCTACGGCATGCAAGCCATCGCCCAGCAGCTTGGCGGCGGCGTTGAGCGGGCCGGCAGCGCCGAGTTCGGGCCCGCCGAGGTTCGGGTGGTTGCGGATAACGCCTTGCTTTCGGGGCTGTCCGAACAGCCGCTTCCCGTATGGATGAGCCATGGCGACCGCGTCAACGCGCTGCCGCCCGGATTCGAGCGCATCGGCGGGAGCGACAACGCGCCGCTGGCGGCGATCGCCGATCAGGGCCGCCGCCTGTTCGGCGTGCAGTTCCATCCGGAGGTCACTCATACGCGCCACGGCCAGAGAATCCTCGAGCGTTTTGTGCATGAGATTTGCGGGCTGGGCAATGAATGGGCGCCGGCCGCCATCGCCGAGAGCGCCGTCGTGCAAATCCGGGACCAAGCGCCGCGCGGCAACGTGCTGCTGGCCTTGTCCGGGGGCGTCGATTCCTCGGTGCTCGCGGCGCTGCTGCGGCGGGCGGTGGGGGAACGGCTTTACTGCGTGATGGTTGACCACGGCCTTTTGCGCCTGAACGAAGCGGAGCAGGTGGCGGAAACCCTGGGCAAGGCGGGAGTGGAGGTGAAAGTGGTCGAGGCGCGCCAGCGCATGTTCGCCGCGCTGGCGGGACTGGCCGACCCGGAGGACAAGCGCAAGGCCATCGGCCGCTGCTTCATCGAAGTCTTCGAGGCCGAGGCGGCGCGCCTGCCCGGCATCGAATGGCTTGCCCAAGGGACCATCTATCCGGACGTGATCGAATCCGCCGCCGCCTCCACCAGCAAGGCGCATCTGATCAAATCGCACCATAACGTGGGCGGGCTGCCGGAGCGGATGAAGCTGAAGCTGCTGGAACCGCTGCGCCTGCTGTTCAAGGACGAGATCCGCAAAGTCGGGCTGGAGCTGGGCCTGCCGGCCGAACTGGTCGGGCGGCATCCCTTTCCCGGCCCCGGACTGGCGGTGCGGGTGCTGGGCGAAGTCGATCCCGCGGCCGCGGAAAAACTGCGGCTGGCGGACGATATCTTTATTTCGGAGCTGCGCGCCGCGAACTGGTACGACCGGGTGGCCCAGGCTTTCGCGGTGTTCCTGCCGTCGCGCAGCGTCGCCGTGAAGGGCGACGGGCGGCGCTACGAGCCGGTTATCGCGCTGCGCTGCGTCAACACCTCCGATTTCATGACCGCCGATCCCAGCCGCTTGCCTATGGAGCTGCTGGAGCGGGTTGCGGGGCGCATCGTCAACGAGGTTCCCGGCATTTCGCGCGTCACCTACGATATTTCATCCAAGCCCCCCGCCACCATCGAATGGGAGTGAGCGTTTCGGGTTTGGCGGCGGCGGAAGACGAGCGGTGGATGCGGCGGGCCTTGGAACTGGCCCGCAAGGCCGCGGAGGCCGGAGAGGTTCCGGTGGGCGCCGTGGTGGTTCTGGACGGCCGCATAGCGGGGGAGGGCGGCAACCGCATGATTGCCGCCCAAGACCCGAGCGCGCATGCGGAAATGGAAGCGCTGCGGGCCGCTTGCAAGGCGGTCGGCAACTACCGGCTGCCGGGCGCGGAGGTTTTCGTGACGCTGGAGCCTTGCGCGATGTGCGCCGGCGCGCTGGTGCTGGCGCGCGTTGCGCGGGTCGTTTACTCCGCCGCCGATCCTAAATCGGGCGCCGCAGGCAGCGTCCTCGACGTGCTGCGCAATCCCGCCCTCAACCATCAATGCGAGGTTGCTTCCGGCCTTCTGGCCGAGGAATCCGCCGCCCTGCTGCGCCAATTTTTCCAGACCAGGCGCCTCGACTGATGGCGAACATATAATCCTTCTCCGGAGGGATGCCGGAGAGGCCTAACGGCGCTGATTCGAAATCAGATGGGGGCGATTCGCCCCACGTGGGTTCGAATCCCACTCCCTCCGCCACCTTCTGTCCCCAGTTGCTGCTATTCGCGCCGCAGCGCGGCTGTCGCCCATTCCCCCATCGACGGGATGGCCAGCTCGAATTTGCCGTCCGACTTCGCCACCACGCCTTTTTCCATGATGTTCGCGACCGGATGTGAAACCACATCCACAATAGCGGACACGGGGATGCGCCGCCAGCCGACATTCGACTTCACGCCGCCCGATGTCTCGGATGCTGGCTCCGCCGAAGTAGGTTTCTTGGTGACAAACGCCACTATCTCGACCGAATTGGACAGCTATACGCTGGGTGGCTATGGTGAGGCTCAAAATCATCCTCCCATGTTCAGGATTTTCGCGCGCAACATGGCATCCGATTTCGAGGAAATCCTTGTTGCTCGAGGTTATCCTGTTCGAGGGCCGTTCGGTTCATTTCAGGCAATACCGTTTCCAGACAGAGACGCAAGCGATTTGGTGCTGACGGCGGATGTGCGCCTAGTGCCTGAATTTGAGCAGCTAACCGTTAAGGAATATGTAGGTGGCCTAGATGCCTTAACCACTGTTTTAGGTGGGTCGCGCAGCGGGCCGACGGAGTGCTTAGTTAGCGGCACCTTGGAGATTCAGGCGCGGATCACGTTGCGTATCGCCGAAAGCGTAACCAATGAGCTGATGTGGACGAGAAGCATTGATCTCGGCTCGGTGAAGGCAGATCTTGAGCCTAGCGGCACCTATTTAGCGCAAGAGCTAACGCTGGCCAATTTGCTTAAGCAGAAAAATCGCTTTTATTCGGATCTCAGGGCCGCGCTGGAAGACCAATACACGCAAGTCATGCAAACCGCATGGGACTTCCTCAATCCAACCGAGATGCAAACCGTGAGCAACCAGGCTCAAAAAGTGCGGGACCGCACTGTATTCGATTGATCGTGCGAAGTTAAATGAAGCAAGTGAACCGTGACATGAAATACCGGTCGGTTCTTAAGAAGTGTGTTCATCGTGCGGTAGCCGATGCGCTTGAAAGCAACAAGGCGGAATCCGAGGTCGCAAAATACATCAACGAATAACCAGTCGCCCCCGAACTCTGCTCTGCGGCGCTGTGGCGGGATTGCGCTGATTGGTGAAGGCGCTAGACGCTGGTTAGTTCTGCGTCCCGCTCCCTCTCGCTCACCTCTATCTCGGATGGCTAGGCGGGCAAAGCGTTTCTCCCCATCGTGCTAGAATCCGCAGCAACCAACGCGCATCGCCCTCCCAATGGAACCCGCCGTGACAGTTCAAGATTTCTTGCCGTGGGGCACGCTTGCGGCCATAAACAAACGCCTCCAAGCAATGAACGAGCTGAGCTAACAAGGAGTGCCTTCCAGTTCAGCTTTTCCGCCATGCCTTTCAACCCCGATAAGCTGCGTTGGCTCTCCAAAGCTAGGGACCGCAAGCCTCCGCTGCAATTCGTAGGCCGCGAAAACATCCTCGCATCGATCCGATCCTCCATCGCGACCGTGGGGGGAGGGGAGCCGCAGGGGGAGACCCAAATCGTGCGGGGCGCTCCCGGAAGCGGCAAGACCGCCTTGCTCGACCGCCTTCCCGAATGGCTCGGCGGAACCGCATGCGTTGTGCGGGCGCATACTTCGTTCTTCAACGATACCGAAGTGCTGATGACTTCGGTGATCAGAGAGGTTGATTCGGCGAAACTTCCCCGGCGCGGTCGAACAACCGTCAAGGCTGGCGTAGCGGGGATGGGCGGCGAACGCACTTTCGAGCGGGGCGCGCTGCCCAGGAATTTCCACGAGGCCGAACGGCTGCTCCAGCCGAAGAGGCCGGTGGCGATTGTTGTGGATGAGGCGCAAAACCTTGCCGATAACGCAGCGCCTCTGCTACAGGAGCTTCACGAGGGCGTGCCCAGCTTCATGCTGGTTTGCGGGGGATTGGGGAATACCGAGGAGCGCCTTGCGGAACTGGGCGTTTCCCGGCTCACGACAGGGCACTCCCACGCTTTGGGGCCCTTGTCCGTCGAAGAGCAGATCGAGGCGATAGATGCCTTCATGGGCTTGGTTGATTGGAGCATCGAAGTCGAGCGGAACCGTTGGGCTGAGGAACTCGTGTCGGAGGCTCAAGGCTGGCCGCAGCATCTAGCGAATGCGATGCGGGCGGCAGCTCAGGAAGTCCTCAAGGCCAACGGGCGGCTTGAAGAGGCCGATCTCATGGCGGCGCTGCGCCTTTCCCGCGCCTATCGCCGCGAGTACTACCGGGGGCGCGTTCTTTCTTTTTCGAACCGCGAGTTGGAGGCCGTCCTCAAGTCGCTGGAATCGCACGAGGCGATGCCCGATGAGTTGTTCAAGCGGGCGCTGCACAAGGGAGTCATACAGCAGCGCGATGACGGGGATTACGATATCCCGATCCCGTCGATGGCGAAGTACGTGCGCGAGCGCGCACTCGCTTTCAAAGGGCCGAAAACTCAACCTGCGCGAACCCGGAGGGGCTAACTCTTACCCCCTAGGGATGCCTATTTGAAACCGGGGCAAAACCGCAAGGGCTGGAATCGCGGGGAGATTGCGGCTGCCTTGGTCGGCAATGGCAAAGATGCGCTAATGTCTTTGAGCAATGGATGAGGAGTCGGAAAGCGCTGCTCGGGACTCCGGGCGGCTGGACCGCTTGGAGAGTTCGGCGCTTCGGGCGATCCGCGATGCTGCGCGCTCCTGCCGCCGTCCCGCGATGCTCTTCTCCGCCGGGAAGGATTCCTGCGTGATCCTGCATTTGGCGCGCAAGCGCTCGTCCCTGCCGAAGGCTCTCATCCGCCAGTTCACCGAGGCGGTTCAGCAGGCCACGCCGATTGAGATTGACCGGCATGAGCCGTTGCGCTGACCGAGCCGCTGCAAGCGCTTGACCCATGCTAGGCTATTCCGTCGTAATATGAGGGCTGGATCGGTGGTGCCAGTATCAGTGTCGGCGCGTCATTGCTTGACTCCTGTCGCGAGGGCGCTTGAAGGCGGCGAAGCCAACCGGATGATTTCCTTTGCAGAAGGAATTTGTTGAGCTATGCGGGCAATAAATTCAAAGCGGCGGGTGAAGGCGGCATCGACGCATGGCAAGGCGCGCCCGCTTGGATTGGCTCTGGCGGCGGCAGCCTGCCTCGGCATTCCGGCTCCAGCCGCGCTTGGCGCGCCCGCCGCCGACGGCGGGCAGGAGGCGGCGGTCATCGACCTGACCGTTCGCGATGTCATTGTTCTAGCGCTGCGCAATAGCCGGACGCTCGAGAACCAGCGCCTCAACCGCTCGCTCGATCGGTTGTCCTTGGACTTGGCCGAAGCCGAGTTCCGCCCGAGGGTCACGGTCGATGCCTATTCGCGGCGCAACGAAACCAACGTTGTCAACCAGCCCGCCATTGTCAACGAGAACGCCGGGATCGGCTCCGCGATTCGGCTGCGAATTCCAACCGGCGGCGAGTTCTCCGTTTCCTCCCGCTTTGCGGACCTCGGCGTCGGGCCAGGACCGGCATCGCACAACGGCGTCCTCGAATTGGCCTTTATTCAGCCGCTGTTGCGCGGGGCGGGATTCGGCACCGCGCGGGCATCTCTGCGGACGGCGCGGATCAGCGAGGAAATCAATGTCCTATCGTTCGAGGCGTCGGTGGTTTCCCTGATGTCGAGCGCGCTGAGGGCGTTTCGCTCCTATGCGCAAGCGGAGCGCCGGGATGAAATCGCCGCCCGCTCGCTGCAGCGGGCGCAGGAGTTGCTGAGTGTCAACAAGTTGCTGGTGCAGGCCGGACGCATGGCGGAGCGCGACGTGATCCAGACCGAGGCCGATATCGCCCGCCGGGAGCTTGATGTTATTTCCGCCGCCGGCGGCCTCGATAATGCCCGTCTGAGCCTCATTGACTTGCTCGACCTCGATGCCCGGACGCGTTTCCGGGTGGCCGGGGGGCTCGGCGCCGACCAGCCTGAGCCGCTGTCGGTCAATGTCGAGACGGCGATGGAGATGGCGCTCGCCAATCGGCTCGACCTCCAGATCGGGCTGCTCGGCATCCGCAACGCCGAAACAGGGCTGATCGTGGCGCGCAATTCGCGCCTTTGGGATCTCTCCCTTTCTCTTGGCAGAACGCTGACGGCATCCGGCAACGACTTTGCGGGCGCGTTCAGAGGCTTTGAGCGCGCCGGCAGCCGCATCGGCCTGAACCTCAACGTGCCGATCGGCCAAGCGGCCGCGGGGTCGGCGCGGCTCGCGCAGCGGCGCGCCGAGGCCAGCCTGCAAATCGCCCGCAACGGCCTCGACGATCTGCGCCAGCGCATTGAGATCGAAGTGCGCAATGCGGTTCGCGAGGTGGAACTGGCTGCGCAGCGCCTGGAACTGGCGCGCAGGGCGAAGTTGCTGGCGGAGCAGAAGATGGAGATCGAGCGCGAGAAGCTGAATTTGGGGGTGACCACGAACTTTCAGCTGGTTGCCTTCGAGAACGATCTCGTGTTTGCGGAAAACGCCGAGATTGATGCGCTCGTTAGCCATCTGAATGCCGCGACCGAGTTGGACCGCAGTTTGGGAACAACGCTGGAGCGCTGGGGCATTGATCTCGACCTTGTCGAGCACAGCACCGAGGATTCCGAACGCTTCGGGATCGACGCTGCGGGGATGCCTTAATGACCACTCCGGACCCATCCGCCGCAACGGCGCCCGAGCGCGGTGCGGGCAGGCTGCACGAGGCGGTTCTCCAGACCTTGGCGAGTGCCGTGATCTCGGTGCGTCCGGATGGCGTGATTACCACGTTCAACGCCGCCGCCGCCGCCATTACCGGGATTGCTGCCCAGGAGGTTGTCGGGCGGACTTTCGCCGAGGTCTTTCTTGTGATCAAGGATGCCGAAGACTTCACGCAGGCCGTGCTCGACTCGGTGTACGCAGGCCCCCTCGTCAGCCAGCGCGTCATCGAGGCCGATTTCGGCAACGGCCCGCGCTCGCTGTCGATGAGCGTTTCCCGCATTGCGGGCGGAGACGATGCCGGCGTCGCGGTGGTGTTCGATGATATTTCCGAACTTCGGGAGTTGCAGGCGAGGGAAATAGCCTTGGCGCAGGAAGTCGATGCCCAGCACAAGGAACTGCGCCAAGCCTACCTGAACCTTGAAGAGCAGAACCGCACCCTGGCGGAAGCGAGTCGGCGGACCCGGCTTGCCCGCCTTGGCGGCCTCGGCGCGGTGGTTGTGCTGTTGACCCTGGCGGGCCTGTACGCGCTCAGCCTGCGCCCGGACGCGCCGAGCCGCGAGGCCCGGGCGGCGGCGACAGCCTCAGCCGAGGATGCCGTGCTGACCGTCGAGCCGCGGCAGCTCACGGAAACGGTCACAATGACCGGCCAGCTCGCGCCCCTTCGTGAAGTTGACATCATCAGCCCGGTCGATGGCAAGGTCTCGGTCGTCCATGTGCCGTTCGGCGAGCGCGTGGAAAAGGACGGGGCGCTTATTGAGCTTGATGTCACGGAGGCGCGCGTTGCGCACCGCGATGCCCAAGCGCGTCATATCAAGGCGCAGGAGCGGTTCGCCGAGGTTGAAAACTGGGACGAGAGCGCCGAGGTCTCGCGCGCGCGGCGCTCGCTTGCCACGGCGAAGCTTGCCCTTGAAGATAGCCGCAGGCGGCTTGAGAACACAGCGTTCCTGTTTGAGCGCGGCGTCATTCCCGAGTCCGAGCACACGGCCGCGCAGCGCGATTTCACCAGCCGCAAGTTCGAACTCGATGCTTCCGAACAGGATTTCGCCAGCGTCTTGCAGAGGGGTGAATCCGAAGTGCGCATTGCCAAGCTGGAGCTCGAAAATGCCCGCGTGCAGCTCGATGAGACCAGCGAATCGCTGCGCTTGTCCGTGTTCAGGGCGCCGGTGGCCGGGGTGGTCATGCGTTCGAGGTCCGGCGGCGGGGCGATGGGGCAGTCCGGGGGAGGCGGGCGCATCGCGGCAGGGCAAGCCGTTTCCCAAGGCGACCGCTTGATGACGATTGGCGACCTTGACGGAATTTCCCTGGTGGGCCGCGTCGATGAGACCGATGTGGTTCGGATCAGCGCCGGCAAAACGGCGTTGATCACTGGCGACGCCTTTGCCGGCACGGTGCTGAGGGGGGTGGTGGAGCAGGTCTCCACCGAGGCGACAGTGACGCAGCGCATGTTGCCGTACTTCGATGTGAGGGCGGTTGTCTCCAACCTGACTCCGGAAGAGAGCGCGGCCATCCGCCTCGGCATGTCCGCGGTGCTCGATGTGGTTGTGCGCACGGAGCCGGAAGCCATTCTCATACCCCTTGCGGCGGTCTCCATGGTTAACCGAAAGCCCTTTGTTCGCGTCCTTCGCGGCGAAGAGCCGGTCTCCGTGCCGGTCGTTGCCGGCGAAGCCACGATCAGCGGCGTGGAAATCCTTGAAGGCATCGATCCCGGCGACCGCATCCTGCTGCCGGGAGGCTAGCATGGATGGGCTCGGTGCGGTTCGACGGGGGTGGATGCGGATTGCGGGCTCTTCGCAAAAGGATCCCGGATCATCCCGGCCGTCCGCGAGCTTTGATGATGCCCGCGCAGCGGCGGAAGACGGCATGCCTCTTCTGAGCCTTTCCGGCGTGCGCAAGCGCTACACCGTCGGGCCGGTCGAAACGGAGGTGCTCAAGGGCGTGGACCTGGAGGTGCATGCCGGCGACCTGCTTTCCATCATGGGCGCATCGGGCTCCGGCAAATCGACGCTGCTCAACGTCATGGGGCTGCTTGATCGCCCAACGAGCGGTTCCATCAAGATTGCCGGACGCGACCTGTCGGCCTTGGGCGACGATGAGATTTCCGAGTCCCGCAACCTCAGCATCGGCTTTGTTTTCCAGTCTTTCCGGCTGCTGCCGCTCATGACGGCTTGGCAGAACGTTGCCCTGCCGCTCGCCTACCGCGGCCTTGACGGCGCATCGGCGCGCGAGCGTGCCGAAGAGATGCTCAAGAGAGTGGCGATGGACGACAAGGCCGAACATCGGCCCGATCAGCTGTCCGGCGGGCAGCAGCAGCGGGTTGCCATCGCGAGGGCGCTGGTGACCTCGCCCGCCATGCTGCTCGCGGACGAACCCACCGGGGCGCTTGATCCAAACACCGGCGATGAGATCATGCGCCTGTTCATCGAACTCAATGCCTCGCGCGGCATTGCGGTAACGATCATCACCCACGATCTCGCCGTCGCCCGCCGGTGCGCCCTCAACATGCGCCTCGTGGACGGGCGGCTCATGCAGGCGGGCGGCAATCCTGCCGCCGGCGCGCTCCCGCCGCCCTCGCCGCAGGCCGTTGCGCCGGACGCCGAGGCCGCGCCATGACCATGTCCGCGACCGCGCAGTTGCGCGAGGCCGCGCGCAATCTGCGCGCCGCCAAGCAGCGAACGCTGCTCGCCCTGATCGGCATCGTCATCGGCATCGGCGCGGTCATCGCGCTGCTGACGACGGGATCGATCGCCCGATCCGAGGCCTTGGAACAGTTCCGTTCGCTTGGCACGGACATGGTGTCCGTCGTTGATATCAGCCCGCAGGGGATGGATGAACGGCAGCGGGTGCTGCAAGCATCCGATGCCATCGGGCTTGTCGGTTTGCCGACGGTGGTCTCGGCGGCGCCCCACACGCTGGATTTCACTACTATTCCGCTGTCCAACCAAGGCTCTATGTACCTGTCCAAGGTCGGCGTCACCGCCGATTTCGCCGACATGCACGATGTGGCGCTGGCCGAGGGACGGTTCATTTCGCCATTCGATGGCCTTAATCCATTCGCCGTGCTCGGCTCGGGCATTGTGCGGCAGATGCGCGACGGCGGCCTTATGCCCGAGGTCGGCAAGCACATCCGTATCGAGCAGAACATCTACCTCGTGGTGGGGGTGATTGCCCCCTCCAACGCCGGCGGCCCGCCGGGCGTGCGCATCGACGACAGCATGATGCTGCCGATCGGGCTTGCCGCCCGCGAGCGGGCGAACGACGCAGTGCAGAGCATTACCCTGCGAATGGCCCCCGATGTCCACTACTTGGACGCGACCGATGAGATTGAGGGGCACTTCGCGCTGGTCGCGCCCGAAATGCAGATCCGCGTTGACAGCCCGGTGCCGCTCATCGAGCAGATGGAGGCGCAAATGAGCTTGTTCGCCCTGCTGCTCGGCGCGGTCGGCGGCATCTCGCTTGTGCTTGGCGGCGTCGGGGTGATGAACGCCATGCTGTCGTCGGTCAGGGAGCGTCGGCTTGAGATCGGCATCCGCCGCGCCCTCGGCGCAACGCGCGGCGATGTGCAACGGCAGTTCCTCGCCGAGGCCGTGCTCCTGTGCCTTGTCGGCGGCGCGCTTGGCGCATTGCTTGGCATCGGCGCCTCTGTGGGCATTAGCCTGTATTCGGGGTGGTCTTGGCAATGGTCGGCATCGGCCGTGGCCTTAGGCTTGGGAACCGCCTGCGCGGCCGGCATTTTCTTTGGCTACCACCCCGCAAGGCAGGCGGCGCGTCTCGATCCGGTTGTGGCCATGCGCGATAACTGATTCGAGTCGCCCCGCCTTTTTGAAACGATCATCGAGGATATTCCGGACGATTCCGATTGGTTGAGGAATATGCCGGAAATCGCGGCAGCCAAGGAGTATTCCGGTCTGGAATGCGCGGGTTCTGAATGAAGCCGGCGATGGGGCGCCGCCTAGGAAGATTGAACCCAGAGATCGCTGAGGCTGAATTGGATTGCGTCGAAGGGAGGCAAGCTGACAGGCGCGCCGCCGGAAAGCTTGTCGAGCAGGGCCCAGCCGCTGTCGCGCAAAACGAACGCCTCAAGCGAGCGGGCTTCGGGATCGACAAGCCACAGATGCGCCACGCCCTCGCGGGCGTATATTGATTGCTTTGCTCCCCGGTCCAGCGCTCGGGTGGACGGCGACAGCACTTCGCAGACCCAATCCGGCGCCCGTTCGCAATAGGCGGTGTCGGGAAACTCCGGCATGCGCGCGCGCCGCCAACCCGCCAAGTCGGGCACCACGATGTCATCGCCCAAGTGCAGTTCGGGTTCATCCACGATCCACCAGCCGCCGGGGCCGCCACGGCCATAATCGAAAGGGCCTCCTATCAGGGCGCCGAGTCCGGAACCGGCCCGCGCGTGCGGCATGGCGGGCCTGGGGTGGGTGTAGAGAGTGCCGTAAACGACTTCGGCCACTTTGTGCGGCGGCGCGTCGAGCACGTCCTGATACGTTGCGGGGCGGTCGCCTTCCGGTTCCCGGCCTTGCTTTTCTGCCGCGTCGATGGCCATGAGGATATCCTCCTTGAACGCTTAGGCGGTAGTGCGGAGCAATGGTAACGCATCAAGCGGGCGCGCGGGCCCGCTTTCAAGGCAGCGGATTGACGCAATAGGCGCGGCGATAGGCGGGCGGGAATCAGTTCGCGTTCCAGGGAACGAGGCGGTCCGCCAGCGCCGAGCCGTGGATCATGTCCCGCAGCGGCGGCATCGCCAATAGCGATTCCGGGAAGGTCGGCGGCGGCGGCGAGAGGGCGTCCAGCTCGGCCAGCGCATCGGCATCCAGCGCCAAGTCCACGCAGGACAGGTTTTGCTCCATCTGCTTGAGCTTGCTCGCCCCCACAATCGGAATAACCGGCGCCGGGCGGCGCAGCAGCCAGGCCAGCGCGACGCTCGCCGGAGCGGCGCCCAAGCGATCCGCCGCCGTTTGCAAGCCCTGCGCCACTTTCAGGCTGCGCGGATTCAGCATGCGCGAGCCTCCGGGCGATCCCAAGCGCCCTTCGCCCTCCACCGAACCGTCTTTCGAGAGGGTGTACTTGCCGGTCAGCGCGCCGAATAGCAGGGGGCTCCAAGCGGTTATCGCCATGTGCTGGAACTTCGCCAGCGGAAAGAACGCGTTCTCGATGGTGCGCTCGGCTAGGTTGTACTGAAGCTGGAGGGCGGTGAAGCGGGTCCAGCCGCGCTGCTCCGCCGTTGCGTTCATCGCCGCCGCCCACCAGGCCGGCGCGTTGGAAATGCCGATATGCAGAATCTTGCCGAGCCGCACCTGGTCGTCCAGCGCGCGCATCACTTCGACGGGAGGGGTCAATCCGTCGGCGGCATGCATCCAGTAAAGATCGAGGTAATCGGTCTTGAGGCGCTTGAGGCTGCTCTCCAGCGAGCGCACCAGGTTGGCCCGGTGGTTGCCGCCGGCGTTGGGGTCGCCGGGGTTCGTGTTCATCGAGTACTTGCTGGCCAGGATGATGCGCTGGCGGTCCTCGCCCATGAAGCGGCCCAGCATGCTCTCGCTGGCGCCCATGCCGTACATGTCGGCCGTGTCGATAAAGTTCCCGCCGGCGGCGAGGTAGGCATCGTAAACGGCGCGGCAATCCTTTTCCCCGGCATGCAGATGGGCCGTTCCGCCGAAGGTCATCGTGCCCAGGCACAGTTCGGACACGCGCAGGCCGCTTAAGCCCAGCAATCTTAGTTTCATGGGTGGAACCCTCCCGGCGGCGCTAGCCGGCAGGCTCGCGCGCCATATCGTGGTATTCGCGGTTCGGGGTCATTCCCGCAGCCATCGCCACGCGGTTGCTGAAATTGAAAAAGCCTGTGACGTTGGCGATATCCCAGATATCCCGCTCGCTGAAGCCGGCCTCGCGCAGCCGCGCCCGGTCCTCGGCGCCGGTTTCATGGGGCCGGGTGGTGGCCTTCCAGGCGAAGTCCAGCATGGCCCTCTGGCGCGGCGTGAGCTGCGCCTCCCGGTAGTTCATCGCCAGCGCTTCGCCCAGCAGCGGATCGCCCGAAAGCTTGCGCGCCGCCGCGCCGTGCGCCACTAGGCAGTACAGGCAATGATTGGCCGAGGACACCACCACCGCGATCATTTCGCGCTCCAGCTTGCTTATGCCAGAGTCGGCCGGCATCAATTCGTCGTAAAGCTCCCGGAAAACGCGGAGTTTTTCGCTGCTGAAGGAATGCGCGGCGAGCACGTTGGGCACGAAGCCCAGCTTTTCCTCGCACAGCGCGAAGTATTCGCGCATGTCCCCGGCCAGTTCGCCGCGCGGCAGCGGCGCAATATCGAGCGCCATCACTTGATCGCGAATGATCACGCCGCGTCTTCCTTGCGGGCCGCGAAATCCGCCTTGCCTGCCAGGATCAGGTCGTAGATTTCCTGCGCGCGGCCGCCGATGCGCTCGATCAGCTTCCGGTGCGAGCCTTCGGTCGCTGCCCGCCACCGGACCCTTTGCTCTTCGCTCAACTTGTGAAACGCCACCCGGCCCGCTTCTTGCCATTCGCGCTCCAGCTCCGCAACGGCCCCGCGAACGATGCCGCGGTTCTCCTGTTGGCCATCAAGCGCGTTTTCCAGCGCTTGGCGCGCTTCCTCCGGCAGCGAGTCAAGCCACTGCGAGTTGGCGAACTGCACGCCGGAATCGTAGGCGTGCCGGGTGAGCATGTAGTGCGGCGCCTCCTCGGCGATGCCGGAAAGCAGGTACTGGCCGCCGCCGCTCTGGCCGCATTCGATCAGTCCGGTTTGAAGCGCCGGCAGGGTCTCGTCGAAGGGCAGGGGAATATTGTCGGCGCCGATGGCATCGGTGAATACTTGGGGCGCCACGGCCGTGGAGGCGCGCATCTTCACTCCGCGGAATTCCCCGGGCTCCAGCCTCGGCTCGCGGCAGTAGATATGGTTCCAGCCCACTTCGCTCCACTGGATGAATGCCAAGCCGCGCTCGGCCAGCATCTCGGTGAAAACAGGGGTCAGGTAGTTGTCCGTGACGAAATCGACTTCCTCATGGCTCTCAAAGAGATAAGGGGCGAGAATAACGCTGAGCTCCGGCACCGCGCTGGACATGCCGTGCAGCGATAACCCGGCGTACTGTATGCGTCCGCGCCGCGCCTGGTTGAGTATGGTTTCCTCGGTTCCCAATTGGCCGTTCACCGACATTTGCAATTCAAGCCCCGGATGCCCGGCTTCGCGGACGCGGCGCTCAAAGCGCTTCCAGCCGTCATGCCAAGGCGTGTTGACGGCCCCTGCGGCGCCGACCACCACGAGCAGCCTGCCATCGTTTTCCTGCCGGCCGGCATCGCCTCCGCAGCCCGGGGCGAGAAGCGCCGCGAGCAAGAGGGCGCAAAGGCCCGCAGCGAAGGCATCCGGCCTTGGCCGGACGGTTCCCCGCGAACGGCCAAGGCCTGCTCGCGCTATTCGGAGCCGCTCCGCCGGAACTGTTTCACTGCCCGCCAAGGCGCCGCGCGCGCCGCGGGGCCGCTCCGTGATGCGGAGAAAAAGGGTCAGACTCCTTCCCCTCCGACTTCGATCAGGGTGCGGCCGAACAGCTCGCGGTTCTCGAAGGCGGCATGCATGGCCGGCGTCTCCTCCAAGGCGGCCACCCGCTCGATAGGAATGCGCCACTGGCCGGAGGCGAGCTTCTCTTCGATTTCGGCATCTTCCGCTTGGCGGGTGCGCGCTTGGTGGAAGAACTGCACGAATCCGGTGACGCTGATGCTCTTGCCGATCAAAAAGGAAATATCGACCTGCGGGGCCGGCCCGCCCATCGCGCCGATATAGATCACGTTGCCCAGCGGCGCGCAGGCCTCGTAGTTGCGCGGCGCCTCCGGCCCTTGCACGCCGTCGATGATCACGTCGGCGCCGCGCCCTCCGGTGAGCGCCTTGACTTGCGAGGGCCATTCCCCGGAACGGTAGTCGAGAATATGGTCGGCGCCGAACTGCTTCGCCCATTCGGCTTTCTTTTCGCCGCCCGCCAGCCCGATCACTGCGGCGCCGGCCTCCTTGGCAATCTGGGTGGTCATGATGCCCACCGCGCCGGCTGCGGAATGCACCACCACCGTTTGGCCGGGCTGGACTCCGCCGGCGGAATGAACCAGGTGCCAGGATGTGGGCGCGCAGGTCGAGAAGGTCGATCCCAGCTTGTAGTCGAAACGGTCCGGGATGGGCGCCAGGCCGGCGGCCTTGGCGATAGCGAACTCGCCGTTGCCGTTCCACTGCCCGTTCACGGCCACGCGCTTGCCGTTAAGCGCGGGGTCCACGCCTTGGCCGGTTTCCACCACTCTTCCCGAGTACTCGTAGCCGGTCACAAACGGGAAACCGGGATGCATCCATTGGATCCGGTTGGCGCGCGCATGCGTGTCCAGCGGGTTGAGCGGGGCGTAGGCCACCTGTATCCGCACTTCGCCCTCGTCCGGCGAGGGCACTGGCAATTCCTTCAATCGCAGCGACTCCGGGCCGCCCGGCGCTTCGGCGACAACGGCGCGCATGGTATTCGGCATTACGGAAATCCCTCTCGCAGGAAATAAGGAAAGCATTGTACCCACCCGCTCACGCGCGCCTCTTAACCCGCATGTTGCGCCAAGGGGCGCGGGCATGCGCTTGCCCTCGCCCTTTGCTTGCCCCTGCCTCGCGGGAGACGCATAAACCCATCCTCCTGCTTCCCCAAGTTGCTGTTGGCGTCCCTGCCGCGCGGCGGTGCCGGAATCACGCCCGGGGCCGTCCTCCTGCCGTTCCGCCCGCATCTGGCAAAGGCATGCTTTGCCTCGCTGCGCTGCGCGCAGCGACCGATGCTCGCCCTGCCCCAGATGCTCCCGCGAGGCAGGGGCAAGCAAAGGGCTTTAGCTGGCGCAGATTGGCGCAATATGCGGGTTAAGGTTTCTGGCGACCGCGTTATGATGGCGCATCGGCCTGCTTGGCCCGCGCTGGCGGTGAAGCGATCCGGGCGCTGGATTGAATTGACGAGGTTGGCTATGAAGATATCCAATTTCTTCGCTGTTGCAATTGCGTTGATCGCCGCCGCGTCGGGCGCGGCCTCGACCAGTGGCTAGCCCGCATATTTCACCGCGCCCCTTGGCGCAATATGCGGGTAGGGCGTTGATGGCGCGCAAGGGAGATCTGCGGTGAAGGAATCGGCGCGGCGCTTCCTCTCCGCGCTGCACCAGGTGGAGCGGGCCGTCGCCTGCGTCGCTTTCGCCCTGCTAGTGGCGGTGATTTTCAGCGACGTGGCGATTCGCGTATTCAGCGGCTCCGGCTTGTACTGGGCGCGCCAGATCGGCGTGTACGCCAACGTGGTCAAGGTGATGTTTGGCATCGGACTGGCTTCCGCCGCCAACGCGCATTTGCGGCCCCGCTTCGCCGACGGCTGGCTGCCGAAATCCTGGGGGCCGTTTCTCGATCATTTCAGCGAAGTTCTGATGGCGCTGTTTTGCCTGGTTTTCGCCGCGGTCGCGTTCGACCTGGTGCGCGAGACCTATCTGCTGGATGTGCGCTCCGTGGTGCTGCGCATTATCGTGTGGCCGATCCAGGGCGTGATTCCGCTGGTGTTTGCGCTGGCCGCTCTGCGCCACGGGCTGTACGCGCGCTGGCCGGACCTCAAGCCGCCGGAGCAGGGCGCGCTGGCGGACGCGCGAACCCAGCTGGAATCATGACCGGCGCGCTGAGCATTCTGGGCGCGGCCCTGGTATTGCTGGCTCTGCGGCAGAATCTGCTGGTGGTGCTGGGCGTGGTCGCCGGCATGGCCTATTGGTTTTGGGGCGACGGCCAGATACAGAACATCATCAACGACGGCTGGGACGGCCTTAACCGCGATGTGCTGCTGTCCATTCCCATGTATCTGCTGGCGGGCGCCGTGATGGCTCGAGGCGCTATCGCAAGCCGCCTGATCCGTCTGGCGCGGGCGCTGTCGGCGCCGATCCCCGGCGGGCTTGCGATCGCCACGGTGCTGTCGTGCGCGATGTTCGCCGCCGTGACCGGCTCGGGGACCGTGGCGCTGCTGGCCATTGGCGCGGTGATGTATCCGGCCTTGCTGGAAGCCGGCTACAGCAAGCGCTTCGCCTTGGGCGCCCTGTGCGCGGCCGGCACGCTCGGCATCGTGGTGCCGCCTAGCATTCCGCTGATCCTCTACGGGATCATGACGCAAACCTCGATCTCCGACCTGTTTATCGCCGGCGTGGGGCCGGCGCTGCTCCTGACCGGCCTGATGAGCGTATGGGCCATTGCCCGCAACTGGCGTTTCCGGCTCGGAAGGTGGAGCGCGCAGGAAATCGGAACGGCCTTCGCGCGGGGCTTCTGGTCGCTTCTGATGCCGGTCATTATCCTGGGCGGAATCTATACCGGCTGGTTCACCGCGACCGAATCCGCGTCGATCGCCGTGGTTTACGGCTTCTTCGTGGAAATCGTGATTCACCGCGAAATGCGCTTCAAGGATGTGGTCGAAGTGTTCACCGGCACCACGCGCCTGATGGGCTCGCTGTTTCCGGTGCTGATGATGGCGCTGGCGCTTAATGTGTTTCTGACCTACGAGCAGGTGCCGGACATGGCCGTGGAATGGCTCTCGGCGCATATCGACACGCTGCCCGGATTCATTCTGCTGATGAACGCCTTTTTGCTGCTGGTGGGCTGCTTCATGGATATCGGCTCGGCCATTCTGATCCTGGCGCCGCTGCTGCAACCCATCGCCGTGGCCCAAGGCATGGATGCCGTGCATTTCGGCGTGGTGATGGTGGTGAATCTGGAGATGGGCTATCTCACGCCGCCCATGGGCCTTAACCTGATCGTGGCGATGACCGCTTTCAACGAATCGTTCGGCGAGATCTGCCGCGCCGTGCTGCCGTTTTTGCTGCTGATGCTGGCGGCGCTGGCCGCCGTGTCGTTTTGGCCCGGCCTGTCGCTGTTCCTGCTGCAATAACGCGGCGCGCAGGATTGATTACCGGGGTAATAAGTGGGAAAATGCCTGCCCGGGCCAAGGCGGGAACCTGCTATGGAAACAATCGAATCCAAAATCACGTCCCAAGGGCAGGTTTCGGTGCCTGCGCCTGTGCGCCGAAAACTCGGATTGTCGCCGGGTTCCAAAATCGAGTGGCGGGACCAAGGCAGCGAAGTCGTCGTGCGGAAGGCGGCAAAGCACTCCTCCGAGGACATCCATAAGGCCGTATTCTCCGCGCCGCCGAACCCGATGGATACCGATGCCATGGATGCCGGGATTCGGTCGAGGGCGCGGCGCAAGCATGCGGGCCGCTGACACCAACGTTCTGGTTCGGCTGATTGCCCGGGACGACCCGAGGCAAGTGGCCAGCGCGGAGAGCTTTGTCGCTCCGGGGGCTTGGGTTTCGCTTCTCGTGCTTGCCGAGACGGTTTGGGTGCTGGAGTCCGTATATGGATTGGAGCGCCGCGAGATTGCCACTGTTGTCGGCATGCTGATGCAGCATGACCGAATCACTCTCCAGGACGAAGACTCCGTGCGCTGCGCGCTGTCGGCATTCGAGAATGCCGCCGCCGGATTTTCGGATTGCCTGATTGTGGAAGCGGCCCGAAAAGCCGGGCATTTGCCAGTGGGCACTTTCGATAAAGCCTTGGCGCGACTGGAGGGCGGCGCGCAGCTTTGACGCGCTCATGCAACTTTCGGGATAGGCGCGGGAACGCGCTATGGCGCCATCGCGCGCCTCGCGATGCGGCTTTATCGCGATATTTTTGCGAATTTCAAGGAAAGCGCTTCAAAGCCGGTTTTTTTGGGGCACTTGAGGAAGCGCGCGCCGCCGCGCGATACTTTTTCAAAGAAGGGCGGGGCGGCGCTTTTCCGCTTTATTTTTTCCATTAAAGATTCGATTTCCGCGTCCGGAACAGGGAAATAAAGAAAGTCGCGATCGTGCCAAGCGCCCAAGGAATCGGCCCAATCGGCATTCCGGCCGTATGGCCCGCTAAAACCGAAACCGATTTTTGCGTGCTTATGGCCGTCTTGCGGAAACCTCTCGCCGCCAATTTTCCATTCCAGCGGCTGGTAGCGCGAAACCCTCGCTTGGATATCCTTGAAGTCCAAGCCCTCGATCAGCCGGTGCATGCTCGCGGCCTTTCGGGAGCAGTGCGCCGCGATCACCCCTGCGGCGGTGCCGGAAACCGCCTCGCCGGGATGCAGGCGAGTGGCGGCATTCACCAGGAAGGACTGGGCCATGCATTTGCCCGCAACAACCAGATTGGCGATCGTGTCGTTGGAGAAAGCCCTTAACGGCAAGTAAAAGGGCTTTGGATGTTTCTTCCAGTAAACGTCCGCCTCCTCCGTTCTGGCCCCGCAGCCGTCGAGGGCGTGGATATCGTAGTCGTAGAGGGTCGTGCCGACGCGGTCCGCGAAGGGAAAGCCTGTGGCCCCCGGGAAGAAGCTTAAATCCCAGGCGCACAGAAGAAAGCCGCCATAGCCGACGCTGCGGCGCGATTCCCGCAAGTACGGAAATTTGTAAAAGCCATGCCGGGTTCCCACCGACTCCGCATCCACATGAATCATGCCGCGAAACTCGGCCGGCGCCTGATCGGCGAACCAGCTGTAAAAATTGCGCGACAGCCTCTCCGCTCCCGCTAGCGCTTCGATGTCCACGCCGCCGCGCCATTGGCCTTGCTCGACGGTTGCCCGGGCGGCCTCGAACGGAAGGAAGAGAGGGCGCTCGGCGTAATCATTGCCGTTATTGGTGTCGCCTTGCTTCCAGTTCATGGCGCTGATCTGCCCGATAGCCGGGGCGCCGCATCCCTTTAATCTGCGGTACCGCCAGACCTTGCTCCAATCATAGGAGCCGAAGCTGAATTCATGATCCTGCGGCGTGGCCACCGCGGACCAGGAACGGTCATTTGGCGCATCCCTGTCCTTGGTGATCGACAGGTTGAACACGGCGGTGAAGCTTTGCCCGCATCCGCTGTGATATTGCCGGGTGGAGCCCTCGAACAAATCCTCGCCCACAAGGTAGCGGGCATTCGACAAGGCCAGCGCGTCGCCGAATTCGCTGGCCTCGACAACCACCATTTTGCATCCTTCGCGAGGGCCGAACGAGAGGCGCCGCTTATCGAAGAACGCCGTGGGGCGAGGCGAATACCAATCCCCGATGGCGGCGCTCAAAACCCTTTCGTGGCCGGCGAACCTGCCGCTTGCCTTGGGCAATCTCTGCACCGCGGCCACTTTGGAAATTTCGCGCTTGCCGCCATGGGCGGTTTCGGTTTCAACCGCGATCAAAACCGCATTAAGGAAAACGGAAAGATTGCTTTCGCGCCGGACCGCCTCCGCTATCGGGCCGTGCAGCAGGCGGCCGGGCAAAAAGCAGTGCCTGGAAACCGTGCAATCGCCCGGATTGCCAATGGCTTGGAGCCAATCATGGAATTCGTAGTGGTTATTGCATCTTTCCTTGTGCGCCGCTTTGGCATCAATGCCTTGGGCATCCTCCCTCCATGCGAAATCAACGGCGGGCACGCCGCCTGCGGTTAATTGGCCGCCAATCCAGTCGGTCGGCTCGACGAGGCAGGTGGAAGCGCCTTCCCTTGCGGCGTGCAGCGCCGCGAAAAGGGCGGAGGCGGACCCTCCCACAACCAGCACTTCGCAGGGAACGGCCCTCGGAGCGTGGTTCAGACCGTGCTCCGGGTCACGAATTCGTAGGAGTCGGAACGGTAGTAGGAGTTGGTGTACTCGACAATCATTCCGCTCTCGACCAAGCCGTGCCGCTCAATATGCAAAATCGCGGCGCCCTCGTCGATATCAAGCATGCTCGCTTGAACTTTGTTGGCGTTCGCCGCCTTGATTTTCTGCACCGCGCTGACGGGCCGCAAGCCCATTTGCGCCATGTCGTTGTAGAGCGATTGGCCTATCTTCAGGGGATCGGGCAATACTTTGCCGGGAACCACAACCACCTCGAAGGCGATCGCGAAGCCGTTGGCCATTCGGACGCGCTGAATCTCGGTGACCTTAAGGCCCGGATCCAGCCCGAAGATCAAAGCGAGATGCGCGTCCGGCTCCAGGCGCTGGATGGAGATAACCTTCGAGCTGGGCGTTAAGCGGTTCTCCGTCATATCCTCGGAGAAGGAGGAAACGCTCGATACCGATTTCTCTATGGGCTTGGACACGAAAGTTCCGGACCCGTGCTTGCGGTCCAGAATGCCGTTCTCGAAAAGCTGGGAAAACGCCTTGCGGACCGTTACCCGCGAAATTCCCAGTTTTTGGGCCAGCTCCCTTTCGCTGGGCATCAGCTCCCCGGGGCCGACGAACTCGCTTTCCACGCATTGGGCGATGGTGTTGTAAAGCCTGCGGTATTTCGGGCGCGCATGGCGGTTTTCCGAGTAAATGCTGTTGATTCTATCGAGCGCGATCATTTCGTGCGGCGGCAGCGGGACTGCCGGATTTTTGGCGGCATTGTCATTGTAGTGTCTCCATGAACAACTCTTGGCGCCGCCGCGGCGTTTCGCCGGTCAGGTTCCATAAAGTCTCATAGAAGAAAAACGATACCCCGCCGAACCGCCGCTCCCGCGCCATGGCGATCTGCTGCCGCAGCAGGCTTGAGGGCACATGCCGGGTCCTAAGCCCGCTGAGGATGCCTACCACCACCGGCACTGAACGGCGGGTGGAAAGCACCTCCGGCTGCGACAGTTCCCGCGCGAAAGATGCCATATTGTCGCGATAGAGCTGCAGCACCAGCTCGTCGATCAGATCCCGCTCATGCCAAGCGCGCCAATCCAGCAGATAGCAGTTTTTGGAAAAATCTTGCGGGTTGGGGGAAATCGAAACGATCAGATCCGGGCGGGCCGCCCGCAAGGCCGCCACCAGTTTTTCGGCGAAACGCGTGATGCCGTCGGCCCGCCAGTCAATCCAGCGCTGCCAAGCGGCATCGTGATGCGAGCAGTTTCCTAACGGATCAAGCTCGGGCGCCGCGGGCGCCGCCAACCCGGGATGCTCCTGATCGTAAAGCCCAAGCGTGTGCGGGTCGTAGCCGAACTGGTAGTGGTAGCCGAAATGGTCATCGAGTTGCACTCCGTCCACATCGTAAGCGCCCGCCAGCTCCGTGAGCAGCTCAATCAGCATGGCCTGGACCTGCGGATGCAGGGGATTGAGCCAAACCATGGGATGTTCCCCGCCCGCCAGCCAAACGGCCGAACCGTCCGCGCGGCGGGTCAGCCACTGGGGGTTCTCGCGCGCCAGACGCGAATCGGCAGGCATCATCAGGCCGTATTCAAACCAAGGGATGACCCGCATGCCATGTTGCCGCGCATGATTGATGATTTCCTCAAGCGGATCCCGGCCCTTGAGACCCGGATGGGGGAACTGCGACTTGCCGGTCCAACGCTGCGCCGCAGGGCTGGGATGCAGGGTGTGGCCTCTATTCCACGCGACCGGATACAGCGTGTTGAAGCCATGCTCCGACAAGGCGGCAACCGCTTCTTTGAGCCGCTGCCGGTCGAACAGCACATCGCTGTCCACATTGGTCAGCCACACGCCCCGAATGAACGGGTCCGCCGCGCTCCGCGCGCCTGCGTCCCCTTCGGCGGAAACCGGCCCGCTTAAGGCAAGCGACGCGAGCAGGTAAGCGGGCCGCCAGAAACGGATCAGCTTGGCAGCGCGCCGGGGCCGAGGCCGACCGGCGTGGAGCAAGCTCAATGCCCTGGCGCCCGCCTGCTCACCATGTCCGCATGTCTGTTCGCGCAACTCGCCATGCGGCATTAGAACCTGTAATTGGCGATAATCACGATGCGCCGGTCGTTGTCGTAAACGCTGGCCTTGCGCTCCGGCACCACATGGTACGCCTCGAGATCATCATCGAGGATATTGAGCACTTGGCCCACCAGCTCGAATTGGTCATTGACCTTGTAGCTCGTCGAGAAAGTCAGGTAGCCGTAATCGTCGTTCCAGGTCTCGGAGCCAAAGTAGGAAATCGACGACAGGTACCTGGAGCGCCAGTTGTAGCTGACGCGCGCATTGAATTTCTGATGCTCGTAGTAGAAAGAGCCGTTGAACGAATGCTTGGAGGCGCCTTCCACCGCGCCGCGCCCAAGCCCCGATGTCGGATCGCGGTCCTCTCCGGGCACCGTGGCATCGGTTAAAGTGTAGTTGAACCTCGCGCCAAAGCGGTTCCCGAGGGGCTGCTGCCACAGCAGCTCCGTGCCGTAGAGCCGCTGGTCCTCCCCGTTGATGGGGATGGAGGTATCGAACTCCCGCTCCACCTGCACTCCGTTCTCGAACTCGGTGCGGATTTCCTTGGCGGTGACGGCTAGGGGACTGCCGGAGACATCCTTGTAGAACAGGGTGGCGGCCAGCAGCGAATCCTCGGCGAAGTACCACTCCACGGAAAAGTCGAACTGGTTGGCGACGGTCGCCTCCAGATTCGGGTTGCCGCGGGCGCCGGCGTTGAGGTTGCCGTAGTACGAGGTGCGGATCGCAAGCGCATGGGGGTCGGGCCGCGACATGACCCGCGCGGCGCCGAACCGCAGCGTCACTTCGTCGTTGAGGTCGTACGAGAGATTGAAATTGGGCAGGTATTCCGTGTAGGTGTTGCTGCGGGTGATCCACTCGGCATAGCAGGTGTCGGGGGTGCAGAGCCGGCTCTGGTTGGCGCGGTTCGGGATATTGGATGCTTCCGCCTGCGCGTTGGGATTGAGGAACAGGGCCGCCGCCGACGGGTCGCCCACCACCCTGTAGCCTTGGGAATGGCTCTCGGTGCGGGAGACCCTCAAGCCGAACTCGCCGCGAATGCGGTCGCGCTGGTAATTGGCCTTCACATAGGCCGAGGTGATCCTTTCCTCGACAGCCCAGGTGTCGGTCGGGAAAACAGCTTCCAGAAGCTCTTCCGTGGGGCGGCTGTCGAGCGCGCGGGCGGTGGCGCTATCGACGATCAGATAACCTAGGCGGCTGCGCTCCCCGTTGGTGAAGTGCGCGATGGTGAGCGATCGCTTGTCGTCGCCGAAGTAGCGCGAGCGGCTGAAGGGATCCAAGCGGCCCGCGCCGCGGCCGGCATCCTTGAGCCAGTCGTTATCGTCGGCGCCGGGCTTCTTGAGCGCGCGGCCCGCCGCGTTGCGGACGAAGCTGCCATCGGCATTCCTCTGGTAGTCGTCGTCATGGTTGCGCGTGTAGCTGTACTGGCGGTAGTTGCGCCCCTTGTCGCGGTCGCGGTACATGGCTCCGACCTTCACGGATGTCAGCAAGTCGCCGCCCAAGGGCAACTCGAAATCGAGCGTCAGGTAGCGCTCATCCTCGAAATCGACCGTGCTCGACCTGCCCGTGTTGCCGAAATCGTAAAGCCTGCCGCGATACGACAGATCGCTCTCCTCGCGCAAGCCCTCCGTGCCTCCGGGATGTATCCCGTTCTTGCCTTCCGGCGTGGTCAGGTAGCGGAAATGAAAATTCTCGTCCAATGTGACCGCGTGGATCCAGTCGTCGCGGGTGCGCCTGACGGTTTCGCCCGTCTCGGGATCCTCCCACGAGTAGCCGGAATGCTCGCCGTTGAAAAGCCAGGCGCGCTGGTCGAACGCGCCGCCTTCGGACGAGGTGTCGCCCAAGTGGGTCGTGAGCGTCCAGCCGGCCTCGCCGGTATAGGCGAACTCCACATCCAGAGCCTGGGTGTCGATGCGGGAAATTCGGTCGAATACCTGGGTGCGCCCGCCGGGGAAGGGCCAAGGCTGATTATTGTCGGGGAAGCCGTCGCTGTTGCGATCCACGCCTTGGGCCGTGTTGCAGGCGGGCGCCGGGGCGCAGTTGCGCAGATACCATGTGCCGGCCGCGACGCCTGCCAGATTGCCGCTGCCCACGATGCGGGCCGAGTCCAGATCGAGCCTGGCAAAGTCGCGTTCGTTGACGGTGACCAGATTGCTGTTGTTGTTGCTGTCCGCGTTGAGCACGGTATCAAGGTAGTTCACCGCCATTTGGAAGCGGTCGGAAGGTTCCCACTGGCCGGCGAAGAATATGGTTTCGCGTCCTCTGTCCTGGCGGAAATCCGGCAGGTTCAAAAGCCGCGGCGCCCACCAGTCATCCGAGGTGTTTTCCGCATGGCCGGGCTCCAGAAAGCGGATGACCGTGCGGCCGAAACGATGCAGGGTGCGATATTGCCGGGTCGCTGATAGCAGCGCGCCTAGGGTTTTCTCCTCGTTGCGCCAGGAGAACAGGCCGGAGCCGTTCTGATCCCATTCCTCAGAATTGCCGGAATACTGCCCTTGGGCTTGCAGGGACAGGGTGAAAGGCTTGAGGTCCAGCGGCTTGTTGGTTTCCAGATAGACCGTGCCGCCCATCGAGCCTTCCTGGATGTCCGCCTGGGGCGTTTTATAAACCTTGATGCGCCGGACCAGATTGGCGGGCAGCACGGTGTAGTTGAAACTGCGCGATGAAAGCTGCAAGGTGAACCATTCGGTGGTGGCGACGGACATGCCGTTTAACAGCATGCGGTTTTGTGAGGAGCGGGTGCCGCGGATCGATATCCGCTCGCCCTCGCCGAAGCCCCGCGTCACCGCCACGCCCGCCACGCGGGACAGGGATTCCGCCACATTCTGGTCCGGGAACTTGCCGATATCCTCGGCATCGATGACATCCACCACGGCCACTTCGTTTCGCTTGGCATCAAGCGCCCTGGCCCAGGCGCCCTTGATTCCCGTGACGACAATCTCTTCGATCAGCTCGTCGTCCGGGTCGAAAGAGTTTTGCGCCCAAGCCGCTCCAAGGCAGAGCGCCAGCGGCAAGCAAAGCAACGGCTTGATGAATGCGGTTTTCTTTGTCATTGATTCAGCCTCCCCAGGCTGACACAACCAGTGTGTGCCAATTCGATACCACAGTTTCGCGAAGCGATTTCTTTTGGGCCGCGTCACGATACCACTTGCGCCGACTATAGCATGCCCTTTATGCCCGTCAAGCTGGGCGGCGAGCGTCCGTCAGCCTTGGCCTGCCCTGCGCTGGCCCCATGAATCCCGGCCGCCGCATATGCGGCGGCCGAACTGGTATCAGAAAAGAAAATTGCAGTATCATGCGGCACGCCCCTGCGCGACGCTGGAACTCAAGCGGATGGGCGGGCGCGAAACTTCAATTGGAGGTACCACCCTATTTCAGGCTGGACGGGCGGAGCATGAGGCGATTCACGGTCGAAGATCTCGACCGGATGGTCGAGGGCGGGGTCATTGCCTCCTGCCAGCCGGTTGTCGGCGGGCCGCTTGACCAGGATGGAATCGTTGTGGCCATGGCGCTGGCTTGCGAAAGAGGCGGCGCCAAGGCCTTGAGGATAGAGGGTGTCGAAAGGGTGGCGAAAGTGCGGCGCGCAAGCGGCATTCCCGTTATCGGCATCGTCAAGCGCGACTTGGCGGATACCGATGTGCGGATCACTACGGAAATCGGCGACGTGCTGGCCTTGGCCGATGCGGGCGCCGATATTATCGCCTTCGATGCCACCTGCCGCCCTAGGCCCGTGCGGCGGGAAAAAATCGCCGAGGCGATCCTTGCCAGCGGCTGCCACGCCATGGCCGATTGCGCGTCCATACAGGATGTCCATTTCGCGCTAGCCGTCGATGTGGGCTTTATCGGCACAACCCTGTCCGGGTACGTTGGCGGGAGCACGCCGGAGGAGCCGGATTACGATTTCTTGAGCGGCGCCGTGAAAATCGCGCCCCGCGTGATCGCGGAAGGGCGCTACAACACGCCGGAAAAGGCTTGGCGGGCGCGCCAGCTGGGCGCTTGGGGGGTGACCATCGGGACGGCCTTGACGCGGCTTGAGACCATGACGGGCTGGTTCGCGAAGGGCTTGGAATCCCCGCCCTGCGAACCGGGGCGCGTCCTCCCCATGCGCCGTCGGCCCGTTGCGGCCTCCGCAGCACCCTCCGGCGCCGGAGGGCGGAACTCCGGCGCATGATGAATATCGGGCGGCTGTTCGCGATTTTCCTGCTGGTTCCGGGCCTGTCGTGGCCTGTGCTCCAAGCCCGCCCCGGCGCTGATCCGGGCAAGACTGAAATCGAGTTCTGGACCATGCAGCTCTCGCCCATTCTCGACGACTACATCCTTTCCTCCATCACCGAATTTGAACAGCGCAATCCCGATTTGGGGGTGAAATGGGTTGATGTGGCCTGGGCGGATATGGAGCGGAAGCTTTTGTCTTCCGTGGCGGCCGGAACCGCTCCGGATGTGGCCAATCTGAATCCCCAATTCTCGTCGAAGCTGGCGGAGTTCAACGCGCTTGAGGACCCGACCCTGTTCCTGTCGCCCGAAACCATCGCGGAGTACAATCCTGCGGTGTGGCGCTCCAACCGTCTCAACGGCAAGTGCTTCGGGATTCCATGGTATCTGTCGGCCAGCATCGCCATATACAACCGATCCATCTTCGAGCAGGCCGGGATTGGCTTTCCCGGCACCATCGAGGATATTCCCAAGATCGGCAGGGCGATCCGGGAAGCCACCGGGAAATACACCTATTTCCCGAGCTTCGACGGCGGCGAGCCGATGGAGAATTACGTGCTTTTAGGCGGCGCGATCAGCAACGACCTTCCTGCTTACGGCTTATCCGTGGCATCGGCCAGAAAGCTGCTCCGCTACTACGCCGAGCTTTACGCCAGCGGATCCATTCCGCCCTCGGTGCTGATAGAAGGCCACCAAAAGGCGGTCGATTTATTTCAATCCGGAGAGATGGCCATGTTGCTGAGCGGGATGCAAATGCTCCGCAATATCGAGCTGAACGCCCCCCGGCTCATGGCGGATATCGTGGTGAGGCCGCATCCTAACGCGGATGAGGGCCGTACCAACATAGCCGCGATGAATCTGGTGGTTCCCAAGCAAACGGAACACCCTGCGGAGGCATTCGAGTTCATTGTTTTTATGACCTCGCCTGAGAAACAAACCGAAATGGCCAAGCAGGTCCCGGTGCTGCCTTCCACGCCGCGGAGCCTGGAGAACCCGTTTTTCGCGGATGCCGGCATCCGCGATCATTACCAAACGGCAAGGGCCCACTCGATCGAGCAGATTCGGCATGGCGGCGTTCTGCTGCCGCCGCTGGCCCGCTACTCCAGGCTTCGCGCCGCGTTTATTCTGCAAACCCAAAAGGTTATGCTGGGCAAGGTGTCCGTGGAGGAAGGGGCGGATAAGCTGATTAGCGACTGGAGCAACATTTCCCGGGCGCGGCATGAATAAGCATGTGATCGCGTACGATATCGGGGGCACCAAAATCAAGTCCGGCTTGATTGCGCCATCGGGCGAAATCGCCGATCAAATAAACGTGCCGACGCGCGCGCTTGAAGGGCCCGCCGGCATCATGGCGGCGGCTGAGCATGCCACCCGCTCCATACTCGAGCGCAACGACGCAGGCCGCCTTGCGGGCGGCGGCGTCTCCACCGCCGGGGTGGTGCGCGCGGAACAAGGCTCGATTGCCGCGGTCGTTGATTTCATGCCGGGGTGGAAGGGATTCGGGATCAAGCAAGCCTTCGAGTCGATGCTCAACCAGCGGGTGGTTGTCGAGAACGACGGCAATTGCGCTTTGTATGCCGAGGCGCGCAAGCAATGCCTCATGGACAAGGATATTGCCTTGCTCGCTTTGGGGACCGGATTGGGAGGCGCGCTTTATTCCAATGGCGCAGTCCGCAAAGGCGCCTTCGCTCTGTCAGGGCATTTCGGACAAACGCTGGTGGGCGCCCTGTCGGACGCGGACGGGTGGCAGCCCTTGGAAACAGCGCTGTCGGGAAGCGGCCTCGCCAATATCGCCCGGCGCATTTCGGGCGAGCGCAACCCGAACGCGGCGGTGCCGGACTTGTTTCCGGACGGCCATGCGGTTATTGCCGGTCTTGCTTCCAGCGATGCGGCGCGAGCGGCCCTATCGCAGTGGACCCGGCTTCTGGCGAGAACCTGCCACAACATACAGTGGAACTACGATCCCGATGCCATCATCATAGGGGGCGGGATGATCGATTCGAAAGAGGCGTGGTGGCAGGAGTTCCAGGAATCCTTGGCGGACATCAACCAGCGGTTCGGCCTGCCTTGCGACATGGATGTGAGGCCCGCGCTTTTGAGCAACGATGCGGCCATGGTGGGGGCGGGGCTGATGGCATGGCACGAGCTTGGAATGTAGAGCGCCGAAAGGCAAGGAACCGGGCGCGCGGCACGCCCGCCGGGGCTGGCAAGCCCGACGGAATGGCGGGGGGCAGGCAAATCCTGCGCGGCCTCCGCGCCCCTTGGCGCAATATGCGGGCTAGCAGGGGGGCGGGCCGATGTTCCGCAAATTAACGCCTTATGTTTTTTTGTGCCCCGCAACGCTGATTATCGGGACCTTCGTCCTCCTTCCGATGGCGAGCGCGCTCGTGATCAGCTTCAGCGACTACAACATGATCGAAGCGCATCGCTTCGCGGGGCTGGACCAATACCGGCGGCTGCTCAAGGACCCTTTTTTCTGGAACGCGCTTGGCAACAGCCTGCTGTATCTGGCGGTGGTGGTTCCCGTGCTTTCATTCGCCCCTATTTTTCTGGCTGTCCTGGTCAACCGCAAGCTGCCCGGCATCGCGGTGTTCCGGGGCATTTATTACCTGCCCGTGGTGACCTCGCTGGTGGTGACCGGATTGATGTGGAAATGGGCGTACGAGGAGAACGGCGCCTTGAATTTCATCTTGCAGAATCTGGGCCTTGTCGATCATCCCGTCGCCTGGCTCGCCGAGCCTTCGATATCGCTGTTTGCCGTGATGGTAGTCACGATCTGGAGCGGAATGGGTTTTTATATGGTTATTTACCTGGCTGGCCTTCAGTCAATCCCCAAGGCCCTCTATGAGGCCGCCGAGCTGCAAGGGGTGAGCAGAATCAGGCAAACCCTGTTCATCACCATCCCCATGCTCAGGCCCTATATCGCCTTGGTCGCAGTCATTTCCTCAATAGCGGCAATGAAGGTTTTCGACGAGGTTTTCATCATGACCAGAGGCGGTCCTTTGGGGCAGACCGAAACGCTTGTGTTTTTCGTCTATCAGAACGCTTTTGTCGAGTTTGATATGGGCTACGCCTCGGCCGCCGGCATCGCATTGTTCGTTGCCACCTTCGCGCTCTCCATTCTGAACCTCGCGCTTACCCGCGATACCGCTATGCGAAGCGATGATTGAGCAGCCGCTGTCCGCGATGAAACCGCGAATCACGGCATTCGCGTCCTGCCGATACCGCGGAGGTTTTGCCGCGCTCGCCCGGACGCTGTTGCGCTACGCCGTTTTGATCGCAGCGGCCGCTGTCTTTATCGGCCCCTTTGCCTGGCTGCTGTCAACAGCCATGAAATCGGGCTCGGAGAATATATTTCAATATCCGCCCCAATTCCTGCCGGAGCAGCCCACTTTCAACAATTTCGTGCGCGTGTTCCAAGCCCTGCCGTTCTTCAGCTATTTCATCAACAGCGTGTTCGTGGCGGTCATCGCCGTTTCGTGCAATCTGGTTTTTTGCTCATTGGCCGCCTATCCCTTGGCGCGCATGTCTTTCGCCGGGAAAAACGCCATTTTCCTCGTGCTGATCAGCACCATGATGCTGCCGTTCCAGTTGCTGATGATTCCGCTTTACGGCATCGCGGTCGCTCTGGGGCTGAATAATTCCTTTCTCGGGTTGATTATTCCGCATGCTTGCACCGCCTTCGGCATTTTCCTGATGCGGCAGGCGTTTTTGGCTATACCGCGACAACTCGAGGAATCCGCCCGCATAGAGGGCGTCAGCCGGTTCCGGATTTGGCGGCATGTAATGCTGCCTCTGGTCAAACCGGCTTTGGCGACCCTTGCTGTTTTCACTTTCGTGGGCGTTTGGGGGGATTTTCTCTGGCCGCTGGTCATCATGGACGATCAGGCCGGATTCACGCTCCCGCTGGGCGTGAACAAACTCGCCGGGGCTTTCGGAAAGGATTGGCGGCTGGTGGCCGCCGGCGCGATCCTGTCGATTATTCCCACCATTGCGGTTTTTCTTTTCGCCCAGAGATTCTTTATCTCGGGCGCCTTGGGAGGCGCCGTAAAGGGCTGACGCGCATGGTGAAAAGCGCATCCGTTGTTGTCCATACCCATTGGGACCGCGAGTGGTACCTGACCAATGAGGAATACACGGCGCGGCTGCTGCGTGTTTTTCCGTCGGTGCTGGAAAGCCTGAAGGCCGGGCAGATCGAAAATTTCTTGTTCGACGGGCAGACGGCGGCGCTGGAGGATTTATTGGGGCAATGCGAGCCGGGCATCGCTGAGGCGGTCGCCGGGCTTGTCAAGGAAGGGCGCATCAATGTTGGCCCTTGGTACGTCATGCCGGATGAATTTTTATGTTCCGGCGAAGCGCTGATTCGGAATCTGGAGGAAGGCATCCGGGTTTCCAAAGAGCATGGGGAAAATGCCTTCGTGGGGTACTTGCCCGATGCCTTCGGGCATGCCGCCCAAATGCCGCAAATTTTCAAAGGCTTCGGAATCCGCGCCGCCGTGGTTTGGAGGGGCGCCGGGATCGAAGGCGATAGGTTCGAATGGCGCGCGCCCAATGGCGATAAGTTGCGTTGCGTCTTTCTTCCGCAAGGGTATTACCAGAATCCGTTTTCTAAAATTGAATACGTGCAAGCCGCAATCCGGTATTTCGATGGACTGGCCGGGAAGGCCGGCCGCGCTCCGTTGCTGCTTACCCAGGGAGGCGACCATCTTGCGCCTCCGGACAACCTGCAAGACCGGATATCCCGGTTCAATTCGGCGCAAAGCAAATATCGTCTTGAGCAGACAACGATGCATCGGCACGCAATGGAAAAATGCTCGGATGATTCCCGGCCATGGCCCGTGCTGGCCGGCGAGCTTCGCGACAACTCCAATGCCTTTGTGCTGCCTGATGTTTTATCGAGCCGGCGCTATCTGAAGAGGCTGAACCAGGAGGCCGAGGATAGGCTTTTGGGCCAAGTGGAGCCGCTGCTGGCGGCGGCAGGCCTGGGGGAGCGCTACCCTCGCCGGTATTTGCGTGAGACTTGGAAGCTGCTCCTTCAGCAGCATGCGCATGATTCCATTTGCGGATGCAGCATCGACGAGGTTCACGAGGAGATGCTGGTGCGGTTCAGGCGGGTGGGAAACCGGCTGGATGCCATGGAAAGGCTTGCCTGCGAGGAAATCGGCCTTCAGGGTTCCTGGCTGAACCGCCCTGAAGCGCCGTCGCCGTTTGCGGATGATGCCCGGATGACGGCATTCAATCCATCCGTGAAATCGCGGTCGGGGTGGCATCCCGTCCATGTTTTTCTGAAAGGCGAAAAGGCCGCCGGGCTGGAAGTGGAGGATCAAGCCGGCGGGCCCTGCGAGGCCATTGTGTGCGGTTGCGAGGAGCACCGCTCCTTCGCATCTCCGGTGGATGACTTTCCGGAGCACTCGGCAGGCTATCTGTACGAGGTGTTTGTGCGTTTGGAAATGGAGGGATGGGAAAGCAAAGCGCTGCGCTTTGCTAAAAATCCTGCCCTTGGCGCCTCGGAATCCTTGCCGCCAAGCGGCAATCCCGCGCGGCTTGCGATCAGCAATGACTGGCTTTCGGTAGCCCTTTCGGAATCCGGAATCAGGATCGAAAACATCCGCAGCGGAGATATTGTCGAATCGGCGCTCTCCATCATCTCCGAGGGCGATGCCGGCGACAGCTACAACTATTCCCCTCCTTCCGCGCCTTGGATATCCGAAGCGGAAATTGAGGGCGCCCGCAGGCGGCAATTCGGAGCGCATGGGGCGGAGCTGGAAATTTCCCTCCGCTTGCGCCAGCCGGAATCGCTTGATGCCAGCCGCAGCGGCGCCTCCGGCGGGCAGGTGGTGTCGCACGGCGTTTTGATGATGCGCCTGTTCAGCGGAGAGCCTTTTATTCGCGCCATTTTGCTTTGGACGAACAAGGCCAAAGACCATCGCTTAAGGCTGGCGCTTCCCCTTGGGGAGAAAGTGGCCGGCACGGCCAGTGATTCCGCGTTTTCGCTGATCGAGCGGCCGGTGGCGCACCGGGAGGAGCAAGCGTCTCCGCCGCAGCGCGAAGCGCGGGTCAGCGTGAATCCCTCGTATTCCTTTATTGCGGCGGGAAAGTTCAGTGTCGGCCATTTGGCCATGCAGGAGTACGAAATTCTTGACCGGGGCGGGACGGACATGCTGGCTTTGACGCTGATCCGCTGCGTCGGCTGGCTGTCGCGCAGGGATCTTGCCAGCAGGGGCGCCGGCGCCGGCCCCGATTTTGAAACGCCCGGGGCGCAATGCATCGGCAACGAGGAGTTCCGTTTTATTTTGTCAGCCGGCGGCGCCGCCGGGGAGCGGTTGTCGCTGCGGGAAACCGAGGAGTTCCGCCGTCCGGTGCTTTTTTTAAGAGGCGCCGGCCAAGTTGCGGGCCGGCCGGTCAAAATGCGCGCAGGCGAGCTGCCGGTCTCGTCATGCCGCCAAGTGGGCGCGGAACTGGAAATAAGGCTGTTCAATCCCACCGCCAAGCCGCAGGAATACGAGATATCCGGCGGCTTGGCGAGGCGCGTTTCCCTTGCGGGAAAAGATATTGAAAGCCGCCCGGGCATTGTGGAGCCAGGCGGCATAGCCACCTTGCGGATCAAAAGATAAGCCGGCTCGCGGAGCATTCCCGATGACATCGATATCGCTTAAAGGCTTAAAGAAGAGCTACGGCTCCAAGCGCGCGGTGCGGAAAACGGATTTGGAAATCGCAAGCGGGGAATTCATTGTGTTCGTAGGGCCTTCCGGTTGCGGGAAATCAACATTGCTTCGCATGATTTCGGGGCTGGAGGAGGCCACGGAGGGCAGGGTTCTGTTCGACCAGGTCGATATAACGGGCCATCCCGCAAGCAAGCGCGGGGTTGCGATGGTTTTTCAAGCCTATGCGCTTTATCCGCATATGACAGCGGCGCAAAATTTAAGCTTCGGCCTTAGGATGACAGGGCATTCCGCGGAGGAAATCGCCCGACGCGTCGAGCGCGCGGTCAAAATACTCAGGCTTGATGATTATTTGAACCGCAAGCCCGCTCAATTATCGGGCGGCCAGTGCCAGCGCGTCGCAATTGGCAGGGCTCTTGTGCAGCAGCCCAAGGTGTTCCTTTTCGACGAGCCGCTGTCCAATCTCGACGCGGAGCTTCGGGCCTCGATGCGCGTCGAAATCGCCGCGCTCCACCGCGAGCTGGGCAACACGATGGTTTACGTGACCCATGACCAGCTAGAGGCGATGACGCTGGCCGACCGAATCGTGGTGCTGAATGACGGCCGCATTGAGCAGGTCGGAACGCCGCTTGAAATCTACCATGAGCCTAAAAATGTATTCGTTGCGGAGTTCATGGGCAGCCCAAGGATCAATATCCTTGCGGGCATTGTGGTGGAGGACGGGGGGCTGTTCCTGCTTCTGGACAGCGATCAAAAAATTCCGCTGGCCGGCGCGCCCGGCGCAGTGGCTGCCGGCGATAGGGTATCGGTGGGCGTAAGGCCGGAGCATGTCGCCGGCAGCCCCGCGTCCGCGCTTGAGATGCGGGTCGATTTTGTTGAGCGAACAGGGGCGATGACCCATTATTTCGGCCGCATTGGCGGGCGCGAATTCCGAATGGCATCGAGCGAGGAGCGGCAATGCCGGCCTGGAGAGCGGATTCGCGTTGGATTCGCTGCGCAGAGGCTGCATTATTTCGATGCCAAAGGGCAGCGGATAGGCGCCCAAGCGCCGCGATGACCGCTTGAACAGCTTATGCTTGGAATTCCTGCTTTCCGCCTAGCGCGGAACGCGCATGCCGCGTTCCCGCTGGTCTTTTGCCCGCTTGCGCGCGCATGCTCGCTGCGCCATAGGCACGGCTATGCCTTCGCTCTCGCAGATAAAGCCATTCCCCGCCCCCTTTTTTCGGGAGTATCGGAGGCAGGATGCCGGAGCAAGCTACATGGATGTATTTATGCGTCTCCCGGAAAAAGGGGGCGGGGAATGGCGAGGGCGGGCAAAATCCTGCGCGGGCTCCACGCCCCTTGGCGCAATATGCGGGCCAAAGGACCGGCATGAATAAAAAACTGCTGGCGCTGCCGGTTGACGGGCGGCCTGTGGTGTGCGGCCAGCTCAAGCATCTCGCGAAACTGGCGGAATGGGAGATAGCGCTGCCGCCCGTCTCCATGCTCGGCTATTTCCGGGAAGCCGCCGACCGGGACGGCATAAGGGATTGGCTGCTTGAGCAAGCGGCCGGGGTCGATGGTTTTGTGCTGTCCTTGGACACGCTTATTTACGGAGGCCTTGTCGCAAGCCGGATTTGCGCCGATCCCGCAGGCAGTTTGCTGGCTCGCGCCGAGCTCCTGAAAACGATCAGGAGGATGTGCCCCTCAAAGCCGATCTACGGCTTTTTGGCGACCATGCGGATTTCGAATAGCAATGTGAACGAGGAGGAGAAGGAATACTGGAGTTCATACGGCGAGTTGATCTGGAAATGGTCGTACCATGCCGATAAGCATCGGGTTCATTGCGACGGAAACGACTTGCGCCTGTCGCAAGAAGCGCAATCAAGCATCCCGGCGGATATCCGGGACGACTATCTGGCGACGCGCTCGCGCAACGCCGCCATCGCCCAAGCCATGCTGGATTTGGCGAAAGATGGCGCCTTGCAGCGCCTTGTCCTTCCTCAGGACGATAACGCGCCTTACGGATTCAATATCGCCGAGACGCGGGCGCTTGAGCGAAGAATCATCGCCAGCAACCTGCGCGGCCGGGTGGAAATACGCTCCGGCGCGGACGAGGTGGCATGGACGCTTACAGCGCGGATGATCTCGCATTTGGAAAGCCGCCCCGCCCGCAATGTCTATCTGAGTTGGCATCATTCCGGGGATGCCGAAACGATGATTCCCCGCTATGAGGACCGTCCGGTCGGCTTTGCCGTGAACAGCCAATTGCGGGCGGCGGGCGCCAGGGCCGCCCTTGATATGGAGAGCGCGGACCTGGTGCTGGGCATCCACACCGCGAACCAGCCTCAAGGCGATTGGGCTATTTCCGAGGCGCTGGAGCGGAAAAACCCGCTCCGCTCCGCCTGGATGGAGGAATTGGCCCAATGGCAGGATCATGGCCTGCCCGTCGCCATTGCGGACCTTGCCTACGCCAATGGCGGCGACCCGGATTTTCTTGATCTTGCGGCCAAGCGCCTGCATCTTCAATCCTTGCTGGCTTACGGCGCATGGAACACCGCCAGCAACAGCCTCGGCACCGTCGCTGCCCAAATCCAGCTTTCGCCTTTGGGGGAGCCGTCGGCCCCGGCAATGGAATTGAAGATCATCCGCCTGATAGACGATGCGTTTTACCAGGCCGGCTACCGGCAAATTATTCGCCAAAAGATCAAGGTAGGCGCGTGGACGCTGGATAGAGCGAAACAAGCTTTTTGCGATGCCGCCAATCAGTGGCTGCGCGGGCGTTCGATCGCTTGCTTGAAGGTTTGCAATGCGTTTTTCCCGTGGAACCGAAGTTTCGAGATCGGCTTCGAATTAAAATCAGGCGAGCAATAAGCATTGGCGATGGCGGGATCGCGGAATCCCATGCCGGACGCGCGCCTATGCTAATCCGCCGCGCCGCGCTGCCGTCGCATGCGGTCGAAATGGTGTGCTGAATCGGCGGTGTGAATGCGGGAGGGCCTAGGCTAAAGATATTACCCATGAAATGGGCAGTGCATAAATTCGGAGGCAGCAGCCTGGCGGACGCGCGGGGCTTCGAGCGCGCCGCGCGGATTGCGCTGGCGGATGCCGCGCCGCGCGTGGCAGTGGTCGTTTCGGCGACGCAAGGGGTGACCAACTCGCTGTTCGCGCTGATCGAGCACGCGGTGGCTGGCGATGAGCGCTGGCAGGATGAGCTGCGAGGCTTGCAAGATGCCTACGCGGCCATCGCGGGCGAGTTGATCGAGGGGGCTGAGCGCCGCGCCGGATTGCTTGAGGCGCAGCGGCGCGAATGCCGGGACGCGGCGGATGTTTTGCATTCCGCGGCGCTGATCCGGTCCGCGGGGCCGCGCGTGGAGGCGCTGGTTTCGGGTTGCGGCGAACTGTGGTCGGCGCGGCTGCTGGCGGCGTTGATCGACGAGCGCGGCGGCGGTCGCGGCCGCTCGGCCGAATGGCTGGACGCGCGCGAGGTTCTGCGGGTGGAGCCGGGCGAGCTGGGCGTGGTGGTCGATTGGGAAGCTTCCGGCGCGCGGCTCAAGGCGCTGCTTGAGGACGATGCCGCGCCCATCCGGGTGGCGACCGGCTATATCGCCCGCGACGGGCGCGGATTGCAAATGACGCTGGGGCGCAACGGCAGCGACTTCTCCGCATCCATATTCGGCGCGCTGCTGGACGCGGAATCGCTGACCATTTGGACCGATGTGGAAGGCGTGATGAGCGCCGACCCGGCGCGCGTTCCCGAAGCGCATGTGATCCGCGAGCTTTCCTATAACGAAGCCATCGAGCTGGCCTATTTCGGCGCCCGCGTGATCCATCCGCAAACCATGGGGCCGGTGGTGAGCAAAGGCATACCGGTTTGGATCCGCTCAAGCTTCGAGCCGGAACTGCGCGGCTCGCTGATTTCCCCGGGCGGCTCGCCCGGCGAGCCGGTGAAGGGCATCACCATGGTCGAGAGGGTTTCGATGCTGAGCTTGGAGGGATCGGGCACCATCGGCGTGCCCGGCACCGCCGACCGCCTGTTCAGCGCGCTCAGCAAGGCCCAGGTTTCCGTGCTTCTTATCACGCAGGCCAGTTCCGAGCATTCGATTACGTTCGCCGTGCCCGAAGCGCACGGGGCGCTGGCGGAAAAAGTGACGCGCGAGGCCTTCACCCAGGAGATGGGCCTAGGCCAAGTCAACAAGGTGACCCGCCAGGACGGATTAAGCGTGCTGGCGCTGGTCGGCGACGGCATGGCGGGCATTCCGGGCGTGGCAGGGCGCTTCTTCGGCGTTCTGGGCCGGGCCGGCGTGAACGTCATCGCCATCGCGCAGGGATCGTCGGAACGCAATATCTCGGCCGTCGTGAGCGGCGCCAGCGCCACCAAGGCATTGCGCGCGGCCCACGGCGGCTTCTACCTGTCGCACACCACGCTGTCGCTGGGCGTGGTGGGGGTGGGCAACGTGGGGGCCGAATTGCTCGATCAGATCGCCCGGGCCGGCGACCGGCTGCGGGAAGCGTTCAACCTTGACCTCAGGGTGCGCGCCATCGCCAATTCCAGCCGCATGCATCTGGCCGGCCGCAGCCTGGATATGCGACGCTGGCGGGAGGCGCTCGCGTCCGATAGCGAGCCGCTGGAATTCGAGCGCTTCAGCGCCCATGTGAACCCCGATCATCTGCCGCACGCCGCGATTCTGGACTGCACCGCGAGCGGGCAGGTGAGCGACCGCTACGGGGATTTTTTCGCCGCCGGCATCCATGTGGTCACGCCCAACAAGCGCGCCCAGAGCGGCCCGCGCAGCAGCTATGAGCGCCTGCACAAGCTGCGTCGGGCAAACGGCGTGCATCTGCTTTACGAAACCAACGTGGGCGCGGGCCTTCCGGTGATCGAAACGCTGCGCGACCTTATCGCCACGGGCGACCAGGTTCTGAGCGTGGAAGGCATTTTCTCCGGCACGCTGGCCTATCTGTTCAATGCGCTGGATGCGCGCGCGGAGTTTTCCGCAGTGGTGCGGAACGCCCGCGAGGCCGGCTACACCGAGCCGGATCCCCGGGAGGATTTGAGCGGCATGGACGTGGCGCGCAAGCTGCTGATCCTGGCGCGCGAGCTAGGCTTGGAGATGGAGCTTGAAGATGTTGAAGTGCAAAGCTTGGCGCCCAAGGAGCTCGACGATGCCAGCGTGGCCGAATTCCTGGACGGGCTGGCGCGCCACGACGGCGAGATGCGCGCGCGCTTGCGCAAGGCCGAAGAGGAAGGCTGCGTGCTGCGCTATGTGGGGCGGCTCGACAGCGAGGGGCGGGCCTCCGTGCGGCTGGAATCGCTGCCCGGCGACCATCTGTTCGCGCGCCTGGAGCTGACCAGCAATATGTTCTTGTTCCGAACCGCCCGCTACAGCGACAGCCCCTTGGTGGTGCAGGGGCCGGGCGCGGGTCCGGAGGTGACCGCCGGCGGGGTGTTCGCCGATGTGCTGCGCTTGGCGCGGATGCTGGGCGCGCCGCGCTGATGCCGCGCTTTGGCGAGCCTTGCCGGCGGCTGCGGCGGCATGCATGATTCGGCCTGTCGTTTCCCTCGATAGGGATGCAGCTTGTGGGCATTGAATGATCGCCTTTCGCAGCACTCGAGGCGGCGGTCCCGCCGCCTTGGAATCGGTGCTTCAGTCCGGCACGGCGCCCGACGGCGGGCTGTATGTTCCCGATCGGCTGCCGCGCTTTAGCCGCGAGGCGCTGGCGGAGGCCGCCACGCCGGCGGAACTGGCCGAGTTGATGCTGAGGCCGTTTTTCGATGGCTCGTCGCTCGCCGGGGGCTTGCCGGAAATCTGCCGCAACGCGTTCGCATCCCCTCTGCCGCTCACGGAAATCGCGCCTGGGCCCAACGGCGCCCGCCTTCGGCTGCTGGAGCTGTTCCACGGCCCGACAGCCGCCTTCAAGGATTACGGCGCCCGGTTCCTGGGCGCCTGCCTGGAGCGCATCCTGGCCGGGGAGCCCGCGTCGTCGCCGCCGCTCACCATCCTCGTCGCCACCTCGGGCGATACTGGCGCGGCCGTGGCCTCGGCTCTCTCCGGCCGCGGCAAGATCCGCGTGGTGGTGCTGTTTCCCAAGGGCCGGATATCGCCCCGCCAAGAGCACCACCTCGGCTGCTGGGACGATAATGTGCAAACGCTGGCCGTGCGCGGCGCGTTCGACAACTGCCAGCGCTTGGTCAAGCAGGCATTCTCCGATGCCCGTCTCCGCAAGAAGGTGCGGCTGGGCTCGGCCAACAGCATCAACCTAGGGCGGCTGCTGCCGCAAAGCGCCTTTCATGCCTGGGCTGCGCTCAAGTCGCCCGAAGCCGCCCATTTCGCTATTCCCACCGGTAATCTCGGCAACGGCATGGCTTGCCTGTGGGCGCGCGGAATGGGCGCGGGCATCGGCCGCATCCTGCTGGCTACCAACGCCAACCGCGCGGTCGGGGACTATCTTTGCAGCGGCGAATACCGCAGCCGCGAAAGCATCGGCACGCTGGCCAACGCCATGGATGTGGGCGATCCCAGCAACGTGGAGCGCCTGCGGCACCATTTCGGCGGCGAAATCGGCCGGATCCGCGAGGCCGTGGCCGCAATCAGCGTGAGCGACGAGCGGATCAAGGCCCGCATCCGCCAGGAATATGCCGCCTCAGGCGCTGTTCTCTGCCCCCACACAGCCGCCGCTGTCGATGCTTGCCACGAATATCTCTCGCGTTCCGTCACGCCCGCAGGCAATTGGACCATTGCCGCCACCGCCCATGCCGCCAAGTTCGAGACCGTGGTCGAGCCATTGATAGGCGCAGCGGCCGCGACGCCGCCGCAACTGGCCGAACTGCTGTCCCGCCCATCCCGCCACGCCGAAATCGCCCCAAGCCTGGACGCGCTGACTCCGCATCTTCTTAGAAGCGCGGCCTAACGGAGCGCCACCGCCCGCCTCCCGGACAAGAGGTCTTGATCCTTCATGCCACGCGAATCGTGTAGTGGAAAACCTTCCTTATGAAGTCATCCCACTGCTCTCCTTTTTGAGCAGCAGGTGGTCAGTCATGCGTTCGAACCCAGTGATAGACGCATTTGCGGATCTCCTGGCGCCCGAACTTGCCCATTTGCTGGCTGGAATTGCCCTTGCCGCGCTTAAGGGTCCAAATCACCTTGCATTGGAATCCGCTCTCCTCGGCGAAATGGGAGAGAATCAGGTCCACAGGGATCTCCTCCCCGTGATAGCGCACGTTATCGTTCACCATGAACACATTGCCGCCGGGCCTGACCAGCCTAGCCAGTTCGCGGATGATCACCGCCATTTCCGAGAAGTAGTTTTCGATCAGGCGGATAACATGCGGATTGCCCAGCTCCCCGGCGTGGGACCTCAGGATTCCAAGCGCCTCGTTGAGCGCGTCCTGTTCATCGACAAGCTTGAATGCTTTTTCAGGGAGGGAGGAGCCGCAGTAGGATTCCGTCAGCATTTTGCGTTTTGACCGGTTCTCCACGGTTGCGGAAAGCAGTTCCTGCCGCAATTGCTTCACCCGCGCGTCGGAGTATCCCAAATAAGCGAGTTCCAAGGCGTAAGTGCGCGTGTAGTCATAACGATTCGCGTATGGCGGAGAGGTAATGACAGTGTCGATCGTGGCGGAAGGCTGTTTTCTCAATTCCTCCAGGCTGGAGCCATCGATGAAGCGCGGCGAACCGCCTTGGAAGCGGCGCGCAATCAAGGGGAGATCAGCGATCATCTCCTGCGCCTTGCGATTGAGCGCTGCCTCCATAGTCGGTATTTCGCCTTTGTTGAGCCGGGTGCTGGCGGTTCTCCCGGAGCGTGGATCCCAACGCAGATACTGCCCGTCCTTGCGTGTGTAGCTCACCTCCTCCAGCACGCTGGCGCAAGCAAGCTCCAGCATGGCTCTCAGGTCGATATCGTCGAGTTGCTTGACGTAATGCCGGGCTCGGGATATTGCTCTTTCAGTCTTATCCGAAAACGCGCCCTCGGTGATTCGGAGGTGCGGGAAATCCGATGCCCCGTTGCCGCAGGAGATGTAGGCCAGCAGGCCGGAGGCCGCTTTGGCGAACGTTTCCCGCGCCACCCCATTGGCCCCGCAAGCAATGGCTCTGGCGGCGAGATTGCCAACCGGCATGATTTCTATGCCTGTTGAGGCCATTTTTCTTGCGCCGGCGGTCAGCGCTGTGGTTCCGATGCCTGAAAAAGGGTCGAGCACACTGCTTCCTTGGGTGCCGTCCAGGAGCGATGCCACCAATTCCGTGGAAAATCCCTCCTTGTACTTCATCCAACGCAAGCCGGGCACATGCTTGTTGCCTTGGTAGGACACGAGTTTGCGGCTCAGGGCCGCATTCATAACGATTCGTTCCTGAAAACGCGCGTTCAGATCCGAGCGGGCGCGAACCGGCCCTCCATTCGGCGATGACAGCAAGCTTGCCGGGATTGGGCTCAGCAAGGGCACTTGGGTCTGCAACGCCTGGATATTCATAGCGAACCTCCTTTTTCACGGCTAAATCCGCTGGTATGTTTGTCCTTCAATCGCATTCTACATTCATGCCGCATCCCCGGCGGAGCCGGCATTGGAGCCGCTGATGAGCGCCTCGTCGATGGCTTTGGCGCGCAGGTAGGCGGGGCGGTTTTTCAGGCGCGACCAGTAGTTGGCGAAGGCAGGCCGGTTTTCCAGCGACTTGAATTCCAGCCCCCAAACGATATGCGAGCCGACATAGACATCCGCTGCGCTGAAGCTTGGGCCGGCCACGAACTCCATGGCGCTGACGGCGCGCTCAAGCGTATCGATAACGGCCCCGTAGGTGCCGTAGCCGAGCATCGATTCGCGTTCGGGCGGAATCTTGAGACCGAGCGTTCGGTTCGTGATCGCGGCTTCCAGCGGCCCGGCGGCGAAGAACAGCCAGCGGTAGTAGGCCGCGCGCTCCTTGGGAGGCGGCGCGAGGCCCGCTTGCGGGAACGCATCGGCGAGATAGGCGCAAATGGCCGCGGATTCGGTGACCACCGCTTCGCCATGCCGGATGGCCGGCACCTTGCCCATTGGATTGATCGCCAGGAACCGCTCCGATTTCATTTCCTCGCCGTACTGCAGCACCTCGGTGCGGTATTCGGCGCCGGCCTCCTCCAGCATCCAGCGCGCGATCTGTCCGCGCGACCTCGGATTGGTATAAAAAATGATCTCTTCGCTCATGGGTTCTTCTCCGGATCGGGCTAGCCCGCATATTGCACCAATCTGCGCCAGCTAAAGCCCTTTGCTTGCTCCTGCCTCGCGGGAGCGTCTGGGGCAGGATGCCCCAGCCGAGCCCGATGGATGGGTTCTTGACCTATGCAGGTCAAGCTTCAAGTAGTCATGCGTCTCCCGCGAGGCAGGGGCAAGAAAAGGGCGAGGGCGAGCGAGGGTGCAGGCATAGCGTGCCTATGGCGCAGCGAGCCGGGCTAGGTTCGGGAATGGTCAGCCAAGCGCTTGCCTGTCGAAACGGCCAGACGCAATTTGCTGATCCGATTGCTCGGCGTTGGGCCAGCCGAACAGCGCCTGCGCATTGCGGCAGGCGGCGGCGGCAAGTTCTTCGGCATCGATTCCCATGCGCCGCGCCACTTCGCGCGCCACGCAGGGAAGGAAGCACGGTTCGTTGCGGCGTTTCCGGCGCGGCTTTACGTCCGGGTGGCGGGGCAGCAGGTAGGGGCTGTCGGTTTCCAGCAGCACGCGGTCGAGCGGAATCAGGGGAATCGCCTTGAGCAGATCGTGGTTCCGCCGCTCGTCCAAGATCCAGCCGGTGATGCCGATGTAAAGCCCTAGGCCGAGGTAGCTCTCCGCTTGCTCCGGTCCGCCGGTGAAGCAATGGGCCACGCCGCCGAGCCTCGCGGCTTGGTGCTCCTTCAGCATGGCGAGGAGGTCGTCATGCGCGTCGCGCTGGTGCAAAAAGAGCGGCTTGCCGTGCTCCGCCGCTAGTTCGAGCTGCCCCGCGAACGCCGCGCGCTGCGCGCGAGGCGGCGAAAGATTGCGGAAGTAGTCCAGCCCGCACTCGCCCGCCGCCACCGCCAGCTTGTTGCCTAGCACCCCGCCGAGCCGCCCGCGCGCCTCTTGCGGCGCATCCGTCCACTGCGTCGCCAAGTGCGGATGGATCCCCGCCGTGCATCGCAAGGCAGCCGGTCGCCCCTCCGCCAATGCCAGCGCGCTCTCCGATTCATCCAGTCCTGTGCCCGTCACGACCATGCGCCGCACGCCCGCCGCCGCCGCCCGCTCGATCACCGCCTCCCGGTCCGGATCGAACGACGCATCCGCCAGATTCGCCCCAATATCAATCAATTCCAACTTTTATCCCCAGCATCGAGAAATGGCATGCTTTCCTTCTTGCCTCCATCCCTCGCGGGGGGCGGGAAGGGAAGCCCAGCCACGCGAATTGACCGGAACGCTAACCCGCATATTGCACCGTTTTGCGCCAGCTAAAGCCCTTTGCTTGCCCCTGCCTCGCGGGAGCGTCGGCGGCAGGAGCCGCCGCCGAGCCCCATGGATGGGTTCTTGACCTATGCAGGTCAAGCTTCAAGTAGTCATGCGTCTCCCGCGAGGCAGGGGCAAGCAAAGGGCGAGGGCAAGCGCCTATGCGCGCAGGCGGGCAAAAGGCCAGCGGGAACGCGGCATGCGCGTTTCGCATTAGGCGGAAAGCAGGCAATCTGGGCATAAGCCGTTGACTCATCGAGAAAACGAAGGAAGGCAACAAGCGGCTTGATGCAATATGCGGGCTAATCCGCTGGGGAGGCCAGTCGGCGCAGCACGTAGGGGAGGATGCCTCCGTGCTGGAAGTATTCGCGTTCCTTGGGGGTATCGATTCGCGAGCGGGCCGCGAACTCCACCTTGGAGCCATCGGCGCGAGTGGCGCAAACCTTCACATCGGCGCCGTTCGGCGCGCCGATATCGTAGCTCTCGCTGCCGTCCAGCCCCAGTTCGGCGGCATTGGCCCCATCCGGGAATTCCAGCGGATGCACGCCCATTCCCACCAGGTTGGAACGGTGGATGCGCTCGAAGCTGGAGGCGATCACGGCGCGCACGCCCATGAGCGCAGGGCCTTTGGCGGCCCAGTCCCGCGACGATCCGGAGCCGTATTCCTTGCCCGCCAGCACCACCAGCGGCGTATTCCGCTCGCGGTAGCGCATGGCCGCGTCGTAGATGCTCAGCAGCTCGCCTTCCGGCTGCATGCGGGTCCAGCCGCCGTCCACGCCGCCCGCCAGCCGGTTGCGCAGGCGGATATTGGCGAAGGTGCCGCGCAGCATCACCTCGTGGTTGCCGCGCCTCGAGCCGTAGGAGTTGTAGTCGGCAGGCTCGACGCCCTGCTCGCTGAGCCATTGGCCGGCGGGCGATTTGGCCGCGATGGCGCCGGCCGGGGAAATATGGTCGGTGGTGACGGAGTCTCCAAGCAGGGCCAGCGCCCGCGCCGACTTCACTGCTTGCGGCTCGACCGGCCGGGCCGCCATGCCCTCGAAGAACGGCGGGCGGCGCACATAGGTGGATTCGCCGTCCCAGGGATAGCGCTTGCTTTGGGGACTGTCCAGCGTGTTCCAGCGCTCGTCGCCATCGAAAACGCCGGCGTAGCCCCGCTCGAACTGGCCCGCTTGCACATGGCGCGCCACTTCGGCCTGCACGGCGGCGGGATCGGGCCAGATATCGCGCAAATAGACCGGCCGGCCGGCGGAATCGCGGCCCAGCAGGTCCCGCTCCAGATCCAGATCCATGCGCCCGGCCAGCGCCCAGGCCACCACCAGGGGAGGGGAGGCCAGATAATTGAAATAGACCAGCGGATGGATGCGGCCCTCAAAATTGCGGTTGCCGGACAACACGCTGCATCCGCCCAGGCCCGTTTCCTGAACGCGGCGCGCGATATCTTCGCGCAACGGCCCGGAGTTGCCGATGCAGGTGGTGCAGCCGTAGCCCACGATCTCGAAGCCCAGCGCCGCCAGATCGCCCAGCACGCCAGCCGATTCCAAGTAGCGGGTCACCACTCTGGAACCCGGGGCCAGGCTCGTCTTGACCCAGCCGGGCGGCCTGAGACCTCGTTCCCGGGCGGCCCGCGCCAGCATTCCCGCCGCCATCATCACCGAAGGATTGGACGTGTTGGTGCAGCTGGTGATGGCCGCGATCAGCACCGCGCCATCGCCCGGCTGCCCGTCGTCAAAGGCCACTGCAGGCTCATCCCGTTCCTTCAGCGCAGCGGCGAACGATGCTTTCGACCGGGTGAGCGGAATGCGGTCCTGAGGGCGTTTAGGGCCGGCGATCGAGGGCACCACGGCATCGAGATCGATGTCCAGCGTATCGTCGAAGGCCGGCTCGGGACCTTGATCCGTTCTCCAAAGCCCCTGCGCTTGGGCATAAGCCTCGACCAGCGCAATCTGACGCTTATCGCGGCCGGTTAGTTCCAGATAGCGGATGGTTTCGGCATCAATGGGAAATATGGCGCAGGTGCTGCCGAATTCCGGAGACATATTGGCCAAAGTGGCGCGATCCGCCAGCGGAAGCCCGCTCAGGCCTTCGCCGAAAAATTCGACGAACCAGCTCACCACTCCGCGTTCGCGAAGCGCTTCCGTCACGGTGAGCACCAGGTCGGTGGCAGTGGCCGCCGGTCGCAGCCGCCCGTGCAGGCGCACGCCAAGGACCGGAGGCGGCAGCATGGTGATGGGCTGGCCGAGCAGGGCGGCTTCCGCTTCGATGCCGCCCACGCCCCAGCCCAGCACGCCTAGGGCGTTGACCATGGTGGTATGCGAATCCGTGCCCACCAGCGTGTCCGGATAAAGCGTTTCATTGCCCGGCTCGCCGGCGCGGAAGACCACTCGGGCCAGCCGCTCCAGATTCACCTGGTGAACGATTCCGGTATTCGGCGGCACCACCTTGAGCTGTCGGAATGCCCGCTGGCCCCAACGCAGGAAGGCGTAGCGCTCGCGATTGCGCTTGAACTCCAATTGGTTGTTGCGAGCTAGGGCATCCGCGCTGGCATAGTGATCCACCTGCACCGAATGGTCCACCACCAGCTCGGCCGGCGCCAGCGGATTGATGGCCTCGGGATCGCCGCCCAGTTCTTCCATGGCATCGCGCATCGCCGCCAGATCCACCACGGCGGGAACGCCGGTGAAGTCCTGGAGGATGACCCGCGCCGGCCGGAATTCCAGTTCGGCCTCGCCGCTCAGCGCCTCCACCAGCCCGTCCGCGGGCGCGCCGCCCCCGGCATTGCGGAGCAGATTCTCGAGCAGGATCTTGCGGCAGAACGGCAGTCTGGCCACCGCATCCGAACCCAGCGAAGTGATATCGAAATAGCGGTGCGAGCGCCCGCCCAGTTCGAGATTGCCAATATTTTCTGTCTTCATTCGTTATTCATGCAAAGGCGGAACTAATTTGCCGGAAACCAGTGGATGGGAACCGTATTCTACGGCGCGCCGCCGCGCGGGCATAGCAGAAACAGTTTGGCCCGCTGGCCATGGGTCGGCACTGCGGGCTATTTCGGCTTATCGGCGGCCATCCTGCTGATCGGCGTTCAGATGAGATGAGGGCTTTTCGGCATCTATTCCCTATCTTGGCCTGCGCCGTTCTGGCCGCGCATTCGGCATCGGCCTGCCATTGCCCGGAAGGCTTGCCTGGACATGCAGGTGAGGCATTTGCCGAGGATGCCTTGTGTCACGCCTCCCTTGAGACCCGGCATGGCGAATCGCAGCACGGCGAATTTCCGCAGCGCGCGGGCCGCCCGTTCAGAGCAGGCGAGGCGGAGCGCCGCCCGCAACGAGGCCTTGGAGGCCATGCAGTTTGCGCGCTTGCGCAAGTTTCCCGGGAGGAAAGGAATCCTGCCTTCCCGCACGGCGGAACGCTCTCTTTGTCCGCGCCGAAATTGGCATTTCGCCGTTTTGCTGTTGTCCGTCCTCGCAATCGCCAGCTGCGGCGAAAGCAGTCCTGGTTCGATGCCGGAGCAGGTTATGTCTCCGGCGCCGCCCGTAGCGGAGCCGCTGTATGCGTGCCCAATGCATCCGCATATCGTTTCCGCCGATGCCGGGCACAGCTGTCCTATTTGCGGCATGGGCCTGGTCGCGGCCTCGATGCAGCCGCAATCCGGTCCGGCCCCGGGGCCGATAGTGCAGGTGCCCCCGGAGATGATCCAGACCATGGGCGTGCGCACGGCCGCCGTGGAGATCGCGCGCTTTAAGCAGTCGGTGCGGGCTTTCGGAAACGTGGTCAGCAATGAAAGGCTGGAGACGGTTTCGGTTTCCCGGCTGGAAGGCTGGATCGAAGATCTTGCTGTGCGCGCCGAGGGCGACGAGGTGGCGCGCGGCGCGCTGCTCTACCGCGTTTACAGCCCCGTTTTGATTGCCGCGCAGAAGGATTTTCTTGCAGCGCTTGAGGCAGGCCGCGGAACGCGCATCGATTCCGTGCGGCAGCGGCTGATTTCCGACGGCATGCAGGCTGCCGCCATCGATCAACTGGCCGGGAACCGCGAGGTGATCGAGCGCCTGCCGGTCTATGCGGAGGCCGCCGGGACAGTGGCCGGCCTCGAGGGTGGTCGTGAGCGGCCAGTTCATGCTTGATTCCGAGGCCAACCTGCGCGAAGGGCTTGCCAAGCTCGATTCGCAGTCGCCGGAGGGCGCCGCGTCCAGCCAAGTGGGCGGGCGCGTTCTCGAACAGGGCGAAAGCGAGTTCGTGATCCGCTCGTCCGGTTACGTGGAGGACCGGCTCGATCTGGAGCAGGTCGTGGTGTACGCGGAGGATGGAACGCCTGTCACCCTCGCCGATGTGTCGCGGATTGTCGAAGGCCCGGCTTTGCGGCGCGGCATCGCGGACCTCAACGGCGCGGGCGAGACCGTGGCCGGCATCGTCGTGATGCGCGACGGCGAGAACGCTTTGGACGTGATCCGGCGCGTCAAGGCAAAGCTTGAGGATTTGCAGCGCGGGCTGCCCGAAGGCGTCCGCATCGTCACGACCTACGACCGCGCGCCCCTCATCGAAGGGGCTGGCTCGTACCTCAGCCGCAAGCTGATCGAAGAGGGGATCGCGGTGGCGCTGGTGATCTTTGTTTTCCTATTGCATCTGCGTTCCGCCGTGGCGGTTCTGATCACGCTGCCTCTGGGGGTGCTCGGAGCATTCGTGGTCATGTCCGCGCAGGGGATAACCGCCAATATCATGTCGCTGGGCGGCATCGCCCTCGCCATCGGCACGATGGTGGACGCCTCGATCGTGATGGTCGAGAATGCGAGCCGGAGGCTGTCGGAGCTAGGCGCGGAGGCCGATCGCGATACCCGCCGGCGCGCCGTGGTCCGGGCGGTTCGGGAAGTTGGCCCGGGCGTGTCCTCCACGAAGATCCGCGAAATCCTTGGCCAGACCAACCGGGTGATCGCGGCGGCGCCGGAGATTGAGAGCGTTTTCGGCAAGGCCGGACGGGCGGACACCGCCACCGATCCGGCGCCGCTTACGATGATCGAGACTTGGATCCGCCTGAAGCCGCGTTCGGAATGGCGCGGCGGAATGACCCCGGAGAAACTCATCGAAGATCTGAACAGCCGCCTTCAGATGCCGGGCCTGTTCAATTCCTGGGGCTATCCGATCAATATCCGCATGGACATGGTCTCGACCGGCGTGCGCACGCCGGTGGGCGTGAAGATCACCGGCGACGATCTAGGCGAACTCGAGCGCCTCGCCCGCGAGGTGGAGGCGGTTGTGGGCACGGTGCCCGGGACGCGCGCGGCGCTTGCCGACCGGGTCCTGGGGGGCAACTACCTCGAAATCCTGCCGGACCGCTCCGAGCTCGCGCGGCGCAATATCGACATGGGCGTGTTCCAGTCGGTAATCCAGACCGCTCTCGGAGGCATGAAGCTGGCCGAGAGCGTCCAAGGGCGCGAGCGCTACGACATCATGCTGCGCTACGACTGGCCGTTCCGCGAGACCCGCGCCGACCTTGAGGACATCCTGGTTCCAACGCCCGCCGGGGCGCATATCCCTCTCGGCGAACTGGCCCGCCTGTCCTTCACCGAAGGGCCTCCGATGATCCGCTCGGAGAACGCGCGGCTGACCGGTTGGGTGTTCGTGGATATTGAGGGGCGCGACTTAGGCGGCTACGTGTCGGAGGCTCGCAGCCTTGTGGGCCGCAGCGTGGACCTGCCTCCCGGCTACGTCATCGAGTGGTCGGGCCAGTACGAGCAGATCCAAGCGGCGGACGCAAGGCTCAATATCGCGGTGCCTGCGGTCGTCGGGCTGATATTCCTGCTGCTCATGCTGCACTTCGGCCGCTTCGACCGCACCGCCATGATCATGCTGTCGCTGCCGTTCGGCCTGATCGGCGGGCTCTGGGCGGTATGGCTGGCCGGTTACAACCTGTCCGTGGCCGTGGCCGTGGGCTTCATTGCGCTTGGCGGGGTCGCGGCGGAGACTGCGGTGGTCATGGTCATGTACATCGATAATCATGTGCGCGAGGACAAGCCCGCCAACCGGGAGGCGCTCGCGCTGTCGATCAGCGCCGGCTCGGCGCTGCGTCTTCGCCCGATTCTCATGACGGTGATCACCGTGCTGGCAGGCCTGGCGCCGATCTTTCTGAGCGACGGGCTTGGCGCGGACGTGATGCGCCGTATCGCCCTGCCCATGCTGGGCGGAATGGTTTCGACGGTGGCGCTGACGCTTCTGGTGATCCCGGCCGTGTATTTCGCCTGGGTTGGGCGGAGGCTATCGCCCGCCGCGCTCGACGAGTGACTGCCAAGTGAATTCCTCGGTCCAGGGCGCCCCGGCCACGCGCCGCGCTTATACTGTGCGCGAACCGAAACAGGGAGCATACCGATGCGGAAACTTCTTCTAGCGCTTGCCGGCGTTTTAGTGTTCGCCGGCGCCCGGGCCGACAGCCATGAGAGCGAGGAGGGCTACGCCACCTTCATACGCACCGCGGTGATGGCCCGCCTGTCCGATCTTGAGCCGTCCGTCACCTTCTGGAGGGACGTGATGGGCTTCGACTACGCCGGCGACCCGGAGCCGCGCACCGGCTATTCCCATCCGCTCGGCTGGAACGAGGATTCCACCACTTACTTCACTATCTTCACGTCCAAGGAGGGGGCCATGTTCGCGCTGCTCATGGTGGAAGACGCCCCGGATTTCCCCACGCTTGAAATGCCTGAGACAGGAACGGCCTACGGCAGCGTCGTGCTGGTGCATATGGGCAAGAATATCTCCGATGTTTACGACCGCGCCGTGGAGCATGGCGTGGACATCATCAAGCCTTACGGTCCGTCGCGCACGGGCCGCGCCATGACCATTCTGCTGCGCGCCCCCACCGGCCACATGGTCGAGGTCTATGAAATGGTCGAGCAGGAGCAATAGCGCCCCGCGCCGCTATCCGCCGCGCGGTCGCCGGACAATCCGAACCAGGCGATTGATCCCCAGCGGGCACACCGGCTAAAGCGGACAGGGGGGCGTCCGGCGAGGCCGTTTCAAACCCGGGCCAGCAAATCGTCCAAGCGGGCCGCGACTTCGTAGCGCACTTTGGGCTCGCGGACTTGAAGTGCCTCGAAATGCTTCCTTCCGCAGTTGCTGCAAATGCCCTGAATCGCGGGCACCCGCCAGAACTTCCATGCGCACTGGATCGCAGATGGCGATTTCACTGCCGATCAGGGTGTCAACCCGGTTGTAAACCGAAGACCCGGTGTCGCGCAGGAATTCAATCCAAGCGGAAGTGTCGATCAGGATCAAGGCGAGCGTGTTGCGCGCATGGCCTCAAGACTGCCATCCCACCCGCTCCCGCGCAAAGACCGAGCTTCCTTCTTGGTCATGGGCTCGGAAGCCAGCGTCCGCAGCGTCAGATTCACCGCCTGTTTCTTGGTCGCAAGCTGGAACCGGCGCATCACTTCCGCGCAGGGCGCATCGTCAATATCAACGTTCGTGCGTGACACACACCGGCTATACACCTTGTAGGCATGCTTTTTTCGTCCCGCCCCGAGAGTTCAATTTGGGCGAGCCAAAGGGTCAAGCGAACATCAGGCGTTCGCCCTTGGGGTCCGGGATCGGATCGCCAAATTCCCGCGCCGTATCAATCCACAGTTGCATCGCGTTGTTGACGTTTTTGAGCGCCGCATCCTGGCTGTCGCCATGCGCCATGCATCCCGGCAATTGAGGCGCTTCCGCAATGAATGCCTGGTCCTCGTTGCTCCAATAGAGAATAATTTCGTATTTATGCATCAGCCATTCCCCTTAGCTCAGGCATACTCGTATACCGGCATTTCAATGGTGTGCGCGGGCTGGCTCCGGCTTCGGACAAGCTTGTGCAGCCGTTCCATGGTATCGGGGGAAAACATCTTTTCTCCGGTTTCAATGTTGACCCGCGCCGGCACGTTCTGCACAAGAATCAACTCGCCGTCGATTTCCGCATGGTAGGTGACTTTCTTGTTGATGAACGTCTCTGTCCATGGCGCTTTATTAGCCATTGCTTGCCCTCCTGTATTTGAAATCCTGCCAGACCAAGGGTGATGGCTCGTAGAGTGTAATGATCTTGACAAGCCTTCTTGACGCATGGCTGCAATGAATGTGCAGTGCGCGCCCTGATCTGGTAAAGCCGAGAACCAGACAACTGGGGCCTTACACCGTTCAGCAGTTTTTTCATTCTTTTCCAGTGACGGGGCGGGTAGCTTGCTCAGGGAAGCCTGGCACCGGGAAGCGATGCCATCTTGCGGTCCAGAGTCAGCGTTTCCAAGCCTGCTTTCGCGTAGTCGTCGGCGATCAGGCGGTCGAACAGGCCGGGCGCGCTGGAAGCCGCCAGAGCCTCAAGCGCTGTTTTTCCGTTAAGAGGCTCGACGAGGCCGCTGGTTAGCGTATCCGAAAGCCCTGCCTTGGCATCCCGGCTGCTGATCGCATAGTGATGCATGAGAGCTGCGTAGGCTTCGCCTATGGCCTGATTGGAAGCAAGCAGGCGGCAGCCGCGCTCCTCCGCCAGCCCTGCGAGTTGGCGGACGCACGCTTCGAACTCACGCTGTGGCTTTCGCGCCGCCAGCCTGACCAGAATCGACGTGTCAATCCCGTACAGAAGGGCCATGCCCTTGCTCCCGGCGGTCCCTGAAAGCCCGGATATCGAAGGGCGGATGGGTGTCGGGTATCTTGTCGCCCAGCGTTCCTAAAAGCGAGCGATCAATGCGGCGCGGGCGCAGGAGGAATCCCTGCGCGCTGGCCACCAGCTCCAAGCGGTCGCCAGGCCCTACGCCCAATTCGTCGAGCACGCGCTTTGGAAAGGTGACCTGGCGCTTCGATGTGACTTTAACAAGCATGGTTATCTCCGCTCCTTACCCTGATGTTAGTTTGGTAAGGCATAAATCGCAAGCCAGCACTCGCATTGGGCGCAGCACGGCGCGCAACGCCTGTGCTTCTTACTGCGTTCGCGAGAGCTGCTTCGCCTCGGCCCTCTTAAGCTCCGGGAAATAGGTGGAGAAGAATCCACGGTCGCGCGTAAGGAGCATGTCGGCCTCGGCTGCGGCGTGAGCGCCGATGAGAAAATCCGTAAGTATGCGCCCCCGAGGGCCGCCTTTGCTTCGATATTGCTTCCAGCGCAGCCCCGCCTCGTAGGAAACCGACGAGGTGATGGACGACAAGCGGGATCCGATTGCCTGCAGCGCGCCGTCGAGCGAGGTCCGGTCATGGAATGCCGGGACCAGCTCCGCATAGACGAGATCGCACACGATGAGGGCGCCGGCATCGTAGGCATCGGCCAGCCGTTTCTTCGATTGCTGGCCATGCTGCTGCCCGGGCACAAAAACATCGAGCAGGATGTTGGTGTCAACGGCGGTGATCACCCCCCGCGAATCTCCTCGACGTAGTCGTCAACGCTAACTCCTTTGCCGAGAGCGTCCTTGTCCAGAAATCCATAGACCTGGTCCACAGGATGCTGCGCTTTGGTTCGCTTTCTGATGAGAAGGCCTTGGGAAGTGGGGCTGACTTCCACTTCCACGTTACGATGCATTCCGAAACGATCCCGGAGGTGTTTCGGTATGGTGATTTGACCGCGTTCGGATATCTGCATGTTGTCTCCCGCATGAAATTCTTATTTCTGGAATCATACTTTATTTTGCGTCTAATCGGTCCCTTGCGGCTAGGATTGCTGTCGGCATTGCTTTGCGGGCTGCCTTGAGAGGATCAGGCGCAGCCGCAGCGGCTCCCACGGGCCCGCATGGCCGGGGCCGATGAAATGATTGAGCAGGATCAATAGCGCGCCGGTCCCGGAGCAGCCGGGGGCCGGGGCAGCGGGCTAGCGCGGGGCGGCGAGCCATAGGTCGCCCAGGTTGAAGGCGACGGCATCGAAGGGAGGCAGCGACACGGAGGCGTTGCCGGCTAGCTTGCGGAGCAGGGCGTAGCGCTTGCCGCGCAAGGCGTAAGCGGCCAGCCAGCGCTCGCGAGGTTCCGCAAACCAGAGATGCGGCACGCCTTCGCGGGCGTAGATCGCCTTCTTCACGCCCTCATCCAGCGCCCGGGTGGAGGCCGAGAGCACTTCGCAAATCCAATCCGGCGCTTGCGAAAAATAGGGCACATCAGGATATTCCGGCATGCGTTCGCGCCGCCATCCGGCCAGGTCGGGCACCACGATATCGTCGCCCAAATGCAGCTCCGGCTCGTCGATGACCCACCAGCCGCCGGGGCCGCCCCGACCGTATTGGAAAGGATTGCCGAGGGTGGCGCCCAGCCCCGAGGCGGCGCCGGCATGAGGCGAGGCGGGCCGGGGGGAAGTGTAGAGGGCGCCGCCTAGAACTTCCGCCACCCTATTGGGCGGCGCATCAAGCACATCCTGGTAAGTGGCGGGCCGCTTCGCCGACGCGGGTTCCGTTAAGTCGTCCGGGCAAGGCAGCGCATCGGGGCGGTCGCTTGAATCGCTGGCCATGGGAATTTGCTCCATGCAAGGGCTGGCTGCTCTAGCCCCGCATCATAGCACGCCGCGCGGCGTAAGCGGTTCATGCGCTTTGCGGAGCATAGGGCGCAACATGGGTGTACAGTGCTGTAGCATGAAAGGAGAGCCTGTCGGGCCGGAGGTCAGCATTTTATGAATAGCCCCAACAAAGCGCCGTATCCCCGTCCGGCGCGCGCCTGGTACATGGTGGTGCTGCTCACCTTGGCCTACTTCATTTCCTATATCGACCGCACCGTGGTCGGCCTTCTGGTGGAGCCGATCAAGGCCGATCTGGGTTTAAGCGATGGCCAGATGGGGCTGCTGCTGGGGCTGGCCTTCGGCATTTTCTACGCCACCATGGGCCTGCCGCTGGGCTGGCTGGCGGACCGCACGCAGCGCGTGAAACTGGTGGCCTGCGCCATCGCCTTGTGGTCGGGCGCCACCGCGCTGTGCGGGCTGGCGAGCAACTATTTGCAGCTATTCCTGCTGCGCATGAGCGTGGGCGTGGGCGAGGCGGCTTTGAGCCCTTGCGCCATGTCGATGATCGCCGACAGCTTCCCCAAGGAGAGGCGCGGCAAGGCCATAGCCGTGTACTCCACGGCGCTGTCCTTGGGCACCGCCTTTGCCTATTTCGGGATCGGCGCCTTGCTGGCCGCGCTGCGCGGCGTGGAGGTGCTGAACTGGCCGCTAGTGGGCGCCATCAGGCCTTGGCAGGCGGTGTTCATTATCGTGGGGCTGCCTGGACTGCTGCTGGCCTTGGCGATGCTGACGGTGCGCGAGCCCGTGCGCCGCGATATCAAGCAGGGCGCTTCCACCGCGCCTTGGCACATGCTCCGGCATTTATTTTCGCGCTGGAGCACGTTCCTTACGTTCGTGCTGCCGTTCTGCCTGATGACCACGGTGGCCTACACGCATTTATGGATGGCGCCGGTGTTTTCCCGAACCTGGGGCATGGACACGCCGGAATTCGCCCAGATCAAGGCCGTGGTCACGCTGGTATGCGCGCCGGGAACCGTTTTCGCTGCCGGGGCGCTGTCGGATTACTTGGTCAGGAAAGGGCATGATATCGCCCCGTTGCTGATCGCGGTGGCGGGCGCGTTCGTGTTCGTGCCCACCGGGGTTTTAATCGCCCTGATGCCGGACGCCACCTCGGCGTTCATCGTGATGGGCATAAGCCTGATGGGCATCGCCACCACCACCGCCACCGGCCTCACCGCCTTGCTGATGATTACGCCGGCCCAATTCCGCGGCCAGATCGCCGCCGTTTATTACATGGCCATCAGCATTACCGGCTTGGTGCTGGGGCCGTCCACCGTCGGCTGGCTGTCCGACTGGTTCAATGGCGGCACCGGCTTCGCGTCGCTCGATGCGTTTCTGGAATCGCTTCTCCCGGGCGTGACGGGCGCCAAGAGCTTGGCGCTGGCGTTTGCGGCCGTGCCGCTGATTTACGGCACTATCGTGCTATCGCTGGCGCCCGCCACGCTGCGCTGCTTCCGCCGCGAGCTGAAGCGCATCCAGCAGCAGGCTTGACGCAGCTAGCCCGCGGCGCGCCGCCGCCCGGCTTTGCCGGTTAGGCTTCGGCGCGTTCGATCACCCCGCCGCCTAGGCATTCCTGGCCGTTATAGAACACCAGGTACTGCCCCGGCGTGACCGCCCATTGCGGGGCGTCGAACCGCACTAGGCAGCGGGCGGGCGCCAGCGCTCGGGCAACGCAGCCGGCATCGTTCTGGCGGTAGCGCGTCTTGGCGCTCAGCCGCGCGCCCTTGGCGAAGCCGGCCGGCGCGCCGTTGATCCAGCGCAGGCCGCGCACCTCGGCCCGGCGGCTATAGAGCAGGGGATGATCGTGCCCCTGCGCCACCACCAATGCATTGGCGCTTAGATCCTTTCGCACCACATGCCACGGCTCCGGCCCGCAGCCTTTCATTCCGCCTAGCCGCAAACCCCGCCGCTGGCCGATCGTGTAGGCGGCCAAGCCGGCGTGCTCTCCCACGCGCTTGCCGGCAAGCGTCACGATGGGGCCGGGCTGCGCCGGGATATGCCGGGCGATGAACTGCGGAAAGGCCCGTTCGCCCACGAAGCAGATGCCCGTGCTGTCCGGGCGCCGGTAGTTCGGCAGCCCGCGGCGGCGGGCAATCGCGCGCACCTGCTTTTTGTCCAGCTCGCCCACCGGAAACAGGCACCGCCGGAACGCCTCGCCCCGAACCGCGTGCAGGAAATAGGTCTGATCCTTGTTCCGGTCCTTGCCCCGCAGCAGCCGGACGCTTTCGCCGGCAAAGTCCAGCCGGGCGTGATGCCCCGTGGCGAGGCGTTCCGCGCCCAGCCGCTCGGCCATGCGCAGGCAGGCGCCGAACTTGATGCGGCGGTTGCAGCCCACATCGGGATTGGGCGTGCGCCCCGCCCGGCATTCGCTGAGCATGGACTCGAACACGTCCCGCCGGTACTCCTCGGCGAAGTTCAGATGATGAAGAACGATGCCCAGCTCCTTTGCGACGCCTTGGGCCGCGCGCAAGTCATCCGCGGCGGGGCAGCTTCCGTCCGGCTCCTCCCAGTTGGTCATGTGCAAGGCTTCCACCCGATGGCCCGCATCGAGCAGGCGCAAGGCCGCCACCGCCGAATCCACCCCGCCGGAAAGCGCCACCATTGCCATGCCGGCCATGGCGGGCGCTCACTCCGCCAGCTCTCGCGCAATGCCGGTGTAGCGGGCCGGGGTGAGCGCCAGAAGCGCTTCGCGGGCCGCGTCCGGCAGTTCGATTTCTCTTATAAACCCATGCAAGGAATTTTGCGTAATACTTTGATTTCTTGAGAAATGTTTGAGTTTATCGTAGGCATCTTCCATGCCGTGGGCGCGCATTACCGTTTGCACGGCTTCGGCGAGCGTTTCCCAAGCGCCATCCAAGTCCGCCGCCATCCGCTGCGGATCGGGCGAAATTTTTTCCAAAGCCTTGCCCGTTTCCGTCCAAGCCGCCAAAGCGTGCCCCAAAGCCACGCCCAGATTCCTCAGCACGGTGGAATCGCTCAGGTCCCGCTGCAGCCGGGAGATAGGCAGCTTGGAGGAGAAATGGCCCAGCAGCGCATTGCACAGCCCCAAGTTGCCTTCGGCGTTTTCCAGATTGATGGGGTTCACCTTGTGCGGCATCGTCGATGAGCCGGTCTCGCCGCTCACGGCCTTTTGCCGGAAATAGCCCAGCGACACATAGGTCCAGGCATCGCGGCTGAAGTCGATAAGGATGCGGTTGATCCGGGCCAGCGCGTCGCAGTACTCGGAAAGCCAGTCGTACGGCTCGATTTGCGTGGTGACCGGATTCTGCTCCAGCCCCAGGCCCGCCAGGAAGCGGCGGCTGAAATCCGGCCAGTCCACCTGCGGGCAGGCCGCGTAGTGGGCGTTGTAGTTGCCGGTGGCGCCGCTGCATTTGGCCAGCGCCGGAACGCTCTCGAAAACCGCAATCTGGCGCTTGAGCCGGTGAGCGAACACGGCCAGCTCCTTGCCCAGCGTGGTGGGGCTGGCCGGCTGCCCGTGGGTGCGCGCCAGCATCGGCTGGCCGGCATGCTCGCGGGCCATGCATTCAAGCTGCGCGATCACGCCCCTCAAGGCCGGGCTTAGGATTTCCCCGCGGGCGCGCTTGAGCATGACCCCGTACGCGCTGCTGTTGATATCCCAGCTGGTGCAGGCGAAGTGCAGCATCGGGATGCGCTTTTCAAGGCCGCCGTGCTCCGCGAAACGTTCCGCCAAGTAGAGCTCCGCAGCCTTCACGTCGTGGCGCGTCCGCTCTTCCAGCGCCTTCACGCGTTGCGTTGCGGCGCGCCCGAGCTCGCTTTCCAAAGCGTCAAGAAAAGCGCTTTCATCTTCCTCAAGCGGCGCTGCGGGAGCGAACGACGGCTCCGCGCATAATGCTTTGAGCCAAGCCAGCTCGACCTTCAGCCGCTGCCGGATCAGCCCCGCTTCGGAAAACAGCGCGGCCAAAGGCCGGACGGCGGCGGCGTAACGCCCGTCCAGCGGCCCCAATGCGCCGAGCGAATGATCGGATGCCGGATGCGGACGCTTGTTGGCTGCGCGGCTATACTCCACCACGCGCGCATCATACTTCACCGGGAGGCGCCGATGGCCAAATTCAGAACGGAACGCGACAGCATGGGGGCGATGAAAATTCCTTCCGATGCGCTTTGGGGCGCCAGCACCCAGCGCGCCGTCGAAAACTTTCAGATTAGCGGCAAGGTGATGCCGCGGGCGTTCATCCGCGCCTTGGCCCTCGTCAAGGGCGCCTGCGCGGCGGCGAACGGGGGCTTGGGGCTGCTCGACAAGGCCAGGGCCACAGCCATCATCAACGCCGCCGACCGGGTCATGCACGGCATTTTCGACGAGCACTTCCCGGTGGATGTGTTCCAGACCGGCTCCGGCACCAGCAGCAACATGAACGCCAACGAGGTGATCGCCAACGTGGCGAGCCGCGGGCGGCTCAAGGTGCATCCGAACGACCACGTGAACATGGGGCAGAGCAGCAACGACGTGATCCCCTCGGCGCTTCATCTGTCGGCGGCCTTGGAAGTGCAGGAAAGGCTTCTGCCGGACTTGGGGCACCTGGCCGGCGCCATCGAAGGCCGGGCCGAGGAATTAAAGGACGTGATCAAGACCGGCCGCACCCATCTTATGGATGCCATGCCCGTATCGCTGGGGCAGGAAATGGGGGGCTGGGCGGCGCAAGCGCGCGATTGCTCCGATCGGATCGCGGCCGTGCTGGAAACACGGCTCCGCAAAATCGCGCTGGGCGGCACGGCGGTCGGCACCGGCATTAACGCCAATCCGGACATGGCGGGGCATGCCTGCCGGTGGATCAGCGAAAAGACCGGGCTTATGGTCGAGCCCGTCGATAACCGCTTTGCGGCCCTTGCCGGCCAGGAAACGATCGTTGAGCTGTCCGGGCAGCTGAAGGTTCTGGCGGTGGCCTTGATGAAGATTGCCAACGATTTGCGCTGGATGAATTCCGGGCCATTGGCCGGTTTGGGCGAGATTGGGCTTCCGGCGCTTCAGCCGGGCTCCAGCATCATGCCCGGCAAGGTCAACCCGGTGGCCTGCGAATCCGTCATGCAGGTGGCGGCCCAGGTCATCGGCAATGACGCAGCGATCACGGCGGGCGCGCAGGCCGGCAATTTCCAGCTCAACGTGATGCTGCCGATGATCGCGCGCAATGCGCTGGAAAGCGTGATGATCCTGTCGCGGGCCTGCGTCATGCTGGCGGACAAGGCGGTCGCAGGGCTCACGGTCAATAAGAAGCGGCTTCGAGGCATGCTGGAACGCAATCCGATCCTGGTGACCGCGCTGAATCCGATTATCGGCTACGACAAGGCGGCGGCAATCGCCAAGAAGGCCTATGCCGAAGGCCGCCCGGTTATCGAGGTGGCCGCTGAGGAAACCGATCTCTCAAAGAAGGAACTGGCGGAAATCCTCGACCCGGCAACCCTCGCCCAAGGCGGCATCCGCTCCTGACCGCTTGTCCTGCCGGCGCCGACCGGCAAACGCATTCCTGCGGGCTCCTTGGGGCTCTGGCTGCTAACCCTTCGGCCGCTTTGCCGCTCCGCCTCCCCGGAGACGCCGACAAGCGCATCCCTGCGGGCTCCGTGGCGGCATCCATGCCGCCAAGCCCCATGGATGGGTTCATGCGTCTCCCGCGAGGCGGGGGCAAGCACAGGGCGAGGGCATCCCGCGCGGACGCAAGGCTTTACGAGCGGCGGCGGCGGATTTCGGCCCATTCGAGCTTCATCCAGGGGGAGAAGCGTTCGGGGTGGCTTTCGACCTCGCGGCTGAGCGCGGCCGGGGCGATCCAGCGCCACGCGGCAATTTCCGCAGGGTCCGGAGCGGGGTCGCCGCTGTAGTCGCTCTCGAAAACATGGCAGAGCTCGTGTTCGGAGAGGCGCTCGGAGTATCGCGCCTGGTATTGGAATTTGTAGAGGAAACGAGGGCGGCAATCAATGCCGAATTCCTCCTGCGTGCGCCGTTTGGCGGCGCGCCGCACGGCTTCGCCGGGCCGCGGATGCCCGCAGCAGGCATTCGACCAGTACAGGGGCCAGAGCGGTTTCGCGGCGCTGCGCTGCTGCAGCAGAACGCGCCCGTCCGGGCCGTATATGAATACAGAAAAGGCTCGGTGAAGCAGGCCGTCGCCCACATGGCATTCCATCTTTTCCGCCATGCCGATCCGCCGGTCGCTTGCATCCACCAGCACCAGGTTTTCGGACCTGTTCACGGCGCCAGCTCCACCTGCCCCCCGCCGGCGGCAAGCTTCAGCGAAATCGTTTTGGCGCCGGCCTTTTCGAGGGCCTCGCGGACCGGGCCGCAGGATTCGGCGCACAAGGCCACCATGGCGCCGCCTGCTCCTCCGCCGGTCAGCTTGGCCCCCAGCGCGCCGCCCATGCGCGCGGCATCCACCAGCTGCTCCAGTTCGGGCGTGGACAGTTGCAGCCCGTTGAGCAGGCCATGGTTGATATTCATGAGATCGCCCAGTTGCTCAAGCCGGCCTTGCTCCAAGCAGCCGCGCGCTTCCTCCGCCAAATCCCCGATCTCCTTGAATATCCGGTCGTAGGGGCCGGGGTTGAGGCTCCGCGCTGAATTGATGTTTTCCACGGTCACGGCGGTGAGGCTTTCCTCGCTGCTGATCCCGATCACCAGCCAGGTGTCGGCGCCGGCGATCACCGGCTGCACTTCCGGCGGCTCGCCCTTGCGGTAGAGCATGGTGGTTTCGTAGGCCGATACCGTGTTGTCCACGCCGCTGGCCGAGCCGTGCGCGAACTGCTCGCATTGCCAAGCGATCTCGTTGACCCGCTCAACGCTTAAGTTCAGGTTGAAACGCTTGCTCATGGCGCGGATGATGGCGACCGCCATGGCGGCCGACGAGCCCAGCCCCATGCCGCGCGGCAGATCCGAGAATACCGAAATCCGCATATGCTCGTCCTCAAGGCCGAGCTCTTCGAGGATCTGGTAGGCCGAGCGCTCCCAGGGGCGCCGCCTGCGGCCGGGCGCCAGCCGGTATTCCAGGCCCCACGCGGGAACCACCATGTGAATGCCGTCTTCGCTGTCGCTGATCTGAGCCCGCACATGCGCCGGAACCGGGCAGGCCAGCGCCGGCTGCCCGAACACCGCGGCATGCTCGCCCAGCAGGATCAGCTTGCCCTTGGCCACGCCCAAGCGTTTCCTGGCCGCCTCGTCCATCTCCGGAAGCTCGCGCTTGCGCTCAAGTTCGCCCAGCACTTCCCGGGCCCGCCAGACCTTGACATCCCCGTCGCCGATCAGCCGCTCCAGCACTTGGTCGAACAGCTCCGGCGGCGTTCCGGCAGCTTTCACCACCGTGCGCGCGTGGAGCGTCATGTGCCCCGCCTGTATGCCCTCCGTCACCAGCGCCTTGAGCGCCGAGAAATTCTGCGCCAAGCCCACGGCGGCCATCACCTGCGCCAGTTCCTGGGCCGAATCCACGCGCATCATGCGCAGAAAAAGCTGCGTGGCCGGGTTGGCCTCCTGCGAGCCGCCCACGATGCCCACCTTGATCGGCATCTCCAGCCGTCCGCAAAGAGCGCCCCGGTCGTTGCTCCACCATTTCGACAGCGCCGTGTAATGGCCGTGGCGCGCTGCCCAGGCATGCGCGCCCGCCTCCAGGGCCCGCCAGTCGTTGCCGGTGGCCAAGGCCACGGCGTCCACGCCATTCATGATGCCTTTGTTATGGGTGGCCGCGCGGTATGGATCCACGGCCGCCAGCTCGGCCGCCATGGCGATGCCGTCGCGCACATCCTCGCCGCTTTGCTCCTTGCCGGCCAGCAGCTCCAGAGGAATTTCCACTTCGGCGCGGGCCAGGGCGCGGTCGCTCAGGTTGGAGAGGATGCGCATGAACACCTGTCCGCCGCTCATGCTTTCCACCAGCGCCGATACGCCTTCGCACATGCTGTTGACCAGATTGGCGCCCATGGCATCGCGCGTATCGACCAGAAGATGCAGAACCAGCATCTCCCCGTCGCCGCCGGGCATCGCCCGACGATGCACTTCGACATCCACCACGCCGCCGCCGCGCGCCGCCATGCGCGGATGGATGCTGTTGGCCAAGCGGATGATTTCCTCGCGGCGCGAGTGCAGGTCGGCGGCGGCATGCGCCGGATCGGGAACGTTCAGCACTTGGATCTGTCCGATCAGCACCGGGGCGTCGGCTTCGGCCCGGAAGCCTCCCGCCTTGCGGGCCAGCTTGGCGGCGGCACTGAGAGCCGCCACGACCGAGGGCTCCTCCACCGCCATGGGAGCCACGTATTCGCGTCCGTTGATCAGGAAGTTCAGCCCCAAGCCCACCGGGAGGCCGAGCACGCCAATGACGTTTTCGATCATCCGGTCGGCGAGCGTGGCATCCAGAGTGATGCTTCCCCGGGCCAGGTCTTTGCAGTCCGCTTCGCTTAGCAGGCCGTGCTCAAGCGCAGTCTGAACCCGCTCGCGCGGCGTCAGGCGATAAAAACCGGGAATGCGCGAGCCTTTCAAAGCGCGGGCGATTGTACACAATTAACCGGCCGCCCATCTGTGGCACAATTGCGATCAATTGGCGCTGGTCGCTCGGGGGCCGCACAAATGAAGTTATTTCGCAACATGCGCTTGAAAATCTTGATTCCGGGAGTGTGCGCGGTGGCGCTGGCGGCTCCGATCCACGCGCAGGATATCGAGGAAATCGTGGTGGTGGCGCGCAAGCGCGAGGAATCGCTGCAAGAGGTGCCGATCAGCATCACCACCTTCAGCCAGGAAGATCTGGAAATGCAGGGCATAGAGAGCCTTGAGGATATCGCCCGCCAGAGCGCGGGGATCATTTTCGACAATGGCTTTGGTCCGCAGGATGTGCGCGTGGTCATGCGCGGCCTTTCGCCCACCCGCGGACGCCCGAACGTGGCGGTGCTTTTGGACGACGTGGATATTTCCGGCGAAGCCATCCGCACCTCCGGCAGCTCGCTGACCGTGAATCCCAGGCTGATCGATGTGGAGCGCATCGAGGTGGTGCGCGGTCCGCAGTCGGCGCTTTTCGGTCGCAGCGCCTTCGGCGGAGCCATCCATTACGTCACCCGCCGTCCCGGCGAGGAGCGCCGGGCCAAGGTCTCCATCGATTTTTCGGGCCAAGGCAAGCGCGAACTCACGGCGCTGGCCAGCGGCCCGCTCAGCGATAATTTCTTCGTGGGCTTCAATGCGGCCGCTTGGAGCGAGGACGGCTTCTACACGAACGAGATCACCGGGGGCGAGGTTGGCGGCCAGGAAGGGGTAGGCGCCACGCTAACGGCGGCGCTTGACGTTTCCGATTCGGTGCGGCTCACGGCCCGGTTCGAGTTCACCGACGACGAGTTCGGGCCGCCGGCATCCGCAGCGTCCCAGCAGCGCACGTTTCTGCCAGCCCCGCGCGAGGGCGCTGGCGTTGTCTGGTCTCCGCTTGCGACCGGAGTGGAGCAACCCTTTGGAAAGGTCCCCAGCATCGATGAGCTGAGCCTCACCCTGTCGCCCGACCCGCGCACCGGCGAGGACTATCCGGGAACCACCCGCGACGTGGTGCGCGGCCATCTGCGCGCGGAAATCGAGTTCGGCGCCGCCTTGCTGACCTCCATCACCCATATCGGCACTGTCGAGTCGGTGCAGTTTTTCGACTCGCAGCGCATTGGCGACTCATCCGCGCCGGTTCGCCCGTTCGGCATCAGCGTGGCGGGCGAAACCGAGTTTGAAACCAAAACCGATCTTTTCAGCCAGGAGATCCGGCTCAGCTCCACCGGCGACGGCCCTTGGACCTGGGTGGTTGGCGGGCTGCACTGGGCCGACGACACCCACATGGACGAATACTCGATTACCTGCATCATGCACGGCTTCCGGCCGCCGTTCTCCATGGATCCGACACTGCCCATCAGTTGCGGCCATTGGATGGCACGGGTCGGCACCGAGCTGCCGCGGGTCAACCATCCCTGGGATCGGGAAATCTCTCATTTCTCCGCGTACGGCTTGGTCGATTGGCAGTTCACCGATGCTTGGGACATAGGTTTCGAGGCCCGCTACGTGGGCGAGGAGCTGGATATTTCCGGCCCCAACAGCAGCACGCTGATCACCAACGCCTTCGGGCCGTTTTTCATTAGCACGCCGTCGGAAGGGCCGCAGAACACTGATAAGGTCGATGACAGCTACTTGGTTCCCAAGCTGGTGCTGCGCTACCGCCCGTCGGGCGATCAAACCTGGTACGGCTCCGTTTCGCGCGGCGTGAAGCCTGCCGGCGTCAGCACTCTGGTGGGACCTCAGGGGTACAACAATCCGGAGGTGTACCGCTTCGATGCCGAGGAAATCACGGTCTATGAGATGGGCTGGAAAACCAGCTGGATGGATAATCGGCTGCGCGTCAACGGCGCGCTTTTCTATCAGGATTTCAGCGAGAAACAGATCACCACGCAGTATCTGCCGCCCGGCGAGGGCGCAATTCTGGGAACCCGCCCGGAGAATGCCTCCGCCGCCAAGATCACGGGCTTTGAAATCGATGCCAGCGCAATCCTCACCGACAACCTCACGATGAGTTGGAGCTACACTTGGCTGGATTCCGAATACGACGAATTCAACAAGCTGGGCAATTCGGTCGTCGATGCCGTGCGTGGCGGCAGCTGCGAAGTGGTGACCCTTGGCAACAATGTCACCTGCCTGATCGACCTGACCGGCAATGAGATCGAGGATGTGCCGCAGCATCAGCTGTTCGCCGGCATTTCCTGGCGTTCCCCCATGGCCAACGGCGGCGAGTTCATGGTGGATTTCGATGTCCAGTACCAAAGCTCGCGCTACGAGACCGAATGGAATCTGCTGGAAGTCGAGAGTTACATGCTGGCGGATGTGCGGGTGGGCGTGTCGCGCGGCCCGTGGACGGCGATGGCCTACGTCAGCAACCTGTTCGACGACGACACGCCGCGCAGCGCGCTTAGCGCTCCCGATTTCACCGGCATCAGCGTGGTCGTATGGCCGGGTCGCTTTACGCCTCGCGGCGCTCCGGTGTTCACGCAATTGTTTCCGAACTCCACCAACGTGTACTTCCCCGACCCGCGCGAGTTCGGCATCCGCGCCAGCTACGCGTTCTAACTGCCCGTAAGCTACGACCGGCTGAAAACATGACAGCGAATATGAAAGGGGTCGCGGCAGCGGCAAATGCGCGCAGGATGTCAGGCGGCATGAGCATCATTGCTCCTGTGGCGGTTTGCGATCTTGTTCGTGTGCTTGACAAAACGCATGCTTCAGGCCAATTTGACCGCATTGAAAGACAAGAGGAACCAGCTCATGCCGATCAAACGCCGGAGTGATGGAGAAATCGTGGAGGAAGCGACCGTGCCTGTCAGGGGGAAGGGCCGAGCGGTTCGCGGGGGATCCTCCGCCGCCGCCCCGACCGCCCCGCTCAAGTCCCGGCGCCAGCAGGACGGCGATTCATTATTCGGACCGGATCAACATGGCGGCGGAAGCGGCAATCGTAATCGGCTTGAGGAACCTACGGTCGTCATGGGTTCCGCAGGGTCGCCCCAAGAGAGGAAGACAAGGTTGGTCGGCGCTTCGCGGGGTCGCGCTGCTGCGGCCAAAGGAGCCGCTCCAGAGGTAGAGGACGACCCTATGCTCGATCCGCCTGTGGCCTGGCTGGTTGTTGTGCATGGATGCGGGAAAGGGCGCGTGCTCACGTTGGGGAATGGCATGAACAGCATCGGCAGAGGCGAGAGCGCGCGTGTGCGAATCGACTTCGGGGACGATGCCATCGCACGCGCCAATCATGCCCGAATCGCCTACGAGCCGCGCAATCGCCGCTACCTGCTGAGTCACGGCGACGGGTCCAACTTGACCTATCTGGACGGCGACTTGGTGATGGAATCGACAGAGATCAAGTCCGGGGCGATGATCGAGATCGGCGCCACAACACTGCGCTTCCAGACCTTCTGCTCGGAGCACTTCGACTGGCCGGACCTGGATGATTGAAGGCCGCGATTTCGCGGTTGCCGCCACTATAGGCGCCCGGCAGGAGCAGGAAGACGACTGGGGCACGCACCATCGTCCGACGGCGCTTGAAGACGGGGCGCGTTTGCTCGCCGTGGTAGCCGATGGCATGGGCGGCATGCCGGCTGGAGAACAGGCAAGCGGCACCGCAGTTCAGGCGTTTTTCGACAGCTACCCGGCCATTCCGCGGCCAGCCCGGGCGCGGTTACGCCATGCGCTTGCCCATGCCAATCGCGAAGTGGGCATAGCAGTCGAGGCCAACCCCGAACTCGATGGAATGGGCTGCACGCTCGTGGCCGCGCTCTTTTTTATCGACCGCTGCGAGTGGCTGAGCGTGGGCGATTCCTTCATTCTCCAGTTCCGCAGCGGCGGTGTTGAACGCATCAATCCTTTGCACATCTACGCTAACGAACTCGACCAGCAGGTGCGGCAGGGCGAAATCACCGCCGAAGAAGCTAGCCGCCACCCGGATAGAGCGCTGCTCACCAGCGCCGTGCAAGGCACAGTGCTTCAGCAGGTTGCCCAGGGCGCTTTGCAATTGGCGGAGGGGGACGTGGTGCTGCTTGCCAGCGACGGCATAGCGACGCTTGCCGATGAAGAAATTGCCGCGATTTGCTGTGAGCATGCTCAGCACGACGTTGCCTTGATCGCCAGTGCGATTATCCGGCGAATCGATGAGCTAGCTCGCGAAAACCAGGATAACGCCACGGTTATAGCCGTTCGGCACACCGCCGAATAGCCCATGAAACGGCGCGGGCGAATGAGCGGGGTGATCGCGTATGATTCGGTCCAGCGCTGGGGGAGGATGTCAATGCGCAAGATAATGGGTTCAATTCTTTTGGCGGGCGCCACGGTCGTTCCGGCGACGGCTTCGGCGCAACCGGCCCCAGCGGCTGCGCAGGAAAGCGTTGTGCGGGTGGCCGTGCGCAATGGTGGCGAGATCGAACGTCTTGGCTCCGGTTTTGCGGTTGCCGAAGGCTATATTCTGACAGCGGCGCATTTGGTCGCCAACGAAGACCGGATCGTCGTGGTTCCTCTCGCTACGGGCGCTGAATTCGTGGCGCGCGTTGCGTACTCGAACAAGCGTGCTGACGTTGCTTTGCTCGCCGTCCGGGGGCTGGGCCTGCCGCCTATCCAGTTCGCGGTCGATGGCTTTGGACCGGGCCGCCGCATATTTTCCGCCGGAGTCTGGCCGGATGCGGGAGCAGCAGAGGCCGCCGCCGCGCTTGTGGAAGGCAGCGTCGGAAACCACAGCGATCTTCCGGGCGTCGACGACGAGGCTGCCGTGCCGCTCATGGAGCACAACGCAATGATCCCGGCGGCCGGATATGGCGGACCCGTGCTCAACGAATGCGGCGAGGTGGCGGGATTGAACCGGGGCGCGCCTGACATGCCCGCTTGGCGTCTGCGCCGTGGGGAGCCGCCTGTGAGCGTGGTCTATGCAGTGCGTGTTTCCCTGCTTGGGGCTTTGCTGCAGCGGCAGGGAACGGCATTCGAGCGGAGCGGGGAAAGCTGCGCAAGCGCCTTGGCCGTCGCGCGTTCCGAGGCGCAGGAAGCCGCTGCCTTGGCCGAAGAAACGCGGCAGCAGCTTGAGCAGGCGGAACAGGAGAGGGAGCAGGCCGCCGCCAAGGCGACCGAGACGGAGGCCCGCGTCGCCGATTTGGAAGCGCAGTATGAGGAAGCGGTCCGTGAAGGCAATGAGCAAGCCGATGCCCTGCGCGCCGACCTCGAGGCGGCGCGGGAAGAGCAGGAGGCCGCGAAGGCCGAGCAGGACATGGCGCGCGGCGCAGTGGAGATGCTGGAAGGACAGGTGGCCGAACTGGAGAAGCGTCTGCGGCAGGAGGCGGAGGCCGATCAGCAGCGCTTGATCGTTACCATCGCGATAGCGGCGGTGCTGGTGGCCGGAATCGCCATCGCAGTCTTCGTCGGCTCACGGCGACGCTCGCGCGAGGAAGCCGCCGCCGCCCGGCGACGCTCGCGCGAGGAGGCCGCCACCCGGGCTCGTCCACCGGAACAGGCATCGCCTTGCGCTGATTGCCTGCTTACGGGCAAGACGGGCAATGGGAACATGGTTTCGGTGAAGATTCCGGGCGCCTTGCTTGGCGGGGATGGCGCGGTCGTTGGCCGCAGCCCGCGGAATGCAACGTTGTTGATTGACGACCCAACCCTTTCGCGCGAACACGTTCGCTTCTTTGCTGACAAGAATGCGATCTATATCGAGGATTTGGAAACGACCAATGGCACGAAAGTAAATGGCCGCGATCTCGTTTACGGGACGCCGGTCCGCGTGCGCCATGGGGATTCGCTGGATCTGGGCGCCGTGAAGGTCGAGCTGATTCTGGATCGCTGATGCCAAGGCGCGCCCCGAATTGGCGCTGGGCATACGGCCTTGCGCTGCTTGTCTTTGCCGTGTTTCTTGCCGCGACCCGTCTTGCGGCCGCGGCAAATGCGCTGAGCGATCAGGCGATCGCCCGAAAAGTGGACGCTTCCATGGTCCAGATCGTTACGGACAGCGGCACGGGCAGCGGTTTCGTGCTGAATGACCTCGGCCACATCGCCACGAACCACCATGTCCTGGAAGGAAGTTCGGCCATTGCAGTGAAGCAGGGCAACCGTTCGATGCCCGCAACCATCGTATGGTCATCGCCAGGACTGGACCTAGCCTTGATACGCGCCAGCCTGGAGGATGCTGAACCCGTTGAACTGGCGATCACTCCGCCGCCCGTCCTAGCGCAGGTCATCGCTTTCGGCTATCCGGGCGTGTCCGGAATGTACGGCGCTTCACAGGAAGCGGAACCGACCCGCACCAAAGGCAACGTCAATCGCAGCGTCTATCGGGGAAGCTGGTCTGACGGCGGCGAGCAGTTGCGGATTATCGAGCACTCGGCGCAGGTCAATCCAGGCAATAGCGGTGGGCCTCTTGTCGATGGCTGTGGCCGGGTTGTGGGGGTCAATACGGCTGCTCCTCTTATCAATATCGGGCAGGGCGTCATCGCCAGGGCCACCGGCGTGTATTGGGCATCTTTCATAACGGAACTCGCCGAGAAACTCGATGCGTCAGGCATACCGCACCAATCCGTCAGCGACCGTTGCGAGATGGCGCAAGCGGTCGGGGCCACGGCGTCCTCGGAGGAAATGGAGGACTTGCGCCGGCAAATCGAGGAACAGCGGCGCGTTGTGGAAGAAAGCGAGCGCCAGCGATCGGAGGTGGATGCAAGCAGGCGGGCGGAGGCCGAGGCGAGGGTTGAGGAGCTGCGGGAGCGATTGGCGGTGGCGGAACGCGGTGCGCAGGCGGAAGAGGAATTGGCCCGCCTTCGGGAGCAGTTTGCCGAGCGTTGGCTGGCTACCGTGCTGATCATCATCGCAGCGGTTCTGGTCCTCTCGGCGACCGGGTTCCTTGCGTTTGCCTCCTTCAGGCGAACCGTGATTCGGACGGCGATGCGCGCACGCGAAGGCGCGTCACGACTTGTGTTTTCCCGCAGGCAGCGTTCGCATGCGTCGCGGGGACGACGTGGCTTCCCGCGTCCGGAGAACATGCGCCTGCGCGTCGGCAGGGGGCATGGAATGGATATTACGTTGCAATCCGGAAGGGTGTCCCGGTTCCATGCCGAACTGGAAGTGTCCTCCGCCGGATACCGTCTGGTCGATAAGGGCAGCGCCAACGGCACGAGGGTGTTTCGAAACGGGCGCTGGCGCGCGCTTGACGGCGCGGAGCACGTGCAAGCAAGCGAACGCCTGGAATTGGGCGACTACCGGACAACGGCGGAGGAGCTGGAGCGAATGGCGGCCTGGCCAAACTCCGGGGCCGGCTCATCGGACGGTCGCATGGGGGATGATCGGCCGCGGGGTCCGGTAAGACGCGATGCCCGGGGCCAAGTGGTGCCAAACTGAGCGCTTTAGGGAGAATTGGAAGTGAATGAAACATTCGTACGCGTGAGCGCCGCCTGTGGCGGGCTGCTTGCCGGTATTGTTTTCGTCGGCGTGATGAGTGTTGCCTTGTCGGTGCCGGCTGCGGGCGAGATCAGCGGCGCCGGCATTCTGCTGGACCGCGCCAGCCCCATCTACCCGTGGACCATCCAGAACCTGATGTGGGTCCTGTTCTTCGTGGGCCTGAGCGATGTGCTGGTTCGCTTTGTCCGCGGCGGCCAGGAATTGCGCCAGATGGAGCTGCAATTGCTGCCGGAGGACGATGAGACCATGCTGAGGGCGCAGGACCTGGGCGAAATCTACACCCGGGCCCGCCCTGCGCCAGACGGCCAGGCCAGCTTCCTTCAGCGCCTCATCGCCCGGATCGTTCTCCAATTCCAAGCCAGCCGCTCGGTTGACCAATCCAACGCGCTGCTGAATTCCAGCCTGGAACTGGTTCAGCACGAGATCGACCTCAAGTACAACATGATGCGCTACATGGTGTGGCTGATCCCGACACTGGGCTTTATTGGAACAGTCATTGGCATTGCCCTCGCCCTGAGCGAAGCCGGCGAAATGCCCAACTTGGAGGAGCAGGCGGCCCTGAGCGCCTGGCTGCAGAATGTGACCGGCAGCTTGGCGATCGCATTCAACACCACGCTCGTCGCGCTCCTGCTTTCCGCCGTCCTGGTTTTCTTGCTCCATGTGGCGCAGGGGCGCGAAGAGTCGGCGCTGAATCGCGCGGGTCAGTATTGCCTCGACAATTTGATCAATCGGCTCTACGAGAAATAGTTGTTCGCAGGGGGCGGGCATGAAAAAGCGAAGCCGGGAAATCAATGTTTTCAGTGTTTCAGCACTGGATTTGTTCGCCTCCGCCTTGGGCGCTTTCATCCTATTGTCGCTACTCTTCATGGTTTTCTTCTCTATGACTGCCTCGGATCCGGGCCAGTCGGAGGAAGCGTTGACGGCGTTGGAGCAATGCCGCTCGCAACTGGCTGCGGCGGAAGCGCGCGCATCCGCGCCGGAGGTTCAATCTGCCGAATCCTTCGATGCGGCAGACCTTGAGGACTGCGAATCGCGCGTGGCGCAGCTGGAACAGATGCTGGCGCAGTGCCATTCGCAACTGGCCGCGTCCGGCGGGCTGATGGAAAGCCTTGAACGCGCAAACGAGGAATTGCTTGCCTGTCGGCGCGAACTGCAGAGGACCTTTGTTCTGGTTATCGCCAGCTGGTCTTCCTCGGACGATGTGGACCTGCATGTGGTTGATCCGGACGGCCGTGAGTTCTACTATGCGGACAAGAGGATTGCGGGCTCGGAAGCAGCCCTCGAGGAAGACAATACCCAAGGGCCCGGCAACGAAGTCTGGCTTCATCCTTTCGCAGCTACAGGACGTTATCGGGTGTGCTACAAGCTCTACAGGGGCGCGCCGTCGCCGACCGTGCGCGGCAGCGTGCTCTGGCAGGAAGGCAAGGTCGAGATTCCGGACCTAAGATTGACTGAGGAAGGACAGGTAAGGTTGGCGGCCGAAGTAGTGGTTGACGACGATGGAATTGTTTCCGTCGATCGCACGCGTTCGGGGCAAGTGCTCGGCACAAGCGGTTGCCGATGATGCCGGCCGCAGAGGATTTTGAGGTTGCCGGCTGCACCGATATCGGGGGCCGCGAAGAGCAGCAGGATCGTGTCGCCGTGCTGAAGCGCAGCGGCTCCCTGCTGCTGGTTTTGGCGGACGGAATGGGAGGCCATGATGGCGGCGCGCTGGCGGCGCAGACCGTTGTGGATGTGGCGGAAGAGCAGTTCAGCGGCGCGCATGCCGGACAGGCCGCCGAACTGTTGAGCTCAATAGTGGAGAGCGCCCACGAACGCATTAACGCCATCGGCGACGCACGCGGCACTGCGCCGCACAGCACCTGCGTTCTGCTGCACCTTGCCACAGCCGCCGCCTCTTGGGCGCATGTGGGCGACAGCCGCTTGTACCGCTTTAGCGGCGCGCTTCTTGTTGACCGCACGATTGATCATTCCGTGGTCGAACTGATGCGCCTGCAGGGGAAGATCACGGAAGAGGAAATGAAGACCCATCCCGACCGGAACCGGCTGTACGAGGCCCTCGGCGGCGACAGGCCGCCGGACATTGCCAGCGGCCATGCGAGCCTGGCCGGGGGCGAGGGTTTTCTTCTGGCTAGCGACGGTTTATGGGGAAATGTGACCGATGCGGAACTTGCTGCCGTGTTCACGGAGAGCCCCCTAAAAGAACATCTGCAAAGCTTGGTTAATTGCGCCAGAACGAAAGGGGGCAGCAGCTGCGACAATATCTCGGCGGCCGTGGCGCGCGTCGGGTTGGCCTGAGGGGAGTTCGCTGTCCGTTCCCGCAGGTGCCTCCCCCCGCGATATTGACGGCTCGCCGCCCGCATCGTGGGAGGAAGCCTGGCTGCTCCGCCAAAAAGTTCCTGCGGCGCAGGTGTTGCGGCGCAGGCTCTTGGGCGCTGCCAAGTTTGCTATACTCGCCCCTTCGATAAGCTGTTGGCCGTTGGGGGTGTACGGGGGTGAATGTGCTAGTAATCACAGGCGCGAATCGAGCTGCTTTCGCGGCGAATCAATGCGATACGGTCGGCAGGCCGCAGCAATCGCCACACCCAGATCAGTGGCGATCTGTCGGCTTGCCAATGGCGGTCGTTGTGCTGGCAGCGGGCGCTTTTCTCCCAGGATGCGCCACATACCCGCTTAGTCAATCCGAGTGCCTTTCGGCGGACTGGGAGAATATCGGCTATGAGGATGGTGAGGCAGGCCTTCCCGACACACGCTTCGCGGAATATGCGGAAGCCTGCATCAGAAATGATATCGTTGCGGATCTGGAAGCTTACAATCGAGGGCGTGAGAGGGGCCTGACGACGTACTGCGCCGGACCCAACGGCTTCGAAATCGGACGGCGCGGCGAGCCTTATCAAGGAGTCTGCCCTAAACACTTGGAAGATGACTTTGTGAACGCCCACGATCTCGGCAGAAACGTCCGCAGGGTTGATCAGGCGATTACAAGCGCCGAGAGCCGCGTCCGAGCGGCCAATCAGGAAATACAGGAGGCGAGGAATTGGAATCCGTCAAAGGAACTCGATAGAAAGCTGAAACAATTTGATTCAGAGCAACGGCGCAACCGGGAGCGATTTTCTCGAAACATCGAGAGCAAGAACCGCGAACTCCAAGCACTGCGGGAACGGCTTGCAGACCCCACGCCCGAAACGGATACGTCCGGTCTCCGCAGCAATATCCGAAGGGTGGAAATAGAAATCGAAGAACTGGAAACGGACCGCAGATTTCTACTGAGCGACTACGAAAGGCGTCGCGGCGACATAAGAGTGGAGCATGAACGATCCAGGGACCGGCTTATAGCGAACAATAATGCGAAGATGGATCGCGCCATCCGTCGAAGAAATGAATCCGAGCGGCGAAAGGCCGAACTCGAAACAGAACTCTCCGAGCTGCTGGAAACCAAGCGCAGCGCCAATTACTGAACGGGCGCGTCCCTCGTGTCAGTCGGCCATAAGCAGGCCCTTCCCGGTGGTTACGAACTCTGGAACTACCGGCTGCTCGAGGTGCTTGGCGTGGGCGGTTTTGGCATCACTTACCTCGCCGAGCACCTGACGCTCAGTCACAGAGTCGCCGTCAAGGAGTACCTGCCCAACGAGTTCGCCGTGCGCGAATCCGACTCGGTATACGCCAAGTCGGATTCGGACCGCGATGACTTCGCCTGGGGGCTTGAGCGTTTTCTCGACGAAGGCCGGACGCTGACCCATTTTCGGCATCCGAATCTCGTGCGGGTGTCCGATTGTTTCGAGGCCAACAATACCGCGTACATCGTCATGGATTACGAGGACGGCAAGCCGCTGAGTGTTCTGCTTGAACGCCATGGCGTGCTGACGGCCAAGCAGTTGAAACGCGTGCTGCTGCCGGTCGCGGATGGGCTGCGTCAAGTCCATGCGGCGGGTTTTCTGCATCGGGACATCAAACCCTCGAACATCTTCGTGCGCAGTTCCGACGAGTCCCCGGTGCTGCTGGATTTCGGGGCATCGCGCCATGCCATGGGACAAAGATCGAGGAGCATGACAGCCATCGCGTCCGCCGGCTACTCTCCGCCGGAGCAGTATATGAGCGATGGCGAACAGGGCGCGTGGACGGATATCTACGCGTTGTCCGCGCTCTGCTACCGGGCCATGACCGGCAGCATGCCGGTGGAGGCGCCGCAGCGGCAGGGGCGGGTGTTTCGCGGAGAAAAGGATCCGTTGCCGGATCTTGCGGCAGTGGTTGAACCCGGGGCGTTCCCGGATGGGATGATCGAGGCTGTCGGGCGCGGCCTTCGACTGATCGAGAAGGAACGGCCGCAAGATCTGGATGAGTGGATCGCCATGATGGAGGGGGCGGATGCGTCGTCGCCGGCCCCGGCATCGGATCGGGCGCGCCCCCCTTCCACGCCGTCCCCGCAGCGCATCGGCATCAAGCGCGAAATCGCATGGGGCCTTGGAGCGGCTGCTGCGGCGCTGGCCGCGATACTCATCATTGTTGGCCTGATGAATATGGACGACTCCGGCCCCGCGGTCGTCGGGACGGTCGATGAGCCCTTGGGCGCAGTCCCGGAATCGGACCGTATCCGGGGCGGGAGCGCGATGCTGGCGGCAGACATCGATCCGTCCGGCGCCGAAGTGCTGATTGACGGCGTTGCCGTGGGTGAAACGCCTGTGGTGGTGGAGGATATCCAGGCCGGGGCTTATGAACTGACCGTGCGCCATCCGCACTACCAAACGGCGCATTTGCAGGTGCAGTTTGCAGCCGGCGAGGTCACTCGCATCAAACATGCGCTGACACGAGCCACGGGAAGGCTGACTATTCTGACCGAGCCATCGAGCGCCTGGGTCGAACTGGATGGCGCGCGGCTGCCGGAAAAGACTCCTATGACCGTGTCGGATTTGCCGGCCGGGCCGCTGGAGTTGACTCTCGGAGCGGAGAATCACGTGCCCATTCAGATCCGGGTGGATGTGCCGAAAGATGATGTGACAACGCTGAGGCGAACCCTTGAGCCTATCCGCTATGGCACGCTGACGCTGGACCTTGTGCCGCCTGATGCGGAAGTGACGCTTCCCGATATCGACCGTGCCTATCGTCCCGGAATGAGGCTGACGGCCGGGCCGTACCGGATAGTGGCAAATGCCTGGGGGTATGCGGAAGCGGTTCACGAAGTGGATGTGGCGGGAAACACGCGGGCGCGGATCGAATTGGAGGACTTCGTGCCCGAAGCGGGCGACCGGTTCAGGGATTGTGAGTACTGCCCGGAGATGGTGGCGTTGCCGACAGGCTCGTTCATGATGGGTTCGCCGCCCCGGGAGCGAGGCCGATTCGAAGATGAAGGCCCGACGCATCGCGTTGTGGTATCGGATCCCTTCGCTGTCGGAACTTACGAAGTGACGCAGGGGCAATTTCGCCGGTTCAGCGATGACGCGGGCTATTCGACAGGAGGGGCTTGCGGGGCTTCCGAGGCGGAAGCGTCCCATCCGGCCGTATGCGTTGACTGGAACGATGCCCGCGCATACGTGGAATGGTTGTCTGAGCTGACAGGCCATGACTACCGTTTGTTGAGCGAGGCGGAATGGGAATATGCGGCTCGCTCGGGAACGGTGACGGCGCGGCACTGGGGCGATGGCGAATCGTCGCAGTGCGGCTATGGCAACGGCGCGGATGCCGCGCTGCGCGGGATAAGCGCGGGACGCGGGCGCTCGGCGGCGGTCCCGTGCCTCGATGGCTATGCCCAGACGGCGCCTGTGGGGAGCTTCGACGCCAACGGTTTCGGCCTGCATGACATGCTGGGAAACGTGTGGGAATGGACGCAGGATTGCTGGAACGGGAGCCACGATGGCGCACCCGGCGACGGCGGAGCCCGGGAGCGGGGGGACTGCGCGAAGCGCGTCATACGAGGCGGCTCTTGGAGAAACGGGCCGGAACTCCTTCGTTCCGCAAGCCGCAGCGGGAACTTTTCCGATGACCAGAGAGCCTTTCTCGGCTTTCGAGTGGCCCGGACGCTGACCCCTTGAACGCATTCCCAAGGCATTGACCGTTATCCTCCGTTCCCGTATTTCTTGCTGATCACAGTGCGCTAAACCAACGACATGAGCTCGCTCCGGCGACCGAATTGCCATGAGATGCCCGCTCGTGGTTGGCGAAGTCCTCGTTGGAGGCTGCGGGCGCACGAATCCTTGGCGCTGGACTTGATGCCCCCTGATGGAATATCTGCGTCAAAACGGGCCGGCCCAACCCCGCCAGTCCCGCATGTCCTGAACTCGTGCAAGTTGTTTACGAAGTCTGTCGTGATGGCTTATGCTGAGCGCCGCCGCGCCCTGGTAGCTCAGCCGGATAGAGCGTCCGCCTCCTAAGCGGAAGGTCCCAGGTTCGAATCCTGGTCGGGGCGCCATGCCGAATTTCGCTGCCGCGATGCATGTAACCGACGAGATCGACTACCGTCGCGCGGTTTCCATCTTCCGTTGCGCCGGCCTGCCGGTCACACCCAATCCCCGGCATTGGTTGGCGGTTTCAGCTGAAGTATTCGAGGATGGTGTAGCGGGAGTGGCGCCCGCCAAGCACTGATTCCACCAGCACGAACTCGTTTACGGGCCAGCCTGCCGGACGAGGCGGCTCCTTCGGAGCGAGGCGATTGACTTTGCGCGCCAAGGTCATGTGCGGGACGAATGCGCGCCGGTTCCGGGGCAGCCCCAGTTCGTGCGAGACCCGACCGATAGCGCCGACCAGTTCCGCCAGCGGGCGCGGGGTTTTATTCGGACCCAGCCACAAGGTTCCGGCACGCTGCCAATAGCCGTATTGCTCCAGCGTCAACTCGAACGGGACCAGCGGTAATGACGATATCCGCTCGATCAGGGGCTGAACCAGTGCTTGCGGCGTCGGGCCTAGGAAATGCAGCGTCATGTGCAGATTTTCGGGCGGCGTGGGCTTGCCGCCCGTGCCCCTCACTTCAGTGCCGGTGGCGCGAATGACGCGGGCGCGAAGATCGTCGTCGGGCCATAGCGCGAAGAACAGACGCTTGTTGCCGGACCGGGGCATTACGCCACCTTATCAAGCAAGCCGCCCGTTCGCGCGGCTAGTGCATCGGGTTCGGCAGCAGGAGGCATCTGCGCCCTGATTCCTGTGCCGATCTCGGATCATCGGCTCCCGCAGGCATGGGCGGAACGCCCAGCACGTCTGGCGAATGCAATATCTTCGTCTTCCATCGATGCGTAAGCCGCGTCCGAAAGGCCGCGTTGGGACAGATAGCGGGAGCAATCCCGTATTCATGCGGCGCGACTCTATCACGGCGCATGGGGCATGTTCCGCGTTGTCTTTTTTACCGCTATCGTACAGAATCGCCGCAAGGAAACGGGAGCAGGGAAAGCCCCCATTCAATAGCAATTGCAGCAGTCCGAAATGCCGATTCTGATAACGGGCGTGGCTGGTTTCATCGGCCATGCGGTGGCTGCGGCGCTGTTGTCCAACGGCCGCGAGGTGATCGGGTTGGACAATCTGAATGCCTATTACGATCCGGCGCTCAAGCAGGCCCGTCTTGCCCGCTTGCGGGCGTATGAAAAGTTTGCGTTTCATCGGCTGGACGTGGCGGACGAGCCAGGGATGCAGGCGCTGTTCAAAGCGCATGAATTCCGCCAGGTTGTGCATCTCGCCGCGCAGGCCGGCGTGCGCTATTCGATCGAGGCGCCCGGGCAGTACATATCGAGCAATATCGCCGGACTGGCCGCGCTGCTGGAGTGCTGCGCGCGCCACGGCGCGCGGCATTTGCTCTACGCCTCTTCCTCGTCGGTTTACGGCGATTCGGAGAGGATGCCTTTTTCCGAAAACGACGCGGCCGACCGTCCGCGGAATGTTTATGCCGCCACCAAGCGCGCGGGCGAGCTGCTGGCCTATGCCTACGCCCGCATCCATGGCCTTCCCAGCACCGGGATGCGCTACTTCACCGTGTACGGCCCTTGGGGGCGGCCGGATATGGCGGCGATGACCTTTGCCGAGCGCTTGCTTGCCGGACGGCCGCTGAAGGTGTTCGGCGACGGCCGCCAGCGGCGGGCGTTCACCTATATCGGCGATGTCGTTCGAGGCACGCTGGCCGTGCTGGAGCGCGGGGCGCCCGTCCGGCAGCCTCCGGCGGCCCTCTACAACCTAGGCTCCGATCAAGATGTGGAGTTGCTGGAATTCATCCGGATGCTTGCCGGGGAAATGGGGCGCGAGTGCAAAGTGGAGTTTCGCCCGGAGCCGTCCGGCGAGATGCGGGCAACGCTGCCCGGCATGTTGGCTATGCGCCGGGATTTCGGCTTTGCGCCGCAGGTGGGCCTGAAGGACGGCTTATCGCAATTTGTGCGCTGGCACCGGGAATATTACGGCTGGAAATGAAGGCTTGCCGGGATCAAGGACGCAGCGGAGGCAGATGCACGAGGTGGGCCGCATCGACCGGCGCGGCGCAGGAGCCGCTTAAATCCGCGGCGGAGAGCAGCAGCCAGTCCCGGCGATGGGCGTGCCCCAACCGCTTGCCGCTTTCCGGCATGAAGCAGGCGCCGCGGCGTTCGGCCGGCGTGAGCAGCCGCCGCGCCGAATCCTCCGCCAGCCAAGCGGCCGCCAGCCGGATCTGCTCGGTCGGACGGGCGCCCAAACCTTGAAAATGCACCGTCGGGCGATCTAGATGAAGCAGCTGCTGGGCGCGCCAGTCCGCCAGCGCCAGCGGAGCGCCGGCCGGCATCGATTGCAGCGTTCGCTCGGCGATGAGCTTGCCTGAGCGGGCATCGTTGATTTGCGGCTGCAACGCCCATCCCCAGATTTGCCAGCCCATGAACAACAGGAGCGCGAGGCCGGTGGCCGCGCGCCGGGCGGGGATCGCCAAAGCCAGCGCGCTGCCGGTCAGGGCGCTGAAAAACAACGTCCAGAGCGGCGCTATGTTCGTTTCGTGGATGGCGGACAGTTCCGCCAAACGTTCAGGATTGCCCCAGAACAGCCAAGCGCAGGCGCCGGCAATGGCCAGCAGCAGCACGGCCGCAGCGCCGCGCAGAATCCGCAGGCAGGAGGCGCGCGCCATTAATTCCTTCAGATGGGGCGCGGCGAGCAATGCCAATGCCGGCGCCGCAGGCAGGAGATAGACGCCGCGTTTGGCGGGGCTGATGGAAAAGAACAATAGCACCAGAGCAATCCAGCCCAGCAGCAGGACAACGCTTGGATCGCGCTCTTTCCAGCGGCGGAGCCAGCGGGCCGCCAGCCAAGGAAACAGCAGGATCAGCGGGAACCAGGCCCAAGGAATGATTTCCACGAAGAAATACCAGAACGGCTGGAAGTGGTGCCAAGGATCGGCATAGCGGGTAATGGTCTGGCGAAACAGCAGGTTGTTCAGGTAGCTAGCGATTTCAGGACTGTTTGCGGCCCGCAGCATGAGCGGCATCAGCCACGCTGCCAGCGGCGCGAAGAACGCGGCCGGCCCCAGCATCCAGCGGGCTCCGCCGTTCAATGCCGGCAAGCGCCAGCCGGCCCAGCGCAGCAAGCCCCAGGGCACGAGCACGAGCACCGGCAGAAAGCCGACGCCCTTGGTCATGACGCCCAGCCCTGCTGCAAGAAAGCCCAGCGCGAACCAGCGCCAATCCGGTCCCAGCAGCAAGTGCCGGAGCAGCCCGTAGAGGCTGAGCGTGGCGAGAAAGCATAAAACCGCGTCGATCTGGGCGCTGCGCGCCTGCATCGTGAACTGAAGGCAGGCAAGAAGCCCCGCCGCCGCCCACCATGCGGTTTCCCGTCCCCACAGCCTGCGCGCCAAATCCCACACCACCGCCAAGCTGCCCGCGCCGGCCGCCAGCGAGGGCAGCAGAAAGCCGGGGCGCAGACCGCCAAGCCATTCGGTCGCGGCCAGCAGCCAGAAGTACAGCGGCGGCTTTTGCGCGTAGATCACGCCGCCCAGCCGGGTGACCGACCAGTCGCCCGATTGCAGCATCTCCGCGGCGACCAGCGCGTAGCGCGGTTCGTCCGGCGCCCAGGGATCGCGCAGCCCCAAGCCCGCCGCCAGCGTCAGCAGCGCCGCCCCCGCCAGCCACAGCTCATTCCTCCTCATAACTGCGCGCCAATGGCTTGGCGCTCAGAGCGCAACCAAGCCTTCCAGCCACCGATGCCGGAGCTTCGATCCGCCTTTCCCCGGGGAGTTTGAGGAGTGCCGATCCCCCAGGATCTGCGCCAGCAAAAGCCTCTTTGCGCGTACCCCTTTCGCGGGAGTGTTGGAGCCATGGATGGCGGAACCAAGCCAAGGATGGCGCCTCCCGCGAAAGGGGTACGCGCAAAGAGGCGAACCCGAAGCGGAGCGTTGAAGCCAGGATGATGGAACCAAGCCAAGGATGGCGCCTCCCGCGAAAGGGGCACGCGCAAAGAGGCGAACCCGAAGCGGAGCGTTGAAGCCAGGATGATGGAACCAAGCCAAGGATGGCGCCTCCCGCGAAAGGGGCACGCGCAAAGAGGCGAACCCGAAGCGGAGCGTTGAAGCCAGGATGATGGAACCAAGCCAGCGTGCGCTAACGGCTTGGCGCTCGCAGTGCCTTCTGCGAGAGGGAAACAGGCAAAGAAGCGGGTGCATTCCCAAAGGAAATGCGGGGCCAAGGCGTTGTCGCTGCTGCGTGTGTCAATGAGCGGGGGATTCAGCATGGCCGCGGCGATGCAGCAGAACCAGGTTGCGGATATAGATGACGGCGCCGGTTGTCTGGCCGAGAATGAACACCGGGTCGCCGCGATGGATCGCATACGCCAGAAGCGTGAGGCCCCCGGCCAGGCTGAGGTACCAGAAGGCCCGCGGGATATGGCTGCGGCCGGCGCGCTCGCTGGCGATCCACTGGTAGAGGAAGCGCGAGGCGAAAATCGCTTGGCCGCCGAAACCCACCGCCAGCCATAGCAATTCGCCGGCGGGCAGGTTCAGCCATTGCTGGAGTATTTCATTCATCGTGCGGTATCTCCTCGGTCATTCCGGGCCTCAAGCCTCTGCGGATCAGCCACCATACGCCCAGCAGATCGGCAATGCCCGCCCACAGCCGGTTTCCCAGCCCGTACTTGGAACGCCCGGCGCGGCGCGGGTAATGCGCCACGGGGCGCGAAACCGTATGCAACCCCTGGCGCAGGAGCAAGGCCGGCAGGAAGCGGTGCATATGATCGAAGCGGGGCAGGGCAAGAAAATCGCGGCGGGCGAGCACTTTCAAACTGCAGCCGCTGTCCGGCGTTCGATCTTTCAGCAAAGCCCGGCGCACCGCGTTCGCGGTCCGCGACGACACCCGCGTTAGCCAGCCGTCCTTGCGTTTCTGCCGATGCCCCATCATCATCCCGGGCGCCTTGCCGCCCGCCTTGAGCATCTCCGAGTACAGCCTCGCCAAGTCGGCCGGATCGTTCTGCCCGTCGGCATCAAGAAATCCGATCCAGTCGTATCGCGCGGCATCGGCGCCGCTGCACATGGCGGCGCTTTGGCCGCGCTGCGCCGCGTGCTTGACCACCCGCAGTTCCGGATAGTCGCGCTGAAGCGCGCCAAGCGCTTCGATGCTGCCGTCTCCGCTGCCGTCATCCACCACGATGAACTCCCAATGCGCCTCGCCGGCAAACGCGTCGCCCACCTTCGCCGCCAGCGCGGCAAGGTTTTCCGCTTCCTCGTGGGCGGGCGCAATAATCGAGATTCCGGGTTTCGGCATGGGCTGCGTATTGTCGCCTGCCCGCGCTGCGGGCGCTATACAATGCCAAGCGCAATGGCTGGCCGAATTGAACGCGCTTACCGGGATTCGCCTCTGTTTGCGGGCAATGGCCCGTATGTGTCCGGCCTGCATTCGGCTTGGCGGGCCAATCCGCAGGACGTGGCGCCGCATTGGCGCGATTTGTTCGAGGGCATAGAGGCCGGGCGCGACCTCCCCGCCCCGTTGCTGAACGGCGGCGCGCCGCCCCCGGCCAATGGCCGGACGGCGCCGGCGGCGCGCGCCGGCGCATCCAAGCAGGGCGCGGTGGCGCGGCTGGTGCAGCTTTACCGGCTGCGGGGCTATCGCGCCGCCCGCGTCGATCCCTTGCAGCTGAACTCCAATTTGCGCGCTCTGGCGCCCAAGCTGGAGTATGCGGGCCTGAGCGAATCGGACCTTGACACTGTTTTCTATAGCGGCAGGCTGGCCGGGACGGAACGCCGCCCCATGCCGCTGCGCCGGATACGCGATCGGCTTGAGCAGGTGTATTGCGGGGCTGTCGGCGTGGAAATGGCGCATGTGTCGCGGGCGCGGGAGCGTTTATGGCTGCGCGAGCGGGTGGAGGCCATGATGCTGGGCGGGCCGCTGCCGGCCGCGGCGAGACGCGCCATATTGCGGGAGCTTATTGCCGCCGAGGGTCTGGAGCGCTATTTGCATACTCGCTACGTAGGCCAGAAGCGCTTTTCCCTGGAGGGCGGCGACAGCCTTATTCCCATGCTCTACGACCTGATCCAGCAAGCCGGCAGCAAGGGCTTGCAGGAAATCGTGATCGGCATGGCGCACCGGGGCCGCATCAATGTGCTGGTGAACGTTCTGGGCAAGGCGCCGCAAACGCTTTACGACGAATTCGCGGGCGAGGCCGGGCCGCTTCCGGGCCAGTACGGCGACGTGAAGTACCACATGGGGTTCTCATCCGATATCACCACCCCCGGGGGCATGGTGCATGTGGTGCTGGCCTTCAACCCCTCGCATTTGGAGATCGTTAATCCAGTGGTGCTGGGTTCGGTGCGGGCGCGCATGGACCGCCGCCGCGACAGCCAAGGCGATGAAATCCTGCCTGTGCTGATCCACGGGGACGCGGCGGTGGCGGGGCAAGGCGTGGTGGCGGAAACGCTGCAATTGTCGCAGGCGCGCTCCTTCGCCACCGGCGGCACCATGCATCTGATCGTGAATAACCAGATCGGCTTCACCACCAGCGATCCGGAAGACGCGCGCTCCACGCCTTATTGCAGCGATGTGGCGAAAATGATCGAGGCGCCGGTGCTGCATGTGAACGGCGATTCGCCCGAAGCCTGCGTGGCGGTCACCCGCCTGGCGCTGGAGTATCGCCAGACGTTCCACAAGGACGTGTTCGTGGATTTGGTCTGCTACCGGCGCCACGGGCATAACGAAGCCGATGAGCCGGCCGTCACCCAGCCGCTCATGTACGAGCGGATCCGCAACCATCCCACGACCCTCGCGCAGTATGCGGAAAGCCTGGTCGAGCAGGGCGTGGCAAGCGAGCGGGAGATCAAAGCGCAGAAGGCCGGCTACCGCGCCCGCCTGGAAGCGGGCGAGCCGCTGCCGGAAGCCGCGATCGGCATGGTCGGCAACGAGTTCACCGTCGATTGGAAAGCGTATCGCCAAGCGGATCCGAACGAGGAGGCGGACACGGCGATTGCCCCGGATCAGGCGGCGGAACTGGGCGAATGCCTAGGGAACGCGCCGGTCGGCGTCAGCCTGCATCCGCGCGTGCGGAAAGTAGTGGAGGATCGGCTGCGCATGGCGCGCGGCGAGCAGGACATGGACTGGGGATTTGCCGAGCTGATGGCTTACGGCAGCCTGCTCAAGGATGGCTTCCGGGTCCGTCTGACCGGTCAGGACAGCCGCCGCGGCACCTTCTTCCACCGCCACGCCGACCTTATCGATCAGCGCAGCGGGCGCGCTTATTCGCCGCTCAATGACGTGGCGCCCATGCAGGGCGCGTTCAGCATCACCGACTCGCTGCTCAGCGAAGAGGCCGTTATGGGCTTCGAGTACGGCTATGCCTCCACCGATCCTAACTGCCTGACGATCTGGGAGGGCCAGTTCGGCGATTTTTGCAACGGCGCGCAGGTGCTCATCGACCAGTTCATTGCGTCCGGCGACACCAAGTGGGGGCGGATGTCGGGGCTCACGCTGTTTCTCCCGCATGGCCAGGAAGGCGCGGGGCCGGAGCATTCCTCGGCTCGCCTGGAGCGGTTCCTGCAGCTTTGCGCCGGAGGCAACATGCGGGTTTGCATGCCTTCCACGCCGGCGCAGATATTCCATCTGCTTCGTCGGCAGATGTGCAACAAGGCGCGTCTCCCGCTGATCGTGCTCACGCCCAAGAGCCTGCTCAGAAACCCGCTTTCATTTTCGCCGCTCGCTTCGCTCAGCGCGGGCCGGTTTGAGCGGATCATCGATGAAACCGACAAGCTGGCTGCCGTGAAGCGCCTTGTTTTGTGCGCCGGAAAGCTTTACTTCGATCTTCTTCAAGCGCGCCGCGATGCGGAGGTGAACGATGTGGCGCTGGTTCGCGTGGAACAGCTCTATCCCTTTCCGCACGACTTGTACAAGGCGCTTCTGCGGCGCTACAAGGGCGTCGAGGATATTGTCTGGGCGCAGGAGGAGCCGAAGAACCAAGGCGCCTGGTACCGCATCAGGGCGCGCTTGGAGAGGGCGCTGGCCAAGACGCAGAGCTTGACCTACATGGGGCGCGCAGGCGCCGCCTCCCCTGCGCCCGGATCGATGCAGTTGCACCGGCTTCAGCAGCAGGCCATCGTGGAGCAGGTGCTCAATCCTGGCAGGCAGGTATAGTGCGGTCGCCGCCTTTTCCCGCTCCCCCTTCCTTCCGGGAGACGCATAAATCCATCCATGGAGCTTGATCCGCCATCCATGGCTCCTATACTCCCGGAAGGAAGGGGGAGCGGGAAAAGGCGGGATGGGCGTTGGCAGAGAATGCGGGATAGAGAGCATGAGCAAGACAATTGAACTGAAGACGCCGGAGTTGCCGGAGTCGGTGGCCGATGCCAAGGTGCTGGCTTGGCACAAATCGCCCGGCGAGCCGGTTGCGCAGGACGAGAACCTGGCCGATCTGGAAACCGACAAGGTGGTTTTGGAGGTGCCTGCGCCCGCCGACGGCACGCTCGAGAAGATCGAGGCGGATGCCGGAGCCGTGGTCAACGCGGGCGCGCCGCTGGCGCTGTTCCTGCCTTCCGCGGATGGCGCGGCGGCGGCTGCGCCAGTGGAGCGCGCCGGCGCAGCGCCGGACGGAAAGGGGGCGCCCGCGCACGGCAAGGAGGCGGCTGCGATTTCGCCGGCCGTGCGGCGCCTTTTGGAAGAGCACGATCTCGATCTGGCCGCCATCAAAGGCAGCGGCAGGAAGGGCCGGGTGCTCAAGCGCGATGTGCTGGCAGCGATCAGCGTCGCCTCAAGCACGGACACCGCGGCTAGGACGGAGGAGCCGGAAAAGGTCGATGCCGATATCGGCGAGGACAACGAGGTTGCAGGCGCTACGGCTGCGGCGGCGCCGCGCCGCCGCGAGCGCCGCGAGACCATGAGCAGGCTGCGCGCCCGGATTGCCGAGCGGATGGTGGAGTCGCAGCGCGAGGCGGCCATGCTCACCACCTTCAATGATGCCGACATGAGCGCGGTGCTGGATCTTCGCCGCCGCCATGGCGAAGCCTTCGAGGCCCGGCACGGCGTCCGCATGGGCTTTATGGGCTTTTTCGTCGCCGCCAGCGTTGCCGCGCTCAAGCGCTATCCGGTCATCAACGCGAGCGTGGAGGGCGATGAGATCGTTTACCACGACTACTGCGATATCGGCGTGGCGGTATCGACCGACCGGGGGCTGCTGGTTCCTGTGCTGCGCGATGCCGAACGCATGGGCTTCGCCGCCATCGAGCAGGCAGTGGCGGCGTTTGCCGACAGCGCCCGCAAAGGCGCCATCGCGCTGGAGGACCTGACCGGCGGCACATTCACGATCACCAATGGCGGCGTGTTTGGATCGCTCATGTCCACGCCCATACTGAACCCGCCGCAAAGCGGCATCCTGGGCATGCACCGGATCGAGCAGCGCGCCGTGGTTGTGGACGGGGATATCGTTGCCCGGCCGATGATGCATCTGGCACTCAGTTACGACCACCGCATCGTGGACGGTCGCGAAGCCGTGCTGTTTCTGTCCGCGATCAAGCAGGCGATTGAGGAACCTGCTTCCCTTCTATTTGGTATTTAGTTCAATTATATTAAATAAATGACTGATAAATATGATTTAATTTTTATAGGCGGCGGGCCTGCCGGGTATGTTGGCGCGATTCGCGCGGCGCAACTGGGCATATCGGTGGCCTGCGTGGACGACTGGCTGGACGGCCAAGGCAAGCCGGCGATGGGCGGCACCTGCCTGAATGCCGGCTGCATCCCCTCCAAGGTTCTGCTTGAATCGTCCGAGTTGTACCACCGCGCCCGGGCCGAGTTTGCCGAGCACGGCATCATGATCGGCGAGGCGCGGCTGGATATCGATGCGATGCAGGGCCGCAAGAGCCGCATCGTGCGGCAGCTCACCACCGGCATCAACGCGCTGCTCCGCGCCAACGGCGTGGCGGCTATTGCCGGACGGGGGCGGCTGTTGGCCGGCCGCCAGGTCGAGGTCACGCCGCATGAGGGCGAGCCCCATGTGCTGCGTGCCGAGCATATTGTTTTGGCTGCCGGTTCCCGGCCGGTGGAGCTGCCGATCGCGCCTTTCGACGGCGATTGCATCGTCGATTCCGAAGGGGCGCTGCAATTCGGCCAGCCGCCGCCGCGCCTTGGCGTGATTGGCGGCGGCGTGATCGGCCTGGAGCTAGGCAGCGTATGGAACCGTTTGGGCTCGGAGGTGACGATCCTGGAGGCCATGGACCGCTTTCTGTTCATGGCCGACAGCCAAGTGGCGCGGGAGGCGCAGCGCCAGTTCAAGCGCCAGGGCTTGGATACCCGCCTGGGCGCTCGGGTGGATAGCGTCCGGCGCGTGAACGGGCATGTCGAAGTGCGTTTCAGCGACCGCGAGGGCGATCACCATATCAGCGTGGACAAGCTGGTGGTGGCAGTCGGCCGGACGCCGGCGACGCAAGGGCTGATCGACGACAGCGCCGGGGTTGCGCTCACGGAGCGTGGCCATGTGCAGGTGGACGGGCAGTGCCGCACCAGCGCCGACGGCGTGTGGGCCATCGGCGATCTGGTGCGCGGCCCGATGTTGGCGCACAAGGGTTCCGAGGAGGGGATGATGGTGGCCGAGATCATTGCCGGCCGGTCGGCGGAAGTGAATTACGAGGCGATTCCCTCGATCATCTACACATCACCTGAAATCGCCTGGGTGGGGCGCACCGAGGACCAGCTCCAGGAATCCGGCCAGCCCTACAAGGTGGGCGCCTTCAACATGGCCGCCAACGGCAGAGCCAAGGCGATGGCGCAGGCGGCCGGACTGGCGAAATTCATTTCCGATCCGGACACGGACGCGATTCTGGGCGTTCACATCGTCGGCCCCATGGCCGGGGAACTGATCCAGGAGGCCGTGCTGGCGATGGAGTTCGAGGCCAGCACCGAGGATCTTCAGCGCACGGTTCACGGCCACCCCACGCTGTGCGAGGCGCTGCACGAAGCGGCGCTCTCCGTCGATAAGCGCGCCATCCACGCCATCAACCGCTAAATATGGCTACAGGCTTGCAGCGATTGGGCGGAGGTCTTGACTGGTTTGAGAGGCCTTCTTTCTATCAGCCGATGGAGAGTGCCAAATGCGCCGAGTGGTACTTGGCCCGGTTGCGGCCCGATAGTTGGACGGTGGGCCTGTACGTTCCAAAAGGGTTCGAGGCGTACGCAAGGATTCCGCATCCCCGATGGCAACGGGTTTCGTATTCGACCCCGGGGGCGATCTTCCACCGTGGGTCTTGGAAACGCCCTGTTGCCTTCGACAGCGACCCTCAGGCTCGCGATGCGGATGAAGGCCAGTTAATCGGACCTTGGGCGGATGTTCTTTTCGAGACGCTGGCAGACAAGTGTTCGCATTTCGACGAGCGGTGCATTTGTGGATTGTGGGAAGGCTACAACGTTGATGGGCCAGCAACCGTGCGGTTTGAAATCGGCTGGAAACTAGGTTTTCTGTTGTACAGCGCGTCCCGGAACGAGATCGGACGATACCTTTCGAATCATCGAAGGCCATGTCCGTCGAATGTTCCCAGCATGATCTGGCCAGAAAGCCGGAGTTGGTGCGTTGCCACTCCTTTTCAATTCTTCTCGACTTATGTTGCGGGATCGCAGACGGTCATTGACCGGCTGTTTGAGCGGCGCGGCGAAATTGACGTTCGCGTTGCGCATCTGGACGATGAACTTGTTTCAACGATAGGAGGCCGCCAAATTGTGCAAGCCTAATGCTCATTCCTGCCGCCACGGTATCGCGGCAGCAGTACTGATGAAATTCTCGCGCTTGAAGCGCTTCCGCAAGATTCCTTAAATGCTCTCGCCACGGCATCTCGAAGCGAACGCAAAAGGAAATCCTCAAATGGCAGCCCTCTGGGCCTTGTTCACTTGTCTTTTCGCGGCGACCCTCGCGGGTCGGGTGGATGCGCAGGCAACGGGTGCAACCGCGACTGAAGATGGGACTACGATCACGTTCCAAGTGGCACTCTCGGACGAAGCATACAATGCATGGAACGGGAGCTTGGATGATCCTCGCTTCTTGTTTCCCGGTGAGTCTAGGTCAGTCCCGCCTCAGGCTATATCGCCGGAAATGTTTATGTCAGACATGTTGCGCGGCGGTGATGCCAACCAGCCAGCCCTTGGGTTCAACGCACACACTGTTGTCGGGATTGCCAGTTGCACTATCGAGGCACATTACCCGCATGCCGGGAAGGGCTACGGCGGCGCGCTAGCTACGAAGGCGAAAGCAGACGGTCGCTGCCAACTGACCGCCACCGGGGAAGGACCGCTACCACCAGAGAGCAAGACATGGTGGATTGCGTATCTGAGGCTGGAGCAGCATTCGGGCGTTCAAGGGACAGCGATTTATGTGCGGACGGGCCATAGGCCAACTTGGGAGCAGAATCCCGGAAATGGCTATCCGGGAACCCAAGTGTTTCGGCATGGCTACGGTTGCGTCAATGGCTTGCATAAGCATCATGCGGAGATAAATTTCTGCCTCCGCTACCGTATGTGTACATCGGGCCCAATCCAATTGAAGATGATCAAAAATCCGCGACAGTGGTGGGCTGCGTGGAAGCAGAAGGCGATAGGACGATAAGACCGATAAGACCACCGGTAAGACCGATTGTTCCCTTAAAGTGATCCGCCTATCTGCGTGGACAGGATATCCTGATTTCTGTGCATCCTTCTTCAAGGGGATATGAGTTTGAACAGGGTGCGTAAGCCTAACGAGGCAAAAGGGACTCGAGGCCCTCTTTGAACCCTCGTCCTGTTTCATCCTCTCATCTAGGGGAGGCATCATCCTTGGCTCTAGGTTTTGCTCTGCACGCCAAGCCATTGGCGCGCAGCGGTTTCAACGCTCCCCTGAGGGAGAGAGGTTTTAGTCTGTGCGGGTTCAGACACATGTGGGACTGGGATCGTGATGATTGAGCCGTTGTTTCCGTCTGGTTGCGTCGGCGGCATTCGCATCTTCCTCCCGCAGGGAGCGTAGCGACCGTAGGGAGGAAGATGCGCCCCGGCTCCCGCCGGGGCGCGGGTTCGGCTAGCCTTGTGTTTTCTCGAAGAACAAAAAGGAGCCGAACGATGCAGATCAAATCCCTTGGGATCAAGCGCCTGCGCCTTGACGATACCACGCCCGCCGATGCCTTCGAGCGCCTGCGCAGGATCGGGACCTATCTGGAACTGCGCGCCGAGGGCTGCGGCGAAGCCGCCGCGCTGCGCGCCGTCGGCTGGTCGCGCTCGACCTGCTGCCGCTGGCGGGCGCGCCACCGGGCCCTCGGCGTGAAGGGCCTGGCGACCCGGAGCCGCCGCCCCCGGCGGACCAGCCCCGCGCGCTGGACGCGGGTCCAGGAACGGGCCGTGTGGAAGATGCGCCGCCGGTACCTGCGACGGTCATGCCGCCGCTGGGCAAGCGCCGGCTGCGGGTGATGCTGGCCCGCGAGGGGACGGCGCTGTCGGAGTCCGCCGTCGGGCGCATCCTCGCCAAGGGCTTGCGGCTGGGCCGGATCAGGCCCTGCGCCTTCCTGCGCGGACGGGCAAAGGCCAAACGCCGGCGCGGCTTCGCCAAGGGCCACGCCGTGCCCTGGCGCCGGCACATGAAGGCCCGGCGGCCCGGGGAATGGCTCCAGATCGACCACACGGGCGTGTCGCGCGACGGCGCCACGCTCAAGGAGTTCAGGGCGACCTGCCCGCTCGGCAAGCAGATGGTCGCGCGGACGTGCTCAAGGGCCACCGCCAACAACGCCCGCCGCTTCCTCGAAGCCGTGATCAAGGACCTGCCTTATCCGCCTCGCTCCATCCAGGTGGACGGCGGCGGCGAGTTCCGCGCCGGGTTCGAGGACGCCTGCGAGGCGCTGAACCTTCCTCTGGCCGTCCTGCCGCCCAAGTGCCCCCAGCTCAACGGCGTCGTCGAGCGCGCCAGCGACAGCTCCGGAACCGAGTTCCGGAGCCCCTACCAAGGAGAAATGACCGTCAGGGACGCCGCCCCCGCGCTGGCCGAATACCAGCGCTTCTACAACCATGTCCGACCCCACTGCGCGCTGGACTTGATGACCCCGATGGAATACCTTCGACAGCAAAGGACAGCCGAACCCGAAAAGTCCCATATGTGGTGAACCCGTACATAGTCGTGCCGCCGACCTCGCGTGCTGGTATGATGGGAGACCCATGGCGGGGCACTCGAAGTGGGCCAATATCCAGCACCGCAAGAGTCGGCAGGATGCCAAGCGCGGTCGGCTTTTTACGCGCCTAGCGAGGGAAATCGCCGTGGCCGCGCGTATGGGCGGGGCCGATCCGGCCAATAACGCGCAGCTCAGGCTGGCCATTGAGAAAGCGCGCGCCCAGAGCCTGCCCAAGGATAATATCAATCGCGCCATCAACCGGGGGGCGGGCGGCGAGGGAGCCGATCTTGAGGAAGTGACCTACGAGGGCTACAGCGCCGGCGGCGCCGCCGTGCTGCTGCGCTGCCTGACCGATAACCGCAATCGCACGGTGGCCGAAGTGCGCCATGCCTTCAGCCGCTACGGCGGCAATCTGGGGGCGGACGGGGCGGTGGCCTACCTGTTCAGCGAAGTGGCCGTTTTTTCCTATGAGCCGGGGGCTGACGAGGCCGCGGTGATCGATGCGGCTATCGAGGCCGGCGCCGAGGACGTGGTGAGCGAAGACGACGGCGCCCTCGAGGTGCTGGCCGATCCGCGCGATTTCTCCAGCGTGCTTGAAGCCTTGAGAGCTGCGGCCCTGCCGCCCGGCAATGCCGAGGTCACCATGCGCGCGTCGATGGCCGCGCCGCTGGACGCGAAGCGGTCGGAGCAGGCGCTCAAGCTGCTGGAGCACCTTCAAGATCTGGATGATGTGCAGGACGTATGGACCAATGCCGACCTGCAGCATGTTGATGGCGATTGACTGATCTAATGAGCGCGTCGGTGAGCATCATGGGGGTGGATCCCGGTTCCCGCTTCACCGGCTGGGGGATCATCCGCAGCGACGGCGCGGAAAGCCATTACGTGGCAAGCGGCTGCATTGCATTGCCTCCGCGCCGTCCCATGGGTGAGCGTTTAACTCGGATTTACAAGGAACTGGGCGAAATCGCCCGCTGCCACCGCGTTGAGGAGGCGGCTCTGGAAACGGTTTTCATGCATCGGAACGTGCAAAGCGCGCTCAAGCTGGGCCAGGCGCGCGGCGCGGCGCTCTGCGCGCTGGTGATGGCCGGCGTGGGCGAGGCGGCGGAGTACTCGCCCCGGCGCGTCAAGCAGGCTGTGTGCGGCTATGGAGGCGCCGGCAAGGAGCAGGTCGCCTTGATGGTCGCAAGGTTGCTGGATCACGACGGCGATTTTGGCGAGGACGAGGCTGACGGCTTGGCGCTCAGCATCTGCCACGCCCATCACCTGAGCGTGGCGCGGCTGGCCGCGCGCGCTCGCGAGGCGGGCGGAGAGGCCGCCGCATGATCGGCTCGCTGCGCGGCAAGCTGGTTTTAGCGGATCCGCCGATGATCCTGATGGAAGTGCATGGCGTCGGCTTTGAGTTGCAGATGCCGCTGAGCGATTTCCCGGAGCTGCCCGGGGCGGGAGGCGATTTGAAAGTTGCCACGCATCTGGTGTCGCGCGAAGACGAGATGGCCTTGTACGGCTTCATCAAACCGGCGGACCGGGCGTGGTTCCGCGAGTTGGTCCGCGTGCCGGGCATTGGCCCTAGGCTGGCGCTGAATATCGTGTCGCAAAGCGGAGTGGCGGAGTTCGCCGAGCAAGTGCAGGCCGGCGATGTCAAGGCGCTGGCCCGCCTTCCCGGCATCGGCCCCAAGACCGCAAGCCGGTTGATCGTGGAGCTGCGCGGCCGGCTGGAAGGCGTGGCCGCGGGAGACCCGCATAGCGCTTCCGGCTTGGCGCTCAAGGCCTTGGTCGGCTTGGGATACAGTCGCGTGGAGGCTCGGCGTTTGCTTAAGCAGGTGGGCGACCCGTCCGGTCGCGATGTCGAAGCGCTGGTGCGCGAAGCCTTAGGCGGGGCGCATGCCGAATGAACGGGAAGCCGGACAGCGAGAGGATTCTCTCAGCCGAGCAGCGGGCTGACGAGCGGGAACTGGAGAACACGGTGCGCCCCCGGGAAATGGCCGAGTTTCTCGGTCAACGGCAGGTCAAGGAGCGGATCCGGATCAGCGTGGAGGCGGCCGGGCAGCGGGGCGAAGCGATGGACCACACCTTGCTCTACGGGCCGCCCGGGCTAGGCAAGACCACGCTGGCCCAGGTGATCGCCCGCGAGCTCGGCGTTGGCTTGCGTCATACCTCCGGGCCGGTCCTGGAGCGTCCGGGCGACTTGGCCGCGCTTTTAACCAACCTCAAGGCGCGCGACGTGCTGTTTATCGACGAGGTGCATCGCCTCAACCCGGTCGTGCAGGAGCTGCTCTATCCGGCCATGGAGGACTTCCGGCTGGATATCGTGATCGGCGAAGGCCCGGCCGCCCACACCATGCGGATGAAGCTCAAGCCGTTCACGCTGGTGGGCGCCACCACGCGCGCGGGGCTTTTGTCGTCGCCGCTGCGCGATCGCTTTGGAATACAGGAGCGCTTGGAGCTGTACTCGAAAGACGAGTTGCAACGAATCGTTGCGCGGGCGGCGGACATTGTCGGCATTCCCTGCACGGCGGCGGGCGCGGCGGAAATCGCCGGCCGGGCCCGGGGCACGCCCAGGGTGGCCAACCGGCTGTTGCGCCGCGCCCGCGACTATGCGGAAGTGCGCGCCGACGGCACCATAAGCGGCCGCACCGCAACGGCCGCGATGGAGCTCTACAACGTGCATGCCAACGGCTTGGATAGGATGGACCGGCGGCTGCTGGGCGTTCTGATCGAGCGCTTTCACGGCGGTCCTGCGGGCGTGGAGGCGCTGGCCGCCGGGATCGGCGAGGATCGCGGCACGATCGAAGACGTGTACGAGCCGTTTCTGGTGCGCGCCGGGTTTGTCCTGCGCACGCCGCGCGGCCGGATGGCCGGACCTGCGGCGTACGCGGCGCTGGGGCTGAAGCGGCCGGGCAAGGCGGGCGATAATCCGCAGTTGGAAGGCTTGGAGGCTTGAAGGTGAATTTATGCGGAAGATTGGAGCGCAGGCGTGACTGAGGTTGGCATCAGCATGGACTTCTGGGACCTGATTGCAGGCGCCACGTTGCTGGTGCAGATGATCATGGCGCTATTGCTCTCCGCCTCCGTGGTTTCATGGGTCATCATCTTTCAGAGGCGGGCGGTCCTGGGCAAGGCCGAACGGGACCTGGGCGGCTTCGAGCAGGCTTTCCGGCAGCGCGACAGCCTGGAATCGCTGTTCGTGGCGCTGACCCGCGATAAGCAGCGCAGCAGCGTCGGCATGGCTTGGGTATTCGAGGTCGGCATGCGCGAATTCCATCGCCAGGCCGCGCGCGGGCAGACCGATCCCGAGCGTCTGGTGGAAGTGGGCCGCCGCGAAATGCGCTTGGCGCAGATGAACGAAATGGACCGGCTGGAGGGCGGCCTTGCCTGGCTGGCCACGATCGGCTCGGTCAGTCCTTACGTGGGGCTGTTCGGGACGGTTTGGGGCATCATGAACTCCTTCCGCGCCTTGGGCAATGTGGAATCGGCCACGCTGTCGCTGGTGGCGCCGGGAATCGCCGAGGCGCTCATCGCCACCGCCATGGGCCTGTTCGCCGCCATCCCCGCGGTGATTGCCTACAACCGCTTCGCTAGCCGCGTGGGCAATCTGGAAGCGAGGTTCCAAGCCTATAGGGAAGAGTGCGTCACGCTGCTGCGCGAGCATGCCCACTCGGATCTGGATACGAAATGAGACGGCGCTTGGTCAACGAGATCAACGTCGTTCCCTATATCGACGTGATGCTGGTGCTGCTGGTGATCTTCATGATTACCGCGCCGCTGCTCACGCAAGGAATCCGCGTGGATCTGCCGAGGCTGGCCGCTGAGCCGCTGCCGCAGGAAATGATCCGCGACAACCGTCCGCTGGTCGTGACCGTGGATGCCCAGGGAAGGATGTACATGAATATCGGCGAGGATCCCGAGGAACCGCTGGATTCGCCCGTGGTGGTGGCGCGCACCGCCGCCGTTCTGACCCGCAAGCCGGAAACGCCGGTGTTGGTGCGCGCCAGCGAGCAGCTGCCCTATGGCGATGTGGTGGCGGTGATGGGGCTTTTGACCCGCGCCGGGGCCGGCAAGGTTGGCTTGGTGACCCGCCCGCTGCCCATGGAGGAGGAATGAGCCGTTCCGCCGGGATGGACGGCCCTGTCAAGCCCGGCAAACCGGCTAGGCTTAATGCGCTGCTTGGCCGCGCGCTCCGCTCGCTGCGGCAGGCATCCGGCTCGCGGTCGCCGGACGGAAACCCCAATAATCCTCCGCTGCCTTTGCTCAAGCCTTGGTCCTATTCCATTAGCGGCCACGCTCTGGCGGCGGCCTTGATGCTGATCGGATTTGCCGGGCGGATCCAGCCCGAAGTGCCCGCGTTCGGCACCGTCGCCATCGACGGGGTGGTGCTCGACGACGAGGCGGTCAGGGAGGAAATCCAGCGCCTCGATGATATGGAGCGCGCCGCTGTGATCGAACGCGAACAGGAAATGGAGCGGCTGCGGCGGCAAATCGACGAGCAGGAGGCCCGCAGCCAGCGCCAGCAGCAGGAACTCAGTTCCCTGAGCAGCCAGGCCGAGGAAGCCCGGCGCGCGCTCAGCGAGCAGCGGACCCAGGCCACCCGGCAGCTCGGCGAAATGCAGCAGCGACAGCAACGGGAGCGCGAGAGGCTTGAGCGGATCGAGCGCGAGCGCGAGGCGGAGGAAGCCCGCGCTGCGGCGGCGGCGGAGGAGCGCAGAAAAGCCGAGGAGGAGGCCCGCCAGCTTGCCGAGCGGGCAGAGGAGGCGCAACGCCTGCTTGACGAGGCGGCGCGCAAACGGCGCGAAGCCGAGGTGGCGGAGCAGGTCCGCCGCGAAATGGAAGCCGAGCGCCGCCGCGGCATGGTCGAGTCCGGCCTGCTGGACGAGTACCGGGCGCGCATCCGGCAGCGGATCGAGAGCAACTGGACGCGGCCTGCCAGCACCCGGGAAGACCTGATATGGGTGGTGTTGCTGGATATGCTGCCCGGCAACGAGATCGACGGCATCCGCTTCGAGCAATTCAATGGAACGGAAACGGACCGCCGCTCCATCGAGGCGGCGATTCTACGCTCTTCGCCATTGCCGGCGCCGCCGGAGCCGGAACTCTTCGAGCGGCAATTGCGGTTGCGCTATCCGCCTTCGGAGTCCGCCGAATGAGAATGCGCCTAGAGGAGGCTTTCAGCCCTTGGGAAACAGGATGTCCTTATTCCTGCGGGGACTCATCGGAGTTGGCGGCATTTCCGTCGCCGAAAACCGGGGAGCGCCGCCATGCGAGATTGCCGCATGCGCGGCCCTTCGCGGCTATCGGCGCTGCGCTGGCGCTTCTGCCCCTGATGGCTTCCGCGCAGCTGGATGTGGTGATCACGCGTTCCACGCAGCGCGCCGTGCCCATTGCGGTGGTGCCTCTTGAGTGGCGGGTCCCGCTGATGGCGCCGGTGGACCTTGCCCGGATCGTGGAGGCCGATTTGGAACGGACCGGCCAGTTTGCGCCGCTGGGCCGCGAGTCGATGATTACGCGGCCGGCAAGCTTCGCCGATATGCGGCTGGCCAATTGGCGCATCATGGACATGGAGGCCGTTGTGATGGGCCATGTGAGCGGCAGCGAGGACAATCTCGCAGTCGAAATCGAGCTGGTGGATGTGTATGCCGGCAGGTCCATGATCGTCTATCGTTTGCGGAGTTCCCGCGAGGCGCTGCGCGACGCGGCCCATCGGATCGCGGATGTGGTCTATGAGCAGCTCACCGGCGCGCGCGGGATCTTCTCCACGCGGCTGGCCTATGTTCAGGTCACGTCCGGGCGGGAGCAATTCCGCCTTGTGGTGGCCGATGCCGATGGCCACAATCCGATCGTGGTGCTGCGGTCCGCCGAGTCCATCATGTCGCCCGCCTGGTCGCCCGACGGCTCGCAGCTCGCCTACGTGTCTTTTGAGGCTGGCCGCGCCGAAGTTTTCGTGCAAGACGTGGAGAGCGGACAGCGGCGGCGGCTCTCCGAGGAGGCGGGGGCGAGCAGCGCGCCCGCCTGGTCGCCCGACGGCGGGTCGCTGGCGGTGACGCGCAGCAGCGGGGGCATCAATCGCGATATTTATATCCATCCATTGAACGGCGGGCCGCCGCGCCAGTTGACCCGGCATCCCGCCACCGACACCGAGCCCGCGTTCTCGAGCGACGGCGCACAGGTGTACTTCACGTCCGACCGGGGCGTGGGGCCTCAGGTTTACGTTATGCCCGCCGCCGGTGGGCAGGCGCGCCGGGTTAGCTTTAGCGGCGCCTACAACGCGCGTCCCAGGGTGCAGCCGAACGGCAATCAACTGGCCGTGGTGAACCAGCAGGACGGCAGCTTTCGCATTGGCCTTCTGGATTTGCGCGACGGGTCGCTGCGGCTGCTGACTGGCGGGCCGCTCGACGAGTCGCCGAGTTTTGCGCCCAACGGCAGAGCGCTGATCTTCGGAGCGGGCACGCCCGCCGGCCGCGGGCTGGGCGTGTATTTTATCGACAGCGGCGTGACGCGGCTGCTGCGGGCCCCCGAGGGCGTGCTGCGAGAGCCTGCGTGGGGGCCGCATGAACCCGATTAGCCTGGGAACGAGGGCTTCCTGCCGTCGCGCCCGCCATAGAACCAAAACTGAAACCTCAAGGATTAAAGCCATGAAATCGCCAACCACCCAAAATGCCTTCATCCTGGTTCTGCTTGCCTTTGCGCTGACAGCTTGCGGGACCTCCAATACCGCGTCGATGCCCGAGGCGGACACGGGGCCGTCGGTCGCGCAAACCGGACCGGCGGCCGGCGGAGCCGCCGCCACCGCCGCCGGGGCGGGCATTGGCGCCACCGCAACCGGCACCCGGATCGCGGGGGCTGGCGCTCAGGCGCCTGCGGAGCCCGGGCGAGGCTCGTCCGGTGAATGGATGGGGGGGCCGCTGGGAACGCTGGTGGTTTATTTCGACTATGACCGCAGCGCCATTCGCGAGGAGTACGGCGAGATTCTGCAAGCTCATGGCGCTTGGCTGGCGGCGAATCCCCAAGGCCGGCTGCGGCTGGAAGGGCATGCCGACGAGCGCGGCACTCCCGAGTACAACCTAGCGCTGGGCTCGCGCCGCGCTCAGGCGGTCGCCCAGGCCTTGGGCGCGCTCGGGGCGGGCGCCGGGCAGTGGAGCATGGTGAGCTTCGGCGAGGAGAAGCCGGCGGAGGACGGGGCCAATGAAAGGGCCTGGTCGAAGAACCGCCGGGTGGAGTTGATTTATGAATAGCATCCTGTCGCGCAGCCAATGGCCGGCGATGGCGGCGGGTCTGGCGCTTGCCGTGGCGCTGGCGGCGCCTGCCGACGCGCAGCGTCGGCGCGACCGCGAGGTTCTTGCAGAGCTGGAGGCGCGCGTGGGCGTGCTTGAGCGCCAGATCCGGGCCGATAACGTGGTGGCGTTGATCAATGCCCAGGACGAGCTGCGGCGAGAGATACAGGCCCTGCGCGACATGATGGAGCGCCTGGACCAGGATCTGCGGCGCAACGCCGAACTGCGCCGCAGCCAGTTCGCGGTTCTGGAGGAACGTTTGGCAGCGCTCGAGGCGGCCCGCCCGCCGCGGCTCCCGGAGGGCGCGGCAAACACAGGGGGCCAGCCTCCTGCGCCGGGCGAAGCCTCCGCGCCGGCAAGCGGCGCTTCGCCTGGCCCGCAGGCCGGGAGCGAGCCGCAGGGCGGGATCGCCGCCGGCACCGAGGAAAACTATCAGCAGGCCCGCACGCTGCTTGGCGAAGGCCGCTACGAGGCCGCCGCCACGGAATTTCTGCGTTATCTCGAAGCGGAGCAAAAAGGCTTGCTGGCGGCCAATGCCCGCTATTGGCTGGGAGAGACTTTTTACGTTCAGGGCCGCTACGACGAGGCCGCTGCGGAATTTTCCCGGGTGGCGGCGGATTATCCGGATTCGGGCAAGGTTCCCGATGCGCTCCTCAAGCTGGGTTATACCCAGGACGAAATGGGTGATACGTCCGCCGCCGTGCTCACGCTGGAACGAGTGCGCCAGGATTTTGTGGGTGCCGATGCCGCCAATCTGGCGACCTTGCGTCTGGCCCAGATCGAGGCCCGCTCCCGCTAGCACTGGCCCGCGGCTACAATGGCGCGCCACGGGTCGTTAGCTCAGTTGGTAGAGCAGCTGGCTTTTAACCAGTAGGTCGCAGGTTCGATTCCTGCACGACCCAATCCCATAACGGGGCCGCCGAGCGGGCCAAGCGCTGCCATGACCACACGCCGCACTCTCCTCCACGAGGTCTTGAATGCCATCGCCTTCAAGGTTGGCGCTTGGCGCGAAGCGCTGCCGCATCCGCATCCGCAGGAGGATCCGGCGTGATGCGCAACTTTGGCATCCGGCCGCGGTAGGCCCGCAGTCTTCATTTCTTCCGCCATTTGACGAGCCGCGCCATGGCCAGCAACAGTATCCGGGCTGGAAAGAACAAGCAGCTCGGGGGATTCTTCCGCAGCCTAGCCAGCGATCCGCGCGCCGTGGGTGCCGTTGCGCCCAGCGGTCGGTCCCTGGGCCGGCTCATGGCTCGCGGCTGCGGCCGCGGCGCCTGCGTTGTGGAGGTGGGGCCGGGAACGGGCGCTCTGACTAGGGCGATCCTCGACAAGGGCGTGATCGAAAGCGATCTCTGCCTAGTGGAACGCGACAAGAGATTCGTCGAAATTCTTAAAAAGCGCTTTCCCGGCGCCCGCATCGTGCATGGCGACGCCACAGCGCTGAGCGAGCATCTGGGGGACTTGGCCGGCCAGGTCGATTTCGTGATCAGCAGCCTGCCGCTGCTATTGTTCCCCGATGCCGGAAAGCGCTCCCTTTTGGCGGCGGCCTTCAGCCTGTTGGCCGATGGCGGCGCTTTCCATCAATTCACCTACGGCGGCATTTGCCCCGTGGGACGCGGCACGCTCGAAAGCCTCGGGATCAAGGCATCCCGCCTTGGATTCGCCGCCCTGAACATGCCCCCTGCCTTCGTCTATCGATTCCAGCTGATGGACAGAAGGATATGCGCCCGATGAGCAACGGCGAGCTCGACTGGATCGCGAACTACATCTGGGGAATCGCCGACGATGTGCTGCGGGACCTCTACGTGCGCGGCAAGTACCGCGACGTGATCCTGCCGATGACGGTGCTGCGGCGGCTTGATGCCGTGCTCGAGGAAGGCAAGCCGGCCGTTCTCGAAATGAAGGCTTCGCTCGATGCCGACGGCGTTGTGGAGCAGGATGCCGCGCTGCGCCAAGCGGCCGGCCAAGCCTTCTACAACGTTTCGCCGTTCACCTTGCGCGATCTGCGCGCGCGGGCCAGCCGCCAGCAGCTCGAAGCCGATTTCCGCGCTTGGCTGGATGGATTTTCGCCCAACGTGCAGGACATCCTCGCCAGCTTCGAGTTCCGCAACCAGATTTCGCGCCTGTCCAAGGCCGACGCGCTTGGCGCGTTGATCGAGAAGCTTGCCTCGCGCGATATCAATTTGAGCCCTGATCCTGTCAACGATGCCTGCGGCGCCGTCCTCCGCCCCGGTCTCGACAACCACGGCATGGGCACGATCTTCGAGGAGTTGGTGCGCCGCTTCAACGAGGAGAATAACGAGGAGGCCGGCGAGCATTGGACCCCTAGGGATGCCGTGCGGCTGATGGCCAAGCTCGTCTTCCTGCCTGTGGCCGACCGCATTGAATCCGGCACCTATCTGCTTTACGACGGCGCTTGCGGCACGGGCGGCATGCTGACCGTGGCCGAGGAAACCCTCCGGGAACTGGCCGCCGAGCGCGGCAAGGAGGTCTCCACCCATCTCTACGGCCAGGAGATCAACGCCGAGACCTACGCCATCTGCAAAGCGGACCTGTTGCTGAAGGGCGAAGGCGAAGCCGCCGACAATATCGTGGGCGGCCCGGAGCACTCGACGCTCGCCAACGATGCCTTCCCGGCGCGCGAGTTCGACTTCATGCTCTCCAATCCGCCCTACGGCAAAAGCTGGAAGACCGATCTTGAGCGCATGGGCGGCAAGCAAGGCATGCGCGACCCGCGTTTCCTGATCGAGCACGATGGCGACCCGGAATACTCGCTGGCGACGCGCGTGAGCGACGGCCAGCTGCTGTTCCTGGCGAGCAAGCTGTCCAAGATGAAAAGGCATACGCGGCTCGGCAGCCGCATCGCGCAAATCCACAACGGCAGCTCGCTGTTCACCGGCGACGCGGGGCAAGGCGAGAGCAATATCCGCCGCTGGATCATCGAGAACGACTGGCTGGAAGCGATTGTCGCGCTGCCGCTCAATCTTTTCTACAACACAGGCATCGCCACCTACGTGTGGGTGCTTACCAACCGCAAGCCGGCGCATCGGCGCGGCAAGGTGCAACTGATCGACGCCAGCGCTTGGCACCGTCCGCTGCGCAAAAACCTCGGCAAGAAGAACCGCGAACTCGGCGATGACGACATCGGGCTCATTTGCGATGCCTTCCTGGCCTTCGAGGAAACGGAACAGAGCAAGATTTTTGACAACGAAGCCTTCGGCTACCAGAAGGTGATCGTGGAAAGGCCGCTACGGATCGAAGGGGCTGAAAAGCGCGTTTACAAGGCCGCTGAGATCAAAACGCTCAAGAAAAACGGACGGCGCAGCGAGGACGCGCCGCCTGTCATCAAGCGGATTCATAAGCGCGGCGCGAAGCCCGACCCGCTGCGCGGATTATTCGAGGCGGATATCGACGGCAAGCCCGCCGTGGTGGAATACGAGCCGGATCCGGAATTGCGCGACACCGAGCAGATTCCGTTGCAGGAGGAAGGCGGCATTGAAGCCTTCATCAAGCGCGAAGTTTTGCCTTACGCCCCGGACGCTTGGTACCGCTCCGACCGCGTCAAGACCGGCTACGAGATCAGCTTCAACCGCTATTTCCACAAGCCGCAGCCGATGCGCCCGCTGGCCGAGATCCAAGCCGAGATCCTCGCCTTGGAACACGAAGCCAGCGGCTTGCTGCCGCAATTCGCCGTGCGCGAACCGAAAGCGGACTATGCGGGCCGCCCCAGAATCTACGCGGACACCTCAGTCATCGGCGGCTGCTTCGACGAGGAGTACCAAGAAGCATCGCGGGCGCTTATCGGGAAATTCAAAAACGGAAGCGCCTTGCTGGTCTATTCCGAATTGCTCATCAGGGAGCTTGTGCGCGCTCCCCAAGCCGTCCGGGACGTTTTTTATCAATTGCCCAGCGAATCGAAGGAGAGGGTGGATTTATTGCACGAGGCGGCCCGCTTGGCTGATGCCTACATTGAGGCAGGAGCAATAGGCGGCGCCAATCGTGCGGACGCAAGGCATGTGGCAATGGCGAGCTGCGCCAAGGTTGATGTTTTGGCGAGCTGGAATTTCCGGCATATGGTGACCGCGCCGCGAATCAGGGCCTACAATGCAGTGAACCGCCGAATGGGCCAAGCTGAATTGCGTATTTCGACTCCGGAGGAAATTGATCGTGTTTGGCAAAGCACCGAAAAATTTTGACTGCCGCCGCTTCGTTCGACAAGCGCGCGCCGAGATCGAGATAGAAACAGTGGGCATGTCCCCCGTGCAGATCGTCGAGTATTACCGAGCTTATCCTTATGAAACCCCGCATAAGGAAATCGACGCAACGCGCCAGCCGTGGCAGCAAATCAATGGCGAAAAAGCCGACGGAAGATTTGATTGCATCTCTTATGTTCGCTGGGCGCGTTCCAAGCGTACGCAAAAGATGAATCGACCATCGGCGGAACCCACAAGGATCGATTAGAGCTTTGCGGATTTCGTGGATTCCCCGCCAGGCGCGCGAGGCGATGAAGCCAACCAAGCAACGGCGCTCGAATTTGCGCGCCGACGCGCAAATCAACGGCGAACGCCATGAGCTTATGCTTGGACGCTGCCCGATTAGAGACAATACCCGGATCAAGCAATGCTCGCAGGCCTAAAGCCATATCCACACATGAAGGACTCCGGCATCGAGTGGCTGGGGGATGTGCCCGCGCATTGGGAAGTGCGGCGGCTGATAACAGCAGTGTCTATTCTGAACGGGGCCACGCCCTCAACAAGCAGGGAGGAATATTGGGACGGCAATATTCTCTGGGTCACTCCAGATGATCTTGGGGCACTGCAAGATCGGCGCGTGACTGGCAGCGCGAGAAAAATCACCGCTGCGGGTCATGCATCGTGCGGCACCTCTCTCGCCCCGCAGAATAGCATTGTGATCTCCACTCGCGCGCCCATTGGCCATTTGGGAATACTTAAATCTGCGGCATGCACAAACCAAGGATGCAAGCTGCTCCTCCCGAATGTCGGCATCAAAGTTGAATACTTGTACGAAGTGTTGGTGTCCGCTCGTTCTGAACTGCATTCACTTGGGCAGGGCACTACGTTTGCGGAACTATCGAGGAATGAACTCGGTGGCTTCCGTGTGTCTATTCCACCACTCGCCGAACAAATCGCCATCGTGCGCTTCCTGGATGAAGCTCTTGCGAATGCGGACCAAGCTATTGATCGCACACACCGAGAGATCGATCTGCTCCAGGAATACCGCACTCGCTTGATTGCCGATGCAGTTACCGGCAAGCTTGATGTGCGCGATGCGGCCTGCGAACTACCGAATCCGAACCCGGGTTCCGATGGATGTGGACACGAGACCGATTTTGCCGAATTCAATCCACGACTTCCCGACAATGCGTTGGGAAAGGAGGCAAACCCATGACCCACTGGACGAACTTCCCGGCGGTGGAACGCAATCCCCGGAAGATCAGCGGCGACTGGGCCTTTAGGGGAACCCGGGTGCCGGTGTACGCCCTTTTCGAGAACCTTGAGAGCGGAGCCACCGTGAAGGACTTTCTTGAGTGGTATCCCGAGGTGCAGGCGTGGCAGGTGGCCGCTGTCCTCAAACACGAAACCGAATCCCTCAAGACACCCGTCGAAGCATGAAAATCCTATTTGACCACGGGACTCCGGCGCCCCTCCGGCGGCACCTTCCGGAGCATTCCGTGGATACGCTGGCGGAGAAAGGTTGGTCGGAAAAAGACAACGGCGAGTTGCTTGAACTTGCCGAGAGGGCAGGGTACGAAGTTCTCGTGACGATCGATCAAAGCTTGCGGCACCAACAGAATTTGGCGGGCCGGCGGATCGGCATTGTCGTGCTGATAGCTACAGTATGGGCCGTGCGCGCATTATCGAACGAAGGAGATTCGCGCAGCCATCCAAGAGGTCGAGCTAGGTCAGGTTCTGGAAGTCTCGATCTGAGTGGCGAGCACGAATCGTGACCACCGACACATCAGAGTATGGCCTTGAAAGCTTGATCTGCACGGTGCTGGCGGGGGAGGCCTGCACCCCGCCGAAGGCTGGCGAGGTTCGGGAGCAGGCGGCCGGATACGGCGGCGTTGGCTGGAGTTGCGGCAGTTATCGGGATTACGACCGCGAATACTGCGTCGATCTCGCACAACTCGCGGTGTTTTTTCGCGCGACCCAGCCCGAGGTTGCGGAGGCTTTGGCGCTTGATGGCGACAGTCCGGCCCGGCGCAAGTTTCTCGCCAGGCTTCAGGGCGAAATCACGAAGCGGGGCGTGATCGATGTGCTCCGGCACGGAATCCGCCACGGTGAGCACGACCTTGCGCTCTTCTACGGAACGCCGTCGCCGGGAAACGCACAGGCCTGCGAAAGATTCGAGCGGAACCGCTTCACCGTTACCCGGCAGCTTCGCTACAGCGGCGACGAAGCGCTGCCGGAAGCCTTTCACTGTTCATTTCGATATTCTAATTCTTGTGAATTGAGCACCATCGCAAACAATTTCACGGACTTCACCGCGACATGGTGTTAAACGATGCCATGAATTGTTTGCGCTGGCGTTTTCAATACGAACGAATTAGTCGCACGCTGCTGCATCATCGTCGATGATCTCGAAAAACGCATAGCCGAAGGGGTTGGACATTGAGGCGATGATCCTGTTCATATATCTACTGTCTTTACATTCGTTGTTTTTGGGCTGAACATATACCTTGACCTTCTGAGTCTTGGCCTGCAGTTTGTCGAATTTAGCGCAAACCGGCTGTTCATTTTCAAATATTCTTGGTGCCGGATTGGCAGACGTATTGGTCATTACAACCATTTCGCCAGCGGTCTGATCCACTTGAAAGCAGAAGTCAAGGTCGTAAAAGACCGACGTGAATATCGTATCTCTCACAATGCCGAATATCGTTTCTCTTTCCGGGCCTAAATCTGTTGGTTTCTCTCTCTTGGGTGGAAATGCGCACGATCCCTTCAGCTCAAATTGAAACCATTGGTCCATCAAACCCGCGCCTTCATTTATCGTCTGCCTGAGTGAGCCAGCGGGATTGGCGGTGGTCGCCGCGGACATCTTGATGTTTTGGAGCCCGCAATAGTTCTCCGCAGTTGCCGGCAACGCCACTACTGCAAGCAGTAACAGGGTTGCTGATTTCATGCTGAGAGGCGAGTTATGTAATTTGTTCATTTTTCTTTCCTCCAGTTCCACTCCGAAGCGCGACACTGCGCCTGTCTGTCCTTGGAAGGCATAGCCTTCAGGGACGGACAGGCGCGAAATACGGATGTCGAAGCACCAGGTCGGACCGGAAACGGTGACAATTTCAACTTGCCGCCATTATAGACGGCATCGTTCGGCAATGCCGGGGCAGGGGCCGACAGCCGCACCGGCCACTGTTGCGGGCGATCTCGCGGTTGATCGCGCCCTGACTCCTTCAATGCGTCATCGCCTTAGCGGGCTGGGCCTCGGGGCTAAGGAGGCGCCGCGTCAGGCGCAACGGCAGCGTATCAGGTCAGGCTGGCGAAGGTTTCGGCCACCAGTTGCGGGTGCGTGAGCATGCCGGCGCGGGGGATGTCGAGCTCGATGAATTGCCATCCGGGGCCGCGGGCCGGCCCCACCATGCGCTCGCTGGTCATGGAGTATTGCTGGCCTACGCAATGGATGTAGGTGCGCGGCAGGCCTTCCCAGCCGCCGTTTTTTAGCTCCAGCTCATCGCTCCAGGCGCGCATGGGATGGAGCGTGATCTTTTCCTTCAAAAGCGCCTGTATCTCCGTTTCGCTGTCCGGCGCCAGCATCTCCATCGGATAGGAATCGAAGAAGCTCATCCGGTAGCCGTCCACGAATTTCTCCATGCGCTTGACGAAGTATTCGGACAGTTCGCCTTCGGGCGTTCGGGGCACGCCGCTCATGCGGTTGCCTGCCGGGACCAGCGCATCGAAGAAGACGATGCGGCGGATGCGGTCGCGCATGGCGTCCGCCACCCCGGTGATGACCATGCCGGCGAAGGAATGCCCCACCAGAATCACGTTGCCCAGGCTCTCGAAGTCGATGATGCTGACGATATCTTGGATATGGGTGGCGAGGCCCACGTCCGGGCTGCTCATATGGGAGCGGTCGCCGCAGCCGGTCAGCGAAGGCGCGTAAACGTCGTGGCCGGCCCGCTCCAGAATGCGGCGCACGTATTGCCAGCTCCAGCCGCCCAGCCAAGTGCCGTGGACGAGGATGAAAGTTTTCGGTTCTCCGGCGGCTTTCGCTTGGGTTCCGGCGGCAGAGGCCATCAGCGCGGCTCCCGCCCCAACGAGCGTTTGCCGGCGGGTCAGCCTGCCGCGCGCTTTTGGCGCGCTTCCGCTAAGCCGGCTTGGCGGCATTCATCACGCCGAAGCGCGGCAAGGCGACCGGCCCTTCCTCGTTGAGGTCGAAACCGGCGGAGTCGGTGTCCGCCGGAATGAAAGGCGCGGCCTTGCTGCGCTCCGCTTCGACTTTATTGCTCATGGTCTTTAAGTGTCCTGTTTTTGGCCGACCTTAGGCAAACCGCAAATGCGCTGCGGCGGCTGACGGGGAAGCGACATTGACCCCGGCACTTTAGCCATTTTGATAATACCACCACTCCTTTCCCGGTGGCTTGGTTGAGCAAAAGGCCAGTTCGGGCGCACGGGGAAGGTTCCAGCAGTTTCCATGCGCCCGCGAAAGGGCACCGCGCGGCATTAGTCGAACGGGTGCCGGCATGATAAATTGGCGCCGGATCGTGAGGAGTATTGCGCTGATGAGGCCTGTTAGCCTTGTTTCATTTTCGCGGGTTTCGGTTTTTCCCGTCGCCTTGGCTGTTCTGATCGCCGCATGCGGCGGCTCCGGAGGGTTCGGCGAGGCGCCGCCTAGCATTAGTCTGTCTGCGGCCCGCATCAGCGCGGAAGTGGGCGGCGGGAGTGCTTCGCTGGGCGTTTTCAATGGCGGCGGCGGCACACTGAGATGGACGGCCGCCATCCCTGCAACGGTTGGTTGGGCGCGCATTTCAAGCGGAACCAATGGCACCAACTCAGGAACCGTGCGGATCGAAATTGATGCCAATTCGGGGGCTGCGCGCGAATTCGATCTCACGGTGACGGGCAACAGCGCAGCCTCTGCCACTGTCCGGGTGAGCCAGCCGGAGGCGCCGCCGGCCATTGGTCTGACAGCCGCGCGAACGGAGCTCGAAGGCGATGGCGGCAGCATCAGCTTGCAGGTCCGCAATGCCGGCCACGGCGCACTGCAATGGACCGCCAGCCTGTCCGAAGATCAGGACTGGGCCTATATCGAGAGCGGCGGCTCGGGCACCGACTCCGGCGAAATCGTGGTCCGCTATGCCCTGAACGGCGGCGAGGACCGGGAGCTTCAGGTGGTCGTGGAGGCGGAGCAGGCATCGAACTCGCCGCAATCGCTGGACCTCGCCCAGAAGTGGTTCGGCGCCAGCGCCTGCGCCTACTCCGAGGCCCGCGAGGAAGTGTTCGATCTTCTCAAGGATGTTTATTACTTCAACGACGAGCCGGAGCAGCAGGCCACCTACGATGGCATTTCCCTGGATGATTTCAGCACCTTGGACGCGCTTTTGGACGAGATTCGCTGGAAGCCCGACACGCATGACCGCGGTTTCACCTACTGGCTGACGCGGGAGGAATCGGACATGCTGTTCGAGGCTGCGATGTATATCTTCGGATTTATCATGGAAGTGGCTGTTGACGAATCGCAGGAGCCGCTTCACTTGGAGATCTTGGATGTGTACGAGGGCTCTCCGGCCGGCGAAGCGGGTCTCGCGCGGGGCGACAAGATTCTGGCTCTGAACGGCAAGGCGGTGGATAGCCTCGATTTTGAGCAGATCCAGCTGGAGCTGGGGCCCAAAGAGGAAGGGTTCAAGCTCGATGTGGAGGTGGAGACGCTTTTGGGCGCTGACCGGACGTACTCCATGGTCAAGCGCCTAGTGGACATCCGAACGGTTCCAGAGGATCATGTCGCCGTGTTTGAAACGGATGCGGGCAAGGCGGGCTATCTTCACTTCAGAACCTTTTTCGGCGATGCGAACGAGCGCTTGCTTGAGGAATTCGCCGGATTCAAGTCCGAGGGCGTACGCCATCTGATCGTTGATCTGCGCTACAACGGCGGCGGCAGCGTGCCTATTGCGCATGGCTTGGCCACGCTTATCGGCGGCCCGGAACTGTTTGAAAACCCGCCGCGAATCGTGCTGTCAAGGATGATTCACAATCGTCTTCTGGCGCGCAACGGATGGAACGAGACAACGCACTTTGGATGCGGCGCTTACGGGGCGCCCGTCCTAGTCGCGAAATGCGAGGCCGAGTCGTCGCTGCGGGATCTGGAGAATGTGGTGTTCATCACCAGCCAGCGTTCGGCATCCGCTAGCGAGCTGGTCATTACCGCGCTTCAGCCGTTTGAGAACGTGTCTCTTGTGGGCGAGCGCACCTACGGCAAGCCAGTGGGACAGTACGGCTTCAACTTCTGCCTAGCCGATCCGCTCGATCGATCCTCAGGGCTAGGGGTTCTGTGGCCGGCCTCCTTCGCCACCGTCAACTCCAAAGGTTTCGAGGGTTACTACGACGGCATCCCGGTCACTCCGGGCTGCGAGGCGCCGGACGACCGCAGCCGCCGGCTCGGCGACGCTAGGGAGAGTCGAATCGCGGCGGCCTTGCGCCTGATCGAGACCGGCCGTTGCGCCGCCCCCGCATCCTCCCGCGCATCCGCGAAAGCGGTCGAAGTGCAATCCGTTCCGGGCCGTGATCCAGTCACGCAGTTCTTCGGCCATTGATCCGGCCCCGGCAACGACCAAGCCGCAGCCGTTGCTCAAGATTGCTTGCCGGCCATGCCCATAAGAGGTTTGAGCAGATCGATGGGCAGCGGAAACACGATCGTATTGCTGCCTTCGTTGGACACTTCGGTGAGCGTTTGCAGGTAGCGAAGCTGCAAGGCCTGCCCCTGCTCGGAAAGCGTGGCCGCGGCTTCGGCCAGTTGCGAAGCCGCCTGGGCCTCGCCTTCCGCGTGAATCACCTTGGCCCGCCGCGCCCGCTCGGCCTCGGCCTGCGCGGCAATGGCCCGGATCATGCTCTCGTCCAAATCGACATGCTTGATTTCCACGTTGGACACCTTGATACCCCAGGCATCGGTGTGCTGGTCGAGGATCGCCTGGATATCGCCGTTGAGCTTGTCGCGCTCCGACAGCATCTCGTCGAGTTCGTGCTGGCCCAGCACCGAGCGCAGTGTGGTTTGCGCCAGTTGGCTGGTGGCCTCGAACACGTTGGCCACTTGGATGATGGCGCGCTCCGGGTCCACAATGCGGAAATAGACCACGGCGTTGACCTTCACCGACACGTTGTCGCGCGAGATCACGTCCTGCGTGGGAACATCCATCACGATTACGCGCAGATCCACCCGCACCATTTTCTGGATGAAGGGAATCACGATGATCAGGCCGGGGCCCTTCACTTTCCAGAACCGGCCCAGCAGGAAAATCACGCCGCGCTCGTACTCGGCGAGTATTCGCACGGATGCGACAATGAGCGCTAGAAGGATGATCGCTGCAATAAGAATCGTTAACATTATGAACTCCTTATCCTGTTTTTCTCAACAAAGTGAACAAATTTCTCCGGGGATGCCGAACCGGCGGAGAGTGGCCGATGACCAGCTTCAGGCGATCCATGTCTGCGGAGTGAACGTAGAGTTCCTGGCCGCTGGCGACCGCTGACGATGTGCTGGCCTGCCAGCGCTCGCCCTGCACCAGCACCGGACCGGTGTCCTCGAAATCCTCAAGCGCCACCGCTCTTCGGCCCACCAGGCTCTCGCGGCCGCTGACCACCGGCCGGCGCTGGCTTCGGGCAAGCACCGCCACAAGGCCCAGCATCAGTAACCCGGCCGCCAGGCCCACGCCAGCGATTAGCGCCACAGGCGCCTCGAAACCGGGAATCCCGGTATCGAAAAGAATAATTGAACCCACAACAAAGGCCGTTACTCCTCCCAGGCCCAGCACCCCGAAACTGGGCGTTAGCGATTCCGCGATGATAAGGCCCACCCCCAGGACCATCAGCGCCAGCCCCGCGTAATTCACGGGCAGCACGCTCAATGCGTAGGCCGCCAGCAGCAGGCAGATCACGCCCACGATTCCCGGCACCAGCGAACCGGGATTGTAGCCTTCCAGCAGCAGCCCGTAGAGGCCGACGATGACCAGCAGGTAAGCGACGCTCGGATTGGTCAGGATCGAAAGCAGGCGGGTGCGCCATCCGGGCTCCAGCCGCTCGATCTCCGCTTCGGCGGTATTGAGCTTGACCAGCGCGCCGTCCAGATCCACTTCGCGTCCGTCGGCCTTCTCCAGCAGATCCTTGACGCTATCGGCGATGAAGTCCGCCACGTTCATTTCCACGGCCTCGGCGGCTTCCAGCGTGGCGCCTTCGCGCACCGCCTCCTCGGCCCAGTCGGCATTGCGTCCGCGCTGCCGGGCCAGCGAGCGGATATAGGAAACCGAGTCGTTGATGATTTTGCGCTGCATCGCCTCGGCGTTGGGATCCTCGGCGTTTTCGGCATCCTGTTCCCCCTCCTCTTCGCTGCCGTCCTTCCCGGCGCCGCCTTCCTCCTCGGCTTCGCCTTCCTGGCCGGTATCGGCGGCGGATCCGCCGCGCGCCGCATCGGGATCGGAGGAGGGAGCGCCATCCGCCGCTGCGGACTCATCCTCGCCGGAAGGCCCGTCCGAGCGCAACAGCGCCGGAGCGCCAAGCGCGCGGGCCGCCCAGCCGGCATTGCCTCCCATGCTCACCGGGGTCGCGGCGCCCAGCGTTGTGGCTTTCGACATCGCCGCCACATGGCTGGCGTAAAGAATATAGGTTCCGGCGCTGGCGGCGCGGGCGCCGTTGGGGGTGACATACACCGCCACCGGCACGTCGGAGGCGAGGATTTCCTTGATCATTTCGCGCATCGGCTCCAGCAGTCCGCCCGGGGTGTCGAGCTCGAGCACTAGGAGGCTCGCCTCGCGCTCCTGCGCGGTTTTCAGGCTGCTGATGAAAAATTCGGCGGTGGCCACGCCGATCGCATCGTCGATTGAAATGACCAGCGCCACGCCGGGAGCGTCGTCGGCGCTTGCCTCCTCCGCGATGTCTTCCGCCCCTGCCGCGCCCCAGAGGAACGCACCCGCGAGGGCCAGCAGGACGGGCCGGAAAACAAGCTTCGGCAGGTTGGGCAGCGTGCGCATAGAGGGGCTGGAATCATAGCATGCGCGCCTGTTCATCGTTAAAATCCGGCCATGAGCAAAGGCAAGGCACAGACAGGCTGGCGCCCGGACAGTTGGCGGACTTGCGAAACCGCGCAGCAGCCGGATTACGGCGATTCCGATTCGCTGAATGCAGTGCTGCGCGAACTGGCCGCCCTGCCGCCTATCGTGACGAGCTGGGAAGTGGAGTCGCTGCGCCGGTCCATCGCCGCCGCGCAACGCGGCAAGGCCTTTGTGCTGCAGGGCGGCGATTGCGCCGAAACCTTTCCGGAATGCACTTCCGATATTATCGTGGCGCGGCTCAAGGTTCTGCTGCAGATGAGCCTGGTCTTGAGTTACGGGCTGCGCAAGCCGGTCGTGCGTATCGGGCGCATGGCCGGCCAGTATGCGAAGCCGCGTTCCCAGCCCTTGGAGTCCCGCGAGGAGGTTTCGCTGCCGAGTTTCCGCGGCGATCTTGTCAACCGTGAATCGTTCACCTCCGGCGCCCGCGAGCCCGATCCCAAATTGCTGCTGCGCGGCTACGAAAGGGCCGCATTGACGCTTAATTTCGTGCGCTCGCTGGTCGATGGCGGTTTTGCGGACCTGCACCATCCGGAGAACTGGAATCTGGACTGGGTTGGCCATTCCCCGCAGGCCGAAGCCTACGAGGCGATCGTTGACCGGATCACGCGCTCGCTGGACTTTATCGAGCATTCCACCGGCCGCGACCTGAGCCGCCTGCGCCGAACGAATTTCTATACTTCCCACGAAGGCCTGTTGCTCCACTATGAGCAGGCCCAGACGCGGCTGCTCCCGCACCGCGGCATCTGGTACAACCTCACCACGCACTTCCCTTGGATCGGCATGCGCACCGCCCAGCTTGGCGGCGGGCATGTGGAGTTCTTCCGCGGCGTGGCCAATCCCATGGGCATCAAGATCGGCCCCGCCATGACTTCCGAATGGCTTGTTGAATTGCTCGGCGTGCTGAACCCGGATAATCAGGAAGGCCGGGTCACGCTCATTCACCGGATGGGCGCCGGACGGGTGGGCGAGGCGCTGCCGCCACTCATTGAGGCCGTTCAGCGCCAGGGCGCGCGGGTGTTGTGGATGTGCGATCCGATGCATGGAAATACCGAAACGGCCGCCAACGGGCGCAAGACCAGGCGGCTGGAGCGGATCGAGAAAGAACTCGACCAGGCGTTCGCCGCGCATGCCGAAGCCGGCACCTGGCTGGGCGGCGTGCATCTGGAGCTGACGGGCGAGAACGTGACCGAGTGCGTGGGCGGGGCCAGAGGGTTGGATGAAGGCGATTTGGACAAGAGTTACCGGACCCAAGTGGATCCGCGCCTCAACTATGAACAGGCGATCGAGCTGGCCATGCTGATTTCGCAAAAGGCAGCCGCCCAGAAGCGCCGATGAGCGCCGCCAACGAGGCCCGCTTCGATCCCAAGCTGTTTCTCCAGAGCCTCACGCAGGGCTGCGGCGTTTACCGGATGCTGGACCCGAAAGGCGGCATCCTTTATGTAGGCAAGGCCAAGAACCTGAGGCGCCGGGTGGCGTCTTACTTCGGTTCGCGCAGCCATCAGCCTCGCATCCAGAAACTGATGAGCCGCACGCGGCGCGTGGAAGTGACCGTGACCGCAACGGAACAGGAAGCGCTGCTTTTGGAATGCAACCTGATCAAGCGCCATAAGCCGCGCTTCAACGTGTATCTGCGCGACGACAAAAGCTATCCCTACATCTACGCCACCACCCGCGATCCGTTCCCGCGCTTTGCCTTTCATCGCGGCGCCCGGCGCGGCAAGGGCCGCTACCTAGGGCCGTATTCCAACGCCGCGGCGGTGCGCGGCGCGCTAGGTCAGGCGCAGAAGCTGTTCAGGATACGGCTGTGCGAGGATTCCTACTTCCGCCATCGCGAAAGGCCTTGCCTGCAGTACCAGCTGGACCGCTGCACAGCGCCTTGCGTGGGCTTGGTGAGCGAAGAGGAATATGCAGCCGATGCAAGCCAGGCGCTATTGTTTCTGGAAGGGAAGAACGACGCGGTGCTTGATGATCTGTTGGCGAAAATGGAGGGCGCGGCGGCGGATCTGGATTACGAACGCGCGGCGACGCTGCGCGACCGGGTGGCCGCGCTTCAACGCATCCAGGCCAGCCAGTCCGTTGCCGGCGGCGCGGCGCGCGATCTCGATGTGGTGGCCGTGGCCGAGAGCGGCGGCGTGTATTGCGTGGCGGTGCTATGGATCAGGCGCGGCGCGCTCATGGGCAGCCGGCTGTTTTTCCCGCGCGCGATGCCGGGGGTGGCGCCGGATGAGGTGGCGGGCGCCTTCATCGCGCAGCATTATTTCGAGCGCGGCGCGCCCCGCGAGGTTATCAGCGCCGGCCCCGTTGAGCATCGGGAATTGCTGGAAAGCGCGCTGGCGCTCAAGAGCGGCCATCCGGTGGCGGTGCGCTGGCAGGTGAGGGGATGGCGCCGCCGCTGGGTGGAGCTGGCGCGCAGGAACGCCGAGGCCGGAGCGGCGCAGCAGGCTGCTGGCGCCCATGGCCTCGCCTCGCAGTTGAGGGCGCTGGCGAGGGAATTGCGGCTGATGCGCCCGCCAGAGCGCATCGAGTGCTTCGATATCAGCCATACCGGCGGCGAGGCGCCGGTGGCGTCCTGCGTGGTTTTCACGACCGAAGGCGCCAGCCATTCCGAATACCGCCGTTTCAATATAAAGAGCGCTGCCGGCGGCGACGACTGCGGCGCAATGGCCGAGGCGGTCCGCCGCCGCTACAGCAGGCAGGTTCGCGAGGACGGCGCATTGCCGGAACTGCTGCTGGTGGACGGCGGGCGCGGGCAGCTCGATGCGGCCCGCGCCGAATTGGAAGCGTTGGAGCTGGGCGATATGCCGGTTGCCGCAGTGGCCAAGGGCTTTGCCCGGCGCAGCGGCCGGGAGCGGATATTCATGGCGGGCTTGGAACGCCCGCTATCGCCCGGCTCCGACTCCGCCGCCTTGAAGCTGATCGCGCGCATCCGCGACGAAGCCCACCGCTTTGCCGTTGAAGGCCATCGCCGCCGCCGCCAAAGCGCGCGCAAATCCTCGGTCCTGGAGGAGGTGCCGGGCCTGGGGCCGAAGCGCCGCCGCGCCATCCTGCGCCATTTCGGCGGCCTGCGCGGCGTGGAAGCAGCTCCCCTGGAGGATTTGCGAAAGCTCCCCGGCATCGGCCCCGAACTCGCCCAACGCATCCACGCCGCCCTCCACTAGCCGGAATCCTTAAAATCCCCGTTCTGTGTCTTCGCAGTTGCTAGCGCTCTCGTAAATTCATTGCTTTTACCCATTGCTTGACGAGTTTTGGAGGGCGCTCTACCGTTTCGTACCCAAACAGCACTTCATCCACAAAACCCATGTGAATCATGTCCACGATGCGGCAAAGGTATGACCGACCGCATTTCCACCAAGTGTAATGCGAGTCGATCATGAGGTAATGCAGCAAATGCACGCCTTCGCTTTCGGCCAATTCTTCGACTTCCATGCCATCCAGTAAGGTTTCGTACACGCCGTCGGCCACACGGCTTCCTAAGGTAGTGGTGTGGTAATACTCCTTAACTTCCCGGATCGCGATTGGATTCACTACAGTTGGAAAGGCACCATCCACATCTACGGGCGAAGGTGCGTAACGGAGCATTGTTGGCTGTTACTGTGGTCAATCTTCTCGGTTCATAGTCGCAAGAGTGTGCGCCGCAATTCGCTTCAACAAGCATGTTCACAATACCGGTGAGGTACGCTGGCGCTTTTTTGCTGCCTCTTTGCTTATTCATCGGGAGCGGGCATTTGGGCTTTAGCCGACTTTTGAGCCGCTCAAACTCCATTTTCGCACGCTCTGAGTCCATGAGCCTTGGCTGCACGAACTGGTTTAAGACATCTGCCCGGCACTGGAAGTAATCGAGCAATGTCTGCCCCGTGGGAGTCAGTTGGTTTCCGGTGTGCAAGTGTTGCGTGCCAAGTCCGCGTTCCGCATATTTTTCTCGAACGCTTTCAAGAGTCGGCACGCCAACTTGGTCCTGATTTCGCTTGGAGTAGCCTACTGCCTCGCCAATCGTTCTTACATCCGCCCAAAAGCTTTTCGGTAGCCTCATAAACCGGCTATCGCCTTTCATTGCCTCGCCTCCAGACGCGAAACAAAGTGAGCGAGCGTAATGCCGCAACAGTCGCAGATTTGCTCCAACTCAAGCACATCAATTCGCCGTTCGCCAACCTCATACTTGCTCACGAAGGACTGGGGTTGACCAAGTTTCTTCGCCAAATCAACTTGACGCAGCCCAGCCCCCGTTCGTATGCTTTTCAGCAGTCGGAGCAGGTGCTCTCTTCGGTTGGAGTAGTTTGATATCTCCACTAGGCCAATAGATTATTTCCGGCAAATAAATATCCCATGATCGGATATGATGGGGGTGCTGATTGATTATGGAAGGCGCAAGCACATGATGGGTTCAAAGGCTGCTTTGATGGGTCTTTTCGGCCAACGGACATTTGCTCGTCCGCATGGTTCTTTGCTCAAGTGGATTGGAAACAAATACAAGATGGCCGAGGAAATTGCGTCATATTTTCCGTCAGGCACAAAAACTTTTTTCGATGTATTCTTAGGTGGCGGCTCTATCTTGGCTACGGTCGCGCCAGAGCGTGGGGTAGGATCGGATTCTTTCGGCCCTCTCATGGAAATCTGGGCTGCCCTGCAGTCTGACCCGGATGCGGTGAAGGAGTGGTATAAAGAACGCTGGCTCTATGCAATGTCAGGCGACAAGCGTGAGCGGTATGAGCAAATCAAGGCATCCTGCAACGCTCAGGCGAATGGCCCTGATTTTTTATTCTTGACACGCGCCTGCTACGGCGGTGTGGTTCGCTTCAGGAAGCGCGATGGCTACATGTCCACGCCGGTGGGTATTCACCGCCCCATCAGTCCCTCGTCGTTTTCGGAGAGAGTGGACGAGTGGCATGCACGTGTGCAGGGAACCCGGTTTATTTGCGCGGATTACAAGGAAGTTATGGAAAATGCCCGCTCGGGAGACATGGTGTACTGCGACCCGCCTTACGCGCACAGCCAATCTATTTTAGATGGCGCCCAAGATTTTGACTTGCCCGACCTGTTGAAGTCCATCTCGCGCTGCAAAAGCCGGGGTGCCCGAGTGGCTCTCAGCATTGACGGTTTCAAGAAATCTGGTTCGCATAACTGCCATATTCCTGCTCCGCATGATCTGTTCGAGAATGAAGTGCTGGTTGATGCAGGCAAATCCATGCTGCGCCGTTTCCAGATGAATGGCCGGACACTGGAAACAGAAATTGTCACAGACCGGCTGATGCTGACCTATTAGCCATATTGCGGGCATGAGATTGCCTGATAGAGGGATATAGCGATGGCGCGAAGCACGTTTGTGAAAAAAATCGGCGATCTGCGGGAGCGCGGCAGGCTTTCAGATGCGGATGTCGCGAATATCGCCCAAGCGTCCAAGGCAACCGTGTCGCGCTGGTCAAGAGGGGCCGCTGCGCCGCGCCCGAGAATGCAGCTCATTTTGTCGGATCTCCGGTATGTGTTGGAACGGCTGGCGGATTTCTACAGTGCGGATGAGACGCGCTTGTGGATTTATGCCCGAAATGAACTTCTCGGAGGAAAATCAGCCATCGATTTGATTCATGAGGATCGGATCGATGAGGTTCTTGATGCCATTGAGAAACTGGATTCGCTCGCATACTTGTAGTCACTGCAACTGAATTTGAATGGTCGGCTTTCTTGATCCAGCCCTGCTAGGATGCCCTTCGCCGCTTCGAGGCGCACCGGTTCGAGGGCAAGGTGTGGTGAATGGCTTGGGAAATATGCGATCTGCTAGCAAGCTCCCCTGCTGGCGGAGTCTGGACATCAGGGAGCGGTTGAACGCTCTGGATTTCCGGGCGTTTCCGCTCGTCGGATTCGCTATAGTGGCGGCATGAACCTTGCGATCATCCTGACGTGGTTCCGGGTCGCCGCCATGCCCAGCGTAGTGGCCCTGTTCTACCTTCCGCACCCTTGGGCGCATCCGGCCGCCGGCTTGGTGTTCGGCGCGGCCGCGCTCACCGATTGGGCGGACGGCTGGGTGGCGAGGCGTTTCAACCAAGGATCGCGTTTCGGGGCTTTCCTGGATCCCGTGGCGGACAAGCTGCTGGTGATCGCGGCGCTGCTGCTCTTGGTCCAGTCGAATCCGGGGATGATGCTGGCGCTGGTGGCGATCGTGATCATCGGCCGGGAGGTGGCTGTGTCGGCGCTGCGCGAATGGATGGCGGCGCTCGGCCAGCGGGGGCGGGTCAACGTTATCCGGTTGGCCAAGTACAAATCCATCGGGCAGATGGTGGCCTTGGCGTGCATGCTGTATAAGCAGCCGCTGTGGTTTCTGCCGCTGTACGAAATCGGTTACGTCCTGCTGCTGTTGTCGGCGGGGCTGACCTTGCTCACGGGTGCCTTGTACATGCTGCGGGCCAGAACGGCCATGCGCAGCGCATCCGCCCTATGAATGCGCTGGCCGGCCTGATGCAATATGCGGGCTGGAGCCGCTGGCCGCCGCGACCATTGGCCGTTCGCCTTCTTTTCCTTGCAAGGCGAAATGGCCCGGCGCTTCAGGCTCTGGCAGGGGGGAGAAATGAGCGCTATGAGCATGCCATCGCGCCGGACACCTGCTGTTGAGTCGAAACCGGCGTTGCTGCTAGACTTGCCTGTCCGGGGCGGGAATAGCTCAGTGGTAGAGCACAACCTTGCCAAGGTTGGGGTCGCGGGTTCAAATCCCGTTTCCCGCTCCATTTTTCCGGCAGGTTTCAGCGCGGCGCGTTCTGCCGAATAGCCGGGCCAGGTGGCAGAGTGGCGATGCAGCGGACTGCAAATCCGTGTACGCCGGTTCAATTCCGGCCCTGGCCTCCATAAATCAGTAGTTAATCGAGGGATTGCCGCCCTCCCGCCTTTGCTAAACTTCGCTCCCTGTGCCCGGGTGGCGAAATAGGTAAACGCAGGGGACTTGAGATTGAGCGCCGGTCGGGAAACCGCCGGATGCGCCAGGAGTCAAATTCGGGGAAACCTCAGTACGCAAGGTGGTGGCAATCCCGAGCTAAGCCCCGCTTTAACGGGGAAAGTGTAGAGACTTGACGGCTCCGGCCTAAGTCGCGCAAACGCGATATGGCAGAGGGAAAGTCCAGACCCCAAAGGGGCGCTTGCCGCGTCCCGCGGCGAAAGCCGTAGCGGGTAAGAAAATCCCCCGGGGGAAACCCCTTGCCGGTTCGAGTCCGGCCCCGGGCACCAAACTTTAGCTGATCGCCTCGCCGAATGATTCGCATCTCTTTGCGGCATAAAGAATCCGTGCAATTGGTGTTTTCCATCGGCCCGTTAAACGGGCAGCTTAAACAGGCGCATAATGTTTTGGACGACCGCAAAGTTGCGTTTTTCCCTGCGGGCGCTGCCCAATGGATAAAGAATCAAATGTTGCAACCGCGGCCCCATACGCGGTGAACCCGTACAATGCCTTGTCGGAGGTCTATGACAAGGTGATGCCGGAAAGTTGGATCAACGAAGAGATCACAAAAACGGTCGGGCAGGGAACGGCCTGAAGAGCAACGGAGCGGTCGGCATGAAGCGCTATTCAGCGCTGAGCTTGCTGCGCCACGCGCTTGGCCGCAACAGGCGCTGGACGCCCGCCTGGCGCAGCGCCGAGCCTAGGAAAAGCTACGACGCGATCATTGTGGGCGGCGGCGGCCACGGCTTGGCAACCGCCTATTACCTGGCCAGGAACCACGGCTTTCGGAACGTGGCTGTGCTTGAGAAGGGCTGGATAGGCGGAGGCAACACCGGGCGCAACACCTGCATCGTGCGCTCCAACTACCTATGGACCGAGGCCGCGCTGCTCTACGAGAAGTCGCTCAAGCTCTGGGAGGGGCTGAGCCAGGACCTGAACTTCAACGTGATGTTCAGCCAGCGCGGGGTTTACAACCTCGGCCATTCGCTGCAGGACATGCGCGATATCGAGCGGCGGGTGAACGCCAATCGGCTCAACGGCATTGATGCCGAGGTGGTTGGCCCGGCCGGGATCAAAAAGGCGATTCCTTGCATCAATACTTCGTCCGGCGCCCGTTATCCGATACTCGGCGCCTCGCTGCAGCGCCGCGGCGGGGTGGCGCGGCACGATGCCGTTGCCTGGGGTTTCGCGCGGGCGGCGAATGCCCTAGGGGTGGATATCATCGAGCAGTGCGAAGTCACCGGCATCAATGTGCGGGCGGGCAGGGCGCAGGGCGTGTCAACCACGCGCGGCGCGATCGCGGCGGAGCGCATCGGCGTGGCGGTGGCCGGCAACGCCGGCGTGCTGGCGAAAATGGCGGGCCTGCGGCTGCCGGTCGAGAGCCACCCCTTGCAGGCATTCGTATCCGAGCCGGTGAGGCCGGTGCTGGACACGGTGGTCATGTCCGGCGCGGTGCATGGCTACATCAGCCAGTCCGACAAGGGCGAGCTGGTGGTGGGCGCCGGCATCGATGCCTACAACGGCTACGGCCAGCGCGGCAGCTTTCCGGTGATCGAACATGCGATGCAGGCGGTCATCGAGCTGTTCCCGGCGTTCAGCCGCGTGCGAATGCTCAGGCTGTGGGGCGGCATTGTGGATATTTGCCCGGACGCCTGCCCGATCGTATCGAAGACGCCGGTCGAGGGCCTCTACTTCAACTGCGGCTGGGGCACCGGCGGCTTCAAAGCCACGCCGGGAGCCGGCTGGGTGTTCGCGCATACGCTGGCCCGCGACCGGCCGCACGAGCTCAACGCGCCGTTCAGCCTTGAGCGATTCAGTTCGGGCGCGCTGATCGACGAGCACGGCGCCGCGGCGGTGGCGCACTGATGCCGCGCCGCGCCGTTTCAACAGGCCTGCGGCCATGCTGCTGATCGAATGCCCTTGGTGCGGCCCCAGGGCCGAGACCGAATTCAGCTATGGCGGCGAAGCCGGGATATTGCGCCCGCCCGACCCCTATGCCTTAAGCGATGCCGAGTGGGCGGATTATCTGTTCTACCGCAGCAATCCGAGCGGAGCGCACCGGGAACTCTGGAACCACGCCCAAGGCTGCCGGCGATGGTTTGTGGCGGAACGCGATACGGTCATCTACCGCATCGAGAGGACTTATTGCCTGAGCGCCGCCCCGGACGGCCAACACGACGGCTCCGCGGAAGTTCTTGAAACGGGCTCCGGGAAACGGCGCTGACGATGGCTGCCGCCCAGCCCAACCGTTTGCCTCGCGGGGGGCGCATAGACCGTTCCCGGCCGCTGGCGTTCTCGTTCGACGGCAAGGCTCTTGAAGGGTTTGCGGGCGATACGCTGGCATCGGCTCTGCTGGCCGGCGGAATCCCGGTGCTGGGGCGCAGCTTCAAGTTGCGGCGTCCTCGCGGGATTGCGGGCAGCGGCGCGGAGGAGCCGAACGCGATCATGCGGATCGGCGAAGGCGCCGCGGCGCAGCCTAGCCTGCCGGCCACGCAGGTGCGGCTGCGCGATGGCCTGGTCGCGCGCTCCACCCGGGGCTGGCCGGATGTCCGCTTTGATGCGGGCGCGGCCAACGGCGCGCTTGGCCGGATGCTGGGCGCGGGCTTCTACTACAAAACGTTCATGTGGCCGCGCTCATGGTGGAAGCATTACGAGCATGCGATCCGCAAGTTGGCAGGCTTCGGCAAGGTGCCGGAAGGATCTGATCCCGACCGCTACGAACATATGAACGCGCACTGCGACGTGCTGGTGGCGGGCGGCGGGCCGGCAGGACTCATGGCGGCTCTGGCGGCGGCGAAATCGGGCGCCCGGGTGGTTCTCGCCGACGAGCAGGACGAATTCGGCGGCAGCCTGCTTGCTTCCAACGCGCGCATCGACGGGGCTCCCGCCGCCGAGTGGGTTGCCGCTGCGGTTGCGGAACTTCAAGCGGCGGAGGACTGTGTTCTGCTGCCCTCGAGCACGGTGTTCGGCTACCACGACCACAACTTCCTCACCATTGCCGAGCGCTGCGGCCGGCCTGCGGACGGCTTGCAAGGCCAGGGCGTGCGGGAACGGCTATGGCGGGTGCGGGCGAAACAGGCGGTGCTGGCGCAAGGCAGCCTGGAGCGGCCGCTGGTGTTCTGCAACAACGACCGCCCCGGGATCATGCTGGCTTCGGCTATCTCAACCTACATTGAGCGCTACGGGGTCCTGCCGGGGCGGCGCGCGGTGGTGTTCACGAACAATGATTCCGCCTATCAAGCGGCGCTCAGCCTTGCCGGCGCCGGCGCCGAGGTCGCGGCCATCGTTGACAGCCGCGCCGGGGACGGCGGGGAACTGGCCGAGCGCGCGCGAGTTCTGGGGATTCCCGTGCTGGCAGGGCATGTGGTGAGCGATACGGCAGGCCGGCGGCGAGTGGCGGGCGCGAGCATCGCGCGTTGGGAGGGCCGCAGCTGGGGAACCGTAACAAGCGCTATCCATATCGATTGCGACCTCGTGGCCATGTCCGGCGGCTGGAGCCCCGCAGTGCATCTGCACTCGCAGGCCGGCGGGCAACTCGCCTGGGACGCATCCAGGCTCTGTTTTCTTCCCGCCCAAGCGCGCCAGGCCAACGTTTCGGCCGGCGCGGGCAACGGCAAATGGCGGCTGGGCGAATGCCTGGCCGATGGCTTGCGCGCGGGCGTCGAGGCGCTGACGAAGGCGGGGCTGAAGGCAGCGGACCTCACGGCGCCGGATGCTTCCGCCGAAGTCGAGGAAAACGCGATCGAACCTTTGTGGCGAGTGCCCGCAGCCAAGGACGCGGACCGCTGCCCGCATCAGTTCATTGATTTTCAGAACGACACCACCGTTGCCGATATCCGCCTCGCCGTCCGGGAGGGCTACCGCAACGCCGAGCATGTCAAGCGGTACACGGCGCTTGGCTTCGGCACCGACCAAGGCAAGCTCGGCAATATCAACGGCATGGCGATTCTTGCCGACACCCTCGGCAAGCCGATCGCCGATGTTGGAACCACCACGTTCCGGCCGGCCTACACGCCGGTCAGCTTTGGCGTGTGCGCCGGCGAGAGCACCGGCCCGCTCTACGATCCGGTCCGCACCAGCGCCATCCACGAGTGGCACGAGGCGGCGGGCGCGCCCATGGAAACAGTCGGCCAATGGCATCGGCCATGGTATTTCCCGCAAGACGGCGAGGACCTGCACGCCGCGGTGGCCCGCGAATGCCTCGCTGTGCGCAACTCGCTCGGCATCATGGACGCTTCCACGCTGGGAAAGATCGATGCCCAAGGGCCGGATGCGGTCGAATTCCTGGAGCGGATCTATACCCACAACGTGGCCGGAATGAAGGTTGGGCGCTGCGCCTACGGCGTGATGCTGGGCGAGGACGGCATGGTCATGGACGACGGCGTGATGGCGCGCGCAGGCGAGCGCCGTTTTTACCTCACCACCACGACCGGCGGCGCGGCGGCGGTGCTTGACTGGATGGAGAGGTGGCTGCAAACCGAGTGGCCGGAGCTGGAGGTTTACCTGACCTCGCTCACCGACCACTACTCCACCATCGCGGTGGCCGGCCCCAATAGCCGCAAGCTGCTGGAAAAGCTGGGCTGCGGCACGCCGCTGGACCGCGAGCGCTTCGCCTTCATGGCCATCAAGCCGGCGGTGCTGGCGGGCATGCGCGTAACATTGCTCCGGGTGAGCTTTTCCGGCGAACTGGCCTTCGAGATCAATATCGACAGCAGGCATGCGCTGGACATGTGGCGAGCGCTTATGCAAGCCGGCGGGGAATTCGGCATCACGCCCTACGGAACGGAAACCATGCATGTGCTGCGCGCCGAGAAAGGATTCATCATTGCGGGCCAGGACACCGACGGCTCGGTGACGCCCGTGGACCTTGGAATGAACTGGCTGCTGTCCAAGGATAAGGATTTTCTCGGCAAGCGCTCGCTTGAGCGCCCCGACTGCCTGCGCGACGACCGCAAGCAGTTGGTTGGCTTGCTCGCAGGCGACGGTCGAACGGTGCTGCCCGAAGGGACGCAGCTCGTGGGCGATGCCAGCGCGGCTGCGCCGATATGCGGCCATGTCACGTCCAGCTACTTCAGCGCCTGCTTGGGCCATCCGATCGCGCTGGCCCTTGTGGCCGGGGGGCGGCAGCGCAAAGGCGAGACCATCCACGCCGCGCTGCCCGGCCGGAAGCCCTTGCCGGCGCGAATCGTCTCGCCCGTGTTCTACGACCCCAAAGGCAAGCGCCAACATGTCTGAATCCGGCATGCCGGCGGATGTTGCCATCCGCGCCCGCTCCGCTCGCGCATTCATCAACCTCAGGCTGAATCCGCGCGGCAAGCAGGCCCTTGAGGCGGTCGAGCGGGTTCTAGGGCAGCCGCCGCCGCTGTCCGCGAACACGTTCACGGGCGGCGGGCACAATGTCTATTGGCTGGGGCCGGACGAATGGCTGGTCGCAACCGGCGCGCAAGGCGCGTCCGAACTCGCTAGCGAACTCGCCGAAGCCCTCGAAGGGTTCCACGCCGCGGTCAACGACGTGAGCGGCGGCTACGTGGAGCTGCTTGCGAGCGGCGCGGACGCGGGCGCGGTGCTGGCGAAAGGCTGCCCGTTGGACCTGCATCCGCGGGAGTTCGCCCCCGGGCAATGCGCGCAGACAGGGCTGGGCAGGGCGGCGGTTTTGCTGGCCGCCATCGACCCGTCAACCTACGCCGTCGTGGTTCGCCGCAGCTTCGCCCGCTACCTCCGCCAGTGGCTGGAGAACGCCGTTAGCGCGGGCGCGCCTTCGCGCGTTGCCGCAAAGCGGCAACCGGCTTAGCCCGCATGCAGCAAAATAAGGAAGGCGACAAGCGGCTTGGCGCAATATGCTGGTTAGTGCGATATGCGAGCTAAAACGGCGTCAGCTCAGGTCGTTGATAATGCTCTCGATGAGTTCGGCGCGCGCCTTCAGGCGGGCGGCGGTTTCCTCTTTCGAGGGCTTGTGGCATTCAATCGCTTGGCGCGAAAGGGCGCCGTTTCCGCGCAGCAGTTCCTCATGGGTGCCGATGCGGTCGCGCAGCACGCAGATTTCCATGGTCAGGCGCCAGATCACCGCAACCAGCTGATCGGGGCTCAGATTCTCGATCTGGCGCGGGCGCGGCAGCTTGTAGGGCCGGTCCGGATCGGCGCTGGCTGCGCTCATCAGGCTTTCACGCCGCCGAATATGCAGTACTCGCCCGAACCTAGGGGGTCGTACTCGGCGAATACATGCCTGGCATCGAAACCGCCGTCGATCAGCGCCTGTCGCAGGTCGGTATCGGCATAGCCGGTCCAGAAGGGCTCGCCGTTGTTGACGACCTGCCAGTGATTGGTGACCTGCTTGGTGATGGACAGGCGGCCGGGCTGGTAGGGCGTGTCTCCGTTCAGGAAAATCCCTCCGGGCGACAACAGGCGGTGGGCTTCGGCCATGATGCCGGGCAGGATGTCATGCCAAGTTTCATGGAACATGATGTGCGACACGATCAGGTCGAACTGGCCGTCGTCGAAGCCCGTATCGTTCGCGTTGGCTTGCCGGTAGTTGATGGCCAGTTCTTGGTCCTCCGCCCATGCGTGGGCGAATCGCAAGAAGGGCGCGGACAGATCCACGCCCCACACCTCGGCCTTCGGAAACGCCTGCTTGTAGGCAATGGTATGCACGCCCACGCCGCAGCCCATATCGAGCACGGTGGCGGGATCAGGTTCCGCGAACCGTCGCCGCAGCGCGCCGAGCAGGTAGTTTCCCATGCTTGGATCGCCCACCTCGCCGCCTTCCGACAGGCCTTTGGCGGCACGGTACAGCTCGCCGGTGCCCATGTAGTCCATGCCCAGCCTGAGGCTTGTATCGCCCGACCGCCCGAAATAGCCGCCCGGCTGGCGATGAATTTCAACCTGCCGGATGGGATCGGGCGGAACGAAGTCCTCTTTCAGTTCCAAGCGCCCTAGCGGCTTCCTCCTTGCCAGGGCCTCGCGGCGCGCTTCAAATTCCGGCAACAGCCGGTCGCAGGTTTCGCCTACCGTTTCCCACATCAGGTCCTGGGAGGTGAATAAGGAGCTTCCCCACAACTGGAAGAGGCGGTCGCCGCGAAAGGCCTCGGTTCCTTCCAAGCGATCCTTGGGCGCGCGCCCATGCGCCTTCACATAGCCGGGCTTGACGGCCTCCTCGTAGCGCTCCGCAAGCCGCGCCTCCAGCGGCCCGTTCAAGTAGCCTTTCAGCGCGCCCACGAATGCCTGCCTCGATGTCTCGTCGTGGCAAGGGCGGTAAATTTCCTTCAGTGTCTTTTCCGTCATTGGCTGGTCCCCGTGCGGATCGTGGATGTGGCATTGTCGGCGGCCAATCTAACACAAGGGCCTTGGCGCTGTTTGCGCTGCCGGAAACGGCTTCCGCGGCATGGCAGGCCTGACAGAAGACGTAAAGCCGCTTGCCCCGCCGGAGCCGCGCGCCTCTATCGGCGCGCTTCCGCAACCTGAAGGGGTCCAGCCGGATCAAGCGCGACCGCTCGGCCCGTTCGGTATGCGAGAATGCCGTTCCTGCAATGAATAACGCTGGTTTCCGCGATGCTTGAAGCGCGAGGGTTGACTCTCTGGAGAGGCGAGCGGCGCCTTTGCCACGATTTATCCTTCAATCTGGCGTCCGGCTCGCTGCTGTTGCTGCAGGGGCGAAACGGCTCCGGCAAAACGTCGCTTTTGCGGTGCTTGGCCGGCCTGCTGCCGCTTGAATCGGGAACCGTCGAACTGAATGGCGTTGCCTATGGACGCGATCCGGCGCGCTATCTCCGGTGCTTGGGATGGCTGGGGCACAAGGACGGGCTCAAGGCCGAACTGAGCGTTCGCCGCAATCTTGCCTTCAGGCTGCGGCTCGCGGGGCTTGCGGGCCAAGCGGGCAGGGAAGACGAACTGCTTGAAAGAGCTGGATTGAAGGGGCTTGAGGACCGGGCCGCATCGCAACTGTCGTACGGGCAACGTCGGCGGCTGGCGCTGGCCGGCTTGATCGGGGCCGCCCCTCCGCTCTGGCTGCTGGACGAGCCTGATGCCAACCTGGATGCGCCGGGGAGGGAATGGCTGCGACGGGAACTCGGCTCGCATCTGGATGCGGGCGGCTGCGCCGTGCTGGCGGGACATCGGATGGAATGGCGGACTCGCGGCCCGGCGCCGCGACTGATTCTTGGAGCCGCCCCATGGGCATAGGGCTGGCAGTGCTGCGGAATGAATTTATAATCTACTTTAAGAAGTGGATACATATAATTGTAAATATATCTTTTTTTGTTTTCTCAACTTCTCTTTTTTCTGTTGTCGCAGGATGGGAGCGGGGATGGCTGGCGGAGTGGGGATCCGGGGTGATCTGGGTGGTCGCCTTGCTATCGATGCTGCTTGCCATGCCTTTGCTGTTTCAGCCGGACCGCGAGGACGGGACGCTTGATCTTATGCTTTTAAGCGCAATGGATCCGGCTTGGCTGACGCTGGCCAAGGCGGGCGCCAACTGGTGCGTTTTCGGGCTGCCGCTGGTGCTTCTGTCGCCGTTGCTAGGAGCCAGCTACGGCTTGGAGGGAATTGCCTTGCTGGTCCTTCCCGCCACTCTGGCGCTCGGAACGCCAGCGCTGATCCTGCTGGCCACCGTGGCCGCCGCCCTGACTGCTGGCCTGCGCCGCGGCGTGGGATTGCTGGCGCTGCTGGTGCTGCCGCTGGCTTTGCCGATATTGCTGTTCGGCGTGCGGGCAACGGAACTGGCTGCGGACGGCCTTCCCGCCGGCGCTCCGCTGATGATTTTGGGAGCGTTTTTGCTGCTGGCGCTGGGACTGTTGCCTTGGGCCGCAGGCGCTGCGCTGCGCGCCACGGCGAACTGAACATGCCCCCACGCGCCTTCCCCAAGCTAAAATAAGATGCGCGGCTACGCCTTAGCCACAACCTGTCAGAATGCCCAAGATGCGACTTCCCAACTGGCTGCACAAGCTTGCGTCTCCTCCGCATTTCTACCGGATTGCGGCGCGTATCGAGCCTTGGATGCTCTGGTCGGGCCTTGCCGCCATCGCAGTCGGCGCTTTCGGCGGCTTGCTGCTGGCGCCGCCGGACTATCAGCAGGGCGATGCCTACCGCATCATTTACTTCCATGTTCCCGCCGCCTATCTGGCGATGCAGCTCTACGCGCTGATGGCTATCGGCTCGGCGATCGGGCTGATATGGCGGATCAAGCTGGCCTATGCCATCGCCGCTGCCGCGGCGCCGGCGGGGCTGGCGTTCACCGGGCTGGCGCTGGCCACCGGCATGCTCTGGGGCAAACCCATGTGGGGCGCTTACTGGAGCTGGGGCGATGCGCGGCTGACTTCGGTGCTGGTGATGTTCTTTCTCTATTTGGGCTACATGCTGCTGCATGCCTCGCTGGAAGAGCGTTCGACGGCGGACCGCGCGGCCGGCATTCTCGCGGTGGTGGGCGTGGTGAACCTGCCGATCATCAAGTTCTCGGTGGAATGGTGGAGCAGCCTGCACCAGGGGCCAACCATTTCCCGCTTGGCCGCGCCCGCAATCACTTGGGATATGCTTTGGCCTTTGCTGGTGATGGTGGCCGGGGCGGTGCTGTTTTCCATGGCGGTCACGCTGACCCGGGCACGGGCTGAGGTGCTGTTGCGCGAGCGCGGCGCCCGCTGGGTGCAAGACGCGGTGGCGGCGGACGCATGAGGGAGTTCCTGGCCATGGGCGGCTATGCCGCGTTCGTTTGGTCCTGCGCGGGATTATCGTTCGCGGTTTTGGCGGGGTTGATGCTCACTGCGCGGCGGCGCCTGCGGGACGTTCGCGGACGCATCCGGCAACGGAACCCGGCGCCGGACGAGGGCTCCTGGGAGCTGCGCGCATGACACCGCGCCGGCGCCGAATGGTGGCAATGGCCAGCGGCCTCGTCTGCTTGGCGGCAGCCACGGCGCTGGTGCTGACCGCTTTCGAGCAGAATATGCTTTATTTCTATACGCCCACGCAGATCGTCTCAGGCGAGGCGCCGGAAGGGCGGCGCCTGCGCGTTGGCGGGCTGGTCGAACGGGGCAGCGTGCGGCGCCAGTCCGGGGCGCTGGAAGTGCGCTTCGACGTGACCGATCTGGACCGCAGCGTCACCGTTGCCTACGCGGGCGTGCTGCCCGATCTTTTCCGTGAAGGGCAGGGCGTGGTTGCCCATGGCTGGCTGGGCGCGGACGGGCTGTTTGAGGCCGATGAAGTCCTGGCCCGCCACGACGAGAACTACATGCCGCCGGAAGTTGCGGAAATGCTGGAGGAACGGGGACATCCCCCGGATGCTTCCCTCCCTTGACGCCCAGGCCCGCGCATGCTCGCTGCGCCATAAGCACGGCTACGCTCCGGGCTCGCAGATGAAGCCGTTCCCCGCTCCCCTCTTCAGGGAGTATCGGAGGCAGGATGCCGGAGCAAGCCCCATGGACGGGTTCATGCGTCTCCCGGAAGAGGGGAGCGGGGAATGGCGAGGGCTAAGCAAAATCCTGCCCAGCCTCCATACCCCCTTGATGCAATATGCATGACAGGACGCCCGGTTTAACAAGCATGATTCCTGAAATCGGCCAGATCAGCTTGGCGCTCGCCTTGTGCTTGGCGGTGGCCTTGGCCGTATTCCCGCTGGCGGGAGCGCATACGGGCAATGTCCGGTGGATGGAAGCAGGCCGGCCCTGCGCGCTGGGGATGCTGGCGTTTGTCGCGTTGGCGTTCGCCATGCTGGCGGCCAGCTTCTTCCGCCACGACTTCAGCGTCCAGTACGTGGCGCTGCACTCGAACCTCAAGCTGCCGGCCATGTACCGCTTCGCGGCGATCTGGGGCGCGCACGAGGGCTCGCTGGTTCTCTGGCAGCTCATCCTGAGCGGCTGGACCGCCGCCGTGGCGCTGGCCAGCCGCACGCTGCCGCAAACGCTCAGGGCACGGGTTCTCGGAGTGCTGGGCCTGATCAGCATCGGCTTTCTGCTATTCATCCTGCTCACGTCCAACCCCTTCCTGAGGCTGTTTCCCGCCGCTGCCGACGGCGCCGATCTCAACCCGCTGCTCCAGGATCCCGCCTTGGCGATGCACCCTCCGTTGCTGTACATGGGCTATGTGGGGCTGGCCGTGCCTTTCGCCTTCGCGATCGCGGCCCTGCTGAGCGGCAAGCTCGACCGGCGCTGGGCGCGCTGGACCCGTCCATGGACCACCGCCGCCTGGATGTTCCTCACGGTGGGGATCGCCTTGGGAAGCTGGTGGGCCTACTACGAGCTGGGCTGGGGCGGATGGTGGTTCTGGGATCCGGTGGAGAACGCCTCGTTCATGCCTTGGCTGGCCGGCACCGCGCTGATCCATACCTTGGCCGTTACCGAGCGCCGCGGGCTGTTCGGCAACACCACGCTGCTTTTGGCGATCGCGGCCTTTGGCCTGAGCCTTCTCGGCACCTTCCTGGTCCGCTCCGGCGTGCTGGTTTCGGTGCATGCCTTCGCCAGCGATCCGGCCCGCGGCCTGTTCATCCTGGTGTTCCTGGCCGTCGTGATGGGCGGCGCGCTGCTGCTGTACGCGCTCAGGAATGTCGCCGCCAATCCGCAGACCGGTTTCAAGCTGGTCTCGCGGGAATCGGCGCTGCTGGTCAACACGGTGCTGCTCAGCGCCGCCACGGTTTTAGTGCTGTTCGGCACGCTTTATCCGCTGGCGCTGGATGCCTTGGATATGGGAAAGATCTCCGTGGGGCCGCCTTATTTCAACTTGGTTTTCATCCTTCCCACGCTGCCGCTGCTGCTGGTTGTGGGCGCCGGCATGCACGCTTCCTGGAAAGCGACGGACACCGCTGCTTGGGGGCGGAAGCTGAGGGTGCCAGCCGCGGTTGCCATTCTCGGATTGATCGTGCTGACCGCCGCGGCCTACGGGTTTGCGGGCGTATTGACGGGCATCGGGATATTGGCCGGGTTATGGGTGATCGCGGCGGCGCTGCGCGATCCTGTGGCTTGGCTGCTCCGGCGCGGCCCGCGGCCGGCGCGTTCGGCTTGGGGCATGCAGGTGGCGCATTGCGGACTGGGCATCACCACGCTGGGGGTCGTCGTTGTTTCCGCTTGGGGAGTGGAAACCGATCGCCGCCTGGCGCTGGGCGAAAACCTTGAAGTGGCCGGATATGAATTCCAGCTTGAGCGCATCGAAGAGGTCGAAGGGCCGAATTACCAGGCCGCCCAAGGCGTGGTTCGGGTTTCCCGTGATGGTCGGCCAGTCACCACGCTGTATCCGCAAAAGCGCGTTTACGAGGTGCAGCGGAGCCCGATGACCGAGGCGGGCATCGATGCCGGATGGCGGCACGACCTGTTCGTCGCGCTCGGCGAGCCGCTGGGCGATGAGGCTTGGAGCGTGCGCGTGCAAGTGAAGCCGCTGGTGCGGTTTATCTGGCTGGGCGCGCTGATCATGGGGCTGGGAGGCCTGCTGGCAATCTCGGACCGGCGCTACCGGGCGGCTTCGCCTAAGGAGGACGGGCCGTGAGCGGCGGCCGTCGGCGCATCCGCTGGGTTCTGCTGCTGCCGTGCGCGGCGCTGGCCGTGATGGTGTATTTCTTCGGCGTCAGCCTAGGGCGCGACCCCAGCTTGGTGCCTTCGCCGCTCATCGGCCGCCCGGCGCCGGAATTCTCGCTGCCGGAACTGCTGGACCCGGGTTCCTTTTTCTCCTTGCAGGATATCGAGGAAGGGCCTTGGATGCTGAATGTCTGGGCAAGCTGGTGCTCGGGCTGCATCGTCGAGCACGAGTTCCTCATGGCGCTGGGGCGGGGCGGGGCGCCGCTGTACGGGCTCAACTGGAAGGATGCGCCGGCGGACGCGCTGGAATGGCTGCGACTCAGAGGCAATCCCTACCGGGCCATTGCCGTCGATGCCGACGGGCGCGTCGGCATCGACTGGGGCGTTTACGGCGCGCCGGAAACCTTCCTGATCGATGCCCAAGGCATCGTGCGGCATCGGCATGTGGGGCCCCTTAGCGAAGCGGTGTTCTCGCAAGTGTTCCTGCCCGTGCTCGAAGGCGGCGCGCAATGACAGGCTATTCCGGGAATGACGGCATCCGCCCGCGCGGCATTGCCTTGGCGGCTGGCGCGGCTTCCGCAAAAGCGGGGCGCTTTTGTTCCCATGCGCATGCTCTCCTTGCGGGCCGCGCCCAAGTTGCCGCGGCGGCGGTTTTGCTGCTGCTGGCGGCAGCCAGCGCCAGCGCCGTGGATACCCAGGCGCCGCTTCAGACCGCCGAGCAGCGGAGCCTCTACCGCAAACTGCTGGAGGAAGTGCGCTGCATGGTTTGCCAGAACCAGAACCTGGCCGATTCCGACGCGCCGCTGGCGAAAGACATGCGCCGCGAATTGCGCCGCATGGTGGAGGAGGGGGCGAGCGAAGGCGATGTCAAACGCTTCCTGCTGGACCGTTACGGCGATTTCGCCCTCTACCGTCCCCGGCTGGCGCCCAACACGCTCTTGCTGTGGGTCGGCCCCGGCCTGATCGTGACCCTTGCGCTGGGCGCGATCGCGCTCGTCATCCGTCGACGCGTGAAGATGCCGATACCCGAGGAGGATTAGCGCACGGATCATGGCAGCCGGCTTCGTCGCAATCTGCGTGTTTCTGGTGCTGGCGGCGCTGGCCTGCGTGGCGCCGGCGCTGTGGCGCGACCGCGGCAATCCCGCCAGCACTGCGGCGCTCACGGCATCCTGCTTGCTGATCCCGGTTCTGGCCGCTCTGATCTACCTGCAATCCAGCAACCACGAATGGGCCCATGCCGGCATCGGGGCGGGGGAGGGCGGTTCGCCTCCAGCAGTGGAGGAATTGATCGATCCCCTGCGCGCAAGGTTGGAAGCGTCGCCGGACGATCCTAGGGGCTGGATGCTGCTGGGAGCTTCCTACATCCAGGTGGAGCGTTACTCCGAGGCGGCGCAGGCCTTCGACCGGGTGCTGGACCTCACCGATGGACGCGATACGGACGCGCTCATGGGCAAGGCTGAGGCGCTGGTTCTCGGCAACCCCGAACGTCTCTTGCAGGATGCCGGCGAAATGGTCGAGCAAGTGCTGCGGGCGGACCCCGCCAATCCCAAGGGCCTTTGGTACGGCGGCTTGCGAGCCAGCGCAACGGGCGATAGCGTGATCGCCGTGCAGCGCTGGCGGGCGATGCTGGAAGGCCCGGTCACGCCCGAGGTGAGGGCTATCGTTGAGGGCGAACTCAATCGGCTGGGCGCGGGCATTGGCACGAGCGGCCCGGTCGCCGCGGAAGAAGAAGCCGCTATCGCGTCCGGTTCGGCCACCGCAGAACAAAAAGCCGCTGCCGCGCCCGGCAACGTGGAGCTTCGATTAAGCCTTGGCCCGCCTCCATCTCCGCCGCCCGACGCTGTTCTCTTCGTCGTGGCGCGCATTCCCGCCCAAGCCGGACCGCCGCTGGCCGCAAAGCGCGTGGACGGCGCGCGTTTTCCGCTGCAAGTCCGGCTAAGCGATGCCGACGCCATGCTCCCCGGCGCTAAGATATCAGACCAGCCCGAACTGGCCATCACCGCCCGCCTCTCCGCCAGCGGCCAAACCGCCCGCAACCCCGGCGACTACGAGGCGCAGGGCATCTGGCAGGCAGGGCAGGGCGCACTGGAACTTGAATTGATCCATCAGCCTTAAGCGAGCGCTTTAGGAGGCAACTAGAATGCCGGTATTTGAAATCAAGAATAATTCAATCCGACCGATAGAAACCACTACTTTCCCTCGACTTGGGATGCGGGAACGCCGAGATATCCAGAGCCGTACCCAAGAAAAACCGTTACTTCTGTAAAGAAGACCGCGAATTATTCCATTTCGCCCAAAAGACATATGCGCTGCGTTGAACTGGAGCGACCCGCCGCTGTCCTCTGTCGCAGATTGCGTCGGCGCTATCAGGTCTCCAATAGGCTTTCCAGGTCAGGCAACGCCAGCTTGTAGCGTGTATGCCTGCGCTCCCCGGTCTTGCGCAGAACGCCCCATTCCACAAGCGCGGCCAAATCGCGCGTTGCCGTTGATTCAGCCGCGCCAGTGATCGATTGATAGTTCTTGGCGCTCATTCCTCCCTCAAACCCTTCCGGCTCGGCTTCAAACAGGCGCAGCAAGGCTTTTTCCTGACGGACGTTTACTTGGCCCTGCAATCGACCGAATATGCGAGCTTGCGCGAGGACACAGACGAAGCTTTGCTTGGCGTATGCCTGCGCTTGCACGGCGATTTGGGCAAACCAACCTATCCATTCGCTTATGTCCAAGGACTGGCTCGCCCGGTTCAGAGCGGCGTAATATGCTTTCCTCTCCCGGCAGATCTCCGCCGATAACGGCAATAGCGTCGGCCGTCCGAGCATCCGCGCCAAGGCTTTCTCGGCGAGCGCGCGGCCAATTCGTCCGTTGCCGTCCTCAAACGGGTGGATGGACTCGAAATACAAATGCGACGCTGCGGCCGTCTCCAAAGCCGCCGGGAAGTTGGGGGCTTCTGTTTTGTAGTTGAACCATTCCACGAAACGGTCCATCTCGGACTGAACGCGAACTGCTGGCGGCGCTTCGAAATGGATCGTTTCCCGTCCGTAAGGCCCCGACACCACCTGCATCGGATCTTCCCCCCGACGGTAGCCGCCGATAGTTTCGATATAGGGGTTTGCGCTCATCAGCATGATGTGCCAATCGCCTAGGGTTTCGTGGTCCAGAGGCCGGGCGAAGTCGCGGTGCAGCGAAATCATCATTTCCGCAATGCCCTCCTCCGCAGCGCCGTGGCGGCGGGTGCCGGCGCGCAAACCGAAGCGTCGAAGAAGCGAGGCTTGAACGGAAGCGCGGTCCAAGATTTCGCCCTCAATAGCGGATGTCTTGATGGCTTCATTGGTCAACCATTCAATTCTCAGGCCGTGCAAATCCTCCTCGCCAGCCCGCCGCAAGACAACGTTCTGGTCTTCGAATTCCTCGGCAAATTGCTGGGCGGCGCTGCTGAATGCCTGCGTTGTCCAAGTGAAATGCGGCCATTCAGGATGCTGCCAATTCCACTGCTTCATCATGGTTCTGTTTTTGCGCCCGACCGAAAAGATGGGCGATAGGGATTCATTCTATAGCCCATAGCCGCCTGCTAGAGACGGAAAACACATGCTGTATCAACCTTAGTGGATAAGCCCATTTTGATTGCGGCGTGTGTTCCCTGATGACTCTGAGCATTAGGTTGACGGGGTTCACGGCGGCGGAGCCCATATTGAGCCGGTTGCGCCCTTCTTCCAGAAGACCAGGAAGTAGGAGTGGTTCTTGCGCGCGTGGACCTGTTTCGCCGCGCGGCTTACGCCCGGGCGATTATTGCGCATCACCACAAACAGGTCCTCAGCGGCAAAACCCAGTTTTTCGTACTCTTGGATGATTTCGATATGCGTGAATCGCTGGCGATTTGAACAGACTTCGTCTTGGCACTTGACGATCAATACGCCTCTGTCACGCAGAACACGGTAAACCTCCTCGCCCGTATCCACATACAGCTCCAATACCGCTTCGCGATACTTGCTCTTGGTCTTGTTGCCGGTGACTTTATTGCGGTAATAGGTCTCGAAGGGCCGGTGCGTGGAATGCGCGGTGCCTCCCGGCGTGTGCATGTAGGGCGGATCAAAGACGACGCAGTCCAGCTCGCCGTCTCGATGGGGCAGGTGGCGGCAGTCGGTGCCATCGGTGAGGTCGGTTGCCTTGAGGCGGTATCTGCCGTCATCCACATGGCGCCAGAAAACGCCTTTTCCATACGTAATATCGGCCACCAGACTTCCTGGCGCCACGAACAAATCCAGTATTTTCGGGAAAATATGCTCGTTGGAGGCTTGATAGGCGCTCAACACCAGATCGTTGGTGGGCGAGCCGCGCCGCACAATCCTCTTGCCGCGCTTTATATGGGACTGCTGCAGAATCAAGTCCATAGTTCGCTACCTCCTTGTGCGGGCCAGTATATCGCCAAGCCAGCCGAGCCGGTTTTGCGCCGGGAATCGATCTTTGACAGCGGGTCGAAGCGGGTTGCGAACCGGCTTGTGCAGCGCAAAGAATCAGGCGCGGGCGGGGGCCGGGTTGCGGGCGGGCAGGCGCAGGCCGCGCACTAGGCGGAGCTGCTTCATCAGCAGCAGGCCCAGCCAAGTGATATCGAGCTGCCACCAGCGCAGGCCGTGGCGCGCCGAATACGCCCAGCGGTGGTGGTTATTGTGCCAGCCTTCGCCGAGGGTCAGCAGGGCCACCAGGACATTATTGCGGCTGCTATCGCCGGCGGGGTTGGGGCGCGTGCCCCATAGGTGGCAGACCGAATTGACCATGAAAGTGGCGTGCCACAGGGCCACGGTGCTGATGAAGAAGCCCCACACCAGCATCTGCAGGCCGCTGGTTCCCAGGCCGGGCGCCAGCCAGTTCAACAGCGCGCCGAGGCCGAACAGGAAGCAGGCTTGGCCAAGCACTAGGAACACATATCCTTTTTGCAAAAACCTGATTTCAGGATAGCGGTGCAAATCCTTGATATTGGCGTAATTACCGCTAAAACACATGGAGTCCCACATCCACCCGATATGGGCATAAAAAAAACCCCGCTGCATGGGCGAATGCACGTCGCCCTCCTGATCGGAATAGCGATGGTGACGGCGGTGGTGCGATGTCCACCACAACGGGCCGCCCTGGGTGGCGCAACTGCCAAGGAAGGCGAGCAGAAACCGCACCGGACGCGATGCGCTGAAGGATGAATGGGCCAGCAAGCGATGAAAGCCGGCGGTGACGCCGAAAGCCCTTATGAAATACAGCGCGCCCGCAACGACCACAGCGGTCGTGCTGACTCCGGTATAGATGGCGCCGAAGCAAGCCAAGTGGAAGGCGATCATGCCTACAATCACAATCCTGGCCTTATACTGCGCCTTCCGCATCGCAATCCCCACTCGTTTGGCTTTCGTGAATACCCTTGCCGCCGACGCTTGAATCCGGCTTGCGTCAGAAGTACGAATTATAGCCGGAGACTGATTGCCGGAGATGCAGCGGAGCGCGGAAATAGTCGTGAGCGATTTTATTGTTGCTGATCTTCGGATATCCCGGCGTGCTGATCGGACAGCACGCTAGGGCCGCAGGTTCCTGATGGATTCGGGAATCACCGACGCCATGCCGCCTTCGCCCCTTAAGGTGGCCGTGGTGGGCGCCGGGATCTCAGGGCTGGCGGCGGCCCGGGCGCTGGACGGCGAATATGAAGTGACGCTCTACGAGGCCAGAGCCAAGCCGGGAGGGCATACGCGCACCTTGGAGTTCGAGCGGTTCGGACAGGAATACCGCGCCGACCTCGGCTTCATGGTATTCAACGAGGCCAACTATCCGCAGTTCACGCGGCTTCTTCAGGATTTGGGCATCCCCGCCCGCGACACCCAGATGAGCTTCAGCCTGCGCTGCGACCAGACCGGCCTGGAGTACCACGGCAGCACGCTCAACCAGCTGTTCGCGCAAAGGAGAAATCTTTTCCGTCCCGGGCATTACCGGATGCTGCGGGATATCCTGCGGTTCAATCGCGATGCCAACAGGGCGCTGGCGGAAAAGGAAGCGGAGCTGGCTTCCTTGAGCGTGGGCGCGTTTCTCGCCAGCGGAGGCTACGGGCGGGAACTGGTCCATAACTACCTGCTGCCCATGACGGCGGCCATCTGGTCCTGTCCGGCGCAGTCCATCGAGCGCTTCCCGAGCCTGTATCTGCTGCGCTTCATGGCGAACCACAATCTGCTTGGGGCCAAGGGGCACCATCAGTGGCGCATGGTTCCCGGCGGCGCCGACCGATACGTGCAAGCGTTGCTGAGCCGTTTCGGCGGCCGGGTCAGGGCCAGCTCCCCGGTGCGGTCGATGGAATCCTTCGGAGGCCAGGTTCATATTGAAACGGAACGCGGCATCGAGGCCTACGATGCCGCTGTGGTGGCGGCGCATAGCGATCAGGCCTTGTCGTTGATCAAGGACCCTACGCGGCTCGAGCGGCAGGTGTTGAGCGCCGTGCCGTACCCGCGCAATGAAGCGGTTGTGCATACCGATGCCAGCGTGCTTCCCCGGCGGCGGCTGGCTTGGGCATCCTGGAACTACTACCGATCGGCCGATAGCGGAAGCGAGGCGTCCGTGACCTACAACCTGAACTTGCTGCAGCATCTTGAATCGCCCGAGCCGATCTGCGTGACGCTCAATCCGCTGCGCGCGCCGGACCGCGACAAGACAATCAGCACGCTGGAGTTTTCGCATCCGCTGTTCAGCGCCGAGGCTTTCGCCGCGCAGGGCAGGGTGGAGGAGTTGAATTCAGCCGGCCGGCGCTTCTTCTGCGGCGCTTGGACCGGCTGGGGTTTCCACGAGGACGGGCTGCTCAGCGGGCTGAAGGCGGCCCGCAGCGTGCGCGAATGGGCGGCCCGACCGGAGAATCAGGCAAAATCCGCATATGCACAGCGCAATCTACGAGGGCTGGGTCAGGCATATCCGGCACAGGCCGGCTAGGCACGCGTTCCAGTACCGCCTGTTCATGGCGTACATGGACTTGGATGAGCTGGATCAGGTTTTTTCCGGCAGGTGGCTGTGGTCCGCGCGGCGGCCGGCGGTCGCGCGCTTTTCACCGAGCGATCATTTGGACGGAAACTGCGGCAATCTCGCCGAGGGCGTGCGGGCTCTGGTGCGTGAGCGGAGCGGCCTTCAGCTTGACGGGCCGGTGCGGCTGCTCACGCATCTGCGCTATTTCGGCTATATCTTCAATCCGATTTCCGTCTATTACTGCTTCGGGAAGAATCATCCCGCCCCCCGCTGCTATGTGCTGGAAGTGAGCAACACGCCATGGAAGGAGCGCGTATGCTATGTGCTGCCTGTTGCTCATTCCAAATCGAGAGGGAAGGGGGAATTATTTGATTTCCAAAAAGAAATGCATGTTTCTCCATTTATTCCCATGGAGATGTCCTATCGCTGCTGGATGCGCCCGCCGGCCCAGCGCCTGTCGCTGAGCGTCGAGGTGCTCCGGCAGGAAGAGGCGATGCTCCAGACCAGTCTGGCGCTCGCTCGCCGGCCCATCACGGGCGGCGCGCTGGCGCGGAGCCTGCTGCGCTATCCCCTGATGACCGCCAAGGTCACTTGGCTCATCCATATCAATGCGCTGCGCCTGTGGCTGAAGGGCGTCCAGCCCTTGGCGCATCCCGGTTCGTGAGCGCGGCGGTCAAGACCGGCCTGCCGGCCTCCATCTGGCGGGGCGCGGTGCAAAAACGTTTAGATGGGCTGAGGAACGGCCGGCTGGAAGTGCTGGAAGCGGGCCAAAGGCGGGTTTTGGGCGGGCAGGGGGGTTCGGCTGATCTGCCCCAGGCCACGATCGAGATTCTCGACAGCGCCTGCTGGGGGAGCATTGCGACGGGCGGCGCGCTGGGCGCGGCGGAAGCGTTCATGGAGGGCCAATGGCGTTCGCCCGACCTCGCGGGCCTGCTGCGCTTGATGCTTCGCGACCAGAGCGTTCTGCAGGGATTGGAAGGGTCGTTTTCGTTCCTAGGCGCCGTCCCGCGCTGGATAGGGCATGCCCTGCGCCGCAATACCCGTTCCGGATCCCGCAGGAATATATCCGCGCACTACGATGTGGGAAACGATTTTTTCCAGTTATTCCTGGATCCCACCATGCTGTATTCCTGCGCGTATTTCCCGTCGCGGGATGCCAGCTTGGAGGAGGCTTCGATAGCCAAGCTGGAGCGTCTCTGCGGAATGCTGCGGCTTGAGCCCGGCTTGCAGATTCTGGAGATCGGAAGCGGCTGGGGCGCCTGCGCCGTGCATATGGCCAGGAAATACGGCTGCAAAGTCGTAAGCGTGACGATTTCCGAGCGCCAGCATGCCGAGGCGTCGCGGCGGGTCAGGGCTGCGGGCCTTGAGGACCGGGTCGAGATCCGGATGCAGGATTACCGGGATATCGGCGGGCAGTTCGACCGCCTGGTCTCGATCGAGATGATCGAGGCGGTGGGAGCCCCGTACCTCGGCCTGTTCTTCAACCGTTGCAGCGAACTGCTCAAGCCCGATGGCCTGATGGCGCTGCAAGCCATCACCATTGCCGACCAAGCCTACCGGAGCGCCGTCAAGCGCGTTGACTTCATTAAACGCTATATTTTCCCCGGCGGCTTCCTGCCGTCGGTGGAAGCCATCATGGGCGCCGTGCGCCAGCGCACCGATTTCCGCCTCGTTCGCATGGAGGATATCGGCAGCCACTACGTGCGCACGCTAAGGCTCTGGGCGGAAGCCTTGCGCCGCAACCGTGGCGCCGCCAAGGCGCTTGGATACTCAAGCGAGTTCCTGCGCATGTACGAGTTCTACTTTCGTTACTGCGAGGCGGGATTCGCGGAGCGCACCATCGGCAACGCGCAGATGCTGTTCGCCAAGCCAAACGCCCGACACTAGCCCGGATATTGCGCCACTGCGCGCCAGCTAAAGCCCTTTTCTTGCTCCTGCCTCGCGGGAGCGTCTGGGGCAGGGGCAAGAAAAGGGCGGATGCAAGCGCCTATCGTGCTAGACACCCTCTGGCGTCCCTATGCGTTTTCCCTCGCCCGGAGCTTGTCCTTGCCTCGCGGGAGACGCATAAACCCATTCATGGGGGTCGGCGGCGGCTCCTGCCGCCGACGCTCCTACGAGGCAAGGACAAGCTCCGGGCTTTAGTGGATGCGTTGCGCAAGGGCAAAGCTCTAGCCCGCATATTGCACCAAGGGGCGTGGAGGCCGCGCAGGGATTTTGCCCGATTGCGCATGCTCGCGAGCGATTGCGGGGAGCGCAAACCGCTGGAAGATGCAAATTAGGCTGGAAGATGCAAATTAGGCATAATATATATTATGTTAAATTAAGTGCCGGACTGTTGAATCCGCAGGCGGGCCATCGCGCCCGCCCCGGCTGCGCTATTCCTTGCTTGATTCCAGGCGCGCGATTGCGGCTTCGGGCATTGCAACCGGCGCGGCGAGGCCCATCGCGTAAACTTCCGTCGTCACGATATCGCCGATTTTGATCCGTTGCTCCCAAGCGATATGCGCAGTGCCGTCGCCCGCCGTCGAGATCACCGGAAAGCGTGAATCGCCCTCGGGCGTGGGCAACAGCCAAGGGTCGGTGAAGGTCTCGCCATGATCGTAGGACTCCGCCATGAACAGCCGGTAAGGGCTTTTTCGCCCTTCCCGCGAGTGCCAGACGATCCGCACAACGCCGCTAGGCGCAACGGTAATGACAGGCGCGTCGCTGTATTTCGATCCCGGATGCACAGGCAGCGCTTTTTCAAAATCCAGCCCTCCGTTTCTCGAGCGGCTGAACCACACGCCCTTGTGTTCGGGGCCGGCGGAATATGAAACGGAATAGACGTAGCGGTCGTTCACGGCCATGTCGGTGGGCTTGAGCGGACAGCCGCTGATATACCACGGGTCAATGGGCAGGCGGGCCGGTTCCGGCCATGTGGCTCCCTGGTCGGCGGAACGCAGCACAACGCTGTCGCGCGAACCGTCCTCGAACACGTGCCGGTAGGAAACCAGCACCGACTCGTCGTCCGTGAAATCCGCCACCAACTGGCAGCAAGGGCAAACGACCCCTTTGGCGAACTCGATTTCGCTGGCGAACGTGGCGCCGCCGTCGTGCGAGGAGGCGGTGAACAAGGTGGCGCCCTGGCTCGGATCGTCCATGTAGCGGGTATCCAGCCAGAATGCGTGAACCGCGCCGTCGGGGGCTACCGCCATGGTCCCGAATGCATGAGCCGCGCCCAGCTCTTCGCCCAGCAGCCCTCGCCCATCCTTGTTGACATGGGAATTCAAGGTCAGCGGTTTGGAAAACGTTGCGCCTTTGTTGGTCGATCGGGTGTAGTGCGAAGCGACCACGTCCAGCCGGGTTTGCGCGGACACCTCGTTTGCCGGATAAAAAATATGAACCACGCCCTGCTTGTCGGTGCTGATCCGCGGCTTGCTCACCTGGAATCCCCAGATGATGCCGCTCTGTTGGTTCACGCGGGACGGGGCTTGGAAACTGGCGCCCCGGTCGCCGGAACGCGCAATCCAAAGGTCCACGGCCGAGCGGTGGCTGTGCTCGCCGGGCTTGCGTTTGGGCGGCGGGCCGGCGGGCATGTCGCGATCGAGCCACACCACGTACACCTCGCCATCATGCGAGACGGCGATCTCCGGGCTGAACGCCGCGCGATCCTGGCGCCCAAGTTTTTGCTGATAAAGGACTGCCGCCTCGCTCCAAGCCATTGATGGAGCCAGAAGCAATGCCGCAAGCAGAGAAAGCAAGCTCATGTATGCTCTTGTGGTCATAAGGACTCGTTCCCGCGAACAGGATTTTCCGATGAGCCATCTTACACTTTCCCGCCGCCTGTCCGCCGGTCTGCTGGCAGTCTTTCTGGCCTGGTTTCCACTGGCTCTCTGGCCGGCCGGCGAAGGGGCGCCGACCTCCCAGCCGGACAGCGAACCGATGCTTGAGAGCATCAGCGCCGAAGACCTCTCCCGGCTGCTTGAGGAACACCGCGGAAAGGTTGTTCTCGTTAATTTCTGGGCCACTTGGTGCGGCCCATGCCTTCATGAGATTCCCGCGTTGTTGCGGCTCAAGGATAAACTGGCCCCGTCCTCTTTCGTTCTTCTGCCGATTTCGGTGGACGAGCCCGCGGACTCGCACTGGCTGGTCGATTCATTGATCCAAAAAAGATTTCCATATTGGTTCAGCTACTTAAGCGCAGAACCTGAAGATTATCTTATGGTCGAGGCACTGGATCCCCGCTGGTCCGGCGTGCTGCCCGCGAACTATCTGATCGGCCCCGACGGCAAACTGGCCAGAACGCTGCTCGGCGGTCATACCGAAATCCAGTTCGAGGATGCCGTGCGCGCCTTGATCAAGGAGTCCGGCAAGGCACATTAGGGCGCCCATCCCCGCCCCCGCTCTTCCAGCCTCAGTCGGCCAGTCCGAGGCGTTTGTGCATGACGGGACTGGTGGTGGTGTATTGCAGATGAACCTTTTTCCCGGGATTCAGCCTTTCCTTGGCGGCGAATGCCGCTAGCGCGGCCTCGTGGAACCCGCTGAGAATCAGTTTTTTCTTGCCTGGATAATGGCAGATATCGCCGATGGCGAAAATGCCGGACACACTGGTCTGGAATTTTTCCGGATCCACATTCACTGTCTTGCGATTTAGATCCAGCCCCCAATCGGCAATCGGCCCCAATTTTGGCGCCAAGCCGAAAAATACAAGCAGTTCATCCACTTCCATCGGTTCCTGCTCAACGTCCTTAACAGCCAGAGTCACAGCTTGCAGCGCGCCCTGATCCAGATGCAGGCGCTTGGCGCGCGCGTTCTCGACCAGTTGCGCCCTGCCCTTCGCCACCAGTTGCTTGAATTGCGCAACCGATGCCGGCGCCGCCCGGTACTCCTCGCGTCGGTGGGCCAAAGCGACCGACTCGGCTTTTTCGCATAGTTCCAGCGCCCAGTCCAGCGCGGAATCCCCGCCGCCCAGGATCAGCAGCCGCTTGCCGGCAAATCGCGACGAATCCTTGATTCGATAATGCAGCTGCTTCCCTTCTATGGCTTCAGCCCCGTCCAAGCGCAGCTTGCGCGGCTGAAATGATCCGACGCCCCCCGCCAGGAACAGGGTGCCTGCCTGGAATGCCGTTCCCGCTCCGGTTTCGACGTGAAACCCCTCCCCTTCCGCAAGCGGCTGGACAACGGCCACTTCCTCGCCGAGGTGGAAGACCGGATCGAACGGCTCAATTTGCTTCATCAGCGCATCCACCAAGTCCTGCGCGCTCAGTACCGGAATGGCCGGAATATCGTAGATCGGCTTGTCCGGATAAAGCTCCGAGCATTGTCCGCCGGGCGCGCTCAGGGCATCAACAAGATGCGCGCGGATACCCAGCAATCCCAGTTCAAAAACCTGGAAAAGGCCGCAGGGGCCCGCGCCCACGATCAGCGCATCGGTTCGTATGGTCATGGGGTCCGCAAAGCGCAACGCGGCAGGCAATAGCCGCACCGGCATTATAAGCGCCGCCGGTCGGCGATACACTTGCATCATGCAAGACCGCGCACGCCCGCTGATCCTGTTTGGCGCCGCCGCGCTGATTCTCACGGCGGGTTTCGGTCTGCGCGACCCATGGCCTCCCAACGAGCCGGACAACGCGCTGGCCGCTGCCGAAATGCTCCGTTACGGAAACTGGCTCGCGCCTACGCTGGCCGGTGAATTATTTGCGGAACAGGGCCCCCTGCATCTTTGGATTCTTGGAGCTTTTCAATGGTTGTTCGGCTTGCGCGCGGGTTTCCTGCTGCCCTCGCTGCTGTCGGCTTTCGGCATTCTTTGGCTTACCTGGGATCTGGCGCGACGGCTGTGGGATGAATCCGCAGCGTTCTGGTCGGGCGCCGCCCTGCTGGCTTGCGTGCAGTTTTCCGCGCTGGCGCACGGCGGCGGAAGCGATATCGTTTTGTGCTTCCTTATTGCGCTCGGCCTCTACGGACTGGCGCGCCACCTGTTGCTGGGGCCTTCGTGGAGGTATTTTCTGCTGGGCTGCGGCGGCTGCGCCCTAGGCCTGATGATTGATATTTCGGCGCTGTTTCCTCTGTTGCTCTTCCTGCCTTGGGTATGGTCGCTGCGACGAGGATGGACGGACCGGCGAATCGGATGGAACTGGCGCTGGCCGCTTGGGGCGCTCATGCTGGCCGCCATCCCTGCGGCTTGGCTGAGCTTGCTCTGGCTGTCGGACGCCGAGGCGGTATCTAGCTACCGTCTTGCCGTGCTCGCCGCTTGGCCGCTGGGCGCCGGAACGTCCTCCTGGAGCGACCTGAGGCCCTTCTGGTACTACCTTTTGCAGGTTGCGCCCTGGGCATGCTTTCCGTTGACGCTGACGCTGCCGTGGATGCGCCACGCTTGGAAACAGCGGCTGGGACAGCGGGATACTGCCCTTTTCTGCATGCTTGCGTGGGCCGGCGCGGTGCTGTTTCTGCTATCGATCAGCCAAGTGAAGCGCGCCTCGGATTTTCTGCCAGTGATTCCCGCGCTGGCCCTTGCCTGCGGTCCGGCACTGGGCGCTGCATTGCAATACAAGAATTGCCGGCGCACGCTCTGGACAGGAATGATGGCCATCCTTGTGGTGGTGCTGGTTGCCATGTTGCGGGTCTATGGCGTCGCGCCTGCGGACGAGCCGGCGGTCACCTCCCTTTCCGACGGCTCTCCTTTCTGGCTCAACCTGCTTTCGCCCACGCGCCTGGCGCTGCTTTTGACGATCAATTCGATTCATCCGGTGGCGGTGCCCTTGCTCATCGTGGCTAGCGCGGCGGGACTGGCCGGACTGCTGGCCGGCGGCAGCCGCAGGGTGGCTGCGGTGACAGGATGCGTGATTGTGGGCGTGTGGCTGCTGCTGGGCTGGGGCGCCTTCTCGGTTTTGAACGAAGGCCGCTCGGGCAAGACAATCACGGCGTCCGCGCAAGCGGCCGCGCCGGATCATGCGGAACTGGGATTGGCCGACTGGCGCGCCCAGCTTTTGCTGCACATTAATCGCCCGGTCACCCACTTCGGCCGTCTCCGAGCCGACCGGAGGCAGGAAATCCTGGATGCCGCCGCCTGGCTGAACGGCGCCCCCGGACGCCTGCTGCTAGCGCCGGAGGAGTATCGGAGCTGGTGCTTTAAGAACGAATCCGGCACTTTGCTCGGCTATGCGCACCGCCGCAACTGGTATCTGCTGGGTCCCGAAATGCTGCGTCCGGAGTGCCAAGTTAAGGACGCTCCAAAGCGGGTCGTGTATTTCCCGGGCTGGAGATAATCTAAAGCATCGCGGTCCGGCCGGACACGGTCAGGAACTGGCGAGCAGAGCTTCGGCCGGGCTGGCGCTGGTTGCCGCGAGCTCCGTGATGCGGGCTGCCAATTCAGCGCCTTCGGAACCATCGAGGGCGATTCCGATCCTTCGCAGCGCGCCTTGGGACCTGTTCTCGGCGCCGATCCACGCCACCCGCCCCTCCACGCTGTGCCTGTCTCCTTCCAGCAACTGCACCAGCAGCACCACTTCCTCGCCGAGCACATGCTCGCGCCGCGCGCTAACCCATAGTCCGGCTGGAAGCAAAAACGGAATCCAAGCCTTCGCGATGGCGGCGGAATCCTCCAGCACCAGCGAATAGAAACCGGGAACTTTCATGTCCGGGCGCAAAAGCCGCCGAACCAGCTCTGCAGCAGTACGGCGGCGGCAAGTTCCGCATTGGCGCTGAATCCCTCAGCACGGCGGCATTCCATGATTGCATCCAGGTGGGCGAAGCTGCGGCGAATCATCTCTTGACGCGCCTGGGCGGGCAAGCGCGAAAATCTCCGCGTGTAGGCACTGTTTTCCGCCAGCATCCAGTCATGCACGCGCCGATACGCGCACCGGAACAGGAAATCACACCAGAACCGCATCGGAATATCCTTCCAAGCGCCCGCCACTTCCGCAGGGGTCGCCCGCCGTTTCTCGAGCGCTCCCAGCTGAGCGGCCATGGCGCTTGCCCGTTCGTCCATCTTTCGCGCATGCAATTCCTGCGCCCATAGCGGCCCGCCTCCGGCCAGACGCATGGCATTGTCCCAATCCACGCCTTGAGCTTGGCTATCCAGCCAGTTCATGGCCTCGTCCCGGCTCACGGCCGGAATCCTCACCAGCCGGCAGCGGCTGATGATGGTGGCCGGCAGCGGCTGGATGTTCTCCGCCGCCAGCAGCAGATAGCTGTCCGGCCGGGGTTCCTCGAGAATTTTGAGCAGGCTGTTGGCCGCCGCCCGCCGCATCGACTCCGCCGGATAAATCGCAGCGACGCGGGCGCCGCCGCTGTATGCGCTCATCAGCATGAAATCGATCAGTTCCCGAATGCGCTCCACCGGCAGCGCTTTGCCTTCCTCGGGCACGGCAGGATGCAGATCCGGGTGCAATGCGGCATCGGGCGCGGATTCCGCGAGCCATACCGGGCGATCGCCGCCCAGAATACGCTGCGCCAGCCATGCCGCCAAGCGCCGCCTCCCCACGCCGCGTTGGCCGTGTATCAACAGGGCGTGGGCCAATTGGTCGGAAGCCGCCTGGGCGCTCAATTCAGCCTCCAGCCCTGCCAGCCAGGGCAGCCCCGTGCTGTTTCCGCTAGCCTGCATATTGCGCCAAGGCCTCCGTCTGCAGGCTAGTTGTCACAGCTGGCCTTGTTCTCCAGGAAATGGCTGACGGCTGTTAGCAGATCCTTGCGCACTTCGGCCAGCTTCCTGGAGGCATCAACGATAATGCAGCGGCTGCCGCTTTCCCGGGCGCGCTGCAGGTACCCTTGGCGCACGCGCCCGAAAAATTCGAGGCTCTCCTGCTCAAAACGGTCTCTTTTTTCCGGCCCGGCCTTGCGGGCCAGCCCCAGTTCAGGCGGCGCGTCAAGGATCACGGTCAGGTCCGGCCTCAGTTTTCCCACGATCTGCCGGTCCAGCGCCCGCACCTGTTCGATGGGAATCCCGCGGCCATAGGCCTGGTAGGCGTAGCTTGATTCCACGAAACGGTCGCACACCACCCATGCGCCGCTCGCCAGCGCCGGCAGTATCACCTCGCTGATCGAGGCGCTGCGGGCCGCGAACATCAGCAGCGCTTCAGCCTGGGGCGGCATGGGGCTGATTCCCGGGTCGAGCAGCAGGGCCCGCAGCCTCTCTCCGAGCGGCGTGCCGCCCGGCTCGCGCGCGGTCACCGCTGGTTGGCCCTGTTTCGCCAGCCAGTCCGCCAGATACGCCGCATGAGTGGACTTGCCGGTCCCTTCCACGCCTTCCAGAACGATGAATCGAGCCGTCATTGCCGACCCTGCCGGGTGCGCTGGCTTCGCAACATTGCGGATACTGCGGCATTGTGTTCGGCAAGGGTATCGCTGAAAACGTGGGTGCCGTCGAGGTTGGCGGAAGCCACGTAGTACAGGTAACTCCCGGATTGAGGTTTCGCTGCCGCCTGCAATGATGCCTGCCCGGGCAATGAGATGGGCGTCGGCGGCAGTCCGTGGCGGGTGTAGGTGTTGTAGGGCGTGTCGTTGCGCAGATGGGCGCGAGTGATATCGCCCGAGTACGATTCGCCCAAACCATAAATGACCGTGGGGTCCACCTGCAGCCGCATGCGTTGCCGGAGCCGCCGGGCCAGCACGCCTGCAATGACCGCGCGTTCGGCATCGATCGCGGTTTCGCGTTCCACGATGGAAGCGAGTATCAGCATTCCGTAGGAATTGTCGAGCGGCAGCGCGTCCGTCCGTCCGTTCCATGCCGCGAGCAGCTTTTCCTGCATCAGCGCATGCGAGCGCAGCAGCAGCTCCGCGTCCGTTTCGCCGTGCGTGTAGGCATAGGTGTCAGGAAAGAAAAGCCCCTCGGCATGCTCGTGCCCCAAGCCCAGTTCACCGGCGAGACCCTCAGGATTCTTGGACGCGAGCGTGGAAACCAAAGCCGGCTCGGCGCGCAGCGCCGCAAGAAGCTCGGTGACCGTCCATCCCTCTATGATGGTGAAGTAGCGTTGCACGACCTCGCCGCGCGCCATGCGTTGCAGAAGCCTGCGATGCGTATCGGCATCGCGGACCCGGTACTCCCCCGCCTGGATACTGGCAGCCGTGCCGGACAGAAAGGCGGCCAGCTTGAACAGCCCCGGGCGCGAAAGAACCTGATCCTCCGCAAGGCCCCGGGCAACGGCGCCCACCGATTGGCCGGCCTCCACCACGAACACACTGCCGCCGGCGCTTTGCTCCACAGGACTCTCCAGCGCCCACCGGGCCGCGTAAAGCCCTGTCATTGCAAGCAGCGCCGCCGTCGCGGCCATTATTCCCGGCTTGGGGCTGCCGGTCATTGCCGCAGTGACGCGCCGATGCCGCGATATGGGCGCGCCATGGCGCTAGACGCGGCTGAAAATCAAACAGCCGTTGGTTCCGCCAAAGCCGAAAGAATTGCTCATCGCGATATTGATCGCCATGTTCCGGGCTGCATGGGGAACGAAATCAAGGTCGCATCCCTCGCCCGGATTATCCAGGTTGATTGTGGGCGGCGCCACGCCGTCGCGGATCGCCAAGATGCAGTAAAGCGCTTCCAGCGCGCCCGCCGCTCCGAGCAGATGCCCAGTCATCGATTTGGTCGAACTGACGGCGAGGCGCCCGGCGTGGTCGCCGAATACTTGCTTGATCGCGGCCGCCTCAATGCGGTCGCCTAGGGGCGTGGAGGTTGCGTGCGCGTTGATGTAATCGACCTGCCCGGGATCCAGTCCGGCATCGTCCAATGCGGCCTGCATGCAAGACGCGGCTCCTGCGCCGTCTTCCGCCGGAGCGGTGATGTGGTACGCATCGCCGCTCATGCCGAAGCCGCTCACTTCGGCCAGAATCACGGCTCCCCTGCGCCTTGCATGCTCGTATTCCTCAAGCATCAGGCACACGCCGCCGCTGGCGAGCACGAAGCCGTCGCGGTCGCGGTCCCAAGGACGGCTGGCTCGCTCCGGCTCGTCGTTGCGCAACGATAGCGCCCGGGCGGAGGAAAACCCGCCTATGCCCAAGTAGGCGATGCAGTGCTCGGCGCCGCCCGCCAGGCAGGCATCGGTTTCGCCATAGGCGACGGCTCGGGCGCCGAGGCCTATGGAATGCGAGGAGGTGGAGCAGGCCGTGGCCACGGCGATATTGGGGCCGCGCGCGCCGATCTGTATGGACAGCAGGCCGGCCGGCATGTTGACGATAATGCCGGGCACCAGAAAAGGCGAGATGCGCCTCGGATTGCTCTGCTCGCTGTAGCGGTGATAGGCGCTTTCTATGGTGCGGATGCCGCCGATACCTGAACCCAGATAGACGCTCACGCGCTCCGCATTCGATTCATCGATAACCAAGCCCGAGGAATCAAGCGCCTGCACGCCTGCCGCAACCCCGTAGTGGTTAAAGGCGTCGAAGCGCCGCGCCTCGCGCGGGTCCATGTACTCGGCCGGATCGAAATCCCTGATCAGTCCGGCGATACGCGACGGAAACTTGGCTATATCGGGCAGCTCCTCATGCGCCGTGATGCCGCTTTTCCCTTCCACCACCGACTGCCAGGCGGATTCGGCATCGTTGCCCACCGGCGTGATCGCGCCGGCGCCCGTCACTACAACGCGGCGACCCTTCATATCAAGGCGGCCAAACCTCGATCTCCTATTCCGGCCGTGCCGCCGGAGGAGCCGCTCCGGCTACTCTTCAAGACGGGCTGTAATGAAATCGATGGCTTCCTGAACGGTTGTGATCTGTTCAGCATTCTCGTCCGGGATTTCGGTCTCGAACTCTTCTTCGAGCGCCATGACCAACTCCACCGTATCCAGCGAATCGGCGCCGAGATCGTCCACAAACGAAGACGCGTTCGTAATGCTCGATTCGGAAACGCCGAGTTGCTCTGCGATGATCGTCTTGATCTGTTGTTCCACGTTGCTCATAAATGCAAGTCCCCATGGGCCGGACAAACCCAACTGAAATTCGACAGCGGCGTATTTTACCGGAATAAGCGCCCAGCGGAACGCTTTTGCCTTGCGCGCCTGTCAGCCCATCCACAAGCCGCCATTCACGTGCAGGGTGGCGCCGGTCACATAGGCCGCCGCCGGCGAAGCCAGAAAAACGGCGGCGGCAGCCACGTCCAACGGCGTTCCCGCCCGCCCCGCCGGGATGCTCCCGATCATGGCTTTCCGCCGCGCCGCCGGCACGCTGGCCGTCATGTCCGTTTCGATATAGCCCGGCGCGATGGCGTTGACCGTAATGCCGCGCCCGGCCACTTCCAGCGCCAGCGCCCGGGTAAAGCCCAGCAAGCCGGCCTTCGCAGCCGCGTAATTGCCCTGCCCCGCGGCGCCCGCCACGCCGACCACCGACGACAGGTTGATGATGCGCCCGCGGCGCGCCTTGAGCATGCCGCGAAGAACGGTCTTGCACAGGCGGTAGGCGGAACTGAGATTGGTATTGATCACTTGCTGCCAATCCTGCGGTTTCATGCGCAGCAGCAGATTGTCGCGGGTGATTCCCGCGTTGTTCACTAGGATGGTGGGCGCTTGGCCCCCTAGGTCGGTTATCAGCGCCCGGACGCTTTCGCCGGACTCCACATCAAGGACTTTCCCGGCATGCCCGCCGCCTAGGCGGCGGGCGATTCCCCCGGCGCCCCCGGGCGTGGTCGCGGTGCCGATCACCTCTGCTCCGGCGGCGGCCAACTGGCTGGCGATTTCGGCGCCGATGCCCCGTGAGGCCCCGGTGACAAGCGCGATTTCGCCATCGAGCGAGAAAAGGTTGGAATCGTTGGACACGCCCCGAAATTATAGGCGAGGCTTAACCCGCATATTGCACCAAGGGGTGTGGATGCCGCGCAGGATTTTGCTTGCCCCCGCCCGCCCTTCCCCGCGCCCCTCGATTTGCAAATCGGGGGGGGGGGGGGGGGTATAGTAAGGTGGCGCTATAGGTCTAAGCCGCTGAAATGGAGGTGTCCATGAAACATCAGATAACCGTGCGCTTTTCATCGCCTCGGAGACGCATCGCCCGTCTATCAGCCGCCGCGCTTGCGGTCACGATGGGAATAGCAATGCCGACGATGGCGCAGGTGCTGCCGGAAATCAGCTTGAGGATAGTCTCCGGATTCAGCGTCGTCAATGAATCCCCGGTTGGAAGATGCGACACTAGCAATGGGCTGCCGGTCCAGATAAGGGCCAGTAGCAACCCCCAAGGCGTGAGAGTCAATATCTTCGCCTACACCGTCTCCGGCCATGACCGGTTTAAAAACTATGGCGTGCCGGCCTATATCGAAAGAACTCCCGCTGTTTACCGACAGCGCTCCCAGGTGAGCTATACGTCCAACATGACGGGCTGGGCCGAACTGAATTCATTCGGCGGCACCGGCTCGCCCTGTTTCCCGGACGACCTCCTCATCACCGGCAGCAGTGTGGTCCGGGTCGTCCTCATGCGCGGCGCGGGCTACACCATCAATCCGAACATGCGATCGGTTGACATCACCGTTCGAGACACTCCCGGCGAGAGTTGCGCCTCGCCGGACAATACCCCTGGCGGCAAGTACTACATGCCCCACCCCCAAGGCGGTCTGGCCTGGGGGATGTGTACTTGCTCGGAGGAAGGCCCTTGGCACCCTCAGTACAGATTAGTGGACGGAAATCGGGTGTGGGTCAATAAAGGCGACGACGGCTACGACGATGCATACGGCGCGGAGCAGCGGAAATGGCGCTCGGACACCACGAACTACTGCCCCGATTCGCCCTATCAGGGACCGTCCTGATACCGCTTTCACGCCGGGATCCCCCAGGGAGCGCAAGTCCTCTATCCGGTCCGGCGGCGGCGATTCCCGCAACAGCTTTCCGGGGGCTTCGGCAATGCGGCCCGCATTGATAAGCGCGCCCAGCAAGGTGATTCCGTAGGGAGCGCTGCGGCGCCGGCGGCGCGCTCGCGCGATGCCGCCGCCGGCGCTCGCCCTCGCCCTTTTCTTGCCCCTGCCTCGCGGGAGACGCATAAACCCATCCCTGGGGCTCGGCTGGGGCATCCTGCCCCAGACGCTCCCGCGAGGCAGGGGCAAGAAAAGGACTTTAGCTGGCGCAGATTGGCGCAATATGCGGGCTAGTGCTGACGCGCCATCTGCGCCCGCGACAGCCCCAAGAAGGCGTAGGCTAAATCCCGGTCCCCACCGGCCCTATCCGCTCGGTCCGCAACGTCACGATCATCCTCCGATGATCCCAAAAACCGATGCTTCAGGCTTGCCTCCCGCTGGAAACCGCGCCCCCTTATTAGGCTCATTTGTGGTTGGACAAGGCTGGCAATAGCGTCTTTCATCCCGCTCTGGCATGATTGAACGGTGGCGCTGCCGGAAAATATGTCGAACCGAATGCCGGGAACGAGGGCGCCGCGTCCTCGGATAAGTCTTAACGCCCTCTTTGCCAGGAAGCGTTGCGACCGTCGGCGCGGCGTGCGGGATCGCGGGTTCACGCTCATGGAAATCCTGGTGGTGCTGGCCATCATCGGAATCCTGGCATCGATCGCCACCGGTGTTTACGTCAGCCGCGTGGATGATGCGCGAATGACCCGCGCCCGCGCCGATATCCAGGCAATCGAAGCCGCTGTGGATATCTTCCGCCTGGATCATTTCCGCTATCCAAGCAATGCCGAGGGGTTGCAACTGCTGGCGGAGCGCCCCAACGACCCTGATCTGCGCTGGCCCCAAGGCGGCTACATGCGGCGCCTGCCCATGGATCCTTGGAACCGTCCCTATCTCTACAGCAACCCGGGCCGCAACGGCGAGGTGGATATCTACACGCTAGGCCGGGACGGCCAGGCAGGCGGCGAGGGGCAGGACCAGGACATAGGCAACTGGAATCTCGACCAGCAGCCGTGAGCGATATGGCGCGGGCCGCCGTCCGGAACAAGCGTTTCCATGCAAGGATAGAGGGCGCGAAGCGCATTCGGGCCGAAGCCCCGCCAAAGCCCGCATGGCCTCCTTCGCCGCGCGGCTTCACCCTCATCGAGATGCTGGTGGTGCTGGCGCTGATCGGCCTGCTCACCGGCATGGCGGTGCTCTCAGCGGGCGCCTCAGGCAGCGGGGTCGAGCGCGAAGCGCGCAGGCTCTCGGCCGCGCTGCGCCTAGCGGCGGACGAAAGCCGCCTGCAAGGCAGGGTGCTGGGCCTGCGGTTTGATTCGCAGGGCTATTCCTATCACGAGCTTCTGCCGTCCGAAAGCGAAGGCGAATCCTTTCCGGAGCTTGTGTGGATTCCCTTGAGCCAGCGGGGCGCGCTGGCCCCCCGCAAGTGGCCGCCCCGGCTTGAATTCGAGCTCAGGATCAACGGGCGCGCGGCCCCGTCCCGTTTGCCGCAGCCTTCTTTGCCGCCCCAGATTATTTTGCTGCCCGAAGGCGAATTCACGCCCTTCTCGCTAAAGCTGGAGAGCACGTCGGATGCGGGCGCGGTCGTGGAGTTCGGAGCTTCGGGGCACTTGGATATCAGGCTTCCATGAAGAAGGGCTTCACGCTCGCCGAGGTGCTGGTGGCGCTGGCTGTCGTGGCGCTGGGCATCAGCGCCGTGTTCACCGCTTTAGGCCAGTCATCGCGCTCGGCGGAGCAACTGCGCGGCCGCACGCTGGCCAACTGGGCCGCCGCGGACGCGCTGACCGCGTTGCGGCTGGCGAACCAGGCCCCGCGCCCGGGTGCCGCGAGGCAGGAGGAAATCGCCGGCAGGCTCTGGTGGGTCGAGTACCGAGTGCGGAACTCCGGGGTCGAGGCCTTGCGCGATGTCGAGGTGCGGATCGCGTCGGCGCGCGATGCCCGGCCTATCGCGTCGGCGCGCGGCATGGTCCGCATCGTCCAGCCCGCCGGCCTAGAGGATGCGGAGGAACCCAATTGATGGGAGCGCCGCTCTTTCATGCGTTTCTTGGCAACCTAAGGCCAATCGCTATGCGCGGAATCGGGGTGCCAAGGGAAAACCGGCAAGCGGCCCGAGTCAAGGTCGCGGGCGGGTTCACCTTGATCGAGCTGCTGGTGGCCCTCGCGATCTTCGCGGTGATGGCCACGCTGGCGTTCGGCAGCCTCGGACGGGCCGTCAACCAATCCGAGGCGCTTGATGCCTCGCAGCAGCGCTGGTCGTCCGTCAAGCGCGCGGTTCGATTGATCGAGAACGACTTCGCGCAATTGCGCCCGCGGCCGGTGCGCGGCATCCTCGGGCAGGACTATGATCCCGCGCTGGATGCGTCCCAAGCGGAACTGGCTCTCACTCGCGGCGGATGGCTGAATCCGGCGCTGCTTCCGCGCGCCGAGCTTCAGCGAGTGCGCTACCGGCTCATTGACGGACGCCTGCTCAGGGAGCACTGGCCGGTCCTCGACCGCATTTCGGCCACGCAGCCGGCCGCAGAGCTGCTGCTGGCGGAGGTGCAACGGCTCCGGGTGGAGTTTCTGCCTGCCCGCGGGCTGGGCGCAAACGCTTGGATGGATTCCTGGCCCCCGGCCGGCGATGCCGCCGATTCCCTGCCGGTTGCCGTGAGGTTCACCCTGGCTGCCGCCGGGTCTGAGGAAATCACGCGATTGATAGAGGTTGGATCTTGAAGCCGCCCCGCTCGCAACGCGGCTTGGCGCTTATTTCAGCCTTGCTGGTGGCGAGCCTGGCGGGCGTGCTGGGCACCGCGCGGATATTCTCCTTGCAGCTGGACAGCCAGTCTTCCAAAGCCTTGATCGGCAGCACGCGCGCCCGCATGATGGCGCTGGGCATCGAGGAGCTGGCCGCGGAGATGCTGGCCGCCGACTCCCGCTCCAGCGTTTCCGACCACCGCGGCGAAGCCTGGGCGCAGGGAATCAGCGAATCGGTTCCCGGGCAGGGGGCTTTTCGGGGCGGCATGGAGGACATGCAGGGCCGCTTCAACGTCAACAATCTGGTGACTTTCCATGGAACCGCGGACATGATCGCCGTCGCCCAGTTCCAGCGGCTGCTTCGAATTCTTGATATCGACGACACGCTGGCCTACAAGGCGCTGGACTGGATGGACGCGGACAACCTGCCGCAGCCGCTGGCGGGGGCGGAGGACGAAGCCTACACGCGGCTTGATCCGCCGTACCAGGCGCCCAACCGGCCGCTTGAGGACGTGTCGGAACTGCTGGCTGTGGAAGGCTTCAGCGCGGCGGTCTGGAGCGTTCTGGCGCCGCATATCACTGCCCTGCCCGTGCCAGGGCCGCCCACGCCAATCAACCTGAACACGGCAAGCGAACCCGTGCTGCTGTCGCTGGCTGACGATCTCGATCCGGTTCGCGCGCGGTTCTGGCTTGAGTCGCAGAAAAGCGGAGGCATCCGCGACCTGGCCGAAGCGCAACGCGCCTTGCCTTCCGGCATGGCGGGCCGGGTGGCGGTTGCCAGCAACTGGTTTCAACTGCGCGTGGCCATTAACGTGGAGGGCGCCCGGTTCTTTCTTGCCAGCCTTCTGGACCGCGAATCCGCAACGGTTCGGACGCGCTGGCGCCGCCAAGGCATTCCCGCGGAGGCATGGCTCGCGCAATGGCCGCCGCAGGGCGCGGAAGGCTGATGGAATCCCTGGTTGTTCGTTTGAACGCTTCCGGGGGTCCTGCCTTCTGGCAGGTGGTGGATGCGCACGGCGCGCCGATGGCATTGAGCGGCGAAGGAGAGCTTGAGCAGGCCGCCGCGTTGTCCGAAGGGCGCAAGGTGGTGCTGCTGCTGCCTGCTGGAGCGGTGTTTCGCAGCGGCCTGGATCTGCCTGCGCGAGGCCGGCGAGCCGCGGCCAAGGGAGTGCGGTACGCGCTAGAGGAACAGATCGCGGGCGATGTGGAGGACCTGCATTTCGCCTGCGGGCCGATTTCCGGCGACCGCTTGGAAGTGGCGGCAATCGAGCGGGAACAGCTCGCCGGGTGGCTGCGCCGGTGCCATGAAGCAGGGCTGAAGCCGGATTCGGCCTATAGCGAAGGGGATGCGCTGCCCGATATTCCCAATGTCGTTTTGGCGCTGCTGGAGCCCGATTCGCTTTTGATGCGCAGCGGCTCCGGACAGATCATGGCGGCAGCGCCCTCGGAGCTTGCCGGCCTGGTGGATATTCTGTGCGCCGAGGAAGCCGGCGAGGAGGCCGTTCCGTTTCGGCTGCTGGTCTATTGCGGGACTTCGCAGGAACAGGCGGCGCGCGAAGCCATGGCCAAGCTCCCGGGTCGCGAGGTGGAACTGCGTCTCTTGCAGCAGGGTGTCATGGCGCAATTATCCGCGGAAACGCTGTCCGGGCGGGCTGTCGATCTATTGCAGGGAGAATTCAAGAGCCGCAATCAGAGGGGCCAGCGGGCGCGGAAGGGGGCGCTGGCGGCGCTGGCGGTTGCGCTGCTCCACTCCGCTCTCCTGGCTATTGAAGGATGGCGCGCCGAGGCCCGTTACGAGGCGGTCGCCAGCGCCGTGGACGCCCGCCTTTCGCAGTTGATGCCGGATGTCTCGTCAAAGGCGAACTTGCGCGAAGAACTGCGCCGGCGCGGCGGCGCCGTGGATTTAGGCGCCGCGGCCCGCAGCGACGCATTTCTACAGCTGATCGGAGAATTGGAGCGCATTGGCGGAGAGCGGTTGCAAATGATGGGACTGAATTTCCGCAACGGCTCGGCCGGAGCGCGGGTTAGGGCCGCGAACACGGACACCCTCGAAGAGGGGCGCCGCCGCCTGCGGTCCGCAGGCTATTCCGTGGTGATTCAAACAGCGACGCCGGAATCGAACGGCGCCGTGGTGGCGGAATTGGAGATTCGCGATGAACGCAATCGTTGAGTTCTGGCAATCCCGCAGCGCGCGGGAACAGGTGATGCTTGGAGCTTTAGCGGCCGTCCTTGCCGCGGTTTTGTGGTTTTATCTCCTGGCTGATCCGCTTATGCGGCGGGCGGAGCGCTTCGAGCAGGGGCTGGCCGCGGAGCAGGCCCTGCTGCAAAGGGCTGATGCGCTGCGAGCGCGCATGGCCACGCTGCCCGCGCCCCGCCCGCGGTCGGACGCGTCCCTGCTGCTGTTGGCCAACCGCGCGCTGCGGGAAGCGGGCTTGATCCCCTACTTGGAGGAAGCCAGCGCCGATGGTGAACGCCGCGTGCGGCTGCTTCTGAAGGATGCGCCCTTCCCCGGCATCGGCGCTTGGCTTGCGGAAATGGCCGCGCGGGAAGGTGTGCATACGGTCAGCGCCGATATCGAACCGGCCGGACCCCCCGGCCTGGTGCGAATCACGCTGGTACTGGAACGCGCCCGCTGACCATGCAATGTGGCCCCGCCAACGCAGGCCGCATGCGGTCGGGGATGGACCCATTCCAACATACAAGTGTCGGCGGCAGGGCGAGCATCGGTCGATGCGCGCAGCGCAGCGAGGCAAAGCATGCCTTTGCCAGATGCGAGCGGGCCGGCAGGAGGACGGCCCCGGACGTGATTCCGGCAACGCCGCGCGGCAGGGAGACCAACAGCAACTCCCAGGAAGAAGGAGGACGGGTTCTTGGCCTATGCAGGTCAAGCTTCAAGTAGTCATGCGTCTCCTGCGGGAAAGGGACGGAGAAAGGGCGGGCAAGCAGGCTCTCAATCAAGCGGAAAGCAGGCAACTCAGGCATCGCCCCGCAGCCCCGCGCCTTGAACCGTCACGGATGAACGGGCTATCCGTCGTTGGCGCCTGCGGCATCGCCGGGGAAAACTTCGCGGAAGGCTTGGTGCCATGGGAAGTAGAGGGCGGTGCGGATGGGGCGGTTCTCGCGCTCGGCCATGGCCAGGCGGTAGCGGTCGAGCTGCGGGGCGTGGCGCCTCTCCTCCTCGTCGAGGAAACTTTCAAGGTTGCCGCCTTCGTGCCGGGAAGTCTTGAAATCCACGATCCAGCGCTCTCCCTTATGCACGAAGGTGCGGTCGAGGATCAAATTGCGGGTGCGCCCGTCTTCCTGCAATGAAAGCGGCAGCTCGCTGGCCGCGTCCTCGTGGGCTTCCAGCGTCCAGCGCCCCCGCTCGTCGCTTAGCGTGCCGGCGAGGGAGGTTTCGACATCCGCCGCCAACGATTCGATCTCATCCGGCGGCATTCCGTGGAATTGCAACATCCGCTGAGTACGGGGGCGCAGCGCCGCCAAGCGCTCGCGGGGCCAAGCGCCTAGGCCCTCCTCGGCGATTTCCTGGAGCCAGCGATGGACTGCCAAGCCAAGCGCCCGCGCCCGTTCACTGGCCCATACATACGAGGGCGACCGGGTTTCCTCCGGGCGGCGAGCGATCATGGGCGCCGGAGGTTCGGGCGGCGCCCAGCCGGCCGGCACACGCTGGATTGCCGGTTCAACGAATTGCCGCTGGCTTGAGCTTTTGACCTTTGCGGGCACTTCGCTCGGAGGGCGCAGCGCGAACAGCGCCTTGAAGGCTTCCTCAAGATCGCCCGCCATGGTCCGTGTCGCGGGCTTGAATTCGCCGGGGCCTTCCGAGTCTTCCTCCCTGGCAAGACCCACTAGCAAGTGCAAGCGGCACCGCGCCCGCGTTGCCGCCACGTACAGGAGCCGCTTGCGCTCGGCATCCTCCTTGGCCTTTTCCAGTTTGCCCAAGTACTCGTACGCGGCATCCTCGTCTTCTCCGCGCTTGGAGGGCGGCACGGCCAGCAGCGGCAAAGCGCCGTCTTCCTTGCGCGAACGGGCTGGGCCGCGCGGAGGCTTCCACCAGCGCAGCACCGGCGCGGAGCCTGCGTTCACTCCGCGTCCAAGCCCAGGAAGAATCACGGTATCGAACTCAAGGCCTTTAGCCTTGTGCATGGTCATGATCCGCACAGGCGCGCCGGTTTCCGGATTGCTCACGAATTCCTCGGTGAGATTAAGCGTGCGCAGCACGGCGTTATCGATCAGGCTGCCGCTGCTGGCCGCCTCCAAGCTGTCGAGGAACTCCGAGGCATGCCGCAAGCATTGCTCGTCGGCATTGCCGACGGGGCCGCCCAGCGCCAGCCAAGCGCCCTCCACCCAGCTGCGGAAATCCAGCTGCCCGCGCAGCTGCAAAGCTTGCTCCAGAACGGGCGAGACGCGCGCCAGCCTGACGCGCCCGTCGTCACTGAGGCGCCCCGCCCGCCTAGCATCCCGCATGAGGTCCCATACGGTATCGTCCGGCGCATCATGGCAGAGCGCATGCATGTCCTTAAGCGACAAGCCGCACCACGGCGCCCGCAGCACCGCCAGCCAGGCAATCCGGTCGGAGCGCTGCGCGAAGGCGCGGGCAACGGCGGCTAAATCCTGAACCACGCTGTAGCGCTTGCGGCGGTCGAACTCGGTTCGGCTCACCCCGATCCCTCGTTCGCGCAGCGCATGGCTGGCTTGCAGCGCATGGCTAACTTGCTCGCCATGGGTGCGGCTGCGGACCAGGATGCCGATGCTTTCTCCGGGATGGTCGCTAAAAGTTTGCAGCACCAGCCGCTCGACGATGGCCACTTCCGATTCGTGCTCGCCCTTGCGGAAGTAGTGCAGGCCAACGCTGCCCTGCCCCGGCACGGCTTCAGGCGCGGCCTTGCAAGGCGTGTAGGGAACGGTTCCCATCCCCATATCGCCCACGACCGGGAAAACCTTCGGGAAGATGCGGTTGAACCAGTCCGCCAGCTCGGGCGCGGACCGGAAATTGACCGTAAGGCGCAGCACTTCCGGCTTAAGATTCCCCAGCCCTTGCTCGCAAACCCTCAAATAGCCGCGCACATCGGCTTCCCGGAATCCGTATATGGACTGCATGGGATCGCCCACCAGGAAGATTGTGCGGCCGTCGCCTGGTTGCCATTCAGCGATCATCCGCTCAAGCAAATCGAACTGGGTATCCGAAGTATCCTGGAATTCGTCCACAAGGATATGCCGCAGGCGCGCATCCAGCCGCTCGGCCAGCAGCGACGACCGGTCTTCCCGCCCCAGCGCTTGAACCGCTGCCTGGCTGACTTCGGTGTAGTCGGTTTCCCCCCGCTGCGCGAACAGCAGCTTGAGGCATGCAAGGCTTTGGCGCAGCACGCTTAGGACCGCCCGCACCTGGCCGGCGCGCTGGACGTTGCAATCCGGCGGCGGCAGCGTCCTGATCCGGGCCAGCCGCTCGCGAAACTCGAGCGATTCCCGAAGCTTCCGCTCAAGCCGCTCGGCGGGCTTCGGCTTGAACCGGGCCCGCCATTCGTCTTTTTTTGTGAGCAGGTCGCCCGCCGCGCGGAACCACCCGGGCAGAGCATCCGGATCCGCCGGGTTGTTTGGCTCGCCGTCGCCGGCCCAGTGCTTCGCAAACATCCTCTCGAACTCGCTGCGGCACTCGCCCAAACTCTCAAGCATCCAGCGGATTTCGCGTCCGGCCAGATGGCGCAATGCCCGATTAAGGTTCTGGCCGTCAATCTCCTCTCCTAAAAGCGGCAGCCAGCTCTCGCGCTTGGCCAGCATTCCGGCAACCAGTTCAGTGAATTGGCGCCCGTTGCCATCAAGATGGCGGAGCAGCGATTGAACATCGCCATCGCCCTTGCGGATGCCTTCGCGCAGGCAAGCGCGCGCCGCCGATTCGCATAGCGGCTTGGCATCGGCGCGCAGGTCGCCGAGCGCGCCGCCGCCGCTGGACACCGGAGCGCTCACTGCCAGCCAGGAGCCTAGGGCGTCGATCGTGATAATTCGCAGGCGCGCCGGATTCTCCTGCAGGTGCCACTCGCGCCGCCGCGACTGCTCAAGCACGCGTCGCGCCAGCTTGAGGGTGAGTTCGCGATGGGGCTGCACTTCGCCGCCATTGGCTTGGGCCTCACGCAGGCTGCTGGCCACGCGCTCGCGCATCTCGGCGGCGGCCTTGCGGGTAAAGGTAATCGCCAGCACGGCGTCGGGCTCTTCCACCCGCGCTAGCAGGCCCAGGTAGCGCTGCACCAGAATCTCGGTTTTGCCGGAGCCGGCCGGCGCCTGCACAATGAACGAGCGCTCCGGGTCCAGCGCCTGCCGGCGCGCTTTCTGATCCGCCGGCGCCGTCACGCGCGCTCCATCTCCTGGATGCGGCTCAATACTTGGTACTGGCCGCGGGCTCTTTCTTCGTAGGCAAAGGTTTCAAGGCGCGCGTCCCCCCGGCTCAAATCATCCGCCGCCGCTTCCAAGGCGCGGCGCCAGCCCGCCAGAAGGTCCTCCCAGCGCAAGTAGCGCTTGAAACCGCGATGGCCGGAGATAGGCGTGAGCTTCGGCAAGCCCGCCATTGCCGACTCGGCGATGCCGGGGGCGCAAATGCCTTTGACGAGAATTCGTTTGCCGCCAAGGAACACGTAGCCGACGCCAGCCGCGCTGGGTTCAGCGGCCAAAGCATACGCAGGAAGCTGGCTGGAGCGCAGGCGCTCAGGATCAAGCCCGGACAGCGCCTGTTCCTGCCCTGTCTTGTAGTCGAGCACCACGGGGCCGACTTCAGGCGCGACACGGTCAATCCGATCCAAGTACATTTTCAGGGCCAAGGGGCCAAGACGCAGTTCCTCCTCCGCCTCGCACTCTTGAACGCTGAAGTCGCCGCGCTCAATATCGAGGCGGGCCCAGTCGAGAGCCAACTGCGCGGCCCGTTCCCGCTCCAGCCGCAGCAGCCCGAGCACAAGCGGGCGAAAGCCGAGGGGCTCGTCTTTGGGAATTTCCGCCGCCCACTCCTCAAGGCGCTCCGCCAAGCCGGGCATCGCGGCGCCCAAGGACGCGGAATCTTGAAATTCCGTGTAGAGCCGACAGAGGAGCTTATGCAGGATATCCCCGCGGGCCAGCGGGCTGAGCCCGTCATAAGGCATCGGGTATTCCCTGGCATGCAGCCGGAACTCGGCAAATGCTCGAAACGGATTGTTCAGCTGATGGTCCATAAGGCGTGTGCCGCCCTTGATTTCCTCGTTCTCCTGCAAATGGGGCGCTGTATCATCATCGAGAGTTTCCAGCACGGCGCTGATTCGCAGTTTTTCGGCGTAGGAGGCCGCCTCTGGCGCCGCCGCGCCTGAGCGCTGCCGCAAGGGGAGCGAGCCGATCAATGGACTACAGCTGGTTTCCACTCCTTCCTCAGCGATCTTCGGCCAGCTGAACACGATTTCCTCGGCGCAGCGCATCAGCGCCGTTGTTTGCCGCCGCGCTCCAGCAAGCGCGGCCTGCGAGCTGGCTTGGGGCATTTTCAGCCGTCTTTGCAAGCCCAAAGGAAGCAGCGGGGCCGGCCGGGCCGGTTTGGGCCATAAACTGGCGCCCGCTCCGGCCACCCACAAGCGGTCGAAACGCATTCCGGCGGCCTCCTCCAACGGCAGCAGCTCCACGGCTTCATCCGGGCCTTGGGGCTGGAATTTGCGCTCCTGGGCCATGCCGCGCAGCCGTTTGAGCGCCTCCTGCAATTGCACGGGCTTTGCGGAAACCGCGTCGCAGGCGCCGAATTCCGAGAGCAGGCGCGCGAAAGCCTCGACCGCCTGTTGTTCGCTGCTGGCCAGCGCTCGTTGCCCCGGCCAGCCCAGTTCATGAAGAAAAGCCGTGAAAGCCGCGGCCCAGTTGCGATGCGAGCGCGCCTTGCCTTTGCCGCGCTCGTTCCGTGAAATCTTTGATGCTTGCCCAAGCATTTCGGCGAACTGCGGCGCTCTCTTGGGAGCAAGCCGCATCAGCTGGGAGCGCGAAATTTCACCGCCCACCAATTGGGCGCGGATCTGCCGCTCAAGCCGCGCCCGCCCGCCCGCTTCGCTATCGGCGCCGCGCAGGTAGGCGCCGCGCAGAATCCGGCTGACCACCTCGAAATCCAACACGTTTGGCGGTCCCGCCAGCAGATGAAGCGCATCCAGCCCCATTTCCGCCGGTCCAACATGCCCCAGCGGCGGCGATTCCGCGGAGTTGAGCGGCGCGTTCTCGGGAAATCCGCGTGTCTGCCAAGCAGGTTGCATGCAGTCGAGCAGCGCTCGGCGGGCTTGCGGCGCGCGCTCGTTGAAATCAACCAAAACAAGGCCGGCATTGCCTGCGCCGGCCCAGCTTGCAGCCTCCCGCAATTCCTCGTCGCCGCTCTCGCATTCGATCCTGCATGCGCTTGCCGCGACGGGGGCGCGCGGCGCTTGCTCCAAGGCAACGCCTACGGAGCGCAGCGCATCAAGGAATATCTTTTGCGACGGCGGCAAAGGCTCCTCAAGCCCAAGCAGATACAGCGGCCCGCGCACGGCAACCGCCCCGGCTTGCAAGTCCTGCGCCAAAAGCTGGGGCAGCGCGGCAGGCTCCAGCCAAGCCGCCGGACCGCGCAGCGCCTCGAAGCGCGCTGCCCAGCGCACGAAGCGCCGCTCATCCTCCCCATCCGCCTCGCTGCGGAGCCGCTCCAGACTCAATCCATACTCAAGCGCAAGATTCCAGCTTCGGCGGGCCAGCTCGGCGTTCTGCTCCAAGCCGAAGCCAGCCACCGCATCCTCGCTTAAGGCCTGCTCCCAAAGCATTTGGGAGCCGTGCGGCGACAGCAGCGCGCATGCGCCCGCCTCGCCGCCGCGCAGCAGCGACTGCTCCCACAGCTGGCGCATCCATTCCTGCCAGGAATGCACCGCCGGACGCTGCCAAACAGCCGCTTTCCCGGCACGGCGCCATTGGCCGTAGCGAAACCGAATGCGCCGCGCCAGCCGCCCGGTGCGGGTCACCAGCCCGCCGCCCCCGCGAAGCGCCGGAAACAACTCCCGCTCGAGCAATTCCTGGTAGCCCGGCGGATTCATTCAATGGCCGTTTGTGTTTCTGGCATGGTGATTTCTTCCGTGTTTGGCCGCTTGGCTTAATGGCTCCCGCCGGAGCGCCGGAATGCCTGGCGGGGAGCGTAGCACAGCGGCGAGTGGAGTTGGCTTTCCAGCGTAAGGCTTGATGCGACAAACCAAGTCGCTTGGGCGCATATCTCGATAGAATGAGGCCGTGCGCGAGCTGATTGGCAATGTAATGGCGCGGCTGCCATGAGCGGTTCCGGGTATCCGCTTTTGCTTCAACCGATCACGCTGGCCGGGCGCGCTGTCCGCAATCGCGTGGCGCACGCCTCGATGAGCACGCGCTATTCGCGCAATCAGGATATCGATCCGCGCTTGGTGCGCTACCACGCTAACCGCGCCGCAGGCGGAGCGGGATTGATCGTGACCGAGCCGCTTGCCGTGCTGCCTTGGCACGACCAATCGCACCGCCCCGCCCTGTTCAAGCCGAATGCCCGCGATGCCTTGGCCCGCTGGGCCGATGCGGTGGAAAGCCGGGATTGCCGGTTGCTGGGGCAGTTTCAGGATTCCGGGCGCGGCCATCGCGAGGCCGGCCGTTCGCCGCAGGCCTGGGCGCCTTCGGCGCTGCCCGACGACCTCAGTTGGACCATGCCTAGGGAAATGCCTAGGCGCCGCATCCACGAGGCGATCGAGCATTTCGGCAAGGGCGCGCGCCGCCTTGAGGAGGCGGGTTTCAGCGGGGTCGAGCTTTCCGTCGGGCATGGGCATCTGTTCCATCAATTCCTGTCGCCGGCGGCCAATAGGCGCGACGATGAATACGGCGGGGACCTGGAAGGGCGGACGCGATTTTTAAGAGAGTTAATAGAAGTAATAACAAGCAGTTGCAAGCATAACTTTATTTTAGGATTAAAACTTCCGGGAGCCGACGGGATTCCGGGAGGCATCGATCATCCCGAATCCGCGCGCATCACCGCCCGCTTGGCGGAGGCCGGCGGCTTTCATTACCTGGCCTATTGCGACGGTTCGCACTCCCATGCCTTGGAGGCGCATATTCCGGACATGAGCTACCCGCGCGCGCCTTATGTCGAAGGGCATGCGAAAATCGCGGCCCATGCGCCGGGGGTGCCGCTCATGGCCCTGGGATTGATTACCGACCCGGCGGAAGCGGAAGGCATACTGGCCTCCGGCCAAGCGCAGATGGTGGCGCTGGGCCGGCCCTTGGTCACGGACGCGGCCTGGGTGAAGAAGGCGGCGGAAGGGAGGCAATCCGAGATCCGTTACTGCGTGTCCTGCAATACCTGCTGGGCCACGATTATCGAGCGCCGCCCCATAGCTTGCGACAATAATCCCCGCCTCGGCCGGCGCGACGAAGTCGATTACTGGCCCGCGCCGGCCCGAAGAAAACGCCGCGTGGCGGTGGTTGGCGCCGGCCCCGCCGGTTTGGAGGCGGCTTGGGTGGCGGCGGCGCGCGGGCACGGCGTTACGGTATTCGGCGCCTCGGAGAGGCCCGGCGGCAAGGCGTGCCTGCATGCACAGCTGCCGGGAGGGGAAAATATCAGCAGCGTTTATGACTACCAGGAGATGGCGGCCAACAAAGCGGGCGCGGAACTGCGCCTGGGATGGAAAGCGACCGTTGAGGATGTGCTGCGGGATTCGCCTGATATCGTGGTGCTGGCCGGCGGCGCCACCATGCTGTGGCCGGACGGCTGGCCGGGGGAATGGCGCGATTTCGTGCCCGACCTCCGCGAAGCAAGCGGGGAAATGCTCGAACGGCCCGATGAAACGATAGACGGCACTGCGGTCTTGTGGGACCAGGACCATACCTTGGCCACCTACGCCGCCGCCGAGCTGCTGGCGCAGCGCTTCGCCCGCCTGGTGGTCGTGACGCCGCGCGAACGGCTGGCCAGCGATGTCGGCCTGGTCACCCGCCAGGGCATCTACCGCCGGCTTTACGCCATGCCCAACGTGGAGGTGGTTCCGCTGTGCGGCATCGACCCGGCCTCGGCGCTGGACGAAGGCCGCGCGGCCCTCCGCAATCTGTTGAACGATGCGGCCACCGAAATCGGCGACCTCGCGCTGCTCACCTGGTCAGGCAGCCGCGCGCCGAATAACGAACTCGCCGCGCCGCTGCGCGCCGAGGGCCTCGAAGTGGTGTGCGTGGGCGATTGCGACATGCCCCGAACCTTGCTCGCCGCCACCGCCGACGGCCATGCGCTGGGCCGCTCGCTCTGAGCCTCATGCCTAATTCTCATGTAGCATTGTCCTCCATGGCTTCGTTCCGGCCTGATAGGAAGACTGGCGTTCCCGATCCGTTCAGAAATTCAATACCAGAAGGAAAATCATGATGAGCATGGTTTTAACCAGCCTAACTCATAGGCTGGATATGCCTAGGCGGGTTGCGCTTGCCGCTCTTGCAGCCGCCGTCCTTTCAGCAAGCCTTTTTCCGCCTCGAACGCAATCGCAGCAGGCTCCGGCGGACGATCCGGTGCGGTTCGGCTTTGTGGCATTCGGCGACAGCGGCCTGCATGAGGATTTCGTGGATCCGGGCACCCCGATCACCACCGAAGAGGAATATATCGAGAAGTACAGGCGCATCTGGGCCAAAGACCACCGAAACCCGGAGGAGTTCGCTGCGTCGCCCTCCCATTTCCTCGAAAGCTACGGCAGCTTCATCATGGCCAGCGGCATGCATCCGGTGGCCAATGCGATGAAGCGGCATTGCGCCGACGCCTCATGCGAGTTCGCCTTGATGCTGGGGGACAATATCTATCCGGATGGCGCCGAGGCCGACGGCAATGACGAGCGGCGCTTCGCGGCCATGTTCACCGAGCCTTTCGCGCCGCTGGGCGCGGGCAAGCCGGACTACCGCATCTACGCGGCGCTGGGCAACCACGATTGGCATACTTCGAGGGAAGGCGCTATGGCGCAAGTCCGGTTCCTGGAAAGCAATCCGCCCTTCTATATGAACGGCCACGTTTACCAGGTCAAGCCGCCGGCGGGCAAAGGCCAAGTGGAGCTGTTCGTGATCGATACCAATGTGCTGCTGGCGGGCCAGGAAGTGAAGGTGGCGGCCTTGAACCCCGACGGCAGCGAAGTGCAAACGGACCGGACTTGGGGGCCGGGCGCTTGGGTGAAGCCAGCCACTGCCATGGAGAAAGGCATGGTGGAATGGCTGGAGAAGCAGCTGGCGGATTCGGATGCGCGCTGGAAATTCGTGATGGGCCACCATCCGATCTGGTCGGGCGGCGGATTCAAGTTCCAGCAGGCGCGGGCTTTGCGCCAAGTGCTGCTGCCGACCCTATGCCGCCACGCGGATGCCTATCTCGCCGGCCATGACCATACCCTGGAGCTGCACGAGGACGATTGCCGGGCGGCAACCGGGCAGGAAAATATCGAGCCGCTGCTGCAAGTGGTTTCCGGCGCGGCTTCCAAGCAGCGCGGCCTGCACACCGCTTTCATGGCGCACCAAAGCGCCGGCAATCCGGCCAACCGCGTTCTATTCGCCCGCGGCATGGTCTGGGGCTTCGCCTACGTGAATCTGGACGGCGATTCCGCCCGCGTCGATCTATTCAGCACACCGAACTCCGGCAGCGGCGAGCCTCGGCACGAGTTCCGCCACACGTTCACGCGCCGCTCCGGCGCTTACCTGCGGCGTCCCGCGCGCCGGATTGCCGAATAAAGAGCGGTTCCAGCCAGTTAGCGCGCCGCCGCGCAGCGGGCTGATGGCCATTGGCTTGCCGCCGCGCCCGCGCTCGCAAGGGAGCGGCTTCCCGAGCTTGCAAAGCGCGCGTCCGGCGCTATTCCCGTTTTGATCTGAAGCGCGGCGGCGCGGTGACACGGCATGGGTGGGCGCTTTTCTTGAGGCGCACAGAAGGCAGTTTCTTCAGGCGCTGGTTCTGCGGATCGACTTCGATGCCCGCTGATTCCAGCGCCGTCACGCCCAGCAAAGGCTCGGCCTTGGCATCGCCGAAGATGACCAGTCCAAAGGTAAGCTCGCCAAGCAATTCCATTTCGGCGCCCGCGACATCCATCTCGATCTCGGTGCCGTCGGCCAATTCGTAGTTGCGTTGCGCGGACGGCTCAAGGCCAATCGCTTCGAGAATAGGCCGTGGCACCAAGGAGTCGATGGCACCGGTATCGACGAGGAACCGGCCTTGCCATTCCCGCTCCGGCGCCGCCGGGTTGCGAATGATGACGTTGGCGTATGTCATGCCCATGCTCTTGCTCCTTCAAGCGTGTTTCGCCGCCGCGATTTGGCCAGTTTACAGGCTCCCAGCCGGTGGCCAAGCGCAAAACCGCATGCGTTTGCTTGGAATTCGCAGCGCTTCTACATGAACGGGCGGATCGCCTTGTTCGATTCCATGTAGCAGTACGACAGCATCCAGTGGAGATTGATGCCGATGCGCTCGGTTTCCGGCTCTGTGAAGATGTAGCCGTGGGATTTGATCTCGTCGTCAAGGTATTCCAGGACGTAGAGCACCAGCACATCGCGGGTGAAGGCTTCGCTGTAGTTATTGAGCGGCCAATCGACATTCGACAGCCGGATGCCAATTTGGCGGCCGTCGGAATGCGTGATGCGCGCCCCGCCGCCGCGGTCATGCACCTTGAGGTTGTCGTAGCGCCTGTATTCCTCGTCGCGCCCGCCGCTCACGCCGGGGATGTCGATGTAGCAGCTCATCATGCGCGCCGCATGCAGCTTGTAGGCGCCGCCTGGATGGTCGCGCCCGCCCGGCGAATCCAGCCATAACTGCTGCTCGCCCAGCAGCGACCGGGCGGCCCAAGCCGCGCAATCGCCTTCCGCCTCGCCGCGGAATTGCGCGGCTTCGCGGGTCCAGTACACGACGCAATCCGGCGCCCCGTCTGGTTTCCCGGACACGCCGGCGCCTTCGGCCATGGGCTCCAGCCCTTCGACAGGCCGGTTCCAAACCTCCATGCGCGAGGCGCCGCGCCCGTTATCCGGCGAGAGCGCCAGCGCCCCGGCGCGGGTGAGCGCGGAGTAGTCGCCGCCTGAGAATTCCCGGAACGCCAGCAGCATGGAATCCGGCCCGCCTACCCGGTCGATGCGAAGCTCGATGCGGTCGTGGCGCTCGTTCTTCGGATAACCGATGCGGCGGTCGAAATACACTTGGTTGTAGTTGTCGTGCACGCGCGCCAGCAGCTCGGCGAGCACCAGCACGTCGCGTTCCGCGGGCGTGGAGTCCTGCCCCTGCGAAAAAGCCGGCGCCGCGGGCGCAAGCAAGGCCAGGCAGGCAACAGCCAGCAGCCCTCGTGAAACCGCCGCTTTGGACGGGCGGGGCCGTGCGATCCTTGCGGGGGCCTGGGAAGCGTTCGCGGCCTCTGCGGCTTGTCGCGGATCAAGCATGCTCCACCTCCAGGCTCATTAGCTCGTAGTAGGTCATCATGTAGCCATAGACGGCCCCGCGGAGGAAGATGTAATGGCCGTCGGCGGTGCACCAGACATCGTACTTCGGGTGTTCGTTGGGCAATCCGACGTTTTCGCCGAAGCGGAAATGCAAGGCGTCGAACTCGCCGGCGCCCACCGTGATCCGCTCTTCGCCGACGTACTCGATGGCCGGGGAGATGCTGTGCAGCATGGGGCCGGTGGCGCCGCGGTGGTCGGGCGACGACAGCAGCAGCTGCGGGAATTTCTGAACGCCCGGGCCTTTGCTGAGATCGAACATGCTGAGCACCCACGCATCGCAGATAATGGCGTGGTCCACGAAGGCGCGCGGCCGCTCGACCAGGCTCATCTTCTGGGAAACCCGGCCTTCAACGGCCGTGTAGCTCTCGCATTCGGCCTCGTTCCCGCCGAAGCGGAACCAGCCGCTGCCCATGAACCGGTCGCCCACCGAGATGCGGACGAAACAGTCCAGCGGATACCAGTTCTCGTCCAGCGTGAGCGCCGTGTTGCGCATCACGCTGGGACGGTCGTCGATTTCGCTTTGCGCCATGCAGGTGCGGTGGCCGTCGGAATGCACGGTGATGGTGAACCGCTCCCGGCCACGCTCCTGGTCCATGCGTTCCGGCTTCTTGCTTAAGTAGGTGATCCGGCCGTGATAGTTCACGTGGTCAACTTGAAGAATATCGCTCATTTGAAGCTCCTCCCGTCCTTATTGAATCCCGACGAAAAAATGATCCGGCGCCCTGCTTCAGGCCTGCTTGCCGCCCGCGGCATGCCCGCGCCGCGGCACGAGCACTGTCCGGTCGTAAACGCACACCACATCGCCGCGCTGGTTGCGGCCGGTGGTTCGCACTGTAACGATGCCGGCATTCGGCCGCGACTTCGACGACCGCTTGCTCAGCACCTCGGACGACCCGTACAGAGTGTCGCCGATGAACAGCGGATTGGGCAAGCGCACGTCGGTCCAGCCGAGGTTGGCTATGGCGATTTCGCTCACGTCCGACACGCTCATCCCCACCAGAATCGATAGCGTCAGCGTGCTCGCCACCAGCCGCCGCCCGAATTCGGTCTTGCGCGCGTACTCCTTGTCGAAATGCAGCGGATGGGTATTCATCGTTAACAGCGTGAACCAGGTGTTGTCGGACTCGGTGAGGGTGCGGCCCGGCCAGTGCTCGTACACGTCGCCGATGCGAAATTCCTCGTAGTGGCGCCCTCCGGCGCGCCGCGCGGAACGGCCCTTTGTTGCGTTTTCCTCTGCCACGCGCTGCCGGGTCAAAGATCCTGGCAATGGATAAATACGGGGTCGGCGGCAAACTGGCGGAACTCTTTGCCCAGTTCGCCCACCGCCGTCGATTGAATATCCTCGCCGAACCTCTCCATGCTGTTGAGGTCGATCACTTCCACGTACTGGAAGGGCGGCTCGCCCGCGCCGCCGAGCAGCCCCACCGAGCGCAGCACCCGGAAACGCTCCACCGAAGGCAGCCGGTTGACCTCCACCAGGTCGCGGCTGCGCGCCCAAGCCTGGTATTCGGCCTGGCCGGCTCCTTCCTTGAGATTGAACAACACAATGACGCAATCCACGCTCAGCTCCCCTGTTCGGTTCCCGCAGGGGGAATTGGATCGTCGCCAATCGGCCCTTCCAAGTCGATGACCAGCTCCTCAACGGCCTCGGCGTTCCGCTCCTCCTCCTCCGGCAGCGCGGCGGCCTGGCCGAAGTGCGCGCGCACCGCGGCCTGCATGCTCTCGTCGAGGCGGTAAACGCCAACAACCGAAAGCGGAAAACGGGAGAAGGAGCCGTTCCTCACTTGCAGGCGCTCGCCTGCGTGGCCGCACACCCGTCCGGTGACGCTGGAGAACCCTAAGCCTTGGGCATGGCGGAGATCCACCGAGGGCGGCGACAATTCGACGTGATAGACCCGCCTGCGGCCATCGAAAACAAGCAGGTTGCTGTCGTTGAGCACCTCGAAGTTGTCGATGCGCCGCTGGAAAAAGCAATCGGCGTTGGCTGCGCTATGCGGGAAGCGCGCCACGGCCGCCCGATTGGATGCCGCCGACCGCTCGCCCTCCATCGCAGCGCAGGCGCCCAGCGTCAATGCCGCCAGCGACAGAACCGCAAGGCGCGGGGCCATCAAGCCGACCCCCCGGGTTCCGGTCCGCGGGCCGCCGGACGGCTGCCGGATTGCGACCATTCGCTCCAGGAACCTGGATACAGCGCAGCGCCGGACAAGCCCGCCAGTTCCATCGCGAACAGGTCGTGGCAGGCGGTCACGCCGGATCCGCACATCACGCAAGCTTGGCCGGGCTCAACTCCATCCAGACGCTCAAGGTACAGCGCCCGCAATTCGCCGGGAGGCAAAAAGCGCCCGTCCGCCCCCAGGTTGTCGCGAAAGAAGGCGTTGACCGCGCTAGGAACATGGCCGGCTTGCGCGTCGATCGGCTCCGACAGGCCCTGATAGCGCGCGGCGTCGCGCGCGTCGAGAATGCGCAGATCGCCGGTCGCGGCGGCGCGCTCAACCCGGTCCAGGTCAACCACCGGCCGGCAATGACCGCCCGCAGGGTATTGCGCCGGCTCAATGGCCGGCGCCTTGTGTTCCAGCGGCAGCTTAGCGGCCTCCCATGCCTGGATTCCGCCGTCCAGAAGCCCGGCGCGCTCGTGCCCCATCCATTTGAGCATCCACCACAAACGTCCGGCTATGGCGCATCCCGCATTGTCATAGGCCACGACCAGCGTGGCCGGCGTGATGCCCCAGCGCCCCAGCGTGGCCGCGAAATCGGCCGGATCGGGCAGCGGATGCCGCCCGCCCCCGCGCCGGACGGGTCCGGCGAGGTCTTGGTCGAGGTCCGCGTAAGGCGCGCCGGGAATATGGCTCGCGGCCCAAAGCGACCGGCCGCCGGCCGGATTCATCAGGTCGAAACGGCAATCCACCGCCCTCGCTTCGCCCCGCTCGATGGCAGCGTGCAGCTCCGTTGGAGTGACCAGCAGCGCCGCCAATTACGAATCTTCCAGCGCCGCTTGAAGTTCGGGAACGATGGAGAACAGATCGCCGACCAGGCCGATATCGGCCACCTCGAAAATAGGCGCTTCCGGGTCCTTGTTGATCGCCACGATCACGCCCGCGTCCTTGATCCCGGTAAGGTGCTGTATGGCCCCGGAAATGCCGATGGCGAAATACAGCTCCGGCGCAATGATCTTGCCCGTCTGCCCCACCTGCATATCGTTCGACACGTATCCCGCATCGACCGCGGCCCGCGAAGCGCCCACCGCGGCGCCCATGCTGTCCGCCAGGCTGTAGAGCATCGAGAAGTTGTCGGCGCTGCCCAGCGCCCTGCCTCCCGAAACCACCACGCCGGCGCTTTGCAGGTCGGGACGCTCGGTTTCGGCGGTCTTGAGATCGAGCCATCTGCTGTGGGCGGGCAACTCAGCGTCCACGGCAATGGCTTCGATGCCAGCCTCGCCCCCCTCGGAAGCGGCCGGCCAGGATGCCAGACGGGCCGTGGCCACCACGGTGCAGTCCGCAGGCGCCTCCACTGTCAGCACCGCATTGCCCGCATAGATGGGCCGCTTGAACCGGCGCCCGCTCTCCACGCTCATGATATCGCTCACCTGCGGCACGCCCAGCAAGGCGGCGACGCGCGGCATCAGGTCCTTGCCGAAGGTGGTGGACGGCCCAAGCAAATGGCTGTAGCCCTGCTGCGCCAGCGCAGCAAGCTGCGGCGCTTGAACCGCCGCCAGGGGCCGGGCGTTTTCCGCCCGGTCGAGGCATAGAACCCGCGAAACCCCGGCGATGCTTCCGGCCTGCCGGGCCACTTCGGCGCAGTTCTGGCCCAGCACCGCAACGTCCAGGCTCTCCGCCCCGATCGCCAGCCCGCAACTGACCACGCGCGCCGCGCCGGAGTGAAGCGAAACCCCGTCATGCTCGGCAACCACCAGTATCTTGCTCATGGGCGCGCCTCAGGCCACCAGCCCGCGTTCCCGCAGCTTGCCCACAAGAGCCGCGACATCCTCCACTAGCTCCCCCTTCTCCCGCTGCGCGGGCGGCTCGTAGCCGACCGGCTTCAGCGAGGGAACGGCGGAAAGGCCCAGCTCGCCGGCCGCTAGGGTCTCCAGGGGCTTGCTGCGGGCTTTCATAATGTCGGGCAGCTTGATGTAGCGCGGCTCGTTGAGCCGCAGATCGGTGGTGATCACGGCCGGCAGTTGAACTTCGATGGTCTCGAGGCCCGCATCGACTTCGCGCGTCACCCGGGCCGTGCCGCCGTCAAGCCGCACTTCGGAGGCGAAGGTGGCTTGCGGGCGGCCCCACAGCGTTGCCAGCATCTGGCCGGTTTGGTTGCAGTCGTCGTCGATGGCCTGTTTGCCCATGATGACGATATCGGGCTTTTCCCTTTTTGCCATTTCGAGCAGAATGCCGGCCGCCGCCAGCGGCTGGACCCCGGAATCGGCATTCACGAGAACGGCCCGGTCGGCGCCCATGGCCAGCCCGGTCCGAAGCTGCTGCTGGCATTCGCCGCCGCCAATCGCGACCGCCACAATCTCGCCCGCCTCGCCGCGCTCGCGCAGGCGCAGCGCTTCCTCCAGCGCGATTTCGTCGAAGGGGTTGACGCTCATCTTCAGCCCTTCGGTGGCCATGCCGCTGCCATCGGGCTTGACGCGCACACGGACATTGTAATCGACGACGCGTTTGAGCGTCACCATGATCTTGCGCATTGCTCCGCGAAAACCCTGCTGCCAATAAGGAAGGGCGCATTCTAACCCGCACATTGCGGCAAGGGGCTTGCCTGCCCCTCGCCGTTGCCCGCCCCCTTCTTCCGGGAGACGCATGCTGCTTCGGGTTGCCTCTTTGCGCGTTCCCCTTTCGCGGAAGACGCATGAACCCATCCATGGTGGTCGAGCAAGTGCTGCGGGCGGACCCCGCCAATCCTCCCCTTTCGCGGAAGACGCATGAACCCATCCATGGGGCTTGGCGGCGGCTGTCCTGCCGCCGACACTCCCGCGAGAGGGGAACGCGCAAAGAGGCTCCGGCTGGCGCAGACCCTAAAAGGGCCGGCATTCCCAAGCCCTTTGCTTGCTCCCTTCCTCCGGGAGGATCGGAGGCAGGGTGAGCGCCGATGTCCCGGCGCGAACGAGCAAGCCACATGGATGATTCTTGACCTTGCAGGTCAAGCTGCAAGCAGTCATGCGTCTCCCGGAGGAAGTAGGCAAGCAGAGGGCGAATCCTGCCGACGGCAGCGTGAGTCGTGAGTCCTTTCTCCATCCCTTCCCCGCAGGAGTGTTGGAGGCAGGGATGCCGGAACCAAGCTACAGGGATGTATTCATGCGTCTCCTGCGGGGAAGGGATGGAGAAAGGGCGGAGGCAGCACGCCCTCCATCTTTGCTTGTGACGCGGCGGCGCGGGGCGGTTAGACTATGGCCGGTCTATATGGAGGGGGAGCCCTATGTACGGAGCGGAAGGCGATCTCGGCCACACGATCTGGCTGATTCTTCATCTGGTGCTGTTCGCCTACTGGCTAGGCGGCGATATCGGCGTGTTCTATTCCACCCGGCTGATCCTCAACCGCTCGCACTCCGCGCCCCAGAGGTTCATGGCCTCGCGCATCATGCTATGGATCGACCTGCTGCCGCGGCTATGCCTGAGCATGATGCTCACCGTGGGCGGCATTCTCTCGGAATACGTGGGAGTGGATCATCCGCCCTGGCAGTACGCGATGATCGTTGTGCTGGGGCCGGTGTGGTTCACGGCGCTGCTGGTCATGCACTTCAAGCATAACGCCAGCTTCATGCCCACGCTCACCAAGCTGGATTTATGGTTCCGCTGGTTTCTGATCGCCGCGATCGTGGCTTCCGTATGGTGGTCGGTATCCACCGGAAGGCTGGATAACGCGCCCTGGCTGGCGCCCAAGCTGATCGTTTTCGCGCTCATGGTGCTGTGCGGCATCATGATCCGCCTATACATCCCGGGCTTCATCGCCGGCGTCAGGGCGCTGGGCCAAGGCTCGATCACCGAGGAGCAGGACGACGCGATGAAGCGCAGCATCCATCGCGTGCGCCCTTGGGTGTTCGCGATCTGGGCCGGCTTGATTATCGAGGCCTTTCTGGGCATCTACAAGCCGGGCGCGCCGCCCGCCGCGCAAGCCATGGGCAGCCTCATGCACGCCATTCAAGGCATCGCCGCGCCGCTGCTCGGATAATCCATGCCGCAGCTCCGGCTTCCGGCGTTGCCCCGGAAGCCATGCCGGAGCGCATCCGGCGGGAGCGCCAGCGTCCGGCGAGGCGCCGCATGGGCAGCTAAAGATATAATGTAACGTCTTGCAGGTCCGGCCATGACCGGGGCCTGCGCTCTTGGCAACAGCCGCAAAGCGCCGCCGCGGCCCTTAAGAGGCATCGATGAATCAACAAGCAAGCTTGCCGGTCACCGTGCTTTCGGGATTCCTAGGCGCCGGCAAGACCACGGTGCTTAGCCATATCCTCAATAACCGCATTCCTATTTCGCAAGGCCAAGTGCCCGCCTCCGATGTTCTGAACACCAAGCTGTTCGACTTTGAGCGCGCTAGGCGGGCGCCGGGATGGCTTAAGGAAATGCGCGGCGAGCATGTGCCCGAAACAGAGGAATACGGCATCGGCAGTTTTAGCTATGTGGCGCGCCGCCCGTTTCATCCCGATCGGGCGTTCGAGTTTTTCCATAACACGGAGAAATTCGGCAAGCTGCTTCGCTCCAAAGGCTATTTCTGGCTGGCCTCGCGCCCGGAGTTTGCGTGGCAGTGGAGCCAAGCGGGCGGAATCGCCCGCTACGGCTTCGCCGGCATGTTCTGGCATGCGGTGCCTCGCGATAAATGGCCCAAGGATGAGGCAAGCCTCGAAAATATTCTCAATTCGTGGGAAGAGCCTTTCGGCGACATGCGCCAGGAACTCGTCTTTATCGGGCAAGGGCTCAACCGCAAAGCGATGACCGCCGCTCTCGACCGATGCCTGCTGGCGGAAGAGGATGTGCTTAAAGGCAAGGAGCATTGGCTGACGCTGAATGATCCCTTCCCGGCGTGGAAGGAGGAATGACCGGATCAGGAGCGGTCGGAGCCTCGCTCAGGCGAACCGCACCAGCGCCTTGCCCACGTTCTGGCCGCGCATCAGCCGGCAAAAAGCTTCCGGCGCCTTTTCGATGCCCTCGGCGATATCCTCGCGGTAGCGGATGCGGCCTTCCTTGAGCCAGCGGGTGCAGGCGCGCAGAAAGTCTGGCTGCTTGTCCTCATGGTCGTACACGACCAGCCCGCGCAAGGTGGCGCGGGCCAGGACCAGCGGAATCAGGCTAGGTCCGGGCGGCGGCGGGCCGCTGTTGTTGTAGCCGCTCATCATTCCGCACAGCACCACCCTCGCGCCTTGGGCGAGATTGGCCATGGCTGCGGCCAGAACATCGCCGCCCACGTTGTCGAAATAAATATCGATGCCCTCGGGACATGCGGATTTGAGTTTTTCGCCCAGGTCGCCGGTTTTGTAATCGACGCATTCCGCGAATCCGAATTCATCTTTCACGATGGCGCATTTCCCGGCGCCGCCGGCGATTCCCACCGCCCGGCAGCCGGCAATGCGGGCCAACTGTCCCGCCATGCTGCCGACGGGGCCGCAGGCCGCCGAAACCAGCACGGTTTCGCCCGGCATGGGCTCGCCCAAATGCAGCAATCCCGCCCAAGCGGTAAGCCCCGGCATGCCCAATATCCCTATTCCGGTGCTGACGGGCGCGGCTTCCGGATCCAGTTTTCTGAGGTCGATGGCGCCGGCGCTAAGGCCGTATTCCTGCCAGCCGTTGGAGCACACCGCGATATCGCCGACCGCGAAATCCGGATGGCGGGATTCGACCACCTGCGCCACGGTGCGCCCGGGCATGACATCTCCGGGTGCCACCTTCTCGGCGTACAAGTGGCGCCCGGAAATCACTCCGCGCAAATAAGGATCCAGCGAAAGGTAAAGCGTTCGGGACAGGAACTCGCCGGCGGCGGGCCGCGGAACCGCCCCCCGGGAAAGCTCGAAATCGGATGTTTCGGGAACGCCCTCGGGATAGCGCCTGAGCAGAACCTGCCGCTGGCTCCCCGGAATGGCCGAGGTCAAAGCTGGCCGAGCGCGGCTTCAGCCGAGGAGCAGGCCAAGCCTCCGCCCTCTTCCACATTGATTTCGGCGACAACGCCGTCGTCCACCACCACGGAGAACCGCTCTCCGCGCATGCCCATGCCGTATACGGTTTTATCCACTTCCAAGCCCAGCGCCCGGGCGTATTCCCCGTTGCCGTCGGCCAGCATCAGGACCGAATCGCCGACGCCGGCGGAGCGCCCCCAGGCATCCATCACGAATACATCGTTGACGGCCATGCAGGCGATCTGGTCCACGCCCTTGGCCCGCAAGGCGGCTGCGTTATCGACATAGCCCGGAAGATGCTCCTTCGAGCAAGTGGGCGTAAATGCGCCCGGCACCGAAAACAAAACCACCTTCTTGCCCGAAAACAGCTGGTCGGTGGTGATCCGTCCCGGCCCGCTGTCGGTCATAACGCCGAAGGCGCCTTTAGGCATCGCCTGCCCTTTTTCAATGCTCATTTATTTCCTCCCGGAATATGTCAGGGGCGCCATTGTAAGCCAGAGCGCGCGGGATCATCTTGCCCGCCGCCCCGGGCCTCCTGCGGCGCAGGCTCCTAGGGCATACAATCGCCGGATGCGAATGACGCCGCAGGAATTTCGCGAGGCCCGGCGCAAGGCGGTCACGCTGATGGGCATGTCCGGCGTGGGCAAGACGGTGCTCGCCAACCGCTTGCCCGCCACCCGCTGGTTCATCTATTCCGGCGATTACCGCATAGGCACCCAGTACCTGCGCGAGCCGATTCTCGACAATATCAAGCTGCGGGCCATGGAAGTGCCTTTTCTGCGCGACCTGCTGCGCAGCGATTCGATTTACATAGAAAGCAATATCACCGTGCATAACCTTGATCCCGTTTCAACCTTCCTAGGGCGGCTGGGCGATCCCGGGCGCGGCGGGCTGCCGCGCGGCGAGTTTCTCCGCAGGCAGGAGCTGCACCGCAAAGCGGAAGTGGGCGCCATGCGGGATGTGGCCGCGTTTATCGAGAAGGCCGAGCGCATTTACGGCTACCGCCATTTCATCAACGACGCGGGCGGCAGCATATGCGAGCTGGACGACGATGAAGCCGTGGGCGCGCTGGCGGAGCACACCGTGATCCTCTATTTGGAGGCATCGCCGGAAGACGAGGAGGCGCTGGTTGAGCGCGCCCGGAGCAATCCCAAGCCGATGTACTACTCCCCGGAATTCCTGCGGCGCGCCCTCCCGGATTTCCTGAGCAAGCATGGGCTCAGCGATATCGCCCAAGCCGAGCCGAAGGAGTTCGCGCGCTGGGCCTTCCCGCGGCTCATAGCGCACCGCCGGCCGCTATACGCCAAGCTGGCCGCCGAGCACGGCTACACGGTTCCCGCGCGCATCGCGCAGCAGGTTCGCAGCGAAGCGGATTTCGTGGACTTGGTGGCCGGCGCGCTCTAATCGCCGGGTTGCGTGAGGCGCAATTGCAGGTAGTAGTTGCGCCCGTGTTCGATGTTTTCGTGGGCATCGGCGAAAAACCCGAAATAGCGGTCCGCCAGCGGCGCCCGCTTGTCGAACAGGTTATTGACGCCGAGGCGCAGCCGCCAGTCCCGGCCCGCCGTTTTCCAGTTGTAGTCGAACGTGCTATTCCAAACGGTCACCGAAGGGATCCAGTAGAGCGTGCCGTCGTCGAGCGTTAGGGAGTTCTGGTAAAAATCCCCCAAGTGCCGGCCCGACAGCGTCGCCTCTAGCGAATTGCGCTGCCAGGCAAGGAGCAGCGTTTGACGAACTTTCTGGTTGCCGTCCTTATGCAGAAGATCGGCGAACCCCGCCACCGGAATGCTGGCGGGCAATTGGCCTGATTCCTTGGCCGCCACGAGCTCGGCGGCGCTGCCGCCGGGAACCTGGTGGAATTTAGTGAGGAATGAAGCGAGGTAAGTGAGGTCGAACCGGCCGGCGCGCGTTTCCAGCGAGTAGCGCAGGCTGGCATCCCAGCCCTTGAGCGTGCGCGTGTCGAGGTTGACGTAGTTGTCTTCGATGAAGCGGATCAGGCCCGCCGGGCAGATGCCCGCCGCTTGGTAGATGGCCGCTTCCTCGGGGCTCAGCGTGCTTGCCGATTGCCGCGCGACCGCCGGGTTGGCGGCCAGCCCCGCGCAGTTGCCCGCGCCATGCCGCAGCCGCGCCAGCAGGTCCAGCACCGTGTGGTTCTCCTCGCCCAAAAGGCCAATGCTGTCTTCCTTTTCGATCGACCACCAGTCCAGCGTAAGGGTCAAGTTTTCCAGCGGCTGCAACACGATTCCTAAGGAATAGTTATTGGAGCGCTCCGGCTCCAGCAGCTTGCTGCCTTGCGCGATGCGCTGGGTGCTGTTGCGGCAATCAAGCACGTCCTGCTCGGGATCGCCGCCGTTGTCCGCGGCGTAAACGCAGGCGTAATCGTTTCGCGTGTTCTGGCGCGCCACGATCCGCTCGTTGATCGTAATCAGATTGGGGGCGCGGAACGCTTCCGACCAGGAGCCGCGCAGCAGCACCGCGGGCGCGATCTGCCAGCCGACCGCGAATTTGGGCACCACGGTGCTGCCCACATCGGAAAAATGCTCGTATCGCGCCGCCAGCTGCGCATCGATATTGCCCATGAGCGGCAATTGCAGTTCCGCGAAAGCCGACGCGACATTGCGGCTGCCGGCGTTGTCCGGCGTCGGGCTGGAATTCACCACATCCGACACGAAAGGAAAAGTGTCGCCCTGGAAATCCGTAAAGACGATGGTGCCGTCCAGCCTCGGGTCGCGGTCGTCCTCAAAGGTTTCGCGGCGGAATTCCAGGCCGGCCGCAATGCCCGCCGGCCCCCAAGGCAGATCGAAGATATCCGGCGTGGAGATTTGGAAGTCGCCCATCGCCAGCGTGGTCTCGTTGATCCGATGCACATCCACTAAAACGCGCTCGATATTGCTGTCAACGCCGCCGCTGAAGGGGTTGTAGGCCGCCGGAGTGGGGTCCGAAAGCGCTTCAACCAATAGCGTGTTGGAAGGCCGGTTGCGGGTGATATCCTCTTTTTCGGCCCGCGACCACACCACCGCGCCTTCCCAATCCCATTTCCCCGCGCTGCCCCGCAATCCCGAAAGCACGCGGATCATGTTGCCGTCGTTCTCCACGATTCGCGGCACTTCGGCGAAACGGTAGTTGTCGATTTCCAGCGCCAGGCCCTCGCAGGGAACCTGGCTCGGCAGAACGGAATCCGCAAGCCGGTTCGGCGATCCGCAAGGGCCGAACGGGTTGTAGTGGTTGTTGGCGCCCACCCGCAGCTTCACGGTGCTGAAGGGCGCCGCGGAATGCCGGCTCAGGCGGGTGTCCGACATGTAGTGGAGCAGTTCCGAGAAGCTCTCCATGCCGTTCGCAAGCTCATGGTTGAGGAAGAGGAACACATTGCCCCGCTTGAGATCGGAGGAAAGATCGCGGGTTTCGTTGAGGTTGCGGCGATAGATGGGAGGGCCGTCGATCGCGCCGCAGCTGCCGTATCCGAGATCCCAGTCGCATTCCCCATGCCCCGAGGGATACACTTGGAACTCGCCTGAGGAGTCGGTCAGCACGTTGCTTAAACCGGTGCTGCTTGCGCTGCGGATCACGTCGAACTGGCCGTAGAGGGAATTGGCGCTGGTGTTGCGGAAGCGCGTGTCGCCGGCCCACGGCGAGTCCTCGGGAACGCGGCGCCTGAAATCCGCGTCGGCCCAGCGCTCGTCCTCGCGCGCGGCGATGGGGTCGCGAACGTAGTAATCGGCAATCACGCCCGCGCGCGTGCGCCCGCCGTTGAAGGCGTCGCCCCATTCCAGCGCCGCGCGCTGCGTGCTCCTGGACACATGGTCGTAGGCGCCATAGCGCAAATAAACGCGCAGATGGTCGATATCGCCCCTCACCACATGGTTGACCACCCCGGCAACCGCATCGGCGCCGTACAGCGCGGAGGCCCCGTCCTTTAAGATTTCCAGCCGCTCCGTGCCGTAAACCGGGATCGTTTGCGTGTTGGCCGTGTTGACCGGAACGAAGCTGCCGCCCACTTCCTCGGTTTGGAAGCTGGCGGCATTGACGACGCGGCGACCGTTGAACAGCACCAGCGTGTTGCCGGTGCCGAGGTTGCGCAGGTTATAGGCGCCGATATCGCCGCGGGCCGAATTCACGCCGCCGCTGATGTTTTCGGCCTCGTTGAAGAAATTCTGGCCATGCTCGGGAATGAACTGCATCAGCTCGTCGCCGGAATCCACGCCGAGGGCCTCGATTTCCTCGGCGCCGATCACGGAAACCGGCAGCGCGCCGGTAATGCTGGCGCCTTTGATATGGCTGCCGGTCACGACGATTTCCTCCATCTCCGGCTGGTCTTCTCCGGCCTCCTGGGCCCATCCGGCCATGCCGCCGAAGAAAAACAGGGGAAATGCCGCCGCCGCAGGGAAATTATTGCGTTTCCGCATAAGGTCCGCTCCTTGCCAAGAACTGCGGATTCTATCTGTTCGCCAATCCGCAGCCAAATCACTCGCCCGCAGGCGCCAGCGCGACGAACGCCTGATGCAATTCCAGCGATGCCGCCAGCAGCGCTTCGTTGGCGCGGTTCAGCCAAGCCCGGTCCTGCTCGAGCGATTGCCGGTGGGCACTCAGCATTCGCCGCACCTCTTCGCCCTGCGCCCCCCCCAAGCCCTTGCGGCCCGCTAGCATCGCGACCGGGTCCATCGCTAGGCGCAGTTTTTCCGCAGGCACAGGAAGGCGCCCGCCTATGACCTCCTTGTAGATCGCTTCGAGCGCCTCGTCGCTCAGCGATTCCGGCCGCAGCCGGTTGGCGCGCCCGTGGTCGGCCAGGGCCGAGGCGTAGCGGCGCGCGGAACGCAAAGGCAGCCCGGCTTCCCGCGCCAGCATGTCGGCCACCTCCGTCATGGTCGAAAAGCCCTGCCGCAGCTCGTCCAGCGCCCGTTCGCGGTCGATGCGGAGCAGGCCGACCAGCCGCGCGCAGCGCCGGTACATGAGCTGCGCTTCATCCGCCAGCTCCATGATCAGCGCGATATCGCGGTAGTCATGCATGCCGGTATTGGTGTTGTGCGCCAGCAGCATTTCAGTTTGCGCGCCGCCCAGCACTTTGCTGGCTTGGCTGCGCAGCCGGTCCAAAGGGCGCGGGTTGCGCTTCTGCGGCATGATCGTGCTGATGCTTGCGGCGGACGGATCGAGCAGAATCCACGGCCTGGGGTCATGTTGCTGCGTGTGCAGATTCTCCGCCAGTTGGCCGATCGGAATAGCGGACAACTCGAGAATGCCGGCCAGTTCCCTGCGCAGGTCGCCGGAGGAAACGAAGTTGGCATCGTAGCTGTTATCGACCGGAGCGGCGAACCCCAGCAATCGCGCAAGCCGTTCGCGGTTCAAAGCGAATCCGGAAGTTCCGAGCGCGGCCGCGCCCAGCGGGCTGGCGTTCATCCGGGCGTAGCCTTGCCGGTAGCGCTGAAGGTCGCGCTGAAGGTTGGCCGAGAATGCCAGCAGGTAATGCCCCAACGTGGTGGGCTGCGCTTGCACGCCGTGGGTGTAGGCGGGGATCGGCGTCGCGGCTTCCCGCTCGGCCAAATCCAGCAAGGCGGAGCGGGCCTTTAGCGCGCCATCGGCCAGCGCAAGCCACCGGTCGCGGATCAGCATGCGCCGCACCACGCCGTGCAGGTCCTGCCGCGAACGTCCCAGATGCAGGTCGGCCGCTGCTTCGCCGGCCAGTTCGACCAGGCGCTCCTCGTACGGCAGGTAATTGGCGGCCCGTTCCGCGCCTGCGGCTTCCTGCTCGGCCCGCAATTGGATCATGGCGGTCGCAATCGCCTGCGCTTGTTCGCGGCTCACCAGCCCTTCCTCGCTCAGCATGACCAGCGAGGCCCTGTTGGCTTCCGCCAGATAGCAGAAGAAATCGGGGCAAAGCGCGCCCTGGCGGCGTCCCGACGGGCCGTTGCCGCCGCCTAGCACCTCCACCAGCGCGTCCGCCAGTGCGCGGGCCGTGGGCGCGATTTTGTCCCTGCGCGTGTCGTCGCCCGTCTCGACCGTGATGGCGGGCACGCCGAAGCGGCGGTAGAAATAGTTCTTCGCAACCGCCGTGTCCCGCGAGGCCCGCGGCGCGCTTTCAAACGCGTAAGCCGAGCCGCTTGCGCGCGCCAGCCGCAGCCAGCGGGAAACGAATGCCGGCGGACGGGTGGCCTCTTTCAAAGCGGGGACATAGAACACGTTTCGCCAAGTTGAATGGAAATCCAGCATCACCGCGATCGTTTTGCCGCTATCCTCCAGCGAATCAACCAGGTCCCGCACGGCCTGCGTTTCCGGCTGCGCGAAAGCGCCCCAGTCGCGGTTCAGGTCGGCTCCGTCGAGGTTATGCCGCCAATGGCCCAAGGCGATGCCGTCGGGATTGAGGTTGGGCACGAAAACAAGGCTGTGCCCGGAATAAAAAGCGCATTTCGCCGAGGGCAGGTCGTCGCAGGCGCGCGAGCGATCTTCGAGCAGCCGCTCGGCGAAGGCCTTAAACATCAAGGCGCCCGGGATCTCGGGCGGGTGCTGGCGGCCGATGAAAAGCAGGTAGCGGGCCGCGTCCGGCTCCGTCTCGCCCGCGAAAATCGGGCGCCCTCCCTTGGACTGGGCGATGCGGCGCCATTCAAGCCCGTCGAAGCGCTTGGCCGTGCCGCGGCGCCATTCGGCATAGAAATCGAGGCCGAGGTTCTCCTGCGCCGAAACGAACAGCCCGCCGGCGCCGGGTTTCAGCTCCATGGTGGCGCGGCCGTCCTCGTGGGCCAGCCACTGGCGCGCCGGCAGCGGCATCCATTCCCTGCCGTCAACGCTGGTTTTGGGCGCGTAGCGGTGGCGGCTGGCGGAGTAGCGCAGCGTGACCATCAAGACGCCCTGCTCGTTGGCGTTCTTCGCCCGCGCGCGGAATCCGAACCAGGGGCTGGGATTGATCGGCGGCGGATCCTCCGGATCGATGGTCAGGATCACGCCGCGCGGATTGAGCACTTGGCAGGCATTGGCGCGCGCGCCTTCATGGTCCGCGCTAATTTCGTACAGACCGGTGTCGCAAGGCAGCTCGCGGACGGCATCCTGGGCCATCGCGAAAGGGGTCGAGGCCAGCAGGCCGGCGATGCCCGAGGCGGCGGCCAGCCCGCCTATTGCGCCAAGCCGCTTGCTGCCTTCCTTGTTTTGCCGTCTAATCAATAGCTGATGCCCGGATTGCCCGATTTGCGCCTGATGCGGAACGGGCGGGCCGCTTTCCCGCTGGTCTTTTGCCCGCTTGCGCGCATAGGCGCTTGCACCCGCCCTTTTCTTGCCCCTGCCTCGCAGGAGACGCATAAACCCGTCCATGGGGCTCGGCTGGGGCATCCTGCCCCAGACGCTCCCGCGAGGCAGGGGCAAGAAAAGGGCTTTAGCTGGCGCAAAGTGATGCGATATGCGGGCCAGGGCAATGGCTAGCGGCAGGGCGGCGGGCGTGATTCCAGCTTTCTTAATCAAGTTAATTTCTTATTTATATCAGATTTATAAATGAATTAGTTAATTTATTTTATTAATTTAATTCCATCTCGATGCCGCCGTCCAGACCGAAGATCGCCGCCAGCAGCGCAACCCGCATCCACATGCCGTTTCGCTCCTGGCGCCAGTACATCACGCGCGGATCGTTGTCGATGCCGGGATCCAGTTCCGGCCCGCGCGGCAGCGGATGCATGATGATGGCATCGGAAGGAAAACGCCGCAGTTGCTTGGGGCCGATCGAGTAGGACGCGTAATCGGCGCTTTGGGATTCGTTGCGCTCGTCGTATTCCTCCTGCAGCCGCGTCACGTACAAGGCATCCAAGCCGTCGATGATTTCCTCAAGCCGGCTGGCGGATTGATGCTCGACGCCGTGCGCATCGAGGTGGTCGAGGATATCCGGCTTGATCTCGAACCCCGGCGGCGCAACGAAACGCAAACGAACATCCTTGTAGTTCTTCATCAGGTAGCTGAGCGAGCGGACCGTTCTGCCGCGGCGCAGGTCGCCCATCATGGCGATGGTTTTGCCGTCGATGCCGCCGCGCCGCTCGAAGCTGCGCTCCAAGGTGTAGATATCCAGCAAGGCCTGGGTGGGGTGCTGGTCGGGGCCGCTGCCCGCGTTGATGATCGGCACCGGACGCGGAATGGAATCCATGATCCCGGCGGCGCGCGCGGCCTTTCCGCCCTCAGGCGTGCGCATGATGATCACGTCCGCGTAGGAGCTGAAGGTGCGGATGCTGTCCTCGAAGGTTTCGCCCTTCACCTCCGAGGAAATGGACGGATTGCGGATTTCGCTGGTCCGCATGCCGAGAATATGGCAGGCGCTGTTGAAGGACAGGAAGGTGCGGGTGGAAGGCTGGGTGAAATAGAGCATCGCCCGCCGGTCGGGAGCCAGCGCTTGGAGCGATTGCGCGCCCGCCTTGGATTTGGCGAGGGTGCGGACATGGGTTGCCAGACGGCACAGATGGTCGAGCATCGGCCGGTCGAACTGCCGGGTATCGATCACGTGAAACAACCCGTTAGTGCCCATACCGCCGTTATTATCGTTGAATGGCGCCTTGCTGTCGCGCGGGGCGGCGCCAAGGGTAAACTTTTCGCCGCCATGCCCACCAACGTCACGCAGGAATACAAGAAAGCCGAGCAGGCGTTTCGCGAAGCCAGGGAACCGCAAGACCGCCTGCGCTGCCTGCGCGAAATGCTGCGGCTGATCCCGAAGCACAAGGGCACCGAGCATGTCCAAGCGGATATCAAAACCCGGATCAAGCAGCTCACCACCGAACTATCCCGTCCGCGCAAAGGCGGCGCCCGCTCCGGTCCGGCGCATGCCGTGCGGCGCGAGGGCGCGGCCCAAGTGGCGCTGCTGGGCGCGCCCAACGCCGGCAAATCGCAACTGCATTCGGCGCTCACGGGATCGCAATCGATAGTCGGCGCCTGGCCGCATACCACCGAGACGCCGATACCGGGCATGGCGCCGTACCGCGATATCCATTTTCAGTTGGTCGATTTGCCCCCGGTCGCCATCGAGCGCACCCAGCCTTGGCTGGCGACCGCCTTGCAGCCGGCCGACGGCGCGCTGCTGGTCGTGGATATCGCCTCGCCGGACTATGCCGCGGAAATCGGAACCGTGCTGGACAAGATGGCCGAGAAGCGAGTGACCTTCACAGCCGAATGGCCGGGGCTGCCGGATCCCCGCAAACGCCGCCGCAAAAAGCGCGCCGCTCGCAAGCAGGAGACTTTCGAGGATCTGTTCCGGATCCATCTCCCTGCCCTGCTGGCGGCCAACAAGGCCGACCTTGGCGATTACAGGGACCGGCTGGAGCAATTAAGCAGGAAGCTCGGCTTTCCTGCGCTTGCCGTATCCGCCGAGACCGGTGACAACCTGGATGCGATTCCCAAGTTCCTGTTCAAGGGTCTAGGCGTGGTGCGGGTCTACACAAAAACGCCGGGCAAGCCGCCCGATCTGGAACGGCCGTTCACCCTTCGACATGGCGCCACCGTCAGCGAGCTGGCATCGCTGGTTCACAAGGATATCGCCGGCAGCCTGCGCTATGCCCGCATCTGGGGCAAGAAAGTCTATGACGGCCAGCAGGTGAGCCCGCGCCATCTCATCCACGACGGCGATATCCTCGAACTCCACCACCGCTAAGCCTCAGGTCCGCGGTCAGGAGGCGGCGACTTGGTAGCGGCGCAGGCCTGCAAACGGAATAAGGAGCGCGGCGACCGCTTCGCCCAAGTAAGTTGTTGACCGTGGTGGCGGGCTAGCCTGCATGTGGCTACACTTCCCCGCATGCCTGATTCGGCATCCGTCCAGCCAGACAGCGGCCAGCGCGGTTCCGCGCCGTCCGCCCCGGTTGCCGGAACCACCGCCGCCCAGGCTTGGACGCTGGCGCGCGAGCTGGCGGCCATGGCGCCGGGGCAGTGCGCCTTGGCGGTGCTGCTGCTGCTGACTGCGGGCGTGACCGAAGCCTTCGGCTTGTTGATGATTATCCCGCTGTTGCAGGCGGCCGGGCTGGTCGATGCCGGCGGCGAGGGCGTGGCGGTCGTGGAGGCGGCAACCCGGTTCGCGGCCTCCGTCGGCCTTACCCTCAACCTGCCCGGCGTGCTGGCGGTGTTTCTTGTCCTCGCGGCGGTTCGCTCCGCAACGGCCTGGGGGCGCGGCGTGGTGACGACCCGGCTCAGGCTGAAGTTCACGGACCGCATTCGCGGCGACCTCTACGCCGCCGTCGCCAACGCTTCCTACAGCCAGTTGCTGGGGCGGCGGCGGTCCGATATCCAGCACATGCTGACCGATACGGTGGGACGCGTCGGCCACGGGGCTTTTCTGCTGCTGCAAATGGCGGTGGGGACGACGCTGGCGCTGTTCCAATTCGCGGTGGCGCTCGCCGTGTCGTCGGCGACCGCCGCCGTCGCGGCGGCGCTGGGCTTGGTGCTGGCCGCGGTCGGAGGGCCCATGGTGCGGCGCTCGCATCGGCTGGGCCAAGACCTTACCGAAAGCGGCCGCGTTCTGCGCGGCCACACAACCGACTTCCTCGACGGACTGAAACCCGCCAAGATCCACAATGCCGAGCTCGCGCATGTGGAGCGCTTCCTGCGGCAAACCGCCGAAGTGCGCCAGCGGCAAGTGGCGTTCGCCACCCTGAGCGGGGGCACCAGCGCCGCGCTGAGCTTCGCCGCCGCCGCCGCGCTGGCGGGGCTGGTCTGGTACGCGCTGGCCGTCTCCGGTTTGGCGCTGGCCGAGTTGGCGCTGCTCGCGCTGGTGTTCGCCCGGGTCACTCCGGCCATGCTGCGTCTGCTGCAGCAAACCCAGGCTTTGGCCAACGCGCTGCCCGCCCAGGCCGCGGCCGCCGGCATGGCGAACGAGCTGCGGGCGGCGGCCGAGCCCGTTGGCACGGACGAGGCGGCGCCCGCGCTTACCCTCGCCCGGGGAATCGAGGCGCGCAATGTCGGCTTCGTCTATCCGGGCGCCACGGCGCCCGCGCTGCGCGGGGTTTCCTGCGATATTCCGGCGCAAGGCCTATTCGCTGTCACCGGCCCCTCCGGGGCAGGCAAAACAACCTTCGCGGATTTGCTGCTGGGCCTGCTGGAGCCCAGCGAAGGCGCAATCCATGTGGACGGCGCGCCGTTGCGCGGCGCCGCCCTGCGGCGTTGGCGCCGCGCAACGGCCGCCGTGCCCCAGGAGCCGTTCCTGCTCCACGAGAGCGTGCGGAGCAATCTCGCCTGGGCCCGCCCCGGCGCCACCGAGGCGGAAATGCGCAAAGCCTTGGAACTGGCCGCGGCGGATTTCGTCGATGCGCTCGAACAGGGCCTGGACACCGTGGTGGGAGACCGCGGCGGCCGGTTGTCGGGCGGCGAGCGCCAGCGCGTGGCGCTGGCCGCCGCGTTGCTGCGCAAGCCCGCGCTGCTCGTGCTCGACGAGCCGACCGGCCAGCTCGACCGGGACAACGAGGCGCGGGTCATCGAAAGCCTGCGCCGCCTGCGCGGCCACGCCACCGTGGTGGTCATCACCCACGGCGATGCCTTGCTGCGCGAGGCGGATCAAGTGCTAACGCTGGATGCCCGCCGCTCCAAGCGCGACTAAGAGTCCAGCAGCCACGCTAGCAGCGCTGCCGGAACGGCAGCCACCTCGTTGCTCAAATCCAACTCCGAGCGTGTGGCCACAACGCCGCGCCATGGCGATGCCTTGAGGGTTTGCGCAGCGCGCCGCCAGCCCCCGTCCACATGCTTGGACTCAATCGCCAACCCCCCGAAACCGGGGCCGACAAAGTCGATTTCCCGCCCGGTGCGGCTGCGATGATGCAGCACCTGTTCGAAGTCGAGATGCGCGCCTGGCGCGGCGCGCTCTGCGGCGCGCAGCAGCGCCAGGCCCAATTGCTGCTCGGAAAGGCGCGAAAACTCGGTCGCCCCGCTGCCTGCGAGCTGCGTGTATATCGGATCGCTGAAATACAGCTTGGCCTGGGCGCCGGTTTTCGGGCGCAGCCGATCCTCTCGATAGCAGGGCCAAATCACGAACGCCTCGCGCAATTCGCTCAGGCGAAGTTTGATCGTGCCGTGGGCCACGCCGGTCTGATTGACGAGCGATGAAATGTTGCAAGGCGAACATAAGCCGTCCTCCAGCAGCGTCAGCAGGCGCCTGGTTTGCGCCCGCGACCAATCGGCGCTGCGAAAAGCATCGCCGTGAATCACATCCATGAGCCCGGCGCGAAGCGCCAGCGGGTCCTCGCGCCGGGCCGCATGCGCCGCCACCGCCGCCGGGAAGCCCCCAATCCGCAAGTAGTCATCCCAAGCGCGAATCAGCGCGCCCAGCCATGGCGCAAGTATCCGACAGGCTTCCGTCATGGCTTCGACCGTTGCTTCCGTCAGGCACCAGGGTCCCGGCGATGCGGGCGGCGGTTCCGGGCACGCTAAAGAAACAAACGACCGAAAGCCCATTGGCAGCAGAACGCGATCGGTCGCCTCGGCCGCGCCCCGCCGCCCTGCCAGCGCCTTGGTGGCCTCGGTCAGGTTGGAGGCCGACGAGCCGGTCAAGACCACCGTGTCGGAGCGGAAACGGGCATCGTTGTCGCGCAGCCACTTGATCCGCTCCGGCCATCCATCGGTGATGCCGGTGATTTCGTCAATGAGCCAGAATCGACCATCCTCGTCCGGCATCAGCGAATCGGCGGCATCCACCAGCATTCCGAGATCCCGCGCACGCAATCCATCGACCGCCATGTGGGTGATGCAACGCGGATTGACGCCGCTGGCCAGCAGTTCCTCAATGGTCCGCTTAAGCTCCACTGTTTTGCCCACCCGCCGCGGGCCGCGCAGCACGTACAAGCCGCCGCGGGTAAAATCGCGCAGCACCCCGGCCCGGTAGTCAAACGGTGCATGCGAAGCTTCGCGCAGGTCGGGGTCCTTGGTTGCCCAGCCGATCGGATCGCGCCACCAGCGGTTGGTGGCGGCGAGCATCTGTTGCACTTCCCCGCGTTTCATGCCAAGAAAAAAGTATGCATTATTTCCAGTGAAATCTCAAAAAAATATACTTTTTGTGGAGAGAGCATAACTTGCCCAGTGTGCGGGTTCAGGCACATGTGGGACTGGAACCGGATTGATCTGAGCGCGTTAGACCAACTGTTAGATACTAATTTATGGGAATTGCGCACCTAAAATCCGCAACGGACAGCTCACTAGGACAGTGAGCAAAATGAGGCTCGATTCCAGCCCATCTCCCAAATGGTCTGACTGCCAAATCCCATTGTAGATCGGGGAAACTGAGGAATGAACTCAGTAACCAAGGCGAAAAACGGCGAATCAGGGACCAGTCCGGGTGAACGCATCGATTGTGCCCCCGGCCATGATGACTGATGCAGTTGCCATCCCCCCAAGTCAAGTGGGGGGATGGAGGATGACAGGCGGCGGGCCCGCCAACGCCCGGGTGGTGCCGTCTAGCAGCTCGGCTTCTGGTTCAGCACCCGTCCAAGGCCCAGATAATAATCCAAGGTATTCTGGGGGATCGTGTCGTCATCGGTCGCCGCGATGTTGAAGGTCTGTTCGGCGGACAGGTGGAGGGGGCCGCTGCCGGTGTTGATGACCCGCGTTTTCACGCGGAGCCGTTGCTCCGTGCCGCCAGAGTTTCGGCAGTTGTTGTCCTTGCTGGTGGCATTGACTTCGATCCGGCAGCCATCGTCGGCGATATTGGCTCCCGCATCCCCCCGGCAGCCGCTGGGCACCTCGTCGCTATTGCCGAACCCGTCCCTTTCCGAAAAAAAGCCGCCGAATGCACCATTGTTAAAATTGCCGGTGGTTCCAGGAGTCGGGTTGGTGATGCTGACGACGGGTCGCGCGCCCGCAGGAAGAGCCCTGCATTTGTAAATCAGATTGAAGCTTACATAGTGGCCTTCGCCGATGGTCAGGGTGTCGCCTTGGAATGAATAGTTCCCCTCGCCCGACCAGACGCCACCCGCCGTGATGGCGCATGGGAGGGTCTGGGCTGCGGCTGGCGGGGCGAGCAGCGCCAGCAAAGACAAGGTGGTTAGTCCAGCGAGGGAAGTGAAGCGGTTCATGGTGTGTGTCCCGTTGCGTTGATAGCCTCATTCTATACCATATTGAATATCCGCAAGGAAAGACATGTTTCAAATGCTTCAAACTGACCCGCTACCAGGGCGGGGTTGTCGGGGCAGGCTTGCGGATTTTGCTGCATATCTCCTATTTATGGCGGGGTTTGTTATAATTGGCCTATTAACAACGCAGGTCGCCGAGAGGAGATATCCCATGCCTAGCAAGAATCGCAACCTTACCCCCCCCCCCCCCCCCTGAATTTCTAGAGAAACCCCGCAAACGCCCCTGGCACCCGCCGACCGTCAAAACGGTTGCACTGGATCAGACATTCTCTGGTCCAAACGAGAATCCAATTGATCCAGAGGAACTCGAACGCTATCATCCTCCCGATTCTCCTCCCTTATCTTGAAGTCGCAGGGCGGCGGCGATGAGCCTTTCGGCGGACGCGGTGCTGCGCCGCAACCCGGCGATGGTCTTCACGGAGCTGGACGACTCGCTGGTCATGATGAACCCGGAACGGGGGAGCTACCACGAGCTGGACCCGATCGCCGCCCGGATCTGGGCGCTGCTGGAGTCGGGCCGCTCCGTGGCCGACCTGCGCGATGCCCTGCTGCTTGAATACGACGACGTGGCCCCGGAGCAATGCGAGCGCGACCTGCTCGCCTTCCTGGATCAGGCGCTGGCGCTCCGCCTGGTCGAGTCCGGCGGGAAGCAGTAGGGCGCGGCGGGCGACCCGCCCGGCCCGGAGAGCGCTCAGCCGAGGAATCGCTCGGCTTCGTCGAGATAGCCGAGCCCGGCGCGTGGCGCGGAGCACGGAGCGGGTATATGATGCTTGAGTGCCGCCATCCTCCCCCGGCGGCGGATTGAGGCGCCCCTTGTGACCCAGCGCAGGCTATTGCCCATCGGCATCCAAACCTTCCGCAAGATCCGGGAGCGCAACTGCTACTATGTGGACAAGACGCCCTTTATCAAGGCCTTGGCGGACAGCGGCTCGCACTACTTCCTGTCCCGGCCCCGGCGTTTCGGCAAAAGCCTGTTCCTCGACACCCTCAAAGAGGCCTTCGAGGGCAACCAGGCGCTCTTCGAGGGGCTGGCCATCCACGACAGCTGGGATTGGTCGGCCCGCCATCCCGTGCTGCGCTTGAGCTTCGGCAGCGGCAACTTCAAGGAGCCGGACCACCTGAACGCCAGCCTGATGGCGCAATTCGACTCGATCGAGCGCCAGTTCGGCTTGGTGTCGAACTACGCGACCGGGCCGGAGCGGTTCGCGCATCTGCTTGGAGCGCTGCATCAGCAAGCCGGGCGGCCCGTCGTGGTGCTCGTGGACGAGTACGACAAGCCCATTCTCGACGCCTTGGACGCGCCGGAGGTGGCGCGGGCGAACCGCGATTTTCTGCGCGGCATCTATGCCGTCATCAAGGACAGCGACGCGCACATCCATTTCGTCTTCCTGACCGGCGTCAGCAAATTCTCCAAGGTCAGCCTGTTCTCCGGACTCAACAACCTCAAGGACATCACCCTGGACCGCCGCTACTCCGCCATCTGCGGCTACACCGATGCCGATTTGGACACGGAATTCGCCCCGGAATTGCCGGGATTGGACCGGAAGGAGGTGCAAAGCTGGTACAACGGCTACAACTGGCGGGGTGTGGATCGGGTTTACAACCCCTACGACATCCTGCTGCTTTTCGACAGCCGCGAGTTCAAGGCGCACTGGTTCGAGACCGGCTCCCCGACGTTCCTGGTCGAGACCCTGTTCCAGCGTCAAATCAGCTCGGTGGCTCTGGAGAGCTTGGCCGGCGCCGACGATCTGCTGTCGAAGTTCGACGTGGGCAGCATCGGCACCGAGGCATTGCTGTTTCAAACCGGCTACCTGACCATCGCCGAGGAACTGGACATCGGCGGCGAACCCTTCTACCGCCTCGGCTATCCCAACCGCGAAGTGCGGCAAAGCCTCAACCGGAGCCTGCTCGGCCACTTGGTGCAGGACCAAACGCGGCAGACGGCGAACAGCCTGAGGCTTATCCAGCTCCTTGAGGCCAACGACTTCGACGGCCTCGAGACCTTGTTCCGCGCCTTCTTCTCCAGCATCCCCCACCAGTGGCACACCAACAACCACATCGCCGGCTACGAGGGCTACTACGCCAGCGTCTTCTACTCCTACTTCGCTGCCTTGGGCCTCGACATCAAGGTGGAGGACAGCAGCAGCCACGGCCGCCTGGACATGGCCGTGCGCTTCGGGGGCCATGTGTACCTGTTCGAGTTCAAGGTGGTGGAGATGGCCTCCGAGGGCGCCGCGATGGCGCAGTTGAAAGCCAGGGACTACGCCGGGAAGCACCGCGCCTTGGGCGAGCCGATCCACCTGGTCGCCGTCGAATTCAGCAAGTCCGACCGCAATCTGGCAGCGTTCGAGGTGGAGCGGGCCTGAAAGCGCCCGGCGGCGGAACGGCTTGGCGCGCGCGCACCGATCTTCATCGGCGAGCCGACGGACTGAGGCCGCAGCTTGCGGGTAGTTTACATATCGCGGGGGTTTGTTATAATTGACGCTCTTGTCAACGCCAACTCCCGAAAGGAGGTACAGTCGAATGAGATCCCGGCCTAACAAGAATCGCAACCTTACCCCCCCCCCCCCCCCCCCTGAATTTCTAGAGAAACCCCGCAAACGCCCTTGGCACCCGCCGACCGTCAAAACGGTTGCACTGGATCAGACATTCTCTGGCCCAAAAGAAAACACATTTCAGTCTGAATCCGAAATCTATCATCCTCCCGGTTCTCCTCCTCCCTCATCTTGAAGTCGCAGGGCGGCGGCGATGAGCCTTTCGGCGGACGCGGTGCTGCGCCGCAACCCGGCGATGGTCTTCACGGAGCTGGACGACTCGCTGGTCATGATGAACCCGGAACGGGGGAGCTACCACGAGCTGGACCCGATCGCCGCCCGGATCTGGGCGCTGCTGGAGTCGGGCCGCTCCGTGGCCGACCTGCGCGATGCCCTGTTGCTTGAATACGACGACGTGGCCCCGGAGCAATGCGAGCGCGACCTGCTCGCCTTCCTGGATCAGGCGCTGGCGCTCCGCCTGGTCGAGTCCGAAGGGAAGCGGTAGGGCGCGCGGCAACCTGTCCGGCCCGGAGAGCGATCAGCCGAGGAATCGCTCGGCTTCGTCGAGATAGCCGAGCCGCGCCATGGCTGCGCCATGGGCATCCACCATTCGGCGCACCTGGCTCCGTGTCAGCAATTCGCGCCAACCGCCCGACCTCCCCTCCCTGAAGAAGCTGTGCGAGCCGCCCTGCGCCCTTTCGGCAAACCCGCCGCGCTTCTCCTGTTCGCTCAGCCGCCCGAACGCGGAATTCCGCACCGACCGGCCAATGCGCTTCGGGCATGGCGGCGGGCAGGCGAAGCGCACCACCCGCTCGAACACCGCCGCCGTGTCCGCTAGCAGCTCCTCGTAGCGGACCAGCAGCAGGGGCATCGCCGTCTGGTCCAGCCAGCTCGACACATGGCCGCTCCAGTCGCCCAGGCACTGCATCAGGACAGAGTGCCCCCGGCGCCGCGGCCTTCCCGACCGCAGGTCGAGCGTCGCATCCCGGTCGGCCATATGGTCGATCACAGCGTCGATTCCACTCCGGAGGCGGTGCGCGTAAGACACCGCCACATCAAGGGGGGAGCGGACCAGATAGACCGCGCCGGCGGCGGCACCTTCGGGGAACAACAGATCGCCGCCCGACAGCCGCAGCTGGGGCTCGTGGGTCTTGACGAAGACGGGCGCGTCAACATCCGCTTCCGCCGCCCGCAACGCGAAGTAGCGGGAGCGGCAGCTCAGAAACTCGGCATCGGTCATGATCGACGAGGGGAGCCCGGTCAATTCGTCAAAGCGCCAACGCGAGTAAACATCAAAGCCGACCAGCGCATTGATCGAAGCCGGTTCGGCGCGGCCGCCGAGATAGTTGGTCAGCAAGGCGCGCATCCAAGTGTTGCCGGACTTGGGGTAGGAAGCGAGCAGGATCAGGGGCATCGCCGGCGAGGCATCAGTTTGGCTTCAGCGGCCCTTGGCCCCATCTCGCCCGTGGGTTTCATATCGACCAGCGCCATGACCGGCAATGTAGCATGAAACCGATGCCTGAAAATCTGCGCCGGTCGTTTCGCTCGCCGCGCGGTGAGATCGGATGATTTGCGCGGATGTTTCTTTATAATAAGACTCCCTGAACCAAGAAACGAGGAAGCCCTCATGTCAAATACCCCCCCCCCCACAGAATTCGGGCAATTCCGCCGACAACCGTAGCAGCGAACCCCGCAAACCCCGCAAACGCTCCTGGCGTCCGCCGACCGTCAAAACGGTCAACCTAGGGGAGACCCGATCTGGTCCGGAACCGAGCACCCTAAGTGAATTTGGTAAATACTTTCTTACCACCTCATAACACTACCACCGGCATTGGGCTTGGTTTCCTGTTCGGGCCCCATCACGTCCGGCCATGGGGAGACTGGTGCCATCAGGTGCCAGCTACTTTCAACAGCATGACAGGGCATGAACACCGTCCTTGAGGAAAAGCCCAGTGACCGCACCGGAGCCGTTGCCGCAAACACCGCCTACGGGCTGATCTTCCATTCCGAAATCGCCGTTCCGTTCCACCCGGCCCCTTTCGGCGCGGAGCCGGACGTTATCATCCGCCGAGGCACCGCGCCCCGTCGGCTCGATGGCCCGGCAACCGGCACCGGGCGATGGTGGGAGGCCGCTCCCGGTGCCTTTCTGCTAACCGTTGAGGGTGTCGCGCGCTACTTCGTGCGGGCGGGGAACGAGATCGTCATCGATTCCTCGGGCGACGAACGGAACGCGCGGGTCTTTCTGCTCGGCTCGGCGCTTGCGGCCTGCCTGCAGCAGCGCGGCATCTTCACGCTGCATGCCAGCGCCGTCGAAACCGCGCATGGCGCGGTGCTGTTCCTGGGGGAACCCGGCGTCGGCAAATCAACGCTCGCCGCCGCCCTGGTTGACCGCGGCTTGCGGCTGATGGCCGACGACGTGACCGGCATCCTGGTCCGCGAAGGACGCCCGGTCGCGCTGCCGGCCTTCCCGTCTCTGCGGCTATGGGCTGATGTCATGAAAAAGCTCGGGCGGCAAACGACCGGGAGCCGTAAAGTGCGCGAAGGCATTGAGAAATACGATGTGGCCGTTGAAGGATTTTGCGGCTTGCCGCTCCCGGTGCGGGCGATGTTCCTGCTGGGCTTGCGCAATAACGAAGACCTCCGGCTCCAAGCCGTGCCCCGCGCGACGGCCGTTGATGCGCTGCTGTTCAATACCTACCGAAAGCGCATCGCACTCGCGATAGGATGCCTGCCGGAGGCGTTCCGCGCGGCCGCCGCGCTAGCCCGCCACGCACCGCTCTTCGAATTGCTCAGGCCGGACGATCAACGGCATCCGGCATTGTGGGCCGATATGGTCGAACGGTGCCTGGAAGCGCTCCCGGAAGACTGAATGGCCAGCATGATCTGCGGAATCCAAGCCTTGCGCGGCGACCCCGGCGCGGCGGCGCTCGATGCCATGGTGGCCGCCCTGCCCGGGCGCCGAACAGATGCCACCGCGGCCTGGACGGCGGAAGCGGCCCGCTTGGGCTGGCGCGGGCATGAGGCGGCGGACGGCGCGGCCTGCTGCGCGCGCGGCGGCGAGGGCGATTGGGTGGTCGCAAGCGCCCGCATCGACGGGCGCGACGAGTTGCGCGCCGCGCTGGGCGTTTCCGAACGAAAGGACGAGCCGCTGACGGACGCGGAATTGATTTTGCGCGCCTGGCGCAAATGGGGCGCGGAGTGTCCGCAGCGGCTGTACGGCGATTACGCTTTCGCCGCGTGGGACGCCGAACGCCGCCGGCTGCTTCTTGCCCGGGACCACATTGGCGCCCGGCCGCTCTACTACGCCGCCGCGATGGCGCAGTTGAAAGCCAGGGACTACGCCGGGAAGTACCGCGCCTTGGGCGAGCCGATCCACCTGGTCGCCGTCGAATTCAGCAAGTCCGACCGCAACTTGGCGGCGTTCGAGGTGGAGCGGGCCTGAAAGCTCCCGGCGACGAAACGGCTTGGCGCGCGCGCACCGATCTTCATCGGCGAGCCGACGGACTGAGGCCGCAGCTTGCGGGTAGTTTACATATCGCGGGGGTTTGTTACAGTTGACGCTCTTGCCAACGCCAACTCCCGAAAGGAGGTACAGTCGAATGAGATCCCGGCCTAACAAGAATCGCAACCTTACCCCCCCCCCCCCCCCCCCCCCTGAATTTCTAGAGAAACCCCGCAAACGCTCCTGGCGCCCGCCGACCGTCAAAACGGTCAACCTAGGGGAGACCCGATCTGGTGATAATTCGAGCTTATCAACCGAATTTGGTGAATACTTTTTGCAGGATTCCTGATTGGCTTGGTGTCCTGTTCGGGCCCCATCATGTCGGACCATGGGGAGACTGGTGCCATCAGGTGCCAGCTACTTTCAACAGCATGACAGGGCATGAACACCGTCCTTGAGGAAAAGCCCAGTGACCGCACCGGAGCCGTTGCCGCAAACACCGCCTACGAGCTGATCTTCCATTCCGAAATCGCCGTTCCGTTCCACCCGGCCCCTTTCGGCGCGGAGCCGGACGTCATCATGACTTCGACGGTTTAGCCGCCTGACCGCGATTTCCATTTTCGTACCCGTTTGATTTTGTTCGGGTTTTCCTGGCGGGTTTCCGGGACCCGTTTTGTTCTGCCTAGTGATTATTGATGCTTGACATGCGCGGGGCGGGCCGGTGGGGTACGGGGTGTTCCCCGGCGCGCAATACGAGGACAGGACCTTTTTGCCGATGATGGCGGAGATGCGCGAGCGGCATCCGGGGCTCGAGGCGGTGTGCGTGGCCGACGCGGGGATGTTCGGCGGGGATAACCTGGCCGGTCTGGAATCCGAAGGGCACCGCTACATCGTCGGGGCGCGTTTGCAGTCGCTGCCGAAGCCATTGAAGGAGCGGATTGTGGAAACGGGCCGTTACCGGGGGCGGCGGCGATGGAGGCGGGCGGCAAAGTCGCCGTGTTCCGCCACTGCGGCCGGCGCATCGTGGTGGCGCACAGTCCGAAACGGGCGGCCAAGGGCAAAAAGGATCGGCAGCGGGGGGTCAAGCGATTGCTGGACAAGCTCAACAAGAGCGGCAAGCCAAAATCCCTGTTGCCGAAGGGAATGGGCCGATTCTTGCGGATGCGCGGCGAAGGCCGCTGGGAGGTCGCCCCGGACAAGATCGCCGAGGCCGCCCGCTGGGACGGCTTGCGCGGCGCGGCCACCAATGTCCGCGGCCCGAGCTGTGGGAGCGCTACCGCGGCCTGTGGCGGGTGGAGCACGGCTTTCGCGTCAACAAGCACGACCTGAAGGTGCGGCCCATCTTCCACTGGACCCCGAAACGCATCCGCGCCCATCTGGCCATCGCCTTCATGGCGTTCGCCTGTATGCAGCATCTGGCGTACCGGGTGAAACTGCAGAACAATCAGTAAAAGCAAGAGCTTATAGGGAACTTGCTTGAATTGAGGATTACTGATGTGAATGATGCATAATCATTCACCGATTTGGTAGCAGTACTCGGAAGGTATCGATGGCGCAGAAAAACGCTAAAGAGGGGCAAGAGGAGATCTTGCTCACGGGAATTACACATTTCACGAGTCAGGCGGCTGCGGCTTCGATACTCGATGGATGGCTGAGAGAGCTGTCATCTGACAGAAAGGACCGGCTGAAAGGCCCACCCGATGTTACGCTGCGCTTGTACAGTCGCTCGGGGATGAATGATCCCACGGAGCAGACGATCGCTGAATACGTATCTGACGTGACGATGAGCAAGTCCGGCGAAAGACGCAGAGACACAGTGCCAGACGACAGCTTTTTGATGTGCGGCACCGAGCCCCAAAGCGGCAAAAAGGGTGAGGCGGCTAATCGGCTGGATATGTGGCGTGCCTACGGAGATGACGGGAAGGGAGTCGCGATTACGACTTGGTGGGATGCCGCACATCTCCAGCGAATTGATGGCTTGGAGATCATACAAGTGGAATATACTAAGGATACAGACAATATCAAGCGCGAAGCTGAATCCTTATTGCAAAGTCAGGCAGATCACGGGAAAAGTCAATCGGATCGGGAAATGATTCGGAAACGCAGAATGCGGCTAGAGGCAAAACATAAGCACACCGACTACGAGTCAGAACGCGAGGTTCGACTGGCCTGCTTTCTGGGTGACGAAAGCGGCGCAATTCTTGCGGCGAGAGGAAAGGGGGTTCGCTTGGACGCAACCAGTGGCAGGTTGAGAACATTTATCGAAAGGCCGATACAGGTGGGAACTTCGCTGAAGAAAATGGACATCACACTTGGACCACGGCTAACAGAAAACGAAACGAGGCATTGGCAAAAAATGGCCCAGTGGGTGTTGGCCCGAATGAGCCTCAGCGGTGGAACGGTGCAGCGTTCCGAATTGAAATACATCGGATAGGAGGGAAAATAGTGAATACAAATGAAGGTGTGCACATTGTGCTCAATGGCACCGAAGTCTCTGTGAAACGCAACATGACCTATGAAGAGTTGATTTGCGAGGCGTTTCCTGATGTGACGCATAGCACAACGATTGAATGGGAAGTCGATTATCGGGATTCCGAGACGGGTGCTGATAAGGAATTGGTGGAGGGTGGGATTCTAACCTGCACCAAGGGTATGATTATTGATGTCAGCTACACTGACAAATCATGAAGGAGGTCTTGATCGGGTAGTCCAGAATGGCTTGGATTACGAGATTGAGGGCGACGTTCTTACAGTCGGGCCGCTTCCGTATCGGCAGCGCGACGGCGGTGTGGCGCATGGCCGCCTGATTTGCCATCTAGAGCGGGTAGGCGGAAAGATCGCCCCCCCGAGTGACCATACCGTCTATTGGGTGGCTGAAGAAAAACCATATTCAGCGGACGGCATGCCCTTGGACAATGAGTTGATTCATGACACTTCCTCGCGAAGCTGGCCGAATGGCCAGGTGAGCATCTGCGGCATGTCCAGAAAGCCGCCGGGAAGCGGATATCCAAACTACGGCCAGAAAATTCTTGCCTATGCCAGATTCATCGCTCGTCAAACCGGCAAGAAATGGCAACGGGATGTAAGGGGAACGGGGACAATTACTGATGGGAACAACATGGTCGATCAGGAGACCGGTTTGACCCGAAGCGCGATTGGTGGCCTTGATCAATTGTTCAGGCAGGAGAAACTTGCTGTCATCGGTGCTGGCGGAACCGGGGGATTTATCGTTGATTTGATCTCTAAATGCAATGTGGGAAGTATCGTCATATATGATGATGATTTGATTAGTCAGCATACGCAGCTCCGATGGCCGGGGGTGGTTAGTCAGCACATAGTCGAGGAAGGTCAGAACAAAGCCGAGTATCTAGCAAGGATCTATGCGAGCCGCACCAATCGGAACATCACTGGCAAGGCGCTTCGTGTCCAGAAATCGAACTTAACTCAGCTGAGGGACAGGACGATGGTGTTCGTAGCCATTGATCGCGGCCCGGACCGGCACGAGATTTTGACGGGGTTAGCGGAATTGCGCGTCAACTTCATCGACTCCGGTATAGACATGCATCGCTATCCCGATGGGTTGACTGCATCGGCTAGAGTGACGCGAAGCGCAAGCGATGATGATTATCAAAAACGACTCAATCTGGCAAAGCGAACTCCCGGCAAGGATTTGGGCGAGGACATTTACGAAGTTGCGATACAGACCGGAGATATGAATGCGCTGAACGCCACGCTCGCCGTCATCGCCTGGAAGCAGTCAATCGGCTTCTATCTGGACAAGCCCCGGCATAGGCGCATGAAACTGCATGTGGCGTCTGGCCGTTGGGTAGGCTACGATGGTGCAATAAAGGATCGCAGCGATAAAAATTGAACTTGAACTCGTTGAAAACATCCCCGCCACTCTCGAACTAGGCAAGCTCTATGTGAGTTTGAAGTATCGAACAAGCGCGCATCTTTGCGGCTGTGGCTGTGGCACACGGGTATCCTTGAAACTGGGGCCGAAACACTGGTGTGTGATTTTCAATGGAGAATCCGTTTCAATGCATCCCTCTGTTGGTAACTGGCAAATACCTTGCCGATCACACTATTGGATACGCGAGGGCCAGATCATTGAAGCAGGGTGGTGGTCCGATGCGAAAATTATTCGTGAGAGGAAGCGAACGAAAGGCCAACTCACGGAATTGCCTTCTTGGTTGGATAAGCGGCGTCGAGTTGATTGAGTAGTGTCGCCCGTTCCACTATGAAGTGCAACGGATGATTTGAGAAGGAGGCCAAGTGACGGCGATACTCTCCGATATTGGAAGAAGGAGGGTGTTCGATGGCCAGAGGCTACCGTCACCTGACCTACGGGTCACGATGCCAGATTTACGCGCTGAGGAAAAGCGGCGAGTCGATTCGGGGGGTTGCGCGTGTGCTGGGGGTTTCGGCCTCTACGGCGAGCCGGGAGTTGCGCCGCAACGGCGGGCTTCGGGGCTACCGGATGAAGCAGGCGCAGCGGCTGTCGGAGGCTCGCCGGCGCGAGGCGTCGTCGCGTCCGCGCAAGCTGACGGCGGAGTTGCGGGGCCGGATCGAGGGGAAGCTGCGGCTGAAGTGGAGTCCTGAGCAGATCGCTGGGCGTTTGCGCCTTGAGGGCGGTCCGTCGGTGGGCAAGACGTGGATATACCGCCAAGTCTGGGAGGATCGGGCGAGTGGCGGGACGCTGCACCGTCACCTTCGTCGGCGGGGCAGGAAGGCGCGCCGCCGCGCCCGGGTCGCGGCCCGGCGCCTCTGCCGGGGCGCAGCACCGGAGAAAACCGGGCTCGGACGGCGCCTTTCTCCGTTCGGGCTGCGCCCTCGCTCCGAAAGGCGCCGTCCGAGCTCCACCCGATGCTATGCTGCCCTCCACATCAGGAGAAAAATCACCGTCTAACAAGCGTTGCACTTCGGAGTGGAAGCGGCGACTCAATAAAATCAATTACTTGCGTGATTTAACCGTCGAAGTCAAGAAGTGTTGCCGGACTTGGGGTAGGAAGCGAGCAGGATCAGGGGCATCGTCGGCGAGGCATCAGTTTGGCTTCAGCGGCCCTTGGCCCCCATCTCACCCGTGGTTTTCATATTGACCAGCGCCATGATCGGCAATCTAGCATGAAACCGATGCCTGAAAATCTGCGCCGGTCGTTTCGCTCGCCGCGCACTGAGATCGGATGACTGAGATCGGATGACTTGCGCGGATGCCTCTTTGAAAATACCATTCAGACTTCCTGAACCAAGAAACGAGGAAGCCCTCATGTCAAATACCCCCCCCCCCCCCCCAGAATTCGGGCAACTCCGCCGACAACCGTAGCGGCGAACCCCGCAAACGCTCCTGGCGCCCGCCGACCGTCAAAACGGTTGAACTGACTGAGACGCGAGGCTCCCCCAGATTTAATGCCGTTCAGGAGGAATCCCCATCATATGGATTCTTTCTTGGAGAAGAACAAAGCTAGGAACTTGCGCCGTAGAGGCTTTTGGCAGGCCGCTCCCCGCCAAGGGCGGAGCGAGATGCTCGCGGCGCTGGTCTTGTGTGCTGCGCTTTTTCTTTGCCCATTATTACAAGTAAGGAAATAGGCACAATGGCTTTTCCCAAACACGCAAAGTTTCCGGGAGGTCGCCGTGCCTAAAGTCGGCGCCAAGCGGCAGTTGACGCTACCGGCCAGCCAGTGTCGTCTGGCTGGCATGGAGCTAGGCGATGAATGCCGAAGTTTCGTCGCCGACGGACGCATCACCATAGTCCGCCAGCAGCCCGGCAGCGCTTGGGGGTGCCTTGCTCATCTTCGGTCGGACGAAGCGGTTTCGGATGAGCAATCGCTTCAGTGCGCGATGGAAAGCAAAAGAACTCAAACGCGGTGATCGCAGTCGATGCCAATGTCTTGCTCCGCTACTTGTTGAGGGACGACGAGGCGCAGGCCGAGAAAGCGCGCCGTGTTTTCGAGAGCGGGGAACGCATCCTCATTACGGATGTGGGGCCGCTTTGCAGTTGCCCCGCACCGCGGCGCCGTGGGAGTTGGTTGGGTGCGCTGTGCTATAGCCTTTTCTCCTAATCCGGATCGGCATCCGCTGCTGTTGGCCGATGCAATCGAACGGTGCCTGGAAGCGCTCCCGGAAGACTGAATGGCCAGCATGATCTGCGGAATCCAAGCCTTGCGCGGCGACCCCGGCGCGGCGGCGCTCGATGCCATGGTGGCCGCCCTGCCGGGGCGCCGAACAGATGCCACCGCGGCCTGGACGGCGGAAGCGGCCCGCTTGGGCTGGCGCGGGCATGAGGCGGCGGACGGCGCGGCCTGCTGCGCGCGCGGCGGCGCGGGCGATTGGGTGGTCGCAAGCGCCCGCATCGACGGGCGCGACGAGTTGCGCGCCGCGCTGGGCGTTTCCGAACGAAAGGACGAGCCGCTGACGGACGCGGAGTTGATTTTGCGCGCCTGGCGCAAATGGGGCGCGGAGTGTCCGCAGCGGCTGTACGGCGATTACGCTTTCGCCGCGTGGGACGCCGAACGCCGCCGGCTGCTTATTGCCCGGGACCACATTGGCGCCCGGCCGCTCTACTACGCCGCCGCGGCGGACCGCATCGTGTTCGCCAGCGACGTGAACGCGGTGCTCGCGGCGCCCGGCGTGGAGGCGGACCTGGACGAGGACGCGACCGCCTCCTGGCTTGCCCGCCACATTTTCTGGCCGTTCGGCGAACGCACGTTCCACCGCGCGGTGCGGCGCCTGCCGCCGGGCCACTTGCTATTGGCACAAGCCGGCGGCTGGCGCGTGCGGCGCTGGTGGCATCCGGAGCGGATTCCCGCGCTTGGCCGCATCGACGACGGCGAAGCCGCCGAGGCCTGCCTCGCGCTGTGCGCCGCCGCGGTGGCGGATCGCGCGGGCGGCCCCCGCCGCGTGGGCGTGCATCTGAGCGGCGGCCTCGACTCCTCCTGCGTTTCGGCGCTCGCGGCCCGGGCGCTGCGGGCCGCGGGCCGCCCTGCCCCGCCTGCGTTCACCTGGCTGCCCGAGGCGGCGGAGGGGAGCCGCGACGCCGCTCCCGGCGGCGAATACCGCCTTGTCGAAGCGGTCGCGGCCCAGGAGGGCCTGGAGGTCCACCACTGCCCGCCCACTGCCGCCGATATGCTGGCGACCTTGCGCCGCGATGTGACCCGGCACGACAGCTACCACCTCAACGAATGCCCCGTGCAGCGTTCGGCAGCGGCGCAGGGCGTGGGCGTGCTGCTGTCCGGCTGGGGCGGCGACGAGGGGGTCTCGTTCAGCGGCCGCGGCTACCACCCCGACCTCTTGCGCAAAGGCCGGCTCGCGGCGCTGCGGCGCGAGTTCGGGCACCGCCGCTTTCCCCTGCTCGGCATCGCGCGCTGCGCGGCGCTGCCGTTTGTCCAAGCCATGGAACCGGTGAGAACCTTGAGGGACACGCTTTGGCGGCTGCGCCAAGGCAAGACGCCGCTGCCGCCGACGGGCCGCTACCTGCACCCCGATTTCGCCCGCCGCGCCCGCCTGCTGCCCATGCCGCCGACGGTCCCGGTGGCCGGCGCGCGAGCGGTCCAGCTCGGCCTGCTTGCGAGCGGCTATATCGACAGGCGCATCGAAGGCTGGGCCGCGAGCGGGGCGCGGCTGGGAATCGAGTACCGCTATCCGCTGCTGGACCGCCGGCTGCTGGAATTCGTCCTGGCGCTGCCGCCGGAGCAGTTCCTCCGCGGCCCCGAAAGCCGGCGGCTGATGCGGCGTTCCCAGCGCGAAGTGCTGCCCGAACTGGTGCTGCGGAACCGCGACAAAACGGACCCCGCTCGGTACCGGGCCTATAGGGACGCGCTTGCCGAAACCTTGGCGCAAGCGCGCTCGATGATCGCCGGCGGCGGCGCGGGAACGGCGCGCGGCCGCTACCTGAACCTGGGCCGCCTGACGCGCGACCTTGAACTGCTGGGCGACTTCGACCCTGCCCGCATTCGCCGCCACCTGCGCCCCAGGCCCTTGATCCAGGCGTTGCAGTTCCTTGACTTCTAAGCCGCCAGGCATCCCGGCCGGCCGCGGAGCGGACGTTTGCATCGCGCTGGCCGCCACCGAGAAATTCCTGCCCGGCGCCATCGTCGCCGCCCATTCGTTTCTACAGCAGCATCCCGGCTTTTGCGGCGGGATGCTGCTGTTCCACAACGGACTGTCCGCCAAGCGCCGCGCGGCGCTGGCGCGAGCCTGTCCGGCGCTGCGGCCGGAGCCGGTGCGCCCCGCGCTGCGACGCCGCCTGGCCGCCTTCGCCGGCTGGCCATTGGCGAAGCGGCGGTGGCTTTCCAGCTTCCACTGCCTGGAGGCGTTCCGCATCGCCGGCTACCGCAAGGTGCTCTATTGCGACAGCGACCTCCTGTTCCGCGGCCCGGTCTGGGAACTCTTCGACCGCCGGGAGGCGCTGATCTGCTGCGGGGATTCCGTGTCCATGGCAGGAGGATGCCGCGATGCCGTCTCGTTCCAGCCGCTCGCCAGCCCCGCCCTTGCGGGGGCGAAAGGCGCGCTGGAGCGGACGTTCAATTCCGGGTTTTTGCTTATCGACGAGCGCCTGACGGGCGAGCGCGCCTACGCGGAGCTGCTGGGCCGGGTCGCGCCGGACGCCTGGCGCGGCACGGACACGGTCCACACCAACGACCAGTTCCTGCTGAACCAGCACTTCGCGGGACGGCAAAGCCTGGTCAGTTCGACTTACAACTATCCGCTGCACATGAGGGAGGCGATTCTGGCGCGCGAGGGGCTGGCGCCGAAGGACGCGAAGGTGCTGCACTTCACCGGCCCGGTCAAGCCCTGGAGCGCCGCCGCCATGCTGCGCTGGACCGACGGCGACCCCGCTTTCGCCCCCCATCCGGCCTATGCCTGGTGGCACGAGGCGTGGCTGGCCTGCCTGAACGACGCGCATCTCCGACGGGCCTGGCCCGCCTTGGCGACGCGCGCCTTCGGCGGGCCTGCCGGTGTTGGCGGCGGCGAACAGGCGGGGAAGCCGCCATGAGCGCGGCGTACGGGGCGATGCACGACCTCGAGCGCGCCGTTCGCACGCACCTTTTCGGCATCGCGCCGAACAACAGCGGCTCCAGTTTCCTCAAGGAGGCGATGGCGACCAGCAAGGCAACCTGGAACCTGCCGCGGGAAGGCCAGTTCGCGCTCGGCTTCGCCGGCCCCACCACGCTCAAGCACGGCGGGCTGATCTGGAGCGAGCCCGAATGGCGGAGCCGTCTGGCCGACCCGGACGCCTACGACTGGCCGCGCACACGCAAAGCCTGGCACTTCCAGGCGTTCGCCCGCGACCCCGCCGCCTCCGTGTTCTACACCAAGACGCCGCATTTCCTGCTGCATGTGGACGAGCTCGCGCGGCACTTTCCGAACGCCAAGTTCCTGTTCATGGTGCGCAACCCCTACGCCGTGTGCGAAGGCATTTGCAGGAACCAGCCCCGGAAGGCCGTCCGCTTCGGCGGCGACCTCCCCTCCGCGGCCGCGCGGCATGTCGTCGCCTGCATGGAACTGCAGCGCCGGAACCTGGAGCGGCACGGCGGCCGGGGGGCTTTTTTCACCTACGAGGACATGTGCGATGCGCCGCATGAGGTCGAGGAGCGGATCCGCGCGCTGGTTCCCGAACTGCGCGACCTCAAGCTGCGCCAGCGCCTGCGGGTGAAGGACGGGATGTACGACGAGATGCTCGCCAACATGAACCGCCGGCAAATCGACCGGCTCGACGCCGCGAAAATCGAGGCGTTCAACCGCGTATTCGGCAGCCGCGCCGATTTGCTGGAGCACTTCGGCTACCGGATCATGCCGCCGGCCGCAACCTCCGCACTTTGAATTGATCCGCGCGCTTCATTGCCCGCGCCAGGTCATAAGCCGCTTGGAGCCTCAGCCAGGTTTCGGCGCCGCCTCCAAACGCCTTGTCAAGCCGGATGGCCATTTCCGGGGAAATGCCGGCACGGCAGTTCACGATATCGGAAAGCTGCTTTCGGCTGACGCCGAGTTGCTTGGCCGCTCCCGTGATGTTCAGCCCCAAAGGCTCCAGGCAATCGCGCCTTACGGAGAGGCCCGGATGGGGCGGGTTCTTCATAGCCATCGCTGATTGCTCCTAATGGTAGTCCAACAGGTCCACTTCGCTGGCGCGGCCCTCCTCGAATCTGAAGACCACCCGCCAATTGCCGGACACCGAGACCGCCCAGCGGCCCGCGAGGTTTTCTCTCAACCGGTGCAATCGGAAACCGGGGATGTCCATGTTGTCAACGGTCGAGGACTCCTCGAGGCGGGCCAGTATCCGCTCGATTTTATCCGCGAACTCCGATTGCACTTTTCTCCGGTCGCCCTTTTCGAACAGCAGCTTGAGGCCCTTGTGGCGAAAGCTCAGTATCACGCGGTAAGTGTAACCTCTCACCTATCATTTTGGAAAACACTGACCTGTTCACAACATGCGAATGAAAATGCGATTAGCAAACGGAGAATTTTCCGACCCGCTCGGTCGGCCCGCAGGCTTTCGGCGACACGCGCCACCGATGCCTTCACCGAGTCCCGCGCCAGACCGCCCGCCGCACGGTTAGGCCGGATGACTTGCCGAGAGCGCTGCGTGGATGCCCTCGCGTGATATGATTGGCTCTTCGTGAACCCTGAACCGAGCGAGGATTCTTCCGCCATGCCCACCACAACCACCCCCCCCCCCCCCCAGAATCGGCGCAACTCCACCGGCAACCGCAGCGGCGAATCCCGTAAACGTCCCTGGCACCCGCCGACCGTCAAAACGGTTGGCCTAGATGAGACATTCTCTGGCCCAAAGAGAAACTCCCTCAACTCGGAATTCCAAGATTATGGTGTTTCCTGATCTTGAAGGCGGCGGTTGACCTTGGTCGCGCCCTTCGACCCGCAAGATTAGCCTCCGGTCAACGCAAAGCGGCGGAAACGCGCCCCGCAGCCGGTAGGCGCCCGCGCTGGAGCGACTCTCACTCAGGCTGGAATTGAAGCAACCAGCAGCGAAGGGCGCGGAAGGCGGGGTTGATACGGGGTTGATTGCCCACATTAATCCTTATTGCGGGAACGATTAGCCTATGTCAAGCAATCGATATAAGCTCCATAAAAAACGCATCCTGGTGACCGGAGGGGCCGGTTTTCTCGGTTCTCACCTCTGCGAGCGCCTGGTTGCCGAAGGGCACGATGTCCTGTGCGTCGATAACTACTTCACCGGCGCCAAGGACAACCTCCTCGGCCTGTTCGATTCCCCCCATTTCGAGCTGATGCGCCATGACGTGACATTCCCCCTCTATATCGAAGTCGACGAGATCTATAATCTCGCCTGCCCGGCGTCTCCGGTGCATTACCAGTACGATCCCGTGCAGACGATCAAGACCAGCGTGCACGGCGCGATCAACATGCTGGGGCTGGCCAAGCGGGTCCGGGCAAAGATATTCCAGGCTTCCACCAGCGAGGTTTACGGAGATCCGGACATCCACCCCCAGACCGAGGATTACAAGGGCAACGTCAATCCCATCGGCCGCCGGGGCTGTTATGACGAGGGCAAGCGCTGCGCGGAAACCCTGTTCTTCGACTATCGCCGCCAACACAATCTGAATATCCGGGTGGCCCGGGTCTTCAACACCTATGGCCCCCGGATGCATCCCGGTGACGGGCGGGTGGTGTCCAATTTCATCGTCCAGGCTCTCAAGGGCGACGACATCACTATCCACGGCGACGGCAGCCAAACCCGTTCATTTTGTTACGTGGACGATTTGATCGAAGGTTTCCGGCGGCTGATGGATGCGCCCGACGAGTTGACCGGGCCGGTCAATCTGGGCAATCCCGCGGAGTTCTCCATCAAGGAACTCGCAGAACAGGTGATCGAGCTGACGGGCACCAAGTCCAAACTCGTCTACCAGGAGCTGCCAGAGGACGACCCCGTCCGGCGTTGTCCCGACATCACGCTGGCCAAGGAGAAGCTGGGCTGGGAGCCGTCCATCGCGCTTGGCGAGGGCCTGAAGAAAACCATCGCCTATTTCGACAACATGATCTGATATCTGGCCGTTGACTGGCGGCCAAATGCGGCGGTCAAAGCGAATCCGCCCAGATCAACAGTCAGCGAGGAAGCGCTCGGCCTCCTCCAGGTAGCCCAGCCGGGCCATGGCCGGGCGGTGCCGGTCCGCAATCCGCCGAATCTGCTCCGGGCTCAGCGCGCCGCGCCCGTCGCCCACCCGGCCGCCCCTGAAGAAGCTCGGCGCCGTGGGCTGGCGCTCCCAGAACCCGTGGCGCGCCTCCTGCTCGCGCAGCCGCTCGAAGCGCGAGTGGTCCACGGCCCGGGCCAGGCGGGCGGAATCGCGGCGCAAGCCCGCGAAAGCGGCCACCGCCTCCAGCGCGGCTTCGGGGTTCGCGTGCATATCCTCGTAGCGTATCGTTCGCAGCGGCAATTCCGTTTGCTCAAGCCAACTCAGGACATTGCCGCTCCAGTCGCAAACATGGCTCGGAAGCGCGGCGTGGATGCGGTTGCGCTCGGGCGCGAGCATGGCCTCGGCATCGCCCATCGTTGCGACGGCGCGGTCGAGGTCGCATTGCAGGTGATGCGCGTAGGAGACGGCGACATCCAGCGGGTTGCGCACCATGCAGACCGCGCCGGAAAACATCGGCTCGGCGTACAGCGCCGCCCCGTCCGGCAGGCGCGGAAAGCGCTCGTGCGTCTTCGCGAAGACGGGCACGGCAGCGTCGGCGGCTTCGGCCGCCAGCGATTCGTTGAGGCGCGGACGCAGCCGCAGGATTTCGCCGTCGGTCAGGGCCGCGGACGCAAGCCCCAGCCGCTCGTCGAACTCGTGGCGGCTGAGGATGGGGCTGTTCACCAGCGCGTTGACGAAAACCGGCTCCTCGCCTTCGCTCAGGTAGTTGGACAGCAGCGCACGCATCCAGGTGTTGCCGGACTTGGGGTAGGAGGCGAGCAGAATCAAGGGCACGGCGGCGGCAGGCGTTGAGCCATCCAATCGGCCGCGGTCGGCGGCGCGCAGGCGGCGGCAGGCCAGGTGAGGCGCTCCACCGGCGCGCGCTTGGCGACGGATGCGACGGCGCGGAAATGGCCGCGCTCGGCGCCCAAGCCGCGCAGGAACCGCAAACGGCAGGTGGCCGCGGTCAGAGCGGCGAACGCCTGGGTCTGGGAAAGCTGCTTGCATGCGATTTCGGCATCCGCCTTCCGGTTGAGCAGATAAACGGCGCGCACCGGCATGGCTTCGCCGTGGAAGCGGCGGGCGGGAACCATGCGGCTTTTCGTTTCGGGGCGCGGGGGGGCGGCGGCGGACTGCCAAGAGGGGTCCAGAATTTTCAGCGCGCGGTTTTGCAGGCGCATGTTTGGAAATCCGGGCAGGGCGCGCGGCGCCCCGCCGCCGTTGCCGGCAACAGCAACGGCAACGATGCCGTCGGCCAACAGCGGGTATCCGAGGTCCGCCAGGGCCGCGGCCAGGGTCGATTTGCCGGTCGCGGCGCGCCCGGCCAGCACCGCCGCGCCCTCGGCCGTGGCGACGGCGCTGGCGCGCAGGGTCAGGACGCCGCGCATCTGCAGGCAGGCGGCGAGCGCGGATTCAAGCGCCGCGGCCACCGCGCCGCCGCCGCCGTCCTCCGCCGGATCGAAGCGGATCAGCCGGCCGGATTCGCAGACCAGGCAACGGGCGATGCCGGGCGCATTCAGCAGCAGGGCGCCGGGCGCCGTCTGCCAAAAGCCGCATTCGTCCGCCGGCGATGCGAGCGCCTGCGGCACCGCCCCGCCGCGAACGGACAGATCCGCTTCGTCACCGGGGCACGGCGCGGCGGCGGGCCACGGCAAATCGACGCTCGACTCCAAGCGCAGGCCGTAGCCCTGGTAATGGCGCAACGGCTGCTCCGAAGCGCTCCCGGGCGCGGACGCCGCTCGCAAAGGCTTGCGAGTCAATCCCGCAGCACCCGCCGCAGGAATTCGTCGAACAGCGGCACGGTAAAGCCGGTGTCGCCGTGGGCGGGACTGTGGATCATGCCTTTTGCGATGAGCTTGGCGCGAGTCGGCGCGACGACTGCCACGCCCTTGGCGAGCATCCCGCTGATTTCCCCCGAACGGTGCGGCCCCGGACCCAGCTCCGCCATAGCCCGCAAATAGCGCTTTTCCGACGGGGCCAGCCGATCAAAACGGGCGCGGAAGAAGCTGGCATCCAGTTCCGCGGTGGCTTGCGCCGTGGCCGCATCGACATCTTGCGCTGTGATCGGGGATGCCTCGGCGCAATCCCAACTGTGCTTGCCCCATTCTTGAAGGAAGTAGGGATAGCCTTGCGTGCGCCGCACGATCGCCGAAAGGGCATCGGGATGAAAAAGCACATTCCGCTTCCTGGCGGGCGCTTCAAGGGCGTGTCGGGCCGCATCCTCGGGCAGCGGGCCTATTTCGGGAAAGCGGAACAATCTTTCGGCGTATGATTTCGCGGCGGCCGCGTGGGCTACGAGTTGGGGCAGCCCGGCGCCAATGAGCGTGACGGGGAGTTGCCGTTGGGCGGCGCGGTGAAGGGCGGCGATCAAGGCGGCAAGCTGGCTTTCCTCAACGTATTGCAGTTCGTCGATAAACAGTGCGAACGCGGTGTTCTGGTCCTTTGCGGCTTCGCCCACCGCAGCGAGCAGATCGCTCAGGTCGAAGTCCAAGTGGCCGCTGTCCGCAAACCCCGGCTCTGCCTCGATATCGATGCCGATGCTGATGTCGCCGAAATTGACCTTCATGGCGCGCGCAAATCCGGCAAGCGCCCGGAGCGCCCGCCTTGCGGCATCGCCGGCAGCGGCACGGCGGCTCATCTTCGCAAGGGCGCTGTGCAGCGGCGCGGCCAGCAAGCCGGGCAGCGAGCGCCCTTCCGGCGCTTCGAGCAGGAGCGTGGTGAAGCCCCGGCATTCCGCATCCCGGAAGATGCGGTTCAAGAGCACGGTTTTGCCCACGCCGCGGAGCCCCACCATGAGCAGGCTCTTGGCCGCCAAGCCATTGCGTATCCGATCCAAGGCAATGGCGGCCTCGTCGATGAGTTCATCGCGTCCGGCCAGCTCGGGCGGGGGGGCGCCGGCTCCGGGGGCGTAAGGGTTGGTTCGGGCATCCATTTATACCGAAGTTACCCCAAGTTACCTCGAATCGCAAAACTTTGGTAGTGCATCAGTTTGAAATTCACTCCGACGGCAAAGGCGGTATAATGAGAGCTCTCACCAATTGGAGACAACCCCATGATCCGCTCCACCCCCCCCCCCCCCCAGAACAAAACACATCTTGGACACCGGACAGCGCTCATCGTCGCATTGGCGGCCCTGACGCTGGCCCTGCCATCGGCGGTGATGGCGCAGAACGCCTGCACAACTGGAACATGCACGATCTCCGTCACCGGCAACATCAACGGCTACCACGTGGGCGGCTGCGGCGGCGACCACTTGCGCTGGCATCTGCGCCTGTCGTCCACCAATCCCGCCGTCGCCTTCAGAGACTTTGGCGGATCAACCGTCAGAATTGAAGTCAAAACCCAGCCATCCACTGAATGGAACCAGCTGGAATGGCGGCGCGAGGGTGGAGCGTGGCAAAATCTCGCCCCGAGTCGAGAAGGCGGTTATGCCACGTTTGGAACCGGAGCCTTGAACCGGGACCTCACCCTGGATATCCGGCCCAGGACCGGAGCCGTGATCAAGGGCTTTGGCGGGAACATCGGCAGCGGCATGATGGCCATCTGGGTTGATGAAATTAGGAGCAACCCCAAGCCGTATGCAGTCAGGAAAACCCGCAACAGCAGCTTCTTGTCGAGTGGCGAGGGCTGCGGCCGCAGCCTGCCCTCCGGCTATAACGAGCCGGACGGCCATCTCTATGAGGACGGGGTGCGCATCCGCTGACCAAAGGGAGCCGGTCCCACAGGCCAGGGGCGGCCTGTGGGACCGGCTGGCCCATGCCGGCAGGCACGATCTTCGAGCCAAGCCACCACCGTGATTTTCAAACTGAGACAGTACCAACAGCGGAAGCCGGAGGGAAAAGTCAAACTGATACACTACCAAAATTTTGGTGATGTGCGGGATCTAGAAACATTTCGAACCTGAGCCGCGCACCGGCGGCGGGGCGGGTCCGCGTGATTGACAGGTCTGCTGTTGATTGTCATGATTATCAGCAATAGCTCTGCTGATTATCACCAATGATCCATTCCGATGTGCCGCGCCATCTCCAGATTGCGGAAGTGCTGGCAGGCAAGTCCTGCTTCCTATTCGGCCCCCGCCAGACCGGCAAGTCCACGCTGATCCGCCAGCAGTTGGCCGGCTGCCCGGTTTACGACCTGCTTGATCAAGCGCTCTTTCTCCGGCTCTCGCGCAACCCGGCGCTGATCCGCGAGGCGTTGACGCCCGAAACTTCCCTTGTGGTCATTGACGATATCCAGAAACTCCCGGAACTGCTCAACGAAGTGCATCTGATGATCGAGCGGCATGGCGTTCGCTTTCTGATGACCGGCTCCAGCGCCCGCAGCCTGCGCCGCAAGGGCGTGAACCTGCTCGGCGGACGCGCCCGGTCCCGCGCCTTGCACCCTTTCACCCGGCATGAGCTGGGGGCGCGCTTCGACCTGCATCGCGCCTTGGAGCACGGTTTGCTGCCGCCGATCTATTTCTCCGACGCGCCCCGCGAGGATCTGGCCGCCTATGCCGGCGACTACCTCAAAGAAGAGGTGGCGGCGGAAGCGGCGGCACGCAACGTTGGCGCGTTCAGCCGCTTTTTGCGCGCCGCAGCCTTGGCCCACGGGCAGATGGTCAACTTCGCCAGCTTCGCGAACGACGCCCAGGTGCCGGCCTCCACGGCGAGAGCCTACTACGACATCCTCAAGGACACGTTCATCGCCCGCGAGATGCCGGCCATCACGGAGACCCGCAAGCGCAAGGCGGTTTCCACCTCGAAGTACTATTTGTTCGACATCGGATTGGCGCGGCACCTGCAAGGCCGCCAAGGCTTGGCGCCGGGCACGCCCGAATACGGCGAAGCCTTCGAGAGCTTCATCCACCAGGAAATTTCCGCGTACTGCAGCTACCGCCAGCTTGACCCGCCCGGTTACTGGCGGTCGAAATCGGGATTCGAGGTGGATTTCGTTTTTCAGGGCATTGCTGTCGAGGTGAAGGCGAAGGCCAACGTCGGCGCCCGCGACTGGCGCGGACTTGCGGCGCTTGAGGAGGAAGGCATCGCCAAACGCCATGTGCTGGTGTGCTTGGAGCCTGTGCGCCGCCTCGTTGACGGCATCGAGGTGATGCCCTGGGAAGCCTTTCTGGATGCGCTGTGGCTGGGGCGGCTGGCGTAGCAGGCAATTCATCCTCCCGATAGCCTCCCCCAGTGCCCCGTCATTCTCTGTTACCATGGAAAACAATCCTTATGTCGACGGAAAGGATGAGTCCAATGAAAAATCAAGCGCCCGATAGGGAATCGCAACTTACCCCCCCCCCCCCCCCCCGATCCAACATCGTAAAGACGATCCGGCTCTTCCCGAAAAACGGCCTTGGCGCGCTCCCGCCATCACCGAAATGACGATCGGATCTTCCACGATGAATGGGCTCCCTCTGGGGACCCCGCCGGGTGAGTGTTGTGCCTACCCTGAATTTCGTAGTAGTGCTTATTCAGCTAGCTAGCGGTCGGGACACAAGACACAAGGTTTCCGGGGGCTAGGCCCGAAGCCGCAACGGGCAAAGCGAATCCGCCACGGGCGATGCTGCGATGATCGTCACCGACCACTTCGTCTTCATCCATGTTTCCCGAACCGGCGGCACCTTCCTCAACAACCTGATCCTGGGGGAATTCCCGGGCGCGCGGATGATTCAGTACCACGGGCGCCTCGAAGACCTGCCGACCGCCCACTCGCGCCTGCCCGTCATCGGGTTCGTTCGCAATCCCTGGGACTGGTATCTGTCCATGCACCAGGACTACCGCCGCAAGCGGCAATACGTCTTTCAGGTTCTCTCCGAGCAGGGCGCGCTGGACTTCGAGCGCACGGTCGCGCGGTTTCTCAATCTCGGGGACGGCAGCGGCGAGAGCCGCGCGCTGCTGCGCCGCCTGGCGGCGGCAGCGCCCAAAACGACGGCCGCGAGGGGGCCGGGGCGCAGGCAGGGGCCCGGACTCATGTCGGAGGACTTCTCCCGCTATCCCGACGGCGCCGGCTACTACGGCTGGCTGTTCGACCTGATGTTCCGTCCCCGCTCCGCCAAGGCGGAAACAACCCCAGTCCCACATGTGCCTGAACCCGCACACCCCAAGCAGGAGCGGAGGATTCTTTACGGCCGGTTCGAGAATCTCCGCGAGGAGGCGCTGCTGCTGTTCGAGGAAACCGGGGCGCCGATCACCAAAAACATCGCCGCCTACCTCAAACTGGAACCCCCCGCGAACGCCTCCCCGCGCGGCAAGGGGTTCACGGGCCGCTACAGCAACGAGCTGCGGGAGCTGGTCGCTCTGAGGGAGCGCAAGCTCATCGCGGAATTCGGCTACGATTTCGCCGATTCCCGCCGGAATTCATAGCCGCCCGGCGGCGGATGCCATCGCTGTTCGCGGACTACGCGGGTCAGGCCCAAAGCGCATCAATCGGCAGCGCGCGGATGCGATTGCCAAACGGCACCGAGGCATTGCCGGCGTAGAGGATGATGCCGCATGCAAACTGGTTGCCCGCAAGCCCGGCTAACGTGCGCAGCCCCCGCGCCGCGTTCGGGCGCAGGCTGGCGCCAGCCTTGACCTCGATGCCGACGATATCGCCAGCGGAGCTTTCCAGCACCAAGTCCACCTCGATGCCCGAGTGGGTGCGGAAGTGGTGCAGGCGGCACTGTTTTGCAGACCATCCCAGCTGCTTGCCAAGCTCCGCCGCGACCAGGTTCTCCAGCGCCGGACCGAAGAGGGTCGGGTTGGCGTCGAGGCGGTCAGGATCAGTGGCGAGCAGATGCGCCAGCAAGCCAGGGTCGTTGAAGATGAGTTTCGGCGCCTTGACCAGCCGCTTGCCGATGTTCGCCGTCCAAGCGGGCAGGAAGCGGATCAGGAAGGTGGCCTCGAACAGCGCGACATAGCGTTTCAGGCTGGTTTGCGGAATGCTGAGCGAGCGCGACAGATCGGCGAAGTTGACGGGCTGGGAGGCTCGGCTGGCGAGCATCGCGAGCAGACGCGACAGTTCCGGGCCGCGCACGATGCTGGCAAGGTCACGGATGTCGCGTTGGGTGATCCCCTCGACATAGGCATCAAACCAAGCGTGGCGGCGGCGGGCTTTGCGGGCCACCGCCTCTGGAAAGCCGCCTGCGCAAAGCCGCGTGGCCAGCAACTGCCGGGGCGTTTCGGGTTCGAGGCTAACCTGCGGAGGCGGCCCGCTGGGATGCTGGGCGCCGATGGCGGACAGGTCTGCTGCAAACGCGCGCTCGACAAAGGTCTCGCGCACGCCAGCCATTTCACCCTGCGACAGAGGCCACAACGTGTGCGTTTCCATCCTTCCCACCAATGCCTCGGCAAACGGCGCCCAAAGCGGCCCGCCTGCTGAGCCGGTGAGCAGAAACCGCCCCGGTCGGCGGTCGGCATCCACCGCCGCCTTCAGCGCGAGCGCGAGTTCCGGCGCGCGCTGAACCTCATCAATGGTGGTCGGCCCCGGCAATCCGGCCAGAAACCCGACGGGGTCGGCCTGCGCGGCAGCGCGGGTGGCATCGTCGTCGAGAGTGACATAGGCTCTCGGCGGCGAGCCGTTTGCCAAGTGCTGGGCGAGCGTGGTTTTCCCGGTCTGACGCGGCCCGCGCAGACAGACGACCGGGGTATCCGTCAACGCCTCGCGAACCGCGTCGGCGATGTGGCGTTCAAACAACCGAGCCGGAGTGTTGGGGGATTGACGAGCTGGCATGGTGGCAATCTGATCTGACGATACGGCCTAACAAGGCACGGATGATACCGATCAATGGATGAAAATCAACCAAGCCTTGGTTGATTTTCATCCATTGATGCGGGTTGAGATTTAGCCGTCAAATCCCGATAGGGGGAGAGCGCAATTGTGGTTCGGGTCGCCCTTGCAGGTGCGGCCTCTACTGCGGGGCAAGGCTGGCATTTGCTTGGCATGCTGGCGGGGCTGCTCCAACAACTGGCACAATAACGGGTGCCCGGTTTCGATGAGAAGCGGGATGAAAATAGGAGTCGAGCATTGGCGCGGACAATTTGCGGGGTATGCCACCGGGGCGCAGCGGGCGATGCCGCGAACCCGGATCCGAACCGGGACCCTATCGGCGCGATGCTAGCCGAATTGCCGGGACTAGGGCGCGCGGGGCGGATCAACGGGGGCGCCGTCTCCTTCGGATACCGGGCGCTGCGGGCCGATGCCGGGGAACAAGGGCAAGAAGACGCTTGGCAAGCCCGATGCTCCGACCGGGGCTTGATCGCCGTGGCCGACGCGCGGCTGGACAACCGCGCCGAACTCGCCAGCGCCCTCGGCCTCGGCGCTGCGGAAAGCATCGGCGCAACCGATTGCGGGCTGATCCTGCGGGCCTACGGGCGCTGGGGCGAGAACTGCCCCCTACAGCTGCACGGCGACTACGCCTTCGCGGTTTGGGATCCCGCAAAGCGCCTGCTGTTCTGCGCCCGCGATGCGCTGGGCGCCCGTCCGTTCTATTACGCCTTGGCGGGCGGCGGGCGCTTCGTCTTCGCCAGCGACATTGCAGCGGCGCTCGCCGCGTCCGGCGTGGAGGATGATCTGGACGAGGCCCATGCCGTCATTAACCTCATGGGCAATACGCCGGATACGAACAGCACCTTCTTCCGCGCCGTGCGCAGCCTGCCGCCCGGCCACAGCATCGCCGCCAACGGGCGAGGCGAGCGCTTGCGGCGCTGGTGGCGCCCGGAGGACGCGCCCGCCGCGGGCCGCGGGTCGAACCAGGACTACCAGCGGGAATTCCTCGACCACTACCGCCGCGCCGTGCGCGACCGGCTGCAAGGCGCCGGGCCGGTCGGCGCGCATCTGAGCGGCGGGCTGGACTCGTCGAGCGTGGCCGTGCTGGCGGCCCGCGAGCTGCGGCCTTCGGCCCGGCGGCTGCACGCGCTGTGCTGGCATCCGCCGCCAAACGATTCCCAGCCCGAGAACGAGGCTTCCGAATACCGCCTGATCGAATCGGTTTGCGCGCAGGAGGGCCTCCATCCGCGCTACCACTCCGTTTCGGTGGAGCACACATTGGCAAGGCTCGGCCTCGACGGCGCCCGGGTGGCCGACCACCAAGGCGTGCTGATGCACGAGGCGCTGGTGCAGCGCAGCGCCGCCGAATTGGATGTGCGCGTGATCCTTTCCGGCTGGGGCGGCGATGAAATCGCTTCCTCAAGCGGCGCGGACTACTACCCCATGCTGTTGCGGGGCGGGCGGTGGCGCCAGCTGCTAAGGGAAGCGCGGCGACGGCAGAGGAGCTGGCGCTTCCTGGCGCACCAAGCGGTTCTGCCGCTGGTGCATCCCCGTGCCTCGAATACGGTTTCCGCGCTGCTCAAGGGGCAAAGGCCCCGCATGCTGCGGCCATCCTTCGTTCATCCGGCCTTGGCCCGCAAGCATCGGCGCCCGCCGCAGGGCAGGCTCGCCGCCCGGCCGGTCAGCGTCCGGCAGACGCAACTGGTACGGCTGGGGAGCGGACATCTCGAGCAGCGCATCCAGGACTGGGCGGCGAGCGGCGCCCGAACGGGCATCGAGTACCGCTATCCGCTGCTCGACCGGCGCCTGATTGAATTCGTCCTTGGATTGCCGCCCGAGCAGTTCCGCTACGGCCGCAGTTCGCGCTGGTTTTTCCGGCAGTCCCTGAAATCCGTGCTGCCCCCATGCGTTGCGGAGCATACCGACAAGACGGACCCGGCGCGCCACCGCCCCTGCTTCGATAGCTTGAGCGAGGCGCTGCCCTTGATTGCCGGACGGCTCGCCGCCCGCTCCGACACGCCGGCCCGCGCCCGCTACCTCGACATGGCGAGGCTGCGCGCCTACCTTGAAGCCAGTGCCGGGCTGCCCGACGACCGCAGGCAACCCGGAAAAATCGTACGCGCCCTGAGCTTCCTCGACTGGCAGACGGACTGACGCCGCCGCTTGCGGGGTTTTCTTGTGCCGTTCCAAACGCGTTGCCCAAGAGTCAGCAAATGCGGAACTCTGCTATGATAGGGGAACTGACCCATCCGTCTCTCCGAAGAAGGAATACCCAATGAAGCGCCAGTCGACCGCGAATCGCAACTTAGCTACCCCCCCCCCCCCGATCCAATCATCGTAAAGACGATCCGGCTCTTCCCGAAAAACGGCCTTGGTCCACTCCCGCCATCACCGAAATGACGATCGAATCATTCACTATGAGCGGGAGAGGTACCTATCCTGAAGAGACGGTGAACTATCTGCCTCTCTCCTGATCCTATTAGCTAGCAACTAGGGCGGCATCAAGCCGCAGATCAAACAAAGGATGATGCTTTAGTCGGCTCACGCGAGCGAACGCAGGCTGTGGCGCGATCTAAACGGAACCGTCGGCGAGATGGCATTCGATGCGGCGGGCCAAAGCGCGGGGCTTGATGCCCTCGGCGGGCCGGATCACATGCGTCACCGGAAATTTCCCGGAGATGCTCGCCAAGATGTTGAAGTATGCCTCGACAAGCCCCAATCCATGGACGTACCCGGGGCGGTGGATGAAACGCGTCAAGGTTCGGAAGGCTTCGGCGGATCTCGTTTTCTCCAGTTCGAGCGCTTCGGCGGTCCTTCTTTTGAGCACATAGGCGGCACGGACAATCTGCGGCTTGCGGGCGAACCTCTCCGCCGGCAGCAGATGCTTGTCCGTGCCGTGCCGCGTCAGGCCGTCGATGCCGTTGGGCAGAGTGGCGACCTGTTCCAAGGCATCGGCCTTCAGGCGCAGATTCGGATAGCCGGGCGCGACGCGGGGCGGCGAACCCGCAGCGGCGCTCAGTGCGGCCACATCGTCGGTGAGCATATTGAAGCCCCGAGCCATCAACGCTGCGGCGAGCGTCGATTTGCCGGCGCCGGAGTCGCCCATGATAAGAACGGCGCCGTCCTGTTCCGTCCATACCGCGCTGGCGTGGAGCGGCAGCAATCCGCGCTGCATCAGCAGGGCGGTCCAGACGGAACTCGCAAAGTGGAACCGCTCGCGCCCGCCGTCCAGGAGATGCACCGTGATTTCGCGGCCGTCCGTCACGCGGCAGCGGAACGCATCTCCGAAGCGCAGCAGGAAGTCGCCGGGCGCCGCCTGCCAATAACGCCGGGAGCGGCTGGGTTGGGGCAGCGCCTCCGGCACCGCGCCCAGGCGAACGACGGCATCCGGCTCGCCAGGCCCGGCGGGGGCGAATAGCGGCAGCGCCAACTCGGAACGAATGAGCAGCCCGTACGTGGCGAACCAGCCGCCGCCCTTCATCCGCCGCCCTGCGGGAATCCGTCGAACACCTCGAAGATGAAATGCACCCGGTCGCGGTCGCCGGCGTTGAAGGCGCTGTGCGACATAAGGTTGTTGATCTCGTAGGCGTGCCCTTGGCGCAGATGGCGCTCGATGCCGTCCACCTCGATAACGGCGGCGGCTTCGGTGCGAACCGGAACGTGGATCTTGTGCGCTTGGCAGGCGGCGCTGTAGCCGTCGGTGTGGACATCAATGCGGTGGCCAGCGGCGAGCCGGGCGAACATCGCCTTGGGAAAGACCGGTTCGGAGAAGCCGTAGGCAGCGCTCGCCTCGGCCATTACCGGCAGCAGCGAACCGCTCCAGATGCGCCAGGCCGGGCGCGAGCGGAAAACGCGGACGTCCCGGAAACTGCTAAAGCGGAAAATCATATGGCGGGTGTGATGGAAGCAGCTGAACTTGTTCGGCTTGCTTTCGTCCTCGGCGCGCCAGACGTTATCAGTCAGGCGCGAGAGAATGGCTTCGAGGGGGGCGATATCCACGGGGCCGAGCAGGCGCACGCCTTCCTTCGGCTTGCGGACGCGCGGCGGATTAGGGCCGGCGGAAACCGGCTCACTCCGCTTCATCGCCAGCCTCGGCGACGAGCCCGCGCTTGGCAAGCTCGCTCATAAATTGGTGGATATCCTCAAGGAGGGCTTCGCCGCCAACGTCGAACTCGACCGCCAGCGCGTCCCGCAACTGCGCCAAGGTGGGCTTATCCTCAAGCAGCGTCCAGATGCGGCTGCCCACGGAGTCGAGTTCGTAGTAGCGCCCAGCTTTGGCATCGAGCATCACCACATCGCCGTCGAGTTCGGTGAACACGACCGCTTCGTTGCGCGCAAGAGGGGCGGAGTCCGAAACATTCATCCAAGTTATTTTATCCGATCCGGCAGGCATCAAGCTGCGGTGCGCGGGTTCACCAAATATAGGATTTTTCGAGTTCGGCGGCCTTGGCTTACCTTAAGGCATTCCAGCGGGGTCATCAAATCCGGGGCGCAGCGGGAGCCGGGCATGGCTGGGTAAGCGCTGGCATTCGACCAGTGCGGGCCGGCGGCGGTTTACGGCGTTACACAGCAGTCCTTCTCTTCACCCCCCCCCCCCCGCCAAGATTGCGCGACCGCAACGCCCAGCATCAGCGAGAACAGCACGGACACCGCCGGCACCCTTAGGCTGAAGTCCACGACGGAATGCGCCCCCACCAAAACGAAGGCGGCGAACCCGGCAGCCGGAAAAACGGCGTTGCGCCGCCGCCGCAGCGCGCCCCAAGCGCAGGCGAACGCCAAGGTCCCGAGTGACGTGAAAAACGCCAAGGCGCCCGGCACCCCCAGTTCCAGCGCGGTTTGCAAATAATCATTGTGCGCCCGCTCGATGCGGACCGCGCCGCCCGCTTCGCGATGCATCCGGTGCGCCGCCTCGAAGCCGCCAAGCCCCACGCCGCGCAGCGGCGCCGCATGGATGGCGTCCAGAGTCTCCGCGGCGATCTGCCGACGGCCTTCCCAGTCCTCTTCCGCCGTCCACAGCCGCCGTTCGAGCCCTTCCCCCAATGTGGCGAACAGCAATCCGGCACCCAATACGCCCGCCGTCGCGGCCACTGCAAGAAGCGGCCGTCTCGCGCGCAGGGCGAGCATCGCCAGCAACGCGGTCAGCCCCAGCAAAGCGACCGCGACGCCGGCGCGGGACTCCGAAAGCAGGATGGCGTTGCCGACCAGCAGCGCCGCGGCGAGCAGCAGCGCCTTGCGCGCCGGAGCTTCGGCCGCCAGCCGGCGCAAGCGCTCCCGGCCTGGCGCTGTTTGGGCCGAGGCGGTTCCGAAAGCCCCGCGCAACGCCGCGGCAAGGCAGAGCAGCCCCAAAGCCGCGTGGGTGGCAAAGGTGTTGCGGTTAACGAAGGTTCCCGTCACGACATCGTGGTAGGCGGTCTTGGCAAACCATAGGATGGTGTTGGTTCCCGACAGATGCGCCAACAGCCCGTACAGAGCGTGCAAGGCAGCGGCGAAACCGAGGGCCGCGAACGCCCAAGCGGCGCGCTTCGCATCCCGTCCGGTTTGCAGCGCCAGCCAGAAAACGCCGGCGCAAGCGGCGATTTGCACGGCGGCGGCCTGGCCTGCGGCCGGGTCCAGCGCCACCGGCCCGATTGCCTCCGCGCCCTCCCCTCGGAAGGCGTACGGCGCAGCCGGGATGCCGGTCAGCGTTTGCGCGACCCCCCAGCCCAGCGCCGCCAAAAACAGCCCCGCCGCCAGCCAAAACCAGGCCGGGGGCCGAACAAGCCGAACCGACCCCCGCAGGGCCAGCGCGCCCCAAGCGGCAAGAAGGGCGCCGACGCTGCCCGCCAGCATGCCGCCGGCCCATTCGGGCACGCTTCCGAAAGGCAGGGGCGCGACCGCCGCTAAGGCGACGAGCGCGCCGAGAATCACGGCTGACGGCGACATTCGATCAGCGCCTTTGTTGTTGCAGGCCAATAAGACCGTCGCATATTAACCTGCCCGCTCGGCGAAAGGCAGCGAGCGGTTGGCCGTCGGTCTTGTGCCGGTGCTCCGATTCGTTCAATATGGCATCGCACTAGGGTTTGCGCCGAGATGCCATCCTCGATTCCGTCAAACATCGCCATGACAACAAGGAAACTACGCCGACCGTCCGCGTTCCGAATTGCCTGCGGCGCCGTGCGCCCTACGGCCTGCGAGCGCCTTGGCGATCCAAATCGCGGGGCGCAGAATCGGCGCCAGCCAGAGCCAGCGGTCGGGCAGTTTCAATCGGTCGAAGTCGCGGGGCGCGACCAACAGCGAGGCCAGCTCGAACAGCATGTAACCAGTATCCGTTTTCAGAGTAAACCGTGCGGAGCTGTCCGCGAGCGCCACCAGCACTCGGCGCCATCCCCGCAAATGCTGCCGCGTGTGCTCGCCTGCCCACTTGCGGCGAGCAAAGCGGGCAATGAGCCGCGCCCGCGCTCCATCCGACGCAAGTTTGAGCAAGGCGGCAGGCGGCGCCGTGTGCAAGGCCTGCCCGCACAGGCAGAGCGCCGAGCCAAGTGCCGTCGCCAGCCCCCGAGGACAGCGCGCCGACGACCGCGCCAGCCACTGCTCGTCCGCTGCCGCCAGCAGGGCGGCGATATCGCAAAGCCATTTCAGCCGATGCCAGCCGTGAGCCGCGCCGTGGAAGGCCAAGTAGAACAACAAGTGGCCATCGCCGAGCACCCGGTAGGCATGTTCGCCCGCCGTCTGCGTCCTTCCCTCCTGCCAGAGGCGTCCGAAAGGTGCGTTGAACAGGTACGGATTTTCCAGAAGGCGGCGGTGCAGTTCCACAACAATGCCGCCAGGCCCGATGAACGGGCAGTCGTGGACCAAACGGTCGTACCACTGCTTGCGTCTCGGCGTTTCCCCAAAGTCCGGACCAACCCGGCGCCAGCCCGTTTCGAGCAGGATTGCCGCCGCCTCCTCGAAACGCTCCGGGGAGACCAGCAGGTCGATGTCGATGGATTCGCGCAGCAGCGGATTGCCGTGCAGTTGCTGACTGAGCGGCAACCCTTTCAGCACGATGCTATCGATGCCGCCTGCGGCCAGCCGTTCGGAAATCTCCGCGAGCGCGGCGAGTTGGCGCAGGCCGCGGATGCGAGGCGCGACGGCGAGATTGCGAAGACGCCCCTCAAGGCCGCTTTCGGGTGCCCGGCCGGCAGCCGAGGCGAGCCCTTTGAGCAACAGCGGCCGCACCCGGTGGCCCGTTGCCAGCCGCGCCACCGCCGCCCAGTCCGCAATGCCCGCGCAGGCGCGCGCATCGTCCCGTCCGTCGCCCAACTGGAGGGCGAGGCGCAATGCCGCCAAGAGCCCGTCCATAGGGCGCGTGGCTGTCGGCTTGGGCGGCGCGGTCAAGCGCCGGCTCCTCGGAAAGGGTGCGTCGGCCAACGCGGACGCAATGGATTGTGGCGCATGGCGTACGGTTTCCTAAAGTCAGCGCCATCGTACCGCATCGGGGATTGCGCCGCAGGCGCGTTGGAGTTTCGCTGGCGCGAAACTTCGCGCCATTCGCGCGAGTCAGATTCCGGTATGTTTATGAGCCCGCACAGAGCGCACCAAGCTTCCGCCAACGGCGCATTGGCGGCTCCTTGGCCGCCAATGGCAAGGCCGCGCCGATGATCCCGACCCGAAAACGGCCCGCCGCCGATGCCGCCGCCGTGTGCGGGGATGTGCTGGCCATCGTGTCGGCGCTTTGGCTGGCCTACCTGCTGCGCGATTTGGATAACACCGATCTTTATGTGCTGGCCGGCGTGGGTGCCGTGTTGCTCTACCTGCTCGCCGCCATCGGCGGGCGGCGCAGCGCCTCTACGCTAACCGGGGAGTTCCGCACCGTCCTGATCGCTTGGGCTTTGGCGCTGGGCGGCCTGCTGGTTATTAGCTGGATGACCAAGCTGACCGGGAACTACTCGCGGATGGGCATCGGCTTGTGGGCTGTGTTCGCGGCCTTCGGCCTGATCGCTTGGCGGGCCGCGCGCCATCTTGCCGCGCGCCTCATGCGATCCTCCCGCAAGACAGCCCCAATAGCCATTGCCGGCAGCGGCGCGCGGGCCAGCGGTTTCGCTCGGCTTCTCCAGTCCGAAGCCGCCCCGGCGGCGGCGATGGCGGGATTTTTCGCCGAGCGCGGCGCGCCGGAAGGATTGCCCGCGCCGCTGCTGGGCGACTTCTCCGCGCTGGTGGAGCGGGCCGCGCGGCGGGAGTTCTCGGCGGTGTTCATCGCGCTTCCGCCGAGCGAGGAGGAGTCCGCCCGCAAGCTTGTCGCGGCGCTCTCCGACACGCCGGCGAACGTGTACATCGTCCCGACACCCCTGACCGAAGAGCTGGCGCATGCCCAATGGGTAAGCCTCGGGAGCCAACCCCTAGTCAGTGTTTTCGAGACGCCGTTCGTTGGCATTAACGGCTGGATCAAGCGCGCCGAGGACATCATCCTCGCTTGCGCCGTGCTGGCGGTGGCCACCGTTCCGATGCTGGCGATCGCCGCCGCGGTAAAGCTCACCTCGCCCGGCCCCGTGCTGTTCCGGCAGCGCCGCCACGGCATCGACGGCAGCACAATCCGCGTTCTCAAGTTCCGCACCATGACGGTGATGCAAGATGGCCGGAACATTCAGCAGGCGCGCGCCAACGACTCCCGGCTGTCGCCGGTCGGGGCCTTTCTTCGCCGCACATCCTTAGACGAGCTGCCGCAGTTTTTCAATGTGCTGCGCGGCGATATGTCCGTGGTGGGCCCCCGGCCGCACGCGCTTGACCATAACGAGCACTACCGGCGGCTGATTCCGGGCTATATGCTGCGGCACAAAATCAAACCGGGAATTACCGGCTGGGCGCAAATCCACGGGCTTCGGGGAAAAACCGACACCGTCGAGAACATGCAACGGCGGGTTGACCACGACCTCTGGTACGTGAGCCGCTGGTCGGTCTGGCTGGACCTGTGGATCGTGGCGCGAAGCGTGCCGATGCTGGCCGGCGACCGGAACGCTCTTTGAGGCCCGGACCGGCGGCATCCTCCGGGGCGACGCGCCCCGCGCCGCATTTGAGAATTCGACGCGGGCTCGGCGGTCATGGCGCCGGCTACGCAGTCGGCTTTGCGATCCAAATGGCCGGGGTTCCTCTGCACCTCCACTTCTGGGGCATCGCCCTGTACGGGGAATGGCTCGTCGCCATCGCGCTACAGAGCTGGTTCATGATGGTCGATTTCGGCTATTCCGCCACGATGGCCAACGAAACCGCAATGCGGGCGGCGCGCGGCGATATCGCGGGCGCCCGGGCGGGATTTCAAAGCGCTTGGGCGCTGGTTACCGGCCTGTCCCTAGGGGCTGCGGCGGCGGGAGGCGCACTGTTCGGCTTCACGCCCTTGGCTGCTTGGCTGGGACTCGCCGAGTTGGGCGAAGACGGCATCGTGCTGCCACTGCTCATCGCTACGGCGCTGGCGCACCTGCAATCCGGGCTGTTCGGGGCGGGCCTCACCGCTGCGGGCCAGTACGGACTGCTGGCCCTCGTGCTCGCCCTGACGCGCGCCACCGGCTTCGCCTTGGCCGCGTTGGCCATTGCCCTTGGAGGCGGACCAGGCGAAGCGGCCCTAGCCTTGGCGCTCGCCGAGCTGGCGGGGCTCGCGTGCGTGGCCGCGCTGGCGCGGCGGCACAGCCCTTGGCTGCGCCCAGGACTGGCCGAGGCCTCCATCGCGGAGATGCGCCTCCTCGCCCCGGCATCGCTGGGCCTCTCGGGGCTGGCGCTCGGCAACGCTTTGGTGATTCAGGGCCCCGTCGTGGTAATCAGCGCCATCGTCGGCCCAGCCGCAGCAGCCGTCTTCACCACGCTGCGCCTCCTGGCCCGGGCTCCGGTGCATCTTGCCGGCATCCTATTCGTCACGCTGCGCGTCGAGGCCACGTTCGCGCATGGACAGGGCGAGCGCGCGCGGCTGCGGCAACTGAACACCCAAGCAGTGCAATTCGCGCTCTGGTGCGGCACGGCGGCTCTGCTGGCATTGCTGATGGTCGGCCCCCAAGCGGCAGCGCTCTGGACCGGCGGGGAGATCGTCGCGCGCCAGCCGCTGTTCGCGTTCCTGCTCGCCGCCGCTTTAGCCACGCTGCTGTGGACCGCCGCAGGCACTGCGCTGACGGCGGCGAACCGCAGCCAGCGCATCGCGGTGGCCTACACGCCGGTCGCCGCGCTGGCGCTGGCCACCGCCGCCGCGCTCGCGCCCGGCCTAGGCGCGGACGGCGCCGCAGCGGCGCTGGCCATTGGCGAGTGGCTGGTGTTCGCACTGGTCGCCCGTCGGGCATTAACGTTTCTCGACCAGCGGCCAAGCTCGCTGGCGGTTGCGGCGCTGCGCCCGCCAACCGGCCTGATCCGGCTTTTGCGCCCCGACCAATGACCTCGGCATCGGCTGGTCCTGATCCGCCTATTACCGCTGGCCGCCTCCTTCAAGGCACGATGGGTGCGCTCGGCTAAGCTTATGGTGAGGCGGACCATGGTGAATAAGAGCCATAGCATCACTACGCCAGCCAAGCAAACCCTACGTCAAACTTGGTGCAAATCCCACATATGCCTGAACTTGGACACACAGCTCTGTGCGGGTTCGCCGCATCTGGTTCCCCTAAGTCAAACGCCGCTTCTGGCCGGAAACCATCCATAGTGTTTCCCCGTCTATCCGTTGCCGAGCAAGTGTCGGGCGAACGAGGGGATGGGCATCGAATAGGCGTATTCGTCGTCCGCGAGCACTAGGAATCCGCTGTGCTCGGCATCCTGCACGAACCGCGTGATATCCGCGTCGGACAAATCCGGCGACGCCGCCCTGATGGCTGTCGTCAGGTCGGCGGCGGGGAGCCGTGATTCGCGGCCCTCGAAAAGCGGAGCGAGCCTCTTTGCCAGATTGCCGAATTCGATGTTGCGGCGCGTCAGCCGCGCGATGCGCTGCCGGTAGTAGTTCGCGCGCGCCCGGTCGCCCTCGCGCATCGCCGCCTCGAAGCCGGCGCTTCCCGCATCCATGCGCTCCGGACTTGTCTCGCGGAGCTGGCGGACGGCGGCGTTGAGATACACGGCCAGATGCTGCGGCCAATTGGCGGCACGGGCCAGAATCGCCTCGCGCCACGCCGCGCCGCCGCGCACGCCGAATGCTTTGAAGCACCGCTCCACCGTCTGTCCGGCGGCCCGGCTATCGAGGCCGCGAAGATGGATGCTCCGACCATCCGCCAGACGGGAAACGCCCACATCGCCCAAGGCCAGCAACGTTCCGGGCAGGCCGAAGGCGCAGAACGAGACCGGCGCCCTGACGATGCCCTGGTGCAAAGCGCTCAAAGTCCCGGCCCCCGCATGCTGCTCGCCGGACTTGATGCCTTGCGCCTCGTCGATCATCAGCACGATCTGCCAGGACTGCCAAGCGGGACGCCGGGCGGCGGCCTGCGCGATGGACCTCGGCGGCCCCTCGCGCGAGGCGCCGAGCGAGAAGCCCAGCACGCTTCCGCCCCGGTCCAGGAACTCCTTGGCCTTGGCCCTCGCCCTCCCCGGCTCGAGCTTGCCCCAATAGTCGCCGAGCCTTTCCAAGAGGGTGGCTTCGGCGGATTCCGATGCCAGCAGGTCCGCCGCCAGCTTGGAAACAATGGCCGCGTCGATCGCGTCGGCGATGTCCGGCGGCGATTCCGCGCTGCCCGCGGCTAGCGGCACGGGCAGCCACCGCCGCTCCCCGGCCGGCGGCAGGGACCGCATCTCCTCCATGAATTGGCACATCAGCGCGCTCTTGCCCACGCCGGGCGGCCCCTCCACCACGATCGAAGCGTTGCCGGGCCGGCCGCGCGACAGGGTGTTGGCAACCCGCCGGAAGACGCTGAGTTCGGACTCGCGCCCGGAAAAGAACGGCACCCCGCGCCCGGTGATCTGGGCACGGTCCTCGTCCGCCAGAAAGTCCGCCGCCAAAACCCGATCCTGTTCGCGCAGGCGACCATCATCCCGGTAGTTTTCATCGAGCAGCGCCATCATCGGCATTGTGCCACGAAGTCAGGTCATTTCATTCTCCCACGTGGCCGGTTCTGGTGGGGTGCTGTGGGCGCCCGTTTCAACAGGGTAACGGTAAATCAGGTAGCGCTGGCACACTTCATCAAGCAAGCTTCTCGCGCCTTCTTCAATCCGCTCCCAAAGGCGGTCTTGGCTGTCCTCGCTTACCGCATTAACAAGCGCGGGCAAGTCATGGGTTCTTGGCGCCGATCGTCCATCGCCCTACTGGTATCGGGCATAATTGAACCATGCGGTTTGATGCCAATCTTGCGGAAAAAATCGCCCAATCGAAAGATCGCGACCGAGCATTGTTTTTTGCCGGCCGACAGAAAGAAATTGATTCATTTGCGAAGGGGTTGGCGCAAGCCGCCGATTCGGAGCAAGCGGTGCTCCGTATTTTCCAAGGCGCTCCGGGATGCGGCAAAACTTCAATAGGCCACCAACTCAAAAAAAAATTTTCGCGGAAAGCCGTCTTTGCGCAAGTGGCTCCGACCACCCCGTTCAGTGCGGAATGGCTTGCCAAGGCTTTCAAGGATTCGGCAACCTCGCTAAAGGGGAAAGCATCGAATGCGATCAAGGATTTAGTGGAAGCAGGCTGCAACCGCATTCTGGGCGAGCCGCTCACCGATGCGGTGGCCAATATGATTTCTTCCGCCAGAAGCAAAGGGGCGGCGCTAGTCGTTCATATCGACGAAGCCCACGCGTTGCCGGAATCCCACGAGCTCATGCTTCGCACACTCCATCAGACAGGCATTGAAGTGCCATGCGTGGTGTTGCTCACTGGATTGGGCCGAACCAAAAACCGGATAAAAAATATCCCCGGCCTATCCAGACCGGCGGCGGATGCCACTCGTGAGATTGGCGCGCTTGAACATGAGTGCTGCGTGCATTCGTCCCGCATGATGCTCTCGAAAGTGTTGGGTGTGGAAGGGGATCGGATTGATGCCTTGGCGGATTTGTGCGCCGACCTCTCCAAGGGATGGCCAGCGCATCTCCACAGCGCCCAAGCGGCGGTGTGCGAGGAACTGATACGGTGTGATGGGAATTTTGAACGGGTGGATTCCGACCGTATCAAGCGCGGCAGCGACGGGCGGCGCTTCCGCTATTATGACGAACGGGTGGAATCGGGGCTGTTGGATCGGGACAAGAAGTTGTCATGCCGAATTATCGCGGCAATTTCGCGAAAGGGAGAGCTTGATGGCGCGGTCGAGTTGGGGGACCTGATTTACGACACCATAGCTTCGAGCGCGAAGCTCGGGAAATCGAAGGTTGGCATATCCACCGAAGATAGCGCCGACATCTATGAAGAGCTCGTGGACAAGGGAATCGTCACCAAAGACCGCGCCGATGTGTATTCGCTCGCCATCCCTTCGATGGGAGACTGGGCGAGCATGAGAATGCGGCCACAAAGCGAGCGCTGGGATCCGGTGGGATGTTGAGGCCGCTTAAGCCGCGCTGGCTGCCCAAAGCGATCTTGGCGCTAGCCGAACATTGACGTTTCTCGACCAGCGGCCAAGCTCGCTGGCGGTTGCGGCGCTGCGTCCGCCAACCGGCCTGATCCAACTTTTGCGCCCCGCCCGATGATGCCGTGGGATCGGCTAGCCCTGCTGGCGCCGCTCGACGACCCGCAGCAGCAACTCCTCGAACCTGGAGGCGATGGGTTCGATATCGAAGGACTGCTCGGCGTAGCGCCGTGCGCGGCGGGCGCAAGCCTCCCGTTCCCGGTCGTCCCGCAGGAGTTCGGAAACCGCCTCGGCGACCGCCGCGCCGTCGCCGGCCGCCACCGCCCGGCCGCAGCCCTGCCCTGCGACAATTCGGCTGGCGAGGTTGCCGGCATCCGCCGAGAGCACGATGGCGCGTCCGGCGCAGCAGTATGAAAGCACCTTGCTGGGCACGCAGTACGGCTGCGTCTGCGGCTCCAGCAGCGCCAGCAGGATATCCGCGGCCGCCATGACATCGGGCAGCGCCGCGTAGGGCTGGAACGGCAGCAGCGCCAGATTGTCGAGGCCGAGCGCCCGCTTGCGGCGGGCGAGCCAGTCCGCGCCGATGCCCTCCGACACCACCACCACCCGGGCGTTGGGCGCCGGCGGGTTCCGGGCCAAGTCGAGCAGCAGTTGGGGATTGTGCTTGAGGCCGAGGTTGCCGGTGTAAACGATATTGAATCCATGGGTCAGCCCGTGGCGCTCAGCCCAAGGATTCCGGCGCGGGCGCATCGGCAGCTCGTCGAGAGGCGCCCAGTTGCGGATGACGCTCCACGCCCCCGCCGGGATGCCGATGCTCTCCAAGTGGCTTTGGAAGTCCTCCGAAATCGCCACGATATGGTCGCTGCGATGCAGCAGCGAACGCTCCAGCCGCAGGTAGCGCCGCGCCGCCAGCCCGCCGAAAACGGGAATCTTGCGGGGCAGGATGTCGGCGGCCGCCACGCTGTTGAGGTCCTGAAGCCAGCTCACGAATCCGGCGCCGCGACGGCGGCAGGCGGGAACAATCCAGCGCAACGCGTCGAGCGGCGTGTTGGCGCACAGCACGACATCCGGCTTGGCCGCCGCTATCTTCGCGGCGGCACGGCGCCCGTAGGCGTTCTCCATTGCCAGACGGCGGACAAGGCTGCCCTTGGCCATTGGGCGCCTGCCGCCCACGCCCTCGACAGCCAGCCCCGCCGGATCATTCTCCCCAACCTCCAGATCGGCCTTGGCGCCAACCAGCGACTCGCAGTGCAGATGATGCACCCGGTGCCCCCGCCGGGCCAGCGTCCGGCCGAGCTGCATTGGGAACGGATGGCCCGCGAAGTCGTGGATAACGAGCTTCAAGGCGATAAGCGGCCGTCCGTTCGGATGCCCCTGGTCACTCCGCCAAGCGGTCGGCGATCCATCGATAGGTGGCCGCAATGCCTTCGCGAAGCGGCGTTTCGGGCTGCCAGCCAATCACCTCGCGCAAGCGCGCGTTGTCGCTGTTGCGCCCGCGCACGCCTTCAGGCTTGGACCGGTCGCACCGCCGCCCCAAGCGCTTTCCCGCCGCCGCGCAGGCGGCATCGACTAATTCATCGACCGTGACCAGCTCCTCCGTTCCCAGATTGATCGGCAGCGCATGGCCCGACTCCATGATGCGCCGCAGCCCCTCGATGCAGTCGTCGATATAGCAGAAGCTGCGCGTCTGGCGACCGTCGCCCCAAACCTCGATATCCTCGCCGTCCCCGGCCTGCGCGACCTTTCGGCGGATGGCCGCCGGCGCCTTTTCCTTGCCGCCGTCGTAAACAGTCAGCGGACCGTAAATGTTGTGGAACCGAACGATGCGCGTGTCGAGGCCCTGCTCCTCGCGGTAGTAGGACGCGAGTTGCTCCGCGTAAAGCTTCTCCCATCCGTAGCCCTTTTCGGGATCGGCCGGAACCGCCTGCTCCTCCCGCAGCGAGGTCGCGTCGGCACTCGCCTGCAAAAAACTGGGATAGACGGACGCCGAGCTGGTGTAGAGGTAGCGCCGCGCCGCTCCGTCGGCGACAGCCGCCTCCAGCATATGGCAGTCGATCAGGGTGTTGTTCCGACTCAGCCGAGCATGGTTAGCGGTGATGTAGCCGATGCCCCCCATGTCGGCGACAAGGTGGTACACATCGGTTGCGCCAGCCACCGCCCGGGCGCAGTTTTCATAGCGCCGAAGATCCGCAACCAGGAACTCGTCCGCCACGCTGCCCTCGAACTCCGGCCTCTTCAGGTCCACTCCCCGCACCCAATGGCCCTCGCCCTTAAGGCGGCTGACAAGATGGTGGCCGATGAACCCCCCTGCCCCCGTGACTACTGCTCGCATTAATCCCTCTCCACGTGATGAACGCCACCTGCGGGAATCCCGGGCGGAGCGGTCTGCATAACACTCGCCGCCAGCATAGGCATTCTTTGCTATTCTAACCCTTGCGGTGGGATATGCTTGGGGCTTTCTTCTTACCTTCCGCCACGTCTCGCTCTCCGAAAGTGTGACTGAATAGGATCACGGAATGGGCAGAAAGAAAGGCGTGTATGCTAGCACCCACAGTTCTTCCCAAGGGCCACTTGTATGCCTGAACGGTTTGGCAACCCCCTCATAATCGTCCTTGCCACCCTCGCCGCGGCAGGGCTGGTTTTCAAGGGCGGCGCATGGCATAGGGCGTTGAATTGTGAGATGCCATTGTGAAAGCTATCGATGCCAGCTTGTGGCTACCCAATACAATTCCGCATTCCAATCAGCCCCGGTCGTTAATTCGCGGATCGCAGTCACCTACGGCGACCCGTGGCGCTTGGAGCCTTGCGATCTGCTGCCTCCCGAGCGGCCCTCGAAAAGCGGAGCGAGCCTCCTTGCCAGATTGCCGAATTCGATGTTGCGGCGCGTCAGCCGCGCGATGCGCTGCCGGTAGTAGTTCGCGCGCGCCCGGTGATCTGGGCACGGTCTTCGTCCGCCAGGAAGTCCGCCGCCAAAACCCGATCCTGTTCGCGCAGGCGACCATCATCCCGGTAGTTTTCGTCGAGCAGCGCCATCATCGGCATTGTGCCACGAAGTCAGGTCATTTCATTGCTGTCCCAATGAGATCAAGGCTGTATGCGGTCGCCCGGGGCGCGTCATCGCTCATGAAGGCACACAGCCCTATCGCCCATAGCGTAGCGCACAATGTCGAACATGGACTTCGCACGCCCCTCCCAGTCCTCCTTGGGAACGACGACGATGTCCTTGCCCAGCGGGCTTCGGAATACAGCCCTGCGCATGTCCACCCCCAGCTTGAATGGGTCGCCCCCCTCCACCTCCACAAGCAGGTCCACATCGCTATCCGCATGGTGGTCGCCACGGGCGCGTGATCCGAAAAGAAAGATCCGCTTGGGATTGAACCCCGCCACGATCCGCTTGACGATCTCTTCAACGCAAGCGTCTTGGTCTTCTTGGGAAAGTGGGCCTTGGGAGCGGCTAGGCACCGGAAACGGCTGGCTATTTAAAGGGTTATCCTGCATGAGGCATCACCAAAACTCGCGTCGGATTATACATAGCGCCGAACGCCCATCGCCCTACTGGTATCGGGCATAATTGAACCATGCGGTTTGATGCCAATCTTGCGGAAAAAATCGCCCAATCGAAAGATCGCGACCGAGCACTGTTTTTTGCTGGCCGGCAGAAAGAAAATTGATGCCCTAGCGGGTTTGCGCGCCGGCCTCTCCAAGGGGTGGCCAGCACATCTCCACAGCGCCCAAGCGGCGGTGTGCGAGGAACTGATACGGTGCGATGTTGAGGCCGCTTAAGCTGCGCTGGCTGCCCAAGGCGATCTTGGCGCTCGCCGGCCAGCCTGATCCAACTTTTGCGCTCCGAACGATGATGCCGCAATATCGGCTAGCCCGGACGCAGTTTTCATAGCGCCGAAGATCCGCAACCAGGAATTCGTCCGCCGCGCTGCCCTCGAACTCCGGCATCTTCAGGTCCACTCCCCGCATCCAATGGCCCTCGTCCTTGAGGCGGCTGACAAGATGGTGCCCTATGCCCCCCTGCTCCCGTGACTACTGCTCGCATTCATCCCTTTCCGCGTGACGGACGGCCAACCAGCGCTGGCATGGTCAAGCCGCACGTTGACGCTGTTCCTGGGCCAGATCGTAGGCTGCCTGGAGACGCATCCAGCAGCTTGCATCGCTCCATCCCAGTCTCTCCAGCGCCAGTGCCATCGCCGGAGAGATTCCGATTTTTCCGTTGAGCAACTCGGACAGCGCCTGCCGTGCGCAGCCGAGCCGCTCTGCCGCATCAGTCACTGTGAGCCCCTCCGCCGCAAGATCGTCACGCAACGTCTCGCCCGGATGACAGGGATTCAGCATTGCCATAATCGCCATCCTCCTAGTTTACTAGCCTAATGGTAATCCATCAGGTCCACATCCACTGCTTTGTCGCCTTCGAAGCGAAACACAACGCGCCAGTTCCCTGACACGCGGATACTCCACATGCCTGCCATATTGCCCTTCAGCGAATGCAGGCGATATCAAGCAAGCCTTCTGCATTCGACACCAAGGCAGTTCTCCCACCGATCTTTTTCTTCCACTTCCGAAAAGGCGGCATCCGGGCTGTCGCCGAAGGCCGCCCTGCGGATGCCGGTGAATCCGGCACGTGAAAGCTCCGCTGCGATGGATTTGAAGTCCCACATCCATAGATGTTTCGAATTGCCCATATAGGAGACCACGAAACCGCGTAAACTGCGGTCCCGCTTCAGTGCCCCCAACCCGGTGTCCGTCATAAATGTGTGAGCAGCACTTTCCGAACAGTCGTCGATGTACCGGTTAACCATGTGCTCCAAATCCGGCAGGACGAGGCGAAATACCCCCCCCCTCCAGGCCTCAGAATACGCCATGTGTTGATCAAAGCCGTCCTGAAGTCGGCCAAGGACAGGTGCTCCAGCACATGAGAGCAATAGACACCATGGAACGATTCCTCGGCGACCGGCAGGCCCTTTACGATATCCCCGTACTCAACATTCTCAGGAAATCGCTGGCTGTTTCGGGTGTATAGCCTTCCTATCAGCGGCAGGCGCTCAAAGCGCAGCGTGGGCGACGCGTCGAAATTTCTCCAGCCTTTCGGTGCCGACCAACCACATCCATACTGCAGGTAATTTCGCACACGCTCCATTATCTGCACTCAGTCCGGCTTGAACTCGCGGCGGTAGTCGCGCCTGAGCGCTGCATCCTGTTCGTTCTTCAGCAGGAAGCAGTTGCCCACGGCCAGCGCCTCGATATCGGTGCCCATGAAGCAGCGGAACGCGTCCTCCGGCGCGCACACGATCGGTTCGCCGCGCACGTTGAACGAGGTGTTGACCAGCACCGGGCAGCCCGTGCGCTGCTTGAACGCGGATAGCAGCGCGTGGTACTTGGGGTTGGTGTCCCGTCCCACCGTCTGAATCCGCGCCGAATGGTCCACGTGGGTCACGGCGGGAATCTCGGAGCGCACGGCGTTGACTCGGTCCACCCCCTCCAGCGCTTCGTCCGCTTGGGAAAGGGGTCGGCGGCGCTCCTGCCGGACATCGGCCACGACCAGCATGTAAGGGCTGTCGATATCCAGTTCGAACCAGTCCGCAACATCCTCGCGCAGCACCGAGGGCGCGAAGGGACGGAAGCTTTCCCGAAACTTGACGCGCAGGTTCAGGGAGCGCTGCATGGCCGGCGAGCGCGGGTCGCCGAGGATCGAGCGGTTTCCCAACGCCCGGGGGCCGAACTCCATCCGGCCTTGGAACCAGCCCAGCGCCCAGCCGCTGGCCAGCGCGTTGACGGCGCTTTCCAATAGCTCCGCGTCCTCTAGGCGGCGGAAGCGCGCCCCCGCCCGCGCCAATCGCGCCGCGACCGTCTCGTCGTCGAATGCCGGGCCGAGATAGGCGCCCCGCATCCCGTCGCCGCCTGTCGTCCGGTGCCGGGGGTGGCCCAAGTGGTGGTGATAGGCCGCCAAGGCGGCGCCTAGGCTGCCTCCGGCATCCCCCGCAGCCGGTTGAATCCAGACATTCTCGAAGGCGCGGCTGCGCAACAGCCTGCCGTTGGCGACGCAGTTGAGGGCAACCCCGCCGGCAAGGCACAGGTTGCGGGCTCCCGTCTCGTTCGCAATCGACCGTCCCAGGCGTTCAACCACCTCCTCGGTGACCGCCTGCACCGAGGCGGCGACATCCATATGGAACGGCTCAAGCCGGTCCCCGGGCCTGCGGGCGGGCTGGCCGAACAGGGCCTCGAAGCGGCGGTTGGTCATCCGCAGCCCGGTGCAGTATCCGAAGTAGTTCATATCCAAGCGGAAGGTGCCGTCCTCCTTGACATCAATCAGGCGGTCGAGGATCGCGCGGGCGTGCCGCGGTTCGCCGTAGGGCGCCAACCCCATGACCTTGTACTCGCCGGAATTGACCCGGAAGCCGAGATATTGCGTGAAGGCGCTGTAGAGCAGGCCAAGGGAATGCGGAAAGTGCAGCTCGCGCACCACCTCAATTCGGTTGCCTTCGCCCAAGCTGAGCGTCGTCGTTGCCCATTCCCCGACGCCGTCGATGGTGAGCACGGCGGCCGAATCGAACGGCGACGGGAAAAAAGCGCTGGCCGCGTGCGACTGGTGGTGCTCGGCGAACACCAGTTTCGCTTCGCTATCGAAATCGGGGTCGAAGCCGCGCAACGCCTGCCCCAGCAGGCGCTTTTGGAACAGCTTCTCCTTCATCCAGGTCGGCATGGCTGCCGAAAACGACCGAAACCCCCTGGGCGCGAAGGACAGGTAGGTCTCAAGCAGGCGCTCGAACGTGAGGAACGGCTTGTCGTAGAAGGCGACGAGATCGACTTGGTCCAGCGACAGGCCGGCCACATCCAGGCAGCAGGCAATGGCGCCGCGCGGAAATGACCGGTCGTGCTTCAGGCGGGTGAACCGTTCCTCCTGGGCGGCGGCGACCACCTCGCCATCCACGACTAGGGCAGCGGCGCTGTCATGGTAAAACGCCGAAATGCCGAGCACGCGCATACGGGATGCTAGAAGACGGTGTAGATGAACGGCGCGACAACGCTTCCCTCGGTCAGCACGATCAGCCCGCCGAGCAGCAGTAGCACCACCAGGATCGGCAGCAGCCACCACTTCTTGCGCACGCGCATGTAGAGCCAGAGTTCCCGCAGCAACATGAAACCTCCGAGGTGCATCGTTCCGCCAGCCGCATTATCCACGATTGCGGCGATTAAGTCAGAGCGGGAAGCAGGGTGTTGGTTCGGCACCCCGAGAACAGCTTTCGCGCCGCCCTCATCCGCGGCCTGAACATCCGCTGAAGCACCCCACTTCCCCGCCCGGATGGCACACGCCTTGGCGAACCGCGGCGCCAAACGCTAAAACTGGTTTCTCATCGTATCCGGCTGGGGGGCGGGATCGCGACGGATCCAATAGCTGGGCATTGCCGGCTCAAATCGGCGCCGCATCGGGTCCCTCCCGGTCAGGCGCATCGCGAGCGCGAGCGGCGTCACCACTAGAAAGAAGATGATTCCCATGGCCAACGGGCTAAACACCCGGTGCAGCAGGCGACCGAGGAACAGCCAGGCCCGTGTGGCGGGACCGAGCAGCCCCGGCCTCAGGAGCGCCGCCGCCAGTGCCGCCGCGGCACCCGCCAACGCCCAGCCGTTGGGCATGGCGATGAGGGAGCGTGCGGCAACCCATGGCCAAAAGCCCGCCAAAGCAAGGACAACGGCAAGCAGCAATCCAAAAGAGCGGTCGGCGCCGTTCGGACCAAGTTTAGTTTTTCGGGTTTTCATGCGCGGCGATATAATTGCACACTTCGCTAAACCCGCACAAATCGCACCCTCGCCATGCCCCCCCCAACCAAATGCCCGCAGTCCTGTCGCTTTGTGGGAGCACGGGCAAATCGGATTGCCGTTAAACGCCAAAGCGACCGCGCGCCCTTGGCCAATGGGAACGATATCCCTCAATGGCAGCATCAAATAGAGCGAGGCTGCGCTGGCTGCCCAAGGCGATACTGGCGCTCGCCGCGCTCTACTTCGCCCTCATCGCGCTTTGGCTTTTCTTCAGCAATTTCGTTCAGCCAGCAAATCCTACAGGGAACGACTGGTTCTTAATTGCTGCCTCCATCATCTGCTGCGCTGTGTTGGCCATCCTGCTTGCGTTATCACTGCGCCTCCCTTCTCCGACACGGTCCAACATCGCCCTGCTGGTCGCCGTCAGCGGGGCGGCCATCCTGCTTGTGGAGGTTTTGTTGCGTCTGCAGGATGACACGGCGCGAGGCTTTAGGGGAAAAACACTGGTCTCCTTTGCACAGGCGGCGGGTCGCCCGGTCGGTGAGATACGCTTTTGGGCCTTCATTCGCGACTTGCGCCGCAACAACACCGACGTATTTCCCTTCTTAGGCCCGCCAAGCAACCAAGCCTACATCTCCCAGCCCGATGGGCCGCAGCTGATCACACTCGCTGGCATATCCGAAGTGACAACCGTGGGCTGCAACGAGTCAGGCCAGTTCGAAACCTATTTCAGCGACGAGCATGGGTTCAACAATCCCCTCGGCTTGCATGACCCCGCACCCTTGGATGTGGTGTTGGCCGGCGACTCGTTCATGCATAACATCTGTGTGCCGCGCGCCGACTCGGTGGCGGGCCGCATCCGAACATCAATCCCCCGAACCCTCAACTTGGGAATCAGCGGGGCAGGACCTCTTACCAGCTTGGCGGCGCTGATCGAGTACGCATCAATGGCGAGACCTCGAATTGTCGTGTGGGGCTTTTATGAGGGCAACGACATTAAGGACGCAATGGTCGAAGCCTTAAAGCCCGAGCTTCGACGCTACCTAACCGCGCGGGCCCCTTTTGGGCTCCGGGCGATGCAAGAAGAAATCGATTTCGCCCTAAGGGCCAAGACAGCTAATATAGTGCTTATAAGCCGAGCCAAGGAGATCGGCCACCTGCTTATGCTGCGGGCGACCCGGTCGCGCTTGGGCATCATCACTCATCCGAACGCGACCCGCTCCGGGTTCGCCCCGACCGAGGCTGCGCTGAGCGCCGCACGGGATCTGGTCCACAACTGGGGGGGGGGGGGGGGGGGTCAGCTAGTGGTGGTTTACCAGCCGAGCGCCGAGCGCTATTGCGGCAGCGTCGAATCCTGGCACAACGAATGCAACGAGCATCGGCATTACATGCCAAGAACGCTTGGCGTGCGCGACAAGGCACTCGACCTGTTCGAACGCTTGGGCGTGCCCGTCGTCGATGGCCACGCCGCTTTTTTGGAGACGGGGCGACCGGGGGACATGTTCTTCCATCCCTATTCGCACTACTCGCCGGAAGGCTATCGCGTAATTGCCGACGCCGTGCTGCGCGAGATCAGGCCCATGCTGGATCAGCATCCCGACCGGTCGGCGGCGGCTGCGACACCCCCGGCCAGAAGCCATCCGTAGGTGTCCTCCCGCCTAGCCGTCGCCAAGCAGGTATCGGGCGAACGAGGGGATGGGCATGGAATAGGCGTGTTCGTCGTCCGCGGGCGCGAGGAAGCCGCTGTGCTCGGCATCCCGGATGAACTGCGTGGCGTTCGTGCCGAACGATGCGAAAATTCGCTCGCCAAGTTCTTCCACGAAGTCGAAAAGCTCGCTGTAAGGCAGTCCGCCGCCGCGTTCCAGCAGCGCCGGGACAAGCCCCCTGGCCCGCATATTGCATGAGCAAGATCAGGGTGCCCCCGACCTTCGGGCAGGCCTGGCGAAGCCGCACAGCGCATTGACAATAGAGTGCATTATCGAATACTGTGCGTACTAGCTTTGTTCGGCGGAAAGCTCTTAACGGCGAATTCTGAGTGGCGCACGTTAGAGGGGACCGCACAAGTGTCGCGCTAGCTATGATCATAGAGGCTAGATTGCCGCACTCGGCGATCGACTACAAAGTAGTTGAATCCGTGGCTACAGCTCAGACAGAATTGACGGCGGAGCTATGAATCTCATACTCCGCCTCTATTGTTCTGGGAGAATGTAGTCATTAGGAAAAATATTGACATACGTCCTGTTGCGAGCCCGCCTCCGGTCTCCGGATGGCCCCCAGAGATGACATTGGATGGTGGAGGACTTTTCCGCCGACACATCGAAATGAAATCCGGGGAAAAGCGACACTCCGTAACGAAATCTTCCACAAAGAAAGGCCTTCTTTTCAGATCCTGAAGGATGCGGCATGCCGTGGCATTGATTGTCGTTTGCTGGTTGGAATATCAATGCCCTGTCATCTCTATAGCCTTGCTTAGCTGATTTTTTCATTCTTGAGTATAGTGTCTTTAGTCGCCGTATTTCATTGGATAGCTGTTCTTTGCTGAGATCGTTGTACCAGTAGGTTCTCAAGTCCATGGTAACCGTGGACTTGAAGTTGCGAAGGGGTAAGGAAAGCGGAGACGACTTTCGCTGCGCGTAGGTAGAGTGTGATACTTCGTGCAATAGCGGACGAATTTCATTTGTCCTGTTTTGCAAGCACTCCCTAGTAGGGCGTGCCTTATGCAAATAGGACGTTGGTATTGTCTCAATCCAAGGGGCGTGGCCAAAGGCCTGCCACACTCGTTTGAATTGATGCGAAGCCATCGGCCTGTACATCCACAGATAAAGGCGTGCAATTGGTGAAGGGTCATCATCCTCGGACAACTGGTCGTGCAGTTCATTAGCGGTCCGTTCAATTGCTGCGTCGGTAAGTCCGGTTTGATTTTTCTTCATGGCGGGGGCGACTACGCGAGATTTCGAAATTCGATCCTCCAAAAGGGAAAGCTCGTCTGCCAATGGCTGGCTCGCGCCGATAAAGACGATGTAATGTTCGATTGTCATCCCTTCGAACTTAGCTTAGTCAAGATGTCGAGAGGAACCTTGATTCTCGACAGATCTTCCTGCGGTAATCCATCAAACGCCCTAATGAGAAGCGAAAGGCGACTGCCACGCATAACGCCTTGTTTTTGACGCGGCGGTTGCAGAAACACGCAGCGTTCCAAGGAGTGCTTGTATAACCAGCGGTCAATTGCACGGTGCGTTGCTTTCACCTTATCCGCAATCGATTCATCGGCAGCCGTATTGGTCAAATCCTGAGATGTGATCTCATAGGCGTTACGATCTTCATCATCTCGATATCCCTCGTAAATACTGATGCCTCCGGCTTGGTCTATAAGAATATAACGAGGACGGTCTTCAATCGGGCGAACAAAGGCATCCCAGAACTCATCCAAATACAGATTCCGGTTTCGCACGGCTGATATTTCTCCATGTCGCGAAAATAGCCGCTTGATGTCGTCTGGCAATGAAACGGAAAGGGGCACGGCACCGACTTTCTGTTCCACTCCCGGAAACTGAAGCACCTGCACAATAGGATTTTGCCGAAGGAATTCTTTCAGGCCTTTCTCAAGAACCTCGTTGCTGTTGGGTACCGTATGGTTCAGATGGATACCGATCGAACTTAGGTAACAAACGGACTTAGTAGCGGCCCAATGATCGGCAACGAACTTTTCGATCTCTTCTCTTATCCTGGATGCGATTTGGTCTCTTTCCATAATTTCCTTCCTTGCGCGTTGGTCCGCTATGCGCTCGTGAAGACAACACGAACGGCATCGACTTGCCGATATTGTCTCACATGCACAGCATGAGATACTGCCGCCCGCGTCGCCGTCCCAAGTGCGGCATCCTCAACGACACGAAATGACAACGAGAACTGAGCGCGCAAGGGGCGATGTCCGTCATCGAGGAATACTCGCCTCATCATACCGACGGCAAATGGCTTGAATGCCTGACAGCCGAATGCGCCCCGCTACTCGCCGAATGGGACTGCACGGATGCCTGGTGTTGGGAGGAAGATGCGAATGCCGCCGACGCAACCAGACGGAAACAACGGCTCCATCATCACGATCCCAGTCCCACATGTGTCTGAAGCAGCGAGAGACGCAAGCCAACCTTGCTGATCGCCGCATTCAGGAATCGGATCAGGCTCACCGTCATCATCGGACATTCACCGGCTACCGCCCCGTTTCAACGCAGCTGGCCAAAAACCATCGATAGGTTTCTTCCAGCCCTAGGGGAAGCGTCCGGCGCGCCCGCCAGCCCAGCCTTTCCAGCCGTTCGAGGTCCAACCGCTTGCGCGGCGTTCCGTCGGGCTTCGACGCATCGAAGGCGACATTGCCGCGGAAGCCCACAACATCCTTCACCAGCGCCGCCAAATCCGCAATGGACAACTCTTCGCCGCTGCCCACATTGACCGGGCCTTCAACCGCGTGCCGCTCCATCAGGAACAGGCAGGCATCGGCCAGGTCGTCCACATGCAGAAACTCGCGCCGGGGCGCGCCGGAGCCCCAAACCGCCACCGAATCGCGTCTGGCCGTCTTCGCATCGTGCATGCGGCGCATCAGCGCGGGGATCACATGGCCCGACTCCAAGTCGAAATTGTCTCCCGGCCCGTAGAGGTTGGTCGGCATAAGCGACACGAAGTTGCACCCGTACTGTCGGCGGTAGGCGTCACAGAGCTTGAGGCCGGCGATCTTCGCCACCGCGTACCACTCGTTGGTGGCCTCCAGTGGACCGGTCAGCAACGCCGTCTCGTTGATGGGTTGCGGCGCGAGCCTCGGATAGATGCAGCTTGATCCCAGAAACAGCAGCTTCCCGACCGCCGCCTGGCGGCAAGCCTCGACGACCGCCGCCGCAATCGCAAGGTTATCGTGGAGGAACTCCGCCGGACGGCTTTGGTTGGCCGAGATGCCGCCGACGCGGGCGGCCGCCAAAAACACGGCCTGCGGACGGTTGCGGCGCATCCAGGATTCGACCCGCCCGGGCCGGCGCAGGTCGAGCGACCGGCGCGGCGCCGTCAAGACCTCGCAGCGACGGTGGCCGCGAAGGGCGCGGACGATGGCCGAGCCGACCATGCCTTCGTGTCCGGCGACGAAAACGCGCTTGCCGTCGAGCGGGTAGTCGAGGTCAGCCATGCCGCGCCGACACGGAGCCGCCGCCGCCGGCTCGCCGGCATCCAGCCCCAACCGTTGGGGTTGCCGGTGTCCACGGAGCAGAAGCGGCAGGCGCGGGGGCAGACGCTGCCCATCAGCATGAGGGTGGCGGTGCCGTTGTCCCAGCACTCGCCGATGTTCGGGCAGCGGGACTCCTCGCAGACCGTCGCCAGGCGGTGGCTGCGAACGGTGCTGCACACGGCTTCAAATCGGGGCCCGCCACCCAGCCGCACCCGCAGCCAAGGGGGCTTGGCGCCGGTCGGGCGCGGTTTGCCCGAGGCCGACTTCACGCCGTCCTTGATGGCGCTGAAGCCCAGCGCCGTTCGGTACTTTTCGCCGCTGCTCGCTGGCTTTGCCTCAGTCATGGTGGGATTGCACTCCGGTTGCGCGGGTCAGGCGACTGCTTGGAAAACAAGGTGTTGGAAAACAAGCACGCCGATCAACTACGACCTAACGGTACAGGCTCCCACAACCCATTTCGAAATACCCCGGTTGGCGTATCGCGAGTCGCTGCCAGTAGCGTTTCGGCGAATTCCACGGCACCCGCCTTGTCCATGTCGTCGGCCGACCGGGGTGGTACGATGCAGTTTGGGCAACCGTCCGCGCACTCGCAGGCGTTGGCGATGTCCACGCCCACGCGCAGGACAGATCCCCATCTTTCGAGGATCTTCTTTACGATTCCGATTCCGCCCGGGTAGCTCTCGATAATGTAGGCCTTCTGTTCATTCGCTACCGCATGGGGGAAAATGTCATGCGCGTCCAAGGGAACCGAAAACAACGCACCCACGCGCAATAGCTGTTGGAACGCATTGACGGCTGGTGACGACACCGCCGATGGCCTCTGTTCCTGCACCCAGAACGCGTGTGCGTTTTTGAACTGGGCGGAGTTGTTCGCTGGCGGCCGCTCTGCCAGCACTTCTCCCGTCCGTTCGTCCAACTCCTGTACCGAGTTCAGTGACTCTGTAATCAGCACCTTGCCATGGAAGGCGCTCACCTCTGACCCGTTCTTGATCCAGCGCCGTCCAGCAAAGATATCCTGCTCTTTTACGAAGGTGAAAATTGACGCATGGGTCCGTAGCCATGGGTCTACGGGCTCAAGCACAATCTCCCCGCCACTGCTGCCCGTCTGAACTACCTCTCGAACCCGGAACCTACGGCCCCCATGCATATAGATGGCCGTCGGGTATGCTTCCCGAAACTGTTGTTGTCCAGATAGTGTGCCGATTTCCTTGCCACCTTCTTTCAGCACGAACATCCCAGTGCCACCGCCACGGATATTCACACTGGTGTGTGGGCGCCATTTTCCCGTCTTGACCGGTGTCGCACCCCGTTGCACCTTCTCTTGCGCCACCTTATGCATCGCCGATCCGAGCACTGTGGCATCATCTGTCAAGGTCGGCGTCTCGAACAATAGTGAGGGCAGATGCTTGTCCACGAGGTCTTCGTTCTCAGGGTTCACGACCAGATCGTCCAAGGGCTTGTCCAAGCAGGTGTCCAAGTTCGCGGCATAGAATCGATCTAGTGGGTTGTTGCGTGCGAAATACAGAACGAAAGCCTCGGAATCCCAACTACGCCCAGCCCGCCCAATGCGCTGCCATGCCGACATCATGCTGTCTGGGAAGCCAGCCAATATGATGCCGTCCAAGCCGCCGATGTCGATGCCCATTTCCAAGGCGTTCGTCGTGAATACCAGCCGCACTGCGCCGCTCCTCAGGCCCTTCTGCACCTCGTGTCGCTCGCTCGTGGCCAAGCCCGACCGAAAGACTCTGACTGCGGATCGTTCGGGCAGCGGCTCGCCTGCCTCCTCGCGTTTGTCGAGTTCGCGCATCGCAATCGGATGGCACTCTTCTGCGAACTTGCGCGTCGGACAGAACGCTAGCACTGACTTGCCCTGGGCAACGCAGGCCAGCCCGGCCAGCACGGTCCGCAACTTCAGAATATCCCAGTACTTGTAGTCCGGTATGTCGGGTCGCACGAACACGAACTCCCGTTGCGGGCGCATCCCGCCGCTGGCATTAACCTCTACGAACTCAAGCCCCGTCAGATTCTCCGCGTGTTCCTTTGCGTTCGCGCAGGTCGCCGAACTCAGGAAAAACTGCGGACGTATGCCAAGCCAGGCAAGGTGGTACGACAGGCGCCGCAGGATCATCGCCACGTTCGAACCGAAGTAACCACGATACTCGTGCATCTCGTCGACAATCACCCACTTAAGTCCGCGATAGAAGGTCTTCCATTGATCCGAGTGACCGAGAAAACTGTTATGCAGCATATCTGGATTCGTGATTAGGATCGGTGGTGGCCTTTTCCGCAACACGGTGCGGTGCTCGTGGTCCGTATCCCCGTCGTACCACCACGAGTCGATCTGTCGTCCCGGCATGACACCCGTTAGCTTCATCAACTGATCCCGCTGGTCCAGTGCGAGTGCCTTGGTGGGATACAGCATCAGTGCGTGCTTGCCTGGCTCAAGCAGCGACTCTAGCATCGGAATCTGGAACGCGAGTGTCTTGCCGCTGGCTGTAGGAGCCTGGAGGACGACGTTTCTCCCTGCGATCGCCTGTGATATCGCCTCCGCCTGATGCCGGTAGAGCCGTTCGATCCCCCGTTTGGCGAGTGCGTTGCTCAGTGTTTCACTCAGCTCTTCTGCGGGACTCCTAGGCGCGTACTCCGGTCCTATCGACTCAATAAGGCGTCGGTTGACCACATCTCCTCCGGCTTCCCCGTCCCGCAAGGCGTCGAACCCGCGCAGGGCTGCCAACAGATCATCCACGAATCGATTGTCCTCATTGCTTTTAGTTTTCGATCCAGTATTCACCGCTAGCGAGGTCAACTGCCAACCCACCTGTTCCTCATCGGTTCTCACGATCGACTCTTTTGCTCTCGAGAATTCCGTTCTCTTTCAGCGAAGCCGAACTCCACCAGTACCAGCTCCTGCCATTGCCTCGTATAATGGCGCTTCGGAGCAGTCCTCGCCCGGTGACCGACCCCTTGGAGCAACGCCTCCAGAGACACGATCCTGTCTTGCAAGCCAAGCCTGACCCCGCACCGCAGACTTGCCCGGTCCGGACCACACAGGAACCAACTGTCGTCCCTACCCAGCGCGTGAGCCCAGAGCGATTCCTCGCCCTTGTCCAGTGCGATGCCCTCGATCTGAACCAACAGTTCCGCCCGCTCATGATCGCTAACCGAGTACTCCATCGCCAGCGACGCCCGCAGCTGAGGGAGGGCGATCAATTGCTTCATCCGGCGTAACTGAAAGCCCGTCTGCGTTTCGGTCACGCAATCTTCAACGGTCTCGATGCGGTATCCACCTGTCAGTGCCCCCCACGCCCTGATCCGATACGACTCGATGATCACGTTGGCGTCCACGAGCACCGATGCTCCGGGGCCCAGCGCTCCACTCACAGTTCAAGCGTATACTTGAGACCGTGGGCGGTGAACAGCTCATCCAGTCCCTCGATCGTCATCCCTACCAGTCTCGCTGCCCGCCGCACCGAAAGGTGTCCCCGCTTGATCGCCGTCGCCATAACCTCGGAGAATGAGCGGGAGAACAATGGCGTTAGTGCTTCTTCCGATTGCTTCCGTCCGTTGTTCCGCAACAGGGCTTCTGGTAGCGCCCGTGCTGTTGCATTAGTCAAGTGCCCCAAGGTGACCAGCCGCCACCTCAAAGCCGATGATGTTACGCTCAATTCATCCGCTGTGGCATTCAGGTTTACAATTAGGTCATCCCCCTCCAGCCGCCTCCAGGCGGCGAGAGACTCGACAACCTCCTTTGGCATTAGCAATGCCGAGGCGAAGCTGTTGGCAAGTTGCTCGATGCGGTTACCCCCCGAGTCGACAGGTTCCTCTACGTGCGCTGGCGGCATTGCCTCCCATGTCAGGATGTGGAACAACTCGTGCGCAAGGTCAAAGTTGCGCCGACCCGCTACTTCGCGCCGTGCGATTAACACTGCATCGAGTTCCGGCAGGCGGCACGCCGCACCGGAAATACCTTGGTAGGCATCGACCATGAGTACGAGTATCCCGAGTTGCTCCTGCATCACCTCCGCCAGTCGATGTGCCGGAACCTTGCCGAGTTCGAATTCAGAGGTGAACCGCTCGCCGGCATCTACCGCGTCGTTGAGTTTCGCTGCCCTAGTCAGTCCGAGTGCCCTGCGCATCAGCGGCGAACGCTTGCCGATCTGCGCACTTAGTGTTCGATACGCCCCCACCCAACTACCAGCCATCCTCTCGTAAGTGGCGAGTTCCGACCGTCCCACGCCACTCTGTCGCCAGGAAAAGCGAATCTCCCCATCTACTCGGAAGGGATCCGTGAAGTAGTCCAGCGACACTTGGAGTTTTTCTGCCGCCTGCAGTAGTTCGGTGGCTGAAACGCGTCGAACGCCTGTTTCGATGGCTGATACCGTCTGTCGGTCTTTGAAACCGAATACACGTGCCATGCCATCCTGCGATAGCCCACGTTCCTGCCGAAGCGCTTTCATCCGCGCCCCTATCATCTGCTCTGCCATCGAACTACCTAAATGCCTTGCGTATATGTAGTTGCAGGAAATATATGCGATACATGATATGCAATCAATACCCTCCAACCGATCTCTTCAACCGTTGACCTCTTGGAACTGCAGTGCGTGCAGGCGCTGGTAGAGGCCACCGCGGGCCAGCAGCTCCTCGTGGGTGCCGAGTTCGGCGATGCGCCCTTGGTCGAGGACCAGCACCCGATCTGCTTCCTGGATGGTCTGCAGCCGGTGGGCGATGAGGATGGCGGTGCGCCCGGCGTCAGCTCGCCGCTCAGCACCAGATGTCCGCCGTAACCCAGAATGGTGACTGAGCAGGCCGCCGCCAGGGTTGGCATCCAGGCGGCCATTGGGTCTGCGCCGCCAGCTCCGACAGGCGGTTCTGCACGTCCATCGACGCCGAACCCATCTTCCGGGACAGGCGCTTGGCATGGTGGTAGATGAACGGCATGGGCGGCAGCAGCAGCAGGGTGAGCGCCGGCGAGAAGTAAAGCATGAAGCTGAAGCCGACCAGCGTGGCGTAGGCCAGGATGATGACCAGAATGGTGCCCATGGCGATCAACCGCTGAATGAGGCTGATGTCGGCCACCGCCCGGGTCATCATGTCGCCGATGCTGTGCCGACTGAAAAAGCGCGCTCCTTGGCGCTGCAAGTCGTCGTACAGCCGCTGGCGAAGGTCGAAGGCCACCCGTTGGCCGACGGTGCGCACCGCATAGCGGGCGGTCGTGACCGTCAGGTAGCGGGCCGCCACCGCCGCCCCGATGCCCAGCACGGGCAGGGCCACGTCCCCGTCCCCGGCGGCGATCCGGTCGATGCCCATGGCCAAGAAGAAGGGCGCCAATCCCTCGAACAGCCTCGCCAGCCCGAAGGCGCCCACGCCGAAGCAGAGCCGCCAGCGATAAGGCGCGATGAAGGGCCGCAGGCGCAGCAGTGATTTCAACATGGTTGCGATGATTCCTTGTGCGCATTATCCGTCAGATGGGCGCACTCTTTCGAGTGCGGTTCGAAAAGGAGGCGAGGAATAGGCGAACCGATCTCGTCGTTGGCGAGATATGCGGGCCTAGCAAGTAGGTTCAAGCTGGTGAAGCTAAGCTTTTGACCGCCGATACTTCGGCTGTCTGCTATTGGCCGGATAGGACGCGGGGTTTACCCGACCCACGCGCATTCTCAGCGGGGTGGATGGAGCAATGGACATCGAATCGAGGGAGGGCTCCCGTCAAGCTGCATGGGTGTGGCGAAATCGTCAAGTCACTATACTTATGGAATCCGTCAAACAAAAGGAGAGGAGGTGAGGCAAATTTGGACAGTCTGCTAAGGTAGTTTTCAGACCGAGGAGACTGGCATGAAGAGGCGGAAGTACACACCGGACTTCAAGCGGAAAGTTGTTCTGGAGGCCATGCGCGGCGACGAGACGGCGCGCTCGATCGCGGCCCGGCACGGCGTCAACCCGAACCAGGTGGGCAAGTGGAAGACGGAGGCCCACGACAGGCTTCTGGAGGTGTTCGGCCGGGGCGGCGGCAACTCAGCGGACCGCGAGACGGCTCGGCTGGTGGAGCGGCTGTGGCGGTCGCTGAAGTACGAGGCGGTGTACCTGGAGGAGTTGGTCGGGGGCCACCATGCGCGCCGCGTGATCGCCTCGTGGCTGGACCACTACAACCAAGCGCGCCCGCACTTGGCGCTGTCCGGACGGACACCCGCGGAGGTCTACTTCGCGGCGCGGGGGGGAGGTATGGCGACAGCCCGCAATCAGGTTGACCCGGCCAACGGAAACGAAGCATAATGCAGCATCCAACGAGGGCGATGAACCAACACGAAAGCAATCCTTAGCCTTGCCCTCAAACTGTCCAAACGCACCCGACCACTTCTATGAGAGCTCGTGGGCAAGGGAATCGTCACCAAAGACCGCGCTGATGTGTATTCGCTTGCCATCCCTTCGATGGGAGACTGAGCGAGCATGAGAATGCGGCCACAAAGTGAGCACTGGGATCCGGTGAGATGTTGAGGCCGCTTAAGCTGCGCTGGCTGCCCAAGGCGATCTTGGCGCTCGCCGCGTCCTGCTTCGCCTTCATCACGCTTTGGTCGTTCCGCGGCGGTCCAAATCAACTAGCGGCTCTTATGTCCACTGGCTTGTCCTTCAAAGATGTTGCTGCCCTCATCTGCGCTGTGTTGGCCATCCTCCTTGCATTGTCACTGCGCCTGCTCTCTCCAGCACAGTCCAATGTCGCCCTACTGGTTGCCGCCAGCGGGGCAGCCGTCCTGCTTGTAGAGGTGGTGTTCTTTGATAGAGTCAATATCAAGGGCAAGGTCGCTGAAAACTGCTACCGGGTATCGGGCACAAATGTTTGAAGAAATTGATATGTTTTCATCACAGAATGATTCTGTCGTTGGTGTCATCGGGATGGGCTATGTCGGTTTAACGCTCTCGGTGGCGTTAGCCGAATGCGGTTTACGCGTTTGGGGGGTCGAACGTGATAAGGCAATTATCGAATCGCTGCGGCAGGGCGAGTCGCATTTTTATGAAAAAGGTCTTGCCATTCGCATGCGGCGCGTGTGTGCATGCGGCTCATTGCGTTTTGTTGAACATATCGATGACATTGATGCGGCGTTATCGGTCTATATCATTACGGTGGGAACTCCGTTAAATGCGCAGGGCAAGCCACGTATGGATATGATTGAACGGGTAGCAGAAGATATTGCTGGCAATTTGGATGGGAAGGAGCTTGTCATTTTACGCTCAACGGTGCAGCTGGGAACGACAAGGCGGGTCGTCTTATCTGTTTTGCAACAGGCGAAAAAAGACTTCATGCTTGCTTATTGTCCTGAAAGGACTGTTGAGGGCAATGCGATGGAAGAGTTGTTTTCCCTGCCTCAGATTGTCGGCGGTTTGAATGCCTTGTCGGCATGGCGGGCCTCGATATTTTTTCAGCGCATAACACCGACGACGTTAAGGGTATCGAGCCTAGAGGCAGCAGAAATTATCAAGTTGCTAGACAACAGCTTTCGTGATTTGCATTTTGCCATAGGCAATGAGGTGGCGTTATTGTGCGCAGCGGCGGGGCTTGATGGCAGGGAAGTCATTTATGCAGCCAACAAGGGCTATCAACGCACACAGATACCGTTGCCTGGTTTTGTTGGAGGCCCCTGTTTGCATAAAGATCCGCACATTCTAGTCGAATCGATGCGGCATTATGACTATTTTCCGCAGTTGATAGCCCATGGACGTGCCGTCAATGAATCGATGCCGCGTTATGTTTTTGACCAGCTCGAACGTTTTTGTGATTTTGGCACAGGAACAGGAAAAAAAATTACTGTTATGGGCATGGCTTTTAAGGGTAGGCCCGAAATATCGGATGTGCGGGCATCGCCAACCATAGATTTGGTCAATATATTACGTAAACGTTATCCTGATGCGCGTCTGTGCGGACAGGATTTTGCGGTTCCAGATAACATCATAAGGGATGATATCGGCATAGAGCCGGTTTCTGTCGAAGAAGGGTTCAAGGATGCATCGATAGTTATCATCGCAACAAATAACACGCGCTATCAATGGATTGATATTGATACGGCTATCGCAACCATGGCGACGCCGAAGGTGATTTTTGATGTTTGGGCAGTCATGCCTTTCGAAAAAGAACGGTACCGCAAGGATGTGACGCTTTTATCTTTGGGCGTGTTGAACCAATCTGAAGGGAAAGCGCATTGATGGCAAAGGGACGTATTCTGGTGACGGGCGGCAGCGGCTTTTTAGGCAGTGCTCTGGTCAAAAAATTGCTGCGAGAAGGGTGGGCTGTCAGGGTGCTGGATGACCATTCACGCGGCCATAAGCGCCGTTTGGCTGATGTTCTTGCCGATATTGAATTGATTGATGGTGATGTTCGAGATTATGATGCGGTCTATCGAGCCGCCGAGGCTATCGATGTGATAGCGCATTTGGCTTATGTCAATGGCACGGAATTCTTTTACCAGAAGCCCCGTTTGGTTTTGGAAGTCGGTATCAAGGGGGCTTTGAACACCCTTGATGTCGCCATTGCGCGTGGAATTAGCCGTTATTGGACGATGAGTTCGTCAGAAGTCTATCAGCGCCCTGCTACCGTGCCGACAGATGAACACGCGATGTTGGTTGTGCCTGACGTGATGAATCCGCGTTATAGCTATGGTGGTGGCAAAATTGCTACCGAACTTTTAGCGGTGAATTATAGCCGTGATGTTTTCAGTCAGGTTGTGATTGTGCGGCCGCATAATGTTTATGGGGCAGATATGGGCTTTGAGCATGTTATTCCGCAATTGCTGATGCGGGCAGCATCGATGGTCGAAAAAACACCGACTGGCGGAGATGTCCGTTTTCCCATCCGCGGCGATGGCAACCAAACCCGTTCTTTCGTTCACATCGATGATTTCACAGACGGCAGCTATTTGGCATTCACACAGGAAGAACACTGTGGCATCTATCATGTAGGCACCACGGATATGGTGACGATTAAGGATTTGGCGATGCAGGTTATGGCTTTGTTTGGTCGGCAGGCCGAACTTGTTCCATCGCAAGCCCCTCTCGGTGAGACGGATAAGCGATGCCCATCCATTGCCAAAGTGGCCGCACTCGGCTATCGCCCACGCATATCCTTGCCAGAAGGGTTGCAACAAACAAAAGATTGGTATATCGCCAACCACCATTTATGGCCTAGGAACGTTGACAGCACCAGCGCCGATGTTCAGCGCCAGTGGAGAAAGCCCTAAACTGCCCACCGAATCGGGGTAAGTCCAAGCGTAGCAAGAATGTCACCTTCGCCGCCTAAAGGGTAGTGGAACCCCACTGTTCCCACTACTGGCACGTCTGATATTTCATCTTTTATCAATGAGGTGTACGGGCTCCGTCGTCGCCAAGCAGATGTCGGGCGAACGAGGGGATGGGCATGGAATAGGCGTGTTCGTCGTCCGCGGGCGCGAGGAAGCCGCTGTGCTCGGCATCCCGGATGAACTGCGTGGCGTTGGTGCCGGGCGACGCGAAAATTCGTCGGCCGAGTTTCTCCACAAGATCGAAAAGCTCGCTGTAGAGCAACCGTCCGCCGCGTTCCAGCAAGGCCGGGACAAGCTCCCTAGCCAGCTTCTCGAATCCGCCATGGCGGCGACGCAGGCGCGCCAAGCGCTGCTCGTAGTACCTTGCGCGCGCCTGGTCGCCCTCGCGCATCGCCGCATCGAAGTCGGCGCTTGCCGCATCCATGCGCTCGGGGCTTGCCTCGCGAAGCTGGCGGATGGCGGCGTTGAGGTGCACAGCCAGATGCTGCGGCCAGTTGGCGGCGCGGGCCAGGATCGCCTCGCGCCACGCCTCGCCATTGCGCACGCCGAATGCCTTGAAGCACCGCTCGACCGTCTGTCCGGCGGCCCTGTCGTCGAGCCCCCTAAGGTGGATGGCGCGTCCGCCGGACAGACGCGAAACACTGACATCGCCCAGCGCCAGCAACGTTCCCGGCAGGCCGAAGGCGCAGAACGAGACCGGCGCCCTGACGATGCCCTGGTGCAGGGCGCTTAAGGTCCCGCCGCCCGCGTGGGGCTCGCCGGGGCGGATGCCCTGCGCCTCGTCGATCAGGAGCACGATCTGCCAGGATTGCCAAGCGGGCCGCCGCGCGGCGGCCTGCGCGATGGACCTCGGCGGTCCCTCGCGCGAGGCGCCGAGAGAGAAACCCAGTACGCTTCCGCCTCGGTCCAAGAATTCCCTAGCCCTTGCCCTGGCCTTCGCAGGTTCGAGTTTGCCCCAATAGTCGCCGAGCTTTTCCAAGAGGGTGGCTTCGGCGGATTTCGATGCCAGCAGGTCCGCTGCCAGCCGGAAAACAATGGCCGCGTCGATGGCGTCGGCGATGTCCGGCGGCGATTCCGCGCTGCCCGCGGACAGCGGGACAGGCAGCCACCGCCGCCGCTCAGTCGGCGGCAGGGCCCGCATTTCCTCCATGAACTGGCACATCAGAGCGCTCTTGCCCACTCCGGGCGGCCCCTCCACCACGATCGAGGCATTGCCGCGCCGGTCGCACGACAGAGCGTTGACAACTTGGCGGAAGATACCAAGCTCGGGCTCGCGCCCGGAGAAGAACGGCACCCCGCGCCCGGTGATCTGGGCGCGGTCCTCATACGCTAGGAAGTCCGCCACCAAAACCCGATCCTGTTCGCGCAGGCGACCATCATCCCGGTAGTTTTCATCAAGCAGCGCCATCATCGGCATTGTGCCACGAAGTCAGGTCATTTCATTGCTGTCCCAGTGAGATCAAGGCTGTATGCGGTCACCCGCCCAGCCGACGCTCAGTCCGGGGCGAACTCGCGGCGGTAGTCCCACCGGAGCGCATCGTCCTGTTCGTTCTTCAGCAGGAAGCAGTTGCCCACGGCCAGCGCCTCGATATCGGTGCCCATGAAGCAGCGGAACGCGTCCTCCGGCGCACACACGATCGGTTCGCCGCGCACGTTGAACGAGGTGTTGACCAGCACCGGGCAGCCCGTGCGCTGCTTGAACGCGGATAGCAGCGCGTGGTACTTGGGGTTGGTGTCCCGTCCCACCGTCTGAATCCGCGCCGAATGGTCCACATGGGTCACGGCGGGAATCTCGGAGCGCACGGCGTTGACTCGGCCCACCCCCTCCAGCGCTTCGTCCGCTTGGGAAAGGGGTCGGCGGCGCTCCTGCCGGACATCGGCCACGACCAGCATGTAAGGGCTGTCGATATCCAGTTCGAACCAGTCCGCAACGTCCTCGCGCAGCACCGAGGGCGCGAAGGGACGGAAGCTTTCCCGAAACTTGACGCGCAGGTTCAGGGAGCGCTGCATGGCCGGCGAGCGCGGGTCGCCGAGGATCGAGCGGTTTCCCAACGCCCGGGGGCCGAACTCCATCCGGCCTTGGAACCAGCCCAGCGCCCAGCCGCTGGCCAGCGCGTTGACGGCGCTTTCCAATAGCTCCGCGTCCTCTAGGCGGCGGAAGCGCGCCCCCGCCCGCGTCAATCGCGCCGCGACCGTCTCGTCGTCGAATGCCGGGCCGAGATAGGCGCCCCGCATCCCGTCGCCGCCTGTCGTCCGGTGCCGGGGGTGGCCCAAGTGGTGGTGATAGGCCGCCAAGGCGGCGCCTAGGCTGCCTCCGGCATCCCCCGCAGCCGGTTGAATCCAGACATTCTCGAAGGCGCGGCTGCGCAGCAGCCTGCCGTTGGCGACGCAGTTGAGGGCAACCCCGCCGGCAAGGCACAGGTTGCGGGCTCCCGTCTCGTTCGCAATCGACCGTCCCAGGCGTTCAACCACCTCCTCGGTGACCGCCTGCACCGAGGCGGCGACATCCATATGGAACGGCTCAAGCCGGTCCCCGGGCCTGCGGGCGGGCTGGCCGAACAGGGCCTCGAAGCGGCGGTTGGTCATCCGCAGCCCGGTGCAGTATCCGAAGTAGTTCATATCCAAGCGGAAGGTGCCGTCCTCCTTGACATCAATCAGGCGGTCGAGGATCGCGCGGGCGTGCCGCGGTTCGCCGTAGGGCGCCAACCCCATGACCTTGTACTCGCCGGAATTGACCCGGAAGCCGAGATATTGCGTGAAGGCGCTGTAGAGCAGGCCAAGGGAATGCGGAAAGTGCAGCTCGCGCACCACCTCAATTCGGTTGCCTTCGCCCAAGCTGAGCGTCGTCGTTGCCCATTCCCCGACGCCGTCGATGGTGAGCACGGCGGCCGAATCGAACGGCGACGGGAAAAAAGCGCTGGCCGCGTGCGACTGGTGGTGCTCGGCGAACACCAGTTTCGCTTCGCTATCGAAATCGGAGTCGAAGCCGCGCAACGCCTGCCCCAGCAGGCGCTTTTGGAACAGCTTCTCCTTCATCCAGGTCGGCATGGCTGCCGAAAATGACCGAAACCCCCTGGGCGCGAAGGACAGGTAGGTCTCAAGCAGGCGCTCGAACGTGAGGAACGGCTTGTCGTAGAAGGCGACGAGATCGATTTGGTCCAAGGACAGGCCCGCCATGCCTAAGCAGCAGGCAATGGCGCCGCGCGGAAATGACCGGTCGTGCTTCAGGCGGGTGAACCGTTCCTCCTGGGCGGCGGCGACCACCTCGCCATCCACGACTAGGGCAGCGGCGCTGTCATGGTAAAACGCCGAAATGCCGAGCACACGCATACGGGATGCTAGAAGACGGTGTAGATGAACGGCGCGACAACGCTTCCCTCGGTCAGCACGATCAGCCCGCCGAGCAGCAGCAGCGCAAGCAGGATCGGCAGCAGCCACCACTTCTTGCGCACGCGCATGTAACGCCAGAGTTCCCGCAGCAACATTAAATTTCCAAGAGCATCGTTCCGCCAGCCGCATTATCCACGATTGCAGCGATTAAGCCAGAGCGGGAGGCAGGGCGTTGGCTCAGCGCCCCGGTAACGGTTTTCGCATTGCCTTCATCCGCAGCTTGAGCTGCCTTCCGCCCGAACAGCGCAGGCCTCTGGAGCCGGGTGTGCGGGTTCAGACACATGTGGGACGTGACGGAGAGGTTGTTTCCGCCCTGACAGGGCGAGGGCGGAGCGCCTCTTCCCCGAAGGGAGCGTAGCGACCGGAGGGGAAGAGGCGCTCCCCGGCGAGCGCCGGGGCGCGGGTTCGGCTAGCCTCGTGTTTTCTCAAAGAACAAAAGGAGCCGAACGATGCGGATCAAGTCCCTTGGGATCAAGCGCCTACGCGTTGACGATACCACGCCCGCCGACGCCTTCGAGCGCCTGCGCAGGATCAAGACCTATCTGGAACTGCGCGCCATCGGCTGGTCGCGCTCGACCTGCTACCGCTGGCGGGCGCGCCACCGGGCCCTCGGCGTGAAAGGCCTGGCGGCCAAAAGCCGCCAGCCCCGGCGCACGAGCCCCTCGCGCTGGACGCGGGCCCAGGAACGGGCCGTGTGGAGGATGCGCCGCCGGTATCTGCGACGGTCATGCCGCCGCTGGGCAAGCGCCGACTGCGGGTGATGCTGGCCCGCGAAGGGACGGCGCTGTCGGGCGCATCCTCGCCAAGGGCTTGCGGCTCGGCCGGATCAGGCCCTGCGCCTTCCTGCGCGGGCGGGCCAAGGCCAAGCGCAGGCGCGGCTTCGCCAAGGGCCACGCCGTGCCCTGGCGCCGGCACATGAAGGCCCGGCGGCCCGGGGAATGGCTCCAGATCGACCACACGGGCGTGTCGCGCGACGGCGGCACCCTCAAGGAGTTCAGGGCGACCTGCCCGCTCGGCAAGCAGATGGTGGCGCGGGCATATTCAAGGGCCACCGCCAACAACGCCGACGCTTCCTCGAAGCGGTGCTCAAGGACCTGCCCTATCCGCCGCGCTCGATCCAGGTCGACGGCGGCGGCGAGTTCCGCGCCGGGTTCGAGGACGCCTGCGAAACGCTCGGCCTCCCTTGGCCGTCCTGCCGCCCAAATGCCCGCAGCTCAACGGCGTCGTCGAGCGCGCCAACGACAGCTCCAGAACCGAGTTCTGGAGCCTCTACCAAGGAGAAATGACCGTCAGGGACGCCGGTCCCGCCTTGGCCGAATACCAGCGCTTCTACAACCATGTCCGACCGCACTATGCGCTGGACTTGCCCGCCCCGATGGAATACCTTCGCAAACAAAGGACAGCCAAACCCGAAAAGTCCCATATGTGGTGAACCCGCACAGGCCTTGGAGAACCGCAATACTGCGCGCTAGAATTGGTTTCTCATCGTGTCCGGATCGGGGGCGGGAGCACGCCGGATCCAATAGCTGGGCGTTGCCGGCTCAAATCGACGCCGCATCGAGTCTTTCCCAGTCAGGCGCATCGCGAGCGCAAGCGGCGTGACCCCCCCGAAGAAGACGATGCCCATGGCCACCGGACTGGCCACCCGATGCATCAGACGGCCGAGGAAAAGCCAAGCCCGCGTGGCGGGAGCAAGCAGCCCCGGCCTTAGGAGCGCCGCCGCCAGCACCGATGCGGCACCCGCCAACGCCCAGCCGTTGGGCGCTGGCGAAAGGGAGCGTGCGGCGATCCATGACCAAAAGCCCGCCACAGCGAGGACGCCGGCAAGCAACAATCCGAAGGAGCGGTTGGCGCTGCTCGAACTAAGCGGGCCAGACTTGCGTTTTTGGACTCTCATACGCCGTGACTATAATCGCCCTTACCATTCCATGGAGCTCCCCCGATGATGAAGGTAGCAAATCTTCTGCGCTGGCTACCCAAGGTGACCCTAGCGCTCGCAGCATCCTATTTCTCCCTTATCGCGCTTTACATTTACACTAGCTTAAGTAGGGTAGCGGTTTTTCCGCCCGCCGCCGGGTCATTCAAAGACATTGCTGCCATCATCTGCACTGTGTTGGCCATCCTGCTTGCGTTGTCACTGCGCCTCCCTTCTCCGACACGGTCCAAAGTCGCCCTGCTGGTCGCCTCCAGCGGGGCGGTCGTCCTGTTTGCGGAGGTGGTGTTGTCTCTGGCAGGTCGATCCGCGCAGCACTTCATTAGTGAAACAGTTGCAGTCAAATTCGCCCAGCAGGCGGGCCGCCCGGTCGGTCAGCTCGACATTTGGCACTTCATTCGCGACCTGCGCCGCAACGAAGTTGCCGACGTATTTCCCTTTATGGGTCCGCCGAACAACCGAGCCTATGTCTCCCAACCCGATTCGCCGCAGCTGATCACATTAGCCGGAATATCCGAAGTAATAACCTTATCCTGCAATGAATCGGGCCGGTTCGAACCCTATTTCAGCGACGAGTACGGGTTCAACAATCCCATCGGCCTGCACGACTCCGGCCCCTTGGATGTGGTGTTGGTTGGCGACTCGTTCACGAATAGCGGCTGTGTGCGGCGCGCCGACTCGACGGCTGGCCGCTTACGGACATCAATCCCCCGGACCCTCAACTTGGGAATTTCAGGGGCAGGCTCCTTAACCAGCTTGGCGGCGCTGATAGAGTACGCATCAATGGCGGAGCCTCGGATTGTCGTGTGGGGCTGGTTCGAGGGCAACGACTTGAGCGACACAGTGTCAGAGGCCCGAGTCCCCGAGCTTCAACGATACTTGGCCGCACAGGCCCCCTTTGGACTCAAGGCGCTACAGGAAGAAGTCGATTCCGCTCTAAAAAACCTAAGCGCCCGTAAGGAGCTTATGGGCCCAGCTCAGGCACTGGGCGAGTTGCTTATGCTGCACGCCATTCGCTCCCGCTTGGGCATCAGGAATTTGGATCCCTCCCCCCCCTCTGGATTCCCCCTGACCGAGGCTACGCTGAGCGCCGCACGGAATCTGGTCCACAACTGGGGCGGTCAGCTAGTGGTGGTTTACCAGCCGGCCGCCGAGCGCTATTGCGGCAGCGTTGAATCCTGGCGCAACGAATGCAACGAGCATCGGCATTACATGCCAAGAATGCGTGACGTGTACGACGAGGCACTCGACCTGTTCGAACGCTTGGGCGTGCCCGTCGTCGATGGCCACGCCGTTTTTTTGGAGACGGGGCGACCAGGGGACATGTTCTTCCATCCCTACTCGCACTACTCGCCGGAAGGCTATCGCGTGATTGCCGACGCCGTGCTGCGCAAGATCAGGCCCATGCTGGAACATCAACCCGATCGGTTACCAGCCAACGCTCGAGACGCAACGCAGGCAAAGCATTGAAGGCCCGCTCTTTTTGGGGGTTGCGAAGCAAATGCTCGCAGCGATGCTATCCGGTGGTAAGCGTTCGATGGAATAAGATCCGATCCAGCCGGGATTTCTTGACGAATAGCACATCGCGCTCGAAGGCATAGTTTGATATCTTTCTTCCGCAGGTTTGAAATCCGATGGGATAGATTTCCTGATCTCGCAGTGCCGCCGCGACATCAACAAAGCTCGGAACCACACCCCTATACTCCTGACAGAACGAAACTTCGCACAGCACCGCATCAACTTCTCGGAACCACCGGCGGGAACTTGAGACAACCGACGCTTCGTGACCCTGCACATCGATCTTGACGATTACGGTCCTATCCGACGGCAGAGTGACGATCGAAGAGAGCTTCCGGCACTCCACGCTCTCGATTCCTGTGTGGCTGGCCGAAAAGGCTACCCCATAGTCGTCGTGGTAGCGATGAAAGGAATTCAAATAAGGCCGGTTGTCATCAATGAGCAACTCCTTCTGTCGGTCATCGTTGCTGGCTGCGTAGTTGAGGCATTGCACTCGAGAGTCATGTTTGAATCGTTGCTGAATCTTGCGGAAACTCGCCTTGGCCGGCTCCAGCGCGACGACCCGAACGTCTTTCCAGTAGTTTAAGACTTCGGCGGTGAACTCTCCGTGATAAGCGCCGACATCAAGGAGAAAAACAGGTTCCCGGGGATCGACGAAAGAAAGAAGTTGCACGAAGTCCTCGGCAAACGAGGGACGACGCATAATCTCTGCGACCAGCCTCCCCTTCCTGCCCCCCCCTTGCCGAAGTAGCTCATCGAGCAGCGAGAGACGCGTGCCAGCCTTGCGGGTCGCCGCATTCAGGAACCGGATCAGGCTCGCCGTCATCATCGGACATTCGCTGGCTATCGCCCTGTTTCGACGCAGGTGGCCAAAAACCAGCGATAGGTGTCTTCCAGCCCTGATGAAAGCGTCCGGCGCGCCCGCCAGCCCAGCCGTTCCAGCCGTGTGAGGTCCAACCGCTTGCGCGGCGTTCCGTCAGGCCTCGACGCATCGAACACAACATTGCCGCGGAAGCCCACCACATCCTGCATCCGCGCCGCCAATTCCGCGATGGACAGCTCTTGGCCGCTGCCCACGTTGACCGGCCCTTCATCCGCGTAGCGCTCCATCAGGAACACGCATGCGTCGGCTAGGTCGTCCACATGGAGGAACTCTCGCCGAGGCAGGCCGGAGCCCCAAACCGCCATCGAATCGCGCTTGGCTATCTTCGCATCGTGCATGCGGCGCATCAGCGCGGGGATTACATGGCTCGACTCAGGATCGAAATTGTCTTCCGGTCCGTACAGGTTGGTGGGCATGATCGAAACGAAGTTGCACCCGTACTGTCGGCGGTAGGCATCGCAGAGCTTGAGGCCGGCGATCTTCGCCACCGCGTACCACTCGTTGGTAGCCTCCAGTGGACCGGTCAGCAACGCCATTTCATTGATGGGTTGCGGCGCGAGCCTCGGGTAGATGCAGCTCGATCCCAGAAACAGCAGCTTCCCCACCGCCGCCTTGCGGGCGGCCTCGACGACCGATGCCGCGATCGCAAGGTTGTCGTGGAGGAACTCCGCCGGGCGGCTTTGGTTGGCCGAGATGCCGCCCACGCGGGCGGCCGCCAGAAACACGGCCTGCGGCCGGTTGCGGCGCATCCAGGATTCAACCCGCCCGGGCCGGCGCAGGTCGAGCGACCGGCGCGGCGCCGTCAAGACCTCGCAGCGACGGTGGCCGCGAAGGGCGCGGACGATGGCCGAGCCGACCATGCCCTCGTGTCCGGCGACGAAAACGCGCTTGCCGTCGAGCGGGTAGTCGAGGTCAGCCATGCCGCGCCGGCACGGAGCCGCCGCCGTCAATCCGCCGCAGGTCGGCTCGCACCATGTCGGCGACCAAGGCGGCGAACCCAATCTTCGGGCGCCACCCCAGTTCCTTGCGGGCCTTGGCCGCGTCGCCAACCAAGCAGTCCACCTCGGCCTGTCGGAAGTGGGGCGGGGCGTCGCCGAACAGCTCCGAGGTCGATGCCTGGTAGAAGCGCACCTCCCGCTCGCGTCCGAGAAGGCGCACCGCCTCCAGCAGCCGCAGCGTTCCGAGGGCATCGCTGTTGGCGGTGTACTCCGGCGTCTCGAAGCTCACCTGCACATGGCTTTGCGCGCCCAGGTTGTAGATTTCGTCCGGCCGCACCTCCTGAACCAGCCGGATAAGATTGGTGGAGTCCGTCAAGTCGCCGTAGTGGAGGAAGAATCGAACGTCCGGCTCGTGCGGATCAACGTAGAGATGGTCGATGCGCTTGGTGTTGATGGACGAGGCGCGACGCACGACGCCATGCACCTCGTAGCCGCGGCCCAGCAGGTATTCCGCCAGACGCGCGCCGTCCTGCCCTGTCACTCCGGTGATCAACGCCACGGGATTTTTCATGCCGAATCAGGCGCGGGAGCAGGCTCCTGAGGGGCGCCACCCTCCTCCGGGCAGGCAAGCGCCTCGACATGCGCCCGCAGGCTAGGGATGGGCACGAAGCAGACGCCCCCCGCATCAAGGCCCACGAGACCCGCATGGAGCATGGCCTTGAAGCAAGCCTCCGTGCTTCCTTCATACTGCCTCTCCCATGCAGCAGCCGCGGCGGCATCTGCCTGCCTCAGTTCATTCACGGCGTTGCATATAATGCCGTTTGTTGCGCTGCGCCTGACTTTCCGCCTCGACACCTCATCATGCAGCGCCACAACAATGGATTCGTGCGTCTTGCCTGCCTGAAGCCGACCGTCATAGTAGCGCCGCCGTTCGCTGTTGCCCGCTTCAGCGGCGGCTTCCAAGTCAAATTGGGCCAAGGACGGTCTTTGCATGGCGGAGAGCTGCGAGAACATGGCCTGCATATGGCAGTGCAGGTGCTTGGGCCAGCCGTCGCTCTCCTTCGCGAATCGTGCCGCGCATTCCGCCAGCAGCTTGCTGCCCTCGCCAATGTCCAAGCCAAGCTTCGCGAGCGGCGACACGGCGCGGACAACGGACTCGGATGCCTCCTTTGCGCTCAGCCGGCCCAGCCGCAGATGGTGGCCGGCAGCCAGACGGGAAACCCCGGCATCGGCAAGCGAGTCCTCGCTGTCCGACAGGCCCGCGCAGATCACTTGGATGGGCAGGCAGCTCTGTAGATGCGCCTGGGACAGCACAAGGGCCGGCCAAGTGCCCGCCCTGATGTTCTGCACCTCGTCCATGGTCACCAGCAGACAGCTCGCGGGGCCAAAGCGAGGCCGGCCGCCGCAACGGCGGGCAACGCCGGCATGAATCTCCTCGAAGGTGGCCGGGTTGCCAAGAACCCCAACCGAATCGGTCTCCACCACTTCGCCCCGCGCAATGCCGACACTGGCCCCGGCCTTGACGGATAAGTTGACCTGCCTATCGGGGGCGGAAGGATCGGCGCCGCCCGCCAGACGGTGGGCCACTTCGCGCAGAAACCGCTCGAACCCGGAGGCCGGGGCGACCGCGCTTTGGCTGGACACCTTAACCTCCACCGCGCTCGGGCGCGCTTCGCGGAAGTCCTCTACCGCCTGCGCCATCAGCGCCGTCTTCCCGGCACCAGGCGCGCCGGTGATCAAAGTCGTCCCCCCTGCCCCGCCATCGCAAGGGGGCAACGATTCCGCACGCCTGCGGAAGTGGGCGCGCTCCGCCTCCCGTCCCGCGAAGGCGTAAGGCGGCTCCCGGTCGGAGCGTCGAGCCATCTTGGCAAGCGCGCGCTTCAATGTCTCAAGGTTATCGCTCTTGGGCATGGCTGGCTTGGATGCCGGATGGAACAACGGCTTCTGGCATGCAGCGAGTATAGGAGTCGGTGCCGTCCTGTTTCAAGCCTTGTGCGGGTTCACCACATATGGGACTTTTCGAGTTCGGCTAGCGCGGTCCCTGCCCATATTGGCCGTCAAAGTGGACGATGTCATCCTGCCCGGTGTGCAGGCTGTGCTCTGGACGGCCCGAATCCCGCAACCGCGCCACCAAGGCGCCCACATCCTGAACCCGGCTTCGGTCAGCGACCAGCACCGCGTCGGCGGTCTCCACGATCACTAGGCCATCGATGCCGATGGCGCCCACCAGGCGATGGCTTGAATGGACGAGAGTGCGGTCCACATCCAAGGGCAGCACATCGCCAACAAAGCGGTTGCCGCGCCCATCCACCCCGCCAGCCTCCAGAACCGCCTCCCAAGAGCCGATATCGCTCCAGCCGAAGTCCGCCGGCAGCACCGCGGCGCGGGCCGTCCGCTCCATCACCGCGATGTCGAATGAGACATTCGGGCTGCGCCGGAATGCCTCGTGCGGACGAAAGAAGTCGCGGTCCGACCGGCCCTTCTCGAAAGATTCGGCAACGGCTGCCGCCACCTCCGGGCTGTGCGCCTTAATCTCCGCCAAAGCGACTTCGGCATCGACCAGGAACATGCCGCTGTTCCAGAGATGGCGGCCAGAGGCCACGAAAGCTCGGGCGCGTTCGGCATCGGGTTTCTCGACGAAGGCCTTAACCGGCTGAACGCCCGGCTGGCCGGCAACGGCCATCTCGATGTAGCCGTAACCCGTCTCCGCGCGCTCCGGCACGATGCCGAAGACCACCACCGCGCCGTCCTCGCTCGCTTCCCGGGCGGAGCGGACCGCTTCGGCAAAGCCTTCGGCATCTTCGATCCGGTGGTCGGCGGGCAGCACCAGCAACTGCGCGCCGGACGCATCAGCCAGGGCCAGATGGGCGGCCAGCGCAATGGCCGGCGCGGTGTTGCGGCCCTCCGGCTCCAAAGCGATGCATTGCCAAGGCATATCCAGAGCCCGGAGTTGTTCGGCGACCAAAAAGCGGTTGGCCTCGTTGCAGACCACGATCGGCGGCCGCTCGGTGACCTCCGCCGCCCGCAGCACGGTGTTCTGCAGCAGGGAGCCCTCGCCGAACAAGACGTGGAAGGGCTTGGGGAGCAGCACCCTCGACAGCGGCCACAGACGGCTGCCGACGCCGCCCGCCAGCACCACCGGCACGAGGGGCTTCAAGCGGGTTCGCGCCTTGGAGGACATTCAGAAAGCGGCTGAATGGCCGCTGGCTCGCGCACGGTGGCGAAGTATCAGAGCGAGTGAGCGAAGAGGCCGATATTCTTTCTGTACCATTTGACCATCTCTGGAAGCATCGCCTTGAGAGTGCGATGCGGTTCCCAGCCAAGCGCTGCGATACGGCGCCAATCAACCGCATATCTTCGATCGTTGAAGGGGCGGTCCTTCTCAAAAACAATCCATCTCCCCGGGTCGAGTCCGAATGCCTCGCATATCATCTCCGCGACCTGAAGATTGGTGTATTCCTCAATTCCACCGATATTAAAACATTCTCCCGGCTTGCCTTTCTGGCAAACAAGCAGAAGCGCCTCGGCAAAATCCTGAGCTGCCAGATAATGCCGTTGGTGTTCTCCGCTTCCATGTATCGGCATCCGTTCCCCCAGAATTCCCTTATATATGAAAGTTGGAACTATCTTTTCCGGGAATTGCCTAGTACCAAATATGTTATTTGCACGAACCGAAATAACTGGCGTTTCAAATGATTTGATATAGCCAGCCACTATCATTTCGGCCGCTGCTTTGGATGCGGAATATGGATTTGTTGGATTGAGCGAACCCTCTTCAGTCGGAGCCTGACCGATCACCTCCCCGTAAACCTCATCAGTACTCACATGCACGAATAAAGGCACGGAATTTTGACGCGCAGCCTCCAATAAAACATGGGTGCCCAGTGCATTTGATCTAGTGAATTCCAATGAGTTAAGGAATGACCGGTCCACATGGCTTTCGGCTGCCAAATGGAAAACAACATCGGTTTTATCTAGCGCGCCGACCATGGCGTCATAGTCAGTGATATCCGCCAATCTAAAGAATGTGGGGCTGCGGCTCAGGTGATCGGAAATAAAATTGAAATTGGCTGCATAGGTCAGCTTGTCAACTATAAGGATAGTGCTGTCAGCACTCTGTGCCCTTATGGCATCTACAAGATGGGAGCCGATGAAACCGGCGCCGCCCGTAACCACAATTTTACGAAATTGACGCATACGCCGCTTTCTCGAAATGCTCAATAATTTCTTCCTCGCCAATAGCTAGACCGGTATGCCGATTCAGCCGCTCGACATCAAGACAAAATGAATCTCCGCCAGTTTGACAGCTGAACCGGACTTCGCCACGCCCGTATCCCCGAACAAGAGCATCTGCCGCTGTCCTCACACTGATGGCATGCCCTGATCCGATATTGAATATTCCGCCGGCGCCTTCATTCAGCAATGCGGCGAGAGCGTTCCCGACGAATGCGACTGGAACGAAGTCCTTGTGGGTTTCCGGTGCCATTGCGATATTGATCACACCTCTATCACTCAGCGACGCCAAAGCCGTCGACACGAAAGTGTGTCGGCCCGGGGACTCCTCGCCGAACACATTTGCGAGACGGAGCATGAGCGCTCGATCACCAAGAATGCCGCTTACGCCCGCTTCCATATCAAGTTTGTTGCGACCGTAAACAGTGGTCGGAGCGCATGGAGAATGCTCAGCGAGAGGCGGAGACAAGCCTGTCGGATAGACCGCGCGGGAACTGAGCATAACGTAGCGGGCACCGCAATCCCTAGCTAGGAACAACGGCTGTGCTTCAAGCCCCAAGCCTCCGTCCAGCGGCTCGAGGAAGTGATCCGGGTCGAAGCAGCAATTAATGATCACATCGCTTGAAACAACTCGAAGATTATCAAGTTCGGAATAAGCCAAATTGAAAACCTCGAAGCTCTTTGCCAAGGTTTCTCTAAATTGAGTGCCCAGATAGCTGGTTTTCCCGACAATGAATATACGAGTGCTATTTGATTTCATTTCCGTACGCATCAAAATTCTCGAATGCAAGGCTGGCGCCGGTCGCCAACGCCCCGGGCACGGGGGGCTTCAAGTGGATTCGCGCCTTGGGCATAGAGGAAACCAAACGGGGCTGGCGGCATCTCGGTTGGACTTGTTCGACCAAGCAGTGCGACAATTCTACTTTGCGTTGACACAATTCTAGCGTTGCTCGCGCCGCATTTCGAATCAGATGTACACTTGCCTACCATTAACCTAGCGGAAAGCCTTCGTGCGGGTATCCATCGTAACCATATCGTTCAACCAAGCGCGCTATCTGGAGCGGGCGCTGCTCTCGGTAGCCGCGCAGAACCACGACGACATCGAGCACATCGTGGTGGATGCCGGCTCCACGGACGGCAGCCGCGACATTATCGAGCGGTTCCGCGATCGGCTGGCCGCAGTGGTGCTGGAACCCGACCGCGGCCCGCCCGACGGCCTGAACAAGGGGTTCGCCCTCGCCACCGGGGATATCTTCGCCTACCTAAACGCCGACGACGAATACCTGCCGGGCGCCGTTCGCGCCGCAGTGGCCGAGTTCAGGCGGCATGCGGACGCGGACATCGTGGTCGGGCACGGCTATATCGTTGACGGCGACGGCAACCCGATTCGCCGGTTCCGGTCCGCGCCCTTCTCCCCTTGGCGCTTCGCCCGCAGGGCCGCGGTGGTCATGCAGCAATCCACCTTCTTTCGGGCCGAGACCTTTCGAGCGACATCGGGCTTCAACGTGGAGAACCGCACCAGCTGGGATGCCGAGCTCTACCTCGACATGTGCCTCGCCGACGCGCGGGTGCATATGGCGGAGGGCTACTGGTCGCTGTTTCGCATCCACCCCGATTCGATGACCGGGCACGGACGCCTGAATGCCGAGAGCGCCCGCAACCATCGTCGCTACTTCCGGCGCGTGACCGGCCGTGACCAGCGCCCGTTCGACCTAGCCTCCTTCCTCTTGGCACGCGGCATGCGATGGGTAGCTGATCCTCGCGGACTGCTCGAGCGCAGCCGGGACTTCGTCAGCGCGCCCGTGCTGCCGCCATGACCGCGCTCTCACCTGTCGTGGTGGTCTCCAACGGCTTCGGGCAATTCCATCTTCGCATCGCCGCGATGGAGGCGGCAGCCCGGTCCATCCTGGCCGGATTCATCACCGGCGGCTATCCCAACATTACCTTGACACGTGCGTCCGTCGCACTTGGCCTGTCAAGGGCACCCGCCATCGCACGGCTTCAAGAGCGGGCGACGGAACTGCCGCGCGCGCGGGTACACGCCCTTTGGGCCGGAGAGACGCTCTACCAGATCGCCAACCGCCTCCGGGCAATCCAGCTGGCGCGAACGGCTGCCGCCGACTCCGTGCATCTTGCCGCACGGCAGCTGTACGCCGTTGCCGCCGCCCGGATCATGGACCGCTTGGCCCGAACGGACGGGCACTTGATCTACCACTACCGCGCCGGTTTTGGCGGCCAGTCCGTGGCGAATGCTCGCCGACAGGGGTGGATCTGCCTTTGCGACCACTCGCTCGCCCACCCCGCCGTCCTAGAGCATCTCGTAGCTCATGGCGGGCACTTGCCTCCCGCTGGGCAGCGTATGTCGATAAGCGCCAACTGGCAGGCCATTCTAGCCGACATCGCCCAAGCCGACGCGGTGGTGGTCAACTCGGAATTCGTGCGCGAGACCTTTCTTCACCAAGGGTGGGAGGCGGGCCCGGTCCATGTCGTGCCTTTGGGCATTAACGACGAATTCTTGTCCTTGATTCCGCCCCGCGCGGTGCCGGAGGGCCGATTGCGTCTGCTGTTCGCGGGCAGCTTTGGTTCTCGAAAAGGAGCGTTTGTGCTCGCCGACGCTTTGGCTCGCCTGTCCGGCATCGACTGGCACCTGGATATTTGCGGACCGGTGGACTCCGCCGCTTCGGCCACCCTGCGGAGGCTCTGCGCGTCCGGCCAAGCGGTCCACCATGGCGTGGTGGGACGCGAGGAGCTGGCCCGGCGGATGGCGCGCGCCGATGTTCTGGTATTGCCGTCGCTTGCCGAAGGCTCCGCCCGTGTGGTCTATGAAGCACTGGCCGCCGGATGCTACATCGTCACTACCCCGAACGCCGGCTCCGTCGTGGCCGACGGAAAGCACGGTCGCCTCATACAGCCTAGCCACGCGCCGGCTCTCGCCGAGGCGATTCGCGAAGCGGCGCTCAACCGGACCCGCATCGCCCGCATCGGGGCGCGCAATGCCGCTCTGATGTCCGAGCGGTACAGCCAAGCCCGATATGGGGAACGGCTGTTCAACCTATACCAGCACCTGTTGAGACGTGGAAATGGCTGCCAATCCTAGGTTAACGGGCATCGGGGAGAATGGCGATTGGCGGGACATGGCCTTGTTTCTCATCGGCGCCTTGTGCCAAGTGCATTTTAATGTGGGCGGCCAAATCTACCCGTCGGAACTCGCGCTGATCGGACTCCTGCCCTTCCTATTGTCTGACCGCGGCCATCTCCTGCGCGCCCGCGTAGTCCGTACCTGCATGGCCTTGACGGGATTGTGGCTCGGCGGACAGGTCGCGACCGACATCATTCGTGGCACGGACTTTTACGACTACGCTAGAGGTTGGATGAACATCGCCATATATCTGGGCGTTACTTGCTCTCTTTATCTGTTGCTGCATGGCAGCCGCCGTCGGTTCATCCTGTTCGCCCTAGGCTTGGCATTGGGCCAATTTCTCATCCCATGGATTGCACCCAGCGGTTTTACCGAGGATTATCCTTGGAAGTTCGGCATCGGGCTTGGCGTTGCTCTTTTTGCCGTGCTGGCGGGGCTTTGGCATCCAGTAAGGCGGTTCCCGGCTCTCGCCGTGCTCCCCCTGCTGGCGGTCGCTGCGTACAGCTTGACGACAGGTTTTCGATCACTGTTCGGCTGCGCACTGATCAGCGCCATTTTCATGATGGCGCAGCAACTGCTCCCTCGGCGGCCAAGCGGCGCAAGGAGGACTCATTTGTTTCTGCCAGTTGCCGGTTTTGGGGCGGCTTGCATGCTTTTGGGGCTGGGCTCTTTAGAGATTTACGAATACGCCGCCGAAAAGGGTTATATGGATGAACGCTCAACGGCAACCTTTGAAAAACAATCGCAGGGCGATTTCGGGGTTCTGCTGGGGGGTAGGAATGCGATCTTCTCATCCGGTCCGGCCATTGCGGACAGTCCAATTGTCGGCCACGGGTCGAAAGCGAAGAATCCCTACTATGCTACCCGCGTTATGGACATGGCGAACTACGGCTACGAGCCTGCCCTTCCACAAAATTGGCAAACTGGAGTGATTCCCACCCACAGCGCGCTGCTCGGTGCTTGGGTAGAGGCGGGCATTTTAGGCGTTTTCTTTTGGATATGGTTTTCCCTGCTGATTATCGCAGTGCTCGCCATTCTCTGCCGCGCCCGGGAGCCGCTTTCCTTGTTGATCTTCTACATGGGCATCCTCCAGCTATGGCACAACTTTACCTCGCCATTCGGCGGCGACCATCGTCTTAAAGCGGCGTTTACCCTCTGTCTGTTCATGGTCGTATGGCAGGTGCTCCGCAGGGGTGCCATGCAATGCTCAGCCGCTACCGACAGACCAAGCCGACACACTTTGGATATGCGGATCCAAGGCTCCGAAAGATGAACGCGAATCGCCGAGACTGCCCAATCACAGCCGAGACCCCCGCCGACATGGCCTGCTTCTTCGGGTTCCACGACGCAACACCTTGGAATCCCGAAAACGATACCCTCGCCGTGCTTCGCGTTGACCCGGCCCTGCGCACACTGCCGAGCGGCGAGTTAGCGGAGGTGTGCCTTTGGCGTCCCGGCGAGGAGCCAGAGCCCGTCGGCGCCACTGCGGCCTGGAACTTCCAGATGGGCGCACGCTGTCAATGGCTGGCGGACGGACGGCTAGTTTACAACGTCGTTGCTAGCGGCGAACTTAGCGCAGTGGCCTATGACCCGGAGAGCGGGACGGAGCGCCGACTGCCTTTTGCCGTAGGCGCGGTGGATGGCGGCGGGCGGGAGTCCATCTCGCCGCACTACGGCCGATTGGCCCGGCACTGGCCCGCCTATGGCGTTGCCTGCGCCGCAGCGCCGTCCGTCGATGCGGCCACGCCCAACGATGACGGACTCTGGCGCATGGACTTGACAACCGGCAGGCTTAGCTTGTTTCTGTCCGTCGCCGAAGTGGCGGCGTTCCGTCCGGTCTCGGTGTCCGGTCGCATTCCCCATTTCCTGAGCCATCCCCTGTACAGCCCATCCGGCAGGCAGGTTGCGTTCATGCATCGATTCTTCACCGCCGACGACGCGCTTTACTCACGCTTTCTTGTAGCGGACCGCAGCGGCGCCAACTTGCGGCTGCTCGCCGAGGAGAAGGCCAGCCATTTCTGCTGGCGGGACGACGACACCATTCTGCTCTGGACGCGCAGGCTGCCGCGATCGGTCAGCGCCCTGCGTCGGCGCGGCTGGCTGGCTTCGCCGATGCTGCGTCCGGCGCTGCGCTTGGCCCGGGGCCTGCGCGGCGGGGCCAAGCAGGCGCTTACCGGGGAGCGCTACTTCCAGCTGAACGTCAATGATCCGGCGCACAGGGCAGTCGTTGGGCGCGACTGCCTGCCGGTGGATGGCCATCCCATGTACCGGCCAGGCGGGCGCTGGTTCGTGACCGACACCTATCCCGACGCCAACCGCGAGCAAGCGCTCATTCTGTTCGACACCCAAACCGGCCAGCGCCTGGACATTGGGTCATTCCGCGCTGACCCGGCATACGGCGACAGGGATCTCAAGTGCGACCTGCATCCCCGCTGGGACAGGGCTGGCCAGTTGGTCTGCGTTGACACAACACGCAACGGCAACCGGCAGTGCGCCGTGATCGACGCCCGCGCGGCCTTGGAACTCGCTTGAAATGTCGGATGGGCCAACTGCGCAGCGCCTACGTCTCTACATCGTCGCGCAGTACCCCATTCACAACCATGTCCCGCTCTACCGCGCCCTCGCGGCCGAGCCCGATATCGACCTGCGGGTGCTCTTCATGCAGAACGCCTGGTCGGCAACGGGCTACGACCCGGCAGTGGGCTCGGTGGTGGAATGGGGTCTACCGCTCAGGGAGGGCTACGAAAGCGAGGTCTTTCCGAACCGCAGCCCTTGGCGCGACGGCGACGACGGTTTCTGGAAGTACATCAATCCGGCGCTCGTTTGGCGGGTGCTCACCGGCCCCCACGACACCGTGTACGTGCATGGCCACAACCATTTCACGCACCTCGCCGCCATCATCGCCGCCCGCCTGGCCGGCAAGCGCCTCATCATCCGCACCATTTCCTACAATCTGGGCCAGCGGGCTTGGCCGTTGCGGGCGCTTCGCTCGGTCCTCTACCGGTTCCTGCACCGGCTCGCCGACCGGCTGCTTTACATCGGCAATCTCAACCGCCGCTTTTTTGAGGAATTCGGCGCCAAGCGCGAGCAGCTAGTGTACGCGCCCCATATTGTGGACAACGCGCGCTTTCGCGAGGAGGGCAAGCGTCTCGCCCCCCAGCGCGGCGTGCTCAGATCGGACTTCGGCATACCCTCGCACCACCGGGTGGCGCTATTCTGCGCCAAGCTGATCCCGAAAAAGCGGCCGCTCGCGATGATCGAGGCATTTTCCGATGCCGACCTCCACGACTGGACCTTGCTCATGGTGGGGGATGGGCCAATGCGGGCGGCCTGCGAGGCACGTGCCGAAGCCTGCGGCGCCGGGAACCGGATTATTTTCGCCGGTTTTCTCGACCAGAAAGCGGTGTGCCGCGCCTACGCCGTCGCCGACCTGATGGTTCTTCCCTCGTCGCACCAGGAAACTTGGGGATTGGTGGTGAACGAGGCGATGAACTTCGGCTGCCCCGTGATCGTTTCCGACCGCGTAGGCTGCGCGCCTGACCTAGTGACGGCTGGGGCCGGACTCGTCTTTCCGCACGACCGGCTGGATGCCCTCGTTGACGCAATACGGCGGATGGCCAGCGACGACGCGCTGCGCGCCCGGTGCGGCAGACGGGCGCGGCAACTCATCGCAAACTGGTCAGTGGAGCGCTACGTCGCCGGGGTGCGTCGCGCGCTCGGTCTGCCAGATAGAGCGGACGCGTGAAGGTCGTGCATGTCATCGCCACCCTGTCCGCCACCTATGGCGGCCCTCCCAAAGCCTGCCTTGGGAACGCCCAAGCCATGGCTGCGCTGGGACACGAGGTATCGATCCTAACCACCGACCTCGGATTCCCCGGGCGGCTTGACGTGCCGCTCGGCCAGCCCGTGAGCCAAGACGGCATCACCATCCACTACCACCCCGGCATCCATCCGCACTTCTGGGGCACATCCCCGGCGCTCGCCCGCGCCTTGCGCGAGGCGATACCCCGTGCCGATGTCGTCCACCTCCATTCCCTATACTTCCACCACACGATGGCGACGGCCCGCCTCTGCCGCCGACTCAACGTGCCCTATGTGCTTCAGCCCCATGGGTCGCTCGACTCCTGGCACTACCGGAGAAAGCGGTGGAAGAAAAAACCCGTCGAGGTTTGGTTTCAGGATTCCGTGACCCGTTCCGCTGCCGTTGTGCAATTTGCCACGGGGAAAGAGAAGCGGGAGGCGCTGCCCCGCATATTTGGCGCCCGCTCGGCGGTGCTCCCGATCGGCCTCGATTTTTGCCAGTACGCGCAACTGCCGCAGGGGCGCTTCCGCGCCCTCCATCCGGAGATCGGGGATCGGCCCATCGTGCTGTTCTTAGGGCGTCTTGACCTAAAGAAAGGGCTGGACCTCCTGATCGATGCCTTCGCCGAAGCCTTGCGCCTCGGATGCCAAGCGCATCTCGTCATCGCGGGGCCGGATGGCGGCATGAAAAAGCAGGTGGAGGCCTGGCTCGAAGAGCGCGGCTTGCGCGAACGCGCGACCTTGGCAGGCTTGGTCGCAGGCACGGACAAGCTCGGCCTGCTTGCCGACTCCGACCTCTTCGTGCTGCCCTCCCAAACCGAGAGCTTCGGCATCGCGGTCATTGAGGCAATGGCCAGCGGTCTGCCCTTTGTGATCTCGGACCAAGTGGGCGTGGGGGCCGAGATCGCGCAAGCGAACGCCGGATGGATAGTTCCCAATGCGACCACCCCGCTGCGCGACGCAATGGTCGAGGCGCTGCGCGACCCCGCAAGCGCCCGCGCCAAGGGCGCGCGGGGCCGCGCTTTCGCGAAGGAGCGGTTCTCGTGGTCCCATATAGCGGCGGCTCAGGAGGAGATCTATGCTTCCATCCTCTGATGAGTGCGCCCGCCCGATCGTCCGAACCTTGGGCGTTGGCGGGCTCGCGGTTGGCGGCGACTCCGCCACCGATTCGGCGCGTCCCAAGGCCGAATTAGGAGATTTTCAATCCGAAGGGGCTTTCCGCAGGACCAACCGAGGTTGGCACGAACGCCGATAGGGATATACTTGGCTCCTTGAGCCGCAAGGAGGTTTGCTCCATGAACGACAAGGAACTGAAAGCGCTGGTTGCCGGCTTGGCCGTGGCGCAGGATCGCACCGATGTCCAGATGGCGGAAAGCGCCGCCAATCACGCGAGGATCGAGGCCCTGTTGGCGGAAAGCGCCGCCAATCACGCGAGGACCGAGGCCCTGCTGGCGGAAAGCGCCGCCAATCGCGCGAAGATTGATGCCCAGCTGGCGGAAATTACTGCAAAGCAGGACCGCACTGAGGCCCTGCTGGCGGAAAACGCTGTCCATCTGGCGGAAATCACCGCGAAGCAGGACCGCACCGATGCCCAGATGGCGAGGACCGATGCCAAGCTGGATCGATTGGCGAAGATGTATGGCGGCGTGGGCAACAGCCAGGGCGCTGTGGCCGAGGAGTTCTACCACAACAGCCTCAAGGCCAATCCGGTGCTGGCGGGGATGCGTTTCGACTTCATGGACAAGAACGTCACGCGCAGCCATGCCGGCTTGGAGGACGAGTTCGATCTTTTGCTGGTGAACGGCCGCGAGGTGTTCGTGGTGGAGGTCAAGTACAAGGCGCACGGAAACGACCTCAAGCGCTTGCTCGACGAGAAGGCGCCGAATTTCCGGCGCTTGTTTCCTGAGCACGCCGGCCGCCGACAGCGGTTCGCCTTGGCCGCGTTCCATATCCATGACGATCTCAAGAAGGCGGCATTGGCCCAAGGCGTGACGGTGCTTCAGCGCAAGGGCGACGTGATCGAAACCCTCGCGGCTTGAGCGGGCGCGCGGCCCAAGCGCGCTCTTTCGCCCTCAGAAAATCGGGCGCCGCCCGTCCGTCACTCGATCACGTTCCGGCATGTGCCTAGCCCGCATATTGCGCCAAGCATTCCGGCGGGCCCTCAAGCTGCTGCGGCTGCTGCCCGACTCGACGTTTCGGCGCGGGCTGCGCTTCGGGGTGGGCGCCGCGATCGAGCATCGGGCGGCGCTCGCGCCGCTGCGCCTGCGAACCGTCGTGGACGTTGGAGCCAACGTCGGCCAGTTCTCCCTGCTTGCGCGGGCGCTGAATCCCGGCGCCCGCATCGTTGCCTTCGAACCGCTTGCGGAGGCGGCGGCGCGCTACCGCCGGGTCTTTGCCGACGACAGCCGCGCGACGCTTATTCAGGCAGCCATCGCGCCTCAGCGCGGCACCGCGACGCTGCACTTGAGCGCCGCTGCGGACAGCTCCTCCCTGCTGCCCATCACGCCTCGGCAAGTGGCGCGCTTCCCCGGCACAAAGGAGGTGGGGGCGATCCCGGTGGCGGCGGGGCCGCTCGGCGACCATCTCGACCGAGCCGATATCGCTCCGCCCGCGCTGCTTAAAATCGATGTCCAAGGATTTGAGCTGGAGGTGCTGCGCGCCTGCCTGCCGCTGCTCGATGCGTTCGAGCACATCTATGTGGAGGCTTCCTTTGAGGAGCTGTACGCAGGGCAGGCGCTTGTCCCGGACGTGCGCGCGTACCTTGACGAATGCGGATTCAGGGAAACGGGCCGGTTCAACACCGTGCGCCTGCGCGACGGAACCCCGGTGCAGGCGGACTTCCTGTTTCAGCGGCCGTCCGCTGCCGAGGGCAGCACGAGGTAGGCGAGCAGCTCGGCCCTTCCCAAGGCGGCGGCGGCCGATGCGGTGCCGACCGGGTCGGCGCGCCAAGCGGCCCCCACGAGCGAGCGCGCTCCGCGCCGGCCATCTGCATCGAGCCCCTCCCATCCGTAGAGCGCCGCGCGAGCGGCCGGACGCAGCAATGCTTCCTCGTTCGGGCCGCTCGCCAAGGCCGGGACCAGCGCGCGCGCGACTTCCTGCGCTGGGCGCGCCAGCGCCATTCGCACCAGCGCCAACCGCGTCCAAGCATAGGGATCCGCCGGCGCCAAGGCCAAGCCGCGCAGCAGCGCGCGCTCGGCGAGCGCGTATTGCCCAGCCCGCTCCGTCTCCGGCGCCGACTCCGCCAGCATCATGCGGGCCAGCCCCAACTCCTTGGCCGCCCGGCCCGTCTGCCGCCAAGCAAGCGACGCTTCGCGCGAGCGAATCAGCTGCCGCAGCGCCGTTGCACCGGGGTTGCCGTCGTGCAGGCGACGCAAAACGGAATTGCCCGGCACTTCCGCCAAGCCCGAACCGGCGAGCGGAACAACCGCGGCCGCCAATGCGAGCCCAGCCGCGATCGACAGCGCGCCCGCGAGAATCCCCCGGCCTTCCGCACGCCCGCGCCGGACGGAGGGCTTGCCCAAGGCTAGTCCTTGTAGTAGCGCGCGTAGTGCTGCGCGCGACCGTAGCCATAGCCGTAGCCATAGGAGTAGTCGTAGTAGCCGTAGCGCGCTCTTGCGCGAACATCGACCAGGTTGAATGCCACGCCGGCTATGTTCGCGCCAGCCTTGGCCAAATGCTCCAGCCCGCTCATTGCGATTTCACGACGGGTGCTAGCCCACCGAATAACAAACACGACCCGGTCCGACATGTCGGCCAACACCCGCGAATCCGAGAGCATTTGCGTTGGCGGCGAATCGACGATCACATAGTCGTACTGGCGCTCGCAGGCGGCGAATAAATCCTTTGCGCGTTGCGAACGCAACATATCCGCCGAATTCGGCACCTTTGAGCCACCGGAAACGATGATGTCCATGCCGCTCTTTTTATCGTGCTGCAAGACATCCGAAAGCGCCTTGCCCTCCGATGCCAAAAAATCGACCATGCCACTTCCCTTGCTCTTCAGCCTCAGCACCGCTGCAACCTGGTTGCGGCGCAGGTCGGCATCGACCAGCACAACACGGCTGCCCGCTTGAGCCAGCACCCGCGCGAGGCTCACCGCCACGGTGGTCTTGCCCTCCTCCGGGATCGACGAGGCGACCAGAATGGTTTTGCCGATATCCTCGCCAGCCGTCAGCTTGAGGCTGGTGTGCAGGGTGCGGAAGGATTCAGCGAAGGCCGATGCGGGCTTTTCCAGCAGATAGTCCACCGGGCTGTCGCCGGCATTGGCGGCGCTTGCCTTTGGGATGGTGCCAAGCACGCCAAACCCGGTCAGGCGTTCGATTTGCTCCGCGCCGCGGAAGCCGCTGTCGAGGCTCTCGACAAGATAGACGAGCACGATGCCGAGAAAAAGCGAAAACGTCAGCGCCGCGCCCAATATCTGAAACGTCCGCGGCGAAGAAGGGGCGCGCGGCACGCTCGCCCGCGAGAGAATGCGGGCATCGGCGTACTGGATTTCGTCTTGGCTGCCGGTTTCCCTCCAGCGGCTCAGGAAAGTGTCGAACAGGGTGCGATTGGCCGCCGCCTCCCGCTCCAGCACACGCAGGCGCCCCCGGGCGGCATTGAGCCGCTCCGTGTCATCCTTGAGGCGTTCCAAGTCGCCCTCGAGCGACAGCTCGCGAAAACGGGCGACCTCCAACTCGTTTTCAAGGCTTCGGACAATTTTCCCAACCTCGGCCTCCAGCTTGCCGCGCACCTCTTCCAACTCCGCGCGCACGTTGATCATGTCCGGATGCTGCGCGCCATACACCGTCGACATTTCCGCCGCTTGGCGGGCAACGTCGGTTTCCTGCTCGCGCAGTTTCTGCACCACCGGCGACTCCAGCACGTCCGATGCCGACTCAACGCGCCCGCTGTCGAGCAGCGAGCGGATTTGGCGCAGCCGCGCCTCCGCCTCGGCCGTCTTGGCCCGCGCCGCAATCAACTGGTTCGTCGCGCCGGATATCTGTTGCTCCGTAACCGTGGTGTCGTTGCTCTGGATCAATCCGTGCTGCCGCCGGTAGTCCTCTACCGCCAACTCCGATGCCTCGGCCTGCTCGCGCAGTTCGTCCACCCGCGTGTTCAGCCAATCATTGGCGCGCTGCGTGGCCTCGAACTTCCTCTCCAGCTGTTCGACCAGATAGAGGTCCGCGAGCGCGTTGACGACCGCGGCGGCCAATTCGGGGTCGGTGGAGCGCGAGGCCAAGGCAATGACCCGCGAACGCCCTCTGATCCTTGCCGTTACCGACCCCATGACCGCGCTCGCCACGGCCCGCCGCGTTCGGCGGGCGCTCTCCTCCTCGCTGACCGGCGCCGCCGACGCGGCATTCCGGCCAACGAGCGCAGCCCGCCACTGGCCGGGAATCCAGCTCAGCGGATTGAGAAGGGACAGCAGCGAGCGGCGCGGCGGACGCAGCCGCCCGTTGTAGGCGGGCTCGTCAACGAGGCCGAGCTTGTCAACCACCTTCTCCGCCAGCGAGCGGGACCTGATGACCTCGATTTCGCTTTCTATCGTTGAACGGTCGGTGCGAATGCCCTGAAGCACCTCCTCCACATTGACCACATTCTGCTTCGGCACGCCCACCAGAATCTTCGCGCTTGCGGAGTAACTCGGCGTGGCCTGCCCCACGTACAGCAGCGCAGCCAACAGCCCGAGCACAACCACCCCCGCGATAATCACCTTGCCGCGGCGCAGCCGGTCGAAGAAGCCGCGGAGCCACTCCCCGCCGTCCCCGCGCCCCCGGTAATCGTCCATATCGGGAAATCCGGCATGAGGCGGATAGGCCGACGCGGCGCCTGCCGCACGCTGGTTTGAGTCGCTCAATCTGGCACCTTGTTGTCTTGAAAGCGGATTCCAATAGCCGCCTGCGGAGGATAAACACGCGCTCCGGCCGCCGCAATGTCCCGAAAGGGCGAGAGCACCCGCTCCTTGCAAGACAATGGGTCTTTACCTGCTTGACCGGCTTTCACTATATCATGCGGCCAATCCGATGCGAAATCTCCGACGACCCGCTTCCGACTGGCTTCGACCGGGGCACTCTGCGCCCGGAGCGCGTTCCGTGCTGTGATCGGGCGCCGCCGCCCAACATGAATGCTTCGAAGAGGTCCTGGAAGAGTCGGATGGCCTTGATTCCAAGCTGGCGGACGACCGCCGCCGACGCGCTTCCTGAGGCAACGCCGCTCGCGGACGGACGAACGGCCGCCGTGCCGGCGGGAACGCGCGTCTATGCGGTGGGCGATGTACACGGGGAGGCCCGCGCCCTGTCCCGGCTCCTGGGCCGCATCCGCGAAGATGCCGAAGATGCGGGCGAAACGCGCCGGGTTCTGGTGCTGCTGGGCGACTACGTGGACCGGGGCGCGGATTCTCGCCGGGTCATCGACCTGCTGCTGAACGCCCCTGCCCCGGGCTTCGAGACCCGTTTCATTCGCGGCAATCACGATGCCTGGCTGCTCGCCTTTCTCGACAACCCCGCAGTGGGGTTCGAATGGCTCAACGCCGGCGGAGGCGCCACCCTGCTGAGCTACGGCGTATCGGCCCCGCCCGGGCCGCGCACCCCGGCCCGCATGGCATCGTTGAGGGACGATCTCGAACGACTGCTGCCGCCCCGCCACCGCCGGTTCCTTGAGGCGCTGCTGCCCTACCACATTGAGGGCGACTACGCCTTCGTGCATGCGGCTGTGCGTCCCGGCGTGCCCATCGACCAGCAGCGGGAAGCGGATCTGCTCTGGGGCCGGAAGGAGTTTCTGGCCAGCCGCCACGACCACGGCATGGTCGTCGTGCATGGCCACTTCGTGGTTGACGAGCCCGATGTGCGCCCCAACCGCATCGGCATCGACACCGGCGCGTTCGCCACCGGGCGCCTCACCTGCTTGGTTCTGGAGGGCACGTCGCGGCGTTTTCTGGACATCGGGTGACGGCATCAGGCTTGCCGGCGCGGAAATTAACAGCCAACACGCTCAATGGGCAGCTGCGGAGTCTATCAAGCAGGCGGTTTTGATCGATCAGCGCCGCTAAGCTAGAAGAAACGTTCCAGCACTTTGACGACATCGCCGGGCAGAACCGTGCTTGTCACCGACACCGGCTGCTCGGATTTTTCGGCATCCGAGGCCCGGATAACCACCATCTCCGTTTTTTTGGCGCGGTAGGTGAAGCCGCCGCCAATGGCCACCGCCTCGTTCACCGTCATGCCGTTGACGTAGGGATAGGAGCCGGGATTGTTAACCTCGCCGAGAATATAGAACGGTCGGTAGTTGAGAACCTCCACGCCGACCCTCGGATTGAGAAGGTAGTCGGGCTTAAGGGCATCCAGAATGGCCTGCTCGGACTCCCGGACGGTCAGTCCGCCCAAACCCAGAACGCCCACGAGCGGCAGCGACGCGGTGCCTGTCTCGCTGATGGTGAATTCGCCGGAGAGGTCCTCGTGGCCGAACACCGTTACCTTAAGGCGGTCGCCCGCGCCAAGCTGGTACTCGATCGAACCGGCTTGGTCGCTCGCAACCGCCGCAGCCGATAGCAGAAGCGCCGAAGCGGCGAGCCAGCCGCGCAGCTTCATCGACGCATCAGAGTTGCAGCGTGAACGCCAGCGAGGCGACATGGTTGCCGTAGTCGTTAGACGGGATGTTCGAATCCCGCGTCTCGTAACGGTAGTCGAAGTTGAGATGCACGTCGCGGTTGATGAGCCAGCGGATGCCTGCCGCGCCGCCCCAGATATCCCCTTCGTTGCGAGACTCCCCTGCCACGACCCAGAAATTATTGTTGGTGAAATCGAGAGCGGCGGTTAGCAAAACGTTGCGGCGCAATTCATGGATGGCATCAATTCCCATCCGGGTCACCAGCACGCCCGATGCCTCGAGCACGGTTTCCTCGATGGTGCGCGAGGCCATGACGCTGAGCGTCGTCATCGGGGTCACATTCCAGTCGAGCGCGGCGCCGAAGCTCGGTCGCTCCACCGACCTCAACCCGATGTCTTCATAGGATTGGCGCCGGTAGCCGGCGAACAGCTCCCCGAAGAGCAGCCCGCCGAGATCGATATCCACGCCGACGGCGAATTCCCATCCGTCGGAGTCGCGGTCCAAGCCGCTCCGGCGGGTATCGTAGCGCCGCTTGAACCAAGTGGTCCTTACGAAAACCTCATGGCCGGACGGTATGCTGTAGCCCGCTTGGCCCCTCCATTCAAGGTCGCTGCGGTCGCGAAAGCGACGCGCGGGATTGTCGTATTTGTAATCGTCGTAACGGCCGTCCAAGGACAGGGACACCCGATTCAGGCCGTTGCGCCAGCCGGCCGACGCGCCGCGCTTCTCGAAGGTGTCGGGCTCGCCGCCGGCAATGGAGTAGAAACCGCCGCGGGCCTCCCGCAGCCCCGCCATCTCGGCCGACGCGTAAAATTCGTTGTCCCGCCCCGCGTCCAGCCGCCCCGTCAAGGTCGCGAACCGGTCCGTGTTGTTCTCGTCATCGTTGGTCCGGAACCGGTCCACCCGGGCGCCGACATCAAACGCGAGGGAGTGGTTGGACCACCGGGACAGCGCCCGTACCCTAGGCTGCGCGAAAATGATCCAGTCCGAAGGAATGCTAGGAATGCCATCATCCGCCCGTGCGTCATCAATGCGGTATATGTTGTCATCCCAGCGCTCGCCGACCTCCACCGATGGGAACAGGTCGAATGCGCCGAGGCGCAGAGCAAGCGCGTCGTATTCGGGGCGCGCCCGGTCCAGAACCGTTTCGCCCCGAACCCCTTCCGCCCCGAAGGCCGGGGCTGCCCCCAACGCCGCAAGAAGCGCAGAGGCCCCGCCCAAGATAAAAAGTCGGCGCATCCTGCCGACGCGGTTCCCGTCCGACATTTTAGCTAGCTGATCGGGCTGGCGGACTTTGGCGGCTGCGCCGTGTCAGCCGGATCGTCGCGCGGCGCCTGCTGCGCGGACCCCACCGCCCCAAGCAGGGTGACCGTTTTGGCCATCGGCACAGCGGCGGACACGCCTTGGACGATGGCTCCGACGATGTCCGCTTGCCGGTTTGACTGCGACACCGCCAAAGCGACGACCGCCGCCGCCAAGCGCTCGCACGCCGCGTCCGTATCGCAAGCGGCCGCGGCCACGGCCTCGGCCATGATCTCTTGCATCGCCGCCGCCAAACCCTCCGGATCGTTGCCGTATCCGGCCACGGCGGCATCAACGGCTTGCACAAGCGAGGGCGGTATGCCTACCGCGACTCCGTCGATAACGACTCCCGCCGCGTCGGCCGAGCGCTCGACCGGCGCCGTGTCGGCATGGCCGGACAGCGGCAACATCGCCGCCAGCAGACCTGCGGCAACCCAGCAACCCAGCGCGTTGCCATCCTTGCGGCCCTGCCCTGATTCCTCCGGTCTCAGAACGCGCCGCCGAATAGCCGCTCGTCCATGAGGGGACGCTACATTAAATGGGGGGGGGGCATAACTGTATAGAAGCATAATTTGTAACCCTGCATGATGCCGCGAATTTTTGTGGCACCTTATGGAAGCTAATAATACCTCAAAGTTGGGTGGGGTGGAGCGGCGCAGCCCTCAATGTCCACTCCCCGAGGCAGCGAAAGGCGGGAAGGGGGAATACGAGCCGATTTCGCTTCCGCCCACAACGCACTCCCCGTCAACCATCAGCCAAGCGTGGAACTCGAGCGAGGCGTTTTTTCCGGCATTGCGGCGCGCCCCGAAAACCAAGACGCTGCGGATGCCGCGGCGGCGCAAAATCCGCTGTGCCGCCATCGACTGCGCTAGGCAGCGCGCTCGAAAAGGCAGATGACGCGCCACTTTTTCCACAGCGCGGCCCACTTTGGACGGAACGCGCAAACGCTGTTGCTCGCGCCGAACCGCCACCGGCCCGATGTCGGCCCCAAGCCGCGCCTCCGGCTCCGTGTCAAGCAAGCGCGCCCAGAGGCGCGCCGGAACGAAGCGCACCAGCAGCCAAGCCTGCAGCAATGCCAGCGCCGCTTCGACCGCGAGCCGCCGATTCTCAGGCGACAGCCCCCCGAAACGGCGGATGCGGCGCATGATCTTCACAAGCCCTGAACCATCAGAATTGACAAATCATATGTTCGCCCACCGCTGCGCCTACAGTGTGAGGTCGAGGCTGTGCGGGCATTCTCATCGCGCTCGTGCAATATCCGGGCTAGAGGGCTGCGTCCAAGGCCTCGATCAGGTCATCAGGGTCTTCCAGCCCCGCCGACAGGCGAACCATCCCGTCGCGCAAACCCACGCGGCGGCGTTCCCCGGGATCGACATCGGCATGGGTCATGGTTGCCGGATGCGTGATAAGCGATTCCACGGCGCCAAGGTTTTCCGCCAGCGTCCAGAGCCGGACGCGGTCCATCAGGTTTTTGCCGGCCTCAAGCCCGCCTTTGAGCTCGCACCAGAGCATGGCGCCGAAGCCGCTCGCCTGGCGTTTCGCCAGATCGTGCTGCGCGAACGATTCCAACCCCGGATAGCAGACCTCGCCCACGGCCGGATGCCCGCCCAGATACCGCGCGATGGCCATGGCGCTAGCCGATTGCCTGTCCATGCGCACGGACAGGGTTTTGACGCCCTGAAGCGTCAGCCAAGCTACCATCGGCGACATGATGCTGCCGGTGGCGTTCTGCACAAAGCGCAGTTTCCCGTCCAGTTCGGCGCTCGCCGCGATCAAGGCGCCGCCAACGGTCGCGTTGTGGCCGTCGAGGTACTTGGTGGTGCTGTGCAGCGAAACATCCGCGCCCAGCGCCAGCGGCTGCTGGCAGTACGGCGAAAGGAAGGTGTTATCGACCACATGCACCAAGCCGTTGCTGCGCGCGATCTCCGAAAGCGCCGCAATATCGCTGAGCGCCAGCGTGGGATTGGCCGGCGTTTCCGTCAGCAACAGCCGGGTATCGGGCGTAATGGCGGCGCGCACCGCATCCGGATCGGAAGTATCGACAAACGTGAAGCGCGCCCCGAAACGGGCAAAGACCTGCGTGCAAACGCGGTAAGTGCCGCCATAGGCCACCTGCGACACCAGCGCGTGGTCGCCGGCGTTCAGGAAAGCGTGCAGCGCCGCGCTCACGGCCGCCATGCCGGTGGAATAGCAGCTGCAGTCGGCGCCGTTTTCCAGCCCGGCCAGCCGCTTCTCCAGCGCCCTGACCGTGGGATTGCCGCTGCGCGAATACGAGTAGCCCTTCGATAGGTAGCCGTCCACCGATGGCTGGGCAAAGGTGGTGGTTTGGTGGATGGGCGGCAGCACCGCGCCCGTTGCCGGATCGGGTTCGGTCCCGGCATGGATCTGCTTGGTCGAAAAGCGCATCTCAGAACTGCTCGGCGCTCAGCGCCATGGTGCTGGCAGCCCCCGAGCGAATCCGCCGCGCCAGCGCTTCCACCTGGGGCATGAAATGCTCGGCGTAGAAGCGCGCGCAAACGCGGCGCGCCTCGGCGTCGCGTTCATCGCCGGCGTCCGCAACGGCCAGCGCGGCGCGGGCGTGCAGCCAGCCGCCGCACAAATACCCCAGCATCATCATCAGGCTGAAGGCGGCGGCGCCCGGCAGATCCTGCTGCGCGCCCAGCTCGGTGAAGAACCATTCAACAACCGATGCGGCTTGCTCGATGCCCTCCTCCAGCGCTGCCGCCACCACTTGGTCCTCGCGTCCAAGCGCGCTCCGTTGATCCAAGGTTTCCCGCATGTCGGAAAGCAGTTCCCGAAACGCCGCGCCTTGATCGCGCATCATCTTGCGCCCCACCAGGTCGGCGGCCTGGATGCCGGAAGTGCCTTCGTAGATCGTGGTGATGCGGGCATCGCGGTAATGCTGCGCGGCGCCGGTCTCCTCCACGTAGCCCATGCCGCCATGGATCTGGATGCCCAGCGAGGTCAGTTCGATGGCCCGCTCGCAATTCCAGCCTTTGACGATGGGCGTGAGCAGGTCCAGCCGCCGCTGGTGGAAAGCCCGCTGCCCGCCGTCGGGATGGCGGCGGGCGAAGTCGGTGTGCATGGCCGCCATGTAGGTGAGCGCGCGCATCGCGAAAATCTGCGATTTCATTTCCATCAGCATCCGGCGCACATCCGGATGCCGCAGGATCGGCACGGTTTCCCGGCCGCCGGGCGCCTTGCCTTGCATCCTATTGGCGGCGAAGCCTAGCGCCTGCTGATAGGCGCGCTCGGATATGGCCACGCCCTGCAACCCCACTGATACGCGCGCATCGTTCATCATCGCGAACATATGAGGCAAACCCTGGTTCTCCTCGCCCACCAAGTAGCCCACGGCATCGTCGTAGCTCATCACGCAGGTGGGGCTGGCATGCAGCCCCAGCTTGCGCTCCAGCGACACCGGCCGCACGTTGTTAGCCAAACCGGGGACGCCGTCGGCATCCGGGATGCGCTTGGGCACCAGGAACAGCGACAGCCCGCGCGTGCCTTCGGGCGCGTCGGGAAGGCGCGCCAGAACCAGGTGAAGAATGTTGCCGGCCATGTCGTGGTCGCCGAAGGTAATGAATATCTTCTGCCCGCTAATCAGGTAGTGGCCGTTTTCCGGCCTGGCTTGGCAGCGCACCAGGCCCAAATCGGAGCCTGCCTGGGGCTCGGTGAGGTTCATGGTGCCGGTCCACTCGCCGCTCACCAGCTTCGGCAAAAACCGCTGGAGCAAATCCTCGCTGGCGTACAGCTCCAGCGCATGCAGCGCGCCTTGGCTGAGCAGCGGGCAAAGCGACCAGGCCAGATTGGCCGATTGCCACATCTCCTGCACGGGCATCGAGACCACCTGCGGCAGCCCTTGGCCGCCGTGGGCCTCAGGCGCCGAGATTCCGCCCCATCCGCCTTCCGCAAACGCTTGGTAAGCCTGGCGGAAGCTTTCGGGAACATGGACCTGTCCGTCGCGAATATCGGCGCCGGCGCCATCCCCTTGGGCATTGATCGGCGCCAGCATGTTGGAGGCCAGCTCGCCGGCTTCCTCCATCACTGAACGGGCCAGCTCCCCGGTGAGCATTTCGCAGCCCGGAAGAGCGGCAATCGCGTCCATTCCGGCCACGGAATCCAGAATGAACAGCATTTCATCGACAGGCGGCCGATAGTCGGACATGGGGTCTCCGCACGAACCCGCTAAATGGCCGCTTATTGTACCCGCGCCCGGAAACCGCACGACACGTCGCCGGTCGTGCGAACAGGCTCGGTTCCGATCGCCAACGCGATGCCGCTTGCGGGGCACTGCGCGATTAGAATGGAACTGGCATGCGGCAAGCGGTTCCTATCAACCTATTCAAGCCTGGCATGGGCGTGGCCCCGCCGTTTCTAGCGGGGCGCGAGCGGGAACTCAAGGCGGCGGCGCCGTTGCTAGCCGGCATTGAGGGCGGAGAGGCGCCGGCAAGTTGCCTGATCCTGCACGGCCCGCGCGGAAACGGCAAGACGGTGCTGCTAGATACTGTGCTGTCGCAATTGAAGGGCATTGAGCGTCTGCAGCGCTTCAATCTCACTCCCGACCAAATTCCCTCGCTGCCCGCGCTGTGCCATGTTCTGTCTCGCAAAGGAGCGGAGCAATGGATACTGGACCGCCTTAAAGCGGTCAAGACATTGGAGGTCGCTGTGGAACTGAAGCGCCCTGAGGCTTCCCGGCTGCTCGCCGACCTGCTGCGCGGCCGCCTAGAGGCAGGGCCTCTGGTTGTCGCCATCGACGAGGCGCATATGCTTGCTTGCGATGTCGGCCAAGCGCTGCTCAATGCTGTGCAAATCATGCTTAGGGAGGGACGCGCCTTGCTGCTCGTCCTTGCGGGGACGCCGGACTTGAAGGATCGGCTGATGTCCATGGAGGCGAGTTTCTGGGGGCGTTCGGAGGATGTTCCAATCGGCCTTCTGGACATGGACGGGGCGGCGCGGGCGTTGACCGAGCCGCTCAAGCCTTACGAGGTTTCTTTTACTTCGGAGGCGCTTGAGCGAGTGGTCGAAGAGTCGAACTGCTACCCGTTCTTCCTACAGCTTTGGGGGCAATCCTTATGCGCCGATTTGCCTGCGGGCGCGCGGCTTGGAATGACTCAAGTTGCTGCGGCGCATCCGGCTTTCGAGCTGAGGAAAAACCAGTACTACGCGGACCGCCACCGGGAACTGAGCCGACACGGACTGCTGTCCGCAGCGCGGGCTGTGGCGGCTTCGTTCCAAGCCGCGCCCGCAGGCAGCCGGCTTTCCGAGGACGAAATGCTGGCGGCGCTCAAGAAGGCAGCAGGCGTGGAATCAGCCCAAGCCCAAGAGAGCCTTTACCGGCTAAACGCGCTTGGCCTCATTTGGGACGGGGATCGGGTCGATTACGCCCCCGGCATACCTTCGCTGATGACCTACGTGGCCGGACAAGCGCCGCAAAAATTTTGACGCCGCCATTCGCCATGAAGGCGGACCGCGCGCAAACTCAAGGAAAGCCCAGGCCCAAGGCGCCGGGATTCATCAGGTTATTGGGGTCCACGCCGTCCTTGAATGCCCGCAGCAGCCTTTCTGCTTCCGGCTGCCTGCCGCGCAAATACGGATAGGTCTTGCCCACTTGCAGATGGATCGCGCCCACCTCCCAGAAAATATCCAGAATCTTCCGGCGCAATTCCGCCACCAGCGCCCGGCCCTCGGGGTTCTCGTCGTGCTCGGGCAGCGTCTTGAGGTAGTCCTGCGGCATGAAGCGCTTGTGGAACGCCGTCTGGCTGTCCTCCCAGTAGAACACCGGTTCGTACAGGAACGCATTGGAGCTGACGGTCATGAACATCGCGCCCTTATCGACGCGCAGTTCCTTCATGCGGCTTGCGTTTTCTTCGTACAGGTCCACGAGCCGGCGGCGGAATTCAGCCACCCGGGAAAACGGCATGATCCCGTGCATCGGCACCCAGCGCTCGCCCTTCACGCCCAAAACGGAGTACATGGGGATAAAGGGCATGGACCGCAGCACCGTGGGCACGGTATTGGCTATTTCCGTTCCGTGCGGGCGCATGGTTTCGCGAACGAGCTTGAGCTTGGTTTTCACTTCCGCGGCGCTGTGCCCTTCCACCACATAATGCACGGAGTGGCTGAAACCGCCGAAGAAACGCTTTCCGGCCAGCGCCATGCGGGCCAACCGGCTGGCCACCTCCAGCGGATTGGAGGAATCGCGGGCCACGTTCCATACCGCCCGCGCGGCATCGGAAGTATTGGTTTTAGTGAGCTGCCCCTGCTGCAGCTTGGGATCGAGTCCGTAGTTGTCCGCCACCACGCCCAGGCGCGCCACTGCCGACATCCCGGCGGCCATGCCGCCGAATGAATCGAAGCCGAACGAAGCCGTGCCGGTTTTGGGCGGCCGCCGGATCAAGCGCAGCGTGATGCGGGCCTTGATCCCCATAGCGCCCGTGTCTCCTGTAAACAGGCCGGTCAGATCGGGGCCGTACCAGCGGAAAAACGGCGTGGACGTGCTGATCGATGCGGATCCTGTGCGCAGCAGCTCGCCGTTACCCAAAACCACATCGAACGACAGCACCGATTCCGCGGAAAGGCCGTGGTTGCCGGTGCCCAGGCTCGCCGAGTTCTGCGAGGTGGATCCGCCCACCGTGGCCTTCAACCCTGAAAAAGGCCCCCAGAACGGAGTGCGCAGCTTCTGCTTGGCCAAGGCCGCGTTGAGGCGCTCCCAAGTGACCGCCGGCTCCACGGTCACGTACATGTCGGTGGCATTGATTTCGATAATGCGGTTCAGCCGCGAGGTATCAACCAGCAGCGAATGCGCCGTGGCCGGCAGATAGCCGTCGGTGTAGGACGCGCCGCCGCCGCGGGGCACCAGAGCCAAGCCGCCGCGCAAAGCGATGCGGGCCGCTTGCTGCAATTCCTCCACCGTGCCGGGGCGGATAACCGCCAGCGGCACTTCGCGCGCGTTGTAAACGTCCATGGCGAAGTAGCGGCGCTCGGCATCGTCCGTCACCACATGCTCGCCGCCTAAAAGGACGGACAGCTCCTGAAGAATCTTCTGGCTCATGCTTCCCTCCGCTTTGCCGCGCCGATTCTAGCAGCCCGCGCCGAAAACCCGCCGCCCGTCCGCAGCCAAGCGGCGTTCTGCGACCCGGGCGAGAGGGATGCCGTTCTCGTAGCGGATGCGGCATGGCGGATGGGCCGGAATGCGCTGCGGCGAAAGCACGCCGGTAAGATTCATGGGGTCGGCGCTTGCGATATCCAGGCTCAAGCTCAGCCGCTTCCCGCGCCGAAGCGCACGGATCATTTCCACCGCTTCGGGCGAAGCGAACTGCTCGCCGCTGAAACCGCTGACAAAACGCCCGCCCCGCAGCTCGCCGCGCGCTTCCATGCGCCGGTACGTCCTCAGCCATATCCGCCACGGAGGCAGGCTCTTTTCGCGCAGCAGCAGCGCTCTGAAAACCACGCCGTAGCGGCGAATCATGGATTCGGCCAGATACCGGGCACGTTCCTCCTCGTCGATCTCCCCGGCCGGCGGTTCGCAAAGAGCCGACCAGCGCCCGCCCGCTTGAACACCGCTGAGCCGGGCCCGCAATCCGCCGAAGCGCGGCCGTTTGCCGGCATGCGTAATCAATGCCCGCAAACCGGTAAAGCTGTCCGAGGTCACCAGCCCCGATGCCGCCAGTTCGCTGAGGGCCATCTCCACCTGGCTGCGCAGCATGCCGGTGCCGCGCGCCACGCCGAGGAAGAAATCGGCGCCGCGCGCGCGCAGGTTCTCGAACACGGCCCGCGCTCCGAAGGAAAGATCTTCCAGCCGCGCCGGAGATACCGGCCATAATTCGAGGAATTCCCGCCGCAGCAGACAGACAGGGGTATTCGCCGCCATACGCCTCCGGGCGCCGCCGACCGCAGGCTCAGCACGCTTCCACAGCCATTCCCCGGATGCCAGAACCTGATCCAGCATTGGCGGTGAGAAATCCTCAACCCGCGCTGGCAGCACGCTGCTTTCCCAAGCCGCCGCCGGAGCGGCGCTGCCCTCCAGCCGCTCCAGCGCCAGCCGCAGCGACTCAGGCCCGCGCCGGGTTTCGCCGGCAAGTCCCTGCCAATAAAAAAGGAACGCAGTGAATTCCGCCGGGCTTACCGGCCGAACCTGCTGGCGCAGCGACTTGAGCGTTCGCCGGTGGATACGGGCCAGCAGGCCGCGCTCGCACCACTCCTCCTGGCCACCGCCGGATTGCGCCTCGGCGGAACGGAATTTTCCCCTCACCACGAATCCTTCGCTCTCCAGAGCGCCCAGCGCCTCCGCCACCTCGGCCGGGAGCAGCGCCAGCGGCAAAGCCAGCTCCGCCGCGGTAACCGGGCCAAGCACTTCCAGCCGGCTGCGCAGCAATTCGCGAATCGCCGCGGTCCGGGCGGCCGAGCGCGGACCGCAGGCCGCGCGCAACTCGGCGCCGCGCTCAATGCAGGCCCAGCAAGCCCGCCCGTCCGGCGCAGCGATCTCAAGCGCCCTGCCCTGACCGGCCAGCTCGGCCAGGATTCCGGCATGCTCGCTCAGTTCCGCCTCGGTCATGAAACCGGCCACGTTGAGCGCGTCGTGCAGCTCATCGGCATCGCGCGGCCGCGGCCAGGCTTGCGCGCATACCTCGGCGATCGCTTGCGGATCGGGCCGCGCGAGCATGGCCGCTTCTTCTGCATCCATCAGGTGCCGGGCGCGGATCGCTTGCGTTCGCCGCTCCTCGGCAGGCGCATCGTCGAGGAAGGCATAGGGCTTTGCCACGATCACCTCCTGCGCCAGCACCGAAGGAGAAGCAGGTTCGGCAAATACTACGGAGGCCTTGCCTGCCTCAAGCTTTTCCAGCAACAACTGCAGCCCCTCGGCATCCATCAGCTCGTGCAGGCAGTCGTCAAGCGTCTGCTTAACCAGCGGATGATCGGGAATGGCGCGTTCGCCTGCGAGGTTCTCCGCGCAAGCCACGACATCGGGAAATAACGCAACCATCAGATCCTCGGCATCGCTGCGCTGGAATTGCGCCGGACGGCGCTCGCCGTTGCGGTTGCGGGCCACCGCCAGCGCCGTCGTGGCCGCCCAACGCCACCGGGCCGGAAACATCGGAGAATCCAGGACAGCCTGGATGAGCACGCCGCGCGATGACGACGACTTGAGCCAGCCGGCAAGGTCCGGAAGCGGAAAGCTGTGGCCGGGACCCAGCGAAATCACGATGCTGTCGTCCAGCGCCGCTGCCTGGGGCTCGATATTGAACTTGCGGCAGATGCGCTTTCGCAGCGCCAACCCCCAAGCGCGGTTCAGGCGCGACCCCAGCGGCGAATGGATCACCACATGCATGTCGCCCAGCTCATCGAGAAAACGCTCCACCACGAATCGCCCCGTGCCCGGCAGAGCGCCGAGCGCGGCGCGGCCCGCCGCCAGGTATTCCGCCGCTTGGCGCGCCGCTGCCGCCGTGGCGCCGGGAATCGCCCCAAGCCAAGCCGCAGTATCCTCGCCGGCGGCGAGCCTGGCATCCACGCCGTCGAGCAACTCCGCCACACTCTGCGATAGTTCACGGCTTCTGCCGGGAGCCTCGCCGAACCAGAACGGAATGGTGGGCGGAGCGCCTTGCGCATCCTCCGCGTAAACCTTCCCCGAAGCCACGCGCAACACGCGGTAGGAAACGTTTCCCAGCTGGAAAATATCGCCGGGCAGGCTTTCAAAGGCGAAATCCTCGCTCAGCGTGCCGATGCGCGTCTCGGAGGGAGCCAGCAGCACATCGTAGTCGAACTGGTCGGGAATCGTGCCGCCATTCGTCAGCGCTGTCAGGCGCGCCGCTCTGCGCGGGCGCAATTTTTCTTTGACGCTGTCGTAATGCAGGTAGGCCCCGGAGCGGCCGCGGCGCGTCGAATAACCTTCAGCGAGCATCCGCGCCAGCCGGAGAAACTGTTTCCGCCCAAGATCGCGGTACGGCCATGCGCGGGCGAGCGCTTCATGCAGCTCGGCCGCGCCCCGCTCGCCGCAGGCGCATTCGGCAACGATCTGCTGCGCCAGCACGTCGGCGGCGCCGGGAGGAATGTGAATTTCCTCGAGCGCGTTGCGCGAGGCGGCCTTGAGCAGCGCCAGGCTCTCCACCAGCTCCGCGCGGGTCAGCGGGAACAGCCGACCCTTGGGCGTGCGGCCCACGGCATGTCCGGAACGTCCCACCCGCTGCAGGAAGACTGAAACCCCTCGCGGCGAGCCCAGCTGGCAAACAAGGTCCACGGCGCCGATATCAATGCCCAGTTCCAGCGAGGCGGTGGCGATCAGAACCTTCAAGCGTCCGCTCTTGAGCCGCTGCTCGGCGGCGCGCCGATGCGCCTTCGACATGCTGCCGTGGTGGGAAGCCACTGCTTCCTCGCCTAGGCGCTCGCTCAATTGCCGGGCGGCGCGCTCGCAAAGGCGGCGGGTGTTGACGAATACCAAAGTGGAATCGTGCCGCCGTGCCATATCCGCGACGCGGTCGTAGATTTCCCCCCATGCCTCCAGCGGCATGACGGCTTGCAGCGGCGATCCGGGAAGCTCCAGCGCAAGATCCCGCGTCCGGCCGGCGCCGGCATCCACAATCTCGCAGTCCTCATTGCGATTGCCTAGCAGAAAACGCGCCATCCGCTTGAGCGGCCGCTGCGTGGCGGACATGCCGATGCGCCGCAGCGGCTTGCCCGTAAGCATTTGCAGCCGCTCAAGCGTTAGGGCCAGGTGCGCCCCGCGCTTGCCTCCAGCCAAGGCGTGAAGCTCATCGAGTATGACTGTGCGAACGTCGCCAAGCATTCGCCGGCCGCCTTCAGAGGTCAGCAGCAGGTAGAGCGACTCGGGCGTGGTCACTAGGATATGCGGCGGATTCCTCAGCAATTTGCGCCGCTCGGCCGGGGAGCTGTCGCCGGTTCTCAGCCCTGCCGTGATCCCCGAAACCGCCTGGCCGGCCTCCTCAAGCGCGAGGTCGATTCCGGCCAGCGGCGCCTGAAGGTTGCGGCGAACGTCGGTGGAAAGGGCCCGCAGCGGCGATACGTACACCACCTGCGTACGCTCTGGAAGGCCATCCTGCCGCGAACGCTGAAGAAGATCGTCGATCACGGCAAGGAAACCCGCTAGGGTTTTGCCCGAGCCGGTCGGCGCAGCCAACAGCGCGTGTCCGCCTGCGGCGATGGCGGGCCAGGCCCCGGCCTGCACCGCAGTGGGTTGCTTGAACGACGACCGGAACCAACCGGCAACCGCGGGATGAAAGCCGGTCATGGCCGCGGCGCCATAGGCGCGGCTATGCCTTCGCCTTCGCTCGCCCTCGCCCTTTTCCTGCCTCTGCCTCGCGGGAGACGCATGAACCCATCCTCATGCTTCCCCAAGTTGCTGTTGGCATCCCTGCCGCGCGGCAGTGCCGGAATCACGCCCGGGGCCGGCCTCCTGCCGTCCCGCTCGCATCTGGCAAAGGCATGCTTTGCCTCGCTGCGCTGCGCGCAGCGACCGATGCTCGCCCTGCCCCAGACGCTCCCGCGAGGCAGGGGCAGGAAAAGGGCTTTAGCTGGCGCAGATTGGTGCAATATGCGGGCTAGGCGGCGCATCGCGCCAGCCTGCAAAGTCGGTGTCGTGGGGCGGCGTGGGACACTCGGACGCAGAAAATATGGTAGGCGCGAGTGGAATTGAACCACCGACCCCTTGCATGTCAAGCAAGTGCTCTAACCCCTGAGCTACGCGCCTGCTTCGGTTATAGCGTGAATATACACGAAGCGGCACGCGCCCGAGCCGTTTGCGCCAAGCCGGCCGCATCAGGAGAGCACGCCGGCGGCGCGCCGCTCGTCAAGCACATCGCTGCGAAAACGGTACATCCGCGCGGGCCGCCCGCCGGTGCCCGCCCTGCGCACTCCGGTGTCCTCGACCAGCCGCTGGTTTGCTACGAGGCGCCGGAAATTCTGTTTGTGCAGGCTGCGGCCTATGATGGATTCAATCACCCGCTGCAGTTCAAACAGCGTGAACTCCGCCGGCATCAGCTCAAACACCACCGGCCTGTAGCGCAGCTTCCCCCGCATCCGCCCAAGAGCGGTGGCGAGTATGCGCCGGTGATCCAGCGCCATGCCCGAGCCGCTCAGGATGCGCGAGGCCGGCGCCGGGGCGCCCCGGTCGTGCCAGGCTTCGCTCACCAGCGCCGCTTCATAAAGCAATTCGTAGCGCTCAAGAACAAGATCGGGATTCCAGCCGGCCTTGCCCAAGCCTAGGCAGCGGTCGATCCGGACGGCGCGCGCCGCGCGAGTGGCATCGGCGCGCGCCCTGCCCTTCCAGGCTCCAAGGGACTGCCGGATTGGATCGCGCTGCCCTTGCTCCATGCGCTGGTCTTCCCAAGGAAAGAATTCGTAACAGCGCCGCCATTCCGCGCTGGCTGAGCACAGGTCATGCCGCACCAGCGCAAGATACGCTACGGTGATGGTTCGGTCGGGAATGCGCGGCCAGAAATTGCGGCGCCGGTCGCCGAAAGTATAGAGCTGCTCCAGCCATGCGGGCTCCAAGCCCACTTGGCGCCGCAGCAGCCGCCGGGTGCCGAACTCCAGCGTTTGATCGCGCGTGATCCGCAGGCGGTCACCGGGCAATCTGGCCTTGCCTTCGTCCCTGAGCGCCAGAACCATGGGTTCGTTGTCAGCCACGGTCAATACAACCGCGCTGAGCTCCACGCTGATCGTTTCGGCCACCCTGCCATTCTAGCCCGCCTATCCCGCCCTCCCGCCAATTCCTCTACCCAGCCTAATCCTTCGGTGCCTCTATCCGAATAAGCAAATGAGCGGCTATAGCCTTTCTTGGCCTCATCCTCTTCCGGGAGTGCCGGCGACAGGAGTCGCCGCCAAGCCCCATGGATGGGTTCATGCGTCTCACGGAAGAGGATGAGGCCAAGAAAGGCGGGATCGAAGCGCCCAGACAATCCCGGCAGAGGAATTGGCGGGAGGGCGGAGGGTGTTTGACAAGCCTTATGCTCATTTGTAGCATTACAGTCCGGCAAACAGAGGATTCCAATGCAGATGCAGCCCAGCAGCCATCTTGATTTCAACGCCGATGTCCGGCGCGCCACCGCGCCTGTATGGGCGCGGCTGTCGGATGTCATCCCCGAGGTGGAATGGCCTCTGCACGCTCCGTACATCGCCCGCATCAACAAGCTCAAGCGCGAGCGCGACGCTGTGATTCTGGTGCATAACTACCAGACCCCGGAGATATTCCACGGAGTTGCCGACCATTCCGGGGATTCACTGGAGCTGGCCCGACTGGGCGCCGAGGCCGAGGCCGGGGTGATTCTCATGTGCGGCGTGCATTTCATGGCTGAAACAGCCAAGATCCTAGCGCCGGAAAAAACGGTTCTGATCCCCGATCTTGATGCCGGCTGTTCGCTTGCGGCCGCCATCACCGGCGAGGATGTGCGCTTGCTCAAGCAGAAATATCCGGGCGTGCCGGTCGTGACTTATGTCAACACCTCCGCCGAGGTCAAGGCCGAGTCCGATATTTGCTGCACCTCGGCGAACGCCGTGCGGATTGTCGAATCGCTTGGCGCGGACCGCGTGATCTTTCTTCCTGATGGCTATCTCGGCCGCTACGTTGCCAGCAAGACCGATGTCGAGATGATTCTCTGGGAGGGCAGTTGCGAAGTGCACGAGCGCTTCACGGCCGGCGAAATAAGGAGCTATCGGAATTCGCACCGGGGAATCCAAGTGATCGCCCATCCGGAGTGCCCGCCCGATGTGCTGGCGGAAGCCGACTTTGTTGGCTCGACTTCGGCAATGATCCGCTACGTGGGCGAACGCAAACCCCGCCGCGTGGTCATGGTCACGGAGTGCTCGATGAGCGACAACGTGGCGGTGGAGCATCCCGATGTGGATTTCGTGCGCCCCTGCAACCTTTGCCCGCACATGAAGCGCATTACCCTGCCTAAGATCCTGGCCGCGCTGGAAAGCCTTCAGCCCGAGGTGCGCGTGCCCGCGGCCACCGCCGAGCGGGCGCGCCTCGCGGTGGCAAGGATGCTGCAAATCTGAGCGGCCCGAACATATACAATGGCGCATTGATTCAACGTCATGGGCGAACACTGAATGCAAGCGCAATACAAGATCCTGATGGTGGACGACGAGACGGACTTGGAGCAGCTGGTCCGGCAGCGGATGCGCCGCGAAATCCGCTCGGGCAAGTACGCTTTTGTTTTTGCCCACGACGGCTTGGACGCGCTTGAGGTTCTGGGGCAGCAAAACGACATTGATCTGGTGCTGTCCGATATCAACATGCCGCGCATGGACGGGCTGACTCTGCTTGAGAAGCTCCCCGACGTGGACACCGATCTTCGCTCCGTGGTCATCTCGGCCTACGGCGACATAAAGAACATCCGCGCGGCCATGAACCGCGGTGCCTTCGATTTCGTCACCAAGCCGATCGACTTCGACGATCTGAGGACGACGGTCGAACGCGGTTTGCGGCAACTGGAGATGTGGCGCGAGGCGACGGTGGCGCGCGACCAGCTGCAAGCCCTGCAAAGCGAGCTGGATGTTGCCAACAGGATGCAGCAATCCATTCTGCCGAAAATTTTTCCGCAAACGGACCAGTACGAGATTTACGGCAGCATGATCCCGGCGCGCAACGTGGGAGGCGACTTCTTCGATTTGATTCGGCTGGAGCATGGAAAGATAGGCATTGCCATTGCGGACGTTTCGGACAAGGGCATTCCCGCCGCGCTTTTCATGATGTCCAGCCGCACGGTGCTGAAAGGCTCGGCGTTGAGCTACGAAGATCCCGGCAAGGTGGTGACGATGGCCAACGAGCAGCTGCAAGACGGCAACGAAGCGCAAATGTTCGTGACGCTGTTTTACGCTGTTTACGATCCTGCGACAGGAGTTGTGCGCTACGCCAACGGCGGCCACAATCCGCCGTTGATCGTGCATCGGGATGGCAGCTCCACCACGCTGCCGCTCACCGGCGGCGTGGCGCTGGGCGTGATGCCGGACCTCGAATTCGAGACTGACGAGGCGGCGCTGCAACCGGGCGAGGCGCTGGTCCTCTACACGGACGGCGTATCGGAGGCGGAAAATCTCGATAACGAGGAATTCGGCATGGAGCGCTTCAAGGCGGTGTTTGCCGGTTCGCCGCCGGCGAGCGCGCGCGCCACCAACGACGCGATATTCGCTGCCGTTAGCGAGTTTGCAGGGGAGCGTTCGCAATCCGATGACATCACCTGCCTCGTGGTGCGGCGAACGGGATCCTGACCATGGCAAACACGCTTGTGCTTCGCTTCGCCGCCAGCCATGAGCAACTGCAGCTGACTGAGCGGGAGATCAACGCGCTGGCCGAGCGCCAGCGTTGGCCCGAGGAGCTGCTGTTCAAGGTCAAGCTGGTCATCGAGGAAGTCGGTCTCAACATTATTGATTACGGCTACGAGCGCGATGATTCCAAGGAAATCGAAATCCGGCTCCACTGCGGGGAAGATGTCTTGACGATCGACTTTATCGACGAGGCAAAAGCCTTCGACCCTCTAACGGAACCAGCCTGGCCCGACACCTCGGCCGGACTTGAGGAACGACCGGTGGGCGGGCTGGGCCTGCATCTCGTCAAGGAGATGATGGACGAGGCCCGCTACGCCCGGGAAGGGAACCGCAACCGCCTCACTTTGAAAGCGCGGCTTGCATCGTGACCTCCTGCCTTCGCGATCCGCTGCCCGCAACGCGCCGACGGCGTGCCCTCCCGGCCATTTTCCTAGGCTTGGCTGTTTCCGCCGCAGCCGCGGCGCAGCCCACTGTTTTCACTGTTTTCGATGCGGACGAGGAGCGCCCGGAAGTGGAGCCGGACCGGGTGCTTTTCGGCCAGTCGGCGGCGCTCAGCGGGCCGGCCATGGCTTTGGGCACGGCCATGCGCTCCGGCATCGAGGCGGCATTCGCCGAAGCCAACCGCAACGGCGGCGTGCATGGGCGGCGGCTGGAGTTGCTGTCCTTGGACGACGGCTATGAGCCGGAAGCCGCGATCCAAAACGTTCGCGCGCTGATCAATGAGCACCAAGTCTTTGCGCTGATCGGCTCGGTCGGCACGCCCACGGCGCGCTCGTCGGTGCCGGTGGCGTCCGCCGCCGGCGTGCCGTATATCGCGCCCTTCACCGGCGCGCCCTTTCTGAGGGACGGGCAATGGCGGAACGTGGTCAACCTGCGGGCCTCCTACTACCAGGAAACCGAGGCGATGATCGCCTTCCTTTCCGGCCAAGGCCTCAGCCGGGTTGCCGTGGCTTACCAGGACGATTCCTTTGGGCGGGCCGGTTTCCGGGGGGCCCAGCTGGCGCTGGAAAGAAGGGGCTTGAGCCCCGTCGCCACAGCGGTTTACCCCAGAAACACGACCGCAGTGAAAACCACCTTGCTGGACGTGATGGAAGGCAGCCCCCAAGCGGTCATCATAGTGGGCGCGCCCGCGCCGGTCGCGGCCTTCGTGAACTGGACCAGCAAGCTGGGGCTGGCCCTGGTGCAAATGACCACGTCATTTGCCGGCGGCAATGCGTTGATCCGCAACCTAAGCGAGCAAAGCCTGAATGAGGCGGGCCTGCTGATGACGCAGGTGGTGCCGCCGCTGCTGGGCAACGCGCTGCCGATAGTGGCGCAGTACCGCGAGGCGCTCCGGCAAACCGCCCCGGATGAAGAGCCCGGTTTCGTTTCGCTGGAAGGCTATTTGGCCGGACGCATGGTGATCGTGGCCATGGAGCAATCCGGGCAAGACCCCCGCCGGGACCAATTGCTGCCCATGCTGCGCGACGCGGGCAGAATCGACTTGGGAGGCTTCTCGCTGGAATTCGGGGCGGAGGATTACCAAGGCTCGGACGCAATCTATCTCACAGCGGTCAATCCCGGAGGCGAGTATCTTCCGGTTCCGCTCACCGAAACGCGGCCATGAGCGCCAATCAAAGCCAAGCAACCGGCGGCGGGATCAAGGCGCGCCTTGCCAGAGCCGCTGAGATGCGCCACAAGATCTCGGTGCGCATGTATTTGGGCATCAGCGCCGGGCTGCTGCTATTCGTGGTGGCCAGCGTCAATAGCTGGTTTGCGTTCAATACGGTGGCCGATACCCAGCGCTTGGTCGTGGACCGCAGCCTGCCCCAGATCACAGGGGCCTTCGCGGTGGCCGAGCAAAGCGGCACGCTGGTGGCGGCAGGGCCAAGGCTGGCATCGGCTGGCACGCTTGAGGAACTCGACGAAGTTCGGGTATCGGTGGCCGCCGACCGGCGCGTCTTCGAGTCAAGGATCAACGAGCTGGACGCCCAGGCCATCGACGATGCCGGCGTTGAGCAGATGCGCGCCCGGGCCGCGGCGCTGCTCGCCAATATCGAAAAGCTTGACCGGTCGGTGGAAGAGAGATTCCTGATCGCCAATCGGACCCGGGAACTGCAGCAGGAAGTCCCGTTGGTGCATGAGCAGCTGCAGCGCATACTGAATCCGGCGATCGACGACCAGTACTTCTTCGTCATTACCGGCTACACGGATCTGAATTCGCAATCCGCCCCCCGCGAGCAACATATTTCCGAAACGGAAATGACGCGCTATCGGCGGCTGGCGGATCTCAATGCGAATATCGATAACGCGGTGCAATTGCTGGACCGGGCTTTCAGCGTGACCGACCCGCAACTGCTCGAACCGCTGCTGGAGAGCTTTGAATCCGCATCCGAGGCTATTTCCCGCAACCTCGCGGCGCTCCGCAACCCGCCGGAGGAAACGGCATTGAAGGCGGCTGCCGAGCGCTTGCTTTTTTTGGGAAGCGGCGAGGACGCGGGCTTTGCGCTGCGGCGGCAGGAACTGTACTTGGCGGCGGAGGAAAGGCATCTGCTGGCGGATAACCGCAGCTTGGAAATCGAGCTGGGCGAAGCGGCCCAAAGCATGGTGGGCGGCGCCCGCGACAGCGCGCAGGCATCGACCGGCATCGCCAACGAAGCCATTAATACCGGGCGGACGCTGCTTGCCAGCGTTACCGGAATCGCAATCGTGGCGGCCCTGCTCATGGGCTCGCTGTTCGTGGGCCGCCTGCTGAGGCGCTTGGAGGGCCTCTCAAGGCGCATGCGCCGAATGGCCGCAGGCGACCTCAAGACCAAAGTCGATGTGAGCGGCCGGGATGAAGTGGCCGACATGGCGGCGGCGCTCGAAGTGTTCAGGGAAGCGTCGCTTAAGGCGCAGCGGCTGGATCTGGTGGAACGCATGGCGCAGGAGCTGCGCGACAAGAACAGCGAACTGGAACAGGTGCTAGAAGACCTCAAGCGCGCCCAGGACCAGATCGTCATGCGGGAAAAACTCGCGGAGCTGGGAGAGCTCACCGCAGGCGTGGCGCACGAAATACAGAATCCTCTCAATTTCGTCAAGAATTTCTCGGAAGTCTCGGTGGAATTAGTGGACGAGCTCAAGGAGGTTCTAAAGGAGGAAAAAAGCCAGGAAGGCGAAGGCGACCCGGGGCTGATCGACGAGATATGCGGCGATATCAGCTCCAACCTGGAACGAATCCGCCACCACGGGCAGCGCGCCAACCGCATTGTGCGCGACATGCTCAAAATCGGCAGGGACGCCGGGGAATCGCAGCCCACCAACATCAATGCGCTGCTGGAAGAACATGCCCGGCTGGCTTATCACAGCGCCCGCGCCTCCAATCAGGAGTTCAATCTAAGCATTGAAGAGGATTTGAGCGACGAAGTGAAGTCGATGAACGTGGTTTCGCAAGATCTAGGCCGTGTTTTTCTTAATATCGTGACCAATGCCTGCCACGCGACCCACGAACGCAAAGCGCGCGAGAATGCGGATGGGAACGAATCCGGCTACGAGCCGCAGCTTCGCCTGAGGACGCGCCGCACCGCCAAAGACGTGGAAGTCTCGATACGGGATAACGGCGGCGGCATTCCTGACGATATCCTAAGCAAAATTTTCAATCCGTTCTTCACCACCAAGCCGACCGACCAAGGAACCGGCTTGGGGTTATCGATATCCAACGATATCGTGCGCCAGCACGGCGGCGAGATCGCCGTGGAGACGGACCCCGGCGAATCGACTGAAATGACCGTGCGCCTTCCGCTATCGCTGGAAACGGAAAGCCAAGACTAGCGAGCTGGAGAGGCGCGGCTCGACCGGACTGGCTAGCCGCCCAGCTTGGCCAGCGCCTCCTCCTTGCTATCGTGGATCTCAATGATCTTGTCGAATCCACTCATCTTGAACACTTCGGCGATGGAACCGGACAATGAGCACAGCATGAACTTGGCCTTGCGCTGCCAGAGCGCCTTGGCGATCATGAGAATGGAGCGCAAGCCCGCGCTGCTGATGTAATTCAGGCCGCCCATATCCACTAGCACGGCGGTATCATCGCCGCTAATTGCGCCGGTCAGCGCCTGGTGGAAATCCTGGGCGTTGAATCCATCAATGCGACCGGCAGGAACAGCAACCAAGGTGCCGTCTTTGCGCTCAATCGGAATATCCATTTTGGCTCCAAAAATTTTGACATGCTCGCCATAAGCGAGTGTATTCTATACTAGTTTGCGGTCGCATCATCAATCCCGAGGCGGCATCAGGACAAATTCAGGATAAGCCTCGATGCCGAGTTCGGCCGTATCCTGCCCCATCTCCTCCACTGTCTTCGATACCCGGGCGCCGACGGTTTTCTCGATCAGAGTCCATACCAGCCATGAAGCGCCGAACACGAATGCTCCAATAACGGCAACGCCGAGGAGCTGCACTCCGAAGCTATAGCCGCCGGCGATGCAGACCGCCAGCGTGCCCCATATCCCTGCCAGCAAATGGGCGGGAACCGCTCCCACCACATCGTCGATGCGGAGGATCTCCAGAAGCTTGATGCCGACGACGCAGATGCCGCCGCCCACGGCGCCGATCAGTAAAGCCAAGGAATGAGGCAAAACGTCGGGGCCGGCGGTAATCGACACCAAGCCGGCAATGGCGCCGTTGAGCACCGCCAAAAGATCAACGCGCCCGAGCAGCGGCCGCGACAGGATCAGCGCCGCCACAACGCCAGCGCCCGCAGCCAGGTTGGTGTTGACGAGCACAATGCTCATGCCCACCGCGTTTTCGACGCCTCCCAAGGCAAGCTGCGATCCGCCGTTGAATCCGAACCAGCCCAGCCAAAGAATGAACACGCCGAGCGCGACGGCGGGAACATTGGATGGCGGCGTGATCTTGATGCTGCCATCCGGGCGGAACTTGCCGAGGCGCGGCCCCACGACCAAAGCGCCGGCCAGCGCCGCCCAGCCGCCGGTGGAGTGAACGATGGTGGATCCGGCAAAATCGCTGAAGCCCATCTGGCTCAGCCAGCCGCCGCCCCAAGTCCAAGCGCCCACGATCGGGTAAATAACCGCAGTCAGGATCGCGGTAAACAGAAAAAAGGACCACAGCCTGACTCTTTCCGCCAATGCGCCGGACACGATAGAGGCCGTGGTGGCCACGAATACCATTTGGAAGAACCAGTCGGACATGACCGAGTAGCCATTCTCCGCGACGGCGTTGGCGGCGGCGGCGACCGCAGCATCCCCCGCTTCCGAGCCAACAGCCTCCAGCAAGGCGATTTCAGCCGCCGACGGGCCGTAGCCGAAGCGAAGCGTGCCGATAATATCGCCCACATCCACGTACATCAGGTTGTAGCCCACCAGATAGAAGGTGATCCCCGCAATGGCGTAAAGGCCGATATTCTTCAGGCAAATCACGGATGCGTTCTTGGTTCGCACCGATCCCGACTCGAGCATCGTAAAGCCGGCGCACATCCACATGATCAGAGCCCCCCAAACCAGGAAGGCGAAAGTATTCAGAACAAAATCCAGCTGGGGCGCCGGATCGGCTTTGGCAATTGGGGCAACAAACGCCATTGCCGCAAGCCCGGCGGCGCCGGTCCAGATCCAACCTTTGCGCCATGCGCTTTTGCGTATGCTCATCAAAACCACCTCCGAATGCTCGGAATCTAAAATGCCGTTGAGAGGCTAAAAACGATGCGGGAATCGCAGGAGCCTGCGCAGTCCGGCGCGTCGGTTTCGTAATAGCGAAAGTCCAGCGCAAACCGAGAGAGCGAATAGCTCAATCCCGCATTCCAGTCGAGGTAGTCCTCCCCGAAATCCGGCGTGACCTGAGAAAAACCGATATTCGCATCCACACTCAGCGCATCCGAAAGTGGCGCGCCCAAGCCGCCGGCAAGGTACCAGCCCTCGCCTGTTTCGCCGAAATTGTCCGGCGTGAAATGCACGGCGGCGGACATCGAAAGGGCATCGAAATCGTACCCCAGCCCCGCATAGACCTCCACGAAGTCATAACCCGAGCCGCTGTCGGCCCCTGGATACGCGTAGTAGATCAATCCCAAGTCGTAACCCACATCGTTGATCTGCCAAGAGTAACCGCCGTAAAGGTCCACCTCCACGAAGGCATCGTCGCCCACGCCGAAATCAAGGCGGGAACCCCACACGCCCAGATGCCAGCCGTCGGCGCTCTCCCAATCCAAGCCGCCCTGCACGGCGAGCTTCTCCGAAGTTTGAGTGTATCCCCGAAACACGTAGTCGGTGGTCAACGCCAGATTACCGCTAAAACCAGAGTCTTCCTGACTGGCGACCGGCAGCGAAAAGCTGAAAAGCGCGCTGGCGCAAGCCAAAACCAAGGACCTTGATAATGCATGCATTCGTTTTGTGCCTTCATTCAGCAACGGATGGTGGATCATAAGCCAACCGGGGTATCAAGTCACGGCGCAAGCATTCCGTTTTTCGCATCTTTGGGAGAAAATAGATATCGATCAGCCTCCAATGTAATACATCTCAACTTTCGGAATAGCGCTTTCCATTTTCCCTTTAGTGGCCCGCAATTCGCTATAGCGGTCCTTACGCTCCTTCCAACAGGCACGCATCAATTCCAGCAGTTCGCCATCGCTGGCGCCGGCCCGCATCGGCCCGCGCAAATCGAGCCCTTGCGCTGCAAAGAGGCAGGTGAACAAGCGACCGTCGGATGACAAGCGGGCCCGGTTGCAGGCCCCGCAGAACGGCTGGGTGACCGAGGTGATAAAGCCCAGCTCGCCCTGCCCGTCAACGAAAGCGTAGCGCCGGGCCACTTCCCCGGCATAGTTGGCGCCTAGCGCGCGCAAGGGCCAGACGCGGTGAATCCGCTCCACCAGTTCCTCGGCGGGCACAGTCTGCGAGACGTTCCAGTTATTTATGGTCCCCACGTCCATGTACTCGATCAGGCGCAGAATCATTCCGCTGCCGCGAAAGCGCTCCACCAGCTCCAGCGCGTGCTTGTCGTTGACGCCGCGCTGCACAACCGCGTTGATCTTGATTGGATCAAGGCCGGCGGAGCGCGCCTCGGCCATGCCGTCCAGAACGGACTGCAAACGGCCGCGACCGCCGCTCATGCGTTGAAATAATTCTTCATCCACGGCATCAAGGCTAACGGTCACGCGATCCAGACCGGCGGCGGCCAGCGCCGCTGCCTGCTGCGCCAGCAGCACTCCGTTGGTGGTCAGGGCGATATCCTCAACGCCGTCCAGCCGGGAAAGATCGCCCACCAGGTCGGCCAGGCCGGCGCGCAGCAGCGGCTCGCCCCCGGTGATGCGCAGCTTGCTCGCGCCCAGCCCGGCAAGCAGGCGCGCCAGCCTGAGTATTTCCGAAAATGACAGGCGCTGCTTGCTGGAAAGAAACCGGAACTTTCGATCGTAAATATCCTCCGGCATGCAATACGGACAGCGAAAGTTGCATCGGTCCATCACGGAAATGCGAAGATCGCGCAACGGGCGCCCGAAAACATCCCGCAGGCCGTCCGGCAGCGCAGCAAGGCTTCCCTTGGGATCGGGTGAATCGTACATGGCCGTATCTTGAGCAATTCGCGCCCGGCGGGCAAGCGGACTATACTGCCCACGCGAGCGCCATAACGCCAGATCCCTCCTTCCCGCGACCGTTTCCCGCAATACTTCGATCCCATGCGCGTGGTAGCGATTTCCCAGCCAGGCGGCCCGGAAGTGCTGAGCATCAAGCGGCGGCCGAGGCCGGCGCCTGCCAGAGGCGAGGTGCTCATACGGGTGGCGGCCGCCGGCGTCAACCGTCCCGATTGCATGCAGCGGCAGGGGCTTTATCCGCCTCCAAAAGGCGCGCCTGACTGGCCCGGGCTGGAGGTGGCGGGCCAGGTCGAGTCGGTGGGGCCGGATGTGGCCAGTCCTCGTATTGGAGAGCGGGTGTGCGCACTGGTGGCGGGCGGGGGCTACGCCGAGTATTGCATTGCGCCCGCCTGCCACTGCCTGCCGGTGCCTGAGGGCGTCACGCTGGCTGAAGCTGCTGCGATTCCGGAAACATGGTTCACCGTATGGACCAACCTAGTGGATTCGGGCGGCCTGTCCGCAGGCGATACGCTCGTTGTTCACGGCGGCGCCAGCGGCATCGGAACAGCAGCCATACAGATCGGCAGCATCCTCGGCGCGCGCGTTTTCGTAACGGCCGGCTCTACGGAAAAGGTGCGCTTTTGCCGCGAATTGGGAGCCTGGGCCGGCGCTTGCTATCGATCGGAGAACTGGCCGGAGGCACTTATGCGCGCGACCGGAGGGAGCGGCGCGGACGTGATCCTTTGCATGGTGGGCGCTCCCTATCTGCGCGATAATCTCCGCTGCCTCAAGGCTGGCGGCAAACTGGTCCTGATCGCGGCGCTCGGCGGCCCCAAGGCCGAGCTGGACGTGCGCCGCATCCTGATATCGCAGCTGTGGATTACCGGCTCGACACTTCGCCCGCGAAATATCGAAGAAAAAGCCGCCATCGCAGAGGCGGTGCGAAGGCATTTATGGCCGCTGCTGGCCGCAGGAAAGCTGCGCCCGGTGGTGCAGCGCTGCTTCCCGCTGGAAAACGCCGCCGAAGCGCACGAGATGATGGAAGCCAACCTCACCCAGGGAAAACTGGTGCTCACCACGGCTCAGGCGCGGGGGTGATGCTTGCGATGCAAATCGCGCAAGCGCTTGCGTGCCACTTGGGTGTAAATCTGCGTGGTGGAAAGGCTGCTGTGGCCTAAGAGCATCTGCACGGCGCGCAGGTCGGCGCCATGGTCGAGCAGGTGGGTGGCGAAGGCATGCCGCAGGCTATGCGGCGAGAGATGCTCCGTCATGCCCGCGGCCGCGCCATGCTTGCGCAGCCGTTGCCAGAAACCCTGCCGGGTCATGCGCTTGCCCCGCCGGGTCGGGAACAGCGCTTCGCTGTTGCGCTCTCCCAGAATCTCCGCCCTTGCGCCGCCAATAAACTCCCGTATCCACTCCGCCGCCTCCTCGCCCAACGGCACGAGGCGCTCCTTCGAACCCTTGCCGCGCACCCGCAGCACGCCGCCCGCAAGATTGATCTGATTGAAGCTAAGGTTGACTAGCTCGCTGACCCGCAGGCCAGTGGCGTAAAGCACTTCCAGCATGCAGCGGTCGCGCACGCCGAGCGGATCCGAAAGCACGGGCGCGGCAAGAAGCTTTTCCACCTCTTGCTCCGACAGGCTATGAGGCAGCGGTCGGCCTAGCCGCGGGCTCGAAAGCTGCGCCGATGGATCCTGGCGCATCACCCCCTCGCGCACGAGATAGCCGTAAAACCGCCGCGCGGTGGACACGAACCGGGAAAGCGTGCGGACCTGAATGCCGTCGGCAGCGCGTTCGCTTATAAAGTCGAGCAAATCCGCCTTGCTGGCTTGCTCCAGCGACCTGCTCCGCTTCCGAAGCCAGCGCCTGAATACTCCAAGATCGGTTGCGTAAGCGGCTAGCGTGTTCCGGGAAAGGCCCTGCTCCATCCACATGGCATCCAGAAACCGCTCGACCAGTTCCGGCTTAGCCATAAAATTTGCGCGCATGGCCCGTTTGCAGGTATTGATCTATACGTTCTGGGGCTGGACGGTGTTCTGCTCCATTGCGCTGCTCGCGTCGCTGGCGATACTCATCATTCCCGGCGAGACCCGCCGCAGGCGTTTGGCGCGGGCCGCGTCGCGGCTTATCCTCCGGCTTGGCGGAGCGCAGCCAGTGGTGAGCGGCACGGAAAACCTGCCGTCCGGGCCCTGCGTGATTGCGGCTAATCATGCAAGTTTCGCCGACGGCATTCTGCTTTGCGCCGTGCTTCCCGTGCGCTTCCGCCTAGTCATCAAGCGCGAGATGCGGCAGGTTCCGCTGGCGGGCCGGATGCTGAGCCGCATCGGGACCGTCTTCGTGGAGCGCGAACAAGGCGCCGGACGGATTGCCGGCATACGGACTCTGCTCAAGGCCGCCCGCGCCGGACAGTCCCTGGCCATCTTCCCGGAAGGAACGTTTCGCCCGCAACCCGGTCTGCTTCCGTTTCGCTCCGGCGCCTTTGCGGCAGCGGCTGCCGGGGGGCTGCCGGTTGTTCCCATGGCGATCAGCGGCTGCCGACGCCTGCTGCCTTCCGGCTCTTGGCTGTTCACCCCCTCGCGCATAAAAGTGCATTTCCTGGACCCGCTTCATCCCGATGGCCGGGAACGCCACTCAAGGCAGGCGGAAAGTCTTTCGCAAGCGTGCCGGTCGGCGCTGGCCGAAGCGCTGGGGGAATAGCAGGAAGGCAAGGCCGCCGGACAAGCGCGCTTCACTCAGGAAGCATCGCCGACGCGGTCCCTAACGTAACCGATCCAGGCATTGGCATTGCGGCGGATATTTTCATTGCCATTGCGCTTGGCGCTCTCGAACGCTGCCAAGGCATCGTCGAAACGGCGCAATTCGGCCAGCGCCACGCCCTTTAGCACCCATACATCGCCGGGGCGCTCCAAGCCGCCTTTTTCGATCGCCAAGCGGCAGGAGTCCACCACCCCCTCCCAGTCGCCGCTCTCGTTAAGCAGCATCGCCTTGCGGTGGTAGTACTCGCCATCCCCGGAAAGCTGCGCCAGCTTGTCGATGGCATCGACCGCGCGGTCCAGTTCCCGGGCCATGGTCCAAGCATTCAGCAGCACACCGAGATTGTCGGCATTCTCCTGCACATCGCCGCGCTTCATCGCTTCCTCCAGAACCATGCCTGCCCGGGCCGGATTCTCAAGAAACAGGTTCAGGCGCGCCAGATTGAGAATATCGGATTCCTCCGCCAGCATTCCGCGAAACCAGGGAATAGTAAGCGCCGCCAGCGCGCCCTCGTCGTTTTCGGTTTGCATATAGAGGCTGGACAGCACAACGTAGTAGCGGAGATTATCGGGCCATATCCCGATATTCTCCTTGAGCAGATCGATCGCTTCCGCAAGCTGCCCCAATTCCACATGGATTGCGAGCTGAAGATTGCGCCAGCTCTCGTTGGGCGCTTCCGCAAGCTGGTTGGCCCGCGCCACATACGGCAGCGCCTCGCGCATCCTCTCGCGCTGAGCGAAATTGGCACCCATCAGGATGTAGGCGTCGGCGACCGGATCCGCCTGATAGCGGAACCAGCGCAGCAAAGTTTGGTTGGATTCCTCAAAGCGCTCCTGGCCCGCGTAGTAGCCGGCCACGGAATACACGATGCCCTGCTGCACGGCTGTGGGGAGCGCGTCCAGCTCCAAGCATTTGCCGAACGCCTCGAAGGCTTCGTCCTCGCGGTCGAGCTGCGAATAGACGAAGCCGTAGGTCTGGTAGAGCTGGGCGCCCTCGTAATCGCTCAGGCGGTCGGTGCGAATCCGGTCCATCAGCTCCAGCGCTTCGGCAAGATTGTCCTCCTCCAGCAATTCATGGGCGCGCGACAACCGCCGGTAGAAGCTCTCGCTCATGGATGCCGACGGCTCTTCGCGCTCCTCCGCCACGCGGTCCGGCCGCAGCGGATGCCAAGGCGGCAAATCGCCGCTGTTTTCCTGCGCGGCGGCCGGCGGCGCGAGCAGCGCCGCGGCGAGCAGAGCAATCAGGCGCGCAGCCATTCAGCCGTCGCCCAGCTGGAACACCAGCGTGGTGGTGGCCCAGCGCTCCACCGGCGTGCCGTCCACCACCCGGGGCTTGAACTTCCAGCGCCGCACCGCGCGCGTGGCATTGCGAACAAAAAGGCGGCCGGGCGCGGCCTCGACGACTTCCGTGTCTTTCACGCTGCCGTCGGCGCCGATCAGAATCCGGAACCGCACGTAGCCCTCGGTGCCGTCCATCAGCGCCTCGCGAGGCCATTGCGGATCAATGCGCGCGATGGGGATCGCATCGCCCTCCGCCGCGGGATCGCCCGGCTCCCACTTTCCGATGAAGGGGCCGCCGCCCGCGGCGCCGGACACGTCGATTCGCGGCAGATCAATCCGCATCGGATTCCGCTGCGGCTTGGCTTCGCTGGAAACGCGCAGTTTGGGCGGCGGCGGAGGATCCTTGGGCGGCGGCGGCTTCCTAGGCCGGATGCGCCGCTTGGTCTGCACCACTTCGTCTTCCTGAATGCGGATCAAATCCACAATCTGCCCGGCGGGAGCGGTCGCCTGCTGGCCCCGCCCGCCGCTGACCAGCGTATTCATGAACAGGAACAGCGCCAGCGCCACAAACGCTCCGCCGGCTATCGAACCCGCCGCGCGCCATCCCGTCCGGCTCATAACCGGTCTTCCCCTTCCGCCGCCAGCGCAATGCTGGTGATGCCCGCGGCTCTTACCTGGTCCATCAGGTCAATGACCATGCCGGTGGATGCCGCCTGATCGGCCACGATAATCACGCTGCTTCCTGGATTCTCCGCGCGCGCCGCCTCCACCAGAGGGCGAATGCCGTGCAACTCCACGCGATTCTTATTCATCCATATCTGGTCGCCGTTCGATACCGCGATCATGATATTGCCCCGCTCCTTGGTCGCCGCCGTCTGGGCAAACGGCCGCGACGGGTCGATTCCGGGCTCCTTCACGAACGATGTGGTCACGATGAAGAAGATCAGCATGATGAACACGATATCGAGCATCGGCGTGATATTGATCTCGCCCTCTTCCTCCTGCTTGCGCCTGCGGATTTGCGGCATCCCTTAGGCCTCTAGCGCGCCGCGGCGGCAAGCGACACCTTCGCGGCGCCCGCCACTCTCGCCTGGTCAACCACCGTCACGATGTATCCGGAATCCGCATTGCGGTCGGCGATCACCACAACCGTGGCATCCGGCTTCCTAGCCAAGGCGGACACGATGTTGGCCCGGATAGCGCCAACGTTCACCAGCCGGCCTTCAATGAATACCTGCCCGTTGGCATCGATCCGCGCCGGGATCACCTCGGAGCGCTTCCGCTCCTTGACCGGCGCGTTGGAAGGCCGGTCGAGGGCCACGCCCAGTTCCTTCGTGAACGACGTGGTCACGATGAAGAAGATCAGCATGATGAACACGATATCGAGCATCGGCGTGATATTGATTTCGGCCTCTTCGGCCGCCCGCTTGCGTTGCCTGCGCTCAATCATTCGGCGGCCGATGCCTCCTCGCCGAAACGCATTTCCAGCGCGTCCTCCAGCTCGTCCATCTTGATCTTGGCCCGCTGCTTCAGCCAGGCCGACAGGTACAGGCCCGAAAGCGCCGCCACCAGCCCGGACATCGTGGGGATCGTCGCCTGCGAAACGCCGCCGGCCATCAAGCGGGCGTTGCCGGTGCCGAACACCGTCATGATCTCGAACACCTGCACCATGCCCCAAACCGTCCCAAGCAGGCCTAAAAGGGGCAGAACCTGCATGAGCGTTTGTATCAGGCCCAGATTGCGGCGCGCGCCTAATCCCACTTCCGACAGAATAAGGCGGCGAAGATTGGTTGCGAACCACGAGCCATCACGGCGGCCGCTTTCCCAAAGCCCGCGCGCCTTTCGCATCTCTCCGGGCAGCACCCCGAAGAAATACCAAAGCCGTTCCACGATAAGCGTCCACATGAGCATGGTGACGGCGAGGATGCCGTAAAGCACGGGGCCGCCCAGCTCGAAGAAGCTGCGGATTGAAACCCAGGCTTCCGACAGGAACATGGCGCTTTGGACCCGGGCCGCCGCTACTCGCTTGCGGCGGCCTCCGCCTCCCGTTCGGCCTTGCGGGCGATCAAACCGGCGCTCTGCTCCTCCAGAATCTCCACCAGCCCTTGGCTGGCGCTGGACACCACGCTGTGCAGCAACACCAGGGGAATAGCCACGATCAGGCCCAGCACCGTGGTGATCAGAGCCTGCGAAATGCCGCCGGCCATGAGCTTGGGATCGCCGGTGCCAAACAGGGTCAGCTGCTGAAAGGTGATGATCATGCCCACCACCGTGCCGAGCAGCCCCAGCAGCGGCGCCACGGCGGCAAACACCTTCAGTATGCCTTGGTGGCGCTCCAGCATCGGCGCTTCGCGCATGATCGCCTCATCAAGCTTGAGAGCCAGCGCCTCGAGGTTGCCGGACCGATGCCGTTCGTAAACCGAGAGGATGCGCCCCAGCGCGTTGTCCTCGCTGGCTTGCGAGGTTTTCAGTTGCGCCCGGATCCGCGTTCCCGCGCCCTGCAGCACCGCCAGCCGCCACAAGGCGATCAGCAATCCGATCAGGCCCATGCCTATGATGGTGTAGCCCACGTAGCCTCCCTGCTGGATGCGCTCGCCGATTCCCGGCGCCTGGATCAGCAATCCAAGCAGTTGCCCGCGCGAAGGATCGACGGCCATGTCCACAACGCCCGAGCTGGCCTCGCCAAGGTCTTCCGCCATTCTCAGATAGCGGCCTGCCGGCTGGCGGGGAAGGATCTTAAGGGCTCCGGTGGACGCATCGCGATTAAGGAACTTGCCGTCGTGGACGAGGTTGAAAGCCCCTACCCGGATCACCTCTCCCACCATGGTCTGCCCGGAAGGATCGGTGATTTCCGCCTCAAAGCGCGCCACCTGCCCGGACTGCGCCATCTCCTCGAGCAGCATCAGCTGCAGGCCGCGCAAATCCTCGAGGCTGGGCAGCTCATCGGCCTGGGCCATGGCGCGAACCGCCCCGGCGCGGCCCGGATACTGGGCGGAAGCTAGGGAACTGAGCACCTCGCCCGCCGTGTCCCCGGCCACATCGCGCACCACGCCGAACAGTTCGCCGAAATTGCCAATGCGGATCCGCAGCCGCTCCTCCAGCTCGGCCAAGCCTGATTCGTTCTGCTCATAACGCCGGTTCAGAGTGTCGCTGCGGCGATTTTCCGCCGCCAGCTCGCGCGAGACCTCTTCCAGCATGCGCTGCCGCTCGTCGCGCGCGCGGCGGAACCGCTCGACCCGCTCCCGGTTCATGCGGGAACCTTCGCGCGCCTCGGTTCGCACCAGTTCCAGCAGATCAAGAACCGTGTCGGCCTGCTCCGCGGAAGCCGCCGCCTGCATGTCCTCCTGGGCAAGCCCTCCGCCGGGACCGGCCAGAAGGGCGGCGGCCGCCGCCACGGCCAGCGCCCGGTTCATGTCCGGCCTCCTTCCGGGGCCGCCACCGGCAGGGTCAGAATATCGGGCGGCACCAATCGGCGCGCCATCCGCAACCCGATGGTTAGCGGGCCGCGGTAGCTGCTGTCCAGTTCGCGCCACTCGCCTGCGCGCGTATCCCAATAGCCCATCTTCTCCCTATCCGGCGTCTGATAGGCCAGCAGCAAGCGCCCCACGCGCAGAAAATCGACCTGCCGGGCAACGCCGCCGATTTCCAGTTCGCCCGTGTAGGCTTCCATATTGCGGCCGACGGAGGCTTCGTCCTGGTAAGCGCCCATCACGTTGCGGTATTTCTCCGCGATGCTGATATCGGCCCGGTCCATAAGGTCGCGCAATCGGGTGATATGCCCGCGGCGCTGTTCGATCCGGAAAGGAACATCCAGCTCGATGAACCGCTCAAGATCGTTGGTCATATCCATCAGCAAAGGCACAATCCCCTGCTCCAAGCTGCCGAACTCGTCGATCTGGCGGGTGAGCGACGCCTTCTCGCGCTCCTGGTCGTCGATGGTGCGCTGGAGGTTGTCGTTATAGCGCCGGATCCGATCAAGCGCCTGAAGGCGAACGCGGTATTCGCCCACAGCCTCCTGCGTTTCATCGGCCAGAATATCGATCTCGGCTTGCGCCTGCCGGTCGTCGCCAGCCGCGGACTGCTGCAACGCCAACATCTCGTTGACGCGCTGATCCGCCGCCAAGGCGGCGCCCGCGCCCAGCAGAAAAGCCGTTGCCAGCGGCGCGATTGAAGATGCTGCGATCTTCCTCCATCCGATTCGATTCATGGTGCCAACACCTACCCTTTTGGTTAATGTCAAAATAACATAATTGAAATACTACTTTGCGCAGCATTTATCCACGCGCGCCCTAATGAATAATACGCAAATCATCGCCGCCGCCGCACGCCGCACGCCCATCGGCTCCATGCTGGGCGCTTTGAGCGCGGCACAGGCCACTGAACTGGGCGCTTGCGCCATTCGCGCCTGCCTCGACGATGCCGGCCGCCAGGCCGAGCATGTCGGCGAGGTGCTGATGGGCTGCGTCCTGCCGGCGGGCCTGGGGCAGGCGCCGGCCCGCCAAGCGGCGCTGGCCGCCGGGATCAATATCGGCGCGCCTTGCGCCACGGTCAGCAAGGTATGCGGATCGGGACTGCTGTCCGTCATGCTGGCGCACGACCGGATTCTCGCGGAACCCGGCAGGATGATCGTAGCCGGCGGAATGGAGTCGATGTCCAACGCGCCGTATCTGGTCGAGAAGGCCCGCGGCGGCCTGCGCATGGGCCATAAGGAACTGCGCGACCACATGTTTCTGGACGGCCTGCAAAATCCGTACGACGGCGAGCTCATGGGCCATTTCGCCGAGCGGACAGCGCGGCGCTACGGGTTCACGCGCCAGGAGCAGGACGATTTCGCAATCGCTTCGGTGGAGCGCGCGCTCGAATCGGCGGCGGCGTTCGCCAAGGAGATCACGCCTGTGCGGCACCAGCGCCGCGGCGGCACGGCCGAAGTGCGAGAGGATGAGGAGCCAGGGCGCTGCGATTTGAGCCGCATTCCGTTTATGCGTCCGGCTTTTGCAAGCAACGGCACGGTCACCGCCGCCTCCAGCTCCTCGATTTCCGACGGCGCGGCCGCCCTGCTTCTTCTGAGCGCGGAGCGGGCGCAAGAGCTCGGCATGCAGGCGATGGCGCGCATCGTTGCCCATGCCACCCACGCCCAGGCGCCGGAATGGTTCACGACGGCACCGGGACCCGCCATTGCGAAGTGCCTGGACAAGGCCGGCTGGAAGGCCAGCGATGTCGATCTATTCGAGATCAACGAAGCTTTCGCCTGCGTCGCCATGGCGGCCATGCGCGATCTTGATTTGCCGCACAAGAAAGTCAACGCTCGCGGCGGCGCTTGCGCCCTCGGCCATCCCATCGGGGCCAGCGGCGCGCGCCTCCTCGTTACGCTGATTCATGCCCTGCGGGACCGCGGCGGCGGCCGCGGAGTGGCGGCGCTTTGCATCGGCGGCGGCGAAGCCGTGGCGGTCGCGGTGGAAACCCCGTGATATTGCGGGCGCGCGCTACATGCCGGCGTAATTGGGGCCGCCGCCGCCCTCCGGAGTCACCCAGTTGATGTTCTGCGCCGGATCCTTGATATCGCAGGTCTTGCAGTGAATGCAGTTAGGCGCGTTGATGACGAAGCGCGGCGCCTTCCCTTCCCAGGCCACTTCGTAAACAGCGGCCGGACAGTAACGCTGCGCCGGCTCGTCGAACCGGGGCAGATTTTCGCGAATCGGCGTGTCCGCATCCGCGAGCCTCAAATGGCAGGGCTGGTCTTCCTCATGGTTGGCGGCCGAAAGATAAACCGAGGAGAGCTTGTCGAAACTCAGCTTGCCGTCCGGCTTCGGATAGTTGATCCCGGATGATTCCGCCGCAGGGCGCAAGGCCGCGTGGTCCGGCTCGCGGTTATGCAGCGTGAAAGGCAGCCGCCCGCGAAACACGTTCTGATCGAGCCAAGTGAAGGCCGAGCCGCCCAGCAGGCCGAAATGATGCTGCGCCGGACCGAAATTGCGCGCCCGCCATAATTCCTCATGCACCCAGGAATCACGCACTGCGTCCTCGTAACCCGCTAGGATCGCAGGCGGCCCGTCCCCCCCGGACAGCGCCTCGAAAACCGTTTCCGCCGCCAGCATGCCGGTCTTCATGGCAGTGTGGCTGCCCTTGATCTTGGCGCCGTTGAGAAAGCCGGCCTCGCAGCCCGCAAGCATACCGCCCGGAAAGGCGATCTTCGGAAGCGATTGCAGGCCGCCTTTATTAACCGCCCGCGCGCCCCAGGAAATGCGTTCTCCCCCCTCAATTGCCTCGCGAATGCGGGGGTGATGCTTCCAGCGCTGGAACTCCGCGAAAGGATCCAAATGCGGATTGCGGTAGTTGAGCGCCACGATAAAGCCGAGATAGACAAGCCCGTCGTGCGCATGGTAAAGGAATCCGCCGCCTTCCGTGTCCCGCGCCAGCGGCCAGCCCAGCGTATGCACCACCGCCCCCGGCCTATGACGCTTATCGGGCGCCCGCCAGATTTCCTTGATGCCGATGCCGTAATGCTGCGGATCGCAGTTCTTGCGCAGCCCGAACCGCGCCATCAGCGCCTTGCCCAGGCTGCCGCGGCAGCCTTCGGCGAATATGGTGTAGGGCGCGCGCAGTTCGATGCCCGCCTCGAAACCCGCTTTTTCAGAGCCATCGCGCGCCCGGCCCATCTCCCCGGTGGCCACGCCCGCCACGCGCCCGTTCTCATACAGCACTTCCGAGGCCGGGTAGCCCGGAAACACATTCACGCCCAGCGTTTCGGCGCGCTCCCCCAACCACCGGCACAGCGCGCCTAAGCTCGCAATGAAGTTGCCGTGGTTACGCATCGGATGCGGAATGAACAAACCCGGCAGCTTCAGCGCGCGCCGCGGCGAAAGCAGAAAATGGAAATCGTCGCTGCGGACCGGCGTGGCCGGCGGCGCCCCCTGCTCCCGCCAGCCGGGCAGCAACTCGTCCAAGGCCCGCGATTCGAGCACCGCGCCGGAAACGATATGCGCCCCGATTTCCGCGCCCTTCTCCAGAAGGCAAACGTTCAGTTCGCGCCCGCCCGAGCGCGCAAGCTGGGCCAGGCGAATAGCGGCGGCAAGACCGCAGGGGCCGCCGCCCACCACAATCACGTCGAACTCCATCGTCTCGCGGCCGCTCATCGCGTGGGCAGTGTACACGGGCAGCATGCTGATTCGCCGCGCCTCGAAATATTCCCGATACCACGCTCGACGACATGCCGAAACGTCGCTCCAAGTCGCTGCGGGCAAAGCGGCGGGAACATCAATGCGGTGATAATGGCGGGATGGGCGCTTGCCTTTGGACTCCGCAGCCCGAGAAGGCGCACGCCAGCGCCATGGCCCGGTTCATGCGGGAGGCGGGACATTCGGACTATGCCGAATTGCATCGCTGGCCGGTGAAGAAGCAGGCATGAATGATCGGCAGTCTCGGCACGAATATCTGCATGGCAGCAGACCCAAGACATGGATGGCGGTGGCAATGGCGACGATGGGCCTAAATTATAATCTAAAATATAATTTAGATTATATTAACAATATATTGAATAATAATAACTATTATTCCCGCTATTAGCCCTGAAACCAAGTCATCAAGCAAAATTCCAAGACCGCCGGAGAAGCGCCTCTCCATGAAACTGACAGGCCAAGGCTTGGCGATATCGAGAAGCCGGAAAAGCGCAAAGGCCGCCGCCGCCCAGAGCCATGAAGGCTCGACCAGCAACAGCGCCAGCCACATGCCCAGCATTTCATCAAGGACAACGAAGGAAGGGTCGCTCTCGCCCGCCGCGCGGGCGCAAGCGCCGCAGATCGGCGCTGCGAGGACAGCGGCAACGATCAGCAGAAAGGCTTGCGCGGCCAAGCCCAGCGGAAGCGCAAGCCACCACACCGCGACGCCCCCAAGGCTGCCCCAAGTGCCCGGCGCGGCGGGCAGAAAGCCCAATCCCAGGCCGGACCCCGCCCAGCGAAGGAGCCGCCCGCGCATCAGAAGTGCCTGAAGCCCGCATTCGCGGGCTGCCAGAAATCCCCGTCGAGCGTGACTTCCAGGCCCGCGCCGCGATGCAGCTCGCCGATGCGCGCAAGCGGCGCGGAGGCCGCCATCGACGCGATGCGCGCCTCGTTTTCAGGAGGAACCGTAAAGCAGAGCTCATAATCGTCACCGCCATTCCACGCCAGTTGCCGCGCCTGCTGCCGGCCTGCATAGGCAAGCAATTCAGGGGATAGAGGCAATCGCTCCAGCTCGATCCGCGCGCCTAAGCCGCTGCTGCGAAGCAAGCGGGGCAGATCTTCGGATAGCCCGTCGGACAGATCCATGCAGGCACTTGCCAAACCCGCCAGTTGCCGACCCAGAGCGATGCGGGGCTGCGGATAACAGAACCGCTCAACCAGATGATTGGCTGCGTCGCGCTCCGCGCGCTGGTGCCGAAGAGGGTTGGAGGCCTCGCTTGCCAAGCGTTGCTTCAGCACTCCGAGCCCGGCGGCCGCATCCCCAAGAAAGCCGGACACCCAGATGCCGTCGCCGGCGGCGGCGCCGACGCGGCGCAATGCAGCGCCAGACTGCGCCGAACCATGCAAGGTGGCCGTAACGCTGAGCGGCCCTTGCACAAAGTCACCGCCCACAATTCGCAGGCTGCAGCCGTCCGCCAGCGCAAAGAGGCCGTCGGCGAAATCCCTGAGCCAGTTCTCCTCGGCCTTCGGCGACGACAGCGCCACCACTGCCCATAACGGGCGGGCGCCCATTGAGGCCAAATCGCTGAGGCTCACGGCCAGCACCCGGTGACCGATGGAACGGGCCGGAGCGCGGGCCGGAAAATGCACGCCCTCGTTGAGAGTGTCGGTGGTAATGGATAGATCCTCGCCAGACGGACAACGCACCACCGCCGCGTCGTCGCCGGGCCCGGCCAGCACGCTCTCGCCATCAGCGCCATGGCGCGCGAACAGCGAAGCGATCAGCCGGTCCTCCAGTGGTTGTCTGTCCCGCATGATCGGGGGCGGCGGCTAGCCGGAAGCAGGCTGGGACCTCACCCAGCGGTCCAGAACCGCATTGATGAACCGATAACTGTGCTCAGCCCCGAACTCGTGGGCCAACTCGATTCCTTCGTTGATCGTTATCGCCTCCTTGGTATCTCCCGCTTGCAGCTCCGCCAGCGCGCTCCATAGAATCGCCCGCTCCACGGGATCGATTCGCTCCGGCGGAATATCGCTGCCCAGCGCGATATCCTGGTCCAGCTCCTCGGTTCGGCGGCAAACATCATGCAGCATCCGACCGAAAAATTCCACGTCGGCCCGCGCATAGTTCCGGCGTCCGGAAAACTGTTCCTGTATCTCATCCGCGCTGTGCCCGGTCATTTGATACTGGTATAAAGCCTGAACCAGCAGGCGGCGGGCCCGGCGTCGGCCTGCCCGGCGCATCAGGAATCGGCTGAAAGCATGCGCAAGACCGCCTGGGCCGCCTCCCTGCCCTTGTTGTTCTCTCCCGGAGAGGCGCCGCAGCGTTCCGCGGCCTGCTCGAAGTTATCGCAAGTGAGCACACCCAAGCCAACCGCCGTGCCTTCCTCAAGCGCCACCCGCATCAGGCCAGCGCAGGCCTCGCGGGCGATATGCTCATAGTGGTCCGTCTCTCCGCGGATCACCACGCCCAAAGCGACGACAGCGTCCGGCGAATGGCGGCGAATGAGCCGCTGAGCGGCGAGCGGCAGTTCCCAGCAGCCGGGCACGCGCCGCATCACGATACGCTCTTCGCATATTCCGCCGGCCAGAAGGGCTTCGCGGGCGCCCTGCTCCAGCTGCGCTGCCAAGTCCTCGTAATAGTCCGCTGCGAGCAGCAGTATCTTGTGGTCGGGCGCGTCCGCAGCCATGGATCCGGGCTAGTCCCCGCGCCCCACAAATTCCAGCACTTCCAGGCCGAAGCCCGACAGCGCATGGATATTGCGGCGGGCCCCGAGAACGCGCATCCGCGTAACCCCAAGGTCGCGCAGAATCTGCGCCCCCACCCCAATGGTGCGCAAGTCCGTGACGCTCTCCTCGGCGCTGGCGGGCGGGCCGTTGAGGGAGTCAACCGCAGCCATCACCGCGCGCGGCGATTCCCCGTAGCACAGCAGCACCGCCACCCCCGCCTCGGCGGCGAAGACCTCGCCCAGCGCCGCATCGAAGGGCCAGCCCAGGTCGGCCTCGATTCCCGCGGAGTCCCTCAGCGTGTTCTGAACATGCACCCGGACCAGCGGCGCGTCCGCCTTGCCAAGCTTGCCATGCACAAACGCCAAGTGAACGCAGCGGGACACCTGATCCTCATAGGCGACCAGCCGGCAAGGCCCGAACCGGGTGCGCGCCTTGCGTTCCTTAAGGCGCTCCACGAATTTGTCCTTGGCCAGCCGGTAGCGGATCAAATCGGCGATGCTGCCGATCTTCAACCCCCTTTCGGCGGCGAACTTCTCCAGTTGCGGGCGCCTCGCCATGCTGCCGTCCTCATTGAGGATCTCCACGATGGCCGCCGAAGGCGGCAATCCCGCCAAGCGGGAGAGATCGCAACCGGCTTCCGTGTGGCCGGCGCGGCTCAGAACCCCGCCGGGCTGCGCCATCACCGGGAACACGTGTCCAGGCTGGCGCAGATCCTCCGGCCGGGCGCCGGGCGCGGCAGCCACTCTGATGGTATGGGCGCGGTCGTGCGCGGAAATCCCTGTGGTCACGCCCTGCGCCGCCTCGATGGAGAGCGTGAAGTTGGTGTTGCGCTGCACGTTGGTATCGGCCACCATGAGGGGAAGGCGAAGCTGGCGGCAGTGCTCGGGGGTCAGCGTGAGGCAGATAAGGCCGCGGCCGTGCAGCGCCATGTAGTTGATGTCCTCCGCCGTGACCCGCGAAGCGGCCATGACCAGGTCGCCCTCGTTCTCGCGATGCTCGTCATCGACGATAATCGCCATGCGTCCGGCGGCGATATCCTCAATAATCTTCTCAGTGCTCGAAAACATGCTGGATTTATTGCGCAAGCAATTTTGCAGCGTAGCGGGCAATGAGATCGACTTCAAGGTTTAGCCGGCTTCCCTCCGAGCAGTCGGACAGCGTGGTTTCCTGGAGCGTATGCGGAATCAGGTTCACCGAAAACCCGTTCGCGCCGGCATCGTTGACCGTGAGGCTCACGCCGTCGAGAGCCACCGACCCCTTCGAGGCGACGAACCGCATGAGCCCGGGCGCGGCATCCAAGTCCAAGATCACCGATTGGCCTTGCTCGCGCCGCCGCGCAACCTCGGCGACGCCATCCACATGGCCGGTCACGAAGTGCCCGCCCAGCGCATCGCCTGCGGCCAGCGCCGGCTCCAGGTTCACCCGGCGGCCGGCGGACCAATCCCCAAGCGCCGTGTCAGCCAGCGTGCGCGCCGACACATCCACAGCAACGCTGCCGTCGCCATGCTGCGAAATAATGGTCAGGCAAACTCCGCTCACGGCCAGGCTGGCGCCAATCTCAAGCCGCGTTCCGCCCATGCGCGGCGCGCGAAGGCGCAGGCGACGGCCGCCTCCATCGGATTCCGCCACCCGGCTTACCGTGCCTATGCTCCGAACCAAGCCCGTGAACATCTCAGCCGGCATCCGGCGCCAGGATCAGCCGCAAATCCGGCCCTTTTCTGGCCACCTCGCGAACTTGGAAGGCCGGCCGCGCGGCCATGTCTTCCAAGGCGTCCAGCCTGAACAGCCCGGCGGCATCGTCCCCCAGCAGCACCGGCGCGGTGTAGAGAACCACCTCATCGATCAGTCCCTCGCGAAGCAGCGCCCCGCAAAGCACCGCGCCGGCCTCCACCTGCACCTCATTGAATTCGAGCGCCGCCAGCCGCTGCATGGCGGCGGGCAGCGCAATCCGCCCGTCGGCAGCCGCGGGAAGCCCGATGACTTCGGCGCCCGCCGCGCTGAGCGCGTCGATTCGCGCTCGGCTGCGCTTTCCGTCTTCGGCGCAGTGCAGCACATAAATAGCGCCTGGCCGCGAGAACAAGCGCGCCTGGGCGGGCGTTCGCAGGCCGGAATCGAAAACCACGCGGGCAGGCGGTTCGATATCGCCCAGATCGTCGCGGCGCGCGTCCAGCCGGGGGTCATCGGCCAGCAATGTGCCGATGCCGGTCATGATCGCGGAGGATCGGGCCCGCCAGCCATGCCCGTCCCGCCGCGCCTGGGGGGACGTGATCCATTGGCTGGCGCCGTTGGCCAGCGCGGTGCGTCCATCCAAGCTGGCCGCCAGCTTCACGCGCATCCACGGCCGGCCCCGCTCGCAGCGGGAAAAATACCCCGGATTCAGCGCCCTGGCCTCGGCCTCAAGCAAACCGTTCCGCACCGCGACCCCGGCCGCCTCAAGCCGGCGCGCGCCCGCGCCTTCCACCAGCGGGTTCGGATCCTTGGCCGCGCACACGACCCGGGCCACGCCCGCGGCCAGCAGGGCATCGGCGCACGGTCCCGTGCGCCCGGTATGGGAGCATGGCTCCAGCGTAACGTAGCAGGTGGCGCCGCGGGCCCGCTCTCCCGCTTCCCGCAATGCATTGGCCTCGGCATGCGGATCGCCCGCGCGGCGGTGCCAGCCGCTGCCCACGCGCTTCCCGTCCTTAACCAGCAGGCATCCAACCCGCGGATTGGGGTCGGTCGTGTTGAGGCCGCGGCGGGCCAACTCCAGCGCCTGCTCCATCCAGCGCCGGTCCGCATCAGCATCATCAAGAACGGACACCGCTCAAGTCCGCGCCGGCCGGATGCGTCAGGCGTACACCGGAAAGCGGCGGCAGGTTTCCAGCACCTGCTCCCGGACCCGGGAAATCAGCGCCTGGTCGCCGGGACGGGAGACCACGCCGGCGATCGCATCCGCCAGCATCGCCATTTCCTCCTCGCCGAAGCCGCGCGTGGTGCAGGCAGGAGTGCCCAGCCTAAGGCCGCTGGTCACCATGGGAGGCCGCGGATCGTTCGGCACCGCGTTCTTGTTGACGGTGATATTGGCCTGGTCCAGCGCCGCCTCCGCCTCCGCGCCGGTCGGCCCCGACTGCCCCAGGTCCACCAGGCACAGGTGGTTCTCGGTTTTGCCGGAAACAATCCTCAAGCCCTTTTGCAGCAAGCCTTCGGCAAGCGCCGCCGCATTGCGCTTCACCTGCCGCTGATAATCACGGAACCCGGGCTGCAGGGCTTCCTCCAGCGCGACCGCCTTGGCCGCGATCACGTGCATCAGCGGCCCGCCCTGGGTTCCCGGAAACACCAGCGACCGCAGGCGTTTGGTCACCTCCGGGTTTTCGCGCGCCAGGATCAGACCGCCGCGCGGCCCCCGCAGGGTTTTATGTGTAGTCGTGGTCACCACATCCGCCAGCGGCACGGGATTCGGGTATTCGCCGGCCGCCACCAGGCCCGCCACATGCGCCATATCGACCATCAGCCAAGCGCCCACCTCGTCGGCGACCTCCCTGAAGACATTCCAGCCGGCGACCCGCGAATAAGCGGAGAAACCGCCCACGATCATTCTCGGACGATGTTTCAGCGCCTGTTCACGGAGCTGGTTGTAGTCGATCAGCTCGGTCTTCGCATCCAGGCCGTAGCTTGAAGCCTTGAACAGTTTTCCCGAAATATTGACAGGCGAGCCGTGCGTGAGATGGCCGCCATGGCTCAGGTCCATGCCCAGAATCGGGTCGCCCGGCTTCAGCAGCGCAAGATAGGCCGCCGTGTTGGCCTGGCTGCCGGAATGCGGCTGCACGTTCACGTAGTCGGCGCCGAACAGGCGCGAGGCCCGCTCGATCGCCAGCGATTCGGCCACATCGACATGCTCGCAGCCGCCGTAGTAGCGCCGCCCCGGGTAACCCTCGGCGTACTTATTGGTGAGAACAGACCCTTGGGCCTCCATAACCCGGCGGCTGGCGTAATTCTCCGAGGCGATCAGCTCAACGAAATCCTCTTGGCGGCGCAACTCCGCCTGCAGCGCCGCCGCCAGCTGCGGATCAAATTGCGCGATTTCGGGATGGTCGATAGTCATGGCATTCACAATGGGCACCGGTTTCGGGAATGGGATGGAAGGCGGCTCGAAATCAGGTTCCGCGCGCGCCCGTCATGCAAGTGTACCGGCATTCGCAGCCGCAGCGTAACGCCGCCCCCGGCCATTGGCCTGTCCTGCGTTTCAGCCCGCCAGAAGACGGGCGTTGTCGAACAAGCGCATCCATGGCCCGTGCTCGCCCCAGCCGGGCGGATGCCAGGAATGCTGCACGGTGCGGAACAGGCGCTCCGGATGCGGCATCAGCGCCGTTACGCGGCCGTCGCGCGAGGTCAGCCCGGCCAGGCCGCCCGAGGAGCCATTCGGGTTGCAGGGATAGGCCTCGGTGGGGCGGCCGTCGCTGCCGACAAAGCGGCAGGCCGGCATGCGGGCCTCCTCGCATTTCCTGCCCTGCTCCTCGGAACTGAATTCGGCGCGCCCTTCCCCGTGCGAAGTGGCGATCAGCAACCGCAACCCCTCCATGCCTTTCAGAAGCAGCGACGGGCTGGATTCGATGCGGACGATGCTCAGGCGGGCCTCGAATTGCTCCGAGCGGTTGCGGATAAACCGCGGCCAGTGCTCGCAACCCGGAATCAGGCCGGCAATCAGGCTCAGCATCTGGCAGCCGTTGCACACGCCCAAAGTAAAGGCATCCGCTTTCTCGAAATAGCGTTGGAATGCTTCGCGAGCGCGCCCGTTCATAAGAATGGAGCGGGCCCAGCCGCCGCCGGCGCCAAGCACATCGCCGTAGGAGAAGCCTCCGCACACCGCCAAGCCTTGGAATCCGCCCAGATCCTCCTCTCCGCCCAAAATATCCGACATGTGGACATCCACGGCCGCGAACCCGGCCTTGGTAAAGGCCGCCGCCATTTCCGCATGGCCGTTAACGCCTTGTTCGCGCAGAATCGCCACGCGGGGCTTGGCGCCGCAGGCCAAGGCCGGACGCGCCTCCCTCGGCGCGTTTGCGGACACGGCGGAAAGCCCCCGGTCGGCTTCATCCAGCAGGCCGCGGTACTGCTCTTCGGCGGTTTCCGGGTTATCGCGCAATGCCTGCATGCGGTAACTCAGTTCCGACCAGCGGCGATGCAGCTCCACGCGATCCAAGTCCAGCTCGCCGCCCTCGAATCGGATCAGGACTTGCCGCGGCCTAGCGGAACCGGCCGCGCTGGCCTGCACTTCTCCCAAGTCGGCAAGGCAATCCGCCAGGCCGTTTTCGACGCAAAGCGCGGCAACCCGATCCACTTGGCCGGCGTCCACCTGCATCACGCCGCCCGGCTCTTCCGCAAACAGCCGCGCCAGCAGCGCGCCGCCGCCCACGCCCGGCAGATCAATACTCATTCCCAGCCGGCCCGCGAAGGCCATTTCGCATAAGGTCGCAAACAAGCCGCCGTCGGACCGGTCATGCCAGGCCAGCACCACATCCTCGCGGGCCAGCTGTCTCAGGGTTTCGATCAAGGCCCCGAGCAGCGACGCATCCTCCAGATCCGCGGGCGCTCCTCCGCTGCGCCCGAAAGCCTGCGCCAGGCAACTGCCGCCCAGCCGGTCGCGTCCACGCGAAAGATCCAGCAGCAGCAGGCGGGTGCCCGGGCGGTCCGCCAGTTGCGGCGTGAGCGTTCGGCGAATATCGCGAACGGGCGCAAAGGCGGTAACCACCAAGGAAACCGGGGCGGTCACCGTGCGTTTCCGCCCTTGATCATCCTGCCAGGATGTTCGCATGGACAGGGAATCCTTGCCTACGGGAGCGGCCACGCCGATTTCACGGCAACATATCGACAACGCTTCAACGGCCCGGCGCAACCCAGCTGCCTGCCGCGGCTGCGACGGCGCCGCCATCCAGTTGGCGGAAATGCGGATATCGCCGGCCCGGGCGATATCCGCCGCAGCCATATTCGTCAACGCTTCGGCCAAGGCAAGACGGCTGGCCGCCGCAGCGTCCAGCACCGCCGCCGGCGTGCGCTCCCCCACCGCCATGGCTTCTCCCGAATAGCCGAAATAATCCCGGGCCGTTACCGCGACATCGCTCACCGGCACCTGCCAAGGCCCCACAAGCTGGTCGCGCGCCACCAAGCCGCCAACAGTCCGGTCGCCGATATGAATAAGGAAGGACTTGTCGGCCACGGCCGGCATGGCCAGCACCCGGTTGATCGCCTCATGCGCGTCGATGCCGCCAAGATCCAAGGCTTCGGGCCGCGCGGGCGCGGACTCTAGCCGCATCGACATGCCGGAAGCGCCGCCGAAAAGAAGCGCCAGCGGCATATCGACAGGCGCCGGCCCCGCATCGCGCGAAAGCCGGATCCGCCCCCCGTCGTCCATCCGCCCCAGAACCGCCCAAGGGCAGCGCTCGCGCGCGCACAAGGCTTCGAATTCCCGCAGCCTGCCAACATCGACCGCCAGCATGTAGCGCTCCTGGGCTTCGTTGCACCAAGTCTCCAGCGGCGACATGCCGGGATCAGCGGACGGAATAGCGGCATAAGACAGCTCGGCGCCCCGGCCGCTGTCGCGCAGCAGCTCGGGAATCGCGTTTGCCAGCCCCCCCGCGCCCACATCATGGATGCCGAACAGCGGGTTGCCGCCGCCAGACCCAAGGCCCAGTTCGCAGCAGCGGTCGATCACTTCCTGCGCGCGCCGCTGCATCTCGGCGTTGCCCCGCTGGACCGAAGCGTAGTCCAGTTCCTCATGGCCGGCGCCGCTCCCTCGCGAGGACGCGGAACCTCCGCCCACGCCGATCCGCATGGCCGGGCCGCCAAGCACCACCACCAGCGTTCCTGCCGGCGCCTTGAGTTTTTTTATATCAGGGCCGCGCACCGCGCTGACCCCGCCGGCAATCATGATCGGCTTGTGGTAGCCCCAATGATGTTCTCCCGCCTGCTCAAAACTGCGGAAATAGCCCAGCACCGCCGGCCGCCCGAATTCGTTGTTGAAGGAAGCCGCGCCAATCGGCGCCTCGGCCATGATCCGCAGCGGCGAGGCCAGCCGCTGCGGCCTGGAAAGCTGATTCTCCCAAGGCTGCGGAAAACCGGGCAGCCTGAGATCGGAGACCGTGAATCCGGTCATGCCCGCCTTGGGCCTCGCCCCCCGGCCCGTTGCGGCGCCGTCGCGGATTTCACCGCCCGCGCCGGTGGCGGCCCCCGGGAAAGGCGATATCGCCGTGGGGTGGTTATGCGTTTCCACCTTGATGCAGGTATGCGCCGGCTCGTTCACGCACACGTACTCGCGCCCGCCGCCGCGCACGAACAGGCGCCGCGCCTTCCCTCCCTCGATCACGGCCGCATTGTCGGAATAAGCCGAGAGCAGCCCTTCGGGGCTGCGGGCGGACGTGAGGCGGATCAGATCGAAAAGCGAATGCTCGAGCCTGCTTTCGCCCTCGATCCATTCGGCATTGAAAATCTTGTGGCGGCAATGCTCGGAATTGACCTGCGCGAACATCATCAGCTCCGCGTCCGTGGGATTGCGCCCCAGTTGCGCGAAGCCGTCCGCCAGATAGCTGATTTCCTCGGGCGACAGGGCCAGCGCCATTTCACGGTTGGCGCGGTCCAGCGCTGCCCTGCCCTGCGCGAGCAGCGGAATTTCGGCCAAGGAAGGCGCTGCTGCGGATGCGAACAGCTCGTCCGAAAGCGCCTCCTCGGGCAAGAGTTCCTCTGTCATGCGGTCGAATAGTTCGCCTCCGGCGGCCCGGCTCAGCGGCGCCGGGGAATCGATCCGATAGCGAATAGCGCGCTCGATGCGCCGCACATTCCCGAAGCCGCAAAGCCGGGCAATTTCGGTGGCCTTGCTCGACCACGGAGAAATGCTGCCGCGCCTTGGCAGCGCCAGCAGCGCCTGTTCCGGCCCGTCCCAGCGCGGCTGCGGCCAGTCCGGCCCGTAGTCCAAAAGCGCCGCTAGCCGGTCCATGCCCGTTTCGCCGAGGCCGGCATCCATGCTGACGAGGTGCAGGTAGCTGGCCCCTATCTCCCGCACATTCGGATCCCGGGCCCGCAATCGACCGAGGAGTTGCTTGCGTCGAAACGGGGAGAGCGCGCCGCAACCGGAGAGCGCCAGCATCCCTCAGCCGCCTACAGCAACAGCCAAGCGTCGCATCAAGCCGCTACGGCAACAGATCCTAATCGGAACCGGCGCCTCCGGGCGCATACACCGGCGCCGGAAACGGTGTCACGTTGCCTTCCTCGACCGCCGATATCTTGCTGATGCCGCGTTTATCGACTTCATCGATCCGCAGCACGCAATGAAGCGGAATATAGGTTCGCCGAACGCCGGAGAACTCGCTCTTGATGCGCTCTTCGCCGGGATCCACGACCAGCGAAGTGCGCTTGCCGAACTCCAAGCCTTCCACTTCGACGAAGCCGAACATGCCGCCCTGCGATACGCTGCGGGCATACATGTCATACACCTTTCCCTGGTTGAGGAAGCTGATCCGGTAGAGGGGCTTGGCCACCATGACGAAGCGAAATTATACCGAATGGCGCTGCCCGGGCGCGTGCTGCGCCGCCGACGGAGCGGGATCCTAGCCCGGATATTGCACCAAGGGGCGCGGAGGCCGCGCAGGATTTTGCCCGATTGCGCGTGCTCGCGAGCGAAGGCATAGCCATGCCTATGGCGCAGCGAGCATGCGCGCGCAAGCGGGCAAAAGACCAGCGGGAACGCGGCCAGCGCGTTCCGCATTAGGCGGAAAGCGGACATTCCGGGCACAAGCCATTGACTAATCAGCAAAATAAGGAAGGCAACAAGCGGCTTGGCGCAATATGCGGGCTAGCCTCGTTGGATCCGGCGCCGCCGTTCAGGCTCATGCCTCATTGGACAAGGCTCTTTTATGTTAATGATTAACATTCATGCTAGACTCGCAAGCGCGTTTATTTCTTGGTAGCACTCATTGATGCGGGAAATCGGTTTGGATGAACTGCCCGTGGGCAGCAGCAGCATAATCCGCTCGATCCTGGGGCAAGGACGCCAAGCGCGGGAACTGCTCACGCTTGGACTCGTTCCAGGCGTGGCTGTGCGGGTGCGGCGCCGGGCATTCGGCGGCGATCCGCTTGAAGTATCGGCCGGCGGGCACCCGCTTTGCCTGCGGCGGGAACAATCCAGGCGAGTGCGCGTAGCGGCCGTTTCCGCGGCGTCCTGAGCAACGGAAATGCCGCAGCGTCCCCTGGTTGCGGTGCTGGGCGCCCCCAACACCGGCAAGAGCACCGTATTCAACCGCTTAACCGGCCTGCGCCAGAAGACCGGCAATTATCCGGGCGTGACGGTGGAGCGGATTACCGGCCGCGCCCGGATCGGATCGGCGGAAATCGATGTCGTTGACTTGCCGGGAACCTACTCCTTGGCGGCCGACAGCCCCGAATCCGGCATCGCCTTGGATGCCATCCTAGGCGCAGCCGCCGGTTTGCGCAGGCCCGACGCGCTGCTGCTGGTGGCCGATGCTTCCAACCTGAGGCGCAGCCTGCATCTGTTCTCCCAGTCCCGCGAACTGGGGCTTCCCGTGGCCGTGGCCTTGAATATGCAGGACATTGCCCGGAGCAGAAAAACGGAAATCGACGCCGCGCGGCTTGCCGCGCAAATCGGCGCGCCGGTTGTCCCTATGACGGCAAATCGGGGCAAAGGGATCGAAAAGCTGCGCGGAATGCTCGAACGCGTGCTATCACAGGCCCCGCCGGAACCGGAGCGGGCCATGCCGGAGGTGCGCCGGGCCGCGCTTGAGCTCGCTGCCCGGATCGAGTCGCCCGGCATGGCCATGCTGGCGCTGGAGCGGGCCATCATCGACGAGGATGGCGAATTCGAGCGGCGGCTGGCGGCTATCGGCGGCCCCGAAGCGAAGCGGGCTCTTGAGCGGGCGCGCGGCCAAGCCCTCAAGTCGGCGGGCGGACCCAGCCTGCAATGCTGCGAGGCGGAACGCAGGTACCGGCTGGTTGACCAATGGCTGGAGAACGCGCTGATTGCCGCGCCGCCCGAGGCCGGCATCCGCGAAAGCTGGCTGGAGCGCGCCGTCAACCACCCCGTTTTGGGCGTGGTTGTGTTTCTTGGCGTGATGAGCGCTGTTTTCCAGGCTGTATTCGCCTGGGGCGCGCCGCTGATGGAGGCCATCAGCGGACTGTTCGAGACGGTCGGCGGCCACGCCCTGAGCATCCTGCCGCCAGGCGCTCTGGCCAGCCTTCTGGTGGACGGGCTCTGGTCGGGAGTGGGCGCGGTGATGGTGTTCCTGCCGCAAATCGTGATCCTCTTCGCGCTGGTGCTGTTCCTGGAGGATTGCGGCTACCTGGCGCGGGCTTCCTTTTTAATGGACCGGCTGCTCCGCCTCTGCGGAATGTCGGGGCAATCCTTCATCCCCCTGCTGTCCGGCTTTGCTTGCGCGGTGCCCGCCATCATGTCCACAAGAATGATCGGCGCCCGGCGGCCGCGTCTGGCCACGATCGTGGCGATACCGCTGATGACCTGCTCCGCCCGGCTGCCGGTTTACGCCCTGCTGATCTCAGGCTTCGTGCCGCCCGCCCACTATCTGAACGGCTGGATCAATCTGCACGGACTGCTGCTGCTGGGCCTGTATCTTCTCGGCATCGCCGGCGGGGCGCTCAGCGCGGTGCTCACGCGCAGAACCGCGCTGCGCGGGGGGCGCGACTCCTTTCTCATGGAAATGCCGCCCTTCCGCTGGCCCAATCCGCGCGTTTTGGGCCTGAAGCTGCTGGGGCGGGCGAAGGTGTTCCTAGCGCGCGCGGGCACGGTCATCGCGGCGGCATGCTTGGTGATCTGGGCGCTCGGCTATTTCCCGCGCTCCGAGGCGATACAGCGGGAATTCGCCGAGCAGCGCGCCGCCCTTGCCGTTCAGCGGGAAGATGCCGAAGGCGCCAAGCTGGCTTTGCAGCGGATCAATGCCCAGGAGCGGGCGGCGCAGTTGGAGCACAGCTTCCTAGGACGCATCGGGAAATTCATTGAACCGGCCTTCAGGCCGCTGGGCTGGGACTGGCGGGTATCGGCATCGGTGGCGGCCGGTTTCCCGGCGCGCGAAGTGGTGATCGGCGTGATGGGCACCGTCTATGCGCTAGGCGCCGACGCTGGCGACGAAGCGGGTTTGCGCGACCGCCTGCGGGAATCCCGCTGGCCGGACGGGCGCCCGGTCTTCACCTTGGCAATGGCCTTGGGGCTGCTGGCGTTCTACGCCTTCGCCCTGCAATGCGTGTCCACCGTCGCGGTGATCGGGCGCGAAACCAACAGCTGGCGCTGGGCCGCCGGGACGTGGATCTACATGACCGGCTTCGCTTGGCTGGCCGGCATGCTCACCTATCAGCTGGCCCGGTGATGCCTGGCATACAGGAAGCCTTGGCGCTGCTGATCGTGGCGGTGGTGGCGGGCGCGGTGCTGTTTCGGAGGCTGCGCGCCCGGCGGGCGAAAAAGCGCGTCCGGGAAGCCAGCGTATCGCCGGACGATATCGCCCGCCGGCGGCACTGATCCCCGCCAGACGAGGCCCGAAGCGATTGATAGCCTGCTTGCTGCCGATCATGAACAGGCATCGGCCGGGCATTCTTAAGCGGCTGCGCAAGGCGCGCGCGGCTTGCCACTTCATCGGCCAATCCACTAACATTCCGCCGCGGAAGGGCGGATCGAAAGCAGGGAGCCAGCATTTGGCGAGCATGTCCGGCTTGCGCCGGAGGGAGGCAGCATGAGCGGAAAAAGCGGAGTTCCCGTACTCAGCGATATCGAGATCGCGCGCGCGGCGCAGATCCGCCCCATCGAAGAGATCGGGGACAAGGCAGGCATCCCCGGCGAACACTTGTTCCCCTACGGCCGCGACAAGGCCAAGATCGGGCTTGAATATTTCAATTCGCTCGGCGATCGCCCGGACGGCAAGCTGATTCTGGTTACCGGAATCACTCCAACCCCGGCCGGAGAAGGCAAGACCACGACCTCGGTGGGGCTTGGAGACGGCTTAAGCCGCATCGGCAAACAAGCCATCCTCTGCCTTCGCGAGCCGAGCCTGGGGCCGTGCTTCGGAATGAAGGGCGGCGCGGCGGGAGGCGGCTACGCCCAAGTCGTGCCCATGGAGAGCATCAACCTGCATTTCACCGGCGACTTCCACGCGATCAGCGCCGCCCACAATCTGCTTGCGGCGATGGTCGATAACCATATCCACTGGGGCAACGCGCTGGGGATCGATGTCCGGCGCGCCGCTTGGGGCCGGGTGGTGGACATGAACGACCGCGCGCTGCGCAAGCTATCGATCGCGCTCGGAGGCATCGGGAACGGCTACCCGCGAGAGTCCGGCTTCGATATTACGGTGGCATCCGAAGTCATGGCGATCTTCTGCCTGGCAGAGGGGCTTGCGGACTTGGAGCGCCGCCTCGGCAATATTGTGATCGGGCAGACCCGCGCGCGCGAATCCCGTTATTCGCGCGATCTTCAAGCGGACGGCGCCATGACCGTGCTATTGAAGGACGCGCTCATGCCGAATCTCGTCCAGACTCTGGAGGGCACTCCCGCGTTGATCCACGGCGGGCCCTTCGCCAATATCGCGCACGGCTGCAATTCGGTCATGGCAACCCGGCTTGGCCTCAAGCTCGCCGATTACACAGTCACCGAAGCCGGGTTCGGAGCGGATCTGGGAGCCGAGAAATTCTTCAATATCAAGTGCCGGAAGGCGGGTCTGAAGCCAGACGCGGTGGTGGTGGTGGCAACCATCCGCGCCCTCAAAATGCACGGCGGCGTGGCGCTCGCCGACCTTGGCGCCGAGAATGTCGAAGCGGTCCGCGCGGGCCTCGTCAACCTTGGCCGCCATCTCGACAATATCGCCCGCTTCGGCGTGCCGGCAGTGGTTGGCGTCAACCGCTTCACTGCCGATACCGATGCCGAATTCGCCGCTGTTCGCGACTACTGCGAGAGCCGCGGCGCTTCCGCCGTCGAATGCACCCACTGGGCGAACGGCGGCGCCGGCGGCGAGAATCTGGCCCGGAAAGTGGCGGAAGCGGCGGATAGCGGCGCCGCCAACTTCCAGCCCCTCTATCCGGACGACATGGGGCTTTGGGAAAAGATCAAGGCCGTGGCCCGGAATATCTACGGCGCTGCGGAAATATCGGCCGGCCCCGGCGTTCTGGCCGAGATCGCCAAGTTCGAGGAGGACGGCTTGGGCCGCTACCCGGTTTGCATGGCGAAAACCCAATACAGCTTCTCGACCGATCCCAACGCCAAGGGCGCGCCTTCGGGCCATTCGATCCATGTGCGCGAGGTTCGCCTGTCCTGCGGCGCCGAGTTTGTCGTGGCCATCTGCGGCGACATGCTGACGATGCCCGGTTTGCCCAGGGTCCCTGCCGCCGAGAGCATCCGCATCAATCAGGCCGGACGAGTCGAGGGTCTCTTCTAATCTGCGGATGCGACCCTTGCGGCGGCGCGGGGACCGGGCGCTGGCGCCTACAAGCGCCCTTGCTTGCCGAGGTGGCGCATTACCTCATTGGCGAGCGCTTGCGGTGTTTCCCGGCCCGAGCGCAGGTGCAAATCCGGATCCAGCGGCGTTTCGTAGGGCGAATCAATGCCGGTGAGCGCGCTGATCTCGCCTGCTTGGGCTTTGGCGTACAGCCCTTTGGGATCGCGCTTGTGGCAGATCTCCAGCGGCGCGTCAACGAAAACCTCGATAAACCGGCCTGCGCCCGCGATTTCCCGCGCCCGCGCCCGCGCGGCCCGAAACGGCGAGATCAGCGCCGCGACCACGATGATTCCGGAATCGAGAAGCAGCTTGGCGACCTCCGCCGCCCGCCGCACATTCTCGTCGCGACCGGCTTCGCTGAATCCGAGGTCGGCATTCAGCCCGCGGCGCATGACATCGCCGTCGAGCACGCACACGGCCAAGCCGGAATCGCGCAGAAGGCTTGCGACACCTTCGGCGAGAGTGCTCTTTCCTGCCGCGGGCAGGCCGGTCAGCCACAGTGCGAAGGGCCGCCGCGATACGGGAGAATCGAACCGAGGCATTATCAGAAGTAGCCGCTGCTTTGGGCGTTTGAACCTTTTTGATCGGCGCGGTCTTCGGCGCGACCGCCGCGCTCGGAGCCCAGCTCCCGGCCCAGCTCCCGCAAAACCGCCGCTGCATCCTGCGCTTCGGAGCGCACCGCCCCGGTGAGCGGCCAGCAGCCCAGCGAGCGGAAGCGCACTTTGGCCGCTTGCTCCCGCTCGCCATCCGCCAGCTTCATCCGCTCGTCAACGCGCATGACAAGCAGCCCGTTTCGGGACACAACGGGCCGCTCCGCCGCAAAATAGAGAGAGGCCACTTCGATGCCCTCCCGCGCGATATAGCGCCAAACATCCAGCTCCGTCCAGCCAGCGAGCGGGAACACGCGCGCCAGTCCTTGGCCCGCGCTTGCATCCCCCATCGCGACCGGACGGGTGCCCTCCCCCGCCGAAGCCTGCCGTCCGGCGGCGCTTGCGTCCTCAATGACGGCCACGCCGAGACCGCCCCCCGCTATAGCCTGCGGGCCGGCCGCATTAACGCCGACGCTCTCGCGAACTCTTCTCTCGTCACCCCGCGCCCCGTCAATGAGCGCGTCAAAACCATGCTGGTCCAGCGCCTGCTCAAGCGCAACGCTCTTCATAACCCGGATATGCTCGGCGGCGCCATGCGTGAACGGCCCCACTCCCCGGCGCGCTCCCTCGCGATTCACTTGGACCATCAGCTCCATTCCCGCGCTTCTAGCGGCCCGGTCGCGAAAGGAATGGATTTCAGGAAAATCCCAAGTGGTGTCCACGCTCAGCAGCGGGAACGGAGGCGACGCCGGCGCAAAAGCCTTGCGCGCCAAGTGAAGGACCGCGCACGAATCCTTTCCGGCCGAGAAGAGCATGGCCGGACGGCGGCTGGAAAGCGCAGCAGCGCGAATCGCCCGGAGCGCCGAACTCTCCAAGCGGGTCAGCCGCCCGGGGGGCCGAGCAGCGCTTTCCGTGGCAGCGCTCATGGGCCGGGATCATAGCATGCGGTCCATCTCCCCCGGCTTGCGCGGGAAATGGCGGCCCGAAAGCCGCCTTCCGTCCAGGATTTCCGGTTTCAGGACGGCCCCGGTTATATCCGCTATCGGTCGCCATCCGTCATCCGCGATTCGGACCGATACTACCCGGGTCGGGTTGCACATGATGACATGCACGGAATTCTGCAATTCATCCTGTGCGGGTTCGCCATATTTGGGACTAAACACGCTGCAATCCATCAAAGGCTATTAACGGGAACTGTGCTACGATGTTTTCCCTAATCCGGCATGCAGTAGGCAGCGCTCGTAGTGTACACTTAGCAGTGTCAACTACTAAGGATACCGCCGATGGAAATGACCGCCAAGAGCTTGAGAAACCGCATCGGGGAAGCGCTGGCCTGCGCGGAACGTGGCGATACGGTCACCATCACCTATCGCGGCAAGCCCAAAGCCCGCCTTGTGGGAATCCGACGGCATCCTGAAAGCGTGGATAATAATGAGAAACCCGCCGGGTTCGGCATGTGGAAGGACCACGAAAAAATGCAGGATGTCGATGCCTATGTGCGCGATTTGCGCAGACCCCGGGATGTTGGCTGACACCGATATCTTGATATGGTTATTTCGCGGGAAGCAGTCCGCCCGAGAAGCCCTTGAAGACTGCCAGACCGTTGAGCTATCGGCTGTCACCTACATTGAGCTTGTCCAAGGCTCCCGCAACAAGAACGAACTCGCGCATTTGCGCCAAAGCATCAGCGCGAACGGCTGGCGAATCCTCCCTGTGACCGAGAGCGTGAGCTACCGGGCGACGGCATTGATCGAGAATTACGCGTTATCTCACGGAATGCGGCTGGCCGATGCCTTGATTGCAGCCACCGCGATTGATCTGGGCCTCACGCTGATTACCGCCAACACCCGGTATTACGACTTCCTTCGCGGCCTTTCCCTCCGCCGCTACCGACCCTAAGGCCAGCAACGAATGTTCGCCTCCAATGCGGCGCTGCGATAGAATGCCCCCCATTCTCCAAGGCGGGCTAGAGCTCTATGGATCAGGTCTTCATCTATTGGGATAACTCGAATATTTTCCATGAGGCCCAGCGCTTGGCGGACGAGCAAAGCGAAGGCCCCGGGGCCAAGTATCGCGTTCGCATACATTTTGAAAATCTGCTGCGATTGGCCCATGCCGACCGCCCTGTGAAAAAAGCGGTGGCCGTGGGATCGGTTCCGCCGGAGATGCGCCAGCTCTGGAATCGCATGGAGGGGGCCGGAATCGAAGTGCATCTCTTTGATCGAGGAGCAGCGGAGCGCGGCGAACAGGAGATGCCCGACCGCCTCCTGCAACTTCGGATGCTGGAGGATGCCCTCGACTTCAACGGAGACCCGGGAATTGTTGCGCTACTGACCGGCGATGGCGCCGGATACCTGGAAGGCACCGGATTTCACAGCACGCTTGAGCGCATGCACAAACGCGGATGGCGAATTGAAATCCTGTCGTGGGCGCATTCCACCAACCAGCGGATGCGGCGCTGGGCCGAAGCGCACGGCATCTTCATCGCGCTCGACGATTTCTACAAAGCAATTACGTTTATGACTCCATCCCGCCCGGGCTTCGAGCTTGCACGAGCACGAGAAGCAGCAAAACTGGACCTCCTCGGCAGACGCGTGTCCTAATCTTTCAGCATACGCTACAGAGCAATTCACACCCTAATCGGCGGACCGCGCTTTATATTCGCGCTTGCTGATCGACCATGCCCGCTCAGTGCTTTTGCGAGGTGGAAATGATCCTTTCACTATTGGATACACCGCTCGAACTTTCCCTTTCTCCTCAAGCATGCCAAGAATCCCAGCTACGATATGGCTCTGGTTGCCTCCATGGATGGTGCCCGGATAAATCCCGGCTCGCTTGCTGATTTCCTTGGGCTTCAAGGATTCATTCTTTTTGTAGGCGCGGAACAGGACACTTAGCACCGCCTCCCTCAAGAGATCTTGACCCATACGGGACAAATTCCTTTCTCTGACGCTCATGGTGCCATTCGGATCAATGGCGCAAGGAAGGGCAAGAAGCCCTCCCTGCTAAGCGGCGGAGCGGAACCAGTTTTGGAATTCGGGGGCGGCGGGCGCGGGCAGGCCGGTTTCGGCTTCGCAGCGGGCCTTCAGCTCCTCGGGGGTGCCGCCGAAATCGAATAGCTTGGTGTCGCCGCGCTCCGCGGCCATGCCGGACCGCAGCTTCTCGGTGGCGGCGTCATCGACTTCGCCGTCCTCGTTGCAGACCACGCCGTAGCGGCGAGCGCCATCGACTGAAACCAGGCCGGCGGCCACGTCGAAGCCCACCTGCTCGGCGGAGCGCTTGAGCGGGTCGCCCCAGCCGCCGCCCCCCCAGGTATCGAAGTAGAGCAGGTCGCCCGGCTCCACCTTGATGCGGTCGCATTTGGATTGCAGCAATTCCTCGGTGCCGTCGGCGCGGTGGAGGATCTTGCGGCTGCGCTGCCCCGGCAGGCCGCCGTTCACGCCCCAGGGGTAGGTGAGCCAGCGGTCGTCGTGGATCGAGATTTCGCCCGGCTCCAGAAAGCGGTAGCCCACGCGCAGCGCGTTGCCGCCGCGGTGCAGGCCGGGGCCGCCGCTGTCGGCCAGCGTTTCGTACACGTCGATCCGCAGCGGGAAGTAGCTTTCCAGGAACTCGTTGGGCACGTTGGTGAAGCTCGGCCACAGCGAATGGCCGTCCGGCCCGTCGCCGAAGGGCTTGCCGGGAACGCCGCCGAAGCCGATCTGGTAGAGCTGGTACCACTCGCCGTCGTCGCGCCGGTAGCCGGAATACATGAAGTGCGGGCTGTCGGAAAAGCCGGCCGCGCAAAGGAAATCCGGGTTGCCCTGCCCCAGCAAGCCGCCGAGGATATCGAAGATGCGCCCCAAGGCGTGGGTGCGGCAGGAAAGCGCCGCCGGGAACCGGGGCTTGAGCAGCGTGCCTTCGGGAATGCGAACCTCCATGAGGTCGTAGAAGCCGTCGTTGAACATGATTTGCGGATCGAACACCATAATCATGTACACGCCGGCGAACATCTTGAACATCTCCTCGTTGAGGTAGAAGTTCACCGAGCCGATGGACTGCGGGTCCGTGCCCTCGAAATCGAAAATCACGGTGTCGCCTTCGCGCCACATCGCGCACTTGATCTTGTACGGCCCCATGCCCAAGCCGTCGTCGCAAATGAAATCCTCGAAATACTGCTTGGTTTCCGGCACGGTCATATGGATGAGCTTGCCCATGGCGCGCTTATTGCGGTCGAGCAGCTCCTCCAGCGCGGAGTAGTACACGTCGTCGCCGAAGCGCTCGGCCATCTCGACCACGCGCTTCTCGGCGGTGCGGATGGCGGCCACGATGGCGTTGAAGTCGCTGCGGTTCCAGTGCGGCAAGCGGCAGTTATGCAGAATCAATTCCAGCACATCCTCTTGCAGCTTATCGTCCTTGTAGATCTTCGTGGGCGGCACGCGGATGCCCTCCTCGAAGATCTGCCGCGCGTCGGTGGGCAGGCTGCCCGGCACCTTGCCGCCAATATCGGTCATATGGCCGAACATCGAGGCGTAGGCAATCAGCCGCCCGTCCTTGAAGATCGGCCGCAGCAGCAGCCAGTCGTTGGCGTGGCTCACCGCCCCGTTGCAGGCGTACGGGTCGGTGGTGAGGAACATGTCGCCTTCCTCGATGGTGCCGCCGTAGGCCTCCTTGAAGCCGTGGATGAAGCTGCCGAACTGGCCCACCACCATCTTGCCTTCGAGGTTGGCGATCATGGGAAACTCGTCGTGCTGCTCGCGGATGCCGGGCGACATGGCGGTGCGGAACAGCACCGCGTCCATTTCCCAGCGGGCGTTGAGCATCGCGTTTTCGATGATATCCAGCGTAATGGGGTCCAGCTCCACGCGATTGAAGGGGCGCGGGCGGGTTTCGATAATTTGTGCAGGCATTTCTTAACTCCTGTTTAGGAATTGGATGGCGTAATCAGGATATTGCCGTATTCGTCCACCGCCCCCTCGTGATCCGGGAGAACCAAGGTGGTCGAATCCATCTCCAGAACGATTGCGGGGCCGGCGATCACGTTGCCGGCTTTCAGTTTGGAGCGGTCGTAGAGCATGGCTTTTCGCATGCCGCCATCGACATAGATTTCGTGCGACAGCATTTCCGCGGCCGCGGGGCTGGCATCGCCCTGTTCCGCTCGCAGGGCGCGCACCACGGTGGGCTTGCCTTCGGCCACGGCGCGCAGGTTCACGAGCTCCTTGTCCTCCGGCAAGGCGAAGGTGAACAGCTGCTCGTGCATCCGGTCGAATTTGCCGCCGATGGCATCGAGGCCCTGCTTTTTCAGGTCGTCAAGCTCAAAATCGACCGTTAGCAGCAAGCCTTGGCCGTGGTAGCGGATATCCGCCTGGTAGCTCAGGGTCTGGTCGCTGCGCGAAATGCCTTCCTGGTCCAGCGCTTGCGAGGCCTGCTCCGCCAGATCGGTGAAGATGCCCGCCGCCTCGTCCGCGCGGGTGCGGCCGAAGCGCTTGATGAAGGTGCGCGAGGCCTCGTTCCTAACGCGCGTGGTGGCATCGCCGTAGGCGCATAGCACGCCCGGCCCCGGCGGAATAATGACTGGCCAGGAACTCATCAGCTTGCCCAGCGCGTTGGCGTGCAACGGGCCGGCGCCGCCGAAGGCGATCAGCGCGAACTCGCGAGGATCGTGGCCCTGCTCCACCGATACCAGGCGCAGCGCGCCGTACATATTCTCGTTCACTAGGCTCACGATGCCCGAGGCCGCCTCCATCAGCGAAAGCCCCAAGGCATCGGCGATCTTCTGCACCGCGGCTTCGGCGGCGGCCCGGTCCATCCTCATATCGCCGCCCAAGCGCACCTCGGCCGGCAGGTAGCCCAGCACCACGTTGGCATCCGTCACCGTGGGCTCCTCGCCGCCCTTCCCGTAGGCCGCCGGACCGGGAGCGGCGCCGGCGCTTTGCGGACCCACGCGCAAGGCGCCGGTCAGCTCCGGCACATGGGCAATGGAGCCGCCGCCGGCACCCACCGTGCGCACATCGACCGACGAGGCCCGCACCGTGACATCGCCCACGGTGGTCTCGCGCCGCAGCTGCGCCTGGCCGTCCTGCACCAGCGCAACATCCGTCGATGTGCCGCCCATGTCGAAGGTCAGCAGATTATTGTGCTCGGCCTGCGAGGCGATCCAGATGGCGCCGGACACGCCGCCTGCGGGACCGCTCATCAGCAGGTTGACCGGGTAGGCCTCGGCTGCGTCCGCGGAGGCCAGGCCGCCGTCGGAGCGAAGCACATGCAGCTGCACCCCGCTCATGGTGTCGTTGAGCTGCTTCTCGAGATTGCGGACGTAGGTGGCCACCTTGGGGCGCACATAGGAATTGGCCACCGTGGTGATGGTGCGCTCGTATTCCTGCATCTCCGGCACCACTTCCGAGGAAAGCGAAACCGGAACGCCGGGAAGCACGCGCTCGGCCACCTCGCGCACCTGCTGCTCGTGCGCCGGGTTGGCGAAGGAATTGATCAGCGATACCGTGAGCGCCTCCACGCCTCTTCCCGCCAGCTTTTGAAGCTCCGCCTCCAGCGCCGAAACATTCAGCTCCCGCACTTGCGAGCCGTCCGCCGCGGTGCGTTCATCCGCCTCTATGGTGAGCGCCAGCGGGGCCAGCGGCAGGCTCTTGTTATAGATCACCCAGCCGCCCAGGCCGCCCGGCACGAAGGAGCGGGCAATCTGCAGCACTTGGCGGTAGCCCTTGGTGGTGACCAGCCCCACCTTGGAGCCGGTGCCGGTAAGGATGGTGTTGGTGGCCACCGTGGTGCCGTGCATCACATGGGTGATATCGCCGGGATCCACGCCCGCCTCGCCGCACACCCTGTCGATGCCGTTGGACACGCCGATCGACGAGTCCTCCGGCGTGCTGGGGACTTTGGCGGTATGCATCTCCCCCGACTGCTCGTTCACCAGGAGCAGGTCGGTAAAGGTGCCGCCCACATCCACGCCCAAGCGAAAGCTCATGCTGTTTCTCCCGTCAAGTATTTCAGTTCAGGCCTGCGCGCCCATCGCCACATCGGGGAATATTCCCGCGCGCGGCAGCATGGCAGGCAAATCGCCGTGGCCAAGCTGCTCGCGCAGCCAGCCACTGGTTTCAATCACTTTCTTCAACGACACCCCGGTTTCCACGCCGGAGCGCGAAAGCAGGTAGAGCAGGTCGTCGGTGGGGATATTGCCGGCGGCCAGCGGCGCAAAGGGGCAGCCGCCGATGCCGCCAATGCTGGCATCAATGGAGGCAACGCCGGCATCCACGGCGGCCTGGGCATTGGCCAGCCCGGTATTGCGGGTGTTATGCAGATGGATCCGGATTGGCAGGCCGGGCAGGCGCTCGGAAATCCGGCCGATCACGTCGCTGATCTGTGCGGGCACCGCAACGCCGATGGAATCGGCGATCCCCAGCTCCACCGGATCGCCCTCGGCAACGCGCTCGGCGTATTCCACCACCCTTTCGGGCGGCACTTCGCCTTCGTAGGGGCAGCCGAATGCCGACGACACCATGCAGTTGGCACGAACGCCGTCCTTTTTGGCCTGCCTTGCGATCTTCAGCCAAGCCTCGATGGACTCAAGGCTGGACACGCCCTGGTTGCGCCGGTTATAGGTGTCGCTGGACACCACCACCATGCCCACTTCGTCGATGCCGCAATCCCGGGCGCGCTCGTACCCGCGCTGATTGAGGACCAGCCCGATAAAAATCAGACCGTCCCCCTGGGGCAAGCCGGCAACCACGGCCTCCGCATCGGCCATCTGAGGCACCCTCTTGGGATGCACGAAGCTCACCGCCTCCATCTTGCGGATGCCTGCCTTTACAGCGCGGCGAATGAATTCCAGCTTGACCCCGGTGGGAAGCACCTTCTCGGATTGGAGGCCGTCCCGTGGACCCACTTCCACAATGGAAACGCGGCGCGCGCTGGTTGTCATCAGGCTACCTTCCCTCTTTTGGTGGCCACGTATTCTATACAATGTGCGCTGCAACTTCACAACGCCCCGGCCCCTGAGGCAAGCAAGACCGGGCATCCCGCTTAATTTGAGGAGAGACAGGATATGACCGAGAGGACCGGCCCGCTGGCCGATCTGCGACTGATTGAACTCGGCGCCCTTCTGGCGGGGCCGTTCTGCGGACAGCTGATGGCGGATTTCGGCGCCGAAGTCATCAAGGTCGAAGCGCCCGACCGGCCGGACCCGATGCGGGGCTGGGGGCAGGAAAAGGCCCACGGCATGTCGCTCTGGTGGCCGGTCATTGCCCGCAACAAGAAGGCCATCACCTTGAATCTGAGGGAAAAGGAAGGCCAGGATATCCTCAAGGAACTGGTCGCCAAGGCCGATATCCTGCTGGAGAATTTCCGGCCCGGAACGCTGGAGCGCTGGAACCTCTCCTGGGAGGAGCTGCACGATATCAACCCGGCGCTGATCCTGATCCGCGTTTCGGGCTACGGCCAAACCGGCCCCTATGCCTCGCGGGCCGGCTACGGCTCCATCGGCGAGGCGATGGGCGGGCTGCGCTACGTGGCCGGCGATCCCTCCACCCCGCCGAGCCGCGTGGGCATCAGCATCGGCGACCAGCTGGCGGCCACTTTCGCCTGCATCGGCGGCCTCGCCGCGCTCCACCACCGCAACCGCACCGGCGAAGGCCAAGTGGTGGATTCCGCGATCTACGAAGCCGTGCTCAACATGATGGAATCGCTCATCACCGAGTACCAGCAGGCCGGCTACGTGCGCGAACGCACCGGCTCGATCCTGCCGCGGGTGGCGCCGTCGAACGTCTATCCCACGCGCGACGGCACCTACATCCTGATCGCGGCCAACCAGGATAGCGTTTTCCGGCGCCTGAGCGCGGCCATGAGGCGGCCGGAACTGGCCGACGATCCCCGCTTCTCCAGCCACGCCGCGCGCGGCGAAACGCAAGCGGAGCTCGACGGGCTGATCGCCGAATGGACCGCGACCAAGAGCGCCGGGGAACTGGAGGCGCTGATGGAGAAAAACGGCGTTCCGTCGGGCAAGATCTACCGGGCGCCGGAAATGCTCGAGGACGCGCACTTCAAAGCCCGCGAGGCGATCGTGTCGGTCATGCATCCGAAGTTCGGCGAGCTGAAGATGCAGAACGTGGCGCCCAAGCTGTCGCTCACCCCCGGCAAAGTCCGCGCGCCGGGGCCGGAAATGGGACAGCATAACGACGAAATCTACCGCGGCCTGCTGAATCTCGACGACAAAAGGCTTGCGGAACTGAAGGATCGGGGGATTATCTAGCGATCATGGCGAAACTGGACCAGGACTACAGCAAGGCGGGGTTCGGCGGCTCGATCGAGCCGGGAGCGCGGCCCGCGCTGCTGGTTATCGACTTTGTGCGCGCCTATCTGGACCCCGAATGCTCGCTGTACGCGGGCGTGGAGAAGGAGCGCGAGCAGGCGGTGGAGCTATTGGGGGAGTGCCGCAAGGCCGGCATCCCGATCTTTCATACTTGCGTGGAATTCGATCCCGCAGGGGTGGAAGGCGGCGTGTTCTACCGCAAGGTGCCCGCGCTGGCGAATCTCACCAAGGGATCGAAGCACTGCGCTTTCGGCGAGGGCCTTGAGCCCGCCGCAGGCGAGGTGGTCATCAGCAAGAAATATCCCAGCGCCTTCTTCGGCACCCATCTGGCCGCCACGCTGGCGGCGCTGGGCTTGGACACGCTGCTGATCTGCGGGCTCAGCACCAGCGGCTGCGTGCGGGCATCGGCGGTGGACGCGATGCAGCACGGCTATATTCCGATCGTGGTGCGGGAGGCCACCGGCGACCGCGATCCAGGGCCGCACGAAGCCAACCTCTTCGATATCAGCAAGAAATTCGGCGAGGTGATCAGCATGGGCCAGGCGCGCGCGTACCTGGCGAGCCTATGATCGGCCCCATCACCTGCGTCACCATAGCGGCGCCCGACCTGGGCGCGATGGAGGATGCCTACAAGCATCTGGGCTACCAGGCCACGGCTGGCGGGAGGATTCCAGGCGAACTGGCGGCGTTTTGGGGCGCCGAAGCGGTGGAGGGCGCGCAGTTCCTGCTGATGGCGCCGGAAACCTCCGAGGGCTTCCACTTCCGGTTTGTGGAGCAACCTGCCGCGCCGGGTTACGAAGCCTATCTGCACTGGGGCTGGAATGCCGCGGAATTGATGGTGCAGGACACCGATGCGCTGGAGCAGCAATTGATGGGCACGCCCTTCCATATCCTAGGGCCGCCCGCCGACCTGTCGATCAGCGACGCGATTCGCGCGATGCAGGTGCAAGGCCCGGCCAAGGAATTCCTGTACCTCACCATGTTCAAGCGCAAAACGGGATTCGACGTGCCCGAAGCGGTGGATTTCGTGGACCGCGCGTTCATCGTGATCCTAGGCGGCCCCAGCGTGGAAATGCTCGCCGAAGGCTGGAGGAAGCGTTTCGGGATTCCCGCGAGCGAGCCGCGGCCGGTGAAGATCACGGTGATGGGCCAGGCTTACGGCCTGCCGGCCAACCACCGCTTCATGCTTTCCACGATGCCTTTGGAGGGAAGCAACCTGATCGAGCTCGACAGCATGCCGGAAACCGCCGCGCCGCGCCCGCAGCCTGAAGGCTGGCTGCCGCCTTCCATCAGCATGGTGAGCTTCACTTGCGACGACCCCGGCACGCCAACGCTAACCGGGCAATCCGGCGCCCCCTACCACGGCCGGCCCGCATCCATGTGGCGCGGCCCCGTGGGCGAGTGGGTCGAACTTATCGCGCCTTAGCGTTTCGGGCGGAATCGCCTGATTCGCAGCCCCCTTCCCGCAGGGGACGCATGAAGTCATCCTGACGCTCGGCTGGGGCATCCCTGCCCCAGACGCCCCTGCGGGAAGGGGGGCTGCGAATCAGGCTTGCTTGCCGCCAGCCCGGCCAGCACCAGCCAAGCCCGGTTATTGCGCCACTTCTCGCGGGAGTGTCGAAGGCAGGATGCCTCTCGGCAAGCGTCATGGATGACGAATGCGTCTCCCGCGAGAAGTGGCGCAATAACCGGGCGAAGGAAGCACAGAAAGATCAGAAATAAGGCTGGCATGTGCTATTCTCAACGGCTGAATCCGCGCCGCCACCCCCACCCCCCAGGAGGCCAGCCCGATGTTCCGTAACGTTCATGCCTTGACGCCCAACGCCAACCACGACGAAGCCTCCCGCATGGATTTCGTGCGGGCTTTCCGGGCTCATCTCTCCGGCACGATCATGCCGGGCAATTTTTCCCTCTACGACGAAAAGATCAAGCCGGCCATCGAAAAGGAAACGGGCCGCCCGCCGCAGCACCGCGACGAGATCCGAAAGAAGATGATGTCGGAGCCGTACTACCAGTTATGGAGCGCGATGACCCGCCGCAGCCAGGAAATGATGTGGGACGCGACGGTTGACACGGTCGAGCGGCAGCTGCCGGACATGATCAAGCGCTTTCGGGCCACCAACGGGAATGCCGGCGGCAGCCTCAAACTGAACCCGGACCTTGAAATTCCCCGCTACCACACGGTGCACGATATCCACATACAGCCGGGCGGCTACCATACCGACCAAGTTCCCGACGACATCACGGCCGGCGCTCTCTACGAAACCGGGCTGCAGATGTACATGGCCGGCGCCTGGGGGCCGGAAGCGGACTTCCTAGGCCATATGCTGTGCAATGGCATGCGGGGCATATGGCCCGATTTCAAGCCCCGCAAAATCCTCGATATGGGCTGCGGCGCCGGCAACAGCACCCTGCCCTGGGCCCGGGCTTTCCCCGAAGCGGAAATCCACGCCATCGATGTGGGCGCGCCCATGCTTCGCTACGCGCATACGCGGGCGGAATCGCTGGGCGTTTCGGTGCACTTCAACCAGCAGAACGCCGAATGCACCGACTATGAGGACGGCAGCTTCGACCTGGTGGTCTCGCATATCATGCTGCATGAGACTTCCAAGAAAGCCCTGCCGCGCATTTTCGCCGAAACGCGCCGGCTGCTTCGCAGCGGCGGGCGCATGCTGCACTTCGACATCCCGCGCGGCGACACCCTCTTCGACCAGTTCATGCACGACTGGGAGAGCTACAACAATAACGAATCCTTTGCCCGCTGCATGACCGACCTCAATCTGATTGAAGAGGCCGTCAAAGGCGGCTGGCCGGTTGGGGAAGTAAGCCTGGAACTAATGAAATCCAATCTCGACGCCACGCAGCGCAACTACTCGCAAGACGAAATGAGCTTCAAATCCCTGGCGGGAATCCGCGCATGAGTTCAGGTGAGGAAACGCCCCGCCTGCGCCGCACCGCCAGAGGAAAGCGCCCCCGATACTTTTCCGATCCGGCCACGGACCGGCTTTTGGGCATGCTGATGACCCTGATCGGGGAGGTGTCCGTTCTGCGCGACCGCCTCGACAGCGTCGAGCGGTTGATTGAGAGGGGAGATCCGTTCACGCGCGAGGATATCGAAAACTTTCTGCCCGGCAAGCAGGCGGAAGCCGAGAGGGAAGCCACGCGCCAGCGCTACATCGAAAGAGTGATGCGCGTGATCCAGAACGAGAAGGAGGAGAAAACCCCGATGGCCTCCATGCCCCCGGTGGCGGAAATCCACCGCCAATTCGAGGAAGGCAAACTCTAGGTATCAGGATTCGTTGTCGGCGGCTTTCAGCTTAAGGCCGGCCAGCTCGGTCGTCATCTGGATCTGGCAGGTCAGGCGGCTGTTGGGCTTGCGCTCCAGCGCGCAATCCAGCATTGCGTCTTCCATATCGTCGATAGGCGGCAGACGGTCCATCCACTCCTCGTCGATATAGCTGTGGCAGGTGGCGCAGGCGCAACAACCGCCGCATTCCGCCACGATCCCCTCAACATCGTTTTCCAGCGCAACCTCCATGAGCGTGCAGCCTTCGGGCACTTCCAGATCGCGGGGATTCCCGCGGCAATCCACGAAATGAACTTTGGGCATAATAAAGCTACTCGGCGTGTGTCGGGGATGGCGGATCTAGCTTCCGAAGCGCGCCAGCCGCGCGTCCAGGTCCTGAAGCCGCGCCACCTCCCGGCGAAGATAGTTCTGCCAGCGGGTGGCCGCTTGGCGCGTTTCGCTGTCTCTGGCCGCGCGGGAAAACGCATCGCCGGCCTCGTCGTACTTCTCCTGCTCGAAAAGGCATTGGCCCAACAGCATGTAGGTTCTCCCCTCGCTCTTCGGCTTGCCGTCGCGAATGGCTTGGCGGGCCGCGGAAGCGCATTCATCGTATTCGCTCAGGGCGTTATGGCTTTCGGCCAGCCGAACATACAGGTCGCCCTTCATCTCAGCGTCCTCTTCGCCCTCCGCCGCCTTGCGCATGGGGCCGATGGCCTTGCGGTCTTCCCTGGACAACTGCCATGCCTGGGCGAGAATCCGGTAGTTCTGCGTGGTCTCTTCAATCTCTCCGCTGTCGAGCCCCTCCTGAAGGATCACGGCGGCCTTGTAGGGAACCTCCGCCAGCATGAACAAGTTGGCCATGTTGACGAGTTCCGTGCTGCTGTCGAGCAGCTCCTGATCGTGCATGCACCAATAGGCCGCCAATTGCCTAGGCTCGTCCTCAACGATGGAGTAAAGCCCTTGGAGCTGCGACCAGTATTGCTTTTTGGGCCATTCCCTCACCATGATCTTGGTGATTTCCAAAGCCTCGGGGAACTCTTCCAGCTCCCAATGCGCGGCCACCATGTAGCGCCACCAGTTCTCATCCACCTCCACGTCCGCCGCCTGGGCGGCCTCTATCGCCAGCGACACGTAATCCAGCGCGTCGCGCCACTGCTCAAGCTGGAAGTGGGCTTGGGCCAGCAGCATGTAATCGCGGGGCGGCGGATTCGTTTGGGAATCCAGCCACTGGCGGCCATAGACAATGGCCTCGCTGAAATTCTCCACCTGCGCGTAGAGCTGCGCCAGCGTGCGGATGGTCTGGTTGTATAAACCGGGGCCTATCACATCCGGCCCTCCGGCATCGATCACCCGCCGAAAGGCCGGGATCGCCCTTTGGTAATCTTCTTGGTCAATATAGACATAGCCATAGAAATTATTGGTTTGCGCCTGCTCATAGGGCGAAAGATTGCGCAGCTCGATAATTTCGCGCAGCAGGGATTCAGACGTTGCGTGATCGCCGGCCTCCAGCGCCTCCTGGGCCTTTGAAAGACGGCGGTGAACCCTCTCGCTCAACGCCTCCGTGCGCCGCGTCCGCTGCTCCTCCTGCTCTTCCTCTTGGCCCCAGCCGGATGGCGCCGGCATCACAAGAAGCAGGCAGAACAGCGCTGCGGCAACGGGGCCGAACCGGGTGCTCACAACGTCAATCTTCAATCTGGAAGGTAATCCGGTGGCGCAGTCCGGGCACCGCGATAGGCGTGCCGTTCACCACGCGGGGTTTGTACTTGAACTTGAGCAAAGCCTGCACCGAAGCGCGCTCGAACAGCGAACTGCTGCAAAAGATCACCCGCGCATCGGCGGTCGTGCCCAGCGGCGTGACCGTGAATTCAAGATCGCAATAACCCTCAAGCCCGCGCGACTGCGCCCGCCGCGGGTACATGGGCGCCACCTTCACGATCGGCAGGTAATCGCCTTCGGCCAAGCTGAAATCGCCCAGTTGGCTGTCCATGCCCACATCAAGGCCGGGGCCTACCGGCGCCACGGCCGTGACTGAATCGTAGTCCGAGGAGTCCATGTCCTGCTGGGGAATCTCCGGCGGCGCCTCGTCCGGCTCGGGGGGGCGCTCCGGCTTTTCCTCCTTGCGCTCGACCGTTTCATCGCGCTTGACCCGGACAAAGTCAACGAAGCGCGTATCCACCGATTCGGTGATCGCCGCCTTGCCGGTGGCGATCAGAAACTGCATGATCCATAAAAGGGAAAGGGCGGCGAAGCTTCCTACCGCGAACGCTAGGAAATAACGCCCTATCCGCCGTTTGATTGTCGCCTGTTCCGCCATTTCATCGCACTCCGCGCCAGCTTGCCGAGCGGCCCCCCGGCGCCCGAAGGCGATCCGGATCCATGGCCCGGGCCGTCTGCGCCGCCATCTGCCGGTCAGTCCTCGCTCGCCGCTATCGACACGTTGAACACGCCGGCCTGACGGGCCGAATCCATCACGCTCACAAGCGTTTCCGTGTAGGCCCGCTTATCGGCCTGAATAATAACCGAACCCTCCGGGTTCTCGGCGTGCAGGCGCTCGATATTGGCCCGCACCGCCCGCGGGTCAATGCGCCGCCGGTCGATCCAGATCTCGTTGTCGGCGCTGATCGCCACCAGTATGTTCGCCTTCTCCTGCCTGATGGCCGTGGGCGCATCGGGCCGGTTCACATCAATCCCCGCCTCCTTGACGAACGACGCGGTGACGATGAAGAAGATCAGCATGATGAACACCACGTCCAGCATGGGCGTTAGATTGATTTCCGCCTTGGCTTCCTCGCCGGCGGCTTGAATAATGGATCTGCGCATAAGTGGATTGGTCTCCGGGTAATCTTCGGCCGTTTGCGGCGGCGTCAGCGATCCATGGCCAGGCGTTCCTCCAAGTCCTCAATCTGGCGATCCGCACGGCGGTTAAGGTAGGTGGTCCAGAACACGCCCGACAGCGCGCCCACCATGCCCGCCATGGTGGGGATGGTGGCCTTGGACACGCCGGAAGCCATCGAACGCGGATTGCCGCTGCCTTCCACGGCCATGACATCGAACACTTCGATCATTCCCGTTACCGTGCCCAAAAGGCCCAGCAGCGGACAAAGCGCCACCAAGGTTTGCACCAGCGGCAACGACCGGCGAACGGCCATGTCGAAATCGGCAACCATTCGGTCGCGAATCTGCTGCGCTTCCCAGGACCGCCGCTCGGCCCGCCCCTCCCAAGCATCCTGAATGGCGGCGCGGCGCTTGCCGAGTTCGACCTGGAAGAACACCAGGCGCTCAAAAACCAGCATCCACATCAGGAAGATGGTGAGAGCAATCAGGAACAGCACGTCGCCGCCCAGCTCCACGAAATCGCGGATGGCCTCGAAGGCATCGAAGAACCAGTTAAACATGGATCAATGCGGATATTTCGGCCATTCCCCCGGCATCCCGCAGGCTCAGGCGGCCGGCGCCTTTTGCTGCGCCTCGGCGTGCTCCGCCACGATGCCGGTGCTCTGCTCCTGCAGAATCTGCACGATCCTGCGGCTGCGGCCGCTCACCACCGTGTGCAGCAGCACCATGGGAATGGCAACGCTCAGGCCGAGAACCGTGGTGACCAGCGCCTGCGAAATGCCGCCCGCCATCAGCTTGGGATCGCCGGTGCCGTACAGCGTGATCGCTTGGAAGGTCTTGATCATGCCGGTCACGGTGCCCAGCAGCCCCATGAGCGGCGCCACCACCGAAATAATCTGGATGAACAGCAATGCCCGGTTCAGCTTCGGCGTTTCCTTGAAGATGGCCTCGCCCAGCTTGAGCTCGAGAGTTTCGGTGTCCAAACCCTTGTTGCCGTGATACACCTTGAGCACGCGGCCCAGCGCGTTGTCGTCCGAGGGGGTGTCGCTCTTCAGCTGCGCCGTGACCTTGCGGCTGGCGAGCGTCAGCGAGACCAAGCGCTCCAGCGAGATCAAAAGCCCGATAATGCCCAGCGCGATAATGAGGTAGCCCACCAGCGCGCCCTGCTGTATGCGCTCCACCAGGTTGGGCCGCCCCACCAGCGAATTGAGCACGCCGCCTAAAGTGGGGTCGAGGCCAAAGCGCACCACTTCGCCGGGCGCAGCGCCCACGATATCGGCCGTGCTGCTCGTAAAACGGCCCTGCTCAGGCTGCCGGCCGAGTTCGGTCACGTTGCCGGTTTCCTGGCGGTAGGTGAGATATTTTCCGTCGGAAACGATATTGAACAGCCCTACCCTCACCACTTCCGTGGGCTCGCGCTGGCCGTCCAGCGAAATCACATCGGCGTTGAACCTCACCACTTTCGACGACTCCGTCATCTCCCGCTGAAGCTCCCACCACAGGCGCTCCATTTCCTCGACTGAAGGCAGTTCGATGCCGGATCCCAGCTTATCGACCAGCTCGGTGAGGAACTGCGAGCGGTCCGGATACTGAACGTTGGTGACCGAGGACTCGAACTTCGACCGGGCATCGCCCGCCACCTGCTGAGTCACGCCGAACAGCTCCTTAAGGGCGCCAAGCCGCTCGTCGCGGGTCTGCTTGAGCGCCGCGATGCGCCGCTCGTTCTCGCCGTAGGAGTTCTCAAGCCGCTGGCTGCGCCGCTCTTCGGCGGCTTTCTCGGCATTCGCCTGCTCCAGCAGCCGCTGCTGCTGGCCGCGGGCCTCGCGAAACGCCGCTTCACGGGCGCGCATTTCCTCATTGTCGCGCACGGCCCCCTGCTCCACCAGATCCAGCAGATCATCCAGCGATAGGGCTTCCTGGGCTTGAGCGGATACATTGAGCGCCAAGCCAAGCACGGCGCAGGCAACGGTTCTGATTGCGATCATCTATCCAGCCTCCGGAGCAGGAACAGGAAGCAGAAGCAGGTCGGGAGCGACCTGCTTTCTGGCCACTCGCAAACCCATGCGCACTTGGTTGCGGTAGCCGCCGTCCAGATCGATCCACGCACGGGCATCGCGGTCCCATTTGCGCGTGGCGCTGAGGTCGGCGGTCTGGTAAACCAGCGCCACCCGGCCAACGCGAAGCACGTCAACCTCCAAGGTCGCGCCCTCGTGATCCACGGAATCCTTATAGGCCTCGATGGTGCGGCCGTAGTCGTTCTCAATCTGATAAGCCTCAAGCACCTTGCGGAACTTCTCGGCCACGCTCACGTCTTCCCGCTCCATCAGTTCGGTGAGCGCAGCCACCCTGGTGCGCCGCTCGTCGAGCAGAAAGGGCGCATCCGCCTCCACGAACAGGTCGAGCGCTTCGATCATGCGCACCATGAGCGGCATCATCTGGCGGCGCGACGCCTCCACTTCATCGATGGCCTCGTTCAGAAGGTTGATATCAGCCTCCTGCCGGTCGATCTGCCTCTCCATGAGAGTGTTGAACACCTTGAGGCCGCCCAGCTCCTTGAGCACCCGCTTATATTCATATTCCAGCGAGTCTGTTTCCTTGACCATCTCGTCAATCCGGCTCTGCGACTGGCGGCCGGCCTGGGCGCGCTCCGCCTGAACAGCCTCTATCTCCTCCAGCGTGGCCGCGCTCGCCACGGCGGCCGCGGCGAGCAAGCCTCCGGCGCAAAGCGCTCCCCTAAAAATCGGATTCATCAAATGCTCCCCCTGCTACTACTTAAAGTCAGGACTGTGGCCATCAAGCGGATTCCAAGAGACCGGCTTGATAGAAGGCTGCGGATATTAGCACAGCTTCAAGAAAGGCCGTGCTTCAGCGACATCACGCTGCGCCGGCTGGAAAATAGACCGGAGAAGCCCTCCGGCCGGCCCCGCCTGCCGGCGCATCCGGAGAGATCCGGCGGGACAGGCGAGCTTGACATTGCGCCTGCTTAACGCATAATCGCCCGCATGAACTTGGGCCGGTCCATCCTCAGCCTTATCGCCGCAGCCGAAGGGCTGCATGCGGCTGCGCTCGCGCTGCTTGCGAAGCCCGAATGCGGGGTAAGGAATAGGGCCTGAGCAACTCAAAAAGCCTCATTGCGAAACCCCGCTTACCGGCCAACGGATGCGGGGTTTTTCGTAATGGGCGTAACGGCTACTTTTTTTTATAAGAGCGGAACATAATGAACCAGCAAAACACTCAGGATCGCGTGCGCATCTTCGACACCACTTTGCGCGACGGCGAACAGGCGCCGGGCTGCAGCATGACGCTGCGCGAGAAGCTCAAGGTGGCGCGCGCGCTCCGGGATATGCGCGTGGACATTATCGAGGCCGGCTTCGCGGCAGCCTCGCCGGGCGATTTCGAGTCGGTGCGGGAAATCGCCCGCGCCATACGCGGCGTGACCATCTGCTCGCTGGCCCGCTGCCACGAGGGCGATATCGAGCAGTCGGCCAAAGCGCTGGAGCCGGCGGCGCGCAAGCGCATCCACGTGTTCGTGGCCACCAGCGAGATCCATCGCAAATTCAAGCTGGAAATGGCCCGCGACGAAATCGTGCGCCGCGCGGTCGATGCGGTGCGCATGGCCAGGGAAGCCTGCGACGATGTGGAATTTTCCCCGGAGGACGCCTCGCGCACCGAGCCGGAGTTCCTCACTGAAATCGTGACCGCGGTGGTCGAGGCCGGGGCGACCACGGTCAATATCCCGGACACCGTCGGCTACGCGATGCCCGCCAACTTCCAAGCCCTTTTCGAGCATCTGCGCGCCACCGTGCCCGGCATCGGCGAGGTGGTCTTGAGCGCGCATTGCCACGACGACCTGGGCCTGTCGGTGGCCAACAGCCTAGCGGCCGTGGCCGGCGGCGCCCGGCAGATCGAATGCACGGTCAACGGCATCGGCGAACGCGCCGGCAACTGCTCGCTTGAGGAGGTGGTGATGGCGCTCAAGGTGCGCGCCGACCACTTCGGCGTGGACACCGGCATCGAAACCACCGGGCTTTACCCGGCCAGCCGCCTGGTGTCCAGCGTGACCGGCATGCGCACGCCGCGCAACAAGGCCGTGGTGGGCAAGAACGCCTTCGCGCACGAGGCCGGCATCCATCAGCACGGCATGCTCAAGCACGCCGAGACCTACGAGATCATGCGCCCCGAATCGGTGGGCATGCACCGCACCAATCTGGTGCTGGGCAAGCATTCAGGGCGGCATGCGTTCCGCGACCGCACCCGCCAGCTCGGCTTCGAGCTCGGCGAGGAGCAGCTGAACCGGGCCTTTATCGCGTTCAAGAAGCTGGCCGATCGCAAAAAGGAGCTGTTCGATGCGGATATCGAGGCCCTGATCGTTCATAAGGAAGGCGCCGCGGAAGGCCCCTGGCGGCTACGCGAGCTGCGCATCAATACCGGCGGCAGCACGCTGGCGGTGGCCGCAGTGCGCCTCGAGCACGAAAGCGGCGAGCAGCGCGACGAGGCGGCGGTGGGCGACGGCCCCATCGACGCCACCTTCAAGGCGCTGGAACGCGCCACCGAAATGGCCGTGGAGCTGATCCACTTCGACGTGCGCAGCGTCACCACCGGCGAGGATGCCCAAGGCGAGGCCGCCGTCACCGCCCGCTGGGGGGAGTTTTCCTATCGCGGGCGCGGCGTGAGCACCGATATCGTGGAGGCCGGCGCGCGCGCCCTGCTGGAAGTGCTCAACCGGGCGCTGCGGGCGCAGGCGCGGGTCCAATCGGGCAAGGCGGCCGCGCCGGGTGCGCGCAGGCGCCTTGGGCCGTAAAATCCCTGCACTTGCAACGCCTGCGGCTTTCCGTTCCCGCGCACGAGACTCAACGATATGAGCGCACACCCCGAATGGATCTGGCACGACGGCGAACTGAAGCCGTACATGGAAGCGCAGACCCATGTGATGAGCCACGCCCTGCACTACGGCACCTCGGTGTTCGAAGGGGTGCGCTGCTACGCCAGCCACCTGGGCCCGGTTATCTT